>JAMPFA010000009.1 GCA_023664725.1 Roseburia sp. | reverse complement strand
CAAAGCTGGGGATACGGCTTGTGCATGCGAAACCAGGTGCGTGCCAGTCGAAAGGTAAGGTGGAAAAATTTGCAGAAGAAGTAGGTCTTCCCTGTGTGTCCCTTTTAGGAAGCCAGCTCGCCCCGGAGGATATCATTGGAATCCCCCAGATCAAAGGGGAAACTTCTGAATTTCTCCCACCAAAAATGATAGCCAGAAAAGAGCCATATGTTCTGTTTTTAGACGAATTAAACGCATGCTCCCAGGAAGTCCAGAAAGCATTTTACAGCCTGATCCATGAGAGAAGGATTGGGGAATATTATCTGCCGGAGGGCAGTATAGTGGTGGGTGCCAGAAATCGGGCAGGGGACAGCGCCATTGTAAAAACTATGTCCTCCGCCCTGATCAACCGCATGTTTCATGACCAGATGAAAGCAGATGCAAGGCAGTGGATCAAATAGGCACAAAATGCAGATCTGCACCCCTGGGTGACTGACTATATCTCACAGCGGCCTGACCACCTTTTTTCGGAACCCCCGAAGACGGAAGAACCCTTTTCCACCCCCAGGTCCTGGCATACACAAAAAATATCAGTAACTCACATATGCTTGACGACATAATCGCCCAGATGACAGTGGCCTCCGACGAGGCAGAGAGCCTTCCCGACTGGTTTATGGTGGAAATCATCAGAGATCTGCCGAGACTGGTAGGTACCCGCTAAAGCATGAAAGGAAAATATAAAACAGACTTACGGGACAAATTCTGTCAATCACACGGATATGATTGGCATAGAGCATCCTCTTTTCTACAAAAAAGGAGAAAACAATCACTTTGCCTCCACTTTTTCCTATGCCATTACCCATTCTGTCACCCGTGCTGTAAGCACTGCTGGGGGACATGTGTGGAATTCGGCCAAAGAAACAAGGTATCATAGAACAAGTTCAACCTTTATTAACCGAAATGAAACAGCATGGTTTTTATATAGATTCTGCATTAGAAAACACAGTTTTGGAAGGAATTGTGGTAAACTATATTTCTGATAATATTAAACTCTGACACATTGACTTTTCCAATAAATTCGCTGTCTCCTCGAGTATAGAATCCCTGTTTTGACGGCGCAGTTACAGAATTTAGCAAATCCCAAATCTCTTCCGGCGTTTTTCCCGATTCAAAACTATCCTCCAAAAAAATCAACCTTTCCATGCTCTTTCCTCTTTGCCCTGCGGAAACATCCCCATACAGAAATACACATTAATTCTCTATATAAATCTCATAAGAACCTTTCTCAAAAAATGTCTCATAAATCTGCCTCATCTTTTCCCCTGCAGCTTGTCCCACAATCTTTTTTTGTACCGGGAGACAGAGAATCTCATAATCCATCCCCCCATCTGCCACAGTAAAAACTTTTGTCTCTATTAGCCCGTTTTTCAGATAAAAGTTTTTTCTTCGCTCCCGAACCAGCCGCTGTTTCTCATCCTCAGCTTTTTCGATCCTCTCTATTTCCAAAAATACCGCATCCACTGCCGTCTCTTTTAATACAGCCACCATCTGGTCCAGAAAAATCGAACCAAGGCCAGTCCCTCTTTTTTTCCTGTCAACTGCAAAGTAATCTAAAAGCCAGACATTTCCCTGATATGCCCTTTCAAAAATGGCATATGCAGATAATTCTGTCTCATTTCCCTTCCAAAGACCGTATGATTTATTTAATCCTCTCCGGTGTAAGTCTTCAATCATGTCAAAAGATTTTATCTCCTGAATGGGAAAATCCTGCTGCATATTTGCATCATATAAACGCCGTATTTCCTCCCAGCTAAGCTGCTTTATCCTGTACCCTTCCTGGTATTCCATATCCATTGCTTTCTCTCCCCGGCCTTAATCGATTACAAAGGTATGAACACTGTGCGCCTTGATTTCTGCCGAAAACGCTTTTTCCTCATGCACAAAGCAAAACTCTCTGTCCCTGTTCACACAGTTTCCAACGACAAGAACAATGGAACCATCCGGATTTTCAAAAGCTATGGTATTGCTGGTCCAATGCCCCCTGGTTTCAAGCAGCTTGGCTCCCTTTTTTACAAAGTGAGAAAAATGCTTCATCAGATAAAACTCCGGCTGAAGCGTTAATTCCCCCGTTTCAGGATTTACCATACAAAGAGAATTCTGTGTCCATCCCCACGTGGAAATTCCACCTTCCAAAAGCACCATATTCCAATAGGTATATCGCTCTGCTCCATGCCGAAAATAAAACCACATCTGATTGAAAATGTACTCCATGTGCTCCCATGTATTTTTTCCGTCCCCACACTCACTTTCCGTCTGCATGTAATGCAGTTCCGGATAGTCTCTGATAAACACTCTCATATCTTCTCCATTCCACTTACAGGAAGGAAATTTCTGATCTCCTCCGGAAGAAGTTGAAGCGCCTCCCATCCCAATTCGTTGAAACAGCCTCCAAACCCCAGTATTTCCTGCTTCTTCACACCTGTAAGCCCTATATTATCTCCTGTTTTGTTTCCGATATTTACCGCTTCTTCCCGCCAGCAGTCTTCTGCATAACTTGCCACATGCCTGATACCCATAAAATCTCCTTTTCTCTGATCATTCTTTATAAACCCTATCATAAGGCAAAAGCGGCAGGCAGGTCAAGGAGCAATCTTTTATTTCCGCATCAACTCCCGCATCTGCATAATCCCATGCTCCTGGGAAGTAATAATGGATTGCAAAATTGGAACAAGCTCCGGGCAGATTTGAAATTCCAGCGCAGTTTTCGACATGCGCACTGCCCCCATGTGATGCGGTATCATTTCCCGCATAAAATTGCAGGATATATTATTATCCCCATAGGCGTGACGCATCTGGAAAAACATCATCTGCCTGATCTGGTTTATCCTTCCCTGAAACCTGTTTAGCTGGCAGGGAGTACTTCGGCACATCTCACACTCCTCTTCAATTTCAAGCATATCCCCTATGCCTTTTGTCTGCTCAATAATAATTCCCTCTGCAATCTCTTTCAATGCTGGCAGGGAGCAGTAGGCTAAAAGATTTTCAGACATCTCAATGGCTGCCAGATGATGGGGGATCATCTGCACAATAAAATTATAGGAAATGCTGTCTTTTAGCCTTGCCTCATCCATGCCTTTTATCATCTCATATAAAATGTGACGATACTTCTCTAAGTATTTCTCTGTTTCCGGATTTAACCGATATTGGCAATCTCTCATACTACCTACATTTTCTTTTTCATTTACTTTAAGGTATGCAAAAATATCTATTCCGGCACAATTCTTCCGTTCTCCATCCGAATGACCGCATCACACTGATCTGCAATCCCCATATCATGCGTGACAAGCAAGACCGTCAGCCCCTGCTCATGGGCGCACTTTACCAGGAATTTAATCACACTGTTCCCTGTGTCTGAATCCAATGCCCCGGTAGGCTCATCCGCATACAAGATCGAGGGCTTATTGATCAATGCCCGGACAATCGCCGTCCTCTGCTGCTCCCCGCCGGACATCTGCTTGGGATACAGCCTCCGTTTCTTTTGAAGTCCCACGCTGTTGATCATCTTTTTCACTCTGCCGCTCTCCAGTTTTTTGTCAGAAAACACCAGCGGCATCCTGATATTTTCCTCGCAGGTCAGCTCTGGGATTAGATGATAGTTCTGAAACAAAATCCCGATATTTTCATTTCGGAATTTTTCCTGCTCTTTTCTCTCCAGGGAATAATAATCTTTTTTGTCCAGATAAACCTTCCCCGCTGTGGGCTTGTCAATCCCGCTTAAAATAGACAGCAAAGTGCTTTTTCCGCATCCGCTTTTTCCCACAATAGCTGTGATCGTGCTCTTTTGCAGCTCAAAAGAAATGTCATTTAAAATATACTCCGTCTTATCTCCTGCCTGAATACTTTTTGAAATATGCTCTGCTCTGATCATAATCATTTACCTTCTTTCTACTCATCTCGAATCATTTCCATTTTTCCGCCCCTGAAATTCATCCACTGGGCTATGTAACAGCACCCCAATACAAACAGCGTCACCGCCACGACCGTAACCGCTATCACCGGCATGGTCAGGGGATAGTAAGTTCCCAATAAAATACCGTAAACAAAGCCTCCGACCAGCATGGATGCCGCAATCACACAGGCCGATGCTATCCAGGCAATCATCAGGTATTCCAGAAATATCACCCAGAATGCCTTTCTTCTGGATGCCCCGTACACACGGTACAAAAACATCTCTTTTGACCTTGACAAAAGATCGCTTCGCACCATGGAGTAGAAAAATGTCCCCGTCACAAGAACAATCATAACCCCTATCACAGCCACAATGCTCAGATAATCCGACAGAAGCCTCACCAGTTGGTTCACTTCCTCCGTTGTGGTAATCATCATGCACCTCTCTCCTGCCGTGAGATTTTCCAGCTGCACTTCGGATTCCCTGTCGACATTCAGTATGTATACTGTATCCCAGGTATCATCCATCTCCCATCCAAAATCGCTTTTGTTTATGATAAAATTGTAAGGGAATATGCTCACCATCCCGCCGCCCTGATGAGTTCTCTTATAAAATTTCAACTCCTTGCCAAAAATATCGCTCTCTTCCCTCAGTTCCAAATTGCAGCGATAGGAAAAATAGTTCTCCGAAGCAAAACATCCCTCCGGCACTTGAAAGGTTTCTATGTCCGCCGTCTGCCCATCGATCACCAGTGCAAAAAAACTGTCGTAGTCATCTTTGTCCTCGTCATGAGCCACGCCGATATCCCTATATTTAATGATTTTTGTATACCCTTTCGTATACCGGTATCCGTTCTGATCCAAAATTTCCTGCACCCTTCCCTGCTCCATAAGGCCGGGAACCTCCACCACCGTAGTGTACCCTTCATTCTTGCTAAAAGCATCCCGAAGAGACACCCGAAAATCAAAGATAAAATTTGCCGTCACACAGATAAGAATCGCTCCCACCGATACCGTAGCCGCCAGCATGGCATCTCTCTTATGCCTGCTGCACAAAAAACGGTAGCTGATGCCGGAGATTTTCTCCAGAACTTTGATTCCATGGTTCCGCTTCTTACCCTGCTCATGAAAAAAAAGCGTAAAAATCCCAAGAAGTAAAAGGAGTATCACGCCGCAGATGACAAGCACCACATTGATTTCTTTCCGACTTTTCCAGAACAAAAAGGAAATCAATACATACAGTATGGCAAACTCTAAAACCCCATAGATCCGGTTTGTCTGCTTCTCCTTCTCCCCGTTCCTCCCATAAAGCAGATAGACAATGGGCATTTCATAAATAGACAGCCCTGAGATCAGGCTTCCAAAAAAAGCGATCACGGTAAGGATGCACACCACCAGAAAAAGGATTTTCAGCATCTCAAAGGAAAACATCGGAACGAACGCATCGATATTGCAAAGCTTCCTGGAGAGATGGGAAAACAGAAAGTATCCTCCCAAATCCCCCAAAATGCTGCCCAACAGGCCGAAGGAAATCCCCTCTGTCAGCGCCCGTATAAAAATATCCCTCTTTCCCATGCCAAAGATCTTTAGCATAGCATGGGACTTTTGCATGGCATTGTTTTGAAACATCAAAATACTGGTGCACCCCCATGCCACGATGAGGATACTTGCAACGACAAAAACGGTCATCACCCTTCCCATTAGAGTGAACACGGATAAGTCCCTGTCAAGTTCTTTCTCCAAATCATCACCAAACGGTGACAAAGCCGCATGATCATCCTGCACCCAAGCCTGTGCCTGTGCCCTGGCGTATGCTTTGTTGTTGCTTCGCACCAATAAGGAACAGGAAAGGATTGCCCCGGCAAAAGCAAAGATACAGACCAGGATCAGAAACTTCATTTTCTGATTTCTGTAAAACTGCAAAAAAAATGCCAGCTTTCTCATATAATCACCTCCAAATGTTTTGTCTGTAATTATAGGATTGCTGACACATTTTGTCTGCCAATTTGCGGTTGCATCTTGTCAATTTTGACGTGCGCTGGCTTTTTAAGCCAAAAACGACACATCTTCAATAATACATTCATGCTCTTTTGTCTTTACATCGTAATTCACACCAACCAGAAGGAGATTGCCATGATAATCTCTTAAACTGTCACAATATTTTTTTTGTTTTATCTGTGCGATTGCTCCTTCCGCACTTTTATTCCATTTCAACTCCACCAAAAGAGCTGGTTTATCCATATGATTTTTTCTGGGAAGGAACACAATATCCGCAATTCCTTTTCCGCTAGGAAACTCCCTGTGCAGGGTATAAAAATTTCTGGCGGCATACAGGGCAAGGGAAATCGTATAGCTCAATGCATTTTCATCATTGTATTGAATATGGGATGTTTCAAAATGCGCCTGCTCCATAGCCTTAGCAACCTGGGATGCCCTTTTTTCCCACACTGCCCGGAGCGTATCGGCAGAAAATTTTAATGCTTTGGAAACTTCTCCCCAATCAGAAGCAGAAATGGCGTTTACAAATTCCCGGCGAATTTCACTGTTGGGGATAAACACACTCTGCTCCCTGAAATCATATCCCAGATATCCCAGATGGATCAAAAGCGTCAAAACATCGTCCTTGCCGGCAAACGTTATCATATCATTGGAAAAACGTTCTGTATTTACAGAAACAGTCTCCCCCGCCAGCATACTTAAAACATTATCCTTCAAACCCTCAAAGTTCATATCAATATAATTCCTGAGGGCTTCAAAAGTCTCTGTCTTATTCCAATAAACATCACAGACGCCGGACAATACTGCCTCAACCACTGATTTCGGGCTGTATATTGCGCCTGTTTCTTCAAATCGATAGCCGTTATACCACTCTTTCAAATCTGACATACTTCTGTGGTATTCCTCTGCCAGATTTTGAACTTCCTCCTGGGTGAATCCTACAAACCTGGCCAATTGCCTGGGATTTGTCATAGAAAATTCCGAAAACATATTCAGCGCAGAATGTGTTCCGTATTTTTTAATGGGAAGAATACCCGTCATATAAGCAAGATAAATGTATCCTTTATCCTTTAATAAATCCCGCAAAAAATCCAAATATGTTTTCTGGGCACAGGTATCATCCTGATATTCCCGGAAAATGCAGTCCCATTCATCAATAATCAGAACAAACGGAATCTTTGCAGCCTGATAAATATCCTGCATACTGGCAATCAGGTCGGTTTTATCAAAATAATCTACATCCGGATAATTAAGCGCTAAATCCCGCAGGACAGATTTTTTTAATAATATCAGCATAGATTCCATACTGTCTGTCCGGCTGAGAAATTCCTGCATATTTAAAAAAATAGTATCATACCGATTAAGATGCTTGGCATAGCTTTCATCCTCTGTAATCTTAAGCCCCGTAAACAGCTTCCCTGAATCTCCTCTGCTGTAATAGGCGGCCAACATATCCGCCGCCATAGATTTGCCAAACCGTCTGGGTCGGCTGACACAGATATATTTTTGCTTTGTCCGCAACACGGAATTGGTATAACTGATCAGCTCAGATTTGTCCACATATATGGGAGAATTAATTGCCTCTATAAATTTATCGGGTTCCGGATTTAAATATATTCCCATCACTGACCTGCCTTTCCGATTCCAGTAGGATATCATCTCATATAGTATTATAATATCCAAAAATACTGAAAAAAGCAATATTGTCACATGACCTTCCCATCCTTCACCACAATCACACGGCTGCAATATTTCGTCAATTCTATATTATGGGTAACAAACAAAATCGTTTTGCCCATCTGAGAAGAAAAGTGCTGCAAAAATTTCACCACCGCCTGCGTATTCTTACTGTCTAAATTTCCTGTGGGTTCATCTGCCAAAATGATATCCGGTTCGCAAAGCAGCGACCTTAAAATGGCAGCCCTCTGCTGTTCCCCGCCGGATAACTGCATGGGAAAGGCATTTTTCTTCTCACCAAGCCCCAGCACACCCAAAAATTTGTCAATATACCCCTCATTAACCTCTTTCTTTTTTAACTGAAAAGGCAGGATAATGTTTTCGTACACTGTGAGTTCATTGATCAAATTGTAATCCTGGAAAATAAATCCCACCCGGTTACGCCGGTACAATGTCCTCTGCTTCTCATTAAAATCAGAAATCACATCCCCGGCAACGGTAATCTCCCCTTCGCTGACAGAGTCCATCCCTCCAATCAGATTTAAAAGCGTGGTCTTGCCGCTGCCGGAATCTCCCACGATCCCCACGAATTCACCCTTTTTTATACTGACATTTACATTATCTAAGACTTGGATTTTGCCGGACTGGCTGTCATAAATTTTGCTCACATTTTTTACGTCAACTACAACTTCTTTTTCCATTTGTCTTCCTCCTCAAGAACGTATCCTCTCCAAAAAGTTTTCTCTCCTGTTCATTCTCTCATAGGAAATCCAGGGCGCCAAAACCGCTGCGGCGCCTCCCAACAATGCAAACAGGAGATAAACCGACGGATAAATATGATATTTTATGTAAGGCATCAGCAAAACTTTTTCCAAAAGGAAATAAACCCCGGGAACGGTAAACAAAACCCCTGGTATGTATCCCCCCAGAATATACAACATCCCCTCTTTTGCCAGGCTCTTTTTCATCTCAAGCTTCTCCATCCCCATGCTCTGGAAAATGGCAAATTCTTTTCGCCTGGTGTAAATTTCTCCTGCCGTACAGTTAATAAAATTTAAAATGCCCATGGACAATAAAATCATGCTTAACACAACCCCCGCCATCTTTAATCCTCTGACATAGACCTTTGCCTCTTCCGCCAATGTCTCCTCGGATTTGTAATCAAGCAGACTGCCTTTTGTACCCTCCGCTAAAGTTTCCTCCCACACCTGATGAAATTCCTCTTCCACATCAAAGACATACATATAGTAATCCTTTCGTTTCTCCTTTTTCTGCCACTCCTTCATGGGAAGATACAGATTGCTGGCATAATACCTGCCAGGAAAATCCAGGGAAGCTGGCAGATTTTCCACCACCGCCATCACTGTATAGGTTCCCTCATCCCCGCTTAAAAAGGGAATCGTCACCTTGTCCCCAGGTTTATAACAGGCCGCATTGTCCGGGTTATTATCACTCATAATGGGATCTAACAGCACATACTCCCCTGTATGAAATAACTCCAGGTCAATTTCACCTTCTATGGGCTCCAATTTTTTCAGCATCATATCGTCAAGCCCATAAGCCTGCGTATACATCTCCCCGGGGGTGTCGCAGCTATTCCCCGCAATCTTTACAAAGGCATCCCACACCTCCTGGGATGGCAAAAGACATACCAGAGACACCGTTCCTCCCCCTGCCTCCTTTATGCCGGGAAGATCTTTGTACCTTGCAATCTCCTCCGACCCTGTTCGGGGATAGGAGACTGTGTTTACCCCCGGACTTGTAAGGATGGACTTTTTCGCCAGGATAAAATCTGCGTCTAAATCCTCTTTCACATATTCCTCTTCATCAAATCCTGCCGCCACAGCAAAAAAGGCATTAGCGATAAAAATAGAAAGGGCAATGGAAATACAGACCTTCAGCACTTTTTTCTTGTCCCCCATAAAATGCCGCACCACAAACTTTTTCAGGCAGTCTCCATTGTCCACCCGCTTCACCCGCCGAAACTTTCCCATATATTTTTTCATCTCAATGGGAGAACTGTTTTTTGCCAGTTTCACAGGCTTTCGCTCACTGACTTTCACCGTTCCGTAGGAAAAGAACAGAGACAAAACGAAGATCATCAAATTGCCGCTCCTCTTTACCTGTATTGTAGTAAAACCGCTTAAAATACCGGGCAGTATAGCGGCAGAAAAAATATAGCCAAAAAGCAGTGCCGGAATGGCGGAGATTAGGAAAAGCATATTGTTTTCCCGGTGGATCATCTTTTTTATCTCCCGCTTTGTCACTCCGTTGGTGGCAAGCTTCCCGTAAAACCTTGCATCCCTGGATATGGAGATCTGGAAAATAGTTGAGATAAAAAGATGTCCAATAATCATCACAACCAAAACCAAACAAAAGACAACCCCCCAGGCCTCCGGCCCCATACTGTCAAGAAGGGACACATCGTTTAAAACAATCTCCCCCTCCTCTAAATCCAGCCCTTCCTCCGCCATCAGCAGGGAAGCCTGCTTCCTCACATTTCTGCGGGATGTGAACATAAGGCCCGCCATCCGGTGAATGGATTCCTCTGGCTTTATCCCCCGTTCTTCCAATTTTTCACAGACTTCCCGGTAAAAGTCCTCCGACGTCAACACCACATGCAGGGGCTGTAAAGCCATATCATATTTCCCCACCAGGATAAAGGTGTCGGTATATTCTTTGTCTTCTATATAATAGGTTAAATCTACCGTCTGGTTTTCCCTGTATGGAATACCCCGCTCCCTGAGATACTGGTCAGACAAAACAATCTCCCTGCCCCTTTCCGGCATACGCCCCTCTGTGGGATAATATCTCATCCACCGGGTCATCTTTTCTTCAAAATGATAAAGCTGGATTCCCCCTGCGCCGGAAGGCTCCCGCATAATCCCAAGCCTGATTCCAACGCCAGACTCAGATACCCGGTGGTTTTGACTTATCCTCTCATACTCCTCCTCTGTTACGGACAGTGACGCATCCATCAGCATAGGCGACGATGCCCGCATCATCTCCTCCCCCGCATCCAAAATAAAAAACAGGGTGGAAAAAACGGTGACAAACAAAACGGTTGTGAAAAATACCGCCGCTGTGACGCAGATGCTCTTCCCCTTTTCCCGGATGGCTTTCCGAAGGGGAATTTTCTTTAAGACATTTGCCATAAGCGCTCCTCCTTTTTAATTGAAAGAGGAATATTACATAGACAAGCCATGTATGACCTCTAAATTCAATATACAATCGTATACCATGATAAGCACCCTCCATATTGGCGAATTGCTCTCTATTTTGGAGAAATTGGAACATGGCAGAATTCCAGAGATGAAATGGGGAATATTTTAAAAAGTAAAAGGGTGTAAAGCCTTAATCATTCATTAAACTTTACACCCAATCTTATGTGATCACTATTTAACCTGCGAAGACATTATTCTTTGATATAATCAAGTTCTGTCAGATTAATACCTGAAGCTGTCAGAATAACTTTTAATTCAATATACCTTCTTTTCATTCTCTTATATGCATTAGATTCCTTATCACATTCTACCATATAATCTTGCAGTCTGGAAAATTCTTCTACTGTCATTTTCAGCATTTCTTTTTCAGTCATGTAATCACCTGCTTTCTTTATTGTGATTTATACTGCTACAATATAAGTATATCATAACCCAAGTGCAAAGTCTATTGCATTACCAATGTGCTGTGTGGCACGTTTCCTTTTTTAATCTAAAAAGGACAACTGCATGGATAAGCTCCAACAAGGCAGTGTATAGCACAGAGAGTACTGTCTGTGCCATGGGCGGGCCAAGAATTTCTGCTGTCCCTATATGTCCCACGACAGAGACAATTCCTGCAGTGGAAATGATCACTCCTACGATCAAAGTCACCTGACAAGCGAAAGAAACTGTCTGCACTGCCGCTTTCATTTCCCTCTCCGAAATCCGCTTACGCAGGATACAAACTTTCCACACACTGATGAAATCGTGGAAACATCCTGTGACAGTTAGGATCAAACATATGAGCCCCATCAGAAAAAGTAATGTGTAGATGTCAAAAAAATGAAACAATCCGGCTGTTCCTAAGGACTTGACCATAACCATTGCGCAAACGATGGATGCAACACCAAGGACCGTGCCCACATACTGCCCCCGCTTTTCCTGTTTTATCACATTTATCTCTCCCACCAAGTCCACCAGGGTATCCTTTGCATTTTGATCATAGTTTTCGGGGTTCACTCTCTCCCCTTTTAAAAGCTCATTGACATCCACCTGCAATATCCTGCACAGATCCATCAAAAGCGCCGCATCCGGCAGGCGGTTCCCCGTCTCCCACTTTGAGATGGTTTTATCTGTCACTCCAATTTCCTCCGCCAGCTGCTTTTGGGTAAGATTCAGATTTTTACGGCTCTCTGCAATAAACTGGCCTATTTTTATTTGGTTTATCATGTACGCCTCCCTGAAATTCAATATACAATAGTATACCACGATAAGCACTCTCCGTATTGGAGAATTACTCTCTGTTTTGGAGAAATTAGGGAGTAGCAATATTCCAGAGATGAAATAGGGAGAATAACTTCCATTAACATATATAATATGCGAACCATCTCCAAATAATCTTCCTGATTCCTGCACAGTCCTCTCCACATGATACATTGGCATCCTTGTTCTGCACCTCTATATCATATACTTTTCCCTCAGAATCTTCGGCATAAATATCCAGTCTTATAGACCGACCATCTGTGATGGGGCTTTTATACTCCCTTTGTGCAATTACTTCTATAACTTTCATATCATCTCTGCCAAAAATAATAGTTAAAACAAGCTTTGTCGCCTCTATATTCCGATCAAATACAATTGTCATAAAATCATCATCCAAAAGGGTAAACCCTGCCAGTAACTTTAAATCCTCTTCCTCATTCTTCAGCTTTACTAAACTATTGTTCAAAATTAACACCTGCTTTTCTTATGCCCATATAACATGGGAAACAAGGAATTTCAACAACACTTTTCCTTTTTGAAATCCTTTTCCATTGTATTTGTTTTCATCTTTTAAGATTGACATATACAAAAATACCATATATAATACAACCATGATATTTACACTATAAACCTGAAAGGTAACCAAACACATGCCAAGAAAAAAACGTAACTATTTTTACCTTGCACCAAAAGAAGAACTGGCCATGAAAGTTCTATGGGACACAGACGATGCCCTGAGCGCTTCCGAAATTGCAGAGAGAATTCCCGATCGGACCTGGCCGGCATCATCTATTCAGAGCATTCTTCGCGGCCTGGAAGAAAAAGGCGCCATCAAAGTAGATGCCATCACAAAATTGGGCAAATCCTACGGCAGGCTCTTCCGACCTCTGCTATCGGCAGACGACTATGCGACAATGCAGTTTGAGCGGTACTATCAAAACGGAAAAGCAAGTTGTTTTTCCCTGATGTCATCCCTTTTAGGGAACACTAATACGGGAAAGGATGAAGTGATTGAAGCTTTACATGCTCTTTTAGATGAGTATGAGAACAAGGAGAATTAAGAGAAAATGGAATTTACGGTTTTTACTTTAGCTATGACCGTATTCTGGGTCAGCATTTTTGTAAAAATCATTTCCTCTCTAAGGAAACAAATGACAAGCTGGAAATACTTTTCCATTTACCCATTGTTGCTTCTGCTGATGTTTTGCATATTGAGGGTGATTTTTCCACTGGAACTTCCCTTCACCACCATAATTCTATCAAAGAAGCTTTTGCCACCAGTTCAACGTTTCCTGTACACACCATTTTATAGTGTTGTGGAAATTGATATCACACTATTTCACATTATTCTTGGTATATGGGCAATTGGAACTGGAGTTATTCTCATAAAACAGGCAAGAGAGTACTTACATTTTCGGCATACAGTGGATCTGCTTCCTGAATCAAATGACATGCGCTTGTATGAAATTCTCGATAAAGCACGTGCGGGAAACTTAAAAGAGATTAAGATCAAAATACATAAAAGTTTCCGGTCTCCTGCAATTATCGGTTTTGTCCATCCTGTGATCATTATGCCGAAGATAGAGTTAAACGATGACCAGCTGCTTGGTATTTTTATACACGAAGTTTCGCATTACAAATTAAAGCACCATGTGATAAAACTTATTACAGAAATTATCCAAGCCTGTTTCTGGTGGAATCCCATATTTCGTACCTTGTCAGCGGAAGTTACACATGCTTTAGAAATGCATTCAGATAAAATGGTATGTTCCAGATTAGACAAAAGACAATTAAATGAGTATCTGCAAGGAATTCTAAAAGTTATGGAAATTATGAAGAAGGAAAAGCATACTGTTTCCTGCGGATGCGGTCTTGTAGAGGATGATGATGACGAAAAAATTCAACAACGATTTGAAATGATATTGAATAATGGCTATCAGAGTAAGGAAAAGATTTCTTTTTTGACAATTCTATTGATTTTAGGTGTTTTCGTATTATCTTATGGATTTGTTGTCCAGCCTTATGTTGAACCTACATTAGATGACATTGATACTGGTGCGATGATATTAGAGGGTGGAGATCCTTGCTATTATGTCAAAACTGAAAACGGGTATGAAGTATATGATATCTCAGGTCAATATATTGACACTGTTGAAAGCATAACTGATAGCTTTTCTACCAATTTAAAACCACTTGAGATTAAGGAGGATATAAAATAATGAAAGTAAGAAAATTGTTCCTGTTAACATTGTGTGTATTTACACTTGTCTCTCCGACAGTTGTATCTGCCCAAAACGTTTCTGTAGATGCTTCTGTGCAAACCGCTTTTCCTGGTATCGAGCTATATGGAAACCAGACAGGGTATATATATAGGACGCTCGATGGAAAAAGATATAAGAGGTTATGGTCTTATACATATGGTAGATGGGAAGAACCCTATTGGACTCTGGCATAAAATTTATACCAATGTAGTTTCTTTAGCTATATGTCACCGCTCAAAAACAGAGCCGTCGCATTAATGGTTAAACAAGTCATGGATGCGACGGTATCTTTATACCATTTTAAAAGAAACTTAATGAAAAACTACTATTTATCAACATTCAAGGTACACTTTAACAGACCTTCTTTGACACAGAGCAGGTTTTAACTGGCCATTCACCATCGCATCTTCTTTCATCCGCATAAAGGCTACGTTGGGGTCTTTTTTTGAGTAGCTGTTACGATCTCCATAGACATGAATCTTTTTCGTATATTCCTTCTTTTTTTGCAAAAATTGCTATATGTCTTCTCAAAATTTGTAAGAAATACCGCTTTGTTTTAAAATAGCATTTGCAGTATGCCTGATTTTATTTTTGTATCCACCGTTACATTACGCCCGGTAAGTGGACTGTACCATATATCATGATCTCCTTTTCCATGCCTCTGAAAAGTACAGCCATTCTGTGAAAGGATTTGGCGTACCTTTTTCTCATATTCAGCCATTATAATGCTATCCTTTCATGCCTTTCTGATTTGAATGTCAAAAAGTACGACTGAGCTTCAGAGGCATTCAATTCTAAAAGTTCTGGTACAGCAAATCGGGTACGTTCCAGCAGAGCATCAAATGATCCAGACTCTAATACAAGACCAGGAATATCATTACTTGTGGCAATCCAAACCTCAGCTTCAGAATCCCATGTAAAATTTATTGTATATTCCATTATTATACCTCCTGTGATAAATTACTCTTCTATTATCATACAGCAAAATACTTTAAAAAGAAACATAAATATTCTGCAACTGATCCATATGAATACCTCTCGGCTGTTTTTATATATTAAGCTCACTCCCTCCTCCGATAATACAAATAAAATCCCACACAGATCACCGAAGACAACAGCGACCCCGCCGGAGCCGCCAGCCCCATGGGATACAGACTATCAGGAAAATACACGCTGGCAAAATACGCCCCCGGCACCCGCATCAGCAGAATAGAAGCGATATTATGCAAAAAGGAAATCCCCGACTTCTGATCTCCACAAAAATATCCACTGAAACAAAAATGGATTCCCGCAAAAAAACAATCCATGGAATAAGACCGCAGATACTGGCACCCCGCCGCAAGCACCATGGCATCTCTGGTGAAAAACCCAACCAAAGTCTGAGGCAGAAACTGACTGTAAATACTACAGAAAAGTCCCCATGCCATTGTGACCAAAAGCCCGTACTTTAAAGTCTTCCTTGCCCGTTTCGGTTTCCCTGCCCCCATATTTTGAGCCGTAATGGCGGAAATAGCAGAGAGGAACGCTGAGGGAACCAAAAACATAAAGCTGATAATCTTTTCCACAATTCCAACACTTGCAGAGACAATCAATCCCCTGCTGTTGGCAATCACCGTAATCACGATAAATGCCACCTGGATCAGCCCGTCCTGCAAGGCAATAGGCGTTCCCACCTTCAAAATATCAAAAACTGTCTTTCTCTGAAAAAGAATATCCTCTTTTGTCACCTGAAATCCAAATTCACATTTTCTCATAACACTGAGAGCCACAATCACGCTCACTGCCTGTCCACAGATCGTTCCAAGAGCCGCTCCCGTTGCCCCTAAATGAAAACTGCCGATAAACAGAAAATCCAGAAGGACATTTACCCCACAGGCAATTCCCACAAAGTACATCGGGCGTTTGCTATCCCCCGCACCTCTGAAAATACTGCTGATCACATTGTAGGCAGTGATAAAAGGAATTCCCCCGAAACAGATCCTAAGATAAGCTGCCGTCTCCTCTGCCGCCTCCTTTGGCGTCATCATAATCTGTGTAATCGGCTCTGTCAGTGCCACGAGAACCACTGTAAGCGCCACTGAAAAACCTGCAAACAGCAGGATCCCGTTTCCAACCACCCGGGCGGCCGCCTTTTTATCTCCTGCCCCCACGTTTCGTCCAATCTGCACCGTAGCGCCCATGGCAAACCCTGCAATGACCACCGTAAGCATGTGGATGACCTGGCTTCCGATGGATACTGCCGTAGTGGTTGTAGAATCATTGTAAAGTCCCACCACAAACAGATCTGCCATACCATAAAATGTCTGCATAAAACAAGACAGGAGATAAGGAAGGGCAAACCACAAAAGATTTCTCCCCACACTTCCCTCTGTCAGGCTTTGTTTCTCTCTCATACCTACCAAACATCCTCTTAATCAAAATTGTATTCTCTGCTAAGATAACTATACATATTCTGCTATAACGATAAATACTGGCAATAAAACTGTTGCAAGGGCAACAAATTTAGTAGCCGCTTCAAATAGCAAATACTTTGCCTTGGCTATCCTTGCGTTGGTAATCATCTCTTCTGCATACATGCGTTGGAACAAGTCAAATCTCTCATTTTCATCTTGAAATAATTTTCCACTTACAGCTTTCAAGTAATCATTAACCGAATATTTTGAAATATCCTTCCAAAACAGAAGATTATCATTTACTTCATATGTACCGTCACAAGCCCAGACATCTTTCTTATATTTGGGATAAAAAGATATCACCGAAAGCAATAAAGAAATCACATAGATAATTGTAATTACTATTTTCAGAACAAGATGATTTATCACCTCGCCTCCATAGATAACTGCCAACATTGCCACAACAAAAGCTATCATTGCCGCATTTTTTGTCTCTGCAAATTGAAGCCAATAATTCATACTATCCAAACTTTTATTCAAAAAATCTCTTTGCTCCTGCACTTACTTCTTCCTCTCCTTTATTATTTCAAATGCCATCTTTAAGGTCTGTTTGAAATCAGAAACACACTCTTCATCTTTAAATATTTCAATTTCATTTTCGCTTATCATACGGTAATCAAAATGTTTTTTCCTATTTAACACAACATCTCCGGATACAATCTGAGCCAGAAAAATAATCCCTTTATGCAATTCATTATTTTTCTCTATCTGATAAACAGCTAATGGCTTGGGCTGCACATCTTTTCTCATCTTGTCCATTTCCAAACGTATATCAATTGCGAAATCTCTGGCATATTCCTCTTCTATTGTCCTGGACAATTCGGCATTGGCACTGGCCTTCGCACAGCCACACAATGAAGTTCTAATTTTGTATTATTGATAAACTGCTTATGGGTGTTTCTTTCCATAATAAGTTTTTCTATCATATCTATTTTGTAATTTAACTTTTTATCAGCACATACCTTTTCCAGTGCTCTCTTTTGGACATCATACATCTTTTCCGCAAATACTTTTTCTCCAAAAAGCTCTCCGTATATTTCATCTTGCACACTAACATCATAAGGAATATCCTCTTTTAATTCCCTATTACTATGTTTTGATTTATTATAATACCAAATGATGGGATATGGAGAGTCACCCCAAACACCTTTCAGTTTTTTATCTGTGATAATATAGACGCATTTTAAATTCATCTTGTTTTGCCAATATATAAGCCAATTCAAAACTTACTGCAAGCCTTCTCTCCCTTGTATTTTTCGACAAACGGAAACCCGCATCAATATCCATACCTATAAATTCATAAAATCTGTTATTTTTACTTTCTTCTATCACCTCAAAAATGTTTTCAACATACTGTGTTCTACGTCTTTCCTTTATATTATTCTTATCCGTTACCGCCGCAATCCATGCACATGCCTGTAATGAAATAACACCTTGCCGCTTCATCAAATCTATCACTGTCTCAGAAAATCCTTCTATTTCATCAAAAGAATAACCTGTTTCCAGACTTTGACAAAAATAATTTAAAATCTCATATATATCCTCCACATATTCATACACAGATTCTATATCGCATATCTCTACAATAAAAATTATCTCATCACCAAGCACTCTCCAGACTTCTGCACGGTTAATTTGAGCTTTCACGTATTCCCGCAATTTTGAAAGTACATGATCTATCACCATAGACCATCCATAATAATTTATTGTTTTATATAAAGATGAATTTACAATATCGTATGAAAAAAACAGGAGAACACTGTCCTGAGTTTCCAGTTTTGCTGAAACTTCCGACAATATCTCCTGCTCTAAATTTTTTCCGGTAATTTCTTTATATTTTGATAAATCAATACTCTTTACCATTCCAGATACCCTAACCATTTTCCCCTAAATGAAGCCTGCAGTCTACCGCCTAATGTGCTTACTACATTATCCATATCAGTGATAGGTGTTGATATTTCATAAATTTCCAGAATATCTTCTGCTAAACTGTTTATCTTTTTCCTTAACTTATAATCCATATCCACACCCCTCTCATTTGTTTTATATATTATGCTTTATTATACATATTTCATTCATGTTTGACAATACTTTTTTGTTAAATTTATTCATTATTTTAGTATATATGATTTCAAACAAAAAACCAGGCAGGACAGCTCTTCACCGTCCTACCTGGCTAATCACGTACAAAATACCCCTATTTTATACGGTAAAAACTCTTCTCCTAAAAAATATTACTCCAATACTGCCATTAGAACACTGCCGGGAACAACGTAGACGGAATTGCCAGCCACAGATCCGGGAACAGTACCAAAAGCAACAATACTACCAAAGATGACAGGAAATAGGGAAGCGCTCCCTTAAATGCGTCCTCAATGGTAATTCCGCTGATAGACGAAGCGATCAACAGACAAAGCCCGTAAGGCGGCGTTACCAGACCCAGAGCCAATGTAACGATAATGATCAGTCCAAGGATAACCGGACTGATTCCAAGAGCAGTAGCACTTGGCAGAATGATGGGCACAAACAGGATCATTGCCGGAACCGCATCCATAAATGTACCAACAAACATAAAGAATACTACTACAACCAAAAGGAATACTAATCTTCCGCCTGCCATATTGGTAAAGAACTGCTGTACAAACACGTTCAACTGGTAGTAGCTTAAAAGCTCGCCCAACGCATTTGCAGTAGCCAGTGCAAACAGGGACAGAGAGGAAAGTTTCATGGTCTCAATCAGGATTCTTGGCAGGTTTTTCACCTTGATGGTGCGGTAGAAAAAGATACCTACAAGCAAAGCATAGATACATGCCACAGCCGCTGACTCCGTAGGAGTGAAAAATCCGCTGACGATACCGCCGATTAAGATAATTGGTGTCAAAAGCGCCGGAAGGGACTGGCCTACCTGACGTGCCACATCTTTCAATGCGACAGCCTCCCCCTTGGGGAAATTCTTCTTCACGGAGTTCATCTTAATCACAGCCATCATGGCAAGGCCAAGCAAAATTCCCGGAATCATGCCGCTCATAAACAAGGCTCCGGTGCTGACATTTGCAATACCGGCGTATACCACCATGGTGATACTGGGTGGGATAATGGAACCCAGGGTAGAGGATGCCGCCGTGACACCTACAGAGGTTCCCTTGTCGTACCCGTCCTTCTCCATTGCGGGAATCAAAATTTTACCCACGCCTGCGGTATCCGCCTGTGAGGAACCGGAAATTCCGGCAAACACCATGGACACCAGCACGTTTGCGTAAGCCAAGCCCCCACGGAAACGTCCCACCAGGGCATTACAGCAGCTAATCAGCTTTTCTGTAATCTCACCCTCATTCATCAGGTTTGCCGCAAGGATAAACAAGGGGACAGCCAGCAGGGTAAAACTGTTTAAGCCGTTAAACATCTTTGTAAACACAACCGTGTTTGGAATGGCAGGGATGGCAAAGATACCTGTAAAAGATACAACGCCCAGCGCAAAAGAAATCGGCACGCCGATTGCTACCATTACCACAAATAAAATAACAAGCAATGCACCCATTAATCATTTCCCCCTTTCGTAATGTTGCCAATCTCTTCGATAATCTGTGTCACCAGATAAATGGCGGAAGTCACACCGCAGATTGGAAGACAGAGCCAGGTGGGTCCTCTCTTCATCGAGGGAATATTTACCCAGGTGTAATTCCAGAACTGTTTTGCAACCAAAACACCGTAGTAAGCCATCAGCACAGAAAAAATCAGCATGATAATAGAGATAATCAATGCAACCACGCTCTTTGCCTTTGGATTTTTCAACATATCACTGACAGAAGTAAATGCAAAGTGGCGTTTCTCATACACCATGGCACCTGCTCCCATAAATACCGCCCAGATAAAAGAGTACATAGATACATCTTCTGTCCAGGTAGCTACGATACCTACATAACGAGAAAACATTTGATAAACAACTGTTACAAGGAAGATCAACAGAAATCCGCCGCCTACGGCAATCTGGATTTTCTGAAGCATTTCAACTGCTTTCTTCATAGTTTTTCTCCTTTCTTCAAGATAAAAACAGCCACCCAGTCTCCCAGGTGACTGTCTCATTTAAGCTTAAACATTAAGATTAATTTGCTGCAGAACGGATCATCTCTAACTCTGCTGCCATGTTGTTTTCTTCTGCAAATTTATCCTGGATTGGAGTTGCAAGTGCTTTGAATGCATCGATATCGATATCTGCATTCTCTGTTACAGTTGCGCCGTCAGCGATAACCTGCTGTTTGGATTCCTCAAACATCTTGTAGGTAACTGCGCGCTCTTCTGCTGTAGCTGCAACACAAGCCTCATCGATCCAGCCCTTCTGCTCGTCAGTCAGTCCGTCATAGAAAGAACCGTTCATCAGTAACAGACGTGTGGTGTAATCGTGATGTGTCTCAGATACGAATTTACCGTTGTCTGTCTTGTGATGCTCTTTTAACATAAAGTTGGTATAGTCATTTTCTGCAGAATCCACAACACCCTGCTGCAATGCCTGATAGAGCTCACCCCATGCCACATTGGTAGGAATTGCGCCGCATGCTGCAAAGAAGTCCTGCTGAACCTGAGATGACTGGGTACGGATGGTCATTCCCTTTAAGTCTTCCGGTTTCGTAATGGCTTTCTTGCCATATACGTCACGTACAGAAGATGACCAGTATCCCATGATACGGAAGTTGTTACCTGTCTTTTCCGTAACAATTTCTTTCATCTTGTTTCCGAAATCGCCGTCAAGGCATTTCTCCCAGTGATCAAAGCTGTCAAATAAGTACTCCAGAGAGAAAATATCAATCTCAGGAACACCGATGGATGTCATAAATCCTGGTGAAGCAACTACAAGGTTTGCTGCTCCCATTTCCAGTTTCTCGATCAGCTCGGATTCATTCTCTCCTAAAGTTCCCTTGTGAACCGTAACAGCGATCTTTCCGCCGGACTTCTCCTCCACAACCTCTTTAAATTTATCCATACCATAAGAATACGGATTTTCCAGAGATGTCTGGTTGGAAGCGATGATCAGGTTTAACTCTGCTGCTGAAGTATCCACGGTGGATGCGCTGTCTGCTGCTCCTGCGTCATCTGTCTTGGTGTCCGCTGCTGCGTCACTTCCTGCATCTGTTGTTGTTGATGCTGCTCCTCCGCCGCATCCTGCCAGTGATGCCACTGCCATTACTCCGGCTAATGCCATTGCAAATTTTCTTTTCATAGTCTTTGTCCTCCCTCGTTTATAGTGACTATTTTTATCTTTCACATGCCTGCCCCGTTTCATAAGGTTATTGGCAATGTAAAATTCAGTTATAAATTATATGAGTGCCACGCTTACTTTTACCACAACTTTACGGATCGTCATAGGCTCGCCTGATGCCACAGCCGGACGGTGTACATCCGCCGGGAAAAATATGTTAAAGCATCCCGGAACAGCTTCTATAAATCCTTCGTTCTCCACGGACTTGTAAAAAATCAGATCCCGTTCGTCAAAGCGCTCATCCACTTCATACTTTCCTGTGTCGGGTGTAAAGCCAAGCCTCTCTCTTCCGCTGGCCAAAAACTGTACATCTATGTACTTTTCATGTACCTCCGGGCGTTTTTCCGAGACATCTCCTGTCTGGGCATCCATCACCTGGGCGTAAATGTCTTTGCCCTGGATTTCATACACTCCGGTTTCCATCTTTGTGAAATCATTGGATTTCAGGTACTCAAGGGCTGTCTGAATAGCCTTTGGATATTTCCCAAAATCATCTTTTGCATAAATAGATGATGAAATCATAGTATTCTCCTTTTCCCTGAACTAAAATGCTTTTACCTTCTCCCAGACTTCCTCAATGAGAGGGATTCCCTTCTCACTGTTCTCCCGCCTGGTGTTCATCTCACGCTCGCCGGGATAAAATATCCTGCCCCCCTCCTTCACCGGTTCGGAGGAGCGAAGATCCGCTACCAGCTCATCTACAATCTTATCCGTGGTGGCGTCATCGTTAAATTTCCCCGGGTCAATGGCAATCATCACCTGTGAAAGCCCCACTTCATCCCCAAAAGTACCGATTTTCGCCACGGAGTTTGCGTTGGTCAAAACCGTCGCTATCAAATCCAGCAAAACTGAGATTCCGCTGCCCTTCCAGTACCCCATTGGGAGCACCCTCCAGGTCTTTTCAATGGCCGCCGGATCCGTGGTGAGACTGCCCTCCTCGTCGTAGCCTCCCGGCACCGGTAACTGCTGTCCCTTAAGCCTCGCCTCCTCGATCTTGCCGTAGGAAAACTGGGAAACCGCACAGTCCACAACCACATGCTCGCCGTTGCTCCTTGGAACCGCAAAGATAAGGGGGTTGTTGCCGATTTTCCGATCCTTGCCGCCCCAGGCCGGCATATTGGGCATTGTGTTGGACCAGCAGATGCCGATGCATCCATTGTTGGCCGCCTGCCATCCGTAACTGCCGCCCCGCATCCAGTGATTGTTGTTTCCAAGAGCCACCATGCCGATCCCATACTCTTTTGCCAGCTCACATGCTCTGTCCATAGCCTGTTTTGCGTTTAAGGGGCCAAAACCTCTGTGTCCGTCCCAGCGCTCAATGGCTCCCATAGACAACTCGCAGGTGGCAGCCACATTGGGATCGATCTCTCCTTTATCCAGATATTCTACAACCCTCGGAAAACGGTTAATCCCATGGCTGTAAATACCGTCCAGACTGTTCTGTGCGAAAACTGTTGCTGCGTCTGACGCATTTTTCTCACTAAACCCTCTGCTGACAAGAACACGCTGAAATTCTTTTTTCAACTCTTCATACATTACATATTCCATACTATCTACAACCTTTCCCTGCACAAGTAGAATCATAAATTGTCCGCAATCGATTGCAATGTGCTTAGATTATAATAGCATACTTCTTTCTTTGTTGCAACTATATATTTTTTCCATATTTCCCATCTGAATTTTAGGAGTAATACACAATACGATTACAGTACAAGCAGCAATGTAACCGTCATTAATACTATACTCACTACAATTGACACAGAGTTTACTGCGCTGGCAAGGCCGAAATCCCCTTTCATCTCCGCCGTGAAAGCAGGAGCCGCAGAAGCTATGGGACTGAACACCAGAATTGCCAGGGCCTGACGGTATTCCAGGCCAAAGGGCAGAAGATAGAAAAATCCCAAGCTGAGGATAATGGCTGTCACGTATCTCACCAGAATGATCTTCACGATCTTTCCTATCTGGCTTTTGTCGCCAGACAATTTGAAACCTACCCCCACCATCAGCATTGCCATAAATGCGTTGGCATTTCCCACGATACCCGCAAAGGACAAAACCGGCGAGGGAATCGTCAAGTGGAGAAGAGACAGCACCGTCATAAACAGGTAAATATCAAAGGGAATAGACTTAAACAGCGTCTTCACCATGGGCATCACGGAAATTTTTTTCTTTCCATCTGCCGACATAGATGCCAGGCTGTAACTGCCGCCCAGACAAATAATGGCATTTCCCGCATCAAAAAGGCTGGTGGCAACCACTCCCACCGGTCCCAAAAATCCCTGTGCAAAGGGCATACTGAAATTTCCGATGTTGTAACCGCTCATATTGAGGATATGAAATGCCCGCTCTTCCCCGCTTTTTCCAATTGTTAAGATCATGGCAAGGATGATCATAAGAATGCCTCCCCCAAGACCCAGAAGGCTTAAAGTCAAAAGGGAGGGTTCCACTACCGCCCCTGCAAAATTGGACACGATTGCCATGGGCATAGTTATTTTTAATACGATCTTTGCCAGTACATGAAAATCCTCTTCTTTAAAAAATCCAACTTTCCGCAGGACATAGCCTAAAATAATAATTGCCACAAAAGAGCCTGCTTTTATCAATATATCCGCCATAATTATCCCCCAAAAGCACATAATCCTTTACTATGCGCTATGTACTTTCCCTCTCTACTATTTCTGAGTACAGCATCAGCTTTTGATTCTGCACCTTCCCCTGAAGCCCTGCATACAGCAGATTTGCCGCAGCCTGGCTCATCTCTTCCATCTTATTGTTTAACGTGGTGAGCTTTGGCATACAGATCTCCCCGTATATGCTGTTGTCCACCCCGATCAGACCAAGCTGTCCGGGGACGTCAAACCCCAGATCAAAAGCAGCCCGGACGCCGCCCACTGCCACCAGATCGATGGAGTAGATAATCCCCTGCACATCCGGATGCTCCTTTAATATCCTTACCGTGACATCATAACCTCCCCTAACGGTGCTCTCCCTGCAGTCATATACCCACAGATTCTCTTGGCCGTATCCGTGTTTTTTCATTCCATCTTTGTATCCCTGGAATTTTTTCCTGTTGGAAGGTGACACGGAATCCAGGGCAAAAGCGATTTTTTCTTTTTCTTTTTCGATAAGAAAATCCACACATTTGTAGACGCCCATATCTTCATCCACAATGACGCCGGAGACATTGGGCAGATCCAGATATCCGTTGACCATTACCACAGGGACATTGGACAGGTGGTCTTTGATGTTTTTTTTGATTGTCTCCGTCATATAACTGGAGCCCATCAAAATAACGCCCTCCACTCTGCGCTGCTGGAGGATCCGTATATATTCTTCCTTCATCTCATCGCTTGGACCTGTTCCCATGGTAATGCAGCAGTAGCCTTTTTTTGCCAGCTCCTGCTCAATGACAAAGGCGCTGTTCACATGGTGGGTGACACGGATATCCACGATAAGGATCCCGATTATCCTGGTGGACTGCATAACGAGTCCCCGTGCCGCAGCGTCAGGGGTATAGTCATATTTTTCCAGAAGCTTTTGTATTCGCTCTCTGGTCTCTTTCTTTATCCCCGGTTTATCGTTAATGACACGGGATACGGTGCTTGCCGCCACCCCGGCCTCTTTGGCAATATCGTAAATCGTCATACCAGATTCCCCCTAAACGATCTCCATGGAAAGTGGTGCCATAAGATGCTGTATCAACAGATGATATGCTTTCTCTCCGTCTCCTTGTTCCAGTGCCGCAAAAAAATCCTGATGCTCCTTAAATGTACTCTCAATCCGTCCGGGAACCGACAATGCGCCCACTGTTGTGAGATGGATCAGATACATCAGACGCTCTAGGGTCTGTTCAAATTCTTTATTCTGGGCATAGTTTATCATGCTCATGTGAAATTGATGGTCATATTCCATAAAATATTTTAAAACCATCTCTTCTCTTTTTCCCTGCAATGCCTTTTCCTGCTTATCCAGAAGCTTCTTAAGATTTGTCAGTAAGCTCTGCCCTTTTGGAGTGCGAACCTCTTTTGCGATCATATGCACACAAAAACCTTCTATGGCACAGCGGACCTGTATAGTTTCCAACATATCACTCTGGTTTAACTGGCGCACACGAAAACCTCTGCTTGGTATCACGTCTATGTAACCATCCTGGCTTAAACACTGGATTGCCTCTCTCATCGGGGTTCTTGAAATTCCGATCTCTGCTGACATTCTAGTCTCTGAATATAAAACATCAGGCAAAAGCTTGCCGGATAATATCAAATCTTTCAGATACTCATAGGCCTGTATCTGCAAAGGACTCTTTGTATCCACGGATTTCTCCACTCCTTTGTTTTCTGTGAAAAAACTACATTTTTTCTAAACCGTTTTGAATAAATATATGATACTTTACCTTAAGTTTTCTGTCAATGGCAAAAAAGTCTTGACCGGTATACCGGTATACTGTATAATCATAATCATCAAACATACATTAGGAGGTATTATTATGAGCGTATATCAAATGGGGAATTTACGGGTAGTGGATCTTACAAAAGTTCTGGATCCGAAGACAGAGAGCAGAAGATGTGGATTGACACGTTTTAACACAGGGGGGCCTATTCCTGACTTCCACACAATTATGGACTTGACCAGCCACCTGGGCACACATGTAGAGTGTCCTTACCACCACAATGACGACTGGGCAGATGTACAGGCTCTTCCAATTACCACATTTATGGGCAGAGCTATCTATGTAAATATCGAGGGATGTGAGCCAAACCACAAGATCACCGGGGCAGACCTTGACAAGGCATGCGGCAGCCGTGTAAAAGAGGGAGATATCGTGATCATTGATTCTCCTATGAAACTGGCTCCCTTCACACCGGATACCAACACAGAGAAAGACAAACGTCTCTTTGTCTGCCGTGAGACTGCAGAGTGGTTCCGGGATAAAAAAGTGAAATGTGTAGGCTTTGGAGACGGCGTTTCCATCGAGAGCAACAATACGGACGTATGCGCTTTTCATGATGTTTTGATGGAGGTAAACTGCGTATTCTTAGA
This sequence comes from Roseburia sp., assembly GCA_023664725.1. Lineage (GTDB taxonomy): Bacteria > Bacillota > Clostridia > Lachnospirales > Lachnospiraceae > Roseburia_B. The sequence continues at coordinate 23,840 of JAMPFA010000009.1, read as the reverse complement.
GGTGTTAAAGAACCTGGATGAGCTGACAACAGATACTTTCTTTATGTCATACTCTCCTCTTCCCATCAAAGGTCTGGATTCCTGTCCGATCCGTGCATATGCCATTGAGGGACTGGCAGAGTTTTCCAATTAATTAAAAGAGGAGGTCAGTACATGAAAATTGCGGTAATCGGTGCCGGCGCCATGGGCTCTATCTATGGCGGGCACCTTTCCCTGAAAAATGAAGTATATCTGGTTGACACTAACCAGGCGGTTGTGGATGAAATCAACAAAAATGGTCTGACTTTGCTGGAAGACGGGCAGGATGTTGTCTATCACCCCACTGCCGTGACTTCCACAGAGGGTCTTGAGCCTATGGATTTGGTGATCCTCTTTGTTAAGGCGATCTTTTCTAAGGCTGCCTTAAACAGCAACAGGCAGATCATTGGGAGCAATACCTACCTTATGACTTTGCAGAATGGCTCCGGACATGAAGATATCTTATCAGAATATGTTCCGGAAAATCATATTATCATAGGCACCACTGAGGACAACGGCGCAGTGCTTGCCCCGGGATATATCCGCCGTGGCGGTGTGGGAAATACCAATATCGGCATGCTGGTGGAGGATACCAAGGACTTTCTTCCCAAACTGAAAGACACTTTGGATGACTGCGGTTTTAAAGGACACATCCACGAGAACATCCAGCAGCTTATCTGGGATAAGCTTTTTACCAATGTTTCTTTAAGTGCCCTGACAGGAGTGCTTCAGGTGCCTATGGGATTTATTGCAAACAATACACACGCCTGGAATATCGCTTCCAGACTGATCCACGAGGCGGCGGAAGTTGCCCACGGGTTAGGGCTTTCGGCGGACGAGACAGAGATTATGGATAAGGTAAAGAAAACCTCCTTAAACTCTCCCGACGGCATTACTTCTATCTGTGCAGATTTGCGGGAAAAAAGAAAGACAGAAGTGGAAACCATCAGCGGTTCCGTGGTGAGAGCTTCCAAAAAATGCGGTGTTTCTGCTCCCACCCATGAACTGATCGTTGAACTGATCCATGCTATGGAAGAGCGTGCTTAAACTTTAAAATTTCTATAAGTATATGCCCCACAATAATTTACCATTTTCCTCAATAAACTTATATAGACTATTCCTGACAAAATATCTATAATGTAGACAAATCAGGAAATCAGCCATATTGGAGGATTAAAAATGCGGAAAATAAGTAAATTGGTGGGGCTTTTTCTTACAGGTGCTTTGCTGTCCGGATGCGGCTCATCTACCACACCTGAAATCATTATGCCCGAACAACCCCTGCAGTCGTCCGTCAATTCCACATCTCAGAAAGCAGGGACTTTCGACAATTCCCAGAAAGAAACAAACACAACCCAATCTCCTGCTGCCGACAGTGAAACTTCTGCACCTCAGTCAGGTTCCGGAAACGCCTACACGGTTTATCTGATCACTATGGACCTGGCGGACAGCTACTGGCAGTCCATCGACGAAGGATGCCGGAGTGCGGCAGCTGAACTTGGAAACATTACATATAAGTGGATCGGTCCGGATTCCCACGATGACGCTCTGCAGAGTGCATGTATCGACCAGGCAGCAGCGGAGGGCGCTGATGCAATTTTGATTGCGGCTAACAGTCCGGAAGGTGTAAATGACAGTTTAGAAAAGGCTTCCAATGCAGGATGTAAAATTGTCTACGTAGACAGTTCTGCGACATTTGATTGTGTCTCTTCTCTTGCAACAGACAATGAAGCTGCAGGAGCAACCGCCGGGGAGAGTATGAAAAAAGCCCTAGAATCCAAGGGAATCTCAAGCGGAACCATCGGCGTGATGGGAGTAACTGCGGACACTGCTTCCTGCGTGGCGAGGGAAATGGGGTTTCGCTCCGCCTTTGAAGGAACAGATTTTATACTTTCAGACACAATTTATATGCAAGATGATGTCTCTAACGTAAAAAATGCCGTTAATCTTGGTCTTAGCGACAATTATGTGGGATTTTTTGGAACCAATGAGGGAACTTCCGTGGCAATTGGAGAAGCCGTAAAGGAATCGGGAGCAGAGAGCACTATCGTAGGATTTGACACTTCGGATGCCATACTTTCTCTGGTAGCGGAGGGCGTTGTCTATGCCACGATGCAGCAGAATCCAAAGACTATGGGACACGACGGACTGACAATCGCCGTCGGTGCATTGGAGGGCACATATACCGACACCAACACAAAAACAGACACGGGAGTCACGGTGATCACCAGAGATTCCATGTAAGGAGAAAACATATGAAATTTAAACAGAAAATGTTTGCCCTATACAGCTTTTCCATGCTGGTGTTCGGAATTTTGTTACTCTCAATCGGTCTTTTCCAGTTTGAGAACGGTATGTATAAAGAGACAAAAAACAGCCTGAAATCCAGCGCATTAGCGGCAATGAACCTCTATAACAGCCAGGGGTACGGAGACTATGGTCTGAAAGCAGACGGAAATGTCTGGAGGGGCATGAATTTTAACATATCGGAGGAGACTTCCGTTGTAGATGACCTAAAGGAACAGACAGGGATTGACACCACATTCTTTTTCGGGGACACTGCCGTTATGACTTCTATTTTGAGTGACGAAGGAGAACGCTGGTACGGAATGAAAACCGGGGAAAATATCACAAATTATACCCTTATGCAGGGAGCCCAGCTTTGGTACAAAAAAATAGAGATTGACAATAAATTGTGCCATGCCTATATCATTCCTATTTTACAGCCGGGAGACGGTACGGTAATCGGCGCTCTAATGGCTTCTGTGTCCACTGCGGAAATAGACGGAATCATCAGACGTTACATTTTGATCAGCCTTATCATTGCATTGGTGATTTTGATTTTTGTTGGAAGTTTCATTTATTTCTATATCGGTGGACTGACAAAGGTCCTTCACGATGTCAGAAGGGTACTTGCCCAGGTGTCAGGGGGAGAGTTTTCCGATGAACGTCTGGTAAAGATTAACCGGAAAGATGAATTTGGGGATCTGGCTTCCTCCACGGAGAAGTTAAGGGTTAAAATCTATGATATCTTAAATAACCTCCAGCATGGCACGGTAAAGCTGACAGAAGCAGTAGAACGACTGAACGTTACATCGGAAAATACCACAGAAGCCGCCTTTACCATGAGTGAACATGTGGAAAAGATCAAAAATACAGCCACCCGACAAAAAGACGGAACAGGACAGGCTTCCGATGATGTGGACGCCACGAAGTTTGCCATTGATGAAATGCTCAAGCAGATTGAGGGCATCAATCAGGTTTCCCATGAGATGATGGAGATGTCCAAAGAAAGCGCCGTTATTTTACAGGATCTGGAGGAGAGCAGCAGACAGGCTCAGGAGACCATGGTAGGTATCCGAGGCCAGTCAGATGCCACCAATGAGTCGGTAAACCAGATCCGAAGCATCACGGACTACATTACAAATATTGCGGAGGAGACAAACCTTTTGGCTTTAAATGCCAGCATCGAAGCGGCAAGGGCAGGAGAGGCTGGAAAAGGCTTCGCTGTGGTAGCACAGCAGATTCAAAAACTGGCGGAAGAATCCAACAACTCCGCCTCACAGATTGGAAAAAATATTCAGGATCTTGTGGAAAAGACAGAGGGAAATCTTCTTGCCATGAGTGCGATAGATGACGTGTTAAACTCCCAGAGGGAAAAAGTTTCCCGGACAAAAGAAATCTTTGACGCACTAAACAACAGTATTACTTCTTTGACAGACCAGGAAAACAACATGCAGATAAGCATTTCTACCATGAACCAGACAAAAGATAATATGTCTGTCGTCATAAAGGAGCTGGAAGAGTCCTCCCAGGCCAATGTAGGCGTGGCAGAAGAAACGGCAGAGATAACAGGTAAAATGAAGCAGGAGATCAACGGCATGACTTCCCTTACCTCCGATCTGACAGATCTGTCAGAGAATTTAAATCAAAATTTAAAGTCCTTTTTATCCTGAAGAAAAGGAGAATCAAGATATGCTTTTTTATACTTTTGATTCTCTTTTTTTTTCTTGTTTCTCCTTGCCAAATATTGTAAAATAGAATTATATATACACTATTTTTTCATATAAGGAGACGGGAGTTATGAGTGCACTTGCCCAATGCTGCGGCATCGTTATGATATTGGTATTATTATATTTTTTCAGGAGACAGAAAAAAGTACATCTGCACACAGAGCAGGCTTTTTTCCGTCTTGCCTGCTGTGCGATTTTGTGCCTGTGCCTGGACATTTCCTCTATCATTGTTATTGACCGCAGAGCTATACTGCCCTCCTGGTTTGTAGCGTTTGTGGCTAAGTTTTACATTGTAACCCTTCCCCTTACCGTAGTATTTGCAATGATTTATGTGTGCTCTGATATTTATTCCACGAAAATTTCCACAAAGAAAATCCAGTACTTCTGCCTTACCTTCGGGGCAATTGATTCTCTGATCATCTTTTTGCTTCCGATCCGGTACCATGAAAACGAAACGGGCGTTGTGCTCTACACGGAAGGCCCCAGCGTTACCGCCACCTACATTTTCGTCGCATTGTATATGCTGCTTCTGGTGTATCAGACGGCAAGGAACAAGCGCTTTCTGAACAAAAGAAGGATTCATGCCGTGTGGGTCTGGCTTCTCTTGTGGGCAATTGCAGCATTCATCCAGCTTTTACATAATGAGCTTTTAATTGTGGGTTATGCTGGCGCTCTTGGAATTATGATCATCTACCTTTCCCTGGAAAATCCCGAAGCCAATATTGACCGCCGGACAGGACTTTTCAACCGGAATGCCCTGCTCCAATATTTAAGGCAGCTCTATGGGGATAAGGAATCATTTACGTTATTGTCCCTTGTGCTGAATTACTCCTACACCCAGAACTTAAACGCAGATTCCCAGGAACAGACCCGCATAGAGCTGGCAAATTTTCTGGACTCTTTAAAGAACACCTGTGTATTTAAAAATGCAGACGAAGAGGTTATTCTTATTTTTAAAAATAAATACGATGCTGACACAACAAAGCAGATGATCGACCATAAATTTGAACAGGGCTGGGGAAAGGATTATTCCTCCACTGTCCGCGCAGCATGGATTTACATCCCCGACTCTTCCATTGCCCACTCCGAAGAAGAATTATTGTCGTTCCTGCGCTATGCAAGACAGAATCTTTTAAAAGACCATACCTTCTGCCTGGTAAACCAGAGTGTAGTGGATCAAATGATCCAGGAAAAATCCATGGAAGAACTGATGATCAGCGCCATCAACCGCGATGCCGTGGAAGTGTTTTACCAGCCGATCTACTCTACCAGGGAACAGCGTTTTACTTCTGCCGAAGCGTTGGTCCGCATCCGGGATGAAAAGGGAAACCTGGTTCCCCCAGGAAAATTTATTCCTATTGCGGAAAGAAACGGCATGATCATTAAACTTGGGAAAATCGTTTTTAAGAAGGTCTGCCAGTTTATAAAGGAAAATAATATTGAACAGTACGGGCTGCATTATATAGAAGTAAATCTGTCTATGGTTCAGTGTGCTTATGATCATCTGGCTTCTGATTATATCCGCACTATGAATATTTTCCATGTGAATCCCTCTCAGATTAACCTTGAGATTACGGAGTCCGCCTCCTCCAATGCCAAAAAGACATTGCTGGAAAATATGAATATGCTTTTGAACTACGGTGTCAGTTTTTCACTGGATGACTTTGGAACAGGGCAGTCCAATCTGAACTACATTGTGGAGATGCCTGTTTCTATTGTAAAATTTGACCGCTCCATGACCCAGGCATACTTTGAAAATGACAAGGCAAGATATGTAATGGATGCGGCAATGCATATGATCCACGGAATGAAGCTGGAGATTGTATCCGAAGGTATTGAGACAAAAGAAGCCTGTGAGACTATGGAACGGCTGAATATCGGATATATCCAGGGATACTATTTTTCCAAACCCCTTCCCAAAGATGAATTTCTGCAATTTATACGAAAAAACATGCCTGCTTCCCAATAAATTGGAAGGGCAATACGCATCACACAGTTATACGGCAAATATATTCCCCGCATCCGTACCCGGAAAACAGGACAAATGCGGGGATAATTTTTTCCTACAACTCCAACTTTTGTATTTTTCTATAATTCTGCTTTCTGTCAAAGGAGGTAATGTTCTCAGGGCTTGCCAGATAGAATCTGTCCCCAGCATACATTCCCCGGAACTCTTCTATGGATGCCGTGTCATCCATTGGGGTAGTAAGGAGATTTATAAACTCCCCGTTCTCTACGGTAAATAACAGATAACTCTTTTTCTCTCCGTTCTGATAAGAACTCATGGCAAATCCCAGCAGGTTTTCTTCCGGGTCTGCCAGCACTGTCTTGTACTGATATAAAGCGGGACTGTAATCTCCGTTTTCAATGACAAATTCTTTTACGATCTTTACGTTGGCAGGGTCTTTGATATCAAACAGGACAAGCTTTAAGCCCTCCTGTATGCCTGAGTCCTCGTCTGTCTCAAAGCCGATCCCTACCAGCTTATCTTCGCCCCAGAAATGAAGGTACTCGGAAAATCCGCTGAGTTTTACTTCCGATAAAATCTTTGGATTTTTGGGATCTGACAAATCTACTGCGAAAAGTGGATCTGTGTTGCGGTAAGTGACAAAATATGCCACATCCCCTAAAAACCTGGCAGAATATATCTGCTCTCCTTTTGCCATGCCCTCCAGCTTTCCCGTAAGCTTTAAGTTTTCATCCAGAAGATAGAGATTGTTCCTATCCTCTCCGCTGCTCCAGGACGTAGTCAGGATGCGGAGATTTCCTTTCTCCTCTGCCACTGCAAAGGTGTCATAGACTTCCCCTGTAACCGCTGCAGCGCCTGCTGCGTTAATCTCTCCTTTTTTCATGGTAAACTTAGCTATTCTTGTCTTTACTTCATTTTGATAGTCAGTATGGTAGAGATAAATGCCATTCTGGCTCACATAAATCTGGGCATGGTTGTTTAGGATCAGCACATTATCCACTATCTGGTCAGGCTTTTTTGTATCTACAGAGGAAATCACACATCCCATTTCGCCATACTCTGGCAGATAGATACAGTCTGCACTTACCATATTTCCGTTTACCAGAGGGATAAATCCCCTTGCTTCCTGGTCGGAAATCAGCTGCTCATTTTCCACTCTTGTCTGTTCCATATAGCCTTCTGTAAAGAGGTACACCAGACTGCCGATTTTTCTGGAGGTTTTGTAGTAACCGTCCTGGGTGACTGTCCCTTTCAGCTTGGGATTTTTCCGGTCGCTGATATCATAGGTCAGCAGCTCCGTAACTTCCTTGTAAGCCACCTGATAGGAGTCTTTTTCTTTCCCTGCGCCGTATTTCGGGTCGGCCTCTCTCATCTTAATCTCCCCCTGCTCTAAGGTGGTTTCCTCTTTCTCCACGATGAGATAAATCTGGTCGCCGTCCACATACATTTCCACCACACGGACATCTGCAGAACTGTCTCCAATTGTAATTGTTCCCATGAGCTTCATCTCTTTTTCCCGGATATCGGTAATGTCTACCTCACTGCCGGAAACCGTATAAATATAACTGCCGTCTGTCTTTACGATATCACTCTCATCTACCCCCTGTGTCTGGAGATTTGTCTTGGAATAATTGGAACTTCCCTTTGATGCAGCACTGTCTGAACTGTCCTCATTGACAGCCACAGCTACAGACTCATTTATACCTCCCGTATCCATCGCTGCATCATTTACATCATCTACTGCACTTTCTTCCATTGCCCCGGATGCTGCCGATCCATCATAATCCGCTCCCTTTGAATCAAACAGATCCGTAACTTTTTCCAAAAACCCTCTCTTTTCCTCTACTACCTCAACTTCTTCAGGATAAACGGGAGGCTGCAATGCCTGATACACCTGAGTATAATCTTTGGCCACCTGGTATAAATTTCCTGCATCCTTTTTGGGCGTTTCAGACTTTGCCACGGCAACCGTTTCCTCTGGCGCTTCCTCCATGACTTCTACTTCGGCTTCCTCCATGCCTGCCGATGCCCTATCGCTTTCCATATTTTTCGTTCCGATATAATTTGCCCTGTACACCGCACCGATACTGCACATTAAAAGCAGCGCCGCCGCAGAAGCTCCTATAACACCCATCCACTTCTGGGGTTTCTTTTTTGTACTTCCCAATTTTTTCTCTATCTCTTCCGGCATTAATTCTTCTGGAATTTTTACCGCTTCCGAAGATTTTCTGAGTTTTTCCAACAATTCTTCTTCATACATGGTATCAATCCTCCTTGCCATTTAATTTCACTGCCATTTTTTTCAAGGCACGGCTCTCTTTGGAGCGCACGGTATTTTCGTTCATGTCAAGCAATGCGGCAATTTCCCTGCTGGTGTATCCGCAGAATAAATGCATGCCTATGATCAGCCGCTCTTCCTGCTCCAATTCAAAAAATGCACTCCGCACCAGAGTATGCTCCTCTGGTCCCTCCAAAAAGGCCGTATTCATTGCTTCCTCGTCTAACTCCAGGGTTTTGTTAACATATTCTCTGCGCCTCTCCTTACATTTCACAAAAAGAATGCGAAAAATCCAACTTCGGAATGCCTCCTCTTTTCTCAAGTTCTTTATAGAAGAAAAGGCGCTTAACACCGCATCACTGACAGCATCTCTGGAATCCTCCTGGTTTCCCAGGGTATAGAGCGCAAAACGGTACATATCCTGATATACATCTTTGTACAGACTGGCAAAGGCTTCTGTATCCCCTCTTTTTGCCCGCTTTACCAGCAACCGTTCCTTTTCCATCTCTTCACCTCCTCAAATTCTGCAGAAATTTGATTTTTCTTACATATATACAGTCTAAAAAAACACAGAAAGTGTTGCAAGCTTTTTCGAAAAAACTGCACAAAAATATCACACTTTTTTGTATTTCCTGCACAAAAAAAGACGGGAGGAATCATGCCTTCCGCCTTTTCGTAGACCTTGGTACACATATTTATTTTGTAAACATAACATTTTCCTGTTTGAAAATCACATTCTTGTATTTATTTAATACAACAAGCAAAATCATTCCTAAAATTCCGCAGGATATGATTTCTCCCGCCCCCACGGTAAGCATAAAGTAGGGAATTGACCCCGGAAACTGATATACATAGGCAAGCACAAAGGGTACAATAATGGTGTTTGCGGCAATCGGCGGCAGGGGCGCTGCCCATTTACATCTGCGAAATGCATAGGTTCCAAGGGCACCAATCAAAGTTGCAAGACTGCCAAACAAAATATCAAGAGGGGCACAGCCTGTTAGAAAATTTGCCAGAACACATCCCACCCAAAGCCCCGGTATGGCTGCCGATGTAAAAAATGGCAGAATGGTTAGCGCCTCGGAAAAACGGATCTGCACTGCATAGTTTGCAAGTCCCAGCGCATTTGCAAGCAGTGTCAGCACAACGTAAATTGCGGCGATCATAGCCGCCTGGGTGATAAATAGTACTTTCTTGTCTCTCATTTTATTCTCCTTTAGTTTTGTTTTAGGTGAGGAAGGTCTCGAACTCACCGATATTCCCTGGAAAACCCTATAGGGAATTTCCAACTTTTTTAGTATAACATGGAAAGGAGAATTGTCAACTATTTTCTGTATTTTGAAATGGTTGCCTTAGCTTTTTTCATGTCCAGGGGCTTTGCGATATGGTCATTCATCCCTGCGTCTTTGCACTGCTTTATATCCTCATCAAAAGCGTTGGCCGTCATTGCAATAATAGGAATCGACTGCGCATCCGGCCTATCAAGCTCCCGGATAGCTCTGGAAGCCTCCAGCCCGTCCATCACAGGCATCATAACATCCATAAGGATCAGGTCAAATTCCCCGGGACTGGCTTTGCGAAACAGATCAAGCGCAATCTTTCCGTTTTGGGCCACCGTAATCACGGCTCCGTCTTCTTCCAGCATAAACTGGGCAATTTCCAGATTCAGATCATTATCTTCCACCAGTAAAATTTTCATCTGGGAGATGTCCGCCTCACTTTTTTCTTCCGAAATATCTGTCTGCTCCGGCGGGTTGGGGTCTATGGAGAATGGCAGCAAAAATGTAAATTTACTTCCCACATTTTTCTCGCTCTCAATGATAATCTCCCCGTGCATTTTATCAATCAGTTTTCTGACTATAGCCATGCCAAGCCCTGTTCCCTGGCAAGCCTTTTTGGAAGAATCGTTTTCCTGGGTAAAAGCTTCGAATATGTGCTCCAAGTATTCCTCCGACATCCCGATTCCTGTATCCCGGATTACAAATCGGAATAAAGCTTTCTCTCCCGCCGCATACATCTCTTTCAATTTGATAAACACCTTTCCGTGAGGCTTATTGTATTTGATGCAGTTGCTGATGATGTTCAGCAAAATATGTCTGATATGTAACGGGCTTCCCAGCAGATACTCATGGACAGGTTTTTCAGACAGATCTATTTCTAACGTGATATCATGCTTCGAAGCCTGCCCCTGTTCGATCTGGAAACAAGAATCCAATAATTCCAGAATATTGAAGGGTTCCTCTGAGAGCTCAATTTTTCCGCTCTCCAGCTTGTTTATATCCAGTACGTCATTTACCAGAGAGAGCAGATAATTGGCGGAGACGCCGATTTTCTGGATACAGTCATCCACCCGCTGGCTGTCATCCCTGTTTTTCTTGATAATTTCCAACATCCCCATAATTCCATTGATGGGTGTGCGGATATCATGGCTCATCCGGGAGAGAAAATCGCTTTTTGCAACATTGGCTTTTTCCGCTTCTCCCACGGCAACCCGCAGGCCAATCTCCCTCTTGTGCTCCACATCAATGTTGTGAAGTGAAATAATCCATATTTTCTCTCCCCTGGCATCAAAACTGTCTTCTTTCACTTCGCTCACCCATATAGGTATACCATCTCTCTTTACCACCCGGTACTCTCTGGGGCTTTTAACCTGCGTAAAATCTTCCCCTTCAAATATCTCTTTGTCCTCCGGATAAATCAGATTTGCAAATTTTCCCTCTGTTGCCTCTGTAAACTCTTCCACACTGGAATACCCCAGCGTGATCAACATGAAATTGCTTACAAACTCCAGTGAAAACCCCTCATCGTAATATCCCCCGGCAATTCCTACTGCCCCATTTTTGCTCAGAGCCATATCGATAGCTTCCTGGGCCGTATCCGCCATCATTTCAGCTCCCTCAAGATAACATAACCCTTCCGAATAAAAATATTGATTTTTCATTGTGATAAACCTTCCCTCTTTTGCATTTTTCCATAAAAGCGGCGTTTATATTTCAGCTCTGCATATTCACTCAATTTCTGGTGATATACCATATCCGATATCCCCCCTAAAATTCCCACGATGGGAATTCCCTGGACAAATTTCAGATACATCACTTCGTTTGCAAGGGCATTTGCGGTGCGCCTCATCTGACTTTCTCTGTCCATAGGAAGCTTTTCTTTCCCATCTATAATCCGGTTTAATTTCAGATTGCCCTCGGTCAGCTCTTCTTTTTCCAGCAGTGCCGTCTCGATCAGCCTTAATATAAAAATCTGTTCTTTTTCACTGTCATAGGAAAAACCATAAGATAGCGCAATCTCATAGATACTTTTTAAAAGCAGACCCAAAAAGAGGGGAATGTCCGGCAGCCCTAATCCAAACACACCCATTCCTGCACCTTCCGCTGCGGAAATCACCCCATTGACAGCCCGGCTCTTTACCGCCGATTTCCGAAAGGCTTTTACTGACTTTCCACTGTTTTTCAGCTCTGCCGCAAATTCCTGGATCTTGTAGTTCTGCTCTTTCTTTTCCCTGTTGTATGTCTTTTCGATCACTCCGGTCCCTTTTTCAAATATGACCTGAAAGGCTTTGTAAAAACCTTCCTTCAAGGCACTCTCAAACTTGTCCGGAACGTATTTTGCAATTTTATCCTGCCAGGAGCCCTTCTCTTTCTTCAGGCTGCGGTTTAGATAGGCGGTTTCCGCCTTTATCATTTTCTGCCATTCCTTTTCGATCTGTTTTTGATTCATTGCTATGGCCTCTCTTTTTTCCTCTATTTTATCACGTTTTATGAATAATGCCAATCTAGTATTTCCTATGATTTTCATACAATTGTTTTGCGGATATATGCAAAAAAACGGGTAACAGACATCTCATCTATTACCCGCTTTTTTATATCTTTACCCATGTATATATTATTTATTATTTGCCGGCTCCACATTTATGGACTTTCCTTTAATCTTTGCATTCTGCATGGCGGAGAGCACTTCCCTTCCGTACTCCTTTGGCACTTCCACAAATGTATACTTGTCATACATGTCAATAGCTCCCACCAGTTTGCCGGGCATCCCGGACTCTCCTGCGATAGCTCCTAAAATATCTCCCGGCTTTACTTTCTGTTTTTTACCGATGTTTATAAAGAGCCTGACCATGCCTGCCTCTGCCCCGGTGTCTCCAAAATCTTCTCCCCACTCATCTCTGTCATTGGTCAGCTCAACGCCGCCGATAGCCTGTTTTAAGAAGGCTGCTGCAATGTCCATAGCTGTGAAATCCGAGTCATTGACCTCGTTTTCGATGAGATTTATCATATCCCGCAAATCTTCTTCCTCTATAATGGCAGCGATGGTATCCATAACCTTCTCCGCCTTGATCTGTGCCACATCCTCAGAGGAGGGGATTGGCTGTGCGTAAATCTTTGTCTTGCAGTAGCGCATGATATCCTTTAATTTGTAAACTTCTTTTCCCTTTACAAAGCTAAAGGCTTTTCCTGTCCGCCCGGCCCGCCCGGTACGGCCGATGCGGTGCACATAGTACTCGTCATCCTGTGGGATATCATAATTAAATACTGCCTCCACGTCATCCACATCGATTCCCCTTGCCGCTACGTCTGTGGCGATCAAAATATCGGTTTTCCCCTTACGGAAATTTGCCATAACCCGGTCACGCTGCACCTGCTTCATGTCCCCGTGGAGTCCTTCCGCAAAATAACCTCTGGCAGAAAGCTCTCTGGAAAGCTCATCCACCTGTTTTTTGGTGTTACAAAATACGATGGAAACTTTGGGATTGTGGTAATCCAAAAGCCTGGTAAGCACATCCACCTTGTCTTTTCGCTTCACGTCATAATAATATTGCTCGATATTGGAGACTGTCAGCTCCTTTTTTACTACCTTGATGGTCACTGCGTCCGTCTGGTATTTTTTTGTGATATCCAGAATGGGTTTTGGCATGGTGGCAGAAAAAAGCACTGTCTGCCGCTCTTCGGGAATATACTCAAGTACCGTCTCGATATCCTCCCGAAATCCCATATTTAACATTTCGTCCGCCTCGTCCAACACGATAGTGTGGACATGGTCACAGCGTATGGTCTTCCTGCGGAGGTGATCCATCACCCGTCCCGGCGTCCCCACGATAATCTGCACACCGCCCTTTAGAGAGCGGATCTGTTTGCTGATATCCTGTCCCCCGTAAACAGGGAGAATTTTTATTCCGTGGAGATACTTGCAGAGATTATGCAGCTCCTCCGCCACCTGGATTGCCAGCTCCCTGGTGGGGGAGAGCACGATCACCTGAGTCTTTTTCAGGGAAGCGTCCACCTTCTGCAGCATGGGTATGCCAAAAGCCGCTGTCTTTCCGGTTCCCGTCTGCGCCTGGCCGATCACATCCCGCCCGCTCATTACCACAGGAATGGCCTGAGCCTGGATAGGCGTAGCCTCCTCAAATCCCATATCCTTGATTCCCCTTAAAATCTGGGGCAATATATTTAGTTCATCAAATCTAACTGTTTCCATTCTTTTCTTCCTTTTTATAAGTTAATATCAACTGTTCCTTTTCCTTCCGGGTCAACTGCTTAATCTTTGCCTCCCGGCTCATTGCCTCATGCTTCGTGTCCCACTCTTCCAAATACACCAGCTTTACCGGCCTGCGCACTCTGGTATATTTTCCTCCTTTTCCCGCATTGTGGCTTAAAAGCCGCTTCTCTATATGGTTTGTCCAGCCTGTATAATAGGTTCCATCGCTGCACTCTACTATGTAAGTGTAATTTTTCATACACACCTCTGCACAGAAAAAGACGTTCTGTGTCTTCTGGAACACGGAACGTCTTCTGACTTTAATCCTTTTGTCTTCCTTTGTCATTATACGTGCTAATCTGGAAAAAAGCAAGGGAAAACTCATTTCTTTTTCTTGAAAAGCTTACTCAGCAGAAAAATATTCTACCGGATCGATAGGAGTACCGTCTTTTAAAAGTTCAAAATAGAGATTGCTGCCTTCCAAAGAATAATATTTTGTGGGTTCATTTACAAAACCAATGGTATTTCCGGCCTCCACAAATGCCCCTGCATTGTAGGGCACCTCCTTTAACTGTCCATACACCGCAGTATAGCCATCCCCTAAGTCCATGGTCACAGTACATCCCGTCACCTCATTGGTGCTGATATCGGTAATGGTGCCGTCTGCCGCTGCCTGGACTTTCTCGTTTACATTCCCTGCAATGATAACTGCCGGATTATATTTATACTGATCAAGAGTAGAAAAGTATACTGTCTTGTCCATGCTGTAATTCAAGATCACTGCTCCTGACACCGGCCAGCTTAAACCCACGTCTGCATTAAAATGCAGTTCTCTTGAACTGTTTACACTTGCGGATGTTTCTACTGTTTCCTCAGATTCTTCCATTACTTCTTCCGGTTCTTCCTCTGTATCTTTTTTTGCGATTTCAGGAAGACTTTCCTCTTTTTCTTCCCAGTCAAACTTTTCCTGCTGGTTGTTTCTCGCAGGCTTGATCACGGCGGAAGCGCTTTTTGTCTCTTCCTCTGTATCCTTTTCATTGCTCTTTGCAGTTTCTGTCTTCTTCTCCTCTGTATCAGCCTGTGCCACCTGCTGATTTGGCTCTTCAGGTGTTTTTTCCCTTCCGGCTAAAGCATAAATTCCGGCGGCTCCCAAAAGTGCTGCCGCTACGCAGACAGCGGCGATTGTGTATTGTTTTCTTCTAAAGAAATCTCTCATACCTCGTCTCATATGATTCACCATCCATACTCAATATTTATTCCCGCAGGCAACGAGCCAAGTGACTGTCTGCAGACATTTGACAACTGCTGCGAGGGTCAAAATCCGTTGCTTACAACGGTTTTGACTGTGCTGAATATAGCTTGTGCATATTCCGAGGTTTTATTCACATGCAAAAAAATTTATCATTCTTCTCTATTCAGATGAAACTGTGGTGGCAAATTCAATATCCGCATAATAATATTTCAAAATATCTTTATAGGAATAACCGGATTTTGCCAGAGCCTGCGCTCCACAAATACTGAGCCCCAGCCCGTGACCCAGGCCCTTTGTCACCACTCTAATGTCTCCGTCCACCTCACGGAGATAAAAACAGGAGGAATTCCACCCAAATGCGAGACGGATTTCTTCTCCTGAATACGTATTTTCTCCTATTGTGACTTCTGTCACATAATCTGCCCCGTCCCGTTTTGTGATCCCAAAAGCAGTCAAGATTTCTGACGCTGTTTTTCCCTGCATATCCTCCGGAAAAAAACTCTGAGCTGTCTGTAAAAATTCTTCTGTATTATAAAAAATCACCTTAAAAAAATTCGGAGATGTAATGTCACTACGGCTTTCCACACTTTTCAGATAAGGAAAGTCTTCATTTGCATATATCTCCTGGGCATTCCTCGTATACCCGGCGCTGGCAGTGTGATAATCCGCCTGGATATACTCCCCCTGATAAGTAATGACAATGCCCTTTGTAGACTCAATGCAATTTTCCAACTGACTGTAGTAATCTGTAAAATTTTCACTCCCCCAGAGCCGCATCATCTCACTTTTCGTCAATCCCTCCGGCAGATTTTCTCCTTTTTGGATTGCCCTAATACAATTCGTCCGGGCGATCACCGCCTGGACTTTCATAGCTTCCGGTTCTGATGAGATACTTATCTCATTTGCCACAATACCGATAAGCATATCCTCATCCAACCCTGATTCCTGCTGTTCCCTTCTATCCTCAGACAACTTTCCAATATAATTTTTTCCGCTTCCCTGTGCTAGAAGCGTAACTATTAGAGGAATAAGTACGAATAATGCCATACATAATGCAATTCGGTATAAAAAATCCTTCATCTGTTATAGATACCTTAGTTTGTCCTTATCTTTAATATATGAAGGAGAAAGGAAAATATGCCTGTTGAATTGTCCTTTATTATCAATATGATAAAAAAAGATAATTTTAAATTTTATTTTTTATCATATCAGAAAGTCTGGCAAACTGCTCTAAAGTCAATGCTTCTCCCCGGATTGTCTCAGAAACTCCCAGCTCCTGCAAACACTTCTGAATCTTCTCTTTGCCAAGAGAGATCTCTGGGGAATTATTCAACCCATTCGCCAGTGTCTTTCTTCTCTGATTGAAAGAAGCTCGTATTAAATCAAACATTAATTTTTCATCTTCTACCTGAACAATCGGAGTTTTATGTCGGTTTAAGCAGATTACTGCACTCCCCACTTTAGGTCTTGGCATAAAACAGTTAGGAGGAACATTTGCCACAATTTCTGGCCTGGAATAATACTGTACAGCCAGAGTTAACGCTCCATAATCTTTCGTGCCAGGGTTTGCCTGCATCCTCTCTGCCACCTCTTTTTGCACCATAACAGTAATGCTGTCTATGGGAACATGGCTCTCGAACAGACCCATGATAATAGGCGTTGTAATATAATATGGAAGGTTTGCCACCACTTTTACTGGCTTTCCTCCATTTTTTTCCTGCACAAGCCTGGCGATATCCACCTTGAGAATGTCCCCATGAAGAATCTCTACATTAGAATATTCACTTAAAGTATCCTCTAAAATAGGAATCAAATTGCTGTCAATCTCCACCGCTGTCACTTCTCTTGCCCGCTCGCACAGATACTGGGTCATAGTTCCAATACCCGGACCGATTTCCAATACAAAGTCTTCGTCGGTAATCTTCGCATGATCCATAATCTTATCCAGCACATGGGTATCAATGAGAAAATTCTGTCCAAATTTTTTCTGAAAATTAAAATTGTATTTTTGCAGTACTGCAATGGTATTTTGGGGATTTCCTAAGTATGCCACGGTGTTTCCTTTCTGTCAAACGATACCCGGATAGCAGGCATCAAATGCTTTCATTTATTTTCTTTGAAACTTAAACTATTCTAACCTTTTTTTCAACAATATTCCAGCAGAACAAATATTCTCTTTTCCTTGATTTTTCACTTTTTCTATGCTATCATTCTATTATCGAACAAATGTTTTGTCAAATATTTTGTAAGGAGCCACGATATGCATTTAACAGCGGACAATCCAAGCCTTTTAACCGATTTTTCCAAAAATTCTGCCCCTGCGGTCAATTTATCTCCAACCATTATGGAAAAACTGACAATTTTGACAGATGCGGCAAAGTATGATGTCGCCTGCACCTCCAGCGGTGTGGACAGAAGTGGGGACGGCACCGGCATTGGCAATGCCAAAAGCTGCGGAATCTGCCACTCCTTCGCCGCCGACGGCAGATGCATATCCCTGTTAAAGATTCTTTTTACCAATGAGTGCGTATTTAACTGCAGCTACTGCCAGAACAGCCGTGACAACGACATTCCCCGGGCCACCTTTACCCCTGAGGAAATCTGTAGGCTTACTATCGAGTTTTACCGCAGAAATTATATCGAGGGTTTATTTTTAAGTTCAGGTATTATAGAGAATCCAACTTATACAATGGGGCTGATTTATGAAGCCATCTACAAACTGCGCACTTTTTACCGCTTTCAGGGCTATATCCATGTAAAAGCTATTCCCGGGGCGGACCCGGTACTCATCGAAAAAACCGGGTTTCTGGCAGACCGCATGAGCATTAACTTAGAGCTTCCCACCAGCGATGCCTTAAAAAAACTTGCTCCCTGCAAATCCCGCCACACCATACTGACCCCCATGCGCCAGATCCAAAACGGGATTACAGAAAATAAAAATGAACTTATGGTTTACCGTAAAGCTCCCAAGTTTGTACCAGCGGGGCAGAGTACCCAAATGATCATCGGCGCCACCCCGGAAAATGATTTTCAGATTATGAGTGTAGCAGAAGGATTATATCAGAAGTTTGGGCTGAAACGTGTATTTTACTCTGCTTTTGTGAACGTAAACCAGAATGCCAGCCTCCCGACCCTGCCCTCTGGCCCGCCTCTTCTCCGGGAACACAGGCTTTATCAGGCAGACTGGCTTTTGCGCTATTATCACTTCACTGTGGATGAACTTCTCTCAGAAGATAAACCTAATTTTAATATTTATCTTGATCCCAAGTGTGACTGGGCTTTGCGGCATTTAGAATATTTTCCGGTGGAAATTGGCACTGCCGACTACAAAACGCTGCTCCGGGTTCCCGGCATCGGTGCAAAATCAGCAAAGCGGATTGTAAAAGCGAGACGGGGAAACAGGCTGGATTTCCCGGACTTAAAAAAAATCGGGGTAGTCTTAAAACGTGCCCTATACTTTATCACTTGCTCCGGCCGGATGATGTATCCCACAAAGATAGAGGAAAACTATATCTGCCGCAGCCTGTTAAACGACAGCTCTCAGATTCCCAGGGAAATACGGCAGCAGGGATATGAGCAATTGTCCCTGTTTGACGATGTGAATTTCACAGTCTGAGTTTTTTGATAGCCTGACCACCTCTATAAGGAGAAAAAAATGTACGTTTTTCAATGCGAGAACAGCCTCGACGGTATTTTAACCGGAGTCTATGATGCCTGGGACAGCCATTATGGACACAAAAATATACAGCTTAGTTCAGATAACTGCGGAGAAATTCTGCTCTTCCATGAATATATTGAGGTAAAACCTGATCTGGAAAAAAGCCAGAAGGTTTCCCGGACTTTGATCCGCCGTCTCGGTATCCCCTTTTTTGAAATTATCTGCAAATGTGCCATGGCGGATGGAAATTGCAGGAAACTTACCATGGACAAAGCAAATGCTATTTACCAGACTATTGTGATGGCTCTTGCCCTGCCAGAGGGAGAAAAAATTTTGGAATATCTCGCAGAGCCCTGTATTTCCTGCATTTTTGAGCTTTGCCGACAGACAGACAACGAAGCCCATCATGTGATTGAATTTCTGCGGTTTGCAGAACTGGAAAGCGGAATACTTTTTTCCATGATCCACCCCAAAAATGATGTTTTGCCTATTGTGGCAGAGCATTTTACAGATCGGTTCCCCCTGGAAAACTTTCTTGTCTATGACGCCACCCACAAAATTGCAGCTGTACATAAATCCGGCAAGAATTATATGATTGTGGATGCCGAAAAAATAAATTTAGATATAATAAAACGATATTCCCCAGAAGAACAGGAGTACCGAAAATTATGGAAAACATTTTTTGACACGATAGCTATCGAGGCAAGGATCAATCCCAAACTGCAGAGTCAGAACATCCCCAAACGTTACTGGAGGGATACCGTCGAACTGGATCAAAAGCAATAAAAAACACCCGCAACGGTCAAAACGTACAAATTGTCGCTTTGACCACCGCAGATGAAATCACTTGCCTGTATATCATCAACGTACTTTCTGAAACAACACTCTGGCATTTTGAAGAGTAACTTCCTCCACCTTCTGTGAAGTAATTCCTTTTAATCTGGCTATTTCCGCTGCCACATAGGTCAGGTTACCGGAATGGTTTCTGGTTCCCCGGTGTGGCTCCGGCGCCATATAGGGGGCATCCGTCTCCAAGAGGATTCTCTCTAAGGGAATACCCTGAACAACTTCCTTTAGCTTTTTGGCATTTTTAAAGGTCACCACGCCCCCTACCCCAATGTAATAGCCCATTTTCACAAATTCCCTTGCCATTTCCAGCGAATAGGAATAGCAATGGACTACACCCGGGATATTCTCGGCGTGAACCTCTTTCATCATCTGCATGGTATGCTCCGCCGCATCTCTGGAATGGATGATAACCGGAAGATTAACCTCCTCTGCCAGCTTCATCTGGCGGAAAAACCATTCCCTTTGGCTTTTCCGCACCTCCTCTTCCTTCTCCCAATAGTAGTCCAGGCCAATCTCACCTACCGCAGCCACCTTGGGATGACTGCACTGTTCTTTTATCCAGGAAAAGCTTTCTTCGTTCAGCCCGTCAATATCGCTGGGATGCACCCCCACTGCCGCATAGACTTTCTCATACTTTTCTGCCAAGGCAATCCCAGTCCAAATGCTTTCCACTGACGACGATACATTAATAATGCTGGAAATTTTTCCGCTTAGCAAATCCGAAATTAACAAATCTCTGTCATTTTCAAACTTTTCATCATCATAATGGGCATGTGTCTCAAATATCATATTAGCAAATCTCCGCTCCAGAAGGCATATCCTTATCCGGCTCCATCAAAGCCAACTCTCCCTTTTCATTTTCTGCACAGAGCAACATGCCCTCTGAGAGAACTCCCGCTAACTTGGCAGGCTTTAAGTTGACCAGTACCATGACTTTCTTGCCTACCATCTCCTCCGGTGTATAGTATTTGCGGATGCCGGAAACAATCTGTTTCACCTGACTGCCGATCTTTACCTGAGAGCATAACAGCTTTTTAGATTTCTCCACCGCTTTACACTCAATGATTTTTCCAACTTGGAACTGCATCTTTATAAAATCATCGTAAGAGACTTCTTCCTTAGCCGCAATATCGATGCCAGGTTCTTCACTATCTGCCGCTTTCTCCTGTGGCTCAGGGTAAAGTTCTTCCACTTTTTTCATAACTTCCTCTAAGTCCAGCCTTGCAAAAAGGATTTCCGGTTTCTCCACTACTTTATTACCACTCTGATAATGTCCGAAAGTTCCCAGCTCATCGTAAGCTACCTGGGCAGCATTTAACTGAGCCAAAATTTCCTCTGCTGTCTGGGGCATAAAGCTGTGAAGGAGAGTTGCCCCAATGCTGATGCTCTCCACCAGATTATAAAGTACAGTAGCAAGACGGGGTTTTGACGCCTCATCTTTTGCAAGGATCCAGGGAGTTGTCTCGTCTATATATTTGTTGCAGCGCTTAAAGAGATTAAACACCTCGGTAATGGCATCTGCCACACGAAGGTCTGCCATTTTTGCTTCCACTTTGGACACCGTTCCGGTGACAACCTGTTTCAGTTCCTCATCTATCGGTTCTGCAGCTCCTTCATCTCTCACTACGCCATCAAAATATTTATTACTCATGGAAATCGTACGGTTCACCAAATTGCCCAGAGTGTTTGCAAGGTCAGAGTTTAACCTTTCCACCATAAGCTCCCAGGAAATCACACCGTCATTGTCAAAGGGCATTTCATGAAGCACAAAATAACGCACTGCATCTACTCCGAAGAAATCTACAAGCTCATCTGCATACAGCACATTTCCTTTAGATTTGCTCATTTTCCCGCTTCCCTGCAAAAGCCATGGATGCCCGAAAACCTGT
Organism: Roseburia sp.; assembly: GCA_023664725.1. Taxonomy (GTDB): domain Bacteria; phylum Bacillota; class Clostridia; order Lachnospirales; family Lachnospiraceae; genus Roseburia_B. The sequence continues at coordinate 2,427 of JAMPFA010000009.1, read as the reverse complement.
TTCGGAAGGGGCAGATCCAATGCCATAAGAAAAATCGGCCAGTAAATCGTATGGAAACGGATAATATCTTTTCCTATTAAATGTAACTCTGCCGGCCAGTTTTTGTTGAAAAGTTCTGTGGAATTTCCGTCTGCATCATAGCCAATCTTTGTAATATAGTTTGTCAATGCATCCAGCCACACATACACCACATGTTTGGGATCAAAATCAACAGGAATCCCCCAGCTAAAAGAAGTCCGGGATACACAAAGATCCTGAAGACCCGGCAGAAGGAAATTGTTCATCATCTCATTTTTCCTTGCCACCGGCTGGATAAATTCCGGGTGTGTATTGATATGCTCGATTAGTCTGTCGGCATATTTGCTCATTTTAAAGAAATATGCCTCCTCCTTTGCCGGAGAAACCGGGCCGCCGCAGTCCGGGCATCTGCCGTCCTTCAACTGTGAGTCTGTCCAAAAAGATTCACAGGGAACACAGTACATTCCCTCATAAGCTCCTTTATAAATATCTCCCTTGTCGTAAAGCTTCTTAAAAATCTTTTTTACCTGTCTCTCATGATCTTCATCTGTGGTGCGGACAAAATTGTCATAGGAAGTGTTCATCATATCCCATATATCTTTCACCTGTCCTGCCACGTTGTCCACATACTCCTTGGGCGTAATGCCTGCTGCCTGTGCCTTATCCTGGATTTTCTGTCCATGCTCATCCGTACCTGTCTGAAAATAGACTTCATATCCCTCCTGCCGCTTAAACCGTGCAATGGCATCTGCCAGCACAATCTCGTAAGTATTGCCGATATGGGGTTTTCCTGAAGTATAGGCAATGGCTGTTGTAATGTAATACTTTCCTTTGCTGCTCATGTTATTGTTTCTCCTTATTTTCCAATCTATTTCTATTTTAAAGCCATTCTGAATCGCTATCCGGCTCCTCTTCCAGTTCCACGTCCTCTGTGGGCTGGCTGCCGCTTACATCTTCTGCTTTACCCTCACCTACTACCACCCCAAGTTTTGCTCCACAGTTGCTGCAAAACTCTGCCGTATCGGAAGCTTCTACTCCGCAGTTCGGGCATCTCCTTGCCTTTTTCAGCTCCAAAACCTGAAGCTCCATCTGATCGATTTCATCTAAGGCCTCTGCAATTTTCTCAAACTGCTGTTTCTCCGGCACATCCTCATCCTTGTGCGCCTCATAATATACTTTCCCTAACTGGGCATATTGCTCCTTTACATATTCCTGTTTAATGCGGATATCCAGCTTTAATTTTGCTATGCCAGAGGCCTCTTTTGCCTTCTGGCCCACATCCTTGCTCATAGAAACAATGGAATCCCCTAACTTATCTATAAAACTCATACACATTCTCCTTTACACCTTTAAATTTGGAATCTTTAATGATTATCACTTGTAAGGGGTGGCTGTTGGTAAAGCTTACGTTCAATACATTTCCTTTCAAATGCAAGCTGTTGTTTTATTTTCTCATAGCCACCTTCATTATCCGCCATTTCCAGCCTTTCCAATAAATCCAGCTTATCTAATAGATTCACATTCAATTTTTTTTCGGTTGGCATATGAATCACCCCCTTTTTCTTAATTATAGTGGCAAATATGCCAAGTGTAAAGCCTTTGCAAATATTTTTTACCCACACAGTCTCCCATCCTCAATACTCACCATCCTTTTACAATAGGAAGCCGCAGAATCCAAGGCCCCGGTAGGCTCATCACAGAGCAGCACCTTCGGCTCATTAATAAGTGCCCGTGCAATGGCCACCCGTTGTTTTTGCCTGCCGAAGAGCTGGGCAGGATATGAATTTCTCTTGTCCAGAATGTGAAGTGTTTCCAAAATACGGGAAACCTTCTCCTTCTTCTCCGCTTTTGACGCCTGTGTGTAATCCAGCGGAATCTGCACATTGCGTTCCACCGTATAGTGAGAATCAAAGCAAAATCCTGCAGACTATTTGCATTTTGATTTAAATAATAAAAGGTCTCCTGCATCCCATGGTCTTTTATATCCTCATATGTGGCGATTACCTGATATCGGACTCCCTGAACTTTCAGATAAAGCTTTCCATCCACTTCATGACACAACTCCAAAGCATCCGTGTTTACCAGAGCTGTATCCCCGTCCAACTCCAGATCACTGAGACAGCCCGCATCAATCCCCATGGCCTGGAGAAATTTTTCTGTAAATGCTGCCATCTTTCCCCGAGAATAAGAAAAAACAGCCATCATATACTGGCTGCATAGATGATAAAAAGCATTTTAGATTTTTGTAGAATTGGTACATATTGTTTTCTCCAAAAGTTTAAGTATCTTCCAATTTTTAAAAGAATTTTACCACTGTGTTGCCACTTATTATTGAACAAGAAAGGGACTACTTTATATTTTTCTGAAACTGCATAAGTTCTTTTGTAAGTTGTTTTGCAGAAAAATAGT
>JAMPFA010000096.1 GCA_023664725.1 Roseburia sp. | reverse complement strand
GGTCACTGTCGATCATCAGCACCTTATACCCCTTCAGGCATAATCCTGCTGACAGAGTTCCCGATACGGTGGATTTCCCGACTCCGCCCTTTACATTTGCTATAGATATTACTTTCAATCTCTTCCTCCTCTCCCGTGTTCTGCCCAGATTTTTGTCTGCCTGTCTGCAAGTTTTCCTGAATACAGGAAAAACTGTTTTCATGTCTACAGGTTTTCATGCAGACAAGTTGACTTGTCTGCTGTTCTACAAGACTGCCTGTAAACAAGTAGAACTGTATGCTTGTCTACATCTGCTTTGCAAACCTGTATATAGGCAGAACTGTATGCATGTTTACATGATTTCATGTAGATAGGTAGAACCGTATTCATGTTTACATGAAATCATGTAGACAGATAGAACCGTATTCATGTCTGCAGGTCTGCTTGTCTGCATTGCAATTCATCTTCCAATCATTTTCGGTAAACAGTTTCTTTCCTCGTGGCATTATCCCTGACCACCACCACAGGATACTTTTCCAGCAATTCCTCTTTCTTTTTCAGGGCACTCTCCATGCTGGGACATGAATAGCCCCAATTTAACCTGTTTCCGTTCTCATCCAGCGGGTGGACATCTGCTCCCTCCCATGTGAAATCGTCAAGATTTTTATTCACATAGGAATGCTCCTCAACAATAAAATCCGCCAGGAGCCTGCCCATGGTCCGCATCCCTTCCCTGTCTTCCCTCAGGGTTTTGAAAGTCCCAAGGCCCCTGCGAATCCACTCATGATCCCAATAATATTCGATCCAGAGGTCAATATAGATGCCCTCGCTTCCGCCATAATCCAGGTTGTTTTTCAAATCAAATTCATAAGTCGTCATCGGAACGGGATCGCTTGTCGCCAGGGCATAGTCCAGAATATCTGGCATTAGCTCCTTTTCCTTAAGGATACTGCAGATTTTATTGAACAGTTCCTCTGTGGTCATTGGTTTTTTCAGTGCAGGTTTACCGCTGTTTTCTTCCGTCATGGTATGCATCCCTCCTTTACTGTTTCTGTCATGGATATCATACCACTTTAGAAATTGCCGTAAAATTTGCAAAAACTACTATTCCCCTGCCATAAAGATTGTTTGTAGACATGATGACAAGTCTGCATCACTACAGGCAGGCAACATGCCAGAGACTTCTTCCCTTGATCTTTTAGCTCCCAGCTTCTTATGCACATTTCCGATCTGGTTTACTCAAATCCAGCAACACAATACTATAGCCGTAGAAATCAGCAAAATGCCTGAGCTGATCTTTTAGTAATTCTCCAAACCCATACCCAAACTCGCTGAACATCTTCTCCAGCTTTACCTCTTTTCGCTCAGGCAGTAGCGAGACTGTAAGCTCTGCTACCATGGCAACATTATTGTCAGTATTCACTCCAGCAGCATCACCTGATATGTATATACTCCCGCCTGTGTATTCATAAAGCCTTAAAAAGCCTTTCTCCAGCCAGTCCATCACCAATAGGTTTTCGTCACTATGTATTGGCCGTTCCTTGATCCGCATCAGCCTCAAGCTGTCATCCATTAACAGGTTGTTTTCCATAATGTTCTTCATAGTAAACACCATCCTTTCCCAAATAATTAAATTTTATAGGCAGGAACATTTCCATATGTACACAGCCCTCCTTTCCCTATATTTTCTCTTCCTGTCACACCTTCATCATATCATAAAAAAATTTACCCTTTTTTCGCAGAGATTGACTCGTCCTTGGAATAACCTTAAAGCATTTACCGAATCAGCAGTAGGAAAAAGGGATTTTCTCTTCCCTATTTTTCCTTCCCGCTCTTTCCCAGTTCCCCCGCATATTCCTCCGCATTCCTGCAAAGCCCGTCTCCAAACTTCCCCAAGAGCATTCCCGACACATCAGGGGAGAGCCTGCCTTTTTCGGAAACTGCCCGCCCCTCAGCCAGAAAATATACTGTTCCCGCATTGCCCGCAAACAGGATGATGCCATCCGTGGTATCCACTTCCGCAGTCATCTCCCTGTAAATATGCAATAATTCCTCCTGCAGTCGGGTTAAGTCCATATCCTCTCTGCCTGCCAGATCCATGGCATATTGGCTGATATTATCCATGAATTCCTTTCGGGATGCCTGGTACAATTCCTCCACCCTTTCCTCGATCGCCGTGGCAGCATTCCTGGACTGCTCCTCATCCATATAGACGATATAGGCGGTCATGCCCTTTACAGCTGCATAGCAGTTCAGTGTTCCGCTGTGGGGCATTTCCAGATCTACGATAATCCTTCCTGCGGCTTCTGGCATCTCCTTGCAGATATATTCCTCCAGCTTCCCCCTGATCTCCCCTATGAGACCTCTCCAGCCTCCAGTGCTGCATTCGCTGGCAAACCTGCAGATCAGAGTGTCTGCATTTTCCTGAAGCCTTTCCACCACCCCGTCCAGCTTCCTGTCAAGCTCCTCGGTGAAAAGCTCCTCCCCGAACCTCTGCATCAGCAATGCCGAGATTTCGGGAGGAAACACCTGCTCCATCATAAGCTCCCCGCCGTTTTCAATAATGGCACATTCCACTGTATCCCCTTTTTTCCAGACAGAAACATATTCCTGATGGCATTCCGTCATGTCTCGGTAAGCCTTTGTCAGCCTTTTGTTCAATTCCTTAAGGCATACACCGCTTTCCATGATCCGTCCAGCTATGCTGGCGAAACCGTCAAGAAATCTCCCCTGCTGTATTTCATAAAAATCATCATCTTCCAAAAGTTCAAACCTCCTCTCCATCACTATGGATTTCCTGTCATATCCATGTATCGCTACCCGCCCAAAAGCTCCACTCAGCCCCTGCCATTGTAGAATTCATCCATGACCCGCTCACAGGCTTCCAGATCGGCAAGGCCGTAATGCCCATGGTTGAGCGACTGTATCTGCTCGTTCCAGCTGGTCCAGACGGCATAAGAGCCTGCATTGTTTTTTCCAGCCACCATATACAGGTAGGAATCCTCATCATAGCATGATTTTCTGCGAACCTTTACCACTTCATATCCAAGCAGATGCTCCTGGAAATATTTTTGGATGTCTGCCGTAACCTCTCCTGGGATTCTGTCCATCTTCCCCTCCTTTCTGCAGGGCTGTTATCCGCCCCTTCTGATGACAGCATACCATATCAGATTTTTGTTCTTATTTTGCAAAAATAGAAGAAGTATGCACTGAATTTACATAAGAATGGCAGGCAGATAAGACGGAACACATGTCTATGTGCAGACAGGATTTCATGTAGACATGTCTACATGGGGCGGATATCGAATACAGAAAAAGCTGTTTCTATTTTTTATTGCATCAAAAAAAGCCCTCCGTCATGGAAGACTTTTTATTGTTTCTTAAGGATTCCCGCACAGGCATATTTCGCCCAAATGAAATGCCTGATGAAAGGCAGCACAAATGGATGCATATGAGAAATCACACTGGCTGTAACTGCTCCCTTTGCAACCCTTGTATAATTTCCTTTGAAAGCCCAGAATATCTGACAATTTTATCTATGGGTTCATTTCCCAATATCATCTCTCTGGCCATCTCTATTTTTGTATCGTTCCTCTCGCTCTCCAAATATGAGCGGAACACTTCCTCCTGGTCGAATAATTCCGTCATAATATCCACCACTTCCTGTTCCCTC
>JAMPFA010000095.1 GCA_023664725.1 Roseburia sp. | reverse complement strand
TCCGCTGTATGCGATTTTCGCAAAGATAAAGCACCTATTAGGCATTGACTGCCATGAAAATCGCATTCTCAGCCCTTTTTCTTTCTACCGCACTACACTTCCAAAGCAAAATGCCACTGCTTTCTTTGAATAGCATTTCTGCCAAAATCTGAGATTCCCTTTAGCTGGTATAATGTATCTGTAAGGAAAAGCATATATCTATGCCACTTTTAACGGTGCAGTAGCCCAACATAGAGATTTGCAAGCCCATCCTTTTTAATTTCATTTTGATTGATATTACATATTTCAGTAAATACTAAAAGAACAGGAGGGCTTTAAGCTATGAGAAAAGGAGACATCTATATGGCAGACTTAGGAGAGGATGAGGGCAGCTTACAGGCGGGAATGAGACCTGTTATCATCGTGTCGAATGATGCCGCAAACAAATATTCACCCGTCATCACCATTATCCCGATGACAACCAAGAGGAAGAAAAAACTTCCAACCCATGTCTACATACAGGACTGTGGATTGCCGATGCCGAGTCTTGCACTTGCAGAACAGATCACTTCGATCAACAAATCCCATTTCATCCGAAAAATGGGAAGCATCCAGCAGACTGTTTATGAAGAGCAGGTTACTGCCGCAATCAAGGTGCAGCTGAGTATGTAATGCCATATCACACTTCCAAATGATGTGAAAAAGAAATCCTGACATCCGTATTGTCGGGATTTCTTTTTATTTAAAATCAAACATCCTATCAGTAAACCTGCATCTCAAAGCAGCTTCTGAATCGCTTCTGCCGTCTCCTGATCCGCAAACAAATGCAGGTAAGGGAAAGCTGCCAAAAAGTTATCCCTCCTCAGATTTGTAATATCCCGAATATCCCTCCAGTGGATATCATTCTGGTCTGCAGATTCCATAAGGAACTTATATGCCCATACGACTTCCCTCGCCCAATAGACCTCAAAGGATTCCGCATATTCCTTGATGACTGCCCTGCATTTTGGGAGATAATCAAACCTCTTGTCGGGCAGATCCAATGCCCTGCATACTGCATATGCGGTAACTCTTCCAGGCCTTTCCCCGCTGTTGTGATAAATCTGCCTGCAGGTATCCCGAACTGTCTGCAGCATCTCTTCATCCATTGCATCCCAGTCCATCTTCCGCATCCCCTTGCGGACCGAATGGTCGTGTTCTGCCTGGGTTTTCTCCCGATTTGCTTTCAGTGCAGTGGAAGAACACGATCCCACCACCCTTGCAATCCGATGGCTTCCCAGCCCTGCACGGTACAATTCCGCCACTTTCTCATTAAACAGCTCCGTCTGTGACTTCTCAGGCAGCCTGGGATCTGTCAGCTCACCTGTACTTATCCCCAGAAAGAATGCCATCTGGCAGACCTCATAAAAATCGTATCTGTAGCCCGTGAAAATCTTCTGCATCTGGCTTAACTTCGTTATGCCCTGTTGTGGCAATCTTTCATAGAATTTCAAAAAGTCCTCCAATAACAGACTTATATTCCGCATTTTCCCCCTGACACTGAGATATCTTGTTCCCTCCAGCCTGGAATTGAGGAAATCTCCAATCCCGACTTCATTATCCATGACAATCGGGGCATGGAACACTTCCGTCATATACTGGGCAAGATGCAGTTCCAGCCCGCCACCTACAAATTCAGGCTCAATGTCCTTTATTTCTTCCTCTGCAGCATAAAGCCTCGGAGACTGTTTCCCAGAGATCAAGATATCTGTACTTTTTAGCCTGCATCCGTGCTTTGCACAGACATCCACATTTCTGAACAGGGCACTCCTCCGCCAAAATGCTTCCCCATACTGTTCCCTGTCTTCCCCCGCACATATGGGGCAGTATTTGATATGCCTTGGGAGATTCGTTTTGGGCAGGGGAAGAAGGTTATGGACATCACCCTCCTGGCTTATCATGGATTGCAGTGCAGTATTTAAGCGGGATTTCTGTACAAACCTCGCTGAAGGAAACATTGTATGTTTTAAGATCAGTTCTTCTATCGGTATCATTGACGATATAACTTCTCTGGCATCAGGGTTCAGACGGTTCAGGAATTCCACATCTGGCCTGGTATATCTGTTTTCCAGTAAATCCCCTATTGCAAATACATAAGCCGAATGTCCAGAATGGGCATAGTACCTTGCGAACCAGCTGTAAATAAGCTCATCGGGGTATATTGCAGGCATAAATCCTATCATACCGCTACCTCTTCAACCATAATGCCATATTCTCTTAATACCTCTGCTGTGCCACCACCTTTTTCTCCCGCCTGCTCCATTATTCCAGCGATTGTTACACCTTGTTCAGTATCCGTACCGCTCTCTGGAATTTCCATCACGGCTTTGCCTCTAAATGTGGATGTCTGTTTCTTCTTTACAGGTTTGACCTTCACAAAGTCCTGCACATTTTTAAGCCTTTGCCGATATGCCAGCAGTATAGTCTCCTTTGAAAGTTCTTCCTTTCCTGTAAGAATCGCAATCTGCTGTGCCTCCATGATCAATGACACCAATATCGCAATGATTCCACCTGTACATTCATACAGCAGTTCTATTATCTCTGGAGTAGGACTGCAAGGGCAGGCTACATATTGATAAGTGAACAGTTTCTCACAAAGCGAGATGAAATACCCATCACATGACAAAGCAGAATATGAAAGCCCTACACTTCTTCTGGCAAGCTGCATCTCCTGGCTGAAAAAATATTCCGTTTCGGGTAGTCCAACCATACATATGGCGACTCCGCTTGAATTGATTAGCTGTGTCATGGATGCAACAAGGTTCACACCATTCCTGTTCCTGCAGATATTCTGGCACTCGTCAATGACAATGAGCAGAATGTTATTAAGGGCAACCTGTGATACTGTTCCTATCAGGTTATCAATGGATGCCCTGTTTTTCACAGCAAGCTGTTCGTAATTTGTCCCGATTGCCATATCCACCTGCGATAATATCTCCAGCAACAGCCCTTTTACAGAACAGTCATGAGGACACTGAACATTAACACAAGGAATTATCTGGGCATATGGATTATTGGTTGTTATGATCCGCTCCCCGCCTGACAAAGCTATACTTTTAGCCAGAGCCGTACTCTTCCCGATTCCACTTGGGCCTATGATGGAGAAACTGTCAGCCCCGCCCAGAACAGAGTTGTAATTTAATCCTTGTAACCGTCTGTGGTTCTGATTACCTTGCCTAACAGCATCAACCGTCTGCTTCTTTTTAAGCGAGTGAAGCATCGCCAGATATATTTTACTGTAGATTTCAAGGCTCATCTGCGAAGGAATATAAATCTCCGCAATGTCATTCAGTGCCATGAGCCTTGCCGCTGCATCCGCATCACAGATTCGGGGATCATACGGCGGAAGGGACACCATTGCCTCCTCCAATTCCTTCCCCATCAGCATCTTAGGCATCTGCTCCGCCAGATTTCTCATTTTTCCTCACCTCCTCCACAAAATCTCTGTGCCGTTCCTCTTTTGCCTTTTTCTTGGTTTTCCTGATTTCTTTAAGATTGATATCCCCGCTCCGCTCTTTCCCACCAACAATCCTCTCAACATGGGCTGCGAGGTCAATCCTACCCTGAAGATTGTTATGGACTGCTCCGCCAACAATCGCTCTCTGCTTCCCCTGTATAGATTTAATTTCCTCGAAACTCTTTCCAGCAAACCTCGATTCAATCAGGCGGAATTCAATAAATTCTCCCTCTTTCAGGAGATACACCGCATCCGCTGATTCAGGGTTATATGCAACGACAGCATTTCCGCCATTCAGATAATCCTCTGTGAAGTTCCCCTCTTCCGAATTGTATCTTAATCCGAAAACCATCAGTCCTTTTCTGGTAAATTTCGCTTTCGTCCTCGGAAGCAATGTCAAAATCAACTGCTTAGCGGAGACAGTAATCAGGTTGCATCCCGCCTGCTTCTTCCCCCATTCAAATATGCTGTTCGGGTGGGGCTTTACTTCCGCCTCGATCATCTCCTCTGTATAAGGATACT
>JAMPFA010000094.1:2163-4016 GCA_023664725.1 Roseburia sp. | reverse complement strand
TTCTGGTCCCCCATGGAGACCGTAAGGGACAAGACACTATTAGAAAATATGTGGAAAAATGATAAAGCACCCTGGAAGGTGTGGAATGATTGATCGATTGTGGATTGCAGATTGCAGATGTGGAATCAGGAAAGGAAGGTTTGCAGCTTATGCCAGCGGAAGAGATAAAAAAACAGATACTTGAACTTACAAAGGAATACTACCAGGAAGCATTTGGCGCTCCAAAACCTTTTAGAGAGGGGGACAGGGTAAACTACGCAGGAAGGATCTTTGACGAAAATGAAATGGTAAACCTTGTGGATTCCTCCCTGGAATTCTGGCTTACCGCAGGGCGTTATACCAGGATGTTTGAAAAAAAGCTGGCGCAGTATCTGGGAGTCTCCTGCTGCTCCCTGGTAAACTCCGGCTCCTCGGCAAACCTGCTGGCCTTCATGGCATTGACTTCCCCGAAGCTTGGAAAACGGCGCATCCTGCCAGGGGATGAAGTCATCACCGTTGCGGCAGGGTTCCCAACGACTGTTGCGCCCATCATCCAGTACGGGGCGGTGCCGGTATTCGTGGACGTATCCATCCCCCAGTACAACATAGACGTAAGCCTTTTGGAGGACGCCTTATCGGAAAAGACAAAGGCGGTGATGGCGGCCCATACCCTGGGGAACCCCTTTGACATCTCCGCCGCAAAACAGTTTTGTGAGGAGCACGGCTTATGGCTCATTGAGGACAACTGTGACGCCTTAGGCTCAAAGGTGTGCATAGAGGGGCAGTGGAGGTACACAGGGACAGTGGGGGACATCGGGACTTCCAGCTTTTACCCTCCCCACCACATCACCATGGGGGAAGGCGGGGCAGTATATACCAATAGTGAAGAGCTGCACCGTATCGTAAACTCTTTCCGGGACTGGGGCAGGGACTGCTGGTGCCAGCCGGGGTGTGACGGGACATGCGGCCACCGGTTTGACGGAACATACGGGGAACTTCCAAAAGGTTACGACCACAAGTATGTCTATTCTCATTTCGGCTACAACTTAAAAGCCACGGACATGCAGGCTTCTATCGGTCTGGCCCAGCTTGAAAAAGTGGAGAACTTTGCCAAAAAGAGAAAGGAGAACTGGGAGTACTTAAGGGAAGAGCTAAAGGACTGTGAGGATGCCCTGATCCTGCCGGAGCCGTTAAGAGACTCAAAACCCAGCTGGTTTGGATTTTTATTGACGGTAAGAGAAGAGGCAGGTTTTTGCAGGGATGAGATGAGCAGGTTCTTAGAGGAGAACAACATACAGACCAGAAATCTGTTTGCGGGAAATCTTATCAAGCATCCCTGTTTTGATGAGATGCGGGAAAGTGGAAAGGGATACCGGGTAGTAGGAAGCCTTGGGAATACAGACGCCATAATGGAACGGAGCTTTTGGATCGGGGTGTATCCGGGGATGACAGAAGAGAAGCTTTCTTATATGGTAAAAACCATACGCAGGTTCATAGAAGGACATTTACCAAAAAGTGCATGAAAAGGATGAAAGCCTTAGAACGTGCACATGGCAGGATGCAGAGGGAGAGACAAAAGGGATGAAGGTTGTGATATTAGCAGGGGGAAAAGGAACAAGGATCAGCGAGGAGTCAAAGCTGCGGCCAAAGCCCATGGTAAAGATCGGGGGAAAGCCCATCCTCTGGCACATCATGAAGCATTATTCCCACTACGGCTTCCATGAGTTTATCGTGTGCTGCGGGTATAAGGGCTTTATGATCAAGGAGTATTTCGTAAAATACTACATGAACAACAGCAGGATAGAATTCCACCTAAGGAGAGGGCAGGTGGACGTGATCCAGCGGGAGACGGAGCCCTGGAAGGTGACCCTGGT
>JAMPFA010000094.1:0-2063 GCA_023664725.1 Roseburia sp. | reverse complement strand
ATGGGGTTCATGGTGATGGAGCCTGGGATATTTGACTATCTTGGAGATGGGAAATGCATGCTTGAGGCGGCGCCCTTTGAGGCGCTGGCGGCAGCGGGGGAGATGGGGGCCTATAAGCATGAGGGCTTCTGGTCTCCCATGGACACCATACGGGACAGGGATTACCTGAACAGCCTCTGGAGTAAGGGGGAGGCACCCTGGGCTCATGGAGAAGAGGATGTGGGAAGACAGGACACAAAAGGATAGGGGCACCAAGATACAGGAGATGCGAAAACAGGGAGGCTAAGGGATGAAGAGGGATCTGGGATTTTATAAGGGGAAACGGGTGCTCGTCACAGGGCATACGGGGTTTAAGGGGAGCTGGCTGTGCAGGATGCTTGTGATGGCTGGGGCAAAGCTGACCGGTTATGCATTGGAGCCTCCCACCGATCCAAGCCTCTTTCGGCTGTGCGGATTAAAAGATCAAATGCATTCTGTTTTGGGGGATATTCGAGATTTAGAACATTTGAAAAAAGTAATTGTGCAGGAGCACCCGGAGATCATCATTCACATGGCAGCCCAGCCCATCGTCCGGGAATCCTATAAAAATCCTGTGGAAACCTATGAGACAAATGTGATGGGGACAGTAAATGTGCTGGAATGTATCCGACAGTCTGATTCCGTCAGGTCATTTGTAAACGTGACAACGGATAAGGTGTACCGGAACCGGGAATGGGAGTGGGGATACCGGGAAAACGAGGAGTTAAATGGTTTTGACCCCTATTCCAACTCCAAGTCCTGTTCGGAGCTTGTGACGGAGTGTTATGTGAATTCCTTTTTAAGGGAAAGAGGCGTGGCAGTTTCCACGGTAAGGGCTGGAAATGTCATCGGGGGAGGGGACTTTGCGCCTGACCGGATCATACCGGACTGCATCCGGGCGGTGGAGGAGGGGAGAAGCATTATTGTCAGGAATCCCCATTCCATCCGTCCCTACCAGCATGTGTTAGAGCCGGTAAATGCATACCTTATGGTTGCAAAGGAGCAGTACGAAAACCTGGATGTGGCAGGGAGCTACAATGTAGGGCCGGAGGAAAAGGACTGCCTTTCTACCGGGGAGCTTGTGACGCTGTTCTGCAGGAAGTGGAAGGAAGTGGCGGGGGAGGAGATCACCTGGGAGGACCGTTATGATGAAGGACCCCATGAGGCGAATTTTTTGAAGCTGGACTGTGCTAAGTTAAAGAAAACTTTTGGCTGGAAGCCGGAGTGGGATATCAATACAGCGGTGGAGAAGACAGTGGAGTTTTCGGCAGTGTATCTTCGGGGGGAAGATGTGGAAGAGTGTATGGAGAGGCAAATGATAGGGTTTCGATTTTAATTGATACAGAAGAAAATACCAATCTTGCAATTTAGCAATTAAAACAGATTGCGTTGGAAGAAGGAATTACAACAAAGGAAAATTTAGAAAAAATGGATGCGAAGAAGAGGGTGTTAGTACCGTAAAAAATTGTGGATTATGAGGAAAGTTTGTACACCCCATATCAATAACTATAAAATTGTTGAAATAAGGCGATAGTGGTAGGAATGATACCCCTTGTAAGTGGCATGAGAATGTCACTTACAAGGGGTCTTTGCTATTATATATTAAATGTTCCATTTCTTGACATTATTACGATGTACCGTTATACTCAATAGCAAAGAACTGATGAAATGGAGAGAAAAAAGATGACATTGATCAATTTATTGAGAGAAAGACAGCTTTCTGTTTATCAATGTGCAAAAGACAGCAGTGTGCCATATACTACCTTGTTGGATATTGTAAAGGGAAAGACAAGAATTGAAAAGTGTACGGCAGAAACACTATATAAATTGGCGAAAACGCTCAATGTGGCAATGGAAGATATTTTAGAAGATTGCTTTAGGGAAAATGAAAACATATCAGAGGCAAGAGACTTTGAAATCTATAAAAGCAATATCTGCCATTTAGTAAAAGATAAAGGAGATATTGACTTTATTATCGATACTTTAAAGGAAAATCAAATAAGGATTTATTGGGAAAGAAAATGGTATCCGGAAAGTTTTTATCT
>JAMPFA010000093.1 GCA_023664725.1 Roseburia sp. | reverse complement strand
GCAAATAAGCCCAACCTAACAATAAGCAGTTTACAGTGGAGTACACATGCAAGTGCAATGGACTTCATACAAAATAAGGTGGGAGATACAAGTAAGTGGAAAGCACTTCCAGGTGGAGCCACCTTAGACCTCACCATAAAAGAAGCAGACAGACAAACCGTGATGGCTACTACATATCAATGTGTAGTTATGGGTTCAGGTAAGACACAGATAGACAACGCAGGTGGAAGCTATGCAGGTTTAACAGAAGCAGATGCTCAATCAGCTCACACAGCATACGTAAACTCAGTAATAGAGGGTTTAGAAAAACTGAATGTTGAACAATGGGTAACAAATAACTTGTCAGGTGTAACTGGAAGTAACATAGAAAGTTCCTCAACAGATGTATGGAACATCAGTGGAAGTTCCATGGTAGAGTGGAACAAGGACCTCGCCGCAGCTGGACACTCAGGACAAAAGGCAAGCTTAGAGTATAAGTATTACCTATCAGCAGATGGGGAGAGGCCAGAAGCACCAGCATCAGAAGGTGACTTAGATGTTAAGGAAGAAACTACAACTACAAAGAAATACACATTCTTCACTAACACCTTAGGTGAAATCAGATACACAGTAGAGGATGTCAATCCAAACGTTGTTAGTGAACAAAAGTCAGGTTCTAAATTAGCAAATGATGCTATAGCAATTGCAATCAACAAACGTACACATGTTATAGATAAGCTGGCAGCAGCTGTAGAGCGTGGAACAGGTAATGACCCGTCAGGTCGTTCCAAGACAGGTACCAAGTGGTATAACGAAGCATTTGACGGAATAACAGTTTATGTACAGACAACAAAGTTAACTGTCGGATACATTGATCCAGTTCAAAGGTCTCATGTTTTGGACGTAAAACTCACTCAAACACAAGACGACCAAAGAGATATGTTTGACAAAGATAAATATAACATGTCACAGTATCGCACACGTCCATATTCTGACGAATATATGGTAGAAGATGTGGTAGGTACATTTAAAGGAACAAATGTAAAAATGAAAGATATGAGTAAACTTTTCTTCAGCACTAAATATTTTATACCTAATGCAACAGTCCAAGACTTGAACTAACACCTAGATAATAGATAGGGCAGCTCCACTCAAGGGGCTGTCCTATTTTTATGCTCCTAAATATCTCAAAATAAAAAATACACAGGAGTGAAAAACAATGAACAGAGACATTTGTTACGGAGAAGCATTTGAAGAAAGAATAGCAAACCTACTTGAGCAGAACGGTCATACAGTGTACAGAAGTGTATATGCAACATATGGAAAACAAACATCTCAAATAGACTTAGTACTATTCGATAAGTCTATGCCAATCTGCATAGAGTGTAAAGCCATTGATGCAAGTAGAGTAATTTATAAAAGAAGTCATAATCAATGGATGTACATAGATATAAAAGGTAACACAAGATATATAAACAATCCACTCAAACAAGTCAAGCGTCATGCAGATAATTTGTTTATGAATATGGTAAATGACATAGAAGCAAGTTTACCATGGGAAATGACAATACCATCTGCTCGTCAGGCAGTAGTGATAAAAGGACACATAAGTGATTATTTGTCAGAAAACATATTCACAGAAAAGGAATCCAGCATACAAAAATTTTTGGAGTACTGTAATGAAAATTGGGAGTTACCAAGTATACAAGTAGAAGCTATGCACAAATGGTTACAAGAGCATTCAGACACCAGTAAAGAAAGGTTAGAGGAACACATAAAGTACTTGAATGATTGTAAGAAGAACAAAACAGGAGCATTTTCACCAGAACAATAGGAGATTCATTATGCAATATACAACCTGTAAACATTGTGGAGCCAGAATAGCACTCACACCTCAAAACACAACTGGAATATGTCCAGCATTTGCATGTCCAGAAGAAAAATATTTTTATGAAGCAGATGGAGATAAGCCATCATACCATAAAAGAATGCTACTTACAAGAAAGTATAGAGGATTATACTTTGCAAGTAACGATGGAACACTTCATTTCTTTTACGGTTTAGACAAAGGAAACATGCTATTCATAGAAGATATGAGTTTAGCACTACATATTTACAATGAGTCAGAACTTAAAAGACTAGCTAAGCACTATCAAGATAACAATTTACAAAAATATAAACTAAAAGACATTTACTTAGGAGACAACATAACAATAAAATGTAAAGTTGATGCAACAAAAGAATCTCCCGGATACACAGTAAATGTATATAGCGTAAAATAGACAGAAGCTCATTCACAACAGAATGGGCTTCTTTTCTTACCGCCTAAGTATTTCAAAGTAGTTAAAATAGAGAAAATTTTTAAACATCAGAATATACATCAATTTGTAATTTCAATAAAAATGTGATATAATTCTTAAGTGAAGTATCATATTCAGGGCAGAAAGAAAGAGCAACCTTCCACAAAAGATAAAGCTGCCCTGAATGTGATTCTTCACGATTGTACCAAGACGCGGGGCTATAGCCAGTATATGGGGATTGCATCCTCTGGACTTTCCCCAAAACGATAGCCGAAAAGCGGATAGCAGCGGCCACACTGTAATAGGGAACTGCAAAACCCGAAAGCTGCCCACGGCAAACAAGCCTCCCGCCGGGAAGCGCCATAGCGTATGAAGTTCCATGTATCATTCCCTTGGCACGTAGGATCTGCCCATGGGACGCATACCCAGACACCCGCAGGCAGGGCATACATGGATGTTGTATCCCCAGACCTTAAGGAGGACTTCATGCATGGGAAGCCCGGCCAGTATAGAGCGGAACTGCTGGTGCCCCTGTAAGCGGAAAATGAGCTCCAAATTCGCTTTTCTGTAGCGGTTATTGAGGAAACCATAATAGCGTATCTTCTGGAAGCCAGGCGGGAGCACGTGCATCATGAAACGCCGAACGAACTCCATGCAGGAAAGAGTTACGTCAATGGGGGCAGAATTATTTTTGTAATCCTTAGCGGCAAAAGTGACAGAGTTTTGCGTGACAGACTTTATCCTGGCATTGGTGATGGCGATGCGGTTGGCATAGCGTCCAAGATATTCGATGGCGTTGCCGAAGCCATTAAAAGTTTCCCGGATTTCAGGGCACCAGGCAGTATTGAAAAGGGTATCTTTCAGGGCAGCCCAGGAAACAGTGTCCGCCATGGAGGAGCAGGAAGCAGGGAAGGAAAGCCTGCCAGCCTGGTAAAGGGAGTCCAGGGAGGAGAGAAGCTTTCCCCGGAACTTTGCGGCAAGGACCCTTGCAGGGATAAAAAAGCGGTTTCCGCATACCTTAAGCCTGCGGTCCTTGGAAAGGCCGCCCCCTGAGACAATGCAGTGGATATGGGGATGGAAGTTCAGCCGCTGCCCCCAGGTATGGAGCACCTGGATGATACCAGGGACAGCGCCAAGGAACTTTTTATCAGCAGCCAGCTCCAGGAGTGTCTGTGCGGAACAGGTGTGGAGGAGGGAATAGAGGAGCGCCTGGTTAGCATAGAACAATGGGTTCAGTTGTGCGGGGACAGTAAAAACCACATGAAAATAAGGGGCGTCAATGACCTCGGTTCTGCGGGCATCGATCCAGATTTCTTTGAGGACAGCCTGGCAGTTGGGGCAGTTACGGTTGCGGCAGGAGTTATTATGGACCTCCACATGGCCGCAGTCCTGACAGACAGAGGCATTGCAGCCAAGCTTTCCAGACTTGCAGGCCATAATGGAAGAAGCAGCTTTACGCTGTACGGCGGAAGGCAGGAAAGAAGCGGAATAGGTTTCCCAGGCATTATCAAAAGCCTGCTGTATTTTAAGCCTGTGTGTCATGACACACCTCCCATCCTGTCAAAAGGACTGACAGCGCAGCCGCAGCCGCCGCCAGCCAGATGGACGTAGATGGCGGTGGACTGGATGGACTTATGTCCCAGGAGGGCCTTGATGGTGAGCAGGTCGGTGCCGTTCTCGTAAAGGTGTGTGCCGAAAGCATGGCGGAAGGAATGGCAGGTGATGCGCTCCGGCCAGTCCAGGCGGCGTTCGTGTGCATGGATATGCCTGGAAAGGAAGAAGGTGTCGATGGG
>JAMPFA010000092.1 GCA_023664725.1 Roseburia sp. | reverse complement strand
GGGACCGATCGAATTAAGTAAAGAATTTGGAATTGCGCAGAATTTGTTGCAAAAATGGGTAAAAAACGGTAATATTAAATGTATGACAGAATGCAGACGTTGCGGGCATATAATACGGACTGGAGAATTATGTTCAAGATGTAAGACAGAGGTAGCAACGGGACTCAAGAATGGAAACCCTGAGACGAAATATGCTGGAAGGATACATAACAGAAATCGGAAGGGGTAATACATAAATGGTATTATTGGAGGTTGTAGTATGAAGACAAAGGACATGAGTATCAGGTATAAGCTAATGGTCCCGGTGTGTGGTTTGATGCTGGCAGTAGCGGCTCTTGTCGCAGTTGGTGTGAGCAGTATACATGCCATGCGGGCGGCTTCTGTCACCTTAAAGAATCAGGGAGTCAATTCCCTCATTGAATTGAATGAAATCAGTGTAGAAAGCCAGAGGATGCAGAAGCTGGGAATTGCATACTGTATCAGTAATGAGGGAGATAAAGATGGCATCTGGGCGAGTGTGGAGGAATGTAACGAAAAGATTATACTTCGCATGGAAGATATAAGGGGGCGCATGGATGATTCCAGTGAAAAGGATGCGATTATAGCACTGGAGGAAAGTGCAGAAGAAATCTATAGTGCTATTACATATATGAAAGACAGGGTAGACAACGGACAGAAGACAGAGGCTATCCTCTATTCCAATACCAATTTGAATATTATCGCACAGTCATTTGAAGAGACGATCAATACCTGGATTGAACTGAATGATACCAGTGTAAACGAAATATTAGATGATCAGACTGCGATTTATCATAAAGTGATTATATCATGTGTTGTTTGTGTTCTAATTTGTGTCATTATGTTTGGTCTTACTATATGGAGTATTGAAAAGAAAGTTACCTGGCGGCTTCGTGTACATACGGGAAAGATGGATCAGATTATCGACTCCATCGAACAGGGGCATGGAGATTTATCTCTTCGCCTTATGGTGCTGAATCAGGATGAAATGGGACGTATGGCATCTAACGTGAACCGTTTTTTGGATATGCTGGAAAACATTATGCATAAGATCAGTGATGATTCTCTGTCCCTTGATAGTATTGTGACAAATGTTATGGAGAAAGCTAACAATTCCAACAGCAGCGCCTGTGATGTGTCAGCATTGGCAGAAGAACTTTCTGCCACCATGGAACAGGTAGCAAGTACGGTTGCCAATGTAGATACCAATGCGGCAAATGTAATGTCAGACCTGGATATATTAAAAGATACCACAGGAAATATCTTGGAGTATGCTGATGAGATGAAAGTCAGGGCAAATGCGCTAAAGGTTTCTGCCCAGGAAAATAAGGACGATATCGATAAGATGCTCACGCCGATCATTGAAAAGATCAAGAATGCGGTGGAGAACAGTAAAAATATAGAGAAAGTGAAGGCGCTGACAGAAGAAATCCTGTCTATTGCCAGTCAGACAAATCTTTTAGCGTTAAATGCGGCTATTGAGGCGGCGAGAGCAGGGGAAGCGGGAAGAGGTTTTTCTGTGGTGGCGGAAGAGATTGGTCAGCTTGCGGATTCCAGCAGTGAGACTGCAAAAAATATCCAGGATATCAACACTATGGTGCTGGATCTGGTCAATGAAATGATCAGTAATTCCAATGAAATCATTCAATACATGGAAGAGACGATTCTGCCGGATTACGACAATTTTGTGTCCAGCGGTGTTCAGTACAGTGATGATGCGGCACATATTGACGGGGAAATGATACAGTATACAAAGCGTTTTGAGAATATCACTGTAATGGTAACAGAGATTGCAGAGGCAATCAGCGATATTTCAAAGGCGGTGGACGAAAGCGCAAATGGAGTTTCCAATGTTGCGGGAAGTATCCAGACATTGGTTTCCGAGATTGCGGTAATCAACACTCAGATGGATGAAAATGGTGCCATTGCAGGTAGCTTGAAAGAAGAGGCACAGAAATTTAATGTATAATGATATATTCTCTTTTAAGGATTGATGCCTTTTTTGCCATCAATCCTTTGTTTGCATACAGAAATATGGTGGAGCGAAAAAATTATGAGTAATCGAAATAATCTGAGCAATCGAATCAATGAAAAGTACAAAAATATGAGCAAAGGCCAGAAACTATTGGCTTCTTATATAACAGACAATTACGATAAGGCTGTTTTCCTCACAGCGGCGAAGCTAGGTGAAGTGGTAGGCGTCAGTGAATCGACTGTGGTGCGATTTGCCACAAATCTTGGCTATAAAGGATATCCGGAGTTCCAGAATGAATTGGAAGCAATGGTGCGTGACAAATTGAATTCAATTCAGAGAATGGAGGCTGTCTGTGACAGGATCAGTCAGTCTAAGATATTGGAGACAGTGCTTCAAAAGGATGCGGATAATATTCATTCTACATTAGAAGAAATTGACAAAAATGTTTTTGATCTGGCGGTTGAAACAATTTTAAATGCAGATAATATCTATATTATAGGAATCAGAAGCTGTGCGCCCCTGGCAAGTTTTCTTGGCTTTTATCTTAATCTGATCTTTGATAAGGTACATCTTTTGCATACCAACAGTTCCAGTGAAGTTTTTGAACAGATGGTGAGAATTAACAGCAATGATGTGATCATCGGCATCAGTTTTCCAAGATATTCCATGCGGACCTTAAAAGCTATGGAATTTGCCAACAACCGCAATGCAAAAGTGATCACTTTGACGGACAGTGTCCATTCTCCCATGAATCTGTATTCCTCCTGCAATCTGATCGCCAGAAGCAATATGGCATCTATCGTGGACTCTCTGGTTGCCCCCTTAAGTGTGATCAATTCTCTGATCGTCGCACTGTGTATGAAAAAGCCCGGGGAAGTGACGGATACTTTGGAGATGCTGGAAGAAATCTGGGGGGAATATCAGGTATATGAGAATGACGAAATTGACCATATTGAGGATTCTCTGAAAATGAAATATGCCAGAATCGGAGAGGAAGGATGAAAAAAGTAATTGTTGTGGGAGGCGGTCCGGCAGGAATGTTTGCGGCATTGGCGGCGGCGGAATGCGGGCACAGTGTGACTCTTTTAGAGCAGAATGAAAAGCTTGGCAAAAAATTGTACATCACAGGAAAAGGCAGATGCAACATCACTAACGCAGGGGAGATGGAGAATCTTTTCCAGAATGTCATGAGCAATCCCAAGTTTTTGTACAGTGCATTTTATGGATGTGACAATTTCAGGGTAATAGATTTTTTTGAAAACCATGGTGTGAAGACAAAAATTGAGCGGGGAAACAGAGTGTTTCCTGTGTCAGATCACTCTTCGGATGTGATCTTTGCCCTGGACAAAGCTTTAAAACAGGCAAAAGTCCAGATAAAATTGAATACGAAGACGGAAAAGATTTTGACGGAGGACAACAGGGTGGAAGGTGTTTTGCTTTTCGACGGCACCAGGATAAAAGCGGATGCAGTGATTCTTGCCACAGGCGGTTTTTCCTATCAGAGTACAGGTTCTAAGGGGGATGGTTATCGTTTTGCCAGGGAAACGGGACATGAGGTGACGACTTTGTATCCCTCATTAGTTCCCATGACGGCAAAAGAAGGATATGTGACAGATCTGCAGGGACTTTCCTTAAAAAATGTCCAGGTTACAATCAAAAATGACAACAAAGCTCTCTATCAAGATTTTGGAGAGATGCTTTTTACTCATTTTGGGGTCAGCGGCCCTCTCATATTAAGCGCCAGCAGCAAGGTGGGAAAGATTCTCCTGGAAAAAGAACTTTCCATGTATATTGATTTGAAGCCGGCTCTTACAAAAGAGCAGTTAGACCACAGGCTTTTGCGGGAGTTTGGGGAAAGCAAAAACAAGCAGTTTAAAAATGTGCTAAACAGCCTTCTCCCGGCAAAAATGCGCTCAGTGGTGCAAAACCTCTGTGAGATCGACCAGGAGAAGAAAGTGAATGAGATCACAAGAGAAGAGAGAAATGGGCTGATCACAATCTTAAAACAATTTCCCGTCACATTGACGGGGCTTCGGGATTTTAATGAGGCCATTATCACAAAGGGGGGAGTTTCTGTCCGGGAGGTAAATCCCTCCACTATGGAGTCAAAAATAGTATCCGGTTTGTTTTTTGCCGGGGAAGTTTTGGATTTAGACGCATTGACAGGCGGATATAATCTGCAGATTGCCTGGTCCACAGGCTATCTGGCAGGAAGCAGTGTATAGAAAAGGAGAAAAGTATGAATATTGCAATAGACGGACCGGCAGGAGCCGGAAAAAGTACCATCGCCAAAATGCTGGCAAAAGAGTTAGGGTTTATCTATGTGGATACAGGGGCAATGTACCGTGCCATGGG
>JAMPFA010000091.1 GCA_023664725.1 Roseburia sp. | reverse complement strand
GAAGGGATCCCCGTGCATACCCTGTCCTATGATGAAAAGCCGGGTGTGCAGGCAACCGGCAATACGGTGGAGGACCGCCCGCCAATTCCGGGCACAGGGAAAGCCAGTTCTGTCTGGAGGGACTATGAATATGTGCGTTTTGGCACACTTTCCCTGCTGGCGGCAATTGACCTGCTTACTGGGGAAGCGATACCGCTTGTCAGCCCAACCCATAAAAGTTCTGATTTTGTCCGTTTCCTAAAGATGCTTGATGAGAAGTACCCGGCCGGGGACAAAATCAGGCTCATCCTTGACAACCATTCTGCCCATACCTCGCAGGAGACCCAGAAATATCTGAACACAGTCCCGGGGAGGTTTGAGTTTGTGTTTACGCCAACACATGGTTCATAAATTGGATTATACTATCTAATATTAATCCTCATATCTGCCAGTACGTTTCCATTCCTTCATTGATCTTACAATCCTTCTGTCTGCCCGAATCATAAGCAAAACCGCCGCCACAAAAGCCACAAGCTCCGCAATGGGAAACGCCCACCATATCATAGAAACTGCATTTTCCATCCTTGCAAAAAGCCAGGCCAGAGGCAGCACAACCACACATAGCCTAAGAAGCGAAATAATCAGAGAATCCAGGCCGCAGCCCAATGCCTGAAAAACTCCTTGGATTGCAATATTGCCCCCTGCAAACAGAAAGCCTGCAGCTATAATCCTCGATGCCATAACACAGAGTTCTTCCGTTTCCACGGACATAGCAAACAATCCAATCAGAGGTTTTGCAAACAATTCCAATCCTATAATTCCAATCACCATGATGATTTCAATGTAGAGGATTCCATAAAAAATGCCCTGTTTCACACGCTTCTGATCTCCCATCCCATAATTGAAAGACACAATGGGGGTAATGGCATCCCTTAGCCCAAACCCGGCAAAAAAGATAAACTGCTGAATTTTGTAAAAAATACCGTATGCTGTCACTGCCGCCTGGGATACTGTGCCGAAGATCAGATTGACGCCATAAGTCATAAAAGACATCAGTGCCTGCATGATAATTGCCGGAAGCCCGATCATATAGATTTCTTTCACAATTCTTTTATCCAGTTTCAAATATTCCATCCCTGATTTTACTTCCGTATTCTTCCTATAATGAAAAAGCATGGCGATCAGCATAGATACGATCTGACCAAGCACCGTGGCATAGGCCGCCCCCCGGATTCCCATCTCCGGCAGCCCAAAATATCCGAAGATCAGAATTGGGTCAAATACGATATTCACCAATGCACCTGATATCTGGGCAATGGTGGAATACATGGACTTTCCTGCCCCCTGCAGTAGCTTTTCATAGATTGAAAATAATACCATGCCAAAAGAAGCAACGGAGCAGATGGAGAGATAAGAACATCCCATTCCCAGAATCACTTCATCTCCTGTCTGGCTTCCGATATAGACTTTCACCCCAAAAAGCCCAAACAGCAGAAACACTGCATATATGATAAGTGCCAAAGTGATTCCATTCCCTGCTGCCTTTGCAGCTTTTTCCTCGTCCCGCTGTCCCAAGCTCTTTGCTAGCAAAGCATTTACTCCCACACCTGTTCCAATCCCAAATGCCACAATAAGCATCTGCACGGGAAACGCCAGTGTCAGTGCATTTACCGCACACTCTCCCGCATTGACTACTCCCTGAGAATCCGGTATCCTTGCCACAAACATACTGTCCACAATGTTGTAACATGCCTGCAATACCATGGACAAAATCATAGGTATTCCCATACTTAACATAACTTTGGAGACTTCACCTGTCCCCATCTTATTTGCTGTTACCTGTTTACTCATTTTTCCTACCTCAACATATTTTTGTAATTGAACAGAAAAAAGCGCAAACCCAATATCTGGATTTACGCTTTTCGCCACTCGACGTTTTTATTATAAATAGAAATTTTCGGTTTGTCAAAGGATGAATTTAAAAAAAATTCTATCAACACCAAACAGGCTGTTTTTGAAAAATGTGTATATCTTTCTGCTTTTTATTACGGCCTGCTTTTTCTTTCCCCAATTCTGACTTAAATTGGGCATATTCCCCCAATCATGGACTGACATAACCTTTTTTTACCAAATAAATGCATGGTAATCTTTACCAGTCCGCTATGTTATCCACATTCGCTTTTTCCGCTGTTTTCTGTTATATTTAGTCCATGGAGGGGATATACAATGTACAACAGCAGGAATACGAAAGATCAGCTCATAAAGAAGCAGGAGCTGTATATCCGGCAGTTGGAAGAACAGCTGGCGGTTTATGAAGAAAAAGACAAAGCCAGGAACTTTTGATAGAAAATCTTAACCAGGCACTGGCCTTTTTTGCGGAAGAAATTTCCAGGACAAAAGCTTTAAAAGAAGAAAAGAACCCTAAGGAGGAATAAGTCTTGGGTTCAGCCAGGGCATCCCCATCATCCCCGCAGACCCGGGAAGCCGGATAAGGTGGCAGTGATACCGGCCGAGGAAAGATTGAAAGACAGTTTCAGATATATCCCCATTGGAAATATCATCTCCAGACAGGTGATAGGGATCACAGTTGTTCCGGTGGTCACTGAATACCGTGCCGAAGAGGTTTATGATAAAAAGAAAGGCCGGGATGGATATAACTTATACCTACGGATGGTGGAATACAAGCACAACCATCTCCTGTTCCTGTCAAATTCCCTTGTGGAACCGGATAACAATCTGTGTGAACGGAAGGCCCGGATTCTAAAGGGAAAAATAAACCAGGCTATATCGCTGAGAAGTTTTCAAAAGACCCAAACCCATTCAACCAAAATCTGAAAAATCGAAACCTGCCAATACAACACGGTCTGAATGTAAGGCAGGATAAGGGGCTCCCGAGAGTCTCTTGTTATCGTACTCTATTTTTCCCCAACCCGTGAAAAGTAACGCAAAATGTTTATGAACTCATTAAAAAACTCTGAATCCCTTGTGATATGTGTTATAAAATAGTAAAATATCAAAAATCCCCTTGACAACATTCCGAAACCTGTTATAATAAAATCAAACATATGAATAATTGTTCATATGAGATAAGAAACAGTTATATAATACAAAAATCAATTATAAAAGAAAAGGAGAACAATTATGAAAAAGACTTACAAAATTGAGGTAGACTGTGCAAACTGTGCAAATAAGATGGAGCAGGCGGCAAAGGAGACAGCTGGTGTGAAAGAGGCAACAGTCAATTTTATGACATTAAAAATGATCGTGGAATTTGAGGAGGGCAGTGAGCCAAAGCAGGTAATGCAGGAGGTTTTGAAGAACTGCAAGAAAGTGGAGGACGACTGCGAGATTTTCATCTAACCACAAGGCTGAATTGAGAGGAGAGGAGTATCATGAATAAAAAGCAGAAAAAGGCAATGGCACAGATTGTCAGTGCCATTGTTTTACTGATCGCCATATCCCTTGTGTCAAACCAGATTTCTATCAACAGTTATGTGGAATTTGCGCTCTATATGGTTCCCTACCTGCTTGTGGGGTATGATATTTTAAAGAAGGCCTTAAAAGGCATTAAGAACAAACAGGTATTTGATGAGAACTTCCTTATGGCAGTGGCAACCCTTGGAGCTATTCTGCTGGGGGACTACAAAGAGGGCGTAGCGGTTATGCTGTTTTACCAGATCGGGGAGCTGTTTCAGAGTTATGCCGTTGGAAAAAGCAGAAGAAATATCAGCGAGCTTATGGATATCCGCCCGGATTACGCCAATGTGGAGCAGGACGGCAAATTAGAAAAAGTTGACCCGGATGAGGTGGAGATTGGCACTGTCATCGTGGTAGGCCCTGGGGAAAAAGTTCCCATTGACGGGGTGATTGTAGAGGGGGAAACTACCTTAAACACCAGCGCACTGACAGGGGAAAGCCTGCCCAGGGAGGCAAAAGAAGGTGAAGAGGTCATCAGCGGCTGCATCAATATGACAGGCGTGATAAAGATAAAGACCGAGAAAGAATTCGGGGAATCCACTGTGTCAAAGATTTTGGATCTGGTGGAAAATTCCAGTTCAAAAAAATCCCGGTCGGAAAATTTCATCAGCAAATTTGCCAGATATTATACGCCAATTGTCTGTTACAGTGCCCTGGCGTTGGCTGTTCTGCCGCCGCTTTTCAATGTGGTAACGGGAAATGAGGCTATGATTTCCCAGTGGGTGTACCGTGCCCTGACATTTCTGGTTATCAGCTGTCCCTGCGCACTGGTCATCAGCATTCCCTTAAGCTTTTTTGCAGGGATTGGCGGCGCCAGCAATCAGGGGGTGCTGGTGAAAGGTTCCAACTATCTGGAGACTTTATCCCAGGTGAAATATGTTGTCTTTGACAAGA
>JAMPFA010000090.1 GCA_023664725.1 Roseburia sp. | reverse complement strand
TACAGCATTCAGGCAGGTCTCCCGGCTTAAAGATCATCGCATCCGCCATCTTCCCAGTTTCCCAGTGATATATCGGCTTCTGCTCCCTAATTACGGTGACGAGTTCGTACAGGATTTGCACCTGTTTCCCTTTTCACCAAAACCAATGCGTGGTTCTTCTGCATTGTTTTGACACCTGTATGCTATTTATTTAATTATAGCAATTATAACAGATTATCTTTTATTGTCAAATTTCTTTTTTCAGCTCTTCCATTTCCATCGTTGGCATATGAGGGGAGGCATGTATTCCTGAAACCTTTTGTTGGATGGTTTTTGAACTGTAGTCTATATACTTGCTTTCGGTAAGAAAAAAATTCATATCTTGTTCTATTTTTTGACACCACCCTGCTTATATGATAGAATCAGCTTAATCAGCAACTCATCCCCAGCATATCCGGTTGATTTATTGCTTGCGGAACTTGAAACGAGAATGGAGAGAATAGCGTTGAATAATCTGAAGAAAAATAAACTTTTAAAATTTCTATGTATACCTTTATGTATCACCCTGTTCACCGGATGCGGCTCCGATTTTTCGGAAAATGATCTTGCATTTAAAGACCTGGCCCACAAATCCAAACTGACCGGTTCCACGATCACCCTGATGGCGTCATCAGATTGGGTGACAGATGCAGAAAGACAGTTGGGGTCAAATTTTGAAGCCGCAACAGGTATTCAAATAGTATACGATCTGTATCAGGATGATGTCTATCTGGACACGCTTTTTTCCAAATTGGACAGCGATGATCCGCCGGATATCTTTATGACCCAGTCTGGATTGGCCATTAAAAACACTTATCAGCTTGACAAATACTCTGTTGACCTTTCGGACGAACCCTGGATGGCAGTCTATGATAATTTCTCCACTGCGGAAACATCTATTGACGGCCGCAATTACGGAATGTCCTACTTTGACAATACCACTGATTACTATATGATCTACAACAAGAAGCTTTTTCGCAATGCTGGAGTTACAGAAGTTCCCATCACATATGACGCCTTTGTCACCATGTGTCAAAACCTTGCGGACACTGGTGTGATACCTATTTATGAGCCAATGGCTGACGGATGGCACCAGACAATGTTATTTGCCGAGACAGGCCAGTTCCTTGACAAAAGCCAGCCGGGAACCATTGAAAAATTAAACGACAATACCATCACATTTGCGGAACTTGAACCAATGAAGCTTGCTCTGGAGCAGATACAAAATCTGGCGCTTAAAGGATACATGGGTAAAAATTTTACAACGGACACCTATGACAATGCGGTAGAATATCTGGCAAATGGCGAGTATGTCATGTGCATGTTGAGACCTGGAATGATCGATTCCATTATATCCAGCGAAATGAACAAAGGTTTCGATAAAGAGGATTTTGGCCTCATGCTGCTGCCCATCTGTGACAACCAGACACTTAATGTTCACCCTACCGGGCCGTCAAAATACATAAGCAGCGCATCCTTGAATATCGACGCCGCCAAATTATATTTACAATATATCGCAACAAAGGACAGCATACAATATGTGATTGACAATGCCCACAGCGTAAACAATCTTCCTTTTGATCTGGGACAAACCCCCAGCTATGATGAAGTGACCATAAAATTTCTTAACCGGTTTGGCGATGAGGAGTCCGGTCTGGTTCTCCAGGATGAGGTTACTTATTTCAACGAACAATGGGGTGAAATCTCCAGTGATATTCTCAAAATGTGTGAGGGAACAATGTCTCCTGAGGACGTTCTAAACCAGATTGACGAAAGACGGGCTTCCCTTGCACAAGTGGCGAATGACCCTGCATGGGAGTAAATTCCGAATCTTTTGGCACCCCTGCGCACAAAGATTTCAGGCAGATAACAACGATCTGCCTGAATTATGACAAATACTTCCCCTCAAAGTCCGCTACGGAAATAGGCCTTGAAAAATAGTATCCCTGATAAATATCACAGCCCACTTCCTTAAGGAATTTCAACTGTTCCTCTGTCTCCACGCCTTCCGCAACGGTTTTCATGTTAAGCTCTCCCGACAAATCCACAATACTTTTCAGGATGGCATGGCTTCGCTCCTCATTGTCCGTATCCCCTAAGAATTTCATGTCAATCTTAAGCACATCCACACAGATATCTTTCAGCATGTTAAAGGAGGAATATGCGCTTCCAAAATCATCCATCTCCACCTCAAATCCCACTTTCTGCAGTCTCTCCACAAGACGCACATGCTGCTTTAGATCATTGATGATAGCCGATTCCGTAATCTCTAGCTTTAAGTTCTTTGCGTCAATACCATACTCTTTCACAAGGGATCTATAATGCTCATAGATATCAAGGGCATAAAGATCTTTTGCTGATATATTGACAGATATATGAAGATCATCCCTGCCCTTTTCCTTCCATTCTCTCAGCTTTTCACAAGCCTGCCTCCAAATACAGATATCCAGCTCTGTAATCCTGCCGTTCATCTCAAAGAAGGGAATAAAATGTGCCGGAGGGATCAAACCGTCCTCTCTGTGCACCCATCTTGCCAAAGCCTCCGCACCGATCACCTTACCCTCTTTGTCTACTTGCGGCTGCAGGTAAATCTGTATTTCCCCATGTTCTATTGCCTTACTCAGTTCAGCGTTATATCGTTCCCTCAGAATCGAC
The DNA here is from genome assembly GCA_023664725.1 of Roseburia sp. Classification (GTDB taxonomy): domain Bacteria; phylum Bacillota; class Clostridia; order Lachnospirales; family Lachnospiraceae; genus Roseburia_B. The sequence goes on along the minus strand of JAMPFA010000090.1, from coordinate 2,064 downwards.
TCTTTCTGTATGCTTTCGTCAAACCACAAAATCCGCTTTCCATAATCACCCTTGATGGTGTCACAGGCCATGGAAGCCTTGTTACAGATCGCCAGCATATCCTGGGATGGCTCTGTTATCTCGTAGATACCGGCCTTTACAATCAAATTAAAGTTATTCGTGCTATACGCTTTCGCCACCCCTTCTATCGCATCCAATAACTGTTGCGGGTCAAAAGCCTCCTTCGGCATCATTATGTAAAAATCCGATTCCCCGATCCTGCCATATACACAATTTGGAATATGAACCAGCCCCGTCCTTAAAAACTCCGCCGTACGGATCAAATAGTCATCATATTTTTCCTGACCAAACAATTCTTTGAAAACTCTGAACTTCTCAACACTGGAGCAGGTCATGACAAAAACGGTGTCCGGGTATTCCTCAAGCATCTTTCTTGCCTTTTCATGAAAATGGGCCTCATTATAAATCCCGGTGATTTCGTCAATATTGGCGCGGCGAACCATTTCCCCGTAATTCTTTATGGATTCGGTGACATTTCTGATCCAATAAACGGTTCCAATCAACTTGCCGTCCTCATCAAGAGCCATATGCTGAATCTCGTAATAGTATGTATTGCCATCCCGGTCAACTGGCATCACCCGCCCATTCCACGCATTTTCCACATTGGCCTGGGAGATTATTTTTGTCCAGTACATCTCCTCATCATCTATTCCCTGCATCCCCTTAAGCCCCACTGCATCGCTGTATCCCGCAGTTATAAATTGAAGCTGATGCTCATCATCATATAGCACGATGCCATCATTCAATTTATCAGCCACGAACTGCATCGCCCTCTGATTCAGCTTTCTGGGCGCATAATGCACTGCCATATACACAATCACCATTTCGCAAAACCCGAAACAGGCCACTTGCACCAGAATAGGCTGATGCCTGAGCTGTGAAGCCACAGAGGAAGCTGCCATCACCGCAAGAATAATCGCAATTCCTGAATATTTAAGCCGATATATTCTGGCACTTTGGGCTGCTGCTGCCATAAGCACCACCACCGCCCCCACCAGGGCAATACCACTCACTGCGGTATATACATAGAGCATGGAAAATCCTCTGGAAATCCAGTATATATGATCATACCACCTGGCATGGGTGATTGTAAAAAATCTCTCTGAAGACATTCCCCAGATCAAGGCGGCCGTCTCGATCATCGTAATCCAGTACAAGGGGGATTTATAAAACTTAAATAATTTGTATCCTGAGTAGCTGACAGAAAACCGGAATACCATCATTGCGTACCACGCAAAGGCAATGTAGTAAACTGTGAATGCATAATACGCAATCTGTCTGTCCTTTGTAAGCAATATAACCATCTCAGGAACAACAATCCCTGCCACTCCAAAAGCCATATTTCTAAGACGTCTTATGGTATCCGTCCTCTTCACATCACGAAGCTGAAAAATCATTATACTGTTAATTGCCAACAAAAGAACCAGGAAAATTGTCATGGTAATCTGCATTTACTCACTTCCTTCCATAAGCTGATCGCCCTTCTGCAAACATATCCTACCGGCTCCTTGCTTGCAGGGATAAAATATAGCTATATCTCTCAGATACAATTTTACTATATTACTTTTCTTTCACCATGGCCTCATCTAATGTCGTAATCCCCCGTACAATGGGGAAAAATGCATCAATTCCCTCTTCGTTACATTTGCCGGCAGCCTCCGCATATCTGTAGGGAATCGCCGCCTCTACATCTGTCGCTCTTGATTTGAAACTTCCCACCACCGTTATCGCTATAACAGCGGAAATACTGATAAATATATCCTGGTTTTATTTTTATACAGTTTCAAGCTTTATTACAAGCTCTTTTACTTCATTAATCACTTTTTCAAATTCTTCCATCTTCTGTACAGATATTTCTGACTGCTGTACCCCCTCTGCTGATGAAGCGAAGACTTCTTCGCTTGTAGCAGAAAGCTGGCTTATATTATCTGAAATAACACCTGTTGAACTTAAAATATCTTTCATAAGACTTTCTGTTGCCTGTATGCCATTTATAAGATCATT
>JAMPFA010000008.1 GCA_023664725.1 Roseburia sp. | reverse complement strand
CTATGTTAACGCATATAAATTCGGTGCACGCTCTTCCTTATGCGGACGTGCACACAAAAACGCCCTTGAAGCATAACACTCCAAGGGCGCAAATTGCACGGTACCACCTTGATTATATCTCTCGCCTGATTTTTGTAACACAATAAATCTGTGGCATAAGAGATACATCTCTTTGATTTATAACGGAATCACCCGTGGGGACTTACTTGCTGTCTGCCCTGTACCACTTTTTGCCAGTGTGCAAAAACAGGTTCTGCCCTCCAGTTTGGGAGCTACCTTCCCGAAGCCGTTTCCTAAACTGTCTTTCAGCCGGTGGACAGTTCTCTCTAAAGAGCGTACTCCGGTACTCCTCTCCTTCATTACCTTTTACCGTATGATACATTCTATTTCTTCCATTTATATTCCTTCATCCTCATCCTGTTTCTGAACAATGGCTGCTGCTGCGCCTGACACGGCAGCTACAACTGCGACCACTGCAACAATAACTACAAACAAGATGATAATCATCAAAAATATCAATAATCCGCTTTCTGTCATGAATTTCACTCCTTCATCAATCAGTTATTCGTCATTTACCGTTATATTATAACCTATTTTTCCTGAAATGGAAAGAATTTTTTTAAATTCCCTTAAAGGTAAAGGTAAACTCCACTTTCCCCGACACATCGATCAAATACTCCGGATGAGTCAACGCCCCCCAGCTGTCGTCCCCGGCAATCCCCATCTGCTGTTTTGCCACCCGCACAACCGTATAGTGTGCCTGGGGCAGCTCATAAGCATGCTTTGCATTTTCAATCTCATGGGGCGTATAGGGAAGCGCAGAGAAATTCATATGATCACTGGTAAACAAAATCCCTCTCCCCTTCTTGTCCGTCACTTTCCCCCAGCGCACTTTCGTCTTATTTCCGCACTCTTGTGGAACTAAATACTCCGCCATATTGTCCCTTACACGGTTTTTGTATATGCCAAGCTTAGCCCCCAACTGGCGGTCCTCATAAGTCTCCGCCGGACCGTTGCCGTACCACTCCACATTGTCAAAATCCGCATCAAACTTGAACATCATGCCAAATTCCGGCATATCGTGAAGCTCTTTCACCGGGTCATAAGAAAGCGTAGTCTCTATCCTTCCGTCCCCAAACACTTTGTATTCCACCTGGCAGTAAGCCTCCGGTATGGTCTGAAGACGGTAAGTGTAGGTGACACTTACAAAATCCTTCTCCTCCTTCACCACCGGGTTTTCATACCATGTGCTCTCCACACCCTGGCGTTCTTTGCCTACGCCCTTGGGGGTAAGGTACATACTGGCAATCTTCCACTGGGCATACCTGCCGGGCATATTATTGCCCATATCATTGTCCACAGGAGCCCTCCAGAAATTTGGCCTTGGCATTTCCATGATCAATTCTTTCCCTGCATAGCGGTAGGAAGCCAGTCCGCCGTGAAGTTCAGAAAACAGTACGTCAAAGTTTTCTCCCCGAACACCGATATTGTTTTTGCCCCAGATAATGGTATATGGTTTTTCCGGCTTTACTGCCTCTTCTATCTTCTTTACCACACTCTGTCCAAAAGCCACCTCGTGGCCTGCCTTTGCCCAGCATGTGTCCTCTTTTAAACAGAAAGATATGGTAACTACATACTCTCCCGGATCATCCGGAATATCAAAGGGCACCGGAAAACTTCCCCGGCTCTCCGGCTCCACAGAAACTTCCAGATTCTTTCTCTCTATCACAATACCATCCCACATAAGCTCCGCAGCACACAGGAAAGTGTCCGTATTGACAAAAAGATTTTTATTCCAGACTTCAAATTCCTTCTCACCCACAGTCACAGCAATATTCTGGTAATCAAATTTTACCTCCTGCATCTTAGGAGACGGATTCCTCTCACCGCCGTAGGCGATTCCGTTGCCGCTGAAATTATAGTCTGTGGGACGCTCTCCGAAATCTCCGCCGTAAGCTAAAAACCACTGGCCGTAACGGTCCTTTTTAAAAATAGACTGGTCAATATAATCCCAGATAAATCCACCTTGGTAAGCAGAATTTTCCTCATCTGCCAGATCCGTATATTTGTGCAGTGCCCCACAGGAATTTCCCATGGCGTGAGAGTACTCACAACAGACAAAGGGCTTGTCCTGACTCTCTAAGTATTCTTTTATCCTCTCCACAGAAGGATACATCTGGCTCTCCATATCCGAACTGTCATTGTAGCTTCTGTCGTGGAATACACCCTCGTAGTGCACCAGCCTTTCCGGGTCAAGCTGCCGGAACAGCTCCGACATCTTAAAAATCGTCTTTCCGCCGTAGGACTCGTTTCCGCAGGACCAGATCAGGATTGCCGGATGGTTCTTATCCCTCTGATAGCAGGAATTTACCCTGTCAAGCATCATAGGCTTCCACTCTTCTTTATCTCCCGGAAGGACAAAATCTTTTCCCGCCACGGCTCTCACATAGGCATCCCAGGTTCCGTGAGTCTCCATATTTGCCTCTGCAATCAGGTAAAGCCCATATTTGTCGCAGAGGTCATAGATCTCCACGCCGTCAGGATAATGACAGGTGCGGATGGCATTGATATTGTTCTGCTTCATGGTCACAATATCTTTTTCCAGCTCCTCATACGTCACATGTCTGCCGGAGACAGAACTGAACTCGTGGCGGTTTGCCCCCTTAAAGACAATGCGCTTTCCATTTAGGAGCATACGGTTATCCTTCATCTCAAACTTCCGGAATCCCACTTTCTGGACAATATACTCCAAAAGCTCCCCGTCTTTATCCAGTACTTCAACCTCAAGATCATAAAGATAGGGATCTTCTGCACTCCAAAGCTTAGGATTTTTAATCGTTTCCTCCACCTTCACCACGTCTGCCGCTGATAAGGTCTTTTCAAATAACACCGTATCTTTTTCTTTCAAAGAAACTTTCAGGCTGCCCTTGCCCTTCATCTTAAACTCTGCCACAAAATCCGCCTTTGCCAGGGTATCTCCAAACAATGTCTGAATCTTCATATCCTCCACATGGAGAGCAGGCACAGCATATAAAAATACGCTGCGGTAAATGCCGGAAAACCGGAAGAAATCCTGATCCTCGCACCAGCTCCCGGCTGTCCACTTAAACACCTGAACTGCCAGCTTGTTCACGCCGTCCTTTAAATAAGGCGTCAACTCAAAATCAGAGGGGGTAAAACTGTCCTCGCTGTAGCCCACAAAAGTTCCGTTGAGCCACAGAGCCATACCACTCTCCACGCCCTGAAAAGAAATCCGTATCTCCTTTCCTTTCATATGCTCTGGCACTTCAAAATACTTCACATAGCTTGCCACCGGGTTAAACCGCTCTGGAATCTCCCCGGGTTTTAACTCTTCCCTTCCGTCCCATGGGAACTGCGTGTTGGCATACTGGGGGATATCATACCCCTCCATCTGGATATGGGCGGGCACACGGATATCATCCCATGTGCTGCAGTCATACGCCTCTGCCTCGAAGCCTGGAATTGCGGCCTGGTAATTCTTGGCGTAGTGGAACTTCCACACACCGTCAAGACATGCCACAAGAGAGCTGCTCCCGCGGAACAGCTCTCCTTTACTTCCATAAGCTACGTGGGCAGAATGTGCCGGAAGAACATTATCTTTAAAATATAATGGGTCTTTTACCTTAGAATAATCGAACCTAGCCATAATTCTATCCTCGTATTTCTTATGATATTTTTACTGATTTTATTTTACTGCACCTGTGATACCTTCTGCAAATGATTTCTGTAAACAGAAGAATACGATTGCGGTTGGCAGCGTACAGATCAAAACCGCAAGCATCAGCATACCGTAATCTGTCACATAGCCCTGAGTCAGGTTTGCCACTACCATAGGCATGGTCTGGCTCTTAGCATCTGTCATGATAACCTTGGGCCACAGATAGTTGTTCCAGGCATTCATGAATGTAATCGTCATTGCTGCCGCATAGGTAGAACGCATGGTAGGAATAAACATCTGGAAGAAGATGCGGATCTCCGATAACCCGTCAATCCTTGCCGCCTCGATAATATCGTGAGGGAAGGATCTTGCACTCTGACGAAACATCATAATCAAAAACGGCGTGGACACGCTGGGAAGCAAAAATCCCAATGTGGAATTCAAAAGATGTGCTGAGGAAAACATCCGAAACAGCGGGATCATGGTAGCCACAAAGGGAACCATCATCGCCAGAAGGATCACGCTCATCACTGCATCCTTTGCCTTGTCATGGAAAATCTCAAACCCGTAACCTGCCAAGGAACAGATGATCAGTGAGATAAATGTAAGTATGATCGAGTACTTAAAAGAATTTACCATTGCGCTTCCCACGTCCTGGTTAGCCAAAAGGTTTTTAAAATTCTCAATGAGATATGCTCCCGGGATCAAACGCCCTCTGGTAACATCCACACTCTTATTGGTAGCGGCAATCACCATCCACAACAGCGGGAAAACAGATATAATGGACATCAGTGTCAAAAAACCATACATTAAAACTTTTTTACCTTTAGTCACGTTTATCACCTACTTTCATCTGAATAAATGCCAGAATTGCAACCAGAATCAAAATCAGGAATGACATTGCCGCTGCATATCCAAAGGTAGGCACATACTTAAAGGACATATTGTAAATGTAATGTGACATGGTAATGGACGCATTGGCAGGCCCGCCGTCTGTCAGGTTTACGGACTCATCAAACAACTGTAATGTACCGTTGGTGGACATGATGGCTGTCAGAAGAATCGTGGGTTTCAACAGGGGCACAGTAATCCTGAAAAATGTCTGTATGGGGCTTGCTCCGTCAATCTTTGCTGCCTCATACACAGAATACTCGATATTCTGCAAGCCAGATAAGTAAAATACCATATTGTATCCGGTCCATCTCCAGAGCAGACCGATGATGATAATAATCTTTGCACTGGTGGCATGGGTCAGGAAAGAATAAGGTGAATTGAGTATGCCAAGATTCATCAGAACAAGGTTTACCAGACCGTCGTTGGCAAACAATGTACGGAAAATAATGGCATATGCAACCAGTGATGTTGCACAGGGCAGGAAGATCATGGTACGAAACAGCCCTTTAAACCGCAGCTGGCGGTTGTTCAAAATAGAGGCCAGAATCAATGCCAGCACCAGCATCACAGGTACCTGGATGATCAAATAAAAGAATGTATTCTTAATGGACTGTGTAAAAACAGTATCCTCAAACATTCGCGTGTAATTTGCAAATATGGGTGCTGCTGTGGACAGGTTATTTCCCTTTCCTGTTTTAAAGGAAAGCAGAAATGCCTGGATCATGGGCACAAAACTCATGAGAAAAATCAGCAGTGCCGCCGGTGTCAGGAAAATCCAGCCGGTAAGATTGTGTTTTTTGTCTAACGACATTTTACTGGATGGTTTACTCAAAATAACTCCCTCCTTCTCTCATACTAAAAATACCTTCTCAGGGTATACTCTCCGAGCACCCCATTATGGCCATTCGGCCAATAATAAGGTATACTCTCCGAGCACCCCATTATGGCCATTCGGCCAATAATAAGGTATCAAAAAGGGAACGGCCGGTTAGAACCGTTCCCTTTTCAGACTCTTATGGATAAATTTGGATAATCCTTACTGCATCTGGCTGTTAATGGTAGCTGCTGCTGTCTCTAACTCTGCATCGATATCGCCGCCATTGATCACGTTTGTAACTGCTGTAGCCACAGCGTCACGGCCTTCGTAATAGTACACGCCTGTGATATTAGAAGGAACCTTTGTAGAAAATTCTACAATCTTGGAAGATACTGCGTCACCGCCGAAGAAATCGTTTGGTGCTGCGTATGCATCTGTTCCGCCTGCCGGAGCGTAGGTGGCAAGAGCTCCACTGCTGATAATATTGTCATACAGCTCTGTGCTTCCTGCAAATGTGCTTGCAAGGAAATCAAATGCCAGCTCTGTATCCTGACAGTTGGATGTAACTGCCCAGGAAGAACCACCGTTGTTGCTGTAGTTTGTAGCTCCTGATGCACCAACAAGGCTAGGCATGTTGGTGATGCCCCATTTGCCGGACTGGTCTGCTGCTGTCTGAATGGAAGCCATAATCCAGCATCCGTTGATGGTTCCTGCAACTGTCTCGCTTGTCATGGAAGAGATATACTCATCCCAGGAGTTTACTTCAATGAGCACGCCGCTCTCTTTTAACTCTTTGTATGTCTCCATAACGATCTTTAATGTATCGTTTCCAGAGATATTTGCTGTTCCGTCTTCATTGAAGAGGGAAGCGCCTGCGGACTGCATCATCATCATGATCAGGTCACACTCACCAGCCTGCATGGAGATCAATGGTTTGCCTGTAGCATCTAAAACTTTCTTTCCATTTTCGATATACTGGTCAAATGTGATATCTGTGAAGTCATCCAGGGTAAGTCCTGCCTGCTCTAAGATATCTGTACGGTAACATGCGATAACTGCACCGTTATCAAAAGGAACACCGTAGTTCTTTCCGTCGATTACAGAGTAAGCTGTTTTACCTGCTGCGAAATTGGAGAAATCAACTCCGCTGTTGGTAAGATCTGTAAATGCATCCGGGAATGTGATTACATTCTTCTGGAATGCGTTGTCCTGCATCAGTAAAATATCAGGAAGGGTATCCAATGCTCCAGAGGTAGCTGCCGTTGTGAGCTTTGTCTGAACATCTTCCCAAGGAGTCTCGATTACGTCTACGGTTACATCCGGATGGTCTTTCTGGTAAACCTTTGCAGCTTCGTTCATTGCAAAAATATTAAATGCCGGATCCCAGCACCATACAGTTAAGGTCTTTCCACCTTCCGCTGCGCTGTCGCCTGCTGCGTCATCCGCCTTGTCATCTGCTGCTGCATCATCTGCTTTGTCTGCCGCATTGTCGCTGGCTGTGTCATTTGCTGCGCCTGTGTCTGAACTGCTGTCGGAACCGCCGCATCCTGCAAACACTGTCGCTGTCATTGCTCCTACCATCAAAAGGGATAATAATTTCTTCTTCATCTTTTTTTGTCCTCCCAAAAAAATTTGTTAAAACATCAAGGTACACATTTGGCCAAATGTTGTTGTGTGTTTTGTACACATTTTTCTTGTTCCTTTTTGTTTATATGTGCATTATACCTATTCTTTCTCTCAATTTGTCTTTATTATCAATCAAAAAAAGAGCAAATCTGTCCATTTTGGTGGACGAATCTGCTCTTTTTCAATAATCTCATTGTGTAATGTTACAATTTTATCCAAAAATACTGTCCGTTTCCACGAATCTACCACCCCCTCTTGGCAGACACTCTTGCATTCAGTAATTTTCCCTGATAGGTATCGCTGTTCTTCTTATACTGGTATGGGGAGGTTCCAACGATTTTGCGGAAATTCCGGTTAAAGGTGGAGACAGAGACATACCCCACCCGCACCGCCACCTCCTCCATGGAGTAGCGGCTTGTTTTCATCAGATCACAAGCCTGGCGTATCCGGACAAGATTCAGATACTCCATAGGGGTCATGTTCATATACTCCACAAAAAGCCTGCGAAAGTGAGTCTCACTGAAGCTGCAGGCATCTGCCAGTTCTTTCAGGCTGATATGCTCCATATACTGTCTGCTGATCAGTTCTAAGGCACTGGAAATCTGATATATACCCCCCCCTTGTACTTTTTCCACAGGCTGGCTCTCCCCGGACTCATCTCTTGCGGCCGAAACCAAAGTGGAGAGCAGCATTCCCCGGATATTGTCTTTTGAAAAACTTTTTTTCACCCGGCACTCATCCATAATCAGCCGCACCAGTGTCACAAGCTGCAAATTTTCCCCGGGCTGGTACACTCTGGCTTTTTTGTTTATCAATTCTAAAATCCTGTCCACAAACAGCTGATTCTGGGGATAGAGATCTTTTAGTATGCTCTCCGGATCCACATACAGATATTCCCAGTAACTTTTTGTGTGAAAACGGCTGTTGGTGGTATGTGGGCAATTGATGGGAATAATGGTAAGCATTCCCGTTTCATAGGGAATGGTATCCTCATCTACCACTACCTCCCCCTCCCCGTCTATGCAGTATCCGATCTCCAGAAGATTATGGAAATGCATTTTTGGAGTGTCATGACCGTATTCCCGGATCCAGCTCTTCCCCAAAAGGGCCAGGACCAGTTCGCCGTGGGGGATTTCGTAGTAACGAAATTCCAGTTCCTGTCGTTTCTTTCCCGGCATGTAAGTCTCCTTTCTGCAATCAGCATGAAAAAGAGCCGCAGCCTGTATGGGGATACGGGAGCGGCCCTTTTTCTTTGGGTTATAAATTGGGGCGTATAGAAAAAATTCACTGTCATCCAAATCTTTTTATCCCTTTACTGCCCCTGCAACCATTCCTTTGATGATCTGTTTACTGAATGCAAAGTACAGAACTACTACTGGTGCCATAGTTGTCAGCATTGCAGACATGATCTTTGGATAATCTGATGCAAACTGTCCCTTAAACATTGTCATAGCCAGAGGAACGGTCTGAAGTTTCACATCCTTGATCAATACCAGGGCAAAGGAGAACTCGTTCCAGCAGGAGAACACCTGGATGATCGCAACTGTTACCAATATGGGCTTTGCCACGGGAAGGATAATGGAAAAGAGCGTTCTGGTAAAGGAACTTCCATCAATTGCCGCAGCCTCCTCAAGCTCTACCGGAATTCCCTTGATGTACCCCTCCACAAGGAATACTGACATAGGCAGTCCGAATGCCACATAGGGGATGATCAGGGTAAACCACTGGTTTCCAAGCCCTGTCTTGTTAAACACTACATAGATCGGTACTAACAGGGAGTGTACCGGGATCAGCATACCCATCAAAAACATCACATATAATAGTCTGTTTCCTTTAAATTTAATCCTGGAAAGCACATATCCCACGATAAAGCCAAACAGAGCGATAAAGAAGATGGAAATCACTGTGGTGCGGACACTGGCAAGCATAGACTGGCTGATATGATAATCCGCATTGCTCATGATCTTCTGGTAGTTGCTGAATGTCGGGCTCTTGGGAAGCCCCATAATATCTGCATTAAATACCCTCTTTGTCTTTAAGGATGAATAAAACATCCACACAAGAGGAAAGATACAAGATAAGGAAAAGATTAACATCAGTAAATTTAAGAAAAAGGAAAGAATCCCTGTCCTTACTTTTTCCCCGGTGGTTCTTCCACCTGTGATCTGTTCCATCTGAGCCATATTATTCTACCCCCTTATCCCGCATGATCCAGTTCATAAGTTTCTGGCTTCCGCCGATTACAATAAGGCTGACAATAAAGATTCCTACGGAAATCGCACTTCCGTATCCCATATTCATCTGCGCAAAGGAAATTTTATATCCGTACATAGCCATAACCATGGAGGATGTGCCAGGACCACCCTCTGTCATCGTATAGATATGATCGAATGCTTTCATGTTTCCGGCAACACAGAGAGTCACACAGACTAACAATGTGTTTTTAATCAAAGGCAGAACGATATAAACTGCTCTCTGAAAAGCATTTGCCCCGTCCAGCTCTGCAACCTCGAAAATCTCTGTGTCCACAGAGGCGATGGCAGACAGAAGAATTACCATATAGTAACCGATAAACTGCCAGATCAGTGGGATTGCCACCAACACCATAACTAAAGAGGGCTCGTTCAGCCATACCTTCACTTTATCCGCATGTCCTGTTGCGGTGAGGATCCAGTTTAAGATACCTCTCTTGTAATCGTAGATCATCATCCAGATAAAACCGATACATACCGCAGAAATGGTACTTGGGAAGAACCCGAAGGTTCTGTGGATACCTTTTAATTTTACAAGTCTGGAGTTTACGATCAACACAAACACAAAGGCAATTCCTACCTGGCCTACGATACAGGCAAGTACCAGATAGATATTGTGACTGAATGCCTGCCAGAATGTTCCGTCCTTGATTAAATCCACATAATTGGACAGCCCGATAAATGTTTTCTGAGGCCCGCCCTTCCACTCAAAGAAACTGTAAAACACTGCCGTCAAAAGGGGAACGAATACGGAGAAAACATACCACACTACAGGGACACATAAAAACAAGGCAATGACCCACCCCTTGGGCTTAATTGATTTTAACATAACCTACCCAACCTCCTTTATCAATTCATTTTAAAAGGCCCCGTCCCACAAAAGGGACGAGACCTCTCATGCTTTTCATATACCACTCATTTACTTTTCTAAAATGAAATCTTAGTAATTTGCTTCATATGCTGCCTGAGTGTCTTTTGCAACTGTCTCAGGATCGGTATCACCGTTTAACATATCCTGCAGCTCTGTGTTAAATACATCCCAAACTGCACTGCTGACATAGGAGTCATAAATCTCACAGGTGTTTGTATCAACATAAGACCAGTTGTAGAAGTCCTGTGTTACGGAGTCAAATCCGCTTAAATCTACATCATCTACAGTGGTAAGTCCGCCAAGAGCATATTTTGTTGCTACAAAGTTTGCAAAGTCAGGACCTGTCAGTTTGTAGATCAGATCGATAGCTGCATCTAATTTCTCCGGGTCTTCTGCCACTTTCGCATTGATTGCCATACCGTATCCTAAACCGATATTCTGTACGTTTGTATCGCCCTTAGCGCCTTCGATAGATGGGAAGGTAGCAAAGCCGATATTGTTGTATTTCTCCTCATCACCCTCTAACAGAGTTGCCATGATGTAAGAAACATCCCAGTTACCGCCGATAAATGCTGCTGCATCGCCGGAGATATAGTACTCACGGGCATCCTCGTTGGAAACTGCATTGAAGTCTGCGTTAAATACGCCTGAGCTGAAAGCTTCCTGTGCAAATTTCAGGGAATCTACAAATTCCTGATCTGTAAATGCTGCGCCGCCTTTGTCAATGATGGACTGGAACCAGTCTTTTCCTGTGAACATATCACCGATGGTTGACATGAAGCAGGAGTTTGCCTGCCATTTTCCGCTGTTACCAAATGCGATGGTATCGATGCCATCAGCGGAGAATTTGTCTTTTGCTGCCAGAACGTCATCCCATGATGTTGGGAAGGAATCATAGCCTGCATCTTTCCACATCTGTTTGTCGTAGATAACTACCGTACAGGTTCCACCTGTCAGAACTGGAAGGCCATAAATTTTATCGCCATCTTTGAACGGTGTGAAGTAATCCTGTTTGTAATCTGCTGCATAAGGAGAATTGTTTACCACATCTGTCAGATCCATCACAAGTCCCTGCTGAGCCCATGCCTTTGTATTCATCCCCTGAAGCAGGAATACATCCGGAAGGTCATCTGCTGCTGCCAGTGTAGCGATCTGTGTTTTGTACTCGTCATTTGCAAGTACGTTTTCAGCTAAGTTTACATTTGGGTTTGCATCTTTCCACTCCTGAAGCATGGTACGGAATCCATCAGAACCACCGTTACCCTCTGACTCCTCGGAAGTAGAGTAGTGCATGATGGAAAGTTCTCCTGTATAGGATACGCCGTCACCTGCGGCTGCTGCATCGCCTGCGTCATCTGCTGCGTCATCTGCTGCATCGTCCGCATCATCAGCCGGTGTCTCCTCTTTTGCCGGTTCGCTTGCCGGTGCGTCTGCTGCTGTGTCAGAACCGCCGCCGCAGCCTGCTAACATAGATGCTGTCATTGCTGCACATAAGAATGCACTGATAAGTTTCTTTTTCATATTTTTTCCTCCTGTTATGAAAAATTTAATATTGTTGGATGTAAATACACCCCCGGGAAATCCTCCACCGATTGACCCGGTATCAAACTCCCCTCTATAACCACTCTCTGTAAAAGAGTCGTTTTTGGTTTTTCAATAGCGCTGACAAGACATTTTGCGGCTTCCCTGCCAATCTCATCTGCATTCTGGCTTACTGTGGTAAGCTTTGGGTGAAGAAGCTGGGATACGGTGTGTCCGTCGTATCCTGCAATGGATATGTCTCCGCCAATCCTAAGCCCTGCCTCCACTATGGCGTTCCTTCCTCCGATGGAGGAAGCGTCATCGGGATAAATAATACAGGTAGGGGCATCTTTGCGCTCTATAAGCTCCCGTGTGATCTCTGCCGCCTGCTTTGTCTCCAGGTATTTTGCCTCTCGGACATATTTTTCCGGAACCTCAAGTCCTAAGGATTCTGCGGTCCGGTAAAAGCTGGCCAGACGCTCTTTTGTTACATAGGAGAAGTTCTCTCCATGGATGTAGGCTACTCTTCTGTGTCCCCTATTATATATGTAAGTGAGCAGTTCCTCCATCCCTCCCACATTGTCTGAACTTACGGAAGAACAGTTATGATGTATATAGTCGATTGTCACCATGGGGATATCGCTGTTTAAAAGTTCCTGCACCTTCGGTTCCCGAAAGTCCACACACACGATAACTACCCCGTCAAAGTTGCGGTATCTGCAGTGTTCATAATAAGACATGGTCCGGCTCTCAGTGCTTAAAAAACTGATATCATATCCCATGTTCTCTGCCTGAACCTTAAATCCATTTAACACTGCTGCGAAGTACTCATGGGTAAGGCCTCTGCCCGCTTCATCCTGAAACAGGACTCCCAGGTTGTAGGACCGCCTGGTCTTTAACGCTCTTGCCGCCGAGTTGGGAAAGTAACCCATCTTCGCCGCCGTCTCTCTGATTTTTGCCTTTGTATCTTCGCCGATATCTTTTTGATTGTTCAATGCCTTGCTCACTGTGGCAACAGATACTCCGCAGGTCTTCGCAATGTCCTTTAAAGATACCATAGGCGCTTTCTCCTTGCTGGCTGAAACTGTTGTTTCTTAATCGTTTTCGTAGTTCAACTATACAACCTTTGACAAAAAAATGCAAGCATTTTTTATTTATTCGTCAAAATACACATTATTTTCTGACTTGAATTAGTAATTTTGTACATATAAATATCTTGCTGCTTTTCTTCTATTTTTGTTTCTAATTTCCGCTTGCAATTTTTTCCTCTATCCTTTATACTCAAGTTCAGAAACTACACTAGCTTAAACGTTTTCGTTTTTCTCTTAACGCTATGTTAAAGTACAAGATATTCTCAGGAGGTATTTAATATGACATTCGGACATTTCGATGATGTAAGCAAAGAATATGTGATCACATCCCCCAAAACACCGCTGCCCTGGATCAACTATCTGGGCTGCGAAGATTTCTTTTCCCTTATTTCCAACACAGGAGGCGGATACAGTTTCTATAAAGACGCAAAGCTGCTCCGGCTCACAAGATATCGCTACAACAACATTCCTTTGGACTCCAACGGACACTACTATTATATTAATGAAAACGGTACCGTCTGGAACCCCGGCTGGATGCCCTCCAAAACAGAACTTGACAGCTATGAGTGCCGCCACGGCCTGGGCTATTCCGTCTTTACAGGGGTAAAAAATGCGTTGAAAGCGGAGATGACCGCTTTTGTCCCCATGGGTTCCTCCTGTGAAGTAAACAAGCTCACTTTAACCAATGAGAGCAAAAGTGAAAAATCATTCTCCGTCTTTTCCTATGTGGAGTTCTGCCTCTGGAATGCTATGGACGATATGACAAACTTCCAGAGAAACTTTAACACTGGTGAAGTGGAAATCCACGGCTCTGCCATCTACCACAAGACAGAGTACAGGGAACGGCGGAACCACTATGCGGTTTACTCCGTCAATGCCCCGGTAGACGGTTTTGACACAGACAGGGATTCCTTCCTTGGAGCTTACGGTGAAAACTCCGCTCCAAAGGCTGTTGTGGAAAATGCTGCCACAAATTCTGTTGCCAGCGGATGGTCCCCCATAGGTTCCCATCAGATCAAGGTTACCTTGGCGCCGGGAGAGTCCAAAACATTTGTGTATGTCCTTGGATATGTGGAAAATCCCCAGGAGAAAAAGTTTACCGCCTTAGACCAGATCAACCTTGCTCCCGCCGAAGAGCTTCTGGCAGAATTTGATACCACAGAAAAAGCGGACAAAGCTCTTGCCAGCTTAAAGGATTACTGGAATAACCTTTTGTCCCACTTTACCGTATCTTCCAGCGAGGAAAAACTGGACCGTATGGTAAACGTATGGCATCAGTATCAGTGTATGGTTACCTTTAACATGTCCCGGTCCGCTTCCTACTACGAGTCCGGCATCGGAAGGGGTATGGGCTTCAGAGATTCCTGTCAGGATCTCCTCGGCTTCGTTCATTTAATTCCCGACAGGGCAAGACAGAGGATTTTGGATATCGCCTCCACCCAGTTTGCAGATGGAAGCGCATACCATCAGTACCAGCCCCTGACCAAAAAGGGCAACTCTGACATCGGAAGCGGATTTAACGACGACCCGCTGTGGCTGATCGCTGGAACAGCCGCCTACATAAAGGAGACGGGAGATTACAGTATCCTGGATGAGATGACGCCATTTGACAACGATATGGACACTGCCGTTCCCTTTATGGAGCACCTGAAACGCTCTTTCCACTATACAATGGAGCATCTTGGCCCCCACAAGCTTCCTCTCATCGGACGTGCAGACTGGAACGACTGCCTGAACTTAAACTGCTTTTCCAAAGAGCCGGGAGAATCCTTCCAGACCTTCGGCCCATCGGAAGGACCTGTGGCAGAGTCGGTGTTTATCGCAGGAATGTTTGTAAAATACGGCAAAGATTATGTGGCAATCTGTAAGCACAGAGGCCTTGATGAGGAGGCAGCCCTGGCAGAAAAAGCCATCGCAGATATGTGCGCAGCTGTGGAAAAGGACGGCTGGGACGGAGAATGGTTCCTTCGCGCCTACGATGCTTTCGAGCATAAAGTAGGTTCCAAAGAGTGTGAGGAGGGTCAGATTTTCATTGAGCCCCAGGGATTCTGCGTTATGGCAGAAATCGGTCTGGATAAGGGCCTTTGCCAGAAATCCATGGAGTCTGTGGAAAAACGTCTTGACACAGAGTACGGTATTGTGCTGTTACAGCCCCCTTACCGGACATACCATGTAGAACTTGGCGAGATTGCTTCCTACCCGCCTGGATATAAAGAAAATGCGGGTATTTTCTGCCACAACAACCCCTGGATCTCCATTGCGGAGACAGTGATCGGCAGAGGTGACAGGGCATGGCAGGTCTACACCAGAACATGTCCCGCTTACATTGAGGATATCAGTGAGATCCACCGGACAGAGCCTTATGTATACTCCCAGATGATTGCCGGAAAAGATGCAAAAAATCATGGAGAGGCAAAAAACAGCTGGCTTACCGGAACGGCAGCATGGACATTCTTAAATGTGTCACAGTTTATTCTGGGAATCCGGCCGGATTACGACGGGCTGGCAGTTGACCCATGTATCCCTGCTTCCCTGGATGGATTTACCGCTAAGAGGGATTTCAGAGGAGTCACTTATGAGATCACGGTGAAAAATCCGAGCCATGTGCCAAAAGGGGTGAAGAGCCTGTCAGTAGATGGGGCTAAGGTGGAAGGAAATGTGATTCCCTACGATAAAAATATGGTTGGAAAAGTAGTAAAAATTGAAGCTGTTATGAGTGAATAGTATTACACTTCCCATTATCTGACTTATAGATTATAAAAGAGGATACCCCGTATTGGGGATATCCTCTTTTTAGCTTCTACTTTTGGGTATCATTTATTAGCGGTGGTTTTTGATATAATTTGCGCTCCACAAATTTGTCGGCATACCAATCACCTGCTTTCTTCATAAAGTAAACCTTTATTACTCTGAAAAATAGGCATCCACACCGTCTGCAATTCCCGCAGCCAGCTTATCCTGATAGGCAGGGTCGGCCATGTTTAAATCCTCTGTGGGATTTGTCATGTACCCCATCTCCACAATGGTGACAGGCACCTGGCACCAGTTGATACCGCTCATGGTATCTGTCTCCCAGACATACTCTCTGTTTGCCCCGGTAGCCGCTGTCATAGCGTCCAGCACTTTGTCGGAAAGCCGGCGGGACTGGCTGTAAATATTGCTGCAGTAGGGATTGTTTGGCGTGGGGCATATGGTCATACTGCCGTTTGCGCCGCTGTTCTCCGAGCCGTTGGCGTGGATCCTTAAGAATACTTCCGCATTGCTGCTGTTTGCCACCGCCGCCCGCTCGCTGTTGCTGATGTTTACGTCATTGCTCTCCCGGACCATGATCACGCTGTACCCTCTGGCGGTCAAAACATCCCGAAGTTTCAGAGATACCTGAAGGGTAAGCTCATACTCTGCAAGCCCTGTGGTAGTTCCCCTGGTGCCGGAGGCCACTTTTGCCTTTGTCTCGGAGGCTCCAGGCCCCACAGGTTCCGGCTCGCTGTTTCCCTTTGCCTGATGTCCTGCATCGATGCACACGATATGAGTTCCCCCAGGAGAGGTAACTGCTTCTTCCCCGGCATTGTCCTCATCCTGGACTTCTGTCCCCTCTTCAGTTTCTGTCTCTGTGTCCGTCTCCGTGTCATTTTTTCTCTCTGTTTCTACCTCAGTCAGAGCCTCCTCGGTATCCTCTGTAGGGATTTCCGTCTCTTTTTCCCCGGAATCATTCCCTCCCCTTTCCGCAGATTTCTGAAATACCTCTGTCTCTAAAACAATCTGTTCCAGTTCTTTTGCATCCCCGCTGCCTCCCTCGGCACAGCCGGCAAGTGCAAAGCAGGAGATTATGGCAAGAACTGGGAGAAAAGTAATTTTCTTATGTTTCACTGCCTTCCTCCCTAATAGCTTTTTATCTTTTTGATCAGTGTCATCAGCTTGGATGCATAATTGGGGTCTGTTGCCCAGTTTCCATTGCCAAGGTTCTGCACATAGGGAGTGGACCCCCTTCTGTGACTGAGATACTGGAATCGCGGATCTACGCACTTCTGGTTTAACTTATCTTTGGAAGCGTAACCCTTTAAGTGCTGTACCTGGGCTCTGATTCCCGTCCTTACATTTTTGAAGGTGGCTCCAGCCGCTCCGTCATCTGTTGCCCCAAGGCCGCTGAAGTTACACTGCTCTGCCTTCACCTGGCCTCCAAAACTTAAATATCCGGTTTCCAGGCAGACCTGGGCAAAGATCACTTCTGCCCGAACCCCTTCTTTTTCAGATTCCTCCAGGACAATCTCGCAGAACTTCTTAATATTCTTTGCCCCTTTGTCTTTGTAGATGGAGGGGTATTTCTTTCCGGAACTGTTGTACATCTTTACCATCTGATCCACGGTAACTGTGGATTTTCCCATAATGGCATAGTTTATGGCAGCTTTCTTATATTCGGATTTGTCCCCTTTTCCTGCGGCGATCAGGCCGTCATCACTGGAATAAGCCTGGACTTTATAATAGTAATTCTTTCCTGATGTCACTTTTGTATCTGTGTAGGTCTGAGTATCTTTTCCGTTGGATTTTACTGTGGCAATTTTCTTGTAAGTGCCTTTGGCAGAAGTCGCCCGGTAAATTTTATACTGTGTTGCCCCGGTCACTTTCTGCCATTTCACTTTAATCCCATCTTCCAGAGTGGATTTGGCAGAGGAAATTTTAACCTGACTAAGTGCCCGGTAGGACACACCATTGGAATAACCGCTGGTAATTTTTTTACCGTTTAATTTTCCCACAGTGACAACTTTGTAATAATATTTCTTTCCTGTCTTTACAGACTTGTCCGTGTATTTGGTGGTTGAGTTCTTTACTGTTGCAATCTTTTTAAATCCACTGGCCTCTTTTGTGCTGCGGTAAACTTCATATTCTGTTGCATTGCTCACTTTTTTCCACACAAGCTGCATAGAACCTGAATTCAGGGATGCAATGCTGGTAATGTCTGTCTTTGCCACGGTTTTTACCTTGATGGGGAAAGAATCACTTCCCCGTCCTTTTACCCCGTTGTTGGAGACAGTTGGGCGGATCTTATAGTAGTAGGTCTTTCCCGGAACAATGGAGCTGTCCGTAAAAGCGGTATTTTCTTTTCCCTTCACTGTGGCCAAAAGAGTGTAGGACTCCTCCTTTTTGTTGCTGCGGTAAATTTCGTAACCATTTGCAGCCTTTGAAAGATTCCAGTACAATTTTACCTTTGTAGGGCTTTTCACGCTGATTTCTGTCACTGCCACAGCCTCCGGCGTCTTTGCCTTCACCGTTACACGGGCACTGTCCATATCTTTCTTTGTGCGGGCCGCTACAGGAACGATTCTATAGTAATAAATTCTTCCCGCCGTTACACTTTTATCCTGGTAAACAGTTTCTTTTACGGCAGCCAGCTTGGAAAAGCCGCTTTCCGCAGTTGTGCTTCGATACACTTTATACTTGGAAGCTCCCTCTACCGCATTCCATTTCACTTCAATTTTGCTGCTGGACACAGCCGTGGCACTGACTGTTGTTTCACCAGCCAGAGTTGTCACTGCTTTTCCCGGCAGAAGCATCAGCCCGCAGAAAAGCGCTAATAAAAGTTTCTGATAAATTTTTCTCATATATCTCCTCTCCTTTCATTCCTACATAGATTTAATTTTATTGATAATATTCATAAGTTTTTCCGCATAAGCTTTATCCGTTGCCCAGTTTCCCCTGCCAAGCTGCTGCACATATTCCGCCTGGCCTCTCACCACATAGCCAAACCTTGGGTCTACACAGGGCTGGCGCAGACTGTCCACAGAGGCATATGCCTTCAAATGCTGTACCTGGCTGCGGATTCCCGTGACCACATCGGGAAACTCAGCTCCGGTGGTGCCGCCATCCAGGGCACCCAAACCGCCAAAATTACACTGCTCCGCTTTCACCTGTCCGCCAAAACCCAAATATCCCGTCTCATGACAGATCTGGGCAAACAAGACCTCAGGCTTTACGCCTTCCACAACGCACTCGTCATAGACGATCTGGCAAAAAGTCTGCAGATCCGGCGCTCCCTTTGATGTATATACGGAAGATGGGTAAGATTTACCGGACAAACGGTACATGGCTGCCATCTGAGCCGCTGTTGCGCCTGCTGCCCCCATGATCCGGTAATCGGAAGGATTTGTAGAAAGGGTGTCTGAAAAACTGCCGTAGATTTTCTTTCCCGATGCAGTGGTGTAGCTTCGCACCCTGTAATAATATGTGACATTTGTCTTTACGTCCATGTCCTGAAAGGAAGTATCCTTTGTGGTGACAATCTTTTGAAAAGCTGTCACCTTCTCGGAAGAGCTGCGGTAAAGCTCATAGCCGTCCACGCTTCCGCCGGATTTTGTCCAGGCCACCAGAATGGCTGTCCCCGAAAAGGATGCATTTGTCACCAGTAATTTTGCAACAGCACAGCCGGAAGCTGTGCTGCTGAATATGCTGGTTCTGTTATTTTCATCGTAAGTCTTGACTTTATAGTAATATACCGTATCTTTTACGACTGTGGTATCAGAGTAGGAAGTAGCGCTTCCCACTCTGGCAATTTCTGTAAATTCTCCCTCCGGCTGGGTGCTGCGGTAGATAATGTACCCTGCCGCATTGTTTACTGCCGTCCAGCTGATATCTAACTGGGCATCTGACACCTGTGTCACAGTTACATTTCCCGGAGCCGCCAGGGTACTGCCCTCCACAGGAGCAGAATATCCTCCATAAATGGTCTTTCCATTATAGGTATTTACAAGGCGGATCTTGTACCAGTAGGATACGGACGGCTCTGCTGACGCATCCTCATAGCTGGTAACGCTGTAGTCGTCTACTGTGGTGAGAAGATTGTATGTGCCGTCCTCCTGGGTACTGCGGTAAACTTCATATCCTTTGATATCTTTTACCTGGCTCCACCGAACTACTAACGCTCCGGTGTCCCCTGCCTCAACAGAAGCAATCTCTGTCTGACGGATGGGATATGCGCTGACTGCCTTACTCTTTCCACTGGTTCCGGTAACTTTGTACCCTTTCATCTTTACTTCCAGCTTGTAAAAGTACTTCTTTGTCATCTGAAGATTTGAGTCCGTATAGCTGGTGGCAGTTCCCTTTGCAGTACCGATTTTGCTATAAGTTCCCCCGCTGCTAGTGCTGCGGTAGATCACAAAGCTGTCCGCATCCTTTACTTTATCCCAGGTAAGCTTGATCTTTGTTCCCGAAGCTCCCTCGGCCTGTTTAATCACTGCCTTTGCAACCCTTGCACCCCGGATGGTAGAATAGTCACTGTATCCCGTAACGCTGTTTACCTTGTTGGTACATCTTACTTTGTAAAAATATTTCACTCCCGGCTTTAACCCTGTCACTTTGTAGGAGGTAGTTTTTTTGTTGCTGATGGTCTTGATCTTTTTGTATGTACCGTCCTTGGAAGTGCTCTGGTAAATCTGGTAGCCGTTTGCCTCGTTGTTCTTTTTCCAGGTAATCGTCTGCTTGGTGGAGGAGGTAGACTCCACTTTGGTAATGGAAGTCCCCGTTAATGTCCTTCCGCTGGCAGCGCTGCTGTAGCCGCTGTAGCCTTTTTTCTCTCCGTTGTAGTTATAGGTCTCCACCTTGTAGTAATATGTCTTTCCCTTTTTTACATTCTTGTTGTCGTAGGTAGTTGTATCCCCGCCTTTTACCGTGCCAACCTTTGTATATTTTCCGTTTTTGGACTCTGCGCGCTTAATGGTGTAACCGGCAGCGTTTTTGTCCCCTGTCCAGGAAATGTGAAGGGTCGTGCTGTTTTTTGAAGATACCTTTAACTTGGAAGGCTTCTTTGCCGTCCTTCCGGATACGGCCTTGCTCCAGTCACTGTATATGGTATCGGTTCCCTCCCTGCCTATGACACGGATTTTGTAGTAGTAAAGTTTTCCTTCCTTTACACTGCTGTCCACATAACTGGACTGGCTCTGGGAGCCGATCATGGCGATCTGCGCATAACTGCCATCCTTGGAAGTGGAACGGCTGATCTCATACCCTGCTGCCGTGCCCACCACAGACCAGCTGATCTCCATACTCTTGTTGGTTTTGGATTTCAGTGAGCTGATGGATGTCTTTGCTATAGTTCCGCCGGACTCCACCTTGCTGTAACTTCCGTATTTTGTATCCCCTCCGGATTTCGTAAAGGTACGGATTTTATAATAATATACTTTTCCCGGTGTCAGTCCGGTATCTGTGTAGGTTGTGGTATCTGCGGAGTTTATGGTGGCAATCTTCTTAAAGTCCCCGTCACTCTTTTCACTCCGGCGGATCTCATAACCGCTGACGCCGCTGACTTTCTTCCATGTCAGTTTCAGGCTTTCGCTTCCCGTTGCCAAAATGGAGGTAAAGCCCAGACCCTTCTTTAACCCAAAGTACTCTGCGATCCCTGTAGCATCTGCCACTCCAAGTTTCTTTAAGGATTCATCACTGCTCAGATAGTTTTTCACATCATTAATATTGGAGATAAATGCATGCTCCACGATCAGTCCCGGAATCCCGTTCTCTTTACAGCGTTTGATCACCCCGTAATAGTCCGCCAGGGAACCGTCCGGATATCTGGTATTGTTCTCCGAGTTGCGGATGTGGATACCGCCGCTGGCAAGACCTAAATCCGTAAGCTTGCTCTCGATAATGGCTGCCAGATTTTTCCCTGTTGTTCCGGCAGTGCTGTTGTAGTTATTATTTGGATAGTACACGTTGGCACCGTTTGGCCCGGCGCTGGTATTGGAATTGATGTGCAGGCTGACAAACACGTTTGCCCTGTTGTCAATGGCAACCTGCGCCCTTTCTGCCAGAGTAAGAGAGACATCGCTCTGCCTTGTCATAATTACGTTGACACCTGCATATTTTTCCAGTTCTTCCCTGCAGTACAGTCCAATCTTCAGATTCAGATTCTTCTCCACAAGACCATTGTGGGAGGCTCCTCCGTCGTTTCCCCCGTGTCCCGGATCTAAGACTACCACCAGGCTGCTCATACCCTTCGGTGATGCCCCTTTTACCTTTGATGCCACCCCATCTGTCAGGACAACATCCGCATCGCACCCTGCGCTTTCCAGCGCTTCCTCGATCACCTGAGTATCAGCGTTTTCATCTAATGAGACAATATTTGCCTCCACGTTTTCTGACAACGCTTCAAACTCTTCCTCCGTCAAAAGCACGTCATCCGGCGTGGTCTCCGGAACTTCATTTACGCCGAAAGAGGCATCCACACCCATTTGGGCAAAAGCAGTTGTGGTGGTAAGCCCCTGCATGGAATAGGTCAGCGATGCAAGCTGATAGGTACCTGTCTTTGAACCTTTCGGGAAATCCATGGCAAAGAGCACGAAATCATCTAAAATCTCTGTGGCGCTCACCTGGCGGAATTCCCCTGTCTCTCTGTTTTCATAAGTCAAAACAGCGGACTCCACTTCACTTGTGCCGTCACCGATGCTTGTCATGATCCTCTGGGTCCCGGGAGTTTCCACCACGGGCTCCTCCACTACCACATAGTTCACAAGGCCGATGCTCTCATTTTTCCCCTGGGCTTTTTCCTCTGTCTCTTCCTCTAAAACCCCTTCCGTACCAGAAAGTTCTTCTGTATTCTCTGTCTCTGACGCCTGTTCATTTTCCTGATCTTCCA
This sequence comes from Roseburia sp., assembly GCA_023664725.1. Taxonomy (GTDB): domain Bacteria; phylum Bacillota; class Clostridia; order Lachnospirales; family Lachnospiraceae; genus Roseburia_B. The sequence goes on along the minus strand of JAMPFA010000008.1, from coordinate 31,233 downwards.
TCTCAGAAGCTATCTCTGCATCAAAAATCCGTGGATCTTCCGTCTCAGGAACTGCCTCCACGTCTGAAATCTCAGAACTCTCTTCCGCCGTCTCTGTCGTCTCCTCTGTCCCTTCCGGAGCAAAACCTTCCTCTGAAATATATGCCAAAGGTTCTGCAAAAGATGCCGCCAAAGCATCTGTATATCCTGTTGTTAAGCTTAACAGCAATGCCAAAAGCAGCGCTGTAATTCTCCTGACTGACTTCATTTGTTTTTCTCTCCTCTCCTCATGTTTACTTACGGATTACTGTTCCCGTAAGTCCTTCCATGGCTTCCTTAGATTTGTCCAGCTTTGTCACCAGAGCTTTTTTTACCGCTGAATTACCGATAAACTCTATGGCTGCCTGTATCTTTGGCAGGATAGTACCCTCCTCAAACTGCCCCTCTTCTATGTAGGCAGCCGCTTCGTTTACGGTTAGCACATCAAGGGCTTTCTGATCAGGCTTGCCGTAATTTAAGCAGACCTTCTCTTCCCCTGTCAGTATGACAAACATATCTGCATCCAGCATTTCCGCCAGCTTTCCCGCCGCCAGATCTTTCTCAATGACTGCGCTGGCTCCCTTTAGATTGTTGTGCTGGGTAAGTACAGGGATACCCCCTCCCCCACAGGCGATCACCACCTGGTCCGCATCGCTCAATGTGCGGACGGCGTCAATCTCCACGATATTCATAGGCTTTGGCGCTGCCACGATCCTGCGGTAGCCCTGTGAAGTCTCTGTCACATGGTTGCCCTTTCTCTCCTCCTCTATGGCTTCCTCCTTTGTCATCACCCTGCCTATGATCTTGCTGGGGTGATAAAAAGCCTCATCATAGGGATCCACGCAGACCTGGGTCAAAATGGTGGAAACCGTTTTATAGATTCCTCTGTTTAACAGCTCCGTGCGGATAGAATTTTGCAAATCGTATCCGATATATCCCTGGCTCATGGCAGAACACACCGACATAGGTGTCTTAGTGTACTCCGGGTAAAGCCTGCAAAATTCTGACATTGCCGTATGTATCATTCCTACCTGAGGCCCGTTGCTGTGGGAGATCACCACCTGATAATCTGATTCGATCAGATCCGCAACCGCTTTGGCTGTCTTTTCTGTGGCAGATTTCTGCTCCGGAAGCGTAGTTCCCAATGCCTCATGCCCCAGAGCGATCACAATCCTCTTTTTTCTCATGAACATTCCTCCTGAATCTTGTACTGATCTATCTCATAACTTTTCCGTATTTGCCTCAATAGTTAGTCTAATTATAAAACAACTTTTGCCTCTCCGCAAGGTGGAAAACAAAGAAAGCCTTTCCAATATTTCTTAAATTTTATTAAATTTTTCCACAAGAAAAGAGCGCATCAGTGATACGCTCCTTTCACTTTTTTTCTATGCAAAATCTTCTATGCTGACTCTTTACTGCTAATTCTTTTTTCCCAGAGTCACCTCCACGGTATGTTCCACATACTCACCGTTTTCTGCCCGCTTATACACTACTTCCACTGTGGCTCCCGCAGACATATACCGCATGAGATTCCGAATGTCCTCCATAGCGGCAATATTCCTGCCATCAAACTTTGTAATGATATCTCCCTGGACAAGTCCTGCATTGTCTGCGCCGCTTCCCTCAACTACCTGGGCAATATACACGCCCATAGGCATATTGTAAGTCTGTGCCACATCCTCCGTCATATCCACGCCGGAGACTCCAAAGTAAGCGCTGTCAGAGCCCTTCACAACCTCCCTTGTGATAAGCTGCTTGATTATGGGGATAGCGGTGTCCGCCGGAATTGCATACCCCATACCCTCCACTTCCGTCTGGGAGTATTTCACGGAATTGATGCCAATGACTTCCCCTCTGATATTTAAAAGGGCGCCGCCGCTGTTTCCAGGGTTTATGGCTGCGTCTGTCTGAAGCAGGGAATTTGTCACAGATGAGCCGTCCGACTCATCCTGTACTGTCACTTCCCGGTCTAACGCAGAAATCACCCCTTTTGTCACCGACTGGCCGTACCCCAGGGCATTTCCAATGGCGATTGCCGCCTCCCCGACTTTGATCTGGCTGGACTCCCCAAAGGTAGCCGTGCGGATCTTTCCCTTTGTCTCCTCATTGATATCTGAAAGCTTTACACTTACCACCGCCAGGTCACTGCTTGGATCCGTGCCCTTTACCTGGGCAGTCACCAGCGCATCATCCGCAAAGATCACTGACAGGGTCTGGGCTCCCTCCACCACATGGTTGTTTGTGGCAATGTAGAGGTTCTCCTCATCCTGGCTGATAATAATCCCGGAGCCGCAGCCCTCGCTCTCATATTCCTGGGTGTATCCGAAAAAGCTGCGGACGGTGGTGGTGGAAATCGTGGTGATGGACACAATGGAGGGCATTGCCATATCCACGATCCCCGACACATCTGTCACTGCCCCAAGCTCCCCTGTCTTAGCAGCGGAATCCGCCACATCCTGGATATAGTTTTCTGTGGACTGGACAATATTCAGATCAGCTCCGCTTTTTGCCTCCTCGATCTCTTGTTCCGGGCTTAATATTTTTTGAAAAAAACAGGAGGTTCCCGAAAAAGCGGTTCCTGCCACCAGACCAAACACCAGCGCCAGAGCGATCAGACGCATCACTTTTCCCCCGAAGCCGGATTTTTTCCTTTTGGGCTTCTGAGGCTCTTCAAAGGGCGTATAGTAAGTTTCATAAGAATTGTTTTCCTCAAACTGATTCATACTGATTATTCCTTTCATCCTTGGATTTTCATAACAGTAGTGTATCCCTTTTTTGTGTAAGTTTTGTGAAAAAAAAGAGAAACCCATAAATTGGGTCTCTCCAGTTTCTCTCTATTCGGTTTTTTCGACCTCTGTGCCGTCACTCTCTGTGGAGTACCCTGTATCTGTAGTGCTGGTATTGTCATCCCCGGTAAGCGGGTTGTCATACCTTGTTGTTGCGCTTGTGGTACATCCCGTATAGTTCACAATGTAATCGCTCAGCCCTGTCACTGTGTTGGACAAATTATTCTTCTCGCCGAAGAGATATTCGTGAAGCTCCACTACGTTTGTCTCCAGATCCGTGGGAACTACAATGCTTCCCTTGGAACCGAAGTTTCCGGTACAAAGCTCAAATGGCCAGCCGTGGTTTCCTGCCAGCTCGTAATCCATCACGCTGCTTGCCAGAGACAAGATCTCTTTGCTGGTAAAGCTGGTGGATATCTCCCCAAACATGCTGTCGATGAGGCTGCTCACTGTGGAAATGCTGGAACCCTTTGCCTTCTCGATCATCTTTCCAAGCACTTCCCTCTGACGCTCGGTTCGCTTAAAGTCATCTCCGGCAGTGTAACGGATACGGCAGTATGCCAGTGCCTGTACACCATCCACCGTGTAAGTTCCGCCGCTGCCAAGCTTAGCGGAAGAATGTTTCGTCACCTCATTGATCTCGTCAATGTAGTTGTCATTCATAATCTTAACTTCTTGGTCTGTAAGGGTCAGCTCAATCCCGTCTAACAGATCTACTGCGTCTACCACGGCCGCAAAATCCACTGCCACATAGTTTGTGATATCCAAATTCAGGTTTTTATTGAGGGCTGCAATTGCTCCCTTTGGCCCGCCGTAGGCATAGGCAGAATTGATCTTGTTGAAAGAATCGTCCTTCACGCTAAGGAAAGTGTCACGGTATACGGAGATCAGCTTCACTTCCTTAGAATCATTGTTGATACTGGCGATCATGATACAGTCGCTGTTACCGCCATTGTAGTTTCCGGTGGAACGGTTGTCCAGACCGAACAGTGCGATGTTGGTGTATCCCTTTAATGCCTCCTTCGTCTCGGAATCCAGCTCGATCGCCACTTCTTCCGGCTTGATTTCCCCGGTATTCTCCACTTTTCCCGTCTTAAAATACAGGAACATTCCTACCAGAAGAGCCACCAATACAATGATTTCAACTGCAAATATTACAACTTTGTTTTTTTTGTTCTTTTTCTTTCTTCTGCTTGTACTCATCATCTCTCCATTCTTTCAGGCAGGTCAGAGCCTGAAGTAACATTATTTGGAAAACAATTAAAATAAATATATAACTTTTTTCCAATTCTGTCAATAATTCGGTAACAGGAATCGACAAAAGTAATGTAGAATTTACACGTCACAATTTTGTAATTTTCTTAATATTTTTGTACATTTTTCACAAATTTTCTTAATATTTTCCTAATTTTCTCCATCGGAGCAGGGCTTTTGCGAGAATCCATCGCTTTTTTACCATCTCAGGAACTGTCCCGTGGTTAAAATCCGATACGTTTTTTTCATGCCTGCGGTACAAAAGCAGGGGCTGCCGCAAAAAAACGCTCTCTCCCCCTGTGATATCATTGATCAGCCCGATCCACTGGTCATGCATTTCTATCTCGTCGGGAATGGGCAAAACCAGGGGCAGAAGCTTCCTGTGAAAGGCCATACAGCACCCCATATATCGGTTTTTCACAAAATTCCGCAAAAAACCGGACCCGGAATTGCGATAGGTAAAGAAAGATGGCATAATCTCATTTTTCAGCTCACCGTCCATCACCCTGGCATCATGATTCACCAGCGTGCAGCCCTTCTCCAGAAAAGGCATTACAAATTCTACCTTATCTTCCCGCCACACATCATCCTGGTCGGCAAGAAAGATATATTCTCCCTGACAGTTTCTCATAGCGTTTTCAATATTTTTCTTTATTCCCTTTCCCGGACCTTTCAGAACCTTCACGGGAACCCTGCCTTCTTCATACTCTTTTAAGATTTCAAGCGTACAGTCTTTTGAACCGTCATCGGAAACCACAATCTCATCCTCCCCGGATAAATTCGCCAGGATGGAATCCATCTGTTCTCTAATATAGTTTTCCCCATTATACGATGCTAATGCAACACTTATCCTCACTTTTCCCATGACAAAAAAATATCCTCGTAGGCTTTCGCAATTTTTTCTTTGCTGTAATGGTTTAAAATCCTCTGCTTTGCCAGATTTGCATATACCATCCGCTGCTCTTTTGAAAGACTATCCGCCGTTTCCAGAAGAGAAGCCAGATTTCCCGGTGTCTTTTTCCAGTACAGGGCAGCCTTTTCCCCCACTTCCCGGTTAAATCCCACGTCCAGAAGCAGGTTTAAGTCTGTGCTTCCCAGCGCCTCTAAAAGTGAGGGGTTTGTACCTCCCACCTCATGGCCATGGATATACCCGTAAGCCTCCTCCCTGATCTTTTTCATCAGTTCCTCGTCATACACCGTGCCACAGAACCTGACCCTGGGATCATTTAAAAATCCTGTCTTGCTTTTTAACTTTCCGTAAAAATCATTCTCTTCCACATTGGTGATGATGGCCAGCTTCTTTTTTGTCTTTGACTTCATAAATTCCCGTATCATGGTCTCATAGTTGTTCTCCGGCACAAACCGCCCTACGATCAGATAGTAGTCTCCGGGGATAAGATTATGATCCGCAAACCACTCTCCGGCTTTTTCATCCTGGTCTCCTAACCTGCTCTTTGCCACGTCAACCCCGTAGGCGATAAAAGTGGTTCTTGGACGGTATTTCCGGTAGGTCTCCCTGATATAACGCTCCATATTTTTGGAATCGCAGATCATCAGATCCCCATGCTTTACCATAAGCTTTTCCGAAAATTTCCAGTACCTGCGGATTGCCTTATTCCACTTTGCCCGCATCCACTCATGTCCGTCAGGGTTGATATAGAGCCTTCCCCCGAACTTTTTTAATCTGCGCTTTAAAAATCCCACAAAGGGACCGACCCGGCAGGCAAGGACATACACCACCGGACTTTTGGAGGGATGGTTTTTCAGGTAGGAAAGGCAGTGGCGAAACGCCATAATATCATAGTACACCGCCTTTGCCGGGCCGATGGAGGGCACCTTTATCTCAAAACACCTGGCATCCTGGTAGGTAAACTCCCCCTCCTTATCGCTCATGCAGGCCACATGATACTGAATTTCCCTGTTCATTTTACATCGTGTCAACTGTTCCACAAAAGTCTCAAACCCGCCGTAACGGGCAGGAATCCCTTTGCTCCCGATAATAAATACATCCTGCATGATCTCTATTCCCTCATTTCATAGGTATGACCCATCTCCAGCTTTAAATTCCTGTTATAGCAGGGATCCGGCCTTAAAAGCGATTTTTTCCATTTCTCATAAAACCGGATATTCTCCTGCCCTCGCCCCTGCTGCTTCCCATTTTTTTGCACCACAGAAACTTCCGGCGTCACCACCGTGTCAAATCCCGCTTCCCTCATGGAAAAGCTTAAATCCGCCCCGTAGTACTTCCCGGTAAAATGCAGATCCTCCTCCACCGCTTCCCATGCCTGCCTCTTTATCATCACACAGGCAAAAGAGACTGCGCTGACATTCTGAGGGATGACCCCGTGGAGAAAATATCCCTTAAACTCTCCGTAAAGCCCGCTGCAGGAGGGGATCAGATGTCCTTCTCCGTCGTAAATATAACCGTTGGAAACCACTTTTCCCCTGGAATCTAATACTTTTGCCCCAACAATGCCGTTGTTTTTGGCCTGGCATATGGATAAAAGTTTTAGGAGCCCATCTTTCGGAACAGAAACATTATCCTCCACAAAAAAGAGGTAATCCCCCTTTGCCTGGCTTAAAATACTTTTGCCCGGGCTGTCTGTGAGAAGATACTGTACCTTTATCTGGTATCCGTCCCCGGATAAGCAGGAACTGACCTGTTTTTTTACATAAGATAACGTTTCTTTTGAGGGGGCAGACACGGAAACCTTATACGTTCCCTTTAACTGATAGGAGACCTGATACACCCCAAGGTTCGGCGTCACCCTGGCCATGCCGAAATCGCCCATCCGCTTCAGATGGCCTTCTATAGCTCTGCATCCGTTGTCAAAGGCGTATTCCTTATCCGCACTGTTCCCTGCGGTGGAACCTTCATGGATCCTCCAATGGTAAAGGATTTTTGGCACATGGCGGACAATGGCTCCCGCCTCCACACAGCGCAGCACAAAATCATAGTCCTGTGCCCCGTCAAAATCTGTATCCAAACCTTTTGTCTTATCAAGCAGTTCCCTGGAAAACATGAGAAAATGGCAGAAATAATTGTTCCTCCGCAAAAATTCCAGGTTGAAATCCGGCTTAAAATGAGGTCTGCTGTGAATCTGCCCCCCACTGTCAATCTTATCCTCATCAGAATAGATCATGGCAAGGCTTCTATGCTCCCTGGGATACTCATTCAAACATTTTACCATCTCATAAAGGGCGTTTGGCGGAAGCACGTCATCATGATCCATAAGAGCCACAAACTCCCCTGCTGCCATATCAAACCCTGCGTTGGTATTTTCCGATATCCCTCCGTTTTTTTTAAGCCTTTTATAGTGTATCCTCTTATCCTTATTCTGATACTCTTTTACTGTTTTCTCCACCCCATCCTTTCGGCTTCCGTCCGCCAGGCAAAGTTCCCAGTTTTCATAGGTCTGGGCAGTAAGGGAATCTAATAACTCACGAAGATACACTTCCCCCGTCTCATAGGCAGGCACCACTACGCTGACTTTCGGGGCATAGGAAAGCGCTTCCTCCCTCTGCCTTAAAAGTTCCTCCTCTGTGGGCAGAAACTTCCTGTAACAGTTGGTATAGGCCAGCATGGGAGATCTGCTTCTCTCTATGGTTTTTAGCACAAGCCCTTTAAAACCGTATCGTTTTAAAAGGCTTTTTACATAATTGTACTGATATTTTATACTCATGTCTACTCCGAACCTTTTCCTGTGATCACAACCTGGAATGTCTTTACAAGTATTTTCAGATCCAGGGCCAGGCTCCACTGGGAAATATAGTGGGTGTCAAGTGCCACCACTTCCTCAAAATCCGTGATATCGCTTCTCCCGCTGACCTGCCACATGCCGGTAATCCCCGGCTTAATCCCAAGTCTTGCCTTGTGGTGGATCTGGTAGTGCTCAAACTCCTCCAAAGTGGGAGGCCTTGTGCCAACCAGACTCATATCCCCCCGAAGCACGTTAAAAAACTGGGGCAGCTCATCAATAGAATACTTGCGGATAAACTTTCCAATGGGGAAAATCCTGGGATCATCCTCCATTTTAAACATCAGCCCCTTCATCTTATTCTTCTCCATCAAGGCTTCCTTCTCTTTCTCCGCATTGACATTCATGGATCGGAACTTGTAAAGCTTAAACTTTCTGCCGTTTTTCCCCACACGGGTCTGAGAGAAAAACACAGGCCCTGGAGACTGGGTTTTTATAATGGGGGCAAAAATCAAAAATGCGATACCACAGCCTAAGAGTCCTATGATACTTCCAAAAATATCCATGAGGCGTTTTAAAAAGAGCTGCCTGGGGGAGGCGATCTTCATGCTGGAAGTAAGGACCATATAATTGCCATAGCGCTCAATAACTTTATTTGGCGCCAGGGCATTCATATGCACCAGATTAAAGTGGACGGTAATCCCCAGCTCCAAAAGCTCATTGGCCAATGCCTGGGAACTCTCAATAGTATTGCCGTTTATAAACACTTCGTCCACCACATTGCTCAAAAGATAGTCATAAAAATCATCTGCGTTTGCAACCACAGGTACACCGTAGATCATTTTCCCTTTCATCTGCTCATCAACAACCACAACGCCGCTGACATAGAAATCCCGGTAGGGCAGATGGGCAAACTCTTCTAACGCCGCCTTTGCATACTCGGAGGTTGTGACAAGCACCATCACAGAAAGATTTTTTCCCACGATCATGCGCCAGCGGATAAAGTACTTTAACCCCAGCCGTCCCAGGTACACAAACATCATAGAGAGGATCCAGTAGAGGAAGATGATCTTTCTGGAGTAGATCTCCGTCTGCTTTGTCGCCACTTCATACATCAACAGGCCTACAAATATGGTAGTGGAAAAGGTAATGCAGAAATGGGCTTCCTGAAAATTCCCTCTCCTTAAAATCCCATTATATGGCTCAAAAACAAATACCACACAGATATCGATGAGAAACAGGATCACCGCCAGCCTCTCGTAAGGGTCGTTGGAATAAGGCAGGCTCCACCCAAGACGAAACACATAGGCAACGATAAATGCCAGCTGTAAAGAGATCATATCTAAAATTGTAAAATCTATATGCTTTAACCAATTTCTTTTCTCTTTTTTATACATACCTTGTACCTCATTTAACGATTCAGACAAGCCAAATTATCTTACCTTTACCTCTATCCTCTTCCATGGATATAAAGCCAGCTCTTCGCATAATCTTCCCGCTCTTTCTCACTCATCTGTCCCACCCGCTCATAGGGCAGATGTGTCACCGCCATCTGGGGTTCCCCGCATTTAAAACACTCCACATTTTTTCTTCTTGACACTACACGCATCCATCCGCACTTTGGACAAATATATACCTTCATTTCTCTTCGCCCCGATAAGTTTCCTCTATTTGTTCTCCAACAGTCTGTCTCTGCGCACCCGCACAGCCTGAAGCTGCATCTCAAAGTCCTGACGGTTTTTCTGTCCCAGTGTGGTTAAAATCAGCCCTGAGAAAAATGACTGGATTGCCGCCAACATCACAAATCCGCAGGCGATCAGCGTGGGGAAATGGGGCACAAGCCCTGTCTGCCCGTACTGGATCAGAATGGGGATCATAAACACAATTGATAAAAATGCAAGCACTGCCGCAATGACCCCAAAGAAATTCATAGGCTTATAGGTCTGGTACAATCTGGCAATGGTTTTAAGCACACGAAAACCGTCGGAGAAAGTATTTAACTTGGAAACACTTCCCTCCGGCCTGTCCCTGTACTCGATCACCACATTCTCCACCTGCATATTCTTATCTGCGGCATGAATGCTCATCTCCGTCTCAATCTCAAAACCCTTGGACAACACCGGAAATGTCTTTACGAACAGATAGCTGAAAGCCCGGTATCCTGTCATGATATCCTTGATATCCGTCTCAAAGAGCACATTGATGCTCTTTCTAACCAGCGAATTCCCAAAATTGTGGAATGGTCTTTTGTTTTCTGTAAAATAGGTGGATGAAAGTCTGTCCCCCACCACCATGTCCGCATTCTGCTCAAAGACCATTTTGACCATCTCCGGCGCCGCCTCCGCCGGGTAAGTGTCATCCCCGTCGATCATAATGTAACACTCCGCATCGATATCCCGAAACATCCTGCGGATCACATTTCCTTTGCCCTGCTTGTACTCATAGCGCACAATGGCTCCTGCTTCCCTTGCGATCTCATCCGTCCCGTCGTTGGAATTATTGTCATAAATATATATGACAGCCTCCGGCAGTACCCGCTTGAAATCCTCCACCACTTTCCTGATCGTTTTGCTCTCATTGTAACAGGGAACTAATACTGCAATCTTGTCCATTTCAGATTTCCTTCCATCTTTTCATCCTACGATACACACAACATATTTCAATTATAATCTGTATTCCCAGAGTAATCAAAAGTGCCAGGACAACTCCGTCCATACAATATTTTTTTACAAAAATAACAGATGCTGCCAGCGAAGATAAAATTCCTGCAATCCCCACCAAAAGCTGTCCCTTTATCTCCCGGAACACGGTACACACCGGAAAGAGACATGCGTTGATACTGATTAAGAGGGTGGTTATGATAATGGGCACAAACAGGTAGGTGTAGGGACGGATCTCCTCCCCGAACACCAGCGCCAAAAACCACTCTCCCAGCAGGAAAGATACAAGTACCGCAAGGGCAGACAACACCACAAAGGCGAAAAACACTTTCTTTAATATGCCGGCAAACCCTTTTTTGTCATTGGCCAAAAGCTTATCCGCCAAAGGCGTGATCAGGGGAACAAAAATCGTTGACGCCCCCACCTGCACGATCAGACTTGGAGTGGCCACTGAAGAATAGTATCCCAAAACTGTCTCATCAAAATACCGCTCCAGAAAATATTTTGGCAGAGAGATAGACAGATTGTTTGTCACCGACACGATTACCAATGGGACTAAGATCACCATCAATGTCTTAAGTGCCTTAAAATCCGCTTTCTCCCCATCCTGCACAAACTGCATGGCCATATGCCTGTCGTAAAAAAATATTACAAGGTAAGTGGAAACTGCCATTGCCAAAACTCCAAGCAAAAGGTTTCCGGTGGCGTAGATCACACCGCAGAAGCTTATAAGCATCAGGATCCCTCTGGCAATAAAGGAGTAACAGATAAAATCCATCCTGCCGTTTTTCTGGCAGATGCCGTGGTACACGTCCACCCATGCCTCGCCGCACTTAAACAGCATATACAAAAGGATGACCAGCCACTGAAAAACCGTGTAGGCGTTAAACAAAAGTCCGATCACACAGATGAGAAACGCCGCCGCCATGGCGATATATCTGGAAACGATATAGGTTTTGTCCGTGTATTCCCCTTTCACATCCGAAACCTGAAACTGTCTGGTGTTAAACAGTGCAAAAATGGCAAATGCCGCCGTAAATGTCATGGCAAGAGAGTAATTTCCCGCATCCTGGTACCCGGAAAGGTGCACGATCAAAATTGTGGTCAGCCACTGGCATCCGTAATAAAACATAGTTCCAAAACTGTTATAAAATATATTTGCAAGTGTTGATTTTTCTTTCATCTTTTTTCCCGTCTGAAAACTGAACCTTTTTCAATCTGCTAAGTATAGCATATTTTTCCCTATATGTCCATGGAGTAATCCGCTCTGTGCAGTGTTAAATTGGGATTGTAATACGGATCTCCCGCCTTGATCTCCTTCTCCCACTTTGACTGGAAGTGGTCAATCTCTTTCTGAAACCGTGCCTGCTTCTCCACCGTGTCCTCATATCCCCTGGACTTTGACTCGTAGTGGTAAAGCTTGGCATAGGGGTTAAACAGGATTTTATGGCCCTTCTCACAGATTTTCATGCAAAAATCCACATCGTTAAGAGCCACTGCAAAATCTTCTCCCATGCCCTCCACTTCGTCGTACACACTTCTTCTCACCATAAGGCATGCCCCGGTGACAGCGGAAACTTCCCGCTCGCAGAGGGAGAAGGGATAATATTTTTCATCTCTGTCCGTAAGGCTCCAGAGGGCGTGGGCGGCAAATCCTCCCATGCCGATGATCACCCCGGCGTGCTGGATGGTATCGTCCCCGTAATAGAGCATGGCGCCACAGGCTCCCACCCCCTCTTTTAGAACAGAGGATACCATCTCTTTTATGGCATTTCCGTCAATAAACTCTGTGTCATTATTTAAAAACAAAAAGAGTTCTCCCTTGGCATGTCTCACCGCAAAATTGTTGATGGCGGAGTAGTTAAATCCCCCCTGAAATGTCACCACATGGATCCTCTCATCCTCTCTCTGAATTTTTTCATAATATTCAAAGGTGGCCTTTTCCTCACTGTTATTTTCCGCAATAACCACCTCAAAATTCCGGTAGGATTCTTTTTCTCTCAAGGAGTTAAGGCAGATGCCAAGATCCTCTGTGTGGTCTTTGTTTGGGATGATGATGCTGACCATTGGCTCTTTATCAGGTTCATACTCCACATGGAAAAAACCGTCTACGTCAGAATCTTTCACACTGCCCTTTAACCCTTCGGTCTTAAGATAATGCTCTATGGCAAGTCTCTGATTTTCCCCTGTATTTCGGATGAAATCTGTCTTTTTTCCCTCCTCTGTCTCATTGGAAAATAAAACTTTCGGGATATGGCAGATGTGTCCGGCAAAGCGGAAGGCCTGCAGGGCAATGTCGTACCATCCGTCTCCCAGGACGGTAAGCTCCCCCTCTGTCCCCTCCACTATTCTTTCCAACAGATCTTTTTTGATCACAAACATCCTTCCCAAATACTGGAAATTCAAAAGAAACTCCAGACTTTCGTCCGGTTTAAAAAAGGGACGGTAACGCTTTTTACCGCAGATATTGTCCTCGTCTGTGTAGATCAGGTCGGCCCCGGTTTCCAGGGCCTTACAGATTTCATAGAGATAATCCACTCTTGGCACCGCATTTTTACCGGAATACACCAGATAATCCCCTTTTACCCGCTGTAAAATATCTCTGGCATTCTTTCCCTCTCTCAGCTTTAGGACGGACACCGGAAGCACGGTCTGCTTTTTCCACTCCTGGCTTCGGCTCTCATTCCCCGGCTCCAATACAATGGTGAAATGGTAGGTCTTTTCAAAGCCGGATTTTCTCTGGGCGTTCAATTCTGCCTTGGATGGCTCCATGCGTCTGCACCAGGTCATGTATTCGGATTCCTGGCTTAGGGGCACGCCAAGTTTTCGCAGGGCCTTTTTGGTGGTGTAGGTTATGCCGTAGTTTTGCAGGTAGTAGGCAGCTTTTTGTAGTTTATTTTTTCCCTCTAAATCGAAATCGCTTAACATGGTTGGGTATGCTCTCCTTTTTTGTAAATGGGGGTAATTCTTCATTTTGGCTGGCTATTTCTTCTGCCAGAAGCGGGTGTAAGACAAGTTTTTGTTATAGTAGGGGTCTCCTGCCTTAATCTGGGTCTTAAACTGTCCAAGTAGCCTGTCCTTATCTTTGTCTGTTAATTCTGTTTGATAGTCCTGTGTGTTGATTTGGCAAAGAGCGTAAGGATTTAGCACGATATTCAGTCCCTCTTTTCTGGCATGTATGCACATTGCTATCGCTTCGCCCATGGCAGAATACCCCTCCTCATAGTTCGCAAGCAAAAACTCTTTTTTCATCATACAGGCACTTCCGGAGATGGCGGAGATATTGTGGGCATAGTAGTTTCTTCCCATGTAGCCCGGGGCATCGAAGGACTGGCCTTTGTTTACTTCCAGGGCAAGGTATTCTTTTTTTGTGCCCACTACAATGTCGGAGCTTAGAATGTTATTGTTCTCGTCTAAGATCTGCATCCCCGCAAGGGCCACATCTTTTCGCTGGGCAAACATTAAGAGTTCTTCCAGCCAGTTGCCGGAGATGAGTTCCATCCCCGCCAAAAGGAGGACAATATACTCTCCCTTTGCTTTTTCTGCCGCTGTCTTTAGATTTTCACCTTGTTTTACTATATCTATGTCATAGTTTTTGTAGGTGGAAAACTGTTTGATGGAAGCTTTTGTCAGGTCAGAAAGCTCCGCTTTGCTGTTTCTCTCGTCTATCAGGACGGTTATCCATGGAGTTCCTATTTCGTATTCCATGCGGTAGTGGGTTTTGCAGATCTGCGCACTGCGCACTTTTGCAGGGTATCCTCTCCTTGTCTCCGCATCCCTCACCGCCCGGCGCCCAGCGTCGATGGCGTAGGATTTGGCATCCAAATTCATGGAGGTGGACATTTGATGGCACCGCCAGAAGTACAGGACTTTTGGCACATGGCACACGATTTTCGCCGCATCGGTAAGCCTTAGGATCATGTCGTGGTCCTGGCTTCCGTCGTAGTCTTTGGAGAACATTCCCACCTGATCCACCAGGTCTTTCTTAAATACACTCAAGTGACAGATATAATTTACGCCACGAAGGTTGTCCACAGAAAAATCCGGTTTGAAATGGTAGGTCACAATATTCTCCAGATTTTCCCCCTCAAAGGTCACTTCGTCGGTGTAGACAAACTCTGCCCCTTTCTCTGCAATGGCTTTTGCGCACTCGTACAGGGCAGAAGGATGTAAAATATCATCATGGTCAAAAAGAGCCAGATATTCTCCCGACGCCATCTCGATACAGGCGTTGGTGTTATCGGCGATGCCGCCGTTTTTTGCAAGTTTTTGATAGACGATCCGGCTGTCTTTCACATAGGAATCCACAATAGAAGCCACATTGCCATGTTCACTGTCTGAGGCATCTGCCAGACAGAGTTCTAAATTTGTGTAGGTCTGATTTAAAACCGACTCGATCATATCACGTAGAAACTGCTCCGGGGTATTGTAAAGGGGGACCAGCACGCTGATCTTTGGCATAACAGAAAATTTTTCTTTGCTCTGCCGCTTTTTTTCCTCCTCAGAGGGCATGATCTCCTGCAAAAACGCCAGGGCTTCCCTTCTTTTTTTCCACTTGTTGTTTTCTATCTTATTTTTTACCTTTCCCCTCATGCCCTTGACACCGTGGACATAGACAAACTGCATCCCGTGCCACACTTCCCTGGCAGGAGTCAAAAGATTCCAGAGGGGGGTATTCCGAAGCTTTTTAAACCGCTTCTTTCCATTCCAGACCTCCACATCATCCGGCCCCTCGTCATGGGTGTACGCCAAAAATTTTTCATAGACCGTCAAATCTCTGATTCGTTTTTCTTCCCTCATGGGACTCTCCCTTCTCGTTTCTTTTTTATTTCCATAATGTCATACAAATACATTTTTTCGTCTTTTGCATGGCGTATCAACATCAGCACATGGAAAACATTATACCGCTCAACATCACCGTTATCGTCAAACACTGGCAGCGCAAATCTTCATTCATAACGAAACCAGCCATATCCTGCATCCTTACTATGCTTATCTTTCCGGTTTTCCTCAAAATGCTTTCCTGTTGCAATCTCAATCATTTCTGGCAGTCCCTGTGCTGCATTTGCCCTTGCAGTGTATTATACTATTATGCCCGTCCGTAAAATTATAACCTATTTTCAACAAGTACACAATTCCGAAAAAGGAGTAATCTACTGCTTTATACCAAGAATATACCCCGCCTCATTCTCCATATAAATCTCAACATTTTCATCCTTCAGCACCTTTTTGCCATGCTGCTTTTCAAAATCCGACCCCTTCAGCATCACCGTATAATGAATATCCCAATCCTTATACGCCTGCCTAAGTTCCTCCGTTGTATGCCGCCACTCGTAAAAATCCGGGAAATCATAGCCGCTGACACCCTCGTATACATAAGTGGCACCATAATCATGCTCCTCCGTCATAAGAGGCACCATTTTCTCCCCCGGGAGCTCGTCAATCACCACCTGGTACAAATCCAGCAAAGACTTATCCAGCCCCGCCAGATTCTGCCGGAAGAGAAATCCGTTAAACTGATACAGGGTAAAAAATTCCGGGCTGTGCATGGCTCCCGTAATATTTTCCGTGGAGGTGACAATCCGATACTCGATTTTCCCGAAACAAAGCCCTCCCATTCCTGCAATTAAGAGACAGTACGCAATAAGGGTCTCCCTTGCCTCTCTTAACATCATGCCCGCTGCAATGATGGTTAATACCCAGCAGAACATCCACAGCGGGAAATAGGATTTATAATAATAGTATGTGGACACATGGTGGGTCAATGTCAGAGCCAAAAGCCCTCCGGTAAAAAGGAAAAACGCCAGGAAACATGTGACTTCCGGGGTAAGCTTTTTCTTTTTCAAAGTGGACACCAGAACAAACAATACCGGAAACAGTGTCCAGAAAAAGTCCATGTAAAGCTCCGTGTAGATTCCCCCCTGATTTCCCAGGGCGCCGCTGATACTGGTTCCGGAAGAAATAAAAAATCCATAGAGACAGTAACACAGCCCAAAGATGGTGGGAATCAGAAATACCTTAAGGGCAAGCCACACATTTTTCAGGGCAAAAATCTTTCCCTCCCGTTTTGCCACCACTGCCAGGTAGAAAAACACTGTGATAAATGTCACAGGGGCAAAGAGCATATAGCTGGTGATCACGCCAAAGCACCCCAGCATCAGCATGAACACGGTATATTTCCGCTCCACATCCGCTTCCTCGTAAAGCCTTAATGTCAGCGCCAGAAATCCCACATACATAGCTCCCATTGCCCAGTAGCCAAAGGAATAATAGTAGCCGAAATAGGGATATCCGCAAAAATATGCAACGAGAACCACAATGCCAAAAATCTTTGTGGGCAGAGTGTTTATAAACCTACGGATCAATGCCGCAAAAAACATAGTCTCCACCAGCAGGAAGAACCAGTCTCCCAGGATATATCCCTTAAATAAATCTGCGGTCCGTACAAAGGGGGAGACCATCTCAATTACCATAGCGTTTTGCAGATGCATAAAATACATCATGGTAACCTTTTGGGAACGGACGATCAGTGTCGCCTCTTTTAAGTGCAGCCCCGCATCCGTATTGTAATAACAGTAATTTAAGGCAGGTGAAAACTGTTTGATCAGGATCACAGCCATGCCTATAGTAATGCCCGCCAAAAGGAGCATATCATATTTTTCCCACAGATATGACTGGCGTTTTCCCTCCTTTTTTATAAGATAAAACAAAATCCCCGCAAGGAGCAGATAGACGATTCCCATGGAGTAAAGATTCACCGGAATGTGAAGAGGGCTTAAGAGTCCTGCAATCATCCCTCCCATAGCTATGGTGATCAGAAAAGACAATACCAGCCAGACAAACCCATTTAATTCTCTGTAAGACTTTTTAAATAAATAAACTCCTAAGACACAGGCGGTCAGTGCCAGGGGATAAAATACCGTCCCAAAAATTGTACCGTGTAACATAATTTTCTCCTCTCTATTATCTCAATAGGATCTGGTTTGGCGTGGTGGAAAAGCTGTAGATATGGGCTCCAAGCTCCGCCATCATGGCAGCGTTTTTCATGGTCTTATAGTGCCCGCTGGTGTCCCACATCAGCCAGTCCGGAGCATCAAAAAAAGCTGCCTTCGCACCGATAGATTCATAAAAATCCTTTTTTAATCCACCGTTGCCGTGATGTCCCATCTGTACATAATCCGCTTTAAGGCGTTCACCATAGGTCTCAAGCAGATGGGCGTTCATCCCTTTTCCCACATCTGCGCAAAACAGTATGGACTCCTGATCCGCAGTGACTTTAAACAACATAGATCCGTCATTTAAAAGGTCATCGGACAGCTCGTCCACATAGTCGTCATAAGCGTTAAAAATCTCTATGTTAAGAGATGCAATCGCCATAGTATCCCCCGCATGAACATAAGATAGCTGTGGGATCTCAAGGGTCAGCAGCTCCTCATAAACCTCCACCTCGTCCCAGGGGGCATTGGAGAGACACAGTTCCACCGGAGCCATATCCACCATGTACACCTGGTCAATCTTTAATTTCCCTGGATCTTTATAAATTTCACAAAAAGCCCCTGCATGATCTCTGTGGGGATGGGTGATAAACCATGCATCCACATGATTTCCCAAATCTTTAAGCTCCTTTTTCACATACTCCGCATCGCTCCGCCAGCCGCCGTCAATGACGACCACATGCCCTTTATTATCAGTCAGGGTATAAAACATGAGCTGGCTGCCCTCCGCTCCGCCGTGCTGTGTCAAAAGCCACTGGCCGTCCCAGGCAAAGGCCTCTTTCGTCTGCCGGTACACGTCATATGTCCCGCTGCTGCCAATCTTCTCATAGCCGTTACTCTCAGCAGCCCTTGCCACATCCTCATTTACCGGGTATGCCAGATAATTGCACCCTTCCAGGGCAGCATAAAAGCTGAGAGCATCCCAGTTTTGATGCTCCTGGCACATAATGCGAAAAATCTCACTGGCATTATTGTTCTTGATCTTTTCTCCCCTCACCGCAGTGTTTCCGTAGGGCATCTTAATATCTGCGTCATACTGCCGGATAAATGGCAGCAGCTCATTTGTGACCACAAGTTTTTTCTCCTCGATACCATGAATTGACGCATCACTTTCTATGATGTCACAGATATTCACCACATCCTGTGGAATGTTGTAATGGTTTTCCTTCTGTTTGAACATAGTTTCATTGTACACAATTGTCCCTGTCATCACAATTACCAGAGCCATCACCAAAAGCAGAAAATACCGCCGCATCTTCTTTTCCACCTGCATCAGCGCCTGCACCGCCGCATATGCGGTTACAACAGAGGCCGGAAGCAGCCAGAACATACGCCAGTACACACTTTTTCCGATGCAGTACTCCATAATGATCTTTGCCGTCAAGGGGAAAAAGCAGATGACAAAAAACAGCAGCGTATAGCCCAAAAACAGGTAACGCTTTTCATCTTTTTTCTGCAGCAGGAGATACAGGATACTGGCAAAAAACAACCCCATATGCATCCCCGTCCCATTGTAGTTATCATACATTGATTTTACATATTGCAATATTTCTCTCAAAACAGCCTCCATCTTACTATCGGATCAAAAGATATGCCCCTGCACAGAAGATATTTGGCGCACAGCACAAAAAGGCACAGATCAGATTACGAAACCGCCTCTTCTTTACCGCCAGAAGAATTCCCAAAATTCCTGTCATAATGGCTCCCAGCATGATCCCCATAGAGGAGACCAGACAGCAGGCGCTCATCAAAAACAACAGAAGGATCCACTCTGTCACATGAGCCTTATCCCCATCAGGAAAAAACAGCCGCAGAAACAGATATAAGATCAACGGAAGAAATATGCCCGCCAAAACCGCTTTTCCCTGCCAGAGACGGATCAAAAGGAACAGGCCGCTGGTGCGCTCACTGTAACCGGAAAACATGGTAAGAAACGTTACGAGGATCAAAAAATATCCTGTCTTTTCGATGTCCCCGGCAAACAGAGCCTTACCGATCAAAGCATAGACCATATAAGCGATCATCAAAAATAAAATCATAAACACGGAGTGGGCGATAATTGCAGGATGGTTGTCCACCGCTTTACTGACTACGGCGATAAAACTGTAGAAGGGAGATAGCACATAGCGGGAGGGCAGATTTTTGTAAAGCTCCCCCGTATAAGGATTATACTGAAATATAGTGTCAGTGAAAAGAGCAGTTGTGGCGCTTGCCACATAAAAAGCATCGTCTGTGTTGGTATAGTGATACCGCACATAGATCAGAAGCTGACAGAAAATCAAAACCAGCTCTGCCCAGATGGCCAGAGTAAAATTCCTGACCGCCGTCACTGTCTCCAAAACCACCTGAAAAATTCTTTTATAATTGAAAACAAGGGATAGCGCCGCAAATATTACAAGAACTCCCCCGTAAAGTTTTATCAGGAGGGAAAGCGACTGCCTTCCTGCGATCAATGGAAGAGCGATCACCTCAAAAACTCCCATGGCAAAAATATACCCTGCCACAAGGTTAAAAAGAGGGTTATTTTTCTCTTCCTCCACAAAACGGGTAAATAGAAGCCCTAATAAAAAGGGGAGCAGCAGCATAAACACTGCCAGTAAGATCAGACTTTTTATCATACTAATTTCCTTCATTTCTGGTAGTATTTGTTTCTTTACAGATATAGATGGGACGTTTTTTTACTTCCAGGTAAGTCCTTGAAAGGTAGGAACCTAAAATTCCCACACATAAAAGCTGGATTCCCCCCAAAAATATCATAATGCAGACCATAGAGGGCCACCCATAGGCAGAACCTCCGTAAAGAACCTGCCGCACAATGATAAAGATAATGGCAATTGCGGAAAGACCACACATAAAAACGCCGCAAAATGAGGCCAGGGATAATGGCACTGTGGAAAAAGCCACGATCCCCTCAATGGAATACATAAACAATTTCCAGAAAGACCATTTCGTCTCCCCCGCCACACGCTCCACATTTTCAAACTCCAGCCACTTTGTGCGAAAACCTACCCAGCCAAACAGGCCCTTGGAAAATCTGTTATACTCCCCAAGTTCCAAAAGGGCATCCACAAAGGCACGGCTCATCAGACGGTAGTCCCTGGCGCCGTCCACGATATCCGTCTTTGAAATTTTATTGATGATACGGTAAAACATTCTGGCAAAAAAGGAGCGGATGGGAGGCTCCCCCTTTCTGGACACCCTTCGGGTAGCCACAGAATCATACCCCTCCTCCGCTATAGCCTGATACATTTCCGGCAGCAGCGAAGGAGGATCCTGAAGATCCGCATCCATAATGCAGACCATATCCCCCTTTGCGTGCTGAAGTCCTGCGAAAATTGCCGCCTCCTTGCCAAAATTTCTGGAAAAAGAGACGTATTTCACCCTGTCATCTTTCTCTGCCAGGCTCTTTACTTTCTCTAATGTTTTATCCCTGGAGCCGTCGTTTACAAACAACAACTCAAACTCTGCATATGACATCTGCTGCATTACCTTTTGCATTTCCTCATAAAAGTAATGCAGCGCTTCCTCTTCGTTATAGCAAGGCACGATCACTGTAAGTAGCATAGATATCCTCCAAATTGCTAATCATCTATAGAAATTACCTTCTGGCTAAATCTGCGTTACGCCTGCGCTTTGGCTGACTCTGCGTTGTACAATATAGACGAAATCACCGCAGGAAACGCATGCTTTCAAGATTCCGGTATCTCTGTAGATTCTGACACTCCGGTGCTCTCCAATATTTCTATAAATTCTGTGCTTTCTGTAAACTCTGTTTGATTAATAGATTCTGTCGGCTCCGTGGTCTCTGTAGTTTCCGTAGGCTCCGTAGCTTCTATAGTTTCTGTACCTTCCGTAGGCTCCGTGGTCTCTGTGCTCTCTGTCGGCTCCGTAGTTTCTGTACTTTCTGTGGGCTCTATTGACTCGGTACTCTCTGTCGGCTCCATAGTTTCTGTGCTTTCGGTAGGCTCCGTGGTCTCTGTAGTCTCAGTCTCTGTATTTTCTGTATCCTCCACAGTTTCCACTGTCTCTTCTGTAGTGTCCTCCGGCGGCATATCATTTAAGCCATCATCCAGATCCTGCTCTGGCGTCAGTTCCACAATGTTGGAGTACTTGCTGTAGGTTCCGTTCCCAAGTTCTGCTCTTACCCTGAACCGATAGGTTGTACCCCACACAAAACCTGAGTTATCTGCGTATTTTGTGCCCGACCAGGTATAGCGTCCGTCTGGTCCCGGTGATTTTACTGTAGTGATCTTATTAAAGTCTCCGTCTTCCTCCGCACAGTACACACGATAGCTTCCCTGATTCAGCCACTGACTCCAACGCAGCACTACTTTTCCGTTTTCAATAGAGACAGTAAGCCCGATCAGCGCCAGTTCCTCCACGACCTCCGACTCTCTGCCGTAAAGGTTTTGTCCGTTTACCGTCACAAATGCCCTGACTTTATAGTAATATGTAGTTCCCGAAATTGTATTCTCATCCACATATTTTGTGGAATCGGATGTCCCGATCAAACCATACCCCGCATCTTTCTGGGTGGAGCGCAAAATCTCATAACCGCTTGCCCCTGCCATCTCTTCCCATGCAATAGTAATCTTGTTTCCATCCACTTTACAGTTCTTTGTGGCAAGTTTTACCTGTCCGGTGGTTGCCACAGTTTTCACCCCGGCAGATTTTGTGCCGTAAAGATTCTTCCTCTGGGCAGGATTCCCTTTCACAGGCGCCTCTTTAAACAGGCGGACCTTATAATTGTATGTATTTCCCGGCGACACCTTTGTATCTTTAAAGCTGACGGTGGAATTGCCCTGGATCCAGCCCACCTGAACATAGTCTGCATCCCCAGGCCCTTTCCGCAATACCTCATAGCCGTCCCCGGTATTTATCTTATCCCAGGTCACGGTAATCTCATTGCTCCCCGTGCTCTGTGCTTCTGTGATTACCGGCTGAACTTTTCGGATGGACGCCATCTTTTTAAACTTATCTTTCTTAAATCCCTTGATCTTCGTCCATGCCTTGATGTTGGTGGAGCTGACTAAGGGATCCGTAAAGGTAAAAGAATCCGCCGTGTCAATGTACTGGAACACATGCCACAAAAGACGCTTCTGGTGATCCTTTGTGCAGAGTCCCCAGAGATATCCCGGCTCCCCGTCATTGTCAAACTCCCTGCCGTAGATAAAGGACTCGATCATGCTGTTTGTCTCGCTGATATAGTAGGCGTAGGCGTAACATGCCGCCTGCACCACCTCGCCCCTGGTGGAGTTAAAGGACTGCTCCGAGAGCATAATGGTATATTTCTTTCCGTAATTTTTCTTCACATAATCTGTCAGCACATTCAGATTCTTAAAGTTTACGATCTTTGCCTTTACAGAGTTCGTGGCATTGCTGTCATCCCAGAATATGGGATCCCCAAGTCCCTGGGGGTAAGCGTGGTAGGCAATCTGGAACGTAATTTTTCCCTGTTTGTTTATTTTCTTGTAAAAGCTGTCCAATGTGGATTTTGTGGAGAAAAATCTTGTTCCCGTCCCGTCAGGGTCTGTATTCCAGTTGTGGTCCAAGCTGATGTAGACCTTTGCATTTTTGCTGACAGATTTCACCGCATTGTAACAGATCCGAAAGCTCCTGGCATAATTGCTGATATAGGAGCTCTGCTTCTTGCTGCCGCCGTAATTCCAGTAGTAAGGACTGTCCACCTCATTTCCCAGAATCCATCCGGAAACCAGGTTGCTTTTCGTGCCGTAGCGTTTGGCGAGATAGGTCATCACCGCCTCAAATGTCCGGCATCCCGCCTTGTTTCCCGTATCAATAGAAGAAAATTTCGCCACAGAAGGTCCGTCAAACCGCATGGAGGCCGTGGCATCGCTGGAATCCTCCGGCAAGAGCAGAATAATGGTTACCTTCGCACCGCCCTGGTTGTAAGCCTGCACCAGGCTGTCATTGTGGGCCATCACGCCCTCGTCCAGATAGTAGGTTACTCCCCTGTACTTAAAGGGAACTGCGTTTGGATTACTCTGTCCTGTCATAATGGAGCTGAAGGTCCAATTGATCACCGCATGTTTTGTCCCAACCTCCAGGGAGTCTGAAAGTTCTTCCACCTGCAGCCCTTTTTTGGAGGAAGTTTTCGGTCCGGAGCCGGTATAGGCTGCCAGCACTTCCGGATTGGTAATATAGCTGTTGTCACTGACGATCTGATATTTTCCGCCGGTTTTGTACGCAACGGCATACTTTTTATACAGCATATCGCTCTTATATTTCACCTTAAATGTAATGGTTCCCTTTTTCGCCTTTACATTTGCAAGGGGAGTGACGCTCTTTTTCCCCGACTCTGAATTGTAGGGCTCCAAGCCCAGAAGATAAAGCTTTTTCCCCATCTCGGAGGTCTTTTTCTTTACCTTGGCTTTTACTGTTAGCTTACTTCCGCTGCTGTTTAATTTGCAGGATTTTATAGCCACCGGATTTTCCGCTGCCTGCACCTTTTCCATCGGCAGAAAAGAAAATCCCAAAATCAGGATCAGCCCTGCGATCACAAACCTGATACCGGTAAAATTTTTCATCTCTTACTCCTTTACTTCCTCTTAATTAAAATTTATGAGAACAATTTTTCTTTATACACACCTTTTGCCACCAGATCATGAATGGAATCCATCACGCTCTGTTTATCCTCCTGGTAAGTTACCCCAAACCATTTATCCCTTGTCTCAAGGACGGAAACATTTGCCCTGCCCTCTTTTAAAAGTTTACCGATAATCTTTGGAAGTAAATACTCTGCCTTGATATCCCCCTCTTTGATACCGGAAAGGAACTCTTTAAATCCGCCCTCAAGCTCCTCCAAAAAGCAGGGGTATAAGCCCCACATATTCATGGAAACATAGCTGTCCTCATCTAAGGAAATCTCCTGCTTCTCCTCATTGAGTCCCATCAGTTTTCCGTCTTTATACTGGATTTCATAAGTCTCCTCCACATCTTTTAATCGGCAATTATCTGTCTGGCACACCCCTCTGGTGACACCTCCATTTTCGCTTAAGGTATTCTTTAAAATAAATCCTGCCATAGAAATGTCGTAGGGATTTGTCTCTTTTGCCTTGCTCTGATTCTCTATAAGATAATCGTGAAGCTTCACAAATGCCTCTTTTCCGTAATAGTCGTCAGCGTTTATTACCACAAAAGGATTGTCCACCAAACCTTTGATGGCAAGGACTGCCTGTCCTGTTCCCCAGGGTTTGGTCCGCTCTGCAGGCTTTACAAATCCTTCCGGCAGATCGGAAAGCTCCTGAAATGCATATTTCACCGGAAGAATCTTTTCGATCCGATTGCCGATGATCTCTTTGAAATCTTTTTCCAGATCTCTTCGTATGATAAAGACCACTTCATCAAAACCGGCTTCCCTGGCGTCATAGATGGAATAATCCATGATGATCTCCCCTCCCGGTCCCACCGGGGTAAGCTGTTTGACCCCTCCGCCAAAACGGCTGCCGATTCCTGCTGCCATAATCACCAATGAAGTTTTTGTCATAATCTTTGTCCTCACTTTTCTATAATTGTCTTATTATACCAATAAATTACAAGATTCGCAAACTATATTTCACTTAAATGCCCAGAGCTTATTCAAAATAAAATTCAGCGGAACACTGATGAGCAGATTGATGATAGGGGCGATAAACTCGGAAATATGAAAAACCTGCACCCACAAAACCAGCAGGATGCTGTTTAAAAACAGCCCTGTAAAAGAGTAGGAGACATAAGTTTTTAAAAGGGCCTTCCACAGATTCCGCTCACCGTCTCCCTCCGCAAAAACCACTTTGTTGTTCCAGTAAAAACTCCACAGTACACTTAAGACAAAAGCAATCCCCTGGGCTGCCAGATATCCCGACTTTGGCAAGATCCCCATCTGTCGGAAGAAAAAAAGGCTGACCACGTAGAGCAGGTAGGAAATCACCGTGTTGCTGACCCCCACAATGCCAAACTTTACAAACTGCATAAAGGACGCAAACATTTCGCCAGACAGTTCTTTTCCTATAAGGGAAAACATCCATTTCAAAACCGTATATACGATTTTTTCTATCAGTTTCCAACATTTATTTTCTCCACTTTGCATATTTTAGATTCCTTTTCCTTTTTCATTTTTGCACCAAAGCGTTAAAACTTCATGAAATTCATATAGTGATGCTTTACCATTTTTCTATATTTCGGACCGATGCCTATCTCCTCGCCGTCATCTAAGACGATTTTTTCATATCGGATCTCTCTGATGTAGAGGGCGGCCACAAGAAATGACTGACTGACCCGGATAAAACTGGCATTCCTTTCTTTTAAATCCTTTTCCAGATCATCCAGTTTTCCATAAAACATTCCATATCCGTCTACACTGTGGATACAAATTTCCCTTTTACGGCTTTCAAAGTACCGAATCTTATGTATAAAGACATTGTATGCCACTTTCTTGTAGGAGTAACGAAACACATCCCTGTTTCCGCTTTTCCTGTCTAAGGCATGCTGTAACACCTGCTCTAAATCCTCTCTTACCACAGGCTTGTCGATAAACGCAAAGGGCTGGACGTTTATCAGCTCCTTGCAGTACTGGTCATACATGGATACAAAGATTAAAATGGCAAGGAAATCTTTTTCCCGGATGCATCTGGCAGTCTCCACACCACTCATCTCTTTCATGTAGATATCTAAAAACACGATATCCATGTCACCTCTGTCATGGATATCTCTCAAAAGCTCCTCACCGCTGTGAAAACAGCTTACCTGTATGTTGAAACGAGATTGTTTTGCTGTCTGCCGGACGATTTTTTCAATCCGCCGCAAATCTTCCTCCACGTCATCACAAATGCCGATCCTTATCATATTTATCCATTTCTGTCAGTCTCTGTTCACGCTGTGGATCACATGATACCCGATCTCCTTTGTGCTTCCCTCATAACTTCGGTCTGGTGGAAAACTGATAAAGCCAGGCTCTCCTCCCCGGCCTCTCCCCTGGCTGTAATACACATCCAGAATCCCTTTCAGCAAAAAGGAAAGCCCTAAGTGCTCCTCCCCCTTCTTGTGGACATAAACCTGAAATGTGGCGCACTTGCTGCCCTTTTTGTGGCCTTTATGTACGCTCCACCGTGTAAGGCTTCCCACAAATCCAGGCATCTCCTCATAAGAAATGCACTTTTCCTGTCTAAACACTGATTGGATCCGATCTATAACCCTGACACCGCTGTCAAGAGGATCTGCCAGAACTTTATCATCCATCCCCACCAAAGCCAGAAAAGGCCCTTTTCGGTTCTTAAATGCACAAAGCGCTGCCGCCTCTTTCAGCATTTTTATCTCATGGTCCAGGTCGGCTTCCCGCAGTGTCTTTTTTATGGAAATGATTCCCACCACACCCTCCGGGATCACCACCGCCGTGTCCCCAAAACGCTGGTACACCGGATAGTTTTTCGTGTCATAAATAATGGCATCCAACTGGCTGGAATGCCTGTCCTCATCTTTTTTCCTGGCCTTGCCGGAAAAAGCGCTCTTTACCCCGGAGCGCAAAATAAATCCGTTTAACACTTCCAGATCCCCGGGGAGAAACTTCTCCAACGTGTGCTTTAACAGACTCTCCACGTATCTGCCATCCTCCCCCCTGTGGGCCGCTCCCTTCCCTTTCTCCGCCGGGATCAGCATCTCAAACTGCCGGTAGGACGCCAGCATGGCCTCCATCTCACTGCACCAATAGTCCCTTGCCCGGTTTCCTCCCATCTTTATACCTCCAATGCTTTCATCTCATCCAAAACCATCTCTATACGCCCCACAAGTTTTTCCATCTCCTTTAGGGGAAGCTCCTCACTCCTTTGATTTTCCCGGAGGACAGAAATCAGAAAAGAACGGTATCCCGCCAGATAATAGGCGATCTGCTGCGATGACCCAAAGAGTTCATGACGATAATTCCCCTGCCTCAAATAAGAATTCATATCCATAAGAAGCTTGGGGCTGTCTGAAAACACCGCTTTATCCGGCACAAATCCTTCTTTGGATTTGTCCTTAAAAAAGTAGAGGATCTGTCTTAACTCCGAAAGCTTTCTCCTGGAGAGATGGATATCTTCCCCCAGCACATAGCCGTTTAAAACAATCTCCCACTGTCCAAAGCGGGTTTTCGTCCTGTTCAATGAAAAATGTTTGTCCTTTAAAATATTGGCAATCTGATGATAAAAATACATGTTCTTCTGAAAATCAAAAAAATTGGAACTAAACAGCAGATCATCTGCATACCGGGTAAAACAGATCCGTGGAAAACAAAAATCCCCTTCCCGCTTCCTCTGCTGGCGCACCCGCTCTTCGATCCGCTGACAGTATTTCAAGATCCGCTGGTCAACCCTGCGAAAACAAATGTTGGACACCGCCGGCGATGTCACAGCCCCCTGAGGCAGTTTTCCCTCCAGGGTACACAAACGTATCACCTGCTCTAGGGCTTCCCTGTCCCTGACCTGCTCTCCCAGCATTTCCCTCAGAAGTTCCCCCTGAAAAGAGTCAAAGAAATCACAGATATCCAGACGCATAAAATAACGATTTCCCACATGGGGTTTTAAAAAAGTCAGATAACTCTCCTTTTCCACAAATCCCTTTACATTTACCCCCACTGGCACATGGCGCAAAAAACGCCGGTATAGATTTTTCTGAAGCTTTTGCAGTTCTCTGCCCTCCAAATTTTTCCGAATGGCATGAATGGTTCGGGTTCCGTTTTTCTTTGGCACTTCGTAACTTTCGTACAAGGCCTCCACACTGCCTGTCACCGTCTCTAAGTTCTTGCGGGTGGTCTGCAGTACGTGTTCCTGTAAATAGTCATATGTATATATTTTCATAAGTATCCTTTGTCAAAGGGTAAGCACTCACTTGAAAATTCCTCCAGGGAGATATCCCGGATCATCACTCCATCCATCGTATCCGTATACTGCATTTAAGCCTGTAGGGACATCGGTTCCACGGTTTCAAGGCATTCCCATGCCCACTCGCGGATCTGTGCTAATCGAATCACACAAAATTTCTGCTTACCCCGTATTTCTATACCACTATACCACTTTTTCTCTGGTACGTCATTGTTTTTTCCATAATATTAAAAAAATCAAACATTTCTCCAAAAGATAAGCGAAACCGTACCTGAAAATTCTTCCTGTTTTCCGGATCTTTCATAAACCTTAAAAATTCCCGGTATGGATTCTCCCCTTGAGGGTCAATCCCCGCAATGGAGAGACAGACATATTCCAGCCAACGGCTCACCCATCCATTTGTCTTTTTTGCGATGGAAAGCGTCTCAAAAAGCGCCGGATCAATCCTTGGGTTTTCCTCTTTTAACTCTTTTTTGGACAACAGATAATCACTTTTTCCGGAAAAGATCATCCTGCAGTAATTTACCTTTCCGTTTATGTCACATTTGTCCATATAGGGTTGTATTTCTTTTATTTCCTCCGGTTTAAGCTCCTTTTGCATAAAATTCCAGAAATCCTCTATATTCTCCCTGGTGATCAAAACACCCTCAATGGTAGTTTTCCAAACAAAAGTCTGGTAACTAAGGCAGTACTCCCGGATCAGTTTAAGCATCAACTGAAAATTTTCATCCTCACAGCTAAACAGAGGATAATAGTAGGTAAACCTGCATTTCTCACACATACTCCTGATCCGCTTCTTTTTATAAAGCGTATCCTTTCTCCTGTCTCCGTATGTATACCGCTCTTTTCCCTCTCCATCATTTTTCAGCCCTTTGAAGCGGAAACTGTTCTGGTTTCCATTCTTTTTTAAAACCTTGTCCATATCAATCACCGAAAGCCCCGGCGTCTGATAGTTGCGCTTCCCCGGTTCGATGAGATTTTGCACAACCTGATTGCTCATGCCCTGCACCAGTTCCACTTCCTTTAAGGAGGGAAAGGCTTCCCGAAGATAACGGTTCTTAAACACCTCATACTCCGTATCCCCCTCCACGCTGAGTATCATCTTTGCAAAGCACACGTTGGTGTAGGCCTCCGAGAGGATCACCCGCTCCCGCTGCTCACCCTGGGTCAGGGTTCGCACCAGCTTTGCCTGGGTATAGCGGTTTATAAGAGCCGCATGATAAATGCGCACATCCCTCTCCTCCTGCTCCATAAGGTTCTTCACGCACCTTGCAGAGTGTGTGGACAAAAAATACTGCAATCTGCCTGATGTCTCAAACAGCTGCCCCATCAGCTCATCTATTTTTCCCAAATGCAGGCTGATCTCCGGTTCATCCAGGATCACTATGGGTTCTTTCAGCTTATAATCTTTGATCAGGCACAAAATCGTTAGCAATGTTTTTGTATAATAAAAAGAATTTGTACCGTTGGAATTGTTTTTCAGGCTGTGCTCCTCATATTGAAATACCCTTCCCCCCAGCTGCAGTTCCGCCAGATTTTCCCCCAGCTGCTTTGCGGTAAGGCCTTTCACCCCGATGCTGCTGTCCAAAAGATACTGCCTCAACCTGTCTGTTTTTGCGCCAATGCCATGGCCGTTTTTCGCAATCCAGTTCCCCAGGTCCTGCTGCAGGCTTTTGGAATCCACATCCCGAAGCTTCACCAGATCTCCAAGCAGGCTCCACAGATTTGTCCAGTCATCCAGTGCGATCATTCTGGCATCCACAAAATAAATGGGAAACAGGGATGCTAAAATCTGTCTGACATTATACTTCACATTCCACTCCGGCGCCTGGCCTTTCCGCTGGTACACCTCCAGCACGATCTTGTCATCCTGGGACAAAGCCTGAATTTTCTGGTAATAATTTTCATATCCTTCGCCGCCATCAGATTCTCCCTGGGCTTTATTTCGATTGTGCTGGATGATCCGCAGGATTCCCCTGAGGTCATAGGTGACACAAATGCGTATCTCATTTCGGAAAGGATTGTTGAGATCAAAGCTTCCCTCCTCTCTCTCATCCCCTGTCAAATTGCGGTAGAAAAAGTGAAGCGCCGATAAAATATTTGATTTTCCGCTGCCATTTGACCCAATAAAAGCCACGATCTGACTGGCCTCAAGCTCCATATAGGAAATGGATCGGTAACCCCAAATCTGAATTTTATGGATTGCCATGGAACCTTCCTCTCTGCTCTTTCTCTATTGTCTGTAAAATCACTGCCTACTCTACCGTCACACTCTTTGCCAGATTTCTGGGCTTATCCACATCCAGTCCCTTTGCCACACTGAGATAATACCCGATGAGCTGTAAGGGAATAATGGCCAGAGAAGCCGAAAAATGTTCATCCACCCTGGGGACATAAACCGTAAAGTCCACCGTATCCTCAATCTCATAATGCCCGTAGGTGGTAAGGCCCATAAGATATGCCCCTCTGGAACGGCACTCCACCATATTGCTGACGGTCTTTTCATACAGCTCGCTCTGAGTCAGCACACCGATCACAAGGATATTGTCCTCGATCAGGCTGATGGTTCCGTGCTTTAACTCCCCTGCCGCATAGGCCTCGGAATGGATATAAGAAATCTCTTTCATCTTAAGACTTCCCTCAAGGGAAATGGAGTAGTCAATTCCTCTTCCCACAAAGAACACATCTTTCGCATTGGCATATTTTGCGGCAAACCACTGGATCCGCTCCTTGTCATTTAAAACCTGCTCTATCTTTGCCGGAATGGTCTGTATGGATCCGATCAATTCCTGATAGTACTCCCGGGAAATCTCTCCCCGCACCAGCCCAAAGTGCATTGCCAGGACATAGGCCGCAATCAGCTGGGAACTGTACGCTTTTGTTGTGGCAACGGCGATTTCCGGCCCTGCCAGGGTATAAAAGACATAGTCCGCCTCCCTTGCAATAGAAGAACCTACCACATTGACAAT
>JAMPFA010000089.1 GCA_023664725.1 Roseburia sp. | reverse complement strand
GTGTGGAGGACAAGCTAAAACGTGTCATTCTCCATGACCTAAAGCATGGGAAACAGGGCAAAACAAGAAAAAGTGATGAATAAGTCCTTGACAAGTTGCAACAGGGGTGGCGGTTTTGTATAACTATATCTCAGAGCTTATCGAGAAAAAACGTTTTCAAAACGGAAAAGAGCTTCGGGCGCTTATCGTAGACTGCGGTGGGGGCACCACAGACCTTACCTCCAGCCGTTTTTCCATCACAAGCCACAGGGTGTCCTACCGCATCCGCATTGCCACAGCCTATGAAAACGGGGATACGGACTTTGGGGGCAATAACCTGACCTACCGGGTGATGCAGCTTTTAAAGATTGCCGCAGCCAGGGAATTAGGGCATGCTTTCGGGAGAGGGGATCTGGCCCTTTTAGGGCCGGAGGACATCATCCGGGAAATGGGGACAGATATTTTCCGGCGGATAGACCGGGAAGGGGCAGGGAGCGTGTATGGGACGCTGGAGGAGGAATACCGGAAGGCGGAGGAATTTATCCCCACCCGGTTTAAGGAATACGAGCACAGAAGCAACAGCGAGTATTTTGCAGTGAAAAATAATTATTATTTCCTCTTTGAGCTGGCGGAGGAGATAAAAAAGGCATTTTACGGAAGGCAGGAGGCCCTGCGGGCGGCAGTAGGCTCCAATCCTCCGAAGGAGATGGGCACAGTGGGAATAGAGGCAGACCGTTTCAAGCTGTCCGTCTGCGGGGACGGGGGGCTTACGGTGGTCAAGGATTTTCCAACCTTGTATTTTGATATCAGCCAGATCGGGCGGCTTTTGAGGGGAGATATCTACCGTCTGGTAAAGCGGTTTATTGAAGGCCCTTACGAGGACGGAAGGCTCTATGAATATTCCATCATGCGGCTGACGGGGCAGTCCTGCAAAATTGGCCTGTTCCGGGACGCCTTAAAGGAATTTATCCCGGGGAAGGTGATCGAATCCTCAAAAACCGCCGCTCCGGGGAAAGATGACCATGGATTAAAGCTTATGTGTCTGGACGGGGCTGTGAAATACATAAAAGATAAGCGCTTCGGCTATGCCGATGTCGAGATAACAAGCGAACAGCCGGCCTTCCCCTATATCATCACGGCAAGGACCCACACAGGGGAAGAACGCACATTGATCCACAGCCTGGACCGGAAACAGACGAAAGAGTATATTTCCAGGAACATGACAGACCTTACCCTGCAGATCTACCTAAAGGATGCAGGAGGGCAGGAGAGGTACAAGTACAGCTGTTCTTTTAATCCCCGGGAATTTAAACCCGCTGAGGCGGAGGAGATTGTGGAGAAATACCAGGGGAGGATCATCCAGGATGAGGTGGACTCCATTATGAACCGGGAGCTGCGTTCCTTCGTGCTGGCGGATGAGGCCCGCTGGGGCTTTTCCGTTATCCCTGTCTTAAGGGAAGAGGAACAGCTGATGCTTGGGCCGGATCAGTTCTTTTTATTCGAGACGGAAAACTGGATGACAAATTTCTTTGACGGGACAAAGTAAAGGGGGAATTTAGTGATGATCATACAAGCCTTGCCGGTTTTTAAAGATGCGCATATCTTAAGGAGGAGCATGCTTGAGGCCCTTTCTGATTATGCATACCTTTCCGGGAAACTTCTTTATACCGGGTATGGGGACGGCATCCTCTCCGGGTGTGAGCTTACCACTACAAAGGAGAAGATCATTTTAAACGAGGGTGCGCTGCTTTATCAAGGGGAGATGTTTTTTATCAAAGAACCTGCAGAGGTATCTTATTTCCCCACAAATACTGCCACGGCCTTAAAACTTTTTATTTCCGAACCCAAAGAGGATAAGAGCCTTGTGTACCGGGAGATGGAGATAAGGCTTACGGAGGTGGGAAGTTTTGCAGACGGCATGGAACTGTGCCGTTTTAAGCTCCAGGAAGGGGCAAGGCTGAGATATGAGTACCAGGATTTTTTTGACCGTGACACAGAGTTTGACACGTTAAACTGTGTCCATGTCCCCTATGCCGTACAAGGAGGGAGCAGCTTATCCCCCAAGATCACAAAAGCATTTGCCAGGGAAATGCTTGCCATAAAGGGACTGCCCACGGAGGATGTGCAGTTTTGCCTGCAGCTTTTAGGCCGGGAGAGCCCGGCGGATAATGGGATGCTTGCCGCCTACATCGAATGGCGGGAGGGGAAGGAGTTAAAAGGGCAGGGGAACCGGGAAATATTCAGCGGGCTTGCCAGGATCTTGAAGAAGGCAGGAACCGGGGAAGATTCTAAAGAAGGATCTATGGGCAGGATGAAGTGGAAGATGATGGTGGAGTAGTTGAGGGAGGCAGATATGTCAGAGTTTGTGACACGGTATCCCCCAGCGGAACCAGGATGCGGCCTTACGGTATTTTCCATGGAAGGTGGGGAGATAACCCTTTTTGGAAGCTGTGTGAAGATAAAGACAACAGGGCAGGACAGTTATGATACAATAGAAGATGCCCCGGAGAGCCGTCCGGTAGTGGATCAGGCAGCTAAAAATCTTTGTAAGGGATTAACTGTATCAGCATTTTTTGCCGTGATAGGATCCGTTGCGTTATTTGGGACAACAATTGTGACAGGCGGTGCGGCACTGTTTTTATTGGGAGGTGCATGCATAGCAGGAGGGGCATCCGTGAGTACTGGCACATATTCTCTCTTTTCATTTGGAAAGGATAAACTCACGGGGGCTTATACGAGTGCCAGTGAATTTGAGGCAGGCCTGGCAGAAAGTGCAGTGCGTGGAGCGGAATTGGGAGCCATTGTATTTGGGATGATCACATATCCGCCGTCGGGAACAGTTATAGCACAGACAGCCGGAAGCGATACTGCTGTAGCAGTATCAACAAGAGCGGTTGATACGTTGGTCAGTTTCATTCCTCAGGTTGTAGGGGCTGAAGCAGCGGCAGAGTTATTAGCCCAGGGGGGAAAGGCGTTGATGAGTAGGTCGCTGGATGGAGGTGATGTGGCGGGGAACGAAGAGGAAGGGGTTTATATTGAGGATGGAAATTCTGTAAAACCAACAAAGGAAGGATTAGATATAATTGAAAAACATTTATCGGGTGATATGCAGGCAGATTATAATGATGCCATGATTGAGAGAATTAGAAATATATTAAAAGAAGGAGGAGAACTAACGGGCCCAGATGCAGAATTTTATCGCCATGAAATTGAAGAAACAAGATTAATGAATCAAGGTATGGATTATAATACAGCACATGGTGCTGCATTAGAGAAATATGGAGTAACAGAATTTGATTTATATCATCCAGATGTTATAGAATCTATGCCGGAATGGTTTGGTTCATCGTGGTTTGACTACTGGGGAATTAGTCACTAAGAAAATATGGTTAAATATCAAAAATTAGATGAATATCGTGTGATGAGTTTATGGGTGGATGAAATGCCTGAGGATGGGATTGTTTCTGCTCACACAATAATCAAAGAATATGATGCAAATGCAAATATAAATTGGTTTAATGGGATACTTTGCTTAGAATTAAGACTTGCTCCTAGAGTTGCGAGCAATTATGCAATGATAAATATTAAATTCACAAAAAATCAATCTTCAACATTCAAAATCATATATCATTTAATTGATTTGAATAAAGTTGTAAAGTCTGATATAGCGATGCCTAATGATGTAGTGAAAACAGGCATACCTAAAGAGTATACTCCTGCTTTTAAGCAGGTGTTTGATGAATTGGAAACACGCAATGTTCTTCCAAGCGGTACTCTTGAAATTTTAGGGGGACGTTATAGTCATATTGGTTCAAGTATTATGGCTTTTAAAATAGTACTTAAAATCCTTATTAAATTGTTGGAACAAAATGAGAAATTGATAGATGCTAATATCAATTCAATTATATTAGATGGTTGCAAATAGAATTTTTACTATTTTGTTTTTTAATCTCAATAGAAATGGAGTAAAGCAATTATGTGGGAAATGATATTTGAATTGTAGCCAGGAAAAATGATTGGCATATTTGGAAGATGATGGTGGAGTAGTTGAGGGAGGCAGATATGGCATACGAAGATGAAAAGATGATAAAAGCAATGAATGCCTACAAAAAGGGCACTTATGGCAGTCTGGAAGAAGGTTTCTTTATCAGGGAAGAGTTGGTGGAATTCAAAAAGGAACAGCTTTTTGATGGAAAGATGCAGATGATGCTCCCGGTCTCTTTTACGGACATGCCCATGGAGCTTGCAAAGCTAAAATACCCCATGGAGCAGTGCCCCCAGGTGATAAAGAGCAATGAGGCGACAGACATCAACTTTACTTTCAGCTTAGCAGACCAGCCTCTTACTAACGACCAGGTAAAACAGGTGCGGGATAGTTTAAAAAGGGTGCTTAAGACCGTAAGGCCGGACATGCGGTTTATGGAGGAGGGCATGGAGGAGATGGGGGAAGGTTCCATCGGATGGTTTGAGCTTACTTACAGCGGGATTGACACTAAGATCTATAACATCATGTACTTCACCACCATAGCGGGGAAGATGATGCACGGAATCTTTAACTGTCCCGCCCGGGAGGCAGTGAATTGGAAAAGGGTAGTGTTTGAGATGATGCGTACCATTAAGTCCAGCGGTGATATGTCAAGTATAAATTAAAACTTTTTTGCAGGCTTTTTCATATCATTTCCGGAAAAATGGGTGACTTTAACAAGCCCTGCGGTATCTGCTTTTGAAGCAGGGTATTCATCAACAGGAATAGAATTCTACTCCGCTGCTCGATATAGACGATTGTCTTTCAGCAGTCGAAAGACCAACCGCACGAATTTACGGGCAGTGAATGCGAGTGCACGTTTGTGCTGGTGCCTGTTCACTTCCTTGTACTTGGAGTGATAGAAGCTGCTGTACTCTGTGTCGC
>JAMPFA010000088.1 GCA_023664725.1 Roseburia sp. | reverse complement strand
CCTCCTTCTCTTGATTTTGCCGTGGTTTTACCCATCTGACACAATAATCATACCAAGCATTTGAAGATGTAAATTTTGCAAAGATCGATTTTAGTATTCGGCAAAACGGTATTCACATGAAAAAGTGCATCACCTAAAGCTGTCACTATAAGTAAAAATACTGCATCATATAAACCTGCTACGGTATGTTGGAATAAGGCATCTTTTTAATCATCAGGTATAGGTGAATCGTTTTTACCTTATTCCGCATCAGGTAAACCAGCAACCAGAATTTAATAAGAGGAAGATAATTCGCATCACATAAAAGTGCAGATATAATCATTCTGTTTTGCATCCGCTTTAGGTGGTGCTGATTTCAAGATAGAAATTTAAATCTGCATCACATATAGATGGATATAAAAAGCCCGCTTTAACATCATATAAATCTGGCAACCAAAATACAGAATTTTCGGTATCTGCTTTAGGTGAAACACAAGCCGAATCCCCATATTTGCATGATGCAGTATATCTTTCGTGATAAAACAAGGTATACTGTAGTTGTTTCCTAATGGAGAGACTTTTAGAATAAAGGCAGTTTACATGAATTTTGTTGGAATAGCTGATAATCCGCAGGAATAACAGGTTTCCGCCACCAACTTTGTAATCTTATATGATTTGATAGTATTCCGTATTTCCTTATACCGAATTGATTCAGATATAGTCAAGTAAGGCAGACTGTTTTTGGTATCGTATCCATGCTCTGAATACATTCCTGATATATATCAGTATGTATGGTTTTAAACAGACTGCCCTTAAACATTTATTGGTTGATAGGAGAACAGTGGAGAAAGAGTGATTTTTAATATGAAATGATTGTAAACCCATCACTCCATTAGGAACTCATAGATATCTGTTGCTGGATAGCTGCTGCGGAACCAATGGTAACAGCCATTCAAAAGTAAATTGTGTATAACTTATTACACTTTTTGGTTCGGAGGAGGATTTAGTTGCAATGAAAAAAATTTGCTGAAAAAATCTAAAATTTTTTTGCCATATGTATTGCTTTTTTTCATGGATCAGTGCATAATAATCTATGGAAAGAAACGAATCTTTCCGTAAGTTACTTATGTCACTTTTAACAACCATCAACCAAGTCCTATTTATTATAGGCAGAAAGCACAGTCGGGAAGTCTTTTGGTTTAAGAGGCTTTTATTAGGCTGTTTTTTGTTTAAATAATACGGGCTGGATTGGTGTTTGGTCTTTTTAGGCAGTTCTGCCTATAGGATTTCCCAGACCGAATCAGAAGCACATATTGTTAAAAAAATTGTATTTTTTACCAGAAAAAATAACTTTCTGGAAGAAAAAATACCATATTTAAAACAGAGGAATATGGAAGCACATAAAAGGCTTCCAGGGATGGAACGAAAACTGCTGTATACTGGCAAGGCGGCAGTGACAACCCGATACAAACCAATTTCCGCAGATATCCCGTCAGGGTTTCTGATAGATATAAGGCTTTCTGCCAAAAGCCTGTGGCTGGCCCCATCAGCCGCATGAAAGGGAAGGTGTGTATAGTATCGGGTACACATCTTCCCTTTTTGTTTACGGTTATCATTTTGTTTTATCATGGGGTCATGATCTATCTTACGGAAGTGGCCTTAAAAACTGGATAAGGATGAACCTGGCTGGGTGCAGGTGGAAGAAAATGCCTGTCGGGATGACGGACCCGACGGAGCCTGAAGGAAAAAGGGGCTCCAGAACAACGGAGGTATGACTAAGCCCAATCAGAGAATTAGTTCGGCATTGCAGGCAGGTCTTCGCTTGCTTTGCCGTCAGTGGCTGAGGCGAATTACATGGCCATTGCCTAAACCAGGCACAGGAATCCGTGGGATACCTGTACAACAACAGACTTATGTAACCAGAACCCGCTGATGTACTGCAGGAAGGCAGAGGATCAGGGGACGATGGCGGACAGTCGGTTGGCCTGGCACATGCAGGTGGGTATCCATGGGGACTGGAAATTGTTCCTGTGGGGAGAGGCCTGCAGGGGTAAGGAATCAAGTAGGATTTGGTTTCTTATCTGGTTAAAAGTAGGATTCGGGGGTTTATGAACCACTTTCCAAAAGGCTGGAAACAGCTGAATGGAGGAGACAGACCAGCACTGGAAACGGTGCATCATCAGGGGGTGGATACGATGGTTAAGGTCTGGTTCAGGCGAACCTGTCTGGGGATATGATTATGACACAAACTTATAAAACGATGCAGATTAATATAACGATTCAATTTCCATATAAACGTATTTTCCAAAAAATAATCATGGATACAGCAGGAGTCTGTGCAGTCAGAAGACAGATGTTTATTTTTGAGCAGATTATGATTTTTTATTTTTTTGTCAGAGCATGAGTGACTTTTTCTTTGCTGAACGGCATGGGAGAAGTCTGCCCTGCTCTGATAGATTCTTCTTTATTGCAGTGGCTGATCCATCGCTGGCACCTGCTTATGGAATCCAATTCAAGTGGTGCAGATGGATAAAAAAACGGGCAACATCGGAAGGCACTTCCGATGTTCGCAGTGAGGGGGTGAAGCGGAGCGAGGGGGAGCGACAGCGGCATGCCGCTCCCCCTGGAGGGAGGGGGTCTGGGGGAGGGGGAAACCAAAATTTCTGCCAGCAGGCAGGCTGTTTTTTTCTGGTCAATGAAAGTTAAATAAAAAAACAGCATATTGGCAGTATAAGGCCATGCGGGGGAAACCCCCGCACCCCCAATCTCAAACTAAAAAAACATGGTGGCGGTTCAGGTGTGCTGGCTGTAAACAGGGGAGATTGCCCAATCAGGGTTTTTATTTGGCATTCAAAAGCAATGGCATGTAAGGATATTTCCTGCCAGACGGAAGCTGACGGTACAGGTAATTGGCGGTTCTGCCAGATGGTATTTAAGGTAGCTGTTGTGTGCAGGCTTCTTATTTCAAACCATAAGTATGGTGCAGGTTCAATTGCCCTGGCTGCGGATGAAACATCATTTTACATCAAGGCATGAGTTATAAATTAAAAGAAACCATACATTATGTGTATGGCATCTTAATAATGTTTGAGTTCCATAAAATTTTGATGACAGATTAAAATGCATCACTAACCTGATGCCTGCACATCTGGTATCATCTGGCCCATAACAATCCACGGATGGTATGTATTGGCTTAAAAGGCTGATCTATCCAGATCGTTCCGCCGATATCGGATGTTGCAGATGCCTTTTTTAATACACAAAGCCCTGAGTGGAATGTATCCAATCAGGGCTGACTGATTCAGACCACCAAACAGCAGGGGATGAATCATAATATTTTTAATTTGTCGGTTTGCCTGTCATAGTAATAGACACTGTTTGAAAGCACATCATCCTCATCCAGCTCAGTCTGGTTGACAAATGAAACCATATCCTTGAGGGCTTCGGGGCGGCCGCATACGGATGCTGGGATAAAAATCATCTCATGGATTGACGATGGCAGTATGAACAGGTCATCCTCAAATAGATCCGCAGAGGATTTTAACAGCCCGTCATACAGGATCACGGCGGCACCATACTGCTTTGTTATGTTTGAAATGACAAACATGGGAGGCGGGTCATTTCCAATATCAGCCCCATCCCCTTCAGGGAGGAGGCTGTTCAAAAGGCCAGCCATGGACTGCATCCTGGCGGGGAATAACCTGCTGGTGTTCCTGCTGGCAGCCGTAAAAAGTCGGCCCGTATCTGACATTCCCCAGCCCTGCATCAGCGGTTCTGTGATGGTTACTGCATTGTACCAGTCATCCTCCTCCATGAAGGGGACATAGAATTCAACCGCCAGATCCATAAATGGTATATATGGCACAGGGACGGTCCGCCTGCGGATCTGATCCAGGTTGGCAAGCCTGTAACAGATGGATGATTCCACGGTGCCGTAATCCTGCAGGGTTTTAATGAAGGAACTTTCCTGCTCATGGATCTCTTTGTATGCTTTTATAATAGAATGGCTGATTTCAGGCAGGTTTCCGCCAGAAATGTATTCTTTGAAAAACCTGCTTAGTGGATATATCTGGGAAATGCTGGAGTCAGGGGTGGTTATGACAAGCAGTTTATCATGGCCCAGACTGCCCTTGGAATCCCTTATTTCTATCCTGCGGTCAGGGAAAACCGCCTGCAGTGCTGATTTGACAGCCTGTGCAAAAGCCTCCATGGTCATTGACTGCCCAGGCAGGATAAAATTATCTTTATTGTTATTGTTTTTGATTTGTTTGACCTCCTTTTGCTTATTTTGTAAAACCACGGTTCTCTAAAATAAGGATAGCAGATATGCCGCCGCCACGGTTTTTGCATAAATGGAATCCATTACCTCCAGCACTTTCTGCTGGGTAAGCGGTCTGGGTAAAGGCCCTGTAGTAAATGTCAGGCTGGGATTGCAGTTATGGGGCGGAAACTTTCTTTTTGCCCCGTTTTTGGATCAAAACAGGCTTCTTGGTTGAAATGCTTTCCTTGGTAATGATACATTCCTTGATATTCCGCATATCAGGCAGCTCGTACATGACATCCAGCATCACATCCTCCAATATTGCCCGAAGCCCTCTCGCCCCAGTCTTTTTTGCGACAGCCAGCCTTGCCGCCTCCCGAA
Source organism: Roseburia sp. (assembly GCA_023664725.1). Taxonomy (GTDB): domain Bacteria; phylum Bacillota; class Clostridia; order Lachnospirales; family Lachnospiraceae; genus Roseburia_B. Next base: position 351 of record JAMPFA010000088.1, on the reverse strand, counting down.
GTGCATCCTCCTCATAAGTCAGTCTGACCCCATCTGCATCAAAGAGGAGTGCATATTCCTTTGTAATGGCATCCTCTGGCTCCGTCAGAACCCTGATAAGGTCATCCTCCCCAAGTTCTCCAAGCTCGCACAATATGGGCAGTCTGCCTACCAGCTCAGGCATCATCCCGTATTTTACGAGGGCTTCAGGAGTCAGGATGGGTTCTGCATCATCCTGTGCCGCACTGCCAGCAGGGGTGAAACCGATAGCCTTGCCATGGGAAGGACGGTTGATCAGCCCTTCAAAGGCTCCGCCGCAGATAAACAGTACATTGGAAGTATCAAAGAGTGCAGTATTCCTGTTTGAATGCT
>JAMPFA010000087.1 GCA_023664725.1 Roseburia sp. | reverse complement strand
AAACGAAGGAAAAAGCCGCAATCCCTGATGTTTACTGGGTTTACGGCTCACCTCCTGTGATCGCAGAACCTCTTTTTCCTAAATGCAGATTTTAATTTTTCCTCTTCCTCCCCTCCATTCTACCACATCCTCTCCCCCATTTCCACTCTCTTTTTCCATCTTCCTCTCCCAGTCATCTTCCCTCAGAAAAAAGCTGGGAAGAACTCCAGAACCACCGAAAACACAGCGAACATCGTCTTCCTCCTCCTCACCCCCTACAATCCCAGAAAGTCCTCCCAGAAGATCCTTCCCGAAAACCACAGCGGGCTTCCTCCTCCCCGCCATCCTCCACACTCCTCGAAAAGAAAAAGGAAGAAGATGCCTGAAAACACCGTATTTATAGGCTTTTAGAGAGGTTGAGGGGAGGAAGAAAATACCCGAAAGAGAAAAGGAAAGAGGATAGGAAAATGGCTTGGCATCGCTGGCTGGCGAGGCTTTAGGGTGGAGGGGAGGACAGAAACCACAGACTTTAAGCGGGCATAGCCGATATAGAGCGGCTGTCTGGGAGCGGGGAGGAGGAAGATGGGGAAAGGGGAGGGGATGAGGAAGAAGAGGAAAAGAGCCTCACTGGGGTATCCAGCAAGGCTCTCATTACTGCTTATTTTCTCTTCCGCTCAGGAAAAATTAAAATTTGCATTCAGGAAAATCTGGTTCTGCAAGAACATAGTACCGTCTTTTCATCCCCGTTTTACTGCAGAATGCATATGCCCGTGATTTTTGCTGTATTCGTGGATTACTAATATAAATATTTCCGATGCATCAACCAAAATCAGGGGTATCCTCCTGACAGGGCGGAATTCCTAAAATTGCCTCCGCTTTTTTAAGATACTCATTCCACCTGTCACCATAGTTGCCACATCCCTCACATGACCTGAGCAGTTCTCGGCACAGGTAAGCCTTCAGCCCACCATCCTCCAATATTCCCTGCCTCTCATAAATCCCTGGCAGGTCAATCGAGTAACTTTTATCCCAGTTATCATGAAAACCTGTCTGCCTGCTTTCTGGGACAAAACCGATGCCAGAAAGTGTCCCTATCGGTATTCCCGCAATCTTCAGTTTATCCTGGAATTCACCTGACCAGATATATATCATGTCAAGAATTCCCTTATGCCCTTCCCCGATGGCATTCATCCAATGATGGCACCATTTACACTTCACGGCATCCCGCTTTTCACTGTCATCATAGGCATCATAATAACCCCCGCAGACTGGGCACACATACCGCATGATCGGCTCCCCTGAAGTGTTCCTGACAGCATCCGAATAGGATTCCGCCATCAGCTTATATCCAAGCTCCTTCTCGACTTTCCGTGCCATCTCCCGCCACCTTGGGCCATGCACACCAGTCTGCGGTTCGGAATCATCTTCTTTACAGGTGTGCAGAAGTTCATGGCAGATCAGCCCCCTTAAGCCGATTCCGTCAGCATCTTTGTTCGCATACTTGTATGAAATGGAGATTGTGTAACTTTTATCCCTGTTTCTCCAGCATCTTCCAAAAACAGAATTATCCCTCGAAAAATCAATCCCAGATACACTGCCGATGTTGAAGCCGATGCTTTTAAGCCGTTCTGAGCACTCCCGCATCACTGCTTCCAGTTTTTCCAGATAATCCAGATAGCAGCATATTTCATTATTTAGTTCTGCTGTCACCATGGCACTGCCATTATCCCAGTTCCTTCCCACTTCAGGTTTTACAGTATGTTCAATGATATGAAGCCCGTATGCCTTATCTGCCGCTTCCGCATATTGCATCCATTTTTCACCATGGTTCATACAGCCTTTGACCGTATGCAGGAGCAGGTGGCAGATGATGCTTTTTACTTCTGCCAGCTCATATTTTGTGCTTCGGTAAGAATTTGAAATATCCAGGTCAAACCATGTTTCTTCATAAAATCTCTGTTCAACCCTTCCAAAGACATATTTATCCTTGACTGCATGTGTGGATATGATTTTCTGGATGGGTATCTTTATTTTCTTGAGGTCTTTTTCACATTCCTTGGCTATCTTTTCCAGATCCCATTTCCCGTTTTCCGTCTTAAACTCCTCTCCCAATTTCCAGCCCCCTTTCCTCTCCATGATCCTATTTTACAGCATCCTGCCTCACGGATTTTTTCGCAGAAATAGGGGGACACCATAAATATCCTTCTGAAACGGGAATTCGGCTATTGACAAACACCTAAGATGTGATATCCTATAATGATACATATCTTGAGGTTGTATGGGAGGCATGGGCAGAAAGGAGACATTATATATGAGCGAGTACGAGTATGTAAGCAAATCAGAGTATGCCCCTGTCCGAAAGGAATTAGAGCAGATCATCAACCGCCTTCAGGCTGAGATGCGGAAAAGCTATGGACTGACATTCCAGTTCCACCTCATTGGAAGCGGGCAGAGGCATCTTGTAACCAGGATCAAAGGCGGGAATAAGGGATACGATTTCGATTATAACCTGATCCTCACTCCTCCTGCAGACGGGTATCGCTATATTGCAAAGGTCATAAAGCAGGAGTTTATGGATGCCCTCAAAATTGCCTTAAAGGGAACAAAATACTCTTTCCCGAAAGACTCAACATCTTCCATTACAATAAAAGTGGTTGATAAAAATGGCAAGAAGATTGAACATAGCTGTGATTTTGCCATTATCTATTACGGAAACAATGACGGGGATAACGGCTATTTTTATCTGAGGAATAATAAGAGACAGCAAGCCTATCAGTTTGTTTTTCGGGCTTCAAACTTTGAGACAGATGAAAAAGTGCAGGAAATTACCGAGGACGGTGGATGGGATTACATCAGGAAAGAATATCGTCTGCTGAAAAATATCAACAAAGGGAATGGGAAACATTCTTTCTCACTTTATGCCGAAGCTGTCAACAATGTATACAACCAGATGTATTGGCAATAAATCTTTCCAGTGAAAAGGAACGGCTGTTCAACCGTTCCTTTTTGCTTCCCTCGCAAGCCTGTGTATCATCTGGCTTTCTGTTTCCCTGTCAAGGTCTGGATTGTCAAGGTACATTTGCCGCCGCTTCCTTAACATCCTTATATAGGCATGGCCTGACGGATATTTCCCCTCTAACAATGCGATCCGCATCTCCAGCTGCTCCGAATGCAGGTGCGGGCATTTCTTACAGCGGTACCAGCAGCTGCGGTTGTCACAGCCCTTGCGGAAATGCCAGACATATTTGCAGAATGCTATCCACACCCATCCGCATAAGGGCAGTACCAGCCCAAGGAAAAATATAACCGCTGTTGCAATATCCGTTGCCAAAGTCCTCATTCCCGTTCCCCCTGCTTACCCAGTAATGACATCATAAGGTTGAACATGTCTTTCAGCCCCTGCTGGTATATCAGGAACTCCATGCGGGCATCCAGCTCCGAATCCGCCGTGACAAATGCCTCAAGCAGGTCCTTCTGCCCATCTGTCAGGGTGTTCATCAGGGTGCTGTATTTTTCCATTGAATGGATTTTTGCCGCCCTGATCTCCTCGTCTTCCTCCACGATACTGGAGAACCTCTCATTTGTTGCATACTCCGTAAGCAGGTCTATGACTTCATTTTCTATAAACATCCCCTGTATCCTTTCCCTTACACACTATCTTACTACCATTTCCAGCTGTTGTCTACAAGATATTTCCGATATATCGGAAATATTAGAAACAGGACTTATCGGCTATAATTTTTTTAAAGGGAGTGATGCAGGTATGATGAGTTTTGACCCATTGTGGCGGACCATGAAGGAAAAAGACATTACCGCCTACAAACTGTTTGAGGATTACAAATTCAGCCATGGCACATATGACAGCATCAAGCAGGGCCGCAATGTGACACTGAATACCATCGAACAGCTCTGCAAGATTTTACACTGCCGAGTGGAAGACATTGTTGAATACCGTGAGAATGAGGAATAAAAGGAACTGTAACCTTAAAGATGCAGTTTCTTTTTTTCTGCCTATTATAAGCATCCTGCTCCGACATCCTGTAATATGGGAGGCGGGGACGGGCATATGCCTGCCCCCATTCCCTAAATGCCTGCCTATATTGCGAGTGCAAAGCAAAAATTATTTCAAGAAAGCTGTTTTATGTATCCATCAACAAAACGGTCATCATCAAGATGTTCCAAGCCATATTGAAAGCCCTGTTGCTCCCAGACTCGGCGGAGTTCTTCCCGTTTTTCCGCAATCCTCTTCTTGCGGACTTCCCTCAGCTTTTCAAAATCGACTTTTTGTGACCTCATGAATCCAGCCAATGTCTTACAGTTCTTTTGGTGTTTAAAGAGAACCATCTTTTCCTCTTTTATGGCTTTCTCCGCTTCCCTTGCTGCTTTTGCTGCTGCTTTCCTGATTTTTTCTGCCTCTTTCTCTTCTGGTGTTTTTTTCTCCCTTAATTTTCTCAGCTCTTCCTTATGGTAAAATGCTAACCTCTCCAGGTCTTCATCTGTCAGCCCCTCAATGTAACTTATATCCAAGGAATAAAAATCTGTTTCATTATAAAATTTGCTTGTATGATGCCACGATGAGTAAATTAAGTAGTATGATTTTAAAATCGCCAGCGGGAGCTTTTTTAATTTCTCCAGGCTGCATTGAAGGTTTATCTCCTCGCCTTCAACACCTTCTTCGATACTCTCTATGATTGCTTTCTTAGTCCATTTAGAAATAGGCATTTCCCCGCAGGCATATGCATCCTTCGCATTATTGCTCATACTGTATCCGTAATATCCCGCCATATCAACCCCTCCTCTCCTCTCTGCCCTGCTGTGCAGGCTGGCTTGATTTTCCATTGTTCCTTTTTCCTCCTGGCATCACATCCGATGCCACTGCTGTTTGTAAACTCATTTTCATTCTCCTTTCTGATATGTATTTTTTTGTGTCCGACTTCCGTATAAGAAGTGCATCCTGCCAGGATCGCACCATGTCATTGCCTGCCCTGCAGATGTGTTCTCCCATTGGGTCGGGATGAAGTTTTAATATATAAGATCAGGAGCAGATAGTCTCTGTTTCCAGTGGTTTCATGCATTATTATCTGAACCCCTCCCATAGCTCCCGATATTATCATCTGTCATGTACCGTCTTTTGCCTGCTGGGTGGTCGTTTCCGCCCACCCACACTACAAGTCTACCAGATTTAAAAA
>JAMPFA010000086.1 GCA_023664725.1 Roseburia sp. | reverse complement strand
TTGAATAATGGATATTTTCTAAGTCACCTATTCCAACTAACCAACAGACGCCGGAGAGGAGGAATTGTCCGAAAATCTGCGGTATAACAGGCTGACGCTAAGGGTTTCGGAATATCTGGATTTTCTCTGCGGGGGAACTGGCGGAGGGGAAACACTGTGTTTCTGGTATGACAGCAGGGAAAGTAGGCTTTTGCCTGGGAGGACAAGCTGGTATGGTGGGGGAACCTATGGCTCTGACGCAGAGGTGTATGACTGGATGGAGGGGGAATGCCAGAGGAGAATTTTGTTTACGGTACGGGACACTGTTTCCGGCCAATCATACGGTGTGAACGGAGAGTTTGTCACAAAGGAGCAGTATGAGGAGGAGAAAAACCGTTATACAAGAGTTGATATCCCCTTTTAAGTATTGTATAATGATGCTTGCAAAAAAGGAAATTCAAGGGAGAACGGACATGAAAATAGCAATGGTTCACGGACAAAACCACAAGGGCACTACCTGCCATGTGGGGAGGATGCTGGCAAAAAAACTGGGGGGCGAGGTGAAAGAATTTTTCCTGCCCCGGGATTTTGGGGAGTTTTGTGTGGGATGCACCGCCTGTTTTATGCAGACGGAAAAAAAGTGCCCCCACTATGAGAAATTAGAGCCCCTGACCAACGCTTTGGAGGCGGCGGATGTGATCATCCTTACAAGCCCGGTGTATGTGTTCCATTCCACCGGCCCGATGAAGGCATGGCTGGACCATTATGGGTACCAGTGGATGGTACACCGCCCCAACCCGGCCATGTTTCAAAAGCAGGCGGTGTGCATTGCAACTGCGGCGGGGGCGGGGATGAGGAGCGCCTGTAAGGATATGGCGGACAGTTTGTTTTTCTGGGGCGTGCCAAAGATTTACAGGTGCAAGATAGCGGCTTTTGCCACGTCCTACAAAGGAGTGTCAGACAAAAAGAAAAGGGAGATTGACCGAAAAACCAGCGAAATCGCAGCCAAAATCAAACGCAATGCGGGCAGGGTCAGGCCTGGGATTTTGACAAAAGGGTTTTTTTGGATGATGCGGATGGCAAATAAAAGGGGAGGCTTTAACCCGGCGGACAAAGAGTACTGGAAGAGTATGGGATGGCTGGGACGAAGGAGGCCTTGGAGGAGAAAGGCAAATAAAAATTAATGTAGATTTCTTTTCAAATTGTGGTATACTATATATGTTTGTGAGCATTTTATTTAGAAAACCATACCAAAAGGAGAGATGACATGAACAAGATTGCGATTGTTTCCGACAGTAACAGCGGGATTACGCCAAAGGAGGCAGAAGCGGCAGGCGTTCACATTCTTCCCATGCCCTTTTTTATCAATGAGGAGACATTTTTTGAGGAGATCGATCTGACCCAGGAGCAGTTTTATGAAAAGCTAAAGGGCGGGTGCAATATTTCCACGTCCATGCCCTCTGTGGGGAGTGTGACAGATTTGTGGGAGAAACTTCTTGGAGAGTGTGATGAGATCGTTCATATCCCTATGTCAAGCGGACTTAGCAGCTCCTGCGAAACCGCCTTTATGCTGGCTCAGGATTATGAGGGCAGGGTTCAGGTGGTAAACAACCAGAGGATTTCCATTACGCAGAAACAGTCTGTCTATGACGCAAAGGCTCTGGCAGACAGCGGGAAAAGCGCTGAGGAGATAAAAAATATTTTAGAGAGGGACAAATTCGAGTCCAGCATTTACATTATGGTGGACACTTTGACTTATCTGAAAAAGGGCGGCAGAGTTACCCCTGCGGCAGCGGCTCTTGGCACATTGCTGAAACTGAAACCGGTGCTTCAGATCCAGGGGGAAAAACTGGATGCATTCGCAAAGGCCAGGACGGTAAAACAGGCAAAAACCATTATGATCGATGCCATAAAAAATGATTTTGCCAATCGCTTTGGCGACCCGGAAGGGAAAAATATGCATCTTGCCATGGCATACACCTATGACCTGGATGCAGCGGAGGCGTTTCGGAGAGAAGTACAGGAGATTTTTCCACATCACGACATTGTGCTTAATCCCCTGTCTTTGAGCGTGTCCTGTCATATCGGCCCGGGAGCTTTGGCGGTTGCCTGTTCCAGGAAGATACCGGAGTTAGGGTAGTTAATTTATAAATTCTGTCCCAAAAGGACATCCACAATAGGAGGAAGATAAAATGGTAAAAGCAGTGGTTGGCGCAAACTGGGGAGATGAAGGAAAGGGTAAGATTACAGATATGCTTGCCAGGGAGGCGGACATTGTTATCCGTTTTCAGGGGGGAGCAAATGCGGGACATACCATAGTCAATGATTATGGTAAGTTCGCACTACATACATTGCCTTCCGGTGTGTTTTATGATCACACCACCAGTATGATAGGAAATGGTGTGGCTTTAAATATACCGATGTTGTTTGAGGAGATAAAGTCTATCACAGAGCGGAATGTGCCCACGCCAAAGATCTTAGTTTCCGACAGGGCGCAGATTGTGATGCCTTATCATATATTGTTTGACCAGTATGAGGAGGAGCGCCTGGGAGGCAAGTCCTTCGGTTCCACAAAATCGGGAATCGCACCTTTTTATTCTGATAAATATGCAAAAATCGGTTTCCAGGTCAATGAGTTGTTTGATGAGGATATTTTAAAAGAGAAGATTGACAGAGTGTGTGAGATGAAAAACATTTTATTGGAGCATCTCTATCACAAGCCATTGATTGACAAGGCAGAATTGTTAAAGACCATGCACGAATACCGGGATATGGTAAAACCCTATGTGTGTGATGTCTCTTCTTATCTGGATAAAGCAATAAAAGAGGGGAAAAATATATTGCTGGAAGGTCAGCTTGGCACCTTAAAAGATCCGGATCACGGAATTTACCCCATGGTGACATCCTCCTCTACACTGGCAGCTTACGGTGCCGTGGGAGCAGGGATCCCGCCCTATGAGATCAAAGAGATCATCACCGTGTGCAAGGCATATTCCTCCGCTGTGGGAGCAGGAGCTTTTGTCAGCGAGATCTTCGGGGATGAAGCGGACGAACTGAGACGCCGTGGAGGCGACGGCGGTGAGTTTGGTGCAACCACAGGAAGACCAAGGCGTATGGGTTGGTTTGACTGTGTGGCAAGCAAATACGGATGCCGTCTCCAGGGAACTACCGATGTGGCATTTACTGTGCTGGATGTTCTGGGATATTTAGATGAGATTCCTGTGTGCATCGGGTATGAGATTGACGGGGAAGTCACCACAGAGTTTCCCACAACCGGAAAGCTGGAGAAGGCTAAGCCCGTGTTAAAGACGTTGCCGGGATGGAAGCAGGATATCCAGGGGATCAGAAAGTACGAGGAGCTTCCGGAAAACTGCCGGAAATATGTAGAGTTTGTGGAAGAGCAGATCGGTTATCCCATTACCATGGTTTCCAATGGACCGGGAAGGAATGATATTATCTACCGCAGTTCTAAATGGAAGAAATAAATAGAAATTTTGAAAGGCTTTTGAGGTCAATACATATCGCTTGCTATGGAGTGTCTGCCTCAAAAGTCTTTTTTTATGCAGATTCAAAAAACTACATTTCATCGGATGGATTATTGTCGTCTTTGTGTCTGGTGAGAAATTTGTACATGGCGGCATAAATCCACAGTAAAATGGGGATAATTACAGTGGCAGCGCTAGATGCAACAAAGAGGTCAAAGGTGTGTTCATTGCTGGTTAAAGCTAAGACCAGGCTGGTAAGGTAAAGTCCGGCAAGGATGAAAATGCCGAGGACAGCTAAAATTCGTTTCAAATTTTTCATGATATTTTGTTCCTTTGCAAAAGATTTACAAGTATTATAGCACAGTATTACCGGAAAATGGGAGCAAACAAAAATTCAGACGACACAAAAAGTTCACAGAAAATATTAGCACTCTATATTGACGAGTGCTAATAAAAGTGATATAGTTATTTCAACAGAGAAAAAAGAAAAATTTTATATTATAGAAAGGGGATATGACATATGTTGATGCCTAGTATTTTTGGAGAAAACTTATTTGATAACTTTATGGAGAATTTTGCATTCCCGGATGTGGATCAGGTTTTGTATGGAAATCATGGAAGGAACCTTATGAAGACGGATGTGAGAGAAAAGGATGGAGGATATGAGGTGGACATTGACCTGCCCGGTTTTAAGAAAGATGAGATCAAGATGCAGTTAAAAGACGGGTATTTAACTGTCAACGCATCAAAGGGCGTCAGCCGTGACGAGAAAAATGAGGAGGGCAGTTATATAAGGCGTGAGCGTTACGCCGGGAGCATGAGCCGCAGCTTTTATGTGGGTGATCATGTGAAAGAGCAGGAGATCCACCCGAAGTACGAAAATGGAATCCTGACCTTCCATATTCCAAAAACACAGCCTAAGGTTGTGGAGGACAAAGGACACTATATTGCGATAGAAGGATAAGAAAAAGAGGAATAAAAAAAGCAAAAGTATCAGTGGAAAAAGACACTGTTACTTTTGCTTTTCAGGATTTAAGCACGCTGTTTTTGTTGATAGATAGCGACTAAGGAATCTTTAAGCACCTGAGAAAAATTAATGTGATCGTTTTCTGCAAAGGTATTGAGCCAAGCGGGAATCGTAAGATTTTTTCTTACAGCTTTTTCACCATATTTTTCAGCATAAGAATCCATATCCAAAACGAGCATGTTCACGAAACCGCCGGGGTCGGGAGTGATATTTTCCAAAGGGCTTGCGGGAGGAACGGGCTTTCCATCCTCCAATTCATCAAGAACCCAGCCGGATGCGGCATCAGTAGCCATTATAATAGCATCAGCCAATGTATCCCCCTCGCTGATGCATCCGGGAAGATCCGGGACTTCTACAGTATAACCGCCTTTTTTTCTTCAAATGGATAGAAACAAGCTGGATAAGTTAATAACATAAAAAACTCCTTTTATGTTTAGTAATATAAACAATGCCAGATTTATAATCCGGCTTGCTTTCGAATTGATGTGATTGTTCGAGGATCAAGATCACCTGAATGGTTAGGAATGGTGACTTTTCCTGACTCTGTAGGATGGGTATAAGAGTAGTGAGAACCTTTTACTTTCTTGAACTGCCATCCGTCATCTAAAATTTTTTTTCTATTTCTCGAAATTTCATCTTTGCACCTCCGTTATGAAGTGACTTTTGTCAAGAGGTAAATTTAAAAAACAACAAACTT
>JAMPFA010000085.1 GCA_023664725.1 Roseburia sp. | reverse complement strand
GAAAATAGTTCAAAAAATAGTTCAATTTACACTTGACATATCACCGCTGGACTCTGTGAAAAACCTGCTCCAGACTACAAGTTACATCCCCCCCAGTAAAATCCATTTCCCACTTCAAACTTCCTCTGTTTGCCACATCCCCCAAATAAGTGCCGGGCGTAAATTCCTCCTTGATTTTTTCCATATACAAATCCAGCTCTTCTTTTACCTCATCCTCCATATCCTCTAACTGGTATAGAGATGTCCAGATATATTTTTCCGGTAGATAGCGGATAGACAGATTATCCTCTCTTATATCATCATTTAAACTGTATAACCTAATCCCATCATAATCTTTTAAAGCGTCATTCATTTTCAAAACTGCATAATAAAATTTTTCCCCATATTTTATAACTGTACCTCTTCCATAAGAAGTAGACCCAAATATATCTGCTTCGACAAACTCATCTCCGATTCTTTCCAACAAATACAGATAAATAGCTCCGCTTGTCCCTCCTGACTGGTACGAAAAAACATAGTAATCCTGCTCCTCTACCAAACTCAAATGAAAAGTATCAATGCAATCATATGGATCCTCACCTTTCACATAAAGCTCCGAAATCCTTCTGTACGCATCATATTCACTCTCTATCTGATCCCTGTAATCAGAAATCTGAGGAAATAATTCGTATGCATCTTCAAGTTTTAGATTAAAGTCCTCCCCGCCAAGTTCTTTTATTTTTTCGTCATAAAAAAGATATCTGAATTTCTCGAGTTGGCATTGGCAGAATTATAAAATGCTTCTTCCATCAGAGTGATCAGCCCTTCCGGCAATGTAGTGTCCTCTGGAATTACCGGGGCAAATTCGCCTTTTACCTCTTCTGAATAATCCCTTATTTTCCCGTAAATATCAGGTCCACCCTCCAAAACTTCAAAATCAGCCTTAAACAGATCTTCCTCCAGAATCTTTGTATTTCCATAAAATACGATTGTTTCGCTCTCTGATTCATTCTCCTCTTCCGCTTCCGTATTGATTTCTGTGTCCATCCAAAATAATGCATTATCTTGACTCTCTGTTTCATCTGATATTTCTGTATTATCTACGGCCTCCATATCCAGCGGATGGATTTTCTCTTTCTCTCCAAACACCCAGCCTCTGCTTGCATGCACTGACAAAACACCAAGAAAAACCGTTACGCCCAAAACCCTTATCCATCTTTTTTCCATGAATCCTATTTCTCCCTTCTATTCTGCCTTTCCATATATCCATCCTCTAAATATATTTTTATTACTAACTGAAGTGCATCCTGTTTACTTTCAATCTGTTCCTTATAATCCGCTATCTTTGGGAACAGATCATGCGCCTCTTCCAATCCTACATCAAAATCACCTGCACCTAATTCCTGCAGTTTCTCATCATAACAGCAGTCATCGGGATAAGGCCCAATCCTTTCATTAATCGAACGATACAAAATTTCCTCCATCATCACAACCAGTTCCTCCGGGAAACCGCATCCCTCAGGAACTACCGGGATAAACTCTCCTTTTATCTCCTCTGCGTAATCATGCATTGCCCTATCCATCAATTCAACCTTCGCCTCATCTCTAAACCCATCCAACTGACTGACGTCAAAAAAACTGTACTCCTCAAATGATGCTGTCTCATACTCCTCTGTTTCATTCTCCACAAGATCTGCATCTTCTTTTACAGCATAAATCTCCGCTTTGCACACAGACATTAGCAAAACGCCTAAAAACACTGTCACAAAAGATACCTGTATCCATCTTCGCTCCATCTCGTCCATCCTCCCTGCAATATCCTCTCTTGAAATCATATCACAAAAAATGTCGAAAAAATCCTAAATGGAAAAATCCATGCTATATTTGGAAAAAATAATAGAAACACAAAAAAACGGAGACCATATTGGCTCCGTTTTCTCATCTCATTTTCTATTTTAGTTTTTCTACATCCATATCCACTTTCCTATATCTTATCCTTTAAGAATGTAAGGAAACGCTGGAATACATCTTTATTTTTCACGTTCTCAACCGTGGGAATACTTTCCGGCTCACTGATCTGCTCGTCGACCAGATCGCCAGCCTGGTCCGTTGACGGTTCGCCCGCTGCCTTGACATCCAGCTCCGCTGACGGCTCACTAAGCTGCCCGCCAAACTGTTCATCAGCCTGTTCATCGAACTGCTCACCGTCCTGCCCGCCAGCCAATTCATTACGCTGGTCAATGGAACGGGGGCCTACTCTTCCCACAGAAATATCATTCAATGGAATCACTGTCCGAAATACGTTTCCTTCCATAAATTGAGGAACCCCGCCTGAATACATCTCCGTATATTTGTAAGTATTTCTCATGCCGGAACCAAGTTCATCCGCCAGTGAAGTTTCACGGAACACCCTTGAGATGGCCGGATTTTTGGAAAAAGGCTCAAAACCTGACAGGCTCATCTTTCCAGATCCATGGGCACGGCTTGCGTTTTCCGTATACATTTGATCCTTCTCTATCACAAACTTTGCAACATACGCCGAGGAATAATCACGGTGTGCCAAAAGATTGGTAAAAATCTCTCTCAATATTTTGTCCCTGCTGCTGACGCTATGGATTCCCTCCAGTGCAAAGGGATCGCTCAAATGCTTTTTCCCAAACTCCATCAGCCGGTCATAAGTATCAAACAGATTTGTGATAATCACGTCACGGTCATCGTAATGATCCAGGTTTTCCACACGGAAAATCGCATCTGTTTTATGCTGCGGCAGTGCCGACAGGATTGTGATATCTTTTCCAAACAAAAGTATCGCCGCAAGAGTCAGTCCCTCCCGACGTTTCTTGTTATCTTTCAAAATTAAACCGGCGCTTCGCAGAAGCTCCTCATCTCCCATCGTCAGCCAGGGATGATTCATATTGCGGATACGGCTCATTCTTCTGGCACGGTCAATTAAATCCGGGCGCAGATCCGCCAGTTTAAAATCTGTAACCTTATCCACAAAATAGGTGTCCTGCTTTCTTGCATATAAACGAAAAACTGCATCCGAGTCATTTGTTACGTCCACATCCGCTCCACGGCTTCGTTCATAAATTTTGCCGTTATACCGACAGACCTGTGTCCCCGCCGGAACGTCCACATACAAAACGATACGCTCATCAATCAAAACCTCGTCCAGACTTAAATACAATGGCGGATATAATTTGTCCGTATTGTTGATCGTTGTGAAAAAATCCTTTTTCATCTGTTCCACCGCATCCGGTGAAACGCCAGCAATCTCTCCCTTGTCCGTTACCCCCAGAAAAATATGTCCGCCATCCTGATTGGAAAGTGCACACACTGCGTTATAGATATCTTCCGTAATTTCATCCGTTGACATCTTAAACTCTACAGTGGCGCCTTTCCCCTTCTTTATCAATTCTAAAATTTCTCTCTCTGTCATCTGATTCTCACCTCACCCAAACTCTCCTTTTTCTCGAACTAGTGTTTTCTATATCATAACTGATATGCTTTCCTTTGGAAATTGTACCACAAAACGGGAAGAAATAAAACTATTTCTATTCGCTTTTGTGTGCTCAAATTATATCTGCATTGTTTCTTGGTAGTTTTTCTCGGTAGCTTTCTTGGTAGTTTTTCTTAGTAATTCACTTTCCAACAGCCTCCCCGATCAGCTCCCATGCGTTCCAATCTGCCTTGCGCTTTCAATTTTTTTATATGATAACGCACCCCATCTGCAGTAATTCCAATCATCTCTGCAATTTTATTCACTGTGATCTCAGGATTCTTCGCCATAATATCCACAATTTCATTCACCGTTTTTTCATCTTTTTTCTTAGTAGTTTCCTTAACTATTTTCTCAATATTTTTCCTGGCAGCTTTTTCATCACCCTCAAGAAAATTTAGTTTGTAATTTAAATTTTTCAAAATCAACAAAAATTGATCATAATCAGAATTAAATTCTGGCCTCATATTTTCTTCATACTGCGGCTGTCCCTTATAATCGCCAATAATTTTCTTAAACCCACTTCCCCGGCGATCCATATATTTTAACCGGCTAAATATATCAGCAATGACAGGATTTCTTCTACGTGAGGGAACATTCATCAAATCTCTGTCCTGTATCTTTGTTCCATCAAACATTCCACCCGGAGAATATATTTCTATCCGGTTATCAAACATATCAATATGAACTTCACTGCCAACTTCCAGGTAATTACGGTGTATCAGCGCATTGACTATTCCCTCAAGAACTGCCCTTTCCGGGTACTCCGGCATTTCAATCCGTCCATCAGATGTTTTTTTCCATGCTTTCTTGGAATGATTCGTTACAAACTCAATTCCCGACTGCAACAAATTAATCAATCCGCCGGAATATTCATGGTCATCGATTGCATCCACTACTCCTGATGCTTTATCCAGGCCATTCCACCTGGTACAAACGAGCCTTGAATGGCGCACTGGAGATTCATCCGCCAATAATGCGCCAGCATTTGTCAGATTTCCCTCATCATCCACTATTCCAAAAGAAACATAAGCGGAATCCCCAAACTGGCTGCCTGTGCGTTGTCTGAATACAGACTTTAACTTTGTGAAGGCCATATTTTTAAACAAATACTTTGATTTAAGACAGTCATAGGATTCCGCACTGCCCTTTAATACCAACTCCTTCAACTCAATCGGTGTCACTGGAACACTTTCATTTCCCACTCTGTGAAAAGCGATCAGTGTGCCATCGCCCTCGTAATAATATGGCGTCTGCTCTCCTGCATATACATCCAATACGATCAATTTCTTTCCATCCTTCGTTTTATGGAAACGAAGATTCACATTTGGAATTGGGTTCATATGGATTTTCACCATTTCGCTGATCTCTTCTGCATCGCTCTCAGCATCTTTCAGACCAATAATTTCATTTTCATTGGTTATTCCAAAAATCAGAGATCCACCTTTTCCATTTGCAAATGCACTTACACTTTTGCACCAGCTTTTAGGCTTATTGCGCTCTAATGCCTGCTTTTTATCATATTCTGTTGTTTCCCCAACAAGATCCTCTATATCCATTATTGTGCTCCATTATATATTTAGATTTTGTATTGCATATATCTCACCTTTTCGTCATCCAAAGCCGCATAACCAGTATAACATGACCTTCCATATAATTCCATATTTCCCACAATAAAAATGGTTCTTGAACTTTTTTGTCCACATTCTCACGAGGAAAGAGTATACTCTGGTACTAGAATATAAATAGTGCAAGTTAGACATGGAAAATTCCAAATATAAAAGTATAATAAAGAACAGATGGAGG
>JAMPFA010000084.1 GCA_023664725.1 Roseburia sp. | reverse complement strand
CAAACTTCAAAGCCATACAAAAGGCATATGACCTCAAAAATATTATAGACTGAAAACACCCTTGAATCAACCGTAAATTTATTCAAAAACTTTCTGCAACAAAACAAAATCCATTTATGCCTTCCCCATCTGCCCAAAAACCATCAGGTGCCGATATAGCCCCCTTCAATGGCAATTGTATCCAGCTTATTTTTTTTCTGTTTGATGGTAATGGTGAACTGGCCGATGCCGTCACTGTTGGAAAAATCTTCTTTATAATCCACAACAAAAGCACGGGGGAAACTGTATTTTCTCTCCACAAGCCCCGCATTGATGATCTCCACTTCTACCTGGCGGTAAGCCAAAGCCTCCTCCGCCGGAACCACTGACCAAAAAGCGAACTGTCTGGTACTGTCAAAGGGATCTCCGTCTGTAGATACCAAAATCTTGCCGGAAATCTCTAAAGTACTTCCCACGTCTTTTGTCCTGGCATTGGAATCCAATGGGATATCCGTGCGGAATTTAATTTTCTGCACACACTCTTTTGCAATTTCAAAACTGGATGCTCCGTTTACTGTTACCCGTAATGACATATGCACTCACCTATTCGCTGAATCCGCCTTCAATTTTTGTCATCTTGGTCAAATCCTTCTTCTGTTTCACATGGAGATAAAATTCTCCTACGCCTGTCTCATCATCAAGGGACTCCTCATACTCCATCACAAATGCATTGGGAAGGGTGAACTGCCTTACAATCTGCCCTGCCGCAACCACGTCTACCTTTACATTCCTGTAAGCATCTGCACTCTCGCTTGGCACCACGCTCCACTTTGCCAGGTTAATGGTGGCATCCTGTGATTCTGCCCCCAGGGAAAAGAGCATTTCCCCCGGATTTTTAATGCTGTTCCATTGTCTTCACTGATGCTATAGTCTAAATTGTCTCCCTCTGTGATAACCGCATTGATGCAGTCCTTTTTTGACAGCCACTTACTTTTCAGGCTCCTCGGGTTATTGGAAAAGAAATCTCTGATATTGTCCTCTTTGAAATCTCCTGTCACATACCGAAGAATCCTCTCAATGTAAGTGGTCACCTGTGTTTTATATACCGGCTCATAAGTGGAATGTTCGGAATCGTATAAAAGGTTCCTTGCCTTATAAACCGTTATATTCGTAATGGCCATCCCATTCTGGGATGCATTTTCGGATGCAAACACCCAGCCAAAATTCTTCTGGTTGATCTGGGTCTTTATGGTATTGGTAAAGCCGGTGATCTCTTTTGGCATTGTAGTATATGCCATCAGGGAATTATTTCCGGCCTCTATATCAAACCGCACTCCCGGAAGCTCTAAATCTGTCTTTGCCTTAGTCATATTAAAATGGTTTTTTAGATATTCCGGGCACTGGCAGGCAGCCCGAAAGCCTGCGGCTACATAGGCGCCGCTTATATAGACCCCTTCAATCCAGAGCCGGATCACATCTTCTTTTGCCTCGGAAAGTTCTACCCCGTTGTCATCTGTGATGTGCATCTTGCTGTCCAATACCACTCCGGATTTATTCTTGGGCAGTACAGTAAAGTTGGGCAGTACCGGTATGGCAAACTCGCTGTAGGGTTTCCCCATGAGCGGGGCACACCGTTCCATAATCTTTTCCACACCCTCCGCTGCCAGTGCGTTAAAAGTGGTTTCCTCCCGGTTCTCAAAGGAAAAGAAAGTCTCCACCCTGTAATCCTTAAAGACATTTAACAAAATGCTCAAGGATTCCATGCTGTACACGTCCGTCCCGGCCTTTTTCACATTCCCCTGGAAACGCTCCCTGTGAATCTTGTTGGTCACATTCTGGCTCCAGGAGAGATTTGGGTAAATCGCATACCAAAGAGTATCGTTGAAATTATTTTTGCTGTTGGTTGTGTTCAAATATGTAATAAGCCTTGGGAGATTGGAACTTTTTGCCAGTATGTCCGGAGAGATGTTGGCAACCAAAAGAGCAGGCGCCATCCCTTTCGTCTTGGTTTTGTACTGGTCAAAAAACATCCGGATACCCAAAAGCTTTTCTACCAGGGGTTTTACTACCTTGATAAAGTTACCCTTTGAGGTGCGGTAAAATTCCAGGTAAGAATTGTAGTTTGCCACCTCTGTCTCCACGTCAATCTCCGTAGGGGTAGTGGCCGTCAGCGGACAGAATGTCCTTACGACAAGGTTTTGCACATAATTGTTTGGGGACTCATTGACTGTCTGGTAATCTTCTGCCAAAACCTCCACTAATCCGGCTGTCACTTCATCATCCGCCACGGCCAGGCTGGTGGTCTCTTCTTTGGGGGCTTCTAAGATTTTTAACTCTCCGTTTTCCCCCATGGTAAGAAGGCCTGCTACAACTCCTTTCCCATCATTTTGGGAACTTCCGCCTCCCAGCAGGAGCCTTGTCTTGATATCCTCGATGGCCAGGGGAAGCATCGCCATGATATTGTTGTAATTCTTGCTGGCGTCCTCAAACAAGAGGTTTAATTTGTCTCCCAGGTCAAGCTTTGCCGGATCCCCGTCCTCTAATGCGGCATATTTGCTGTAGTTAAACTGGATTTCCTTCCTCACCAGCTTGATGTCCTCCATCACCTTTTTCGGGGATATCATTTCCAAAAGCTGCTCAAAGTGGAACTCCACGTTTAAAAGCCCCTGAGCCTTCCTGGAATCCATCACAGTAAGGATGGTCTTAAAAAAGCTGTCATAGTCATTTAAGTTGATTGCCGTCAGCATGGACTGTGGGATATTTTCCGGACGTTCCAGGGTGTATCTGACTGACTGGGTACCCGCATCAAAAAATGACCACACGGTAGGCTCAAACTTCCGTTCCATCTCCTCATAACTGTGACATTCCAAATGCTGGTTGATCTCACGCATCTGATCATCGCTTAAACTGTCCAGGCCTTTTACGTCCCCCACCAATGTCAGAAGGTCCATCTTATCCGGATTGATCATATCAAGAAGAAGCGTGCGGTTTGTCTGGTTGATTATCTCCATTTTCTTTCACTCCCTTATTTCATAATATTTACTTAAATCCACCGGCCCTAATACATCTCCGACGGCTTTAAATCTTTGTACTGGAAAGTCAGCTCACTTATCTCATCTTCAAAAGTAATATCCACTTTCGATTCCGTGAAAAGCTGGTAGCTTTTCTTTTTCATAAGGATCTCCCCGCTTTTCATAATACAGCAGTCAGACTGATTGGTTAAAATAATGCTCCTTCCCTGCCCAGAGCTTAAATAAATGCCTTGTGCCCCTTGAAACGTCTCTCTGATACCACAGTTTTCCAATATCTCTGATATGGAAATCACCCTGTTTGCAGGCAGACGGAACAGATCATACGCTAAAGGGCTGATATCATAACCTGATTTTGTCCTGGTGATATATATGTTGAGCCTCCCTATATAGCTGGAATTTCCAGGCGCTGGGCGGTAAGGCTCTTCCGGGGCAAATGTATTCCTGGGGTTTCCCCTTCTAAGCAGAACTAACAAAATCAAAATTAGAAACAGCGCCGCCAAAACAGCCATGCCATAAAGCACATAAGAAGGATCTTCCGGTTCCTCCACTGGAAGCAAAGGCGGCCCTTCCAGGGAAATTTCTACCTCAGAAATACTCAACACATTTGCAGGAAATTTTTCACAGGTAAACGATATTTTTTTAACAGAATCCTCTGTCACCCGTTCCTTTAATAAAACCTGACCTGCCTCTAATGTTTTTTCTTCTTCCTTATCTTCTGCCAGGAAAGACAGTTTGCTATGGTTAAAATATTCTTCCGTCCATAACTGGATACTTTCGTTCAATCTATCCCCTTTGGGTCTTTCGATCTCAATCAGGGAATATCTCTCCCCACCGATCTGTTTGGCACTCTCTGCTGTAAAATTCGTCTTTAAATTGTTTATGGAAGAATCACTTGTCAAAAGCACCCGTACAGTCCCTGCATGGGCAAAGGGCATGTTAATATCTACATTTTCCGTGTTCTCCCCTGCATCCACAATGGCTGCCGTCATCTGCCGGATACTCAACTGGTTTTCTGTGATGGAGTCGATTGCTGTCTGTATGTCTAACGCCTGATGGGAATAATAGACACCGCCTACTGTTTCTGCTGCATCCATAATCCGGCTTCTCTGGGAATTGCCCAAAAATCCCTGCAGGGTACAGATATCTGAGTTATATGCCAAAAACCCCACTTCATAATTCGTGGGCAGGGTATAGATAAGCTGTGCAATGCTGTCAATGGCATAACGGTTGGGATCATTTCCCGTCATGCTGCCGCTGGCATCCAGAAGAAATACCACTGCTTTTTGGCGGCTTTCTTCCCCCTCGGATGCTTGTGCCGAAAAGGAAAGCATAAAGGCAAAAAAAAAGAAAAGAGTCATTATAAGAAATCTACTATGAATTTTTTTCATGTTCTTCATTTTGATTTCCCCCTCTTGTGCTTTCCCGAATATTGTTAAAACTGTAGTCAAAGTCAGGCCAATCATATAAAGATGAACCAGCTGAAAATATCCCAATTTCGCTGTCATCACAAACATAACAGCAAAAAGAACTATTGTAATGCAGAGCCTTCTTCTAAAGGAAGATATCTCGTCCTCATCCATAGGTCTGTTTTCATTTTTTACCGGAGAAATAAACCATAATATCATGAGTTCGAATAATGACAAGCTGCACATATATGTCAGGTTTATTTCTCCCTTTGTCACCGCTAATGATGCCGTTACCATTAGACATGAGAACAAATAGCATCCCATTCTAGTCTTTGCATGGAAACCGCCTGTATTTCGCCTAAAAACCAAAAATATACCAAAGATGACGATAAATTCTGGTATTTTTCCCATACAGGCAGCAATTCCAAAATAAGAAACAAAATGCCATATCTTAAGCAGTGTTATCTCTATACCAAACCGATATATCTCTGCTTCATCTGCACTTACAATGTTTTCTTTCATAAGACAACCAACAGTTTTGTCTATCAGAGAATCATAATAAAATTTCACGTTATTTCTTTTCTTTCCTTAGCTTTCTCACAGATTCCGGCATCTTCGGCTGATAAGCCATAAATGCACAGGTACTGTTTGCCTCTGCCTTAACATTTTTATCTACTACCTTTGTACCCAAAACCAAAAAGACATTTTTCATTTTACTTTCCTCCACCAGTTTATAAAGGTACTTATATCCTTTCTCTGCAATAAAAAAAGACAATCGAATCTGACTGTCTTTTATATTCATTTCTTTTTTCCTCTCTTTACTCCGGGTACTTATCCGATTAATCGGATAAAAAGCCTGCTACTAAGGTTGCTCCGGGCTTCTGCATGGCAATCAGGAGCGTGTTGTTAAAACTGTAATTAT
>JAMPFA010000083.1 GCA_023664725.1 Roseburia sp. | reverse complement strand
TCTATCATACAGGTTTGTTCCTGTTTTGTGTGGGTACGGACTATCTACCGTTTACGATTCATCCGCTATTGTGAATGCCACATCCTGAACAGTATAGTCTTCATCTTTCATCATGGTATTAGCATAAGTAACATAATAATCACTTTCGCTGTTTAAATCATAAACCATTGTATAAGCAGGAACCTGGCCGAGAACTTTCATAAGGTTAGCCTCTACATTCTCGTCACCTTCCTGAATGGAATACATAATGGAGTCAATCGTATCATCATCCTCCACATATTTTCCATCAAACATTGTATTCTTAACGAGCAATACATTGGCAAGCTGGATGTTCTCTCCAACTGTCACATATTCTTCGTTAAGATGACTCTTTATGTAATTCTCAGTAATTACATCGGTAATAACTTCTTCCACCTCTGCCTTAGAGATTTCACCAGTTTCAGTAATATCCTGATACTCTATATCTTCCTTATTGCTCTTACCTTCATCAACAATAGGAATGGAAGATATTGATCCATCCGAAAATGTTGCTGCGATTACAACATTTTTCGCTGGCATCACAAACTGGAAAAAGTTATCACTCGTTTCTTTTTGAGCCAAAACTTTCTCTGTATTCATATCCTTTATGGTAAAAGAAGATACCTGATATCCGTCATCAGGAATCAGTTCTATCTCCACCTGATCGCCTTTTCTAAAAGCCCAGATTGTGCCATCATTCTCTATTTCAACAAGTTCTCCATTTTCATCAATTTGCACCATCTGGTAGCCTTCCTGAGATGCTGTAGAGCCGATTAAGCAGTCATCGGTAAACTGCATGAATCCACCCTCAGATTCTGTAAGGTTTACAGTATATTCGCCGTTAGATTCCATTTCTGTAGCATTAGCAATGCTGAGAATTCCCGATGGAATAAAAAAGAGCGGAAGAGGATTTTCCTATATACTAAAAAAGACTGCAGAAATCCACAGCCCTTTTTGTGTAACCTATTTAATTTATGGAAACTCCCTTTTCCTGCAGGAACTTGACCACATCCTCATGCCCTTTCCTATTAGCAATGCCACTCGCACGGTTCCCAAATACATTCACATCAGCCCCATGTTCCACAAGGTACTTGAGAACCTCCAGATGCCCATTATCAGCGGCAAGCTCGGCTGCATAACCGTTGTTTGCTTTCACATCGGCTCCATGCTCCACCAGGAAATCCACCATATCCAGATATCCGTTATAAGAAGCATGGAGGATTGCATAATTATCCGCATCCGTGACATCTGCACCGTTTTCCACCAGATACTTCACGACATCCAGATGCCCGTTTGCAGCGGCAACCCTGACGGCATAATTGTCGCATCCCGTCACATCCGCACCCTTCTCCACCAGAAATTTTACGACATCTAAATGTCCGTTCCTTGCAGCACTCCTGACTGCACGGCTGTCATTTGCGGTTACATCAGCCCCATACCCAGCTAAAGATTTCACCACATCCAGCCGACTGCTTTCGGCAGCAAATTCAATGGCAAAACTATCATCTGCCGTGGCATCTGCACCATGCCCAGCCAAGAACTTTACCGCATCCCAATACCCATTGCATACGGCATGGCTGAAAGCATCACCATTACCCGTACATATATCAGCCCCATTTTGGGCCATCCACTCCCATGCCCTGACATCCGAGAGCGGAATGATCTCTCTGATCTCAAGCCTGTGGGTCCTGAACTTCATGACATCAACATATACATCCTCCTCATCTGGCACGGATACCAGAGCCAGCTTTGTCCCATATTTCAGGAATCTGCAGATGTCTCCTGCCAGGGTAAAATAAAGCCCCTCCTTACAGCTTCCTTCCACCACAAGCGGGTTCACATCCTCATTCATCCCCACCTTATATTGGTAATCCCTCATGCACATATCTTCAGATAAGATTTTGCAGAGAGGAAGACCTTTTAAGTCAATTCCCTTGATTATAGTACCACATTCAAATTTTGCATCCATACCATTCATCCCCCTCTTTTCTCTTTTGATATAAAATGAATTTTTCCGACAAGAAAAAAGACAGACCAGGAAATTTCTTTCCCTATCTGCCTTTTCTATTCCCATCTATTGTTTTAGGAGGACAATGTATGGAATCTTCTCTGGAAAAGCCTTATGGCTTTGGCTCTTCTTTTGATAGATTGATAATACCACACTCTGGCACGGAAGATTTTTGCAGAAATAGAATTATCCCTTCCATGCCATCAGCCCCTGTCAGCTGAATATCCCGCCTGAGAGCCAGATATCCCTCTGGATGCCGTCCAGCTGCCCCATCATGCACAGCTGGTTGTAAGCTATCGCCTGAAGCAGCAGACTGTTTTCCTGCTGTATCTCCAATATCTCCCTCTGCATCTGGAGCGACTGGGACCTGAAATAATAGGTATCAAAGGAATTCACGGCCTCCTTGAGGTTGTCGATCCTTGAATTTGAATAGGACTCCACAAAATACCTCAGTGCCTCCGAGAACCTGTATTTCGGCGGGACGAACAGGATCACTTCCCTGATCTGGCTTACCTGCCGTTGCAGGCTGTCCTCCAGTTTGGGCAGTGCATCCACCGCATAATCATAAATTTCCTTCCGTTTCCTTTCACGGGAAGCAGTGGAAACCGCCTCTGTGCCAAAAGCCCATGCCGCTGAAAGGATCATGGCACCAACCGCCGCATTTATGAGCCCCATGGATACCGTCATATCCGCCACAGCCTCAAGGCAGGACAGTATATAGAGTATTACAAATACTACTACCGCCATCAATGGCCACTTCCGTATGGTGCGGCGGACGGCATCCGATACCGAAAACCTGATCTTCCCCTCATTTTCCGCAATGACCTGCTGTGTATCAAGGATCTCGCTGTGGGTCCTTTCAATCTGTGCCACTGGCTCGATCAGGTTGCTGTAAATCGTAAACAGTGCCCTGTTGACTTCAGGGTCCTGCACCGACTCGATCCTTGCCAGCCCGCTGCCCTGCTGTTGCTGAATTTCCTGCATGGAATCCCTCCCTGTATCATTTTTTCATGCCGTCCTTTAATAATACTGCACCACAACCTTCTCTTGGATCTTCTCCCAGAATGACTGGGAAAACATCCCCTCCAGCTTCATCAGCCTGCTTACCTCCGTCCACGGGATGAAACCGTATGCGGAAAGCCTGTCCAATGATTCCTGGGGAAGGGTATCCGCCATGTTCCTGCCGTCAAACATCCCAAAGCCAGATTCCACATCCGAAAGGTACTTAAGCATCGTCTGGCTGTCGATGCTGCCCTTGCTTGCCTCGCTTTTCAGTATTTTTTTGAGCTGTTTTGTTTCCATGACGGGATAGAGCAGGTTCGGGCATCTTCTGGAGAATATTTCCTCCACTCCCTGCCTCCCGCTCTTGCTCTTCATGGCGAACAGCCCGATTTTACCGAAATACACCACGGGGAACACAGGTATGTACGGGTCGTTGGTAAATGCCACACACAGGAGTGCCTCCACATTGGCGGAATCCTTCGACTGCACCAGCTTAAGATCCCTGCAGTATGCCACGGCAAACACATCCTCCGCCGCCACCACGACCCCTTCATACTGGGGCAGGCAGAAAAAGCCTTTTGCCGCATATGCGGCACCTTTTCTCACATCCACCAGTGAATATAATGCCCTCTCGTAAATGTCAACAGCCTCGCTCTCCGAGAGCTTTTTATAATTATCCCCCGCCTGCTTCAACTCCTCCCTTGTGACAGTGCGGGTGTTCCTGTGGCTTTCGAGGATATCGTCCCTGTGCTGTGCGATGGCCTTCAGCTCGTCCTCGTTGTACTTCCTTCCGATCCACTCACCATATGATACATAACCGCTGACCTCTTTTTTCGCATCCTTTTCCCGCTGCTGGCATAAGGGGCATAATTTAGAGCCTATGCTGATCCTCGCCTCATACTCCTTCCCACATCGCTCGCAGGTCAATGTCTTTTTTGAAAATAATCCCATGTCTGTCCTCCTTCATTGGTTTTCCTGTAATAAATTTTCAGCCTGAAATACCACTAACTTATAAATTATACCACATTGTTTACTTTAGTCAACAATGAGCGATTAAATTTTTCATATGCCGTTGATAAAATTTAACAAAGAATCAAAGGAGGGCTGGATGGCATGGATATTGAACTTTATTTGGAGGAAGTCGGGAAGCGGATCATGGAGCGGAGGAAAAAATTAGGGATGACACAGGAGATGCTGGGGGAAAAGAGCGAACTCACAACACAGTTTGTAAGCTATGCGGAGGGCGGAAAGCGGGCCATGAGGCCTGAGAATCTGATGAAGATTGCCAATGCCCTTGGGGTAAGCTGTGATTATCTGCTGACTGGCGACATCATCGACAAGGATCAGTTGCTCCTGTCTGAAAAGTTGGATAAGCTGACCCCTGAAGAGGTGCGGATTGTTGAAAATGTGATAGACCAGTGTATCCTTCTTTTTCATCCAGAGAAATGACTTCGCTCCCAAACTATATACCAAAAGATATGCCAAAGAAAAAAGAGCTGTCGGCATGGCTCAAAAAGCCAGTATCCCGCAGCTCTCTTCTCCCGTTCTCCTGCACAAAAAAGGGCGAAACCCTTCAGATGCACAAGGAATCGGACTCCTCAAATTTCGGCAGATCCGCCAGTCAGGACCAGATGATCCCTTTCAGTTCAGCCATGAGCTTCGCCCCGTCCTTCAAACCCTGTTTGAAGGCGATCTTGCCGTAAACTGCACCGCTCCTGTTGACCTTGCTGAGGATGTCGTCAACCGCCTCCCTCTGTTCGCTGCTCAGCCCCATCTCTTCGAGATGCTTAAAGGCTTCCAGCTGTTCCTTCCTCACAGCCTGGTACTCCTCGTCACTGCCAGCAATGTCCTCAAGGGTCTCCATTCGCTCGCCAACGAGAATGTCTAAAATCTCCTGTTTCATTTTTGTAATGCCTCCTTCGTTAGATTTTTGCAGTCTTCCGCTGCACAGACATTCTAACTTTTTTGAGGTTTATGGAATTTTGGCAGAAATGGAACCCTTATCCTTCAGAACTCAAAAAGTTATCAGATAGTACATCCGCATTATCAGAGTACCTATGATAAATCCTGCAAAAGTGCATAATACTCTGGCAAGCATACCTATAATCAGTCTATATGCCATCCTCCTTATCCCGCATCCCTCCTCTCCTGCTGATCTACTGCATATAACCATTATATATATTTTCCGCATACTGCCATTTCTGCAAAAACTGCCTGCCGATGCAGTATATAAGATCCTGTTCATTTCTGCGAAAAAACCAATTTCAAACAAAATGATAAAATAAGCCAAAACGAGAGGAGGGATGATATTCGGTTGGAAAAATGTACCTTTTGCGGAAGGACGATAGATGATGTGGAGCGGAT
>JAMPFA010000082.1 GCA_023664725.1 Roseburia sp. | reverse complement strand
TCCCAAAACCGCACATGCTGCATCCTGTCCGTCTCGCCCCTGTGGTTTCCAGATCTCCCTTATCGTTTTGAACGATTCTTCCCCTTTCAAAAAATCTAATATTTCCTGCATGTTCCTAAGAAGCCCGTGTACACCTTGCCCCGGCCGGAGGCTGGCTCCTTTCTAAAATTTTTCTGAAATTTCTACCCAGCCAGCACTTCTATTTTCTTTACCGCAAGTGAGACTTCCTTTATGTAATCCCTTACTGTGTCTGCATCTGTGCTGGTTTTTTCCAGTTCCTTGGATATTTTCTCTATGGTATGTCCTGCGTCTAACGCTTCAAGTTTTATCATTTTTAAGTTCTGTTTCTGCAGCTCCTCTAACTGCCTTGCAGTCTTTCCGTTTCCATACAGGTGCATATCCAGTTTTTCCCGGTATATGTGGTACGCATAATTTGTCTTTCCATTCTTTTTTGACGGTGGTATCACTTCCCCTAAATCCCACAGGCCCCGCCTCATCTGCTGGTGCATATACGCCACACATACGCCAAGCTCTGCCGCCGCCTGCGCATCTGGAACCCTCTGGCATAAATTTCCGCCACTATCTATGACCATTCTTAAGCCCCCTTTCTGCTTAGCATTTCCTTTACTATCTTTGACATGTAGCAGATTTCCCGGCATCCTCCTTCCAGCTCCCTCCGGCATGTCCTGCACAGGTCGTGGAGCTGCCCGTTTTTATCTCTTGGACGCTGATCTATGGAAACTGCGTCTATGCGCTCCTTTGCCCTTTTTATCTGCATGTCTGCCGCTTCCATACTCTGGCCTGTCCATTCTGCCAGCTTCTGGCAGACTTCGTTATACTCCTCTGCTGCATTACTGCCCGGCGGTGCTTTTATGGCTTTTTCCAGCCTTTCGGCTCCTACCATTTCTAAGATCTGTACCGTAAAAACTGCCGCTTCCATGCTTTCGTTTTCCTGCTGCGCTTCACGGCATCTCTCATACTGCATCATGATTTCTTCATATCTCATTTTCAAATTCCTCTTTTTTTATATTCCTCAAACCTCTTTACTTTTTCAAAAACTGCCCGCATATTTACCCAGCGTTGGATTTTCCTTCTACTTTCTGCAATCGAAATCCTCAAATTTATCACAGCTTCTAAATACAATCCTATTATTCACCCACCTCTGCAGGTGTTTGAGCCTATGCCCTTTTGGTATGTGTTCTTTGTCATATAACATCACATATGGGCTATATCCCAAATCCCTCAGCGTATATACTCTTTCTAAGTCCTGTTTAAAAGTAGTGTTAAAGTTACAAAGCATATACACTGTCAATTTCCTGTAATCATACCCTGTCAAGTCACGAAACATCTTAAATTTGGGGAGAATTTTGTCTTTGTCTTCGTACCTATCCCACGCAAAATGAATGTTTTTCGTCTTAATCTGTTTTATCGTTTCTGCCTTTTCTTCTGTCATAAGCCGTATGTCAACACCTTGCGAAAAATCCACCCATGCACGGCTTTCTATAAGCTGTCCTAAAATGTCTTTCCAGTCTTTACAGGCTATCGTGTTCGGGTCAAGCAGGACTATGTTTTTCTGCCCTCTCCAAAACTCTGACAGATCAGCTGCTTTGTATGCGTATTTTCCCTCTTTTGCTTCAACGTGGCAGAATTTACATCCTCTTGGACAGCCCCTGCTCATAAATCCATAGGCTGTGTCTTTTGTTAATTCAGGATATAGGCTGTAATCCGGGTATATGTGTTCAACCTCATAGGAAAGCTGAGTGTCATTTTCTTTGTGGTAAACCTCTTTCCCATTTTCAAGGAAGATGCAGTATCCGCTTCCTCCCTGCTGTACTTTTTTTGCTAAAACAAAGTGTTCATAATCCGGGGTGAAGGAAAATATTTTCGACATATAAACTTTGTCATAATAAAACTCGTGTTTATCCATATATACTGCTGATGCAGTCATTAAATCGTACCATTCAACAGTATCCCCCTGCTGCTTATGCCATGCTGATAATTTCATGAGCGGAAGATTTGGGAAATTGTGGCTGTCAACATCTATTAGCCCTATCCTCATTTTTGCCCTCCCGGTATCATCTGTCCAAAAATTGCTGTCAGCACATCTTTTACAATGGAATTTCCTGCCTGTTTGTATAGCTGCGAATTACTGTTTTCTTTTTCTGCTTTGCGGAAATCTTCATCAGAAAATCCCATCAGTCGCCAGCATTCTAAAGGCGTAAGTTTTCGGATGCGGTATGTACTTTCAATTTCCACAACTAAATTATCTTTCTGAACACTCGTTAGAGTATTACAAATCCCTTGGCTGTTTGGCTCAAGCCTCTGCTCTTTCGGGCTTCCTGTGGTACGGTCTGAGGGATTATCCGGGTTCCTGCCCCGCATGATAGCGATCATTGGCTGCTGGTTCCCGCCCTGGTATGTTCGGATTGCTGGTGCTTCATGATTTTTTCCATACACATTCCCTGCAAAATTTCCTCCGTCAAATCCGTAGATATTCCCTAATATCTTTTCTGACATTCAATTACTCCATTTCCAATCTGCTTTTGGCTGCTTATGCCTCTATCCTTTTCCGTGATGCAGTTGCCCACCGTTATTTTTTTAGGCTCTTTTACAGACAGATCAACACATATTTTGGGTTCATTTCCTCCGTTGGCTGCCCCTAAGATTGTCCTGCATATAGAATTTTCTCCATGGACTATTCCACTCTGGTTATAATTTCCCTCCATTTCATAATCCCGGTCATCCCGCAAAGTCCCGTTCTTTACCAATTCCCTGATCAGCTTTCTGGCTTTTTCGGTGTTTATGTAATATTTTTCCTCCACCTCATCCTCCAGATAATCTTTCATTGTCTTTTGAAGCGGTGTGGGATTTGGAAATTTATAATTGTATTCGCCTAAAATGCTTACCATATAGCATCTGTTACGGTTCTGCGCCACACCGTAATCTTTTGCGTTTAAGTCCTGCCAGTAGCTGGAATATCCCATGCTTCCAAGAAAATCTATCCACTTCTGAAAATCGGTCATGTTTTCCTGTTTGTGGACTTGTGGAACATTCTCCATAAGCAGCACCTGTGGGAGGCATCTTGTCTGGACTAAAAGCCTTTCCACTTCCCAAAGCAGGCTGGAACGTGTATTGTTTCCTTTCTTCATGCCCTTCCGCTTTCCGGCAAGGGATAAATCCTGGCAGGGGAAGGAATAGGTCATGATATAACAGTACTTATCCGTTTCTGTAATTCCTAAATCCTTCCCTTTTAGCTGTGTGATATCCGTTACTGGGAAGTTTTTGCCGTGGATGGCGTTATAGCTTTTTATGGCATATTTATCAAACTCTACTACCCTGTAGTGTTCAAAATCCACCCCTAAGCCCCTTAGTGCCATTGCCTGGCTTCCAATCCCTGCAAATAACTCAATCAGGCGGATGGGCTTATCGATCTGGAACGTGGGAAGCGTCAAATCAAATATATTTATCTGCTCATACATCTTTTTAATCCTCTATGCAGTATAGGCTCTGTGTTTCTTACTCCTGTGCCTCTCCTGCGCCTCTCTCATTTCCCGGTCAAATTTAAGTGTCCTTTCGCTTTCATAAAAATACTTCCCATTCTTGTCCCGGTAATAATGATAAATGTCTCTCTCTGCCCTTAAGCTCCCCAGGTACTTCACTGGATTTTCCGGGATGTTATATGCGCCGATAGACCATGCATTTCCTTTCACTTCTGACAGTTCCTCTTCGGAACGAAAAACTGCATCTTTCTTTTCCATCTATGTATGTACTCCAATCTTATGGGTGTCCCTTTTGTTCTCCCAGAACAGAGGCACGGCAATAAACTGTACTTTAGGATAATGTTATGAAATGATTGGCCGGCAAAAAAAATAGGTGAAATGGGTAGGTTTTTTATGCCAGATCCGTGCCTCTGCTCTGGGAGAACTCTTGTTGATTGGACTTATAAGGTTTTCTCTCTCCAATCCGGCATGGATGCCCTTACCTCGAGCAAATCTGCCAAGGTATGCGCAAGTTTCACAGTCTGTTCATTGATACCTCTTTCTCTACATTTCTCGCACAAGCTAACAATTGTTTTATCCACCTCTTCTGATACTTCTTCTCTGGAATATTTCATCTGTATCTCCTTTCCTGCGGCTGTCAGGCCGCCGCATCTTTCTTTTTGACTTTTACTGTTACTTTGACGCCTTCCCGCTCTGAAATTATCCTTGCTATGGTCTCATAAAATTTCTTTACATTCTCTGCGCTCATGGACTGTTCCTCCCGTCTTCCTTATCTTTCTCTCCCTTGTTTTTACCCATGTTTTCGTTGAAGGTGTTCCGGATTTCATCAATAAACCATTCTATATCCCTTTTTCCGTGCAGCTGTATACATCCTTTGGATCCTGGGGTTATTTCTAAATCATCCGTATCTTCATTGTAGCTCAGATAGTATCTGATTAAATTCTCTTCTTGCCTTGGCGTGTTTTTCTGTTCCTTCTGGTGCCTTGCCGCCACCAACAGCTCTGCCGTTTTGATCATTGTCTGCATTTCTTTGCGCAGTTCCTCTTCAAACTCTGGCGGGTCCAGATCAATGACCTGTCCTGGACCCAGATCAAGAGGCTGTTCTGTACACGGTCCCTTTATTTTTGCGCTTTTCAGAATTTTTACTTCTATGTATTCTGCGTATCTTGTGGCCGTCCTGATAAATGCTTTTGTAAAATTATTCATCTGTGCTTTTATCCTCCCTTCTTACAATCCCTTCGTACAGGTTTTTAAAGACATGTTTCATCCTGCGTTCATGAATCAGGGTATAAATTGCTTCTATGTGATCTTGCAAATCCTGGTACTGTGCTTTGTCACGATCTGCTTGTCCCCAGAACGAGTAGACTCCTAAAATATCGTGGTATTCCCCGACTTCTTTCGCTATGTGCAAAGAAGTGCCGTAACAACATGTGTTTGCTTGCTTTTTTATTAAAATACTTCCATGTCTGGTCACCGCCTCGTATGCGTGACTGCCTTTATTTTCTGTTCTCGCTCCACTGTCAACACGGATCCATTTTAAAGTTCCGTCTTTCGTCTGTTCTATGACTGCGTTCAGAAAATCAAATACTTCTTTGCTGTCCATACAGTTCTTTTCCTCTTTGATTTTTGCGGTCTGTATCCGTTTGTCCGCAAACCTTTCCGCTTCCTTTACGGTCATTGCATCTGCTGTCTTTTTTGCCGATTCTTCTGTATATTGCCCTTCTTTGTTTTTGTCTGTATCTGTGACATATCTTTGTCTCTCTGTTTTTGAACACATACGGAAATAATCTCTAATCTGCTCCAAAAAAGCTTCATTTGGTGGTATATGATTATTAAAAAATATCATTTACTTCTCCTCTCTAAACTGCCCAAAAAAATTGTACGTTTTTCTCAAAATACAGGTTTTCATATTTGGTAATTTGCAAATACTTATATTTTCAAAATTTTAAATTTTTCCCTTGATTTATATACGCATAATGCGTATAATATAATTGTAAGGAGGTTACAACATGAGATTCCGGGAGATAGAAAATATCATTTTAGCAGATGGGTGGCAATTCAAAAAAGCAAAAGGTTCTCACTATTCTTACATCC
>JAMPFA010000081.1 GCA_023664725.1 Roseburia sp. | reverse complement strand
CGATGAAAGCAAAGGTTCCGATTGTTCCGGTGGTTTTGGTGGATTCATACAAGGTCTTTGAAGAGTGGTCACTTAGAAGAGTGAATACACAGGTGCACTATTTACCGGCGATTTATAGTAAAGATTACGATAATATGACGACGGTGGAAGTGGCGGATATTGTGAATGACAGGATTAGAAGTTATATACGAAGGGTGTTGGCAAATGGGAGACTGATGAACAATGGCTGATTTTTTTCCGGATGTACTTAATAAGTTCTTAGCGCCTTCATTTTTAGAGGGAGTGCGTAGGAAATTTCATTATGGAGAAACCGGGACGGCCGAGTTTAGGACAGTGGCAGAGGAAATGCTTCCATTGATGCGAAAAGAAGCCTTTTGGGAGAGAAAAGAATTTACTCTGAAAAATCAGCAATATATAGATAGTAATGGCACAAAGTACGAGGGCGTTGTTATGTCCCTTGGCAACGGAGTAGATCGCTTACAGGAAAAATATAATGAGAAGGATATGCTCTCACAAAGCTATATGATTGAGGTATTGGCAAGTGAACTTTTAATGCAGGGATATGAGGCTTATAATAGTTATATCAGGGAAAATACGGACTGTCATGTTGCAAGATATCATTTTCCGGGCAGTGAAGAAGAGTTTCCATTGGAGATGTTACCACGCATGTTAAAAGAGTTTTCGCTTAAAGTGGACTGTAACTCGGCTTTTTGTATGCAGCCTAAAAAGAGCGTGGTGTTTATTTCGGAGCTTACGCAGGATGAGAACATTCAGTGTAAAGGAATCTGCGCTGGGTGTAACGATGTGCATTGCCCGAACAATTGTTCAAATAAAATGATAGATGATTATCCGGTTAAAAAGAGTCTGCGCGAAATGACGGATATGCCGATGACTTATGGATATAGCCGTATTTTTGGGAAAGTTCGATAGTTTTTGTTATAGTTTAAATTAGATTAATTTTAACATATTTATATTTTTACATTTATATGCAACATTTATATTATATATTTTTGCCCATATTGACATTAAGAAAATATATGATATACTCTTAACAATTGAATATAGAGCATACAGGTGTCAAAACAATGTGTGGAAATAGTGCATTGGTTTTGGTGAAAAGGGAAACAGGTGCAAATCCTGTACGAACTCGTCACCGTAATTAGGGAGCAGGAGCCGATATGTCACTGGGAATCAAAGAGATTTTTTCCTGGGAAGACGGCCGATGCGAAGGTTTACAAACCACGATCTATAAGCCGGGAGACCTGCCTGAATGCTGTACAGAAACATTTGTTTCGGGCCACGAGTAACTGGTTGTACGTTTTAATTTGCAGAAAGCATGAGGACAGTTGTCTGTGCAGTGTGTTCTGCAGGTTTGTTTTGTGTACAAATCCTTTACCGTAGTTTTAATCACAGTGGAGGATTTTTTTATTGCAGGGGCACGTGGAAAAGAATAAAAATCCTTGTTCAAACAAGGGGGAAAGAGGAGAAAATGAAGAAGAAATTCGTAGTTGCTTTATTGACAGGTGTTACGGCTTGCTCTATGATATTGGCAGGCTGTTCCAAGGAGGCCTCGGCGCTGGCAGAGAAGAAAGAGGAAAGTGCAAAAGCGTCAGAGCAGAAAGAAGAGAGTTCGGAGGAGTCAGAACAGGCAGACACCGGATTGACAGAAGAGAATTCTGATGAGACAGCAGCAGATGAGGCAGCCGCATTGATTGATGCAATCTATGTGCAGGAGAGAACTGCAGATACTGATGAGCAGTGTGCCAAGGCAAAGGCCGCATGGGATGCGCTGACAGATGCGCAAAAAGAGCTTGTGGAAGGGGAAAATGCAGACCCGGACTATTTTGGCAGGGATACAGGCGATGCATCAAAAGACGATCCCAGGAATCAGGATGAG
This sequence comes from Roseburia sp., assembly GCA_023664725.1. Lineage (GTDB taxonomy): Bacteria > Bacillota > Clostridia > Lachnospirales > Lachnospiraceae > Roseburia_B. The sequence goes on along the minus strand of JAMPFA010000081.1, from coordinate 3,797 downwards.
ATCGGTGAAAATGAAATTCTTGTAGTCAGCTTTGGCACTTCCTTTAACGGCAGCCGTGTGGATGACATCAAGGGGATTGAAGATGCCATACAGGAGGCAAATCCTGACTGGTCGGTAAGAAGAGCCTTTACGGCACAGATCATCATTAACCATATCCAGTCCCGTGACCAAGAGTTTATTGACAATATGGATCAGGCTTTGGAGCGGGCAGTGGCAAACGGGGTAAAAAATTTAGTGGTACAGCCCACTCATCTGATGCATGGCGCAGAATATGATGAACTGATGGAATCCGTGGAAGCATATCAGGATCAGTTTGAGACAGTAAAAATCGCAGAGCCCCTTTTAGGTCAGGTGGGAACGGATGCCACAGTGATCAATGGGGATAAAGAGGCGGTTGCAAAAGCCCTTACAGAGGCAGCAGTAGGGGATGCAGGCTATGGCAGTCTGGATGCGGCGAAAGAGGATGGAACGGCATTTGTGTTTATGGGGCATGGAACGTCACATACGGCCAAAGTTTCCTACAGTCAGATGCAGTCACAAATGGGAGCTCTTGGATACGAGAATGTGTTTATCGGCACAGTGGAGGGAGAGCCGGAGGAGACCTCCTGCGAGGCAGTGATAGAAGCTGTTACACAGGCGGGTTATAAAAAAGTAATTCTTCGTCCGCTGATGGTGGTGGCAGGCGACCATGCCAATAACGATATGGCAGGGGAAGAGGAAGATTCCTGGATCAGCATGTTTCAGGCTTCCGGAAATTTTGAGAGTGTGGAAGCACAGATTACCGGTATTGGTTCCATTGATGCCATCCAGAAGATTTACGTGGAGCATACAGCAGAGGCGATGAATCAGTAGGAAAAATGAGGTTAGAAGATGATAAAGAGAATTTTACTTTCAATGGTGATGCTCTCCGCCGTACTGCTTGCGGGATGCCAGGCTGACAATGGAGTGCGAAAGTCAAAAGATACAGCGGTTGTCCTGGAAAAAGATACAGAGACACCGTCGGAATCCATATCGGAGGAATCCACAGAGGGCAGTGCAAAAGCCGGGGCAGATGGGGAAAAGGTTACACTGCCGGATGGAGTTTACCAGGCAGAGTTTAAAACAGACAGCAGCATGTTTCATGTCAACGAAGCTTGTGACGGCAAGGGAACGTTGACGGTGAAAAACGGGGAGATGACAATCCACATTTCCCTCGTTTCTAAAACGATACGAAATCTCTATGTGGGACTGGCTGAGGATGCAGAGAAGGAAGGTGCGGCTCTGCTTTTGCCCACAGAAGATACCGTTACATACAGCGATGGAATGACGGAGGAAGTCTATGGCTTTGATGTGCCTGTTCCTGCATTGGATACAGAATTTGACCTGGCGCTGATTGGGAAAAAGGGGAAATGGTACGACCACAAAGTCAGTGTCTCTGACCCGGTTTCCGCCGAGGATGAGGGATCGGCAGAGGAAGCGATGGAACTGGAAGATGGTACGTACAGCATGGAAATCACTTTTGAGGGCGGAAGCGGTAAGGCAGAGATTTTATCTCCCGTAACGCTGGCTGTCACAGAGGGAAAAGCCATTGCAGCCCTGCAGTGGAGCAGCCCGAATTATGATTATATGATGGTGGATGGAGAAAAATATCTGCCGGTAAATGCAGAGGGGGATTCCGTTTTTGAGATTCCGGTTTTAAAATTCGATGAGCCAATAGATGTCATTGGCGATACGGTGGCTATGAGTACCCCCCACGAAGTGGAATATACCATCACATTCCATTCAGATACAGCGGTAAAAAAGGAACTTTCCCATGCCAGAAATTTTACAGTGGATCACTATGAGGGAGGTTATGTTTTGCTTACTACAACGGTGGACGATGCACGGTTTTTAGTGGTGCCGGAGGGAAAGGATGTGCCGGAAAATCTGGATGATAACATCGCAGTTTTAAAACGTCCCATAAAAGATATTTATCTGGTGGCCTCCGCTGTGATGGATATGTTCGGTAATCTGAAGGCCTTAGATGCCATTGGTTTTTCCGGACAAAAGGAGGAGGACTGGTATATTGAAGAGGCCAGGGAAGCCATGCATAGAGGAGACATTCTCTATGCGGGAAAATACAACAAGCCGGACTATGAGATGATCGTTTCCAACCACTGTACCCTTGCCGTAGAAAATACCATGATTTCCCATTCTCCCGAAGTGGTGGAAAAACTGGAGGAGTTTGGCATCCCTGTGATGATAGATTATTCCAGCTATGAGCCCCATCCCTTAGGCAGGGTGGAATGGGTAAAATTTTACGGTGCGCTGCTTGGGAAGGAAGAGGAAGCGAAAAAAATATTTGCGGAGCAGGAGGCTATTCTTGATAGGGTAAGTGCATCCGAAAAAACAGATAAGACCGCAGCGTTTTTTTATATTACTTCCAATGGACTGGTGCAGGTGCGCCAGTCTTCTGATTATATTCCTAAAATGATAGAACTGGCAGGGGGGAAATATAGTTTTGAGGACTTAGGGGATCCGGATACTAAGCGTTCCACTGTGAACATGCAGGTGGAAGAGTTTTACGCTGGTGCAAAAGATGCAGATTTTCTGATCTATAACAGTTCCATTGACGGCGGGGTGGCTGATCTGGAGGAGCTTCTTGACAAGTGTGGGCTGCTTGCAGATTTTAAGGCGGTAAAAGATGGCAATGTGTTTTGTACTACAAATGATATGTACCAGCAGTCTCTTTCCATCGGTTATTTAATGGAAGATATCCATGCTATGCTCCGGGGGAAAGAGGATGCGATGCACTATTTATACCATTTAGACTGAAAGGCCGGATTTCATATGGATAAAAAGAGAAAGAGAAGATTTACGGCGGTATGTATTTTTCTTGGGATAGGCACGCTATTTTTTTTCATGCTGAATGTCTGCATCGGAAGCGTTCAGATTGCATTGCCGGATATGGTAAAGGCATTTTCTGGCCGGGAGGGCAGTGAAACCATAACGAGGATTTTGTGGGATATCCGATTTCCAAGGGCAGTATCGGTGCTGATCCTTGGAGGGGCGCTTTCACTTGCGGGATATCTTTTGCAGACATTTTTCAACAATCCCATTGCAGGTCCCTTTGTGTTAGGAATCTCTTCCGGCGCAAAAATGATGGTGGCACTTGTGATGGTTTTTCTCATGGGAAAAGAGATCAGGGTGACATCGGCGGCCATGATTTTTGCCGCATTTATCGGTGCTATGTTATCCATGGGATTTGTACTGCTAATGTCCCGCAGGATAAACAATATGTCCATGCTGGTGGTCAGCGGGGTGATGATCGGTTACATTTGCTCAGCCATTACAGAATTGGTAGTTACTTTTGCGGATGATGCGGATATTGTAAATCTCCACAACTGGTCAAGGGGGAGTTTTTCGGGGATGACCTGGGAAAGTGTAAAAGTTATGGCGGTGGTGGTCTCCATTACATATCTTGGGGTTTTTCTGATGTCAAAGCCCTTAGGCGCTTATCATCTGGGGGATACTTATGCAAGGAATGCAGGTGTAAATTTAGCGGTTCTTCGGGTGTGCATTGTGATTTTTTCCAGTATCCTCTCCGCATGCATTGTGGCATTTGCAGGGCCCATCTCCTTTGTGGGGATCGCTGCCCCCCATCTGGTGAAAAAATTGCTGAATACCACAGAGCCAATCCGAATGATACCTGCCTGTTTTTTGGGAGGCAGTGTTTTTTGCCTTTTTTGCGATTTGTTGGCAAAGACAATGCTTGCTCCCACAGAGCTTAGCATCAGCACGGTGACGGCGATTTTTGGTGCCCCGGTGGTACTTTGGAT
>JAMPFA010000080.1 GCA_023664725.1 Roseburia sp. | reverse complement strand
TATATATCGGTTTTTTCCCTCAGGCTTTTACCCCACTTCACGTCAAAAAATAGGCGTTTTGTGACATTCACCATAAAATGTCTTACCTCTTGTCCACAAGAATTAACCACTTGGCAAAAAACTATTTACATCCGTCTTTTCTTAATTTAAAATACAGGAAAGAATACATACATCAGACATTGACCGGGAGTGAAACCAATGAAAATAAGAATAGAGATAGATGATTCTCTGGCGGAAAATGAAGTCCTGATCCGCTGCCGGGGGCTGACCGAAGAGATCGCCGCCATACAAAGGGCAGTCAGCGAAACCGCCGGGGCAGCACAGAAACTCGCTTTTTACAGATGTAAACACCAACCATATTTACTCTATTAACCGAAACCTAACCGCCTCCAGTGTGGTGGCTTTTGCCGATACCCACAAGCAGGTCTACGTTTCACGGTATTACTATAAACCATTAAGACGCAAATTAGAAGAAAAGAGGTTACATCGATGAAAAAACACAAAACATTCTGGGGAATATTCTTTCTTTTGGCCGCCGTATGCATCCTTTTGAGCAAAACCGGCATCCTGCCTGATATCGGCATTACTACGATCCTACTGACAATCTTTTCCCTGTGGCTGCTCTTTGACGGCATCCGTTATCTGGAATTTTGCAACATCACATTTGCCCTGGCATTTCTCTACATCATTTTTGACAAGCCCCTGGGCATTGAATTGTTGACGCCCTGGACCGCTATACTTGTGGCTCTGCTCTCCGGCATTGGACTCTCCATACTCTTTGGCGGGAAAAGAAAGAAAAGACATTTTGCAGCAAAGGAATATCACTGGGAAAACCGAAGCAGCAGCGAACAATGCAACGGCAAAAACATAATCTGCGAAAACAATTTCGGCTCTGCCATCCGCTATATTAACTCTGATGATTTCTGCAATGCACGTGTGAAAAATAATTTCGGAAGCACCACCGTATATTTCGACAACGTCATAATCCAGAAGGACTGCGCCTATGTAGATATTGAAAACAGTTTTGGTGAGACTGTCCTTTACATTCCAAAAGAATGGAAGATACAGACCGAATTAAACCATTCCTTTGGCACCGTTGATGAGCATGGCACTCCGGTGGGAAACAGCAATGCAACGCTCTATATCCGGGGAAATACAAGCTTCGGACACATTGACATTTACTATGTATAAAAACATAAATATTTTTTTGAGGGTTGTATCGAGAAAAATATGAAAATAAGCTGTGGCGTGGGAAACTGCAGACTTTTGCTGGAAAACAGAAAAGAAGATTTTGATTATAATATTACCTACGCACTGGGTAAGATTAACGTCAATGGAAATGGTATAAAATGTTCCGGCTCAACCAGACAAATACACACAGGGCACACATTGGGAACTGCTATATTGGAATGTGGGATTGGAAATATTGAATTAATCACAAAAGGAGAGGACTGCTAATTCCTGGCATCCTCTCCTTTTACAGGTTATGACTGCTCCTGTTCCTCCTGCTCTTCTCCGCTATGTAAAACACTGGAAAGCCTCTCCATTCCCGTCTGCATATTCTCCATAGATTTCACGATATTGTTAAGACCCGCAACCTGCTCCTCCGTAAAGTTGCTGATTCCCTCTGTGGTAGTCACAAAGTTTCTGGAGCTGTCCTCCACACCTTTCATAACCCCTAGGAGATGCTCTTTTATGGCAACAATGTCCTCCAGCTCTGTTTTTAGACGTTCGGTAATACCCATAACTTCCTCTGAGGATTCCAGCATAACATCAAAGATTTTCACTGTATCTTCAAGTCTTCCGCTGGAGTCTTTCACTACTTCCGTATTGCGGTCCATAACCCTGTGGGTAGATTCCACTGTCTCAACAATATCTTTCAGTATTGCATCTATTTTTCCGGTAGCATTTGAGGATTCCATTGACAGGGAATTTATCTCGTCTGCCACCACTCCAAATCCCCTTCCGGCATCCCCTGCCCTTGCCGCCTCTATTGCAGCATTTAGCGCAAGAAGATTGGTCTGCTGGGCAATATCACGGATACTTTGAATGATACCACCAATTGAAGTTGACTTTTGGGACAATTCGTCCACACCGTCTGCCGCCGTCTTCGTCGCTTCAATATTTTCCTCAAACTGCTCTGTGAGGGCATGGATTACCGAATATCCCTCATCATTTTTTGATTTCATATTTTTAATGGTCTCTATGACCTCGTTTATCCTCTGCTCGGATTTTTCAATCTTATCATTTAACTCATTGAAAATCGTAAGGCTGTTTTCCACCTCGCTGATCTGTGAATCTGCACTATCACTGATCTGATGTGTGGATGAGGCAATCTCTCCTGTATTGCTCTCAAATTCCCGCAGGGAATTATAAATCGCTTCCGAGGACTCTTCCAGACTGTCAAATGCCGCCTGAACATTATGTAAAATATTCTCCGACTCCTGTCCCTGATTTTCCACAACCTGAAAGAGAGCCGTTGTGCGGTATATAATAAAACTGCATGCCGCAAAAAGTACAATATACACAATTCCTGTAAAAATCCAGCCGATCACACTGTGGAGTTTCAGGAAGCCTGCCGGAAACAGAATCATCATTCCTGCATTCACGATAATCGTTACAGCCACACTGATCCGTACTAATTTTTGGGAATAATATGGAACCAACAACAATGTGGCCACGAAATAGTAATGGGTTATGCAGACGTAACTGTCACTGGTATCGGTATTACAAACTGCTGCGGTAATTGCGCCGATAATTGGCGGGATGCAGGCATACACATATTTTGCTTTCGCTCCTAAAGATTTTTCCAATAATTTAACGATAATAGCTGATAAGGCAGATAAGAGAAAAATGCATTCCCGAATACCGCCGTTTAAAAATATCATAACAAAACTGAAACCAGACAGTCCCACTCCTAATATGTAAACAAACAGAATATTATTTATGAGCTTTTCCTCATTGGTTACTGATTGTGCTTGCATATCTCTCCTCCCTAATCCTGCATACTCAGGCACACATTTTTCCTTGTACTTTTAAAGTCACTTATATTATTATATTTTAAAAATTGGACAAGGTCAACCATTATCGAATTGTTCGTTATGTGTTTGTTATGTGATTGCATGGATCAGGATTTTATAAAATTCGTCTTTCGCATATTTTTCCATGAATGGACTATGTCCACATTTCTCTAAAATATGAGTTTCACAGGGAATTCCATTATCCTGTAATGGTGTTGTTACACCTTTCACCGGATGAGGGTCAGATTCTCCTTGAATTAAAATTATTTTGCTCTTAATGTTCTTAAAAGATTTCAATAATTCTCCACCGGTTCTAAGCCTGGCAGCTTCACTCCAGACTTTATTATGCATTTCACTGTCTGCTTCATCTGCTTTATGCTTTTCTCTGTCTTGAAGACAATAATTATCTGACTTTTCAAGTATGTTCGGTATTTTCTCCATATCCTCATCTGCGGCCTGATTGTCAAACAATCTTTGAAAAATCACATGATCTTCTTCTGACAGATTTTGAAATCTTCGAGTGCCTATTTCCGAAACATATTTATCTTCAAGAGGGCCACTGCCAATCAAAATTATATGCGAGATCAACTCTGAATACTTTTCCGCAAAGAGCGCTGCCAGCCATGCTCCCCAGGAATGTCCTGCCAAGAATACTTTTCCACTGCAATTTTCCCTGATCTGATCATGCAATTCTTCTACAAGTTCGTCTATGGTATATTTTGATTGTATCGCCTCAACAACACCAATCTGGGATAATTCATTCAACTCTTTCGCAAATCCTTTTAATGAGCCGATGTCTCCGGGACCACCGTGAACCAGGACTATTTTGTAAGGCGGTTTTCCGTATAGACGTACCATTTCTATCTACCTTTCCGTTGGGATATTTAAAGCTCCATTATTCTTTTTTTATTCGTGAATTTCGCACCACTTTCTATTATTTGTCATGGATCTCACTATGCAATTCCTGCAGCGATTTCACTTTACTTCCCTCATGGGTTCTCAGATGATGAATTCCTTCCGCAGTTACTCTGGCCGCAGCAACTGTAGTAATATAAGGTGTTTTTGCCTTGACTGCCGCCTTTCGCAGATAGCTGTCATCGTGAACACCATCTTTTCCAATGGGGGAGTTAATGATCAGATCAAAATCACCATTGGTGATCATATCCCCAACATTTGGCCTTCCTTCATAAAGCTTCTTTGCTTTCTTAGCCGGAATTCCTGCTGCGGTAATAATGTCATAGGTTCCGCTTGTTGCTACGATTTCAAAACCATCTCCCGCAAGGCTTCCCGCAATCTCCACAACTTCATCCTTATCCTTCTTATTTACAGAGATCAACACAGTTCCCTCTAACGGAAGTTTTGACTGAACCGCTTCCTGGGTTTTGAAAAATGCCTCACCATAAGAGCGGGACAAACCAAGAACTTCTCCGGTAGATCGCATTTCCGGTCCAAGAATGGGGTCCACCTCCGGGAACATATTAAAGGGGAACACTGCTTCCTTCACTCCATAATAAGGAATCACTTTTTCCTTCAAATCTGGAACAGGGGAAGCTTTTCCCGTAATTTCAGAAGTAATAATCTCCGTTGCAAGGGGAACCATACGAATATTACATACCTTCGACACCAGCGGCACTGTCCGTGATGCCCTCGGATTCGCTTCCAAAACAAAAACCTTTCCGTTTTCAATGGCATACTGCATGTTCATAAGGCCTTTTACATGCATTTCCTCTGCGATTTTTCTCGTATATTCCTTGATGGTCTCCACATTTTCAGGCTGAATATGCACCGAGGGGATAATACATGCAGAGTCTCCCGAATGAATGCCTGCAAGCTCAATGTGCTCCATAACCGCAGGTACAAAGGCATGTGTTCCGTCGCTGATGGCATCTGCCTCACACTCTAGCGCATGATTTAAGAAACGGTCAATCAAAATCGGACGGTCCGGGGTCACGCCTACTGCCGCTTTCATATATTCTGTCATGCTCTCGTCATCATAAACCACTTCCATTCCTCTGCCCCCAAGGACATAGGACGGACGAACCATAACCGGATATCCGATTTCCTTTGCTATGGAAAGCGCTTCCTCCACGGTAGCTGCCATACCTGATTCCGGCATTGGAATCTCAAGCTTATCCATCATAGCACGGAATTGATCCCGATCTTCCGCCAGATCAATGACTGCAGGAGAAGTCCCCAGAATCCTGACTCCGTTCTTCTCCAGCTCTGACGCCAAATTCAGCGGTGTCTGCCCGCCAAACTGTGCGATCACCCCAACCGGCTTTTCTTTTTTATAAATGCTTAAGACATCTTCCAGGGTGAGAGGTTCAAAATATAATTTGTCGGAGGTGTCATAGTCTGTGGAAACCGTTTCCGGATTACAATTGACAATGATGGTCTCAAATCCCAGCTGCCTTAATGCAATGGCAGCATGAACACAGCAGTAATCAAACTCAATTCCCTGGCCGATCCGGTTCGGTCCTCCTCCAAGGATCATAATCTTCGGTTTATCTTCATTCACCGGATTCTTATCCGGCGCATTGTAAGTAGAATAATAGTATGCGCTATTCTTTGTTCCGCTTACATGAACGCCCTCCCATGCTTCCTCCACGCCTAGTTCTATACGGCGGTTACGGACAACATCCTCCGGGATTTCCAAAATCAGGCTTAAGTATTTATCTGAAAATCCATCTTTTTTTGCAGTGATGAGCATTTCATCTGTGGGAAGACTACCTTTATAT
>JAMPFA010000007.1 GCA_023664725.1 Roseburia sp. | reverse complement strand
GGGATTCTCCTGAATAAATTTCTGCCACCAGGCACGCTTTACATTGTTTTTTAACTCCACACCCAGGTTTCCATAATCCCAGGTATTGGCCAGGCCGCCGTAAATCTCTGATCCTGGGTACACAAAACCTCTCGCTTTTGCCAGCGCTACAATCTTATCCATCGATTTTTCCATTGCTATCCTCCTGCTATTTATAAACAATATACGTCAGTTCCGCTTCCTCGCTGCGCTCCTCATCCCCGGCGATGGAAACTGTATCTTTTCCCGTGACGGTAGTATTTTCCCCCGATACATACAATATGGTTCCGTCTACCTTTACATCCACATTTGCCCGGATGATCACCACTTTATTGTCATCCTCCGACAGCACGTTCCCCGTGGATACAAGATTCTTTTCCCCGTCGGTGAACGCATAAAAGGGCACATCAAAATCATACCCCTGTGCCTGTGCCTTTACGATATTCCCACAGTAAAGTTCAATCTGAATCAAGGACTGGTAATCCTCAAAGGAAGTAAATTTCATGTTAAGCTTTGCAATTTTGTCTTTCACGGAAAAATCCTCCACAAAAGCTTTCTCCCCTGCCTCCTTACAATATTCTTCTACCTGGCTTTTTATTCCTTCTTCCAGTTCCGCTTCATCATAATAAGCCTTGTCCAGCTCTATCACATCTACGCTTTGTATAGTTCCTTTTTTCTGTACATAGACGGTGCTCCGGTCTACATTTAACCGGCTGCCACAGCCCGCAAACAATGAAACTGCAAGAAGAAATACCAATCCAATACATAAATATCTTTTCATACTCTGCCTCCTTGGTTTTCTGCCTTCTTGTCGCTAATGCCCTATATTATACAATTATTTTCCAGAGATGTAAAGTGCTAACAATGGTGTTTTCGTTCGTTTCTCCCTATAGACAGGTTTAACCTGCAATGGTTCTTAATATGTCTAAAGACTTAAACTTATGGGAAATATGTACTGCAAAATAGCGGTTTAAAACCAGATCCAGAGTATGGAGCACCTCTGCTGACACCGCAAAGGTATAGAGTTTTCCAATCTCTGCAGACAAGATGTATTGAAATGTGTAAAGAGCAGACTCCTCCACAGGCAGCTCCTCCCCCTCATGGGCGCAAGCTTTGCAGAGCATCCCCTGCCTTCTGGTGGAAAAATAAAAAAGGTTTTCACTTTTTCCGCAGCTCTGGCAGGAAAAGAAATTCGGAACTTCCCCCTCGATCTGAAGAACTTTCAGTTCAAAAATCCTCTGGACAAGCCGGTTGTCCAATGCGCTGCTCTCCAATGCCCGCATAGTCTGATATAAAAGCTTCAGCAGATCTTTCTCGTCATTATTTTCCTGGGCATAGTAATCTGCGATTTCAAGAAAATAGAAGCCGTAGCACGCTCCGGCAGGGTCAAGGGACAGATCCCTGAAATAGTTACGGATACTGGCCCGCAGGAGATTATATGTACTGCGCCCTTCAAAAAATTCAAATTCACCAAAGGAAAAAGGGCTGGTTGCAGCGAGAAGCTGGCTGGTTGGACGTCTAGCTCCCCTGGCAAATGCTGTAATCTTCCCTCTCTCTTTTGTCAATATGGTAATCCGCCTGTCATACTCTCCAATCGGCATTACATTTAAAACCATTCCCGTCAAAACGATATTCTGCCCCATACATTTCCTTCCGTTTTTCGGCTGCCTCTCTTCCGGCATCCCGTCTATTTCCTGTCTTTTCCAGCGCATTCCGGTAAGTCAGGTAATCTGCAATCCTGCCACTTGTCTCAAAATTTTTCCATGCATCTTCCATCATCTGCCACATCCTCTTTTCTTTCCCGTATATTTTGCGGTAAGCATTCTCCAAATGTGTACCGTTCCATATCTAGGTTATCCCCCGGTGGCAGAATCATACCAGATAAATTTTGCCAGATTTATTTTCTCAGATTTACTCTCTTAAACATCCTCCTGGCAGTAGCCAAAATTTTTCATCAGAGAATCGCTGTCACGCCAGTCTTTTTTTACCTTCACCCAGAGCTTTAGGTTAACCTTACACTCCAGGAGACGCTCAATTTCAAACCGGGCGTTGCTTCCGATTTTTTTTAGCATTGCTCCGCCTTTTCCGATAATAATCCCCTTGTGGCTCTCGCGCTCACAGATAATGGTAGCTTCAATATCTGTAATGCCCCCTTTTTTCCGGTTTTTCATAGATTCGATGACAACGGCAATGCCGTGGGGCACCTCCTCATCCAGGGCATGGAGAGATTTCTCCCGGATGATCTCCGCCACGATCTGCCGCTCCGGCTGGTCTGTCACCGTATCCTCATCGTAAAACATAGGTCCGTAAGGGAGATATTTGTAAATGGTATCGATCACATCCGAAAGGTTCATCCCACGCAGGGCGGACACCGGAATGATCTCGTCAAAGTCATAGATTTTCCGGTAGGTGTCAATATACTCTAAAATTTTCTCCCGCTCTACTGTGTCTATCTTATTAATAATGAGGATCACCGGAAGCCCCGCTTTTTCCAGCTGCTTTACAATATGCTGCTCTCCTGCACCGACATAATTGGAAGGTTCCACCAGCCAGAGGATCACATCCACGTCCCTAAGCGAGTTCACTGCCACATTCACCATGTACTCCCCAAGCCTGTTTTTCGCCTGGTGGATCCCCGGTGTGTCCAGAAAGATGATCTGTCCCCGATCCCTATCCGTGTACACCGTCTGGATCCGGTTTCTGGTGGTCTGGGGCTTTTTGGATGTGATGGCGATCTTCTGCCCGATCAACTGATTCATCAATGTGGATTTCCCCACATTGGGGCGGCCGATAATAGTTACAAAGCCGGATTTCAAATTTTCTCCCATAACAAACTCCCTGTCTCTTAAAACAAATCTTTCGTTGACATAAACAAATCCTGTTCTTCTTTTATCTTTTCCTCATTACCGATGACGCAGATATTCTGCTGGGACAAAACTGCCTCCACCAGATCCGCAAGGTTTCGGATATCCTCCTCCTCTGCCGAGATCACCTCATCCCGCTCTCTCTGGACATCCTCAAAGGTCATGTGGGAGAGATATGCCAGAGTGGAACGCTCTCCCTTCGCATTTGGATTTAACGGCGTATCCATGCCGCTGATAGTTCCGATAATATATTTTGTCATATCCCTCTCGTCCGCCGTAAACTGACGGATATAATCCGGTATCTTCTCGTAAACCTCATTGGTATTTTTCAAATTGGGGTCACGGTAGGAAGAAAAATAGACATTTCCGTTTCTGGCAAATCCGCTGCCGCAGCCGTAAGCGCCTCCCTTTACCCTGATATTATTCCAGAGATAGTCATAACTTAAAATCACTTTTAATATTTTGAGAACGCCGGTGTAAGAAAATCCTGCCTTCTTAAAATCTCCCGCCCGGGATACATACTGTACCTTAGAGGCATCCATAAATCCCTCGTTTTTCTTCTCACAGCAAAGCACTGCCTTTTCCTTTTTCTCTCCCTTTGCCTTATCTGATAAAGAATCTTTTAACTTTCCAATATTTCCCTGCAATCTACTGTATCCCTCTTCTTCACATGTGACGCTTAAGAGCAGGCCGTCCCTGATAAACACACTCTCTGCCAGCTCTTTTAACTTTGCGGTCAGCTCATCTTTCTTCTCACTGAAATGTTCCTCATAATCTGCCACCACACGATAAAAATCAATCCCCATGGTCATGTCATTGTACAGAGATGTCTCCGAAAAATAGGACATGGCACGGATAGCAGATACAGAGTTCCCTGATGAGGAAAGGCTCATTTTCAGTCTTGATTTTACTTCAGACAAAATCTCTAAAAGCCGTTTCTCGTCAGAAATTTTTGTGTGGAACAGTATTTCCTCAAGGAGAGACAGCGCTTTGGGAACCTTGTCATATAGAACTTTTGTCCGAACTTCAAACTTTGCCTCGTAGGCAGTGTCATCTACAATGCTTGGGTAGACGGAAACGGAAGCGGACATTCCCCCTGTTTCCAGGTTGATCTCATCCGCCAGATCTCCGTAAGTGTAATGCTCTGTGTCCATATACCCAAGGACTGCCTTTAAAATCCCAAGGTACGGCAGATCCTCCTGGGCTGCTGTACGGATGTCAAAAAGCATACTCAGATAGAGGATACCGTTTGAAAAAATATTGTGGAACAGCACCGGCAAACCTTCGCAGATCCGCTCTTCGTTCACAAATGGCATAGCCTCTTTTTTCATATCTGAGCGTTTCAGCATAGGAATCTTCTCAATATCTTCCCTGGAGGAAGGCTCCTCCTGGTACTGCTCCAAGCGGGCGGTATCCCTTATCAGCTTCTGGATCTCCTCCTCACTTAAGCTCTCCTTATAGGCTTTCAGCTTCTCTGCCAGCTTTTCTTCATTTTTTGCGTTCAGGCCATGCTCCGGCTCTATCGTAACCATTGAGACATGGGTGTTGTCTATCATATAATCCTGGATCAGTTTTTCAAAATAGTCCGTCTCTGCCTGTTCTCTCAAAAACTGGAAGATACCTCCTGCCTCCAGGTGCAAAAACGGGATGCTGTCATCATAGAGCCAGCTGTCAAACATCTGCAGACCATAGATCAGTCCCTTGGGATAAGAGCCAAAGTCAGACTCCCGATACCTGAATTCTGCACTGTTGATCCCCGCCAGCACAGATTTTTTGTTCAGACCTCCCTGAACCTGCTCCTTTAAAACAGATTTAATTATCTCTACAAACCTTTCTTTATCTGAGAGATTGGCATTTTTTGCTATAATGGAAAACATGGGCTGATACACACCGTTGTCGTAGGAACCCATGATATCCTTGCCGATGCCCGCATCGATCAATGCCTTTTTCAGTGGGGCTGCCGGGGCATTTAAAAGCGCATAGTCCAAAATCTCAAATGCCTGATACAGCTTCTGGTCCGTAGAAGTTCCAATGGCCATATTGTAGGACAGATACGTGTTGTCCTCCAAAGACTCATTGCTGGCCACCGGATATTGCTTTCTCACCTCCACGGGTTTATCAAACTTTTTCTGCATTTTAATAGTAGAATCTACAAAAATCTTATCGTAATTAGATAAATATTCCTTATCCAGCCAATCCAGTTTTTCCGCTATATCCATATTTCCGTAAAGATAGATATAGGAATTGCAAGGATGATAGTAACGGCTGTGAAAATCCAGATAATCTTCATAAGTTAAATCTGGAATAAACTGCGGATCCCCCCCGGATTCATTGCCGTAGGCATTGTCCGGGAACAGTGAATTCAAAATCTCCCTCTCCAGCACTCCCTCCGGTGAGGAGAAGGCACCTTTCATCTCGTTGTAAACCACTCCGTTGATGGTCACTGGCGCATCTTTGTCTCTCAGTGCGTAGTGCCAGCCCTCCTGCTTAAAAATTTCTTCTCTTTTATAGATATTGGGATGCAGCACGGCGTCCATATACACATCCATAAGATTCTGGAAGTCTTTGTCGTTACAGCTTGCCACGGGGTACACGGTCTTATCCGGGTAGGTCATAGCGTTTAAAAAAGTATTTAAAGAACCCTTCACCAGCTCCACGAAAGGGTCCTTTGCCGGAAATTTTTCAGAACCGCAGAGCACGGTATGCTCCACAATGTGCGCCACCCCTGTACTGTCCGCAGGAGGCGTGCGAAATCCAATATAAAACACTTTGTTCTCATCGTCGTTAGAAATAGCGCTGATCCTCGCCCCGCTTTTTTTGTGACGCAAAATATACCCCTTCGAATTCAAGTCCTTTAAATTTTTTTCCTCAATTAACTCATATGCCTTTAAATCCTGTAAATTCAATCTATTTCCCTCCATCTTCCAGAATTTGCTCACTATAACAAAATCCGGTAAATTTTAAAAGAGGGTGCTGCACACCCTCTTTTCTGGTTATTATTTCCGAATTCTATAAATTTATTAAGCTAAACGTGTTACGTTTGCCGCCTGTGGTCCTTTCTCTCCTTCGACAACCTCGAATTCAACAGACTCCCCATCTTTCAATTCTTTGAATCCATCCATCTGTAATGCAGAAAAATGAACGAAAATATCATTTCCCTCTGCGTCAGAAATAAATCCATAACCTTTTTTTGCATTAAACCATTTTACAGTTCCCTGCTGCATAACTTTTTCCTCCTGCTTAAATATAACCTGTGTAATAAATTCCACAAAGACTACACTAGCATATTATGGCGTTTTTGTCAACTTATGGAGCAAAAAATTTGCAGTAAAACTCTGTTATTTTGGTGTGATGACCTTTGCGAGAATATCTGCCAACGGCTCCATGGCATTCATGGCCTCCGAAACGGTATTGGTCTGAGCCCCCACCTCCACCAGCAGGGATCTGGGACAGTAATGCATATTATACCGATACCCCTTCAGATAGATACTCCGGGAAAATCCTGGATAATATTCTTTTGCCGCCAGCTGCATCTGAAGGGAAAATGCCAGATTATCCTGTATGTAAGGGTTGGGCAGGTAACTGATATCACCGTTTGCAGTTGTACGGCTAAGCCCGTTGAAAAACATAATGCTGGCCATCTGTTTTCCCCCCTGCTCCGTCACAAGATGGGTTCCCTCAGCCACACCGTCCCGGTGCAGGTCAATGACAATCTCAATACTTGGATTTTCCCTTAAAATCTGCTCCACTGCAGGCCCTGCCTTGGAATAGGCATTATCTCTGCTCTGCACATCATACTCTCCGATGTGGTGCATCACAGAGAATCCATAGCTTTCTAAAAGCCTGGTTAAGTAATCTCCCACCCCCACGATAGAGGTGGATGCATCCCCTGTGGAATCCACAAATCCCTCCTGGGAATGGGTGTGATAGATAAGTATCTGAGGCGTATCCGGCCCGTGGGTAAGCTTCATGCTCCTCCCCAACAGATCCTGCGCATTTAACTGTCCGCTGTTTATGGTTGTGGTTCGGTCCACCACATAAAAATTCTGTAGTAGATAATCAAAATCGTTTAGCTTTTCCATTGGATAAGTGACAACAGGCTCATTGTTGGGGATAAATCCTCCCACAGACCCGTTTCCCTGGGCTGCCTTTGCCACCTCCGCCGTCTCCTTCTGACTGTCTGCCGAAGCTTCATTCTGGGATGCTTCCGGCTGGGATGTCTGCCCTTCCTCTAAGGACTGTTCCTGCGCCTCTGTCTCTTCTCCCCCGGCATCCTCCGATGTCACTACCTCCCCGGTCTCCCTGTCTACATAATTTTCATCCATGGCCTCCCTGGCGATAATTGCCTCGTAGGAAATATCACTCTCCATCTGGGTGTTATATTCCTCCGCTTTTGTGATATAGCCGTATGCGGGAATTGCTGCGAAAACCTGTTCCATCAATATTTGTCCAAAAGACCGCTCTGTGTTTCTATAAAATATAGAAGGAACTGCCGTCTTTAACATCTGAAAATATCCTTCACTTTTTCCCTGCCTGATAATCGAATACACCAGGGACTCTTTCTGTATCACATTGCCAAAAAGAAAACAGACCATCAGGACAACAAGCATGCATCCTGCCAGAAAAGTCTTTTCCTGATACCTTTTTTTCCATCTATTCTTCACTCTACACACTCCTGCCACTTATATATATATGGCAGGACAAGAGGTTTATTCCACAAAATCCTTTTTATACCTTATGCTGAAGGAAAAAACGCCATATTGATCCCCTCAGAAATCGTAAAACTTAGCCGCTTGATGGACTCGTCAATGTCTTTTGGGGTGACAAACATCGTATTTAAGTTCGGGGAGAGCAGTTCCCGTATCAGTTCATGCTTCTCCGCCTCCTCAAGCTGACTGATGGAGTGCCCAATATCCTCTAACCTTCTTGTCTCCTCCATTGCCGTCACCAGATTGCTCATGGTGTCACTGACGATGGTCACTGCATCTACCACAGTTGGAATCCCGATGGCGATGACGGGAATGCCGATACTTTCCTCATTTAAAGCATGTCTGTGGTTTCCCACTCCTGAACCCGGGGAAATTCCTGTATCTGTGATCTGGATCGTCCGGTTTAACCGCTTTGTGCTTCTGGCGGCAAGGGCATCTATGGCGATAATATAGTCCGGCTTCGTCTCCTTTAACACTCCTTTAATAATCTCCAGCGTCTCCATTCCGGTCTGGGCCATCACACCGGGTACAAGACTGCTGATCTGGTGACTGCTTGTGAGGCCGAAAGCATATTTTCCAAATTTTCTGATAATATGCCTAGTAATCATCATATTGTCTGCCACTCTTGGTCCTAAGGCATCCGGCGTCACCTCCCGATTGCCAAGACCAACGATGAGAACTGACAACTCTTTTGAGTCGATGGGCATCAGTTCTTTCAAAATCTTTGCCAACTGCTCTGAAATCTCCCGATGGTAATCCTCATCGGAATCCGCCATATCCGGTGCCTCTAATGTAATGTAATTTCCTCTGGGCTTTCCCATCGCCTTTGCCCCGTTCTCGGTGCGGATCATCACTTTTGTAATTTTCATGTTGCCGTCAACCTCTTCATTCTTGACTTCAACACCTTTCACCTCAACATTGTCACTTTCAAATTTTTCTCTTGCCTCTAATGCAAGGTCCGTACGAACCTGATACATTTCTTGCACCACCTTTGACTGTAATCGTATTCTCCTTAGTTTTTTGTAAAAACAGGCAAAATATGTATTGACATATTAGAAATATTATCCTAAAATAACATTTGTATGTGTGTATTGAGACGTCCGTGTCCGGCTTCAATGCACAAAATTATGAAAACAAACTATTCAGCAGGTCTGTGAAGATACTGAACAGTTACGAAAATTCACACATATTGGAGGTGTCTGGATTGGCTAATATTAAATCTGCTAAGAAAAGAATCTTAGTGACTCAAGCAAAAACTGCAAGAAACAAATCTATCAAATCTGCAGTAAAAACTGCTATGAAAAAGGTAGAGGCTGCTGTTGAGGCTAAGAATAAAGAGGAAGCACAGGCTGCACTTACTGCTGCGATCTCTGCTATCAGCAAAGCGGCAAGCAAAGGCGTATATCACAAAAATAACGCTGCCGGCAAAGTTTCCCGTTTGACCAAACTGGTAAACACACTGGGCTAATGCAAAACAAAGAGCAGGACATTCCCGTCAGATGTCCTGCTCTTTTTTGCACACGTCCGCATAAAGAATATAGTCGCTATGTGACATGCGGACGGCGCAACGAGCAGGGGTAAACCCTGCTGGGTTTTTTATGCTTTGCTGTAAGCTGTGATAAAAATCTCCACTGCAATCTTTTCATTTAACCTTCCTGTCTTTACCTCCTCCTCCGCAGTGGCCGCATCCTTTAACGCCTGGATCAGCTTCTCCTTTGTATAGCTCCTGTTCTGCCCCTGATATTTTCTCACCGCAAACTCCGGAACTCCCACTTTCTGTGCAATATCTTTGTTGGAAAAACCTTTCCCCGTCAACTCTTTTACCTCCACAAGGATGCGAAACTGCCTGGTGATCAGAAAAAGGATCCGCATGGGAGGCTCTTTTAGTGTCAAAAGATTGTAGTATAGCTCCAATGCCTTTTTCTGGGCATGGGAGGAGATGGCATCCACCATGTCAAAAATTTTGTTGCTGATCTGCTCTGTCACCACTGCTTTCACATCCTCCGCCTCGATCACATCTTTTTTCAAGGTGTAACACAGAAGCTTTTCCAGCTCCCTGTTAATATTGCTCATGTCAAAGCCTGTCCTGTCAAAAAACATCTGCATCACCGGCTGGGTGATGTTCTTATTTTCCCGCTTAATCCTGCCTAACACCCAGCGGGTCAAAACCGCCTCTGTCTGGGGGACAAACTCTACTGCGGAACCTGCTTTTTTTATCGCCTTATAGGTTCTGGAACGCTTATCCACCTCCGACTCCACAAAAATGAAACAGGTGCTCGCATTGATCTGTGGGATGTACTCCGCCAATGTGTCACAGGAAGCCTTAAAAAATCCGCTGTCCTCCACCAAAATCACCCTTCTCTCCGCAAAAAAAGGCAGAGTCTCAGCCAGGTCAATCAGTTCACCGGGATTGATGTCTTTCCCCTGGTAGGTGGAAAAATTCATGGTATCCCCCTCTGTGGTCATGGCCTTCACTAATTTATCCCTGTATTGTCTTTTCAAATACACTTCCTCCCCGTAAAGCAGATATGCCGGAGGAAAATTGTTTTCCTTAATATTTAAGTCTATGGTTTTCATAAGGTTATTTTATCACAAGCCTCTCTCCAATTCCATGGAAAATCTGAGATTTTTCAAAAAAGGTCTTTTCAACTTCAATAAAAATGTAGTATAATATATGCGATTATGAAAAAAGGAGTTTTGTAGAATGACAAATGTATCAGCCATTCAGGCTTTACAGGCCGCTTTGACTGCTTCTGATCAGGTGCATCAGCAGTCCGACGTGGATTTTTCTTCTTATTTAAAGACAAGCAAAACATTAGATGAAATTTATCAGGAGGCCTCCCAGACTTACGGTGTCTCCGAAGAATTATTGAAAGCTATGACAAAACAGGAATCCAGTTTCCGTACCAACGCTACCAGCCGCAGCGGCGCCCAAGGGTTAATGCAGTTGATGCCTGCCACTGCCAGGAGCCTTGGAGTGACAGATTCCTATGACCCCTACCAGAATATTATGGGTGGGGCAAAATATATCCGTCAGATGCTGGACAAATACAACGGTGATGTGTCCCTTGCCCTTGCCGCATACAATGCAGGCAGCAATAATGTGGACAAGTATGGCGGTATCCCGCCTTTTGCTGAGACACAAGACTACGTTGCCAAGATCACGCAGTATTTGTCGGAGGGAGTGGAAGTTCCCGACCAGGAAACCCACTATATGGTGGGCGAGGCTACTGTGACAAATGATACAGATATTACATATCAGGATTTAAATGATTTTGCTCAGGAAATCCTGACCAATATCTTTTCCTATGAAGATTACATGAAAGTTCTCACTACCCTTGTGGGGAAAGACAATGAGACAATGGCGCTTTCTTTCAATGTGATTTCTGACGATGATGAGGATGAGGAACAGGTTACTGACAGCTATAAGGCTTATCAGGATTTGTCTTCTGCTCCTGCTAAGACATTCCTTGTGAATAGTGGAGAAATTGTATAATAATTATCAAGAAAGTCTCTGGCATGGACCGGAGGCTTTTTTTGTATACGTGACATATTAAATTGCTTATTACTCTTTCCTTATCATCTCATTTAGAATCATTTTCAGCTCTTCTGTTGCTGACCTTATATTCTTCTGGGCAAAGATGGCGCTTACCACTGCTGCCCCGTCCATGCCCAAACCCGTAAGCTGTCTGATATTATCCCTTGTGATTCCTCCGATAGCAACCACCGGAATATCCACACTGGCACAGATCTCTTTTAAGACATTATGGTCTAAGGCCTTGGCATCCCCCTTTGTCCCTGTGTGGAACACTGCACCGCTGCCAAGATAATCTGCACCCTCTGCCTGTGCCTTTTTTGCCTGCTCCACAGTCCTTGCGGAGACACCTATGATCTTGTCCGGTCCTAAAATTTTCCTGGCCTCTATCACATCCATATCCCCCTGCCCTATGTGGACACCATCTGCGCCGGATTTCCTGGCAATTTCTACATTGTCATTTATGATCAGGGGTACATGGTAAGAGGCACAGCGCTCTTTTACTTCCACTGCCTCCTTTAAAAATTCCTCTTCCGACAGTTTTTTCTCCCGAAGCTGTAAAAAGGTCACACCACCCTGCAATGCCATTTCAATCTGTTCGCATAATGTCTCTCCCCGCAGCCAGCTTCGGTCTGTCACTGCGTAGAGTAATAACTGTTCTTTTCTGCAATTCATAGATAACTCCTTTATTTTCACGCAAAATATATCAGCCGGATATCTCTCCTTAGGCTGGTACATTTATTATAGCGGATTATATAGAAAAAAGAAACTCCTAATCGATGTGTATTCGCAATTCCCCATTGATCTGCGTGTACGATTCCTTCCCCTCCTCCGGTACATCGGTAGTGGATTCGTAAGGGTAAGAGCCGTCATTATCCCTTGTGATCTTCACATAGTGGGTGATACCCTCTGCATCATCTGTATCAACCTGAGGGGTATCACTGTATTCTGCCATAATCTCCTGAGCAGACAATATTGTTTCATTTCCATTTTCATCCAAAGCGGCACCTCCTGCTCCCCAGACAACCTCTGTATCGTCATTGACGCAGCAAAACGTATATCCCTCTTCTTCGACATCAGATTTCACACTCACTGTCACTCTTTCTCCGTTGATCCATGTGGAAAATATCTCCTGTATCCCTCCTACATCTGCCGCATAGGCGGTAGCGGAACCGCCGATGATAATACATGCTGCAAAAGCGCAAATGCAAGGTTCATTTTGTGTTTTCTCTTCATATTAGCCATATTTTCTACCTCCAAAGAAATGTCCCGGCAATCTCTTTTATGGCAAAATCTTCATAATAAAACAGATGTATTGCCGTCCGGTATTTTTCCGGAAGTTTCATAACCGTTTCAAAAAGATTCCTGGATTCCGGCGTCTCAAATGTGAGCGTTTGCATATAGTCTTCCAAGGGCACTTTATTTTTCCTCCAAAAAGTATGATTCACATTTTTTGCCTTGTTGATGGCCACCCGGATCAGCCACGCACGAATGTGCTGCTGGTTTTCAAATTCATTTTTACTTGTGTGGTACTGAATAAAGGTTTCCTGAACAACATCCTCCGCATCTTCCGGGTTTTTGCATATGCTAAATGCCACTGCATAGAGGCTGTTCTGATACTGCCTCATCAGCTCCTGTACTTGTTCTCTCATGGTTCCCTGGGCGCTCCTTTGTAACAGTTGTAAAGGCCTTTCACTAATAATACAATCGGGTGGGAAAAAAGGTGACAAAAATTAGAAAATAATTGAGAATTTTAAGATAAAGAGAAACAGGGGAGATTTCCTCCCCCTATACACGATTCTCCTATTACTCCACACCATCAAACAGTTGATCAAAATCTATTTTTATATGCGGAAAGTGAATCAAATGTAAATCTTTTGTATTTTCACTTGTTACTGTATCAACTAAATAGTAATCAGGATTTCCATACTCGTAATCAAGATCATAAATTTCTATAAGACGCTGCCTGATGTCAACAATCCAATATTCCGGAATTTCTTCAGACCTGTAAATTTCTTTTTTCTCCGTCCTGTCATATTTTGCAGTAGATGGAGATAATACCTCCAACACAAATTGAGGCGCATTCAGAAAACTATTTCCCTTCCTGCACCTAATTTGACAATTTATAGACGCATCTGGAATAACAATTTTTTCTTCCGTATCGCTGATTTTCCATTTATATTGCACGTTATCGGGATACACTCGGCATGTACTGTCTTTTAACTGATTGTATACCATATTTACAAAATTCGTGATTACTGTAGGATGGTCCGGTGTTGCCCCTGCCATATCAGTTATCTGTACATCTAACCCCATCCAATCACTCCCTTGTCCTGCTTCTGCCATAAGCCAGCTTCTCTAATATTCCTTACACACCACTGTGCATAAACAAAAAAGCCCTGAATCATCAAGGCCTTTTAAAAGCTGGCAACGGGAATCGGACCCGTGACCTCCGCACTACCAATGCGACGCTCTACCGACTGAGCCATGCCAGCATTTGTCAAGTTTTGTCTCAACAGATAGTACTATACTATAAATTGTTTGAACTGTCAACACTATTGAAACAAAAAAGCAGATAACGGGAATCGAACCCGCCTTTCCAGCTTGGGAAGCTAGCGTTCTACCAATGAACCATATCTGCCTAAAACGCATTATAACATTTTGAATCAGCAATGTCTAGTAAAATTTTAAATTTTCACATCTATTCTAAGCATATAAACAAATTTTCCCTTATCATTACGCCAGCATCACACTTCCGTCCATCTGATGCCCACCATCCACGGCAGCAAAACTTTCCGCCGCCAGTCTGGCGTTTTGGTCCAGAAAACAGTAGGAATCCAGCGTGCTGCTCTCCTGATAAAACACCAGCCGCAGACGGCTTCTTGCGGGCATAAACTGTGACAGGAGATACAGCACCTGCTCCCTGGTGCGCTCCATCCCGGGATAAAAGGCCAGTACTGTGATATCCCACATGCCGCAGCCAAAAAGCCTGTTAAAAATTTCCCGTTCTGCTCCCCTGACGCTCTGTGACAGGCAATTTCCCTCCACAATGGCTGGCCTTACCCCAAGCATCAGTTCCACAATCCCCAGGACCGCTTCTTTTGTCCCTTTTTTCTTATTTAACTCGTATGCCTCTTTTAAAAATCTGCGAAATACCCTTTCCTCCAAAAATCCCTCCGGTATTCGGATTCCAAGCCAGTCTGCAATCGTTGGCAGCATGTAAACAGGTGTTCGGTCAAGATCCAGATATCTGTCCATCCCGGAAATTTCCTGCCCAACCTCACTGTACACTGTAGAAAAAATCGACATATAACGGTGAAAAAATCCCCCGAAATCCTGGTAAACCTCCGGAAATGTCTGCATAAAATTGTCCCCCGGATTGAAAAGAACCATATCCTTTATCGTTCCCTGTCCTTCCCCCACCACCTCGATACTGATCCAGAGATACTGACCAAAAAGTTCATAAAAAAGAATATCCTGGTGATTTACAGACCTTACTCCCTCTGAACGGATAAAACATTCCCTCTTTTCTTTCATATCGCCCGATTCCTCCAGCAAAAAACGGTTAAGTTTCTCCGCCGCTCCCTCATCCCCGTCCCAGGCAAATCCTCTTACGATAAAAATACACTCTTTGGGAAGCTCCGCAAAAAAGTGCAGCCTCCCCCAGGAAAAACCTTTTTGATAACTGTTAAAGACACTTAGGACCAGAAAATGGCTCTCCCCCTCCGATAAGGAAAGAGTGCCCTGTTTTGATACATGAAAACCATGGCAATATGCTTTTTTTAACCTCTGATATCCTATGGTAAAATTCTTTTCCTGCATACCTTGCCCCCTCCTATTACTACCGGACAAATTCTATAGACAATTCCCCGGGACAATACAATGCATTCTCCCCCATCCTGATATCAAGCCCTTCCACCATTCCCCCCTGTAAGCCAGGACGTAAGGACAGTTCACGTATCTCCTCCACACAGTCAAGATTCTCCACCGTCTGGTAAATCTTATGAAAAGATACCGTCTCCCCAAATTCTCCCTCTAATCCTGCCCCGTCTAGAATTCTTCGAAAAAGATCTTCCACTGTCCTCTCACAATTCTCATAGTGCTTTTTTACACAGATCAGGGCATGTACATGAACAGGCACATATCGTGGCTGCTCTATAGTGATCCGGGTATTTAAAATCCTGTGATCCTCCAGAAAATCAACTACAATTTTTTGATACAGCGGTGATAGTCTTGGGCAGGCATCCCTGCTGTTTGGCTTTATCACAATTTTTATCTCATTTTTTTCTGGAAAGGCTATGGCTCTCATTTTATGAATGGAAAGGCCTGGAATCTGCTTTAAAAGAATTTCGCAGTCCGCCGCCGTTACCATGGTAAAAGGCCTCTGGAGATCAAAGACAAATCTTTTTTGCATCTCCTGAAATGTCTCCTGGAATCTTCCCTCAAAACCTTCCATGCAATTTTCTAAAACACATTTTTCCTCCCCTGACTGTACGACAAGCTCCGCCCCTTTCACCACATTTCCACCACTGCCCTGATACAGACAGTAATCTGCCAAAAGCACCCTTCCCCCCTCAAAGGCTCCGCAGTCTTCCACAATCACTTTTCCGCTCTCCTCCTCTAGGGTATAAAAAACTTCCCCCTCTCTCATAGACTTCGGAAAAACATTGTGATAACAGGCTCTTCCCTCTCTCTTTTCCTCTATAAGGAGAGAAAATTTTCCACTGTAAACCCTGGAAAAAGGAGGCAGTAAAAATTCCTGATGGTCATAACCATAAAGCCTGCCCAAAATCCGATAGGGAAAAATCTCCGGCTCCTGACAAAGAAGCATCACACTTTTCCCCTGAATAGAGGAATCAAATAACAGTACTTTTCTGTACTCTCCCTCATCTTTTACTGAAATTTCCTCCCGCAGATAAAATTTCTCCGACTCCTCCTCCACAAACACCTGAAAATTTCCCTCTTTTAAGAGAAAATGTTCCACCAAAAGCCGTGCTTCCCCCGGAAAGAAAAGGACGGCTGACTTTGTATCCCTCTGCACTGCCTCTGTCAAAATTCCCCTGACACTTGCCACTTTTGGCGGAAGATCATAGGCACAGGACTGCAGCACACAGCGAACCTGATAATGTCCGCTCCCCGGCTCCCTCACAACATGATTTGGCGGAAGATGCACTTTTATCACCCCGCTTTTTAAAAAAAGACACGTGCCGTCCTCCACCTTTATCTCTGTGAATCCCTGTTCGGTATACACCTGCCAGCTCATATTTGCAAAAAGTTTTACATCTTCCATACAAAAGGGCGTTCTCTTAAATATTTCTGAAACTTCCACATAAAAGTAAAGATAGTTTTTGTGGGAAGGCAATTCCAGAAAACAAAAGTAAATCTCTTCTCCCCCTTTGGGATTTTCCCCGAAGATCTCTACGCCTGTGGGAATTCCGTATTCTACCGTCAATGCCTTCAGAGAATACCTTTTTCCCCGGCAGATGGCATAAAAATCATAAATTCCGGCATCGTAAAGTTCCGCTCCTTCTTCCGTCTCAAAACAGACATCCCCGGCATACATTTTTTGTCCCTCCGGCAGATATTTTCTGTCCGCTATATATTCTTTCCTTCTTACATAACATTTCCCCAGAATGCCCTCCCTTCTGAAAAATCCTGTCATCTCCAAAAACCTACATCTGATTTCCTCTGTCACCTCATTTAACTCCTGTCTCTGGAGCGCAGAAAACGCAGAAAGATTTTCCAAAACAGTAATTCCCGGGTCTGTGGGGTTGTAGTTTGTCCACTCCTTACTGTACAGAGGAATTTTGACAATGGCCTCCCCCATAAACTGCTCATAGGATTTGTCATTTAAATTTCTTGTAGGAATCATTTTAACCCTCTTTTCTTTCTCATGAAATATCTTACTTTTTGCCTGTTGCCGCATTTACATATACCTCATGATTCCCGCTTAAGCACACCATGTCGGGTTCACATTCCATGTGTTCCAGATCCATCTCATATATTTTCCCTTCCCTCTCATACCGGGCAGATACACAAAAACAGCGGATCTGGCTGTCTTTTTCCATAGAGCTTAACATCAGGCGGATCTGGCTTACCCTGGGCAGCTTTCCAATTTCCCACCCTCTGTTCTCCCCGGTTTTCACAGGCTCTAAAAACTGCTCCATGCCCTTTATCCACCTCTGTTTTATCTCAATGCTCTCTGTGATATCCTTTGTGGTAAGCCAAAGTTTCAGGGATATCTTTACAAACACAGGCTCCACGATCTCTATATCCTCTGCCCTGTAGGTCATCTCGCAACTCTTTAAAAGATGCTGCTTTAAACTCTGGGCCACAGAATAAAATCCGGCAGAACCTTTTTTATAATCTCTCATCAAAAGTACCAGACGGATCCCGTCTCCACCTCTTTTCTTCTCTTTCCTTCCTGTGACACAGGCTGCTTTATAAATGGCATGGGAAAACAATTTTGCCTCCCGCTCATAGTCCAACAGGGAAACCAGACGTCTCCTTGCGCTTAAAATATGGCTTCCCCTCTTTAACGCATCCTCTGGTCTTTCCATGTCGCTGCCATAGGCTGCCCCGGGAACCAGAATATTTTCCACTGAACCCATATTGCCCCGGAATCTTAAAACGCTGTCAGGGGAAATATTTCCCCGCTCTCCACTGCATCGCACCACTTGAATTTTAAAGGCGATACTTCTGGTATTCCTGGGAATATATACGGCTTTCCCATCTCCAAAGAGAATTTCATTTTTTCCTCGGTCAATCTGATAGCATCTTGGATTTTTTGAAGATGTAAACTGCTCCACCTCCTGCCAAAGCAGGTAAAACTCTTCAATTTCTCCAAACAGGTTGTACTCTGCCCGGACTTTTTCCGGTTCTTCTTTTAAGAGCCGCTGCATCTCTTCTTCTGAGAGTTCCTCCTTTTCATTCACCCAAACATGGGCATACAAAATATTGTCCGCATAAAGAGGAAAATGCATATCTGCCTCCGGCACATCCAGGAAATAATCCTGCTCTTCCAATGTCTCAATATTCCTAATTTCCGCCCCGTTGACAAAAATTTTTTTAACCACAGGAAAGGAGGCATTTCCCCCGGAATAAAATCCCCCTGTATCCTCCACGCAGATCCAATAACGCATGGAGCCTTCAATTTCCTGCTCTGCCATATCCCCTGGGGGCATAAACAAAAAGATACCGGATTTTTGCAGATTTCTAGTGTGATCGATGGCCTGCAGGGGCTTAAATCCGTTTTTACCGGAATAATAATAGCGAAGGCTGGCCTCCTCCCAAATCTGTTTTTCCTTTACCTGAAAATATAAACCTATGGGTCCAGCCTCAAATTTTCCCGAAAATCCCAGATACATGGCATCCTTTCCCTGCCTTGACCCCTGAAATGCCAGGAATGCCTCTCTTTTTCTGATTTTCTCTGTCACATCCTGATTCTTTATCCCACAAAAGATAACGGCCTTTTCCGGCCTTATATTTTCCTCATGATACAAAATGCCAAAGCGGAGATTTTTTATTACCGGATAGTGATAGGTTACCTCCGGGAGATAGCAGTGATCCGCCCAGACTGCCTGGAGACGGATACATCTCTGGTCATATCCCCCAGCAGTGGCACTGTCCCAGTCTTCTGGCATTTCAAAGGAAATGCGGTATTCTCCCCTGTAAGCTTCACTGGAAAACAGCGGCCCGATTTCAAAATCACACTCCAATTTTCTCCACCCCGTTCCGTTAAAATATTCCAACGATGCTTCGTCTATATAACAGTCATACCGCACCGGCGTCAGCTTGTGCTTTGCCCGTTTGATCAACCGAAGATCCGGTTCATAGGCATAAGTCCGGCTGCTCTCATACTCTTCAAATTCAAGGGTGAACTCCATCCACATATTTCCCCCGGAATAATCCATCAAACTCTGCTGCCCTATGTATACTTCCCGGTAGGGTGCCAATTGCTGCCCAAAGGGATGAAACTCTCCCACAGGAAGTTCCGTGGTTCCATTCCACACAAAATCCGGCTCCATCACAGGATCTTCCGCCACAAGTTCTATGTCATAAAGACGGATATCCTCCTGCACAAAAGATTCTTGCACAAAGACAATTTTTTTGATATTCCCATGAAAAAAGGGAACCAGGACAACGGTGTCATCTTTTCGAAATACATTTTTAAAAGGGATCAGACGTTTTTCTTCCTCATAATAAAAACGAAAAAATCCGCTGTCTGCAAAAAGTTCTGCCAGTTGCCCGCAGTCCCTGTCTCCGTAAAACCGGATGGAAAAATCTTTTTCCTGTATCTCAAAGAGATGGGAGTGATAGACCATAAAAGCCTGGGTTCCAATCCCCTGTCCCTGGTCACAAAAAAATGGCATCTCCTCTGGCAAAGTGTGACCTTTCGGAAACACTGGAAAAGCAGTTTCGTCCACGAAATTTCTTTTCTGAAAATTACCGCAAAAAGGAATCTTTTTTCCCTTTCTTGGAGAGATAAAGATCACATCCGTAAGCTTTATCTCTGCGACATATAAATCGTGAAGTGTCTCAAAGACAAGCTCCTTATCATCTTCCTCTTCCCCTAGAAACTGCTGGCCTTTTAAGACAGAAACACCCTGAGAGGTTCCCTCCCGCAAAGACAGCACCGCCACCCCAAAAGCAGGATGGGCTGGCCGCAGGGAAACCCCAAAGAGATTTGCAAATTCCCTGTGGTAATTTTCCATCATCATATCTACCTTCCGCAGATTGTCCCTTGTCTGCTCTGCAAAAATCATTGCGATGACAGATCCAGCATCCGGATTTTCTCTGTCAAACTTCCACTCCGGGGTGTAGGATTCTGCCAGTTTGGAGATTCTCTCCAAAATTTCATTCAAGCTTTTGCCTTCCATCTACTCACCGCCCTGCCCATAT
The DNA here is from genome assembly GCA_023664725.1 of Roseburia sp. Taxonomy (GTDB): domain Bacteria; phylum Bacillota; class Clostridia; order Lachnospirales; family Lachnospiraceae; genus Roseburia_B. The sequence goes on along the minus strand of JAMPFA010000007.1, from coordinate 35,420 downwards.
AGATAAAAGGGAAACACCAGATTATCCCTTGTGTTGGTTTCTGTGATCCGGTAGGACACATAGAAGATCAGACAACCTTTGTCCGGTCTTTGCTCTGCCTTTACCTCCACCTGAGACACCCGTGGTTCCTGCTCTTCTATGGTATCCTGCAATGCCTTTGCCATCATATGAACCCTTGTGTCTGACACATCCATAAAGGTGTAGGAGAGAATATTACTGCCAAAGTCTGTGCGTACAAAACGCTCCCCCTTTTGGGTCATAAGAATCAGATAGACAGCCTCCTTTACACTCTCTTTCTCCCCTGACATACAAAAACGCCCAGTGGCCTTATTTATCTCAATGGGAAACTTTAAACCCCTGCCCAAATGTGATTTTTTCTCCATTTACGTCACCCCCTTAAAAACTACCCCAGTTTTACCGGTTTCCCCTCTAAAGATAACATTCCGCTGCTCTGTGCTTTCAGTGAGGAGGCCGCCTCTATGGTCACGGTTTTTCCGGAAAATTTCGCATTTCCGTCTGTGTCTAATTTGATTCCCTTTCCTGCTTTTATGGAAACTTTCCCTGCATCTATTTTTATGTCCCCGCTCTCCCCGTTCATCTTTATCGTAATGGAATCCCCCACTGTTATTTTTATGGATTTCTCTCCATGGATATTGATATTTCCCTGCTCCGACATAAATTCTGCCCTGCAGTGTTTTTTCTTGTCAGTGATCAGGATTTTTTTCTTTTCATTATCCAGAGAAATCTCATGATCATTTCCTGCTGTGGAAAGAGTAATTTTATCTTTACTGCCCTCCTGCTCTTTGTCGTCAAAAAAGGTAAGCCTGCTGCCGTTTCGGGTCTGAATCTGTTTGAGCTGGTTGTTTTCTGCAGCAGTTTTTTTCAAATAAGAGTCGTTGTCCTTTGGAATACATCCCACCACAAAAGGCTTTTCGATATTGCCATCCTCAAAAACCAAAAGTACCTGGTCCTCTTTTTCCGGCAGAAAATAACTTCCCCAGCCTCTGCCCATATAAGGCATAGCCATTTTCGCCCATTTAAGCTGACATGCATCCGAATCCCTCACCGGAATATTGACGCAAAGTCTACCAGGCATTTCCTCAGAATAGTTTTCCGCCACAATACCTATGACAGCCCCAAAGATCCTCTCACTGCCAAATTCTGTTTTCACCACCTGCTTTTCTGTGACTTCCTGAAAAATATCAAACAATGCCATATGCCTCTCCTACTTTAGCGCCGCCGCTTTCCCTGTTACATAGGTTTTATACCCCTCTTCGTCCGTCAAAACGTGTCTTGTATTGGTAATGTAAAACCGATTGTCGCATCCCTCTCCCAAATCTTTGATGTCCACAAAATGCCCCGGCTTTAATTCTGGCAGCCCCACACACTCACACTCTAAACTTCCAAACCGGTAAGAAATCTCCTCCATCAGAGATTCCCCTCTGTACTTTGCCTGTTCTTTGGAAAAAATGCCCCCGTCAATCACGATTTTCTCTGTCTTTCCTATCAGTGATTTTGCCCTGCTTCCCAGAGAAATTTTGTTGCTTACCTGCTGTATTCCGGAAAACATCTGCCCTTTAGACACATCCATGCCCCGGACTTCCACTTTTTTTACCAGCCCTGTGATATCGTAGGCAATATCGTAGTAAGACAGCCCCTTCTGACAGGAAAGCTCCATGAGACATTCCTCCGGCGTTTCTTTTGCCCTGCGAAAATGTACAGTTCCGGTATCCACGAAAAATTCGTAATTGAAACGCTTTGCCGCCTTTACCACAAATTCGTAATCGCTCTCACACACCATCTCAACTCTGTAAGGGCTGTCCTTTTGTTCGCCCTTTTCCTTTTTATCCGGCGTGTCTTTTATCCTAATCCCGGTAAAGATTCCCTCTGATCTTATTTTCTGGTACAGGCTTTTTTCAAATATTTCTTTTACTGCGTCCCCGTAATTCCCGCTGGACATCTGCCTTGCAAAACTGTTTGACATCATAAGGCCTTTCACATCCATAGCTGTCACTTCCACATGATGCACCAATCCCCGCTGGCTTACAAAACGTACCTGTGAGATAAAACCCACAAAGATTTTTTCCAGTACATCCCCGTATCCCATAGAAATCTCCGCCCTGCTCCCAAGCATCACATAATTTTTAAATTTATCTGCCTGGTAGGTATGGCTTAAATGGTCATAGACATTGTAGACAGAAAATGTCAAAACAGAGGCCTCAAACCCTACACTTAAATCCACTGTCACAGCAGAGATCACCAGTTTTGCCTTATTCTCTTTAAACTCTTTTCCCCCAATGGAAAGGGAGATTCTGGGATAGGCGAATTCTCCATATTTTTTTTTCAGTTGTTCATAGTTGTTTTCTTTTAACATAAGCTAAGCCTTTGCCATCTCTTCCATTCGTTTTTCCACTGTGGCGGTTTTTGCTTTTACCCGGATGCTTAAAGATACGGAACCGCTAATGGGCATTCCTGTGGAATCAAACATATCGTAATTTCCGCTAAATCCGGTAAGCTCTCCCTCCACAATCATTTTTCCCCAGCAGAACTTCACCCTTTTTGCAGCACTGGCTTGAATGGTATGAAGCATTGTCTCCACCTTATGAAAAGCAGAGCTGTCCCCCGGAGCTATAGCGTGAAACACCAGATCCACAGACATGGATACTGATCCTGTGCCTGGTATCTGAGTTCCCTGAGCGCCCTGAGTTTCATCTGTCTGGGGGGCGTTTCCCTGAAATTTCAGAGAAGTGGGATTGTATTGAACCACAAACGTCTTTTCCCCGGTGCCTCCTCCTCCCGAGGCGCCCTCTTTTAATGCCTGTCCCACCGCCGCCATAAGGGAATTTTCCTTCCCGATATTTTCTGTGGCATCCACAATTAAAATTGCTCTCTGGCTTTCCAACATTGTCCTCCTGCGTTTATATTATCTTTAAATCCAGATCCACCTTTGCCCGGATAGGAATCCCCAAAGCGTCAAACAGTTCATACTCTGCGGATATAGATTCCAATACTCCCTCGTAGTACAAAACTCCCCAGCAAAAAGCGATCCGGCGCACAAAGGAATCTTCGATCATGGTCATAAATCCTTCCACCACCGGCTGAACACTCTGGAATTTTTCAAGGCTTTGGTCAAATACCAGGGGAATGTTAAGGCGCAGTGTGTCTATTATTTCCTGGGCAGGTGCATGTTCCATCCTGTCATCTTTCCCAGAATTCACACTTACCTTTTCTTTTTCCCTGCTGCCGTCTTTGCTGGAAGAGAAGGATAATTTTGTGGGATTAAACTGCACATTTATTACTTTTTCCCCTTCTCCCCGTCCCGAAAAATAGTTTCCCGTCAATGCAGCTTTGGCCTTCTCTGTGGCAGAAACTCCATCTGTGCCGGAATAGCTGAATATTTTTATTAAAGCCGTCTCCAACTCCATCCGTTAATACCCTCTCCTTCTCTGGTCATTTTTCAGTCTGCGCTCCAGGTCCTTAACTACACGGTCGGAAACGATATCCATCTGTGTCCGAAGCATTTCCTCCATATTCTGCATAAGAATCCTGCTGTTTTCTTGAATCTCTTCCCGGGTGATTTCAACGGTCTTTTTCCTGACCATTTCTTCCTTGGCTGTCTTTTCCTGACTGCTTATTTTTTCCAGACAGGCCACCCCCTCTTTTGCTGTGGCAGTGGATTTCACATAGCTGTCTATGGCCTTTTGAAGGATTTCTTCCGACACTTCCTTCTGGATAGATTGCTCTTTGTGTACTATAAATGTTTCTTCGCCAAAACTCTGAGACGTTTCTGCCCTTTCGTATAGGAAATGGTTTAGCTCCCCTATATCTGTCTTTGTAATATGAAACATATTTCCCTGCCCTTTCCCTGGATATGCCATAACCTCCTCCAACAAAAGTCTGATATCCTCTTCTACCAGACATAGCATACTCTGAATCTTAGGATCTGTTTTCACAAGACTTTCCCGACTGGACATTTCGATTTCTGAAAGAGCCTTTTCTGGATGTTTGAGAGCCAGCAAAGATTTTCTCAATGCCTCTTTTTTATCGATAGCCATAAGTGTCTTTTGTGGCATATTTTGTACTATCTGCTCCAGGCGTTTCTGCATTTCCAGATTCTTCTGATTTACTTGATTGAGATAATGGAAAAGCTGATGATTATTTACAACATCTATTTCATTACCATCATAGAATTTTTCCCTGTTGTCTCTGTAAGTTTTTCCGACATCTGTATCAGCATTTTTTTGCGGAATGTTATCTCCCTGAACTTGTGAAAAAGTTTCATTCTGTCGTACAGCAGTGGTCTGTATTTCTGTAAGAACTTTGTTATTCCAAATATCAGCCTGTGTTTCTTCTATAAGTTTTTCCTGCATAATTACTGTGTCTTCCGATTTTTCCTTACTTTCGTCCCTAGTGATAATTTTTTTCTGAGGACTTATCAGATTTTCGGCCTGTAAAATAAAATTTTTATTAGGGTTTATCAGGCTTTCGCTGTGCATAATGCTATGGCTCTTTAGCCCTGTCAGGCTTTCCCTGTGCTGTATGATATTTCCCTGGGAAACTACCTGACAATTGTTCTGTAAAGCAATATTGTTATTGGTTTCTGTCAGATTTTGAATCTGCAAAACTGTATTTCTCTGCAAGTATTTAAAACTCTCACTCTGTAATGTTGTATTTCCCCGCATATGTTTCACACTGTCACTCCGCAATATGGTATTCGTCTGTTGGTTTTCCACATTTTCAATTTGCAAAGCGGTATCAGCCTTCCTGTCTATCAGATTTTTGGATTGCGGAATCATATTATCCTGCTGACTTTTCACACTTTTACTCTGCAATATCATATTGATTTGCTGCTCACCCATGTTTTCTGTTTGCAAAACAAGATTGCCCTGTGGATTCATCTGGTTCTCACTCTGCAAGATAGTGTCAACCTTCAGGTTTATCAGACTTTCAAACTTCCAGATATTACTTGCCAGGTATTCTGTCATGCTATCCGTTTGCAGGATGATTTCTTCCTTGAATTTTGTGAAACTTTCTCTATACAAAGAAGTTTTTCTATGGGAATTTTTCAATCTATTTTCCCATTTCATAATACGCCCTGGCAGCTCTCCTAATATTTTCTCTCGGTAAGTCAAATATTCTACAGCAGGTTGACGGGGCATCAAATTTGTAACACAGCTATTTGACTCATTGCCCACGGAAATGAGCATTCCCACACTTGTCTCTAAAATCTTCTTGACAGAAAAATCCAGATAAAAACTCACCAGGTCCGAAACCATCCCCAAAGATTCTGATATCCCTTCCCCGGCATTTGCCCTCTGCCCTTTGATCTTTTCTAAAACTTGTGGCAGATGAATTTGATTTTGGGAAATATGCAGCATATTCTCGTTGCGATCTTCACATAAAAATTTATTCTGAAATAGACCGAATTCCCTGTTTACCAGATTAGATACCTGACTGTAAAAATTGGTTATCTCCAAAAAAATATCCGGCATACCCAAAACCATAAGAAACAGATTAAGACCTGAAATTGTCACATACATGGTTCGATATTTTTCTGTAATCCTTTGACCAAGCACATCAAAATAGTTGTGAACAGGAATATTGCAGGTATTTCCCACCGGTTCTTTTAATATCACCACTTTATCACCCCACTGCCCTCATTGTTCTCACTGCAAAAAAACACCTGCTGATAGGCAATGATAGTAGTTTCCACCAAAAGTTCTGCCTGTGCCGCATCCAGTTCACTAAAACTTTTCGACATCACGGTACATCCGGTAAAGGAAAATATAGCCTGCGGTTTTACAAAATTATTTGGATAACGGCTCACATACAAAAGCATGGGAAGTGTTGTCTGCATTCCCACAGGAAGCGGGTCCATAAAATCGGTGCAGATATACCGTTCAATCTGAAAAGTATTTGTCTTTGACATAGGCTTTTGCCGCAGAAAGACATAGTCATTTACCCCACCGGACTGTATTGTTTCATACTCCTTTTCCTGGGTGATTCCCGTTACTTTCCTGCAGGGGATGTCAAAGAGCGATTCCACCCGCAACAAAAAGTTACAGTTTATCAGGGGATTTTCCCCTTTCATCACATTAATTTTTGCCATGCTAATCCTACCTCTGTTTTAACTCAAAAATATTTTTCTCCTTCTTTTCCTTCGAGGGACTTAAACTCTTATTGATATCCGAAATCTCCCTGCACCAGCGACGGCGCATCACATGCTCCAGAGAAAGGACGGCCTCTTCACTCCAATGAAAATAATAGGAGATAAATGCCATTTCCTGAAACAAATTTTCCTGGGGATACAGTTTCATCCCTCCCGTGTAAAATTTAATGGCACATCATGCTTATGTCCACACTCCGGACATATCACAGTGAATGCGACAGGCTCCACTTGATTGATCTTCTGATACATATCCTGCAAAAAAGCCATATCCGCCGTAAAAAGTTTTTCCAAAAGCTGTGCCGTCACCATCTCCACCCCTTCCAGCTCCGTAACCACCTTTGACAAAACTACAATAGTAAGGTAAGAAGGGTTGCTAAGCACCCTTGGATCCCTGGCAGCACTGATCTCATCCCCCGCAGTGGCAAGACGCATCTTCCCCCTTTTATGGACAATCTCTGCACTGTCCACATATCCTCTTGGCAACTCAAAATCATAAATCGTCTGCATACCTATTTTCCTCCTAATTTTCTAAATGAAATTGTATTTACGTCAAGTAACAGGAATCAGTGAAACCAACAGAATAAGAGGTGACTTGCCACCGCATCGGAACCTGGTTTCTGTTGGTTTCACTGATTCCGTCCCCATTACAAACAATCAATTTGGAATTATGAGCTCTTCATACACAATCTCCACCGACTCAATGGCCACTTCATTTGCCATGGCATTTAAATCTGGCGCCGAATACTTTGTCACCCAGGCATTGGTCAAAATCCACACCCTCTGTCCAGTAATACTGGTCACTGCCGTAGAGGGAGTGCCTCCGTTGGTGTCAATCAACTCAATAGACACTTTTGTCCTTGGCATCTCTCCCCTTGTCTCACTGACACAATCCTGGATCCATTTCTTAAAGGCACTGTCAATGGTATAGCCCATTTTCAATGTCACATTGCCATGTTTTACAAGCCCCGGTATTTTCACCGGCGCCAGGCTGTTGGCATTCCCCTGCCGAAATTCAATCACATCCACAGATGCCTCCACACCGCTGACCTCACTGAAAGCCGCTGTTCCGTTGACAGCATCCACCGTCACAAGAAAATTCATTTTTGTAAGCGGGTACGCAAGTCCCGCTCCATTGTCGTATGTAGCCATAAATTTTTACTCCTTTTTCTAATTTTCTGCCCCCGCTGTATACTGTGTCACCCGGAAAATCACAAACTCTGCCGGACGGGAAGGCGCAATGCCGATATTGCAGATCAATCTACCGTTTGCTATATCATCCTCCGTCATGGTGGAAGACCCAATCTCCACAAAATAGCTCTCCTCAGCTGTAGCTCCGGAAAGCATACCGCTTCTCCACAAGGTATCTAAAAAGCCCGATATAGAGATATTTACCCTGGTCCACAATGCAGGGGTGTTTGGCTCAAAAACCACCCATCCGGTATTTGCCTTTATGCTCTCCTCCACAAAGATAAAAAGCCTTCTCACATTGACATATTTAAAACTGCTGTTGCTGCTGGCAGTTCTCGCTCCCCAAACCCTGATGCCCTGTCCCGGAATCTTTCGGATCAAATTCACACCAGCGGGATTTAACACATCCTGCTCACCCTTAGAGAAAAGGATATTTAAGTCTGTACACATTACCTGCTCATTTGCCGGGGCCTTATGTACTCCTCTGGCAAGATCTGTCCTGGCATAAATCCCCATCACCGCACCGGAGGGTGGGAAAAACTCTGTTCTCTGGGAAGAACGGTCAAAAACCTGAATCCAGGGATGATACATGGCGCCGTAGGTGCTGTCAATGATTTCTCTGTACTCAATCAATTCCTTTGTCCCTGATTCTTCTTTTGGCATATCGAGGATCGCAAACCTGCTGCCAAGATTTTCACAGTGGGACACCAGGGACACGACCACTTCCGGGATGGTAATTCCCGGCACACAGAGCATATTGACCTGGTCATTTTCCAAAAAAGACTGAATGCCTGTCCGCTTTCCAGGGCCTTTATCAATGCCGATAAATGTACCTGCGGTTACATTCTCTATCTTCCCGTCACTTCCGCCGGAAAGTGTCAGCGTTCCCTCCTTTTTCTCCTCCCCGAAAATCTCCTCCACCGGGCTTATTATTTCTCTTCCCAGTGCAACGGAAATATTTACCAGGCTGCTCTTTTCCATTTTTCCGATTATGTAGTCAGGAGAAGCGGTGTTAAAACTAACTTCGGAATATTCCTCCTGCTCCTCATTACAGCGCACCGTGACATTCGTTTCAAAAAGATACAGCACCTTAAAAGGCACCAGCGAATCATCACAAGGATCTCCACTAAACTCTTTTTCAAATATAACTTTATCCTCAAATATGGTTTTTATCCGGTTGTACTCCCCCTCATATACCACCAGATCCCCCTCTAAAAATCCTCTGATATTTTTTGCCAGAAAACACCCATCCTCCTCCTTCTTTAAAAGCTGCAGCTTCTTCTTTTCCACGGCAGAAAACGTCATCTGGATACGGTTTCCCCATGCCCCCTCATTTTTTGCCTCTACACTTAAAATACCTGATGCGGCGGAAGCCGCCTTTGCTCCCGGAGCCATCACCCTGGACACAAAACACTTTGTCCCTCCATTGGCAAAAAACTGCTCCACGCTCCCTGCCAGATAACGGTATTCCCCGTGGGAAAACTCACTTAAATATCCGCCAAACTGCCGGAGGAAAGATGCAAAACTTGTGACGCCAACGGGCGCTCCTTTTGTTGGCCCTTTCATTGCCATCCCAACAAAACCTCCGGTACAGGTACCAACTCCCTCCACACCCCGGGGAGAATTGTCATACTCCTCCACGTAAACTCCAGGTGATAAATATTCAGCCATTTTTTTGCTCCTTCCTTATATTATAATTTTTGTCTGCCCCGGATTCACAATCGTAAAGCTCCCCCCATAGGCACACATCCCCTTTCCATCCTGTGTCAGGCAGGGCTTTCCCCCGGCCAGAACTTTTGTCTGGCTGGGAATCCAGCTTCCTGCAAAGGCAGGTACGCAGGGCTGTGGGGTCAGCACTCCTAGAGCTGCCGCCGTAGCGGATAACACCTGGGGATTTGCCATGGAAGAACACATCCCGCAGGTGCTTATGCTGGTATCCCTTATGGTGGCTATGGGTTTTCCCTCCCCCAGGGCCATATTTTGTGATGTGACGGTAAGACTTGCCGGGGCAGTGCCAAAACTACACCAAACACTTGCCCCTGCTGTTACAATTATTCCCATGATGCTCCTCCTTTCTGCCGCAAAATTTCTGTTACCTCTTCTGACTGTTCTATAATCTCTTCCCCTACAAGAACAGAGTAACCTGTACCATAAATCTCCCTGGCATTGCAGTGAAAAATAATTTCCACATAGGAAGCCGGGATATAGACAGTTCCCTTTAACTGTGCCGCCTTTCCCATAATATCCCTGCTGCCCTGCGATTCCACCACATCGCTGAATGCGGTAAAACTGTAGTAGGTTCTGCCTCTGGATAAAATTCCATTCTTTTTTGTATCATTCCACACATATCGGTATCCCAGATAATCCGCCAAAATATCTATGGGAATATACTTTTCTCCCAAAAGCTCATATGTCTCAAAGACATACCCGCTGCCTTTGGAGAGCATGGCGGCCTTTCCTTCTGCCAGGGAAATAATCTCGCCGTTGCCTGTCTCTTTTGCATATTCTCCAAGTCCCAAAATCCTGGCAGCCTCTTTCTCATTTTCTTCCTGTAAGGAAGCCTTGTCAGTCTCCTGCCCATCCATCTCTTCCAATACCTGTTTAGCCATCTCCCTGGTCAGTCCCCCCTTTTGTTCCATGGTAAGCACATTTGACGCCTCTATGGCATTTTCTATTTTTTCCAATAAATCGTCATAGGCTTTTATCTCTTTTAAATAGGCATCTTCCACCATTTTTGCATACACATCTTTCATGGCTGACATAGCCAGGGAAGAACCGGCATCTAGCATTGCCTTAAGAGCTTCCAAATCTTTTTCAAGAGATGCAATTCCGCTGTCCGAGATATCCCCTTTTGAAATGGCCTCTTCCAGAGCATTTTTTGTATCTGTGATATTTTTCGCCTGACTGCTGTAAGAATCTGCCGCCTCTGCCCCATCCAGACTTTCTATTTCTTCACTTACCAGCACAAGCTCTGCCTCAATCTTTTTTGCCGTCTCAATATCCAGATGGTCCAACGATTCCGCCTTTTTCTCCCGAAGCCGCTCCTTCTTTTCCCAGAGCTCCTCCAGCCTCTTTTCCTCCGGATCGCTGACCTCGGAAACCTCTCCCTCCCTGCGGATTTCAATCTGCCGAAGAACATAGTCGGCTTCCTCCTCTTTTGTCGTCTTTTTTAAAGACTCTAAAACATCAAGCTCCCCTTCCCTGTCTTTGATCACTCCCTCTGTAATGTTAAAAAGACACCTCAGCCGGGCAACGCTGGTATCACAGGCCTGGTAATTTTCTGCCACCGCCTCCCGAATTAAATCCATAGACAGCTCATACTCCATCTTAGAAATTGCCGTTGTCCCTTGGTCAAGCCGATTTCCCTGTGCCTCTGCCATACTCTCACCCACCACAGACTGACTTTCCCCGATGGCAGTGAGAAGGACATTGTCCACCGTGAATTCCACCTCCTCTGTCTCCCCGTTATCTGGATAAGTGTCTCCCACACTGTCCATCAAAATTTCAAGCTGCTCCTCTGCGATCCCAAGAACAATAAAACGCCTGGCATAATCTAATTTTTTCATCACATGCATCACCACTTCCCCGAAGGTGGAATCCTCACCGGAAAGACTGGTATAGTAGGTCTGTAATGCTTTCATCTGCATATCATAAAGGTCTGTGTCTTCGGTATGGGTTTCCGTGGAAAAAAAATACTCTGTGAGATTCAGATTCCGCTTCACCGTATCGCTTTTCCCCTTCAGTTCTTCCATCATGTCATACTGCAGCTTTACTGCTTCCAGTTCCTCCAAATTCTCCAGCTCATAATGCTCCTTTATATCAAAAATACCTACCGGCTGGTTTGTCAGAAGATCATAGGTAATGCCGTCTGATTTGGTATGGTGGGTGAAAAACAATACTTCTATCTCCCCATTGTCCACTTTTTTCCCCTGGTCTGTGATCTCTTTTAGGGAATCTGCCTCTGTAATGTCAAACCAGGCCCCATCCGAAAGCTCTGACTTATAATAAATCTTTGACTGCCCGGAAGTAGCGGCAGAATCTTTTGCCAGATCATAGATTTCATCATTTAACCCATAGAGATAGATCAGATGGGTTCCTATGATCAGTGTGGAATTTTCTATCTCATCAGGCTTTATATGTACAGCTCTTTCGCTGTCAAAAACCCCCAGGATATTTTCAACGTCTGACAGAATGATAATTGCCACGGTAAAAAGCAGTACAAAAAAGAACCATATTTTTTTTGAAAAAATCTTATGATATTTTTCACTTACTGTTTTCACATTTCCCTCCCCTATTCTGCAATGATACACGCCGTCTCCTCTTTAAATATTCCGGTATATAAAACACTTCCTGACCTGTCAAAAAAATTCACTTTAAGTTCCCCAGGCTGCCCCACCAGAAGGGACAGATAGGAAAAGGATTCTCCAATAGCAATTTTTTCTCCCTCCGCCACAGGTTTCCCGGTGAAATCTGTAATCTGGTAATACCCTATCTCCCTCTCCATAGGATTTAAAGTAATCGTCACCAAACCTGCTTCTCCCTGACGGTAAGAATATGTGGCAAGCACTTGATAGCTGTCCGATTTTTCCAAGGTATAGCCGCCATTTAGTTTTAATTCATCCTGGTTTATCTCCGGATCAATTTCACACACTGCCGTCAGCTCTTCCTCTGTATACAGATAAATCTGTACATGCTCCACCTGATTAAGATCCAACGCAAGATGGGTAAGCTCCTTTGCAATCTCTGTTTTCTCCCCAATCCTCACCCCGTCCGCATAGAGTTCAAAATGGGTAAGTTCCAGGGAATACTCTTTTGGCACACTAATCCCCAGGGTAAAAATATTGTCCTCAATTTTGTGATCCAGATAGTAATACACTTTCCCGGAAAGTTCCTCTGTCAAAAGACGATTACCCCTCTCCACCTGATTCATCTCCTGGTCTGTACCTGACAGATATCGGGTAATCCCGCCACAGGTCAGTCTGTCAAAAGAATACAAAAGCTTTGTGTAATCGGAGAGAGCTTCCAGAGCACTTAGTTCCTGACTGATATATTCCTCCTGAATCCCATTTAAATCCTCAATATCCAAAAGCCCCAGACGGTTTTGCTCCACAGCTTTCTTTTCCTCTTCTTTCAGTTTTTCTGCCTCACTGGCTGCCTGGGTGTAGGTAAGCCTTGCCGTCACAATGTTTTCATATCCATCCTTCACACTCCTTGTCAGCTCTTTTTTCAGACTCGCCTGCTCTTTTGCGGCATCCACATATTCTAATGCCTGGCTGTAAAGCACATAAGGGTCATCCTCCACATACCTGGAACCGTCAATGGCACCCTTAAACCACTCTTTATTTATTTTGATAAACAGAATTTTTTTTGTGCCGTTCCAGGGTGCGTCAATACTTTCAAGCATTTTTTCATAATCCCGTTTAAAAGAGGCTTCATCTATTTTTTTCCCCGCCTTTGCCTGCTCAATGTAAAACATCACCTGGTTTAACTCTTGGCCGTACTGCCCCTGCATCAGCGTCTGGGTCATATTAAGACCTGTCAGGGTGAGCCTTGTGTCCATTTTGCTCTCATAGTAAGACTGGTCATTCTCTAAAGTGTAGTCAATGAGCAGGTCTAAAAGCCCTCTGGGAATCTCCGCTTCCACAAATGGATTTAAAAATCGGTATCCCACAGTAATATCCAGGTCCATTAAATCGGAAATCTTCTCCTTTGTGGTGTCAAGAGAGCGCATCAGAAGGGAAAGTTCCAATGTGATTTTTTCTATGGACTGTTTTGTCTTCTCTATATCCGTCTCACTGGCTTTTCCGGTAATCCTCCCCGCCTGCTGCCTCTTTAGCGCATCCCTCTCCCGAAGGAGACGCTGCTCGTCAAAGTCAATTTTTTCCTGGGTAATGTAACCTTCCACATAGAGCAGGGAAACCTTTTCTCTGGTAAGGCACATATCATCGGAAAGCTGATGGATTAGTTCCTGCTTTTGGGTTAAAATCTGCAATGGCTTGTACTTCCACTCATACTCATCTGCCAAAGTGGGGTTTTCCGGAAACTTAAAAGATAAAAGGGGCGTCCAACGGAAGGTAGCCATATTTTTCTGCTTCATCTTAATGGATTTTACCGCCGCCGCATACTTGATGTCCTGCACCTCTATCTTTCCCATAATTTTCTGATAGCTTTCTGATTTTGCAATGGCAAGGCTTTGAACCTGGCTTAGGGACAGCTCCCGTCCCACCCCCAAAACTTTCTCAGGGTAAAAACAAAATCCTGTCAAAAAAACTGTCAGGACAAGCACAAATCCTATCTTTCTCATTACTCCTGCTCCATCCTGTAAAATGAAAAACTCTGGTTTTTATCTCTTGAAAAAAAGGTATATATCACATCTTCTTTCTCAAACACATAGATATAAACTTCATAATTTTTCTCAAAACTCTTAAGAACAGAAACATCATCAAACATATTTTCCAATTCAAGCGTTGCCGGGCCAAAAAGAACCTCATCATAAAGCAGTGCAGCCGCATTTAAGGCAATCTCATCCTCCCCGGACAGAAAAGTATATCCCTGGTAGACAGGCTGTCCAAAATACGCTGTCAACGAGGAAATCTCTGTCACCTCTTCTCCCCCAAGCCAAACCTTATCTTTTAGCACATAGAGCCCGGAAATCAAAAAATTCCCTTTCGAAACATTCTCCTGTCCTGTGCCAAAGTAGATGGCATCAATATCTTTCATAGCGACAAGATAGCCCTCCCCTGCCTCATACACCATCCTTTTCCCCGTGTACATCCCTGCCCCCTCCTCTGTGGTCTTTCCCAAAAGTTCCTGGTACTGTACTTCATCCCGAAAGAAATGTCCTGTATATGCCGCATCTCCACTGGCGTTGTACAAAACGCCTTCCCCCTCCATATATCCCCTCTCAAACTCCCCCTCATATCTGAGGGTTCCGTTTTCCCGGTAGAGCCTGCCCTTCCCCTGATACAGATTGTCTGCAAACTCCCCCTGGTAAAAAACCCCGCCGCCTTTGTAATAACACTTTCCCACCCCATTATAGAAATTGCCATCAAATTCTCCCTCATAAACCAAATTTCCTTCCCTGTCGTAAAGCGTCCCCTGCCCCTTAACCATGCCATGAGACACATCTCCCACGTAAGCCCTGTAACCAGATTTTCCAAGGATAATTGCTCTCCCATTCAACAATTTCAATGCCGGAGAATTGTACTTGTAAGTCTTATAAATACTTCCATCTCCCCCTGCATCCTCGGTTTTTATCAGAAAAAAATATGCCAGAGACAAAACGCCTGCAAAAATCATCACCATAATAACCAGCTTTTTACTGAAGAGAAAGCTTCCAATTCTGTAGTAATCCCTGTCATCTTCGGGTTTAAGATTAAAAAGATTTTGAAAGAAATCTCTCGACTTTTCTTGGAACTTATCTTTATGTTTCCCGATTCCTCTCAAAAAAAAGGTCATGCCGGATTTCCCCATTTAACGCCTCCTCACACATAAACACATACCACCTTGCAATCCCGTCCTCCCTGCACTCCTTTAACACTTCGAGAAAACCACTTCTGGCCTGGTAATACTCATTTTTGTAAAACAGTTCAAGTGCCTGGGCAAATTTGACTTTTGTCCGGATTTTTGCCTCTTTTACTGCCGGGGGGCACACATCCAAAATCTCATAAATCTGAAATCGGTAAATCTCATCCCCGGAAGCCCCAAAGCCAATGTGCCTCACCTGCACTTCCTTTGGAATCTTCCTCATTGTCTCCTCCGTTATGGCCATGAAAACTCCTCGTTTTTTTAATTCCTTGGAAAAAGGGTTTAACACTGCAAACTCATCGGACGCCACAAAGGGGTACACCCGGCTTTTCCCCCCGGCAAGTCCGATAAGATACCGGGAAGTATGTAAGAAAAGAAAAGGATTTTTCCAGCAGCAGTCTCTTGTCTTTGTTGTCAGTTCTTCCATACAGACCATGCCAAATGCCACCGCTTCTTTTGCGCCCTCCTCCCCGGGAAACAAAACTTTTAGGGATTCCAATGTACTGTCATCCTGAAAGAAAATACCTTTCCCGGCATTTTCCTGCCGAAATAATCCCTCCAGCAACCGGTTGACATAAAAGATATAATTTTCTTCCCATGTATCTTCAAAAAACATATCCTGATCCACCAGAGAAAGGATGCCAACTGTTGCAAAAACTTCTACACACTCCCCCACTTCCACCTCATAGAGATAATCCTTATAAAACATTTCCTCAAAGGACTTTGGGGCAAACTGATACAGATGATTTAAAGTTCCCTTTTTCTTATAATCTTCAATCTGCATCACACTGCACATCCTGCCAAGAGATGCCCACAGAACCCCGAACTCATTGTCGGGAAGCTTTTTCCCCGGCATATGAAAATCTCCCTTGGAAATTTTATCCATCTGTGTCACTACCACAGACATGGCCCGCCATTTTATCCGAAGATACAAAAAAGAAATAAGAAACAGGAAAAACCATCCCCCTATGCCAAACAGACATACAGGAGCCATAATATCCTTCACCTCATCCTCTATATCTGAAGTGGGAAATTTTGTTAAAATATACATTCCCCCTCTTCCTTCTATGGGACACATGGACGCAACATATTCCACTCCGTTCCATTCCAGAGTAAACTCTATCCCTCCCTCCTTTGCATATTCCTCACAGAGCTCACATATCCGTTCAAAAGCATTTTTCTGGTATACGCAGGCTATATTTGCACCAAAAGCTCGTTCCTCCGAAAATATCACATAGTACTCTTCCTCCTGCCGTATAAAAACTTCCGTGTGGATAAACAACTGTTTCCAGGCCCCCAGCATATCATCATTGGAAAGCGCCTCTTCCACCAAAGTCTGGGTAGAACTTCCCGGATATTCCTCCATAGAAAAAAGCTTTGGTTCAAAAACGTTTAAAAACCTCTCCTTCTGCACATGATTGCAGGTACCGGCATGAAAACTACGCTCTGAAAGTGCTCTGTCCCTCTGGGTATCCCAGAATATAATAAAAGTAAAAACCATCCAGAAAAAACTTACAAAAGCCAATGCCGATAGCATCTGAAATTGAAGTTTTCTTTTCTTTTGCACCTTTCCCATGAGAAACAGGAAAAGAAATGCACACAGAAAATATATCAAGCTAAATTTTATAAAAGGCCAAAAAAGTTCCCTGCAAATATCTTTTGTGGAAACACTGCAGTCATCTGCATAAACCACCTTTTCCCTGTCTTTTGAATAAAAAAGCAGTTTATCTTCCTCTCCGTCATTGGAAAGCACTGCCAGGTTTTCCCGACGATTATCTATCTGCACATCTCTGACATAAGACTCCAAAGTACAGCGGAAAATCAGATAGCCTTTCAGGTCATAGTATCTTAAATCCTTTTCCATAAACTTCTGTAAAAATATTCCCCCGCTGCCTGCTTTTAAAAATACCATCTCCTTTAGGTTCATTTTTACGGCATCCTGGTTTTCTAAACGGTAAAGCTGTCTGTCCTGGGTCAGAGCGGTTACACCGGACTTTGCATGACATGCTGTCACCGGAATCTTCCCCTCAATCCGGAACTCTCTCTCCTCCTGCTGGTCATTGGAGTAAAGAAAGATATCCTCTGTTCTGCAGTCGATGCCTGTGACATAGACAACTCCCTTCTCCACCTGAAAATCACATATATCCACATTGGCATCCACTTCTCTCTTCAAAATCTCTTTCAGCTCATGGGTTGGCTCCTCCATCTTAGAGACATAGATCATCTGCTTCTCATTCTTATACCAGCTTTGCAGCACATAGAGGGTATTGTCATCACAAGTAAGGCTTACCGATCTTTTTTGGGTTCCTATGTGCCATGCCGGACATCGGAAAACCTCCCGCTCCCCTCTCTTTCCAATTTTAAACACCCATAAATCCCAGGCACTCCTCCTGGCCAGATACACATTCCCGTTCTGGTCTAACCCCATCTGATTCCCCGCAGTTTTTGCGTCTGAGGCAGGAGACAAAAAATCAAAAAAACTTTTGGACAAAAAGATGTATACGACAACGATGACGGCAATTTTTGCCAAATGCTTCATCTCCTCACCCCCTTCGCATTTGCCTCCTCTTACTGCAGCAGTGATTCCGTGCCAATCCTTTCAAAGTTATGCCCCAAGAGGCCTGCAAAAGAGGCTCCCCCTCCAAATGCTCGAAAGAAAAATGTTCCGGCGGCAGTGACAAAAAGCACGGTGCAAAAAACACATAATATCTTAAGCCAAATTTCTTTTTTTGAATAAAATTGGACCTTTAAGTTTTTAATAATTTTAAAAGATTCTTTTTCCTCGTCCTCCAACAGCATTTTCATATCCTGATACAACTGGAAGCTGTCTGTATATGCCTTTCTTCCAAGCTTCTGCTCCAAAAGCCGGTCTGGGATTTCTGTTCCCTTCTGCTCCATCTTCACCAGTTTTAAAATCTCACTGGCACAGAGCATGGCGCATTTTTTTTCTTTTACATCCTCCCTGTATTCCGACAAGTCCAGAAAATAATTGAAAAATACTGTTCCCTCAGGGGTTATCCCTATCTGTCCCTGCTTTAAAATCAGATACAAAATTCCGGCAGGCAGTCCCCAGGTCATGCATTTTTCCGCCAGATCCAGCCATATTTTTTGCCTTTCTAGTGAACCGCCATAAACCGTACTCAAATAGAATTTTTCCAGTGGACGTTCCCCTGTGTAAGGAAAGACAAAATACATATCAAACCTCACCACAAACCAGCTTTCGCATACTTTTTTTTCTTCCCCGGCGCCAAACATCTTTAACAGGCTTTTTGTCAGCTCCCTGTCTTTTACTTTCCAAAGGGTTTTATATTCCTTTGGCGCTGTATGCAAGGCGATACAGACCATTACCTCGTTTTTTTTACCGGAAAACACATCCCTTACCACTTCATATTGTCTGTTTCCCCCATCCAGTATCATATAAGCCTCCGTTTACCTGCTTACAATGGCATACACATAGGTAGAAATCTTTGGCATATTCGTACAAAAGATGCAAATTTCATATACCCCCTCTTTTGCTGGGGCAATATACACCCCATCGCTGCCAATCTCTCCGCTGCCATCCTCTGTCAGTTCGTAAGAGAGAGGCTGAGGTTTCATATTTTTAAATTCCACCTCAAAAAAGTATCTCTCCTTTGTCTTTAACCGCACCGTAGAGAACTTTGGAACAAGGCTTCCCTCCTCCCCTGCCTCTATATTGTCTTTTCCAGAAGAAAAGCGGATAGCAGCCCAGCTCATCTGCAAAATAATACTCTTTTGTTCCCCCAGAAGTTTTGCTGCAATCTGAAAGCTTCCCTTGTCATTCATGACTTTTACTGCTGTCTGAAACTCCATACCCTCCGCCTTTGGAAAAAGTGCCATATCCCCGTAAACTGTATTTCTCATGCTGTGGGGAAAACCCGGCTCATCCTCCAGATACTCCACCCCCACATCCACATAGACATTTCCCTTGCCAAGCCCATGCATAATCTCCTGTGAATAGCAGATATCCCCTTTTTTCATATGGGAGGACAAAGGGATCTCCACCCTTCCCCATGCCATATTTCCTGGGAAATCTGCCTTCCTGGAAATTTCTCCTTCGGCATCTTTCTCCTTTGCAAGACTCTCCCTTTCCATGGAATAGGCTGCCTCCCTGAAATAAGAAAGGTATGTGTTTCGCTCCCTCTGATCGGCCGGTGCCGCAATGTATTCTTTGATTCCCGCTTCCCGGATTTCCCCGATAAGGCAGGAATTTTCTGTCCGAAGAAGAGACAGCTCCGCCAGCTTTACCACGCTTTTCTTTCCGGCAGCATGCTTTTCCTCCAAATTCATTTTTCCAAACACACCCATGGAAAGTTCCTCTAAGGATAGATTCTCCAGGACAATTTTAAAGTGGATATCCTTTTCCAGAGCCACCTCCTCGTCGCCTGTCATAAATTTTCCATGCTCCCTCTTTAATATAAGATTTGTCTCCCCCACTGTTGTCCCTTCCACACGTACCCAAAAGTCTTTGATAACCTGCCGACCTTTTTTTAAACCCACCCCGGAGATATCAATTTCCAGTTCATGTCTGCCCTTCTCATCCAAAAACACCGGGAGAAAAACCTTTCCGCAAAAAGAGATTTCCTTTTCCGTATCGGATTTTTTGTAGAGAATGACAGAGATTTTCACCTCCTTCCCCCTTGGGACAAAAAGAGGCATTTTCATTACGATACGAATATCTTCATTTTCCAGTATACATTCCTCTTTCAGAAAATTCTCCTGCCCTCCCAAAAGCTGTTCTTCTTCCCCGTCCGTAAGAAATAGTTCATACCCTTCATCAATACGACTATACTGGTACTCGCTGTCCGCCGCATCTTTTACAGCACAGTACATGGGATGCACTTCCTCTTCTCTGTACTTAAGGCACAAAATTGCTCTGTCCCCTGTCAGATTTTCATATCCTTCCAGAGTGGACAGTTTTTTTACTACCGAAGCGGCCACCACAATCTCCCGGCCCGCCCCGTCAATGGCTGCTCCGCTCTCCACCAAAATCGATAACTCGTCCAGATTTAGCACATTAAGCCCACAGATCACACCTGATCCATATAATACATTGTTCAAAAAACGCCTCTTGTTGTTCATATAAATCTGCTCCGCCGTAAAATCTGCGGAGGTCAGCATTTTTCCTGAATAGTAACGATTTCTCTCAAAGGGAAGCAACTGGTCATTTTTCATTCTCTATTCCTCTGCTCTTTTGATTGACATACTGTATGTAAAAAGTATCCCATACTTCGACAGGAATCGCCACGTGAAAAGGTTACGGATAAACCGTCAATTATTACATTAACATTAATCAGACATTTAACGATGGAAAGATGTTGTATTTTTTGTTTGAGTTATCTTTAATTCAATTAACAATGGGGGGCGAAGGATGGATGCATTGAGATTGTTTCTCCCAGCAGTAAATCCAGGGATTATATGACAAAACTGTTTAAATATCGCACAGCGGAAGTTCGGGAATATTAGATTATTGATCCGACAAACAGATGATAATGGTTTTTGGAATTGAAAAAGACAAATTTTAATGCCTATGCTGCGAATATTCCTTCCTTCCGCATTCATATGCTTTTTCCACTACCTCATTCGATATCGACAACAACCACTGCTTCGTTTCACAGAAATTGAAGCCATATTCTTCTTCATAATAAATTAGAAAATCATATGACTTTTTTACTATATTACTAATGCTAATTGTTTCTGGATCAGTAATTTCTCGCCAATCATTATAGATTGCTATGTCTATAGGCTGTCCATCTTCCAATAATTCTGGAGAGATTGCACCTAAAAATCCTCCTAAATCATCTTCTTTGCATTGACTGTAACACTGATCTAAAATATAGAAAAAAAATAGAAATGACTGCATTGCTTTCATTACTTTTCTCCTAAAATGCTCTGACATGCCCTTTTGCAATACCAAACTTTTTCCCTTCCAAAAGATACTTTTTCAACTTTCTTTGAAGAAGTGTCTTTTCCGGTAATTTATCATCCACTACCTCATATCCTGGATAAATCCAACCCATATACCACGTGGCTTCCCGCACAAACAGTATTCCATAAATCTCCCCCGGAATTTCCTGTGTTCTTTCAGTTCCATATGTATCCAGTAATGTTCTAACCTCGTAGGGCAATTCCAATAACTCATATAAATATTAAATATCCAATTTTGTGATTTTTTCTCAATCTTCACTTTTTCTTAAAAATTTCTTTTCCGCATACATATTGATGGCATCCACCAATTTATCTTTATAGATTGATAGTGAAAATGGTATCTGTACTCCACCTTCCCTGCCATCATACTCGGGAAATAGTATAAAATTATTTCTATCCATCTTCATAATGACATACTCGTTACCTTCAAATTCACCTTTTCTTATCTCATATGAATGAATAAAATTCATAATGCTCACATAATACTCTTTTGAATTAATTTCTGCTTGCAAAAATTTACTTAATATATCCATAAATTTTCCTTTCAATTTAACACTTACTTCGATTTATGCTAAAACAGCACAAAAATACATTGTTTTTCATTTAACAAAACATTTGTGAAAACAGTTCTTCACAAAATTGTTGCATAATTCAGCGTTTGTACTTTCACTGTTTGTTTCCTCAAATAATCCTGCACTGTCAAAACTTCGCAGATCTTCAAATGGGATAACACACCCATTTCTCATTTCAAAAAACTCTATAGAGATAATAGATTTTTTTCTTATATTGCAGGATTCTATAAACTCGTACACATTATCCATCTTATAAAATTCTTCTCCACCTCTATTTATTGTTTTCATCATTCTTCCCTAAAAGTCCTTCATCTACCAACTGCTCCAGTACAGTGAAATCTAAAACTTCTTTAATCTCTATCTCTTCACACATCGCCATACTTCATAATTTATCTCCAACACCTATTCTTCTGTAATCAATATTCTTTATCTTTTATACGATATAGCTAATAATACCCATGTATATACTTATCTCCTGCACATTTGCAATAGATTCCAAAATTGCAAAACCTGAAACATTATTATTCTTCCTTCAGTATCTTCTTTGCTGCTAACTTGCACTGTTCCATATTCTCAATATAAACATCTTCGTCAAACGTCTGTAAAAATACTTCATTTATTTTTTTTGCTAAAATATCTATTGTCAAGTTTAGATCAAAATGCATATCGTCATATATCTTCTTAATTTCACATTCATATTCATCTTCGGGTGCCAATGGAAAAAGTCCAATAGGATCCCACTCATTTATGATTTCTGTTATATTTTCTAGCATTTTGCTTATTCTCCCACAATCTACTTTTAATTCTTATCATCTCTGACATCAGCCAGCCAAACTAAGTACAGCACAACGCTTATACTGTATAAATCATTACCCCCTGTAAACCGTTCAAAACACTGTCTTTTCTGACCTTTTCCCCATCCTCCACAAGAACCTGCTCCGCCTCCATATCATAAATAACAATGCTTTCATTCGGTGTATATCTCCCATGGGAATTTTTCCCAAGTACAACAAAAATTCCTGCCAAGATACAGAGAAACAAAGCCATTCCAAATACTGCCACATCCCTCTGTTCCGCTTTCAGGATTCAGATGCTCTTTAACAGCAGTTTCCCATAGGCACCCGCACCATTCTCTATTTGTCTTACTTGTTATATTGATCAATCTTTATTAATCATTGATATCTGTTAACCTTTTTGTTTCAAATCTGCCTATTTTTCAAACCCATGCACCCAATCGGAGCGCAGATAATAAATCAGGTAGATCACAGAGCTGATTCCCCAGGTAAGGGGATATGCCCAGTAGATATAGCGGATTTCACCAGTCAGGCGCATTACCAGGATAATGTAAAGAATACGCACCACACACCAGACAGACAGCATCACGCACATGGGCACAAAGGCTTTTCCCGCCCCCCGGCAAACAGCCGCCACTGAATGGGAAAAGGCCAGCAGACAATAAAACAGCGCAACTGTGCGGGCCTGCTGTACCCCAAAGGCGATGACACCAGGCGTCTGGTCAAAAAAGCCGATAAAGTTTCCCGCAAATGCGAAATAGCACACGCCAATCGCCTCTGCGAGAAGCACTGCTGCAAGGATACTGAACCGTGCCCCCTTTTTTGCACGGTCATACTGCTTTGCGCCAAGGTTCTGGCTGATAAAGGTGGTGCTTGCCATATTAAAGCTGGTGATGGGCAAAAAGGCAAACCCTTCAATTTTTGCATGGGTGCCGTAAGCTGCCATAGCCAGCTTGCCAAAGGAGTTAATCTGAGACTGCACGATGACATTTGCAAAAGCAATCACAGAGTTCTGTACCCCGGAGGGCAGACCGTAACGGACAACCTCGGAAAGCATGTCACGGTGGAACCGGATTTTTTGCAGCTCCACCGTAAAAATATTTCCCTTTCGCAAAAGATATGCCATACAAAGCATAACACTGGCGGTCTGGGATAAAACGGTAGCAGCCGCCGCTGACCATACTCCCCAGCGAAACACTGCCAGAAACAAAAGATCCAGCACAATATTCAAAAGAGAAGAAAAGATCAGGTAATACAAAGGTCTTCTGCTGTCACCCAGAGCATTTATAATGCTGCGGCAGATATTGTACAGCACCAGTGCCAGCGCACCAAGAAAATAATAGCGAAAATACTCCACCGCCTCGGGCATTACCTCCAGGTCTGTCTGCATCCACCTCAAAAAGGTGGGTGTCAAAGTGACTCCCACTACCGTAAGGATTCCCCCACTGACAATACCGAAAGCCAGCACTGTGTGGATAGCACGGGAGACTTCTCTTTCCTTTCTTGCGCCAAAATACCGGGAAATGACCACCCCTGCTCCCATGGCCATACCCATAAAGAAACTGACCAGCAAAAAAATCAGTGTGCCGGAAGATGTCACCGCCGCCAATGCATTGGTTCCAAGACACTTTCCCACTATAAAGGCATCCGCCGTGTTGTACAGCTGCTGAAACATCTGACTGAGGAGCGTGGGCAGCGCAAATCCCAGCATCAGTGAGTAGAGATTCCCCTCTGTCATATCCTTTGTACCGGCAGACTGCTGCCTCTTTATCTTATCATTTTGTCCTTCCATTATATTACTTTAAACTCCTTCCATCTGCCGCCTCTTTTTCAATCCTGTGTTGGAAAAGTGGATTGCCCCGTACTTTCCATACTATTATATAAATTTTTTTGCTGAAAATCAATTATTCCGGCTATGCCATTCTTCTTTCTTTTGAACGCAAAAAAAAACCCGCCTCTTTTGAGACGGGTTTTAGGGAAGAGTTATGAAAAAGTTTGTTTGTAATCAGTTGTCCTTCAACTGATGATATTAATATACCCAAAAAATATGAATTTATAATGGAAAGTTTATGAAAAAAATGTGAAAAATTATAAGGATTCTTTTAAGTTTTTTCGTATAGCCGCCTAATATCCCAATCGATTAATCCAATCGGAAAAATGTCGACAATTTTCTGCAATCTTTTCTACGCCAATCTTTCCTAGAACATCTACTCCTGAATTGGCTTTGTCAAAACAGCTAATACAGTTTAAAATTCGCTTTGAAGGTGCAGTTTCCGCTCCATTATTAATCAGTTCTGGATTATTCTGCTCTTTCACACATTCCTTTAGTTCCGCAAGATTATACTCAAAATAAACTTCTTCCAGCAAAATACGGCGTAAGCACTTTATTGACAAAATTAGTCTCAGACTGGCCCTCCGTGACAACAAATATTCTTTTCATATTATGGCTGCCCTCCAATAATATTTTTCTCCCATATCTGAGAAAGACTGTAATCTTCAAGCCAAATCTCTATTTCATTCTCATCCAGCCTCTTTAAACTCGTACAACAGGTTTCCTCATCCTTTTCAGCAACGATAATGTTACTGCTGTCAAAATTGTCCAATAGTCTTGGAGATTGTGTCGCCATAATTACTTGGGTATGCTTTACTGCTTTTTGTACCATAGAAGCCAACACATCCACAGCCTGGGGATGAAGCCCCAATTCCGGTTCATCTACAAAAATCACCTGGGGCAAAAGTTCTGGTGGCTGTAAAAATAGTGTTGCAAGCGCAATAAACCGCAATGTACCATCTGAAAAATGCTCTGGTCCAAATACATATTCACTATTTCCCTTTTCCAACCATTGCAGTTTTATCCACTGGGGATTTAAAATCTGTGGTTCCAAATAAAAATCATGAAATGTGGGCATTACATATCTGACATGCTCAACAATCCGGTTGTAATACTTCTCATGCTTCTTTTTAAGCATATACAAGTATGCCGCTGCATTTCCTCCATCACTCATCAAAAAACGATTATTGTCTATATTTGCAGTATTCCTGATATGCGCTTCCGATGAGGTATCGTGAAACTGAAATGTCTTACACCTTGAAAGAATTGTGCGAACAACCCGCTCACTGACATGAGTTGCCGCATCTGTAAGCAAAAAACTTTCCTTTTGACCACTGCTCAATTCATATTTTTCTCTACCAGAAGTTATACTTTCTTCTGCAAAAATCAGCGTATCATTAACTGCTTTTACAAGAGAAAAATCATATATATCTGTAAACTTTTTATTTTCAAATAAAAGGCTGGCAGAAATGGTTTTTGTCCTCTTAGAACCAAACTGCAGCAATGATTCTGATGTCCCGTTTTTTCCCACATACACCTGCAAAGCTCCTGTCATCATATTTGCAATCATTTGAAAAAAAGAGATAAAATTACTTTTTCCTGTTATAATTCCCTCACACCTTCCTCTTTATCCTCTGCAGCGCATTGTCGATGGCTTTCGGAGATCTCCCAAGCTTCGCCGCAATCTGCTTATAATTAAGGCCTTCTAAAATCCCGTCTAAAACCTGTCTCTCCATGGTGCTTAGATTCTCCGACAATTTCTCCAGATCCTGCAAAAAAGTCTCCCGGTCGATAAACATGCGCTCCGGATTTTTTTCCCCCTCCTCCGAGAGCACATCCGCAAGCCTCACCCCATTTTCCCCCGCCTCGTCGTAAAGAGAGATATAGGAATTTAATGGGGCATGTTTCTTTCTGCGGGAGGCCTCCACCGCCGAATACATCTGCCTTGTAATACAAAGTTCTGCAAAATGAAAAAAGGAACTGTCTTTTTCCCCATCAAAACTCTCCACCGCCTTGAAAAGCCCGATCATCCCCTCCTGGATCAGATCGTCGGTATCCCCGCCAATCAAATAAAGGGCGTTGGCTTTTTTCCGCACCAGGGGCTTATACTTTCCCAAAAGATACTCCATGATTTCCGGTTTATTTTTCCCAAACTGTGATAAAAGTTCTTCGTCTGAATATTTTCCGTAGTCTTCCAAACTATACTCCTCTCTGGCGCACAATCTCATATGCCAGCACACCTGCCGCCACAGATGCGTTCAAAGAATCAATGTCTCCTTTCATGGGAATGGATGCAGCAAAATCACAATTCTTCTTTACCAGCTTGGACACCCCCTCACCCTCACTTCCGATGACAAGGCCGATCGGGCCTTTTAAGTCAAGCTGATACATGGACGTCCCGTCCATATCTGCGCAGACAAACCACATCCCCTGCTCTTTTAGTTCTGCGATGGTACCTGAGAGATTGGTGACTTTTGCCACGGGAGTGTAATTGATGGCTCCTGCGGAGGTCTTTGCCACCACCGCCGTAAGCCCTACTGCCCTTCGCTTTGGAATGATCACCCCGTGGGCTCCTGCCAGATTTGCGGTACGGATAATGGCTCCCAGATTGTGGGGATCTTCGATGTTGTCCAGAAGGATGAAAAAGGGCGGCTCCCCCTTCTCCTTTGCGGCCTCCAACATCTCTTCCACTGTCCCGTAGGCGTAGGCTGCCGCCACGGCAATGACTCCCTGGTGCCTGCCGGTCTGGGAAAGCTGGTCTAACCTGTCTTTTGCCACAAAATTTACAATGGTATCTCTCTTCTTTGCCTCCCGCAAAATGGTCTGCACTGGGCCGTCCTTGCAGCCATTCAGCACAAATAGTTTATCGATGGTCTTGCCGGAGCGAAATGCCTCCAACACCGCATTTCTCCCCTCAATCTTAAGTTCTTCTGTCTCCATATTATCCTCTCTCATCCCTAAACCTCCAATTCTTAAACTCTCATATGGAAATCCCAAGCTTTGCAATACCCAGTTTCACCAGTTCCACAATGCGTTCAAACTCATCCGTAAGATACAGATACCCCATCAACGCCTCAAACCCCGTGGCTTTTCTGTAATCCGACACAGTTGCATTTTTTGCCATGGTAAAAGACTTGGCGTTTCTCCCCCGCCTGTAGATATCTTTTTCCGTCTCCGAAAGATGAGGCATCAGTTTTTCTATCATCTCCGCCTGGGTATGGGCCTTTACGATATGGCTTGTCCTGTGGTGAAACTCATTCACCCTGGTGTTGCCTCTTCCCACCACGATAGAGCGGATGATCAGGTCATAAATCCCATCCCCTATATACGCAAAGGTGAGAGGTGAATATGTCCGTATATCCACCTCTCCGATATCAAATTGTTCCCTTATATATGCATCTATACCCTTTTCCATTGTACTCCTTCTCTGGTATCTTTTAAAAGGATTCCTTTCTCTAAAAGCAGGTCCCTGATCTCGTCCGCCCGCTTAAAATTCTTTTCCTTCCTGGCCGCCTGACGCTCGGCAATCAGATTTTCTATCTCCTCATCTAAAATATCCTCTTCCCGCTCTAAAATAATCCCAAGCACATCGCAAAGTTTTGCAAGAAGCTCAGACAGCTGCTGTAAAAATGACTTACTGCTCTTTGCGGAAACTTTTGTGTTGATAAATTTCACCAGCTCAAATACAGAGGAAACGGCATCCGCCGTGTTAAAATCGTCCTCCATTGCCGCCTCAAATTTGCCCTGATACTCTTCCGCCTCTTTTAACCAGTCCTTTTCCTGCTCTGTCACTTCCCCGGCAGACGCATTTTCCTCTAAATGCTTTACGTTTTCTGCAGCAGTGACGATGCGCTCCAGACTGTTTTTTGCAGCCTCCATCAAATCCTCGCTAAAATTCAGAGGGCTTCTGTAGTGGGCGCTCAACATGAAAAACCGAAGCACCTGCAAATCATATTTCTCTCCGATCTCTCTTACCGTAAAAAAGTTGCCGGAGGATTTTGACATTTTTTTGTTGTTGATATTTAAAAATGCATTGTGCATCCAGTATTTTGCAAACTCTACACCGTTTGCCGCCTCACTCTGGGCAATCTCATTTTCGTGGTGAGGAAAGATCAGATCCTCTCCTCCCGCATGAATATCAATTTCATCCCCCAGATATTTTTTTGACATAACGGAACACTCGATATGCCATCCCGGACGGCCCTGGCACCAGGGAGACTCCCAGTAAGGCTCCCCCTCTTTTTTCGGTTTCCAGAGAACAAAATCCAATTCGTCCTCCTTGAAATCTCCCGTAACTTTGATATCCCTGTGGCCTGCCTGCAGGTCATCCAGGTTTTTGTGGGACAGTTTTCCGTAATCCTTAAACTTTCTGGTTCTGTAATAAACCGTTCCGTCCTCCGCCCGGTATGCGTAACCTTTTTCGATCAGCTCCCCGATCATGTCGATCATCCCGTCAATCTCTTTTGTGGCAAGGGGATGGGTGGTGGCGGGCTTTACATTTAATGCGGACATATCTTTTTTACACTCTTCGATAAAACGACTGGATATCTCCTCTGAGGACACGCCCTCCTCTATGGCTTTCTTTATGATCTTGTCGTCCACGTCTGTAAAATTAGACACATAATTTACCTCGTACCCCCTGTACTCCATATAACGCCTTACGGTGTCAAACACGATCATGGGCCTGGCATTTCCAATGTGGATATAATTGTATACTGTAGGTCCGCAGACGTACATTTTTACTTTTCCTTCCTCCAACGGAACAAAATCTTCCTTTTGTCTTGTGAGCGTATTAAAAAGTTTCATTTTATTATCCTTTCTGTTTTTCCATCTCTTTTAACTTCTGCTCTAAATCTATGACTTTATTGCACAGTGCAGTGTTGGCAAGCTGCAAAGCTGTAATATCCTCTTTTACAGGGTCTGGCAGATGTACCTGATCCATGTCAATCCTTGGCACCTTCTGGTTATCCCGCTTTACGATCCTTCCAGGGACTCCCACCACAGTACAGTTGGGGGGCACTTCCTCAAGGACTACGCTCCCCGCCCCAATCTTAGAATTTTCCCCTATGGTGAAAGATCCAAGGATCTTAGCCCCCGCACTAACCATCACATTGTCTTTTAATGTGGGGTGACGCTTTCCCGTCTCTTTTCCTGTTCCTCCCAGTGTCACACCCTGATACAGTGTCACATTATCCCCGATAATGGTGGTTTCCCCGATGATCACGCCGCTGCCATGATCGATAAAAAATCCCCTGCCGATAACGGCGCCAGGATGTATCTCAATCCCTGTCTTTCTGGCCGCCCTCTGTGAAATGTATCTTGCCCGAAAATAATGTCCTTTCAAATAATGCTTGTGGGCACGCCTGTAACTTAGCATAACACGAAATGCAGGATACAACAAGACTTCCATAGGAGATTTGATTGCCGGGTCCCTCTCTTTTATCACCTGAAATTCTTCCTTTGCAAAACTGATAAATCCCATAAAATCCGCTTCCTTTTTTATTCTACTCTAGTTTATGCATGACAGGCTGTTTTGTCAACTCTTATCACATAGTTTGCATTCTATTTTAACAATTCCAATGCTTCCTCATACGCATCCTCTGCGCTTGTCTCCACATCAGGAATCAACATCCGCTCTGTATTATTTTCCGCCGGACGGATAAACTGTTTATGGGAGACAGAAGCATCCACATGGGAATTTGGCAGGGACAGATACAAGATATCGCCATAACTGCTTGGGGTATTGGAACTTGGCTCCCCCACAATCTTACCCAGATTTCCGTCCCGCACCCAGACAAGGAGCATGGCAGCAGAACTAAACGTATCTCTGTCACAAAGCACAACCAAATCTACATTTTCATTTGCCTTGCTCTTTTCCGAACCCTTATTCTGGAATATACCGCTGCTTCTTAAATATCCCGCCTGCTCTTTTGCCTCTTTGGAATAGCGTACCACCATATCATACTCCGGGGCTTTCATTCCCATGGCATCAAGCAGGCGCTTACAGGCGTTGGAATTTCCTCCGCCGTTTCCCCTTGCATCGATCAGTACTTTACTGCACCCATTATTTATGGCATCCTCTAAATTCTTGGCTATGGATTTCAGATTGTCGTCATCCACACACTCTACAAAATCCACCACAAAAATATCCTCTTCCATCTTCCAGGAATTTAACGGCAGTTCGGAATCTTCCTCGGTGACTTTCTCCCTTTTCTCAAAGAAATACTCTTCTTTGGTTCCGTCTGAACAGGTTACGGTGACACTGTCTCCATTTATTTTAGCCCCTGCCAGTTCCAGCATATTTTTCCCTGTCACGTAACGGCTTCTGTTTACAGTCTGTGCCATTTCGTTTTCTGCAGGGATTGTGCCGTCTATGGTCTGATAAACCGTTTCTATGGATATACCGCCGATATCCGTAACATATTTTTCTGTCACTTCATCGCCAATCATAAGATATGTATGCCCCGCCTGATACCTCTGGTTCAGTGATAAAAATTCTTCCTCACTCCACCGTATCCTTGTATGCCCGTCTTTGAAAAAACACAGGTACTCTGCCGTAGCGGCCTGAAACTCTCCTGCGCTCATTTCCTCCGATGTAAAATCCATATATTTGGAACGTGCCCTTTCATATTCCGATACATCTTTTTCAAGGACAAAATAGGGATGCACATCTTCCACAAATTGTATAGCGGCATCCCGATCCTCCTGTACCTGCTCCCTGGTCAAAAGCGTACCAGGGGAAAGTGGTTCTAAAAGTGGCGGGTATTCACCCCCGAAACTTATGGGAGCATAAAAACATATCGCTAATCCCCAAAATGCCAGTACCAAAAACAAAGATACGATGGTGATAATTATTTTCTTTTTTCTCTTTTTCATTTTCTTTCGCCCTTTTCATATCCGCTGCACCCAGGGCATCCCCCGGCACTGTCGGACACCACAACACTGTTCTCATATAGACTGGTCAAGGAACAGATTGCCTGGGCAGAAATCCCTTCCTCTGTTCCGGTAAAGCCCAGCCCTTCCTCTGTGGTCGCCTTGATATTTACCTGGTTTTCCTGCAAGTTTAGTACCCCGGCAATATTTTTTTCCATCTCCTCAATATAGGGGCAAAGCTTTGGCTTTTGGGCTATCACTGTGGCATCAATATTTTCAATCAGATATCCCTCTTTCTCTATCAGCTCCCCCACATGGCTTAAAAGTTTCATGCTGGAAATCCCCCGATAGGCCTCATCTGTGTCGGGAAAATGTTTCCCGATATCCCCCAGTGCGGCTGCACCAAGCAACGCATCCATAATCGCATGGAGTAAAACATCCGCATCGGAATGTCCCAAAAGCCCCCATGTATGTGGAATTTCCACACCGCCTAAAATCAATTTTCTTCCTTCTACCAATCTGTGTACATCATATCCTAAACCAACCCGCATTTTTTATCCTTTCTCAATCGAACTTCTTAACAGTTTCTTACTCTCTTAATACAATATTCCCTCATAAAAGCGATAATATTTTCATCCCCGCCAGATTCATAAAAATCAATCAGCATCCTTTTAAATTCCTCCATTTTTTCAATGGGTATCTGAAAAAATCCCTATGTCATTTTGGATTAATACTTTGTTTGCCGTTAACTGTGCAACTCTCTTGTTTCCATCAATAAACATCTGTGTCCGGGTAATATAACAAAAATACTTTAACGCCTTTAACGCCTTTAACTCCTTATCCTCAATTCGTTCAAGCTCCCTTATAGTTTCCATAATGATTCCGGTATGAGTCATCTCCGGTTCCCAGGAAGTACCACCGATCTGCACAGGAAAAGTTCTGATTTCCCCGGCATAATGAAACAACAACTCATCTGTAATTTGGGCTGTATCTCTCATCGCTGCTCCCTCCCTGACAAATCAACTATAATCTACCATTCACTTACAGAATTGTCAACCAATTTTGCTTATCTCCGGACGCAAAAAAATCCATCTTAACACAGTCAAAGACCATACTAAAATGGATTCACAAACCACTGATTATTTTAATCCTTCATAAATATGGATTTCCGCATTATCCATACTGTCGTTCTGGTATTCCTCAAAATCACATTGAAAAGTTCTTGGCAGGTCCATCTGCCAGATTTCCTGCCACGCCCTGGCAACTGCCTGTACCATATCTCCGTGGATCACAAATTTCGCATACCTTCCTGCAGGGATCCGGCAAATGGCATATCCGACGTGCTTAACACTGTCCTGTCTATTTTGTATCCCTCCATAATGGAGACGCCGCCCTTTTGCCCCTGCTCTGTCACCTTCTCCTTTTGCAAAAGAATCGAAAGTATGCCGATCATTCGTTCCAGCTTCATCTCTTACCTACTCTGCTCTCATCATCATGTAACACCGTTAACTCACTGTAACTCCAATTCTTTTTTTTAGTGTTCCAATTCAGAAACACTCAGATCACATACACATAATTCAATAATATTATCTGTTTGTGACAATCCAAAATATACTTTGCCCATTTTTATATATTGGGAACTATCTTATTTGTAGTTTCTAAATACTCCCTGCAAAGCAATAGCGTTATTTTTTTATCAACATACTATTTATACCCACTGAGAATTCCAATAAAGAAGTTTTATCTTTTGAATATGAAATATATTCAACCGCTTCCTCATTCTCATTAAATATAATCTTCAAAGGAATATATTCTTCCAATTTCATATTTATTAGATCTTGCATATTCTTATATCTCCCATAAGAACAGTATACTACCAAACAGTGACAAATGTATGTCATGTTTCCATATTGGCACAAAATAAATATTTGTGTCACGATAGAACCACGTATTACAACAAAACAAAAAGGATGCCCGGTTATTTCATCTCCTTGATCTCCCCCGCAGCATATTCAGCGGTATCCACAGGCATATTCTGTTTTTTCAGGGAATATTCCGCCAGTCGCTTCACTATGTAATAAAAGGTGGCAAACAGCGGCACCCCGATGATCATCCCAAGAAAACCAAGGAGTTTTCCAAAGAGCAGCATCGCCACCGTCACATAAAGGGCGGAAAGCCCTGTGGAATTTCCAAGGATACGCGGGCCAATGATATTTCCGTCCACCTGCTGCAGCACGATTACAAAAATCAGGAACGCAATACATTTTGAAGGGGAAACCAAAAGGATTAAAAATGCACTGGGAATTGCCCCGATAAAAGGTCCAAACATAGGGATAATATTCGTTACGCCCACGATCACGCTGATCAACAATGCATAGGGCATTCTCATAATGCTAAGACAGACAAAGCAGATGATCCCGACAATCAGGGAATCCAAAAGTTTACCGGAAATGAAACCGCTGAAAATCTGGTTTGTCTTTTGCAGGGCATCTGAAACCGCATCATTGATGCGCTTATTTTTACTCACCGCATAGAACAGCTTTTTACACTGTGCCAAGTAACGTTCCCAATCCAAAAGCAAATAAATCGTCACAACAATCGATACTACTACGTTGACCAAAGCAGAACCCACAGATAACACACTGTTTGCCACGGTGGAAACCGTAGAAAACAAATTTGTCTTAACCCATGCCAACAGGGAAGTTTCAACAGATTCGATCATCTGCATGACAGTTGCTGCCGTATCTTCATCGGATTCCAGATAGGTACTCAGCCGCCCAAGCTGGATTTCCAAAAGTCCGGGCAGGTCTTTTACAAGGCTTCCCACACTCTCCACCAACTGGGGAAGAATGAAAGCACAGCAAAGCCCAAGCACAAAAAATGTCAATATGATCGTAAGCAGAACAGAAAACAGCCTTGCAAAACGTGATAAATCTGCCTTTCTAAACAAGTCCTCCAGACGCCTTGCAATGGGGCGCAAAAGATAGGCAAGCACAATTCCAACGATAACCGGCTGGAGTGCCGATATAATTAACTCAAAGAAAGCCTTTATCTCCTGAAAACGATATAATAGAAAGAAAAAAATAATCGTTGCGGAAAGGCTGACAAAAATGGTGATTCCTAATTTCAGATATTGCTTTTTTTCTGGTTCCATCGTAGTTTTCCTCCGTTACATCAATGGAGCCACT
Source organism: Roseburia sp. (assembly GCA_023664725.1). Classification (GTDB taxonomy): domain Bacteria; phylum Bacillota; class Clostridia; order Lachnospirales; family Lachnospiraceae; genus Roseburia_B. The sequence continues at coordinate 1,332 of JAMPFA010000007.1, read as the reverse complement.
AATTTTAATATGTGCCCCATCACTTTTATCTTTATTTTTCATAGATTATAATACCATAACAATTGTCCCAATTCCAATCAAACTACAGCCAATAAGAGATTTTACCGTGAATTTTTCATGCAGAAAGATAAAAGCCAATACCGATGTGATTACCACACTCATTTTATCGATGGGCACAACTTTTGAGGTTTTTCCTATCTGTAAGGCTTTATAGTAACAAAGCCACGAAACGCCTGTTGCAAGATTCGAATTAACCCCATCTATGCCAACCTTGGCCAGTATGGAAGTAAGGGTCGCAAGTACTGCAGATAACAGGGCAAACAGCATCCACATAAAAGATGATCCCCTTTCGATTTGTTGATCTCTTCCAACATCAAAATTATACTTCCACCATCTAAACAAAATTTTTCAATTTTGTCAAGTTTTTTAGAAAATCAAGGGTAATTTACCTCAGATTTCTTAATTTACGGTCCCTATTTAAGGGTAGTTTCCTCAATGGGCGCACTATGGCATACACCCCAAAAATTCTTGGGTTCAGCCAGCCCTGCTGCACATTAGAAGGTTTGCACTGAAAAATAATACGTTAAACCGGTTCATGTTCTTTTCAATTCCACGATAAGAAGCTTTCGCATAGCCCATCCGGTTTTTTGTCGATTTCGGTACAGCTATGAGACCTGCATCAACGATCGTGCCGCCGTGCATCATAAGGCCGGCTTCATCAAGACGCCTGTTGACATCTGCAAAGATTTTCTCGCCAATCTCATCCTTTTCAAGCATATGGCGGAACTTCAGCAGAGTGGCTGCTTATATTTTTCGCTTATATTTTTTGCTTATATTTTTTGTCAACATTTTGTATTTATATATAGCGATTTGAAGAGGATTATATTATAATGGAAATACAATCCTATCGTTGAAATGGGGCTGTTGATGGACAGGAACAGAATCCAGACAGTGGAAAGATATGGTAGATTGTTTTATGTTTGGGGAAGAAACAAATCACGAACCTCTGGAGAACAAATTTATGGACAAAGGAATTGCATTTTGCAGCTAAAATTAACCGTTAATCATTTAGATGAAAATGCCCTGGAAGATGCTAAATATAAAAAAAAAAATATGTATGATGAAAAATATATAAATACAACCGAGGACTAAACAGTTACAAAATCAGAAAAGAGGAGGTAAAAGGTGAAAAAGATAATTGCGTTATTGTTGACAGTGGTAATGGCTTTGGGTGTCGTGTCATGCGGATCGACAGAAAATAAGGAAAAGATAGTGGCAGATGAGTCTTTAAGCGGTGAAATCACCTTCTGGCACAGCTTTGTACAGGGCGCC
>JAMPFA010000079.1 GCA_023664725.1 Roseburia sp. | reverse complement strand
AATACGACTTTATGGGGAAAACAGTATATCTTTTTAACACGCATATGGGAAGCGGCGCGCTCGGAACAGAGGATGTCCGCAAAGCTTGTAATGGAACTGTCATTCCGAGTATTGACGCAAACAATCTGACAGAGGACGGAATAAAAAAATGGTTAGGGCTGTGATGAAACGCTTTGCTGCCACTGTGTCCTTAATTCTGGCGGCAGCTTTGGCCGCATCGTGCGCAGGCGGCGGTGCGGGTATGGAGCAGGACGGCGCAAAAACCGTGCAGACAACAGAACAGGCAGAATCGGGGCAGGAGGAGGAAGAAATGTTGCGAAAGAAATCAGGAAATGCAGATTATTCCGTCTCTGAAAAATCCTGCGAAGTGGATGGGAAGGAACTTTACGGCGTCCTTTACAAACCGGAGGCGGAAGGGAAAATGCCGCTGATTATTTTTTCACATGAGCTTGGGTGTACGCACAGCACGGGGGCGGATTACGCTGAGTATTATGCGAAAAAGGGAATCGCCGTCTATGCCTTTGATTTCCGGGGCGGCGGATATGGGAGCCGGAGCGGAAACGATATGTCCAAAATGTCGGTTATGACAGAGAAAGAAGACCTTCTGGCTGTCTATGATGAGGCGAAGACATGGGATTTTGTGGATACGGAAAAAATTGTGCTTTTAGGGGCAAGCCAGGGCGGGTATGTTGCAACCATAGCCGCATTTGAGAGGGAGGATATAGCCGGACTGATCTGCATTTATCCGGCGTATCTGGTTCAGGATTCCGTAAAGGAAGAATTTGCGTCATACGATGACATACCGGAAACTTTTTCGTTTCTTGGCTGGTTCACAGCCGGGAAGTGTTATGCGGCAGACGTATGGGATTATGACATATATGAGCATATGGGTGAGTATGAAAAGCCGGTCCTGCTCCTGCATGGAAACAGGGACGGTGTTGTCCCTTCAAGTTATTCGCAGAGGGCATCGGAAGTTTTTCCAGATGCTGATTACCACATCATAAAGAATGCGGGCCACGGATTTTATGGCAGAAGTTTTGATACGGCGGTTTCGTATATGGATGAATATTTGTATGCGCTAGGCATTATAAAATAAACGTGGACAATACCGGAGAATCCAGCAGCTTCAGATATAAATGCCCGGTTTTGAGGCGGCTGGATTCTTTATATTGTCTTTTAACGGTACAGAGGAAACGCTATGGGACGATATATACTAACAATATGTGACGACATAACAATTTTCAATAATCTTCGGGAGAAATGGCTGGAAGATGGTATAACTGGACATATGGCATCGGACTTTTCTGATGCAGTGAATGTATTGTCCGAGAATCCTGCATTTCTTTTGATAGTTGCTTTTTTAGATGAGCAAAACAGTATGCCGCCGTTTCAGATAATAAGGAAAATGACAAAGGCGCCTATTCTTGTTTTGAGGAAAGGGTATGACAGCATGGAGAAAGCGGCCATGATTGAAGCTGGGGCGGATGAATATATCGCTTGGACGGATGATTATTTAATAGAAACGGTTGCCAGTGGAAAGGCTTTAATCCGAAGATATACGGAGTTCAGTCAGTCAGTTTCGGAGTCGTTTCATATCCTTTCGCATGGTTCTTTGTTTATGAGCGCAGATTACCGTAAGGTCTTTGTACATGCGCAGGAAACCCTAAAGGATATTTCTATACCCGCAGGGCACACGTGCCATGCGGCAATATCAATGAAATCATGCTGCTGCGCCGGGAGTTTGACATGCTTTATTTCTGCGAGCAACGAGCCAAGCAACCGTGCTAAGTGCCCAGCGGGTATGCACGGATATTTGGCGACTGCCGCAAGAGTCAAATCGCAGATTTGACCTCTGGCGTCCAATCCGGGGCGCATGTATTCCAATGAGCAGATTTACAATGAGGTGTGGGGAGGGGAGTATCTGCAGGAAGCTGACGGCGTGCTTCAGTCCTGCCTAAAGAGAATACGCAGGAAGCTGGAGGAAACCCCCGGCGTTTCCTGTCGCATTGAGAACCTGCGGGGCGTGGGCTACCGTTTTATACCTTGTGAAACGGCCGCATGGCCATGATGGGATGCCCGGAGGGTATACAAGATAATACAGAATAGGGAAAAAACAGCTTAAACCGTGCGGTTAGGCTGTTTTTTTGAGTCGCAAGTTGCGATATTTGTCAGTCTTTTGCCAGACTGGCACCAGTTTTTTGACAATACAAGGGTTTGCAAAAATTTTCTGAAAATATTAGCACTCACCTCTTGACAGTGCTAACAATAGATGATATAGTTCACTTAACCCGATAAGTGTTACATCACACACCAGAAAAAGGTAATATTTCACACCCGAATCTGGAATCCTATCAATAGGAAAACATTTATCGGTAAAGCACATATCAATACTGACAGAGGGCAGCAGGGTAGATAAAAGCTGCAGCAGTGAAAGAGGGGTGTTATTATGAACATACAGAAATTTACACAGAAGTCAGTGGAAGCGATTAATGATTGTGAAAAACTTGCCTATGAATACGGCAACCAGGAGATTGAGCAGGAGCATTTGCTTGTGGCGCTCTTGCGCCAGCAGGACGGACTGATCCAGAAAATGATCGAGAAAATGGAGATCAACAAAGAACATTTTATGGACAATGCCATCCGCCACTTAGAGAAGCGGGTGAAAGTCTCTGGTGGTCAGATTTACATGGGGCAGGCATTAAATAAAGTGCTGATCAGTGCGGAGGATGAGGCAAAGGCTTTTGGGGACGAGTACGTCTCTGTGGAGCATTTGTTTTTATCCATGATAAAATACCCGAATTCCGCATTAAAAGAGATTTTAAAAGAATACGGCATAACAAGGGACAGATTTCTGACAGCTCTCTCCACAGTGAGAGGAAATCAGAGGGTGACAACGGACAACCCGGAGGCAACTTATGACACATTGGAAAAATATGCCTATGATCTGGTGGAGCGTGCCAGAAACCAGAAGTTGGACCCAGTGATCGGCAGAGATGGGGAGATCAGAAATGTAGTCCGTATCCTTTCCAGAAAGACAAAAAATAACCCGGTACTTATTGGTGAGCCGGGGGTGGGAAAGACAGCAGTGGTGGAAGGACTTGCCCAGCGTATCGTCCGGGGTGACGTGCCGGAAGGGTTGAAGGATAAAAAACTTTTTGCCCTGGATATGGGTGCATTAGTGGCGGGAGCCAAGTACAGAGGAGAGTTTGAGGAGCGTCTGAAAGCCGTTCTGGACGAGGTAAAAAAATCCGACGGACAGATCATCCTCTTTATCGACGAGCTGCACACTATTGTGGGGGCAGGAAAAACTGACGGTGCCATGGACGCAGGCAACATGCTAAAACCCATGCTGGCCAGAGGGGAGCTTCACTGTATCGGTGCCACCACATTGGATGAGTACCGCCAATATATAGAAAAAGATGCGGCATTAGAGCGGCGTTTCCAGCCGGTTATGGTGGAGGAGCCCACCGTGGAGGATACCATCTCTATTTTAAGGGGATTGAAAGAGCGTTACGAGGTATTTCACGGGGTAAAAATTGCAGATTCCGCCCTGGTGTCTGCGGCTGTCTTGTCAAACCGCTATATTTCCGACCGTTTTCTGCCGGATAAGGCAATCGATCTGGTGGACGAAGCCTGCGCCCTGATTAAGACGGAGCTTGATTCCATGCCAAGTGAACTGGATGAATTAAACCGCCGGGTAATGCAGCTTGAGATCGAGGAGACAGCTCTGAAAAAAGAGGAGGATGCGCTAAGCAAAGAGCGTCTTGCCACTTTGCAGAAGGAGCTGGCAGACTTAAGAGACGAATTTTCCAGCAAAAAAGCGCAGTGGGATAATGAGAAAAATTCTGTGGAGCATGTGCAGAAACTCAGGGAAGATCTGGAAAATGTAAAAAATGAGATCAAGCAGGCACAGCAAAACTACGATCTGGAGAAAGCGGCGGAATTGCAGTACGGCAAACTTCCTGCTCTTAAAAAGGAACTGGAAGCAGAGGAATCTAAGGTAAAAAGCGAAGAGTACTCTCTGGTGCATGAGAACGTCAGCGAGGAGGAGATTGCCCGGATCATTTCCAGATGGAGCGGGATTCCCGTGGCAAAACTTACCGAGAGCGAGAGGAACAAGACGCTGCACTTAGATGAAGAGCTTCACAGGCGGGTAGTGGGCCAGGACGACGGCGTGACAAAAGTGACAGAGGCAATCATCCGTTCCAAGGCAGGGATAAAAGATCCCAGCAAGCCCATTGGTTCCTTCCTGTTTTTAGGGCCTACCGGAGTGGGAAAAACTGAGCTGGCAAAAGCTTTGGCTCAGAGCCTTTTTGACGACGAGAGTAATATGGTAAGACTGGATATGTCCGAGTACATGGAGAAATATTCCGTATCCCGCCTCATCGGGGCTCCTCCCGGATATGTGGGATACGACGAGGGGGGACAGCTCACGGAGGCCGTCAGGAGAAAACCCTATTCCGTTGTGCTTTTTGACGAGGTGGAGAAGGCACACCCGGATGTGTTCAATGTGCTTTTGCAGGTGTTGGATGACGGACGGATTACCGATTCACAGGGCCGCACCGTGGACTTTAAAAATACAATTATCATTATGACTTCCAATATCGGCTCCGCCCATCTTCTTGAGGGTATGGAGGAGGATGGCAGCATCCGTTCCCAGGCGGAAGAAGCGGTGATGCAGGAACTCCGTGGCAGTTTCCGGCCGGAATTTTTAAACCGCTTGGATGAGATTATCATGTTTAAGGCATTGACCAAGGACAATATTGGAAATATTATCCATCTCTTGATGGAGGAGCTAAACGACAGGATAAAAGATAAAGGGATCAAAGTGGAGCTGAGTCCGAAAGCGGAAGAGTATATCGTGGAAAACGGGTACGACCCGGTGTACGGAGCAAGGCCCTTAAAGCGTTTCCTGCAGAAATATGTGGAGACTTTGTCTGCGAAGATTATCCTTAGTGACCAGGTAAAGGGCGGGGATATTATCTACATTGATGAGGAGAGTGGAGAGCTTAGGGCGTCTGTGAAATAGAGGCTGCTTAATTTAAGTGTTTCGCTGCTTAAAATGTGAATCGTTAATTTTCAGGGGCTGTGAAAAAAGTGGAGTTAAAATACTCCCCTTTCCACAGCCCCTTTGTTGTACTATGGAGATAAAAATGGATTTTTTCTGTATAAATATATAGTATCTATGATAAAATATTTCCTTGCATTTTAAAGGAAAAAGGCGTATTCTGATTCTATCAAAAGACATTCGTCTTTTTTACTCTTCATATAAGAATTATCTTATATGTAAATGCAGTCTATACTGCATCCGGCATTTTCGCCAGAAAACCAATCCGTTTCGCCTTAAATGGTGAGAAATATCTTAATTTTTTATAGGAGGATCTGCTTATGGAACATGAACACAACGAGACAACTACTGACACACGTACATTCCGCAGTTTGGAGGAACTGAATCTTTTGGATGATTTTCTCTTTCAGGAGATGGTGGCAAGCCCGGAAGTCGGGGAAGAGTTTTGCCGGATTCTGCTTAGGGTCATTCTTGGGAAAGAAATCCGCAGAGTCAGGATCACTCCCCAGCGGACGGTCCAGGGCACTAACACAAAAAGACACGGGGTCCGGCTGGACGCTTACATACAGGATGTATCCCGGGATGAGGTTTTGGGCAGCATGAAGATGCTGGATGCCGAGATCTTACCCCGGCGGGATATCTATGATATCGAGCCGAATAAAGTATATGAAAAAGAAATACTGCCCAGAAAAATGCGGTATTATCACGGGCTCATTGACACAAAGCTGTTAAAGACCA
>JAMPFA010000078.1 GCA_023664725.1 Roseburia sp. | reverse complement strand
CTGCAGGAAAGTGGAAGAGATCAGCGGTCTAGCAGCCGATGAAGTTGGGCGGAAGATTACAGAGGTGATAAGTAATGTGTCAGACGGAGCTGTGAAGATTTCAAAAGAGGCAGGGATGTGCATACTGTCCTTTTTGGCAAAAGCCCTGGTGACTTTTGTGGCGTCTTTTTTGATGCTCCAGGAATACGAAACAGTCATTGGAATGTTTCAAAAAACCTGGGCAGGGCGAAAGACCTTTGAAATCCTGCGGGAAATGAAGGGGGCTTTTGGCGCATATCTTAAGGCACAGATTACCATTATAGGAATTATAACGGCAGTCTGTGTGCTGGGAATGTTTCTGGTGGGGGTTCCCTATGCTCTTCCGGTGGGGATTGGCATTGGGCTTTTTGATGCGCTGCCCTTCTTGGGAACCGGGACGATCCTCGTCCCCTGGACGTTTATTGACCTGCTTATGGGAAAATATCTCTGGGCTTTTGGGCATTTTTTGATCTATATTGTTTGTACTTGTATCAGACAGTTTTTAGAGCCAAGACTGGTGGGAAAAAAGCTTGGAGTGCCGCCACTGTTTGTGCTCATGAGTCTGTATATCGGGATTCAGGTTTATGGGGGAGCAGGGGTGCTCCTTGGCCCCATATCAGCTTTGCTGATTTATGAGATATGGATCATGGGCAGGGAGCATGAAGAAACTTATATAAATATAAAGAAAGCAAAGTGATGTAATTAATAGACGTTACCCTTTATTTGTGATATACTTACATTGTAGCAATACAAGTCACAATAAAGAAAGTAGGTGATTGTATGACAGGTAAGGAAATAGTAAATCTTATAAGGCAGCTCAGGCTGAACGGTATGAGTGATACAAAAATACTTGATTTAATAGAGTATATTGAAACACATGATCCGAAAGAGCAGGAGCAAGACAGTAATCAGTAGATTGTAACAGTTAAAAACCATAAAAGGGCAGCTGGTGAGGAAATAAGTCATCAGCTGCCCTAAATTTTTGCTTGACAATGACGATCATACTGTATATACTGTACAATAACAGTATAGGAGGTAATTATTTGGAGATCATCATTAAAAATTCCAGCGATCAGCCCATCTATGAGCAGATTTACGCACAGATCCGGGATATGATTTTAACCGGCGTCCTGAAAGAGGGGGAGATGCTTCCCTCCATACGAGGGCTGGCAAAGGATCTTCGGATCAGCGTGATCACTACAAAGCGTGCCTATGATGAGCTGGAGCGGGCAGGATATGTGAACACCGTAGGAGGCAAGGGCTGCTTCGTGGCAGAGACAAACCGGGAGCTGATACGGGAAGAAAATTTAAAGAAAATCGAAACCCACATGAATGAGATTGCAAAGCTGGCAAAGTCCTGCGGGCTTTCCCATGAGACGCTGATGGAAATGTTTCGTCTTTTGGATTTAGAAGAATAGGAAAGGAGAGAATAAGATATGAATGCGATTGAGATGAGTCATGTTTCCAAAACATATGGTTCTTTTGCCATAGAGGATATGAATCTTGTGCTGCCGGAGGGCTGTATTATAGGCCTGGCGGGAGAGAACGGGGCAGGAAAAAGTACAACCATAAGACTTTTGATGCACGCAATTTCCAGTGAAGGCGGAGAGATTAAAGTTCTGGGGGTAGACAATACGTCAAAAGAATTTCTGGATATCAGGGAGGATGTAGGGATTGTGTTGGATGAAGCCTATTTCCCGGAAGTGTTAAACGCAAAAGACGTAAACAAAATTATGAAATACACTTACAAAAACTGGAGGGAAGATGTCTTTTTCCAGTATATAGAGAGGTTTTCCATTGAAAAGAAAAAGAAATTTAAGGATTACTCCAGGGGGATGAAGATGAAGCTGGCCATTGCCGTGGCTCTCTCCCACAATGCCAGGCTTTTAGTGCTGGATGAAGCCACCAGCGGTCTGGACCCTGTGGTCAGGGATGAAATCCTGGGGATCTTTAACGAGTTTACCAGGGAAGAAAACCATTCTGTGCTCATATCTTCCCATATTATCAGCGATCTGGAAAAAATATGTGACTATGTAGCATTTTTGCATAATGGAAAGCTGGTATTAAATGAGGAGAAAGACAGGCTGCAGGAAATCTACGGTATTATTCACACGGGAAAAAAGGAGGCGCAGGATATTCCAGAGGAGGCAGTTGTTGGTGTGCGGGACAATGGTTATTCTAAGGAGATTTTGGTGAAGCGGGAACTGGTTTTTGGAAACTTTGACATTGAGAGGGCAGGCATAGAAGATATTATTTTATATTTGGCAAGGGGGGAACAGAAATGAGAGGATTATTGTTAAAAGATTGGCTGGTAATTGGCAAGCAGGCGAAGCATTATTTTATCATGATGATAGTCTTTGCTATGATACCGGGGGTGAGAGGATACGCTATATTTTTTGGCGCATTGCTGCCGATGACAGCTTTTTCCTATGATGAGAGAAGCCATTGGGATGCTATGGCGAGAATGATGCCCTACTCTTTTGGGAATGTGGTGGCAGAAAAATATATATTTGGATACCTGATAGTAGGAGGAATCGTCCTGCTGGAAACGATGAGTCAAATTGTGTACTGCCTGGCAGGGGTAGGTTCTCTTGAAATTTGGGTGAGTATACAAGAAATTTGGATCAGTGCTGCGGTGGCACTGAGTTTAATGGCGCTGCAGATACCTGTTATTTTTTGGCTCGGAGTGGAAAAGACCCGAATGTTTTTAACGCTTGTTTTTGTAATCGCTATGATGTCTGTGCTGACAGTTTATTCCCCTATGATGTTTTTTGTGTCTGATGAAACTGTGCCGAAATGGCGGATGCCTGTAGTAATGCTGCTTTGGGGCTTTGCCATCATTTGGCAGTTTGTTTCCATAGTTGTTTCAAAAAAAGTGTACCGGCGAAGTTTAGAAAGGAAGAAATAGCCACTGTAAGGGGGAAGAAAAGAAAGATATCTTAATAAGTTTGTAAAGCATATGATAAAAAGTGTAAAAATAAAGATGATGTGGGATTGCTATTTTGGGGCGGATAAAGTAAACTACAGGAGAAGATAACTTGTCAACCCAGAATAATAAGGAGAGGAAAACAATGATGAAGAAGTTTACAAAAATGGCTGCGGTATTTCTTATGGCGCTTTTTGTCGGCCTGTGTATCGGCAATGACGGTATGGAAGCGAAAGCAGCGGGACTAACCCAGACAGATGCCCAGAAAACATCCCTTACGGTAACCTGGACAGCGGACAGCAGTGCAGTAAGCTATAATGTATATTTGAAAGAGTATAGCAGCGACGCTGATTATGCGCTCGTGGGAAATACACCAGAGCTTACGTATACATTTAATGGGTTAAAGCCTGCCACAAAATACAATGTGAGGGTAATAAGTGTAGAGGCAGACGGTAACGAGGGTTATTTAAGCAACACCCTTTACGATGCAGTGACAATCCCAGACAAGCTCATCGGTTTAAAACAGAAAATGTGGTGGTACTGGGCAAAATCTCTGGATGTGCAGTGGGACAGGCAAGATGGAGCAAGTGGATATGAGATCAGGCTTTATGACAACAAGGGTAAAAAAAAGAAAAGTCTGTCACTCTCCAGCTACAGTTCAAGCACCAGTTTTAGCATTAAAAATAATATTGTATACAAAGTACAGGCACGTTCCTATGTGACATTTAAAGGTCAGAAAAAATACTCTTCCTGGTCTACGATTTACTGTCTGAACCAGCCAATGCTCAAGCAGGTGAAGCTTAGCGGAAACAAACTCCAGTTAAAATGGGATAAGGTAAACGGTGCAACACAGTATCAGGTATATGTGTCTGCCAAGGCAAAATCGGGTTATAAGAAAGTGGCAACGGTAAGTAAAAGTAAAAATTCCTGTACCGTTAAGAAATTCAGCGGCAAAAAGTTTTCCTCAAAGAAGAAATATTATGTCTATGTGGAGGCTATTTGCAATAAGAGCAACACAAAGAATAGTTCTGGTTCCCTGTATTACTGGAATACAAAGCAGGGCGGCGGTACCAGCGCTTTGTCCCGGAAATATTAAAGGATGATGAAGAAATGCGGCGCAGCGTTATAGATGACGCTATGCCGCATTTTTTATTGCAGAAAAAGTTGTAAAGTGAAAAAAATAGTATTATACTTTTTTTTAGATTACTTTCAAGGAGGAAAAAATGAACACACAAACAGAAAACATGTTATCGGGGGACTGGGAAAAGAAAGAAAATATACTTTTGGGAATCATCGGAGCAGTTGTTGGAATCCTGCTGGGCTCGGTATTGTGGGTACTGATCGGACAGATTGGATTTATTGCCGGAATTGCAGGGTATGCCATTGTATTTTGCGGGATGAAAGGCTATGAGATACTTGGCGGGAAACTGTCCAAGGCAGGGATTGTCCTCTGCATTATCCTTTCTTTTCTGGCAATTATCGGTGCGGAAGTCGTATCTCTGGGGATTGCAGCATACAGAGAGCTGGGTGAATATTATTCAATTACGCTGGGACAGGCATTTTCCCTGCTTCCGGAACTGCTTAAAGAGCCGGAACTCATTGGCGCAGTGGCGAAGGATTTGGCAATCGGATATATTCTTTCTATCTGGGCAAGTTATTCTTCTGTAAAAAATATATGGAGACAGACAGGGGGAAAACAGGAAGAGAATACACTGGAGAAGTTTTAAGGGGAAAATACATACATGAATGCCAGAGAAGTATTAAAAAAATATTTTGGATATGATTCTTTCCGAAAGGGGCAGGAAGATATCATTCATGCCATTTTGTCGGGAAAAGATGCGTTGGCCATTATGCCCACAGGGGCAGGAAAATCTTTGTGTTATCAGGTTCCGGCCATGCTTCTTTCCGGAATCACTCTTGTGATCTCGCCTCTGATCTCCCTTATGCAGGATCAGGTCAAGTCTTTAAATGAAGCCGGGATCCATGCCGCATTTATCAATTCTTCCCTGACGGAAAGCCAGATATCAAGGGCGCTTCGTCTGGCATTGGAGGGCAGATATAAAATTATTTATGTAGCGCCGGAGAGACTGGAAACTCCCGGATTTATGCAGTTTGCACTGGGCACTGAAATTTCTATGGTTACAGTGGACGAAGCCCATTGTGTCTCACAGTGGGGACAGGATTTCAGGCCCAGCTATCTTAAAATTGTTGATTTTATAGACGCACTACCCCTTAGGCCCATTGTAAGCGCATTTACAGCTACAGCCACAGGGGAAGTAAAAGCAGATATGGAATGTATTCTGAAATTAAACCACCCTGAAATCGTAATCACAGGATTTGACAGGGAAAATTTGTACTATAGTGTGGAACATATTTCCGGAAAACATAAGGATAAATTTGTTCTTGACTATATCGATAAACATCCCAATGAAAGTGGAATTGTATATTGCTCCACAAGAAAAAACGTGGATATGCTGTATGAGACTTTGTTTAAACATGGAGTTCCCGTGGCAAGGTATCATGCCGGGATGGACAATGAATCCCGAAAGAAAAATCAAGAGGATTTTATCTATGACAGGGCCCTTGTGGTTGTAGCCACCAACGCATTTGGCATGGGAATTGACAAGTCGAACGTAAGATTTGTGATCCATTACAATATGCCCCAATGTATGGAGAATTATTATCAGGAGGCCGGGCGTGGGGGCCGGGACGGTGAAAATTCTCAGTGTATTCTTTTGTTTTCTCCCCAGGATGTTATGATTCATAAGTTTCTTTTGGAACAGAAGGAGTTTGAGGGGGTGGATGAGGAGGACATAGAGCTAATCAAACAGCGGGACAGTAAACGGCTTTTTACCATGGAAGGATACTGTAAAACC
>JAMPFA010000077.1 GCA_023664725.1 Roseburia sp. | reverse complement strand
GCACGAGGAGACCTTAAAAAAGATTGCGGAGTATGAGGGCATCCTGGGGAGCCGATCGGTGATGGCCAAGGTGATTATCAAGGAGCTTGACGCCATCAAGAAGGCCTATGGGCAGGAGCGGAAAACCCTGATCGAAAACGGGGAGGTTATCGTTTTAGAGGAGCCAAAGTTAGAGGAGATGGACGTGGTGTTTCTCATGGACCGCTTTGGCTACGCAAGGACCATCGACGTGGGGGTTTACGAGAGGAACAGGGAGGCGGCGGACGGGGAGAACCGCTATGTCATCACCTGCAAAAACACGGATAAGATCGGGATATTTACCAACAGGGGGCAGATGCACCTTCTAAAGGTTTCGGATTTGCCCTACGGAAAATTCCGGGATAAGGGGCAGCCCATTGACAATATGAGCAATTATGACAGCAGTGTGGAGAATGTGATTTTTGCGGCATCCTTGGAGGAGATGGCCAGGGAAAAAATGATATTCGCCACAAAGACGGGAATGTTAAAGCTGGTGGAGGGCAGTGAGTTTAACGTGGCAAAGCGGACTACCGCAGCCACCAAGCTTGCAGAGGAGGACGAGGTGGTAAATATCGCATTTTACAGTGAAGAGCAGCATCTCATTATGCAGACGAAGAAAGGAATGTTCCTTCGGATTGAGGCAAATCTTATACCGGAGAAGAAAAAAGGCGCAGTTGGCGTCAGAGGGATACGGTTAGGAGCGGAGGATGAACTGGAGCATGTCTATGTCCTTATGCCCGGAGAGAGCAGGTCTGTTAAGCTAAAAGACAAAGAGCTGGAATTATCCAGGCTTCGGGTGGGCAGCCGGGATACTAAGGGAGTAAGACACACATAGGGGAGAAAAATCCATGAATTATCAGCAGGCAGAAGCATTTCACGAAAAAGCGAAGGCATATGGAAGTATATTGGGGCTTGACAATATCCGAAGATTAATGTATGAATTGGGGGATGTGTGGAAAACTTTAAATATTATCCATGTTGCTGGAACTAACGGAAAAGGCTCTGTCTGCTGTTTTCTTGCCTCCATGTTAAAGGAGGCGGGATATCGGGTGGGACAGTACAATTCCCCCGCTGTATTTTCTCATCGGGAGATATACCGGATAAATGGGGAAGAAATTTCTAAGGAAGAGTACGCCGCCTGTATGGAACGGGTAAAGTATGGCTGTGAAAAGCTGGCAGAACAGGGAAAACCTCACCCCACAGTCTTTGAGGTTGAGACTGCCCTGGCATTTTTATGGTTTGCAGAGAAAAAATGCGATATTGTGATTTTGGAAGTGGGGATGGGGGGCAGCACGGATGCCACCAATCTCATCACCCACCCACTCTGCAGCGTCATCACCTCCATCAGCAGAGACCATATGAAATACCTTGGGGATTCTATTGGAGAGATCGCAAAAATCAAATCTGGAATTATCAAAGAGGGATGTCCGGTAGTGACAGCCATTCAGAGGGAGGAAGCCGCCGGTGTTATCTACGATTGTGCCAAAGAAAAACATGCGCCCTGTTATGTGGCGGCGGATTTGAAGGCAGGAAGAGTATCTCAGGGGAGACGAAAAATCGATCATCCAGAGTTCGGAGGGCTGCAGCTTTCCATGTTGGGCTCTTATCAGGTGGAAAATGCGGCACTTGCCATAGAAGTTATAGATGTTTTAAATAAAAATGGAAGCATACAAATTTCAGCGGATGAAATTCGGCAGGGAATGTTGCAGGCATGTTGGCGGGGAAGGTTTGAGCGTGTCTCCAAGGAGCCTCTGATTTATCTGGATGGGGCACATAACCTGGATGGAACAATAAAGTTAAAAGAAACTTTATCAGAAGGGTTTGGGTCAAAAAAGAAGATCGGGATCATGGGCGTGATGGCGGACAAGGAGTACAGGAAGATGGTACAGATTTTAGGTCCCCTGTTTTCCAAAATCTATGCGGTGACCCCGGATAATCCCAGGGCATTGCCAGGAGAAAAGCTCGCAGAGGAGATCAGGGCTTTGGGATTTGAGGGGATTTTTTTTGCGGAGGTAAGAGGGGCGGTAAAGGCAGCATATTTTGAGGCCCTTTCTGAAAATTCCATGGTTATGGTTTTCGGCTCCCTATACTATCTGAATGAGGTGAGAGAAGCATTACATGAGATCACAGGAGATTAAGAGAAAATTAATTCAAAATTTATTATATGGAGAATTTGGCATAGAAAAAGAGTCTCTCCGAGTGACAGCGGAGGGCATGATCGCAGATACAGATCATCCTTCCATGGCTGATTTTCACATGGAGGAGCAGATCAGCAGAGATTTTGCAGAGAGCCAGGTGGAGTTTATCAGCAAGGTACACTTGGAAATCAGTAAGGCCTGTGAAGAAATCTGTTTTTTGCAGAGCCTTGTGGAGGAGAAGATAAAATACCGGGATACCGGGAGGGAGTACGTGTGGACCTATTCCAATCCCCCTGTGTTTTCTGCGGAAAAGAATATCCGCATAGCGGAGTTTCAGGGGCCGATCCAGGAAAAAACCACCTACAGGGAATACCTGTCAGAAAAATACGGCAGGGTGAAAATGCTGTTTTCCGGGGTGCATCTGAATTTTTCCATGCCAAAAGAATTTTTTACTCTTTTGCAGGAATATACAGGAAAAGAGTTAAAGGAGCAGAAAAATGACTGGTATCTAAAGCTTTCCAACAGGCTGATGGAGGACAGCTGGCTCTTAGTGGCCCTCACCTCCGCAAGCCCTGTGGCGGAGCCTGAATTTTTGCAGGGACTTTTCGTGCCAGAGGAAGAGTGGGGGAGATATGCTTCCTACCGAAACAGCAAATATGGATACTGGAATCTTTTTGTGCCGGAACTGTGTTATAACAGTTTTGAGGATTATCTTTGTTCCATCGACGATTATGTGAAAAGGGGCATGATTTCCTCGATCCAGGAACTGTATTATCCCATCCGCTTAAAGCCGAAGGAGGAAAATACTTATGAGAATCTTTTGGAGCAGGGGGTAAACCATATCGAACTTCGGATGCTGGATTTAAACCTTATGAGCTGCGCCGGGGTGGCAAAAGTAGATTTAATTTTTATTCATCTTCTGATCAGCTACCGGGTCGCCCAGATGTTAGGTGAGTGGAGAGAGGAGGAGCAGAAGAGACACAGCGACAGAGAGAGGATTCTTTTGCACCAAAAGGCGGCGGAGATCGATTTTTTGGACCAGGAAGAGTACAGGAGAAAGGCGCTTAAAATATTAGAGGATATGCGGGCGTTTTATCGGGATTATCGGGAGAACAGAGGAGGGTATGTCCCTTCTGATTATGACATAGAAGCCATGATCTCCCTGCAGGAGACAAAAATATTGAAGCCGGAAACCAGGTATTGTTCGCAGATAATCCATAAATATAAAGACAATTATATAAATAATGTAATGCAGGAGATAAAGGAGAGATGAGATGAAAAAGACAGTTCTATTTGATCTGGACGGAACCATTATCAATTCAGAGCAGGGGATTACCAACTGTATTCGGTATGTGCTGGACCACTGGGGAATGGAGCATCCCTCCCAGGAAGAGCTGCTCTGTTTTATCGGACCGCCTTTGAGAGAGCAGTTTATGGAAGTTTTTGGCTGGGATTGTGAAAAGGCGGAGAATTCTGTGCTCAAGTTCCGGGAACGGTTTGACATCTTGGGGCTGTTTGAGTGCGAGCTTTATCCCGGTATTCAGAAGCTCATTGAGGATCTGGACAAAAAGGGATATCAGATCGCCCTGGCAAGTTCCAAACATGAGGAGGCCTGCGGCAGGATTTTACAGCATTTTCATCTGGATCCCCACTTTGCAGGGATTTTCGGCGCCACCAGGGACGGAAAAATATCCACCAAAAAGCAGGTGCTTGAACTTGCACTGGAAAAATTGCAGGCGTCCAGAGAGGAGACAGTGTTGATCGGGGATACCAGATTTGACGTGCTGGGGGCAAAAGAGGCGGGCATTGACTGCATCGGCGTTACATATGGGTTTGGAACAAGGGAGGAACTGGAAGCTGCAGGGGCAGTGGCAGTGGTAGATACGGCAGAGGAGGCGGGGACTTATCTGGAAACAATCTAAAATGATGCAGGTGTGGAGCCTGATTTATCCTGTAGGGATTTATTTTGTGGTGACGGCGGTGGTTTTGGTTCTTCTGGATTTCATTTTGCCGGAGACAAAGAACAATCATCTTTTGCGCCAGGCCATTACCTCCGTGGCAGTGCTGCCCTTTCTCTGGTCTTTTTACCGGCAGGATGCAATCTCTCGGGGAGAACACTTGGGGAAAAAAGAAATTGCCCTGACAAAGCAGGAAGGGGGAGAAGTCTTTCTGCTGTTTCTGGCAGGCGGATGCTTTGCCCTCGCCTGGAACAATGTGCTGGGGATGGTTCACATTTCAGACTATTCCGCCAGCTATGAGCAGATCCGGGAGACGTTTTATATAGGGGAATTTTTTATGGAGTTTGTGGCGGTGTGTCTGCTGGCGCCTCTGGCAGAAGAACTTTTGTACAGGGGGATTGTCTATAAGAGGGCAAAATTTTTCTTTGGAGTGTGGCCTGGAATCCTGATCTCTGCGGTGCTTTTTGGAATTGTCCACATGAATCTGGTGCAGTTTATCTATGCGGCAGTGTTTGGGGTTCTGCTTGGCTTTTTTGTGGAAAAGACAGGGAAAATACACAGTGCAGCGGCCGCCCATGCAGCGGCAAATCTCACTTCCCTGCTTCGGGGGGAGACGGAGATTTTCGGTTTTATGACGGGGAGCATTCCCGTGATGGTTTTGGTGACGGTTGTGTTGTTTTTAGCGGCAGGGGGGTTGGTGTTTTTGGCTTTTGGGCGGAAAAACAGAATTTGTCCCATATCAGATCAGACGGATCAAAGTGTTTTACGATTTTAAAAGATTATAAGATAAGCTATATGGCTGCCGGAGAAAATATTGCATACACCTCGAAAGGCTATGGGGTAAATGCGAAAGCAGTCAGCCAGATGTGGTACAATTCACCGGGCCACAGGGCAAATATGTTAAGCGGAAGTTATGGGAAAATCGGCATTGGGATTGCAGTGGCAGATAATGGAGATATTTATTATACTCAGCTTTTTACAAACTGATCAGTAAAAACACAAGAGCAGTGAACGGTAGTCCAATCAGGGAAATCTGTTCACTGCTTTTTTTAGGTAAAATTGTTTTTAAACTCAGAGATTCATGAGAAAACTTGCAATATTATCTGATAATTAAAGAAATAAAATAATATATTCATATAATCAGACAATTTATAGAAAAAAGTTGTTTACAACAGAGAGAAAAAGTTGTATTATGTGATTTAGAAATTTTGTATGCATATTTGAAATTCTGAAAGAACAAAGAAAGGATAAAAGGTATGAGAGGTAAGAGGAGTGAAAAAGGGAGGTTCCAACAGGGCTTGTATTCCCCGGAATTTGAACATGACAACTGCGGGATCGGTGCAGTGGTAAATATCAAGGGCATAAAGACCCACGACACAGTGGCCAACGCTCTAAAAATTGTGGAGAACTTAAAACACAGAGCCGGAAAAGACGCAGACGGCAAGACAGGGGACGGAGTGGGCATCCTGCTTCAGATTTCCCATAAATTTTTTACAAAGGCGGCAAAACCCCTTGGGATCACTCTTGGGGAGGAGAGAGATTACGGCATCGGCATGTTCTTTTTCCCGCAGGATGAGTTAAAGCGGAACCGTGCAAAGAAAATGTTTGAGGTTATCGTGGAAAAGGAGGGCATGGAATTTCTGGGATGGAGGGATGTGCCCACAGACCCCTCAAAGCTGGGACAAAAAGCGGTAGACTGCATGCCCTACATTATGCAGGGATTTGTAAAACGCCCGGAGCAGGTGGGCAAAGGACTGCCTTTCGACAGAAAGCTCTATGTGGCAAGGCGTGTCTTTGAGCAGTCAAATGATGACACCTATGTGGTGTCCCTCTCCAGCAGGACAATTGTTTACAAGGGAATGTTTCTGGTGGAGCAGCTCCGCCTGTTTTTCGGAGATTTACAGGACAGAGACTATGAATCCGCCATTGCCACGGTGCATTCCCGTTTTTCCACCAACACAAATCCAAGCTGGGAGAGAGCGCACCCCAATCGGTTTATCGTACATAACGGGGAGATCAACACCATCAAGGGAAATGCGGATAAGATGC
>JAMPFA010000076.1 GCA_023664725.1 Roseburia sp. | reverse complement strand
AGGAACTGGACGCAGCCATCATAAACGCACTCATAGACAAGATACTTGTTTCGGAGCGTGAGAAACTTGCGGACGGGACAGTGCAGCAGGAAATCAAGATTTACTATAAATTCATCGGCTTTGTCGGTGAATTACATATCACACCAATCAAATGGAGAGTGACATTGCCAGAGAAACATTGTATGGTATGTAGCAAAAGATTTATTCCTGCTTCTGCGGCAGCAAAGTATTGCCCAGAGTGCAGGAAAAGGATAAGAAAGGCACAAGGGACGGAAACAAAACGCAGGAGCAGGGAGCGAAACAGACAGGCATGTATTGGACTGTCCGCAAAAAATGACCGACTGACCCAGCGCACCGGAGGCAGTTGTCAGTATTGCGGCGTTAAAAGGAAATGCCGATATCACTATCGGGAATATTGTGGGGAGCAATATCTTCAATATCCTGTTTGTGGTAGGACTTTTCCGTCCTAATCACACCAATTCCTTTTTCTGCTGGAGTTTAATGCGGACACAGTAGTAGCTGCGACAACAGGAATTCTCCTGTTGATCTGCAGTGCAAGGGGAAAAAAATTAAGCCGCAGACACGGGATTGTGATGCTGTTGGGGTATCTGTCTCTAAAAAATCTGCAAAGGGGAAGTTTGGCAGATACGCTCTGAGGAACTGTGCAGGTGACCTCGGTATAGTTCCTAAAATGAGGAGTGCCCCGGTATCCGAAGATACCGAGGCTATTATGAAAAAATTTATCACTGTTTATCGAAAAGCACTGTTCTTTTGAATAATTATAATATACCAGTTATTTATGAATATACTATGAACAAACAGAAAACTGATTGTAAATTTTGACGAAAAAGTACAAAAATGTGATGGAGTGTTTGGTAAAACTGAATAAAATTATATGCAATATATGACTTAATTATACCCTATTGAATAGGGGATAATCAAAAGAAAAAGTAAAAGTAAATACTATATGAAAAGGAAATTTGTACAAACAAAAGAATAGGAATTGGGATAATCTTTGTTTTAAGGATGACGATTTACGAAGGTTAGAAATGGAGTTGGTCCAGCAGTCATTAGCATATCTGGTATTCTAGTGAAGGAATATAGTGCGGAACAGATTAGGGATATTCGTAAATCTACTGGGATGTCCCAGAAACTTTTTGCAGAATATATGGGAGATTCAGATAAAACGGTGAAAGAAAAGAAATTTTACATACGGCAATTTTCAAATTGAAAGAAGATGGAATAGAATTTGAACTGTTTCCCATTGTATTGAAATGTTCCATGCAGGAAAAGATAAAGCGTTGTGAGTGTGACGGGCGAGAGGCAGAGAGCATTGAAAGAGGGATAAAAATACGTTCCATTTTTATGATGATTTTCATTGTCCAACTATTATAACAACAGAATTAAGTCCTCAAAAAGTTGCTGAAAAAATTGTAGATATCAAAAAATAATATGATTATGATTTTATTTCGCTTAAAAAAACAGCCAAAAGGCAAAGGAGAGTTTATTCTTCTTTGCCTTTTAATGTATCAATAATGCTAATTATCATCCTCATCCGCCGCCGACATGGAGTAGACAGAGCGTTTCCTCGCCATCTCGTCACTTTCCAGATACTCGTCGTAGGTGGTAATCTTGTCAATGATACTTCCATCCGGCATAATCTCAATAATGCGGTTTGCCGTGGTCTCCACCACCTGATGGTCCCTGGAGGAAAACAGGATAACACCGGGGAATTTCATCAGCCCGTTGTTTAACGCCGTGATGCTCTCCATGTCCAGATGGTCGGTGGGCTCGTCCAAAATCAGCACGTTGGAGGCCTCTATCATCATCCGTGACAGCAGCACCCGAACTTTTTCCCCGCCGGAGAGCACCCGCATTTTCTTCACGCCGTCCTCCCCGGCAAACAGCATCCTCCCCAGGAATCCCCGGACATAGGTAGCGTCCTTGATTTCAGAAAACTGGGTCAGCCAGTCCACGATAATCAAATCCGTGTCAAAAATCGCCGTGTTGTCCTTGGGAAAATAGGACTGGGAGGTGGTGATGCCCCACTTGTAACTTCCCGTATCCGGCTCCATTTCCCCGGTGATAATTTTAAACAGAATGGTTTTGGCAAACTCGTTGCCCCCCACAAAGGCCACCTTGTCATCGTGGCCCAGGGTAAAGGAAATGTTGTCTAACACCTTTGTCCCGTCAATGGTTTTGCTGAGGTTTTCCACCATAAGGACTTCATTCCCGATATCCCTGGAAGGGCGGAAGTCGATATAGGGGTATTTCCGGCTGGAAGGGCGGATTTCCTCTAGCTCAATTTTTTCCAGTGCGCACTTTCTGGAAGTGGCCTGTTTGGATTTGGAGGCGTTGGCGGAGAACCGGGAGATAAATTCCTGGAGCTCCTTGATTTTCTCCTCCTTCTTCTTGTTGGCCTCCTTCATCTGTTTCACCAGGAGCTGGCTGGACTCGTACCAGAAATCGTAGTTTCCGGCGTAGAGCTGGATTTTCCCGTAGTCGATGTCTGCGATATTGGTGCAGACTTTGTTGAGAAAATACCGGTCGTGGGACACCACAATGACCGTGTTGTCAAAATTAATCAAAAATTCTTCCAGCCATGCGATGGCGTCCAAATCCAAGTGGTTGGTGGGCTCGTCCAAAAGGAGGATGTCGGGGTTCCCAAAGAGCGCCTGGGCCAAAAGCACCTTCACCTTGGCTGCGCCGGGGAGATCCTTCATCAGCATATCATGCTCTTCCGTGGGAATCCCCAGGCCGTTTAGCAGGGTGGCCGCATCGCTCTCCGCATTCCACCCGTCCATGTCTGCAAACTCCGCCTCCAGCTCACTGGCCCGTATGCCGTCCTCGTCGGAAAAATCCTCCTTCATGTAGATGGCGTCCTTTTCCTTCCTGATGTCGTAAAGCCTCTGGTTTCCCATAATCACCGCATCCAGCACCTGGAACTCGTCATATTTAAAATGGTCCTGCTGTAAAAAAGAGAGACGCTGTCCCGGGGTGATGATAATTTCTCCGTTGGTGGGCTCTAGCTGCCCGGAGAGGATTTTTAAAAAAGTGGATTTCCCTGCGCCGTTGGCCCCGATTAAGCCGTAGCAGTTCCCCTCCGTAAATTTGATGTTCACGTCCTCAAACAACGCTTTTTTCCCAAGTCTCAGTGTGACATTGCTTGCCTGTATCATAACCGTACCTTTCTTTCTGAAAATAGCCTATTTATATGCAATCATTTCTATTTTACATGAAATTATGCATTTTGCAAGCCCTTGGGGAGAATTTTTGGTTTTTTATGGTGAGGTTTCGGAGGAGGAAATGGAGGGGCTGCGTGGGTTTGTGGAGTGAGGGGGTAAAATTTTTTTATGGAATTACATAGGCAGGTATGGTACAATACAATGAAATGGTTGTTGCTTTTTTATAGAGGTTTGCAATGTCTGGCTGCATTTAAATTAAAAATAGGTAAATTCAAGCCGGAATATATCTCAAAAATGGATTTCTATTTAGAGGCGCTTGACCGACAGAAGAAAAAGGAACAGTAGTTACACGGAAAGGGCATATCATGTTTTACAGAATGATTGAAAACGCACGGGACAGATGGTATACATCTTCTGAATGTACGATAACGTCGATGATGGATTACATAGAATCAAAAGGTATGCTGCGGGATGCGCAGATTGATGCAATCAAAACATATCTTTATTTGAAAATTTGTTGTGAGAGCAAACCCCTTGCGGATTTATTCTGCGAGGGTAAATTTAATATGCTTGATTTGGACAGCGTGGAGATATCGAATACTGTTCGCAAGTATTTAGAACAAAATGCGGCTGCGGCGGCTTTATTTGAATACTCCTGTTTAAGAAATGAAAAGGGAGAGCAGGTTTCAAAAAAATTAGAAGAATCAATGAAAAGGGCACCGGAAGATATTGATTACAGGAAATTTTTCAGGGATGCATTTTATGGAGTTTCCTATACGGATTATCTTTTCAGCCTGCCAATGGGAGCAGGGAAAACGTACTTAATGGCGGCGTTTATTTATCTGGATTTGTATTTTGCCTGGAATGAGCCCCTGAATCCGTCATTTGCGCATAATTTCATTCTATTTGCGCCCTCAGGTTTAAAATCTTCCGTGGTTCCCAGCCTAAGGACCATACAAAAATTCGATTCCTCATGGGTACTTCCAGAGCCGGCTGCATCGGAGCTGAAAAGAATGGTGTCATTTGAAGTGCTTGACCAGGGTAAAACCTCTAAAAAGTCAAATAAGACGAAAAATCCTAATGTACAGAAAATCGCAAACCATCAGCCATTGTCAGAACTGTTTGGTTTTGTAGCTGTTACAAATGCGGAAAAGGTGATTCTTGACCGTGTTCAGGAAAAGGACGGGCAGATTTCGCTATTTGATGAGAGTGAGGATGACAAGGACAGGCAGGCAAATGAACTGAGGAATTTGATTGGAAAGCTCCCTTCCCTGTCCATTTTTATTGATGAAGTCCACCATGCGGTGAAAGATGAAATCAAGCTTAGGGCAGTGGTAAATAAATGGGCGGAAAATCATACGGTCAATTCGGTGATTGGTTTTTCCGGTACGCCGTATCTGGACAAAATGGAAAAGATTCCTGTTTCAGAAAAACTGTCTGTCGCTACCGCTGAAATTACGAATATCGTGTATTATTATCCATTGGTGAAAGGCATCGGAAATTTTTTGAAACGTCCGATGGTGAAAATTTCAGAAATCTCTGACAGCGGCAGGATTATTGAAAAGGGCGTAAGGGAATTTTTCGAACATTATAAGGATGTCGTGTATGATGGCGGCCTTACGGCAAAACTTGGCATCTATTGCGGGAGTATTGAAAAGCTGGAAGAAACGGTATATCCTCTTGTGTCCCGCATTGCGGCAGAGTATGGGATTCACAGCGATGCAATCCTGAAATTCCATAAGGGAAATAAGCAGTATTCGCAGGCCGTCGATAGTCAGATGCAGTTTGACACGCTGGATACATCTTTGTCAAAAATACGGATTGTTCTTTTAGTCCAGATTGGAAAAGAGGGGTGGGACTGTCGGAGTTTGACGGGAATCATACTTTCCCAGGAGGGGGACTGCCCGAAGAATATGGTTTTGCAGACCTCCTGCAGGTGTCTGCGCCAGGTGGGAAAGGACAATACACAAACGGCGATTATCTACTTAAATCAGGATAATGCAGAAAAGTTAGAATCCCAATTGAGGCAGCGGCACCATATTTCTTTGCAGGAATTTATCAAGGGGAATGACAATGGCATTACCTTGTCCAGATACGACCGCACACAATATTTGAAACTTCCGAAGATTGATTTTTACCAGCTTTGCATAAAGCATGATACGATTGTTGTCGAGGATGCGAGACCAGAAACGCAAATACCGTTATCGACAGAAAAGGCGAAAAGAGATTTTGATATCACAAAAGTTACGGATTTTTCCATGAAGATACTGGGCAGGGAATTTGATGACGCAGAGCGGGGAGAAACACAAGCCACATTTCTTTCGTGGATTTATGGGATAGCGAGGCAAAGCTTTGGCACGCTGCGGGTAGAGGAACTGCTGCAATATAGAGAGTTGTTGAAAGAAGTATATTTGACGATAACGTATCAAAAGGAAAATGCCAGGTATTACAGTTCAAAATATGATATGTCTACTGTAAATGCGAATATACGAAAAGCCTTTACGGAAAAACGGGATTTTACGTCTCACGAAGAAGTGATACCGCAACAGTCGGAATTATTGAATATTAAAAATTTTACAAAGGAAATATATACAGATCAGGCAAAGGAGTATTATCCAGAGCAGCAGGTTGTTGACAATATTATATTGGAGGATGAGGGAAAACTGGAGGTGGACCCAAAGCATGTCGAGGCGATAAAAGTACTGGAAAGTATGGGGGACTTAGAGAATATGATGGCGGCGGCCCGATTGCGCAGGCAGGTAAGCGCTCATCCCCAAAAGGACCATTCGTTTCATTATCTGCCTTACCATACGGGCAGTAAATTTGAACAGACTTTTTTGGCGGAAGTCCTTACGTTTCCAGAAATAGAGAGCCTGAATCTCGAGGTTTACTATAATGGAGATAACGCCCTGACAGAGTTTAAGATTAAGTGTTATAAAAAAACAGACAGAAAATGGGTATACATAGGAATGTATACGCCGGATTTTCTGATTTTACAGCGTCAGAATGGACA
>JAMPFA010000075.1 GCA_023664725.1 Roseburia sp. | reverse complement strand
ACAAAATGGACAGACGCATACCGATTGGAATAGAGTTTTACAAAAAAATGATAGAGGGAAAGTATTATTATGTTGACAAAACCCTGCTGATAAAAGAAGTGTTGGAGGAGGGCACATCCGTAAGCCTCTTCACCCGCCCCAGGCGTTTTGGAAAAACCCTTGCCATGACCATGCTGCAAACATTTTTTGAGGATGAGCGGGATCGGTTTGGGGAGAAAATCGACAACAGCCATTATTTTGCCGGAAAAAAAATTGCAGCTTGCGAAGAAATCTGTGAAGCTCATATGGGGAAATACCCGGTTATCAGTTTGTCTTTAAAATCGGCCAAGCAACCTACCTTTGAGATGGCCTACAATGTGCTGGTAAGCAATATAAGAGAGGAATATCGCAGACATTGGTATGTCTGTGAAAATGGAGTGTTGTTTACAGACGAAAAAGAAATGTATCAAAGTATTATGATAGGAAAAGCACAGCCGAATGCATATGCCACATCCCTGGAATTTCTGTCCAAATGCCTGGAAAAATATCATGGGCGGGGGGCAGTGATACTGATCGACGAGTACGATGTACCCTTGGAAAATTCATATTTTGAGGGCTTTTATGACCAAATGATAAAATTTATCCGCTCTCTTTTTGAATCTTCGCTAAAGACCAACAAGAGCCTTGCCTTTGCTGTGGTGACGGGATGCCTTAGGATCAGCAGAGAAAGCATTTTTACAGGGCTGAACAACTTGAAAGTGATTTCTGTTTTAAGCAACGATTGTGCAGAATACTTTGGTTTTACCCCAGGGGAAGTAGGACAGTTTTTAAAAGACTATGGGATGGAGTGTCGGGAAGAAGAAGTGAAACGGTGGTATGACGGGTATCTCTTTGGGGAAACGGAAGTGTACAATCCCTGGAGCGTTATCAATTATGTGGGTGAGAATAGAAAAAAGAAAGAGTTTTTCCCTAAGCCCTATTGGTCGAATACTTCTTCGAATAGTATCGTAAAGGAGCTGATTGAGACGGCGGACTTTATGACCAGAGGCGAAATAGAGGAGTTGATGGACGGCGGCGTGATTGAAAAACCTATACACGAGGATATCACCTATGATGATATTCATGAGTCACAGGATAATCTCTGGAATTTTTTGTTTTTCACTGGATATCTGAAAAAAGTAAGGGAGCGGTTTGAGGGAAGAACTATCTATCTTACAATGACGATTCCAAATGAAGAAATAGCATACATTTATGAAAACACCATCGCCAGCTGGTTTGATAAAAAGATAAAGGGTGCGGATATTTCCCCATTGATAAATGCCATGGAACAAGGAGACTGCAAGACCATGGAAGTGTTCCTGTCCGGTCAGCTTTTAGACACCATCAGCTATTTCGACTATGCAGAGAATTATTACCACGGATTTTTGTCTGGACTTTTAAAGGCATCGGGAAGATATCTGGTGAAATCCAACCGGGAGAGCGGTGAGGGACGGGCGGACCTGTTTGTGTACTCCCCTACTGTCCGGGGTAAAGCCTTTATTTTGGAGCTTAAAGTGGCGAAGGAGTATGGGCAGATGGAAGAAAGATGCGATGAAGCATTGAAACAGGCGTCAGAGAAAAATTACCGTGACGAGTTTGTGAGGAATGGATATCAGGATATCACAGTTTTCGGGATAAGTTTTTACCGAAAGGAGTGCATAGTGAAACAGAAGGGGCCAAACTTGACTTGATTCCCGGATACCATAGAACATAAGAGAAATGGAATAAAAATATGAATGGTTTAGTTGACAATATTTTTTATATTTATTTTTTCGCATGTATTGTAATTCTAAATTACAGTGTTTTTGACCGCCGCCAAAAGTTAATGCTGATACAGATGGTTACCTTTTCCATGGCCGTCATGGGAGGTATGGGTTCAAAAGTATTAGGCGTATCTTTGGCGGTGGTGTTGTTTATATTGGAAGAATATCTTACAGCGGATAAAGTAAAAATTCAATTGGTGACAAAGTTTTGGTCAAAGATGTTGGATTACGGGTACAATTTCATTTTTCAGGATTCCGGCATCTGGACACTTTTGGCATTGGCGTTTAACAGTTATTTTGTAATGTCCCATGCAGAAAAATTATTTGGATCCCTGGCAGGAAAATATCTGTCAAAAGGATTATCTCTTACAATTTTTGCAGTTGGAATGCACAGGTTAAGTACCCACGGCTTTGAAATTAGTTCTTTTGCCGATATGAAGAGACGGTTTGAGCGTGTACCATTTCAGAAAGCAGATTATAAGAATGAAAATTTGACGAAAAGAATGGAATTATTGGTTGAGATTGAAGATAAATCTTATTTTTACAGGGAAAATACATATAACTGGATATCCAGGGAATTTATCAGATATAGATTTTTTCGGTGGAAATCATTGGGGCCTTCCGGCAAAAAGAAAAACAGATGGTATTTCTTTTTGCAAAAGTGCGTCAGTTATGTAAAAAACTATGGCATGATTTCTTTGGTGAAAAAGGGAATGGAGGAGCTGCATTGGAGTTTTGAGGGAATTCGTCCATTCTATTGGCTGAAAATGGTTTTTAAAAGAGGGTATGCTACTCTGGAAATGCAGCTGATACGAAATATTGGCATTGAAAGGGGATACGAGAAAGATAAACATATCATACGTCGTAAAATTTTTGAAGTGATTTATTCCTACATATTTTTTGATGGGCTGAAGCATCATTATGGAATTATCCGTAAGGGAGACAGGGAGCATTTTAAGAAGATGATTTTATATGTTTATCTGTATTCCGTGGATACTAAAGTTGATGGCCGTCGAATTGATCCGCTGATTTCTATGTTTTCAAATGAGGAAGGAAAAATACCGGATAATGGTTGGGAAGTTATCCCCATGGAGGTGTTTTTTGTGTTGTATCTGGGATTAAATCACAGATATATATATCCTGCCAGGGTTGCGTTATATGAAAATACGATTTTGAAATACGGCATGAATATGGGAATGATTTTAGCTCTTCCACAGAAAATTGCCGGAAAAGAAATGATTCAGCTAACAGTGGAAGAGAAGAAAATGCGGGAAGATTACCCTATGTATGTAGTAAATGGATGCATTTTGCCTGTTATTGACAATGGTATTTATTACGGACCAAAAGATTGGCTTTCCTATGGGAGAGCAGGGTGCAGAAGGTTTGCGGGAATGGTGTATTATAAAATATGGGGGGAAACTTTCACCAGTTTTGCAGATACAGAGGACAATCTGATTCCTATGGACACTGCTCTGAGTGAGCGGTCGATCACTCCGGAGCATGTACAGTACTACATAAGCAGGTCATATTCGGGGGCCGCTATCAGGATTTGTGATGAAATATACGGGAATGATCTGCAGGGAGAAAAGAAACATTCCCAGATCCTGTTGGAAGTTCTGGAAAATGGATTGATTTTGTATGAAAGTAATGATGAGCATACGGAGATTGCAGAGTATACCTGGGAAGAATATGCGGATAAATATAGCGAGTATAGATATTTTAAATATATTAAATGTCCGTATTTTAGGATGTAATCCCTGAATGAGCAATGTGCAAATTATGACAAAATTTGTACGCAAATCGAATATATTTGCGTTTTTTCCTAATTTTCCATTACAATTACTTTTATGGAGGGAGGAATTGTAATGGATATCGGAACACAATTGCGTAATCTGATCGAACAGGAAGGGATCACCCAGAAGCAGCTTGCAGGGGAATTAAACATATCCACAACCACATTGAACGGATACATTCAGAACAGAAGGCAGCCTGATGCCAGGATGGCGATACGTCTTGCTGCTTACTTTAATACTACATTAGATTACATTTATGGGCTTACTACCTTACGGGAACCTCCCGTTTCGCCTTATAATGCGCAGGAAAGGATGCTGGTAGATATTTACCGTGGACTTCCTGATGAATGGAAGACATTGTATGTCGCAACAGGGAGAGCATTTGTTAAGGTTGGCAGAAAATTAGGGCAGAGACAGGAAATCAATGAATGCCATAAAGCGATAGCAGGCACTAATGATTTCAAAAAATGAAAGGAACAATTTACGTTTTGACAGATGAGGAAAAAGCCTGATTTTACCCAATCAGGCATTCTTTCCCCTTAAATGCAAATCCATGATAAAATCCTTCGGGAGCATCTTGTGAGGATACACTTTTTGCCATATCAAAGTTTGAGAAACTGTGAAATGCTATGTCATTCATGAATTCATTCATGGAGTCAACATCATCAATTAGAAGTGCCTTTATCAAATTGTTATACACAATTTCAGTATTGCCGCCAAACCATTTTTTACCCCCCGCTTTTTCATCTCCAAGTCCAGTGTATCAAGTGCATGAAAGGTTTCCTCTTCGGTAAAACCAAAATATGCGGCATATTTTTCAGAGGTAGTAGTTACGACTTTTAGATTATTTAAATCAGAGAATATGCTTTCTTTGGAGATCCTTGTGATTCCTGCATAGGTGTATCGTATTCATCAAGAAGGATGATGACATCTTTTCCATAATATTTTTTCAGATAAATACAGAGGGTGTTTATGGCTGTATAGGCCGTGACATCATCCATTTTTATATTTACAGATGCAAAGGAGTCCCTGTCATTATCGTTAAACATATTTGATTGGATAATATCTCTGTAGTCACTGTATATATTGGTGACGATCTGCTTTACTGATTTTTTAATCTCATCAATATCTCCGGTTTTTATGGAAGCAAAACTCAAAAATATAACTGGGTAAGTACCCTGCAATGCTCTGTACGTTTCTTCTTCCCAGATAGAGAGCCCTTCAAATAGGTTGCCTCTATCTGCATAGTGGTTTGAAAAAAAGCACTCAACTGTGCTCAAAAGTTTTGCCAAATCTCCGGGGACGGGTAATCAATGTGACATCTGAACCGTACTCCCGCCATTCTTTGATAAAGTTTGCCTTGACAGACTTGTGAAAACCATCAAAAACGTGTATAGTATGAATGAGTATTAATCGGATAACCCCATTTTGCATATAATATCTTTATTTTGAAAATCACAGGAGGCAATAATATGTGTGGAATAGTAGGATTTGTAGGGAAAAAACAGGCGGCTCCGGTGCTGCTTGACGGATTGTCAAAACTTGAGTACAGGGGATACGATTCCGCAGGGCTTGCGGTGAGAGACGGAGACCATGCGGTAGAGATCGTAAAAGCCAAGGGACGTCTCCAGTTTTTGTCGGAAAAGACGAATGCAGGCCAGGCGTTAAAGGGAACGGTGGGAATCGGCCACACCCGCTGGGCTACCCACGGAGAGCCCTCGGAAATCAATGCCCATCCCCATGTCTCCGGAAATATCTTTGATAACAGAACAACCATCGATGAGTCAAATGTAGTTGGCGTGCACAACGGTATTATTGAAAATTTTCAGGAGTTAAAGGAAAAGCTTTTAAGGCACGAATATTCCTTTTACTCTCAGACAGACACGGAAGTGATCGTAAAGCTTGTGGATTATTACTATAAAAAATACAAGCTTGGGCCAATCGATGCCATTGCAAAAACCATGGTCAGGGTCAGAGGTTCCTATGCAGCTGCGTTTATGTTTAAAGATTATCCGGGGGAGATCTGGGTGGCAAGAAAGGATTCTCCCATGATCATCGGGGTGGAGGAGGATGCGACTTACGTGGCCTCGGATGTTCCGGCAGTGTTAAAGTATACGAGAAATGTGTATTATATCGGCAATCAGGAGATGGCATGCTTAAGAGAGGGCGGCGTCAGCTTTTACAATCTGGATGGGGATGAGATCCAGAAGGATAAGGTAGAGATTACCTGGGATGCAAAAGCTGCGGAAAAAGGCGGATTTGAACATTTTATGATGAAGGAGATCCACGAGCAGCCAAAGGCCATTGAGGACACATTGAATTCTGTGCTGAAAGAGGATAAACTGGATCTTTCCGCAGTGGGTTTGTCTGAGGAGGAGATAAAGGAGATCAGCCAGATCTATGTTGTGGCATGTGGTTCCGCCTGGCATGTGGGGATGACCGCCCAGTATGTGTTTGAGGATCTGGCAAAGATTCCGGTGAGGGTGGAGCTGGCAAGTGAATTCCGTTACAGAAAGCCTCTGTTAGATAAAAACGGCATTGTGATTGTAATCTCCCAGTCAGGGGAGACGGCGGATTCCCTGGCAGCCTTGCGGGAGGCAAAGGAGAGAGGGGTGAAAACCCTGGCGATTGTCAATGTGAAAGGCTCCTCAATCGCCAGAGAAAGCGATTAT
>JAMPFA010000074.1 GCA_023664725.1 Roseburia sp. | reverse complement strand
GTACACCAAAACCAAGGAAAAGCCGTAAACAGAAAGAACAGTCTTGAAACATAAAACTAATTAAATTGGATTATACTAGTGTTGTCTTTAACGGAACATTATCAGATAAGTTGAAACTTATATCTGCGATTCGGGAAGATGGAACACTTACGCAAAAGCAAATGAGCTAGATAACGGGCTTATCGCTTAGAAGCATTAAGCGTATGACTGTTGAATTGCAGTAAAAAGGGAAAATTGTCCGTATCGGAAATAGTCGTTCTGGGAAATGGAAGGTAAATGAATGATAAAAAGGAAGCATTTTGCCGTTGCTATAGCCTGAAAAGTATAAACTTGCCAGGCAGTGTAGAATATATAGGCGAAGATGCATTTGCAGATTGTCCGAAAGACATATTGCAATATGTTTATATCTTTTGATATATATTATAAGTTTTCACAGTAGGCTATGCTTACATAAAGCGTTTCTGGCAGTTATGTGAAATTCCGGTAAAAGAAGATTTTCCACATTGACATCCCGCCCCCGAATTACTATAATATTTTTCATGTAGGGGAAGAATTGACAATATATACTGACTCAGGGGGATAAAAAGTGAATAAAGAGATTTCACAGGCAGTCATCCGCAGGATGCCCAGATATTACCGTTATCTGGGAGATTTGATGGATGCAGGGATTGAGCGCATCTCATCAGGCGATTTAAGTGCCAGGATGAATGTTACGGCATCCCAGATCCGCCAGGATTTAAACAATTTTGGCGGCTTTGGCCAGCAGGGATATGGATACAATGTAAAGTATCTGTATGACGAGATCGGCAAGATTTTAGGGGTAAACGAAAAACACAACATTATTATTGTTGGGGCAGGAAATCTTGGCCAAGCTCTGGCCAACTATGTTAAATTTGAAAAGTTTGGGTTTGTAACCATAGCGCTCTTTGATGTGGATGAGAAATTAAAAGGGCAGAAGGTGCGGAATATAGAGATTCATATGTTAGAAGAGTTGGATGGCTTTATCCAAAAAAACAAAGTGGATATTGCCGCTCTTACTATGCCAAGATCAGCGGCGGAGGCCATTGCCAATCATCTGGTAGACCTTGGAGTTCCTGCGATCTGGAATTTTGCCCATGTAGATCTCAAGATGGAAAATAGAGATGTGGTAGTGGAAAATGTGCATCTTTCAGACAGTCTGATGCAGTTATCCTACAATATAGTGAAAAACAGGCAAAGCAATACATAGAGAGGTATGGACTTTGGAAGAACAGTATAAAAAAGCGTTAAAGACAAAAAAAATACCCATTCTGCCATTAGATCAGAAATGGCACAGGCTTTTTGCGCTCAGCGGTAAAGGTGACAGGATTCAAGAGTTGGAAGAACAGCTGAATGAAGTGTTAAAAAGACAGGGGCAGTTATATACAGAGAGCAAAGAGTTAAAAAAAATAAAGAGCAAATTGATGGAGAACATCCGGGTAAATATGGATGGAGCCAATGAAGATGGAAAGAATCTTACCAAGCGGAAGCTGGAGGAGGATAAGCGTCTGATCGAGGAGATTAACGAAAAACTGGAAAACCATGAGGAGGAGTTATTGGAACTTCCAAGGCAGATAGATGATGTCAACAGGGAGTTGATGTACGAAACGGTACAGTTTTGTTATGATATTTTAAAGGACAACACCGGGGTGATCGAGGAAATTTCCCAGTGGATCAAGCAGGTGCGGATAGATTTAAAGAAAAATATTATAAAAAAGCAGAACCGGGAGATAAACAGCAAAGAAATCTATTCTTATATGCATGATATTTTAGGACCGGAAGTGATCGAAGTTTTTGATGAAGAGCATGAGGATATCAAACTTGTCATACCGGAGAAAAAAACGGAAGAAACAAATACAGGAGGATAAGCTGTGCTTTGCCACAGCCTTTTTGCTATTATGAAATATATGCTAAGCAGTCAGGAAATGAAAGAATTTGACAAAAATACCATAGAGCACTTTGGGATACCTTCCATGGTGCTTATGGAGCGGGCAGCGTTATCAGTATTCCAGCTGATAAAAGAGCGGTTCCCGAAAACAGAATCCGTCCTTGTTATCTGTGGGCCGGGAAATAATGGCGGAGATGGTTTTGCTATTGCAAGGCTCTTGTTTTTGACAGGATATCCGGTCAGTGTTTATCTTCCTATGAATATGGATAAGATGACAGGGGAGACAAGATTTCAGTATATGTCCGCAAAAAGGTACGAAATTCCCATTGCAGAAACCTTAGGGAAGTACGATATTATAGTAGATGCTCTTTTTGGCATCGGTCTTTCCCGTCCCTTGGAGGGAAAATTGAAAGATTTGATTCAGTGGTGCAACAGCCAGGAGGCGGTGCGTATTGCGGTGGATATGCCAAGCGGTATTTCGGCAGATACCGGTGCAATTTTAGGGGAGGCGTTTTTGGCGCAGATCACCGTCACATTTGGGTTTGCCAAAATCGGACAGATGCTTTATCCCGGTGCCCAGTACTGTGGGGAACTTGTGACAGCGGATATTGGAATTGATGAACATAGCATGTTGGGGAAAAAACCGGGAGTTTCTTATTTGGAAGATATGGATATCAAAAAATTTCTTCCACTGCGGAAAAAAGATTCCAATAAGGGCAGTTACGGGAAAGTTTTGGTGATTGCCGGGTCTGACAAGATGGCAGGGGCGGCCTGCTTTTGTGCGAAGGCAGCGTATCTGGCAGGATGCGGGCTGGTGCAGGTTTTTACCCCGAAGGCAAACAGAGATGTCCTGCTAAGTTTTTTACCGGAAGCCATTGTGACAGATTATGATATGGAAAAAGTGGATGTGGCACTGCTTCGGGAGAAAATGGACTGGGCAGATGTGATTTTAGTGGGACCTGGAATCGGCACAGGGGACAGTGCTATTTTTCTTGTGGAGGAAGTTTTGGGCCAGAAAGAGAAACGGGTGGTAATGGATGCAGACGCTCTAAATATTCTGGCGAAAGATATGGAGCGACTAAAACAGTCGGAGAATTCCATTATCGTCACTCCCCATTTAGGGGAGATGAGCCGTCTTACGGAGAAAACAATTCCCAGGATAAAAGAATCATTGTTAACCCAGGCAGAAGATTTTGCAAAACAATACAAAGTGGTCTGTGTGCTGAAAGATGCCAGAACGGTAATTGGAACAGAGGAGGGGCTGTATGTGAATCTCTCCGGGTGCGACGGCATGGCCTCCGGGGGCAGCGGAGATGTTTTGGCGGGACTTATTGCAGGGCTTTTGGCACAGAATATCTCTCTTAAGTCCGCAGCAGTCCTTGGGGTATTTTTGCATGGCAGAGCGGGGGAGGAGGCAGCCGTGGAAAAGGGAAATGCCTCTATGCTTGCCAGGGATATTTTAGATAAGATTCCAATTGTGATAAAAAGAGGGTCTGAGAGGAGTTGAAACCATTGAAACCATACAGCAGAGTGTATGCAAAAATAGATCTGGATGCCATTGTCCACAATATGGAATCTATGCACCAAAATATTTCGGAGCAGACAGATATTCTGGCAGTGGTAAAGACGGACGGGTACGGACACGGCGCAGTGGAGATCGCAAGGGAAATCGAACCCCTTTCCTATCTGAGAGGTTTTGCGGTGGCAACGCCAGAGGAAGCATTTATTTTGCGCCGTCAAGGGATAAAAAAAACGGTTTTGATCTTAGGGTACAGTTTTCCGGAGCATTACAGCCAGATGGTGGAAGAAGAGATCCGTCCCTGTATTTTTTCAAGGGAGACGGCAGACCTTTTTTCCAGGGAGGCGAAAAGACAGGGCAAGGTGATGCCGATTCACATTGCAGTGGATACCGGCATGAGCCGTATTGGCTACCAGGTCTGTATGGAATCTGTTTTGGAGATCAAAGAGATAGCAACTTTAAATAATATTGAAATCGAAGGAATCTTTACCCATTTTGCCAAGGCAGATGAAAAAGATAAATCAGCCGCTGCGGAGCAGTTAAACCTATTCAAAAAGATGCTTGATATGCTTGAAAAGGAAGGAATCCATATCCCCGTTAGACACTGTTCCAACAGTGCGGGGATTGCAGAGATCCCGGAGGCGAATTTTGATATGGTACGGGCGGGGATCACCCTGTATGGCCTTTGGCCTTCCGAAGAAGTCAGTCGAAATTCGTTAGATCTAAAGCCTGCTATGGAAATAAAGAGCAAAATTGTTTATATTAAGCCACTGAAAAAAGGAAGAACCGTAAGCTACGGCGGCACGTACCAGATGAAGAGGGACGGGGTGGTGGCCACCATTCCTGTGGGTTACGGGGACGGGTATCCCAGAAGTCTATCGAACAAAGGATATGTGTTGATTCATGGAAAAAAGGCGCCAATCTTAGGGCGGATCTGCATGGACCAGTTTATGGTAGACGTGACGGATATCAAAGAAGCCCGTCTTTATGATACAGTGACTCTTTTGGGGAAGGACCAGGGTGAAATTATAACCATGGAGGAGCTTGGGGAATTGTCGGGAAGGTTTAACTATGAATTTGCCTGCAATGTGGGCAAGCGCATTCCCAGGATTTTTTATAAAAATAACAGCCGTATTTCAGAAAAAAATTATTTTGATGCATAAAGGGTAAAAATCTGGAAATACTCTTCCTATCAAAACCAATATAAATTTTTTTAGATAGGAAGTGTAAATATGGCAATTCACAGAGGCGATATATATTATGCGGATTTACGGCCGGTAATAGGCTCGGAACAGGGCGGTGTGCGCCCGGTGCTGATTATACAAAACGATGTGGGAAACCGTCACAGCCCTACGGTAATCTGTGCGGCGATCACATCTCAGATGCACAAAGCAAAGCTGCCAACCCATGTGGAGCTTAACAGCAGCGAGTACGATCTGGTAAAGGATTCTGTGATCCTTTTAGAGCAGCTGCGCACTATAGACAAGAAGCGTCTGAAGGATAAAGTATGCCATTTAGACAGCAATATGCTCTTCAAAGTAGATAAGGCGCTGGAGGTAAGTCTGGAATTATTAGCTACATAAACTTGACGAAATTGCCGGATAATGGTATATTTCAAATGTTTATATCAGATAAGAGACAATACACAAAAAGGAGAAATTTTATGGAGGATGGTGGGAGTCCATATATAGGACTGGTATTATTTTTTCTGGCGGCACTGCATATGATATTTTATGGTTTTTTGGCGGCTCTTGAAAATCAAAATGAAAACGAGTTGATAAAGCGGGAAAAGGACGGAGACAAAAGGGCAAAGCTATTGCTAAAGCTGATGGATCGCCCCATCAGCAGCGTACATACGGTGCAGTTTATACTGACAGGTCTGAACTTGTGTGTGGGAATGTTCGTGCTTGCCGGTTGTGGTCTGAAACTTAAGCTCATATGGTTTTTTGCGTTTTGGTTTTGCATTGTGGTGCTGGGAATTTTTCTGCCAGCGAAAATTGCCCCAAGGAATCCTTTTGGGTGGGGGAAAATGGCGGGGCTTATGCGTATCTGCATTGCCCTTAGTTTTCCTTTTGTCTTGCTTTTGGAGCAGATCACCAATCTTTTTGCAGGAATCTTAGGCGTGGATCCAAATGAAAACTGGGATGATGTGACGGAGGAAGAGATTATCTCCATGGTAAAAGAAGGACATGAGCAGGGTGTTCTGATGGAAAACGAAGCGGAGATGATCCACAATATTTTTGAGTTCGGAGACAAAGAGGCGAAAGATATCATGACACACCGGAAAAATATTTTTGCTCTGGACGGCACTATCACTTTTGGGGAAGCATTGGATCTGATGGCGGAGAGCAACAATTCACGTTTCCCGGTGTATGTGGATGATATCGACAATATTATCGGGGTGCTCCACATAAAAGAAGCGCTGCTCTTTGCAAAAAAGCCGGAGTACTATGGCACACCCATCAAAGATATCAAAGATCTTGTTCGCAATGTGGATTTTATCCCCGAAACCAGAAATATCAGTCTTTTGTTTCAGGAGATGCAGGCGGAGAAAAACCATATGGTTATTGTGGTGGATGAGTACGGGCAGACGTCGGGGATCGTGGCGTTGGAGGATATTATCGAAGTCATTGTGGGAGACATATTAGACGAGCATGACGTGGAGGAAAAATTGATTGTCCAGCAGTTTACCGGAAGCTATATCATGAGCGGTATGGCGGACTATGAGGATGTCGCAAAGCTTTTGGAATTCCCTGAGGTGGAAGAGGAAGACTCCTATGAGACGCTGAACGGTTTTCTGATTTCCAAAATCGATAAGATACCGGAGGACAATGACAAGATTTCCGTAAATATTAACGGATATGCCTTTAAAGTGTTGAAAATTGAGAACAAAATGATTCAGAAAGTGTTAGTCACAAAGCTTTCGGAGAGTGAAATATTTCGGGAATCTTTGCAAGAAGCTTAGAAAAACTTGTAAATAACTGGAATTGATGATAAAATGTTAATGATAGAGAAAAACAGATAGAAAAGAGGAAGCAGATATGTCAGGACATTCCAAATTTGCCAACATCAAACACAAGAAAGAAAAAAATGATGCGGCAA
>JAMPFA010000073.1 GCA_023664725.1 Roseburia sp. | reverse complement strand
AAAATCAAATAAGGATTTATTGGGAAAGAAAATGGTATCCGGAAAGTTTTTATCTCTTGGCAATGGTTGACTATTTGAGCAGGGAAAATGACATTCCATTGTGTAATGACTATGAGGACATAAGGAATTGTGCACTGTCAAAACCATTATATCCGAGGGATGTTATTCTTGCTGCAAAGCTGGATGCCTCGCTCGATGTAAAAGAACAGTGCTTGAAGGAAGCGATTCCCGAATTTATGAGATTTAATATTGTAGAAAGCGAGATAAGAAATGTCTGTTGAAAAAGGCTTTACAAAGGAAAATCTGGATTATTATCTCAAAGAGTTGGCGAAAGAGTTCAGAAAGAGAAATGGAAGAAATATGCCGACGGAAATTGTATTAGTTGGTGACCGATTCGGTTTGCCAAATGGCTGACTGAATACGGACTTTAAGAATACAAATTCTTATAGTCCTAAATTATCACAATATGCTAAATATTACCGCACATACTCTAATGTTTTGAATATTAGGATAATCAGCGCAGAATATCTTGTTGCTATGAAATTAATGTCTGGGAGACGTTATAAGAAAGATTTGTCTGATATTGTAGGAATCCTGAGTGAACAGGAAAAAATGGGAGAGCCTTTAAGTTATCAGCAAATTGATTGTGCAGTAAAAAATCTGTATGGCGGATGGGAGAATATTTCTGAATATGCCATACAGCTATTGAAGGCAGCGTTAGATTCAGAAAACTTGACACAACTGTTTATAGAACAGGAACGAGAGGAAGCATTATCAAAACAGGCGGTGCTACGTGTTCAAAAATATGAAAAGGAAAAAGTGAATGAAAGTAATGTGGACGCAATTATTCAAAGAGCATTAGACAAGAAGAAAAATGATAGGGATGTGAAATAAATGAAAAAAGTGATTGGAAATATAGGAGGCGGGATATGAAAGTTTTATTGGTAAACGGAAGTACTTACTCACGAAACCCTTTCAGATACACTTCCATAGACCGATTCATCTCCCTGGAAAAATCAGACTCATATTTCCTCTCACAAAATGCTTTCATCCAATCATCATAGCTCTTTGCGCCTGTCATGCCGGAAAACATAGAGCGGATTTCCTGACTGCTTTTGCTCTGATAGGTATTTTCACACACCAGAGCGGAGAGGACGAAGCGCTCCGGTTTTTTCCGCTCCTGCTGTTGTTTTGTGGGATATCCGAAAACCAGCATACAGGCGGGATAAACATAGGGTGGAAGATTCAAAAGCGTTTTCATCTCCTCCGCATTTTCCATCACATCGCCGATATAGCAGGAGCCGATTCCAAGGCTTTCTGCCGCAGTCACGGCGTTTTGCGCTGCGATAAGGGCGTCCTCCACCGCCAGAAGCAGATCTCCTGCTCCGGGCTTTCTCGGGAAAAGGCCAGCCTTTCTTTTTTGCCTGGTCTGTAATGTCAAGAATGGTGTACAAAAGTTGGCATCCAGCGGAGGGAGCCTGCAGTGCCGCCTGTAAGATACTTTCTTTGTCTTCTCTTGAAATGTCCTCCTCCGTAAAGCTGCGGACAGATTTTCTTGCGTGGAGTGATTTTATAATTTCATTCATTTTCTTGTCTCCTGTTATTCCAATTTGCTTTATTTTAACATGTACAAAAGGGAATGTCCACCAAACCGGTACTCTCTGGGAGAGACACCAATCACTTTCTTAAAGACATCTCCAAAATAGTTCCCGTTGGAAAAGCCGCAGGTTAAGGCAATTTCCGTCACTGTAAGGCTGGTGGTGAGAAGCAGTTCCTGGGCGTCCTCCAGACGGACATGTGTCAAATACTCTTTAAATCCAAGACCGGCAGTCTGGTGGAATTTTTTGGAAAACCATGCCGGGCTCATGTGGGAATAGGCTGCCACAGTTTCTAAAGTGAGGTTTTCCCTGTGGTGGGCGTGGATGTACTGTGCGGCCTCCTGGATCAGGGCGTCCCCCTTATCCAGCATCTGTGTGGGCTGTTCCAAATCTTCGCATCGCCCCAGAAAGGACAGCAGGGAAAACAGAAGGCTTTTCATCTGAATCCGGGAATAGCAGTCAGAGACCACCGTCTCTTTTAACATCCGGGAGAGAAGTTCCTCCACAAACTCCTGTTTTTCCGGGGGCAGGGACAGTTTTCTTCGGGAAAAAACTGCGTGAAATCCTTCCGGGGAGCACTGGCTGGAAAAATATTCGATGTATTCCGGGATAAAGTTTACGGTAAACCGCTCGGATGCCTGCCCTTTGTCGTATATAGTTCTGTGAAGCTGGTAGGGGGACAGCAGAACTATGTCGCCGGGGGAGAGATAATCAATGGTGTGGTTGATAAATATCCTGCACTTGCCGGAGATCAGAAAAAACAGTTCGTAGTAGGGATGGTAGTGGGGCTGCCCCATCTCAAAGGAACCGGAGCGTTTGGCCCGGTCTACCATAAATTCTTTTACATTATCCCTGTAATTTCCATTGTCAGCAATGAATTCTGTTTCTATTCGCATATTTTTCTCCTTGTAAAGAACTGCATGTATAGGATCTAATCGCTTAATATAAGACAAAAAATCTGTAGTGGCATCACATATTAAGGATAAAAACGGTATTATTCCTTTTATTTTTGTTATATCATAAACTATGTAATTTTGTAAAGACGAGAAGAACAAAAGTGGAGGAATTTACATATGCAGGCGTTACTGTCCAAAAAGGATGAAAAATTTCGGGAGTTTTCTTTAAATGGCCCTATGGGCAAGGTGGTGATGCAGGTGGGTCTGCCCCTGGCGCTCTACCAAAGCCTGAACCAGTTATTTAAGATACTGGATACCATGATGGCATCCCACATCAGTGCATCTACCGTGTCTGCAGTGTCCTATCTGTCCCAGATCAATCTGATGCTGTCGGCTCTTGGGGGAGGCCTTGCAGTGGGGGCAAGTATTAAGGTGAGCCAGGCCTACGGCGCCGGGGATTTCGAGCTTGTGAAACGCCGGGTCAGCACCCTCTTTGCCATGTGTGGGATTTTAGGATTTGGGCTGCTGCTGATCTTGGCTCCCTTTACCCCGCAGTTTTTACGGCTTATGAACACACCGGAGGAGTTTATCAGAGAAGGAAGCACCTATTTTATCCTGGAATTGGTGGCGTTGGTGATCACGTTTTTCAATAATGTGTATATAGCCATCGAACGGGCAAGGGGAAATTCCAACCGTATCCTTTATCTGAATATGGCGGTGATCGTTGTGAAGTTTGGTTTGACGGCATGGTTTGTCTACGGACTCCACGGGGATATCAATATGATTTCCATTGCCACGATCCTCTCCCAGGGGGTTATGTTTGGAGCAGCTGTCATCAACTTAAACCAGAAGGGAAATGCCTTTGGATTTTCCTTAAAAGCGATAACTTTCCAAAAAGATGTGGTGGTACCCATGCTCCATCTGTCTTTCCCGGTAATTGTGGAAAAGGCGGCATTTGCCATGGGAAAGGTAGTGGTAAATTCCATGAGTACGGTGTACGGTTCCCTCACGGTAGGAGCCCTTGGGATTTCCAACAATATCGGCGGGATCACCACGACGCCCCAGAACGGTTTTCAGGAGGGGGAGTCGGCCATTATCAGCCAGAATCTGGGGGCGGAAAAGCCAGAGCGGGCACTGTTGGCCTTTAAGTGCTCTATGGTGGTGAATGTCCTGATCGGAGCGGTTTTTATGAGTCTGTCCCTGATCTGCCTGGGGCCTTTGTCCCGCTTTTTTGCCGGGGATAACAGCGAGTTTGCGGGGATGATCGCTGAGATCTACCGGTTTGAAGCCCTGGGGGCAATCCCCCTTGGGGTCAGCGCCTCTGTGATGGGACTTCTCTATGGCTTTGGAAAGACAAAGATTACCTTGTTCGTAAATTTCTGCAGGGTGTTTGTGTTCCGTGTGCCTGTGCTCTGGGGACTTCAAAAGTTTACGGAATTAGGAAATGTCAGTGCGGGGATCGTGATGGCGGTGAGCAATATTGCCACCGGGATTTTGGCGGCGGTGATCGCAGTGTTCGAGATACGAAAAATCTGCCGGGAATACGGGGTGGAGTTTTTTACCAAAAGGTGATAGAATTTTGGTAGAGAGGTGAAGACTTATGATACAGGATATTGCACCACATATTTATCATGTTGCCTATCAGAATGTGACAGCAGTTTTGGAAGACTACATACTAATTTACAAAGATAACGGTATCTTATGCCGTATGACAGAGGGGGAGGCAGAGTACCCCAGAATAGCAGATATAGAGAGCGTTTATCCTGAGATTGTAGAGGGAGCGAGGTATCTTTTCGAGATAGACGGGGAACACTATTTTGACTTGCCGGAAATGGAGATTGAAGCTTTTGGAGAGTGGCAGTATCTCCCCAGAGAACAGATCCGTCAGATGCGTCCGCTGTGGAGAGCCTTTGCGGGAATCACAGGATTTCAGATCCAGGCGTGGTATAAGAGCAGCCGGTTTTGCGGCAGATGCGGAAAAGAGATGCAGCATCACGGGAGAGAGCGGGCGATGGCATGTCCCTCCTGCGGCCAGATTGTCTATCCCCAGATCTGCCCCAGTGTGATTGTTGCCATTACGGATAATGACAAGATTTTGCTGACCAAATATGCCAGCGGACACAGCAGCTACCAGAGATACGCATTGGTGGCAGGGTACAGTGAAGTGGGGGAGAGTCTGGAGGATACGGTCCGCCGGGAAGTTATGGAGGAAGTGGGACTTCGGGTGAAGAATATCCGGTATTATAAAAGCCAGCCCTGGTCCTTTAGCGGTGCCCTTTTGGTGGGATTTGTCTGTGAGGTGGAGGGCGGCAGGGAGATTTCCATGGACGAAGAGGAATTGTCGGCGGCAGAGTGGTTTCGCCGGGATGAGATGCCGAAGAACCGTGCTGAGGCGGAAATCAGCCTGACGGGGGAGATGATGCAGGCCTTTGAGGACGGATTGTTGTAAAAAAAGTATTTGAGTTTCTTGCCATATAGCGTTATACTAATAAAAGTAATTCTTTATGATGTAGAAAGGATGAAGCTATGGCAAAGGATGCAAAAGAACAGGAAAAGTCGGCGGTGAGGGAAATTTTGAGTTGGCTGATCACTATTTTTCTGGCAGTGCTGGCTGCACTGATCATTAAAAATTTTATTATCATTAATGCAAACATTCCATCAGGCTCGATGGAGAACACGATCATGGAGGGGGATCGGATTTTTGGGTTCCGTCTGGCATACCATGATAAAACTCCCAAGCGGGGAGATATTATCATATTCAAGTATCCGGATGACGAGGAGGAGAATTACATCAAACGGGTGATAGGTCTGCCGGGAGAAACCGTTTTGATCAGGGATGCCCAGGTTTATATCGATGGTTCTCCGGTTCCTCTGGAGGAGGACTATCTGAAGGATGAGTGGACAGTTGCCACAGGACCTTATACTTTTGAAGTGCCGGAGAACAGCTATCTGGTTTTGGGGGACAACAGAAATAATTCCCAGGATGCCAGATATTGGGATAATACCTACGTCAGAGCAGATAAGATACTGGGAAAAGCGATTTTTCGCTATTATCCGGTAGCAACCGCCGGGTCATTATATTAACGGGAGTATGTTTATATGATTACTATATTGGCTGGAATTTTTGTACATGAAGAAGATTCCCCCACAAAAATCAGGGAAACCTACGGGATGCTCTGTGGACTGGTGGGAATCTTTTTGAATGTGGTTTTATTCGGGGGAAAACTTTTTGCGGGAACGGTCTGTCATTCCATCGCCATTACGGCGGATGCTTTCAACAATTTGTCGGATGCAGGCTCCTCCGCAGTTACGTTGGTGGGTTTTCGTCTGGCAGGCCAGAAGCCGGATACAGAGCATCCCTTTGGGCATGGGCGGATTGAGTATGTGGCAGGGCTGATTGTGTCGGCAGTGATCCTTATTATGGCAGTGGAACTCATTCAGGATTCTGTGAAAAAGATCATTCACCCCCAGGCGGCAGAGTTTTCTACGGTGTCGGCAGTGATCCTGCTGGCATCCATAGCGGTAAAACTTTACATGTCCTATTACAACAGAAAAGTGGGGGAAAAACTGGATTCTGCCACAATGCGGGCAACTGCCACTGACAGTCTCAGTGATACCGCAGCCACCACAGCGGTGCTGCTTTCTATGGTCATTGGACATTACACAGGGCTTATGATAGACGGCTGGTGCGGCGCATTGGTGGGAGGATTTATTTTTATGGCAGGAATCTCTGCGGCGAAAGATACCTTAAATCCGCTTTTGGGGCAGCCGCCGGAGGAAGGGTTCGTAAACCAGATTTCGGAGATTGTGACGGCTCATCCGGGGATCATGGGAATCCATGATCTGGTGGTACATGATTACGGCCCCGGCAGACAGATGATCTCACTTCACGCAGAGGTTCCCGCAGATGCGGATATTCTGGAAGTTCATGATCTTATCGACAGGATCGAGGTAGAGCTGAAAGAAAAATTGTATTGCGAGGCAGTGATACATATGGATCCTATTGTGAGGGATGAAGCTACGGGACAGATTTGGAAGCATTTGAAAGTGATCGTAAAAGGGATAGGGGAAGAACTTTCTATTCATGATTTCCGTATGGTTCCCGGAAAGAGTCATACAAACCTTATCTTTGATGTGGTGGTGCCTTTTGGGTTTCACATGGAAGATGAAGAGGTGACAAAGGAGATTCAGAGGAGGATTACAGAGGAGATTGGGGAAAATTATTTTGCGGTGATGCAGGTGGATAAATCTTATGTGAAATAA
The DNA here is from genome assembly GCA_023664725.1 of Roseburia sp. Lineage (GTDB taxonomy): Bacteria > Bacillota > Clostridia > Lachnospirales > Lachnospiraceae > Roseburia_B. The sequence continues at coordinate 306 of JAMPFA010000073.1, read as the reverse complement.
GGGAGCATAAAAACGTGTGGATTGTTGTGGTTCATGCGTTTTTTCTTTAAAAATATTTTCAAATTGTTAATTCGATAAAAGAATGTTATAATTTATGGAAAGTTATGGAATGCGGATTTGATCAATTTGGTAGGAACTTAGGAGGAAGCGGATAAAGATGAGCAACGATAAAATCAGTGAAGTTGGGGTAAATATAGCAGAAAAAGCGACAGTAATCTGGAATGTGGCAGATATGCTTCGCGGACCGTTCAAACCGCATGAATATGGTCTTGTTATTTTACCGATGACAGTGGTTAAGAGATTTCA
>JAMPFA010000072.1 GCA_023664725.1 Roseburia sp. | reverse complement strand
AAACAGCTTTTTGCCCAGGTGACAAACCCGCCGATCGATTCCATCCGGGAGAAAATTGTAACCTCCACTACGATCTATGTGGGAGAAGACGGAAACCTTTTGGAGGAAAAAGCGGAAAACTGCCAGGTAATCAAAGTAAATAACCCGATTTTGACAAACACGGATCTGATGAAGATCAAATCCATGAATGTAAAGGGATTTAAAGTGGCGGTTCTGCCCATTATCTACTATAAAAATACCAGCCTGGAAAAAGCCATTGACCGTCTGTTTATGGAGGCGGACAGGGCTTACAGAGACGGGGCAAACATTTTGATCCTCTCCGACAGGGGAGTGGACGAAAACCATGTGCCCATCCCCTCCCTGCTGGCTGTCTCTGCCCTGCAGCAGCATCTTGTGCGGACAAAAAAGAGGACAAGTCTTGCCATGATCTTAGAGTCCGGGGAGCCAAGGGAAGTTCATCATTTTGCCACACTGTTGGGGTACGGCGCCTGTGCCATCAACCCTTATCTTGCGCAGGAGACGGTAAAACAGCTTGTGGACGAACATATGTTAGACAAGGACTACTATGCGGCGGTAGACGATTACAACCATGCGATTATCACCGGAATTGTAAAAATAGCCTCCAAGATGGGGATTTCCACCATCCAGTCCTACGAGGGTTCCAAGATTTTTGAGGCCATCGGCATTGACTCTGATGTGATCGACAAATATTTTACCAACACCGTAAGCCGTATTGGCGGCATTACGTTAAAAGATATTGAGGAGGATGTAAACGAGCTGCACTCAACCGCCTACGACCCCCTGGGATTTGAGACAGACCTGACACTTGACAGTAAGGGACGGCACAAGATGAGAAGCGGCGCAGACCCGCATCTTTACAACCCGGCAACCATCCATCTTTTGCAGGAATCCACAAAACGCGGGGATTACAACCTGTTTAAAGAGTACACAAAACTGGTAAACCAAGAGGAGAAAAATGCTAATTTAAGGGGACTGATGGACTTTGACTTCCCGAAAAAAGGGATTGCCATCGAGGAAGTGGAGAGCGTGGATTCCATTGTCACCAGGTTTAAGACAGGAGCCATGTCCTACGGTTCCATCTCCCAGGAGGCACATGAGACACTGGCACTTGCCATGAACCGTCTCCACGGCAAATCCAATTCCGGAGAGGGCGGGGAGGACCCGGAGCGCATTGCCAGCAAAAACACCGGGAGAAATAAATGTTCCGCCATCAAACAGGTGGCAAGCGGACGTTTCGGCGTTACCAGCCGTTACTTAGTCAGTGCGGACGAGATCCAGATTAAGATGGCACAGGGGGCAAAACCGGGAGAGGGAGGACATCTGCCGGGGAAAAAAGTTTATCCCTGGATCGCAAAGACAAGGCTTTCCACACCGGGAGTGTCTTTGATCTCCCCGCCGCCCCACCATGATATCTACTCTATAGAAGATTTGGAACAGCTGATCTACGATCTGAAAAATTCCAACCGTCAGGCGAGGATCACAGTGAAACTGGTGTCTGAGGCAGGAGTTGGGACAGTGGCGGCAGGTGTGGCAAAAGCGGGAGCCCAGGTAGTCTTAATCTCCGGCTATGACGGAGGTACAGGTGCGGCACCCAGCAGTTCCATCCACAACGCAGGACTTCCCTGGGAGCTGGGACTGGCGGAGACACATCAGACTCTGATTATGAATGGTCTTAGAAATAAAGTGCGGATAGAGACAGACGGCAAGCTCATGAGCGGCCGGGATGTGGCCATAGCGGCCCTCCTTGGGGCGGAGGAATTTGGATTTGCCACGGCTCCCTTAGTGACTCTTGGCTGTGTGATGATGCGTGTCTGCAATCTGGATACCTGTCCGGCAGGAATCGCTACCCAGAATCCGGAACTTCGGAAACGTTTTGCAGGAAAGCCGGAGTACGTGGAGAACTTTATGCGGTTTATCGCAGAGGAGCTGCGGGAATATATGGCAAAACTTGGCTGCCGCACCATAGACGAGATGGTGGGGAGAAGTGATCTGTTAAAAGTCAGGGAAGACCTGACAGGAAGGGAAAAAGAGATCGATCTGTCCCGCATCCTTAATAATCCCTTTGCAGGGCCAAAGGAGAAAGTGACCTTCGATCCCAAACAGGTCTACGATTTTGAGCTGGAAAAGACAAAGGACGAAAAAGTTCTGATGAAACAGTTAAAGAGCGCCCTGGAAACCAGACAGAAAAGAGTGATCGAGGTGGAGCTCTCCAATATCGACCGCTCCTTTGGAACCATATTCGGCTCAGAGATTACGAGAAAATATGACGACACCTTAGAGGATGACACCTTTATCGTAAAATGCAGCGGCGCCGGTGGACAGAGCTTCGGGGCATTTATCCCCAAAGGATTGACCTTAGAGCTGGTGGGAGATTCCAACGACTATTTTGGAAAAGGCCTCTCCGGCGGGAAACTGGTGGTCTGCACACCAACAGGCGTGAAATATAAACAGGATGAAAATATCATTATCGGAAATGTTGCCCTTTACGGAGCAACCAGTGGAAAGGCATTTATCAACGGTGTGGCAGGGGAGCGTTTCTGCGTGAGAAACTCCGGTGCCACAGCGGTAGTGGAGGGCGTGGGCGACCACGGCTGTGAATACATGACAGGAGGCCGTGTGGTAGTCCTTGGAAAAACCGGGAAAAACTTTGCGGCGGGCATGAGCGGCGGAATCGCCTATGTTTTGGACGAGGACAACGATCTGTATACCAGGACAAACAAAGAGATGGTCTTTTCCGAGAGCATTTCCAATAAGTATGACGTTATGGAATTAAAAGATATGATCCAGGAGCATGTGGCCCTTACCAATTCGGCAAAGGGAAAAGAGATTCTGGATAACTTCAGTGAGTACCTGCCAAAGTTTAAGAAGATCATGCCTTACGATTATAACCGCATGATGATGGCCATTGTCCAGATGGAAGAGAAAGGTCTTTCTTCCGAGCAGGCGCAGATTGAAGCATTTTATGCGAGTACAAGGGATTAAGGAGGGAAGAGCAATGGGAAAACCAACAGGATTTATGGATTATGACAGAAAAGCTGCAGCCTCTGTACCGCCAAAAGAGCGGATCAATAACTACAATGAATTTCATATATTTTTGTCAAAAGAGGAACAGCAGAAACAGGGAGCCAGATGTATGAACTGCGGCGTTCCTTTCTGCCAGGCGGGAATGGATATTATGGGGATGACCAGCGGATGTCCCCTGCACAACCTGGTGCCGGAGTGGAATGACCTGGTGTACACAGGAAACTGGGAGCAGGCCTATAACCGGTTAAAAAAGACAAACAATTTCCCGGAATTTACCTCCAGGGTGTGTCCGGCTCTCTGTGAGAAGGCCTGCACCTGCGGGTACTATGGGGATTCGGTCACGGTTAAGGAAAATGAGCATGGCATTATCGAGTATGCCTATGAACAGGGCTATGCCAAAGCTGTGCCCCCAAGGATCCGCACGGGAAAAAACGTGGCGGTGATCGGCAGCGGACCGGCGGGGCTTGCAGCCGCAGACCAGCTGAACAAGCGGGGACACAAGGTAACGGTTTACGAGAGAGATGACAGGATTGGCGGACTTTTGATGTACGGCATCCCAAATATGAAACTGGAAAAGCAGGTGATTGACCGGAAAGTTGACATCATGAGAGAAGAGGGCGTGGAGTTTATCACAGGAGCCAATGTGGGAAAAGAGATAAAGGCAGCTAAGATCATGAAAGAGTACGATGCTGTCATCTTAGCCTGCGGTGCCAAAAATCCAAGGGATATCGGCGCTCCCGGCAGGGATGCCGCCGGAATCTACTTTGCGGTGGACTATCTCTCCCAGACCACAAAGAGCCTCTTGGACTCTGATCTAAAAGATGGCAAGTACATTTCTGCCAAAGGGAAAAAAGTGGTGGTGATCGGCGGCGGAGATACAGGAAACGACTGTGTGGGAACTGCCATCCGCCAGGGTGCATTGAGCGTTACCCAGCTTGAGATGATGCCCCCAGCTCCGATGGAGCGGGCCAAAGATAACCCATGGCCCCAATGGCCCAAGGTCTTAAAGACAGATTACGGCCAGGAGGAAGCCATAGAAGTCTTCGGCCATGACCCGCGGATCTATCAGACAACGGTAAAAGAGTTTTTAAAGGACAAAAACGGCAATGTAAATGCCATTAAGACGGTAAAGCTTGAGAGCAAAAAGGACGAAAATGGCCGCATGGTGATGGCGGAAGTGGCCGGCTCCGAGAGCAAGATGGATGCAGATCTTGTACTGATCGCAGCAGGATTTTTGGGCACCCAGAAATATGTGGCGGACGCCTTTGGAGTCTCCTTAAACCAGCGCACAAATGTTTCTACGGAACCGGGAAAATACAGCACGAATATCAAAAACGTATTTACCGCAGGGGATATGCACAGAGGCCAGTCGCTGGTGGTCTGGGCAATCCGGGAGGGAAGGGAAGCCGCCCATGAGGTGGACGAGAAGCTTTTGGGCTATTCCAGCCTGTCGGTGCAGTAGATACAGGGAGAGAATATAGGGTCAGCAGGGAAAATTTTACATGGAAAAATTTTTAAAAAAAGTATTTGACTTTTTCTAATTTTTAGTGGTAAAATCTTAGAGCAACTGAAAAAAGAAAATATGTACATGATGACACAGGTAGTGCTTTGCACGTAAATCTGATTACGGAACATGGTTTTGTTTGTATTGGATCGTGAAGCTTACCTGTGTTTTTGTGCGCAAAAATGAGGAGGAAATTTGTTATGCCAAGAAATCAGTTTCAAAGAATGATGTTTGCCCTTTTGACCGTTATCGTGACGGTTCATGGGTACGTGTTTTACAGTCTGTATGTGCTAAACGGTGATACCCTGATGCAGGTGACAGGTGCGGATTCTGTAATCCAGGCCATAAACGCACAGGGAGGCGTCTACATGTTTGGCAGGATGATGCCGATCTGGGCGGTGGTTCTCGTTGAGTTTGTCCTTGCCTATGGATTAGAGTGTACGCTGGGAAGCCCTCTTTCCTTCCGGCTTGCAAGCAAGGTGTTTGATATGGAGAATACCCATCCGGTTCTCTTTGAGACCGCCATTATCTGTGCTACTGTTGGGCTGATGTGTCCGATGATGAGCTTTTTGGCAGCATGGCTTTATTATCCTTACTATGCAGGATTTCATATTCTCACGCTGCTGGCAAACTGGCTGAAGCTTGTATGCTGCAATCTGCCCTTTGCCTTTTTCTCTCAGCTGTTTTTCATACAGCCCCTTGTGCGGACAGTCTTTAAATTCCTGTTCCAGAAGGATATTGAGGCACAATTAAATCCAAGAAGTGCCTAATGAAAGGAACAATTGCAGAAAAGCTTTGCCCTGCCTCTTTTGGCGGGGCATTTTTTTCGCACCGCACCTGTTTTTTGCCATGACCAAAATTTCAAGACATTTTATAGTCGTTTCGTGCCAACTTCCTTACGAATTGTGAAAATGTTCCGATACCTATTATAAATAATCAAATAGTTAGTACAATAGAAACAATTTGGAAATGGAGAGTAGTATGGAGCATAATACAATCCGTCCGGGGACAGTTGTGGAGTACGTTTTTGTGGAGGGCAAAATCCCGCTGAAAACAGAGGACATTATCTATATTGAAACCAGCAAACATAAAAATACTTTTTACACAAAAGAGGAGAATTACAGCATTTACAAAAAGTTGAGTGAGATTGAAGATGAGTTAAAGGAGTTTGGCTTTGTGCGCATCCATCAGAGTTTTCTGGTAAATATGCAGTATGTGGAGAAGATCAGCAGCTATGTTATGACGCTGACCACCGGACAGGAATTGTCGGTGCCAAAAGCCAGGTATCCCCAGGTAAAAAAAGAATATCAGCAGTATTTGGAAGAATCAAAGGATTGAGGACAGGCAGAAAGGAATCGGCGAAGGAGGACTTTCTGTTTTTTTATTCGCACGCCCGGATAAGGAAGATAGCCGCATTAAGGAGGTATTAATGTCAGCAAATCAGATTCAACCCCATGAAAGTGCAGGAAGTATTTTTAAGGACAAATTAGAGAATAAGAAGTCGGAGACTTCCGCCAATGATTTCAATGAAGTGATGCGGGAAAAAAGGAAAAAGCAGAAATGCCAGAAAAAAGAAGAGTCCTGGTTTGACAAACGCCAGAAAAGAATCCGGGCAATGTTAAAGGCACAGGCCAGACTTGCGGCGGAGCGCCAGGGAGAGATGAGCCGGATGGAACAAAAGAACCATGCCAAGCTCCAACAGGCGGGGGCAAACAGGCTTCACAATTTTCTGGTGGAGGGCACCGGGAGGGAGAAACGTATGCCGGAGGATGTGACGGACCAAAAGTACCCTGGGACGGCAAATACCTATGATGCATTGCGGAAAGCATATCTTTTGTCAGGCTGCGGAAAGAGTGCCGGGGGAGGTGAAAAGAAGATATGATCGGACATTTCAGACACCGGCAGAAGCTGGAATTTCGCATTATGAAAGAAATTGTGGGAGAATATGGAATAATGATATAGTTGATTAAGTAAAATAACCGTTTATAACACATGCGGAAGTGTTGTAAACGGTTATTTTTTCCAAGTATCCAATGAGTTTTTCCATTCTGGAAAAAAATGAGACTTTTTGTGCTATGATGGAGGGGAAAAAGAGTATAGGAATTCTTAGTGTTATGAAGAGAGGATAAAACATGGAAAAGAACAAACGATGGAAAAGGGTGACAGCACTTTTTCTGATCGCAATAGCTGTATTTGGGGTTGCGGAGGATTCCCGTAACAGAGAACAGACTTTTAACGAAATGCAGGGGCAAATGACAGATACAGAAATACAGATAGAGCTTGCACAGACGGGTCTGAACAGCCAGGAGGCAGCGGAGCGGGACATTGCGAGCGAAGATGCATCAGAGCAGGAAACCGAGAGTGAAGACATATCAGAACAGGAGACAGAAAGTGAAGATGACATAACAGTGTCATATCTCTTGCATGAGGGAACGCAATGTATCTGTAAGGGTGGAAAGTATGGCTTTATTGACAGTGATGGAGAGACGGTGATCCCTTTTATGTACGATGATGCCGCACTTTTTGTGGAGAGGCTTGCCTATTTTAGCATGGGAGGCGACTATGGCTTCATGGATGAAGCACAGACGCCGGTATTTTATCTGGACTGCGACAGTGTCAGCAATTTTAAATAGGGGCTTGCCTACATCAGCATAGACGGAAAATATGGCTATATTGACCGGAATGGGTTAGTCTGTTAAGGACAGAGAAAATAAAGATACTGAAAAGCCGATAAA
>JAMPFA010000071.1 GCA_023664725.1 Roseburia sp. | reverse complement strand
CAGACTGCAATACCCTGTATGTTGGGAGCAGAAAAAATGCGCTAGACCATCTGGAAACTGCCTATATCAATGGCTTTTCCCCTTATCAGACCGGATGCCATGTGATTATCGCAGACGGGTTGAAAGGGACAGATGAGACGCTTGTCCCAATTCATGGGGAGTATGTGAAAGAGGCAAAAATCGGCCATGCCATTATGGATGCAGATGTGTTTATCAGCCTCACTCATTTTAAAGGCCACGAGATGGCCGGTTTTGGCGGAACATTAAAAAATATCGGTATGGGCTGTGGTTCCAGGGCAGGAAAAATGGAGCAGCACTGTGACGGAAAGCCCAGTGTAGACCAGAGTAATTGTATTGGCTGCGGGGCCTGCGGCAGGATTTGCGCCCACGATGCCCCTGTGATAAAAGATGGAAAGGCCAAGATTGACCATGATAAATGTGTGGGCTGCGGACGATGCCTGGCAGTCTGTCCCAAGGATACGATTGCGGCAGATTTTGCTGATTCCATTGCAGTGTTAAATTATAAGATGGCAGAGTATTCCCTGGCAGTGTGCAAGGACAGACCCTGCTTTCACGTGTCCTTAATCTGCGACGTGTCTCCAAACTGTGACTGCCATGCAGAAAACGATATTCCAATTATCCCAAATGTGGGAATGCTGGCATCTTTTGACCCGGTGGCTCTCGACCAGGCCTGCGCAGATCTATGCAACCAGATGTCTCCGGTGGAAGACAGTGTTTTAGGGCAGAATTTAAAGGAGATGGGAAATGAGCATCATCACGACCACTTCTTTATGACCCACCCGGATACGGAGTGGAAATCCTGCATCAGCCATGCGGTGAAAATAGGTCTTGGAACAGACAAATATGAATTAATTCAGATTTAAATGGACAGAAAGAGGAAAGAATAAAAATGGAATACTGGGATATTTATGACATAAACAAAAAAAAGACCGGGAGAAAGATGAAGCGCAATGACTGGTGCCTGAAGGATGACGAATATCATCTTACGGTTCTGGGGGTTATCGCAAGGCGGGACGGAAAGTTTCTCATTACAAAACGGGTGATGACAAAGTCCTGGGCGCCGGGATGGTGGGAAGTCTCAGGCGGCGCTGCCATGGCGGGGGAGGAGTCCAGGGAGGCTGTCCTTCGGGAGATAAAAGAGGAGACAGGACTTGACGTGTCCGGTTTTGAAGGCGGATATCTCTTTAGCTACAAGCGGGAAAACCCGGGCGAGGGAGATAACTATTTTGTGGATATCTATCGTTTTGTGGGGGACTTCGGGGAGAATGACCTGAATCTTCAAAAGGAGGAGACAGACGGATTTATGTTTGCCACCTCGGAGGAAATAAAAGCCTTTGGGGAACAGGGGATTTTTCTCCACTATGACAGCATAAAACAGGCATTTGAGCTGCCGTTTTAAGGTGAATCTGACAGAGTAAAGAGGGATACTATGGAGCGAGAAAAGCAGAGGGAAAGGGTGAATCCTTTAGGGGAGTTATCCATTCCCAAGTTGTTGTTAAAATTTACGGTGCCAAGCATAATCGCAATGCTTACCAGTGCTTTGTACAATATTGTAGACCAGTTTTTTATCGGAAACAGTGTGGGAGAGCTGGGAAATGCTGCAACGAATATTGCGTTTCCCTTAACAACCTGCTGTCTGTCCATAGCCCTGCTGTTTGGTATCGGCGGGGCTTCCGCTTTTAATCTGGCAAAGGGGAGAGGGGATGAGGATGCCGCCTACTATATGGGAAATGCCATAACAGGAATGGTATCTCTGGGCTGTCTCCTTTTGGTGATCACCCAGCTGTTTCTTGGACCCATGCTGGTGTTTTTCGGAACGCCGGACAGTGTTATGTGGTATGCCAAAGCCTATGTGCGGATCACCTCCCTTGGGTTTCCTATGATGATCCTTGCCACCGGGGGCGGGCATTTGATCCGGGCGGACGGAAGTCCCAATTTTACCATGCTCTGCAATCTCACTGGGGCAGTGATCAATACGATTTTGGATGCCCTGTTTGTTTTCGGTCTTCAGTGGGGCATGGAAGGTGCGGCTGCCGCAACTATTATCGGACAGTACATTTCCGGCATTATGGCGATCTGCTATCTCTCCCACTGTAAAAGTGTAACTCTATCAAAGGAGAATCTGATAGTTCGGAAGAAATATATCACCACAGTAATGTCCCTTGGGGCTGCCCCCTGCAGTAACCAGCTGGCAATGATGGTGGTGCAGCTTGTGATGAACAAATCTCTCACCTACTACGGCGCTATTTCCAGATTTGGGGAGGAAATCCCTCTGGCCTGTGCCGGGATCATCGCCAAGGTAAACCAGGTGTATTTTTCCTTTGTCATCGGCATGTCTCAGGGTATGCAGCCTATTGCCAGTTTTAACTACGGCGCAAGGAAATATGGGAGAGTGAAAAATGTTTACCTCACATCCATTTCCTGCGGCTTTGCCATCTCCCTGCTGGCATTTTTGGTTTTTCAGATTTTTCCCGAATCCATCATAGGACTTTTCGGGGAAGGCTCCGGGGAGTATGTGGCATTTGCCGTCAGTTATTTTCGGATTTTCCTGTTTTTTACCTTTGTAAATTTTATGCAGCCCATAAGCTCCAACTTTTTTACCGCAATTGGAAAGCCAAAAAAAGGTATGTTTTTATCCCTTACCAGACAGATTTTGTTTTTACTGCCCCTTATCGTTATCCTGCCGTTTTTAATGGGGATTGACGGGATTCTTTACGCCGGGCCTGTGGCGGATGCCACGGCGGCGGTGGTTTCCGGGCTGATGATCGGGCGGGAGCTTTTCGGTACGGGGATATACCATACGAGTGGGGACTTAAAAAATGGATGAGATGATAAAAGGCCCAGCCGGACAGAGAAATATCCGGCTGGGCTATTTTTATGTACAGGGGTGTTTAAGGAAAATTGCATAGCTCCGAATAAAAAAGTTGACATTTTTATTTCAGAGGCATATAATTAGTTTGCTAACAGTTAGAAAACTAATCAAGGGGATATTTATGGGATATACATTACACTATCTGCTGATGGCGGATCATGCAATGGTACAAAAAAAGTTTTTTGCAGAGATAAAAGATATGGGGCTTAGTATGGGACAGCCCAAGGTTTTAGATTATCTGAAAGACAAGGACGGGGCAGTGCAAAAAGACATTGCGAAGGGATGCCATATTGAACCTGCTTCCCTCTCCACGATCCTGGCGGGAATGGAGAAGAACGGGTTGATCATCCGCCGGACGCAGGAGGACAACCGCAGGAACCTGAAGGTATACATGACGGACAGGGGAAGGGAGCTCTGCGCAGAGATCACGAAAAAGTTTGCTGAGATCGAGAAGGCGGCTCTGGCGGATTTTTCAATGGAAGAAGCGGAAAAGCTGCAGAGTTACCTGATCAAAATTTATAAAAATATGGAGGTATAAGATGGATAAGAAAGAACTTGCAAAGAGATATGCGTTGTTTATTGTGAGCCTGTTTTTTGCGGCCATGGGAGTTGCTGTGACAAAACGAGGGGAGCTTGGGGTATCTCCCATTTCTTCTGTGGCGAATGTCCTTAGCTGCAAAGAGTCGGCGGTTTCACTGGGAACCTGGCTGATCATCTGGAACTGTGCTCTGATTTTGGGACAGATTTTGATTCTCAGAAAAGAATTTCAGCTGGTTCAGCTTTTGCAGATTCCTCTGTCCTTTTTGTTTGGGTATTTTACGGATTTTGGCATGTGGGTGGTTTCCCATCTTCCGGTAAACAACTACGGCACCCGTCTTGTGCTGGTGGTGCTTGGGACTGTGATTTTGGGATTTGGCATTTCTCTCTCTGTCATCGCAAATGTGATCATGAATTCTGGGGAGGCTTTTGTAAAAGCAGTTTCGGATAAAATACAGAAAAATTTTGGAAATGTGAAGATTGGTTTTGACGTGATGTGTGTGATCCTGTCTGTTGTCTTGTCGTTTCTCTTTTTTCATGGCGAGATTGTGGGGACGAGAGAGGGCACGGTGATCTGTGCCCTGTTCACTGGAGTGGTGGTAAAGTTTTTTACCTCTTTGATGAAGGAGCCTTTGGAGGAGAAAATATTGTAACAAAAAAATTACTGCGGAAAGGTAGCGACTCATAAAATAATATCAACTAACAAACTGAAAATAGGATAGCTACTATGCGGGGGGTAAAGCAGAACGGATGTATTGTCATATGGACGATATGTCCGTTCTGTTTTAGAAGAGGATATAAGTTAAATTAGTTGAACAATATTTATTGAGTTGCCATTATTTGTTAAGACTATTGAAAAGGCAAAAGATAATCATTTTTTCACAAAACTTATAAAAGAAAATTTGGCTATTACTGCAATTATTGAGTTCGTTATAAATTATTGGACATTTGATTTAGTTACAGAAATTATCATTGTTCCCACAACTCTTTTTATTGGTGTTCTATATGCCTTGGCAGCGCAAGAAAAGAAGTATTTGAGAGTTAAACAGGTTTTGGATTGGATATTTGTTGTTTTTGGCTTCTTTGTTATAGTAAATTCGGGCAAATATTTATTCCAAAGTCTCATGGAATTTTTTAATTTAACTTCATTACAGGAGTTCTTGCTTCCAGTATTGTTGCTTTTCCTTAATCTTCCTGTGATTTATGGATTGGCTTTATATAATACATATGAACAAGTTTTTATAAGAATTAAAGGAAACAAAGATGAGAACTTCAAAATGAAATGGAGCATTATAAGGTTTGCGGGTATCTATTTATCAAAAATTACAGCGATACGTAACAATCTACAATACACAATTATGATAAGTTTAACAAATAACGATATAAAAGAAAATTTGAATAAACTCAAAAATAAAATGTCAATGCGAATTGGAGATAATTATATGAAAAGAGCACATTATTGTATTGTTGGATTCTTGGTTTCTACAATAGGAATTGCTGTTGAAAAAGTATGCTTTGCATAGTTTGCTATACCTCATCAAAAGGCAGTATGATATGTTGCAAGAGTTTCCACCTATAGATGATCCCAAAGAGCTTTTTGTGCGATATATAACAGTAGCATATGAATTAAAAATTGAATGTGATAGAGATATTGTATCTTTTGAAAATTTATTATCTTCATGGGAATTTGATGCAATAAAGCAACTCCAAGTATCTGTATCTAAAATTGTTTTTAGTATTGGAATAGAAGAAACAGAAATCGGTCAATATACAATAGAACAATTTGGCACTTATTATTTGGTAAAGAAATCTTCTACAGCAAAAAATGAGAAAATAAATGTATTTATATATAATGTTAAAAAGGAAATAGAAAAGTATTCTGAAGATATAAAATTATGTGTTGAGGAATTTAAGTACTATTTTTGACTGCTTTTTTATCAATGTAGTTATCATTCAATAGAAAAGATTTTATATCACAGTATTTTGATGTATGAGTTCTCGAATACTTTGATTGTGATTTCAACATGGCTATGATATACTTAGTGCGGTGGATGTATTGGCGTGAAGGAGAGTTAAATGGAAAAAGTAATTTTATATCATGGCAGTAATGTAGAGGTAAGGAATCCGCAAATTATTAATGCAATAAAGGATTGGATTTTGGTTCAGGATTTTATGTTACGTCTGATATGAAACAGGCGGAAAGGTGGTCAATTTTAAAAGCAAAACGCAGGGGCATAGGGACACCCATACTTTCTGTTTTTGAATTTGATATGGAATATGCTGAAAAGAAACTAAGATTTAAAAAATTTAAACATCTGACCTCGAATGGTTAAATTTTGTTGTTGATAATCGTAAAGGATTATATATGGGCATAAAGTATGATGTCATTTCAGGGCCTGTGGCAAACGATAGGACAATTTTAACCATTAATGACTATATCTCAAGTGCAATTTCTGCAAAAACAGCATTGATTTTGTTGGAACCTGCAAACTTGACAGATCAGTATGCATTTTTGACGCATGAGGGAATTCAGACTTTGAAAATTAAGGAGGCTATCACGGATGTTAGATAAAAGAATTCAAGAACATATGCGGCATTATATTAATGCAGAAGTTTCCAATTTGATTGCTAATAGCCGCAATATATCTCCTATGGATTGAGGTTGTTTCTAAATTTTGAGGTATACTTAATGTTATGTGATGATTTGGATATGTGGGAGTTTAGCCCACTGGCATTATATGATATGTGGGAAAATGAGATTACAACAGGAAATCTAAGGAATTCATTATATTTACGAGGTGATGAAATTGAGTGAAGAGTTTTTATTTTTAAATTATTTATTAGAATGTTATGCAACTTACAGAGGAATAACTGCTGGTAAAGTTTTAGAAGAATGGGATGCGCAGGGTATTACGCAGACAGTATATGATAATTATTGGGAATATCATAGTGAACGTATAGAGAATGCATTTGAGGATATAGATAGTTTGCTAAAAACAGGAAAGCATGCCTGGTAAAATCTGATGAGGATGCGCAACAAAGCAGAAGACATTTTTTCACAGTGAGATTGTGGGAATGAGAGAGGGCACAGTAATCTGTGCCCTGCCCACTGGAGTGGCGGTAAAGTTTTCTGACGTTCTTACTGCTTGTAAAAGGTTTCTATTGCAGGTATTATCGCACTTTTTATGTCCCATAATTCGGATATTTAGGGTTTACCGACCTATTTTCAAACTAACACCAAAAATATTTGAGATCGGCATGCTGGCAATGTTAAAGGTCTTGCTGGGGGAAGTACAGGTGACGCTGATGTTTTGGTACTCTTTTTTCAGGCTGGCAAAAGGGATGTGTTTCCCCTTAAACACGAAGTCCTGATGGATTTCATCGCTGGCAACAGGCGCCAATATTTTCTGGCACGGACGCTTGCCGGACTCCCTTGCCCTTTCAATTTCTTCCAGCTTTTTCCCCTCCGTAAATGCAACGATCTCTCTGTAAGTCTGGACATCGTATTTTTTTGCATTTTTCCAGCTGAACGGCATAGTACAGGGCGGCAGCATAGATTACTGCGGAAATGATTAAGCCCCAGGGCCAAAAAAATACCATAAGCGGAACAAAAGAAACCATGAACAATACCAAAAGGCATGCAAATATCCTGCCATCCCGGCTAAATTTTTCACGCTCCACCTGATCAATTTCTTCTCTCATAATTTCAATATCTCCTTTTATCAATTTTCTTTTGTTTTTTGTTTAGCGAAGAAAAATGATGGCGACAAGTAATGCCGCAGACTAGTACAACAAATATTAAGTTGTACTAGGGAAACACTGATTAACTCAAGCATTTTACACTGATTTCTGTTATAATATAG
>JAMPFA010000070.1 GCA_023664725.1 Roseburia sp. | reverse complement strand
CAAGCTCCATCAGCCGCTTGGTGGGCGGCGACATATCCTTAAAGCCCTGCCCGAAAGGAACCACCGTAAAGCCAAGCCCCTCAAGGTTCTGCACCATCTGTACTGCACCCCACCTGTCGAAAGCAATCTCTTCGATGTGAAATTTTTTCCCAAGATCATCAATGAATTTCTTAATAAAACCATAGGGGATCACATCGCTCTCCGTGGTCTGTAAAAATCCCTGCTTCGCCCATACGTCATAAGGCACATGGTTGCGGCGCACCCACTGGTTTAAGCGTAACTGCCGGAAGATGTTTTCCTCCGCTGGATTGTCCTTTGCGCTCAGATAGGCGTTCCGCACTTTCTCAATGTCAATGGTATGCCCAAGAGGGGGGGGGGCGCTTTTTTCCACACATCTTCCGATGACCAGTCTGCATTGTCGGACGCACCGTAGATAACGGGGTAAAATGTGGGGTCTATCTTCCGTCCACCGCCACGTCAAAGACGATGGATGCCTGCTGCCTGTCGGAGGCGCAGCCGTAGACCTCTGCACCCCACTCATTAGCTTCATAGTAACTATGATTAGGCGGTTTCTGCACTTTGCAGGGACCGTTTTTCTTTGCTAAAAAGTTGTAACAATTGAACACTTGAAGGCTGAACTGTTACTGAGAAACCTGTAAAAATTTGAGAGTAAATGACATTAAGGGAAATTTGTGGTAAAATTGAATTTATGCCATCAAATATCCGCACAATCAGAAACAAAAAAGGAGGAGCCCAGGATGAAAGCGTTGAGCTATGAAGAAAAATACAAAATGATGACAGAAACACCTGTCAGTCAGTTGATACCCAGACTTGCTGTGCCGACGATCATCAGCATGCTGGTAACTTCTATCTATAATATGGCGGATACTTTTTTTGTAAGCCAGTTGAATACAAGCGCTTCCGGGGCAGTTGGGGTGAACTTTTCCCTTATGGCTATGATCCAGGCCATTGGCTTTACTCTTGGTATGGGAAGCGGAAATTATATGTCCAGAATGTTGGGCGCCAGACAACAGGAGAAAGCTCAAAGAGCCTGTTCTGTGGCTGTATACACGGCTTTTGCTTTTGGACTTATTCTGGCAGTTTTGGGGATTTCCAATATTGATCATATGGTTCGGATTCTTGGAGCTACGGACACCATTGCTCCCTACGCCAAGGATTATGGCAGGTACATATTAATTGCGGCTCCCTATATGACGGTTTCCTTTGTCTTTAATAATCATCTTCGTTCTCAGGGAAATGCTGCACTTTCCATGATCGGCATTACAACCGGCGGGGTATTGAATGTAATTTTAGATCCCATCTTGATCTTTGGATTCGATATGGGTATTTCGGGAGCGGCAATTGCCACGATCTTCAGTCAATTTGTCAGCTTCACGATTTTGTTGACTCTGGTTATTCGTTCAAAAAATGTTTTAAAGCCGCTGCCAAGATATTTTGTTTTTCAGAGATGGATTTATAAAGAAATTCTTTCTGCCGGCCTGCCGACGCTGGGAAGGCAGGGATTGGCCAGTGTGGCATCTGTTCTTTTAAATGTGGCAGCCTCCAGCTTTGGGGATGCGGCGGTAGCGGCAATGTCTATTGTCACACGGATTATGATGTTTATTCATTCCGCCCTGATTGGTTTTGGCCAGGGCTTTCAGCCTGTGTGCGGATTTAATTTTGGAGCAAAACGATATGACCGAGTGCTGGAAGCTTACTTTTTCTGTCGACGTGTAGCCCTGGTATTTTTGTCGGTTATGGGCGTGATCATGTTTGTTGTTTCCACACCAATATTAAAGCTGTTTCGAAAAGAAGATGCGGAGGTAATCCGCATTGGTGCACTGGCACTGAAAATGCAGTGCTGCATGCTTCCTTTTCAGGCGTATAGCATTATGGGAAATATGCTGGCTCAGTCTATTGGTTACAGTTTTCGGGCAACGCTTACTGCTATCAGTAAACAGGGATTGTTTTTCATTCCAGCAATTTTAATCTTGCCAAGGCTCTTTGGCGTAACAGGGCTTCAACTGGCACAGCCTGTGGCGGATGGTCTTACGTTTGTATTGACTCATGTTATCATTATGATGGTGATCAAAGAACTTCGTGGAATGGCGGATGAGAAATCAGAACCACCGGCTTAGCCGGTGGTTTGCTCACGCCCTGTAAGGGCTCATTACCGGCTCACCCGTAAACGGATCAATATACTCTTTGAGTGTTATCTGGTCGTATTCATAATCTTCTATTAATTGATGCTGAATATATTCCTGTATTTTCTTCGCATTCTTTCCCACAGCATCCACATAGTAGCCCCTGTACCAGAAATGCCTGTTCCCAAATTTATTCCCTTTTGAAAGGCTTCACTTGGTGTAAACTTACAAAAATAATTCATCCACCCCTCCGTCTCCTTTGTTTGCCTTTACTTTCTTATAGGCATTCAGGACACACGATGTGATAAACTATTATCGTCCATGTGATAACCTCCTTTGATTTTTTACATGCGGTTGGCCTAACAAAAAAATCAAGGGTTCTAAATTCCTTAAAACCCTTGACTTCTCTGTTCTTCTTATTAATCCTGTGGAATGATTTCTTTTTTATTATAAGAACCACAATTTTTACAAACACGGTGCGGCATCATTAATTCACCACATTTACTGCACTTTACTAAAGTCGGAGCAGTCATTTTCCAGTTTGCTCTTCTTTTATCTCTTCTTCCTTTGGAAGATTTGTTCTTTGGACAAATTGACATAGGTTACACCTCCTTAAACTGATTAAATACATCCTGGATCGCCGCCATTCTCGGGTCAAGTTCTGCCTGGTCACAGGAGCAGGTCTTATCATTGAGATTGGCACCGCACTTCCTGCAGATTCCCTTACAATCCTCTCTGCACAGAACCTTCGTAGGCCAGTTCACCAGAATTTCATCATAGATAAGCCGATCCACATCCAGGGTGGACTCTTTTATGCAATCCATATCCTCGCCATCTGTTTCCTCTTCCGCCTGCGGCTCTTCCAGATAAAATTTCCGGTCTATCACAAGATGAAGGGTAACCGATACTTCCTGCAGACATCTGTCACAGGGAATTGTGATCACCACATCTGTCTCTCCGTCCACTTTTAAAAACCGTCTCTTCTGATTCTCCAGATGTAACACGAATGGTGCTTTCGTGATAATGGGAAACTCACCCAATTTCGATTGGAAGGAAACAAGCTCTGTCTCCACTTCCATTTCCACAACCTTATCTTCTGTCAATAATAAGTCTGTAATATCTACTTTCACCTGCGTCTCCTATTCACACCTAAACAATTATACATATGGACAGTATGTTTGTCAAGAACTATTTGCAAAACAACGGATAGCCCGAGAATCGGGCGGTCTGTGGCTTGATGGCTGAACTGTTACCAACCGCAGCTATTTCTTCAAAATCGCAACTGTCTCACGGCAGATCGCCAGCTCCTCATTGGTAGGAATAACCAATACTGTGACTTTGGAATCCGGTGTGGAAATGATCTTCTCCTCGCCGTGAACCTTGTTTGCCTCACTGTCAATGTGGATTCCCAGATACTCCAGGCTGCTGCAGATCATCTGGCGGATACCCCCGTCGTTTTCTCCAAGGCCTGCGGTAAAGCAGATGACGTCCACGCCGTTCATGGATGCGGCATATGCGCCGATATATTTTAATACACGGTGGACAAAAACTTCCCTTGCAATCTGTGCTCTCTCATTGCCCTGGTTTGCTGCCTGCTCCAGATCTCTGAAATCGCTGGAAACACCGGAAATTCCCTCTACGCCGGATTTCTTATTTAGCACATTTAAAATGCCTGCCATATCCAGGTTTTCTTTTTTTGCGATAAACTCCATAGCGGAAGGATCAATATCTCCGGAGCGGGTTCCCATTACAAGTCCCTCCAACGGAGAAAGTCCCATAGATGTATCTACGGATTTCCCCTTGTCCACGGCACAGATACTCGCACCATTTCCCAAATGGCACACAATGGTTTTTAAGCTGTCATACGGTTTTCCCAGAATCTCTGCCGCTTTTTTGGACACATAGCTGTGGCTTGTACCATGGAAGCCGTATTTGCGGACTCTATATTTTTCATAATATTCATAAGGTATTCCATAGAGATATGCCTCCTTTGGCATGGTCTGATGGAATGCGGTGTCAAACACGCCTACCATGGGAACGCCGGGTAAAACTTCCTGACATGCCCGAACACCGATGAGGTTTGCAGGATTGTGAAGTGGTGCAAGGTCTGAACACTGCTCGATTGCCCCGATCACTTTTTCATCCAGCAATGTGGTCTCGGCAAAAGCCTCTCCCCCGTGTACGACTCTGTGGCCTACCGCATCGATCTCGCTTAAGCTCTTTAACACCCCGGTCTTTGGATTTACCAGTGCATCAAGCACCATGCGCACAGCCTCTGTATGGGTGGGCATAGCTGCCTCTGTCGTCTCTTTCTCTCCCCCTTTGGGCTGGTATACCAGTCTGCCGTCGATCCCGATACGTTCACAAAGTCCCTTTGCCAATACCTCTTCCGTATCAGAGTTGATCACCTGATATTTTAAGGAAGAGCTTCCACAGTTGATTACTAATACATTCATACTTATTCTCCTTTATTAACATAACATTTTATGAAAATACTTACACTAACATAGAGTATAAACCTTTTTTTTCCTGTATACAACGGTTACAGACAGAATTTTTGTTTATTTTTTGAAACATTTCCCAAAATCTGATATACTGTGGATACTCTATCCTTTGGAGGATTATGTATGAATATCACGGGAATCATTGCGGAATACAATCCCTTTCACAACGGACACGCCTACCAGATCGCAAAGGCCAGGGAACTGACAGATGCAGATTATATGGTGGTTGTCATGAGCGGCAACTATGTCCAGAGGGGGGCTCCTGCCCTCACAGACAAATTTACCCGGGCCAAAATGGCCTTAAATAACGGTGCGGACATGGTAGTTGAACTGCCAGCCCTGTGGGCCAGCGCCGCAGCCCCGGACTTCGCAGCGGGAGGATGCGCCCTTTTGGACAAACTTGGGTGCGTGACCCATATCAGCTACGGCTGTGAGGCAAAAGAGCCGGCAATGCTCTGCCGCCTGGCCAAAATCCTGGCCGATGAACCGGAACGTTTTGCTCTCTCACTAAAAAAATACCAGAAGAAAGGAAAAAGCTTTCCCTCGGCAATGGAGCACGCCCTCTCCGATTATTTAAAGACGGAATCCCGGGCTGTGTCCCCTCTCCCTGACAGAGAAGAGCTGCATAGTCTTTTTTCCTCCCCAAATAATATTCTGGCACTGGAATATGAGAAAAATAGTATAAAACGCCGCATGGAACTTATCCCCTGCCCCATTTCCCGAAAAGGCTGCGGATACCACGACTCTGATCTGACCACAGATTTTTCTTCCGCCACAGGAATAAGGCATGGGCTGTTTTCCGGCGAAAACTTTTCTCCGAAAGACCACATGCCCGAAACAGCCGCAGAACTGCTTCCCCCGGTACAAAATCTGTTGCGGGAGAATGATTTTTCCCAGATGCTCTACTATAAATTGTTATCGGAAGCTTCCGGTGGATTTGAGAAATATATGGGCAGTTCGCCCTTCCTGTCCAACCGGATCAAGAACAATCTGGACTTATTTTTCGATTATACGGATTTTTGCGACAGGTTAAAGACAAAAGAGGTGACTTATGCGAAGATCAGCCGCCTGCTGCTGCACATCCTCCTAAATTTTACAGAGGAAGATACAGCTCTTGGCAAAAGCCTGGACTATATCCCCTATCTCAGGCTCCTTGGGTTCAGACAAAGCGCCAGACCCCTGCTTAAGATCATCGAGACACATGGGGATGCTCCCATTCTCACTAAACCTGCTGCGGCAAAGGCAATGCTCTCAGAAAAGGCTTTTCAAATCTATGAGAAAGACCTTTTTTCCTCAAATCTCTACTATGGCCTCCAGGCACAAAAGAAACGAGGGGAAGTAAAAAATGAATACCGGAAAAGTCTTGTCATTCTCTAGAGTTTTTGCTAAAATGGCAAATAGCGGTATATTCCTGTTAAAAACTAAAAATTCACCAATTATATAAGGAGGCATTATGAAACCAGTAATCACGAATGACATTCTCTACATCGGCGCAGACGACACTACCATTGATCTGTTTGAAAGCCAATATCCTGTACCGGAAGGAGTTTCCTACAATTCTTATCTGATTCTTGACGATAAGATTACGGTTATGGACACTGTTGACGCCAGAGGAACGGATACCTGGCTTGCCAATTTAAAAGAGGGCTTAAATGGAAAATCTCCGGATTACCTTGTCATCTCCCATTTGGAGCCGGATCATGCTGCCAATATCGGCAATCTGGCAGAGATGTACCCGAATATGAAACTCATCGGCAACGCAAAGACCTTTTCCATGCTGCCACTGTTTTTCCATAAGGATTATAAAGACCGCCAGGTGGTGGTAAAAGAGGGCGACACCGTTTCCCTTGGCAAACATGCCCTGCAGTTTTTCATGGCTCCCATGGTTCACTGGCCGGAGGTTATGGTGACATACGAGCAGTCCCAGAAGATTCTTTTCTCCGCAGACGGATTTGGAAAATTCGGCGCTCTGTGCAAGGATGACCCTGAGGACTGGGCATGTGAAGCACGCCGCTATTATTTTAATATCGTGGGCAAATACGGTGTACAGGTGCAGGCGCTGCTGAAAAAAGCCGCTGCCCTTGATATCTCTATGATCTGCCCCTTACACGGCCCTGTCTTAAAAGAAAATCTGGGCTATTACATCGGCTTATATGATACCTGGAGCAGCTATAAGGCTGAAAAATCCGGCGTAGCCCTCGTCTATGCTTCTATCCACGGCAACACTGCAGAGGCTGCAAAGAAACTGGCTGAGATGGTGGAGGCAAAAGGAGAAAAAGTGGATCTGCTGGATGCCAGCCGCACCATGGTTTCCGAGCTCATCGAGTCCGCATTTGAGTATGACCGTATGATCCTGGCTGCCGCTACCTATGACGGAGGCATCTTCTCCCCCATGGAGGACTTTATCCATCACCTCCAGGCAAAAGGTTTCCAGAATCGGAAAATCGGCCTGATGGAAAACGGTTCCTGGGGTCCTGTGGCTGCGAAAAAAATGCGGGATGAATTGGAGAAAATGAAAGATATCACCTTTGTTGACCCGGTAGTTACCATTAAAGGCAACATGAGCGATGATGACCTTCCACAGTTGGAGGCATTGGCTGCTGCGATCTGTGAAAAATAATAGAAAAATCGGGGCTGTGAAAAAAGTCTCTAAAAAAGCAAGAAGAACGTCTTCGAGGATACTAA
>JAMPFA010000006.1 GCA_023664725.1 Roseburia sp. | reverse complement strand
TAATTTTATCTTACACCAGTTTGGAGGTTTACACAAACTTTGGGATAGTCCCGAAGCCGACAAATACTCACCATTTGCCGGCTCCCTGCGGGGTCATCCTCCTGGTTTTATATCTACACTATCCCTAAAACAATCCCGCTGTCTTATTCATCCTGTCAAATAGAACTGATATGTCCCTGTATATACCACTGCTCCCGTCTGCCCAGTCTGCGATATTCCATTATGTACTTTCATTTATTCTTTAATATCCAAGTTTCTCTCTGATCAAAATCACTTCAAATTCACCGGACATTGGTTTTTCCCACAAAACAGAAAGTCCCCGGCAGATTCTCTCTGGACTGCTGCAGTCATAGCATTTGTCGCCTTTTTCCGCACAGGGCGTTTTTTTTCCAAGTCTTTTCGCATTTAGGGGAGAGGCGGTATTTCTGGCACGATATAATGCACTTTCATAATCTTTTTCTATTTTGTTCTCCCCTGCAATCAGATACACTTTCTCATGACCGTAAAAAATAGACGCCACCCGGTTACAGTTCCCGTCAATATTTATGATCTCCCCTGTCTCAGCCAGTCCATTTACAGAGGATATGTATACCTTTGCGCCACTGGCTTCCAGCTGGACTTCTTTTCCTGTTTTCCCCTCCGGTACCCGCCAATGCCAAAACATAGTATTGTGGCTTTCAAGTGTCTCATATAATCCCATCTGTTCCAGTGTCACGGAACCACCGAATCCAACGGTCTGGTTGTCAATCTGCTTATCCAGATATTGAACGGCCTCCTTAGAATTTTCAAAAATTGATACCATAAATCCTCTGTCTTTTAAATTCTTTTCTACTGTAGTAAAATCCATCTTTTTTTGTCCTCCATTCCCAAATCCTCAAATTTTGCTTCCAGACAGTTATAATATCCACCTGAATCAGTAATAAATCCTATCCCATCCTCTGTTAAATAAAATTTGGAATCGAAATCGCTGAATGGTTCCTCTTCCTCCAGATTAAGTTCAGCAATCCACGTTTCCACCGGCCGCCCTTCCCATGAGGTCAACTGCTCAAAGACTCCACTCTCCAGCAAAGACTTAACCGACCTCTCTTTTCCGATCACATCCTCCAAATGAAGCACTTCCCCTGTTTGAAGGTCAATTGTAATACCATGCTCCCACTCACCTGGATGGACATTACCCCGAGTGAAAGCGTTTGCATAAATACGCATGGAAAGATACCTCTCATCTTCTCTGGTAATTATATAGGTTCTGTTGATATAGGTATTTATTTCATTGCCTGGAAATAAACTGTCCTCTTGACTGCATCCCCATAGGATAAAGCAAAGAAATATTGCTAATGTAAATAGATATTCAAATTTACCATTGAAAATCATAAACATATCAGTCCTCCAATCCCAAAAGAAAATGAATCGTTTTCGCCAAAGTATTTAACTGTATCCTTGGCTGATAAAATTCTGACATTTCATTTCTCTGATAACAATTATTCACAATACAGCATTGCTGGATCCCAGCATATGCAGATGAAATATAGGTCATTAATTCCTTCTCACCCACTCTTAAATGAATCTGTCCCCTTTCTGCCTTTTTCTTAAAAATCTCAGATGTCCGAAGCATAAGATATTCCTTATGTCCTATTCCTGCAATACCTGCAAGTATTTTCTCCACTCTGGCAGGTGCATTCATAGCCAGCACAGACAGCTCAAAATCAACTTTTTGTATCCCCATAAGCTCCTCTGTCATAAAATCTGCCAACACATCTATAATGCAGTTAGTAACCTCTTTCGCAGACATATCATCCGCCTGTGAAAATATCTCGTCTACCTTGTCTTTGATGGAAACTTTTTGACGTATTTCAATCAGCATATCCGCAAATATCTCATCAATATCATGATAAAAACGATAGATTCCCCCCTGGCTTAAACCGATACGGTTGATGATATCCTGCATCGTCACAGTGCTTACCGTTTTTTCAAGACACAGCTCATATGCGGCACTGGTAATTGTTCTCTTTTTATTTCTAATATACTCTTCTGTCACTTTAGGCATAATGCCGCTCTCCCCTGGCTTTTTTTACATTGAGCAAAGTCTCTAATACCGCTTCCATTCCGACTTTGCCAGGTATGTGCCCGGAATTTTCAATCACTTTAAAGTGCAGATTCGGATTATGCGACAATTCTATTTCTCTCCTTATATCTGCTGTGGATGTGACAATATCCGCATCCCCCTGCAGGATAAAATAGGGCACGTCAACTTCCAATAACTCCTCTGTCAGATCCATTTTTAACAGCTGGGGCCAAAGTCTTGTACTGCTGGCCGTCCCATTTATGACAATTGCCCGAAAATCATTAAAACTATAATCAGGGCTTTTGAGCAAACCTTTGATAATTGGCCCCATAGGCGTCTGCTCCCCTTTTTTATTGAAATAGCCGTCTGTATATCTCCGAACATTTTTTGCAAGGAACCGCATATCCTTATCCGTAAAATTTTCCGGGGTGATTGCCCGAATCCTTTGGTTTTTTTTCGCTGACAATCCGGCCTGTTCCAAAGCCCCATACACCTCTTCATTTAGAAACAGCTTTTTACAAACCTGTCCCCAGATTACCACTGAATCAACATCCGCTTTTGCCTTTTTCAAGCTCTTTAATGCAAGCACGCTTCCCCAGGACATGCCCAAAAGGATCATCTGATTGGCGGGAAACATTTTTCTGACCTCTGCGATTAAATCCGTTGTCATGTCTACAAAGGAATCCACGGTAAATTTGTCCTCCAATTTGTAATCGTTGATGCCGCAGCCAAGCTGATCCCAGTAAACCATAATAAAATTGTCCGTAAACACCGGGAATAAACCTCTGCACCCAACAGAAAAGGGAATCGGTGTACCTGGCCCCCCATGAAGATTGATGACAATTGGAAGATCTGCGCTCTTTCCTTCTATCAGTACCTTTTGTGAAATACCACCCAATGTAAATATATGTATTTCAGAGATTTCATTTGTTCCTGCTATCTGTCTTCTTTTCATATTTATATTAAGCTCCTTTAAAATGAATCTATATTCATTTTAAGAACATGCTGGCATTTTGTCAATGACTAATTATTCATTTTAAAGGCGCACTGCAATCTCTCACTTGCATGAAACGCAGTACGCCTCCACAAATAAAGCATATACAGTTTTTCTATCCCCCTAACGTGACATCCTGCTTCTGATACCACTCTAATGCATCCGTGAATTGTTCTTCCTGAAAGTCCGGCCATAACTCCTTTACAATATAAATATCAGAATAAACAGTCTGAATCGGCAGGAAACCAGACAGACGGCACATCCCGCCCCAGCGGATCACCAGGTCAATCCTCGGTATTTTTTTGCTTGCCCAGCCGTTTTTTATATCCCATTCCCATCCGTAATTTACCAGAAAATTCACCCTTAAGGTTTCTTTGCCACAGGAGGCCTCACGGCTGCGGTCTGTGTAGGGAAGCAGTTCAGCGGGAAAACAGGGAGAGTCTGTATTGCCAATTACATACAGCTTAGCGTTTTCTCCCTTGATCATTTCTACCGCCTGGACGCAGGCCTTTGAAAAGGCAGTGACCTGCTCTTTTGGACGCTTGCAGTTATCTACTGTAAATCCATAGTAGGTCAATTCCTGTATTCCATATTTTTGTGCTGCCCGAAGCAGTTTCACCCCCGGTTCTAACCCATATGCATAGCCATCTTCTTTATTCAATCCGCTCCCTTTCGCCCAGCGTCTATTGCCGTCTGGGATGATACCGATATGTTTTGGAATGCGCTTCATAGAAACCTCCTGTTATTTCTGCGGTGTAAAAGTTAGTTTCTATAAATATGGGCAGATTCTGGAAATATATACATTCTTCTGCCCGTCACTCCTCCGCCAGCATAGACACCGGCGAAATCTTCCTGATCTTCACAGAAACGATAAAGGCAGATGCCGCTGCAATTACCAGTATGCCAAGGACTGTCATCACCAGCCAGAATGGATTTAGGGCGAGAGGACAGGTTTTCATCCCGCAAAAAGAAAGACCTGTCACTGTCATAGGCTCCATGAGATAGATGCTTAACACTGCACCTGTTACTGCCCCGGCAAAGATTACCGGAAGATTCATCATCATAGTCTGGCGGACTAACTGCCCGGTAGTAAAACCAATTGCCTTGTCAATTCCAAAATGCTTTCTCTCTCTTGTCACTCTGGATTGCATCAAGAGAATCTCCACCATGACAACCACAAAGACAGTGATAAATACAAAGATCAGGCAGATCACAGTCATCATCAGAACAACGCCGTTTAAAACTCCCTGGGCCTGAAGTTTGCTGTCCGACACTTCCAGATCTGGAAACTCATTTTTGGTCCGGCTGATCAACTCTCCCACATCTGTTCCATCCTGAACATAGACAGCCAAGGCGGATATCTTATATTCTCTGTTTAACCTTTTTGCTCCCTGTTCGGTAAGCGTTGTGCGAAGTCCCATATTGTTGATCTTCTGATCAATTCCGCTGACCACATAGGACATGCGCTCTCCCGATCCGGTGACATAGATACTGTCCCCTTCCGCCACATCCAGAATTTCAGCAATCCTTGTGGACAACATGATCTCATTTTCATACCTGGGCAGACGGCCTGACACAACCATCTCATTTTTTAGGTCTTCCGGCTCTCTCCATACACTGCAGGTACACCCTGTCTCCTCTGACCTGCTCTCCATGTGGATAGATATGTTGCTCCCGTAGAGCACGCTCTCTGCTTCCTGCCATTTCTCCAGTTCCTCTCCCGCTTTATCCAAATCTTCTCCCGCAAGCATCATATCCCCGAAATCATTGCCGATCATTTTGAAAATCAGATCACTGGTTTTTCCGAAATTTTCATAAAGCTCAAAGCCAGTGCAGGAAGCGAAAGCAAGAAGGACTACAATACCAAAAATTGACAGATTTTTCTTTTTCTCCCCCAGAATATTTTTTCCCGCCAGTGCAAGATTTACAGGAAGATTTGTCTTGTCAAAGGAAAAATAATTCTTTTTAAAGTTGTGAACCTCAATGCCTCCCCGCAGGGCGTGAAGCACTGACATTTTTTTGTAAGCCCTTCCGCTAAAGTAAGCCACAAAGATCACGATGGCAAACAAAATCATAGCGGTAATTGCTGCTCCTTTTCTATCAAATCCCTGTTCCCATCTGATCCCAAGCATCATTCCCTGAAAATGACCGATGATGCCGCCGCCAAAAATCCCCAGGCCAATTCCAAAGATCACGCCAAAAAATGTGAGGATCCCCATTTCCATCACTGCCGTGAGATTTAACTGTCTGGTGGTGTAACCCGCCGCCATTAAGATACCGATATTTTTCCGGTTCATCTCCATGGAATTGTGGATGCTGAAACGGATGATGATAAGCACCACCGTCACAAGGAGCAGAGAAAACACAAGGATAATGCCCATGCTGATTTTAGACATCATAGCTGCCCCGTCCTTCATGGTACTCCAGTTTACTCCCAGGTCATGGCTTCCCATTAGCTCCGGCACATCCCTTGTGAGAATAACGCTGATTTTTTTATCAAAATCAAAGCTGTCCTCCCCCTCTTTTAAACGCATCCTATACTGGGCGGCCTCCGCCGCCTTCGCCGCCTCATTTTCCTTTGCTAGTTCTTCATAAAATTCCTGGCTGATAAAAGCCTCATAGACACCCACATTTAAGGGTGTTCCAAACAGAACGTTTTCCACAAAGCCCTTCACCTCAAAAGAATACTCCTCCTCCCCGATGGTGAGATAAAATGTATCATGGAGTTCAAACCCTTCCGAAACTTTCATATAGTAGGGCAGGAAAATACTGCCTTTCTCAAACTCTCGGTTTTCACTTCCCTCCACTTTTCCAATCGTCCTTTTCTCCTCCAGTTTCCCAAGAATAAAGGGCATCTGCTTTTTTTCCTCACCGCCATTTTTCTCTTTTCGGTACTCGGTGTTTTGAAAATAAAAGCAGGGGGAATCCTCATACTCTGCCACTTCCTCCTGGGAAGAAAAGATTTCCGGCAGTTTCTCTTTCCCCTCATTTGCCATATAGAAAAAGTCCGCTGTATGGGTTCTCTCGTAGGCCAAATCCTGCATCTGCCCCGTTCCAAGGGACACGGATATGCTGGTATACAAAAGCATTGCACCAAGGGAAATCAGTGCAAAGAGCAACAATATGTCTCCCTTTTTCTTCTTCATGCTGTTTTTGGTGATATCATATAATCCCTGCATTCTACCACCCCATTTCCTGCAAAAATGTGCGGAGTTTTTCATGCCGCTTTTTATCCCCGGTGACATACTCCCCCAATTGCAGTTCCCCGGTGATCACTCCGTCGCTCAAATACAAAATCCGGTTTCCTCTTCTGGCGGAGCGCATATCGTGGGTGACCATAACGATACTCTGCCCCTTCTGGTTCAATGTTGTAAAGACATTTAACACATTCTCCGTATTCTGGGAATTTAGCGCCCCGGTTGGCTCATCCGCAAATAGAATCTCCGGCTCATTGATGATTCCCCGGACAACCGCCACCCTCTGCTGCTCCCCGCCGGAGAGCTGGGTGGGAAATTTGTGGAAAGATTCCTGGGAAAGTCCCACGGAAAGCATAAGCCCTTTTGCCCTTTTTGCCAGGGCTTTCCTGTCTTTGCTCAACAGAAACCCACAAACCATCACATTGTCCAGCACACTCATGGTATCATTTAAGTAATTCTGCTGGAACACAAACCCACAGTGGGTTCTGCGAAACACCGCCAATCTGTCATTGTTCAGCTTTGAAATTTCCATGTCCCTGTAGGAGATGCTTCCCAGGGTAGGTCTGTCCATGCCGGATAGGGCATAGAGAAGGGTGCTTTTCCCGGAACCGGAATTTCCCATGATTACCGTGAAATCTCCTTCCTCAATGTTAAGATTCAGATTTTTTAACACATGCTGCTGCAAGGATTCATTGGAAAATGTCTTGCACAGATCTTTTGCTGTCAATATACTGCTCATTTTTGCCTCCTTCTGTAACTCTTGCTGTTATCTCTTTCACATTTTCCATTTTAGCAGGATGATTCCCAGAAATCTTAATCTGTTTCCTGTTCATTTCTTAACTAATTCTTATCTGTGATCATACCTTTTTCAAAAACAGTTCCACCACAAATCCATTTTGATTATAGTATTCCATTCCCCCGTTCATTTGTTCCATAAAAATTTTTGAAAGATATAGACCTAGACCGGAGCCTTCCTTTCCCTGGGTATTGCTTCCCCGATAAAATTTTTCCGTGATCTGCGGCAAATCTTCCTCCGGCACCCCTTCTCCACTGTCTTTGATTCTCACACAGATTCCCTCTTCCTCCTCCAAAAATTCCACGGTCATCTCCGTGCCCCCATACTTCCAGCCGTTATTAATGCAGTTATCGATAACCTGGGAAAGCCTGAGTTTGTCCACATAGATGATACATTCTGGCAATGCAGAGGAAAAACGGATCTGCCCGTATGGCTGCAGGTCTTCAAACATCTCCATCACACACTGGGAATTTTCCTCCAATGGCTCCACTTTTAAAGCCATAAGTTCCTCCAATGTGGCATGGAACAGATTTCCCACCAGCTCGTCAATCATTTTTGCCTTATTGTCTATCACCCCGACTTTTTTTTGGATGCCGGGTTCTTTTTCCTCAAGCTGTATCACCTCACAGGCCGCCCGTATGGCTGCCACCGGAGTTTTGATATCGTGGGACAACTCTGCCACCAGCTCTTTTTTGCTCTGGTTGGCCAGACACTCGCTCTCCCTGGCCCGCTTTAACTCTTCCCGCATCAGGTCAAAGCTTTCT
Source organism: Roseburia sp. (assembly GCA_023664725.1). Lineage (GTDB taxonomy): Bacteria > Bacillota > Clostridia > Lachnospirales > Lachnospiraceae > Roseburia_B. The sequence continues at coordinate 48,348 of JAMPFA010000006.1, read as the reverse complement.
GTAAATGCCCCGAAATAGTTGTGCTTTCTGGCAGGCAGGGGAAAATCCAGATTTCCCTTCGCAATCTGCCTGGCGAAATTTTTCAGATTGTAAAAGGGACGTATCAGCCAGACATACAGAAATGCAAAAAGGAGATATCCGAAAAGCAGCTGCAGAGCGAGTAAAAACAATGTCCGCCTTTTCAGTTTGTCCTCCATTTCCCGGTAACGGCTTTCTTTGATATTCCAGATCATTTTTCCTGTCAGTTCCCCGTCCCTCATATAGTCTAAGATCAACGCCTCCCTCAAAAGGGCATCCTGAAGTTTTATCTGATATTCCAGATCATCAACAAACAAAATCTCGCAGTCATATTTTTCTTCTACCCATCCACTGTCTATCCCTGCCTCAATTTCTTCCCTTACCAGAAGAAACTGCTCATTGTAGTACACCATATCCCTTCCGGGAATCATCTCTTCTTTGAAAAACGCCAGGATAGAAAAAAGCAGCACACCCATAAACAGAGTGTAGGCTGCCAGTACATATCTCATTTTCATATTATCCTCTTTTATTCATCAAAAAATTCCACTTCTCCGCTGTCAATATGGTACATTGCCCCACACACTTTTAAATTTTCCTGAGACAGGGTCAAATTCTCTCGGATGACAGAGACACTTCTCTGCACATTCAGGCAGCAGGCTCGAAACTCATCTTTTTCCCCGCCGATGGCCTCACGGATCTCATCGGTAATGAACCTGATAAACCCTTCCGGTTCACCATTCAATGCCGCTCCCACCGCACCACAGCGGTTGTGGCCAAGCACTACCACAAGCTTTGCACCCAGATGGCTGGCCGCATATTCGATGCTGCCCAACTCATGCTGGCCAATGATATTTCCTGCCACACGGATTACAAACAATTCCCCTATCCCCGTCATAAAGATACTTTCCGGGATCACTCTGGAATCTGAACATGTGACAATGACAGCGTAGGGTGTCTGGCCGTGATCATATGTCTCCCTGCGGATGATCAGTGAAATATCCCCTGAAGGGTATGTTGCTGTTATGTACTTTTTGTTTCCTTCTCTCAGCTTTTCAAGCGCCGCTAATGCAGATAAAATTTGGTTTTCCATGGTTTCCTCCCCTATATATTTTTCTTATCAGGTACTGTTAAACGAGAATTTTCACAACCTGAGATCACAATTACCTGACAATTTTATCACAGTTTTAGCATATAACCTGTACCCCAGACTGTCTTTATGAGTTTTGGCTCATTGGGGGTCTCCTCCAGTTTCTCCCGAAGCTTTCGGATCTGAACATTTAAAGTCCCGTCACTGTAAAAATTATCTCCCCACACAGTGTCAAAGATTTTTTCTTTTGTCACAATGGTGTCTTGGTGTTCGTACAGGCATTTTAAAAGAGCAAATTCTTTTGCTTTCAGAGAAACTTCCCTGCCCTTCACATAGACGCAGAGTTTTTCCTCACATAAATAAAAGTCCTCCTGGTCTTTCACCTCTTCCGGCAGGATGTTCCTCTGATTCTGCCGTTTTTCCATGCGGTTAAGCACCACCCGCACTTTTGCCAGAAGGACACTTAAGGAATAAGGTTTTTTAATGTAATCATCCCCGCCGATATTTAGGGCGATGAGCACGTCATCATCGCTCTGCCTTGCACTGATAAACAAAATGGGAATCTCCCATCTCTCCCTTATTTTCCTGCAAAGCTCAAAGCCGCTGCCCTGACTTAAATTAATATCCAGCAAAAGGATATCCACATCGTTCTGTTCTAAAAAAGCCATGCCGCCTTTGGCACTTTCCTCACAGGCACAGCTCACCCCAAACATCTGAAAATATTCACAGGTCATCTGTGCCAAATCTGTTTCATCGTCAATGATCAGACAGTTATAATGCACCAAATCCCTCCATTTCCCCTTTGTCAAAAATCAGGATCTGCTCTGTCTTTTCCATATCCCGAACCGGAAGGAACACTGTCAGCTTTACCGCCCTGTGGCCGCACTGAGGGCATCTGTACTGATGCATCCCACAGGCGTAAACCCCTGTGGGAATCTCCGCTTTGGATGTTACCGGCACCATATTTTTTTTGTAATACGCCGCATCCTCGTGAGTCTTATAGTGCCCCACCATCATATCTTTTAACATATAGAGCTGTTTTCCCACCACATCCATCTCCGACTGACAATGACTGCACCAGTCGTCATGAAAAATCTGTCTCGCTTTCCGAAAAAATCCCATATTTCCTCCGCTTTATCTGCTTATTTCTCTGGCCTCATTTAAAATCTCCACCATCAGGTCTGCCTTGGAGATTCCCTCTAAGATATACTCATGATCCATAGTCCAGCGTCTGTTTGAGGTAAAAGTGTTCACCCGCACTTTAATCCCGTCTACGACAAAAAGGAAGCTGACTCTTCCGCTCCCTGCAAAAATACCTGCCCCTGTCTTGCCGTCATCCACCCAGGTCTTTGTGATCCTGCTTGCCGGAAAGACATAATAGTGAAAGGGATTCCACCGGAACAAAATCGCCAGTTTCCCGTTGATCTGGTCTACAATGACCACACACCCATCTGCGGTAAATGTCTGGTTTCTGCGAAATCCGGCGCTGTCCAGTTCCCCCTCCATCTTTTTTGTCCGCATACTGTAGAGAGGCTTTCCCAGAAGCGCCCACCAGAGAATGACAAAAATAATAGGGCCAAATGCCAGTGCCACCGCCGTGTTACCAATAACCCCTGTCACCGCCATAGTGCCATAACAGATGGCGATCACAATAATGGGAATCATAAAATACATTACTATATATCCTAAATTACTTTTCTTCAGTCTCTCGTTTTCCTGCATTTCTCACTCCTTAGTCCCACTCTGATTGATTCCTGTTCCTTGGCGGGAAGAAGTAAGGGAAAATTCCAAGTTTCGCCCCAAAGGAATGAAACAGTGGAAATACAATGATAAATACAACCGCCTGGGCAATAGCTTTATAGCTGGTGCTCTCATAGGACTCCTGATCCATCACCATTCCGTCTCCCACCATATCCACATAGAAATCTGTCCTGGTTAAGGCTTGCTCCTCATGCCGATAGGAAATCTGCTCCATAAAATAATCATCTTCCGACAAGTTTGCATATACCACTCTCCCCACCGGAAGTCTGGTTGTGCCCACATAGTAGTCGTCCCCGTTTGGCTTTACCACATTTTGCGTATTGATACTTGCCGCCACCCGCTCCCCGGAGGGAAGAGCCACATTATAGAGAAATTTGCCGCCAAAATAGCCGCCGCCTTCATTCCGATAGGCAATCCCCTCCGACAGGATTGTAAAAGTATCGTGAGACAATAAGTCCTCCACAGACTGTGCCGCAAACACATCATCCCCTGCCTCTCCGCCAATCTCCCCCGCCGGAACGGCATGCTCTTCCACATACGCCTCATAGTCGGGAACAGGCACAATAAGATCCACCAGTTTCCCCGCCCCGGCTGCTAAAGCATATGCCACTAACAGCGTCAGCCAGATATCAAACCGTAATATATATCTTCTCATATGTATTACCGCCTTTTTTACTCATCATATTTTAAGTCTGCATTATCTGCATTAGGTAAACAAAAACCGCCACATGAACTACAAGAATAAGCGGCATCCCCACCACAAAATACCAGTGCCTGGTCTTATGCATAAACAGATACATCCCCGCCCAGGTGCCTATGCTGCCCCCGAAAATACTTACCAGAAAAAGAGTTTTTTCCGAAATCCTCCATAAATGACGCCTGGCTTTGAATTTATCCAACCCCATGAGACAAAGACCCACAAGATTCATCACAATAAGATAGCACAATATTATAATATAAACTCTCATCCTGTTTCTCCCTACTGATGGATCATAGAATTGTATTTTGCTCTCTTATCAGCGGCAATATCCAATGTGTCCATAGCCTGTTCCGCTGTCATTTTCAAACGATGCATAAGGTTTTTAATGGCTGAAAGTTCCGCTATTTCATACCCCTTTTCCATACCTTTTTCCATACCTTTTTCCATACCTTTTTCCCATACGCCTTCACTCAAATTGCACACATCTTCCACCTGCCTTTCTAACGTTTCTGTCATTGGAATCTGAAAATCCTGTTCTAATATTTCACGTTTTTCTTTTGGCCTCAGTTCTGAGGACAACAGCACTCTAAACAGTCTTAAGATTCCCGTTTCCTCTCTGTTTTCTTCATGCCCAAGACAGATCATTATGACTGTAAGCAAATCGTAATTTTCCCTTTTCTCCTGCACACGGCCTGCATGATTTTTTTCTGTTAAGGAATATTCTGTAATGGTATTTTCCCTTTTCTTTGGTGGATTGGTGCAAATCCATATGGAATACACCTTTTTTACTTTTTCGTAATGGGATTTTGTAAAAACTGTTCCATACTGTGACGATATCATCCGGCTGCAATAATATATTCCACGCTTGATCAGAGGGTATCCGGGATAAAATTTATTTTGTGCCTCCACATTGATGAGCAAACTTATAATATCTCCATTTCCTGGCAGGACTGCCTCAAAGCGGATATCAAAAGTTATTGTCCCCTCTGAAATCGTCACATCTTCCACACCTGTGCCTCTTACCTTTGAAGCTGTATTTGTTTCATCCGACATAACAGGAACCTGGGAAATCTGCGGCTCCCCTTCAATATATGTATCGGCAATTTTTATAATATCCTCTTCCCTGAATTCCTCCACACAGCTTTTTAATAGCCATGCAAGAATTCTCTTATCTGCCAAAAGGCATTTTACCGCCGCATCATACTTTGCCAGATCACCGGCTGCCTGTATATCTTTTGACAGAACAGTCTCTTTTTCCATTCATTCTCCTCCACATCTTCCTTCCCTATTATAACCATACAAAAGGGAGAACACAAGGGAAAATATTGTAACTATTTTCCTTCCATAAAATACATCCTGGAGGCAAAATCCGGGAAATGCCTTACTTTATCGGAGAAACCACTTCCAGCAAATCCTTCGGAGAGGGCTGCCCCCGCATACATCAACTCACTTCCTGTGGCATAGAAATCCTCCGTCTCCCCATCCAGTTTCACCGCTTTCGCCATGGCCCGGTGAAGGAGGGAATCAGGCCGTACATGAATGGGCACTGCAGTGTTCACAAGGTCCCCAAACTCTCTGATATTATATTTCAGTTTCCTGTTATAAAAATGATACTCTCTGTCCTCCTCCAATCCTTTGGCAAAATACCATTCACTCTGGTGGTTTGGCCGGGCCAGTTCCTGCATCACCATCCCCACTGCTTTTTTCTTATCTTTAGACACCATGCTCCACTCATGGATATTTCCACATCTTCCACGGTAAAAATCCCCGAACTGCAAGATTTCCCTCCATCTTTTATACAGGGAAACCTGCTCCTTCACCGCTTCAAATTCCTCCGAAGACAAATCCTTAAGATTGCATTCATACCCCAGCACTCCAAAAGATGCCACATGAAACCGGGTCTCTATAGGGGTGTTCCGCAGTGTCTGGTGGTTGGGGCAGTTTGACACATGAGCCCCTATGACAGAGGGCGGATAGCCGTAGCTGTAATTGGTCTGAGTCCTCACCCGGCAGAGGGCATCCGTATTGTCACTTGCCCAGATCTGTGGAAAATAGCACAAAATCCCCAGATCAAAACGGTTCCCCCCTGCGGCGCATCCCTCAAAGAGAATCTTTGGGAAACGCTTGGTCAAAACATCCATCACATGGTATAGTCCCAGAATATACCGATGACTGCTCTCCTGTTTTTGCTCCAGGGGCAGGTATTTGGAATAGGCATCGGAAAAAATCCGGTTCATGTCCCACTTTACATAGGAAATGTCTGCGGAAGAAAAAACCTCAGTCATAGCCTGGATGACAAACTCCTGGACAGCCGGATTTACCATATCCAGAATCCTCTGGTTCCTGCCTTCGGAATGGCTTTTTCCCGGCACCTCCATCACCCAGTCGGAATGAAGCTTATATAAATCGCTGTCCACATTTACCATCTCCGGCTCCACCCAGATTCCAAACAAAAGGCCCTCTTTTCTGACTTTATCGCAGATTCCTTTTATTCCTTTAGGAAGCTTCTTTTGATTTGCCTTCCAGTCACCCAGAGAGGAATTGTCGTTGTCCCGCTTTCCAAACCAGCCGTCATCCATGACAAAAAGCTCGATCCCCGCCTTTTTCGCCTTTTTTGCCAGCGATAAAAGTTTCTGCTCGTTAATGTCAAAATAGGAAGCCTCCCAACTGTTTAAAAGAATGGGACGCCCCCTGTACTGCCAGGTTCCCCTTACGATATGCCTGCGGATAAACTGGTGCATATTCTGGCTCATTTTGCCATATCCCTCTCTGGAATATGTAAACACTGCCTCCGGCGTCTCAAAACTCTCCCCCTGTTTTAACAAAAATGCAAAATCTTTTGGATGGATCCCTGTGACAAACCTGGTTTTTCCAAACTCGCTGACTCCAAGAGACTCATAATGATTGCCGCTATAGATTAAATTGCACCCATAACAGTCTCCCGCCTCCTCTGTGGTATCCTTTCTGCTTATGATCACAAAAGGATTTGCCCTGCTGGAGGATGCGCCGCAGGTGGAACCGGAGACATAATTTCCAAAGGAAACCAGGTTTTCGGTCTTTTCCATCTCCCTTGCCCATGCGCCGTGAAAACTTGTTATCTTATACTCTTTTCCGGGAAAATCCAAAACTGCACTTAATGCCCGAAGCAATCTTACCGACTCTTCCCCTTGTTGAAGAAGAACTGCCCTTCTGGTGATCACATCCGTCTCCTCAAACACGGCGTAGTAGAGTAAAAGCTTCTGAGGGTATTCCCTGTTTTTTAAGGTGATGCAGAGCTCTTCCACCTCCCCCTCACTTCCGTAGGCGCAGGGCATAGTCTCCATGCCGCTTTTCCCCTCTGTGACAGAAAATCCCTCATAGACAAAATCATTGGTGCTGCTGCCGTCTGCCTGCAAAAGCTCTACCATAGGCTCCCTGATATCACCTTTTCCGGTAAAAGATACCTCAAGACACACATCCCCCAGAGTGATCTGGGGGTAATCTTTGTCATATGCCACGGTGTTTCCGGGCAGAAACACATGCTTCTGCCCATATACATCTGGATTTTTTACCTTCAGCTTCCTGCCGTAATAGAGATGCTCCAAATGCCCTGTCTCCATAATGCGAAACACATAGCTTGTATTTTTCGTCTCCAAAATAAAACACTTTTTCTCTTCCCGTATCATGCCATCTCCCTCTTCCTCTTAATCTCCTCTGCGATCTCTGCCACTTTTTCCTCCGATAAAATAAATTTTTTCCGAAACAAAAAGATAGCAATCAAAAGCCCTGCAATAGGCACAACAGTCATTGTCATACGAAGCCCTACCACCGAACTTGCTGCAGCCTGAACTGCACTGCTTGTATCGTCACTCAGATGGAAAATCGTTAAGCATATCGTGGCGATCAGAGCTGCCACACCGGAGGCAAGTTTTACCACAAATGTCTGCATGGAAAAAATCACGCTCTCGTCACGCCTGTTGTTTTTCAACTCTCCGTAATCCACAGTGTTTGCCAAAAACACAGTGGTGAGAACAGAGAGCATACCGTTTGCCGCAAAGATAAAAAATCCCGGGATAAACAGCAAAAATACATTTGACATATTGGTAAAGGCCAGAATCAGCAAAGCTGCATATCCCAAAATCGCCATGGCAAAGCTGATGTAAAATACCTGAATGGCGCTTAAAAACTTCCGCAGAACCGGGAAAAACAGCACCATGGAGAGAATCTGAATGGCTCCCCCAAACATATTAAAAAGTGTATAGCTGTCATACCAGTCTGCCCCGCCAAAGTCATATTTAAAGAAATAGATTACAAGGTTTGATGTAATGTAAATGGAACAGTTGATCAGCACAATGGTGATGACCACTGCCATAGCCTGATCATTTTGCAAAAGTGCCCGAAACATCTGACCTACAGAGGGGGAATCCACATCCACGGTAGATTTTTCTTTGATATTGACACAGGTTAAAGTGATAAACACGATAAACACGATTGCAATAATAAGCGCAAACAACTGAAATCCCAGGCGCTCATCCCCGGAGCCCAAGGTCATAACACATTTCATGGTGATAATGGTAACCACTGCGGAACCGATTCCTGCGCAGGAACGTGCCAGGGTGGAAAGCCCTTCCCTCTCTTTTCCCCCCCGGGTAAAAGCCGGGATCATAGACCAGTAGGGAATGTCCATCATGGTGTAGGTGACACCCCAGACAATATAAGTAACCGCCGCATAAGCCACAAGCCCTGCACCGTCAAGGGCTTTCGGCGCCGCAAACATAAAATAAAGCAAAATGGCATTAAGAATCGTTCCGATTAACAGCCAGGGCCGGAATTTGCCCCACCTGGTCTTTGTCTTTGCCACAAGAACACCCATCACCGGATCGTTAAAGGCGTCAAACACCCGTGCAGCCATAAGAATCACGCCCATAGCCATAGCGCTTACCCCTAAAATATCCTGATAATAATACAAGATGTAGCTGGCGGAAAGCATATAGACCATATCCTTGCCCACAGCCCCCAGTCCGTAAGAAACTTTTTCTCTCGTTGATAATCCCATAATAATCCCCTTTCCTTTCCTGTTCTATTCTATCCTTGGTTCTTTCTTATAAGAATACCATTCAGCAGTATGGAGACCACTTCCTCCAACGCTTCCTGGTAGGAAATCTCATTTGCCACCAGGATATCCCTCTGGAAAAACTGTTCCAGCGCCGCCTCCATCATGGTTTTTAAGATCGGAATCCTGATCTTTCGGATCACGCCTTCCTCCATTCCCTGTTCCAAAAGGGCGATGGTTCCCTCCCAGCCGCTCTCCAGGCGCTTCTCCACTTCCTTATAAATGCCAGGATATTTTTCTTTTAATTGATATAATTTCCGAAAATCAATGTCCTGATACTTATCCGGCATAACCCCCAGGATTTTCTGTATCTTTTCCGAGGTTGACATATTTTCTGCATCCAGGATTTCCTGCTCGCTTTCTTTTACAGAAGTAAACACATAATCCACCATCTCTAAAAACAGATCGTCCTTGTCTGCAAAAACCGTGTAAATTGTTTTTTTGCTTATGCCAAGCCTGCCGGCAATATCATCCATAGTAAACTTCAGGCCCTTTTCATTAAAAATGCCTATTGTCGCTTCCAGTATTTTTTCTTTTAAATCCAATCTTCCACCTCCCCCAAACCATTTCTCCCTGGCAGTTAGTATCCTTTCACCGTAATAGAAAAAGGAAACTGTTTTTTATTTTTCAGTTTCCTAAATTCTAGCATGTGGAAACCATTTTTTCAATATGCGTTTCCAACAAACTACTGTATAAATTTTTAGTAATAGTAGACAAAAGCTATTTTCAGCACAACATTTCTCTCACCCAGCCTTTGACCTTTCGCAAAAGATTCATCAGATTATCCTGGGAAAAATTATCTCCCCTCAGATCACAGACACGGCAGGGTTCCTCCCTCATAAATTCCGGCAAGGTTACATCTCCAGCAGGCATAAGTCCAAGAAGCCCCGCCTGTGCAGTGCGGAAAATCCTCTCCTCATCTCCGTCCTCAATCTGTACCGTATGAAATCCCATATGTAAAAGATACCGCTCCAGATAGTTTATCCACTCTCCTATCCCCTCTTCTTTTGGAAACAGAATGATTCCGGCTTTCTGTCCCAAAGCCTCCTCCCGCTCCTGTCTGGTAACTTCCCTTCCGTTCTCCACAAAGACTTCGTCGGATACGGTTTTTACAATATTTCCGTAGCCCAGAAGAATTTCCTCCTTCTTTCCCCAAAAGCCCAGTGTGCCCAAAACCCGGCCAAAATTCACACTGGATGCCGCCACAGCCTCGGAAAACCGCAGCTCTACCCTGGCCATTCCGTTTTTCGTGATATGCTCTGCAAATTTGTGGTCACCGGTATTTACATCCACACGATATAAAATTTTGGTCACCGTCCCGGTAATCTCTTTTGCACCGATTTTTATCCTGTAGCGGGTTCCAAGCCGGAGCTGGTCATCGGACACCCACAAAATATCTGCCTCCACACATTCCGCCGAAACAAACATATCCTCCTTCGCCAGAAAATATCCCCTTGCCACATCTAACTCCCTGTCAAGTTCTATGGCCGCCGGCTGTCCTGCACCAATCTCCTTTGCCCCCTGCAAAGAACTGTACAATCTGGAGACTTTTGCCCGTTTTATGGTGGGGTACACAAAAATCTCATCGCCCTCCCTGATCTTTCCTCCCTGGGCCTGCCCCAAAAGAACCCGTTTCTTTATCTCTTTTCCCGCTATCTGACTTGATTTTATGGTTTTTTGCACTGCCAGATAAAAGCTGTTTTCCGGCTCTTTTTCCCCCTGATTTTCCGTGATGGCACAGAGCAGCGTTTTTCCCTGGTACCAGGGCATATGTGTAGATTTTTGCCTGATATTGTCCCCCGCCTTTGCCGCCACCGGTATGATCTGGTAGTGGCACTGTGGATATTCCTGCATGAGATACTCTATCTCTTTTACAATACTCTCATAAACTTCCCTGTCAAAACCTACCATGTCCATTTTATTCACGGCAAATATCATTTCCCGGATTCCCATAAAGGAACAGATTCTGATGTGCCTCCTTGTCTGGGGCACGATTCCCTTGTTGGCGGAGATCATCAGCACCGCCAGATTTGCATCTTTTGCCGCATAAGCCATGTTGCCGGTATACTCCTCATGCCCTGGCACATCCGCCATGAGAAAGGTACATGATCCCGTCTGAAACTGGCTGTAAGAAACCTGAACGGTAATGCCCTGTCTCGCCTCTTCCGCAGAAACTCCTGCCAGCATGGCATAATCTACTGTCCCGTCTTTGCGAAGGTACATGGGCGCAGCCTGTATCTCCTGCCGCCTCTCCTCTGTGGCCGCCTCATATAAGATCCTTCCAATCACCGTAGATTTTCCGTCATCCACACCGCCGCAGCTCAGCATCCGCACCACTTTTTCCTGGCCGGACAGCCTGGCGGACAAATGAAAAAGCAGAGCATCCTCCTGCCTGGTTTTAGACAGACCTTGCTCTGCTATATCATACTGGTCTTCTGTTTGCTCCATCTCATATGCAATTTCCGGCTCCTCCGGATAAAGAGCTTCCCTTGCCAGCCTGTCAATCCGCTCCTTATCCTCGCTGGCTTTTAAGGGCACAGTGTATGCGTCCCTGGTGGCATAAATCTCCCGAAACCTTTCTACTGCCTCAACTTCCACCTGATTGTAGCGCCTTATTCCTGCCATAACATTCCCCCCCAGCAAAGAGTTTCTAATCCTCCTCAATGTTTACCGATGCTTCTGTGACACGAAAACTTACCTGCTCGCTGTTGTTCTTCCACAGTTCGACTAAAAGCTCCCACAATGCATGGACATGGGAAATCACCACGGCATTTGCCTCAACGCTGTGAGGAAGAAGGGTGTGAAGGGAAAACAGCCGTACCCCAAGGGGCGGCAGAAACACGTAATTCACCGTCTTTGTCTCCTCCGGGCTTGCTTTTATCATCTCGTAGGTAATCATGCAAAACTCCCTGCCCTGATACTCACAGAGAAAAGAGGTGTAACACTCATCCACAATCCACGCAACGCCGTCTTCCTCCACCGTATATTTTTCCTCGTTGCCCTCCGTTGTCTGCACTTCAAGTTTCCAATGAAGTTTTCCCTCCTGGGTGTCTTTGCGCATTTTAGCAAGAGTCTGGGTTAATTCTTCTGGCTTCATAATGTATTTCTCCTTTTTTGCCTTATTTCTGACTGCTGGCAAAACTTTTACAACTCTATATGATAATACTATATCATATTACCGGAGAAATAGCCAAAAAAATTTATGTTTTTTCTTTCCTGAGAGATGATTTCTGAATCCTGTGCCAGATATCCATCTCCTCTTCCCTGGGTTCTTCAAACATAGATAACATTTTATTTAACAGTCCTTCATCTACAAAAAAATCAGAACCTCCATTTCCTTCTAAAATTCTATGGTTGCGCTCTTCAATATTTTCCCGCCACAATTTATCGTTAATATCCATATAATGCCATTCATAGGAAACATCATTAGACGCCAGAAATGCAGAGATTTCAGTCCTGTTTTGTCTTGTCCAAAATCCCCAGTCCAAAATAACATTTGCTCCCGCTCTCACTATTTCTATCGATTTTTTCCTCAAATATTGATTTACTCTTGCTGCAAAAATATTATAAAACTCGCCTTGCTCATTTTGGATCAGTTCATATGTAACTTCATCCGTTGACAAGATTACGGCATTATATTTTTCTTTTAATTCTTTTGCATAATATGTTTTTCCACTACAAATTTTTCCGCAGATTAAAATAACTTTTTTCATGATTCTCCTTAACATCTTTTGCAAAAATGCCCTGCTTGCCATTATTGTACTTTTATATAAAATCCCTCATATATTCCTACCGGAACATCCTCTCCAAAAGGATATTCTTCTACTGATTCCTTTTCAAAGACATATACTGTAACACGCTGTTTTATAGGATCTGCGATCCAATATTCCCTGACACCAGCCGTACGGTATTTAAACAGTTTTGTAAAATAATCCATAGGCTTACTGCCTGGTGAAACAATCTCTATTACCCAGTCCGGCGCACCATTGCATCCATGATCTGTAATCTTATTTTTATCACAGATGACAGATATATCCGGTTCTACATAATTTTTTTCATTTTCATTTAAGAACACAGCAAATGGTGCAGGAAATATCTCACATTCACCATTATGGCTTTGAATGTAATTTCCAATTGTCCTGTCAAAAAAATGAACCAGTCTTTGATGCTGCGTATTTGGTGGAGCCATATAGTAAATCTTTCCATCAATCAATTCTGCCCGCTCTCCATCAGGCAAAGCATAAATATCATCTACCGTATAAGTTTTTTCTTTTATCAATGCATCCATTCCTCACACCTCCACATATAATGCCTTCTCCTTAATCGTCAAATCCGCTGTCTTTAACAGATCCGGACGGTATTTTTTCGTCCGAAGTATAGACTGCTCTCTTCTCCAGTCCTGAATCTTCAAATGATCGCCGGACATAAGAACTTTTGGTACTTCCTTTCCCATCCACTCTCTGGGACGGCTGTACTGGGGGTACTCTAAAAGCCCTCCCTCAAAAGATTCCGTCTCCCCGGATTCCTCGTTAGCCAAAACTCCCGGCACCATGCGGGAGATGGCGTCCACCATCACCATGGCAGGCAGCTCTCCCCCTGTCAAAATATAATCCCCGATGGACACATAATCTGTGACAATTTCCTCTAACACCCGCTCGTCCACCCCCTCATAGTGGCCGCAGAGAAATACCAGATCTTCCTCCTTTGCCATTTCCTTTGCCATCTTCTGATGAAACACCGGCCCCTGGGGAGTGAGATAAATAGTTCTTGGAGTGTGGCCGATTTTTTGTTTTACTGCCTGATAGGCATCGTAAATGGGCTGTGCCTGCATCACCATGCCAGCCCCGCCTCCGTAGGGATAATCATCTACTTTCCTATGCTTGTCTTTTGTATAATCCCGGATATTCACAGCTTCTATCGCAATAGTTCCCCTCTCCGCCGCTTTTCCGATAATGCTGGCGGAAAGTCCCTTCATCACCATTTCGGGGAATAAAGTCAGTATATAAAATTTCATCTATCTATCCTCGTATCTTCTATTTCTGTGTTGCTTCTTTTAACCCCGGCAAAAGGTGTAGTTCTATTTTTCCCCCTGAGATATCCACAGATTTCACGCAGTCTTTGATGGCAGGCACCAAAAGGTCCTGTTCCCCTGGTTTTCTGATGACATAAATATCATTTGCCGCCGACTGCAGCACATCCGCCACCTCACCTAACTCTTCCCCCTCGTCGGAGACCGCCCTAAGCCCTATAAGATCTGCAATAAAGTATTCGTTTTCCTCCAGGGGCACTGCATTTTCCCTGGTGACAAACAACTCTTTTTTTCTCAGTTTTTCCACTTCATTTATATCATTGTACTCTTTGAATTTCAAAATCACCATATTTTTAAAAAATTTCACATTGGAGATATGGAGCACAGTTTTTTCTTTTCCGGTATCTAAAAGAATCTCCTTCAGTTTCAAAAAACGTTTCGGGTCATCTGTGGTGGGAAACACTTTCACTTCCCCACGGATTCCATGGGTGTTGGCAATCACCCCTACCTTTAATAAATCTTCCATCTATTCCTCCTGATTATTGTAAAAAATAGCGTCCAAATGGACGCTATTCTTTTTAACCCCAGGTCACAGACATGAGGCCTGATTTTTTACATAATGTCTACAATTACTTTTTTGTCTTCCTTAGAGGCTGCTGCTTTTACCACAGAGCGGATCGCCTTGGCAATGCGGCCCTGCTTGCCGATCACTTTTCCCATGTCAGACTGTGCCACACGAAGTTCTAGCGTAATAGTCTTTTCTGTCTCCGTCTCGGAAACCACAACTTCTTCGGGATGATCAACTAATGCTTTTGCAATTACTTCCACTAATTCTTTCATCAGTTACACCTCTCTTGTCCCAGCAATTATTTTTCAATTCCTGCTGATTTGAAAATTCTGCTGACGGTCTCTGTAGGCTGTGCGCCGTTTGCCAGCCATTTCTTTGCCAACTCTTCGTTGACATGATACTCACTTGGATCTTTTGTAGGATCATAAGTACCGATTTCCTCGATAAATCTTCCATCTCTTGGAGATCTGGAATCAGCCACAACGATTCTATAGAAAGGAGCTTTCTTCTGTCCCATTCTTCTCAATCTGATCTTTACTGCCATTGCAATTCACCTCCTGATCATTATTGTTTTATGTTAAAAAGGTAGATTGAATCTGCCTCTTTTACCACGTTTGCCTCCCATCATGCCGGGAATCTGTTTCATCATTTTTCTCGCCTGCTCAAACTGCTTTACCAGACGGTTTACCTCTGCGATATCCACCCCTGCGCCGTCGGCGATCCTCTTTTTCCGGCTGGGATTTAACAGAGAAGGATTTCTCCTCTCCTCCGGTGTCATGGAATAGATAATGGACTCTGTTCGCTTCATGCCTTTTTCCGCTTCCGTCTCGTCGATTTCTGGCATCTTCATACCAGAAAGTCCTGGCATCATGCCCATAATACTTGTAATGCCGCCCATTTTTTTCATCTGACTCATAGAGCTTAGGTAATCCTCGAAATCGAACTCCGCCTTTTTCATCTTCTGCTCTAATTTCCTGGCCTCGTCCTCATCGATAGCCTCCTGGGCTTTTTCGATCATGGTGAGCACATCGCCCATGCCAAGGATACGGGATGCCATACGATCCGGATAAAACTGTTCCAGATCCGACAATTTTTCTCCCATACCTATATATAAAATCGGCCTTCCGGTAACGGCACGGATGGAAAGAGCCGCACCGCCTCTGGTGTCACCGTCCAACTTGGTTAAGATCACACCGTCGATACCGATTTTTTCCTGAAAAAGATTTGCCACATTGACCGCATCCTGTCCGGTCATGGAGTCCACTACCAATATGGTCTGATGAACTTCCACCTGTTCCTTTATGGCTGCAAGCTCCGCCATCATATCCTCATCGATATGCAGACGGCCTGCCGTATCTATGATCACAACGTTAAAGCTGTTTTTCTTAGCGTGCTCCACTGCCGCCTTTGCAATGTCAACAGGATTCTGTTTGTCCCCCATGGAAAAAACTTCCACGCCCTGCTTTTCCCCGTTAATCTTTAACTGGTCGATGGCTGCGGGACGATACACATCACAGGCTGCAAGCAAAGGTTTCTTTCCTTTTTGCTTTAACTTACCTGCAATCTTTGCCGTGGTGGTGGTCTTTCCTGCTCCCTGCAAGCCTGCCATCATAATGACAGTGACTTCACTGCCTGGTTTCAAGGCAATCTCCGTAGTCTCGGAACCCATCAGGGCGATCATCTCTTCGTTTACGATCTTGATGACCATCTGGCCGGGATTCAAACCATTCATCACATCCTGCCCGATGGCACGCTCCTGTACCGTCTTGATAAACTGCTTAACCACCTTGAAGTTGACATCCGCTTCCAACAGTGCCATCTTTACTTCTTTTAAGGCTGCCTTTACATCCTCTTCTGTCAGTCTTCCCTTACTTCTTAAATTTTTAAAAACGTTCTGCAATTTTTCAGACAGATTTTCAAATGCCATAGGTCAAAGCTCCTCTAATATCTCATTGGAAATGGAAGCAATCTCTCTCATCTCCGGCTCAGGTTTACAGGCTGCAATGTTCTGAATCTCTTCTACCTTATCTTTTACAAACAGAAACTTCTCCACCAGATGAAGTTTCCCCTCGTACTCTTCCAGCTTTTTGCTGCAGCGGCGAATCAGATCATGAACCCCCTGACGGCTGATTCCCTCCTCTGCGGCTATCTCCCCCAGAGACAGATCGGAAAATGCATAATCCTCATATATCTTTCGCTGATGCTCGTTTAAAAGTTCTCCATAAAAATCATAGAGGTATGCCTGTCTTGCCTTCGTCTCCATAGTATCCTCCGCTGACAAGTTTTTCTCCTTGACATCTTTGGTAGAATACCATAGATATGAAAAGGTGTCAAGGAGTATTTTGCAAAATTATCTTTAAAATTTTCCGCCTCCGCCGCCATGTGATCTGCCGGAAGAGGAAACATGGGTGGTTGAGCCCCCCGACCTGCCGGACGAAGTGTTTTGCTTTGGTCTTTCCCTGCGGGTAACATTCCGATAAAGAAACAGTTCGTAATCCTTTGTGAGCCGCAGGCTGTCCCGTTTCACATAATCGTCAGCCGAAGACTGGCTGCGAACCGAATGAAGACCATGCCGCATCACCCCTGTAACGATCAGCGCTGTCACAAACCCTGCCGCCAGGGCAATACCAAGGGTTCCCAAAGGGGAAAAGGGTTCATCGGGAACATTATCAATGTCATATGGAGTCCCTTCCCTTGCCTGGGTTATGTAGTCGTCACACTGCCTGGCAAAGATCTGGAATGCCCTGGCATATTCGCCGTCACTTAGATAGGGCAGAAATTCTTCAGACATATAATCAAGACCTGCGTCCGTTACTGCTGTTATCCCATAGCCTGCTGTAGATATGTACCAGTCCCTTTCCTCCATGCTGATCAGAAAAAGTATCCCGTCTTTTTCTTCCCCAAACCCATAATCATTATAGTCATAAAAATCATCCGCATAGTCTCTTGGAGACTCTCCCTCAAGGGAATCTGCCGTAACCACCACAATGTCGACCTGCTGGCGTTCACTGATTTCATTAAGCAGATCTGACAGCTCTGCCTCTTCGGACGCTGACAAGAGATCCGCCCCGTCCACGAGCCTTACCGTATCGCCGGCGGCCTCCACGAATACACCCGGAACTGCTGCAAAAGCAAACATGACGCTTAAAAATAGCAGCAAAAGCCTTGTCACTGTTTTGTATTTTCCTTTCATATGCCTTCCTCCTAAAACAAACTGATGAGAAAGAGCAGTGCATATACCGCTGCTCCCACAGCCCCTGTAAGCCCAAACAGCCATTTTATGTATGCACTTTTGTCCAAGGGCAGGTCTCCTACCATTTTCCCGCTCTGCCCGTTCATGGCAAAGAGATACTTTTGCCCGTTCCATGTGGTATTTAAGATCCATACTGGAAAAAGGGCATATTTTACTTTGCCGTTATTCAGGCGGATACTGCCTGCCTCCCGTATAACTGTGGCGTATCCTCTCACCGTTGCCCGAAAAGCGTCCTCTGTAGATTTTCTGACCCGTTCATTTGCACGCCCCGCACCCTCTTCGGCGCCAACATCGTATTTGTCCGCTAGATAACCTGCCAGATATGCAGTCTGAAAATCCACTGCCTCTGAGAAATCAAAGGGCTCGAGGGATTCCATCAGATCATCCGCCATCTTCTCAGAGCCGTCAACAGGAACATTTTCAAAAGAAAGGCTTCCACTTCTGTGCACGGCATAATAACTGGTTTCGGTATAATTGTATCTGCTGTCACTCCAAGACCTGACTCTTGTGGCCTTATACCGGATATCTGCATCAGCCTCAGCATCAAAGAGCCAGAAAGGAACATACACGCCTTTCACTTCATCAATGTGATTCTCGTCTTTAAATATTTTCGGAATCAGGCGTTTTCCCATATAATGCTTCTTTAACGCCTCTTTGGCAGCCTTTTTATCCAGCTTAAAAGGGATCACACAATCCGGCTTTAGGGAACCGGAAAACTGCTCCATCATAACCACCGGATTTCCGCAGAAGGGACATAACGTGGCTCCCGTATTTTTATCCCCCATGATCTCACCGCCGCAGGATTTGCACACATAAGTGTAAAGCCCCTCTGTCTCGCCAGCCTGCCACTCATTCCCTGCTTTTGTCTCCCACCTCATATCATCGGCCCCAACGCTTTTAAGCTCCTTATCGTAGCTTTCCAGTGCTTCCATCTCAAATTCTGTGTCGCAGAAAGGACACTTCATTTTTTGTGTCCTGCTGTCAAAGGCAATTGCGCCTCCACAGCATGGACATTTATATTCCTGCATGGATGCCATCTGTTTCCTCCTTTTCCACTTAGACTTTTACATTTACTCTACACTTCCTGCCAGAACTGCCTTTGCCCCCATCACATCTGCTTCCCGCTCCAACGAAGCGTTGTCATTCACCGCTTCCCCGCCGATATGTCCGGTTGACGCCACCCTACCCTGCATCTGCTGTACCACATGCCATGCCTCATGGGGCAGATGTTTTTCCTGCCCGGGAGCCACATGAATTTCCGTTCCCTTTGTGTAGGCGTGTGCCTGCAACTGTGAAGGTCTGGAGGAATTGTAGTGAACCGTTACTTTTTCCATACTAAGGCCGGATAAAGACTCTATCCCTGCCCGGATATTTCCGGGGAGCCCTCTTGCATTATTTCTGGCAAAAGAAAACTGTTCCTTGACATTTTCTGATGAGAAAGTATTTTTTTTCAATTGCGGTTTCATTTTTTCTTTCATATCCTGCATAAACATAAAACTCCTCTTACCCTGCACAAACTAAAATTTCACTGCCCATTTCCCATACCTGGCTGTTTTTTCCTCATGATTATAAAATAAACCACCAGCAGCAATCCTCCTGCTAAAACCCACGCTGCAGGGCTGGCAAGGCACACGCCCACATAGCTTCTTTTTCCTGCTGCAATCACTGCCACAATACCCCTGCCCGTCAATTCCGCCACTCCTGACAGCATGGGAAGGAAACCATAGCCCATGCCCTGGATGCCGTTTCGATACACATTTACCACCATAAGGGGAATAAAAAACAGCGCCACGCACACAAGGTAGATGTGCACCTGTCCCATAATTTCTGTCACATCACCAGAGATAAAGAGATAGGTAAAATACCGTCCCACCGCAATGATAAAAATTCCCACTACAATAGAATACACACTTCCCATAATAGAAATCGAACGGAATCCCTGGCGGATCCTGTCAACTTTTCCTGCCCCGGTATTCTGGGCGCAGTAGGTAGACATAGTGGTTCCCATAGCCACATAGGCCTGGGTTACGATCTGCTCAATCTTGTTTGCCGCTGTAAAAGCCGCCACTGCCCCGGAACCAAGCAGATTTAAAGCGGTCTGCACCATCATAGTCCCGATCGCAGTAATGGAATACTGCAGCGCCATGGGGATACCAATGCGAATCTGCGTCAGGATTAAAAATTTATCCGGCTTTACATCTTCTTTAGAAATATGTAAAACAGGAACTTTCTTTATAATGTAGATCAGACAGATCACACCGGAAACTCCCTGAGAAACTACGGTAGCCCAGGCTGCCCCCTCCACTCCCAAGTGAAAGACGATAATAAAAACAAGATCCAGCACAATATTAAGGAGTGCAGACAAAATGAGAAAATACAGCGGTACTTTACTGTTCCCGATGGCACGAAGGAAGCCTGCCAGAAGATTGTAAAGCATCTGCGCCGCAATTCCCCCGCAGATGATCATAATATATCCGTAAGCATCTGCAAAAATATCCTCAGGGGTATGCATAAAAGTAAGCAAAAACTTCATCCCAAACATAAACACAGCCGTAAGCAAAAGTGTTATTCCCACAGAAAGCCACAGGGCAGAGCCGATGGATTTTTTTAAGGCAGCCATATCCCCTGCCCCAAATTTCTGGGCGGTAACCACGGAAAGACCTGCCGTCATTCCCATCACAAAACCCAACATTAAAAACATGATGGTTCCTGTACTGCCCACTGCCGCCAAAGCATCCGTCCCCACAAATTTTCCCACTATAATCGTATCTGCCATGCTGTAAAACTGCTGAAACACATTTCCGATAAAAATAGGAACTGTAAAACTTAAAATAATCTTTCCCGGATTTCCCACTGTCATATCCTGCTGTGTCATACTCATTTTTTTCTCTCCTCATCAAAAATTTATGT
This sequence comes from Roseburia sp., assembly GCA_023664725.1. GTDB lineage: Bacteria > Bacillota > Clostridia > Lachnospirales > Lachnospiraceae > Roseburia_B. The sequence continues at coordinate 27,930 of JAMPFA010000006.1, read as the reverse complement.
TGCCAGACAGATGTCAGAGTCCTACAGCGTACAGTTAAAACTTCAAATTTTTATCCCACCAGATTTTTACAGACTTGTACGCACTTGTTTGGGCTTATACTCTGCCTTCTCTAAAGCTTTTATGATCTGTCTTTTATGTTCTGTTCCAAAACATTCCATCGTGATCCGAAGCTCCACCGCCGCATTGCGGTTGATACTTACAAACTGGTTATGCTCCAGTTTAATCACATTGCCCTGCTCTTTTGCAATGGTATCCGATACCTTTGTCAACTCTCCCGGCTTGTCCGGCAAAAGCACAGAGACGGTAAAGATACGATCCCTTAAGATCAGTCCCTGCTGTACCACGGAGGACATAGTGATCACGTCCATATTTCCCCCGCTGATAATGGAGACTACCCGCTTGTCTTTTACCGTTAAGTGCTTTAAGGCCGCCACCGTGAGGAGCCCGGAATTTTCTGCCACCATTTTATGGTTTTCCACCATGTCAAGGAAAGCTACCACCAGCTCGTCATCCTCCACGGTGATAATGTCATCCAGATTTTTCTTTATATAGGGAAAAATATTTTCCCCCGGAGTTTTCACTGCCGTACCGTCGGCGATAGTGTTTACCGCTGGAAGCGTCAAAACCTTTCCCGCCTCAAAGGAGGCTTTCATACAGCTTGCCCCTGCAGGCTCCACACCAATCACCTTAATCTTTGGATTTAAGAGTTTCGCCAGTGCGGACACTCCTGTGGCAAGTCCGCCGCCGCCAATGGGCACGAGAATATACTCCACTAACGGGAGTTCTTTAAAGATTTCCATTGCGATGGTTCCCTGGCCTGTGGCCACTGCCAGGTCGTCAAAAGGATGGATAAAGGTGTACCCATTTTTTTCCGCCAGCTCATAGGCGTAGGCACAGGCCTCGTCATACACATCCCCGTAGAGGACCACTTCCGCCCCGTAGCTTTTTGTACGGTTTACTTTGATCAGGGGAGTGGTGGTTGGCATAACGATAACCGCCTTTGCATTGTAACACTGGGCAGCGTAAGCCACACCCTGGGCATGGTTTCCGGCGGAGGCCGTGATCAGTCCTTTTGCCCGCTCTTCCTCTGATAATGTACTGATCTTATAATATGCCCCTCTCACTTTGTACGCTCCGGTAAACTGCATATTTTCCGGCTTAATATAAACTTTATTTCCTGTCTGGCTGCTGAGATAATTGCTGTACACCAGCTTTGTCTCCAGTGTCACCTCTTTTACCTTCTCGCTTGCCTCCTCAAACTTATCTAACGTCAACATTTTCTTCCTCACTTTCTTCTCTCACATCAAACAGCGCATTGACATAGTCGTTTGCGTCAAACTTCTGCAGATCTTCAATGGTCTCTCCCACACCGATATATTTCACCGGGATCGACAACTCCGATTGAATGGCAACGGCAATGCCGCCCTTGGCTGTGCCGTCCATCTTCGTCAGCACAATTCCCGTAAGGTCTGCCACTTCCCCGAACTGCCTGGCCTGAGAGAGGGCATTTTGTCCCGTAGTGCCGTCAAGCACCACCAAAGTCTCCCGGTAGGCATCGGGAAACTCTTTATCGATGATCCGGTTGATCTTTTTTAACTCCTCCATGAGATTTTTCTTATTGTGAAGCCTTCCCGCCGTGTCACACAAAAGCACATCCGCTTTCCTTGACTTTGCCGCCGCAATGGCATCGTAGATGACAGAAGCCGGATCTGCCCCCTCCTGTCCGCCGATCATCTCCACGCCGGCCCGGTTGGCCCACTCTCCTAACTGCTCCCCCGCTGCCGCCCGGAAGGTATCCGCCGCCGCAACGATCACTTTTTTCCCCTGGGACTTTAACTTCCCTGCCAGCTTGCCCACGGTGGTGGTTTTCCCCACCCCGTTGACCCCAATCACCAATACCACGGAGAGCTCCTCCTCAAAACGGTAGGCCGTCTCCCCCACCTGCATCTGCTCCTTGATACTGTCGATCAAAAGCTGCTTGCAGTCTGCCGATTCTTTGATCTTATTCTCTTTGACTTTCGCTTTCAGATTCTCTATAATCTCCTCCGTGGCATTGACCCCCAAATCCCCCATAATAAGGATTTCCTCTATCTCCTCGTAAAAATCCTCGTCAATGCTGGAAAATCCGCTGAAAATAGAGTCAATCCCGGAGACGATGGTTTCCCTTGTCTTGGTAAGGCCGGCTACCAGGCGGCCGAAAAATCCCTTCTTTTCTTCACTCATATAAATTAACACTCCCTTCGTTTTGAAATAATTTCACTTCATTATAAAGATGATATTTCACGACACACCGTTACCAACATCACCTATCTATTTATCCAAATCCTTCTCAATCAGGTTGACCGAAACCAGCGTAGACACCCCTTTTTCCTGCATGGTAATACCGTAGAGCCTGTCCGCCGCCCCCATAGTCCCTCTTCTGTGGGTAATCACAATAAACTGTGTGTTTTTCGTCAGTTTATGCAGATACTGCGCAAACCTTCCCACGTTGGAATCGTCAAGTGCCGCCTCGATCTCGTCTAAGAGACAGAAGGGGGATGGTTTCAGGTTCTGGATAGCAAAGAGCAGTGCAATTGCCGTCAATGATTTTTCCCCTCCGGAGAGAAGGATCATATTCTGAAGCTTTTTCCCTGGGGGCTGGGCGATAATCCGGATACCGCACTCCAAGATATCCTCATCCTCCAATAGCTCCAAAGTCCCCTTTCCGCCGCCGAAAAGCTCTTTAAATGCCTTGTCAAACTCTCTTTGGATTTCCGCAAATTTCTCGGAGAACTGCTGCCTCATTCCTGTGTCAAGTTCCTCAATAATGCCTACAAGAGTGGCCTCCGCCTCGATGAGATCGTCATGCTGTCCCTTTAAAAATTCATAACGTTCAGATACCTCTTTATACTCCTCGATGGCGTTGACGTTCACATCCCCAAGATTTCTGATATCCTCTTTGATCTGGGAGATCATCTTCTTTAACTCTGCGAGATTGTCATACTCCTTATTGCGAAGCTCCATTGCTTTGTGAAGGGTAAGCTCGTACTCCTCCCACATATAATTTGTCTGGTTCTCCTTGGATTCCTCCAATTTTTCCCGCTGGCTGCCCAGACGGAAAATTTCTTTGTCCAATGCGTTGATGCGGTTTTGGATTTCCTCTCTCTTTTCAAAAAATCCTTTGTACTCCGCAGACATTTCCTCCCTGCGCTTTGTCTTTTCCTTTAACTCCTGCTCCAGCTTTGTGTACTCCTGGTCGGAGGCAAGAATCGTTTTTTTGATCTCCTCAATATCCTGCTTTTTCTTTTCGGCATCTTCCCTGGCGGCTAAAACTTCTGCTTCAAGCTCCTTGGCCTGGGCATTACACCTTTCAATTTCTCCTAACACACGCTCTATGTTGGTGGCGGCAAACTCTGTTTTCTGACGGATATTTGCCTCCTCCATCTGCACCTCGGAAACTGTCTTATTCACACTGCTCTCCATGTAAGTCTGCTCATCCAGCACCTGTTTAAACTGGCTGCTCTCCATGTCGATTTCCTGCTCCCGCATTTTTGCAGCTTCCAGTTCTTCCAGTGCCTGGCTTTTTTCCGCATTGAGATCCAGCATCCTCTGTTCCAGTTCGCCCCTCTCCAGTTCCAGGCTTTTTAAGGCGTTTTCACTGTCGTCTTTCATTTCCTTTGCCCGCTCTACATTTAACTGGGCAGTATTTTGCAGAATATACTGTTTTTGCAGTTCCTTGCGGATTTCCTTTGCATCATCCTCCAAAAGCGCCTGGGCTGTGGAAATCTCTTCTTTCCTCCTTCCCAGTTCTTTTAAATGCTCTTTTAATGCGTCAAGCTCTTTTGACAGATCCTCAATTTCCCTGTTTCTTCCCAGAAGGTTACTGTTATTGCGGAAAGCTCCGCCTGTCAAAGCCCCGCCAGGGCGTAAGAGTTCTCCTTCTAATGTTACAATGTTTAAGGACTGGCGGTACTTTCGCTGAAGTGCAAGGGCGTTGTCAATCTGGTCAACCACCAGCACCCTTCCCAGTAACTGGGCGGTAATCCCATTATATTTTTCCTCATTGGAAACCAGTGCATTGGCAAGTCCGATCACTCCCGGCTCTTTTAGGGCCTCCGGGTTTTTAACGTTCCCCCGTCCGTCCACGGAAGTCAATGGCAGAAATGTCGCCCGCCCCAGACGGTTTTGCTTTAAATACTGGATCATTTTCTTTGCCGTCTGCTCATCCTCTGTGACGATATTCTGGATACTTCCCCCAAGTGCCGTCTCAATGGCTGTCTCATATTTTTTCTCCACTTTGATGAGATCAGAGACAACGCCTAAAAGGCCTTTCTCCTGGTCTTTTTGCTCCATAACCTTCCGGATGCTTGCCCCGTAGCCGTCATAACGCTCCGCAATATTTTTCAAAGACTCAAGCCTAGAGGATGTCCTGTGATACTTTGTCGTATTTTCCTCTAAGGAGCTGTCTGCCTCTGCCAGCTTTTTGTCCCAGTCCCTATGCTGCATGAAAAGCGTCTCTTCTTCCCCTTTCAGCTTCTGAATCTTTTCATTAATTTCGGACAGGGCAGTCTCCTCTGCCAAAAGCTTTTCCTCCAGATCTGATTCCTGGCTTTTCCTCTGAAGCAGTCTCTGGTTTAACTGGGCTTTTCGGATGTTGACCTGCTCCATCAGCGTGTCAAATTTCTGCTGCTTTGCCTGAATGTCCGCCTTGCGGTTTAACAATTCCAACAGCTCATTTTTTCCGTCGGAAATCCCTTTATTGCACCGCTCGATCTCCTGCTTTAACTCTGCAAGCTCCCTCTCTGCCTTAGCTCTGCGCTCCGACACAAGGGATAACTGCGTATCCAGCTCTTTTTTCTCTGCCTCGTAGTCTTCCTTCTGCTTTGTCTTTTCTTCCCGCTCACTGTTTAAGGCTTCCATCTGGCTGGAAAAATGCTCGTCGGACATTTCCGCCGCTTTGATCTGCTCATTTAATACATTGATCTGCCCTTCCAGTTTTCCCTTTAATATAGTGGAATTGCCCAGATTTTCCCTGGCTGTCTCAATTTCCTGCTCCACAGCCTCGATAGCCGCCTGAGTCTTTTCATACTCTTCCTTTATCTTTTCAAACATGGCTGTGGTCTCTTTTAGATCACTGTCCGCAATGTCGTAGTTTTTGACCACTTCTTTTCGCTCTGCTTCAATCCGCTCCACTTCCAAAAGGAACATATTCACATCGAAGGTCTTTAACTCGTCCTTCTTTTTCAGATAGGTCCTGGCTTTTTCCGACTGACGCTCTAAGGGACCTACCTGGCGTTCCAGTTCCGCCAGGATATCTTTGACTCTGACTAAATTTTCCCGCTCCGTCTCCAGCTTTTTCTGGGCAGTGGCTTTCCTTCTCTTGTACTTTACGATACCTGCCGCCTCGTCAAAAAGTTCTCTGCGCTCCTCCGGCCTGCCGCTCAATATCCTTTCAATCTGGCCCTGGCCGATAATGGAGTATCCCTCCTTGCCGATTCCGGTATCGTAAAAAAGTTCGTTTACATCCTTCAACCTGCAGGGGCTTCCATTTATGAGATATTCACTCTCCCCGGAACGGTACACCCGCCTCGCCACCGTCACTTCCTCAAAATCGATATCCAGCATGTGGTCGGAATTGTCCATTGTGATGGCAACATAGGCATAGCTTAAGGGCTTGCGGTTCTCCGTACCCGAAAAAATAACATCCTGCATGCTGGCGCCTCGAAGCTGTTTTGCACTCTGCTCTCCAAGCACCCACCGGACTGCGTCTGACACATTGCTCTTTCCACTTCCGTTTGGCCCTACAATGCCGGTGATCCCGTTGTGGAAATCCAGCACGATCTTATTTGCAAAAGATTTAAAACCATGTACTTCTATACTTTTTAAATACATACTCTTCCCTACATTTCTTTTGATTTTCCGCTGCCGCCGTCAGTTCCCTTTCGTTTCAGCAATGCCTCATAGGCTGCTTCCTGCTCTGCAGCTTTTTTCGTATGACCTGTTCCTCTGCCGATCACTTTCTCTCCAATCCGTGCCACAACAGTAAAGCTCTTGTCGTGATCCGGCCCGCTCTCCTCCACAAGCTGATAGTTCAAAGGCTCTGTATGGTCCGCCTGTACCACTTCCTGCAGGATAGTCTTACTATCATAGAAGAGTTTTTTGTTTTCAATATCTGTGAGAATATAGTTCAAAATAAACTCTTTTGCATTAGTAAAACCACCATCCAGATAGATTGCGCCAATCACAGCCTCCAGAGCGTCCGAGAGAATAGACTTTCGGTTTCTGCCTCCTGTCATCTCCTCCCCCCTGCCAAGCAAGAGGAACTCTTTTAAGCGGATCTGCACAGTGCATCCCGCCAGGGTAGGTTCACACACCAGACTCGCCCGAAGTTTTGTCAGATCTCCCTCGGATAGTTCCGGATAATTCAGGTACAAAAATTCACTGGACACAATCTCAAGCACTGCATCCCCCAAAAACTCCAGTCTCTCATTGTCAGAAAATTTTTTGAAATTTTTTTCGTTTGCATAGGAACTGTGGGTTAGGGCCTGACGTAAAAGTCCCTGATTTTTAAACTCATAACCAATAATCTGTTGAAATTTTTCTATTTTCTTCATATCGCCCTCAATGAAAGAGGTGCCTCAAAAGCCAAAGAAATGCAGCTTTTAAGGCACGCTCTTATCCTCGCTTTCACTATTCATTTAATTTAAAGCATTTTTAATCTGATCCACCGCATCAGCAACAGTTACAATCTTCTCTGCATCCTCGTTTTTGATCTCAACATCAAATTCCTCTTCCAGTCCCATAATAATCTGGAAAATATCCAATGAGTCTGCTCCGAGATCATCTACGAAAGTAGTATCCATTGTGATTTCATCTGCGTCTACATTTAAGACCTCTGCTATAATCTGTTTTAGTTTTTCAAATTCCATGCCGGTATCTCCCTTTCTACTCGTTTCCGATAATATTGTTTTTAATCTTTCCATTGATATCCTGCTCTTTAAAGGTTACACACTGGATAATAGAGTTTGTAACTTCCACGGCTTTTGCGCTTCCATGGGTCTTTACCACAAGACCTTTTAATCCCAGCAATGGCGCACCGCCGTACTCTGTCGCATCAAATGTTTTTAACACGGATTTCAATGCAGGTTTTATCAGAACTGCCCCTGCCTTGCTCCTCAAGCTGCTGAGAAGCCCTTTCTTTACCACCCGGAAAAATGTGCTTCCCAGGCCTTCGTACAATTTCAGGATCACATTGCCCACAAACGCTTCACAGACAATCACATCCGCCTGACCGTGGGGAATCTCCCTCGCCTCAATGCTGCCGATAAAGTTGATGTCTTTACATTCCTTTAACAGCGGGAATGTCTCTTTTACCAGGGCATTTCCTTTCTCTTCCTCTGCGCCGATATTTACAATGGCAACTTTAGGCTTTTTGATGCCCACCACATGTTCCATATAGATGGAACCCATTCTGGCAAACTGTACCAGATGGCTTGCTCTGGCATCTACGTTTGCGCCGCAGTCCACCAGGAGGGATACACCTTTTTCCGTGGGAATCAGTGGCGCTAAGGGCGGTCTCTCAATTCCTTTGATTCTGCCCACGATCACCTGTCCACCCACCAGGATGGCCCCGGAGCTTCCTGCTGATACAAAGGCATCTGCTTCCTTCTGCTTTACCATATTCATCCCCACCACAAGGGATGAGTCCTTTTTACTGCGGATCGCTGCCACCGGCGGCTCTGCGGTCTCAATCACTTCCTCTGCGTGGACAACCTTGATCTGGTTCTTCGGATATGTATATTTTTTTAATTCCTCTTCTACCACATCCTGTTTTCCCACAAGACAGACCTGGATATCCTTCCTGAGATTCACCGCATCTACGGCACCCTTTACAATCTCTCCCGGCGCATTGTCTCCACCCATGGCATCCACGGCTACTTTGATTTTCTCCTGCATGCTGTTTCCTCCTTGCGCATTGTCACGCATCTAGATTCAATATACTATAAGTCTTTCCATAAGTCAACAACTGGTATTTGGGGAAAAAATAGGATTTTGGTACAGTATTTTATATACAAAACGGGAGCCTGATGACGGCTCCCTCCATATCCTCACTCATTGAACATATTGCAATATTCTCTGGACTTAACAGCATCCTCCTCTTTTTCCAATGTTTCAATACTAACGCCATTCTCACTCTTTCCCTTTTAGACACAAAAACACCTGCCAACATTGGCAGATGCCTTTTTCCGCAAAAATCAAATAATTATCATTTCCTATTTCCACGTCTCTCCCCATCCTTAGGCAGTGCAATCTTCTGGTCAACCACCACCTGCATTTCCAAACAGGAAAATATCTCATCCACCTGCTCCCTCTCCATTTTGGGAGTAAACAAACTTACAACGGGAACCACGATAAGCCCTGCGATCATGGCAATAGCCCCTGCATTTATGGGTGATTTAATATAGGACAAAAACATATTCGACACAGTAATGCCGATGCCGCAGATAAAACTTGCCCACACTGCTGCCCTGGTAACCCCTTTCCAGTAAAGGCCGTAGAGAAAAGGCGCCAAAAACGCCCCTGCCAGTGCTCCCCAGGAAATCCCCATAAGCTGGGCGATAAACTGGGCGATGGATTTTGGCGGAAACAGTGCCAGCACCACGGAACAGACGATAAAAAATACCAGTAAGATCCGCATAGTGAGAAGCTGCTTTTTTTCATCCATATCTTTCACAATGTTGTCCTTCAAAAAATCCAACGTCAGGGTGGAGCTTGATGTGAGCACCAGGGAGGACAAAGTGGACATGGAAGCGGAGAGCACCAGGACAATGACAATTCCCACCAGTAAATCCGGCAGGGTGGAAAGCATTGCCGGAATAATGGCATCATATATCACACTTCCATCTGCTCCATGAATTTTTTCCGTATCAAATAACCGTCCAAAACCGCCCAAAAAGTAACAGCCCCCGGAGACGATCACTGCAAAAAATGTGGAGATCACCGTTCCTGTCTGAATGGATTTCTCATCTTTGATGGCATAAAATTTATGTATCATCTGAGGCAGTCCCCATGTGCCAAGAGAGGTCAAGATCACTACCCCAAGAAGATTTAAGGGGTCCGGCCCGAAAAAGGAAGCAAATGCCCCTTTTTGTCCCATGGTCACCGCCACGTCACTGTCAAACTCCGCCAGGGATGCCACAGCGTTTAAAAATCCTCCCTGCCCCTTTAAGACAGCCAGGATTACCACAACGATTCCCCCAAGCATAACGATTCCCTGGATGAAATCGTTGATGGCTGTGGCCATATAGCCTCCCAGTGTCACATAGGCGCAGGTCAGCACCGCCATCACAATGACACAGACCTCATAGGGAATGTCAAAGGCCATTCCAAAAAGCCTTGAAAGCCCATTGTACACAGATGCCGTGTAGGGAATCAAAAAGATAAAGGATATGGCGGATGCGGCAATCCGAAGTGCATTGCTCTGATACCGCTTTCCAAAATAATCCGGCATGGTAGATGCAGAAAGATGGTTGCTCATAATCCGGGTTCTCCTGCCAAGAATCACCCATGCCAAAAGGGAACCGATCAATGCATTTCCAATTCCGATCCATGTGGAGGAGATGCCGTACTTGTAGCCAAACTGCCCCGCATATCCCACAAACACCACTGCGGAAAAATAGGATGTCCCATAGGCAAAGGCGGTAAGCCATGGACCTACGCTCCTGCCTCCCAGGACAAAATCATTTACATTTGTGGCGTGTCTGCGGGAATATACCCCCACGCCAACCATCACTGCAAAAAATATAACTAAAAATACAAACTTAATGAACACAACTTCCTCCTTATAAGTACAAAAGCCTGCAGGCGTTTCCTCCCAGTATCGCTTCCTGCTCCTTGCTCTCTAAATGCAGCCCTTTAAGATACTCCAAAGACTCCTTTTGTCCGCTCCAGGGACTGTCTGTGGCAAAAAGGATCTTATCCGCCCCATGTTTTTTTAAAATTTTTAGAAACAGCTCGTCCTGGATAAACCCAAAGAGATATGCTGTATCCAGATATACATTTTCCCCGGCGATCAGCTCCTGTGTCTCCTCCCACATTTTAAATCCGCCATAGTGGGCAAGAACCAGCTTTTCCGGCGCCACCTCATCCAGCACTTTTCGGATATGCTTTGGGGTACACCGCACATTGTCGGGAAACCCGATATCCACCCCGGTGTGCACGATAGAGATAAGCCCCAGTTCTGAGGCGTAATCCAAAATGCGCATATATTTGATATCGTCAAAATAGGTATTCTGATAGTCCGGGTGTAACTTAATCCCCTTAAGCCCCAGATCATGTACAGTGCAAAGTTCCTTTTTATAGTCCGGGGAATCCGGATGGATTCCCCCAAAAGATAAGAGACGCCGGCTCTTATCCTGATATTTCTCATTTATCTTCGCTGCAAACTGGTTTACCGTGGCAAACTGCTCCGGCTTTGTCACAACGGGAAGCACCACTGACACATCCACCCCCGACTCCTCCATGGAAGAGACAAGGCTTTCCTCCCTGCCGTCGGTAAAAGCCTTTACATTTGCAATATTCTCCAGCTTTTCAATGGTCCTCGCAGCTATTTTCTCAGGGAAAATATGCGTGTGAAAATCTACGATCATGAAATCTAACCTCTCCTGTTCTCTGGCAGACAACACAGAACTAAGGAACTGTTCAAAAGTTAGTTCCGAACAGTTCCTAACAGAATATCCTCAAAATATCCTCCTGGCTGTAAAGCTCCACCTCTTTGCTCTTTAAGAGAACGGCCGCCTCATCCCCGTTGGATATCTTACAGATAATGGAAGCATCCCCCTCTTTGTTGGACAGGGCATACATATACTCCACATTAAGTCCTGCCTTGCAGACAAAACTTAAAATTTCCTGAAGTCTTCCCACCTGATGGGCAAGCCTCACTGCCAGCACATCTGTGAGCATTGCAGAAAATCCCTGCCTCTTTAAAGCAGCCTGTCCCGCCTCAGGGTCAGAGGTGATCAACCGCAATAGTCCATACTCACTGGTATCTGCCAGACTCAATGAAATGATATTGATCTGCTCCTTTTTCAGTACGTCCAGAACCTGCTCTAAGCGTCCCTCCTGGTTTTCTATAAAAACCGACAACTGTTTGATAAACATAGTCTCCTCCATTCCGCTGTTTTATACCTGAAGTCCCGATATCTACAGCTCATATCCTTTTAAAAACGCTTTGCAGTTGATATCCACTGTCTTTTGGGGCACTGTCTTTTCAATGGCTTTTAACCATGCCTCCTTGGAAAAATCCATATGTCTTGCCGCCATGCCAAGGATAATGATATTGAGAACTTTTGCATTTCCAAGTTTTATTGCCTCCTCCATGGCATCCATTCGATAAACCGTATGCCGCTTTTCCAAATCTTCTACAATGTGTTCGGGATATTCTGCCGCCCCGGTCAAAACAGTGATTGGCTCCATGCGCTGTTCATTTAAGATCAAAACTCCGTCTTTTTTCAGGAAATGGGCATAGCGCAAGGCCTCCAATGTCTCAAAGGCGATGAGCACATCGGCACAGCCCTCCTCCACAATCGGCTCTGCCACCTCTTCCCCATAGCGCACAAAGGTCACCACGCTTCCTCCCCTCTGTGCCATACCATGGACTTCGGACAATTTCACGTCATAGCCTTCCTCTACGGTAATCTTCCCAAGAATTCGGCTGGTGAGAAGGGTTCCCTGTCCTCCCACTCCTACGATCATAATGTTTTTTGTCATTGTCCTTCTCCCTTCTATGCTTCTACCCGCTCTATGGCGCCAAATTTGCACAACTGTTCACAAAGCCCGCACCCATTGCACATAGTTTCGTCAATGGCTATGGTTCCATCCGGTTTTTTCATCAGTGCAGGACATCCCGGTTTTAAGCACATCCCGCATTTTTTACATTTATCCTCCACAGATCGGCACTTATAGGGGAACACATTGCCTTTCAATAGAACGCAGGGAGATTTCGTGATAATGACAGAAACTGCATCCCTCGCTGTTTCCTCTTTGATCACCCGCTCCAACTCTTCTGTGTCAAAGGCATTTACCTCCACTACATGGGAGACTCCCACAGCTCTGCAGAGCTGGTAAATATTGATGGCGGGAACTGTCTCCCCCTTTAAGGTTTTTCCCGTGGCGGCATGGTCCTGGTGCCCTGTCATCCCCGTGGTGGAATTATCTAAGATCACTACCGTTCCCGTCCCTTGATTGTACACCATATTCATCAGGGAATTTACCCCGGTGTGCATAAATGTGGAATCTCCGATGACAGCCACCCAGTTTTTTATATAATCTTTGCCCTTTGCCTTCTCCATGCCGTGAAGTGTGGAGATGCTGGAACCCATGCAGATGGTGCTGTCAATGACACTTAAAGGCGGCAGCGCCCCTAAAGTATAACATCCGATATCCCCTGCTGCATGGATCTTTAACCTGCTAAGGACGGAATACACGCTTCTGTGGGGACAGCCGGGACAGAGAATCGGCGGCCTTGCCGGAACTTTTGCCGGCTCATTGTACTCTGCCTTCTGGTTTAACACCCGCTCTCTGATCATATTGGCAGAGTATTCCCCCTGAAGGGTAAAAATTTCTTTTCCCAAAGCCTTGATTCCCCAGGATTTCACTTGCTCCTCAATCACAGGCTCCAACTCTTCAAATATGTAAAGCTTATCCACTTTTGCGGCAAACTCTTCAATCAATTTTCTAGGCAGTGGATGCACCATGCCAAGTTTTAACACGGAGGCATTTGGACAGGCCTCTCTCACATACTGATAGGGGATCCCGCTGGTGATAAAACCGATGGAAGTATCACGGTACTCTGCCCGGTTGATGGCAAAACCGCATCCATCCTCCGCCATTGCCTTCATTCTCTGCTCCACATATATATGACGTCCGATGGCATTCCCCGGCATCATAACAAATTTTGCAGGATTTCTGGTGTAGGGCTTATCCTCGATTTCCTGCCTCTCCTCTAGCGTCACCGTTCCCTGGGAATGGGCGAGACGTGTGGTGGTCCGCAGGATCACAGGGGTGTCATATTTTTCACTCAACTCATATGCGAATTTTACAAAATCTTTTGCCTCCTGACTGTCGGAAGGCTCTAACACCGGAACAATAGCTGCCCTTGCCACACACCTGGTATCCTGTTCGTTCTGGGAACTGTAGAGACCTGGATCATCTGCCGCAACCAGAACCAGTCCGCCGTTTACCCCGCTGTAGGAAAGAGTATACAAAGGGTCGCTCGCCACATTTACCCCTACATGTTTCATGGAAACCATGGAGCGGACACCGCTTATGGATGCGCCGATGGCTACCTCCGTTGCAACTTTCTCATTGGGTGACCACTCTGCATAAATTTCATCATACAATGCGATATTTTCGCTGATCTCTGTGCTGGGTGTCCCCGGATATGCGGCTGAAACCTTAACTCCCGCCTCATAAGCTCCTCTGGCAATGGCCTCATTGCCCAACATTATTTTCTTCTCCAAATTTTTATACTTCCTTTCTCAAATCCTTTACTCTCTGGGCCTTCCCCTCAAAACGCTGCAAGGTATTGGGGGACTCCAGCCGTATTTTCGCATCCAGCCCCAGGACGATGCGCAGTTTGTGTTTTATCTTTTTCTCCAAAGCTTCCAGCTCTCTGTACACATCCACAGGCTTTACAAGTTCTACCCTGATCTCTAAAATATCGGAATGATTTTTTCTGGTGACGATGATTTCATAGTGGGGCCCGATTTCCTCAATGCCAAGAAGCACTTCCTCGATCTGGCTTGGGAACACATTGACGCCCCGGATTTTTAACATATCGTCTGTCCTGCCGCTTAGATTTTCCATACGCACAGTGGTTCTGCCGCATTTGCATGGCTCATAGATGAGCCTGGTGATATCCTTGGTGCGGTAGCGTATCAAAGGCAGAGCCTCCTTGTAAATACAGGTGATGACCAATTCTCCTTTTTCCCCTGGAGGAAGCGCCTCACCTGTTTTTGGATCGATGATTTCCGGGATAAAATAATCTTCGTTGATATGCATACCGCAGATCTCTTCGCATTCCCCGGACACTCCCGGCCCCATAAGCTCACTCATGCCGTAATTGGAGGTGACAAGCATATCTTCTCCCCAGAGTTTATGCATCTCTGTTCGCATTGCCTCCGTCAAAAGCTCGCTTCCCACCAGACCGATCTTTACACTTAAATCCTTTTTGGGGTCAACGCCGATCTGTTTTGCCACCTCTCCTAACCGCAGGGCATAGGAAGGCGTGGCAACCAACAGCGTAGTGCCAAAATCTTTCATATACATAATCTGCTTTTCCGTATTTCCCGTGGAGGATGGCACAAGAGCCGCACCCATATTCTCAAGTCCAAAATGAAGGCCCAGGGCTCCGGTAAACATGCCGTATCCAAAACAGATCTGCGCCACATCTTTCTCTGTGGCTCCGCCCATAGCTGCAATGCGGGACACACATTCCGTCCACATTTCCAGGTCCCTTCTTGTATAACCAACCACTGTCGGTTTTCCTGTGGTACCGCTGGAAGCGTGGATGCGAACCAGCTCATCCTTTGGCACGGCAAACAGTCCAAAAGGGTAATTGTCCCGCATATCCTGTTTTGTGACAAAGGGAAGCTTCTGCAGATCTTTCAGTGTCTTGATATCCGATGGTTTTACCCCCGCCTCATCCATTTTTTTCCTGTAAGGTTCCACCTTTTCGTAAACACGGTTTACCGTCTCCAAAAGCCGCTCTAACTGAATACTTTCTATTTCAGCCCTTGACATTGTCTCTTCTTTTGCCCAAATCATTTATCTTTCTCCTTTTACATATTCGATCATATGCCTCTCTTATGTATTATTTTAATCTTTAACATTATACTTCATGGAATGATATCAGGTCAATGTATTTTTGCCACAACAGGAAGTCTTGCCCCCATTCTGCAAAGCAGCTCATTGCTGATGCTGCCGGAATGCTCTGCCGCAAAAGGAGCAGATATGCTTTCTCCCTCCCCGGTTCCAATCAGTGTTGCCGTATCTCCCGGCGAAATTTCTTTTGTTCCTGTGATATCCACCGCAAGCTGGTCCATGCAGATATTGCCGATAATGGGCAGGGAATGCCCCAAAATCTCCGCCGCCGCACCGCTGTGGGACAAGTTTCTTGGAAATCCGTCCCCGTAGCCGATGGACAATATCGCTATCCTGCTGTCCCTCTCTGCCAAAAAATTCCTGCCATACCCAAAATATTCTCCTTTTTTTACATCTTTTATGAGAACCACCCGGCTTTTTAAGGAGAGCACCGGGCGCAGGTCAAGTTTCTGCACCGTCTTATCCCCCGGTGAGCTTAAAACCCCGTAGAGTGCAATCCCCGCCCTCACATAATCGCAGGAAAGGTCCGGATAATTCAAGAGTCCGTAGCTGCTTTGGATGTGGAGTTTTGGAACAGCGATGCCGCTGTCTCTTAACCTATGGATCAGCCGATAAAATTTTTCTATCTGCCCTCTGGTAAAGGCAACATCCTCCGGCTCCAAACTGTCCGCACAGCAAAGATGGGTAAAAATCCCACTGATCTTAATATTTTTCATCTCAAAAGCCTGCCTTGCACCTAAGACATCTTCGCTGTCAATGCCAAGCCTGTGCATACCCGTATCTACTTTTAAGTGGGCTTTTACTTCCACTCCCTGTCGATCTAACTCTATGGCGTAAGAAAAATCAATCAATGTCTGGGTCAGGTCATGTTGTTTCAGCTTTGGTGCAAGACTCACATCTGTATATCCCAGGATCAATATGTCACCTATAATCCCAAACTGCCTTAACTCTATTCCCTCCTGGATAGTGGCAACCGCAAAAGCCCTAACTCCGATTTTGTTCAGATGGCCCGCAACAATAGATGCCCCGTGACCATAAGCCTGTGCCTTTACCACAGCCATAAGCTCACAGCCTTTTGGCATCGCACGCTTAAGGACTGCTGCATTGTGCTCCAGATTGTTTAAATTTACCTCAATCCACGCCCGGTCTGTTCCAGACAAACTCTGTTTCATTCTGCCATTCCCTCCCCGATATATTTGTGCAGGATACGCACCGGCTGGGAAACCACCGTGCAGTCGTCGGGAATATCTGTGCTCACCACTGCCCCGGCGCCAATCTTTACACGGTTTCCGATTCTTACATCCCCGATGATCACAGCACCAGCACCGATCACACAGTCATCCCCGATCACCGGCGCCATCCTGTTTACCTCTCCAATGGTGACATTCTGGTAGATCCAGCAGTTTTTTCCAATGCTTGCATACCGTGAAATGAAAATGCCGTGAAGTCCATGGGGAAGGGAAAGATTGCCCTTTATCACGGTATCCGGGCCGATATATCCCCCATGGCGGTGGGCGCTGCGGCTTAAGCAAAAAGTCAGTATCTCATATAAAAACCCCTTTCCCGCCCTCTTCTGCCATCTGTACAGCCGCCAAAAAAAATTCAGATCATTTCCCCTGGAATAGTCGATAATTTTTCTCCTAACGCTCATCATATAACTCCACCAGCCTGTCCAACATCTCCGAAAAGGACAGGCCGATTCCTTTCATCATATTTGGGAAACGGCTGTGGGAGGTAAATCCTGGGATGGTGTTCACCTCGTTAAAAACGATTTCTCCCGAGGGCGTATAAAACATGTCCACCCTGGAAAACCCCTGGCACCCCAAAGCCCTGTAAATCCTTACTGCCGTATTTCTTATCCTCTTTTCCGCCTCGGCGTTAATCCGGGCCGGCATATGGATTTTTGAGGTTTTTAAGGTGTATTTTTCTGTAAAGTCGAAAAAGCCGCTGGACAATTCAATCTCATCCACCCTTCCAACCGTCAGTGTCTCTCTTCCCATAACGGCACAGCCCACCTCAAAACCAGGAATGGCCTCCTCCACGATGACTTCGTTGTCGTGCTTGAAGGCAAGCTCTATGGCATCCTCTAAGCGTGACAGATCTGTCACACTTGTAATCCCAAAAGAGGAGCCTGCACGGACAGGTTTTACAAAAACCGGACAAGGCAGCGTTTCCCTGATTTCTCTCACTCTCTCCTCCCGGCAAAAGCTCTGGAGAACGACTGATTTTGGAACAGCAATCCCCGCAAGGCTTACCAGCTTGTGTGCCCTGTCCTTATCCATACACAGGGCGGAGGAAAGGGTTCCGCAGCCAATTACCGGCACTCCTGCCATCTCAAATATCCCCTGAATCCTGCCATCCTCCCCGTTTTTTCCATGCAAGACGGGAAATACCAGATCCGTCTTTAAAACATGATAGGCATCTCCTTTAAACTCCAAAACTCCCTTTACCGAAGGGTCTGGGGAAAACAGAGCGGGATGCAGGTTTTCCTTGTCTAAAACCCATGTATTGTCAGTGATCTTATCCCTGTCTCCTGTGTAGTGATACCACTGTCCCCATCTTGTAATCCCTATGGGGATGATATGGTATTTCTCTGTGTCCAAATGTTTCAGAACGGCGGACGCAGACTGTAATGACACCTCATACTCTGTGGAGTTTCCCCCAAAAATAACAGCTATCTTCTTTCTTTCCATGTCATGTACCTCTTTTTCTCTATTTTCTGGCAAAAGAAAAGCGCCTTTAAATGATACCATGATTGTATCAATTATAAAGACGCTGTTTCTTCGCTTCCCCTCAAAATATTCTTCTGATTTTCTGAATAAATTCTTACGATTTTCCTAATATAGTACAATACAATAAGACACAAGTATGATACATACGGATGGGAGCAGACAATTATCGGTCACTTCCACCATAGAGGCAGTGACAACGGCAATCCGCCTTGGATATATCCTTATCTAAGCGGCGGCACCGGAGGACGAAGAGGGTCTATGATCTTTGCCGCATCAAACAGATCCGACAGATTATCCTCGATTCCCTCAGAATTTCGGTAAATCCGGTATCCGTCCAAATCCCTTCTGCCCTGGCGCATATAATCCCTTCCAAAATGTGTCCGGTACTGAGCCTGATCCACATTGCAGAAAATACGAAAACCCTCCCCCTTCAGGAACTGGTACTTCTCATTAGTTTCCCCATAATTGCCCCAGTCCCCCAGATCCTGTCCGTGGGCAAACACAATAATATCTGTCTTCCCCACCAAAGGCTCCACATTCTCATGCCACTTCCAGGTATCACTCATGACCCGGTCCAGACTGGAATCCTGGATTTTAATATGCCCCCAGGTATGGCTGGCAAATTCCCAGCCGTCCTCTTTCAAGGCATCGGCTACTTTTTTTGCCTCCGCCCTCTCCTTTTCCATATCAAAATCCGGATTGTTTTCAAGCCACATTTTCTTGTCATAATTCAAACTGTCGTTTACGTAGAGGTAGCTGTTGTCCGTGCGGTATCCCAAAATCCCATTGTAGCCGGTGAGGGCGATGACGCCTTTCGCTCCCCGGTAGGAGGCGTCGGGATGCTCCTCGATAAATTTGTCCAAAAGAGGCACCACATCATAATCCCCTGTGACTTTCGTCCCGTCCGATTGTATGTACTCACAGGTGGGCTTTCCCTTATCATCTAAAATCATCTTTGCCGCATACCCGTAATTGTCATAACTGTGATAATAGCTAAGGTCATCCTGGGACAAAACATATGCCTTCTTTCCCTTTGGCAGCATGATCTTAGCCGGCTGGTACACCGTTACTCCGTTCTCATCTGTGGTAATCTCGATGAGATCATGAATCCCTACGATCACATATCCCCTGTCATACATTTCCTGTACAATCTTATTAAATTCACTCACCGTAGTCATCCACTGGTTGTTTCCCACCGCCTGGGGGTCTGTGTCCTGATTGGCAAAAGCCCTCCTAGGATCCACCACCAGACTGTGGTAAAATACGTGGGTCACCTCATCCATATTTACCGGCTCGCAGGTCTCCCGCTCTTTTTCATAGGCGTTTATCTTTTCTCTTAACTCCTGATCCGTCTCATATCCTTCTATCTCCTTAAGCAGAGCAATAGCACTCTCATAATCGTAGGATAACGCCAGAACCTCCGCCTGTTTTGCAACCTCAGGATACTGGCCTAATAATGACAATGGCTCTTCACTTTCCGTCTTAGAAATCTCGCTCTCCTCCTGTATCACAATTTCCGTCTGCAAAACACTTTCCGTTTCCATGGCCTCTGTAGACAAAACAGCTGCCGGCGCCACATCGTCCTCTTTTCCGATCAAGGACGCTATTCTTATTGCAATAAACAGGCACAACGCAAAAAGCACAAGCGCTAGAACACTCATGTGTACTTTCTTATTATTAAATTTTTTATCTATCTTCATGAATTAACTCTTTCTATTTTACAATGTCAAACTGCGAGTTCAAAAGCAGCCAGTTTGCCCGAAACAGCCGCATGATCTGCCAATACCCTGCTCCGTTTAATCCATACTCTTTGATCAATTCAAACTTTGCCTGCATACTGCGGACATCCTCAAACCAGACCTGGTGCTCCTGTCCATTCTCCTCATAGTAAAAATAGGGGGACATGGCACGCTCATCAAACAATATTTCCGCACTGTTTGCAATGGCAATCTGCACCGCTTCTACATTTCCTATGGTTTTTGCCTTTGTCACTCCCCTCTCAAAGGGAAGCTTCCAGTCATAGCCATAATTAGGTATTCCAAGTCTTATTTTTTCTGTGGGGATCTCTGTCACTGCGTAGTCTAATCCCCGCCGCACCTGAAAGATGGGCGCCACCGCCATTGGCGGCCCATAGGTATATCCCCACTCATAGGTCATTAAAAGTACATAGTCCGCCGCTGCCCCAAGTCCTGCATAATCCTTTCCCTCATACAAAAGACCCTGCTGATCAGCTGACTGCTTTGGGGCCAAGGCAACTGAAACCTGTCTGCCTGTCTTGTGCATCTCCTCTGTAAGTCTAGCCACAAAAGCTGTGAATGCATCCCGGTCCTCCGCCAGAATATATTCAAAATCCACATCCACCCCGGCATACCCCTTCTCCACCACTGCGGCACTTAAGTTGGAGACTAAAGCCTCCACTGCCTCTTGGGACTGGACCACTGTATGGATCAGATAATTGTTAAACTGACCGTCCTCACCGAAAGGTGTTAAGGTGAGGATTGGCAAAACACCATACCTCCCGGCAGCCTCAATCATAAAATCCACAGACAAAGCCGGTGGAATCAGCTCCCCCTCCAGGGTAAAACCATAGGAAAACACCGACAATTCCGTCAGATAAGGCAGAGTTTGTTCCAACACCCAGGGGCTGATAAAGGGATAGGCATAACCGTTTATTCTCGCAGGCATCTTTTCATACACTTCGTTCCCATCCGGAATCAAAAGCGCCTGCCCCACCGCCAGAGGATAAGGGGGCACCAGTTGATTTGCATAAATAATCTCTGCTGCATTCACCTGATACATGGCAGCGATCAAGTCCACCGTATCCCCTGTTTTTACCACATAAATATCCATATACGATTTTTCCGTTTTTTATCAGTATATGTTGGATGCTTTGTCTACGATATCATCAATAATCTCAAAATAGCTGTCGGTAGTAATGCTCCCATCTGTCACAAATTCAATCTCTCCCCATACTTTCTCATTTAAACTGGAGGAAAGTCCGGAGATAAATGCCTCATACACATCATCAAAGGCTGCCTTTTCCCTTGCCTCCACAATATTGGATTTATTGGCGTCTGTCAGTTCCTCGTTAAACTTATTGATACATTTAATAAAATAATATCCTTCCTCTGTGGGGATACAGTCGGAAACTGCTTCGTTATCCAATTCAAAGGCAACTTTCTCCACCTCAGCCGGAAGTTCTCCCCGCCCAAAGGATATTTCAATGGCTGTCTTCTGGTTATAATTGCTGGCCACTGCAGAAAAATCCTCCCCGGAATCCAGCTTTTCTTTCACCTCGGCAGCTCTATTTTCATCCTTTAAAAATATCTGCATTGCCTCCATGATCCGGGCTTCATCATCACTTACCTCCGCATTTACCCCTTCTGTAAGAACGTGGTAAACTTTATGGGCAAGGGCATAATCCTCATACATGCCCTCCACATCCGCAAGGCTTGCTCCTGTATAGGTCTTTTCCGCCTCACTCAAAGAATTGTAGTATGTCTCCGCCGCCTTTTTTACCTCATCAATTTCCTCCTCTGTCAGACTGATCTCCTGCTCTTTTGCCAGAAGGTCCATACACACCACCCGGGTCATCTCAGATAATGCCACGTCTTTTACATACCTTTTCAGTTTTCCGTTTTGAAATTTCTGTTCCCATAAATCAATGCCATAACTTTTTCCATATATATTCTGAAAATTGGCAAGATACACTTTTGCTTCCGTAAGGCCAAAAGAAACATCGTCAATTTTAAAGACATCTTTGCTTCCCATGCCGTTTGTCAAAACAACTTCTTTGCCGCCGATGCTGCATCCTGACAAAAGCTGAGCCGCTATAAGAACTCCCGCCAGCCATTTTCCTTTCCCTTTTCTCATGTATTCTCCATTTAATCTGCGTTATCCCGCTGTTATTTTTTTCTGGCCGCCAAAATACTCCTGGCCACGGAAAGTCCGTTGGCAGAAGCCTGCTGCAGCCCTCTTGTGACACTGGCCCCGTCGCCGATGGCACGAAGACTCTTGATGCTTGTCTCAAAATCCTGATTAACCACCACTTTATTGGAGTAAAACTTTACTTCCACCCCGTAGAGCAGTGTCTCGTCGCTTGCGATTCCCGGAGTCACTTTGTCCAACGCCAAAATCATCTCCTCGATATCCACCATGATCCGATGGGGAAATACCAAAGACAGATCCCCCGGCACGGCGTCCTTTAAAGTTGGAATCAGATTGTTCCTGCAGAGACGCTCCTCTGTGGTTCTCCTTCCCCTGCGGAAATCACCAAATGTCTGTACCATAATTTTGCCGTCGCAGAGCATATTGGACAGCTGGGCAATCTGCTTGCCATACTCGATGGGTGTCTTAAAAGGTTTTGTGAAATTTTTGGACACTAAAATGGCAAAATTCGTGTTGTTCGTCTTCATACTCTTTGACTTGTAAGCGTGGCCGTTTACCACCGCCAGCCCGTTATCGTAGTATTCCGTTGCCACTTCCCCGGAAGGATTGGTGCAAAATGTCCGCACTTTATCGTCAAATGTAGGGGTGTGATACACAAGTTTTGCCTCATAGAGATTTTCATTTAAAAACTCCATGATCTCATCCCGAACTTCCACCCTAACGCCGATATCCACTGTCCCTACCTTTGTCTCGATCTCATGCTGCACGCAGATCTGATAAAACCAGTCCGCCCCTTCCCGTCCTACGGCGGCAACGATCTCGTCCCCGTAAATCTCTTCGCCTTTGTCTGTCAAAATTCCCTTTGCCACATTGTCCTCGATAATGATATCCTTTACCATGGTGCGAAACTCCATGTCAACGCCGCTGTCCAAGAGATGCCTCTGAAGCCTGGAGTAAATTTTGTAACCCTCCTCCGTTCCCAGATGGCGGATGGGGCACTCGATCAGTTTCAAATTGGCCTGTATGGCCTTTTTTCTGATCTCCCGTATCTCTTTCTCTCTGTCCAGCCCATATACATTTTTATCTGCGCCAAATTTCAGATAGATCTCATCCGATTCCCGGATAAATGCCTCCGCCTGGTCATAGCCCAAAATTGCCGGGAGATTACCACCCACATCCGGGGATAAAGATAATTTCCCGTCAGAAAAAGCCCCTGCCCCTGCAAAACCTGTGGTAATGGAACACGGTTTACAGCCAACACACACTTTTGTCTTTCTCTTGGGACACTCCCGCTCCTCGATTTTCCTGCCTTTCTCCACAAGCAGAATCTTTAACTCTTTCTCCTTTTGTATCAACTCATAGGCACAGAAAATACCGGAAGGCCCTGCCCCGATAATCACCACATCATACTTTCTCATTCCGGCACCTAACCTTCCACGATCAAAAATCTTCCGTCCGGCAGCGCAAAAACCTCCTCTGCCTCCAACAAATCCCTGTCATCCATCTCTGCGATATCCGTTCCCTGTTCCTCAAAATATTCCCGCACCTCTTTTAAACTGCCACAGACAAACGCCATACAGTCCGACAAAAACTCATCTGCCTCCTCGGGGCTGCTTGCAACTTCCTCCTGAAATAGCTGTAACTGTTTTTCCAAAAATGTACGGATACATATCTCATCATACTGAAACATAGGGAAACTCCTTTTTTCTGCAAAAAATACATTGAATTTTTAATTTTTCACTGTATCACTATCATTTTAACATATTCCATAGTATTTTCAAGTAAAATCAAGAATTAATTTCTGAGTAATTCCTCAACTCCGCAATGGCGCCGTAATACAGAATGGCAAACTCGTCCGGTGCGGCTTCACTTCGTATTCGTTGGACTAACATACGATCACTTCATCAAAATAAAAGGAATAAATAAGCTTCTCCTTTACCCTCTTATTCAGTTTCCCTTCCAGCGCCTCCTGGTACAGATCCAACTGCATCTTATATCGGTTCACCAGTTCCTCCCTGGAGTCCACCACATCCGTCTTATAATCCAAAAGAACGATCTCCCCCTCCTCCACGAAAAAGGCGTCGATAATTCCCTGGATCAAAACCATAGTGCCGCTGCCGTCGTTTTCAATCTTATCCGCCGGCTTTCCCATGACAAAAGGACGCTCTCTGTAAAGTTGTCCCAAAAGGGATGCCTGCTTCATCCTCTCTGCCAGATTTGACTGATAAAATTTGATCAGCTTTTCCCTTCGAATCAGTTCTTCCATCTCAGGCGGCAGATGTCCGTCCTCCAAAATCTTCCCGATCTCTTCCTCCAAAACCTTCCGAAGTCTGGGATTGCCGGATAGAATCTCTATGGGCAGACACTCCACTGCCCGGTGCATAGCGCTTCCCCGCAGGGCACCCTGGTTGACTTCCTTTTCCCCGCTCATAAATGCCGGAATGTAAGGAACGATGGTTTCCTCTGGGAAAAGAGGTGTGGAGAAATCCACCTCCTGCTGCTCTGCCATATTGTCCATCGCACGGTGCTTTAATTCCGACACGGAATATTTCCCCTTCCGGTTTACCTCCAGCTCATAAGGGTAACGATAGGACAGCTTTTCTTCCACCAGCTTGTCTGCCCACTCATCTGCAAAATCTCTGTGCTCCAAAAGCAGTTCAAAACCTGCCGTCTCATCTAACTGTTTTTCCGTCTCATCCATCACAAGCTTCTCCACACCCCAGATTTCCACCGGATACTTCACGCTTCCCGCCATTACAGGCAAAATCCAGTCCAGATAGCAGTCTGCCCCTGCCCGATCCAAAAAGGACATACTCCCATTATTAGACAGTTCCAATTCTCTTTTCAGCCGAATCTTTTCGATCTCTTTCTCTGCGTCCTTTCGGATGCCTGTGATGATAAGTTTTTCCTTTGCCCTGGTGAGAGCCACATACAAGACCCGAAGCTCCTCCCCCTGGTTTTCCAGATCCAGCTGCTTTGCCACCACTTTTTTGTAAAGGGATGCCGCCTTCACTCTGGATGCGGGATTGATATAGTCGAGAGCCGCCCCCAGCTCCGGGTGGATCACCAGGGCGCTCCTGGAATCCTGACGGTTAAAATTTTTCCCTGTTCCGCTCAAAAATACCACGGGAAATTCCAGTCCTTTGCTCTTATGGATTGTCATAATCCGCACCGCATTGGCATTTTCGCTGACAACCTCCGCCTCCCCGTAATCCACCTCATACTTCTGCAGTCTGTCCATATAGCGGATAAAATGAAACAGTCCCTTGTAACTGGTGCTCTCATAGGCCAAAGCCTTTTCCAAAAGCATCTCGATATTTGCTTTTCTGCGGACGCCTCCCGGCATGGACATGACATAACAAAAATACCCTGTCTCCCGCAAAATCCGATATAAAAGCTCATGCACCGGAAGCTCCGTCACCAGATCCCGGAAATAGTCTATTTTTTCTTTCATATGGTTTATCTTGGAAAAAAGATCTTCCGGAAGCTTCTCCTCATGGGGATATAAAAAGCAGAGATGAAAAGCCCTGCCTTTCCCTGCTGTTTTTATCTTTGCCAGCTCCTCGTCCGAAAATCCTCCCATAGGGGAACGGAGCACTGCCGCCAAGGGAAGATCCTGACGGGGATTATCCAGCACCCGAAGGAAATTTAAGATCGTCAATATCTCCTGCGTCTGAAAATATCCTGTCTTGGAGGAAACATGAGCCGGGATTCCCCTCTGGGAAAGCACCTCCAGAAACGTATCCCCGTAAGCCCCAAAACTCCTTAACAGGATTACGATATCCGAATATTTCAGGTTCCGCAATTCTCCGGTTGCTTTATCCACAATCTTCTGAACCTGCATCAGCTTTCGGATTTTTGCCGCCACCACCTCCGCTTCCAGCCAGATGGCATCTCTAATCCCAGCTTCTTTTAAAAATTCTTCTTCCTCATCCGCCAAGAGCAGCTCCGGCTCCATTCCCTCCACAGGTGGATACACGGCTCCGGGATTTAGAGCTGCATCCTCATCATATGCCACATTCCCCAGATCTTTTCCCATGATCCGGTAAAAAATGTCATTCGTGCAGTCTAACACTTCCTGTCTGCTTCTGAAATTCTGGTGAAGCTCAATTTTCTGATTCTTAGAATCCTCCTTTGTGTACCTGTCATATTTTTCCATAAAGATTTCCGGTCTTGCCAGTCGGAACCGATAGATGCTCTGTTTTACATCCCCCACCATAAACCGGTTGCATTCCCCCATGCTTTCCCTGGAAACTGCACGCAAAATTTCCTCCTGGATCAAATTGCTGTCCTGGTACTCATCCACCATCACTTCCTCAAAGAGATGCTGACATTCCCTTGCAGCCTCCCGAAGTTCCTTATCCTCTTCCCGGATCAGGATTTTTAAGGCAAAATGCTCCAGATCATCAAAATCCAGCACATTTTTCTCCCGTTTTTTTGCATCATACTTTTCCATAAAAGCCGAAACCAGCCGCAGCAGCTCTTCCATCACCGGCTGCATATCCCAGATACGCTGTAAGATCACATCCATATCCCCAAAGAAAAACTGTTCTTTCACTTTCTTGATGCATGCTTTGATCCCATCCCTGTTTTCCTTAAACAAATCCAACTTTTCCTCACTGCCCTGATATCCCTTTTTGGAAGGCAGCCTGTCAAAAGAAAGAGATGCTATCCTTTTCCCCAGATCCTCATAACTTTTGCAGGCCCAAAGCCCCTCTACCTTATCCCTGTCACTTTCCGCCGCTTCCCTGGCATAACCTGGGCCGTCCTCCATCATCGTAAGACGGACATTTTCCTCTGCTTTCGCTTTTAAATCCAAAAACAAAAAGCCAAGATACTCCATCGCTTTTTTCATCCAAAGTGACTCGCAAAGCTCCTCTTTTCCGATCATACCATAGGGCTTACCAAGATCCGAAAGCCACTCCAAGGGCCAGGGATGGCTGTTGGCAAAATGATATAATTTTAAGATCAGGTCATGGAGCATGTCATCTTTTTTTCCTGTGGCAAATGTCTCCACAAAACGGAAAAAACTTTCCTCTCCGATCTCATAATTTTCGTTTAAAAGCTCCGACAGCACATCCTCCCGAAGAAGGTTTAACTCCCCCTCCTCCCCGATGCGAAAATCCGGCTCCAGATCGATCTGATGAAAATAGCTGCGGATCAGATACAGGCAAAAACTGTGGATCGTTGTAATCTGGGCATGATGCACCAGAGAGGACTGCTTTTGAAGATTTACATTAAAAGGCTCCTTTTCAAGGCCTGACTCGATGGCCTCCCGTATCCTCTCCCGCATCTCCGCCGCAGCCGCATTGGTAAAGGTCACGATAAGCATTCTGTCAATGTCCAGAGGATGCTCTTTATCCAAAATTCTGCCAATGATACGCTCCACTAAAACTGCAGTTTTTCCCGAGCCCGCCGCAGCGGAAACCAGAATATTCCGGTCTCTTAATGTAATTACTTTTTTCTGGTCATCCGTCCAGTTCACTCTCAGCTCTCCTCCCTTTCATCCTGTCCAAAATCTCCTCTTTGGAAAGTTCTTCCAACTGCCGGTATTCATACCCCGGAATCCTGGTGTCAAAATGGCAGATATTTTTGTACTCACAGTAATCGCATCCCTTTTTATCGCCCAGGGAATAGGGATTCGCACTAATCTCCCCCTGCATCATCTTTTCTCCCAGGTGAAGAATCGTCTCATTGACATAGGAGGAAAGGGCCATAAACTCTTCCTGTGACAAGGCCTTTGATGTCTTTTTCAAACTGCCGTCCTTGTTCAGTCCCGCCGGGACCACATCGGAAGTGACGCTGGCTCCCTCCGCTAAATCCCTGTCCATCTCCCCCATGATCTTTCTGTCGTCACTCAGCACACCATTTAATTTCAACTCTCCAAATATTTTCTGCCTAAGTTCTTCTTCGGAAATTTCCCCTTCCGCTTCCACCATAGGGTCTTTTACATGATAATAAAACACTCCGGCGGGAACAATCTCTTTTCCCGGATAACGGCTCTCCATCAGTTCCAATGCCGCATTCATATAGACCACAAGCTGTAACTGTAAGCCGTGATAAATATTTAAAAACTGAAAGGTGGTGCTGCCGGATTTATAGTCGATAACTTTTACATACAGCTTCTCCCCGTCCTCCAAAGTGTCGATTCTGTCAATCCTTCCCTTTAAGTGCATTTTTTCCTCTTCACTCAGCTGAAAATTCACAGATTCCATATTTTCCGGGTAATCAAAGGACACCTCAAAGCTGTCTGGCTTAAAACTCCCCTTTCTGATCTGCTTTGTCAATGCCCACACGGTCCGCTTTAAGATCCGGTACATCCGCCGTTTTCCATAGGCATTTCTGGCATTGTCATAGAGGGCCAGATTTTTGTTTTTCTCCAAAGCGCCTTCCATGGCACGCTGCAAAAGAGACTCGCTGTCCTCCTCTGTAATCTCAAACCAGCTA
>JAMPFA010000069.1 GCA_023664725.1 Roseburia sp. | reverse complement strand
ATTATGTTTTTGGCGGATTTGAGAAATTTTTGGCGGAATTTTTGGCGAATCATTTGAAGGGAAGGGAGGCAGAAATTGAAGAAAAAATCTTACAGAGGAACCAGATGCGAAAAAAGAGCAATGAGCAAGTGTGCGGACGGAGTAGCCAGAACCTACAATGCCATTGAATCAAAGTATGCGGAGAAGCTGCAGGAGAATCCAGACATAAAGGAATTCCGATGTCAGGTATTGCTTGCTGGTCTGGAGATTGGCGAATACTGCTCAGACTTCGTTGCAACCAAAGTGGATGGTGATTTAAGGGTGCGGGAGTGTGTATACCGAAAGCATCTGAGAAAACCCATGACTGCCAAACTGCTGGATGCCTCAAGGGATTATTGGAGGCGGAGAGGAGTAACCGATTGGGGCATTGTGGTGGATAAGAAGGAAGCAGAGGGAGAAACCGCTGGGCAGGCGGCAAAGGAAGATGAAAATTTGTGTGATTTCTGATGCAATAAATTGAAGGAAAAAGGGATAATATATCAGTATCCATATAATACTTTTCACACATATGAAGCAGTTGATGATATTTTATGATTTGTTCTATTTACAAACAAATGTTCTATATACTAAAATGTCTTTCACAAAAGAAAGGAAAGAGGAACAGTGGAAGGAGGCCGTCATGGAAAGTGTTTTATGTGTAGACATCCCTGTACAAATGATTTCCTGCTTTGATACGGACGGAAAAATCACACCCATGCGGTTCCGCTTCCGTGACCGAAACAGCGAGATTGTTACAATCAACATTGAAAAGGTTCTCTCAAGCGACCAGGAGCATAGTTCCCTTGGGGCTAATTTTGTGTGTTCCGCCATCCTCTACGGTAGCCAGAGGACATTCCAGCTGAGATATAATTACTATGCCCATGAATGGCGGATGTCAGGGATTGGGGGATAAAGCTCTGCTCTTAGGAATTATTCCCATAGTCAAGAAAAGGGCTTTCGATCCCATAAATATCACTGACTGGGATAATGGTTCCGTTCTCCATGATAATCTTATGCCCAATGTCATCAAATTTTTTGATACAGCCCCTTATTAAAAGATAAGAACCACCTTCTTTTTTGGCATCAGGGACAAAGTAGGTAATCTCCGCTTCTGGCTTTAAAGCGGACTGCATTCGGAGCATCTGCAGGCACTCATCCAATTCTTCTTTTTTGTTTTCATCCAGTTCCAGCCTAACATCTGTCAGTCTTGCCGTTTCCCTGATGGCGGAGCCGTGTCCCGTCAAAGCGGCAAAAGGCGAGAACTGTGCAGCCCTGTCTAATGCAGACATCTGTGGGTGCTTTGTGGATACATGGTGTGGAAGATGGATAATATCGTCATATTTTCCCATTTAAGCCTTATGCCCTCCGATCTGGTTATTCCTCTCCATAGTGGTAGCCCCTTCCTCCAGGTTCATCCCCTTTAAAATCGCATTTTTCCCGTATTTGTTCTTTACTGACAGGACAGCCTCCTGAAGTGCCCGCTCTTTTTTCAGGGCTTCCTCTTCCCTCTGCTTTTCCTGTTCCAGTGCATGGTAATCCGTGAACAGATCCATCTGGACGAAAGTGTCCCGCTCGGCTTCCCTTGCCTCCGACTCATCAGTAAGATGGTTTGCGGTGACATTGATCCTGCGGACAAGGAGGTTTTTGTCAATGATGCGGTCATAAAGCTCCATGGCGGCATCCAAAATCATTTTTGAGGAGGAAGTCTGCCTTTTCAGATTGGCGGTTCCGTGGGCATGTTTGGGGACCCTGCGGCCATAGTGGTCTGTGGTGACTTCACCCTTGTATTTGTCCCTGATTTCGGGATTGGTCAGATTTTCGATGTCATATCCGATGGTAAGGACGATCTGGTCTGTAACCAGCCTCTTTTCCACCAGATCCAATGCCAGCAGGTCAGTCATCTCCTTGACGATCAGCCTTGCCTTGGCGGAATCATAAGGGCATTGGAGAACCTGCCCCGAACTAAGGCAGTTCGTCTCAGGCCTATACTGCCTGATGAGGTCAATGGTGGTAGGTTCCCAGCCCCATGCATGGTCGATGAGCAGTTCCGCATTGATGCCGAATAACTTATACAGCAGGTCTTCGTTATAGTAGCTCTGGCTGTCACCGACAGAGCATCTTGCAATATCTCCCATGGTGAACATGCCGTTTTCCGCCAGTTTTTTGGCATATCCCCGCCCTACCCTCCAGAAATCGGTGATGGGCTGGTGGTCCCAGAGAAGCTCCCGATACCGCATTTCATCCAGCTCTGCAATGCGGACACCGTTTTGGTCTGGTTCTACATGCTTTGCCACAATATCCATGGCGACTTTGCATAAATACAGGTTTGTACCGATGCCAGCGGTGGCAGTGATGCCTGTCTGCAGGAGCACATCCTGGATGATCTTCCTGGCAAGCTCCTTGGCGGAGAGGGAATAGGTTTTCAGGTATGAGGTTACATCCATGAACACCTCGTCAATGGAGTAGACATGGATATCTTCGGGTGCCACATATTTCAGGTATATTTCATAAATCCTGGTGCTGTATTTTACATAGTGTGCCATGCGGGGCGGTGCAATGATGTAGGAGACGGAAAGTTCTGGATGGCTCTGGAGTTCCTTGGAAAAACAGGATTCCCCTGAAAAATGATGCCCTGAGGCCTGGGCTTTCCGATCTATATTTACTTCCCTGACTCTCTGGACCACCTCAAAGAGCCTTGCCCTACCTGGGATGCCATAGGATTTTAGGGACGGGGATACGGCGAGGCAGATGGTCTTTTCCGTTCTGGATGCATCCGCCACCACTAAATGGGTATCCAGCGGGTCAAGCTGCCGCTCGACACATTCCACGGAAGCATAAAAGGATTTCAAGTCGATTGCGATGTAAATGCGGTTTTGCTCCATTGCCTTGCCCCTTTCCTTTATAGTCTGCTGAATCCTTATGATATCTATCATTTCCATTTCTGCCAGTCTTATTTTACCATGAACAGGTCAGTATTTCCATCATGTACCTCGGCAAGGAAGACAAAAATAATAAGCGGTTGAAAAAAATCAACAAAGTGATATAATCAATCAGGTGAGAAAATCTGAAATTTAAATCAGGGAGGAAAGAGTTATGTTGAAGAAAATGTTAATGACAGGCCTGATGGTGGCAGTCGTGCTGTCCGCATCCGCCTGCGGCAAGGATTCTGGTGCAGCATCGGGAAATGCTACAGATACCCCCGTGGAATCTTCCGCAGCGGATTCCCAGCCTGCAGGGACCCCAGAAGCACAGGCATCAGCTGAGGAGACTCTCCAGCCTACGGAGGAGCCAGAGGAGGAAATATCGGCATCCTGGATATTCTCGGAAATGCCGATTGCAGCATTTGAAATAACGGGATGGGGAGCTGGGCCTGATATACCTGTCTATGATGAGCATATCATTGATCCAGAGGATGGCTATGATTATGGTGTCATGAGGTATGTTCAGCTTACTCCATCCGAAAATACATTTGTGTTGTATTGCTTTTCTGGAGGGGATGACAGCGATAATGGTGCAAAATATGGAGTGTCACTTTCCGAAGTCCATTCCCCGTCAGGAAGCAGCATGTGGGAGGGGAATTACTATTCCTGTTTAGATGGCGGTGAAGATCTTGTCCCTGAAGGCTGGGTATGGATTGAGAAATATTATGGTGAACTTAGAGAAGAAATGGGCGGACAGTTTATAAGCCTGGTTGACCCTTGGACCAAATATATCAGGTTTTCCGAAATTTTCCATAGCGATGCACCACAGCCAGATACCATATATACCGTTGAGGTTGAAACATTCATGGGTTCCCAAGATGAATATGAGGTTGAGGAGAATGTGGTTTCAGCGATGGTGGCCGCCTTTGAAGAGCGGGGAGCAACTGTCCAGGAAATATCCGTGGAAGATGCCCTTGCAAAGGACAATATCATTGTTTCTGAAGAAGGTGCAAACTAAAATAATTGGCAGTGTTGTTGAATAAAAGGGCAGTGACTCGGATTTTCAAATGACTAATAGGGCTTGACGGCAAATAATGCGGTCAGGCTCTTTTATTTTTGCAAAATCTGGTCCAAATCTCCATATGGCATAATGAGTATGGGGAGAAACGAGGTTTCCTATATCTGAGGAAAGGGAAAGTCCACAGAGTATTATTGACAAGGAGGTGCCGATGGAGAAGAACCAGCTAATTAAGGCCAAGGGAACTATATACAGGGTTCTTGCAGCAGATGAGGATGATGTTCTTCTGCTTGACTGCATCAAAAAAGAGATGCCTAAGTGGTACAAGTTGGATGCGGTTGCCGAATACGAAATTTGTACAGAGGAGGAATTACTGTCAGCCACGGAGACTATTCTGGCGGAGGAGCAGGAAATGTCCCCTAAAGCCCGCCAGACGGTGCATGAGAGGTATACTGTGATTGCTGGCATTCTTCCCTTTGTAGGTGATGACAGACTCCGCACAGAAGCGATTAAGCGGATCGCTGCGGAAAAAGGAATTTCCATGCCGACTGTGAGGAATTATCTCTGCCATTACCTTGCTTATCAGAATATATCCGCACTTCTTCCCAAAGAGCGGGGGATTGTGGAAAGAGAGCTGACAGAGGACGAGAAGAACATCAGGTGGGCATTGAATAAATTCTATTTCACCAGACACAAAAACAGCCTGAAGACGGCATACACATTTATGCTGAAAGAACGGTACTGTGACGGTGCGGGGAATCTTCTTCCTCTTTATCCATCCTTTAACCAGTTCCGTTATTTTCACAGTAAGTACAAGACACAGCAGAACACGATTATTTCCAGAAACGGCATAAAGGATTACCAGCGAAATCACAGACCGCTCTTAGGCGATGGTGTTCAGGAGTTTGCCCCCGCTGTAGGTACGGGTATGATCGACTCAACCATCTGTGACATTTATCTGGTTGATAACGGCGGGAATCTGGTGGGAAGACCCGTTCTTACAATTATCACAGATTCTTACAGTAGTGGATTTGTTATGGGATATGCCCTAACTTGGGAGGGCGGAACATATTCTCTCAGGGATCTGATGCTCAATGTGATCGCAGACAAGGTGGAGTGGTGCAGGAAATTCGGCATCCGTATCAAAAGGGAACAATGGGATTCAGAGCAGATGCCATCAGTCATAGTGTCGGACATGGGCAGCGAATATCAGTCGGATACATTTGCACAGATAACAGAGCTGGGCATCACTCTGATAAATCTTCCTCCCCTGAGACCTGAACTCAAATCCATTGTGGAAAAGAGTTTCCAGCTGTTACAGGAATCGGTGAAGCCCTATCTTATAGATCATGGCTATGTGAATAAGGATGCAGGCGAGAGACTTGCTCCAGATTACAGGAAAGGTGCCTGTCTTATGATGGAGGATTATGAAAAAGTGGTAATCCGCTCCATTCTCTACCACAACTCCCAGAGAATACTGCAGGATTATCCTTATACAGAGGAGATGATCGAGGCGGAAGTAAAGCCCCACCCGAACAGCATATTTGAATGGGGGAAGAAGCAGGCGGGATGTAACCTGATTACTGTCTCCGCTAAGCAGTTGATTTTGACATTGCTTCCGAGGGCGAAAGCGAAATTTACCAGAAAAGGGTTGATAGTTTTCGGATTAAGATACAATTCGGAGGAGGGGAACTTCACAGAGGATTATCTGAATGGCGGAAATGCTACCGTAGCATATAACCCTGAATCAGCGGATGCGGTGTATCTTCTGAAAGAGAGCGAATTTATTGAATTCCGCTTGATCGAATCGAGATTCTCTGGAAAGAGTTTTGAGGAGATTAAATCTATACAGGGGAAGCAGAGAGCCATTGTTGGCGAGGCAGTCCATAACAATCTTCAGGGCAGGATTGACCTCGCAGCCCATGTTGAGAGGATTGTCGGCGGGAAGGAACGGAGCGAGGATATCAATCTTAAAGAAATCAGGAAGACCAAGAAAAAGGCAAAAGAGGAACGGCACAGAGATTTTGTAGAGGAGGTGGGAAAAGATGGGAAATCTGGCGGAGCAGATGCCTAAGATGCTTATGGGGAAGAATCTGGAGGAGGCAATGGTGTCCCTTCCGCCTTATGATCCCCAAATCTGTGATGCGGATGC
Source organism: Roseburia sp. (assembly GCA_023664725.1). Classification (GTDB taxonomy): domain Bacteria; phylum Bacillota; class Clostridia; order Lachnospirales; family Lachnospiraceae; genus Roseburia_B. The sequence continues at coordinate 1,336 of JAMPFA010000069.1, read as the reverse complement.
TACGACAAGGCTCATGGCACTGAATGATATAGCTGAGATTTATATTCCATCACAAATGAGCTATGAAATATACAGCAAGATATATCTGGCGATGCTTCACTCGCTTAAAAAGAAGCAGACGGTTGATGCTGTTAGGCAAGGTAATCAGAACCACAGACGGTTACAAGGATTAAATTACAACTCTGTTCTGGGCGGGGCTGACAGTTTCTCCATCATAGGCCCAAGTGGAATCGGGAAGAGTACGGCTCTGGCAAAGAGCATAGCCTTGTCTGGCGGAGAACAGATCATAGTTACCAATAACCCGTATGCACAGATAATTCCATGCATCAATGTGCAGTGTCCGCATGATTGCTCTGTGAAAGGGCTGTTGCTGGAAATTTTGTCACAGGTGGATATGGCAATCGGGACAAAATATAGGCAGGTGGCAACTAAGTATAAGGCATCCATTGACAATATCATTGGAATGGTGTCGCAGGTATCGTTAAACAACATTCTGATGATTGTGATAGATGAGTGCCAGAACATCTGCAGAAATAAGAATGGTGTCAACCTGGTTGCATCAATGACACAGCTTATAAACTCAAGCGGTGTTTCTATCTGCATGGTAGGGCTACCTGAAACGGAATCCTTTTTCGGGCAGGAGATGCAGCTTGCCAGAAGGAGTGTAGGGCTTTCATATTCTGCACTGCCCTGTAATGATTATTTCATCCGATTCTGCGAAGCATTGTTTTCCTACCAGTATGTGGCACATCCAGCTAAACTCACACCAGAACTGATAGAACTGCTCTATGAGTGTACTGGCGGGATTATAGCGATTGTAGTCTCGATCATAATGGAGGCACAGCAGGTAGCAATCCTGACGGGAAAGGAAGAACTGTCAAGGGAGACAATACTGTTGGCATATCAGCAAAGGTTAAAAAATGTGCAGGACTTTGTGAAGGTCAAACCTGTGAAGAAGAAACAGACATCCACATCCAGAGACAAAGCCATGGCAGAAATGCCAGAGAGCGGAGCGGATACCGAACCAGATGTGAGCATTGCTGAAATGCTGGAGCAGGAAGGGAAAAAGGATGCTGATGCGGCGGAACTGCTGAAGGAGCAGGGGATTCTGATTGAGGAGGCGGTATGATTGGATTTATGCCAGCGATTTACCCTGATGAACTTGTATATAGCTGGTTCTGCAGGTATTTTGTACATTCGGGATATTCTGCCAACAGGACAGCACTGGATGATCTGTTTTTTAAAAGGCATTGCAATCCGAGTAAGGAATTTATTGGGCATCTGAATCCAGAGATGGAGCAGTTTATTAAGGAAACGGAATCCATAGACAGGCTGG
>JAMPFA010000068.1 GCA_023664725.1 Roseburia sp. | reverse complement strand
AGAGCACTTGACTTTTAATCAAGTTGTCCGGGGTTCGAATCCCCGATGTCTCATGAGTGAAAAATAGCGGGAATCCTTATAAATTGAGGATTTCCGCTATTTTTAAATCTGAAATATATTTTTGTTTGCCAATGCGGCAGAACAATGATAAAAAGTGTTATCAAGTGGTTGGTACAGAAATATTAGGAGGAGCTGCCATGGAGATAAAAGGCGCTATTTTTGATATGGACGGTTTGATGCTGGATACGGAAAAGCTCTACAATCGTTTTTGGCGTGAAGCGGCGGCAGAGTATGGTTATGCTATGACTTACGAACATGCTCTTGCCATTCGAAGTATGAATCCTTTGAAAGGCTCTGCTATATTAAAAGGTTTTCTGGGAGAAGATTTTCCCTATGAAGAAGTGAAAGCCCGCCGCAGAGTGATGATGAAAGAGTATGTGGAAAAGAATGGTGTGGAGAAGAAAAAAGGATTGGATGAGCTTTTGATCTTTTTAAGGGACAATCAGTATAAAGCTGCAGTGGCAACTTCCAGCAACATCAATCGTACCAAATGGTATCTTACCAGTGTAGGAGTATGGGATTATTTTGATAAGGTGATCTGCGGAGATATGGTAAAACAGGGGAAACCGGAGCCGGATATCTATTTGACGGCATCTAAACAGCTTGAACTTGAGCCGGAACAGTGTATTGCACTGGAAGATTCCCCAGCAGGAATTTTGTCTGCAATGAGGGCGGGCTGCCATCCGATTTTTGTGCCGGATCTGGACGAGGTGGATGAGCAGACGAGAAAGAGAGCAGAATATATTGTGGATAATCTGTCAGAAGTGATTCATCTTTTAAAGAAGGAGGAGTAGGAAATGCAGCCATTATTTGATTTGCATACCCACACGATTGCCAGTGGGCATGCTTACAGTACGTTAAATGAAAATATAGCGGAAGCAGCCAGAGTGGGGTTAAAAGCATTAGGTACCAGCGAACACGCAGAGCGGATGCCGGGAACTGCACACAGAATGTATTTTTTGAATTTTAAGGTGATACCTAAAAAGTTAAATGGAATATTTATTTACAATGGAATAGAAGCTAATATCTATGGGGAGAAGGGGGAGATAGATGTTCATCCATCCATTTTAGATGGCTTGGACTATATTATTGCCAGCCTCCACAAACCCTGCATTGAGAATCTGGGTGAGGCAGGAAACACAAAGGCAATTCTTGGGGTTATTGAAAATCCGGAGGTGACGATAGTTGGGCACCCCGATGATTCCAGATATCCCCTCAAGATGGATGAGATTGTGGCGGCGGCTGCCGAACATCATACCGCACTGGAAGTAAATAACAGTTCTATGCACCCTTTAAACTACAGGGAAAATGCAAGGGAAAATATTTTGGAAATGCTGGATTATGCAAAGAAATATAAAGCAAATATAATTCTTGGGACAGACAGCCATATCTGCTATGAAATAGGCAAGTTTGAAAGAGCGCTGGATGTGCTGGCAGAAGCAGATTTTCCAGAGGAATTGGTAATCAATTTTGATATGGACCGTCTGCCTCTGGTCTTGAGGAAAAAGTGACAGGCATGAGAGGGGAGGAATAATCATGAATCAAAGGAGAATGCCAAGCTGGAGAGAAAAATCAACACTGGATAAGGTATTGCAGATTGTCCAGATCCTGCTCTCAGCGGTGGTGATTATTTTATGTATTTTGCAGTTATCAGGAGTGTGGACAAATGCGGCTCATGTGATTGAGCCCTTAATGGCAGTGGTTATGCTGATCATGTCCTGGCAGTATCGGACTTACAATAAGTTTATGAGCCTGTTTTGCCTGGCAGTGGCAGTTTTTGTCACTTCTGTGACAGTGCGGTTGTACTTTTTCTGAAAAATTTCCTGTGAAAGAGGAGCGCTAGCTGCACTCCTCTCTTAAGATGCTGCTGTGTCTGAAAATGCATAGCACAAACCCTACATATACAGCGTTTAACAGGATGTTAATTCCGCCATAAGCTAAAAAAGGTATAGAAACGGTATAGTAAACGCCATATCCGAAATTGCTGAAGACGTAGGCTAAAATCCGTACCAGCATACTGATGCCACAGGCGCTTCCCAATAGCATCCCCAGGCGGTTTTGTTGGCGCAGGGCGCTTTTCAGTGTAAGGATGCAAAATGCAATAAGAAGCAAAATCACCAGAAGTCCGGGGATAATGCCAAACCAGGAGAAGGCTGAGGTCAGCATAAAGTTAGAGTATAATTCACTCTGGTTAATGTAATCAGGAAGAGTATTGCCGCCGAAGAGGTTATACTGCGGAATTTGGCCACGTAAATGATTTATAAGGTAAAATTCTTCTCCCTCCGGGCTTACGCTGGTAAAAAGATGTAACAGGCTCTTCATTCTTGCACTGTAGTATGCTGGCAAAACAGGAAGAAAACACAGGGATAACACTGGAACAAACATCAGACATCCTGCGGCATAGAGCCTCTTTTTTGGAAAATCAAATATTCCTTTCATTATTGACAAGAAGAGAAGAAGGACAATAATGATATAACATTCCAGAGATGCACTGGAAAGAGCTGCCATGCCCGGAAACATTATTTTTGAAAAATAAACCATCAACGTCAATCCTTCACAGATGAGAATCCCACGGATGCCATGGTTCCGAAAGCGGTAGAGCAGACCTGCAAAAATCAGGGGATATATCATCCACAGGGAATAATTGTATTTCTGGTATATGTGGTAGTCTGTAATCAAAAAGGTTCCTGCTATAGTGATACAGAGATAAATCCCATAAAAAACAAATATGAATTTAACAAAATAATTGTAGTTAAAGTAAAGCATTCCAAAGATAAGTGCAAGTCCAGCCAGGTTAAAAAATATGGTTTCCGTAAGGTAAGCGGCAGGAGGAAAACCCCATATGCGCTGGGTATTGATCGGATAGTACCTGTCAATATGATAAAATATGATTCCCTGCATACAGATGCCAAAAATCGTCAAAATGATTGCCAGGGCAAAGAGCCGAAGCGGAAATTTTGGACGATGAATTTGATTTAAGTCCTGCCCGGTCTTCACCGGATCACCCATCTGCCGAACGGCTTCTGCCAGGGCAGCTTCTCTGTCCAGCCCTTCTGCTTCATAACTTTCCCGTTGTTCTTCAATGTGATTTTCAAATTCCTGACGGATCAGGTCTTTTGCTTTTTTGTTCTTAATCTGGTTTTCCAGAGTGTTCATGTATTCTTCGTAGGTCATCTCATACCTCCTACAAAACTGAGTACGTTTGTCACAGCCCTCTGATATGTCTCCCACTCCTTCTTTTTTTCTTTCACCTGTTTTTTGCCGGAAGAGGTGAGCTGATAGTATTTACGTTTTTTGCCGGAAGAGTCATCCTGGTAGGAAGTGAGAAATTCTTTCTCTTCCAGTGAGTGGAGCAGTGGGTATAAAGAGCCTGCTTTCAATTCAAAGACGTTGTTGGATTTCTCACGCAGCGTTTCAATCATCTCATAGCCGTACATATCCTTTTCTTCCAGGAGCCGTAACAGCATGATTCCCAGGCTTCCCTGAACTAAGTTTTTGTCAATTGCCATATGACATCTCCTTTCTGTTTCGTATAAATTGGAGATTGCAAAACCAATTTTGTAAATATAGACTGTCTATATAATGATTATATATAGACAGCCTATATTTGTCAACATGTTTTTGAAAAATGAATATTGCAATATGTTTTTCCATATGTTAATATAAAAAGCAACATATTCCCGGAGGGAGTAATCGGCACAGAGACGGATAGATAAAAAATCCAAAATGTGTAGTAGATATCGACATAATGGTGGTGACACCCGGTAATACTATAGACGATGAGACTCATGGGCAGCTATCGCTGTCTGTGAGTCTTTTTTGCGCAGGGGGTGTGCCAGGAAGACAGCGCTTTTGCCTCCCATGCGGCGAGTAAGATGTTTCCAGAGAAGGCGCGGGAGAAAGAGAAAAGGAGAGAAAGAATATGGGTTTAGCAGAATTATTTGTTTTGGCGGTTGGATTATCTATGGACGCTTTTGCGGTATCGATCTGCAAGGGTTTATCTCTGGGAAAAATAAAACTAAAGCATATGTGCATTGCCGGAGTCTGGTTTGGAGGATTTCAGGCGTTAATGCCCTTAGCCGGATATTTCCTTGGAAGCTTTTTTGCGGATATGATCACGAAATATGCCCACTGGATCGCTTTTGGGCTTCTGTTATTCCTTGGAGGGAACATGATAAAAGAAGCTTTCTGTGAGGAGGAGGAAGTGGATGCTTCCATGGATGGAAAGAGCATGTTTCTTCTGGCGGTGGCCACCAGCATTGATGCCCTGGCTGTGGGAGTGACCTTTGCGTTCTTAAAAGTTTCCATTATCCCTGCGGTGTCTTTTATCGGACTGGTGACATTTGTCTGTTCAGCGGCGGGGGTAAAAATCGGGAGCATTTTCGGCTCAAAATATCAGGCTAAGGCACAGATCTGTGGAGGAGTTATCCTTATATTAATCGGGGTGAAAATTGTTTTGGGGGGAGTGGGTATTTTATAATTTCCTAAGAGGTTAAAACGTGCTAAAATGAAGTTAACACTGATACAGAGAAAAAGGACAGGAGAAGACGATGATAAAGAATATTATTTTTGACATGGGAAATGTGCTTTTGGACTATGACCCGGATGTGGTTTTAAATGAGGCCTGTGACACAGAAGAAGAAAAACAGATGATAAAAAAGCAGTTGTTTTCGGGGCAGGAATGGATGAGAGGAGACAGAGGGGACATCACCAATGCGGAGCGTTACGAGTTGGTGAAACAGCGTGTATCGGAAAAGTTATATGACAAATTAAGAAAATGTGTCTTTCATTGGGATGTATGTATGGTGCCTGTAACAGGGGCGGAAGAGTTTTTAGCATACACCAGGAATAAGGGATACGGCATGTACATACTCTCAAATGCCGCCATAGAATTTTACCAGTATTTTCCAAGACAGTTTGATCTGGACTTATTTGATGGGATTGTTGTGTCAGCAGAACAGCATATGCTGAAACCTCAGATCGAGATTTACAGGTATCTGTTGGATACTTATGGTTTAAAGCCGGAGGAGTGCCTGTTTATCGATGACAGGGAGGATAATGTAAAAGGGGCGGAGAAGGCAGGCATAAAAGGCTTTGTGTTTAAAGGTGATTTTGATAAAGTTAAAGAATTATTAGAAAAATAGTTTTATGCAGGAGAAGGAGAAAAAATGGACAAGCTATATTATGGAGCGGCGTATTATGATGAGTATATGCCGGAGGACCGGCTGGAAAAAGACATTGCGATGATGAAAAAAGCGGGGATAAATCTGGTGCGGATCGGGGAATCCACTTGGAGCACCTACGAACCTCAGGAGGGTGTTTTCGATTTTTCCCATCTGGAGAGAGTGATGGATGCCATGGAGGAGGCAGGAATTTCGGTGATCGTGGGGACGCCTACCTATGCGGTGCCTGCCTGGATGGTAAAATCCCACCCGGATGTGCTTGCCCTTACCAAAAGTGGCAGGGGAATTTACGGACACAGGCAGATAATGGATATTACCCATCCTGTCTATCTGTTTTATGCGGAGCGGATCATACGGGAGATGATGAAACGGACAGCGGACAGGAAATGTGTGATTGGCTATCAGCTGGACAATGAGACAAAATATTACGGAACTGCCGGGGAAAATGTGCAGAGGCAGTTTGTGAAATACTTAAGGGAGAAGTTCCAGGATAACCTGGATGCCATGAACCGGGAGTTTGGGCTGGATTACTGGAGCAACCGGGTAGATGCCTGGGAAGATTTTCCTGATGTGCGGGGAACCATAAACGGAAGCCTTGGTGCGGAGTTTGAAAAATTCCAGCGTTCTCTGGTAACAAAGTTTCTCTCCTGGCAGGCAGGGATTTTGCAGGAATATAAAAGGGAGGAACAGTTTATTACCCACAATCTGGACTTTGAGTGGCGGGGTCATTCCTACGGAGTTCAGCCCGGGGCAGATCACTTTCAGATTGCAAAGTGCCTTACGGTTGCCGGGACAGATATCTATCATCCAACACAGGATGAACTTACGGGAAAGGAGATAGCTTTCGGGGGAGATCTGATCCGTTCTTTAAAGAGGGACAACTATCTGATCCTGGAGACAGAGGCCCAGGGTTTCCCCTGTTGGACGCCGTATAAGGGACAGCTTCGCCTTCAGGCTTTCAGCCATATTGCCTCCGGGGCAAATGCAGTGGAGTACTGGCACTGGCATTCTATCCACAATTCACTGGAGACCTACTGGAAAGGTTTGTTAAGCCATGATTTTGAGGAGAATGAAACCTATCTGGAAGCCTGCACTGTTGGGAGAGACTTTGAAAAGTTCGGGAAATCTCTGGTAAATTTGAAAAAGAAGAATGATGTGGCGATTCTGGTGAGTAATGAAAGTCTCACTGCGTTAGAGTGGTTTGGTATTGAGGCAACTGCAGCCTCCGATGGTGGGTTAAAATATAACGATATTGTGCGGTGGATGTATGACACGCTGTACCAGCATAATATAGAGTGCGATTTTATATGGGAGGAGTCTGAGCATCTAAGTGAGTATAAGATGATAGCCGTACCGGCGTTATATGCAGCGGGAGACGCATTACTTAAAAAGTTAAATACATATGTAACAAACGGGGGAACTCTGGTGACTACCTTTAAGAGCGGGTTTACCAATGAGCATGTGAAGGTAAGTCATGGAATACAGCCCCATATTCTGCATCAGGCTCTTGGGGTGACCTACCATCAGTTTACCTTTCCTAGAAATGTAGAGTTATCCGGGGATATCATTCATGGAGCGGAAAAGTTTTATGCCAAATCTTTTATGGAACTTTTGATTCCTGGAGAGGATACAGAGGTTCTGGCCTCTTACGGACATTACAATTGGAAAGATTATAGCGCTATCACAAGACATAGGTATGGAAAGGGATGGGGTTACTATATAGGGTGTATGACAGAAGATACGTTATTGTGGAGAGTGTTAAAAAAGGCGTTAAGTGATGCAGACATTCAAAACTTACCGAAGGTGCAGTTCCCCATAATTTTGCGTAAGGGTCAGAATGAAAGTGGAAAATTAGTTTGGTTTTACCTGAATTATTCCCCCGAAAGGCATGAGGTTGTCCACCAGGAAAAAGAGAGTATGGATCTGTTTTCGGGGAAAAGAGTAAAACAGGGGGATTCTTTTGGCATAGAAGGCTGGGATTTCAGAATTCTGGAGGAATGTTAAAGACAATGGACTAGGACGAAGTATCCACTGGACAAATTTCGGGTTTTACCTTATCATAGAAGTAGGAACATCTACAATGGCTGGTGATCATAAGCCGGGCAGGGGAGATGTACAAATGATTGCACAATGGTCCCTAAGATAGATGTATAGATATGACAGGAGGGATAAGTATGAAGAGCAGAAGAGTTGGTTTTGAGATTGATGTGGAACAGTATGAGATAGGAAAAGGCATGGAAGACGGGGTGGAACTCTGGTCAGACGTGGTGACAAAAGGATGGATTGTCACAGATTTTCTGGTAAAAATCCCCAGAGAGGACGGTACCATTGTGTGTCCCTATATCAGGCACCGCAGGGGCAGGACATTTATTGGCAAGGGTGATTACATTATCACGGAAGCGGACGGCAGCAAGCATGTGTGCGGTGCGGATAAGGTCTGGAAGCGGTATGAGAAACCGGAAAACTGCTAGTGCAACGAATATTAAGTTTGTTTTACGTTAAACTTGCCTTGCTTCCCATTTGCATCGTCAAGAAATCTAGCCGTAGCCACCGCTACGCCGTCGATTTCTTTTCTT
>JAMPFA010000067.1 GCA_023664725.1 Roseburia sp. | reverse complement strand
CCCTGGATTCCACCACCTGCTCCAACTGTTTTTCATTTAAGGGCAGTCCTGCCATCTCAAATTCTTTCTTTACTTCCTCCCTGAAACACCGCCTGCTCACATCCACAAAGGGAGCCAGATGTGACAGGGAAATACTCTGTCCACCGTACTGGGAGCTGGCAATCTGGGCAATGATCTGGGTTGCGATATTACATGCCGTGGAAAAAGTGTGAGGCTTTTCAATCATCGTACCGCTGATCACCGTGCCGTTTTGCAGCATGTCCTCCAGATTCACAAGGCAGCAGTTGTGCATATGCTGAGCAAAGTAATCGGAATCATGGAAATGGATCATGCCGTTTTCATGGGCTTCCACAATATCCGGGGGCAAAAGGAAACGGCGGGTGATATCCTTGCTGACCTCCCCTGCCATATAATCTCTCTGGACACTGTTGACGGTAGGATTTTTGTTAGAATTTTCCTGCTTCACTTCCTCATTGTCACATTCCAACAGACTTAAAATCTGTTTGTCTGTAGAATTTGCCTTACGAACCAAAGCCCTCTCATACCGATAGGTAATATAGTTCCTGGCCACTGAAAAGGCATTTTGCTGCATGATCTCATTTTCCACCAAATCCTGGATTTCTTCCACATTTAAAGCACGGTCCATGCCCATGCATGTGGATTCCACATGTTTTGATATCTCTTCCATCTGTTCCTCTGACAGCTTTTCGCTGTCTATCACAGAATCGTTGGCTTTCAAAATCGCCATCCTGATTTTGTCGATATTAAACACTTCTTCTGTACCGCTGCGCTTAATGATATTCATAGCCTTCTCCTTCACTCACCGTAAAATTATATATAAATCGTATTGAAGTAGATTGTACTACATCTGGTGTTTGTCTGTCAATACCATTCTATATCTTGTACAAAGACTTTAAGATTTTTTTTGTCGTCCCGATAAAGGAAAGAGAGCCGAAAACTATATTTTTTCTCCCTGTCAGGGCTGTATCTCTCCCACAAAAACATTCTGCCAGGGCATCTTCTAAATTTTCACAATGCCTTGCCCGCCCCCCCTGCTTTCTGATATAATCTGCCAGACATTCCCCCTCCAGGGCACGTACATGTTCCGGTGTAATCGTCACCACATCCTGCGCCAGAGAAAGAACTGCATCTGCCATGGGCTTATAATCCTTATCCGCCAGCACTCCCATAATAAAATGAAACTTCTCCCCGGGATAAAGCTCTCTTAAACTCTCTGCCAGCGCCAAAGCGCCGTTTCCGTTGTGAGCGCCGTCCACCAGGAAAAAAGGGTTCACGCCAAGCAGTTCCATCCTTCCGGGCCATTTTGCCTTTCGGATTCCCTCTGTAATTGCACGCTCTGGTATAAGATATCCTATATTTAAAAGCTCTTTTGCTGTAAGCGCTGCGGCCAGGGCATTTTCTCTCTGGTATTTTCCCATCATGCCGGTCTGAAATTTTCCTGCCCCGGGATAAAAAAATCCATCCTCTTTTGCCTGGATCAATCCCTTTTCCACGAAGGTTAAAGGAATGTCTCTTTCCCTGCAGTGCTGCAAAAGTACGTTTTCCACTTCTCTCTCCTGGCTCTCTGACACGCAGCGGCAGCCCCTTTTCAGGATTCCGGCTTTTTCCATTGCGATCTCACTTAAAGTATTCCCCAAAATCCCGGTGTGGTCGTAACCAATTTTTGTTATGACCCCGACCAGAGGAATCCCCAGTGCGTTTGTGGAATCCAACCGTCCCCCAAGCCCTGTCTCAAAAATTGCGATATCACATTTTTTTTCTTTAAAATAAAGCAGAGAGAGCAGCAGACAGTAATCTGTCATGGTTGGCTCAACTCCAAAATCCTGACGCAAAAGCCATTCCCCAAACCTTACAAAATCCTCCCCCGCTATTTCCTGTCCGTCCACACTAAACCGCTCGGTAAATTCCTCCAAATGAGGAGAAATACACATGCCTGTCCGATATCCCGCCTCTGTCAGAACAGAGCGCAAAAAGGCTGCAGTGGAACCTTTTCCATTTGTTCCTGCGACATGGATATAGGGCAGGCCTTTTTGGGGATTTCCCACTGCAGCTAACATTTTTTCACTGATCTTCACACCTGGAAGACTGCCAAAACGTACAGACTCCATTCTTTTTATAATCTCTTCGTATTCCATCTCTTCTGTTCTTTAAACAACCATGATGACACCGCCGTCGCTGGCATACATGCTGCTGATCCCCGCCGTGTCCACTACAATAATCTTCTTAAACTTTGCAAGCTTCTCCACATCCGCTTTCACTGCCTCGGCCCTGTCGGGACAATTGCAGTGAGAGATTGCCAGAATCTTGTTTTCTGTATCTCTGACTTTTGCCAGCATATCCTCAACCATCTGCTTTAGAGCCTTGTTCATTCCCCTTGCGTTTCCAAGCTGGCAGATCATGCCCTCCGGGGTGGATCCCATCACCGGCTTGATATTCAGCGCATTTGCCACAAAGGCTTTCAGATTGCTGAGCCTACCGTTCTTTCTTAAAACTTCCAGCGTCTCCAATACGAAATAGGTATTCTGCCCGCTGATATACTTCTCTACCTTCTCCACTGTCTCCTCAAAGGAACAGCCCAAATCCTCACATTCCTGAACCTTCATACCGATCAATGTCTCCCCCACGGAAGCCGACCTGGAATTAAATACATAAATCTTTTTCTTGTCCCCGTGCTCTTCCTCATAGAGATTTTTTGCCAGCACTGCACTGTTGTAGGAACCAGACAACTCCTTGGAGAGAGTCACCACATAAACATGGTCCGCCTCCCCTTCAAAGGCCTCCATATAACGCTCCGGGGAGGGACAGGAAGACTTTGGCCCTACCGGGCTTTCCTTTACCCGTTTCAGAAAATCAAGCTGATCAAAGCTCTCGTCATCCACTATCCGATACCCGTTGACATCCATTTCCAGAGGAACATTCACATAATGTCCATCTTCTTTTAACTCCCGGGTCAGCTCTCCACAGCTATCAATCACTATTTTATACATTTCTACCTCCGATACAATTGCTTTCTATATCTTATTATCAGTTTTTCTATTATACGTAGTTTTAATTACCACATATCATAGCACATTTTTTCTGTCTTGTATAGAGGAAAATGTATCACAGTTTTGGTCTGTGGCTTAATAGCTGACCACAGATCAGCTACACGAAGTTTATGGTCAAAACATATTGTTCAGAATCTTCCAGATAATAGATGGAAGAAATATTTTCACAGTAGTCCGCAATATGCTGGTTTGTAATGAAATAGTCCAGAGCCTGCTGGTACAATTCCGGCGAGGAGAACTTCACGGACATACCGCTTCCCCCCTCATTCCATGCCTGGGCAAAAAGGCCTCCTACATTTTCCGGTGCCCACTCTGTAAAATATTTTCCCTCCTGAACAAAATAATTATTCTCCATATTTGTACATTCCGGTAACGGAAAACTGCTGTCCAACACATGAGTCCTGCTGATCTCCTCAGAGGTGACTGCAAGGTAGCTGTAATTTACATATTTTTCAATCTGGCTGCTGTCATCCAAATATCTGGAATTTCCCCAGGTAGTGTCCATATAATAGTAGCATCCGTCAAGGCGCACCAGATTCCAGGCGTGGGATTCTCCCTCCGCCGTCCCCGTCACAATGGTGCCCTGTATCCCCAGCTGATTCAGGAGATACTGCGTGGCACAGGCATATCCCTGGCACACCGTTGCCCGGCTTAAAAATACGCTGATAATATTCTGGTTGTTCTCCATGGACGCATCATAATCCACATTCTGGATCAAGATTTCAAACACATATTTTGCTTTCTCGTAATCCGAATCCGTAATGGAAATCCCAGATAAAAATTCCTCCACGGATTCATCAATCTGCTCCTGAGTGCCGATGCGCTCATCGTAGGACATTGTATACTTGGGGGTAAAATCCATTCCCACCAGATTTCCTCCCCGGGTGTACTGGGTGTAGACATAACCGGAAACCCAGAACAATCCGCCGTAATCTGCACACACTGCCTTGTAGGCGTTCTCCAGCACCTTTGTGTCCACTGTGGAGACAGATACCTCCTCATCGTGGCTTAAAATAGCTTCCAACACCTCATTGTACACTGTTTTTGTGTCATCGTCCAGGGTGCTGTAGGCATAGTTAATACTGGAGTCCTGCGCCGGGGCAGCTTTTGTGCCCTCATCTGCTTTCTTCTCGATATCTGCGTCTTCCCATACCGCCTGGGTATCCTCGGCTCCCCGGTATTCTGAGCTGATCTCTTCTTTTATGCTGTTTTCTATACGGCTGAAAACTTCGGTAAACTCTTCTGCCCCGCAGCCTGAAAAATTGATCATAAGGCCGACGATCACAAGAGACGAAAGTGTTCTCCTCATCAAATTTCTCACAAGTACTCATCCTCCCATATAGTGTCTCGCTCCGTGAGCTTTGTCTTTTATAACTGAAAAAAGGATCTGATACACCCATTCAATGATTCCATATCTCTCCTCCCCATAAACTCCCTGGCAGAATGCATGGCAAGGATTGGCACTCCCATATCAACAGTTGGAATGGGAAGAAGAGTGGATGCAATCGCTCCTAAGGTGCTCCCTCCGGTTAGGTCAGACCGATTCACAAACTTCTGATAGGGGATGCTCTGGCTCTCACAAATCTGCTGTATAATGGCAATGGCTTCACAGTCTGTAGCGTAGGTCTGTACAGAGGATTCCTTGATACAAAACCCTTCATTTAACACAGGCTGATTGGTAAGGTCCATTTTCCCTGTCTGGTTCGGGTGCAGCCCGTGGGCCACATCCAGGGATAAGAGCATACTGTTATAGAAAGAACTGAGGATACTCTGCTCATCCTCTCCCAATGCCCGAAGGATTTTGGTAAGCACATCCCGAAGGAGCAAAGATGCCGCCCCCTGTTTTGTCCTGCTGCCAATCTCCTCATGGTCAAAATAAGCTGCCCCGTTGATTCCCCGTTCCCTAAGGCCGTTTATCAGCCCTTCCGTCAAACCGTAGGCAGAGGTGAGATTGTCAAGTCTTGGCGAGGAGATATATTCTTCTCTTGCCCCCATCAGGCAAGGTTCCTCCCTGCAGTAAACCGTCAGTTCATAATCCAGGATATCCTCCGGTTTCACAGAAAGCTTCCCCGCAAGAAGTTCCATAAAATAGCTGCCGTCCTTTTCCTCCTTGATATATTGAAGGACAGGCTGCAGATCTGTCTGCTTATTTAACTCTATTCCTTTATTCACTTCCCTGTTCATATGAATCGCCAGATTGGGAATTGTCATAAGTGGACGGTCAAAATCCACATACTCGATCCTGGGAGCAAAAACGTCCTGGCTCTTTAATGCCACCCGTCCCGCCACAGATAAGGGGCGGTCCATCCAGGTATTCCAGATCCCCCCTCCGTAAGCTTCCAGGTTCAGCTTTCCATATCCCTTTGTCACTATTTCCGGGTTGGGCTTCACCTTAAAACAGGGAAAATCTGTATGGCATGCCCCAAGCCTCAGGCCGTCTCCTCTCTGGTAATCTTTCCCCACCGCAAAGGCCATCAGGCTGCTGCCGCCGTAACCAACAAAATATTTTCCTCCTTTTTCAATGTCCCATTCTTCTCTTATAGAAAGTTTCTTAAAACCATTTCTCTTAAGTTTTTCCCCGACCCAGGCAGTCACATGGCTGCCGGAGGTTCCTTTGGTTAATAGATCAAATAGTCCCTGTATATCCGTCATAATCTTCTGATCATCCTTTCTAAAAAACATTTTACTATATTCTGTTGAACTTTTCAAAGGGAATATGATAAACTTACAGGTAAAGCAGTGACAGTGAATCTATCATGCACTGTGACGCAAAAATTTATGCAGGAACTGAAAGGCTATATATGACCGCATTACAACTCACCGATATTAAAAATTTTATGAACCAATTTCTCCGAAGCGAAATATTTGATCGCTTTTTAATGCCGGAGGCCGTCATCACCCAGGATATATCCCTGACAATTGACGGCCATCTGAAAAAAGATTACTTTTCCAGAGAAGAATTGGAAGAACAAAATCTCACCCTGGGAGATGCCCTTCCCTATGCCGGGATACGCCCTACGGTCTACCAGCTGATCCGTGGGAAAAAAACTCCATCCTACTTTAAATTCGTCCTGATGCTCTCCCCGGAAAATATGGAAAAGACCCTGTCTTTCTCCGACAGCGGCCTTACCGTCAAGGATGTGGCGGGAATGTTTTTAAATATCACCTACCAGAATGGTTCCCTGACCCTGACCACCGGCATCTCCTACAAAACCTTTACCACCGATCAGACGCTGAATCGGGAATGGGATAAAATGATACAGAAATTTCTGTCAAAACATAGAATTTCCTGGGAAGAAATATAAGAGATCAGACAACAAACAGCCGGCAAATGCCGGCTGTCCTTTTTGTTCCTGAAATTACTTATCAGACACTGCTTACTTAAACTTTACTGCTGTCCCGTAAGCGATAACCTCCGCTGCCCCTTGTATAACCGCTGAGGATGCATAACGGATATTTACAATAGCGTCTGCTCCCATAGATGTGGCTTCCTCCACCATTCTCTTGGTGGCAAGTGCTCTCGCCTCGTTCATCATCTCTGTGTACGCCTTTAATTCCCCGCCTACCAGCGTCTTAAATCCCTGGGTGATATCTTTTCCGATATTCTTGCTCTGGATCGTGCTTCCTCTCACCAATCCCAGCATTTCCAGTTCTTTTCCTGTGATGTAATCAGTATTTACTAAGATCATCTTCTACTCCACTCCTTATCTCCTGGATTCTTTCTACCAGTACATAGATGGTCACTCCAAGCAATCCCGCCGGAATTACTGCAAGCAGAAATTTCAGTATGCCCGGTATGTCCGGCATGCACAAGATCACAACGCCGAAAAACAGGTAATACCCTCCGATCAATGCTGCTATAATGCTGGGGGCAATGAGCTTCACTGCATGTTTCTTATTTTTTTCATCCATACAAAAACGGCTCCTTCCCTATCTGTACTGTTATAATAATACAATAGTATATTTTGCGACATTTGTCCATAAAAAATTATTTTTTAATCAGCAGGGACTTTCCTGTCATCTCCGCAGGCTGCTCCATATCCATCATCTCAATCATGGTAGGAATGATATCTGCCAGACATCCGCCTTCCCGCAGTGTATAAGCTTCATCATAATTTACCAGGATGAAGGGAACAGGATTGATGGTATGGGCAGTGAAGCTTCCTCCATTCTCATAGTCCACAAGCTGCTCTGCGTTTCCGTGGTCTGCACAGATAAACATCTGTCCGTTCACTTCCTTGATGGCGTCTACGGCTTTGCCCACACAGGAATCCACAGTCTCCACAGCCTTGATCGCAGCCTCTAAAATGCCGGTATGTCCCACCATATCCGGATTTGCAAAATTGATAATGATCACATCATACTTGTCACTCTTTATCGCTTCCACCAATTTCTCACACACTTCCGGCGCACTCATCTGGGGCTGTAAGTCGTAAGTTGCAACTTTGGGAGATTTTACAAGGATCCTCTCCTCCCCCTTGTTTGGCTCCTCCACGCCGCCGTTAAAGAAGAATGTCACATGAGCATATTTCTCTGTCTCTGCAATTCTCGCCTGGGTCTTGCCATGGGCTGCCAGATACTCGCCAAATGTATTTTTTAACTCTACTTTCTTAAATGCGATCTCTTTGTTGGGGATGGTCACGTCATACTCGGTAAAGCAGATATATGTCACATCTTTTCTTGCACCCCTGTCAAATCCGTCAAAGTCATCTGCACAGAATGCACGGGTAATCTCTCTTGCACGGTCAGGACGGAAATTAAAGAAGATAATGCTGTCCTTGTCACCGATAGTTGCCAGAGCTTTTCCCTCTTCTGTAATAACTGTAGGCATTACAAACTCATCTGTCTTGTCTGCTGCGTAGCTTGCACTGATGGCCTCCACCGCAGAACTTGCCGCATTTCCCTCGCCCAAAGTCAGAGCACGGTAAGCCGCCTCCACACGATCCCAACGGTTATCCCTGTCCATCACATAATAACGTCCACAGATCGATGCGATCTTGCCCACGCCAATCTCCTTCATCTTTGCTTCCAAATCCTGGATAAAGCCTTTTCCTGCCGTTGGGGAGGTATCTCTTCCATCTAAGAAGCAGTGAACATACACATTAGAAACACCCTCTCTCTTTGCCAGCTCCAAGAGACCGTAAAGATGGGTAATATGGCTGTGCACCCCTCCGTCTGACAAAAGCCCGTACAAATGCAGGTTGGAGCCGTTGGCTTTTGCATTGGCAGTTGCCTTTAACAATTCCGGATTCTTAAAGAAATCTCCATCCTCAATCTCCTTGGTGATCCTGGTCAGCTCCTGGTAAACGATCCTTCCGGCACCCATATTTAAATGCCCTACCTCGGAGTT
>JAMPFA010000066.1 GCA_023664725.1 Roseburia sp. | reverse complement strand
ACTTAAAATCCTGTGGTGGCAACATCGTACCGGTTCGATTCCGGTCGCCGGCAGTTAGAAGTATTATTTTGTATATGTGCGTGTAGCTCAGCTGGATAGAGCACTTGGCTACGGACCAAGGTGTCGGGAGTTCGAATCTTCTCACGCACGTTGTTAAAAAAGCCTTGAAAATTCATCGTTTTCAAGGTTTTTTCTTTACACAAAAATATAAAACTCACGATTTGTACAGCATGGTATAATCTGTATGAAAATTTAGGGGAGATATTATGATAAATAAACGAATGGAGAAAGCCGGAAGTATAGTTTTGATTCTGTTATGCATGGGAATTTTTTTTGGCTATGCATCAGGCCACAGTGACGGGAACATTAAAGAAAAACAAGAGGCTGCAGAGGTTTTTCTCTCCGGTGAAGAGTTGGTGGAAGGCCAGCAGGAAACGGAAGAGGAAGCACAGGTCACTCTGCCAGAAGAAGAACAGGAGACAGAAGAGTTTCCGCAGGTTATGTTGACGGAAGAAGAGCAGGAGATAATTGAAAACACCTGGGCCAACAGCCACAGGAGCAGGATTGCCTATATGGATGGATATTACTATTATTCCAGTCAGTTAGACCACTATTACCTGTACCGAGTGAAAGAGGATGGCAGCGAACCTCAGTGCCTGGCAAAAATCCATCCAGGGAGTATCTGCGTGCAGGATGGCTATGTCTATTTTATCAATCAGAGTGACGGCCATGGGATTTACCGGATAATGGCAGATGGCACAAGAATGGAAAAGCTGTGTGAAAATGGACATAATCTACAGATTAGTGACGACTATGTGTTCTTTTGTTCCAGTGCTTATGAGGAAACACTTGAGACAACAGGGGTAATAGTGGAAGGGCAAAAGAACGGAGGTTTGTACCGCATGAAAAAGGACGGTTCAGAGAGGGAGCTGATTGCGGAAGATGTCTGGGATTACGTGTTGAGTAACGGATACAGTCAGGAAACACAGAGTATGGACATTATTTATTACAGTAAAACAGAGAAAAATGGCATGACCGCCTATAAGATGGTCAGTGGGCAGGGGGAAGAAGTAGTATGTCATTTTGATGTTCAGGGAAATCTGGCAGTCTTTGGGAGGAATCTCTACTGTATCGGGAAATTTTATGGAGACACGGAAAAGCTCACTCGGTTTTGTCTGGGAAACAGAGAGATGAGTTCCTTTGGGGTTCCGGAATTTATGGATTGCTGTATCTATAAAGGATACTTTTACGGACTTTATTTGCAGTCAGAGGAACAAGAGATATATTGGAATATTTACCGGCTGAATTTGAATACTGGAGACAGTGAGATAGTCCATGAGGATACGCTTCAGAGGAAAATGAACACTGAGGACAGTGAGATTGCCTATGAGGATACGCTTCAGGGGGAAAGTTGGCCGTTAGATTTGTATGCTACTGAGAATGGCATCTTTTTCCGCAGGTTTGTCTCGGAGGAGGAAGGCAATCAGTGGTTTCACTTGACAAAAGACGGGGATATCCAGGAGTTTGAGGACAGGGAAAACATTCCGGTTACTCTGCCTGCTGACTATGCAGGCCCCCCTGGCGAGGTAAAGAATGTTGTGAATGCGCTGGATGAAATGAGTACAGAAGGGTATGAGACATATCTTTCGGAGGGTTTGGAGTATGAGGAATACTTTTCTGAACATGAATATGGAGGATGTGTAATCGATCTTCTTCAGTTTAACAGTAAAATTGCAGGACATCAACAGATAAACGCTTATTTACAGAATGTGTATCAGGAGGCATTGCAGGACAAGGATGCCTTTTTTGAGATGCTTGATACGGAGACTCCCCAGGATTTGTGGAAGTATTCTCAATATACAGGCTATAACTATATCTATATCGGCGAGGAATATATCACAGTGGGGATACTTGCCAGTGATCACCCTGCATGGAGCAGAAGCAGGGACTATTTTCAGCCGGTTACTTTTGACAGAGCAAGCGGCGAGGAGGTTTCTTTGGAAGAAATTCTTGGAATGACTACTCAGGAAGCCGTTGCCAGGTTGACGGGAGCTGTTTACAAATATGAGGAAGGTAAGAGAAATGAAGATTTCTTTTTGGAGGAAGGGAATCTTTTGACGAACAAATATGAACCGGATAACTTTTTGCTATTTTCCGAAGGGCTTGGGATTTATTACTGGGAGGGTGCCATAGGGCCAAATGTGGCAGGAGATTTCCTGTTTATCATTCCATGGGAAGATGCGGTTGGTACATCATAAATCGAATAAGTGAGGAAGAGCATGGATAGAGAAACATTTTTAAAGGAGCTGCGGATTGCCCTGCAGGGGCAGATTTCTCAGGAAGAAGTAAATGAGCATCTGCGCTATTATGAAAATTATATTATAGAGGAATCCAGAAAGGGCAGGACGGAGAGTCAGGTCATTGAGGATCTTGGAAATCCAAGATTGATCGCAAAAACCATAATCGACACAACGGATAAGGTTTACACTGATCAGCAGCCCTTGGAGGAGGAAGGAAAAAAGACCGGGGGAAATAAAGCAAAAATCTTTCGGGTTGTAAAACTGATTGCTTTTTTTGTAGTGCTGATTTTAATGTTGGTGCTGATCGCCCATGTAGCGCTGCTACTGCTCCCTATTTTTCTGCCAATTGTGATGGTGACCGGGATTGCTTATTTTCTATTTTTTTCCAATCGAAAATAATTTGTATAAAATCCTCTTTAGAATCAGATAATAGAGATGTAATCAAATCTTAGGAGGAAAAATAACATGGCAAAAAACAGTGAAAACAAAAGTTCCAACAGCTACAACTTAAAGAGCTACAGCCAGAATTCATCTGGTAAAAACTCTAACAGCAACAGCACAGGCTCTAATAAGTCATCTAACAAGGCATCTAACGCAAATAATGCCAACAATGCCAACAATGCCAACAATGCGTCTGATTCCAATAACAGCTCTGACTGCAGATAACTTTTTTCAGCTTTTTTGGAACAAGAGAAAGATAACGGCATAAAATACTATAAAAAAACAGATTACAGACGAAAGCTTGTAATCTGTTTTTTTAGGAGCTGTTATGAAGGAAAAGGAACAGATGTATGGTTTTGAGATGATACATATGAAAGATATTCAGGAAATTACCAGCAGGGAAAGATGTATGATCGTTGATTTGCGGGGAAGTGAATCCTATCGGGAGGACCATTTGGATGGGGCAAAAAATTTTCCCTTTGCTTATTTTGAGGAATGGAAAAATGAGATCCCTCAGAATGTGTCTCTGATCTTGTATTGTGAGCATGGAAACCAGAGTATGCTGGCAGCGAGAAAGCTTCGGAGACGGCGTGGAAAAATTTATACGGTAATGGGTGGTTACAGAGGAAAAGAAAATCATTGACACTGATGTTTTGAAAAGATACTATTAATATAGTATTGTTTTTTGAAAATAATGTCTGATTTGGAGAGATAGATGAAAACCTATGAGTTTATTGTACCATGCCATTTTGGCCTGGAGGCTGTGTTAAAAAGAGAGATATACGATTTGGGATATGAAGTGACCCAGGTGGAGGACGGCCGGATTACTTTTCTAGGGGACGCAGAGGCAGTCTGCCGGGGGAATATCTTTTTGCGGACGACGGAGCGGGTTTTATTGAAGGTGGGAAGATTTAAGGCTGAGACTTTTGAGGAGCTGTTTCAGGGCATCAAATCCCTTCCCTGGGAAGAATATATCCCGGCAGATGGCAAGTTCTGGGTGACAAAGGCGTCTTCTATAAAAAGTAAGTTATTTAGCCCTTCTGATATTCAGAGAGTGGCTAAAAAGGCTATGGTAGAAAGGTTAAAGCGAGAGTATCAGCTGGATTGGTTTTCGGAGGAAGGAGCTTCTTATCCCGTGCGGATTTTCTTTTTGAAAGATGAAGTTACGGTGACTTTGGATACTACCGGTGAGTCTTTACATAAACGTGGATACCGTTATCTCACCAGCAAAGCCCCATTGACGGAGACTTTGGCGGCAGCGCTGATCCTTCTTACCCCCTGGCAGAAGGACAGGATTCTGGTGGATCCTTTTTGTGGGAGCGGGACATTTCCCATTGAGGCGGCAATGATAGCGGCAGATATGGCACCGGGGATGAACCGGCATTTTCTATCGGAGACATGGGATAATCTGATACCTGAGGAACTCTGGAGAGATTGTTTTGAAGAGGCGAAGGGTATGGTGAATATGGATATCGAGACGGATATCCAGGGCTACGATATAGACGGGGATATTATTAAGGCGGCCAGGGACAATGCAAAGAGAGCAGGAGTGGACCGCCTGATACATTTTCAGCAGAGGGAGATTTCGGATTTGCACCACCCCAAAAAGTACGGCTTTATGATCACAAATCCCCCCTACGGGGAAAGGCTTTCGGAAAAGGAGACTTTGCCGGAACTTTATACCCAGATCGGACAGGCGTACAGAGGACTTGACAGCTGGTCTATGTATATGATCACCAGCTATGAGGACACAGAAAAGTATATCGGCAGGAAAGCGGATAAGAACAGGAAGATTTACAACGGAATGTTAAAGACATATTTTTATCAGTTTTTAGGACCGAAACCACCAAGAAAGAGTAAAAAGGCAGAGAAGAGATGAGCCATATAAAACGATATTTTTTGCTGGCAATACTTGTGATGGCGGCCATTGTGCTGAAATTTCATCACTTTGGAAGCGATTATGAGAGTATTGCCACATTTCGGGGGGCACAGTTGAATAAGGAAGACTGGAATCCGTTGATTGCAGAGAGCGTAAATGAGAAGCGACTTGTGATTTCCATTGACAATAAGGAGTATACAAATCAAGAGACAGGTATTTTTATGGATGACAATCTGAATCTGATGGTGCCTGTTGATATTTTATCCGAGGGATTAAACTGTAGTATTCATTTATATCCCCAGGAGAAGCTGCTGATTGAGAAGAGGGACAATACGGCATCCTTTGGGCTGGACAACACTATGATCTCTGTCAATGACCAGGTGTATGAGATTACTTCTCCAATGAGAAAGATGGATGAGACGTATTACGTCAGTATCGGCGCCGCCTCAGAGAGCATCGGATATCATTATGAGTGGGATATTCAGCAGAACCAGGCGGTGGCATTGGACACATCGGACAGCACTTCTATTTTTCCTTCCAGCTACGATCTGCGCCAGAGGGGGCGGGTAGGAGAGGTGAGAAATCAGGGAAATACAGGGACATGCTGGGCATTTGCTGCTTTAAGTGCACTGGAGTCCGCCATTCTTCCGGAGGAGGAGGAGACATTTTCAGCGGATCATATGAGTCTTGGAAATTCCTTTGCCCCAAGAGAGGAAGAGGGTGGCGAGTATACCATGGGAATGGCGTATTTACTGTCCTGGCAGGGACCTGTGTTTGAGAAGGACGATCCCTTTGACGGGGTGTTGGCAGAGGGGCTTTCCCCGGTAAAACATGTACAGGAAATCCAGATGATAGAGGGCAAGGATTATGAGAAGATAAAGGAGGCTGTGTTTAAATACGGCGGAGTTCAGACATCTTTGTACAGCACGCTGCAGAATAGCGCAGATATTTCCGAATCCTATAATCAGGAAGGGAAGGCATATTGTTATATCGGTACGGAAAAACCAAATCATGAAGTGGTGATTATAGGATGGGATGACAATTTTTCCAAAGACAATTTCCCGGTGAATGTGGAGGGCGATGGAGCGTTTATCTGTCAGAACAGCTGGGGAAGTGAATTTGGAGAGCAGGGAACCTTTTATGTGTCCTACTATGACACCAACATCGGAAGTCATAACGTGGTGTATACAAAGGTTGAGGATACGGATAATTATGACCATATTTACCAGAGTGATCTTTGCGGCTGGGTAGGTCAGATGGGTTACAATAAGGATTCTGTCTACGGTGCAAATGTGTATACGGCAGGGCAGGAGGAAGACCTCTCCTCTGTGGGATTTTATGCCACGGGAAAGGACAGCCGGTATGTGGTCTATCTGGTAAGGGATTTTAAAGACATCTCCTCTTTTGAAAATAAAGTAAAAATTGCAGAGGGGACACTGAGCAATGCTGGATATTATACCATTCCTGTAAAACAGGGGATTACACTTTCACCTGGGGAGAGGTTTGCAGTGGTGCTGTCCATACAAACGCCAAATTCTGTCCATCCTATGGCCATTGAGTATGCGGCGGACGAATCTACCAGAAATGTGGATTTAAGCGATGGCGAGGGCTATATCAGCGCCACGGGAAGAGTCTGGAATTCGGTGGAAGATACCTCTTCCTGTAACCTGTGTTTGAAGGCATATACGAAAAACAGAGAAGAGTAGTTTTGAATTACGAATGATTTGGAGGCATATTTTGTGGAAGAAAAAATATTAAAGCGGACATCTATTTTTCTTACGCTGATTTCTGTGTTGGTGTGCGGGACGATTTTTCGTTTTCCCCAGATGAAAGCTGTTTCAGAGCTTTGGGTGGAAGCGGTGGAAGAGTATAATCTGAAAGTTACAGCAGAGCAGATGAATATGACGGGGCTTGAACTGTTGGAGTACAATAATGAAAAGGCACAGGAGCAGGAGGAGGAAGAGCAAATTTCCTTTAGCAGCCAGCTTCGGTTGGAACTGCCTTTGGGAGTTCCGGGAAATGAACTGCAGATTACCCAGGATTACGTGACCCAGACTATTGATATCAAGATTCCATATGCGGATGAAGAATATTTTTATCAATATCCCATGTTGGGAAGAAGTGATAATATTGACAGTCTGACTTATGAGAGTATGGAAGGGTATGGCATCGTGGAGATTGTCACCAGCCAGGTTTTGGAGCTGCAGGCCAGCTATGATAAGGATTACTATTATATAGATTTTTTGACACCACAGGAAGTCTATGATAAAGTGGTAGTGATTGACGCAGGTCATGGAGGCAATGCGCCTGGAGCCACAAAGCAGGGAGTAAATGAGAAGGATATCGATCTGGATATTGTTTTGAAGCTGAAAGAGATTTTTGATGCGACAGATGACGGCTCTGTGGGTGTATATTATACCAGGACGGAGGATGAGAATCCCAGTTTTGAGAACCGGGTAGGGCTGGCAAATAAGTCCGGTGCGAATCTTTTTATCAGTGTGCACAATAATTCTACCCAGAGCGGCAGAATGTCCAATATTAACGGTACACAGGTCATGTACGATGAGTTAAAGCCGGAGGAAAGTCCAAGCAGCAAGGGGCTTGCCCAGATATGTCTGGAGGAGGTAACAGCTCAGGCAGGCAGTTCCAGCAAGGGAATTGTGGAGGGAAATGATATTTATATCATTCGTTCCAGCAATGTTCCAGTGGCGTTGATTGAAGTAGGGTTTATGACAAATCAGACGGAGTTGAACAATCTTCGGTCGGAGGAATACCAGGAGAAGGTGGCCCAGGGGATTTATAATGCGATTATGAGGGCTTTTGCGGAAGGATACTAAGTTTGTAAGGAGCAGATATGGCGAAGATTATTTTTGCAACGGGAAATCAGCATAAGATGGTGGAAATTCGTGAGATTTTGGCAGGGATAGACGCAGAGATCTTATCTATGAAGGATGCAGGGATTTCTGTGAATATTGTGGAAAATGGAACCACATTTGAGGAAAATGCAGTGATTAAGGCTCAGACAGTGGCAAAAGCGGTGGACGCTATTGTTTTGGCAGATGATTCCGGTTTGGAAATTGATTATCTCAATAAGGAGCCGGGAATCTATTCTGCACGGTACATGGGGGAGGATACTTCCTATGAGGTGAAAAATCAGGCGCTTTTAGACAGGCTGAAGGGAGTGCCGAAAGAGAAGCGCACCGCCAGATTTGTCTGTGCTGTCGCAGCTGCTTTTCCGGATGGGGAGACAGTGGTAAAACGGGGAACCATTGAGGGATATATCGGTGAGAAGTCTGCGGGAAAAAATGGTTTTGGATATGATCCGATTTTTTATGTAGATGAGTATAACTGTTCCACAGCGGAACTTTCCATGGAACAGAAAAATGCAATGAGCCACAGGGGAAATGCTTTAAGGGCGATCAGAGGCGAGCTGGAAAAAAGGATTTGAGGAAGCAGCTAGGACACAGGTGGAAACTGTTGTAATATAACGGGAGTCTTGATATGAAAATATTAATTGTAAGTGATACACATGGCAAACATGAAAATTTGAAGCTGGCGCTTGAGCAGGAGAAGCCCATAGACAGAATGATCCATCTGGGGGATGCGGAGGGCTGTGAGGATTATATACAGCGTCTTGCCGAGTGTCCCATGGATATTGTGGCGGGGAACAATGATTTCTTTTCCCAGCTTCCCACGGAGGAGACAATATACCTTGGTAATTATAAGATTTTGATCACCCACGGTCATTATTACAATGTAAACGCAGGGATTGCGAGGATCCAGAAAGACGCAAATGCCAGGGGATTTCATATTGTGATGTTTGGGCATACCCACAGGCCGGTGATCGAGCGGGGAAATGCGATCATTACTTTGAATCCGGGAAGTCTCTCTTACCCCAGGCAGGAGGGAAGACGGCCCTCTTATATTGTTATGGATCTGAATAAGAATGGGGAGGCAGAGTTTGAGTTAAAGTTTCTGTAGATATATTTCCACAGATATCGGTAAAAATGTGAAAAAAGTGTTGACAAAAAACGCCCTGTATCATATAATAACATTTGTGTCGTGGGTGACATATAAGTATGTTTTTTCGGGGTGTGGCTCAGCTTGGCTAGAGCGCCTGGTTTGGGACCAGGAGGTCGCAG
>JAMPFA010000065.1 GCA_023664725.1 Roseburia sp. | reverse complement strand
TGCAAGCTGCGGTTCCAAAAATTCAAGCATAAAACCTTCGTCTGCTTCATACTTGCCCAGATTTTGCTGCTCTAAGCCCTCTTTCACACAACATAGAAAATAGTAAGTTGTAGAGTTCATTTTTTTAGTAAAAATATCAAGTTTTAAATATTATGCTTTTTTGATCAGTTTCTTTTTTAGTAGGCTATGTTGAATTTCAAGCCAGGCTATTTCACCAAATGTTACGATAAAAAATACAACCATCTGAAACACAGTGCCATCAAATTTTTCAAGAAAATATACAAAGACAGACATTGTTACAAACAAAGCACATCCATATATTATCAGATTTCTTCCATGTTTATGATTCCATTCTGACATATCAGTAAGTTCATCTTCTCTTGGAGGAACTTCTCCTGTATTCAATGCGACTGGAACTTTAGACCGAAACTGCTTTACGCCAAGTATTATAAAAATAAGCGAAACAAGTGCAGAAATTACCAAATAAATAATGATACTTGTCATAACTTAATTGACCTCCAAATCCCGATTGATCGAAATGCCCAAACTCGCCTTCGGCTCGGTCAATCCCGATTTTCCAACATAATGATAACCAGCCTTCAACAAGCACGCCGCTCCCACAAGAAAAATACAATTTAGTGAAGAAGAATAAGCAAGCTTTTCACAGCGTAAGTTGTGTCATGTAGACAAATCGCAAGCAGGATATTGCCCCCGCCGGCGCTTAGGCACGGTATTTTCGTGCCTTATGCGCCGCTGCGGGGGCAATAAGCGAAAGCGTGCCCTGGGGTGATTTCGTCTATATGGTACAACGCACCATTGCCAATAACCTACATTCCACAACCTATGAATTTTTCTTTTCAAATTCCCGCATAAACTCCACCAACTTCTCCACACCCTCCTTCGGCATAGCGTTGTAGATGGAGGCCCTCATACCTCCCACAGACCTGTGTCCCTTCAAATTCTCAAATCCGGCCGCCTTTGCCTCCGACACAAATTTTGCGTCCAGATCTGCATCCCCTGTCACAAAGGGAACATTCATAAGGGAGCGGTCTTCTGGCACAACCGTCCCTTTAAAGAGCTTGCTCTCATCCAGGAAATCGTAGAGAATCTTGGCCTTCTCCTCATTCCGCTGTTTCATCACGGAAAGGCCGCCCATTTTCTTTAACCATTTAAAGACTTTTCCGCAGATATAAATTCCATATGCCGGCGGTGTATTGTACAAACTCTCCGCATCTGAATGAGTCTTGTATTTTAACATGGTAGGTGTACCTGGAAGGGTATCCTCGGTAATCAAATCCTCACGGATAATCACGATAACCACCCCGGCCGGGCCCACGTTTTTCTGGACGCCGCCGTAGATCACGCCATATTTTGTCACGTCCACCGGCTCAGATAAAAAGCAGGAGGATACGTCTGCCACTAAAGTATGGCCTTTTGTATTTGGCAGGGTCTTATATTTTGTGCCGTAAATTGTATTGTTCTCACAGATATAAACATAATCTGCATCTTCCGGGATATCTAAGTCGGAACAGTCCGGAATGTAGGAAAATGTCTTATCCTCGGAGGAGGCAACTGCCACGGCATCCCCGTAAATCTGCGCCTCTTTCCAGGCTTTTTTTGCCCACTGTCCGGTTACAATATAAGCGGCCTTTTTGTTTTTCATCAGGTTCATAGGAATCATGGCAAACTGCTGGGACGCCCCCCCCTGCAAAAACAGAACCTTGTAGTTGTCGGGAATATTCATAAGCTCCCTAAGATCTGCCTCTGCCTCTTTGATAATGGTATCGTAGGCCTTGGAACGGTGGCTCATCTCCATTACGGACATTCCTGTTCCCTTGTAATCCATCATTTCCTCTGCTGCTTCTTTTAAGACCTCCTCCGGCAGAACGGCAGGCCCTGCGGAAAAATTGTAAACTCTGCTCATTTTTTCTATATCCTCCTCTTTTTACTTTGTAATGTATCTGTTTTGGCAATATATGTCAATGCTTTTCGTAATCTTCCTCTGTAAACACCTCGCTGATGGCGGCTCCCGGCGCCACCATGGGGAATACTTTGTCATCTCTGTCAATGATGCAGTCGATCAGCACCGGCTTATCCGACTTTAATGCCGCATCCAATGCTTCGTCAAATTCCTCCCTGGTGCAAGCCCGGTAACCTTCGGCTCCCATGGCCTGGGCCAGTTTCACATAGTCCATGCCGTCGTCAAGCACTGTGGCGGAGTAGCGTTTTTCATAAAACAGATCCTGCCACTGTCTTACCATCCCAAGGACATGGTTGTTCACCACAATCTCAATTAAGGGAAGATTTTCCCTGGCTGCGGTGGCAAGCTCGTTCATGTTCATGCGGAAACAGCCGTCCCCGGCAATGTTTATAACTTGAGTATCTGGTTTTGCTGCCTGGGCGCCGATGGCTGCTCCAAGGCCGTATCCCATGGTTCCAAGACCGCCGGAGGTCAAAAGTGTCCTGGGATTTTTGTAATTGTAAAACTGTGCCGCCCACATCTGATGCTGTCCTACTTCTGTGACGATCAGCGCATCCCCTTTTGTCTTTTCATAAATCTTACTCACAAGGTAGGGACCGCTTAACCCCTCCTCGTGGCAGGTAAGAGGATACATCTCTTTGTACTCTTCTATATGGGAAATCCACTCTGTATGCTCCATTTGATCCAGTCTTGCGTTTAACCTGGTTAAAATCTCTTTTACATCCCCGATGACACAGGCATCCACCACAATATTTTTGTTGATCTCCGCCGGGTCAACGTCAAACTGCAAAATCTTTGCATTGCTGGCAAATTTGCTGGCGTTTCCGATAACACGGTCGCTGAACCGGACGCCGATGGCGATTAAAAGGTCGCACTCACTGACTCCAAGGTTGGAGGTTTTGGTGCCGTGCATTCCAAGCATTCCTGTGTACTTTTCTTTTCTGCCGTCGTATGCCCCTTTTCCCATCAGACTGTCACAGACAGGAGCCTTTATTTTTTCCACAAACTCGTCAAGCTCTTTGCTTGCCTGGGAGATCACAGCGCCGCCCCCAACAAAAATGTAGGGCTTCTCTGCATTTTTTATCATCTCCACTGCGGTGTTTAAATCTTCTTCTGTAATCTGCTCTGTCTGCCTCACCGCTTCCTTTGGCGCCACAGGCGTATACTCACAGGCATTTGCCGTCACGTCCTTTGGAATGTCCACAAGCACAGGCCCCGGACGCCCCTTTGTGGCAATGGCAAATGCCCTTCGGATGGTGTCCGCCAGCTTTTCCACATCTTTTACGATAAAATTGTGCTTTGTGATAGGCATGGTGATTCCGGCAATATCAATCTCCTGAAAACTGTCTTTTCCCAGAAGGGGCACCCCTACATTGCAGGTAATGGCTACAACGGGGACGGAATCCATATATGCAGTGGCTATCCCCGTCACAAGGTTTGTCGCCCCGGGACCGCTGGTAGCCAGACAGACTCCTACTTTTCCGGTGCTTCTGGCGTACCCGTCCGCCCCGTGGCTGGCTCCCTGCTCATGGGAAGTTAAAATATGTCTGATTTCATCTCTATGCTTATACAGCTCGTCATATACATTTAGAATTGCACCGCCGGGATACCCGAAAACTGTATCCACGCCCTGCTCTTTTAAACATTCTATTACAATCTGCGCACCTGTAAGCTGCATGAAAATCTTCCTTTCCTCTTTTATTTTTGTAAGATGGCGCCTCTGTTTCCTGAGGTAACCATTGAAGCGTACCGCTCAATATATCCTCCGGTAGTCTTTGGCTCTCTGGGCTGCCATTTTTCCCTTCTGGCTGCCATCTCTTCCTCGGAGACATCCACATCCAGTTTCATTTCAGGGATGTTGATCTTTATGATATCTCCCTCTTCCACTAATGCGATAGGGCCGCCCACTGCCGCCTCCGGTGAAACGTGGCCGATGGATGCCCCGCGGCTTGCGCCGGAGAAACGTCCGTCTGTGATCAGCGCTACAGAGGAGCCAAGTCCCATTCCCGCAATAGCTGATGTGGGATTTAACATCTCACGCATACCAGGTCCGCCTTTCGGTCCTTCATAGCGGATTACCACAACGTCCCCTGCCACGATTTTTCCACCTTTGATGGCTTCAATGGCATCCTCCTCACAGTCAAACACTCTGGCCGGACCTTCATGTACCATCATTTCCTCTACAACAGCGGAACGTTTTACCACTCCTCCGTCGGGAGCCAGGTTTCCGCTTAACACGGCAAGACCGCCTGTCTTGGAGTAAGGATTGTCTACCGGGCGGATTACTTCCGGATTTTTATTTACCGCATCTTTTATATTTTCTCCAATCGTTTTTCCTGTAACTGTCATACAATCAGTATTTAAAAGGCCGATATCCGCAAGCTCTTTCATTACGGCATAGACGCCTCCTGCCTCGTTTAGGTCCTCCATGTAAGTGGGGCCTGCCGGTGCCAGGTGACACAGATTCGGTGTCTTTTCGCTGATGGGGTTTGCAAATTTAATGTCAAAATCAAATCCAATCTCATGGGCGATGGCCGGAAGATGGAGCATACTGTTTGTGGAACATCCCAGAGCCATATCCACGGTGAGGGCGTTTAAAATCGCCTCTTTTGTCATAATATCCCTTGGCCGTATATTTTCCTTTAACATCTCCATAACTGCCATTCCCGCATGTTTTGCAAGTTTGATCCTCTCAGAATATACCGCCGGAATCGTTCCATTGCCCCGAAGTCCCATTCCCAATGCCTCTGTGAGACAGTTCATGGAATTTGCGGTGTACATACCAGAACAAGAACCGCAGGTAGGACAAGTTTTCTCTTCATATTCCCTTACGTCCTCCTCAGTCATTGTCCCTGCCGCATAGGAGCCAACCGCCTCAAACATAGAGGAAAGGCTGGTCTTTTTCCCCTTCACATGGCCGGCTAACATTGGACCGCCGGATACGAAGACAGTGGGCACATTCACCCTTGCCGCCGCCATCAAAAGCCCTGGCACATTTTTGTCACAGTTTGGCACCATAACCAATGCGTCAAACTGGTGGGCAAGCGCCATACACTCTGTAGAATCTGCGATAAGATCCCTGGTCACCAGGGAATATTTCATTCCCACATGTCCCATGGCAATACCGTCACAGACTGCGATGGCAGGGAAAACCACAGGCACGCCGCCTGCCTCTGCCACTCCAAGTTTTACGGCATTTACAATTTTATCCAGATTCATATGTCCTGGAACGATCTCATTGTAAGAACTTACAATACCAACCATGGGCTTATTCATCTCTTCCTCGGTAAAGCCCAGTGCGTTAAATAAACTTCTATGGGGTGCCTGCTGCATCCCTTTCTTTACATTATCACTTTTCATTCTGCTTTCCTCCTATATACGCTCTGCAATAAGATCACCCATCTCTTTTGTGCCCACCTGTTTCACAGAAGCTTTCTTTGCCTCCTCCTGTGGCATAATGTCGATGGTGCGGTATCCTTCTTTTAAAACCTGCTTTACGGCATTTTCAATGGCATCCGCCTCTTTGTCCAGATCAAAAGAGTATCGAAGCATCATAGCCGCACTTAAAATCGTTGCAATGGGGTTTGCAATTCCCTTTCCGGCAATGTCCGGTGCAGAGCCGCCGCTTGGCTCATAAAGCCCAAACTTTGTATCGTTTAAGCTGGCAGAGGACAACATTCCAATGGAGCCTGTCACCATACTTGCCTCGTCGGATAAAATGTCTCCAAACATATTTTCCGTGAGGATCACGTCAAACTGTTTCGGGTCTTTTACAAGCTGCATAGCACAGTTGTCCACCAGCATATGTTCGTAGGTGACTTCCGGATAATCCTTTGCCACTTCTTCCACAATCTTTCTCCAAAGCCTTGAGGAATCCAGCACGTTTGCCTTGTCCACGCTGGTAACTTTTTTCCGGCGTTTCATGGCAATGTCAAATCCTCTCTTTGCAATCCTTCTGATCTCTGCATCGGTGTAGCTTAAGGTGTCGATGGCTGTGGTCACGCCGTCTTTTTCCGTTGTCTCTCTCTTTCCAAAATAGAGGCCTCCGGTGAGCTCCCGCATGATCATCATGTCAAAACCGTCGCCGATAATGTCATCCCGCAGGGGGCATGCCTCTTTTAACTCTTCATATAAATAAGCGGGCCTTAAGTTGGCAAATAAATTCAATGATTTTCTTATTTTCAAAAGTCCTGCTTCCGGCCTTTTATCCGGTGGCAGTTTGTACCAGGGGGAGGTGGCTGTGTTGCCCCCGATGGAACCCATAAGCACTGCATCGCTGGCTTTCGCCTGTTCAATGGCCTCATCTGTTAAGGGAACTCCCGTGGCATCGATGGAACATCCTCCCATGAGGATTTCTTCATATTCAAAGTCATGCTGATACTTTTTTCCAACTGCGTCCAATACTTTCTTTGCTTCCGCTACGATCTCCGGGCCAATCCCGTCGCCGGAAATCACGCCTACATGATAACTCATCTTCATCTTCCTTCCTTTTGCTTTTGAGCAGAATTTGCCTAGTATTACTATAATATAATAATAGAGAGAAGATTTCAATATAGTTTATTATTATAGTTTTTCATATTTTTAATAAATATGGGTTATATTGGCAGGATTTCTTAAACTTTTGCCCCTCTCTTCGCCATAGCCAAAACATTATGGGCATGTTTGACCACATCGGCAGCCACCCTGCCGCCACTCCGTAGGAAACATGTACATCTTGTATGTAACAAAGTACCTCTATTATAATGAATATTAAATAAATTACTGTTTCACAACATACATATATTCAGGAGACTCCAATGAAAAGAAAAATTTTAAGTGTGATATGCCTTTTATTTATAATGACAATCCTTGGCACAACTATTTTTATCGCCAGAGAAAAAGATTCTGATACTATTGTCTGGGATGATACCATAAGAGGCCTTTTTTTCTCAGATGATAAACTTTCTGACAGGGAGTGTTTTTCCCATTATCTGATGGAAAAAGCCGAATCGTACGACTATATCATGGCGGAAATCCTTGCCGGAAAAGAGTCTGGAGAGTTTAAATGGACATATGGAACAGACAGGGATTCTGTAGCGGAAAGCTACAAACTCCAAAAAACAGCGCCAAGCATACAGAACAAAGACAGTCCGGCAGACCATTGGTTTTTCCTAAAGCTGAAGGTTGATGATGTTCCAATCTCAGACATCTGGAACGAGGTACAAAAGCACTGGGGAACTTCCTTAAAGGACGGACATAGATTAGATGCCTCTGTCAATGAAGCGGGAACGGTATATAAAATGTGTGAGTACGAGGGCTCTTACCCAGTAAATACATGGAGTGCTTTTATCAATGGTGATTATTTCTATGCCATAGAATGTGTGGAATATCTACTGTCTACATACGAAGAGTTAAGAGAACCTATGTTATTTTTTTATACAGAAAATATGTTACCTCAACCCATGGACTACTGTGGGCATAACGTAGACGAAGAACTGCTCTACTGGCACGATCATGACAGCAGAGACATACCCCTTGAAGATCCCCACAGGATTTTTCATCAGGTTTCCGGCATTGACAGCGGCTGCTACGATCAACCATTTGGCGTGACGGAAAGTGCAGAATACACCATTCAATTATCCGAAGACCTGCCGGAAGTAAAGATAAGCTTTACCCTGGAGGAGGACATACAGGATTTATTCATCTTCCGTTCCCATGCAACCATGTGTCCCTATACTATGAAAACAACAGATGTCAAAACAGACAAACTGATTTCTGAGACTTCCATCACTATGTCTGTGGACACCATCGATACCATCCGCTTTGCTGATTTGAATAACGACGGTTATCTGGATATGTCTGTTGTATGCCCGGAACATTACATGATCGATGAATATGAGATCTACACAAATTCTTCTGTTTTGGCAGATGCCTACAACAACAATCTGACAGACACATGGTTCTCCTTTTATATTGACGATGAGTATTATGATGATTCCTCTTTCGGAAACTACTATTATAATCCTATCACAAGATATATCTGGAATCCGGAAGATATGTATTTTGAGGAAAAAACTCTCAAAGAAATATACTGCTGCAGCCAGGAAAATGATACTGCATATGTTACCGTGCAGCCCGGGGATACTCTTTGGGATATCGCAAAACTACATCTGGGAAATGAGGAGGATTACATGTCTCTGTATGAGATGAATCGTGAGGTCGTTGGAGATGATCCAGACAGGATCCTGCCGGGCATGGAGATTAAAGTAAAGTGACAAACTAAGATATACCTTGATGATATCTATGCTCTGCCTGATGGGGAACGAGCAGAATTAATTGACGGTCAAATCTATTACATGGCGCCTCCAGGCCGAAAGCATCAGGAATTTCCTGTCCCCTTCGATGTAAAACTCTCAGACCACCCCCGTCACAATCGTGATGCCCGATATCATGATCATATGCGACAAAGACAAATTGGACGAAAATCGATGTAACGGTGCCCCTGACTTTATTATTGAAATTGTTTCCCCTGGTAATCCAACGGATGATTACATCCGAAAAGCATACTACTACAAAAATTATGGTGTGCGGGAATATTGGATTGTGGATCCGAAACGCCGGATGGTAACCGTCAACTATTTCGAAGGAGACTTACTAAACATTCAGGTAAGTCATTCAGCAAGGATACGTGAAGTATCCCCACAGATCAGTGTCACGACTTTCAGGGAGAGGGACAAAGCAGATACCGGCTGCCGGGAGATATGGGAAAGCCTTGGTTTTGCTGAAGCTGGACTGTTAATTGAATATTGTCTGCCCTGTCATCAGCTATAACTAGGAGTTATAAACTGTAAAAGACTTCTTAATCAAAATAAATACAAAACAGCCACAGCATAGCATTTATGC
>JAMPFA010000064.1 GCA_023664725.1 Roseburia sp. | reverse complement strand
CAGGAAGTTGCAAATGAGACAGATACAGAATTGGATATCAGAAATATCGGCGTATTGATGTTTGCGGAATATCCGGAGAAACTGATTCCGGGGGCATATATTGAACTGATCAGATTTCATTCAAAAGAAGCTGAGGCATCGGATGATTTTACAGAAAAAACATTCACAGGACCAATATGGAAACAGGTGTATGATGCTTTGGATTATATAAAGGCAACGGTGATTGAGCAAAAAGTTGTAAAAGTGCAAGGTCAGGCAGAAGCAGAGCGATATTTTAATTATCCATATAATGCATTGGAAGAAACATTGGTAAATGCAGTATTTCATAAGTCCTATCGTGAGCCGGAACCAGTGGAAATCCGTATATATGTAGATAGCATTCAGATACTGAATTATCCCGGACTTGCTAAATGGATTAATCTTGAGCGTTTTGCATCAGGTAAGGTGAAAGGAAGGAAATACCGTAACAGAAGAATTGGAGAATTGTTTAAGGAGATTGATTTATCTGAAAAAAAGGGAACAGGTATTCCTAAAATATTAAGAGAACTGAAACAAAATGGTTCACCAAAGCCTGAGTTTGATATGGATGAGGAAAGAACCTATTTGAATACGATTATCCGCATAAGAGACGGTTTTGAAAAAGAAGAGAAAATGTCCGAATCAATGTCCGAATCAATGTCCGAATCAATGTCCGAATTGGAAAGAGCAAGAATGCAGATTATTTTGCTTTATTTGGAAACAAATAAAGAAATAAATAGTTCTGTTGCAGCGAAATTGTTGGAAGTCGAGATAAAGACGGCAAGCCGTTTACTGTTGAAAGCTGAAAAGCTGGATATCCTTAAAGGCACTGGAAAAACAAAAAATAAGGTATATTTTAAAGAATAAAGCAAATGAATGCCATAAGAATGTGAATGATTATCTTACCGAAGTTATTTAGCACTTGATGACTGTTGCTGGAGCGGACGTAGAGCTTACTCTAGAGGTCAGTGTCAATGCGCCAAATGGTATACTGAAAGTCCATTAAGCCCCCAGCGGAGCTGGGGAGAACGGAGTAAGCAGTAGCGTTCCCTAGAGTACCAAAAATAAAACCTCCATGTTATCATAGATTTGGGTCTAGGCAACCTAATCTACAATAGCAGGAGGTATCCATAAATGGATAATCAAATTTTAGCACATACCAAATATTTTTGTCCATGGTATGCAAGATTACAGGAATCGAACTGATAAAGGGCGGCGTATGCCCAAATCATGTACACCTGTATGTTGCAATACCGCCTAAGATGAGTATTTCGGAAGTGATGTCGAAACTGAAGGGGAAGAGTGCAGAATTTGCATTTATTCAAACCCATGTATCCGTTCCACAATGCTTTCCTTTCTGGTAATCACCCGGTAGGCCAAGGGCGGCACCAGCATACACACAAGAACTACCAGAAGTGCCATGCCAAGAACCGGCAGCAAAGGAAGAGAGAAAGAAACTCCCGAATAGTTTACGGACTGGTAAAAAATCCAGGTGATAAAAAGTCCGGCGGTGGCTGTGACACAGAGGGATAACCCGGCGTAGAGCAAACCTTCCAGAACCAGCATGCGGTCTACCTGCTTTCCCGACATTCCAACACTCTCCATAACGGCAAGGGTAACTTTGCGGTTTTGGATGCCGCAGAATACGGTGTTGATGTAATTCATGATCCCGATCAGGGCGAGGATGCATGTAATTCCCATGCCAACACCCATCCTATTTCCCTGGGCGTTTTCGATTTCTCTCATTTCTTCTATTTTAGATTCCAGAAAAAAATCATTTTGATCGGAGTTTTTATAGAGGATATGTTTAATCCTGTTTTCCAGATTTTCGTCAAATTCTTTCTCATAGAAAACGTTTAACCGTATCGTCTGAGTTCTGGGGGCGTTTTCCGCTAAAAACCTGTCGCTGACCACAAGGTTTGGGCCTCCGGCAGTGCGCAGGGCATAGCCGTTGTGAAGTGAGGCGGCAATTTCAAAAGTATGGAGGTTGTCACGGTCACCGCCAATGCGGCAGGTGACATTTTTTCCGTCTGCGTCTGCCCCGCCCAGGATATAGGCGGTAGATAAAATGCAGACATCCCCTCTTAAAAAGGCTTTTTTATCTACAGG
This sequence comes from Roseburia sp., assembly GCA_023664725.1. Classification (GTDB taxonomy): domain Bacteria; phylum Bacillota; class Clostridia; order Lachnospirales; family Lachnospiraceae; genus Roseburia_B. The sequence continues at coordinate 6,748 of JAMPFA010000064.1, read as the reverse complement.
ATTCTCTAAGGCTGCATTCAGCAAATCAAACTCTTTTTCGCTAATCCCTTCCAGAAAGGAACTGAAATTTTCAGGGTGCTTTCGGTAGGATTTCAGTGTCTTATCATAGGGCTCATCCATGAAAAATTCATTTATGCCTCTCATCCAAAGATCCGCAAAATCGCCTTCCCAGGGCACCACCAGATCGGATATGATCAGTGGGTCAACCTCTGCTACTCCCGGAGTGTCCCTGATTTTTTGAATCAACTCATCTGTCAGAACATTTTCCCAGGTCTGCAGATCATCCCAGGACTGGGTATTGTTTTCAATCACCAGGTCTGTGTCCGTAAACTGGGACACAAAGCTGCGGGCACCCTGGCTTTTAATCAGAGTGGCAAGGCATAAAAATACAGAGAGGCAGAGGGTTAGGGAGGTCAGTGTCACAGCCGTTTTTTTCTTATCCCCTGCAAGCTGTCCCCAGGCCATTTTCCAGAGGGGAGTTCCTTTTTTGGCTTTTCGGTTATTCTTATTTCCAGGGCTTCCTAGGTATCTAAGGGCTTCCATGGGGGAGATGCTGCCGGCTGTTTTTAAAGGTTTTCTGTTTCCAAGGTAAATGGTAAGGGCGGCAAGCAATACAGTTCCCACAAAGACTGCGGGGTGGAAAGTTACCGCCACCTGATCCTTTTTCAACCCGAAAGCCTGGGCGGCCAGGGGAATCAGGAAAAAGGAACAGGGGAGGGCAGCCGCCATGCCCGCCAAAATCCCAAGGGTTCCAATCAGGATGATTTTTTTATTTAAAAACAAGCGGAGCTGTCTTCCTGTCATTCCAACAGTCTGCAGCAGTCCATAGTAGCGGATGTTCCCCGCAATGGACAGGTGCAGGATGTTGTAGATCAGCAGGTAGGCGGAGAGGCAGGTAATCAGGGAGATAAAAGTCAGCCCGGTTAAAATGGAGACAGATTGTTCCTTGTATACGGTAAAGGAGAAAGACTGTCTGGGGGAGAGGTTTAGCTTCTGGTTTAAGGCTTCTTTCTCCCTTTCCATTACGATAAATGTATCAAATTTTACATACAGTATCCCATACCGTTCCTGTCGGTAACCGGATTTTTCCAGGAAGGCCTTTGACACATAAAACTCCTTTGGCCCATACCCTTCCCAGATGCCGGAGATGACAAAGTCTTTTGTGTGTTCACCGGAGAGGTCCGCATAGGTGAGAGTGAAGGAGTCCCCCACATCAAGATCTTTCATGCCGCAGTCTTCCAGAGCTTTTTTTGCTGCCATCAATTCATTTTCCTTTTCCGGGTAGCTGCCTTTTACAGAAGTCCTGGCGGGAGCCATGAAAGTGTTCCAGTATACCGGGTCTGCATAGATAAAAGCAGTGTGGAGATTTTCAGATTTTTCCGTTTTCATAGGATATCCGGCGTAGGAGGATGCCCCCACAAAGACAATGTTTTCCCACTCTTCAAAAACCTTCTTTTGGGCATCGGTGTATCCATTCATCAGTGCGGCGTCACAGTCGCTGCCGTGAAGCCTCAGTTCCTGGAGGTTTTGCATGTTCAGATAAGTTTCCCCGAGAGTGAAAACACTAAAAAGCATAAAGGTGGACAAAAAAATAGCAATTCCAAGGACAATGTATTTTTTGCCGCTGTTTTTTAAGGTGTGTCTTGCCATTTTGGTAATGATTCTCTGATTGTTATTGGGCAGCAAGGAAATCCCCTCCTCTCACAATCTTTCCGTCCTCAATCTGAACGATCCGGTCCGCCAGTTGTGCGATATCGTAGTCGTGGGTGATCAAAAGAATGGTCTGGGCATACTGTTTTGCCACGGTCTTTAAAAGTCCCATCACATCATGGCTGGCGGCGGTGTCCAGGTTTCCCGTTGGCTCGTCTGCCAGGATAATGCCGGGTTTTGACGCCACCGCCCTTGCGATAGCCACCCGCTGCTGCTGGCCTCCGGAGAGGTTTCCCGGCAGGGCGTCGATTTTTTCTTTCAACTGTAAAAGGGATAAAAGATCCCGGATAAATTCTTTGTCTGGCTTTCTGCCGTCCAGTTCCACCGGAAGGATGATGTTTTCATAGACGTTTAAGTCCGGCACCAGATTGTAGTTCTGGAAAATAAATCCGATTTTTCTCCTGCGAAATACCGCAAGCTCTTCCCTGCCCATATCGTTAAGGCGGATGCCATTCACATAGATTTCCCCGCCGGTGGGGGTGTCCAGTCCGCCGATTAAGTGGAGCAGGGTGCTTTTGCCGCTGCCGGATTTGCCGATGATGGAGACAAATTCCTGTTCGGCTACGGTGAAATTTACGCCGTCTAAAGCTTTTACGGTGTGTCTGCTTGATTTGTAATATTTTTGCAAATTTTGGGTTTTGACTACAAAAGGTTTCATGTGATATGCTCCTCCTATCCGTATTTATATACAGGATAGTCTATAAAAGTCACAAACTGGTCACAAAAAGAGATTATCACAATATTGTGATAACCTTCATTTCGTTGGAAATTTCAATTCTTTTACAGGTGCCTTCGGTTGTTGATAGGACACAAAAAGCTTACTGATTTGGAAGGTAAATGAAAAATTCTGAGCCTTTATCCACCTGGGAACGCACTTCAATATAGCCTTTTTGCAGGGTGATGATTTTTCTTGCAAGGTAGAGTCCCACGCCGATGCCTTCCTGGTCATGGACTTCCGGCTCTCTGTAAAAGCGGGTAAAGATTTGTGCCTGCCGTTCTTTTGCAATTCCTTTTCCGGTATCTTTGATACTGATCTTGGTATAGATTTCCTGGTGATTTACGGAGATGGAGACGCTGCCTCCGGTTTTTGTGTATTTTATCCCATTGTCCAAGATATTAAATATGGCCTCCTCCGTCCATTTTGTGTCATGGCTTACAAAAACTTTTTCTTCGCAGTCCACGGAGAGGGTGATTTCTTTTTGCTCTGCCTTTGGCACGATGGCGGACACGGCTTTTCCCAGGGTGGAAAAAAGGTTGTTTTTTTCCTGTTTGATCTCAATGATCCCTGTTTCCAGCCGGGACATTTTGATCATGCTTTCCATGAGGAAATCCAGTTTTTCCGTTTGGGTCTGTATGTTTTCCAAAAACTCCTGCCATTTTTCCGGGTCGGTTTCGTTTTTTAGCATTTCCGTGTAGAGTTTGATATTTGCCACGGGAGTTTTCGTCTGGTGGGAAATGTCGGAAATCAGTTCTTTTATTTTCTTTTGCTCTTTTCCAGCGGCTTCATTTTTCTGCTGCCAGATATGGCTAAGGCGAAGGAGAGTATCTTCGGTTTTGCCTTTTAAGGTGTCTTTCAGGGATTGGCTTACTGCCAGTTCTCTGCCTTCGGTCAGATCAGCAAGGGACTGTTCCAGCCAGTCCTGATATTCGCAGATATCTTTTTTTCGTTGCCAAAGTTTGTACCCTAAAATGAGGATGAGGGCGAGGCATGCCCCAAGTATTATTCTCTCAGCCATTGATATCCCATCCCGTATACATTTGAAATATATTTGTGTTCCCCGTCCTCGATTTTTTTTCTAAGCCGGTTTACGTTTACCGCCAGGGCGTGTTTGTCTACGAACTGACCGTTTTGGTCCCAGAGGCGTTCCAGCAGAACAGAGTAGGCCAAAAGCTGCCCTTTATGTGCAGTAAGCACTTGCAGCAGGCGAAATTCTGTGGGGGTTAGAATGCATTCTTTCCCGTCTATTTCCGCCTTTGCCCGCACAAAATCTATCTTTAAAAATCCGTCGTCATACACATTTCGGCTGGATGGAATATCACGCTTTAGGAACACTTCTATTTTTTTCAGCAGGACTTTCATGGAAAAGGGTTTTGTCACATAATCCTGGGCACCCAGTTCATAGCCCTTTAGTATGTCCTCCTCCAGGTCACGGGCGGTTAAAAATATAACGGGGACTTCACAGCCTGCTTGTCTCATCCGCTGGCAGAAGAGAAATCCTTCTCCGTCAGGGAGATTTACGTCCAGCAGGACAAGATCAGGGCGCTGGTCCTTTTGAAGTTTGTCTGCCTCTGCCAGTGAGAAGGCACAAAGGGGCTGGTAGGATTCTTTTCCCAGAGCGTAGGAGATTCCCTGATTTAATTTCCTGTCGTCTTCTATCAGCAGTATTTTTTGCATGGCGGCTCCTTTTCATAAAACTTTGCTGTTTTCCCTATTGTGACATATGGCAAAGAAAAATGCAAACGTTGTTGTATATTGAAATATGCTGGTTTTGTAGTAAAATAGACAATATGAGAATGAAGAATGCGGAGGATTGGAAAGTATGGTAAACGAGGCTGAGTTTAAAAAAGCGAATGGCTTTTCGTTGAAGTGTATGTGTATTGCCTTAATGGTATTGGCTATCGCATGGACTTTGAATGTGCTTCACATTTTTATCGTGGATCAGGCCATTATGAACAACACGCTCATCGGTGCAGCTATATTTGTTTTGCTGGGACATGCGGTTAAATATGTAATTGGTTTTGAAAAGGCGGCCTCTAACTACATCATGCTTTTTTTGCTGGTGGCTATGATATCCTTTGCCAATTTGGAACTGGCTTATCATACAACCCTTGTTATGACTTTGCCAATGATAACTTCCATTGTCTATACGGAGAAAAAGTATAAAACCTTTACGCTTGTATTGACCATTGGAGGTTTCTTTCTCGCTGTTGTCGGCGGATATTATTGGGGGCTGTGTGATGCCAATACATTGGTTTTGACTACTACAATCTCAGCTAGGGAAGCAGAAAAACTTTTGGCAGGCAATTTTACCATTAATACGAATCTTGTAAATATTATCTTGTTCTTTGTAGTTCCCAGGATTATGGCACTGGTGGCATTTAACGGCGTCTTAAATTACATAAAAAACACACTTTTAGAAAAGATAGAAAAAGAGCAGGAAGGTATGCAGATGGCTGAACTTCTCAAAAAATGTGAATCTGTCTCTGAGGAACTGGTTACTATGGTGGGAGATGTGGAAAAAAATCTGGAGAAATCCCGGCGTGCCAATGAGCAGATTGTTTCTTCTGCCCGTGATACCTCAGCAGATTGTGAGGAAAGCCGTGGTCAGGTGGTGCGTATTCAGGAAAGTGTCTCGGAGATGTCGGAGGCGATCGATGGCATTTATCAAAATACCAAAGAGATGTTCAAAATATCAGAGGATGTTGCCAGCCATACGTTAGGGTTTGTCCAGACAGTGGATGTGGCAATGGACTCCATGCATCAGATCAAAGAGACGGCAGACCAGACCGGGGCATCCATCAGCCAGTTGGAGAATGGAATCGATGAGATCACCAATTTTGTGGGGCAGATTTCCGGAATTTCTGCACAGACCAATCTTTTGGCGATAAATGCCAGCATTGAAGCGGCACGGGCAGGAGAACAGGGCAGGGGCTTTGCAGTTGTGGCGGGCAATGTACAGCAGCTGGCGGAACAGTCCAAAGCGGCAAGTAATTCCATTCAGGAACTGGTATCCAAGATTCTGGACAAGCTTAAGGGGGTAAAATCTATCAATGAGCAGAATCGTTTGTCTGTTGAGGAGGGAATTGAAAAGATCTTAGATGCCAAGAGCAATGCCGAATCTTTGGGGGATATGCAGAAGAATTCCATAACCATGACGGAGCAGATTGTAGAGCGCAGTGACAAAACCAGATCCTATAGTGAACAGGTGCGTGATATGGCGCTTTCTCTGGACGAACTGGTTTCAAATTTTAAGAGCAGGGCGGATGAGATTGTGGACGATGCCAACAATGAAGGGGAGATTACGGGGTTGACCGAAGAGTCCTTTGCCAGGGTAAAAAGCATTGCAGAGGAATTGTTGAACTTGTCTCATGCATCTATGTAATATTGTATATACTGCAGTAATAAAACAGGGAAATAACGGATGATTCAGGGTTATTTCCCTGTTTTTTTGTGACACGCGGGCAATAAAAATTCGTTGAGTAAATCACTCTATAAATTTTTCACCTACTGTGCTAATGTTAAACTGTACCTTATCCCTGGGAGGAGATGCAATATGACAAGGAAAGAACAAAAGGAGGCCAGAAGACTGCAGATCATTCAGGCCGCATTAGATTTATTTTTGGAACGTGGATACTATGGGACGAAAACAAGCCAGATTTCCAAGCGGGCCGGGATCAGTGAAGGACTGCTGTTTCACTACTTTCCCACGAAAGAAAAATTATTGGAGGAACTGATTAATATCGGGCTTGAGGGGATGTGTATGCCTATGCAGATTGATGCCGAGAACGGTCTGGATTATTTCTATCAGTTTACCAAAAGGCTGTTTTCGCAGGGAGAGAATCTTCTGATTGCAAAAATGTTTGTATTTATGGGCAGTGTGGTCTGGGCCTCAGATATTCCAAAGCGGCTTCAAAGCCTGGCGGCGTCTGTAGATACCATTGCGTATAGCCAGGAAAGGGTGAGGGCAGGGCAGGAAGACGGAAGCATTCGGAAAGGGGATGTAATGGCATTGTCAAATATGTACTGGTGTGCCATCCATGGGATTATGGAACAGCATGCCATGCGCCCGGAAATTCCTCTGCCGGAACCGGAATGGGTGGTGGATATGCTGCGGAGTGGCAAATAAAAATGATAACACAGTAATATAGAATATTGAATTAGCAGGAGGAAAACAATGAGTGGGAAGAAAATTGTAATCGTAGGCGGCGGCATCGGAGGGCTGTCAGCAGGAATTTATGGAAGGCTTTCCGGTTATGAGGTGGAAATTTATGAAAAAAATCCCGTTGCCGGAGGAGAGTGTATGGGATGGAACCGGAA
>JAMPFA010000063.1 GCA_023664725.1 Roseburia sp. | reverse complement strand
CTGTGGCTCTTTTGTATTTATTTTGATTAAGAAGTCTTTTACAGTTTATAACTCCTTCATCCAGCATGTCCTCCTCCATCAGTTCATACTCTGGAAGGATATCTTTAAAAAGCCGCAGGAACAGTTTTTTCTGCTTTACCGGGGCAGTCAGATGCAGGCTTTTAAAAGAGCACTTAAACTTCTGGGTGGCACAGGATATGACATGCTCCAAAAAGGCCCGGATGATCTCTTTCCTTTTTACAAAACTTCTCCTGCCCTTCCCGTCCACCAGCTCCTCCTCTTTTTCCGGGTCGCTGATCCAGCGCTTGATATCATAAAAAACACAGAAACCCTCATCAATGTAACTAGAACGAAGGAGGCGACTGGCTTCATAGCCAAACACATACTTAATTTCCCCACTTTCAATCCCCAGCACCCCCACTGCTGAGGGAAGGAGCGGCGTCTCCCTGCCGCCCTCCCCCGGGAATGTCACATAGTTTGTCTCATTTTCTTTTAAGGCCTCCCTTACCGGGTCATCCTTGAGCAGCTCTAAATAGCTGGAATCTAAGTAAAGGCCTGCCGTCGTGCTGGTGGTGCCGAAATCTATGGCAAGGGGCATATCCATCTGGAAAAGTTCCCGCACTTTAAAATCCATCACCGGAGCCTCATAAAAATCAAGGTGCTCCGGACACATATCATACCCGGTTTCATACAGGCGGTACAGCCACTCGGACTGCCTTTTGTCCATGCAGTAGAGACGGTAGCTTTTTACGCTGGCTTCCCTGCAGGGAAGCTCTTTTGATTTTGTAAGGTACAGCCTGTCTTTCTGCCCCTTTAAGGAACGGACGTTTAAAATGGCACAGACTTCCCCGCCGCTTACCAAAAGTGCATTGGTGTCTGCAATTTCTTCCTTATATCCTATGGCCAGCCCGTCAGAACAGGTAATGGCAATCCCCTGATAGGCAACGATTTTTGCACATCCTTTTATAAGTTCCGGATAGACATGGATCCTTGTTGTCTTTAGCATTTCTTCCAGGCGTTCCATACCCTCTTCTTTATATTCCGTAATAAAAAGCCCCTCTTTCCTTCCCCGGAAACGCATGATCTGCCGGATCAGCTCATCCTTGTCCAAAGACGCCTGGATCCCGTTTATGATCCGCTCCCGGAAACAGATGTCCCGGAGCTGGAAGGTAGTCATAAGCTCCAGCTCACTTCTGCTGTAAGAACGGTATGTCTGGTTGGTTTTATCCTGGTTTAGGGTGTATGTATACCTGTCCATAAATGTCTCCCCTTCCTTGATAAGGCAGTCCCCGCCAAGCTTAGTACAGGGCAGTCTCATCTACCTTCATGGTGCCCTCCACTCCGATAATCCCAAAATGGTACTCAAAGAACACCTTAATGTCATATCCCACAGGCAGGAACATATCGGATACAAAGGCCATCTTCCCTGTCTCCGTTTCACTTTCCCTGCAGCTTAAATAAAGGAGCAGTTTTTTGTCCTCTTTTTTTATCTGATAGAGCCTGGCATTTGGATACAGGATTAAAACCGCCCTGCGGAATAATCTTAAAGAGGAGCCTGTCTCCATCTGAGTCAGAGCCAGGGCTGCCAGGCGTTCCTGCTGTGGCCTTTCGATCCAGTTAAAATCCTTCGCCATCCCGGAAAAGAAAATCCCCTCCCGAAACTCTTTTGCTATTTTCTTTATATAAATCTCCCGCTTGGTAAGCCCGTGCCTTAAATCCGCATAGAGGATCACATGCAGCGCAGCATCGATAAATTTAACCCCAAACTGGCTGTACTCCTCTTGGGTAAGCCCGGAGTTTTCCTGCATCAGGATATCCTGGAAAATATCTGCAAAACGGTACAGAAGGTTCAATTCTATCACAGGGGAAGTTACCTCTGTCTCATTGACACAGGGAAACGACTGCTCATAATAGGGACTGTACTCCTCTGCCTGTCTGAATAACAGTTCCTCTTCCCTAAACCCCTGCTCTTTTGCCCGAAGCGCTATATCCCATAAAAAATTCAATCCCCTTCCCCCTTTTTGATCCTGCCTGCACAGCGGTAATCCGGGAAAATTCTCTGCACCTGCGTCACCAGAAAACTCATTATATCTTCGTTTAAATAATTCCCAGGGTCTACCGCTTGAAAAAAAACTAAAAGCACTTGCCCCTTGGTTCCTGTCCGTATCTCATCCAGGATGAAACCATCCATATTATAATTGCAAGGTATACATTCCTTGGGCATATGGTCTAATATTTCAAAACCTTGATAGATAAGACTTTCTCCGCAGTCAAAAGACTCTATCAGCCTGGCCATCTCCCCCCGGGTCTTTATGCTTTTTTTGTACATTTCTGTGATACTTCCGGAAAAGGTTTCTTTATACTGGTTGGAAAGCACCGGGTAAAGGAAACTTTCCCTTCCTGTATTCTGATGCAGCTCGTAAAGATTCCAGTCACAGGGCCCTGGAATAGGACAGGTGATATACAAGTCCCCATGCAGCCGCCGGATGTTGGTGATCTCCACTCCGACATCCCTTACCAGGTAACTGCAGTCCCCCTTAAGCCTCTGGGAGAAAATCTGATGCTCGTAATTGATCTTGTCAACGCAGGGGTTGGGGTAGGTGCTGGTCTTTTCCTTTAAAGGCTTTAAGTTCCACAAAGGGATCCTCCCATACTCCATCTGCCCTGCGTATTCTTCAAAGTCCACCTCTATGCCCTGTATCTCTTCCTCCTCACCCATCTCTTCCACAGAGTATAGATACACATCCAAAAGCTTAGTAAGATACGCTGTGCATACCGTAAGCCAGGACTTAAAATTCACCCCGAAAGAGACATAGAGCTCTTCGATCATCTTAAGGTACTCTTCATTCCTCTTTAGGAAAAATGCCCCCCGGTACTCCCCTTTATCCGTCCGGATGCATCCACTAAAGCAGCGTTCCTCCTGGTCTAAAAGGGAAAAGATCCGGGAAGCCGTGTCTTTTAAAAATACGGTAAAAAATTTTACCTGTTCCCCCCTGCCGGCGGCATCTTTTATCTCCTGGCAGGATAGTTTTTCCTCTTTTGTATCCCTTATCTTCATGGGATACAAAAAAGTGTCCGTCGCATCATAATGCTCCCTGTCTGTCATGGAAAGATAGATAGCGTAACGGTTCCCATCCTCCCTGCACTCCTCCAAAATATCTGCCTCCAGCTTTTCATATGCATTTTTGCTGTAAGCATATACACGGGCAAGGATATCCCCCACTGTCTGTTTAAACACACGGCGCTGGTCTAAATCTGTAATCTCCATCATTCTTTTTTCTATGTACTCTTCCATGGAAAAATCCTGTTTCTCATCCATCCGTGACTTCCCCGCCCCCTGACTCTTGTCCTGAACCGCTCCCTGCATCCATATCTATTTCAAGCCTCTCAATTTTGCGGCTGATCTCTTCTACTTTATCTTCCATGCCCAATGAAGCGTAAATGTCTTTTGCCAGCAGATAGTATTTCTTTGCCGATAAATAGTCCTTATTTGCCTCTGCGTTTTCTGCCTGTTTTATATAACCCTTAGCCTCCTGCTCTTTTGTCTCCCTCTGGTCTATCTTTTCCTCCAGGGCGTCCAGTTTTTCCTGTATAGCCCCGCTCTGAACCTTATCCCCCAGCTCGTCGTAGGTCTGCTTTGCGGAAAGGTAAAACACCTTTGCACTCTCATAGTCCCCCTGGGCAAATGCCGTATCCCCCTGGGCAGTAGAATTTGCCCCGGATTCCTGTTTTGTAAGCTTCTCTTTCCGCTCCTGTTCTTCCTCTTCCTTCTGGGCTTTCTGGTCTTCATAGAGCTTCTTTAAGGCCTCCATCGCTTCCGTCCTGCCCTCATCAAAATATATGGCCCCTGCGGTGGCTTTTGCTTCCAGGTATTTCTCCTCCGCTTTATCGTACTGTAAGTTGAGGGCCAGGTTATCTCCCAGACTGATAAAGTCATAAACGGATATATAATCTGCCGTTAATTTAAGCCTTTCATCTATATAATCAAGGCCCAGGCTGTCCACATACCGGGAACGGTTTGCCGCTTCCTTATACTGCTTTTGCGCATCGGCAAACTGGTTGTCCGAGAGCTTTTCCTCCGCCAAAAGCACTGCCTCGATCAGCTTCTGATAGTCTCCCAGTTTTTTCTGCATAGAGCGGTCTTTTAATTTCTCTGCAAGCCCCATGGCCTCCTCACACCGCTCTTTCGCCCGCACATAATTATCAATCTGGATATATTCGATGGTATCTGTGCAGCCAAGTTCCATCTGTATGCGCCTCTCCACTCTTTTGTTGTGAAGGAGGATCAGCGCCACCGTAAGAATCACCGCTGCAATAACGATAGGAATCACCGTCATAATGATCCTCTTTATCCTGCGTTTTCTGTTGGGATCAATAAAAACTTTATTTACAAACACAGTGGCGAAGGTATATTTGCCCAGATTTTCCGGCTGTCTGGACAAAAGCAGCTCCTCCACATCATCCACTAATTCCTGAGGCTCGCTGAAGGCCTCTGCGAACACATCCCCCAGCTCCCCGCCATCCACATTTTCCCAGATTCCCCGGGTAAACAATGCGATGACATCGGTATTTAAGAGCTTTATCTTTTTAGAGATAAAGGGATGGAATTCTTTTTCCTGCCCCAGGTATGTATACAGGTTATTCCGCTCTTCATGGGCGGCTACCTTGTCCTGCCCAATCCTCTCCTCCCTTACAAAATCCATGGTGAGGGACTGGTCTGTTGACTGGCATTTCAAAAACCCGTCACGGTAGAGACAGAGCCTGACATTGCCCGCCTCTGAGGTAAAGGCTGTGTTAAATTCCGAATTCTGCTTTCGCATAAGCGTTAGCTCCCTTTCCCATACCTAAGAGGATGATGCTGGCATTGTCCTTTTCCTCCCCGGTATACTGGTTCACTAATTCTATAATGTCATAAGCCTTTTTCTGACAGTCCGAATCCCTGTTTAAAACTGATTCCATTTCCCGCACTCCAATAAGGTCATAGACGCCGTCACTCATTAATACCACAATATCTCCCCGCTTCAATTTAACAGGCGCATCAAATAGCTCTATATCCTGAAAACTGTCCTGTCCCAGATAATTATAAAGTCTCTTATTTTCAAGAAGTGCCAGTGCATCTTCACGGGAGATGGTCCCCTCATGGAATTTTTGTTCTGCCAGGACAGCCACCGTATGGCCGGTGGAGACCGGAATGAGATTTCCCTCCCGGTGTACACAGATCTTTACATTCCCCACCTGTGCGTAATAGAGGTATCCCGATGCCACAAACACGCATCCCACGCTGGCAGACCCCCGGTTTTCATCCCCAAGGGCTTTTAAAATCTCTATATTGGCACTATGAAATGCTTTTCTGAAATAGTACTGGGGGTTATGGAAGGCATTGAAATCCCCGAAAATGTCCATACAGGTATCTACTGCGATCCGGCTGGCAATCCGCCCGCCGTATTCCTTTCCTGCCCCGTCAGCAAGCACTGCCATAACGCCGTTTTTTGTCTCCATGGCGCCCACCTGGTCTTCCTGCACTTCCCGGCCGCCGATGGTCATGCTCTTTCCGATATCCGGTATCTTCTCCGGGACAGGCTTTTTGATAAACAGCTTTGCAAAATCCAGGATAAAAATAATCAAACACAACAGGCTGATTAAAACAAAGTTTGTCATTCCGGCTCACTTCCCCACATGAAATTGTTGCCGCAGAATGGAATAAACACAAACACGGACTTTCCAAGCTCGATCTTGTCATAAGGATTTAAGGATGTGGGCACATATACCGCATTTTCATTTAAGTACACCAGACCGTTGGAATCCCCCGGCAAAAGCACCGTCTCCTTTTTCTTTGGGTCAAATACGATCACTGCATGGTTTCCCGTATGAAATCTTATATTTTTTCCCATCGCTTTTTCTGATGCTGACACCGTTTTTTGAAGATATATCCTCTATGTACCATGCGCCGTTAAAAAAGTTCAAAACCGCATGCTCCACATCGATCATGCTGGCATATGTGGTGTTGTCCAAATTCACCGTCACGCTGTTCTCCCCGGTATCCCTGCAGATGACGATCCCGTTTTTCCCGTAAATATCCCAGGTGGCAAGGGAATCCCCCTCTTCATTTAAAAGGGCAAGCTCCGTGGCTGTCCCCTCCGGCAAAAGCATTTCCCGCAAAAGCTCCGGCGGTTCTTGTTCCATATATAAAATGCCATTCCCCTCCGGGAGTACAAGGTGGATCAGTCCCACCAGTATGGCCACGGCTGCCCAGGTAAAGCCCTCATGCCATCCCAGCTGCACCAGCGCTAAGATGGCGATTACAATGCACAGAACCATAACTGCGTAATTTATCTTTCTTTTTACATTCATCTGCGCTACCTCTTAATCCCCATAAACGCTTCAAAAAGGTTTGTGGTATCTAAAGGGTTGTCCCCTGCTCTTGACTTTAATTTCTCCGGGTTTACTACGTCTTTTGTGTTAGGGTTGAATCCGAAAAACTGCTCAAAGTTTCTGGAGATATTTTGGAAATCTACATTTACTGTGTCATTCCCAGGATTTACCCTTGTCTGCCGCCCGGCGTTTCCTGCTCTTCTGTTTTCAGCGTTTTCCTGTCTTCCCTGTGAAAGCGTTTCATCATATTTTTTACGCTTTGCCGGATCAGAGAGGATGGTATATGCCTCTGTTATCTCCTTAAAACGTGCCTCACATTCTTTATCACCGGGATGGGCGTCGGGATGGTATTTCTTCGCCAGCTTCCGGTAAGCCGTTTTTATCTGTGCATCATCTGCATCCCTGGCTATCCCAAGAATGTTGTACCAGTCGTTCATGGTGTGCCGCCTTTCTTAAATCATGCTTGCATGTATAATTCACTTCCCGTTTCTATATTATATTTCCTATAATTTTATCTTTCTGCCTGACTAGCATCTTGTCAATACCTACAAGTTCAAGTAAATGAAATGAGAGTTCCTTTAACTTTTATCCCCCTTCATTCTCTTCTCACCGAGTATTTTCCTTAAATTTTTATTATCATATTTAATACAGGGAAAATTTTCTTGTTGAGTTTCATATTATTCCCTTTAGTCCCTATATAAGACACCCAATTCTTCAATATGACTATATTGCTCCAACAACTTCTGCATCCCTTTTATTTTATACTCATCATACCCACAGTTTTTCAGCCCTTTTATTACCATAAACAAAATCTCTTTCCATTCGCTCAAAAACTCTTTTGGGGTAAGTGTGATAACAGGTTTCTCATTTAATAATCCCTCCAAATGTCCGACTGTACACTCCCACTTTGCTTCTATCCGTAACTGGTCAGCATCCCAACTGATTAACCAATTACATCGAAATGTATCTGGAAGCCAATGTATTTCCATCTTGCCCTTTGCCATCTTTTGTAGGGATGACAACAAATTTAATATGTCTTCAATCATGTAGCTTATATCATATTTATATGACAATGGAATACTTATATAATTCCACACTAATATGGCATTTTCCGTATTAGATACAAATGCACTCTCAATTGCATCAGATAAACTCTCATCTTCTAACTCTAATGAATATAATGTTCTTGGATTACTTGCTTGAATATAAAAACTCATTTTAACCTCCATTCTACTGTCATTAATCATCATTATTCATTACCTACTTTTATGGCATAGGATACCCGTGCCATGTGCCTGTTCCATTATTTCTAATCCACATTCGTGTTGCTGGTTGTGTGGTTCCATCTGGCATATGCACAATAGATTGGGAATTTTCCGGCAAATCAAAATAACCACTTTCTCCTTGCCTCTATATCTAAATATTCTTAATGACTCATTAATGGATTTATAAATGCTTAAACAACTTCAATTACTGGTTCAAATGTTGATATTATATCAATCATCTCCTCACTAGTAACTATGCAAAAATGCATCAATTGATTATTCTCATAAAAACCACAACTTTCTTCAACACACCAATTAATCAAATCTGAATTTTCTACTTTATACAAAAAGTTATATCTGAAAAAATTCTTATCTTGATATTTAGATTGAACTTCTCCCCATGTACGCATTCTCAGGCCTTCAACAGTATTCCTTAATAGCACCGGAATACCATCAAAAAGGATTTTTACTATACACTTATCATCTTCTAATACAATTTTAACTCCCTCAATATCCTGAACAAAACTTGTTATCATAAATTCTCCATCTGGTACTCCATATTTCTTTATTTTTATCCATTCTTCAACATTCTTATTTTCCATATCTTATTTCTATTCCCCTTCCATTTGAACTACGAATTTCAAGTGTTGGACACCCCTCACTACTTCCTGGCCGTGCAGTAATTGTTCTTCCATCTGATAATGTCCCTGTTTTTCCTGAACCAAATTTAGTGTCGATTTCTTTCACATTTGAAGGATTAAGAGCATCAAAATCTTCAGATGCTTGTTCATATGTGCCTGATTTAACATATTGAGTTGTCTTTCCTTTTGTGGTTCTTCCCTGCTCTGCATCTTCTAATATATCATCCAATGTCTTTGAGTTATTTTCTTTAACCTCAACCCCTTCCTTACTCTCACCACCTTTTCCTGACTGAACCATTGCAGCAATTAGTGCGGCTGTACCGGTTAGCCCCATTACTATTTCTCCCCCAGCAGTTACTTCAACCGCATCTGCTGCTGCGCCTTGAAACTCTCTTGCCGTTCTCTCTACGTAAAATTGTAACCAGCTCCGTTCACGCCCTATAGTTCTGTCACAGTCCAGAGTTTTCGTATAATTGTACGACGAGACAGCCGCTCCTCCCAATACAACCCCCAGCCCTAAAAGAGGTGTTGCTGCACCACATGACGCAAAAGTTGCAATCACCCCTCCAACAATGGCCACACCTGCCAGCACCCCAGTACCACTGTATCTATCATGCTTATATAATACATGGTATCCGCTTTCTCTTCCACAAATTTTTCATGCAGGAAATCTTTTATAGGTTCAAAAAAATCCTCCGCCGATGTCTTTATCACCGTATGGCTCCCAAATAGATTAATCTCACTGCCTTTCATACTAAAAACTGTAAGCCCACACCTGGGTTCTGCCACGGTATACGTTTTCTTAAAAATACCTGACATGCTATGCCGCCTTTCCTTTGTATTTATCCAGACCATCTTCCTAAGATACTCTGGATAGATACAAAGCCCTGCCACGATATTTCTATTGCGTTCCACTTATAGGTACTTTAGTCGATTTGACCTACGAATTTGTAA
>JAMPFA010000062.1 GCA_023664725.1 Roseburia sp. | reverse complement strand
TGTAATAAATACGGTTCTTCCGGTGTGCGTCGTCATAGTCAAATGTCTGGTATACGCCTCCGGGGAATCCCTGGCGCACAACCCTGCCCCTCTTGTCATACTCATTTTCAAGGTAACGGCTGCCGTTCTGGTCAGTGACGGACATGATATGCCCGCCCTCATCATACTCATAATGGGTGATGCCCTCATCCATATGTACCACGTCCACCAGAAGATCCCCTTCATAGCGGTACCGCACCCTGCGCCCGATTTCATCGCTTATCCCAAGAATCCTCCCCTGTCTGCTCTCCACTTCAAGGATATTCCCAAGGGGCGTGGCAATCCGCTTAAGGCCCTCCTCATCATGGGTAAATTCCAGTTTCTGGCCACTGGGGTATTCCACATAGGAAAGCCGCCCCCGGCTGTCATAGGCGCAGAGGGTATGTTCTATGACGTCGGATAAGAGAAAGGTCTCCTGTTCCGGGGCTGCAACGCCGCCTGTCTTTAAAGAAAAACGGGCAGTTCCTCTGCACTGGTTCACCCATTCCTCCCCCTCTTTCTTAAAACAGAGGCTGTGGCCTGTAACCGCTTCCAAATGCACCCTCGTATTTTCTGTATCACCGGTATCCAGATAAATCCGGCTGGCGCAGGGGAAACTCCATCCTCTTCCCAGCACGGAGTCTTTCGTATTCGTGGAGCTGTATGTCCGGGTAAGCTCTAAAGCCTTTGGCACGCTGGCGATGATAAAATCAGTGGCCGTGACGGCATATGCCCCTGTAACGGCATCCACCGGGTCGCTGATATAAGAAGACAGCGCATTGACAAATGCATTTCTGGCCAGACTGTCCCATAAATTGAAATCCTGCCCTAGAAGTTTGCTCAGCAGTGCATCTATCCCCGTATCCACTACAGTGCCTGTCAGGGCTTTCGCCAGTTTCTCCCACTGGCTTCCAGTCAGGCCCAATTTGTTCAATAAGCTGTTTGTTGCAGTGGTCCCAAGGATTCCCTGGATAAGGCCGATCCCAAAATTGGCCGCAAGCCCCAAAGGGTCTATCTTACCTGTGGTGGCAAGCTGGCCTAAAAGGCCGTTGAGCACATTCCCCCCTACCTGGAATGCCGTTTTAAATTTGATCAGTTCCTCGCTGCCACAGGCAAGCCGGCCAAGTTTAAATACTCCGCTGGCCTTGCCGATCGCCGCCCCTGACACAAATCCAAAGGCAACATCCGTTGCAAACCTTGCGAAATCGTATAATTTATCATTTTTGATCACATCATCCCGCAGGAAGTTGTGCCCTTTGCTCAGATCCCCGCTTTTCGCCTTATTGACATTATCAACCCCCTCCCCCATATCCGAAAGCCCAAATCCGATATTGCCTGCTCCTAACAGAAGGGTGGCAGCTATAGGCGCTGCCCCGCCTCCTGTGCCCACTGTTATGCCAACCGCCACTATCATAGTAACCGCTGTGCCCAGTACCTTTACTGCCCCGTTTAAAATCTGGGATTTCCCTTCATCATATTTTGCTACCAGCTGATCACTGGCTGCCTGGTTAATCTCGTTCCTGGCCTCTGCATCTCCTTCTGTAATATTTTTTAACACCTCACCTGCGGCAGGGTCCGCCGGAGACCTGTCCGACGCCTCCATGCGCACGAATGCGGCAACAACTTTTACTTCCTCTGACAGGTCAATGCTTGCGCCGTCCTTCCCTATCTGAAAGGAAATCATCCCTGCCTCTAAAACAGCTCCTGTTACCGGGTTTCCCCCTTCACTCCCAGGCTCCCCCATGATAAGGTTCTTCTCTGCATGGATGTCAATCTTATTCCCTGCTATATTCGCATTTCCCTCTGTATCCAATGTAACGCAGGTTTCACCGGACTGGTCGGGGCTCATGCTGGCGGTCCCCGGCGTAAGCATAAGCTCTGCTCCGTTTACATTGGAAAAAGACTTGTTATCCGGAATCTGGGCATACCCTGCCCCTGAGCCGGCGCCGGATGCCGCCGGAACCGCAGATGCCCGCAGGGCATGGACTGCCACTGCGCTCCCCTCATCATCCCCTGGGAAATAAATATGCACCTGGCTTCCCACTTCCGGCATACAATAGATAAAACTGCTCTCCACCGCATAGGTAAAATACCTGTTCTTTGAAGAGGCCTCATATTTTTCATCAATATGGAAATGCACCCGCACACAGTTCCCGGACCGCTCTTTTACTGTGGCTGGAATGCTCATGCCAAAAATGTTCGGGTTTTTCTTTGGAACGCATACCACACCCTTTTTTCGGCTCAGTTCATATGTCCGCACTAAGGCCCCATCTACCGTTTTATAACTGACCTTAGTCACGATTGTTTCAATCCCCTGGAACTTTACCTTGTCCGCCAAATCCAAGCTCCTAAGAGACGTCAGTTCCCATTTCATGCTCTCCTGGGGCAGGTTGTTAAAACAGCTCCCTACACGGTAGTGCTGGTCCATATCCTTGATTTCTTTATATTCCTTATCCTTCAGGAGTATTTCTTTTCCTGTATCCGGTATCCCGAAATAAACCCGGCCGTATCCCGCCTTATAGTCAGGCACAAGAAACGTATAAAAATGGCTGGCAAGGCGCACCAGAAAATCCCAGTCGCTTTCCTCATACTGAAGCAGGAAATCAGGAATTTTGGCCCCATTTGTCACGCAGTCTATGATTTTTGCCCCTGGCTGGTTCTTTAACACTTTTTTCATTACCTTAAGGTACGTCAGCCCCAAATCCAAAAAGCTCTGGCTTACCGGTTCTTCCTCCCAGTCCACCGTATAGGAAGCCGCTCTCAGTTCCATAAGGCACAATCCCCGCTCCCGCCTCATTTTTGCGTGGACGATTTTCCCGGCAAAGAGTATCTCTCTGCCGACCTTTTCATACACCTTGATTCCGTCCCCATCCTTTATGCCATGTACACTTTTCTGGATACGTTCCTCTTCCATTAAAAGTACAAGCCCGGCAAATGCATGGGCATTAAAGGATGCATCCATCTCAAAAGATTCTATTTCAACAACTCCCTCAATGGGAAGACATATTTTTAGCCCCTGATAGGTAAGTTCCATGCTTTCCCTCCTATTCCGGCTGACCAGAGAATATAATCGTGATAAGCCCGCCGTAATCGCATGTAATGTCACACTTTCGCAGTAAAACGGATTCCCCGTTTACAAAAACCTTTTCATGCCCTTTCTCCCACTTTGCATTTGCAGGAAATGTTGCTATGCACTCTCCTATGCACTGCTCCATCAGGCTTTCCTCCACTTCAATCTCATCTGCCTTAGTGAAAAAATTAATGACCTTATCCATAAAGGTCTCTTTTTCCTTTATGGCTTTTCTCGCCTCTTTCGCCGCATTTTCCGCTGCCTCTTTTACTTTTGGGTTTTCCATGCTTGTACATCCGCCAAAATTAATGATATTTTTATCTAATGCATAATCTTTTACCGTAATCTGTGGAACCTGCCGGGTCTTTACCCCATGGGAAGCTCCAAGCACCAACAGGCTCTCCCGCATACCACAGGAGCACTCAATACTGGCACAGTGTACTACATACGTCGTATCCGTACTGCGGCTGTTGCGGAGTTCATCCTTTTTCTTCTCCATCTCCTCTTGGGCCTGCTGAGCTTCCTCTGCTGTATTTTCCAATTCTTTCTGGGCGTCTTCCTCCGCTTTTTTTGCATCATTAAATTCCTTTTCTGCCTTTTCGGCCGCTTCCAGGTTCTCTTGTGTCGGACCTCCAAACTGGAGCTGGTTTAGGGCATCCTTACGTTTTTGTTCCGCTTCTTCCCGCTGTTTGGTGGCAGATTCCTGGGCATCATATGCATTGGCAAATTTTTCATATGCGTCGTTTACCTTGTTTTCCAATTCCTTATATGATGTTTTCCCCATTTACCTTACCTCCACTTCTTCCAGGCAGATTCCCATTGGCTTTCGGCGGAGTATGCTTTCCGCCAGCGCAAGACTGACCACCGGATCTTTCCTCTGGCTGTCTTTTAATAGGAACAGGTTATGCCTCCCGATTTTTCCGCTGTCTAACACGATCCGCTTTTCCGTCCCGTTAGGGTAATATTCTGATTGGCTGCTTACCGCTTCTATCTGCTCCATCAATGTATGGACATACCGGTACTGCAGGGAATTTTCTTTATGGATCAAAACCACTTCCTGAACTATCAAACCTGGTTCATATGCATCCAAAACATGCCGGAACCGCTCTGAAAACATGGCCACAGGACGCTGGAGAAAATCCCATCTGGCTTCCTTCCCGTTTCCTGACAGATACAATACCACTGACTCATTAAGCCGCTCACTGTCCTCCCTGGTAAATGAATGACGCCCCCCGGTTATGTCAAAATCTCTGTACGAAATGGTACAAGGCATTCCAACGTCCTGCATCACAAAAAAATATCTCAATGCCCATCCCCCCTGTCTATGCGGATTACCTGAAGCTGCTCTGCGCTGATATTTAGGTATGGAACGCTCTGTTCCGGGAATATAGCGGCTGTAAGCTCTGCACCCTTGAAGTCGCATCCTTCAAAACTGCATCTGCGAAAATCCGCACCCCATAAATTACAGCCCTGGAAACTACACCCGGCAAGCCTCGTACCCATAATGCGGCAGCCTTCCATATTGCAGTCTATAAACTCTATATTGGTCAGGCTGCATTCTTCAAAAGTAATAAACCGCATATCCAGGCTGCGCAGCGTTCTTTCTTCATAACTCCCTTTATACCAGTAACTAAACACCAGCGCCTCCGGGTCATGGGCGGCTCTGGCCGTCTCGTCTTTCCATACGGTTATTTCTTTTTCCACCCGGTCTGTCTGGATCAGTATCTCCGACTGGTCACGGTATTCCCCCCATTTTAAAATCCAGTATGGCGTGCGTACAATGCTGTCAAAGATTCCTTTTTCTTCCCAGTCTCTAAGCCGGTATCTAAGTATCTGGCAAATGGTACTGTCTATGAATCCCAATTGGTCCAGTATAATATTTTGGATATCATAGCGGTTGACCGTTCCTCCGTATCCCTGGTTCTCATTCTCTAACTCTTTCCAAAATTCCTCTAAAGGCAGGAACAATTCCTCTGCCTCCACATATACTTCCAATGGCTCTTCGTCCATGTACCAGCGCATATCCAGCCCATGGAAGAAAATCCGGTAATTCCTGTTTACCAAATCAGTTCGCAACATGGAAAAATACATAAAACATACGTATTCTTTCTGCCGCTTTTTCATCTGTTCTCCCAAAAGTTCTGCTGCCGCCCTTACCATGGTTTCCATGTATTCTCCGTGGTCCAGTATGTACTCTCCCATATATGCCCTAAACTCTTCAGCCCTTCGGGATGCCATCTCCTGGAAACTGTGCAACGCCGTCTCCCTGTCCATCTGCTTTCTCCCCCTGTCTAGTACAACGAATACTAGTCATATTTCACCTCTGTGCCGTATATCCCTGCTTTTCCCTCTCCCAGCACAATCATCCCTCCCTTTATGCTGGAGATGGATGCGCTTTCCTGTACATGGATATTTAAGTTTTCTTCCGCATAAAGCTTTATTTCCTCTTTGGCCATAGCTGTCACCATTGCTTCTGCCTGGATTATGATTTTTCCGTCTGTCTGAATGGTCACGGCAGACTTACTCTTTCCACAGGATAATTTCATGTAATCCGGCGCTAACGCCAATTCCTGTCCCGACTTGCTTTTCAGGTATCTGCTGTTGGGGTCCTGCATACGGTCCTCCCCACCGTCCTTTGGCGCATCGTAATTGCTTACCGCACTGAGGGCAATAGCTTCTCCTTCCTGCTTGGAAGGGAAATAAATCCGCACATCATCCCCCTTTTCCGGCATACAATACCAGCCGCTTCCATCTGTGGATGCCGACAGAGTAGAATATGGGAACCAAAAGGATGCCCGTTTTTTCGCATTCCCTCCGTCAATCTCCATGGCTGCCTGTATGTTGGAACCGGAAACTTTTACGACTTTGCCTGATAATGCAACCCCAATTAAGTGCATGGGATAAACCGCTTCGCTTTTTAACCCCTTTTTGCCCTGAAGCCTGTAATATCCCACCATGTCCTGGGACTCAAAAGAATATCTATAGCGATAGACAGACAATTGCTGCCCTTCTGCCACAGTGGAAGCAAAAATCCCTAACAACTGCCCGGAAGACACCAGATACTGGGTAAAATCCGCTGCATGGACTTTCCTGCCATTGGCTTTAAGGCTGTAATAAGCCTCCATATCCTTTTCCATTTCCAAAATACTATATGTCAGTTCTGTTTTTGGGAAAGCCGGAATCCCGGCATACAGTTTTATGCCGTCCTCACGGCTTTCCGGCGTAAGCATCAGCCCAATCCGGGAAAGGACCCGCTGTAAAAAGTCCCAATCTGTCTCATCATACTGGACGATCAATGTTCCAATGGCTTCATTAGACCCTGCATACACAAGGGAACTTCCCCCGTAGTCCGCTAAAATTTCTTTCACCAGCGCCTGGTAACTCATCTTGGAATCCTGGAATGTCCGGCACCGTTTTGTGCGGTCCATAAGCCAGCTGCGGCTTTTCCCCTGAATCTGCACCGTCTCCACCTGCCCTGACTCTGACACTTGAATGCCTGTGACAATACCTGAGAAAATTCTTTTCTTCCCGTCCTCTCCGTTCAGCCATATCTCTATGTCCTGGCAGTCAGGTGTAGTTTGGAGAAAATCTTCCTGGTCCACAAAAGCTGTGATCGTAAATGAACTGTGCTCCCCGATCTCAGACTTTATCTCACAGTCCAGTACTTTTTTCACAGAAATATTGGTCACTTCTATATCATGCAAACTATACATTGCAAACCTCCGTCAATTGCTTTCTATCTTTACCGCATTTATCTCCACCTCTTCTTTAGTCATGGAAATGCTGCAGCCCGAATCGCTTTCAATTGTTATCTGTGTACCGGCTGTCACCTCTATCTTTCCTTCTTCTTCCGTGGAAAAAGAAATCATTTCTGCCGCACAGATTTCGATATCCTCATCTGTTTTTATCTCTGCCGTCCCGTCGTTTGTCAATTTGACCACGCCTTTTTCTTTTCCCACCGAAAGCTGTATCCCTCCCTGGATAAACTTCATGGCTTTTCCATCCGGTGCAGTAATATCCTTTAAATCAGGATTGCTTATGGGACTTGACGCTGAGGGAGCTGACTGTCCCATAACATTTGCAATGGCATAACCCTGCCCTTCATCTTCTGTGGGAAAGAAAACCCGGATCATGTCGCCTTTCTTTGGCATACAGTACCATCCGCTTCCATCTGGGGATGCCGCAACTGTAGAAAAAGGAAAAAAGTACTGGCTCTTACATTCCTTCAAGGCGTCAAACTGCAAGCATGCCTGTATCTTATTCCGTTTTACTTCTTTCACTATTCCATTTACCGATATGCCGCCAAGATAAGGATTTCCATACCTCGACACTATAAACCCTTCTTTAAAATATAAAGAATACTTATTTACCAGCGTCCCCTTATCGATGCATCTCTCAATTTTCCCAATATAAAGTTCTTTTCCATGAAACCTTACCTTTTCCCCTAAGGTAAGGAACTCGTAGGCTTCTGTCTTATAGCAGATATGGCTTTTTACTCCCCCTTTTTTCTCCTTTGGCGCTGTGTCACGCACAGCGGAATAGGGAAGTTTGTCCCAGTCCACCTTTGTCTCGGTATCTGTCAGACCCACTTTCAAATGTATGTTATGCATTGTGCTTATCACCCAGATGCCGGCTCCATACCAGGATAAAACCCGGCTGATAAATTCCCAGTCTGTTTCCTGGTACTGCACTGCAATCTGCCCCAGTTTTTTGTCCGTTATGGAAAATTTAAGCTTGCTATTTGTATATGGCTTTAATATTTTTTTCAGAAGCTGACGGCAGGTAAGGGCTGTATCCTGAAAGATACTGTTTCCCGCCCCCATATCCATCTGATAACTTCCTGTGACCGCCTCGATATGGACGATGCACTGCGAACCCTGGTTCTTTACTTCCATCTGCGTCAGCATCCCGCAAAACAGCAGCTGTTTTGACTCTCCTTGCAGAGTTACGCTTACACCGCTTTCATACAGAAGATATTCTTTCATATCTCCGCCCGCCGATGCGTCTGCAGACAGGGTTCCATGCCTGCCAAATTCCTCTTTTATCTCTAGCTTTAATACCGACAAAGATACGGCTCCTAACAGCAGTACAAATTTATCATGGGTAATTGCTTCCATTTCCAAATCGCCCCCTTTCACCTAGCGGTTTATCTCCTCAATCACATGAACCATTGCCTCTAATAAAAGCCCCATTCCTTCCCGCTCTTCTTCCATGCAGTTTGATGCGCCTACACACAGCCGTCCGTTCTTTTGAAGACGGAACATTACGCTGTAAACCTGCCCCGCCGACGTGGGCATAGTAAAACAAAAATACTCTATTTCCCCCACAGTTTCTTTTTTCTCCAGTTTCATGTGCAGATGCATGGCTTTCATGGCTTCCTTTGTCTGGGCAATCCATTCTTCAAAGGGCTGCTGCGGGTTATTACAGGGCGCATCGGAAATATTCATGGTGACTTTATGCCGGTTACTGGCAAGCAGGGCAGTCTCCGGCTCATCATCGTTTACATCAAAAAAATCCTTTATGTATGGAATCTTGATCCTTCCTGAAAGCAGTTCCCTTGTCTCAAACTCCAGACGCAGGGTATAGATATACTGTTTCCCCTTTTTTATTCCTTCTGTCAATTCTTCCAAAGTGTAAGAAATCCACTTCCTGGGGTCGTGCTTTTCCCGTAACTCCCTGCGCTTTTCTTCTTCCTCCCGTTCCCGCTGCTCCCGTATAAACAATGCGATAGAACAATCCATCTCCATGCCGTATGCCTCCTTTCTCCCTCTATCCCTATATCATCAAAAGAGTCTAGTCTTTCGATGCCTGCCTGTCTATGCCAAGAATGTTATAATCATTCTTCATCTGAAATTTAACCACCAGTTCATAAAAAGGGCTGCCCAAAGACAACCCTTTATATAATCACCACAGCTGCATACACAACCTTAAGTGGTACTGTATCCGCCTTCCTGCCATTTAATAAACAATGATCAGCCATGCAAAACGTCTATTCCTACAATTCCAGAAAAATCTTTTATGTGCAGCACAATTTTATTACGGTCAATCGTTATGTCATAATCGTCCATAGAAAATGGTGTTTTCCAGCTTATATTTGAATGCCTCATATATTTTTCCCTACTTTGGGGAATACATCCTTTATAACACTCTCATTAAATTGAAAACACAAAAGATAGATGTGTGAACTATCTTCCCATAACCCCTTATAAGCATTGTCAATATCGCAAACTTCTATATCCTCTCCAATAGGATGTCTCCTATCCCTCCACTTTTCCGAAAGTATCTTTTTATAAGACAATGTCTGTACATTAAACAACAGCTTACTGGCAATGCCTGCTCCTGCGCTTTGGCATGGGAGCAAACAGAAATGTCAACGATAAACAGGCAAACCAAGATGAATATATAAAATCAGCTTATCATAAATTGTCGAATTACTTCCTTTTCTGTCAAAAAAAGGAAATATGGTAACAAAATTACCTGCTGGCACCATATTCGGATATCATACATTTGCCAAGAAAGGAGTGGAACCATGTGTAAGGTTATGGAAGATATGGGGAATAAAAAAGCGCATGGTTCACATTTTACTGTTTCCATGCGCCTTTACGCTGTTATTTAGACTAAATTCTTTCTTTAACTACACTAACTGCATAACCTCGGCTTCAATTTCCCTAGCTTCTTCCTCTGTAAACTCCGGAAAGAATACGGGCATTTCTTGTATCGTTATTCTTCCATTACTCAACATTAATTTTGCTTTTTTTC
>JAMPFA010000061.1 GCA_023664725.1 Roseburia sp. | reverse complement strand
GCGGTTATTGCAACAAATTTTTTATGAAATTTTTATGTCTAAAGCGTTTCCTCCTTTCCCTTTGCCTTGCCAATATCCGGCTTGTCTGCCCCGGCAGCTTTCACTTTGAACGCTTCCAGCTTTTCTTTTAACGATGTCCTCTGTATGCTTGCATATCCATTTGGCGACTGCCGCAAGAGTCAGATAGCTGCCCACCAGCTATCTGACCGCCGCAAGGATTTCTTCTATGAGCTTCGGTTCTTGGCAGTATTCCGGGTAACGGAGCTGAATCCCCTGCCAGAAGCACACCGCATAACCGCAGCAGAAAATATCGCTTATGGAATACCCCCTGCACTCGCTCAACTGCTCGTCCCTGCTCTCATAGTCATCAACGCTTGGCGTTCCGTCTGTGTAAAGGTTAAATGCAAGCCTTACCACACGGACACTGCCGCTGGTCTGCCAGCCTTGATGCAAACACTCTGTTTTGATGTACCCGGACTTGATGTCGTAAATCTGGCTGAAATGATTTCTTGTGTCCTCCGATATGCCGAGAATGTATACAATAGAAAGTATGCTCCGCAGCTTTCTATTGTCATGAATCAAAGCCTTGTTGGACTTTTGGCATCTTTGTTGCACCTAAAATTCTCAACATACTCAACAATTTCGTCCAAATTTTGAATTGTTAATCACTTAGCAACACACGCTTTCTTTCTATCATTTCCTCGATTCTCTCGATATACCCGGCTACATCCTTCACATTGTCACACCGCTCAATCCGCCCGTCCCCATACACCCTCTTGGTGATGGAACCGGCCCCAAGGGCGACGATAGTCTGTTTCTCCTCCATAATCAATATGTTATACACCCCAGCCTTCCCCGGCAGGGCATACCCCACATTCTCAAAATTCCCCGCCATATTTTTCTGACGGTAGAGATAATAAGGAGACATCCCCATCTCCCCGGCAAGCCTTGCCGTCATCTCTATGGTCTCCCAGGTATTTTCAAAGGTAAGGTCTTTGTATTCCTCCCGGAACATATTTAACCTGGCCCCCCGCTTTAACGCCAGGGAATGTATCGTGAGATTATCGGGAGCAAGCTTTCTCACTTCCTCCATAGTCTGTTCCACATCCCGTATATTCTCACCCGGAAGCCCTAAAATTAAATCCATATTAATATTGTCAAATCCAAGCTCCCTTGCCAGATAAAAACGATCCAAAGCCTGCTGCACCGTATGATGTCTGCCGATGATCCGAAGAGTCTCCTCCTTCATCGTCTGTGGATTAATGGAAATCCTGGAAATCCCCTGTTCCCTTAAAACAGCAAGCTTTTCTCTGGTGATACTGTCCGGTCTGCCTGCCTCCACGGTAAACTCCAGACAATCCCTCAAGTCAAAACAAGACTTTATTTTTTCTATCAATCTGGTGAGTTGAGAAGGATTTAGCGTGGTGGGCGTCCCTCCGCCGATATAAACAGCATTTAATTTCTTGCCTTTAAAATGCTGTGCCGTAAATTCAATCTCTTTTTCCAGTGCGTCCAGATACTCCCCAATTCTGTTTTCCCACAAACTGAAAGGGTAGGAAGTAAAGGAGCAGTAAAGACAGGTGCTGGGGCAGAAGGGGATTCCCAGGTAAAGGCTGTACCCCCTGTCGTAATCAATTTTTTTAAGGAGGGCAAGCTCACGCTTTGCCACTTCGATGGAAAGAGAGATCTTTTCCTCTGAGGCAAAATAGGTCTCCCTCATATGGGAGCGGATCTCTTCCTCATCCTTTCCCTCCTCCAAAAAAGCCATGGGAATCTTGGTAGGGCGGATGCCGGTGAGGGTTCCCCAGGGAAGGCTCTGGCCAGTGCACTCACTGAGCATTCTGTAGATCTCCTGCTTCAGCCTGTTTTTTGTACTTTTCCTGTCGGAAAAATCCACCTCAAACTTCCTGGATAAAAGAGGCTGTTTAGCCGTATCCATCGTCTCATATAAGTTAATTTCAATAAAATCTTCCCTGTAATCCACCATAAGATGAAACGATATTGCCCCCTCCGGCTCCTTTTTCTCTGTGTTTACAACTACATCCTGCCCAGGGAAAAAGGCTTTTACCAGAGAGTGAATATCGTACTCAAAATCAGCCCTGTTTAGTTGAACGGTAATCATAACATCTCCTATAAAAACGGGTTATACTGTCTCTCCCAGCCGATGGTGGTGACATCGTTATGCCCCGGATACACCTTCACCTGCCCTGGCAGAGACATCAATTTATCCTCAATGGACTTTAACAGCACCGAAGCGCTGCCTCCGGGGAAATCCGTTCTCCCCACCGATTCGTGAAACAGGGTATCCCCGGAAAAAACCGCCTGCTCTTTTTCCATATAATAGCAGCAGCCCCCTTGGGTATGCCCCGGCGTAAACATCACCTTAATATCAAAGCCCGCCAGAGACAGCTCCTCCCCGTCTTTTACGAATTTGTCTGCATGGTAAGATTCTCTTCTCCCCAGCATACCGCAGAGGTTGATGTCAGGATTCTCCAATGTCTCTCTCTCGTGTTCCTCTGCATAGACAGGAATCTGATATTCCTCTGCAATCTCCCCTGCCGCCATGGCGTGGTCAAAATGCCCGTGGGTTAAAAGCACAGCCCTTGGGATCAGGTTTTCCTGCTTTATCTTTGCGATCAATTGCTCTCCGCTGTCCCCTGGGTCGATGACCAGAACCTCCAGGGTATCCTCGTTTACTGCAAAATAGCAGTTGGTCATTACCTGGCCAACTACATACTGTTCTACTCTAAGCCTTGCCATATCTTATGCCTTTCTCATTTCTTCAATATTACATACCGACTAACCTGTGGTTCTCTCAATATCGATGACGCTCTCCACCTGGCGCACTTTCTCGATCAGGCCGGACAATTCCTCCCTGCCCTTCGTGTTAAAGGAAATCTCAATGGTTGCAATCCCCTGCTTGCTGGTGGAGGAATGGATGCTGTTAATGTCAATAGACCTCTCCGTAAAAATCCTGGACACATCCACCAAGAGCCCGGTACGGTTGTGTCCGAAAATTTTGATCCCAACCAGATACAATCCATTGCTTCCCTCTTCTACGCCTTGTTCCCACTCTGCGTCAATAAGCCGCACCCGCTCCATATCGGATAAATGGATCATATTGACGCAGTCCGTCCGGTGAATGGACACGCCTCTTCCCCTGGTGACAAACCCTACAATCTCGTCTCCCGGCACCGGATTACAGCACTTGGAAAAATGCACTGCCACATCATAGAGCCCTTTGACGATAATGCCGCTTTTGGACTTTACCGGAATATTCCTTTCCCTGATTCCGCTCTCCGCCATCACATTGTCCAAAATATCCTGGTCAGTCACAGGAACCACATGATCCTTCTTGTACTCCTCGTACATGCGGTTGACAATCTGGCTCTCCTTTAACCCTCCGTGCCCCACTGTGGCAAGGGCGGAATTCCAGTCGTGGAAACCATATTTATTCAGGATTTTATTTTGGTACTCCGGCTTGTTGATATCTGAAAGATTGATCCCTTTTGATTTACAGTACTGGTGGATCAGATCCTTGCCCCGGATAATATTCTCTTCCTTTAACTCGCTACGGAACCACTGGTTGATCTTGTTTTTCGCCTGGGTACTCTTTACGATATTCAGCCAGTCCCGGCTGGGGCCTCTGGAGTTCTGGGAAGTGATGACCTCCACCCTGTCGCCGTTTCGTATCTTATAATCTATGGTGACAAGCTTGCCGTTGACCTTCGCCCCCACCATCTTATTTCCCACTGCGGAGTGGATGCTGTAGGCAAAATCTATCGGCGTGGAGCCGTTTGGCAGATTTTTTACATCCCCGGAGGGAGTAAAACAGAATACCGTGTCGGAAAACAGATCCAGATCGCTTTTTAACAGGCTCATAAATTCCTTGTTATCCGACATGTCCCGCTGCCACTCCAAAATCTGGCGAAGCCAGCTTAACTTTTCCTCTTCCTGGTTGGCAACGCTCATCCCCGTGTTGCCCTCTTTGTATTTCCAGTGGGCGGCAATTCCGTACTCCGCCGTCCTGTGCATCTCCGCCGTGCGGATCTGGATTTCAAATGGCTGTCCGGTAGGCCCGATCAAAGTGGTGTGCAAAGACTGATACATATTGGGCTTTGGCATGGCAATATAGTCTTTAAACCGTCCTGGAATGGGCTTATACATCTCATGGATCACACCTAAAGCCGCATAGCAGTCCTTCACAGAATCCACGATAATGCGGATCGCAAAGAGATCGTAAATCTGGTCTAACGTCTTATCCTGATTTACCATTTTCTTATAAATGCTGAAGAAATGCTTCGCCCTTCCGCTGATCTCCGCTTTGATGCCAGCATTCTCAATGTGCTTTTTTACTTCCTCCACCAGACTCTGGACATACTCATCCCTGATGTTTTTCCGTAGAGCAATTTTTTCCACCAGGTCGTAGTAAGCCTCCGATTCCAGATATTTTAAGGATAAATCATCTAATTCAATTTTAATTTTTGAAATTCCAAGACGCTGGGCAATGGGAGCGTAGATATCCATGGTCTCCCTGGCTTTCTCCTTCTGCTTTTCCACTCTCATGTACTTTAACGTGCGCATGTTGTGAAGCCGGTCCGCCAGTTTGATCAGAATAACACGGATGTCCTTTGCCATGGCAAGGAACATTTTTCGGAGATTTTCCGCCTGAACTTCCACTTTGTCCGCATCGTAGGAGAGCTGGCCTAACTTTGTGACGCCGTCCACCAAAAGAGCCACCTCGTCCCCGAACTCTTCCGCAATCTCATGCTCTGTCATCACCGTATCCTCCACCACATCGTGGAGCAGTCCGGCAACAATCGTCTCTTTATCCAATTCTAATTCCGCTAAAATAATGGCGACACAGAGGGGATGGATAATATAAGCCTCCCCGGATTTGCGCACCTGGTTTTTATGGGCCTCATCGGCAATATGGTATGCTTTTTCAATCATGGAAATATCTGTGGAGGGATGATATTTCAAAACGCTCCTTATCAGGGATTCATACAATTTCTGGGGATCCTCAAAATCTCTGGTCTCCACAATATTTTCCGGCGTATGAAATTCTTTTTCCAGTTTTTCCAATTCTTCCGTTGATATTTCAGCCATGTACTCACCACCACTCTTTTTCACCATTTTTCGTATAGTATCTTTCTATTATAAATAATTATGTTACAAAATGCAATAATTTCATTCTCTCAAATCATAAGAAAACCGAAGCATTGCTTTTCCCTCCCGCATCTCCTCCCTCTCATAGACAAACTCCAGATGGTGAAGAAGTGCAAGGGATGCCGCATTGCCACTTACCACAAAGCAGTACACCTTTTCAAATCCCAGATCCGCCTCTTTTGCATACTCCAAAATAGCCTGGCACACCTCTAAGCCATACCCTTTTCTCTGATATTTCACATCAATGATATATCCCATTTCCAGCAAATACTCGTCATTTACAATATTGGGATTAAGCCCTGCTCTCCCCATAAGCCGGTTGGTATCCTTATCCATCACAAGCCACATACCATATCCAAAGTAAGGGTACATTTTTTCGATGTAGGCTTTTGTGTACTCCACTTCCTCCTGCCATTCAAACAAAGGTTCTACAAAATCCGTGATCCCCTCCCCCTGGTACAGACGGTACAGATCCGGCAGATCATTGAGCGTAATCTCCCGAAGATAACACCGCCTGGTATCGATGACCCGCCAGGGAATCCCGTGCTTTCTCTGGTACACCCGCTCCAGGAAATAAAAATCCACCACCGCAAAGCTCTCCACCAGAAAATCTGTTCCGTAAAGCTCCTGTCCCAAAATCTCCGGATTTCGATAGGCCAAAACAGCTAAAGGCAGATGCTTTACCCTGTTTAACGTGTCATCCCTTGCAGTGATCAAAAGGGCTTCCTCCAACAGGCTGTCTCTCTCCCCCTGAAAGATCTCCCTTCCATCTCCCGGCAATCCACATAAATCCACCAGAACAATATCACGTCTCATCAGGTCCCGGAAAAGCTGCCCTAAGGCAAGATTTATCCTGCCCTCTTCCAAAAGTTCCTCTTTTCTGTAAAGCACATACTTTAACGTTCCAGCCATTTTTACATCCCTCTGAGTTTTTTGCAGTACTGGGTGCAGAGTTTATCTGTGCAGTTGGAACACTTTAACGCCGCATTTGTGTACTCCCAGAAACGCTCCGGGTAGATAAACACACAAAGCTCCCACACCAGCCATACCAAAATGGACGCCACCACAAGGCTTCCGGCAAAAAATCCCCCCACAAACAGCACGGGGCAAAACATCATCAGATGATCCCAGTTAAAAATACGGCAGGTGGTACAGCAGCGGTTCCCCATCATCAGACGGAACGGACACCAGACCAGCACACAGATCAGGTCGCACACATAAAATACTATGCTCGTCATAAGAAGAAATGATTTGTCTATCATTCCCCGGTAGTACAAAACCCCCAGAGCGGCAGTGAGCACCGTCCAGAGAAGCAGCACCCTGTATGCAGACTTTGTAGTTGATATTATGTACTGTTTTAAGTTCTGGTAATTTATTTTTTCCACAATAGGCCTAAAATGCAGCCGAAACAGCTTTTGTGACCCCAGGGCAATCCGCTTTCCAACCGGAATCAACTGAAAGAGCATGTCGATCATCCAGATCACCCACAAAATATGGAAAAGAGAAAATTCCCGAAAAAAATTCATCCCCTCCAAAATCCCAAACTCCTCCGGCTCTCTCACATACAAATAAAAGCCAGCGCACAAAACCAAGATTCTCCCCACCAATTTAGCAATATATATCTTCCGAATACGGGATAACGGCTCTCCCTTATCTTTCGTCCTCTCACTCAACGCATCTTCCTCCTGCAAACACACTTTACCTTCTATAAATTGCGAAATTTCCCAATTTCCGTATAGATATTTCCCTCTTAATATGATATATTTTTTATTGTGTAATAGCAAGCACAAAAGGAGGAACATTATGGCACAAAATCCAATTGTAACATTTGAAATGGAAAACGGAGATATCATAAAGGCTGAGCTTTACCCGGAAATCGCACCAAATACGGTAAACAATTTTATCAGCCTGATCCGGAAAAATTTCTATGACGGACTGATCTTCCACCGGGTGATCAACGGCTTTATGATCCAGGGCGGCGACCCGGAGGGCACAGGCATGGGAGGCCCTGGATACGGGATCAAAGGAGAATTTGCAGAAAACGGATTTGAAAACAATCTGAAACATTCCCAGGGCGTACTGTCCATGGCAAGATCTATGATGCCGGACTCTGCGGGAAGCCAGTTTTTCATCATGCACAAAGATGCGCCCCATTTAGACGGCGCATATGCAGCCTTTGGAAAAGTGACAGAGGGTATGGATACAGTGAACAAGATTGCTGAGACAGCCACCGATTATTCTGACAGGCCTATGGAAGACCAGGTGATGAAAAAAGTCACTGTGGAAACTTTTGGCGTGGAGTATCCGGAACCTGAGAAATGCTAAGGAGTTTCTCAGAACCTTGTTCGGCGGTTACTCCTTTCAAAGCGTTCCATGCAGTCTTACGCCGCCGGGCACACATTACTAATGGCCCGCATAATCTGCGAGCCATTTTTATCCTAACATGTGATAAGACTTGAATTTTTTGCAATACTCTTTCTTCATTTTTGATAATTATAGTAATTGTTTCCGCCAATTCTATTTACTATAAAAAAAACTCCATTCTACTTCTGATTAATATAATTAACCAGGCTGATACAGAAAAGCTGCCACATCACACACATATTTCTTACATGGCATAGGCCAGGGCGGTTCCTGCCCCTGCAGTTTCCCTGCAATCATGTCCTGTGCCCCCTTTAAAATTCCTGGAATTATGTCTGCTTTCAACGGATAATTCCCATGAGACGGCCAGATGGAATCAAATGCGTCCGTCATAGCTGTCATTTTTTTGAGACTGTTTTGAAATGCCTGCATACTGCGTCCTGCCCCAAACATAAAAATATCCCCATCCTGAATCGTATCACCTGAAATAAGCATACGCTTTTCACGCTCCAACAGCATAATGCTCCCCGGAGTATGCCCAGGCGTTAAGATCACTTCAAACTTCCAGTGTCCCAGATCAATCACATCGCCTTCCCACAGAGGGCACACATCTTCCATGCTGCATCCTTCCGGCAGTGAATTTTGATAATGCTCCATTTCTGCCGGATGCATATATATCGGCTTAAAATCACTGTTGCATCCCGTATGGTCCTTATCTGTGTGGGTATTTACTAAAAATACGGGCAAGTCCGTCAGTCCTGCAGCCATTTCACGAATCTGCAATGTGCCAAATCCCGTATCAACCAGCATAGCTCTTTCGTTCCCCTCAAATAAAAAAGAGCGGACGCCGTCTTCCTCAAAAATCCAAAAATGATCTGAAATCTTTCTTATATGATCCATTTTCCACCTCCGAAAACCTGTTTCATCCCATCAGCCATAATAAACAGAACAACCATCGTCCGCTTCAATGTTTTTTCCAGCAAAGCAAAAGCCTCAAGTGAAAATGTTGAGAATGTAGTAAATCCTCCGCACACGCCAGTTTTCGTGTAGTGGTATTCTTCCGTTCCGTTTGGAATGATATAGGCATCTTAATTCTCCCCTGACTTTGCCTCTAACCCTCTTTCTACACCCCCCTGCCAATAAGTTAATCTTTGGGATTGCAAAATTTCAGAAAAAGATCCCGGATTGCATATTCTAAATCACGACCCAGCTTGGAAACATTCTCTTTTCCAATCAGTCCGCCTGCCATTACTGCATGTCCTCCTCCATCTCCCAAACCTTCCAGTGCCTGTCGTATCAGTTCGCCGGCATGAATGTCACTGCGCTCAGAACGAACAGAGAATTTAATGCCATCCTCTCTCTGGGAATATAGAATTGCCACATCTACTTCCTCCAGCGATAAAATAAAGTCCGCCAGAGCAGCAATCAGGGCATCAGGGCAGGAAAACGGAATTCTGGAGATACCTACCATATCATAAAGCTGAATATTCTCAATCGCTGCACCGTAAGCCTTCAAATCTTTAAACTCCATATTGTTCTTTTCCAATTTGGTAAGTTTTTCTTTATCACACAGAGGATAAAGAAATCCAAATGCCTCAATATCCTGTTGTGTTACACCCCTGGAAAATTGCAGCGTGTCCATCTTCAATGCATACAGCAGGGCAGTCGCAACATCAGAACTTGGAACTTTTTTAAGAGAAGCATAATACTCGGCGATGAGTGTTGCACAGGCGCCAACAATACGAACATCCTTATACGCATAATCCACAGGCACAAAAGTAGGATGATGGTCGATACAAGCCACTTCATCTCCAATAAAATCTGTAATGTTTCCACTATTTTTTTGACTGTCCACACAGATAATAGGATCATCCGGCTGCATATCCAACTGTTCATATGGATATATCTGAATATTGAATGCTTTAATCATTTTTGATGTGCTGAGTTTATCAATACGTCCGGCATAACAAAGTGTAGATGGCTGATCAAACTCTGCCAGCAAACACTGGAGGCCAAAGGCTGACCCAATCGCATCAGGATCAGGAAAGTTGTGCGTTTGAATATAGACGTTTTTCCCCCGACATAAGGTGAGTAATTCTTCAAAATTTTTCATAATAATCTCCATTCCGCAGCTTTTGGGTTGACAGCACAAATTTAAATTTCGATTGTATCGCTAATATAATACCACAATCACACTCCTTTTTCTATCGTGCTTCCATTAAAATTTCCCCGTCCTCTGTTCCATACGCCTCTGTCTGTTATTTGATATTAATATGAACCAGATTATATGCACGGCTCCCAAGTCCGATTTCCTCCGCATGTTCCAGCGTATGCAGGCCATTACGGGATTCCATGCGGTTTACAAGGGAAGCCCCGTCGCCATCCCGCTGCTCATAAATCAAATCTACGCAGGCCTGGTCCAGCGCCACCGGATCAGTCGATGCCAGGATGCCAATATCGTGCATATCCGGCTCCGAAGGATTGCCATCGCAGTCGCAGTCTATTGACAGCCGGTTCATCACATTGACGTAAACAATCCGTT
>JAMPFA010000060.1 GCA_023664725.1 Roseburia sp. | reverse complement strand
CTCCAAAACCAAATGTCGAGGGTTCAAGTCCTTCTGCCCCTGTTAAGAAATGCTTAAAACAGTAGTTTTTAGGCATTTTTTTAATTGTTAAAATAATTTTAATAACAAAATAAAGCTGTATGGTATGTTAGCGGGAAACGGGCTTGATGAAAGAATCATAGATGAGCTTTTAAAGGATGCCCAGGACGGATTAGAAGACGATGAAAAGGAATGAAAATGACAGATCAGTTTAGCAGAACGGAGTTATTACTTGGCCATGAGAATATGGAGCGTCTTGCCGCTGCAAGAGTAGCGGTATTTGGCGTAGGCGGCGTTGGAGGCTATGTGGTGGAAGCTTTGGCCAGAAGCGGAATAGGCACATTGGATCTGATCGATCATGACAAGATTAGTCTCTCCAATATTAACCGTCAGATCGTTGCCACCCACGGAACCATTGGGCAGTATAAAGTAGATGTGGCAAAAGAGCGAATACAGGAAATCAACCCCCAGGCCAAAGTGTATACCTATCGGACATTTTTTTTGCCAGAAAATGCAGAAGAATTTCAGTTTTCCCAGTATGACTATGTTGTGGATGCCATCGATACAATTACGGGAAAAATTGGGATCATTCAGATGGCCAAAGAAGCGGGGACGCCTGTGATCAGTTCTATGGGAGCAGGAAATAAGCTGGAAGCTTCCTTATTTGAAGTGGAAGATATCTACCAGACTTCGGTGTGTCCCTTGGCAAGGGTAATGCGCAGGGAGCTGAAAAAACGGGGAATCAAGGATGTGAAAGTAGTTTACTCCAAAGAAACCCCAAAGACTCCGGAAGGAGGGCAGGTGCCTGGAAGTGTGGCCTTTGTTCCCTCTGTGGCGGGGCTTATTCTGGCAG
The DNA here is from genome assembly GCA_023664725.1 of Roseburia sp. Lineage (GTDB taxonomy): Bacteria > Bacillota > Clostridia > Lachnospirales > Lachnospiraceae > Roseburia_B. The sequence continues at coordinate 9,364 of JAMPFA010000060.1, read as the reverse complement.
GAGAAGTTGTAAAGGATTTATGTATTGATTAGCCGTCTGAAAAATGAATAATCTAACACGCTTTTTTGCATAAGATACTATCTTTTTTTCCAATTTTCTGTTAAAATAGTTGTACTACGTAGACTAAGAGAGGGAACAGGTTTGTTTAAAAGAAAATTTATCAGGACAAGATCGTTGCAAAGCGGAATGAAAATTGACCAGGCGATTGTGGACGGGACAGGCCGAACCCTGATTGCAAGGGGGACTTTTTTAGATGAATATATGATAGATGCCCTTTTAAACCGCGGTGTGGGTGGTGTCTACACGTTAGAGGGGGAAGAGGAACCGGAAGAGAAAAAGGAGGTTTCCGCTTCGCCCAAGGTAGAAAAGGTCATTGAAAAAGTCAAAGTGCCGGACCGGGCAAAGGTAAAACTAAGCGAAAGCGTGAAAAAGAGAGTTGCCGAGGGAGTGTCTTATCTTTACAGCAACACAGAGTCGGAGAATTTTGTGGATGCAACCAACAATATTGCATCTGACTTGATGCGGGCCATTACAGACAATGATTCCATTGCTGTGGATGTGGGAGCATTGAAGGTCAGTGACGAATACACATTTAAACACAGTGTAGACGTTGCAACTATGTCTATGATCATTGCAAAACAGTATGGACTTCCGGAAAAGGAAGTGTATGAAATCGGCATTGCAGGACTTTTACATGATATCGGAAAGACAAAGATTCCAAATGAGGTGTTGAATAAGGCGGGGAAACTTACGGATGAAGAGTTTGACCTTATGAAGAAACATGCCTTATTTGGCTATTCTATATTGAAAGAAAAATCGAATATTTCTCCGGCAATTCTTCTGGGCGTGCTGCAGCACCACGAGAAAATGGATGGCAGAGGATATCCCATTGGAGTGCAGGAAGATAAACTCAGTGAGTATGCCAGGATTATTTCCACGGCGGATATTTATGATGCCTTAGTGACAGAGCGTCCTTACAAAAAAGCCTTTAGCCAGAGGGATGCATTGGAGATGATCATGTCTATGACAGATGAATTGGACATTACAGTCATGCGCAGTTTTATGGAGAGCGTGATCTTGTATCCCGTGGACAGTATTGTGCAGCTGAGCAACGGAGAGCAGGCAAAGGTTGTGGAGAATAAGCCAAACAGTGTTCTGCGGCCTACGGTAGTGGGGCTTACGACGGGAATAGTATATGATTTGGCAGAAGATGTAAATTATGCGAGCATTTTGATAGAATAGGTGTGGAAATATAAAATGGAAGATAATAAAAATGATTTTACCCAGGGAAGTATCATAAGTAAGATGGTACGCTTTATGATACCTATCCTGGGTGCTCTTATTTTACAGGCAATGTATGGTGCGGTGGATATTCTTGTGGTTGGATGGTTTGGAACCACTGCCGGGATTTCCGGGGTGTCTACTGGCAGTAATATTGTAAATCTGGTTATATTTACCATGGCTGGACTCTCCATGGGAGTGACAGTGCTTATCGGCAGATATCTGGGAGAGCGGCGGGCTGACAAAGTGGGAAAGGTCATCGGCGGAGCCGTCTGCCTGTTTTTGGCACTCTCTGCGGTGATAACTGTGCTGATGCTGGTTTTTGCAAGGCCATTGGCGATTTTGATGCAGGCGCCAGAGGAGGCATTGGAACTTACGGTGCTTTACGTGCGAATCTGCGGCGGGGGAATTGTGTTTATCATCGCTTACAATGTGATCAGCAGTATTTTCCGGGGGCTGGGCAATTCCAGGCTGCCCTTAATTTTTGTGGCCATTGCCTGTCTGGTAAATGTTATCGGTGATCTGTTTTTTGTGGCTGTTTTACACTTAAATGTCATTGGTGCGGCACTTGCCACGGTGATGGCTCAGGCAGTCAGTGTAATTTTATCTTTGCTTATCATACGAAAACAAGAACTTCCTTTTTCTTTTCAAAAGAGTGATATCTGTTTTAATAAGGAGATTGGAAATTTTGTGCAGGTGGGGATTCCCATTGCGTTTCAGGAAGTGCTGACTCAGTTTTCTTTTCTGGCCCTCTGTGCTTTTATCAACAGACTGGGGCTTTCGGCAAGTTCCGGTTATGGGGTAGCCAACAAGATCGTAAGCTTTGTTATGTTGATCCCAGGCTCCCTGATGCAGTCCATGTCTTCTTTTGTAGCCCAAAATGTGGGGGCGGGCAAAGAGAAGCGGGCGAGGAAAGCCATGTTGACGGGAATGGGCCTTGGCGGGGCAATTGGAATTTTTGTCTGTATAGCGGCATATTTTTATGGTGATGTAATGGCTTCTGTTTTTTCAAAGGATGCCACAGTTATATTGGAGGCAGCGGATTATCTGAAAGGATTTGCGCCGGAGGCGGTGGTGACATGTATACTTTTCAGCTTTATCGGCTATTATAATGGGCATAGCCTGACCTGGTTTGTCATGCTCCAGGGCATCAGCCAGACATTTTTAGTAAGGCTTCCCATGTCCTATTTTATGAGTATTCAGGAGAATGCAAATCTGAAAAATATCGGACTGGCAGCTCCCAGTGCCACGGTATTTGGAATTGTGATCAATGTAATATTTTTTATTTATTACAACAAAAAACTGGATGATGTGTCCCGGAAAAGGAAATTTTCGGAGGAAGTATGAAATTAATAAAATATTATATTTTGCTTGTTATGTCAATAATGATTGGTATTTTGACAGGATGTCAGGGAGTGGAAGAGAAACAGAAGACAGAAGTTATCCTAAAAAATGAGGCGTCCTTTGGAGAGGAAACAAATGACTCGGAAGAGAAAAATCCTAAGGAACAAAAGGAAGGGCAACAGGATTTATCTGATCCGAAAGTGGAACAGCAGGGGACAGAGCAGGAAATATCACGGATTGTCTGCTGGGGTGACAGCCTGACCTTTGGTCAGGGAGGAGAGGGAGTGACTTTTCCCTCTGTGTTAGCGGAGCTTTTGCCGGGAGTTCAGGTAAAAAATTACGGCATCCAGGGGGAGACCGCAAAACAGATTGCCATACGTGCAGGGGTTTTGCCTATGACGGTAAGTGCTTTTACCATTCCGCAGGATAACACGCCGGTACAGGTATACCTTTGGCAGAACGGGGAAGACCCTATTATGATGCGTTTGGGAGATGTGGGCATCAACCCCTGCAGCATTGCGGGGGTTGAGGGAGTGTTAAGCTACGATCCAGACGAGATTAAGTATTATTTCACCAGAACAGTACTCGGGGAAGCTGTGGAGGTGGCAGATCATACAAATGTGATTACCTTTGGTGATGCAGATAAGTTGTCTTCTGATGTGATCATTTTGTTTGCGGGAACTAACCGGGCACCGGATAAGAATACGGTGCAGGAGCTGGTGGATCTGGAACGGCAAATGTTAGAGTATATCGGAAGTGAGAGGTATGTGATAATTGGTCTTACCTCCAAGGAGTTGGTGCCGGATGTGGTGGAGATTAACCAGGCTCTTGGCCAGGCATTTGGAGGGCATTTCCTGGATATCAGAAGTTATCTTTTGGAGAATGGTTTAGAGGATGCAGGACTGGAAGCTACAGACCAGGATCTTAAGGATATGGGACAGGGAGAGATTCCATCCTCTTTAAGGGTGGATGTGGTTCACGGAAACAGTGCCTTTTACCGGCTGATCGGGGAACAGGTATATGAAAAAATAAGAGAACTGGGATATATTTCTCCCTAATATAATTGTATAAAGAAGCAAAGAATGGTAAAATAAACAAAGTAACGCAGAAAAGGAGGCTTTTATGGAAGAAAAATTGTATAAGACTTTAGGTTCCACAGGGGCTGCCAGTCTGGCAATCGGGGTTTGTGTTTTGGTGACAGGTGTGGCGTCCGGCATTCTGTTGATTGTCAATGGCGGCAGACTGTTAAAGAGCAGAAAGAAAGTGTTATTATAAAAAGTGCCTTTCGGCACTTTTTTATGTACAGGGGCGCACAGAAAATTTAGCCCAGAGGCCCCCACATACCTCAATGACTAATTTCCAAAGGAAAGCGTATTTTTTCCCTGTTGTTTGGCGGTGTATAACGCTCCGTCCGCACAGACAAAAAGGGTGGAATAGTTGGCGTTTTCCCTGGTTAAAAAAGCTGCCCCCATGCTGGCATGTATCCGGTAATTTTTCACGGCGCCGTAGGAGAGATTTTTAATAAGGCGCTGAAATTCTTCTACCTGGTTCTGAATGGCGTCTTTTTTTGAAGTTTCTTTAAAATAAACTAAAAATTCATCCCCGCCGATACGCCCGCAGATTGCATTTTCGGAAAAGCAGTTGTTGATCAGTTTAGAGACATCTTTCAAAACTTTATCTCCGGTGAGATGTCCTAAGGTGTCATTTAATTCTTTGAAATTGTCCATATCGATCAATAGGAGTGCTGAGGGGCGCTCAAAGTCCACTGTTTCCAAATGTTCTTTGACTTTGTACTCAATGGTGTGCTTGTTGAAAAGTCCGGTGAGTTGGTCGATCTGGCTTTTTTCCCGCAAAAGGCGGGTATCCATCTTAATCTGTTCCAATTCTTCTACACTGTGGAGATGCATGATCTTCATGTGGTTGGTGTAGTTGATAAACTGTTCTTCTAATTCGGTAAATGCTTCACAGGAAGATATGTATTCGTTTTCCGTGCCAAAATGCTTATAATAATTGACCTTTAGATGGGCTATGCGGTACTGAACTGCCACAAGTCCTGTGTCTGCAGCGGCCGCTTCAATGCAGTTTAAAAGCTGGTATGCCTCTTCCTGATGGCGGATATCCGTGAGATATGCACAGATATCATAATAGAATTCTAAAAATTCCAGGAAATCCTCCCGGGAGGCAGCCATATCTAAAAGAGCATTTAGATTTTTTGAAAATGCTGCGCTGTCCTTCCGGTGATAAGACAGCCGGATGTAAAAACAGTACAGAGAGGGAGAATAGTAAAAATTCTTATCCCTGGCGATCAACGCCTCGGTTCGACGGTATATGGTTTCTGCCAGATGAAATTTGTTCTGCCTGCAGTAGATCTGTCCCTGATAGGCAAGGCACAAAACCTCCAGATCATAGGTGGAATGGTGTTGCTTTCGGACGGAGGCCTCCGCCATCTTATAAAATTCCATTGCCTTTGTGTCGTCATTTAAAGCGTGGTAGAGAGTGCCGATATTGAGATAAGAGACGGTTATCACATGGTACAGCCGTTGCTTTTTTGATATGGAAAGACATTGCTGGTAATTTTTCATGGACAAAATCTCATTGTCCAGAAAACTGTAAATAAGTCCCAGGGTATTGTAACTACAGGCTGTGAGCCATAACAGCTTGGGATTTCTATTTTTCCTGATGCATTTCATCATATCGGTGATGGCTTCCTGAAATTTTCCGATGCGGAAGTAGGATTCTCCACGGTAAAAACAGAGGGTGCAGATATCGTCAACATCCTCCGGTGAGAGCAGAGATTCGTATTCTTCATATATGGAAAAGGATGAGTCGTCCACAGGAGAAAAGCGGATTTTCACCATGGAATCCATCAGCGCCTGTTTTTGCTGCTTCACTTTAAAACCTCCAAAATTGTGATATTATGATTATAAAATTAAACCTTGCATTCGTCAAGAAAGCACTGGGACAAAAAGAGATAGTTATGAGCTTTTTCCGTGGGATGTGCGGTGATCGTTGCCCATCATCCACCGAAAAATTTGTTGAAAAAGCACAAATTGCCCCTTCCTTTTTTAACCGTCAGGTGATTTTATACAAAACAATTATCTGACAATTGCGACAATTTTAAATTTGGGGTTGTACCAGAGATAAAACAACGGTAAAATTGAAGAAAATCAAGTAGAAATAACAAAAAATACTGGATGTTTCTTATTTTTCAATTTCTTGACAAAACTTTAAAAAGGTGGCATAATTCACGTCAACCAGGAAAAACTAATATAATAACAATGATATTAAGTTTGAAAGGACTGAGGGTATTATGAAAGAAGTAGAAGCAAAGGTACAGTTTACCAATACGGATGATGTAGAAGAATTTGTTAAAGCTGCTGGAAAATGTGACTTTGATATTGACATTTTGTATCAGCACGTGTATATTGATGCAAAATCTTTCCTGGGAATATTAGGTCTTGGTTTATCCAGAGAGCTGACAGTGAAATATTTCGGACAGAATGCAGACTTTGAGAAAACGTTACAGCATTATGCAGTAGCCTAAAAGCTGCACAGAGGAGTGCCCCAGGAGGCGGACATTTTAAGTCGGACGGCGATGGGGGAAAAGAGCAGGGATATATGATTTTTATCTCTGCTCTTTTTTTGCGCAGGGGTGCGTAGGGGAAATAGCTGCTTTCGCAGCACGCACCCCGCACGGCGAGTAGGGAATATAGCAGAGGGGAAGGAATGTATGGGAGAGATGAACGGGGAATTTCCTATTATAAAGATATCTGTGCGCAATCTGGTGGAATTTATTTTGCGCTCCGGGGATATTGACAATCGGATCAGCGTCCAGGCAAAGGCGGACGCCATGCAGCAGGGAAGCAGGATCCACAGAAAGATACAGAGGAAGATGGGGGCATCCTATCGGCCGGAGGTGCCTTTAAAAATCCAGATTGAGACGGAAAAATATATTTTGCAGGTGGAGGGAAGGGCGGACGGCATTATTGAGGAGGAGGAAGTCACCATTGACGAGATCAAGGGGGTGTACCGAAATCTGGAGATGCTTTTGGAGCCCATTATGGTACACAGGGCCCAGGCCATGTGTTATGCCTATATATATGCAGAAAAGCAAGAACTTGATCGCATCGGGGTGCAGATGACCTACTGTAGCCTGGACACGGAGGAGATCAAGCGTTTCAATGAAGTCTTTGCTTTCACGGAGCTTGAAAATTGGTTTTATGAGTTGATTGACAAGTATGGCCGCTGGGCGGATTTTCAGTTTGAGTGGAGAAAGATTATGACAGACTCCATTGCAAAGCTGGAATTTCCCTATCCTTACAGAGAGGGGCAGAAAAAGCTGGCACAGGATGTATACCGGACCATACTTCGGAAGAAAAATCTCTTTATCCAGGCTCCCACAGGAACGGGGAAGACACTTACCACCATTTTTCCGGCGGTGAAAGCCGTGGGGGAAGGTCTTGCCCAGCGGATTTTTTATCTCACGGCAAAAACTATCACTGCAACAGTTGCAAGGGATACCTTTGCGCTTTTTTATGGGCTGGGCTACCGGGCAAAGGTGATTTTGATCACGGCAAAGGAAAAAATCTGTCCTTTAGAGGAAATGGACTGCAATCCTGTCCACTGTCCTTATGCAAAAGGGCATTATGACAGAGTGAATGATGCAGTGTTTGACCTGATTTCAAAGAAAGATTTTTTTACAAGGGAAGTGCTTTTGGAGCAGGCGGAAAAGTACCAGGTCTGCCCTTTTGAAATGTGCCTGGATACGGCAAGCTGGTCGGATGATATTGTCTGCGACTACAATTATGTCTTTGACCCCAATGTGCACCTGAAACGGTTTTTCGGGGAAGGAGTGGCAGGAGACTATATTTTTCTGGTGGACGAGGCCCACAACCTGGTGGAGCGGGGAAGGGAGATGTACAGCGCAGATCTTTATAAGGATGATTTCCTTGCTGCCAGAAAGATTTTAAAGAAGTATGACAAAAAACTGGAGCAGACCCTTAGCCAGTGCAATAAGCATCTGCTTTCCTACAAGCGGGAATGTGATACATATAAGGTGTATGATGAGGATATCTCTGCCCTTATTTTTTCTCTGATGCGGCTTTCGGAGCGGATGGATCTGTTTTTGCAGAGAAATATAGAATATCCGGAAAAGAAAGAGATTACGGATTTCTATTTTTCCCTGCGGGATTTCTTAAGCGTCTATGAGCGGGTGGATGAGCATTACGTGATCTACGGGGAGCATGGGGAGGACAGGAGGTTTAAGATGCGGCTCTTTTGCGTGGATCCATCCTATAATCTCCAGGAATGCCTTGATAAGGGACGGGCAACTATATTTTTTTCCGCCACCCTTCTGCCTATCCAGTTTTACAAGGAGATGCTTGGCACAAAGAAGGACAATTATGCGGTGTATGCCACCACCTCTTTTAAAAAGGACCAGAAGCTGCTTTTTATTGGCAGGGATGTGAGCAGCCGCTACACCAGGAGAAACCAGTTGGAATTTCAGAAGATCGCCCGTTATATCAGGGATATCGTTGCGGGAAAAAAGGGAAATTATATGGTTTTCTTTCCCTCCTATCAGCTTTTGGATCAGGTGTATCAGGAATTTCTCGCCATTGCCCCATCTGATCTGACATTGATCCGCCAGGAGAGCGGTATGGGGGAAGAACAGCGGGAGGAATTCTTGCAGGCATTTGAGGAGGAAAGCGAAAATTCTATGGCGGCTTTTTGTGTCCTTGGGGGGATTTTCGGGGAAGGCATTGACCTAAAGGAGGAGAGGCTCATCGGCGCAGTGATTGTGGGGACGGGACTGCCTCAGATTGGACATGAGAGGGAGATTTTAAAGGATTATTTTGAGGAGAAAAATGGGGAGGGCTTTGACTATGCCTACCGCTATGGGGGGATGAACAAGGTTTTGCAGGCTGCCGGGCGGGTGATCCGCACTACAGAGGACAGAGGGGTGATTGCCCTTTTGGATGATCGTTTTTTGGAGAGCAGTTATCTTCGGCTTTTTCCCAGGGAGTGGGAGGATTATAAGGTTTGTACCCTTAAGGATGTTGGGGAGAGGATAAAGGAGTTTTGGGGAGAGGATAGAGAGTGAAAGATATGGAGGAAGATCAGTTGGTGGAAAAGGAAAAAGTGACTGTGCGCAATGCAGAAATTTCGGATTATGAAAGCGTAAGCATATTGGAGGAGATGGAATATCAACTTCACAGGAAGGCAAGGCCGGATTATTTTAAGAATCTGGAGAAAAGCTATGCAAGGGAAGACTTTGAGGAATTGCTGTCCTTGCCCTGCCCTATTGCATTGGTTGCGGTTTTAAACGAAAGGATTATTGGAATCTGTTTTGGAAAAGTAGAGATGACGCCGGAAAATGAGGTCTGTAAGCCCAGGCGGGTAGCATTTATTCAGGATCTTGTGGTTTTGCCGGAGTTTCGTGGAAAAGGCGTGGCAGGGCATTTGATGAAAAAGGTGCGGGAGTTGGCAGTGAAAGAGGGGGCTGTTGGGATGGAATTGTGCGTCTGGAATTTTAATGAGGGGGCTTTGAGGTTTTATGAAAGAATGGGGATGAAGGTTCAGTATCTTAGGATGGAGGAGGAATTGTAGAGGATAGGTAGGGATATGCCATACTTATTCGTGAAGAGTTGGCTGCCCAATACAAAAATAAACAGAACAGGGACACGATCGGGACTATCCCAAAGTTTGTGTAAACCTCCAAACTGGTGTAAGATAAAATTAC
>JAMPFA010000005.1 GCA_023664725.1 Roseburia sp. | reverse complement strand
AAATGAGTATACAGCCAATAGAATCAAGAGGTTATTGTTTAATCAGCAGACACTACGTAATAAATCCCGTTATATTTGTTATAATGTCCATTACCTTATCACTCATTTACGCCATCTCCTACAGTATCCAGTCTTTCATTTTCAGCAGTATCTATAGTTTGAATTCTTGTAGAATCAGAAATACTCTGTTCTATTGGTTGGGTTTGAGATTTATTACTCCTTAGACCTTTCTTTGTATTGAAAATAAGAGTGCTTTTTCTTTCATGTTTATCTTTATTCAATATTTTTTTTCGCATTTAACATCCTCCCCCCAATAAACTCCCCGCCGCAAACAACGGGGTATTCACTTCCGTTCTGCAAAGATTGTTGCGCTGCAAGCGGCAGGGAATTTACCCTCCTGAGATTAAATATAATGCCGATAGCTAAAATGTCGAAATTTTCAAAAAAATGTCATATCAACAATTATAGTTCAAATATAAAAATAATTCCATACAAGAATCTTTTCAATTTTTCAAATCTTGTTAAAAGAAACTAATATCTTGATGCTTCATAATAGATGATTGAAAATCCAATATTTATATCTTTTATCTTCTCAAACGAAATTACACTTCTGCCTGTGTCCCGCATGCGGATGTTCGTCCATGAAACAGCTTAGGAGATGCTATGCCCCTCCATCCTGATTCGCTGTATTGCCATATTTTTTCGCAGGCCTCCCGCTGGAAGGTCTCTGAAGCATGCCCAAAAACAGGAATAATGGATAAATCCATACGTATTCTGCACTGCGGGCCGCCTTAATCCTCAATTTTTAGCTTCCTGAGAAAGATACTATCCCCATACAGTTCCGGCAAACGTCCGCAACTTGGTACAATTGGAAAGAATCACATTCAGAGCAGTTTATCTTTTGTATAAGCTGTTCTTTTTGTTGCTGCTCTGAATATGATACTTTCCTTAAGAATTGTACCATAAAATAATGAAAATGTTTACTATAAAAATTTCCTGCATTCCTCTCCCAAGACTTGTGAAACTTCCCATTTTGTGCTATACTTCCCACATCAAAAACCAACGACAGGAGAACCCAAGATGAACCCGAAAATCCATATCATCGCCCTTGATCTGGACGGCACACTGTTCAACCGTGACCGCCAGATTACCCCCTATACAAAGCAGCAGATCAAAAAAGCCGTAGACCTTGGCATAACCGTTGTCATCTCCACAGGCCGGCCCTATGTGGGCCTTCCCCTTGAGGAAGCCGAAGAGCTTGGCATCCGCTATGCCATCACCACAAACGGCGCAGCCGTCTACGAGATTCCCACCAGAACATGCATCTATGAAAAATGCATGTCGGAAGATTTCTCTTATGAAATTTTGCATGAGGTATTAAAAAAGCACGTCCACCTGGACGCTTTTGTCAACGGAGACGCCTACACCCAGGCTTCCACTTTGGAAGTAGTGCGCCACTCCTCCCTGCCGGAGTCTACCAGAAACTATATTTTGACCACCAGGGATCAGGTGGAGGATATCTGTGACTTTTTCAAAAAGAATCACCTGCAGCTTCAAAAGGCCACCATCAATTTCGAGATAGAATCCGATGGCAGATTTGTGGACCGGGAGGAGACTAGGGAACTGCTTATGTCCTACCCCCAGATTCAGGTAGTCTGCGGCGGCTACAACAATCTGGAATTTACCAGTGCAGGCGTCACCAAAGGAGCAGGGCTTCGCTTTCTCTGCGAGCATTTACATATCCCCATAGAATCCGCCATGGTCTGCGGGGACAGCGAAAATGACAAGGACATTATGGAAGCTGCCGGATTTGCCGTTGCCATGGGCAATGCGGATAAAGAGATCAAAGAGATTGCCGACTACATAACCGCCTCAAACGAGGAGGACGGGGTAGGCCTTGCCATTAAAAAATTTGCGATTCGGGAGGAAGTTTAATGTTTTGGGATACCCATATGCACTGCAATTTTTCCGGGGACAGCACTGCAAAGCCGGAGGATATGATAGAATCCGCCATCGAAAAAGGCTTGGACGGCGTCTGCTTTACCGACCATATCGACTGGGATTACCCCGGCCCCACTCCTTTTTCTTTTAACCCGGAGGAATATTTTAAAACACTTACAGCCCTGAAAGAAAAATATAAAGATCAGATTGAGATCCATATCGGCGTGGAGCTTGGATTTCAGCCCCACTTAAAACAGCGGTATGAGGATTTTTTGTCCGGGCATGATTTTGACCAGGTCATCGGTTCCTCCCATGTGGTACACGGCTTTGACCCCTACTACCCGGAATATTACATGGGAAAAACTGAGGATTTGGCCTATCTGGAATATTTTGAATCTATCCTTGAAAACCTGGAGATCTTTGACAACTTTGACGTGTACGGCCATCTGGATTATGTGGTGCGCTACGGCCCTAACAAAAACGCCAACTATTCCTACAAAAAATATCAGGATATCATTGATGAGATTCTGAGAAAACTAATTGGCAAGGGGAAGGGCATTGAGCTCAATATGTCCGGCTACAAATACGGCCTTACCCATCCAAATCCCACAGAGGAAATCCTCTCCCGCTATCTTAAACTGGGGGGAGAGATTTTAACCCTGGGGGCAGACGCACACGCCCCGGGGCATGTGGCGTTTGACTATTTCCGGCTGCCGGAACTTTTGAAAAATGCAGGATTCCACTACTACACTGTCTTTGAAAAAAGAAAACCAAAAATGATCAGGATTCCCTAAAATTTTATGGGATTCCTGATCATTTTTTTACTCTCGGTTTTTCAACACTTCTGCCGGAAGGATTTTATTTACTTTTCTCATTAAGGCTCTGTTAATCAGCAGATACAAAATCAGTATGGCGGCCAGACTCCCCCCATACAGCTGCCAGGAAAAGGCAAGGTCCACCCCGCAGGCCACATTGGAAACCAGGTAGGGATACATGCAATCCATAATGATTTTGGACAGGGGAATCCCGGCAAGGGCGCTAATGGTTACCACCAGCAGATTGCCATTTAAATACAGCTTTCCGACCTCCTTTTTCCGGTATCCCAAAACTTTCATCAGTGAGATCGACAATTTTGACCGGTCTACCATCACCTTCATCATAAGATACATCACAACTGTAAAAAGCAGTACGGAAACCACTGTGAGCATTGTCACCATAGGAGCCATCATTTCCACAAATACGGCGGCGCTTTTTTCCACATCTGTTTTGGAAGTTGTGGAGTAGAGCCTTCCCCTCTCCGACTCCAGTTCATGGCCTGAAAAAACAATATTGTAATACTCCTCTTCCTGTCCCATCAGCTCTCTGAGGCTGTCAATTTCCATAAAGGCAAAGAAACTGGTGGAATAAGGCACGATTCCCTCCACGGTAAAGGCATACTTGCGCCCCGCCTCCTCATCATTTAAAACCAGCTCATCTCCCACGCCTAAATGATATTTCTGTGCCAGTGCGGAGGAAATCAGCACACTGTCCTCCCCCTTTTCCACAGGGGCGTCAAAATAGGGATTCCCCTCATGGATTCCAAGGAGGGTCACATCCAGGTTATACCCCAGCACTTCCTTTTTCATCCCAATGCCGTAGGCCTCCTCCCCGCCTTCCGGCACCTGCTCTGGGGGATATTTGTAGGTGTACATATACTCAAATTTGGTATCTTCCTTATTCTGCTCCTTGATATGCTGGCAGAGGACATAGCAGTTTAAAGAGAGCATCACGATCAAAAGGGAGACAAACATACCGAAAAACACAGTGAAGGCCGTTCTCCGCTCCCGAAGCAGCTGCCTGATCCAAAATGTCCGTACAAAATTTTTGCCCTTTAGGTTCAAATTCTGCATCTTTCCTGTCTTTTGTTCCTTCCGGATCATTGCCAGCACAGGCTTTGAAAGCTTTCCACGGATCACCAGCAAATTGGTAAGGGCCGCCGCTAAGGGAGGCAGAAGGATTCCGTACAGCAGCAGGTAAGGTTCATATAATGGCTGTAAAACAGGAAGGGAAAAATAGTTATAGCAGTCCTGCATCTGCATGGGAATCCCAAATCTGCTGTAACCCATAGCGGTTCCAAGGATTCCCGCAATCCAGGTAAGGAGTACCGGAAGGGTAAGGTAATGCCGCAAAAGCTCACTCCGCTTTACCCCCATTGCATACAGCGTTCCAATCACCGCCGACTCCTCCTGGATATTTTGCACCACAAACACCGAAATGCAAAAAGCCAGCAGGATCAAAAAAATCACTCCAGCAACAAGCCCTGCTGCCTTGTCCACCACCTTGTCTGCCGCTGCTGCGCCAATCCTTGGATTATCCCCTGCGGGAAGAAACTGGGTGAGGTTTGACAGGGACACATCAAAATTGTCATCCAGAAAATCTTTTGTCTCCTCCCGCAATTCCAACATGCCGTCGGAGAGCTCACCGGAACCCTCCGCCGCCTTTGCCACACCTTTGGTATACTCCTTTGTACCTTTTTCAAATGCATCCAGTTCTTCCAATGTTTCCAAAAGGGATCTCAATTTCAGCCTGGCCAGGCCGCTGTCATTCCCCTCGATAAGCCCCGTTAAGACCTGATCGTAATTTCCCTTTGTAAGTTCCGAAACTCCAAACTGGGAAAGACTTTTGGATGCCTCTGAAAGATACGCCAAAAAGATATCCGAAGAGCCCTCTGCCAGTTTCCCACTGTTTTGATCCAGCTCCTCTAGTCCCTCCGATAGCTCCACGGAACCGTCGGAGAGCTCCTCCAAAGCCTCCTTAAACTCATCCAGCCTGCCTCCCGTCCTGTCCCAATACTCTTTAAAATATACATCTTCAATTTCCTCTTCGGAAACTTTTTGCTTCTGCAATTTTTTCTTTAACTGTTCTTCCTCGTATTCTCCCTGCAGACGGTAGGCATAGACATACTCCTGGGAGGCAATGCTTAACCCCTCTTCTTTTAACAGACTGTAATCCTCCTCTGTCACAAATCCTATCCCAAACAGGCTGCTGTCCACTGCGCTGTCGGAGAGATTGCGAAGGGGCGCATCATAATCCGGAACCGTCCCGATGCCGCAGACTTTAAAGCCATGGCCGGCAAAAGTAATTTCGTCCCCCACCAAAAGAGCGTGCTCCTCACAGTAACGCTTTTCCAGAAAAATTTCCCCCTGGTTTTTAGGCAGCTCCCCGAAATCCGGCCAAGGCAGGTCTATCTCTTTTCTCTCTGAAAATATGCGAAGTGTGGAATTATCGTTAAGATCATAATCCAGGTAAAAATGCTCCTCTAAAATCACTCCCTTTTTTTCCAGGGCAGATATTTCCTCCCGGCTCAAGGGCACAAATGACGTAAACTGTCCGTCCTCTATTCTGTTTTTTTCCGCCGCCAGGGCCGTGCCCTCTATTATGGTATCCGCCGCCCCCACAAGGCTTATGACAATATACATTCCAAGGATGATCAAAACCCCCAGGGCAAGATAGCGGAAGAAGTTTACCTTTAAATCCCTTAACATTCTTTTTCTTAGAATCTTCTGCATCACAAATCCTCCAATTCTGCCGCTGGAATTTTTTCCTCATTGCGGTAATCTTTTTTAATCTGCCCGTCCTTTAAGACGATTACCTGGTCTACCATATTTTTAATGGAATTGTTGTGGGTGACGATGAGCATGGTGGTGCCGTATTTTTTGTTTACCTCCTCTAAAAGGATCAGAATATCCCGGGAAGTCTTAGAGTCCAGCGCCCCGGTAGGTTCATCGCAAAGCAAAAGCTTGGGATTTTTGATCAAAGCCCTGGCAATGGCGCATCTTTGCTGCTGGCCGCCGGAGAGCTGGGCGGGAAATTTATTCTGATGCTCTCTAAGCCCCAGGGTGTCAAGAAGCTCCTCTAAGTCCAGTGGACTGTCTGCCAGATACTCACACACCTGAATATTTTCCCTCACGGTAAGGTTTTGCACCAGATTGTAAAACTGAAAAATAAATCCCAGATTTTCCCTTCTGTAATCAGACAACTCCTCCTGGGACAGCCCGCAGATTTCCCTGCCGTCCACACATATGGAACCGGAATTCGTATCATCTAACCCCCCGATACAGTTTAACAGGGTGGATTTTCCGGAGCCGCTGGTTCCCTGGATCACACACATATCCCCCTGCTTGACAGAGACAGAAATCCCTTTCAATACTTCCAGAAAGCTGCCTCCCTCCCCGTAACTCTTCTTTAGATCTTTTACTTCAACAAACATACTTTACCTCCTGAATTCTGTTTCTCATATCACTAAAATCTCTTACTTTCTGTACAGCAGCATAACATCGTTATGTTTGGCGCATAAATTTTACGGCGTAACGCCGTTATGTTCCCCGCCCTGTAAAAGGCTGTGCAGCCGGCCTTTTTCAGCCGCACAGCCTTAAAATTCCCTGAAAACTGTATACAACAACTCTTATCTTTTTTGAAAAAGCAGACCGTTCCACCCCGATAAAATATAAATTACCACTTCCTCGATATACTCCACTGCCCGCTCCTCCTTGGGCTCGTGAGTCAAAAGGTGTATAAAAGCATCAATCTGCATATGTGTCAGCCAGTGTATCATATAATGATCCGGTTTCGGGACACCACAGGTCTTTGCAATCTCATCGGACAACGCAGTGTAATGTTTGTCAAACATATCTGCAAAGCGGCTCACAATATCTTCATACATGCTCCCCTGGCTTTTCGTCAAGAGAATCTGAAAAATATCATAATGCTGATACATAAAATGCACTACCTCTTTTGACGCTTTGATATCCTCTGAGTTCTCTCCAATGGGGACTGCTCCGGGCTCTGCAGAAAGTTCCAGGGAAAAGTGCTCCTGTATGATCTGAGACAGTCCACGCAAAGGCTCCTCCACAAGATTTTTCAGCAGATCTTCTTTGTCCTGGAAGAAAAAATATAAAGCTCCTGTGGTCACCCCCGCCTTTTTGCAGATGGTGCGCAGGGAGGCTTTCATATAGCCTTTTTCCAAAAACTCCTCTTTGGCGCTGGCAAGCAGTTTTTCCCTGGTGGCTTTGTCTTCACCCAAGATTCTCACCTCTTTTTAACATAACGCTGTTATCCTGCTTTTGAGTATAGTAGAAAGAATGAAGGCTGTCAAGAATAAATTTAAAATTCTAATTCATCAAAAAAATATAACTCTTCAATGACAAATACGAAAGAATATAGTATAATAGTGACACGAAACTGTGCAACAAATTAAAATTCACAAAGGAGTGACTCCAATATGGCACAAGGATTTTTGGAACAGGAATCAATCAAGGCAAATAAGCGCAAACGTAAATTATTTCTATCCCTGTTTGTATTTTTTGTCTGTGTAGCCAGCTTCCTGTATTTTGGTACAAAAAACGAGATAGACACAAATAACCCCGAAGACCGGAAACTTATTTTTATATTTTTCCTATTAACAGGATTTATGCTTTTTGTCACAGTGGTAAGACTGCTCATGTCCATCCTGCCAGCCAAAAACGGCAAAAACCTGAAACTCCCCTGCGGTGAAAGCACAAAGGAGGCTGTAGCTGCACTAATAAACCAGGAAGTTGCAGCGGGAAAAATCTTGTACGACGGCTTCATGGAACCCCACAGGGTCAAGCCTTCTCCTAACGACCGCATCCTCCTGCTTCCAACTTATCTGCTGCTGTTTGGTGATTTGGGATGGATAACGGCAATTCCCCGGGATAAAATATATTGGCTCTGCCCCCAGATTGGCTATAAAGGCGGACCTTATTATGTGCGCCTGCTCATATTTACTGAAAATAAACTCATCGACTACGACGGAAACGACATTGATCACACCATAAAGACCGCCAACGACCTGTACCAGTACATACCCAATGTTTTCAGCCAATACGACCCACAAGAGCTCTCCCACACATTGGAACATCTTTTCAAAGAAAACCATGAGAAATTCCTTGAATTCTATGAACAGGAAAAAAACTTACAGTGAAAGGTGTGCTAAAACCTTTTTTCTCCTTCTCCGGATACAGCGTGCCTAGCCAGCACGAACAGAGGCATAAAAACCGGTATATTTTGGGTGACATCTTCCGTTACAAAAATCATGAGACAGACAAACAGCAGTGTCATGCCCTGCAAGATAAAAATCGGCAGGCCTTCAAACCGGAATACATCGGAGAGATACTGGAAAAATCCCGTTCTGGGTTCTCTAAGCTCCCCCTGTTTTTCCCCATAATGTGGGTGCATATGTCTATGGTCTTATCCATCCTTTGTGGTTTCATTTTCCTCTTCCAGAAAATCCCACCTGGCTTTTCTGCTCTGGTCAATGCAAAGATGATTGGTCCCCAAGGCACGCCTTTTGTACCAGCTCGTCGTCACTCATGCTATCTCCCTCCTTTCTCCTGCATAATAATGTAACTCCCCTCACAACGTTCGACGGCATCTGCCTTCCTCCTCCACCTACATATAATAACGTATCATATAGGTGAAATGATTTTTCTACTCTCTATTTCTCCATTTCTTTAGAGTTTATATCCATTATAAAAGGCACTAACGTTTTTCGCTAATGCCTTCCAACTGATTATAAATGTTATTCAATTTTAATTAGTAATTTCGCTGTACATTCAGCACGTCCATTAATGCATCCTGTAACACCCTGGAAACATTAATTCCAGCATGTTCAGCCTCATAATTTAACCAACTTGGAATGGTTACATTTTTTCTAACTGTTTTTGTATCGATTTTTCTTCTATATTCTCCTGAATCGATATCAACTAAGGATATAACAGTAAATCCGTCTTCTGCAAAAGTTCCTTTATTAACATCTAATGAACTTATTTCTGATGGTCGGGGAATTTCTATTTTATCATCTTCCAAAGATACACATTTTAATTCAATCGCATCTCTTGCCATTTCTATAGCATTTGTCATGTCTTTTCCTTCTGTTAAAATCTCCAGATCCGGAACCTCTACTAAAATAACGGTATCTGTAATTGTAAAAAATACGGGATATACATTTTTCATCATCATTTCTCCGTATACATGTTTAATAATCAATCTTTAAATTGTTTTGTAGTAACTAATTCTTATAGATTCTTAGTCATATCCATTTTATGAATTAGTATATATGTAGTATCTATAAACCTATTCTTTTTATGATAGCTTTTGCTAATCGTTCGTCAATTTCTTTATGTCTTGGAACTTCCTCCTTCTCTTTGCCTCTGGCATAAACATCATGATTGCTTCCGTGTCTTTCAAAAACAAAACCCGCTTCTTCAAGTTTTTTTACTAAATCCCTTTGTTTCATCGACTTTCCTCCAGAAAATTGACAATTCCATTTTTTAAAGTTCCTCCTTTCTAGCTCTTATTATACGCATTTAATACGTATATGTCAATAATATTATGCGCATTTAATACACACAAATTATTTCTTTCACTGACTAACAAAAAGGAAGTGAAAGATCAATGCTTGACCTTATGCTTCCCGGTATGTCTGGGTAAAGGGAGACAGTGATGCCTTAAAACGGATTTTTACAAATCTTCTGCAGAATATCAGCAGATATGCTCACCGTTATGTAAATCTGAGAGTGGAACAAAAAGAAGATCAGGTTCTGGTGATTTTTGAAAATGACACACACAAATTAAGTGAAGAGGACATTCCTGATCTATTCCGGCAGTTTTACAGAAAAGAATTTTCAAGACGTCAAGGTGGCAGCGGTTTGGGATTGACCATTACTAAAAGTTTAGCAGAAGAAATGGGCGGCAGTTTAGAAGCCAGAGTGGAAAAAATGAGAAAACGATTGTACAGATGGCTATATCACGGTCTGTTTTACTCTGTGTCAGCTTTTGTTGAAGCACCTGCATAGTGCTAAACTGGCAACTCCATCTCGTCATTCATTTTCACAAAGCCATAACGCTCATACAGTGCCCGCCCCATATCTGTGGCCTCCAGGGAGATGTGTCTTATTCCTTTTTTCTCTGCCTCCCCTGTCAAAAGTTCCAGCATATGATATGCAATCCCCTGACGTCGGTAAGAGGGATTGGTATACATATTCATAATGTAAGCTTTCCATCCGGTGGGATTATGGGAAGTTGGCATCACCTGAAAGAAACTGATTCCCCCTGCACCGATGATTTTCTCTCCGTCATAGACAAGATATGCCCTGTGCATATCCGACTGCAGGGCCTCCTCGTAATATTGACGGGAGTTTTTCTCCACAAGGAACATGTCGGTATCATTTCCAAGACGATTTGCTGCCCGCAGCACTTCTATTCTCGTTTTCACCAGTGTATCGATATCTTCTAATTCTGCTTTTTTGTATGTATAGGTCATATATGTATTCTCCTGTTTTTCCTGATATTTAGCTTTTAATAATAAACTCAAAGCACTCATATATATTGACATAATAACATTCTATACTTTAACATCTCTGTCTCCTGCTCCACAGAACACTCCCTGTCCTCTAAATGATATATGGACAGAGCAGAGATAACCGTATCGAAATCCTCATCCGGCAGTTTGTGAATGTAGTTTTCTGCCTGACAGGATATGTTTGCGATCCCGTCAACAAAAGAGTAATGCAGCTGAACGGAAAAAGGCATTATTACTTTTCCGTCTCTCTGAAAATATTTCTCCCAATCTAAAAGTGGTGTGGCATTTCCCGAACGCCCCGATATGGTGTGGGATATATGAGTGTAGGAAATCCAGAATGGCTTTATGGTCCAGGACGGTGTCAGATACGGCTTTCTCCCTGCTTCTTTAAGCCTTTGCTGCCTGAATATAGGAAAAATCCGTCTGGTCATTTTCATATATTCCAAAGTTAATGACTTCATGCTGCTCTCCTGCCGCCTCTTTTACACATTTCTCTAAAATCTTATTTTTGCTCTTCTGGGAACTTGCATTTATGATACCTATCTTCATCCTACTGTCCTTTCATTTTGTATTCCAAATCTGCTACATTGCCGTTTAGGCAACGTCCAGTTTAATGATATCAACGAAATCGAGTTATTACAATAACATTGCTATCTGCATACAAGAAGGACAAAACAAAATGTCAATACAGAGTATTCAGCAGGCCATATGCTATATGGAAGAACATATTTATGAAGACATAAATTATAATGATGTGGCCCCAATGGAGACTGTCTGGGGGAAACCTGGCACAAGTCTTCATAACCCCTCTCCTACTTCATGGGCCTTGCCAGCAAAGAGCCCTCCGCAGCGCCGTAACCTGCATCCCTGGACGCCCAGAGGGAAGTAATCATAGGTTTCCCCTTGCTGTCATATCCCAGGCAGGTATATCCGGTAAACATTTCCACATGATAGGTTGTGTTGTATGGATCCTTTGAGTTATTGGACTTAAATACGAGATCCCCGGGATTTAACTGCATTTTCTGTACTTTTTTGTAGGTATATCCCCCTTTGATCATGCGGTTATTATCCCTGCACCATGCGGATTCCGTGCGGGTGGTTCCGGGGTAACCTGCATTTCCAAAGGTAACTCCCGCACATTCCTTGTATGCCTTCCACACCAGCGCACTACAGTCGTAATATCCATTCTGCGTCCGCTTCGCCTGGCTGTATGTCCAGTGGGTTCCTATGTAAGTCGCCCTCTCACATACTTTTTTCAGTTTTTTTGTGGTGACAGAAACGGCACAGCCAATGCGGTTATTACCGATTTTAGCCGTGATCACTACATTTCCAATTTTTTTGCCCTTCACTACTCCATCCTTAGAGACGGTGGCTATTTTTTTGTTGGAAGAATTCCAGGTGATTCCCTTAGAGCAGCCGGAAATTTTCAGTTTCTTAGTTTTTCCTTTTTCCAAAAGCAGGGAACTGGCAGAAATCTTTACGGTTTTCAGAGATACTTTAATCTCAAATTTCTTTCCCCCGATACTCACCGTCAGTTTTGTGGTACACTTTTTGTCCCCGTGAACTCTCAGATGCAAAATATTGTCTGAGAGGGAGGCACTCGCCTGTACTTTTTTGTTGGAGCTTTTGCAGGTGAGATTTATCCCCCGCATGTTTTCATTCAGCACTACCTGACTGTTTACGGCAATGTCAAATTCCACATCTCCATAATATATATTGCTGCCATAACTGTAAGTTGGAACCAGGTAACCCTCCACCTTGGTTTTGTCCAGTGTCACATTTGTCATATCCAAAGCATTTTCCACACTTCCCGTATCATCTGACCAGTCCCCAAAGTCTGACCAGCCGTCATACCGGGCAGAGTTCATCTGCTGTGCGGCACTGACATCCACTCCCTTCCAAATACTTACTTGGGAACATATGATACAAAAGCAAACTGCCATGATGAATAATTTTTTCCCTCTGCTTCCCCTGATGTGCTTCATTGTCTTTCCTCCTGATATCGCTTTTATTTTTCTTAAACTTACATCTCTGGATGGTTATACTATAACTGTTATGCCTTTTGGTATAAGGAGTCCTCCCGCAGCTAATTACCCATATAGCGCAGTATGATCGTAAAATACTCCTTTAAGGGCAAAGTATCTCCCGAATGCTCTCCCCCGGGAATCACTTTGTACCGTGGGTTTCCACATAGGATTTCTGTAAAATCATGGGTATCGATCACTTCATCACTTCCCCCCACAATTGCACTGACATAACTGCTTTTGAACTCTGACAGTTCCCCAAACAGCGAAATATAAGACTGTATCTCCCCTTTATACCCAAGCCTTGGAAGAGTCAGAAACGGCATAAGACAGGGATTTACAAGTATCAGTGGCTTCTTTGTGCGAACGGAAAGCAAAGCCCCATAAAATCCGCCGAGACTTGTCCCGACGATTACATTTGGCTCATGGACTCTGACGATACCCAAAAGCCTGTCGAATATATTTTCTGACATTTCTGTGTCATAATCCAACGTAGGAGAGATAATATCACATCCAATCTCCCTCAGCGCAAGATATGCGCTGTTCGCCGGATCTCCATTATAACCATGAATATTCAGTATCTTCACAAGGTACCTCCCTTACTTTTGTTTTCACAAGTAAACTTTCAATGTATCTGTTCCTCTATTTTACCACATTTGAGAAGAAAATGACAGGATTTACATTGAGAATATGAGGTTTATGATTTATGAGAACTTAGAAAACAGTCTAATATGGAACATATCATCCTCCGAATAACAGCTTAGCATTCCGCCTGTCTTATCGGAAAAAGCCTTTACACTCTGCATACCAAAACCATGATTTTGTCCCCGTCTGCTCCTGGGCAGACCTGTTTCAGAATCAAATAAAAGTTCTCCCTCATATTTATTATTCATATGAATCAGAAGATGGTCTTTTTCGCACTGAATTTTTGCGTATACTTGTTTTTTCTGCTTATCAAATTCTTTCACGCAGTGAAACGCATTATCCAGCAAATTTGCAATAATCATGGCAAATTCATAATTGTCCACCGGTATTTCCTTAGAAATAAAAATATCCCGGCGCACTTCAATATCCATAAGACAGGCTTTTTCCATCATGCTTCGGAGCATGGTATTGGCAACTATGTTATCACAGTATTTTGTCACTTTGTTTTCGTCTGTGACAGCGTTGATATGCTCAATCACTTTCTTAATCTCATCATACTCCCCCTGCTCTAACAGGGAATAAATCAGGCTGGAATAATGGCGCATATCATGCCGCAGTATCCGCAGATTTTTTTCTGACTGCTCAACCATATGGTACTGGTTTTCCAATCCTTCAATGTGAGATTTGTAGATAATATTCTGCCAGTAAATTGTCGTTTGCCGGGATGCTGTCGCTATATACTGCATCAAAATGATATAAGATAAAAACATTGCGATCAGAAACATCATAACACCGGGAATGTTTTCCGGATGCTCGTCTAAGGTATACGGAAAGAATGTAAGGCATGAGAATCCACAATAAAAAAATACAGGAATAAAGCAAAGCTTCCACCAACTGCCCATGATGTCTTCCTTCTGATACTTTATCCAGATATTCCGGATTCTGGTGTACATAATGTATAAAATCGTAATATGCGTTAAAATACAGGCGATAATACAAAGGTACAGATTGCAGTTATAAATATGCAAAACAGCAGCTATGATGCTTCCGGCTACCACATAATTGGATGCACTCAATCCCACAAACAGCACTACAAAGATATGGCTGAGCGTATAGGATATGTTTTTATAGTTCATGTTCTGCCGCCCTCCTGCCGAAATTCCCCATATGTTCCCTTTGTTGTCTTCTTAATCCCGTAAAGCGCTTCGTCTGCGTGGCTTAAAAGTACAGATATATCCGCTGTCAAATCCGCAGTCCAGGCAAAACCTGCAGATGCGCTGATTGTTTGTGTTTTTGTATCAGACAACACAATCTGTTTTTCACTAAGAACAGCATAAAAATGTTCCAGATAATGAATAATGTCTGTCCTGCTGCCGCAGCCAAAAATCATTATGCAAAACTCATCGCCGGAACGTCTTGAAGCCAGATAGTGTTCTGGTGGCATTGCACCTAAAATTTCAGCAAAACATTGAAGGTATTTATCACCAATATCATGCCCAAAGGTATCATTAATTCCCTTAAAATAATCCAAATCCAGCATAACGGCAGCGCATATTTTTCCGCTCGGCATATTCCGCAGGATATTTTGCGCTAATTGCTGGAAATATTGGTATTTATATAGTTTTGTAAGTGCGTCATGTGTATTCTCATAACGCATACGCATTTTTTCCGTCATGTCTGACGTAACATCCATGATGACGCCAAGTTTCCTGTCCTGTGATTCGGACATGTGAATACGCACATATTTCGTATCGCTGATTCGGTAAACATCCTCCTCACCTTCGACAGGCTCTTTTACAATGCCATCCATATAGTTATCAAAAGCGTTTATATTTTTACAAAGTTCATTTACTTCCTCTATTGGAATTTCCAACAGTTTCCCGATTCCCGAAGTTACAAACGCATTGTCTTTTCCCTTTTCATATTCATATGCCGCCGCTTTTGCCCTGGTCAGATAATCCTCATCTAAATTTTCCTGTACTGCCGCAAGTTCCATACGGTTATTTTCCAATGTATGTATCACCTGTTCAATTTTTGCCTGAAATATGTTAAACTGCCGGCTTTCAAATGTGCGCCTGCTGATTATGAAACTGATAAAAAGAATGAGAAAAATAGCGCTTGTCATAATGATAAAAGTATATTTGATAAATGTTTTCTGCATAAATGGCACTCCCTTCGCAAAGGGGGAATGCCCAATATGGACATTCCCCGGACATGATTAGAAGGGGATTTCGTACAATCCCTGTCTCATTATAACATGCGTTTATGCAAATCATTTTTCCTTTTCTTCGCAAAAAAAGATCGATTTTTCGCAAAGAATATGTTCCTCATTTCTTAGCGATAGAAAGCACTTACAAACAATAAATATTCTTTTTTTACTTCAGCAGCTCTTTTCCTGCTGACTGGAATGTTTTTTCCGCTTTTCATTATCATACTGTCCTGTGTTAATTTACTCACATAACTCATGTTGGCCAGAAAAGATTGATGGGGCTGTATAAATCGCCTGTCCTGTGCAATTTCCCTGATATTATCATAAAACGACTTTCGGATAAAAATGCTTTTTAGATGTTCGCCGTCAGCCAGGCCAATATGAAGGATGCGGGAATAATGTTCAATGTATTCTATTTGGGAATAAGGTACGGCAATGGGACCGTTTTTCGTCTTAATCAGATACATGATTTCTCTTTCCGGTTTTGTCAGAGAACAGGCATAATCAAGCGCCTCAAAAAACTGCTTCTCATTAACCGGTTTTAGCAGGTAACGCACAGCATGTACACCATATGCCTCCATCGCAAAACCGTCTGATGACGTAATATAAATGATTACGCTTTCTTTACCGGATTTTCGGATTAGAGTTCCAATGTCAATGCCTGTTTTTTCTGACATAATCATGTCTAATATATAAATGTCGGCGAAATTTTTTTCCTGTATTTTTTGATATAATTCTACAGCCTCATAAAACGGTTTTATTTCAAATTTGGTATTTGGGTTCGTTTCCCTATATTTTGTAAGAAGCCTTTCAAGTTCCGTCAAATCCTCTATGCTGTCGTCACAGACTACAACTGTCATTTATTTGAACTCCTCCTGCTGATTAGATTTTTCTAATTTCATATGGCGAACCACCTGGCGGATACTCCCGCCCCCTGCCACATACTCCCCATCATAAAACACCACTGCCTGTCCCGGAGTAATCGCCCGGATCGGCTCCTCAAAGACAAACCGCACCCTATCCCCCTCATGGTAAAGCCTTGCAAAAGCCCCTTTGTGGGCATAGCGGATTTTTGTGAGAAACTTATCCCCGTCGGAAAAATCCCCTATCCCCATATAATTCATTTTTTCCGCCAGAAGTTCTCTCTGAAACACATCCTCGTTATCCCCGATGACAACCTCATTCCTTTCCGGTCGGATCTCGGTGACAAACACCGGTTTTCCCATGGCAAGATCCAGCCCTTTTCTCTGGCCTACCGTGTAGTGGGTAATGCCCTTATGCCTGCCAAGCTCCTCCCCACTGGCCGTGACAAAATTTCCCTCAGGCGGCACTCTATCCCCTGCCTGGCGCTCAATAAATCCGGCATAGTCGTTGTCCGGTATAAAGCAGATTTCCTGGCTGTCAGGCTTGTCCGCCACCAGAAGATTATGCTCCTTTGCAATCTCTCTCACCTGGTCCTTGCTGTAATCCCCCACAGGCATCAGGGTATGGGCAAGCTGCTCCTGAGTCAGGTTATAGAGGGCATAAGTCTGGTCTTTTGCGGAGGTGACGGCATTGCAGATGGCATACCTGCCGTTTGGAAGCTTTTCTATCCTGGCATAATGGCCTGTGGCGATATAGTCCGCCCCGATTTCCAGGCTTCGCTTCAAAAGCGCCTCCCATTTCACATAGCGGTTGCAGGCGATACAGGGGTTTGGCGTTCTCCCCCTTACATATTCCTCCACAAAGTAATCCACCACATGCTCCTTAAAATCATCACTGAAATTCATCACATAATAGGGAATATCAAGATTTTGCGCCACACGCCTGGCATCCTCCACTGCACTTAGCCCGCAGCACTCTCTCCCAGTCTCTTCCCTTCGGGGATTTTCCTGCCACAGAGCCATAGTAACCCCTATCACCTCATATCCCTGTTCTTTTAACAGGCAGGCTGCCACGGAGGAGTCCACTCCCCCGGACATGCCAACCACTACTTTTTTCCTTGTCATGAAATTCCTTTCTCCCGCATATCCTTTACAATGTATTTTAACTTTTCTACGGTATAATCAATTTCTTCCATGGTGTTTTCCGCCCCCAGAGTAAAACGCAGCGCCCCCTGTGCCCATTCTTCTGACACGCCGATGGCCTTCATCACATGGGAGACCTCCGTCTGGCCTGTGGAGCAGGCAGAACCGGAAGAGACGCAGATTCCCTGGGTGTCAAGCAAAACTGCGGCAGACTCACCTACTATTCCATTAAAACAGAAATTCGCATTGTTGGAAAGCCTTTTTTTCACATTCCCCATAAACTTAACCTCCGGGATCTCCCGCAAAACCCGGTACACCAGGCGGTCCCGCATTCTCTTTACTCTGCGGTTTTCCTCCCACATCCTTCTGTGGGCAAGTTCCGCCGCCTTCCCCATACCCACGATTCCCGGAACATTCTCTGTCCCTGCTCTTCTGTTGCTCTCCTGGGCGCCCCCCTGTATAAAGGATGGCAGATTAATTTCTTTTCTGATATAGAGGAATCCAACACCCTTTGGCCCCCCGAATTTGTGGGCGCTGACACTTAACATATCAATACCGCTCTTTCTCACATCAATAGGCACATGGCCATAGGCCTGCACTGCATCTGTGTGGAAGATCAACTGGTTCTTCTTTGCCATGCGGGCAAGCTCCTCCACAGGCTGTATCGTTCCAATCTCATTGTTGGCATACATCACGGACAAAAGACAGGTATTCTCCGCTATATTTTCCTCCACCTTCCCCAAAACCACAAGCCCGGTCTCATCCACCGGGAGAAATGTGACGCTGCAGCCCATAATTTTCAGTTCCTCACAAGTATTGATAATGGCGTGATGCTCTATGGGGCTGGTTAGGATATGCCCATATTTTCCGGGATTGGTTCTGCTGTAGAGGTTTGCCGCCTCCTTTAACGCCCAGTTATCCGACTCCGTCCCCCCGGAAGTAAAAAAGATCTCCTCCTCCCTGGCATGTATGGTGGCGGCGATCACCGCCCTGGCTCTTTCAATTGCCTCTCTGCTCTTCTCCCCAAACTCATATATGGTGGAAGGATTGCCATAATACTCCTTCTGGTAAGGCATCATTGCCTCTAAGACCTCCGGCAGCATCGGTGTGGTTGCCGCATGGTCCAAATAAATCATTTCATTCATTTTTACACTCCATTTCTCATATAATACAAAAACACTATTTTGGTATACTATTATGAAAATACAAAATAAATTAAAGAACCCTATTGTGTCCGGGACGCTGCTATTGTCCTTTGCCGGTATCCTGGGCAAAATTATCGGGTTCTTCTATAAGATATTCCTATCACGGGCAATCGGTGCAGAAGGACTGGGTATCTATCAGCTTATTTTTCCCATCTCCACCATCTGCTTTGCCATCACCACCGCAGGCATCTCCACTGCACTGTCCAAATATGTTGCAGAATATCAGCAAAAAGATCCTAGAGCTCCAAGACGCTTCCTTCGGGCAGGTATCCTAGCCTCAGGAATGTTGTCCCTGGCCACGGTATATATACTGTTCTATTTTGACAGCTTTATCGCAGAAAATATTCTGCTGGAGCCAAGGTGTACCCCCCTGATCAGGATTCTCGCCTGCTCTGTTCCCCTTGCCGCCATACACTCCTGTATCCACGGCTACTATTACGGGAAGAAAAAAGCCGGCGTCCCCGCTCTCTCTTCTCTTGCAGAGCAGGGCATCCGGGTTCTCTTTGTATTTTTTGCCTGCCAGGTGAAAAGCCAGGAGGGCATTGCAATGGATGCCTCCCTTGCAGTCTGGGGCCTTGTGGCGGGGGAAGCCGCAGCTTTTCTCTTCTGCGTTACCGCCCTGTTTTTTCAGGAAAAAAAATCTCTCCCCAAAAGTGCAGATCCTGTAAAACATCCCGGGGCAAAACTGCTTTTTTACTCCCTGCCCTTAACGGCAAACCGGCTGACTCTCACCCTGTTTGCAAGCTTTGAATCTATTTTAATTCCTGCCAGGCTAAGGCTCTTTGGCTACTCCCAAAGTGACGCCCTAAGCATATACGGAGTTTTGACCGGCATGGCTTTTTCCATAGTAATGTTTCCCACCGTCTTTTCCAATTCCGTCTCCGTCATGCTGCTTCCCATTATTGCAGAGGCGGACAGCAAAAAAGACACCGAAAAGATCAACCGCACCATCGGCGGAACCATCTTTGGATGTCTCCTCTTTGGCATTGTATGTACAGCAGGATTTCTCGTCACCGGACAATGGATTGGGGATGTGCTTTTCTGCAACGCACTGGCAGGCAGATTTATCACTATGTTAAGCTTTATCTGCCCCTTTCTGTTTCTGACCTCCATCCTCTCCTCCATTCTCCACGGCCTGGGGATGGCAGGATACCCCTTCCTCTTAAACCTGGCAGGAAGCCTGATCCGTATTCTCTTTATCTACGCCCTGGTTCCTGTCTACGGGCTAAAGGCATGTCTGATCGGCATGCTGTTCAGCCAGATTTTTACTGCATCCCTCTCTGTGTGGATCCTGTGGAAAAAAAGGCTGCGGGGGCAGGATGATCTGTGATAACTTTTGGATATTCGGGAAAAAAGAGCTGCTGACTATAAAAGTCGCAGCTCTTTTCTGTTCTCAATGTGACACATACCGGAACTATTTGGAAGTCTCCGTATCCTCCAAAACTTCCCTTGTGCCATAAATTTCAATATAGGAATTCACATCCTTTTTAAACTGCTCCCAGGCCGAAGGGTACTCCACAAAATACTTGGGGCAGTTTTTCCCCGTCACGTCATAGTGGCGGATCACATCCTCCGTCTTCAGATCATAACGGCCCATCAGCCATGCCGTCAGATGCACCAGCGTTTCGTATGTACTGTCCGAAAACTTTCCCGTCTCATCCGGGATGCAGCACTCAATGGATATAGTGTCTGAATTTCTGTCATTGGAGGCGTAGGCCACCTCATTGCAGGGCACGCACTGGATCAGCTCCCCCTCAATTCCAATGACAAAATGGCTGCTGACAGAAGTCTCTCCGGTAACAGAAAGCCCCTGGAAATAATCTCTGTTGTTCTGGGCACTTGTGCCAGGATTTGCCGTGTAATGCACCACAATTCCGTTGACCTTTTTAAGAGGAGTCCCCGGCCTCGAGTACTCGTTCACATCCAAAAGCTGCACATCGTAATCCGGCGGCGTCTTCACTGTCTTTGGGGGAAGGATGATCTCTTTTACCGCAGGCTTCCCGCTCTTTTTCAATATAACGCTTCTCACCTGAACCACTGTCACAGCCAGAATGACGATGAAAAAGACAGACAGGGCCAGTTTTAAAACAGCTTCCCTCTGGCGTTTCTTCCGCATTTTTTTTCGGCGCAGCGCCCTTTGCTGTTCGTATTCCAACTGTTCATTTCTATCTTCCAAGCTCATTCCCTACCTATCCCCCGGATTTTTCATATCTTTCAAAATATCAAAGCAGTCAAAAGTTCTGAAATAATCTTCCGGTGTCTCACTGCGGCGGATCATCTGAAAGCTTCCATCCTCCTTCCATAAAATCTCCGCAGATTTCAATTTGCCGTTGTAGTTATAGCCCATGGAAAAGCCGTGGGCGCCTGTGTCGTGGATCACCAGCAGGTCTCCTATATCAATCTTTGGCAGCATCCGGTCAACGGCAAATTTGTCGTTGTTTTCACAGAGGGAGCCTGTAACATCATATTTGTGGTCACAGGGCTCATTTTCCTTTCCCATAACCGTAATGTGATGGTATGCCCCGTACATGGCCGGACGCATTAAGTTCACTGCACAGGCATCCACACCAATGTACTCCTTGTGGGTGTGCTTCTCATGGATGGCTTTTGTCACCAGGCAACCGTAAGGTCCCATCATAAAACGCCCCATCTCTGTGTAGATTGCCACATCGGAAAGTCCGGCAGGGACAAGGATCTCCTCGTATACCTTCCGCACTCCCTCACCGATCATGCGGATATCGTTTGGTGTCTGGTCCGGTGTGTAGGGGATGCCCACCCCGCCGGACAAGTTGATAAAGCGGATGTCACACCCAGTTTCCTTTTTCAACTCCACCACCAGCTCAAACAGTGTCTTTGCCAGCATGGGGTAATACTCGTTTGTCACTGTGTTGCTGGCGAGAAATGCATGGACGCCGAAATGCTTTGCGCCCTTCTCCTTTAAAATCTTAAATCCCTCAAAGAGCTGGTCTTTTGTAAATCCGTACTTGGCATCTCCCGGGTTATCCATAATGCCGTTGCTCATCTGAAAGATTCCGCCGGGATTAAATCGGCAGCTTATGGTCTCCGGGATATGGCCGATGGTCTTTTCCAGAAATTCTATATGGGTAAAATCATCTAAGTTGATGGTTGCACCAATCTGATCTGCAAATATAAACTCCTCCGCCGGAGTGTCATTGGAGGAAAACATGATCTCCTCACCGGAAAATCCTAATGCATCGGATAACATCAGCTCTGTCATGGATGAGCAGTCTGTGCCGCAGCCGTATTCTTTTAAGATATTGATTAAAAAGGGATTTGCGTTGGCTTTTACCGCATAGTACTCCCGGAAACCTTTATTCCAGGCGAAGGCTTCCTTTACTTCCCTGGCGTTTTCCCGGATTCCCTTTTCATCGTACAGGTGAAAGGGGGTGGGGTATTGCTGTGCGATCTCTTCCAGTTTTTCTTTTGATATGAAGGGTTGTTTGTTCACTTTTGTGTCTCCTCTCGATTTATGCTTTTTGTTCATTGGATGTTCTACTTATTGACTTCTCTGCGTTGTACTATTTTTTATATGTTCTTCCTTGTATGCCAAGACTTCCTCTGGCTTTAACCCAGTGACAAAATCTGCTCTGGCTCCTGAGGCTCCTTCCCCCACACTGCCATATTCCCCGAAAAATAAGGTGTTGTGCGCATGTGGCTTTTCCCAGTCATGAAACCCTTTTGGATGGATATGTGCACCAAGCTTACAGTCTATCAACACGCATCTGCCGTAATCCCTCCATGGGCGTCCCAGGTATACAGAAGCTTTGGGACAGTCGCTTACAAATTCACAGTTATGGAACACAAAACCGTAGGGCTGGTCTTTTGGTGTGGAGGGGGCCGTCACATAGCCCTGGTCTTTCAGCAGATTTCCCTCTGCATCCAGCCTTGGCTCTGATATGATGGTACAATGCTCAAAGAAAGCTGTCCCGCTGCCAAAGATAAAGTCGATATCTCCGCTGATCTTGCAGTTTTTATAATGCTGATAGCCATTTATTCTCGGGGCATGTTCTGTAGGGCCTGCAAAACCATTTGGCTCATACTCCTTTTCCGGCAAAGGCCCGATAAATAAGGTGTCCTGATGTCCTAATATATGACAGTTTTCCGCAAAAATATGATTCCCCTCCGCATACAATGCGATTGCCTGACCTTTTTCCACAGAGGGAGCGGAAGGATTTTCAATTGTCAGGTTTTTGAAAAGGACATCGTGGGTGTATACCAGGAAGGTATAAGAACGGAAAGTTCCTCTCTTGCTTCCATCGGGAAACCGATAAAAACCGTAATCATCATAGGTAATGATCGTATCGCCAGGCTTATTTCCTGTCCCTTCCAGCCTTACATTTGCTCTTCTTAACTCCAGTTTTTCATGATATGTTCCCGGAGCGATTTTTATTACTGCGGGAATCTGTTCCTCTCCCGGCAGTGCCTGGATTGCTTCTCCAATGGTTCTGAAATCTGCCTGCTCCCTCTCATCGGCAGAGACATAAACTCTGAATTCTTCTGATACCGTATTTTCCAAAACTGTGACCTCCCACAACGGATATTTCTCGACAAAAGAGGGTATGCGTTGCATACCCTCTTTGGTATAAACTGGTAATTAGGACGGCCAGAAAATCTCACTGCCAATCTCATCTCCAAGATCCTGGATTACTTTTTTTGCCAGCTCTGCTTTACCCAAGTGGGTGATGATTACGCAAATTTCTTTTGCGCCGTTATATCGCTTCCGCTTCATAACGGACACTTTCTCCCACTCTTCCGCATATGGTACACCGGCTTTCATCAAGGCGTACATCACTTTTTCTTTTACATTTAAGTCTGCCACTCTGCATACTTCTGTATCTGTTTCTGCTTTCATTTTACACCAAAACCTATTCTGCTGCCTGTTCGCTTCCATGCTCTACCCGGTGCATAGAGAACTTCTTCATATCATACTGACCTAAGTTTCCTATGATCGTGCGCTCATCCGCCTGACCGATCAGGGTATCCCTGTCCTTCTTTGCCAACATCTGATCCTTGAATGCGCTTGGACCGCCGACGCAGCCTCCCACACAGGCCATACCTTCGATAAAGTCTTCCTGCAATTTTCCTGCCTTTAACAGAAGCAGTGCTTTCTTACACTCAGCCGCACCGTTTGCCTTGCATACTTTCGGATCACAATCGTAATCTTTTTCTTTCATATACTCTAACACTGCTGCAGTGACACCGCCGGAATTTCCAAAACGTTTTCCGTAGGTGGAGGACTCCTGGTAATCATTGTCTGCCGGAAGCAGCTCCACGCCTCTTGCTTTCATAATAGCACGGATCTCACTGTATGTCAGGGCATAATCTACATTTCCCGGAATATTGTGGTCTTTTGCCTCCGATTTCTTGGCAATACATGGCCCAATAAACACGGTAACCGCATCGGGCTCTTTTGCCTTGAGCATACGGGAAACTGCACACATGGGAGAAACTGCCGTGGAAACTTTATCCAAAAGCTCCGGGTAATGATTTTTGATCATATTTACAAATCCCGGACAGCAGGATGTGGTCTTTTTCTCACCTTTCTGGTATGCCTCATACCACTCATCTCCCTCTGCCTGGGTGGTCATATCTCCTCCCAGTCCTGCCTCAATCAAATCGTCAAATCCCACAAGCTTTGCCGCTTTTCGCCAGCTCTCCATAGTGATATCCGGGCCAAACTGCCCTTCTGTGGCAGGAGCTAAAATAGCGTACACCGGTTTGTTAGACTTGATGGCTTCCACTACATCCACAATGAATGTCTTAGAACCAATTGCCCCGAAGGGGCATTTATGTATACAAAGACCGCAACGGATACATTTTTTCTCATCGATGACGGAAATGCCGTTTGCGTCATATGTAATGGCATTTACCGGACAATTATATTTACAGGGACGCTTTAATCCCGCAATTGCATGATACGGACAGGCGCTGGCACACTTGCCGCACTCCTTACACTTGGATGCATCGATATGGGAACGTTTATCCCCGATGGAGATTGCGCCGAATTTGCAGGCATTGATACAGGCTTTTCCAATACAGTTCTGGCAGTTGTCTGTCACTACATAGCTGGAAATCGGACAATCCTCGCAGGCGGAACTGATAACCTGGATAATGTTTCCGTCATCTACCGGCCCCGGGGCTTTGCCCTCTGCAAGGCGCACCCGCTGGCGGATAATTTCTCTCTCTTTGTAAATACAGCAACGGAACTGAGGCTTGGGACCTGGAACTAATTTGCCTGCTATATGTTCCTTCTCCTGCTCTAATGTTCCTTCAAATGCCAATTTTGCAACTTCATACAAAACTTCATGTTTGATTTTAATTACATTTTCGTCAGCGAACATATTTCTCTCCTTTTTCTCTATTTCGATGTCATTCTACATAGCGTGATTATTATAACATTCTGGAACGGATTTTTCAAGAGATGGCATGAACTTCCTGCTGCAACCGTATCCGCTCATCATCAGACAGATGTACATAACGTTTCACTTTAGAAAGTTCTATACCGTCACCAAACATCTGACGGGCGGTTTCACTGGCGGCTTTTCTTTCCGCCTGTTCTACCGCCTGTGCTAACCCTTTTTCTATCCCTTTCTCTATTTCTAATCCAATCAATCTGTCAAACTTTGTCATATATATACGCCTCCATATTTCTTCTGCTGCTTCCTGGTCAATCGCTTTATCTGCAAACACCATTAAACCTGCCAGAAGGTAAGTCTGAACTTCCTCATCTTTTATCCCTTCTGCCAAATGCACTGCATGATGGATTGCTTTTTCCTCCTGCTTTTAAAATAAGTGAATGTAAGCATGAATTTCCTAAAGATTTTTATGAAATAGAAAAATTACGCTTAGATTCCCATAGGATTCGATCCCATGAAATAAGAAAATATGCTTTACATGTATTTTAATATACTGTATAATATAATTCAATCTTTTTTATGTTTATTCGCCATAATTATCAAATTTATACAGGTACAAAAGATAAATATCCTCCTGTCCTGTCTGAAAAAAGCCGCAGGATTCCGCTGTTTTCAAAGACGGTAGATTTGCCGGCAGTATCCTAAGCCTAACTCCGGTGCAAAAGGGGCACTCATACAGCCAGTCAAGAAATGCGAAAAGCGCCTCTGTCATATACCCTATCCGGCGATATTCCCGGGCCATGGCATATCCAAGTTCCACCACACCGTCTTCTCCCGGAAGACCTTTCCCGCCGATCAGCCCAACTCCATTCCCCTCTTTATCTGTAATACGCCAGTAGGTAAACCAGGGGTGTACTTCCTCCGGAGCTTTTTTCATCTTAGATATCTTACTTCGGATGGCCCTTCGGATCACAGGGGAGAGCACCGACTCCGGCAGAAGATCCTGCTCTTCCTCAAGCAACGCCAAAAGTTCCTCTTCTGTCATGGGATACAGGGTCAGCCTCCCGCTCTCCATCCAATCCGGCATGGAAAAATTATTATCCTGCAATATTCTTAATCTCCTGGAACAACTGCAGGTCATCGGCAGTCACTTTTATATTTGAGGCGATGGAATCTCCGTTTGCCTTTGTGATCTTCACCTCGATTATCGTTCCCTCATCTATGGATGAGGCTGTCGCTGCCTGCAAAAACTTTGGAAACTTGGGATGGTTTGCAACAAACCTGTCCCACAATGCTTTCATCTGAAATAATGACGCTGGATTCATCATACTGTCGTTCTCCTCTCAAAAACTTGTCTGCAAAATATTATACTCCCATGCAAAGAAATCAGCAAGTCTTACTTCTCATTCTTATTTCTGCAATTTACTGCACTCGAAAGCAAAATCCCCGTAAAAACCCAAAAGACAGGCCCTGTCTGCAAAGTGGAGTCATTGGTGAGAGAGGATGCCATGAAAACGATACATCCCACATAACACCCAAGCCCTATTCTGTAACAAAAAGTACATTCTCCCCCCGCACTGTCTCCTGATAAATTCTGTATCTGCCTTCCTCTCCCATATACCTTCCAGCCCATACTTAAAATGATAACATAAAAAATAATCAGGCAGACCACAGAAAGCCCTCCTGTCTGTACCCACTTTGTAAGATAATCATTGTGGCCTTTCTCTATCACACGGTCGGGATTATCTGCATAAACGATTTTCCCCGCTACATCCTCCTGGGGAAAAGCTTCCGCATAAGTATCCGGTCCACTTCCCAGAAAAAGATACTTTTTTAACAGTGGCAATGTCCTAGACCATATGTACCCTCTGGCTGAAAACAAGTATTCCAGCCCATGGAAATCTGCTTTTTCCACGTCCTGCAAAGAAAATGTTTTTCCGCTGAAATTCTGATATACATACCCGTCCTCCTCTTTCACAAAAGATAAAGTGGTATCGGCAAGTGAGAGCAAGATCTCTCCTTCCCTTTCGTTATAATATGCCTGACTTTCCTTTTCCATGGGAAGTCCCAGGGTTTCATAGGGTTCGGCCAAAATCTCTTTCCCCTCAAACTGGCAGTACAGTTTTCCCTCCTGCAAAAACAACTCATATTTTACCGGAAACAGTTCTTTGGAATTTTCCTCTTCCCTGCCATAAACAATAGAAATCCCCTCCTGATCTGTGGTAAGGCTTATAAGCGGCTGCCTGTCATTTCTGTCTATGATACGCCCCAGATATCTGCCACCCATGACAATATCCGCCACTGCCAATAGCACAATAAGTCCCAAAATGCCTGCCGCCAGCAGATATAAGGCCTTTCTTTTTTCCTTTCTCACTCCCAGAAAAACACCGAGAAAAACGGTGAGGAAAAGCATGAAAAAGGACATCCGTGAGTAGGTATACCAGACCAGCACAATGAGAATGCCTGATAAGATTCCATATATGATTTTCTTTTTCCCGGAAACCTCTGTCCAAAACATGACAAAGACCACTGCAAACATCATATTCAGAAAAACCCCGGCATAATTGGGATTGTATAACGTGAGATACACATTATTACCGGTAAAAGTATCCTCTATCTCCCCGCCATAAATCTCATAATTTTCTGCCGACATTAAAAGACGCTGCACCCAGGAAAAATTCATTAGGTCATGGTGAAATACCTGAAACATTCCGATTACGATCATAACACCGGTAACGGCCAGAATCCCGTACCAGATGATTTTATAATCACGCTCCGACTCCATTATCTGATACGCATACAGGGATATCACCACATAAAAAACCAACACCAGACAGGTCTCAAAGGATTCAAAATTTCCCTGCCAGGATGCCCGGATATTTACAGAAAATATCGTAGACAAAACCACAAAAAGCCCGTAACCGGCAAGGGGCAGGTAAACTTTCATGTTTTTGGTCTTTTCCCGGTAAAAAGCAAAGAAAAACACCAGTATGATAAGGGCAAACGCCCCTGTAAGATGAAAAATCCTGCTTTTTGCATTGCAGTAAAAATCTGTTATCAGGTCATTGCCGGAATACCAGTCGTATGTGCCATAGCCACAGCTGTAGACCAAAAGATGAACCATCAGGGGCAAAATGCAGATTACCACCAGAAGTGGAATTAGTAAATCTGGCATCCGCTCCTGTTTCTTTTTCGCATTTTTCTTCTTCATCGCTTACTCCCGTATCCGTTGAAAAAGAGTCCCGCAGTGCGAAACTCTTTTCCAGAAAATTATTTTACTTTAAAAGTCTTTCCCTTTGTCCAGTCTGTCTTGCTGCCCAGGCTGTAGGTTGTATTCTTTTTCAGTTTGGAATTCACAAACTTACCCTTGCTTGCACTGTATTTCTGGGGTATGACCGTAATCGTCTTGCTGCCTTTCTTCATGCAGGCAAGACCGCTGCAATAATCGTTTGCTTTCTTCGTATTGATCAAACTTACATAGAAATAGACCTTGTCATTTCCAGCAGATTTGTTTTCTTCCGGATAAGTTGAATAGTTGATCTTCATTGCAAGAATTTGGTCCTTGCCTGGAGCTTTCTTTAACTTTATTGTCACCTTGCTTGTAGAGGCACTGACAGAAGCAACCTTTAATACTTTAGAGCTTCTCGTCGAAACTGGGGAATTCTTGGCAGAGTACACTGATAATTCCTGACGAAGCCTGTTAAAACGTCCTGCTTTTGGAACCACCAGTTTTTCTGTTGACATTGAATAGCCGGAAGACTGCTTCTCTTTTACAAAACCGTCCTCTGTGATATCCCATGTCAAACCGTTTGCCACATTTTGGTAATCATTTCTGATTTTTAGCAATTCAAATCCATTAGCGGTGGTAATTTTCGATGGCATATTTTTTACAACAGTATCTGCTGCTTTCGCCAATTTTGTGTACGCCTCTTTTGTCCCAAAGCTTCCCTCTTTTACCACTTTTAAAGAACAGGTCAATGTTTTTCCCTTGTATTTTATTTTGATTTTTGTACTGCCTGTCGCCTTTGCTTCGACATATCCTTTACTGTTTACTGAGGCAACACTCTTTTTGCTGCTGGTATAGGATGCCTTTACCATGGACACTGTACTTACACTCGTTCCAGTAGACACTCCCACATAATCTCCAACATAAAATTTTGCCCCTTTTTCCACTGTCACCTTTCCTCCTGTGACGGCAGGCGTTCCATTCCAATACATATAGATGCTGGCCGCCTGAACCTCCTGGGCTGTCTGAGGCAGTACCGAAAAAATTGTTGGTAGTACAAACAGAATACTAAGAAATACTGCCAGGCGCTTTTTCATGTTCTCTTTCAAAACTCTTTTTCCTCCTAATTTTTATTTACGGCTGCGACATTCACATTTCACATATTTGAAATGTCACAATTACCCGCTTAACATAACAAGTATACCATACCATTATTATCCTGTCTATAAAGATTTCTCTCTGTTCATAGCTTATTCGCTTTACGAATATCCATATGCCGTCTGTGACAGTATACCTTCATCAGAAACCAAAATTTATCAAACGTACACGGGATAAAATGTGGTTTTCCAATTTGGAAAACATGTCAGAAATATTGGAAGCTTACCATTTTACAGTCCAAACAGAAAAAAGCATATTCCTCATATCTTTAAAGCGTTAATCATTGACAATCCTGAAAAAATAGGAGAAATCATCCAATGCTAAGATGGAAAGAACTAAGCAGCTTCAGTTTTCTCAAGCTTATTTTAACAGCAAAATATAAATTCCATTTTCTCCAACACAAGCGCCAACTGCTCCTTTGTATGGGCCATGGACAAAAACATTGCCTCAAACTGGGAGGGTGCCACATAAATCCCCTCTGAAAGCATATCCCTTGCATACTTTGCAAATACATTCGTATCTGCAGTCTTTGCGCTGGCGTAATCCACCACTTCCTTCCCTGTAAAGAAAATACTTCCAATGGATGCGATATGATTCACCCGGCAGTTTTTCCCTGACCGGGCTATGATTTTCTCTATCTCTGCAAAAAAGCTGTCTGCTGTCTCATTTAACTGCCTGTAGTACTCCGGATGCTCCCTTAAAATGCCAAGCTGTGCAAGACCCGCCGCCATGGCAACGGGATTGCCGCTTAATGTCCCCGCCTGGTACACAGGCCCTATGGGAGCCACTGATTGCATAATCTCACGTTTTCCGCCGTAAGCCCCCACAGGCATTCCACCACCGATAATCTTTCCCAAGGTGGTCAGATCCGGCATAATGTGAAAATATTCCTGGGCTCCCCCGGAGCTAAGCCGAAATCCCGTAATTACCTCGTCAAAGATCAGCACTGCCCCGTAATCGTCACAGAGTTTCCTAAGCCCCTCCAAAAATCCGGGCTTTGGCAGAACCACTCCCATATTTGCCGCCACCGGCTCCACGATCACCGCTGCGATTTCCTCTCCCTGACGCTTAAAGTGATCTTCCACTTCCGAAAGATTGTTGTAAGATGCCGTTAAAGTGTCTCCTGTAACACTTTCCGGTACACCTGCGCTGTCCGGCACTCCCGCCGTCATCACACCGGAGCCCGCCGCCACCAAAAGACCATCGGAGTGTCCGTGATAGCAGCCGTCAAACTTAATGACCTTGTCTCGCTTTGTGTATCCCCTTGCCACCCGGATGGCGCTCATCACCGCCTCCGTTCCGGAGTTTACCATCCGAACCATCTCCATAGAGGGAACCATCTCACAGATCAGCTTTGCCGCCTCCACCTCTATCTTCGTGGCAGCTCCGAAACTTAGTCCCTTTTTTGCCGCCTCCACCACACTCTCGTAGACTTTCGGGTGATTGTGTCCCAAAATCATAGGCCCCCAGGAACCTACAAAATCAATGTATGATTTTCCATCCTCGTCCCACAGCAGGGCTTTATCCGCCTTTTTTATGATAGGAGGGGTACTTCCGATTGAGCCAAAGGCCCGGACGGGAGAGTTGACTCCTCCGGGAATATACTGCTCCCCCTCTATAAAAATCTGTTCTGATCTATTCATATTTTCTCCTTTTTGAAATTTTAACCTATCAGCCCTCTGTCCATACACTCCGCCAGTTCTTTTGCAAAATAGGTGAGATAGATATCTGTCCCCGCCCGGTAGGCACATGCCGCCATCTCACACATTACCTGCTCTTCCTCAAGCCATCCGGCTTTCGCCGCCGCTTTTACCATAGCGTACTCTCCGCTGACACTGTAGGATGCCACAGGCACATGGACACTATCCCTAATCTCACGGATCAGATCCCCGTAGGCCATGGCAGGCTTTACCATAATGATATCCGCCCCCTCTTCCACATCAAGGGCCGCTTCCCGCAAAGCTTCTCTTCTGTTATGAAAATCCATCTGGTAGGTTTTCCTGTTCCCAAATGCCGGGGCGCTGTCCGCCGCCTCCCGGAAAGGCCCGTAAAAGCCCGACGCAAATTTCACGGAGTAAGCCATAATGGGAGTATTCACCAAACCGTTTTGATCTAAAATCCGGCGGATTGCCCTCACTCTTCCGTCCATCATGTCGGAAGGCGCCACCATATCCGCCCCCGCAAGCACCTGAGACAAAGCCGTCTTTGCCAGAATCTCCAGAGTTTTGTCATTATCCACATCATTTCCCTTTAAAACCCCGCAGTGCCCGTGGGAGGTGTACTCACACATGCACACATCCCCAATGAGATACAGATCCGGCGTTTCCCGCTTTGCCCGTTCAAAGGCTTTCTGCACAATCCCGTCACATGCATATGCCATAGTGCCAAGCTCATCCTTTTTATCCGGAATCCCAAAAAACATTACAGAGGAAACTCCTGCATCCAGAAGCTCCTCTAATTTTTCTCCCATCCTGTCAATGCTGTAACGGTACTGCCCGGGCATGGAAGAGATCTCCTCTTTGATGTTTTCCCCCTCTGTCACAAACATAGGGTACACCAGGGAAGATTTGTCCACTCTTGTCTCCCGCACCATCTTCCTCAATGTCTCACTGCCTCTAAGCCGTCTGGGCCGTATTATCAAATCCATATTTTCCTCCATCTATTCTTATAACATTACATATTGCATACCGCATCCACCAACGCTTCCACCGTGGCCTCTTTGGCAACCACGCAGCGCATCCCAAGGGTACTTGCCTCCTCTGCCGTCTTCTCCCCGATACAGTAGGCAGTCACAAAAGACAGATCTGCTCCCGAAGCCGCAGCCGCAAATCCTTTTACGGTAGATTCACTGGTAAACACCGCCTCAGTGATTTCCCCTTCCATAATCTCCTCACCCAGATCCATAACGGAATGCTTTTCAAACACCGTGTCGTAAAGTGGGATATCACTTACCTTGATATCCTTCCGCTTTGCCAGCTCCTCTGTAAGCTTCCTGCTTCCCTCTTTTGCCCTGGGCAGCAAAATCTTTGCATTCTCTCCTGCCACTTCCCGGAGCAGGATACCAAGGGATCTGCCGTCATAGACTTTGGGGACATAATCGGGAAAAATCCCCCGCTCTCTTAATGCCCCCGCTGTCCCCTCTCCGATGGCCGCCAGCCTGATCCCAAATAGACAGCGGACATCCCTTTCCATTTTTTTCATAAAACGGAAAAAGTACTCCACCCCTGTGGGAGAAGTGAAGGCCAGAATTTCGTAAGATGAAATCTGACGTAAAGCGCATTCTAATTCCTTGTTTTCTTCCCGAAAAACTGTGCAAATGGCAGGCAGTTCTATCACCTCCGCCCCCAGAACCTTAAGTCTTTCTGACAGCTCCAAAGACCGCTTCCTTGGCCTTGTGATTACAATACGCCTCCCTGACAGTGGAAGATATTCTTTCCAGTCCAAGGCTTCCATACAGGTACACACACTGCCTGTAACGATCACCGCCGGAGTTTTCAGCCCGCTGCTTTTTACCTTTCCTGGAAGGGTTTTCAATGTTCCCACCATCTCCTTTTGCGCTGCCGTAGTTCCCCGGCTTACCGCCGCCGCCGGGGTATCCCCTGGCATTCCACCCGAAATAAGTCCCTGGCAGATTTCCTCTAAGGCAGATACCCCCATGAGAAACACACAGGTCCCTCCCGCTTTTGCCAGCGCTTCAAAATCCATATCCAATGGCTGATTTCCTTTTTTGTGCCCGGTTATGATGTGGACCATGGAACCCATATCCCGGTGGGTAACTGGAATCCCGGCAT
The DNA here is from genome assembly GCA_023664725.1 of Roseburia sp. Lineage (GTDB taxonomy): Bacteria > Bacillota > Clostridia > Lachnospirales > Lachnospiraceae > Roseburia_B. Next base: position 30,234 of record JAMPFA010000005.1, on the reverse strand, counting down.
AAGCCGGCACGGCAAGGGCAGAGGTGACTCCCGGAACCACCTGAAAAGGAATCCCTCTCTCCCGCAGATAAAAAGCTTCCTCTGCCCCTCTGCCAAAAAGAAAAGGGTCCCCCCCCTTTAGCCTGACCACCTGTTTTCCCTCCATGGCTTTCTCCGCCAGAATCTCGTTTATCCTCTCCTGGGGCATGGTATGGCATCCACCCCGCTTTCCCACATCGACAGACTCTGCGGTTCCCGGGATCATTGCCAGAATCCCTTTTCCCAAAAGGCTGTCATAAACGATTACCTGGGCACTCTCAATTAACCTTTTCGCCCTTATGGTTAAAAGGGACACATCCCCCGGACCTGCCCCAACCAGAAATACTTTTCCTGCCATATCTATTCCTCTCTCTATTTCTCCGTGCAACAGGCAAAAGCCGCATTAACGCAGATATTTTACTTCCTCTGCCAGGGCAGCGCCGATTTTTTCCGCCTCATCTCTTTTACCCTTTTTGTCTAGAAAAATCTGTTCCCCCGTATCTTCCCTGTAATAAAATCCCCGCAAAATCAGAAAATCACCTTCCACTTTGGCATACGCCGCTACCGGGGATGAGCATCCCCCCTCTAAAGCGCACACAAAGGCCCGCTCTGCTTCCAGTGCAAGACAGGTATCCTCATGAAAAAATCCCTGCAAAAACCTATACTCCTCCCCAACCCGGCCCTGAATAGCCAACGCCCCCTGGCCTGCCGCCGGAAGCATCTCCTCTATAGAAAAATAGCGGCTGATGCGATGCTCTAACCCCAGCCGTTTCAAACCTGCCAAAGCTAACACCAGAGCCGAAAATTCCCCGGCGTCCAATTTTTTTAACCTGGTCTCCACACTTCCCCGGACAGAAGAAATTGCCATGTGTGGAAAAATATTCTTAAGCTGCAGCCTTCTCCTCTCACTGGAGCTGCCGATGGGCTTTGCCGGATCCAGCTTCTCCTCCCCAAAAGGCAGCACCAGCACATCCCTGGGGTCCTCCCGCCTGGAATAGCCAAGTATGGGCAGACTATCCGGCAAAACCATGGGCAGATCCTTTGCGCTGTGAACCGAAAGATCGCTTCGCCCGTCCAAAAGTGCTTTATCCAGCTCTTTGACAAAAAGTCCTTTCCCTCCGATCTCAGAAAGCTTTCTGTCCAAAATTTTATCCCCTGCAGTCTTTATTGTCAGTATATTCGGAGAAATGTCCGGACAATTTTCCCTGATATATTCACACACAATCTCCGCCTGGATTACCGCCAGATTGCTTCCCCTGGTTCCTATCACAATTTCTCTCATAAAAACGTTTCCCTCAGCTTTTCCGCTGTCTCCTTTACTTTTGCGTAATCCTCTCCCCCGGAGGCAATGCCAATGACTACATCCTCTGTCTCCACAATGGCCGGAAAATGAAAATCGCACTTCTCCTTGTCGGAAGATACATTCACCAAAAGCTCCCTGTGTCTGCACTCTCTAAAAATCCTTTCATTTACCTCACTGTCGTTCGTGGCCGCCAGCACAAAATCCACATCCTCAGAAATCGTTCCCTGGCGGTAAACATCTTTTTCCACTGCCGTTATTTTTCCACCGGATAAATCATACTCTCCCCGGTGATATTTTTCCATCACCCCTTCCATTTCCGGCATAATATCCGGTGCAATCAGGCTAATCTTGGCTCCAAAACGAAGAAGAATATCCACACGTCTTGCGGCAATCTTTCCTGCGCCAAAAACCAAAACCTTTCTGCCTGTCATATTCAAAAAAACCGGGAAAAAATTATTGTTCATATTCCTCCTCCAAGATATGTAAAATTTTCCGAAACTCTTCCGGCGACAACTTGTCCCGCAAGGAAAACAGTATATGCCGGATCACTTTTTCCGAAGAATTCTCTGCCGCCTCCCTCAAAATCTCCTGCTGTTCCCTCTCTTTTGTAAAGGCAGACAAGGCCTGCCCCATGCGCCATCCTACATCTTTTGCGGCATTTGACCCGATTTTTCCGATCAGAGGCAGCCAGTCCCTGCAAAGATACCAGTTCACATACTCCGTCACCGCCTCATCAAGCAAATCTGAGGCTTCTTTATACTGCTTCCTCATCTCCTCTGAACATGGGTCAATGGAAAAATCATCAATATCAAAAAGGCTGACATTTTCAAGCTCCGCCACCTCCGGCTCAATATCCCTTGGCACCGCAAGATCGATAAGGAACAGCGGCCTTTTAAATCCCGCCCTCTCCACCTGTTCTTTTGTAATGGTTATGTTGGGACTTGCCGTTGCAGAGAAAACGAAATCGCAGGAGGGAAGACACTGATAACGTTCCCCATAATTCACTCTCCTGCACCCTTTTGGAATCTCCACCACACCGCTTTTATACTCCCGTACCGTCACCGTCACATCTGCTCCGGCTTCTTTTAGCGCCAGTGCCGTAATCTTTCCCATCACACCGTTTCCAATCACCATACAGGTTTTCCCTGAAATGTCATATCCCATGTGAAGCAGCCGCTCTATGGCCAGCGCAGGAGCGGAATCATTTCCTTTTTTCAGCGGGATTTCTGTTTTTATCTTCTTTCCTGCTGTCACCGCCTGGCGAAATAATACCTCCAGCACACCGTCGGCGGCGTAGGCTTCCCTTGCCAGACCAAGTGCCTCCCCCACCTGGGTTAAAATCTGGTCTTCCCCGATGATTTTTGATTCCAGCCCCGCAGTGAGAAAAAAAAGATGGCCTATGGCATCCCTTCCCAGCCTCTCCGCAAAAAACTTATGGTATACTTCCTCACCCACTAAGCCTATACGACACAAAAGCGAACACAAATCTATCGGTTCGCTTTCCTTGGTACAACTGATATAAACTTCCATCCGGTTGCAGGTAGAGAGGATCACACACCCCTCCACCCCCGGCTCTTTACAGATCCGTTCCATGGTCTGAATCGCTGATTTTTTGGTAAAGGCATACCTCTCCCGGATCTGCACACCTGCCAGAGTGTGGTCGATCCCTGCCATCTGTATTCCCAGCTCTTCTCTTTCCTGTAACATATTCCCATTCCTTTTCTTTTTGAAGGATTAAAATTTTTTCAGAAATCTCTCCTCAAACTGGGATGCCGACAAAGGCTTGCTGATATAATATCCCTGGAGGAACTCCACATTCCTCTCCCGCATGCTCTCGCAGACATCCTCATCCTCAATGCCCTCCGCACAGACTTTAATCCCCAGGGAGTGGCACAAGTCGATAATGTGAAGGATAATATTTCTGTCCTTCACACTGTTTTTGATGGAGGAGACATAGTGATGCTCCAATTTTATCCAGTCCGTAGGCACATTTTTTAACACCTCAAAGGAGGAATAGCCTGTACCGAAATCATCCAGCGCAAAGGCAATGCCGTTGCTGCGAAGGAAATCTACAAACTCTATGGCACCGTCATAATTGCTGATCTTACAGCTCTCGGTAAGCTCCACGATAATGCTGCTGGGAGATAATTCCAGACGCCTGAGCTCATTGACAATGAAAGCCGCCAGATCCGGCTGCTGCATCTGAACGTAGGAGACATTCACATTGACACTCATGTCCGGCTTGATCTTCTGCCATTCCTTTACCTGCATTAACGCTGTGGTGATCACCCAGCGTCCTGCCTCCATGATCTGTCCTGTCTCCTCCAAAATAGGGATAAACTGCTCCGGCCCGTAACCCTCATAGCTTGGATGATGCCACCGCAAAAGTGTCTCACAGCCGAAAAGTTCTTTATCCTCCCCTCGAAGCAGCGGCTGGAAATACAGATAAAATCCATACATCCCGTCTCGGACGCACCTTCTTAACTCCTCTCTCATACGGAATCTGGACTCCGTGGCTTTCATCTGGCTTCCCGACGCAAATTCAAGCACACCTCTGCCAGTCTCTTTTGCCATTTTCACCGCATGCTCCAAAGAGTTTTTGATGCTGTCCGGGGTCATGCCGTCCTCCAGCATAATGGCACCGCCGGAGAGGGTGAGATAAATCCTCTCCCCTGTCTCCACCTCAAAACCTTCCAGGCTTTTCTCCAGCTGGTCAAAGAGCCTGTAAATCTCCATTTTGCTGGAATGTGGATAGATCAGGGCAAACATGTCTCCCCCGTAGCGGTACTGACTGCTTCTAACCGGTGCGATATGCTCCAGTTTCTCCGCAACGGTCTTCAAAACCTCATCCCCCACCGCATAGGAATACATCGTATTAATCTTTCTAAAATGGTTTAGTCCCACCAAAAGAATACCTGTGGTGGTGTTGTGGCTGTTACAAAGCTTCTGCACCCTGTCGGTAAACTCATATTTGTCGTAAATTCCTGTCTCCACATCCAGATGAGCCGTTGCTGTCTGAGGGCGGATAATACCTACGAGAATCTTGTCCTTGCCGTTTTCATCCCGACACAGATAAGCGCTCTCCTCCACTTCCACATACTCTCCCCAGCGGTTTTCCACACGGTATGTACACTGAAAATGTCTCTGAACACCACCGTACACCAATGCCAGAGCCTTCTGATACTCCTCCCTGTCCTTGGGATGCACCAGAGCCGCCCACTTGCGCATACCCTGATAGGTGTACTCCCCCTCCAGTTCAAACTCGTCCACTGCTGCAGTGGACCATCTGGTCATATGATTCACTTCATTTTCTATAAACAAAAGAGCCTCGGAAATCTCGCACCATGCCCGGAACAAAAGGCTCTCGTAGCTTAAAGCATCCATCTTGTGAACCCAATCCCAATCCTCCCCGCTTCTCTGGGCGATCCATTCCAGGTGCATCTGCTCTTTGGCACGGTACATCTTCTTGTCTGCCCTGTTAAAAGCGTCAAAAAGACTGGCATCCAACACTGGGTCATACTGCACTGTCCCCATTGCAAAATCCAATGGATACTGGCTGTCGGTGCCGGATTCCTGGGTGACTTCCTGTATCTTTGCAAAAATCTCATCCATCTCCGCCTGGCTTTTTGACAAATTCAGTACGGCAAACTCGTCTCCTCCGATACGGTAGATCCTTGCATCCCCTGGCATATATTTTTTCAGCATATCCGCACAGCCTTTGATCAGCGCATCCCCCGCCACATGGCCACAGCTGTCATTCATCTTCTTTAGGTTATTGATATCCACCATGGTGCAGAATACCCCTGTCAGCTCATGGTGACGGAAGAGATGGGTCATATCCCTCTCATAGGCATTGCGGTTCATCAGCCCGGAAAAATGGTCTACATAGACAGACTTTGCCAGACTCTGGGTAAAATAATCCTCTATGTCGTAGAGAATCTGATCCTCCGACTCGGTTCTTTCAAAAGTCCAGGGCTGTATCTGAGCCTGAATCTGCACCTGCCCCTGTCCCTCTTCCATGGCCAGAGGGCTTGCAAAGAGCTGCTCTAAAAACTCTGCGCTCCTGTCCGCCGCCTGTTTGCTCCCTGCAAAAAATACCAGCTCATTGTCATCCAATGCATAAGTGTTATGACGGAAAGTGCTGTAAATCTTATCACCTATGGTCCGAAGACAGGCTTTTCCCACCTGGCTGCCGTAACGCTCCCGAATGATATCCATATTGGAGACGGTAAAAAGGATCACATGGAATTTTTCTCTTGTGTAGACATTCTCATGTATCATCTTTAAGAAAGCCGACTCACTGAAGGTGCCCGTATCATAGTCAAACAGATCCTCCGGGTTCTCCCTGATCAAAAAGATGCTGAGAGCGATAACTGCCACCCACATACCAGACAGCATAAGTGTGGGATTTGAGAACTGGATGACATTGCCCGCCAGAATCAGACCTATGGCAATGAGAAGGATCTCCTTTTTTTCCTTGCCCAGCTTTTTTCTGCAGTTCATAAATAAAACAGCCGCCAGACAGATATAATAAAAACCGCAGACATAGCATGTCCACACCGGAATCCCGGTAGAATAACTGCCTGCCTCTGTATCCACATAGTGAAAGGGCATAATCACGATCACCAGCAGCGACACAGCCACAGGAATATCTGCAAGATACTTCACCATTTTCTTATTTTGATCCCCTATATCCAAAAGCACGATCACATACCGCAGTAAAAGCCAGAGTCCCACTATCATGGAACCGATAAACATCATATGTGCGCCTCTGTTTACCCAGAAGGGCACCAAATCTCTGTGATTTACCGTATACATTGTCATCATGTCGAAAATCAGATTTATCGCTGCAAAAACCAGGAATAACCGAAATAACCGGACACTTCTTGTATTTAATGTCCTTTTTCTGCAACAGGATACCAAAAGCAGCAAAATCACACATAAACAAGCCATCTGCATCTTCACCATGTATCTATTTCTCCTCCAAAATCCATAACATATAGTCTTCTGTACCTTACCCTATAATGTTAGAGCCACGCCTGGAGGCGTGGCTTCTAATACTCCTTTTTCCATTTTACCTGATTTAACACAATTTGGCAACTGTACATTGGAACCAAATTTATAGACTTTACCATTTCCCCGTGCTATAATTCAATTAGAACCCATACACAAGGCATACAGAAAGCAGGTGAAAAAATGATGGGAAAAGAAATTGTAAACCTTATACGGAAGCTAAAGGAGAAAGGCATCTCAAGCGATGAAATTATCGCCATCATTGAATACATTGAAACCCATGACCCAAAAGAACAGGAATAAACATTCAAAAGGTGTAAAGCCTATGGAATATCAATATCCACATACTTTACACCTTTCTTTACGCCGTAATACTATTCCCCGTATAAAGCTGGTAATATTTCCCTTTCTGCTCCAAAAGCTCCTCGTGGGTCCCCTTCTCAATAATACGCCCCTGTTCCAGCACTACGATACAGTCACTGTTCTTCACCGTGGAAAGCCTGTGGGCGATGACAAAGGTGGTCCTGCCCTTCATCAGCTTATCCATGCCGTCCTGGACGATTTTCTCCGTCCTGGTGTCGATGGAGGAGGTGGCCTCATCCAAAATCAAAACCGGCGGGTCTGCCACCGCCGCCCGGGCGATGGCCAAAAGCTGCCTCTGTCCCTGGCTAAGGTTTGCGCCGTCGCCGTGGAGCACCGTCTGGTAGCCCTGGGGCAGACGTCTGATAAACCGGTCTGCATTGGCCAGCTTGGCCGCCGCCATAACCTCCTCGTCCGTGGCGTCTAACCGCCCATAGCGGATATTTTCCATCACCGTGTTGGTAAAAAGATGGGTATCCTGCAAAACCATCCCCAGGGAGCGGCGCAAATCATCCTTTTTAATCTTGTTGATGTTGATGCCGTCGTAGCGGATTTTTCCATCCTGGATATCGTAAAAACGGTTAATCAGGTTGGTGATGGTGGTTTTTCCCGCCCCGGTGGAGCCCACAAAGGCAATCTTCTGCCCCGGCTTGGCGTAAAGGCGGATATCGTGGAGCACAATCTTTTCGTCGGTGTAGCCAAAGTCCACCCCGTTAAACACCACATCCCCCTGCAGCCTGATATAGTCCGTGGTGCCAAAGTCCTTGTGGTAGTGTTTCCAGGCCCAAAGCCCGGTGCGCTCCTTGGATTCTGCCAGCTTTCCATTTTCCTCCCTGGCGTTTACCAGCGTCACATAGCCCTCGTCCCTCTCCGGCTCCTCGTTTAACAGGCGGTACACCCGGTCGGCCCCCGCCAACGCCATGACAATGCTGTTAAACTGCTGGCTCACCTGGTTGATTGGCATGTTAAAGCTCTTGTTAAAGGCCAGGAAACTGGCCAGTCCCCCGATGGTAAGCCCCGTCAGGCCGTTCAACGCCAGGATTCCCCCCACAATGGCGCAGATCACATAGCTGATATTTCCAATCTGGGCGTTCACCGGCATTAAGATATTGGCAAATTTGTTCGCCTGGTATGCGCTGTCAAAAAGCTCATCGTTTAACTCCTTAAACTTCCTCTTGCTCTCCTCCTCGTGGCAAAACACCTTCACTACCTTCTGCCCCTCCATCATCTCCTCGATATAGCCGTTCACCGTACCGATATTTTTCTGCTGTTTCATAAAGTAGCTGCCGCTGCGGGAGGCTAAGGATTTCGTCACAAAGAGCATACAGCCCACCATAAGCAGGGTAATCACCGTCAAGGGAATGTTCAGTGAAATCATGCTCACCAAAACGCTTACAATGGTGATTGCGCTGGAGAGAAGCTGGGGCAGACTCTGGCTTATCATCTGCCGCAGAGTGTCGATATCATTGGTGTAAATGGACATCACATTCCCGTGGGAGTGGGTGTCAAAATATTTAATCGGAAGTTTTTCCATGTGGAGAAACATATCGTCCCGCAGTCTCCGCAAAGTCCCCTGGCTTACATACATCATAATCATGCTCTGGGCTAAGGCCGCCCCCACGCCGATTAAGTAAAATGCCCCCACCCTTACTATGGCATAAAACAGGCTGGAAAAATCCGGGTTTGGATTTCCAATCAAGGGCATAATATACTCGTCAATCAATGTCCTGGTAAAAAGCGTCCCCTGGACATTGGCCAAAACGCTGGCAAAAATACAGAACACCACCACAATACATGCCACAAGGTAGTTTTTCATCACATAGGAAATCAGCCACTTGAAAACCTTTCCCGGATTTTCAAGCTTTGGCATAGGCCCTCTCATGGCCCCTTTTCTCGTTCCAGGTCCTGGCATGTTACATTCCTCCCTTCTCGTCAAAGTCACCGCTGCCGCCCATCTGGGACTCATACACATCCCGGTAAATCTCGTCCGTCTCCAAAAGTTCCTCATGGGTTCCAAAGCCGTGGATGGTCCCGTTGTCCATCACGATAATCCGGTCTGCGCTCTGGACACTGGAAATCCGCTGGGCGATAATCAGCTTTGTGGTGCCGGGAATCTCCGTTTCAAAGGCGTTTCGGATTTTTGCGTCGGTTGCGGTGTCCACTGCGCTGGTGCTGTCGTCCAAAATCAGAACCTTTGGCTTTTTCAACAGAGCCCTGGCAATGCAGAGACGCTGTTTCTGCCCCCCAGAGACGTTGGAGCCTCCCTGCTCGATGTAGGTGTTGTACTGATCCGGCATCTTCTCGATAAACTCGTCTGCGCAGGCCAGGCGACAGGCACGGATGCACTCCTCCTCGCTGGCATTTTTATCCCCCCAGCGCAAGTTTTCCAAAATAGTGCCGGAAAACAGCACGTTTTTCTGCAAAACCACTGCAACCTCGTTTCTGAGGGTTTCCAGATCGTAGGTGCGGACATCCTTGCCCCCCACCTTTACCGTCCCCTCTGTGGCGTCGTAGAGGCGGCTGATGAGGTTCACCAGGCTGGTCTTGGAACTTCCCGTTCCCCCCAAAATACCGATGGTCTCCCCAGAACGGATATGCAGGTTGATATGCTTTAGCACCGGATCCCCCTCGTTTTTGTGGTAGTCAAAGCTCACGTTCTCAAAGTCGATGCTGCCGGACTCCACCTTAAAATCCGGGTTTTGGGGATTCACCAGATCCGGCTCCTCGGTTAGCACCTCCGTGATACGCTCTGCGCTGGCTATGCTAAGAGTAATCATCACAAACACCATGGAGAGCATCATCAAACTCATCAGGATGTTCATGCAGTAGGTCAAAAGGCTCATCAGCTCCCCAGTGGTAAGGGTCTGGGCCACAATCATGTGCGCCCCCAGCCAGCTGATTCCAAGGATACAGCCGTAGACCGTAAACTGCATCAGGGGCATGTTCAAAATCACCACGGACTCCGCCTTGATAAACATTTTGTACACGTTGTAGCTGGCGTTGTGGAAACGGTTAATCTCGTAGTCCTCCCGCACAAAGGCCTTTGCCACCCGAATCCCGGTAATGTTTTCCTGGACGCTGGCGTTTAAGTCGTCGTACTTGCGGAAAACCTGGTCAAAATACTTCATGCCCAGCCTGCAGATAAAAAACAGCACAATGGCCAGAAAAAACACGGCCACCAGGTAAATGCTGGCAATTTTCGCATTGATAAAAAACGCCATGGCAAGGGCGCAGATCATGCTGGAAGGCGCCCTGGTACACATGCGCAGTATCATCTGGTAGGCATTCTGCAGGTTGGTCACATCCGTGGTCATCCTGGTGACAAGGCCCGCCGTGCTGTACTTGTCAATGTTGGAAAAGGAAAACCGCTGGATGTTTTCATACATGGCCTCCCTAAGGTTCCTGGCAAATCCGGCGGAGGCCCTTGCCCCGTATTTTCCCCCCATAATGCCGGCAAAAAGCCCTATGGCGGCGGCCACCACCATAAGCCCCCCCACCTGGTAAATGTGGGAGATGTTTCCCGCCTGCACCCCGTCATCCACAATGGACGCCATCAGCAGGGGAATCACCGTCTCCATCAAAACCTCCAAAAGCATATAGAGGGGCGTTTTGATGGAGTCACTCTTAAATTCCTTCACCTGTGCTCCAAGTGTCTTTAGCATTTCTATCATCTCCATTACAAAAAATTAGCTGCCAGGCAATTTTTTCCTGACAACTAATATTGTACTCGTGTGAATTTTTTATATCAAGGTAAAATATTTTATTTTATAGAATTTTTAGATTTCCTTAATATTCCACATTTTTCCTGATATCCACCACCAGCTCCGAAAAAATTCCCGAAACGCTGATTTCATTTTCCCCGTCAGAGACGTTTTCCCGCTCTACGGTTTCCCCATCCCTGACATAGTAGACACTGCATTTCCTGCCCTTGTTTAGAACGCTTACCATATTTTCCTCCGGGATATGGACAACCGCTTTCGCCTTCCACTGGTTCACATCCAGCCTTCCAACAATCCTGTCCACGGTAATGTCGTAGTCCGTCTTTGCCGTAAATTCCAAACTTCCGCTGCTGCCTGCAATCACAACCCGCTCTGCGTCGCCGTCGTATTCCAGGCGGTTTAAGTGGAGGTTTTTTATCTCCAGCAGCTTTACGCTGGCTGCAATCTCGCAGGCGTCAGAGTATTTGTGGGGGAGCATAATCTCAACGGTCAACGCCTCTTCCGCCTCATAGCGGCTCAGTTTATTTTTGTTCTGGCAGAAAACATCCAGCTTGTTTTTCTTATCGTCCAGCTTAATCTTAAACATAGAATCCAGGTTTTCCAGGGTCTCTGAGGACAGCCGGATATGCAGCTTTTCATCCTCCCCGGTAGACAATAGGATAGCCGCTGCGCTGCCGATGCTCACGTCAAAATGTTTCTCGCAGTCAATGTCGTAAATAGTCTCACTGGTGTAGGCCTTTTTCTCCGGGGCCGCCTTTGCCACGGAATCCATCAAAAGCTCATCTATGGTGGTCTTAAAAATCTCTGCGATAATGACCATATTTTCCACGTCAGGCAGGCCTTTCCCCGTCTCCCATTTGGTGATGGCCTGTCTGGTGACGCCGATTCGCTCGGCAAGCTGTTCCTGGGAGATGCCCTCTTTTTTCCGTATTTCCTTTAATTTTTCTGAAAAATTCATAATCAATCCTTTCCGGAGCTTTTTACTCCTTTAACAGTGAATATGCCGTAATTTTTTTAACCGGCGCTAAAAGAAGTATGGCGATTACAAACGCCACAGCCGTAAACGCAAGGGCAAAGGCAAGCAAAATCAAAATGGACACCTCAAAGTGGTTTTTTACCGCCCCAATCAGGGAAAAAATCACATTGTCCATGGCGGGCAGGTACCAAAGCCCGGCTGCGGCCGAGAGAACCGACGCTGCCGCCACAACGGGCATAAAGCGAAGGGCCGTCTGAACCGTAAGCTGCCTGTTGGTGTAGCCGATTGCCTTGTATATCCCAAATTCCTGCCTGCGCCTGGTTATCATGGAATTGATAATCACATACATCACCAGCAAAACCATCAGGACGGAAATCACAAACAAAATCACCACAACCACCGATACAATCCCTGCATACATCTTCCTGCCGTTCTCGCTCATCTGCTCAAAATTGACGGAGGACTGAATCAGGGCATCATATGTTTCCTCGTACTCGTCGATAAACTCACCGGCATTTTTTTCCTGTAAATAAACGTTGAGGGAACTGGGCTTTGCCCCGATTTTTTCGTAGCCCTTATCCGTCAGCTCACACACCGCCCCGGCATTGTTCACGCTCTGGACATAGCCGCTCACCCGGTAAGACGCCGATTTGTCACCCACGGTAATCTCGATTTCGCTGCCAATCGGATAGCTCTCCGAGATGGCATTTCCCACCGCAATCTCATCGTCCTTCGCAGGGCTTTTGCCCTCATAGCAGATATCGTTTGTGGTCTTGGAAAAATCCTCACACACAAAGGCGGTCAGGCTGCCGTCCCCATAGCTGACAGGCAGGGAGGCGTATTCCAAAACAAGATTTACCCGGTTATCCTCTGCGAGAATGTCGCTAAGCTCCTCCATTTTTCCCTCCTCCGCCGTAAAAATCACGGAGGGCGACTCCTCCGAGAGGGTGTCCATAAAATTGTCCGGTTTTATATTTACATTATATAATAGCGTTCCCGCAAAAGACAACAGAATCATAATACCCGCCGCCACCAAAAACAGCAGCACATTCTGCCCCGCCGGCTCCTCCCCGGCCACGCCCCGTATGGCATTGATTGGCACTAACTTATGTATCTTCCTTGCGGAAAGCCAGGAAAACAGCGAGATTGCCAGAACTAATGTCAACGCCGCAATCAGCAATGCCTTTATGTCAAACACAGGCACGTAGGAAAAGCCGGACTGAACCGCCAAAATCCCTGCAATGGAGGGCAAAACCCCATAGGACAGTGCGATTCCAAGGAACGCAGAGAAGGCTCCCACCAGCGTGTAGGGCATCACGGCGGCGGCAATCATCAGATTGCTGGTATAGCCGATGGCCTTTAACACCCCCATCTGGGCAATTTCGTCCTGGATTGCGCTGCGTATCCGAAAGCTGCTGAGGAAAATGCTGATTACCAGTATCATTGCGGCGAGAGCCAGAAAAATCACAATCAGCAGGGTACAAACCATGGTTCTTGTCTGCTTTGCGGTTTCCCTGTCGCTGATGTTCATCAGGGCAATCCCCTTGTCCTTTAACAGTTCGGATATGGCATTTTTTATCTGGCCTAAATCGGCGGCATCCTTTGTCTTTAAGGAATATTCTGCAACCACCTGGCCACTGTATTCCTCCGCAAAATCTTCATATACCTCCTTCGGAAAATAGCCTCCAATCAGCCCGGTGCCGTAATTGCCATACTGCATTTCCTGCACGGTTCCGCCAACGTCATAGGTATGCTCTTTGCCGTCTATGGAGTAGGCGATGCTGCTGCCCTCCCCAAAGCCCCCCAACATGCGCATATACACCGGGATATAGACAGTGTCTCCGGTTTTTGGGGAATCCTCCTCCACATCCAGAAGGTTCAGCGTCCTCTCCTCGTCCAGGTTGTAAAAAACCGTGTTCATGTCAAAATCGGAACCTGCAAATTCACGGACTGTCACCGGGGTGAACACCCCCTCATGCTTTTCCGCAAGGGACACTCCCTCAATGTCTTCCACTTCCCCCGGCAAATCCCCATTATCCTGCATCTGGGGGATGATAAAATTGATGTCCGCCGTACTAAGCTCCTCAAAGAGGCTGTCGTAGGCGTGAAAGGTCTGGAAGGCAAGCACAAGGGCGATGTTGATGATAAATGCCGTCAGGCAGATAAAAATCCCGAAGGACAGGTACTGCCCCTTTGCCTTCTTTAAATTGTGCAGGGTCAGCGTGGATATTTTTTTCACTCCTACCACCCCATTTCCCTGATAAATGCATCCAGCTTTTCGGTTCTCTCTGGATTGTCCGGCTCAAATTTCCCCAAATCGCACTCGCCGAAAATTTTTCCATCCTTAATATAGATGATGCGGTTTCCCCGCAATGCTGATTTCTTGTCGTGGGTCACCATCACAATGCTCTGCCCCTTTTGGTGGAGCGAGGTAAACACATCCAAAACCGCCCCGGAATTGGCAGAATTTAATGCGCCTGTGGGCTCGTCCGCAAAGAGCACGTTGGGGTTGTTAATCACCGCCCGGACAATGCCCGCCCGCTGGGCCTCGCCCCCGGATATCTGGGAGGAAGTTTTTTTCCAGGTCTTTTCGGGAAGGTTCACCAGGTCAAACAGCTCCCTGGCTCGTTTCTTAATGCCCTCCCTGTCCTTGCTGGTGAGCACCCCCGCCGTCACCACATTGTCCATCAGGTTCATTTTGTCAATCAGGTAAATCTGCTGGAAGACGAAACCGCACTCCCCCCGCCGAAACACCGCCAGCTTGTCATTGTTTAATTTGGTAATGTCCGTCCCGTCAAAAAAAATCTCCCCGCCGTCCGGCTTGTCCATCCCGGAGAGGGAGTACATCAGGGTGGACTTCCCCGCCCCCGAAGAACCCATGATCACAGTGAAATCCCCCTTGTAAATATCAATATTCAGGTCGGAATAAATCACCTGCCTGCTCTCGCCTTTGCCGAAAGCTTTCTTTAAATGCTTTGCCGATATGACTATCTGTCTGTCCATTATGTAACCGCCTTTCTTTTTGTTAGGAACTGTAAATAAATCATCCAATGTGACAATCATAATGGAAAAGGGGTGGTTACGCTACCAACAACTGTATACATTTGGGATTTTCTATGCTACGCTCCGTTGCATAGCCCAAGATACAAGATAAAATACATTTTCCTCTCCGGCAAAAGGAAGGACATTCAGACAGGCATTTTGAAACTTGATTTCCGTGACAATTCCACACTTGAAATGACTGCCATTTGATAGTATACTAAAATTACTTAACAGAAAGGGACTGCGAAATGGCAAAACACACACAGGATTTAAAGCCTGACACCATACTGAAAAATTACTGGAATGACAACAGGCAGTTTGCCGACTTCTTCAACGCCGTTCTCTTCCACGGACAGCAAATCATCTCTCCCCAGGAGCTGGTGGATGCAGACACAGACGAATCCTCCCTCTTGGAGCACAGGGAATACGCCGAAAGCATCAGGGCCTCCCGGGACAACATAAAAATCTGCAAAAAATCCCTGACACAGGGGGTAAGCTTTGCCATGCTTGGGATTGAGTCACAGGAGCATGTACACTACGCCATGCCTATGCGCATCCTGGGATACGATTACGGCATCTACAAAAAACAGTATGAGGACAACGCCAAAAAATTCCATACCGCAAAGGGCCTTGCGGAAGATGAATATCTGTCCCGGATGAAAAAGACGGACAAATTTGCCCCTGTTATCACGGTTGTCATTTACTACGGCGACACTCCCTGGGACGGAGCCGTCACTCTGCACGAAATGCTTGACATTCCGGATAGGATGAAACCATTTGTAAATGATTACAAAATGTTCCTCGTGGAGGCAAGGCAGAATGACTTGACACTCCACAACACAAACAATATCGCCTTTTTCGATATGTTAAAAGTAGTCCTTGCCAATGGCATCACAAAAGAGGAGGCGAGAAAAAAAGTCATAGAATATGCGAAGGAACATGAAGTGGACAAAACGGTGGTGATGACCGTCGCCGGCGCCGCCAACTTAAACATTGACTATCATGCATTATCCAGGAAAGGGGATGTGACTATGTGTACGTTATTTGAAGAAATAAAAAAAGAAGGAATAGTTGAGGGAATAGCCAAAGGGAAAGCCGAGGGCATCATTGAGACCGGGCTGGATCTTGGCCTTTCCGAAACAGACATTCTGGAAAGGCTGCAGCACAAACTGAACGTATCCTTACAGAAAGCCCAGGAATATTTCAATATGTTTGGAAAACAAGCTATCTAAAAAGTAAAACCGCTGTGCAAAGCTTTTTTGCCCTGCACAGCGGTTTTCTTCTATTTTGCGGCGGAGGCGATAAGCTCTGCCTTTCCACGAAGTTTAGCCATGCCATACTCCGCCGGAAGTATGAAATGATCTCCCTTCTTGATGTTTGTCCCGTTTAACTGCGCCTCCCCCTCTATCACGCTGACATTGAGGAAGGGATATTTTTGCTCAAAGCTCATCTCCCCCTCCAAATCCAGTTTCCACACGGTATAGTACTGACAGGAAATCAGTTGGTTCCAGACATTTTGGGAGAGGTTTTTCGCATGTGTCACCATATTTTCTGCCGGAGCTGCCGGGGCGGCGATCACGTCGATGCTTTTTTGCACGTGGAGCTCCCTGGGCTTTCCGTTGCTCAATCTGCCATAATCGTAGACACGGTAGGTAATGTCGCTGTTCTGCTGGGTTTCTAAGAGCAGGCATCCCGTGGTGATGGCGTGTACCGTCCCCGGGTCAATCTGGATAAAATCCCCCTTTTTCACAGGGACATACCGCAAGAACTCCTCCCACTGCTCCCCCTCAATCAATTCCCGCACCCTGGCCGGGCTTTCGGCGTTGTGCCCCAGCACAAGCCTTGCGTCCTTGGGGCAGTCGATTACATACCAGCACTCCATTTTTCCAAGAGAGCCATTTTCATGGGCGGCTGCGTAGGCATCGTCGGGGTGAACCTGGATGCTCAAATCGGCCCTGGCGTCGATAATTTTGATCAGCAGGGGGAAACGGTCGCCTTTCATCCTTCCGAAAAGCTCCGGGCGTTCCTTCCAGAGCTGGGAGAGGGTTTTTCCCTCTATGCCCTCTGCTCTCACCTTTGCATCGCCGCTTGGGTGGGCGCAGATGCCCCAGCACTCCCCGGTGTCGTCGCCGGGGATCGGGTATCCAAATTCGGTGGCCAGACGGTTTCCCCCCCAGACCATTTGCTTGAATATCGGTGTTAAAAACAAGATTTGGTTCATTGGTTTGCTCCTCTCAACTTTTATTCTATCTGCAATCTTTCCACTGTCTATCTGCCTGCGGCATCCGCTGCAATCACAGCGTTTAGGTAAAAGGGAATCTGCTCATCCTCCGCCGCCACAATCCGTATCTCCAATGTATGGGTTTTGCTCTCCCCGTGAATTAACACCGGCTGCAAAAACAGGCAGTCCCCCCAGTCCTCGTCAAAATTTCCGTCCAGCAGGATTTTGTGTTCCCGGTCATCGTCTATCACCAGCTCCGCCAGGGGGGCGGGATGCCTGACGCTCTTTCTGTACTGGATGGCAAGCTCGCTGCCCGCCACACGGCATTTTAGAAGGGCATCTTGTTTTGCCGAGTAAAACCCGTTTTTGAAAATATCCGTTATCCCCTGCTGGGGCTCTTCGTCCCTGACAAAATCAGATACACTGACGGAGAGATTTTTGTTGTTGTAGCGGGTGCAGTTTTCGTAGCGGTTTTGGGTCATGGGTTTTTCCGGCACTGCATAGGAAGGTTCCTTTGTCTCCCTGTCCCTATCCACCGATTCCAAAAAGGAGGTAACCACTCCCGCCACCAGCTCATGCCCCAAATCGTTGGGGTGAAGGTCGTCCTCCGTGATATCCCGCACCGGAAGGTTCCCGGATACCACCGCCGGAAATATTGTGTTCTGCATACTGACCCCCGGCAGGCCGTAATATCTGCCTAGGGCAGCATGTATGGTCTGGGCGTTTCCCCCGGTGTCGTAGCGTACATTGTGGATTAACACCACCGCCGGGGAGGTGTCAAAGAGGAGGATTTTCCTGAGCAGCCCCTCGTAGGTTTCTTGGAAAAAAGGAGTGGGGTCATCGTTTACGCTAAACTCCACAAACACCAAATCGGGGCGGTGGCTAAGCACGTCCTCCGCCACCCTCGCCGTGCCAAAATGCGAGGTGGTTCCGCCGATTCCCCCATTGATAAAAGTAAAATCCCCCTGGGGATATGTTTCCCGCCACCAGTTTGAGACCCGTGAGGCATAGCACAGATCGATCCGGCTTGCAAGGCTGCCCTGGGTGATGGAGCCCCCCAAAAATGCGATGGTGAGCTTTTCCCCGGCGGCTGCACGGTTTATCACTTTTTTTAAACGAAACTGGTTTCCTCTGTTGGAAACCCCTGATTCTTCTTTGATTTGAAATTGCATAATGTACCTCCTGTTCCATACTCACGGGCGTTAAAAATTTCCCGTCAAGATAAAAGCTGCATATAAATGTTTTGCATAGCGCCCCAGGGGGCGGGCCTACGGTCTATAATCTGAAAGCCATATTTTTCATACAGGTTTTCATGGTCGCTTATGATATGCGCCCTGTCGAAACCCACAGCCTTCAGAAAAGCCATGGCGTATTGTATCAATTCCTGGCTAAGCCTGCGCCCCCTGTATGCCTCCCCCACAAACAAATAGCCGATGTAAGGGGTGTAGGGCAGATCCGGGATGCAGTCGGTCGCAGCGACAGTGCAAAAACCACAGATGTTTTGATTGTCCAGGGCAACGAGAACCCGCTCCCAGCCGCCATTGCAAAACTGTGATGCGATGGTCTTTATATCCATTTTGGTTTCCTCCTTAAAATTTCTTTATAATCTCAACGGCAGTGGCAAGCAGATGATACCGTACATTCTCTTGCTGGTTCCAATTTCGGTCATCCCACACCTCGCCGCTTACATCGTCACCGGCATATAACAGTTGGACAAGAGGAATATCATAATACCGGGACACCGCAAAAAAGGCCGCCGCCTCCATCTCCACCGTGATACACCCCTGATTCCGCCTTAACGCAACCATATCCGGGGTTTCCCGGTATATGGCGTCGCTTGTCCACGTCTTTCCTGTGGTAAAGGAAATCCCCATTTGCTCCAAACAGGAGACAACCCTTTCAACCGCCTCTTTCTGGCATTCAATTTCGCTGGATGGCTCTATGTAATGATAGGATGTTCCCTCATCCCTGACCGCAGAGACGGGAACAATGATTTCCCCCACCTTACTGTCCTGTGTCAAGGCTCCCGCTCCCCCGCAGACGATAAACCTTTCACAGCCCATGGCATGTAGTTCCTCCAGCGTTACAGCCGCACCCGGTGCGCCACAAAACGCCATTGCAATGCAAAGCCTGTCCGTGCCATATGCATATTCATAAATAGGTATATCAAACACCTCTGATTTCAGGTAACCAATGACCGGAAGATTGTTTTTTGCAACAAACTGTTCCAGCTCCTTCCTAAAAAAAGTAATCACACATTTTTCTGGAAGGCTTTTTTCTAAAAAATTTGCCGCCTGGATAATTGGATTTTTACTGGTATCAAATTCACAGATCGGATAGGGATTCTTCAATATCATGTCTTTTGCCTCCTGCCATTTCCATGTTCAAAACGTATTTTCCTTTCCCTTTTCCCTCCGCAGGAAGGACCATACTTAACAATTTCATCGCCTCAACCGCCTTTCCCGCCTTGTAATCCCCATACCCCAATTCCTCTTTTATCTCCTTTCGGCCAAAAATTTGATTTGCTGCAAAGGTTTCCACAATTCTTTTCACATTGCCTGCAATGACTGGCGTCAGTTCCCCATGTTCCACTGCATCATCCACAACTTCAAACAGTGGTTTTTCAATCGTCAAACCGTGGTTTTTCTCTCCAAACCATGGTTTTTCATAAACAAAATCCTGGCTCCCTTCCTCAACCTGTAAGGTTTCTTCATGCAACATATCATTCTTGACGATTGCCTGCAGCATAAAAGCATTGACCCTGTATTCCGGTCCCTGCAAGCCAATCGCCTCCAACTCCTTGCACATACGGTCAACCCCCTCGCCGTATTCCTTTACAAAGCTGTACGCCTTCAAAAATTCTGCAATCTTAGGATTTCTTGAAAAATGCGTATGGCGGATATTATCTGTCTTTACAAGTCCCGGCAATTTTCCGGGGCTTTCCACCACAATCCTGCCATCAAACAGTTTTATCTGAATATCGGTTTCACGAATACTGTAATCACGGTGCATAACGGCATTGACAATCATTTCCTGCCGGACAAACTTCGGATATTCTTCTGTGACAAAACGCCCGTCTCTCCCCAGATAGGTCTTCCCCTTAACCTGTGTGTCCAGATATGCCACGACATCCGTTATCATTTGCAATATTGTCCCCTCAAAAATAACATCCTTGACAACATTCCGTTCCGCTCCCACAGATTCCTCCGTTCCCCCATAACGGATAAAGCGTATACGGGCCCTTGGAAAATACAACTGGGGATTTTTCCCAAACAGCAATATGGCCGCCGAGCTTACCTGCTCTTTTCCATTCCATTCCCTTACAAATCCTTTGTTTTCCCTCAGATATTCCATCGGCGTTTTGGAATAGCCGATTTTGGCCATATAATTTTTGACAAATTCCAAATCAATGTCTTCGATGCCTGCCTCCGGGACAGGTTGATCCTCAAAAAACCGTTCCCCCTTGTCATACATCAACTGTGTCCGCTCCTCAAATGTAAGTTTCCTGGACTTATCCCCCACACGCATGAAAACTTCATCCGCCTGGTTTGCATGTACCTCCATGCTTGGCTCCACATGCATCAAAAGCACATGGTTTTCCCTTCCCTGAAAATCTATGCAGCCCACTTTTTCTATCTCTGCTTTCACCGCAGGAATGCAAAAATCAAAAGGTACCCGCAAAAGCTCATTTAATGCCTGGACATCATAATCTACCCCCTCAATCCTGCCTGTTTTATCCGATATTCCAATGGCAACCGTCCCGCCATCAGCGTTGGCAAACGCTATAATTGGTATGGCTAAAGCTTTTGGGGTAATATGAATGCTTTTTCTGTCGAAGATCTGCATCTCCTCAAATGCCAATATTTCTTCTATCGTCACAACGGCGCCTCCTCTCCAAAATTCAACCTATCCAATATTCAATCCCCGGATTCCATGCTGCCCCGACTGTCCCCTCCCTGTCAAAGTCGTAATCAAGGAAACCGTCTTCATCCTTAAAATATACCTTTTCCTCATAAAAAGCGATTATCGTTTTCAGAAACGCCTCCACCGAATCATGCATTCTCTCCAAACCCTCCTCCGGCGAATAACTAAAAACAGCCTCTTGATTCCTGCGTGTTTTCACATAACAGATATAGCAGGATGCATCATCTGCCAATATAGGAATGATACTTTCTATCTCAGCCTCGCAGACATCATCCAGCTCCAAATTTTCCAGCAGGGCGTGATACTCCTGTGCCAATTCCCCGATATGTATCAGCCTGTACCCTGGAATAAAGTCCATATAGGGCTGATTTTCCATTTCCCTTTTTGTGCCTTCCCACCTGCAATATATTTCCCGGAAAAAAACAGGAATCACAGGCGTTATTGCCGAAAAGGCCATCTCCCATTCTTGATTGGCCTGACCTAGACTGCCGCTGTAACCAGGCCTCACTGCGTCCGACAGGGCAATGTATTTCATCAGTAATTCTTTTATCATAGCTCACCTTTCCCGATAGAGAACCGCCACAAGCACCCCTGCCATATCAGAGGGGGACACCACCTGCTGGAGCTCCCACCCTGCGGACACGTATTTGTTTAAAATCATTTCCGACTGCTCCAAATCCTTTTCCCTGGAAAACTTTAACCCCTTGTTCAGATAAACCATTTTGTACTCCTTCATGCCATTCTCCTTTTTTCGTTTTATAGTCGGCACAGGTTCGCCTGCCCTGCGTCTTGCAGTTAATTTTGTCCCCTTTCCTCTTCCTGCCGCCCCAACAGCTTATTTTTCTCCACAAAATATATATGGCAAGTTGATTTAGCATTACTCTCCCCAGTAATCGATTGTTTCCTGCGAAGTCGTTGTAATTCCAAACATTTTCCGCATAAAATCTTCCTTTTCGTGAAACATATCCAAAATAAGTATTGTATCTTTATCTTTTATACGATAAAAGAAATAGTTATGCTCTACAAAAAGATAACTATAATCACATTCGATATCATATCGTGACGAAATTTTTGTACCTGATTGCGGGAATGTTTCCAGTCGTCTGATATGATTCATTATATTGCCTATAATCTTTTTTGAATTCATTTCTCCATAATTTTGTGTCAATTCATTGCGTAACTGTTTCAACTTTCTTCTGACAATCTGTGAGTATTCCAATCTAGCCAAACCACTATACCCCCAGTTCCTCTTCTAATTTGTCTGCGGATATCGTTCCCTCTGTAATCACAGATTTTTCTGCCTCCTGCAATTTTAACAATAATTGATTCAATGCTTTCTGCTTGTCCAATTCATCTAATTCCTGCATGTCTATAAGCACACATGAATCATGGCCATTGCGGGTAAGATAAACCCTGTTTCCATAGGATACTTCGTCTATAACTGACTTATAATTTTTCAAATCAGATATTGGTTTAATATTTTGCATCTCGCACACTCCAATCTTTTTATTTACCTACTACTTTAATTATAACCGCTATGCCATCCTATGTGCAACAAAATTCACATGTCAATTTACACTTCTGCCTTCCAGCCCTTTCCTCTTCCCCCAGAACTTTATCTCTCACATTCAGACAGGTACAGACTCTTCTCCATCAATATAAAACGGCCTTTACGCCAATCTGCATAGCCACGTTCCTCATATCCGCTGTTTTTATACAGTTTTACCGCATAAGGATTTTGCGTATAAACATCTAATCTAACAGAAGTATACAAAAATTCTCTAAGCTGCGTTTCAATATGATGTAATACCTCTGTTCCAACTCCTCTATGTTGAAAATCAGGGGATACACAGAACCTATGTATGACACAGGCAGTATCATCAGGATTCTTCCATGCGCATGTATGATATTCATCCTCACATTCCTGGCTAATCGCATAGATTGCCGCCAGCCTGTCCCTGTCTTCCACTACATAAAGACTGTTTTTGCAAATATCTTCCGTAAAATCTTCCCTGGTTGGATACAGGGCATCCCATTGGTATATTCCCTGATTTTCCATCTGCTTAATTGCCTCACAAACTAGAGTGCATATATTTTCCATATCATTTATTTCTGCCATTCTATAATTCATTCTCATTTTCCTTCATTGTGCTTTCCTCCGCCAAGTCCTTGCCGCTCCAATCATAACCGCTATGCCGCCTTATGTGCAACAAAATTCACACGTCAATTTACGCTCCTGCCTTCCAGCTCTTTCAGATAATCAAAACACAATCCCCCATTACAGCGGTAAAAAAACGGTTCCTCCCGTATCATATCAGGGCTGTTGATCATAAAACCATCCACCCGCTTTCCATCTTCCCCCTGGAACTCCATTTTTAAACCATATCCACTGTAACCGACACAGAGGCCGTCCCTTTTCATGTCCATGCCCTGTATGTTTTCCACAATCCGTTTTATCTCCTCTGAATCGTCAATCACAAATTCTGTTCCCGTATTGCCGTCGAATACCAGGATAGACCATATTGCAGATGCCTCCACTCTGCCCAAAAACTGTTTTGGCGTAAAATACCACACTGCCATGATTCCTGCAAGAATCGCTGCTGTTACAAACAATGCGGCTGTTTTTTTCCTTTTCATCCTACGCACCTCAAATCCGCCGCTTTCCTTCCCCTGTTTTTCATGCAATCCACCAAGTCCCGTCCGCCGCCTGATACAAAAACCCCCTCTCCTCCGAGAGCACACGCCCGTCATAATCTTTCACGATTATTTTGTGGTAATAGTCATATGCATCCGTTGCGCAATCCCTTTCCGCATCCCAGCCCTCCTCCACCCATGTTTCAAAATATATCCTGCCGTCTTCCATAAACATGGCCGTTTCTTTGCCCTCAATCGCAAAAGAAATCCGTACCGGGTAATAACACTCAAAACGATCCTCCTGGCTGACGATATGCACCGAACCCCCTATGATATGCAGGTTGTACAGGTTTACCTCCTCTGTGCCCAATTCCGTCACCTTTTCCAAAAGCTGTTCCGGGATATAACGGTACAACGCAATCTTCTTTTCCCCATAATCCCCCTGCAGGAAATAGTAAAAACCATCCACATAGACGGGATTGCCATAAACAACATTTCTTTTTTTGGCAAAGGGCTTATATAACTTCCTGCCCCTCCCCCAACTATCCATTTTCCTTTACCGATTCATCTTATCCACGAAATCCTTATCCCTTGCCGTAAGCTCCACCCAGGCAGGGCGGAACCCAGATTTGATCGCATTGCGGACCGATTTCAGATTGGACCATGCGGCGCAGTAAAACGGCGCCTTCCCAAGCTCCAAGATTTCAAGCGCAAGCCTGCTGGTGAGCGAGGACGCAATCCCCTGTCTTCTGTACTCGGGCAGGACATCGACGCCAATTTGATACATGGTTTCGCAGTCTGCAGAACCGCCTGCAAGCCCCACAAGCCTGCCCTTATGGAATGCCCCCACAGCCAGCCTGTCCAGATGCTTTCTGTCCTTACACAGGGCATTGCCCCATTCCTCCGTATAATAGGGTTGAAAATCCTCCGGAACTAAAACCCTTTGCTCATAGCCGCAGGGCTGTTTTTTCAGTTCATGGATATCAGGTAAAAAGTACTCCGCCATAAAACAGACTTTATACCCAAACGCTGCCAGTTTCTCATGTAGGGCAATCACATTCGGCGATTCAAAGCAGTGTTCTGCCGGATATTTGTCTATATACCATTTCACAATTTCTTTCATCCTTGGGCTGACCTGGGCAACAATATTGTTGCCGTATGACACCAAATCACATTCCAGGGGGAGGGGAAGATACGCCCTTGCCTTCTCATTCGCCTGGGACAGAACCACCCTGTTTTCCGAGGATAAAAAATCCTCCGCATTGCAGTTACAGTCATAGGCCGACTGTTGCAATGCAATTTGAAATATTTCCTGATTTGTCATATCTTCTCCTATCCTTCATTTATAACAGCGTCCTTTGTGTTTTTTAACCGCTTTTCACACATCACAATTTCTCCCCCAGTTCGTCCAGGAATCATCCAACATGGAAATAAACTGAGTGAGCAATACGCCCACAAGGGAAAGGGAATGTTTCCGCTGCATGATCATACCATCGCAGAGAACTTATGATCTAACCATTTCGCTACGCCATCAGAATCATTGCTTTCTATCACTCCGGCAGCGATTGCTTTTAATTCGTCTACCGCATTCTCCACAGCATATGATTCATCCGCTATTTCAAACATTTCAATATCATTTTTCCCATCGCCAAATGCAACAATGTAATCAATTCCCAAACGCTCTTTTAATTGTAAAATTGCATTTGCCTTTGAAACACTTTTGGGTACAATTTCTAACCATTGTTCCCCGCTATAAATGTCTGTTTGAAAAATACAGTGATATTTTTCTTTGAATTGAAGGTACAGTGGTTCCAATTTTTCGTATGCATCTATGCAAGTAAAATAGAAAACATCTCCGAATCCCAACGCACTGTCAAATTCAACAGGCGTATCCCTTATATCCCCCTTACGGGTCAATAAAAATTCCGTTGTGGCGCGATTGCATTGATTGGCAAGATAGGAAAATTTTTCTTTCCCTGACATGTAAGCGTAAACAATCGGATAAATGCCTCGACGCAGCAATTCATGTAAGATTTCTTCTTTTTCATTTTGGCAAAATACATTTTTTTCAATGATATCAAACGTATCATTTTGCAAAATGACAGCGCCATTGTATGTAATGATCGGCATTTTAGCATTTAGTCCTTTTGTCGCTTTTGCAGCCGTTCGATATGACCGAGCCGTAGCATAAGAAAAAAGCATCCCATCTGAGGTTAATTGATTGATCACTTGATTCGTATACGCAGAAGTCCGGGCATCACTTCGTAACAATGTTCCATCTAAGTCTGATACATACAGAGTCTTCATAAATTCCTCCCGTTTTCCAAACACAACCTATATCGTTATATGAAGTTTGTCTACTAAACAAATTCCCATTTGCTTCCTTCAACAATTCGTAAACCCAAAAATCTGTTTTTGGTTCTTTCTTTGCCATACCAAAGCCACCTTTCAAAAACTTTGCTGTTTTATAAAGAAAATTGGTTTTGTCTTTCCCCATATGTCAAAACTTCTAAACATAAATATACAAAATATAGTATAGCACAATATGAGCCAAATTTCTAGTACTACTCAATTTTTAAAAAGAAAAAGCATACTAATTGGTTCAGGTAAATAGAATCTATCCAATAAATTTATGCGAATTGATTTTTTGCTCCGAAATCCGCTTGATTTAATACAAAGCAGCTTATTCTGATGCGTTTTTTTGTATTTTGATACGTTATGTATTGACATTGATACGGATTTGTGTTAACATGGTACGCATGGAGGATAAAGGGATGTATTATTCGGAGATAACTAAGATTATAGAAGCCGGTCTGGACTGCGATAAGGACAAAGTCAAAAATTATGCATTGCTGTTAGCCAAAAAACTGGCTCAAGATGGCGACATGAAATCCAGCAAGCGGATTGAAACCATATTATCAAGAAAAAACAATGGTTCTGCTATCACAGATGCCTTGATAGCACCGCCTGTCGATCAGGAAAGCCGAATGGGAATTGTAGATATAGATTATAAACCAGTTGCACCAAAAATTATTTTGTCTGATTCTACAAAAGCTAGGTTAGATGATTTTGAAGATACCATCAAAATCAAAGATAAACTGGAAGCATTGGATATGCCATTCAATATGTCACTGTTATTATACGGTCCTCCGGGATGTGGTAAAACCAGCATTGCCAACTGTATGGCGAATAGATTGAAGTTGCCTTTGGTAACAGCACGTTTGGATACGTTGATTTCTTCTTTGCTGGGGAATACTGCTAAAAATTTACGCCGCATTTTTGATTTTGCAGATCGCCAACCCTGTGTTTTGTTTTTGGATGAATTTGATGCGATTGCCAAAGCTCGTGATGATCAGCATGAACTTGGAGAATTGAAGCGGGTTGTCAATAGCCTTCTTCAAAATATGGATGTATATTGCAAAAAGGGTATTCTGGTGGCGGCGACAAATCATCAGGAGCTTTTAGATGATGCTATATGGAGAAGGTTTCAAACAATAATTGAAGTACCGAAACCGCATCTTGATGAGATCCGCCTCTTGTTTGGAAATATTACAAAATCATTGGATATGGGGCATATTACTCCAAAGCAATATTCTATCATTATGGATCAACTGGATGGTTTATCCTATTCAGACATTCAAACACTGACACAGAATGTTGTGAAACAAATGATTATTAAAGATAAAATTATTGCTTCGGCATTTGACTTTTTATGTGAGATTGCAATCTTCAAATACCATGGAAATGTTGGCCAACGTGAACTCATCCAATATTTATTACAATGTGGTCTTGCTCAACGTGCAATAGCAGAATATTTCCATATTTCACAACGACAAGTTCGTAATTGTTTAATCAACAGTACCGGAGGTAAATAATTTTGACTGAGAAATATCTACCAATCCAGTTTTTTGAAAAAAGAAAGGATTTTGATGATCGGGCAACCGAAGGCGGGGGGGATTCAAAATTACCAAGCTGGGTGCTTGCTGGCACTAATTTATCACAACGTTCTACAAAACTTGTATCGGAAATCAATGATATCACATCCGTTTTGCGTGGACATCAACAAACCGGAAAAAAGTTGCCATTGGTTATCTGCACAACAATAGAAGAAAAGGCTATTGCCAAATCTCATAGGGGCAGCATTTCTTCCCTATTTGCTGATAAAGAACGGAGTAATGTTTTGGGGTTCCATAGTAACTGTGGTTTGTTGACAATGGTTACAGATGAAAAAATACTTTTTGGAATTGAGCAGATTCTTTCTGATACACAAAACCAAGCAAAACTGATATCTTCCATTACAGATATTGCACCATTCTATCCACTTATTGACGAATACGATGATAGCATCCATTTTTATAAAATACGGCTGGTAAACTATAACAATTTTGATTTGAACTTTGCTACTAACATTTTATTTGAGCAGCAGTGTGCTGATAACGGAATAGTGATTTCCCATAAAACAAAATATACATCCGATATGACAATATATCGAGTTTGTCTTGACAGTGCGGAACAGTTGGCTTTATTGGGAGATTTTGAAGGAGTGTATACCATAGAAAAGATGTTCCCTGTTGAAGCAACTTTGGACGCCCTCCCACATGAGCCGGCAATCATACCTAAAAAGCCTGAAACAGCGGAGATGTATCCCATTGTGGGGGTACTTGATACGGGTATTGCTGACAATCAATTTCTCCAAAATTGGAAAGAAACCATAACGTTCACGAATTATCCAGATGAATACCGTAATCCCGCCCACGGCACTTTCGTATCTGGTATTTTGGAATATGGCGATGAATTAAATGGAAGTTCCTACACTGCTTTGCCAGGGGTAAAGCTTTTTGACGCAACGGTTTATCCTGATGAGACAAAGGAACGTATTTTCCAGGATGATTTGATTGAGCATATCAGAGAGGCCGTAGAACGACATAATGGTATTAAAATTTGGAATCTCTCTCTTGGAACTATTGATGAAACAAGTATAAATGAATTTTCCGATTTTGGAATGGCTTTGGATAATATACAGGATGAAAATAATGTTTTAATAATCAAATCATCTGGAAACTGTACAAACTTTATGCGTCAGCTTCCCAAAAGCCGTATTGCTAAATCTGCAGATTCTATCAGAGCTATTGTTGTCGGCTCCCTTGCGCAAACACAGGGAACTTATGATTATGCGGAAGCAGACATGCCCTCACCTTTTACAAGGATTGGTCCTGGACCTGGTAGCATTGTTAAACCAGACTTAGTATTTTATGGCGGCAATGCTGGAATGAACCACGGTCGTCTCTGCACAACGGGTGTGCCATCTTTTACGCCTGAGGGAAAAATAGCATATAATGTTGGAACAAGTTTTTCTACTCCTTGGGTATCGCGTTTAGCGGCTGAATTGTCTTATTTGATGAACGAAGAATTTGACCCTTTGTTAATTCGTGCGCTTATGATTCACAATGCAAAATATCCTGCTCATTGCAGAATGATCATGTCTGATAAAGTAGCACAAATGGGATTTGGAATGCCACAAAACGTCAAGGAGATGTTGTATAACTCAGCAGATGAAATTACACTTATTTTACGAGATACGTTGGATAAAGGTAGCTTTATCGAAATGTTTGATTTTCCGTATCCCACAAACCTTGTAGATGAGAATGGATATTTTGTGGGGCAGATTATTGTTACACTTGTCACTAAGTCATTGGTAGATGATAAACAAGCGGGAGAATATTGCCAATCGGATATTGGTATTTTATTCGGCACCTATGCAACTGAAAAAGATAGGGATACTAATAAAAGAACCGTTAAAAACCCTAAAGGATTAGAGGAACCTCAAAACCTTCTTTTAGATAGCTGCTACAGTTCAAGAACAAAAGGAGCATATCCCAAAACAGGGTTTGAACGGGAATGTACGTTGGTGAAATATGGAAAGAAATTTCATCCGGTTAAGAAATATGCTGTCGACTTGTCTGATATTACTCCTTCTAACAAGAAGAAATATCTTGGCAAGAATCGAAAATGGTATCTTCAGATAAATGGTCTTTTCCGGGATTTTATTGAGCAAGATGCATCTGCCCGAAATTACCAGTTATCTCAGGAATACTGTCTGCTTTTGACCATTCGTGACCCACAGGGAAAAGCTCCTGTTTATAATGAAGTATCTCAGCAACTTGATTATAAAAATTTTGTTCATCATAACATTAAATTGCGTAATATCATCAATGTTAATGATGAAGCATAATAATGTATGTTAGACTTCAGTCAAAGCATAAACAAAAATAACTAAAACAGATTTTGGCTTTCCTTGTAAAAAGCTCTATGCAGAGTTTATGAATTTCGCAAGTTTATATTATCTGTTTATATAGATTTTTACAAGAGATTTTTCAAAGGAGGTAAATACGATGGCAGTACACCATGGTGGAAAAGTTGGAAAAGCCGCAAAAACATTGTCTTCCAATTCTTCATCTAGCAAGGCGAAAAGTCAAGCTGGAAAAACGCTTGCCAAACATAAAGCAGCAAAACATTAGGTGACAAGCTCTAAGTTCTTCTTGTTTTTGAGAAGAACTTAGAGCTTTTGGCTCCTTATTCTTTTCAAATGAAGAAGTGCATTATATACATAATAAAGTATGGATACACATATACTGCAGTCACTACCATATCTCCAAAGAATCTTCCGCATCTACCCATATCTGCATACCGCCCTCAAAATATAGTCTTACATATTCAAGAGGCTTATCTATTGCCAAAGCATTTAAGGCACATTCGGAGCATGGAGTTGTTTGTATTCCTTCTTCTGCTTTGCTGCAATCTATCCGCAAAATATATCCGTCAAAAGTGGTTACATCAATACAGTTATGGCATACATTATACGCTGCATAAATAAAATTCATTTCTTATCCGTCCTTTCCGTTTGTGTTTTAGAGAAATAAAGAAAGCATTTTTATCAGTTCTTCCTGTCCTGTTCATTTCATGTTATAATTTGTTATAGGTTTTTCTTTCCCTTATTTTTGCCCTTATGAGCGTTCGTAACATG
>JAMPFA010000059.1 GCA_023664725.1 Roseburia sp. | reverse complement strand
ACTTCTCTTACATCTTCTTTTAACCGACCATATAGTTGCTTTTTCCTATATTTAGGAATAAAAACTATATGATACTGGCATTTCCACTTAGTATGTGATAAACTTTTACTGTCCATTTGGGCCGCCTCCTATTCTTTGAGATTGGTTCGCAACACCTTTCTCATTGTATCATAGGAGGCTTTTTATTGACCTCTTCTATGTCACTGCTTACTCTGTTCTCCCCAGCATAGCTGGGGGTTTGGGGTTTTCAATCAGAATAAGACGGGGATTGGTGGTTAGAAATTAGTTTTACAATGATAGCTTGGAACGATCTACTTCGCTGCCTATTTTGTTTCCGCTTAATAAACCCACAATACCGCCCACAATAGCACAAGGGATTGTTCCTGCAATAGCGCCCCACGGACCTCCTGCAATACCAATATGGGCTCCAAATTTAGCTCCCATAACTGCTCCTGTAACACCGCCTGTAATGCTTCCTATTCCTTCTGTTTTTCTTTCCATAAATTTTTTTCTCCTTTCTTTTTATGTTTACATTATAGATAAGATATAATCTGCTTTCAAGTCCGTTCTCAGATTTTGCTACTTACCAAGTAGTAATTGCGCTTCGAGATTAAAGGAATTGCAATACATAGCCGGTAGTATGGTGTATTTTCTTGAAGCAGAGGATGAAGATCATTTAAATGAATTTTATGAAAAGAAACGATAAGTGCGTCTATAAGTATTCAGTTTCAAGTTTCAGATATTGAAAAAGCGAAAGAACTGGCTTTAAAAAATGTAGCAAGTGAAATAGCAAAAGATGTATTGAATGCAGAAAAATAAAATAATTGTATCTCATTATATTTTACCAAGACATTGATTAGAAAATTGCGTACAGCAGATATTGGGAGTAGAACGTGAATTGTTCCAATTGTCATTGAGAATGACAGATATAGGATGAAAACTACAACAGAAAAAGATAGCAAGATTGTTGTAGAAAAACCTATTTCATGTAAAGAATTGATAGAAATAAAGTTTTTTATATTTTTAGGGTGGTCGAATAGCTCGACCACCTTTTTCGTATAAAAATTAGATGAATGGCAGTTCTTCTGCTTCATCAGGATCCATCTCTGTTGCACGCCTTATATAGCGGTCTATGATGTTGCCCGTAATGGGGACATCCCATTCTATCAACAGTGCAAGGAGTTTCTGAATGTCCTGTTTTTGCTGTTCGATGGTTTGCAGCGCATTGTCATAATGCATGCCTTAAAAAATCGAGTTGGGCTATAAATTCATCATCGATTTCACAAGCGGACGTTTTTCATTTATTCATTGATCTTCTTCTTCTCTTAATAATTTTCGTATTTTAGAATGCGCTTCTGAATCTTATCATCCATGGAAAATTTTACCAAAACATAAATTCTTAAACAGAAAAATCAATACTCCTATATCCCATACTCAACTGAATATTTTTCAGCATAGCCTGGAAATTCTTAACATCCGCTCCTGCCTGTTTAGAAGAAGATGTCAATGCCTGATATGCGGGACGCACCAACTGCTGATATTTTTCCATTGCCTTTTCCACAGCAGCCGCATCCGTCAAGTCCACATTTTTAAAGATATCGGAAATCTCACCGATCAGCTCCACGTTGGTTGCCGTCTGGATTAGACCGCCGTCACCTGGAACTGACTTATTGTAAGGCATGCCTGTGATCTTGCTCAGCTCCTCTTTCATTTTGTTGAATGCGTCTGCCTCCTCTTTCGTCTGCTTATGTTTCAAACCGTAATACTCTGACAGACTGCCGTAATCATTTTTTACCGTGTTGCTGGCATTTATGTAGGTATCCTGCAACTCCACAAGCCCGGCATTGTACTCTTTCATTGTCTTGCTCACCACCGAAGCCCGGACCTCACTGAAATGGCTTTTCGCATAGTCCTCCACTGCATTTTCAGCTAAAGACATTGCCGCATAATCCCGGTAATCCAAATTGATATTTTTCCCTGCTCCAAGACCTATGCCATCTGTGGCTGCCTTTAACACGCCCCGGATCTGTATCAATTCCTCCCTGGTAAACTCAACCCTGCCAATTTCATAATTCCCCTTTTCGTTTGTCATCATCGGCATGTCTTTTGTAAAAAATGCGTCCAGGGTATAGCCGCCAGTCCTCTTTACCTCTCCTGTGCTGATCTGCTTAATATCTTCCTGGCTCTTGCCAGATAACTCCAACAGATCCATGACCTCTCCCCTGTCTTTTGCCTGCCCAAGCTTTTCCTTTGCGCTCTCTTCATTCAGCTTGTAGGAAACGGGCTGGTTTTTGCGCTGGACGCTCCAGGATTGCCTCCTTTGCCGACAAGCCTAAAATATTGATTGCCATACAATCTCCTCCTTGAAAAATAAGTTGAAATCCTTTTCTTGTATCTTTTTTAGATCAATCACTGTTAACCTATTATACTTATCGGATTTTCTTACTTTCAAAAAGAGTGGTATGGCATAAAACAACTACTACAGACATGTCCAATTCTGTCACCCTTTCACAGTAAAATATTTCTTATACGTCACCGCAAACAAAATCACTGCCAGAGTTGTGGCCAGATAATCCGTAATGGGCTGTGCCATGGCAAGGGTTCTCGGCGTGTGGAACACCGTATTCATTGTCAAAAGAATGGGCAGAAACAACAAGCCCTGTCTGCTGATAGACAAAATCAGCGACGGCAGTGCAGCCCCGGTGGACTGAATGGCATTGATAAACACAAACAACAGCCCCAAAATCGGCCCGGAATAAATATAAATCCTGGCAAAGGCCATGCCGTAAGAAAATGCCTCCTGATCTTCCAAAAATGCCCGAACCAAAGGCCCCGCCCCGCAGTAACATGCCACGGTCATCACAAGGCTAAGCCCCAGTGCCAGGGTGCAGGAAAATTTAAGCACATCCAGATACCGCTTTTTGTTTCTGGCTCCGAAACAATAGCCCAAAAGCGGCTGGATTCCCGTGCCAAGACCAATTAAAAGCATCACCACGATCATGTTTACCTTCATGGCAACTCCAAGCCCGGCAACCGCCATATCTCCATGCTGCATCATAAAATTGTTGATCACAATATTGGACACGCTCATTAAAATACTGTTAAGAGATGCGGGAACCCCGATGGCAAACACATCCAGCGCAATATGCCCCCCCGCCTTGTAATCCCTGGGACGGATGGAAAGCTTTGCATTTTTGGAGAGCAGATGCCTAAGATAAAACATGCTGGCAAACACATTTCCAAGGACGGTAGCCACCGCTGCCCCCGCCACATTCCAGCGGAGCCCTAAGATCATCACAGGGTCCAGCACAACGTTTGCCAGATTTCCGATGATCATTCCCATCATAGCCGTCTTTGCATTCCCCTCCGCACGGATAATATTGCTGAATATATTGCTCAAGATCAAAAAGGGAATCCCCGCTGCCACAATGGCAAGGTACTGCACGGCATAATCCATGGTATCCGGGCTGGCGCCCACCATAATGCACACCGGCTTTACAAAAATCCAGATTAAGATCATGGAAGCCACGCCGATGGAGAGTCCTGTCCAGAAACAGAAAGAGGAGGCGTTATCCGCCCTTTTCTGGTTGCCCTCCCCAAGCATTCTGGAGATAAAGGACGTCCCTCCGATACCAAAAAGCATCCCCACCGCCATAAAAAATAGAAATGCCGGGGTCGCCACTGACACGGCTGCCACCATGTATGCATTTTTTGTCTGTCCGATAAAAAACGTATCTGCCAGGTTGTACACCAAAACCATAAGCATGCTGATAATTGACGGTATCACATTCATCAGAACCGCTTTTGGAACCGGTGCATTTTCAAATATCTCTGTGGTATTATCTTTCATAATTTTTCTCCTCCCTGTAAACTATATCACACATTCATGCTTCCTGTGCGGTATCCCTGCAAGTCCAAAGACACATAGGAAAACCCAAGTTCCCTGAACTTTTCACAGACTTTCCTCCTGAACTCTTCCTCCAAAAACTGCCCAAGATTCTCCGGCAGAACCTCAATTCTGGCCAAATTTCCATGAACCCGCACACGCATCTGCCAAAATCCCTGCTCCATGAGAAAATCCTCTGCCTGTTCCACCCTTTCTAATTTTTCCAGTGTAATCTCCTCGCCGTAGACAAAACGGGAGGCAAGGCAGGCGTAGGAGGGCTTGTTCCAGGTGGGAAGCCCCATGTCTTTCGACAAAAAACGGATCTCTTCTTTGTAGAGCCCCGCTTCCCGCAAAGGACTTAAAATTCCAAGTTCTTCCACCGCCAGAAGCCCGGGACGGTAATCCCCCAGATCGTCCATATTGGAGCCCTCCGCCACATGAAAAATCCCTCTCTCCTCTGCCGCATTAGTAATTTTATTTAACAAATCCTTTTTGCAGTGGTAACAGCGGTCTTTTGGGTTTTTGGCAAAACCGTCCAATTCCAGAGGTTTAAAATCAAGGATGATCTGCGGAATATTTTTCGCTCTGCAAAACCCCTCCGCTTCCTCTGTTTCTCTCCCTGGAAAAGCCTCTGAGCGAACTGTAACTGCAAGGGTATTTTCTCCCAGAACCTCTTTGGCCGTCTGCAAAAGGAACGTGGAATCTACCCCGCTGGAATAGGCCACTGCCAGCTTTCCAAGTTCTCTAATATTCTGTTTTAAAATTTCCAGTTTCTCGTATGCACGTTTTTCCATAACAACTCCTTTTTCCCGGAATATCCCTGGCAGATTTGAAATCTGTTCCATGCCCGGTTATTCCTGCAATGGGACACACCTGTCAATACGTGGGCGTCTTATTCATAAAACGTTCCCACTCCTGGGAGTTTCCCTCCGCCGTCACCGTTAAAAGATATGTCCGCTCATCCGTATCCAGATAAAAAGTATAGTCATTCTCCTCTTTCTTCAGGCTGTAGATCGCACCGCCCTGCAATGTCTGATAAGCAGCGGAGAAATCTTTTTTGTCTATAACCTCATCCTCATATTTCTCCTTCAGATTTCCGTCGGCGTCAAACACTTTGTATCCCTCCAGCGTAATCGTTACGTCTTTTACATGTAACAGCTTTAACGTCAGCTTGTTTGTGCCCATCTCCCGCACATCCCGGTTGCAGCTGTTTTCCGGCAAGATCGTCACAAACCCAAGTTCAAAAATAAGCTGATCCCTGTATTCTCTGATCTCCTGGATTTCCGCCCCGGAAAAATTAAAATGCTCCAATTCCTCTACTGTATGATATCCCATGGTTACCTCCTTTTTGTATCCATCACAACTGGCAAAACCCTTTCTTTTTCCATACGCACTTGAAAAAAGATATACCCTTACGGCATACCTTTTTGTAAACAGATACAAATATTTCCTCAATACCCCAGCTCTTCCCGCATCATCCTATGAAGATTCTTTGCTCTCTGGATCCTGCGGATCATATAAATATCCCATGTATGTATTCCTTCCAGACAATCTTCCACATACAAAAATAATGTTCCAGTCAGCTTTACATACTGTAGATCATATGCCCAGTAAATCATGCCGCTGCGGACATTCCTGTTCCTTTTTCCAAGAATCGTCTCCGCCAATTCCACCATGCTCTTGGGCTTTATGGGCATGGCAATGATCAAAAGGCTCCGATAAAGCACTGTCAGCTTTTCCATATCATGAAAGGCCTCTGCTATCTCATACAATTCCAGAAATGTTTCCACCCGCCCGGTCTCGGTAAGCTCCACATACATGTCCTTTATTTTTTCATTTTTCCACTGTTCTTCCTGCCACTTGGCAACCTCCAGCCGATGATACTCCATGTACATATGATAATTCTGCGTACAGATCCGAAACGGGGAACAGTTGTAATACTGATAAATATTTTTTGCTTCCGGAATGGTCATATAGTTTATGATCTACAAAATATATCAACCTTTTTCCTCTATATCCATAATCATAGCCACCCGGTCCGCATGTCTACCACCTAAAAACTCTGCGTCAAGGTAAGCTTTCACAATCTCCTTTGCCATCTCACTGCCCACGATCCTTGCCCCGAAAGCAATGATATTTGCGTTATTGTGCTGTTTTACAAGCCTTGCTGTCACAGGCTCAGAACATACGGCGCAGCGGATGCCTTTGACTTTGTTGGCCGCCAAAGAGATTCCCACACCTGTTCCACAGATCAAAATGCCACAGTCTGCTTCTCCCCCTGCCACGGCACGGGCCACTTTTTCTCCAAATACCGGATAATCACAACTCTCACTGGTATCTGTGCCAAAATTCACAGCCTCATGTCCCAGTTCTTTAATATATTCTGCAATCTCCCATTTTAAGTCCAATGCTGCATGATCGTTTCCTATCGCAATCTTCATCATACCCTCCTGTGTTTTCCCATAAAATCCTACTGGTATTATTGTACAAATTATGGGGCTGTTTGTCAAATTAAACTATATCCCGCTATGTGGAATATTACTGACACTCATAGGCGGCATCCAGTTATATGCCATAAGACTGCCGGAACCTGTAGCAATTCTCTGCACCATCTGCTCTACATCCACAGTCTTCAGCCCGGCTTTATCCACAAGAGGATAAAATTTCTGATTTTTCCGAATTATCACTTTCTTCCGCCTCATTTTTTTGACAATTTTGTCAACTGCCTGGGAATCTCTGGCAATCCCACAGTTAATACAGTAATGACAGATATCTGTAAATGTATGCTCTCCCTCCAAAATATAAAGCAAAATACCTAACTCTGTACGTCCCAGCCGAACCGGAAAAAGCTTTTTCTTCGGCCATACCTGGATGCTGTACAAAGATCTGTATTTCCTGCTGCGCTCCTCGCTGTCCATAAAAGAAAAATCCGGTTTCAAATCTTCCTTGGGCAGAGGTGTTTTCTCCAGGCATTGTGACGCTCTGCGCTCAATCTCTTCTAAACTCTTTACCTCTTCGATCTTAATTTTGGAGAGAACGTTACAGATTTGTGCAAGCTGCTGTGCCTCATCCTCTATTCTCTGTCGATACACTTTCAAAATCTGAGAGATATCCTCGTCTTTCTCTCTCATCAGCCGTATCTCCTCAATGGTAAAACGCATTTTCCGAAGGGTTGCGATCTTTTTCAATTCTGCCACCTCCCCCTCCTCATATGTCCTAAAATTCCGTCCGTTTTTCTCTTTTGCTGCAGGATGGATAAATCCCTGATTCTCATAATACCGTATAGTTTTTTCTGTTAATCCTGTCCTCTTTGCCACTTCCTTAATGGTCATAGCCCTGCACCTCCTCTGTCAAAATATCCGAGATTCCCTCTCTTCTTACCAAAAGAATAGCATATGACCCTGGAGGATATGCAAGCATTTTCTGTTCTATTTTTCTGGCACATACCGGTAGCCTGCCCCATACACAGTCTGAATCTGCGACGTCTCACCTGCGGCTTTCATTTTTTTTCGGATATCCTTAATGTAATTGTCCACATTCCTGTCGATTCCCTCGTAGTCCTGAAAAAAAGCTCCCTCCAAAATCTGCTCCCTGGACAAAACACGACATGGGTGGCGCATCATATAAGAGATCAGACGGTACTCGTTTGGGGTAAAAGGAATATGGCTTTTCCCTTCCCCATACCTCTTTAAAATACCCTCAATCCGCACTGCCGCAATCCTGGGACTCACCGGTGCAATAAGATAATCCTCCGCTCCCTGTCGGAAAGCTTCCAATATGGTATTTTCGTCCTTTTTTCCGGACACAACAAGAAAAGGAATTTCTTTCAAAATTCCTTTTCCTCTGTGCATAGGGGAATCGCTGACAAGAAGATCCGGGGTTGACTCCTTCAGTTCATCCTCCACAATATCTATTTGTTTATCATGACACACCTGCTGTAATTTCTTTACCCAGCCTGACTCCTGTCCCTGCACTAAAACCTTCATTATCACACCAGCCATTCTTTTCTTTTTAGTATGGCTGATTTCTTTATCACTATACAATCCGGCGCACAGATATGATTGGACGGTAAGAGGCGTTTGACACCCTGATTCCTGTCTTTTCGGAGGCAGCATGCACAATCTGTCCATTTCCGATATAAATTCCGATATGACCGGTATAGCACACCAAATCTCCCTGTCTTGCATTTTCAATGCCGCCTACGTTTATACCGCACTGTGCCTGTTCTCCGGAAGTTCTCGGAAGGGTAATGCCAAAATTGCGAAACACACTCTGAACAAACCCGGAACAGTCTGCACCGCCCGTTAAGCTTGTGCCGCCGTAAACATAAGGATTTCCCACAAATTTGAGGGCGTAATTAACAATATTTGCACCCAGACTGGCATTTCCCGTATTCTGACTGCCTGTGCCCTGCCCTCCTGAGCTCTGAGCCGGAGCTGCCCCTTTCTTTGTACCTGATGCCGCCCTTTCGGCCTGTGCCCTGGCTGCTGCCCGTGCCGCCAACCGCTCTTCTTCCTCCCTGCGAAGTCTTGCCTCCTCCTCTTCTTTTGACTCTGCTACTTTATACTCCGTGTAAATTTCCGCATGCTCTGTGGAGATATATCCCTCTCCCTCCTCTGTGGAAACCTTTGCCCAGCCCTCCAATTCTTCCTGAACCGGCAAGACCTCCTCCTCTGGCAAAAGTGTCACGGTATCGGATTCTGTAGTTGCCTCCTCTCTCACCCGCAAAGTGACGGCAGTAACTTTTGCATAGCGTTTTCCCACTTCATCTGCTTTTGCCTGGCCTTCCTCACCTCTTAAGACATATTCCGCCTTGACATAACCTTCCACATTTCCTGATCTTATCAATAGCCATTCGCCCTCTGTCTCTTCTGCGATGATCTCCCCTACGGAATCGTTGTAAAGTTTACCTACGATCTCTCCATCTGTAGAAGGCTGGCTCCGCACATTTATGTAAGAATCCACCTGTGCCACCGCAAGTTCCTGCTCCGTTTCCTCCTGGGAAGCTTCGCCAGACTCCAGCTCTGGCTGGTAAACCTCTGCCGCCTGTACCGTGACAGCGGATATCCCCGCATAGAGTTTCACTTTCTGCTGTCCCTCTGCCGGCTGTGCCTTTGTTTCCTTATTATATTTTAATTCACTGGCAGATGCCGATATGGCATTTGCGGTTGTAAGTAGTGCAGCCGTAATACACAGCATTGCAAGCTTTATTTTTCTCTGCTTCATTTTAACACTCTCCTTATGGGTTGTTTTTTATATTCCAAAAGGTATCTGATTTCCAAAATTCTTTCCCTCGCCGGAATATGTTACAAGTTTATTACGAAATTGTGATCAAAAAATAAGAATCATAAATAAAAAAATTGGAATTTTTACAATTATATAGCGTTTTTTCTATATCCTATTAAGTTTTATCTTTCCCTTTTTCCTCTTGCTAAACTAGTGATAAAGAGGTGATACAATGAAACGATTATACAAATTAAGAAAAGAGAAACACATGACCCAGCAACAGCTGGCAGATATTCTCAATGTATCCCAGCAATCCATACATAAGTATGAAAATGGGATATGCAGCCCTACGATTGAGGGACTGTGTGACATGGCTAATTTTTTTGACACATCTATTGACTATCTCATTGGTGCAACCGATATTCCTTATCGCTATGATCAGATTCCTGACGGCGAATTACGGTTTTCTGAAAAACGTCTGCTCTCTTATTATCGCTCTCTTTCCCCTGCCGCACAGTCACTGATCCAACAACTTATTACCGAACAGGAGCAAAAGGAAAAAGTGGCACATCTATAGAAAAATTTTTCCCATGCAAAAAAAGGAATGGTACTGTCTGTATCATTCCTTTTTTTGCATCACTGCTTCATTTATAGTACTCATAATGAAATATTTCCTTGCATTTTCATCCAAAAAGGAGTATTCTGATTTTATCAAAAGACATTCGTCTTTTCTTACTCTTCATATAAGAAATGTCTTATATGTAAATGCAGGCTATACTACATCCGGCATTTTCGCCAGAAAACCAATTTATTTCACCTTAGGCGGTGGGAAATATCTTATTTTTACAGGAGGATCTGCTTATGGAGCATGAATGCAACGAGACAACTACAGACACACGCACATTCCGCAGTTTGGAGGAACTGAATCTTTTGGATGATTTTCTCTTTCAGGAGATGGTGGCAAGTCCGGAAGTCGGAGAAGAATTCTGCCGGATTCTGCTTAGGGTCATTCTTGGGAAGGAAATCCGCAGAGTCAGGATCACTCCCCAGCGGACGGTCCAGGGCACTAACCCCAAAAAACATGGAATAAGACTGGACGTTTACATACAGGATGTATCCCGGGAAGAGGTTTTGGGCAGCATGGATATGCTGGATGCCGAGATCTTACCCCGGCGGGATATCTATGATATCGAACCGAATAAAGTGTACGAAAAAGAAATACTTCCCAGAAAAATGCGGTATTATCACGGGCTCATTGACACAAAGCTGTTAAAGACCA
>JAMPFA010000058.1 GCA_023664725.1 Roseburia sp. | reverse complement strand
TCACTAAATCTTATATCAGTTTTTTGAGTTTACACAAAACTTGAAACGGTCTCGTCGGCTCCCGTTTCTTGTGGGTCCCTTTCTTGTATTTTCAGGCTTTTAAATCCAAGATACTGCCTGCTGATTCTATTGGATTTTTGGCATTGTCTGTTGATTCTGCCAGCTTTTCCTCTAATTTCTCCTGCAATTTTTCCTGTTCTTCCTTTTTAATCTGTTTTTTCACTGCAATTTTCTTTTCTTCTATTTTTTTCTGTTTTCTTTTCGCTAAAATGGTATCAAGCCAGGTATCTTTTTTATTTTTGTCCAGAGAATATCTGTTTTTGGTTGCATTTCCCTTTGCCTCGGAGATACTCCATCCGCTGAGATTACCGTTAGAATCTATAATAGTTCCATGAGCTTTTACGTCCGATCTTGCAGCGACCAGTGTTTTTTCTACCTGAACACAGTCATAAATCAATGCTTCGTATTCCATTCTCTTTTTGGGGTCGTTCACCATCTCCTTTAAGATATTGGGGGCAATCTGAATATTATTTATTCCGGTCCCAGAAAAGGGTGCTGTGTTAGTGCTGAACTTTGTATCAGGGAACTGCTCGGATAATTGATTCAACATAGAATTCGTCTTATTATCTTCAGTGCTGTCATTCATCTTTGATTTTGCATATGCATAAGCCGTCTCTGATACCCAGCTGTTTCCTACTTTAACTGCCATTTCTTCATCCTCCTGATTAAAAATTGAAATCCTTTTCTATAGAGTTAGTTGTTATATAATAAATCGGATTGCGCACGTAAATATTGAACTAATTTTGATGTTTTTCTCAGGAAAGAGCATAAAAAGACTATTCTTGATGTTATTCCTTCAAACAGATATACTATAAACAATAAACGGTTTTGATATTAAGTTCGTACGTTCTGCACAGGAAGCTTTGGATTGTATAATGTTTTCGATGATACCCAGATTCCTTCGTTTCAGCGTTTCAATCATGGTCAGAATCGAGAAGTACATCTGATGGCCGCTTTCCTTTCTGAACCCGCTTGTCATTTTTTGCCTTTCTCAGATCACGTTCCGAGATATTATTTTCAAAAGGCACAGCAGGGAAATCATTTCATCAGACCATTTGTTTTTTGTCTCTTCGCTGAAATCAAAAAACATCATCAAATGGGTGATAACGGAAAACTTTTCAAAAGAGCTGACAGGCCGCATAAACAAAGGGATTATGTCATGAAATAATTATTGAATTTCACGGATTAATGTTTAAGGCAATTTGAATATTTTCAAGATTTCTTGAAAGTAATTACTTAATGTACTATAATAAACGTATGTTGAGCTATTTGTATGTGTCAGAATATTAGTTAATAGACAATTTGAGTATTACTTTTGGGAGAAAAAATCATGGAAAAAAGAACCACACGTTTTCTGAATGTAGGTCTTGTTCTGGTATCGTTTTTTTGTATATTTATACTTATCATTCAGGCAATCTGTGTAAATTATATGGGGGAAGACGCCATCCGGCAGCTGGGTATTTTTTACATGTCAGGAATCAGCGAGCAGGTGTCG
The DNA here is from genome assembly GCA_023664725.1 of Roseburia sp. GTDB lineage: Bacteria > Bacillota > Clostridia > Lachnospirales > Lachnospiraceae > Roseburia_B. The sequence goes on along the minus strand of JAMPFA010000058.1, from coordinate 9,189 downwards.
TCTCACTTTGGAACTACCATTGAGCTTCGATTGTCACAGGTAGAATCGATTGTGGATTCCGTTCCGCCCGGACGTGTCACAGTAGAAAGTTCCATGCGTGTAGGGCTGAGTTATAATGCACGTTCTGTAGGCTTTGAATATCTGGCACTTTATACGGAGGATGGAAACTTTCATATGATCTACGGATCTCAGGTGACGGCAGATGTTCCGGAGGTTCTGCACCGCTCGGTCCAGGGAGGCAGATATAATGTCTGTGCGGGAAAGGATGCGGCAGGAACTTCGGTTGTCTTGATGGGTGTGCCGGCTGTTTATCCTGTGGGCGATGGAAATACGAGCATTGCGCTGGTTGCAGGATTGCCAAGCCAATATCTCAGTGACAGACTGGAAACCAGCCTTCAAGGCAGTGTCATAGAATATTCCATCATCCGCAAGGACGGAAGTTATGTTTTGAATAACCATGCTGTGGAGGAAAGAAATTATTTTGAGCGGATTGAAAGACTTTATGAAACCTACAATGGGAAAGAGCCGGAAAAGTATGCCCAGGAACTTCGTGATGCGTTGGAGCATGACAGGAATTACACAAGTGAAGTCCTGATTTCAGGGGAATTCTGGAATGTCTATTGCACCAGTCTTCCAGATTCAGAGTGGTATCTGCTTTTGAAGATTTCTCATAATACGCTGAATGAGACGGTAAATCTTCTTCAGAAAAAATGGAGTTATGTTTCTTTAGGCGGCGGCAGTCTGATCCTCTGTGCACTGCTTCTTGTATTTCTGGGATATTACCGCCTGAACAAAATGCATATGCATGCATTGGAGGAGGCAAGGAGAACTGCGGAACAGGCAATGCTGACAGCAGAGCGGTCTAACAGGGCGAAAAATGAGTTTCTCTCCAATATGAGCCATGACATACGCACACCAATGAACGGCATTATGGGAATGACATCCATTGCCATAAGCAGTCTGGATAATCCGCCTCGGGTGCGATCCTGTTTAAAAAAGATACATATATCCAGCCGGCATCTATTGGGATTGATCAACGATATGCTGGACATGTCAAAGATTGATAATGGAAAGCTTACATTAAATATGGAGCCCCTTTGTATCCGTGATATGGTACTGAATATTGACACGATCATTCAGCCGCAGATCAAGGAGAAAAAGCAGCATTTCAATATTTATTTACATGATATCTATCATGAAAATGTGTGCTCGGACAGAGTCCGCTTAAGCCAGATCCTTTTGAACCTTCTTGGAAATGCGGTTAAGTTCACTCCGGAAGGAGGCAACATCCAGGTTGACCTGTATGAGGAGGCTTCTCCCAAAGGAAATGATTATATTCGTTCCCATTTGCATGTCAGGGATGACGGCATAGGGATGGCCAGAGAATTTCAGGATAAAATATTTGATGCTTTTGCCAGAGAGGACAACGCCCGTGTGGATAAAGAGGCAGGAGCTGGAATGGGCCTTACCATTACCAAGCATATTGTAGACGCAATGGAGGGTACCATCACTGTAGAAAGTGAGCAGGGAAAAGGAAGTCATTTTCATGTTTTTCTGGATATGGAAAAAACAGTGCAACAGGAGAAAGAACTGCGTTTATCCAAGCGGAATGTTCTAGTTATTGATGAGGATGAAAAGGCGGGAAATCTCGCTGTGGTATCATTAGAATCCATCGGGCTTGAGGCAGCGGCAGCAAAAGATGTCAAACAGGCTGTCCGGATGATGGAGGAGAGCAGCAGAAACAACAAGAACTATCACATGGTTTTAGTGGATGGGGATATACAAGGGCAGGACTGGATAGGAGTTGCCGAATTATTGTCCGAACGTTTCGGAAAGGAAGTGCCTATCATAATTCTCACTGAAGGGGAATGGGACGAACTGGAGGAACAGACGGAAAAAGTCAATATTGGCGGCTTTATTTCAAAGCCTCTGTTCCGCTCCAATCTTTACTACGGTCTGCGGCATTTTACAGAGGCGGAGATACCACAGCACGGGCAGCATGAGCAGCATCAACAGCAGGAGGAGTTTGACACTGGATTAGAGGGCAGACGTATACTCATAGCGGAAGACAATGAATTAAACTGGGAAATTGCAAGTGAAATACTTTGCGGATTCGGGCTGGAAGTGGAATGGGCGGAAAACGGACAGATTTGTGTGGAGAGATTTGAACAGTCTGCTTCCGGATGGTACGATGCCATATTAATGGATCTTCGAATGCCTGTTATGACAGGTTTTGAATCGGCAGCTGCAATACGAGAATTAAAACGGGAAGATGCGAGGACTATTCCGATCATTGCTGTCAGTGCAGATGCATTTCAGGATGATATTCAAAAATGCATTGACTGCGGTATGAATGCCCATACTCCAAAACCCTTGGAAACGCAGAAAATTATTTCGCTGTTAGGACAGTTTCTCCATTAAATCAATATGAGTGGAAAGGAAAATGATGCTATGAAAAAAATATATGCGTGGATATTTATTTTGCTGTCTGCTGTTCTTTTGCCTTCCTGTGGCGGTAAAAAGCCGGATATTGAACTGGAGGATGACAGTGGCAGCGTGGAAGATACTGAACTGGTTTTATGGACGTATCCGGTAGGCAACTGGGGAAATCCTACGGCGGTGGGCAGTATGCTGGCTGATTTTCATAAAGAATATCCAAATATCCATATTTCTGTGGAATATTTAAATTACGATAATGGAGATGAAAGGATTGAACAGGCAAAAGTAGACGGAATTATGCCGGATCTGATTCTGGAAGGACCGGAGCGCATGGTGGCAAACTGGGGTGAAAAAGGATGGATGGTTGATCTGTCCGAACTGTGGGAATCTGATTCGGCAGGTGCAATATATGATAATGTAAGAGAAGCCTGTTATCACAGAAACGGAGAGTGTTATGTATTTCCAATCTGTATGTGCACACATTGTATGGCCATTAATTATGATATGTTTCAGGAGGCAGGAGCTCTTCAGTATATTGATGAAGAAAACCATACCTGGACAACGGAAGATTTTATCAAAGCGGTTCATGCTTTGAATAATTATGGAGCTGCTCAGGGGCAGGATAGAAATGTGGGCATTATATACTGCAAAAGTCATAGCGGTGATCAGGGAACACGTGCCTTGGTGAACAATCTCTACGGCGGCTCTTTTACTGATGAAGAACATAAATTTTATACGGTTGACAGTGAAGAAAACAGGAAAGCCTTGCAGCTTCTTTATGATTTAGAGGGTATCTCCTTTGAACCTTCCCTTACATCCGGAGATGCAATTGATCTGTTCTGCAAAAAGGAAACTGCCATGTGTTTCTGTTGGAGTGTGTCCCTGGAAGTGCAGCAGACCATTAATCATCCGGAACTGGATTTTGAAATTTTCCCCATGGCTTTTCCTGCCAGCGAAGGCATACCAAAGCTTCAGGGCGGTATCTGGGGTTTTGGTATTTTTGACAATGGCAGTGAAGAACGGATCGCAGCAGCAAAAACTTTTATCCGCTATATGACAGAAAATGATGTTCCATATACCAGGGCAGTGAGGGTTGCTTCCTACTGGCCGGTGCGGGATATGAATAATATATATGAAAATGATATGCTTATGATGGAATACAGCAATTTTATGCAATATATGGGTGACTATTATCAGATTATCTCCGAATGGAATAAGGCACGTACTGCATGGTGGCAAATGCTTGTGAAGATTGGAGCAGGAGCCGATGTTTCGGAAGCAATGAAAGACTTTCCTTCGCCGGAATAAATGCCGATGGCAAACTTTATATCATAGAATGAAAAGGGGCTGTCCTGCGGCAGCCCCTTATACTTATTCGTTATTCAATTTGAATTGTCCTACAAGCTCATCCAGCGTCAATGCCTGGGCAGACAGCTGTTGGCTTGTGGCAGAGGCTTCCTGGGCAGTAGCGGCATTGTCCTGCACAACGCCTGAAATCTGGTTTACGCCGATTTCTGCCTGCCGCATAGCTTCCGCCTGATCGTCTACAATGCCTTTTAAACCATGTGAAAACTCTGCAATCTCTCCGATTCCCGCCACCACGTATTTGATGGTTTCCGCTACTTGTTCTGCAGCGGAATTTCCTTCTGTCACTTCCCGGATGGAATCTTCGATCAGTTCCCTTGTGTCTATGGCCGCTTTTGCGCTTTGGTCCGCCAAATCCCTGATCTCATCTGCCACAACCGCAAAACCCCGTCCCGCTTCACCGGCTCTTGCCGCTTCAATAGAAGCGTTGAGGGACAAAAGATTCGTCTGGGATGCAATGGCTTCTATCTCAGAAATAATATTTCCGATTTTTGAGGAAGTCTTATTGATCCGGTCCATAGCAGACATCAGGATACCCATTTCTTCACGGCTGTCGTTGGCTGAGTGGGCGTAGTGCTGCGCTTTTTGGTAAGATTCATTGGCGCTCTCTACACTTCGGATCATAGACTCCGTGATATCGCTGATTGTGGCATGGAGTTCTTCCACCGCATTTGCCTGTTCCGTCGCCCCTTCTGCAAGATCCTGGGATGCGTCTGCCAAATGTCCGGAACCGGCCTGTACCTGCTCGGAAGCTTCACCGATAGAGCGTAAGGTTTCTGTCATCTGCTTTTTCAGACGGCTCATAGACTGGTACATTTTCTCGAAATCACCAGTGTACCTCTCTTTAATCCTTGTCTTGGCAGTATAGTCTCCCTCAGCCATCTCGCCTAAGACTTCTTCAATATCATAGATAATGGAGCTTAAGATATCCGCCATATGTATTGCATGTTTTTCCATTTCCTCAACTTCATCCACAGTTTCCGCCAAGGGGAAGGGGCTGGAAAGATCGCCTTCCGCAAAAGATTCCAAACGTTTTCCCAGATCTTTCAGTGGAACGGATATTTCTTTTGCGGTATTTCTTCCGATCCGCATGGATATCACCATGGAAATTATGATCACTGCCAAAATCACAACTGCTAAAATCCAGCTTGCGATGATCAGGCGTGTGGATAATCTGTTTCCCTCATTAACTTTTACTCGTAGAAGTTCTTCCAACTTGCCATAAATGCTGTTATAGGCAGTGCTGAGCTCGTTGAGGGCCATTTCCTGAGCCTGTCTGCAGAGCTCTCTGTTCGTGGTTGCCCCAAGTTCCATGATCTTAGAGTCCAGTTTCCAGTAATCCTCCAATTCCGCTTTTATCGCCTCGTAGGTTTCCCTGCCTTCCTTTGAGACAACAGTATTTTCTATTTCCTGAAAAGATTGCTCAAACACAGCTTTTATCTCATCATGCTGGGCTACCACAGTGGCAATGTCCTCCTCGTCATCATAGCCGATGGCCGCTCGAAGGGAAGATCTGATATCCGCAAACTCAAACATTGCCTTTCCGATATCTCCCTGTGCAAAACCGAAATTGCGCAATGCGTAAGAATAGCGGTTGCAGATGACTACGATTGTGATCAGTCCAATAATCGCAGCAACAGCAGTTATGGATGACACTGCATAAAAAGACCGGGTCAGCTTTTTTTCAATTTTTTCTTCGTTATGTTCTTTTGTTTTTTTCACCCTTTTGAACATTTCTTATTAGATGCTCCTTCCTGTATCGTATATCTTATGTCATTTTGGCTGTTGGATTCATGAAAATTAACTGCAGACAGCATTGCCAAAAAGTTACATACAATCTTATTATAGCTCCTTTTTTCAATTATTCAATATGAATTTTAGACAGAGAAAAGGAATAATTTTTACATTTTTTGACAAAATAGCATTTACTGTTATAATGATAGCAGATTTTTGAGGGCAGTGCAGGCATTTGTAAGGAATTCGTAAGAAACTTCCCAGGGAAGTTGTAAAAATCAGGCTTGTGCTGATAGACGTTATGATGCCAAAGCTGGACGGGCTTTCCGCCCTGATGCGCATCAGGGAAAAACAGAACATTCCCATTATCGTTTTAAGCGCAAAAAGCGAGGACAGCGACAAGATACTGGGGCTGTCCATGGGTGCGGATGACTATGTGGCAAAACCTTTCAATCCCCAGGAGCTGGCAGCCCGGGTGAAAAGCCAGCTCTGTAGATATACCAGCCTTGGAGATATCCATGCGGGGAATCGGGCCAGTGAGATCAAAAACGGCCGGTTGCTTTTCAAAACGGATGAGATGACTCTCTATGCTGACGGGGAGCCGGTAAAGCTTACCGCCACAGAGACAAAGATCGTGGACTTGCTTATGCGTAACTTAGGCAGGGTTTTTCCGGCGGAGGAAATATACCGCCGGGTGTGGGGGGAGGAAGCTTTCTCATCAGAGAACATGGTTATGGTGCACATCAGGCGGATACGTGAGAAAATGGAGCTGAATCCGAAAGAGCCAGAATATTTAAAGGTGGTGTGGGGAATTGGATACAAAATGGAAAAACAAGAAATTGGCAATTAGTTTTATTATTTTTTGAGAGTGTTGATCAGCAAATTTTATAGTTTCAATTTTCAGGATTTGTGTTATACTTATAACGTGACTGAAAATTTTGACAAAAAAGGTTTGATTGACAGAAATGAGGAATATTATGGGAAGAGAAAATTACAGTGAAGCGTTAAGAATAGGAAAAAAAGAGTATCATGCACGAATGTTGCACGGTGAGCGGCCTACACTGCCTGTATTGGATGATATTATGCCGGAGAAGGGGGACTATTCAGAAGTACCCCTTGGCCTGGTGCAGATTCCTACAGATTTGATCGTAGGAACAAAGACGGTGGGCAGGAGCAATTCCTTTGCGTCAAATTTTATGCCTATACTGGGAGAATCAACAGAATTTGCTTTTAAGTGGTCTAACCTCAGCGATTATCATCTGGAAGAGGGGATCCAGGATCCCATTAAAGCATATGAGTATATGAACCGCTTTTATGTGGAAGAGGGAAATAAGCGGGTCAGTGTGATGAAATTTTTTGGCGCAGTTTCTGTTTTGGGAAATGTAACCCGTATCGTGCCAAAGCGTACAGAGGAAAAAGATAACAAAATTTATTACGAGTTTCTAGATTTTTACCGGCTTGCGCCCATCAACTATATCTGGTTTTCCAAGGAGGGAGGGTTTGCAAAGCTGCAGGAGGTCGTCGGTAAAAAACCGGGAGAGATCTGGACAGAGGAAGAACTGTTAAGCTTCAGTTCGGTTTATTCAAGATTTTCAGCTGAATATCAGGCAAATGGCGGCAGTAAACTAAAAATCACACCGGGGGATGCTTTTCTGGTATTTTCCGGATTGTATGGGTATGATGTGCTTACGGAAAAAACTACAAATGAGATAAAGGAGCTGATTGGAAAAAGCTGGGAAGAGTTTGAGATCCTGCAGGAAGATAAGGAAATCGATCTGAAGATGGAACCGGGCAAGGAGAAGAAGCCCCTTTTAAATATCCGTCTTCCCTTAAGCGCTGCTCCAAAGCTTAAGATTGCCTTTATCTATGAGAAAACACCGGGAACTTCCGCATGGACATATGCCCATGAGCTTGGGAGGCTTCACCTGGAGCAGGCCTTCTCGGATGAGGTGACGATGACCAGTTATGAAAACGGGACCCAGGAAAACATAGATTCCTTGCTGGAAGATGCCATCAATTCAGGCTGCAACCTTATTTTTACCACAACGCCGTCCTTTGTGCAGGCAAGTGTAAAAGCAGCCATTGCAAATCCCAAGGTCCGTATCCTGAATTGTTCTCTGAATACCTCTCACCGCTATATCCGTACATATTATGCGAGAATGCACGAGGCAAAGTTTTTGATGGGGGCTATTGCAGGCGCCGTCGCTGAGAATAACAAGCTGACGTATATTGCGGATTATCCCATCTGTGGATCCATTGCCAATATCAATGCCTTTGCACTGGGGGCTCAGATGGTAAATCCCCGGGCAAAAGTCTTTCTGGAATGGTCGACGATGAAGGATGTGGATATCGAGGAGAGGATTAAGGAAAACGGTTCTTCCTGTATCTCCGGAAGGGATATGATGATTCCGGAGGAAAGCTCCCGTCTCTTTGGCATTTACCACATAAGTGACGGGCACATGCGCAATCTTGCCCTGCCTTTGTGGCACTGGGGAAAATTTTACGAACGGTTGATCCGTACCATCATAGACGGAACATGGAAAAATGATGACAGTTCTTCTGCGACAAAGGCAATCAATTACTGGTGGGGAATGTCGGCAGAGGTTATTGATGTGGTATACTCTAAGTATCTGCCAAATGGGACAAAGCGTCTCGTAGATCTTTTAAAAACAACCATCAGTTCAGATGTATTTAATCCGTTTTCCGGTGTGATGTATTCACAAAACGGTGTGGTGGAGGAAAATCCTGACAAAAGCCTTTTGCCGGAGGAAATTATGACAATGGACTGGCTGGCGGAAAATGTAATTGGGGCAATTCCGAAAAAAGAGGAGTTAAAAGAGCAGGCTGAGCCCGTGATCAGGGAACAGGGAGTAAAGATAAAGGAAGGTTAAGGGCTTTATGAGGATACTTGCGATTGCGGATGAAGAATCAAAAAATTTGTGGGATTTTTATGATAAAAGCAAGTTGGAGGGAATCGACTTAATTATTTCCTGTGGTGATCTTGATCCGCAATACCTTTCCTTTCTGGCTACACTTTCTTCTGCACCGGTACTATATGTTCATGGAAATCATGATGATAAGTATAAAATGAAACCTCCGGGGGGATGTATCTGTATCGATGATGAGATTTATGTCCACCAGGGGATCAGGATCATGGGGCTGGGAGGTTCCATGCGTTACCGCCCGGGAGTTCATCAGTACACAGAGAAAGAAATGAAAAGGCGGGCTTCAAAAATGCGGCTGCCCATTTTTTTAAAAGGTGGTTTCGATATTCTGGTTTCCCATGCGCCTGCCTATCAGTTGAACGATGGGCGTGATCTGCCTCATCAGGGATTTCAGGTGTTTCGGACGCTGATGGAAAAGTACCGGCCCAGATTTTTTTTGCATGGGCATATCCATCAGGCATATGGGAGAGAATATAAGCGGTATGACAAGTACCAGGATACCCATATTATCAATGCCTATGAATGCTGTATATTTGATTTTGAGGATGACAATTTGAAAGAGCATATACGGTAAGGAGCGATGTAATGGCAGAGAAAAAAGTATATGAGATTATGCACATGGACAGATGTTTTGATATCTCCCAGGTGTTGTATGAGCAGATGTCCTGCGAATGCCTGCTCGCTTTGAACCCTGATCGGCAACAAG
>JAMPFA010000057.1 GCA_023664725.1 Roseburia sp. | reverse complement strand
TAAAAGATCGGATCTGATTTGACGTTTCGTCTAGCCGCAATTCGCCGTTCCACACTATTCCTCCCTCCAGGAATGGGGCTCCCCATTCTGCATTGGTGGCTATCTTCCCTAATGTTATACCTGCATTGCCTATTCTGGTTGTCAGGTATGCATTACTATAGGCTGAATCTGGGAGGGTGTCATTGGAGGAGACAAAGGCTACCTCGGAACAGAGTTGGCCGCTGATGTTGGTGAGGTAAACCAGCCAGCCTGTTTTGGCCCAGGAGGGGTAGCCCTGGCCATTGTTCTCTGCCAGGTTATCTGTGGTTACATCTTCCTGATCCCCATTTCCTGCGGCTCCACCCTCTGTTGCATGGGCTGTGAGGGATGGGGTGGTGAGGGTGATGAAGATGAATAGCAGCATCAGGATTAATGGGGATATTGGTATGTGTGGTGATTTTATTCTATGCTGATTTGGTGTTCGCATTTTGATTCCTCCTTCTATCTAATTTTGTTATTAAAAATCAAAAATTTCTTTCTACTGATTTTAGGGCATTAAAAAAGGATACCTCCCGTATGATAAGGTATCCAGTAAAATAATATCTTAGTGTTCCTGCTGTGTCTGCAATTTATGTATATTGTATTCCTCTATAGATTCATAGGCTCCTGCTAAATAAACAGATAAATCTCCTGCATCAGTTGATAATCTTAAATTTCTTACTGGCTGGTTATCAAGTATTCTTATTCCAAATGTTTTTTCCTTATCATTTATGGTATACACCATTCCAGTAAACATGGTGGCTGGTAAAATCATATGACAGCTTAATCCTGACATTTCTTTTGCAATTATTGGCATATCTGCATATATGATGCTGCCTAATTTGAAATTGATTCTATATTGATTGCCTGCTGCTTCTCCACCAAAACCACCAAAGGATATATTTTCTCTTTCTAATGTTGCTCCCAATTCTATTAAGTCAGTATCTTTTGCTGTCCATATTGGAATCAATGCACCTGTATCTATTAATGCACGACATCCCCTGAACCAGTCCAACAGTGCAATAGGACGCCGCGTATTTTTATTTAACTGTATTGTCATTTCAATCATTATTCTACACCTATCAGCCCTAAGGGCATACCGCCTTCTTCATTGGTACACCATGCTATGATTCCTTCATTCTTTACTTGCATACTGATTAATTCACTTCTGGTTTTGTCTGTGTAAATGATATCTGCTGATTCCAGTGTGATACCATCATTATCTACATATTCTTCATTGGTGATACCTAACCACTGATTCGGGTATTTCTGAATCATCTGCGCTCTTGTTAAATGTTCTATTGGGGTTTGCATGATGTGTGGCTCCTTTCCTGCTTGATAATTAGATTATATCAGAAGATTTGAAAAAATACAAATTGATGTTTCCTTTTCTTGAATCTATTGATTAATCTTTAGTTTAGCAATAAAAAACACTGACCACAATATTGATATAACTGTAATCAGTGTTTTTGTTGCTATTTTGTTATTGTTGTACAGGATTGATTTTTACTCAAGTGTACCAAAGGATCCATTGGCTATACTGCCATCACCTGTTCCTGTTGGAATATCTCCAAATGTTCCCATATTACCTAGTCCAGCTGGGGGATTGCTTGGTTGCTGTATTGGTTGTGACACTGGCTGTTCAACTGCTGGTGGCTGCTGCTCGGGTTGTGGCTGCTGTTCTTCCTGTTTTGGCTGTTCTGTATCTGCCTCCCTGTCCACGTATGGGAAGTCCTCTGAAATTATAAAATTGGTGCCAGCACCATTGCCCTCAAACAAATCTGGCTCTGAATCACTACCTGTGGTTTCATCTGGAATCTCTACTGTATATCCACTTATTTCCCCTAGCTTTGCTGTGTAGGTGTCCACTCCTTTTTCATTCATTAAGGCTTTGATTAGGAGTTCCAGGGATTCGGAGAGGGTGATGGCTTCATCCCAGCGGGTTTCGGTGCTGATCAGACCATTCTGCTGGGCAACCACCAGGGCTTTGTAGAGATCAGTGGGTAAACCATCATCCGCATTCTGGAGTGCATGGGTGAGTTCGTAGGTTTTCCAGCAGTCCTTTGGTTGGCCATCCTCTATGAATTTCTGGGCTGTGGCTATGTCACCGCCATCTTTTGCGTCCGTGAATGTGATGTTGGTATCTGCCAGGTTGACTGATTGCAGTTCGTCGCTGTAGTAGCGGCTCACCAGGATGTGGATGGCTTCCGCCCTGGTGATGTTGCCATTGTAGGTCTTGCTGTTCAGGCTTTTGGATTCCAGGTCAAGGTAGCTGTTGGCTGTTACTCCCTGTGCGTAGGGGTTGTACTCACTATTGCCTACTGCATCTGTCAGGATTCCATCACTTGGCAGTTCCTGCACCGGTGAGTCTGCCCTGAATACCATTACCATGAACCCAGCCCTGGTAAGGGTGCTGTCCGCATTGCAGTAGTTGGGTGTGTTGTCTGGCAGGAGGTTGAAGTAGGCATTGATACCCATGTAAACTGCCTTTAAGATTTCATTTCTGTTGTTGGGGTCTGTGATCTCAAGGTCTGCATAGTTGGCTTCCACTGAATCTGCTAAACTTCCCATGGTGCTGTCATTTTCAAATAATTTTTGGACTTCCCTGTTATGTAATGCTACTCTCAAGGTATTGTTGTTTTCATTCTCACCTGCTTCATTTACATAAAATATCCCATTCTTGCCTGTGTCTGTCCTGGTGACCAGGAGGGTGTCATCCCAGCTGCTTCTAATGGTGGGGCTGGTTTCCAGCTGCGCCAGTTCCACCCAGACAAGGGGGCTTTCCTCACCCTGCTCGATCTCATGGAAAGCTGGCACTGCAACCTCGATCTCTATCTGCTCGCCCCGGTTTATCATTTTGAGCAGTTCACTCTGGCCCATGGCACCACAGCCCATAAGCTGGGATGCAATGATGGCCAGGGTGATGGTGGGTATCAGGATTCTTTTGACTCTCATGAATTTTCCACTCATAAACTCTTTCCTCCAATACTGAAATGATGGGTGGGGGCATTGCCAAAATGCCCCCGGGATTAATAAATCAATTTATCTTCTTGTGACATATATGCCCCATTTTATGCCTGGGAACATTGGATGGATGCCAATTGTTTTCCTCCATGCACTTTCCTGTCATTCTTTGTAACCCATGGCTGCATTATACTACTCTGGGTTGTTGTATGCAACCCATTGTTTATTTTTGCCCTGTAAAATAACTGTAGGATGGAGGGAACAGTATGCTTGAAAACCTGGGGGATAAACTTAAGGCTGCACGTGTGAACTGCGGGCTCACAAGGAAACAGGTGGCTGAACTGATAGGGGTGGGCACGGCGTCCATCGGCCTGTATGGGACAGGGGAACGGCTGCCCTCCCTCCCTGCCATTGTGAAGCTTGCCACCCAGTACAGGGTATCCGTTGACTACCTGCCTGGCTGTGATGCCAGGCAGGCTGATGCCCTGCCACTGGATGGCCTGGCTGATGATCAGGTCAAAGCCTTGAAATTGACTGCTGACTGTTTCCGCAATCTCAACAGGTGATCCCTGCCAGTGCTTCCTGCAACATCCTGATGGCTATGCTGATGCTCCTTATGGTGTGGGGGTCATCCTGGCTGGTTTCCAGTTCCTGCACCAGAAGCTGCAGGATGTTCACTGCATCCCTGATGTGTTCCACGGTGTCCTCCCATTTCCTGTTTTCCTGTTCCATTTCCTTTTCCCTCGCTTCCTTTGTTTTCCTGGCTGGATATGGCACTTTCCCCCTTTCCATCCACATTTGCCAGGGTGGGATGGTACCGCTGGGATGCCGGGAAGTCAAGCGGGAAATGTCTGGTAATATCTGGTATCCTTATCACAAAAACAGGCCATTAAACACTCCCCAAATTTTCGGGAAATTTTTAACCCCCAGTGATACCATAAATTTTTGACCCACTGCATACCATCAGGGAAGCATCATGCCCCTGTGGATCATTCTGCTGCCGGGGAGGAAAAAATCACCCATCCCCCAATTTCCTGTCCTGGTTTCCCCATTCCCACATAATGCAGGGAAACATTGAATGCCCCTGGAATGTATCTGGAAAATTCCCCCATGCATAAGCTGTGGGGTATCACTTTTCCTTTTCCTGTGCCCCATATTCATTTATCCTCCGGTGGGATGTGGTGGGAATTCCTGCCTTCCTTTTTTCCAGTGCCCAAAAAGCTGGAACACGTATGCATATGGGCTGTTATTAGAAGTCTATGATCTCATTGTCATTTTCATGGCTGCTGGCTTTCCTGTAAAAGGTGCTCCGGCTTATCCCCAGCTGCCTGCTTGCAGCTGCGGCTGTTACCTTTTTCTGTTTCCATTGGGAATAAACCCCTGCAAAGTCATCAAGCTGTTTCTCTGGTCTGCCTTTGTATTTCCCCTGTCCCCTGGCTATCCCTATGCCCTCCCTCTGGCGCTGCCTGATGTACTCCCTTTCCAGTTCTGCGACCGCCCCAAAGACCGTGAGCATGAACCTGCCGGTGGGGGTGTCCGTGTCAATGTGTTCCTTTTGGGAGATGAACTGCACGCGCTTATTGCTTAATTGCCCGGTCAGTTCCAATAAATCCTTTGTGTTCCTTGCAAACCTGGAGATGCTTTCCACGATGACGGAATCATCCTCACGCACGAACCCCATCATCTCAAGCAGGGCGGGGCGGTCTGTGTCCTTCCCGCTCATTCTGTCAATGTATACCCTGTCAACCCCCAGTGATTTCATCAGTTCCTCCTGCCTTGCGGTGTTCTGTTCCTTCGTGCTCACCCTGACATAACCTATCTTCATGATGCCTGCCCCTTTCCTGACCAGTCCGGTAAATGTATGTGTCCACCTTTTCAACCTGTTTTTGGGAAACTGTCCCAAAAAGGTATACCCTACCCCAGCAGTATAATTGTACATTTTCCATACACAAAAACTGTCCCGATAGAACGGAATCACCCATTTTGAAACACTTCCTGAAACATATATCATTTAACCCACTTTCATTTTAGAGCACTTTATGGGGAGCAGCGGGCAGAATAAGATGCCTGCACCAGAATTGGCACAGGCATTTGACCCTGAAAAAAGTTGAAACATTTGAAACAGACCCAGAATAAAATGCCTGCGCCCATCCATGCACAGACATTTGACCCCACAAAAAAAGTTGAAACATTTGAAACAGACCCAGGACAAAATGCCTGCGCCCATCCATGCACAGGCATTTGACCCCTGAAAAAAGTTGAAACATTTGAAACAAACCCAGAATACCCCCCCATACTGCCAGCCATCACACCGACTGTTGGAACCCCTTATCAACCCCTACAATCCCTTTCCACCCAGTCCGGCAATATTTTCCCCTGTCCCCATGCCAGACCCATGGAAATACCCTTAAACCACCCCATGGGATACCACCCCTGTACCCGTCCCCCTGACTTTTGTTGGAATTTTGTTGGACTGCCCCCTGGTTCCCCCAGCCCCGGATACCCTTTCCCCGGACACAGAAACAGCCGGGAAGCCCATGGAATAAGGCTTTCCGGCTGTTTCCCATCAATCGGCGCGACGTGATTCGAACACGCGACCTCTGCGTCCCGAACTTACAGCCCACGGGGAAAGCACCCCCAGGCGTCTGTTTTCCACCCTGGGGGCGTCCATATGCCCCTGGGGGACGTCCATTTTTTACCCCATGGGCATATGGCCCGCACTTTTACAAACTTTTGTTGGAACTTTGTTGACCCCTATCAAAAATTATTGTCTGTGCTGATTTCCTTGTAACATTTGTTGTCTGTGAATGTGCTCCATATCTGTATTAAGATATAATAGCACATTTTAGAACTGGCGCAATAAAAAGGGGATACCTTTTATAAATATTGGTATCCCCCTCACCCTGTCAAAACGGCTCATGCAAATATCCTGTCAACCATTTCTCCATGCTTGTTTTTCCACTTCCTGCTGACATGGTTGTAAATATTTGCCGTCACCGCAATATCAGAATGCCCCAGCCAGTTCTGCACCTGTCCCAGATCCCAGCCATTCTCGAAGAGGATGGCACAACAGCTGTGCCTTAACCCGTGTACTGTTAAATTCTGCGGTACACAGCCGCTCCTTATGACCGCTTTTTTAAACAGCTTGGTTATATAGTCAGGGCTGTATACCCTTCCATCCTCCCACTGAAACACATACCCATCCTTTGAATAAATACCCAGCTTCTTTTGCGATTCCATAATCTCCATAAGGTCATCCCTTATACTGTCTAACAGAGGATAGTAACGGTAGGAACTTTCAGTTTTTACATTATCCCTGTAAACATCACCCTGCTCTGCTCTTACGACTGTATGGTTAATGACAATCTCTTTGCTGTCAAAGTCAATGGCGCTCCATTTGAGGCCTAGCATCTCCGACCGCCTACAGCCATAATACAGGCCTACTTTTGTAATACAATATAATTTTTTAAAGATGGGGACCGTTTTCACATAATTCAGGAATGTTTTGGACTGCTCCATATCCATAAATGCTATTTCTTCCACATTGCTCTGCCTGACTCTCGGCACCTGTACTTTATCAGCCGGATTCGCGGTTATAACCTTTTGCAGTATGGCGTCATTTAAAAAAGATTTAATCAAAGTTGCCTGATCGCTGACAGTCCTGCGGCTCAAACCAGTCGGAGTATTTTCGCTGTAAACATTCCTGCGCCCGTTCTCCAATGCCCACTCATAATATTGCAACAGGTCTTTCGGCTCTAAACTCTCGATTCGGAAATCTCTTTCCCGGAAATATTCTATGATTGTCTTACTCCTGTTCTTATATCCCCATGCGGTTGTACTTTCTATCTGGCTTGACTTATAATCAATCCATCTTTCAAAACAATCCGCAAATGAGTGTGACCTCTTTTGCTCTGCCAGCCGTTCCAGTTCCTCCTCTTTCTCTCTTACAAGCTGTTCCATGATTTTTTCGGCTTCACGTTTCTTGTGCGAGGTGACGGAGATTCCTGTGGCCTTCGTGTCCAGAATTCGCTGCCCCTCCATGTAATGGCTGAGCACCACGTAATACTTGCGCTTCCTCTCAATGAGGCATCCCCTTACATTTGTATTTTTTGCCATGCTGTTTCCCTCCTGGAATTTTTTTATTTTGGGGAGGGTAACGCCGTACCCTCCTCCTGTCAAGACCTTAATTTGATTTTTTTTGTTTCTGCCCCTTAATTTGATTTTTCCTGTTTCTGCATCCTTCGTTTCATGAGCACGTCGAGCTTAAGTATGCAGTACATCCACTGTGAATGTGGGTTCGGGAAAAATTCGCCGTATGGCTTGAAGCGTATGTTTGACTGGTAGCCCTTGGAGCAATCTGTGAGGTAAAGGAAGTGGTATTCCCTCATCCTGTTGCATAATTTTATGCGGGTTGTACCCAGTTCCGCAGCCAGTGTTTCCATCTGCTCCCTGTCAAGCGTATAGTATGACGTCTTTTCGTCAAGCACATCCAGCCTTTTGTCCCTGATGGTCTGGATTATTGCGCCATATAGTTCCCTGGGCTGTTCCAGTAGCGGCAACATGTTTTTCTCAATGGGCAGTTCCCCAAACTTATTTACCAGCATGTTCAGGATTGCCGTTATCTCCAGGCCTTCCCTGGGGTATAGGAGCCTGCCATAATAATCCCGGCTGGCTTCCACGATGAACTTCCCCACGACATTCCGCAATGTTGTGTCGGCTATCCTGTCCGACGTGAAACGGTAGGTTGCGGCAAGCACCAGGTCAGCCTGGCTGAGGGTCATTTCATCTGAAAATCTTCCGTCAGCATACTGCTGGCGGTACCGGATGACCTGCCCCGCCTTGGGATCCGTGCTAATCTTTGCATATAACCTGTGCCCGGTGTTGGTGGTGAAGCATCTCATGCCTACCGCAGGGGTGAAGAACCCGTAGCTGGTAACCTCCGACAGGCCAACCGGGGATTCTTCCTCACATGCACGCTCCTCCTCCGGGATCTCGGACATCAGGTCATCCAGGGGCGCCACCGAATCCACCACCACGATCCTGATTCCTTCAATGGGGTCTGCCCCGGTGACAGCCCGCTCATCCTCGGGGATCATTTCCATAAGGTCCCCGAAAGGTATTCCATCCAGGGCCATGGTGTTGTCCAGGGTCTTGTTGTTTCCGTTTGCCATGGTATCTGCCTCCGCATTGTTATTTTTTGTTAAGTTGTCTGTCATGTTGCCTGCCCCCACATTGCCATTGTCTGCTGCCGCATTGTTCATCATGTTGTCTGCCTCCTGCATATTTTTTTGTGAATTTTTTTCCATAATCTTTTCCTTTCCTTTCATAAATGGACTTCTGGTCATATGTCCCCATTGGTTGGTTATTTTTGGGCAGACTCCACCCATACTGCGCTTGATGGATGGACGGACGCCCCCTCCGACTTCATGTTGACGGTTCCATATGTACACATGCTGCCGCTTCCTGGCGCAGTTCAGGAAACATGGCGGCATGATATTGTCAAGGTGCAATGGACATCTCCCCGTGTTTTTACATCTTCAATCCCTGCCCTCCTGATTATGCACTCATTATATATAAGTACCCGTAATATGTATAGGTGCACCATAAAAAGTGAAAATGACACCACATATCATTTGTATATCACTCGTTCATGCGGATATGTCACCCATCCGGTTTTGTATGTCACCCGTTAAAAATCAGTTT
Source organism: Roseburia sp. (assembly GCA_023664725.1). Lineage (GTDB taxonomy): Bacteria > Bacillota > Clostridia > Lachnospirales > Lachnospiraceae > Roseburia_B. The sequence goes on along the minus strand of JAMPFA010000057.1, from coordinate 2,400 downwards.
TTTTTAACAGGTGATAAAATAAAAACATCCCTTGCGTAAGGGATGTTTTTCAGGGATTATCCATTTAATCCTTCATATTTAAGTATGATATCCAACTGCCTGTACTTTTCTTCCAGCATGACGAATATTTCCCTGCGCAGGTTCCTGTCACATACTTTCATGTTTTCAATGCTGATATGCCTGAGGCTGTCCCTCAAGTCCACCATTTCTGCATCTGGCAGGTCAAGGTATGACGCCCTTCCATATTGGAAAAAATAAAATAATTTGCCAATATCGCGCTGATCCTTTTTATCAGCCTTCAGTTTGCTAAACGCGTCTTTCAGTCTTTTGTTAAATCCCTGCATGGAACTTGAACGGTAAGTCTCTGTTTTAGCCGATTTATAGCGGAACTGTAAATATTCATCCCAGTCATCCATGGTAATCCCTTCGACCTGTATCGGCTCCATCCCGGTCATAATTTCTTTTGACAATCCCAGCTTATGGAGGGGGCTGTTTTTGCGCTCCCACCTGGCGTCCAGGTCTGCCGTATTATAAGTATTTGCACTCCTTATCCTGCTGTACATGTTTTTGGGAATATCGAGCAGGTCATAAAAGGACTGTTTATCCGTGCCTTTGTTAAAATATGCCCACATTTTTTCTATGATGAGGTAGTTGATCTGCCTGTTGCGTAAAACTTCTGCTGATATCTTTTGTTTCATTATGTATGTCCCTTTGCTTTTTGGTTTTATTATACCAGCTGAATGACTAAAAGGCATCCTTTTTTATTGCCACAAAAGTTGAAACATTTGAAACAAAATTGAAAAATGGGGCCAGGGCAGCAACCATGAGGGGGGGCTGCCCTGCATATGAGGGGGTGCACCTGCCAGGTCACCTGCCTGTCCTGGGGATGCCCCTTGTGTCATAAACTTTTCCTGATGCGCTTCTTTAAGATACCACATATGTCATTTGCCACTTCCACGTTGTCGGCAAGCTGTCTGTCTGCTGGCAGGAGTATCTGTGCAATGGCCTGCACATCCCCGTTTGATTCATATAAAATGACCAGACAGTTCCCCTCGAACTTTGGTACCAGCCTGAAATTTGCAGCCATGATGTTTTGTCCTCCTTTTTCCTGGTTTTCTTCCATATTCATTTTCCTGTTCCGGACAGGGCGTATCAACATTTTTACGCCCATGGGCATTTTGGGAAAACACTTCTTCCTGAAAATTCCTATTTTACTTCTGGAATTCACAGAACCAAACCTTAGACAAATACCCTCCCCCATATCCCGGAACCTGGATTTTTTCCCCAAAATTCAACATTTTTCAAAAAAATCTTACCCCTATACCCCTTACTTTTCCAAAATTCAGACCAAATACTCTTGATAATACAAAACCAAAATCCAGAATGGGGACCATGCATTTTTTTCATACATGCCATTGGATTTTTTTTGAACATGGGTAAAAATAGTGGATGGATGGAAATTGCAAGTTGGTGTATACTTAATTTAAAAGATTTTTCTCAATGCAGAAAAATGGATTGTACAACAAAAACACTGATGACAATGTTGATATAATTGTAATCAGTGTTTTGGGTGGTATTTTGTAATGGTTATACAGGATTGATTTTTTATTCAAAAGTCCCTACGCCTAATGTTCCTGGTTCAACTGTGCCTATTCCTGAATCATTTCTTTCAAATTCACCGGGATAGGTTGGCATGGGATTCACCGGCTGTTGAGGTTGCTGGGGTTGCTGCTGTGCTGGCTGTTCTGCAATTTCCTGCTGCTCTGGTTGTTGCTGCTGTTCCTCCAGACTTTCTATGGCGGTTTTGCCTTCGGCCACCTCATTTTCCAACCTTGCTATCTCCATTTCATTCCCTGTAAGGGATGCGGTGAGACGGCTTATCTCCTCATCCCTTTGTGCCAATTGTTCCTGCAGGTCCTTGACTTTGTTTTCCAATTCCCCAAGTCCTGAAAGCTGGTTATTTAATTCCTCAATTTCGTCATCAACCATGACTACCTGGCTGCTGAACACGGATATTTGTTTGTTGGCTGATGATATCCTCCATAGGAAATAAACATTTAATGCTACAGAAAGCATGATACAGCCTATAAGAATTGCAGTTATTTTCTTTTTCACGGGCTACTCCTTTCTATTACCCACGGTGATATGTATTATGTGATCACCGTGGGTATGGTTGGGATTATTGGGTGGGAGTGGGTTATTCAAAGGAGCCAACTATTCCAGCTGCTGGCCCTCCATCACCTGTGCCTGTTCCCATTTGCATATCTCCAAAGGTTCCACCTGGCATGGGATTTATTGGCTGTTGAGGTTGCTGTTGCTGTGGTTGTACAACAACCTCCTGTTGCTGTTCCTCCAAACTTTCTATGATGGCCTGGTTCTCAATGATTTCATTTTCCAGCC
>JAMPFA010000056.1 GCA_023664725.1 Roseburia sp. | reverse complement strand
GGGTATCGGCTGCATGTCCTCTTTTTATATTGCAGGAGATGTGTTTTTCAGCCTGTGGGATCAGGTGCTTTTCTTTGCAAATGCCTGTATTTAGCAGGCATAAAACCCTGAACAGGAAGCATGTTCCGATTCAGGGCTGACTGATTCAGACCAGCAAGCAGCATGGGATGAATCATAATATTTTTAATTTGTCTGTTTTCCTATCATAAAAATAGACACTGTTTGAAAGCACATCATCCTCCTCCAGTTCGGTCTGGTTGACATATGACACCATATCCTTGAGGACTTCGGGGCGGCCGCATACGGATGCAGATATAAAAATCATTTCATGGATAGACGATGGCAGTATGAACAGGTCATCCTCAAATAAATCCGCAGATGATTTTAGCAGCCCGTCATACAGGATCACGGCGGCACCATATTGCTTTGCAATATTGGAAATGATGAACATGGGAGGCGGGTCATTTCCAATATCAGCCCCATCCCCTTCAGGGAGGAGGCTGTTCAAAAGGCCTGCCATGGACTGCATCCTGGCGGGGAATAACCTGCTGGTGTTCCTGCAGGCAGCCGTATAAAGTCGGTCAGTATCTGACATTCCCCAGCCCTGCATCAGCGGTTCTGTGATAGTAACGGCATTGTACCAGTCATCCTCCTCCATAAAGGGGACATAGAATTCAATTGCCATATCCTGAAATGGTATATATGGCACAGGAACGGCCCGCCTGCGGATCTGCTCCAGATTTGTAAGCCTGTAACAGATGGATGATTCCACGGTGCTGTAATCCTGCAGGGTTTTAAGGAAGGAATCTTCATGCTCATGAATCTCTTTGTATGCTTTTATAATAGAATGGCTGATTTCAGGCAGGTTTCCGCCAGAAATGTATTCTTTGAAAAACCTGCTTAGTGGATATATCTGGGAAATGCTGGAGTCAGGGGTGGTTATGACAAGCAGTTTATCATGGCCCAGACTGCCCTTGGAATCCCTTATTTCTATCCTGCGGTCAGGGAAAACCGCCTGCAGTGCTGATTTGACAGCCTGTGCAAAAGCCTCCATGGTCATTGACTGCCCAGGCAGGATAAAATTATCTTTATTGTTATTGTTTTTGATTTGTTTGACCTCCTTTTGCTTATTTTGTAAAACCACGGTTCTCTAAAATAAGGATAGCAGATATGCCGCCGCCACGGTTTTTGCATAAATGGAATCCATTACCTCCAGCACTTTCTGCTGGGTAAGCGGTCTGGGTAAAGGCCCTGTAGTAAATGTCAGGCTGGGATTGCAGTTATGGGGCGGAAACTTTCTTTTTGCCCCGTTTTTGGATCAAAACAGGCTTCTTGGTTGAAATGCTCTCCTGTGTGATGATACATTCCTTGATATTCCGCATATCGGGCAGCTCATACATGACATCCAGCATCACATCCTCCAATATTGCACGAAGCCCCCTTGCCCCAGTCTTTTTGGCAACAGCCAGCCTTGCCACCTCCCGAAGTGCATCCTCCTCATAAGTCAGTTTGACCCCATCTGTATCGAAGAGGAGTGCATATTCCTTTGTAATGGCATCTTCTGGCTCTGTCAGCACCCTGATAAGGTCATCCTCCCCAAGTTCTGCCAGCCCGCACAATATGGGAAGTCTGCCTACCAGCTCAGGCATCATCCCGTATTTTATGAGGGATTCAGGAGTCAGAATGGGTTCTGTATCATCCTGTGCTGCACTGCCAGTAGCGGTGAAACCGATAGGCCTGTTCTGCGAAGGACGGTTAATCAGCCCTTCAAAGGCCCCGCCGCAGATAAACAGTACATTGGAAGTATTAAAGAGTGTAGTATTCCTGTTTGAATGTTTCCGCTTTTCACCGAAAGAAACGGAAACCTCACAGCCCTCGATCAGCTTCAAAAGGCTTGCCTGGACACCTTCGCCTGATACATCCCTTGTGCTACTCCTGTTTTCACCCACACGGGCAATCTTGTCGATCTCATCAATATAGACGATTCCCTTCTGGGCGAGCTCAATATCCCCGTCCGCCATCCCGATCAACCGTTGGAGGCATATTTCAACATCCTCCCCGACATATCCAGCCTCCGTCAGGCTGGTCGCATCGACAACTACAAAAGGAACATGAAGTATCCTCGCAAGTGTCCCAGCCAGCAGTGTCTTGCCGCATCCGCTTGGGCCAGCAATCAGGATGTTTGACTTCTTGATCAGGCCAGTCCTGTCATTTAACCGTTTGCTGTGGTTATAAACGGCAACAGAAAGAATCTTTTTGGCTTTCTCCTGCCCGATAACATACCGATCCAATTCCCTGTGGATCTCGCTTGGAGTCATGGAACATGAGCCGTCAAGAAGCTTCTGCTTTTCTGTAGTGCTGTTGTTTGTGGGAGAAAGGTTTTTCCACTCATCCCGCAGCGGCTTGGAAGCCTTTTTGTTGATTTCACCACTGATGACGGAAGTTACAATTTTTGCACATTTATCGCAGATAAACACATCCCGCTGGATAGGGCTGACAACCATCCGCTCCACATCATCTATCGTCCTTCCGCAAAAGGTACATTTTTCCAACCGAAAATCATCCCTCCTCTCGTTTTGGCTTATTTTATCATTTTGTTTGAAATTGGATTTTTCGCAGAAATGAACAGGATCTTATATCTTGGCAGAGGTTAAAGTGATGTGAATTGCTAAATCCTTGGAATAAAAAAGAAACAGCCATCGTTAAACCGCCGTTTCTAAAAGATAAAAACCAGATTGAATGATTTTAGTAGATCTCAGGTGTTCCGCTCAGATAAGGCTTGATTTCTTTGCCGTAAAACTCCTGATTGATAATGTACACATCAGGGATATGTGCATTGTCAGGAGTTATGGTGGTTGGTGACATTGGGTGTATGGATATAAGCCCATCTTCCTTTGCCCAGTTTTTGAGCTGCCATACCCTGCGGGCTGAGAGCCAGTATTTCCACCGAAGGAAACTTAAAGTTTCTTTATCCAATACCAGAAGCGGAAGCCCGTTCTCATCACAATAATTCTGGCGGATCACCGCACGGCATATCGCATCAGCCACTTTTTCTTTAGACCATCGTTTTCTTATTTTCATAACCGTAATTACCTCCCGTTAAGTTTCTTTTACTATAACATGGATGAATTGGCAGGCAGTTTTTGCGGAAATGGTGATATGTGGAAAATTTGTATAATGGTTATATGAAAGATATCAGCAGGAGAGGAGGGATGCGGGATAAGAAGGATGGCATATAGGCTGATTATAGGTATGCTTGTCAGAGTATTATGCACTCTTGCAGGATTTATCATAGGTACTCTGGCATTGAGGATATATTATCTGATGATAATTTGAAACCTGAAGGGTCAGGAAGCTCCATTTCTGCCAAAATTCCATAAACCTTTAAGCAGTTAGAATGTGTATGCAGTGAAAGACTGCAAAAATCTAACGAAGGAGGCACTACAAAAATGAAGCAGGAGATTTTAGACATTCTCGTTGGCGAGCGGCTGGAAACCCTGGAGGACATTGCTGGCAATGACGAGGAGTACCAGGCTGTGAGGAAGGAACAGTTGGAAGCCTTTAAGAGGCTGGAAGAGATGGGGCTGAGCAGCGAGCAGAGGGAGGCGGTTGACGACATCCTGAGCAAAGTCAACAGGAGCGGTGCAGTTTACGGCAAGATCGCTTTCAAACAGGGTTTGAAGGATGGGGCGAAGCTCATGGCTGAACTGAAAGGAATCATCTGGTCCTGACTGGCGGATCATCCAAAATTTGAAGAGTCCGATTCCCTGTACATCTGAAGGGGTCCGCCTTTTTTGTGCAGGAGAACGGGAGAAGGGAGCTGCGGGATATGGGCTATTTGAACCATGCCTACAGCTCTTTTCCTTTGGCATATAGGTTTGGGAACGGAATTATCAGAAAAGCTACTCTTCTGGATGAAAGAGCAGGATACACTGGTCTATCACATTTTCAACGATCCGCACCTCTTCAGGGGTCAGTTTATCCAGCTTTTCAGACAGGAGCAACTTGTCCTTGTCAATGATGTCGCCAGTCAGCAGATAATCGCAACTTACTCCAAGGGCATTGGCAATCTTCATCAGGTTTTCGGGCCTCATGGCCCTCTTTCCGCCCTCTGCATAACTTACAAACTGTGTTGTGAGCTCGCTTTTTTCCCCCAGCATCTCTTGGGTCATCCCTAATTTTTTCCTCCGCTCCATGATCCGCTTTCCAACTTCCTCCAGGTAAAGTTCAATATCCATGCCATCCAGCCCTCCTTTGATTCTTTGTTAAATTTTATCAACGGCATATGAAAAATTTAATCGCTCATTGTTGACTAAAGTAAACAATGTGGTATAATTTATAAGTTAGTGGTATTTCAGGCTGAAAATATATTATGGGAAACCAATGAAGGAGGACGAAGATGGGATTACTCGGTAAAAAAATATGTGCTGGATGCGGACGGGAAGCAGGCACAATATCTTTCACTTTCAAAGCGGACAAACAGCACTTGTGCAGGCAATGTGTAAAAAAACTGCCTGAAGATGATATAAAAGAATATGCGAAGAAGAATTGGACTGCTGATTATTTTAAGAACACCTTCTTGCCGTTTCTGGAAGAATCAGAGGAGCGGAGGAAGAATTTCAAACTAAAAGCATGGTACGGGGCACTGTTCATTGATGAAAAAAATGAAATGCTCTGCTATTCGGATTTTATGGCTTTCACCAAAACAAAAGAAATACCAGAGTACATACCGATCATTAAATTTGATGATATTTCGCAGGACAGCACGATTTATTTTGAATCAACAGATGTAAAGGAAGGAGTGTTTGGTTACAGTGTCAGAGGAAATGTGAAGTTAAAACTTAACTGCAGTTATCCAGAACTGCACCTTGATGTCACCATCAAATCTGACCTGGCAATCAAAGTGAAAAAGAAAAAGAATTACTACACCCTGCCAGACGACTTGAAAATGTTCCGTGACCTGTTCAACCGCCTGCTTGGGGTCATAGAATTGAATATAGGGGAGGATGAAGAATGAAGCTGTTTTTAACAATAATAAAGCTGATACTTGCCACTCTGGGATGTGTGTTTATATTCCGTGCCGACACGGTAATTTATCAGATTATAATGTATGCCTTATGTTACGGGCTGATCACATATTATATGCACTATATCAACGAATGGATTGAAGATGGTTTTGATGACGGTTTCATGGATGACGGCATTATAATGATGCTGGTAAATTTCCTCTTTAAACTGAGCCTGCCTATTCTGGTGGTAGTTTTCTTTTATTGGGCTGTGCAGAAGATATTTGGTGAAAAAGTCGGAAGTGTCATTGCGGGCATAGGTGTACTGTTAGCATGTTTTGGATGCCTGATTTCCGATGTGGTTGGTATTATTCAGGTTTTCAAACCTGATTTTCTGAATGGGAGCAGTAAGGCGGAATCAGGCTTTATAGAAGATGACGGTGAATCCTAAAAATCTTCATTTCTGCAAAAAATCTTCCGTGCCAGAGTGTGGTATTATCAATCTATCAAAAGAAGAGCCAAAGCCATAAGGCTTTTCCAGAGAAAATCCATACATTGTCCTCCTAAAACAATAGATGGGAATAGAAAAGGCAGATGGGGAAAGAAATTTCCTGGTCTGTCTTTTTTCGTGTCGGAAAATTCATTTTATATACAAAAGAGAAAAGAGGGGGATGAATGGGATGGAAGCAAAATTTGAGTGTGGCACGATTATCAAGGGGATTGACTTAAAAGGCCTGCCTCTCTGCAAAATCTTATCCGAAGATATGTGCATGAGGGATTACCAATATAAAGTGGGGATGAATGAGGATGTGAACCCGCTTGCGGTGGAGGGAAGCTGTAAGGAAGGGCTTTATTTCACCCTGGCGGGAGATATCTGCAGGTTCCTGAAATATGGGACGAAGTTGGCATTGGTATCCGTGCCAGATGAGGAGGATGTATATGTTGATGTCATGAAATTCAGGACCCACAGGCTTGAGATCAGAGAGATTATCCCGCTCTCAGATGTCAGGGCATGGGAGTGGATGGTTCAAAGCGGGGCTGATATATGTACGGGTAACGGTGGAGTTTTTACCCATGTCGTATGCAATGGGTATTGGGATGCAGTAAAGTTCCTGGCTGGACATGGTGCAGATGCAAGGGCAGATGATAACTTTGCTTTAGAATCTGCTGCCGAAAGCGGTCGGCTGGATGTGGTGAAGTCTTTAGTTGAGCATGGAGCTGATGCGACCGCAAATGACAGCCGTGCAGTCAGGAGTGCAGCTGGGAACGGACATATAGATGTCGTGAAATTTCTGGTGGAGAACGGTGCGGATGTGACAGGATGCGACAATTATGCCGTCAGGGTTGCCGCCGCGAATGGACATCTGGAGGTTGTGAAGTTTCTGGTGGAAAACGGTGCAGATGTCACAGATGCGGATAATTATGCAATCCTCCATGCCTCTTATAACGGATATCTGGATATGGTGGAGTTCCTTGTAGAGCATGGAGCCGATGTGAGGGCAAACAACAGTTATTCTGCCGAACTTGCTGCTGATAACGGGCATCTGGAGATCCTTAAGTACCTGGTGGGGCATGGGGCTGATGTGAATGTATTTGGGAACCGTGCGATTGGCATTGCCATCAGGATGGGGCATGAGGATGTGGTCAAGTTCCTGCAGGAAAAGGGAATTCCCATAAATTAAATAGGTTACACGAAAAGGGCTGTGGAATTTCGCAGTCTTTTTTAGTATATAGGAAAATCCTCTTCCGCTCTTTTTCCTCGGAAAGAGGCGGGAGAAGCAGAAGTATGCAAAATTTTTATCCCTTACAGAGAATGCATTCCATGGTGAATCAAAAATATGCAACTTTTCAGCAGACGGTATATTTTGCATCTATTGTTCCCTTAAAAGTATGCAACTTTTTTGCAGCGGGGAAAAGTTGCATACTGCAGGGGCACAAAAATATGCAAAATCATTCTGGGCAGTTTGGCATGATTATCATGGCAATCTCCATTTGAGGAAATAAGGTTTATTCCCATGCATTAGTTAAATTTGATGTATGCTGCTCCATCCCAGAACATAGGCTGGCATAAAGATATATCTTATTTTGTTGAATTTTGTAAACAAAAGGGATATAATGGGTGACAGGAAAGGATTTACTGCAATCTTTGGAAGCAAATTTTACGATGAGGTGAAAAATCTATGGAAAAAAGAACAAGAAGAAAAACGGAAAAGGTGCTGCCTCTGCTGATGGCAACGGTACTGGCAATCAGTTTTACTGGCTGTGGCTCTACAGCAAATCCCACTGGTGGCAAGGATGTGGCGGAAAGCACCGAAAGCATGAGTGCGAGTGATGTCGCTGATATGCTGGAGGACGGAGCGACTGTCGATGAAATAATCGACAAGGTGGAGGAAATCAAGGACGGAAACACACCATCCACAGATAAGCCTGCTGGAACTGCGAGTCCTACTGCAGAACCGAGTGCAACAGGAAAGCCTGAATCCACTGCAGAACCGACTGCTACTCCTACGGCGAAACCGCAGGCTACGGCGACACCTGAACCGACAGCACCTCCTCATGTGCATGAATATGCAGAGAGCATAACTAAGCAGCCGACTTGTGCGGAGGCGGGGGTGAAGACATTGACTTGCTCCTGTGGTGAGGTGAAGACGGAGGCGATAGCGGCAACTGGTCACGACTTCGTGACTCAGTACAAAACGATAGAACATGATGCCCTCGGACATGTGGAAGTGACTGAACAGCAGGTGCAGGTGGGAACTACGAGGAGGACAGAGTACGAGTGTGCTTATTGTGGTGCGAGGTTTGACTCGGCAGAGGCGAAGATGGAACATTGTAAAGCTACAGGAGATTTTAATCATGCATTTTGTAGCACTTATGCTTTGGACTACGATGATCCTGTATATGAGACTCAAACCACTCAAACATGGGTAATCGACAGCCCCGCATGGTCAGAGAATGTTCCTAACGGTTCTATCTGCAGTAAATGCAACATGGTTGGTCCGTAAACTCCGTCAACAAAAAAGACTGTCTTGCTGAAAAGCAGGGCAGTTCTTTTTTATTAGAGTACTATTCTGATTATAAAATCATAATGTTTTACATAACATATTCATCAACAAAAAACTGTCATATGAAAATATAACAGTTTTTTGTTTGTAAGAATTAGTTTGACATTTTTTCTAAAAGAGTGATGTAAGTAACTCTTCCTTCCTCTTCATAAAAATCTTTTATTTTATCTGGAACAACTCCATCTTCAATAAAATTATGAATAATGTCCTCAATTTCCTTCTTATCATTATCTGCATCATATATGTAAGGAATTCTGAGCAAAGGTATATTATTTTCAAAACAAAAATTATCTTTTATCTCATCATGTTTTTTATTAATGGTAAGTTGGTTATCTCCTCCCCAAGCATCAATTCCTCTAAAATGTTGTACTCCATCTAATTCAATTATCTTATTCTTATCACTTAAATATACATCAAATGGTAAGGATTTTTGATCTTGACATTTTGAAAATTTCTTTTCTGTTTTGAAGTTAAGTTTCATCTTTTTAAGAAAGTCATATGTCAACCTTTCCATTCTTGACGATCTTATAAGAGGACATCCGATACCATTTGCTCTATGATGTATAATTGCTTGCCATTCAAAATCAAAGTGCTTTCCTGTTTTGGGATCATCATAAGAATATAACCACCACACTTTTTTATTAGATCCTGCAGAAACATCAATAGGTTTAACATTTCCGTTTTTAGTAGGATGCCACTCTTTTACAAGTTGTGGATGAGTGGTTGCTAAATCATTAAATCCAATTATACCCCATTTTCTCCGTATTCTCATCAAGCATCTTTGTGGTAAAGTAAATGCGGAAAGGAAACTAAGATTATGAGAAATTTGCAGTTGATTTATAATCAATGTATTAATGAATTAATATCCATTGAAATCCCAATACGGAAGGATAAAATAAAAGAGATTTTAGCTGTTCCGCTTCATGAGGATGGTGGTTATGGACATTGTTTTATTACGAATAATGGGCAGTATCGGATTGAGGTTTGGGATAAGGTGTTGGAGGATAATGTCAGCCCCCAAATTCTAAAGAAAATAGTCTGTCATGAACTATTGCACACTTGTCCCGATTGCATGAATCATCGTGGACAGTTTCGGAGATATGCGAGGAAGGTGGATAAAAAATACGATTATCAACTGATGGTTTATGAAGATGGCATTTCTTTGGAAAAACCCATCCTCAACAAACTACAATGCCCAAAATGCAAATGCATTTTGCATATCAGAGATGAGGAGAGAAGCAAAAGCATAAATTCGTTAAAAATGATATCAATAGGATTATTGCCACAATGCCCATTCTGCCGTTCCAGAATGGTGGAAATAAGACTGTCTTGCTGAGAAGCAGGGCAGTTCTTTTTTGAGAAAATAAACAAAACCACAAAATGCCTGTCGTTCCTCAAAAGCGACAGTCCTTTGGTTTAGAATACATCAAAACTCCATTTTCATCTGATGATTACACCATACACATAATAGGTGTTTGCCGCTTGTTGCTACAGTTTGAACATGGTTCCAATCGGAAATATCTTTAATTTCCCATCCTCCGCCACAATTAGGACAGACTATTTTATGAATGACAGGAGATTCACTATTCACAATATCATACCTTGATTTAAATAATGCGATTCCATAATGATATTTTGCATCTATTTTTAAGGCATAATTTACCCACCGTTTTCCATGTCTGTAACATCCATTACAGGTATGTAAAATTTCATGGCAGATTGTTGCCTTTAATTCTTTTATGCTTATACATTCTGTTTGGAATTCGTCTGAAACTTTTAAATAGTATGCAAAATGATCTTTTTCCCATTCCCTATGACATTTTCCCCAAGCATCTGTTAATGTAACCCATTCTATGCTTTTAATGTCCCCAACAGATATCTTTAGTGATTTTACTTCCTCCAGGCATTCTCCTAAAAGTTTTTGCAAATCTCTCATAAGCACATTTCCTTTCTTCATTCATCCTATCACGAAAATGGAAGATTGGATAATGGAGAAAATGTGGAAAGGTTCAATATATCAAGTGATTTTCATTCTTTTTCTGGAGGAGAGTTCAACTGGATTTCCTTTATAGCGATGTTACATTATTTAACAGTACTTCCCAAAGAGAGAATGAAAGCAGTGATGGGGATAACATTATATTTCCTCTATCTTTTAACAATTTATTTTGATGATAGAATAAGAGTGGAGAGGAGGAGATGATGCACAATTTAGAACAAACCGCCACGGAATGTATCATGGAATTAAAAGCATGTAATATCCCGATTCGGGAAGAAAAGATAGTGGAGATCAGGTCAGAAAAGATGGATTTCAATTATGGGGTATGTGAATATGATGGAAATTATAATTTCACAATCCTTATTGATGAGAGGCTTTTGCGGGATGAATGTCCTTTGAATGAATTAAAGGAAGTTGTCATCCATGAGTTACTTCATACCTGCTCAAGATGTCTTTCGCATAGTAATACATGGCGGAGGTATGCAAAAATCATGAATGATGCATATGGATATTCGCTGCTGGACTGTAAAGATGATGATTCCATCTTTCATCCAGAGATGCCAATATTACACAGATATAGGTGTCCAAAGTGTGGTAGCATCTATAATTCTCGTATGTCAGAAGAGTGGGACCAGCAGTGTGAATTTTGTTATTCGTGGATGGAAAAGATTTAAGGCAGAGCAGATAGGAAATCTGCATGAGATTGCAGATGAGTCTAATGAAAAAATGAAAGACATAGGAGTTCTGCAAATTTATGTCGCAACGATAGATAAGGAGGGATGCACAGATGGGCGATATTATTGATTTCGATCTGAACCGAGGGAATGGGAAAGCCATGGATTCGTTTGCCGTGGCGGATGCAGATTTTGAAGAAGCATCTAAGAGGCTTGAAGACAGCCAGGATGAGGAAACCCTGAAAGAGTTTCTAAAAGCCATGGGCGGACTGGCAAAAGAAGCCCTTAAAAACCCGTATCTGAAAGAAATGATGGACGGGGCAGATGAGCTGTACAAAGAATTCCAGAAAAAATATGAGGACATCATCAATCATGCTCCCAGGTTTGATGCGGGCTTGAGGATGCAGTATTATGCCGAAGTCATGCTTTCCTTTGTACACGATACTTTTCGTTCAGGTGACAAGCATTATTTTGGGGACTTTTCCGATTTCTATTTTTTATTTGATAATGCCCATTCGGATTATGCCAGGCTGTATAAAGAACTGGAAGAACCATATACTTTTACGGGAAGGATGACATATGATGCTGATGAACTGGAAAAGATGGTTACAAACTGTTTGCAGGAAATAATACAGTTAAAACCAAATGACGGTGACGGGCAGAAGACACAGCTAATGTACAAGGCGAGCGAATTGTTTGAGATATACCGCAACATGATGTACTATTTTGATGAAGGGTAAATTTATGAAATCTTCCTGTTTTACGAAGCCGCCACTCTTTGCCAGCGGTCTGGAAGGTCATGCAAAGTCTGCATTTTTTCTAAGGATTACCGTTCCAGAATTGTCTGACTATTTGTTTTTCTTATATAAGTGATAGATAGGCTGATGGCGGAAAAAAGGGAAATAACAGGGACACAGGAGGCATTTCTGCCCATTGAAAAAAAGGGAGTTTCATGCTATCATAAAAT
>JAMPFA010000055.1 GCA_023664725.1 Roseburia sp. | reverse complement strand
GAGGGGGAGATACTTCTGGTTGGGATCAATTACGATAAAAAGAGCAAAAAGCATACCTGCAAGCTGGAAAACAGAAATCATCCCGTTAAATTAACAGAAATGAAAGGAACTTACAGATGATATTTGGAAAAAGAAAAAAAGAGGAGAAAATGCGCCGTGAGGAACAAGAGTTGATCATTCAGCAGCTGTCGGAAATTCAGCAAGATATAAAAAAACAGCGCATGGCAGTGGAAAACCTCACAGACGAGTGGGAAGATTTCAGGGAAGAGGAAAACAGCCAGGCAGAACAGATTCCCAATTGGAAACAGCAGGAAGCAAATTTTCTGAAATTGTATGAGGACTACCAGGAGCAGCTGGAAGGGCTGAAAAGGTATGCTGATTCAGAAGATGAAAAACTGTCCAGGCAGCTTGAATTAATAGAGAAAAAGTTGGAAAAAAGCCGTCAGATGTGCGGAATCAGTAAGATCGCAGGGATTGGAGAGACTGTAGATTACGATCTTCATGAGATAATCCACGCAGTGGAGACGGATGATTCCCGTTTACATGAAGTGATAGAGGATACATATCAATCCGGTTATATTTACAAAGGAAAAGTCAGAAAAAAAGCGAAAGCATCCGTATATAGATACAAGGGGAAAGAGACAAATGAATGAGAATAGCAGCAATAGTATCGTAGGAATTGACCTGGGGACATCCACCACAGAGGCATCCCTTATCCGGGGAGGAAAACCATGCATGATACCTGTGCAGGATGAAACGTTTATTATGCCCTCAGCAGTGGGAGTGGATGATACAGGAAAATTGTTTGCAGGAGAGAAGGCGCGCTCCCGCTATATGATGCATCCGGAGAGTACAGCCATTGAAGTGAAAAGAAAAATTGGGACAGGTGAGGAGATTACCCTGGGAGGGAAAAAATACACGCCGGTGGCGCTTTCAGCAGAAATCCTTTCCGGTATTAAGAAGTATATATCTGATTTTGCAGGGGAGGAAGTGAACCGGGCAGTCATTTCTGTCCCGGCATATTTTGATGACATCCAGAGAAGGGAAACCGTGGAAGCGGGAAAGCTGGCAGGATTTGAAGTAGAGCGGATTATAAACGAGCCTACAGCGGCAGCCCTCAGTTATGGATTAGAGCATATAGAGGAAGAAAGCCATATTCTGGTATATGATTTAGGCGGGGGCACATTTGACGTAACACTTCTGGAAATGTTCGGGGGAGTTTTAGAAGTAAAAGCAAGCAGCGGGGACAATGCCCTGGGAGGAAAAGATTTTGATGAGGCACTTGCGAGGTACCTTGAAAATAGGTTTAAAGAAGAAACTGGTGTGGATTTAACGGATAATCTCTATGCCAGAGTGAAAGTAAAAGAAGAAGCGGAAGCCTGTAAAAAGGCTTTGAGTACGGAGGAATCTTACCGTGTGCTTCTGCCGATGCTGGCTGAAAAAAACGGAGAGCCGGTGGCGTTGGATCTTACGGTGACGACAGAAGAATTTAAGACATTGACCAGAGAACTTTTAGAGAGGACCCATCACCCCATTGACGTAGTTCTGGGGGACGGAAAGGTAAAGCCGGAGGATATCGACAAAATATTGTTGGTGGGCGGTTCCACCAGGATGCCCATGATAGCGGAAGATATTGAAAAGTATCTGCATATGGCACCCTCCCGTTTAGTGGATCCGGATTATGCAGTGGCCCAGGGGGCGGCGATTCAGGCCGGAATTCTTTCCGGAGAGATCAATCAGGAAGAAAGCGTGGTCATGACGGACGTAAATCCCTATACCCTTGGTATCCGCATTGAGGATGGTTTTACAGATGACAGGATGAGCATTTTGATTCCCAGAAATATTACCATTCCCGTCACAAAAAGCCAGGTGTACTACACAAGCTGGGACAATCAGCCAGCTGCTGATATTGAAGTGTACCAGGGAGAAGAAAGTATTGCATCCCGGAATCATTTCCTGGGGAAATTTACCATTGCCGGGATTCCGCCCAGAAAAGCCGGGGCAGAGAGGATCGGAGTGGAGTTTTCCTATGATATGAATGGTATGCTGAAAGTGAAGGCAAATATTATAAGTACAGGGAATGAAGCAGAGATCAGCATTGACATGACAAAAGGGCAGGAAGAGGCGGACAGCAGCAGGATTGATGTGAGCAAATGGAAGGAAGCGCCAAATGCCAAGGCCTTTAAGACAGTGATCCGCCGTGCAGAACGTGTGTTGAAAAATCTGAATTCTAAAAATGAAATAGCTTTTTATCGAGATGATTTGGAAGATTGTCTTTATCTCTTAAAACGTGCATTGGTGGAAGATAATATAGAAGAGGCAAACGACGCAGAGGAAGAACTGTTGGATTTGCTGGAAGACTTAGAACAGTAGATATACGGGAGAGATAAAATGGAAGAATGCTATAAGATATTAGGACTGGAGCAAGGTGCGGAACTTGCAGAGATCAAACGTGCATATTTTAAGCTGGTAAGGCAGTTTCCGCCGGAAAAGGATCCGGAACATTTTCAGCAGATCAGAAAAGCCTATGAAAAGCTGACGCAGAACGGAGGGAAAAAACAGGAGCCGGAATTTGAGGCATTGGAAAATCCCCTTGCAAAGAGCATGTTAAAACAGATCATGGATGCCAGGGAAAGTGGGGATGATATCACTTTCCGGGACACCAGCCAGGAGGCGTGGAAATATTTCCCGGACAAAATTCAGTTTTTGTATCTGCTTGTGATTGCCCAAAGACAGTGCGGCAATACGGGAAAAGCAGTGAGCAACGGAGAACTTCTGGTAAAAAAAGAACCGGAAAATCCATGGTTCTGGAGAGAACTGGCATTGTCCTACCTGGAGAGAGGATATACGCAAAAAGCTTTTCCTGCTTTTGAAAAAGCTTACGATATGGGAAACCGGGATAAAGATTTTATCCTGATGTATGCACAGGAGTGCGCAGAATACGGGGAAATGGAGAAGGCGGACAGTATCCTGACAGAATTGCTTTCCAATCCAAAGGAATGGGACAAAGAGGAACTGCCAGAATATATGGAGGCTTATCTGATCCTGCTTTTGCTGGATTCAGAACGGGAAAAATCCCGGTTTGCGGAACTTGGAGAAAATTTGCTTCATGTGCTGGAGATTCATGGAAAGCATATGGGGGAGAGCATATCTATGCTTGGGATTTTGCTGGATGGAATGAGCAGAAACCCATCATGGGGCATACCGGAGTTTAAAATGGCGGAAGAACTGTTGCAAAAGATGAGGAAGTATGTCAATGATCCCGAAGAACAGGATATTCTCACAATGGCTGGGGGAGGCATTCTTGTAGAAAAGCTGGAAAGAGATCAGCGCTTTGACATGCTTATGCGACTGGCGGCAGAGACATTTTACACGATGGAAGAGCTGGAGGAAATGGACGCCTATACAAAAAAATATGCCCTGCTGGATACAAAACTGTGCATGATCATGGAAAAAGAGGCTGTTATGAAGCAGGCTGAGATTTTAAAAAAAGAGTATGGGGTTTTGTATGAGAAAATGGAGCCCTTTTTCAAACAGCTTAGGGAGGATAAAAACCTGGATCTTTTAAAAGAACGGCTGCTGAAAGAGTACAAGAGAATGTACCGGGAATTTGAAGAGGGGTATTTTGCAGAGTGGTATCCCCAGGAGATGCGGCAGTTTTATGGAACTACCGTTTATGAGGGGGATATGCCATACATAAGGATGGAAAAGAAAATTGGAAGAAACGATCCCTGCCCCTGCGGTTCAGGAAAAAAATATAAACAGTGCTGCGGGAGAAAGTAGAGGGATAAAATTTCCGTTTTTACCAAAGTTTACAAGCAGGGAAAGACATGCTATAATGCACATAGGTTGTAAAATCATATCTATGTGTATTATTTTTGTGCAAATGCAGATAATGTAGAAAATTTCTGGAAAGCGTATCCGGCAATCGCTGTAATTACTATACTGGTCTTTTGGATTTTCCGGCTGTATTCCAGCATCTGGAGTTTCGCCGGAGCGGTAGAGACTATGTATGTGTTTTCCGGCTGCGTCATTGTCGCTTTATTAAATATGATACTGCTTTTACTGTCTCACCCGGAGACAGGGTATCCGGTGCCCAGAAGTTACTATGCGCTGTTTGGTATCTTTTTGCTGGGTCTGATTTTTATCAGCCGCTACATGTACAGGGCACTTCGGGCTCTGCGGAACATGCGAAGAGATGCCCGGTATACCAGGAATGTCCTGATCATCGGAGCAGGGGACGCCCTAATCAAAGAAATCAAAAACAGTCGTTACCTGAAAAAAAGGTTGTGAAGGGGGCGTGAGAGCTTGGGAAAATACTTAAATCCGGAAAATCTGGGATTTCAGAATGCCATTAATTCCCAGATTTATGTGGAAAAAACAGGGTTGATTGAGAAAATGAACCGTGTTTTAGGGACAGAGCAGAGATGGGTGTGCGTCAGCCGTGCCAGGCGTTTCGGGAAAACCATGGCAGACCCAAGTTTTCTGAAAGAGTACGTTGGTTTTACAGAGGAAGAAGTGACTGCTCTCTGTGGGGAAAATGACATAGAATTCGAAGAACTGAGACGATGGTATGATGGGTACTATTTTGAGGAAGTGGGGCATGTATATAATCCACGTTCCGTGATTAAGGCGATTCTTACAGGAAAATTTGTTAACTACTGGACGGCCACAGAGACCTATGAATCCCTGCGGTTCTATATTGAGATGAATTTATCCGGGTAGTAAGACACACTTCCTGGCAGGAAGTAGTTCGGAGGAACATTCTTTTTCAGGAAGAAATGTGCTGTCAGAACAAAACGTTTACCTTTCAGGAATACTCTTTTTGGATGGAAAGGGCCAGGGCCTGGATGTATGTGGAGGAATACCCCAGAGCGCTTGATGTTGTAGATTTCATAAGAAAAGAGGCAGAAAACAGACTGGTCAGTTCTGGACCGGAACTTGTGGAGATAAACAGCCTGCAAGGGGAAATCCTGTTTTTGATGCATCGGTATGAAGAGGCGGAAAAAAGAGCACAAAAGGCTTTATCTCTGCTAAAGGAGAGAGAAAAGGAGTTTGGATTTGAAAATATTTATGCAAGTGATATTCTCGCCAAAATATGGTCGGGTACAGAAGAATACGGAAAAGCTTGCATTGCTGCTAGAGGAGGAAGGAAATCTTGTGATTGCATATGACTGCCTGCTGCAGGCGGAAGCTACACGCCTGAATATTGAAATTTCCAGGAGAGATGAAAAGCATTTGCAGGAGCTTAAGGAAAAGATTATGGCTTACGATATCAGGCTGAGGAAATTGCAGGAAGAAAGGGGTAGAACATGGGAAAACAGGTGTTGATTACCGGAGAAAACAGTTATATTGGGAACTCATTGCAGAAATATATTCAAAAAAATTATATGGACTGGCAGGTTGACACTGCCAGTGTGCGTGATGATAAGTGGAGAGAGATAGACTATAAAAAATATCAGGTGATCATACATTTGGCAGCAGTTGTGCATCAAAAAGAGCAGCCGGATATGCAATATTTGTATAAAAAAGTAAACACAGATTTGCCGGTAAAGCTTGCCAGACGGTCAAAAGAATGTGGTGTGGAGCAGTTTGTGTTTTTAAGCACTATGGCAGTGTACGGCGACAGTACGCCATGTATTACAGAAAAGACCAAGCCACAGCCTGCGGCCTCCTATGGTGTATGGCAGAAACTGCCCGGGAAATTACGGGCGGCTTTCCGCTCTGGCTTTAAAACTTCCGTTTTTTCCCAGGGTAGAAAATAAGCGGAGTATGATTTATATTGAGAATCTCTGCGCATGTATCTGCCATGAAATAGAAAAAGAAGATGAAGCTTACAAAGTTATTTGTCCTCAGAATAGGGAGTATGTCAATACCACAAAGCTGGTAAAAGAGATACGAAAAGCTCATGGGAAAAAAACATGGGGTGTTCCCCTTGGCAGTAAGATCATCGAAATTCTTGCTGGCAGGAGTTCAATTTTTGGCAAAGTGTTTGGGGATCTGGTTTATGAGAAATCAGAAGAGGATGTAAGGTATCAGGCAGTTGGGTTTGCGGAATCAGTGAGAAGGACGGAACAGGCGGAGTGTGAAGACTGTAAATAAACAGTAAAATAAGTATGGTTTTTGTCGGCTGGGAAAAGAGGTGTTTTCTATGCAAAAATTAATTATTCATAAGCTAGGACCAATTGACGATTGTGAAATAGTGATTTCAGATATGTTAGTATTTACGGGAGAGCAGGCATCAGGAAAAAGTACCATTGCAAAATCGATATTTTTTTTCAAAAACCTGCGTAATTTAATGGAAGAGCAGGCCATACGAATGCAATTATATTCAGATGAAAATAAAAAACTTTCATTAAAAAACAGATGGATAAAAGCAATTCGGTTAAATTTTCTTCAGACATTTGGTTCCACATGGTGTATGGATGAGAATATGGCATTGGAATATTTTTATACAGATAATATTTGCATAAAGATATCTTTGGTTAATGATCAGACAAACCCAAATTATATTTGGATAGAATTATGTGAGGAAATCAGCCAATTTTTGGAAGAACTTGGAGAATTGTATGCACAGAAAACTATTTTCTTTGAACTTTCTCGTAGAATAGAGTTAAGAGAAAGGATAAACGATTTTTTTCAAGACGGTTTGGAGCCAGTGTATATTCCAGCGGGAAGGAGTATGTTGACTCTTCTGGCAGGACAATTAAATTATATTTACGGCGTAATGGATGATATTCAGAAGAGAGAATTAGATTATTGTACACAAAGTTACCTGGAAAGAATAATGCAAATAAAAACATTCTTTTCAAAAGATATAGAATCATTGATAATGCAAACCAAAAGTTTGACGGATATTAAATTGGATCAGAAACTCTTAAATGAGGCAGTCAAATATTTAAAAAGTATCTTGCAGGGTGAATATCAATTGGTTGACGGGGAAGAACGATTGAATTTATCAAACCGACGTTACGTCAAAATTAATTTTGCGTCCTCTGGCCAACAGGAAGCAGTGTGGATTCTTAATGTTTTGTTTTATTATCTTATAAACAGTAAAAAAGCATATTTCATTATAGAAGAGCCAGAATCACATTTATTCCCTAATGCACAGAAATTGATGACAGAGTTTATCAGTCTGGCAAAAGCCAGCCATAATCAGGTGCTGGTGACCACTCACAGCCCGTATGTTTTGGGAACTTTAAATAATCTGCTCTATGCCCATGAAACAGCAGGCCAGATAGATAAAAGAAAGTTAAATGAGATTATAAATGAGAGGTGTTGGATTTCACCAGAAGGATTCCAGGCATTTTTTGTACAAGATGGCGTCATAGCGAATGGTATGGATGATGAGATTGCTCAGATCAGAAATGAAGTAATTGACGGGGCTTCTATAAGCATTAATGCGGATTTTGATAAAATGGTAGAGTTAAGATATCAGGAGGATAAGAAGAGGAAGTGATACTTGCAGAAGACAAGTCTATTTGTAAGAAGAGGCAGAAGATAATCGTATCAAAGGAGAATGGCAGAGAGCATAGGGCGAATAATAAAGGTGAGGATGATGTGCGGAAGTATAAATTAGATGGTGATTTGGTAAAAAATGAGAAATGCTGTGATTACTTAGTGCTTAATGATACGAAGAAAAATGCATATTTCATTGAACTGAAAGGAAGAAATGTCAGTGATGCTGTGGAGCAGTTAGAGGCAGGGAAGAAGAAAGTGGAGTTGGAGCTGGAAGGGTATAAAATGTTTTTTCGTATTGTGGGAAGTAAAATGAGGACACATGAAATTGAAAATACTCAGTTCAGGAAGATGAAAGTTAAGTATGAGGGACGGCTGGGTTATAAGTCTGTTGTGTATGAGAAAGACATATGATTAATCTATGGATGGAGCGGAGGTGACGTATCATGGGTGAGAACAAGAGAAGACTCCCAATTGGTTTGGATTCCTTTGAAAAGCTTCGGGAAGAAGATTATTACTATGTAGATAAAACAGCAATGATAAAGGACTTGATCAATAGCTGGGGAGAAGTCAATTTGTTCACCAGGCCGCGCCGCTTTGGAAAGTCCTTAAATATGGATATGTTAAGAACTTTTTTTGAGATAGGTGCAGATGCATCTATGTTTGAGGGATTGGAAATTACGAAGGACACCAGTCTGTGCGAGAAATATATGGGAAAGTTTCCAGTAATATCCATGAGCTTTAAAGATGTAGGTGGGTCAAGCTTTGAGTCGGCAGTAAAAAAACTAGGAGGGATTATAAGACAAGAGGCAAGAAAGATTCAATTTCTGCTTGACAGTGACAAACTTTCAAATTTAGATAAAGAATATATGAAAAATTTCTTTGATATAGATATGGAAGTGGAGCTGCAGGAAGAAAGTCTTTTGTTGTTTTCAGAATTCTTATATAAGCACTATGGAAAGAAAGTCATTATTCTCATAGATGAATATGATGTGCCTCTTGATCGGGCATACCAAAACGGTTATTATGATGAAATGGTGGAACATATTCGTTCTCTGCTTGGAAAGGCATTAAAGACAAACAGATTTTTGTATGCATCAGTAATCACAGGGTGTCTTAGGATTGCAAAGGAGAGTATTTTTACAGGTTTGAATAATTTTAAGATAAGGACAGTTTCAGATATTGAATTTGCAGAGTATTATGGATTTACGGACAGTGAAGTGAAGGAGATGCTGCGGTATTATGGCTTGGATGAGTTTTTTTATGACATAAAAGAATGGTATGATGGATATCAGTTTGGAAATATAGAGATATATTGTCCCTGGGATGTACTGAATTATTGTGATAAGCTCCGGGTATCAAGGGAGGCAAAGCCTGAGGCATTCTGGATGAACAGCAGCAGTAATTCTATTATACAAAAAATTTTGTCGGAGGCTACAGAGACCACCAAAAATCAGATCGAAATGCTGATATCTGGTGAGGAGATAGAGAAGAAGCTTGTACCAGAGTTGACTTATGCGGATCTTAATGATCCTGATATCAATGTGAGGGAAACATATCTTTGGAGTGTTATGTTTGCCACGGGATATCTGACAGAAACAAGAAGGAAAGAAAATGGGATCAGCAGGCTTATTATACCCAATAAAGAAATTCAGGAAATATTCAGGAATAAAATTCAATCCTGGTATCAGGTAAAGGTAAAAGAGGACGAACAGAAATGGAAGGCGTTCTGCGGTGCGGTGAAAGAGGGAAATGCGGAAAAGTTCCAGAATTTGTTTGAATCTTATATGAGCCGTACCATCAGCATCCGTGATACATTTACGAAAAAAGAAATGAAAGAAAACTTTTATTACGGCATGCTCCTGGGAATCCTGCAATGCGACGGGAGCTGGGTGATAAAATCTAATCAGGAATCGGGAGAAGGATACTGTGATATCATGATTGAGATGCCGGTGGAAAAGACAGGGTGTGTCTTAGAATTGAAATATGCGGAAAACGGAAAGTTTGACGATGCCTGTAATGCAGCATTGGAGCAGATAGAAGACAGGGAGTATACAACATATTTGCGTCAAGAGGACATGGAGACGATACACATCTATGGCGTGGCTTGTTACAAAAAAAGATGCCAGGTGGTGTATCGGTGTGAGAAAAACTAATTGAATTCAAAGTGAATGAGAGATTTCAAAATAAGTATAAGATAATGTGGATCTAGATAAACGAGGAAAGGATATGAATGATTATTCTGCATGGACAGTTTATACTGGGTCTAGGGTGATGTAAGAGGATTTGTAGGCAGGATATATTGCGACAATGCATAGGAGGTGACATTCATGGATATGATGAAAGAAGAAACAGAAATTGAAAGAAACGAAGAGCAGATATATCCCATGAATGGAATTAAGATTGACAAAGGGTTTTATACAGTTTTTGAACTAAAAAGACGATATGATGATGAACAGAAAAGAATTATCTTAGACAGTGATTTCCAGAGGGATTTTGTCTGGAAACACAAACGGAAAGCAGAATTGATTGAAAGTGTATTGATGGGGCTGCCATTACCCAACTTCTATTTTAGCCAGGATAAATATGGGCGTTTAATTGTAATAGATGGAAGACAGAGGCTGACAGCTTTATTTGAGTTTATGAATGATTCTTATCAGCTGAGCGGGTTAAAGATCCTGACACAGTTAAACAATATGCGATTTTCTGAATTATCTCCTATATTAAAAGGAAGACTGGAAGATTACCAGATACAGGCACATGTGATCATGCCGCCTACGCCGGATCGTATAAAGTTCGATATTTTTGACAGAGTAAACAGAGGCGGGGTGCAGCTTACCAAACAGGAAATCCGAAACGCATTGTATCAGGGAGAAGCTACAAGACTGCTAACTCGCCTGGCGGAAAGTGAAGAATTCCGTCAGGCAACCGGAAATGCATTCGTAAGAGAAAAACGGATGAAAGATAAATACCTTTTAAACCGTTTTATCGTTTTTTGGCTGTACCGTTTGGGACAGATCAAAGATGAAAATGAACAGATTTATGTATACAAAGGCGATATGGATGATCTGCTGGGGAAAGGGATGGAGCAGATTAACCGCTTACCGGAACAAACCGTTTCCAACATGGAGCGTTTGGTGAGAGAAATATTAGGAAAAGTATATCAGTATATGGGCGAGGACGCATTCCGTATGTCTTTTTATAAAGGAGCAGGAAAAACTCCGGTTAATATGAACATTTTTGAAACAGTTATGTATGCGTTTTTGTATATTGATCTGCAGAAAGATATATCATCTGAATATGTAAAAGAAAAAGTGAGTGAATTTATAAAAAGCGATGAATTTCAACTAAATATTCAAAGTCGGCGCGACAGTGCGGAGAGGCTTGGCTGGAGATTAGATTGCGCTGAGGAATTAGGAAGGTCGTTAAGATAAAATGATAAAAAGATTAAACATACAGAACATGAAAAGCATTAAGAATATTTCCATGGAGTGTTCTGGTTTGAATGTCTTAATAGGGACAAATTCATCCGGAAAGTCTTCTGTTTTGCAGGGGCTTTTGTTTGTGGGACAGAACTTTAGAAATGCAGTTGGATTAAATGGCTGTTTTATATCTATGGGAACCCTGGAAGAAAATAAATGTGTTTATAGCAGTGAGAAAAATATTATGGCAGGATTTGAGGATTCAAAAGGGAACATAGTAGAAATGACGCTGTTGAAAAAGGAAAACAATTTGGTGCTACAAAGGAGTTTTAATCCTTTGGATATCCCAAAGTCTTTGGCAGAAAGTTATGATGTCAGTAATAGAATGATACAGTATCTCTCCTGTCGCCGCATTGGCGCAAAGGAGGTTTATGAAAAGAACTTGGCGTTAGAAGAAGCAATAGGGGTAAACGGAGAATATGCCATTGACTATCTGAATAAAAAGGGACCGGAACCGATTGAGGAGCGATTGTGCAAAGGAAACATAGATTTTACTCTACTAGGGCAGGTAAACTGGTGGCTTTATTACATTGCGGGAGTACAGATTTCAACAGAAGATCTTCCGGGAACCAACTTAGTCCGTGCTTCTTATTCTATGTACGAGATACCGGAAATCAAACCAGAAAATATAGGCTCTGGGATCAGTTATCTGGTCAGTATGCTGATCATGTGCCTCTCGGCACCAGAGGATTCTGTTCTGGTCATTGAAAATCCTGAGATCCACCTGCATCCATCGGCACAGTCAAAGGTTTGTGAATTTTTGTATTTTATTGCAGAGGCGGGCAGGCAGATTTTTGTAGAG
>JAMPFA010000054.1 GCA_023664725.1 Roseburia sp. | reverse complement strand
AAACTTCTATAAAAATTTCTTAAGAAACGCTGAAAATTCGCTCAAAATGAATAAATCCAACGAAATAATGAAGGTTTTCTTAAAATTCCTTAAAATTGGAAAAAGGTAATTGACAATACAGGGCATTTGCATTACTGTATTATCGACATGGTACAAAACAGATATGGAATGATAGAGAGGGAAATGCAGTGGAGACGTTGATTGAAGTAAAAAATTTAATGAAGATTTACAATCCCGGGGAAAACGAAGTGCGTGCCTTAAATGATGTGAGCCTCACCATTATGCGGGGAGAGTTCGTGGCCATCATAGGCCAGTCTGGTTCCGGCAAGTCTACTTTTATGAATATGCTGGGATGCCTGGACGTGCCCACCTCCGGTAGTTATTTCCTGAATGGAAAAGATGTGGCTGGGCTTTCGGACGACGAGCTCTCGGATATCCGGAACAAGGAGATCGGCTTTATCTTTCAGGGATTTAACCTGATCCCAAACCTTACCGCACTGGAAAATGTGGAGCTGCCTCTGATCTACAGGAATGTGCCTGCGGCGAAGCGCCATGAACTGTCGGTGGCATCCCTCACCAGAGTGGGGCTGGAGCACAGAATGGATCATAAACCTTCGGAGATGTCCGGTGGACAGCAGCAGCGTGTGGCCATAGCCAGGGCTTTGGCGGCGGCGCCTCCTGTGATTCTGGCGGATGAGCCAACGGGAAATCTGGACTCCGCCTCCAGCAAGGAGATCATGCAGATTTTGAGGGATCTGTATAAGGAGGGAAGGACGGTAATCTTGATCACCCATGACAATAAGATCGCTGCCAGCGCAAAGCGGGTGATCCGGGTGATTGACGGAAAAATCGTCTCTGATATCAACTACGGAGATGACAAGAGCATAGAGGAAATCGCAAAGCAGATTGAAGAAGAGGGAGATAAGGAGCAGGCTTATGTTTAAGAAAAAAGATGACACAGCCGTTATAACGGCGCCAAAGAGACCAAGAAAGAAAATGAAACCCTGGAAGGTTGTGGCAGTTCTTGTGATCGTTCTGCTGATCGTTTATTTTGCAGTGGGAGCCATGACAAAAGGTTCCGGGGAGATGCTTCCCGCAGTGGCAACGGCGGAGGTGACAAAAGGGGATATTACCGCAACCCTTGACACCAGCGGAACCATCGTAAGCGAGGAGACAAGAGTGTATGCTTCTCCGGTCAACGCCCAGGTAGGGGAAGTTCCGGTGGAAGTGGGACAGAATGTGAAAAAGGGAGAGTATCTTTTGACCTACGATACGTCTTCCCTGCAAAAGAGCTATGATATTGCGGCATTGCAGGCAAAGGCGGATGAGGCAAACGGGAACGACAGCCTGGCAAAGAGCAGCGAGAGCGCCACAGACCTTGCCGCCAGCAACAGTGATATACATACGTTACAGGAGCAGATCAATGCCGTAAACGCAGAGATCTCTTCCCTGCAGGCTCAGGCGGCGGACAATGAGAAATCCAGCAACACCAACGCTTCCAGACAGGCGGAGGCGGCAGAGTTAAAGGCTTCCATTGAGAGTATTAACGCACAGGTTACGGCGTTGGAGGAAAAAATCCTGGCAAATGCCCAGAACACGGAGGCGGTGGATGCTTCTGACCAGGACAAACAGAAGATTGATGATCTGAAAAAGGAAAAGAAAGAGCTGGAAAAGAAGCTTTCTAAATTGGAAAAGAAGATCAAGGATTCCGCTGACCTTGCCAACCATATGGTAAATATCCAGTCAGAGCTTACCAAAAAGAATAACCAGCTTGCGGATCTGCAGAGCAAACTTGGGGAGGCTCAGTCGAAAAATGCAAGTGCGGAGGCAGGAATTTTATCTGATGCGGCAAAGGCAAATATCAGTTACAACAGGCAGGCCAGCCAGCTTACTTTAGAGCAGACTGCAGATGACCTTTCCACTGCAAAGGCGGGGGTTAAGGCTGATTTCGACGGCATCATAACGGAGGTTGCGGTTTCTCCGGGAACCATAGCGGCAGAGGGAACACCTCTGATCACCCTGGCAAGCTCTGAAAATATGTGCGTGGAGATCCCTGTGTCCAAATATAATCTGGAAAATATCCGGCTGGACCAGGATGCCGTGATTACCTTCCAGGAAAAGGAATATAAGGGAAAAGTAAGTTATATCAGTAAAATTGCACAGAAAGGCGATACCGGCGGTGCCATGGTGACAATAAAAGTCAGCATAAGCAACCCGGACGATGCGTTGATCATTGGTTTGGACGCAAAAGTCAGTGTTTTGCTTGGAATCCAGGCAGATACATTTATCGTGCCCATCGCCTCCGTCAATGCGGACACCCAGGGAGACTTTGTCTTTGTGGTGGAAGAGGGCACTGTGGTAAAGAAATATGTGACGCCGGGAATGGCATCCAAGGAGGAGATTGAGGTTAAGAGCGGCCTGAATGCCGGGGAAAAAGTGATCACCTCCGTGGACTCCTCCATTTATGAGGGGATGATGGTCACGGAAGCCGTGCCGGAGGATGCACAAGTTGTAACCTCCACGGAAGAATAGGAGGCAGCGCATGTCACAGTTTTTGGAATATTTGAAAATGGCGGTTTCCAATATAAAAGCCAACAAGGTAAGGTCCTTTCTTACCATGCTTGGCATTATTATTGGAATCGGCTCCGTGATCCTTATTATGTCTCTGGGAAACGGAATACAAAATGTGATCTCCGGTGAGCTGGAGGGGATCGCCTCCGGGCAGATTGCCCTCTACACCTATGATTCCACCGGGACCTACTACATTACCAATGACGATATTGAGGCCATTGAGGAGGAAGTGAAGGGAATCATGGCAGTCAATGTCTATCAGGGTTTTGATGGAAATACCGTTACGAGAAAAGGAGAATTTAGTGTCAGCGGCAGCGGCCAGATGGCTTCTTACCAGTATTTTTCCAACACGGGCCTGCTGAACGGAAGATATTTTAATGAGAAAGAGTATCTGTCGGGAAGTCCGGTGTGTATTGTTGGAGAGTCGGATGCTATCCGGCTCTTCGGCTCCACAGATGTAATTGGAATGACTCTGGATATAACCCCGGGCTGGGGGAACTCTGTGACCTTTACCATTATAGGGGTGGAAAAGGAGCCGGAGAACTCTATGTTTAGCGGAGGCTATGACAATACCCCGGTATACATTTACTTCCCCCTTACCGTTCTGTCCCAGATCTACGGGTGGGAGATGGATGACTATTACCAGATCTATCTTCTGGCGGAAAAGGATGCGGACACCGCTGCCGTTACCGCACAGGTACTCTCACTTTTAGAGCGGCGTCATCAGTGCTTTGGAGAAAATATTTATCAGTACGAGAGCTTTAACGATATTATGAGTAACATCAATACAGTGATCAATGCAGTGACGCTTATCATCTCTCTGGTGGCGGCAATTTCTCTGATCGTAGGGGGGATCGGTGTGATGAACATTATGCTGGTGTCTGTGACGGAGCGAACCAGGGAAATCGGAATACGAAAGGCCCTGGGGGCAAAGACAAGGTCTATCATGCTGCAGTTCTTGTCGGAATCTGCAATTATCACCATGATCGGAGGGCTGATCGGTATCCTTTTTGGAATTGGCGGCGCATCCCTGGCGGCAAAAGTCATTTCCATGGCGAGTCCGGAGATGGCATTTACCCCCTCAGTGGATATCGTTACGGTGTTTGTCACCACTCTGTTTTCCTCTGCGATTGGGCTGTTTTTTGGAATTTACCCCGCAAAGAAGGCGGCAAAGTTAAGCCCCATCGAGGCGTTGCGACGAAATTAGACACAGGATTTCAATGTATCCTTGTTTTTCTAACTAACCTGGACTATAATGTGACATATCAGTCTTTTTGGTATGTCACATTTTTTTTATCCGCATATATTAAAGGGAAAAGAGATGGAGCAAGAGCAAATGTATCAGGAGCCTTTTTTGCGGATATCAGAAGAATTTGGCGGCAAGATGCCTTTTTATCTTACCTATCCTATGTCCAATGTATACCTGACGGAAAAAGAGTATGAGAAAGATATGGAGCGTATGAAGGAGCTTTATCCCAAACGTATGAAGGAGCTGCTTGCATATGTGGAGGAAGAATGTGACAAAATGGAATATGAGGGGAGTATGATGTTTGACGAATATCCGGACAGAGTTCTCCTCTATAAAACGGCAAATGATATTTACGACAATGCCATGGCGTTAGAACAGGCAGACCGTTCCCCAAAAGGGAGAGATAAAGACCTGCTGGATGTGATCCAGGTACTTTTATATGACGAGATGTACCGCAGGCGGGGCAGACGCAGACGCTGCTGCCGGAAGTGGTGGTGATTTACGGTTGAAAATGCCGGGCAGGGAACCATCCGGCGTTGTGAGAGGGCAGGAGTTCATCACTCCCTCCTGCCCGATATTATACGAAAGGCGGTTTTTAGATGAAAAAGGGAATGATAAAGTTATTGGTTTTAATGGGAGTATTTATAGTCGGTGTTCTGGTATTCGGGGAACTGACCAATCATTCCAATGAGGATCTGACTACGGAGATGGCGGATGCCACCCTTCCGGTGGTGTCCTTTTTTATGACCGGAGAGGGAGGACGCCAGGAGGTAAATGAGCTTCGGGGTTACACGGCGGAGATGCAGTCTGTCTATATGCGGGACGCCATTACGCCTGTGTCTACGGACAGGCTTTTGCCCATGCAGATCCAGACATACGATACAAAGGTGGACGAGATTTCCTATGAGATCCGAAACCTGGATGCCAGCCGCCTGATCGCTGATTCCAAAGTGGAAGATTACGAGGAGAAAAAGGGAAGGATCACAGCCCAGCTTACCATTCAGAATCTTCTGGAAGTAAACGAGGAGTATCTCTTTATCATAAAATTGAAAAGCGGCAGCAATACCATATATTATTACACCAGGCTTATGGAGGAGAGCGGCTGCTACGCAAAAGAGTGTGTAGATTTTTCCATGTATTTTCATGAGAGCACATTTGATGAAGTTTCAGCAAGGGAACTTGCCACATATTTGGAGCCAAATGCCTCCGGGGACAATTCTACCCTGCAGAAAGTGGACATTCACTCCAGCTTAAGGCAGGTGGCATGGGCAAACTTTGAGGGGGAGCGGCTTACCACCCCCGTTCCGTCGGTAAAAGAGGTTAATGATTCCTACTCGGTGGTGGTGCTTGACTACCTGGTGGCATCCATAGGAATAAACGGGGAGATGGAGTACTATAATGTAGAAGAGTATTACAGGGTCCGCCGTGCCCCCGAGCGGATGTATCTCTTAAACTACGAGAGGAGGATGAACCAGATTTTCCGGGCGGAAAATGAGTCTTTCTACAACAATTATATCCAGCTTGGCATCCGAAATGACGAGGTGGAATTTGCCAGCAATGAAAAGGGGAACATCGTCAGTTTTGTCCAGGAGGGGGAGCTGTGGTGCTACAATGAGAGCAGCAACCAGCTTGCTCAGGTATTCAGCTTTATCGGAAACGAGGGGATTGACAAGCGGGAAAATTATGGGGAGCACGATATAAAGATCATAAATATAGATGAGACGGGCAGTGTGAACTTTGTTGTCTACGGTTACATGAACTGCGGCTCCCACGAGGGGCGTGTGGGCATCTGTGTGTACCACTATGACAGTGTTGCCAACACCATTGAGGAGGAGTTGTTTATCCCTTCCACATCTTCCTATCAGGTGATGCGTGCGGATTTGGGACAGCTTATGTACGAAAATGCCCAGGGAATCTTTTTTATCATGCTGGGGGGCACGGTGTACCGCATCGATCTTTCCAACATGGAGGTAAAAGAGTATATCACTGGGCTTACAAAGGGGGATTACGCCATCTCCGATTCCCACAAGTATTTCGCATGGGCGGAAAACGACAGCCAGGGCATGGCATCTAAAATCCATCTCACTGATCTGGATACAGAGGAACAGAAAGAGATTTCTGCTGGAGACGACGGATATCTGAAAGCCCTTGGTTTTATGCAGGAGGATTTTGTCTATGGAATTGCCAGAAAGGGAGATCTGCTGGAGGATATGGCGGGCAATGTCACTGTCCCTATGTACAAGATCTGCATTATGGATTCCACTACGGCGGAGCAGCTAAAGGAATATGAAAAGCCGGGGTATTTTGTTCTGGATATAGAAATCTGGGATTATATTATGTATCTGAACCGAGTACAGTTTAATGGAATGGCCTATGTGGAGGCAAGCCAGGATACCATTATGAACCGTGAGGGAGACAGCGCAAGGATTGTAGATATCCATTCAACGATTACGGAGGTGAAGGAGACTCAGATCCAGCTTTCCATGGTGGACATGGTAAAAGAGGCGTCGCCGAAAATCCTTACCCCAAAAGAAGTTGTCTTTGAAAATAACAGAGAGATCGCCCTTACAGAGGAAGATAAAAGAGACAACTACTATGCCTATGCCAGAGGGGACGTGCTGACGGTGACAGACAATCTGAGAACGGCCATCGCCGCCGCCAATGACAATATGGGAGTGGTAGTCGGGGAAAAACAGCAGTATATCTGGAAACGGGCAAGAAAGTCCATTCAGGAGGCGTTGGAAATGGCAGTCGGAACAGAGGATACGGGTGGCAGCTCCATTGCCCAGTGTGTCAGTGCAATGCTGGAGAGAGAATCTGTAAATATCAGCGTTGCCGCATTGATCGGACAGGGGAAGACGCCGAAAGAAATTCTGGAGACTACCATGGAAAATGTCACGGTTCTGGATCTGACAGGCTGCGGTCTGGATGCGGCGCTCTACTATATCAGTCTTGGCAATCCTGTATTTGCTATGAAAAGTGATATGGATGCGGTGCTGGTAGTAGGATATGATTCCCAGAATGTGGTTTTGTACAATCCTTTAGAGGGCATCCCAGAAAAGATGGGGATGGGGGATGCAGGAGAAATGTTTGAAAATGCAGGAAATGTATTTTTAGGGTATTTAAAATAAAGACAAAAGAAAGGAAGAAGACAATGGAAAGATTTGCGGAGATTATCAGCAAAGTAGACGATTTTGTGTGGGGGCCGGTGATGCTGGTTCTTTTGGTGGGAACCGGAGTGTTTCTCACATTCCGTCTGGGCTTTGCGTCCTGGAGAAACTTAGGATATGCCTTAAAACTCACACTGAGTAAAGAGGCCCGGACAAAAGGAAAGGGAGAGGGAGACATCTCACCTTTTTCGGCCCTTACCACTGCCCTTGCGGCAACCATAGGAACAGGAAATATCGTGGGTGTGGCGACGGCTATGGTTTCCGGGGGACCGGGGGCTCTGGTCTGGATGTGGCTTTCTGCAGCATTTGGCCTCACCTCGAAATTCAGTGAGTGTATGCTTGCCATTAAGTACAGAGAAGTCAATGAAAAAGGGGAGATGTCCGGCGGTCCCATGTACACCATGAAAAAAGCCTTTAAAAATAAAAAGGCGGGAGCCCTTTTGGGATGGCTTTTCGCATTGTTTGCGGTGGTGGCATCCTTTGGGATCGGTAACCTGACCCAGGCGAACTCCATCTCAGATGCCTTGAAAAGTACATTTTCCGTTCCCACATGGATCAGCGGACTGGCGCTCACAATCCTTGCGCTGGCAATCATCGTAGGGGGCATTAAAACAATTTCAAAGGTATCATCCGTGGTAGTGCCTCTCATGGCAATTTTTTATGTGATATGCGGTATTGCTGTGATCGTTGGAAATATCGGGAATGTGCCTGCGGGACTGGCAATGATCTTTAAGATGGCCTTTTCCGTGAAAGCGGCAGGGGGAGGACTTTGCGGTACTGTGACAGCGGCATTGATGAGCAGTATGCGGTTTGGAGTGGCCAGAGGCGTATTCTCCAATGAGGCGGGCATGGGCTCCGCAGCCATCACCGCGGCAGCGGCCACCACAGACAATCCGGTGCGCCAGGGTTATATCAACATGACGGGAACCTTCTGGGATACCATTGTAGTCTGCAGCATTACAGGCATCTGTATAGCGGCCTCCGGGGTGCTTGGAACCACTGAGACGGAGATTGCAGGAAATTATGCCATGCTGCAAGATCAGGTGGTGATCGCAGCAAATGACAGCGCTGGAAAAGACGTGGGCGGAAGCTATGAGATCAGCTGCGGTGAGGACAGCATTTCTCTGAACCAGGGAGGAGAGGAGACCCTTGTCTTATACCCTATGGATGAGGAGAAAAACTGCCGGATGGAGCTTGCCGGAAAGCCAAAGACCCTTAGCGGAGCGTGGACGGACGAGGCGGGCAACCACTATATTTTCCACCAGGACGGTACATACGAAAAGAAGGCTCTGGTGAAAGGTGCGGCTCTTACGATCCTGGCATATGAGAGTGTGCTGGGAAAAGTGGGGGGATGGCTCATCTGCATTGGGATCACCCTGTTTGCTTTTTCCACTATTTTGGGGTGGGAGTATCACGGAGAGAAGGCCTTTGAATATCTTTTGGGCACACACAAATTTAATATGGTCTACCGCATCATCTTTTCCGTAATTGTCTATGTGGGAGCCACCACGGCATTAGATGTTGTGTGGAATTTTTCAGATATCGCCAATGCGCTTATGGCAGTTCCGAACTTGATCTGCCTGTTGGCTTTAAGCGGAGAAATCGCCAGAGATGTAAAGGAATTTCAATCTGTAATCCGCCAGGAGCGGATAAAATAGCAAAAATATGCATAATTTTTAGATGTTAAAAAAGAATCCTTCGTGGGAAATTACTAATTTTAAGAAAAGCATATTGTAAAA
Source organism: Roseburia sp. (assembly GCA_023664725.1). Taxonomy (GTDB): domain Bacteria; phylum Bacillota; class Clostridia; order Lachnospirales; family Lachnospiraceae; genus Roseburia_B. Next base: position 3,078 of record JAMPFA010000054.1, on the reverse strand, counting down.
TTTTCAAATTTGGGGTATATTAAAGACTGTACTTTAGGAGGAAAGAAATCATGAGCAAAAAGGAAGTTGTAGTATCAAACGTTTCAAAAGAACATGATAATCCGATTGCGGAGCTGGTACAGGTGGCTTGTCAGTTTGACAGTAATATCACCCTGGAAAGCGACAACCGTAAAATTAATGCAAAGAGCATTATGGGAATCATGGCTTTCAATCCATCCAAGGGCATGACCGTGAATATTATTACGGATGGTAACGATGAACAAGAGGCATTAGTAGCAATGGAAAAATTCTTAGTATGTGAGTAAGGCCTGGGTGAAAGGGAGGTAAATTATGTCTAAAAAACCAGAAGCAAAATCATCTGTTGCAAAGGCAGCGGAGGCAATGGCTAATGAAGTGAAAGCGTTTGCGGCAGCAAAAGAATCAGAAGCGAAGAAACCGGAAGTGAAAGAGGAACCGAAGAAAGAAGTTGTAAAAGAGATTGCCAGTGAAGCAAAAGCAACAGCGGCAAAGGCAGGCAGAAAAGCAGCGGCAAAAGTAAAGAAGACAGCAACCGCAAAAGCTGTAAAAGAAAAAGTTCAGCCTAAAGTAATCTTAGAGTTTAACGAGTACAATGCAGATATCAATGCAGTGGTAGAGAAAGTCAAGGGAATTTATGTTGCAGATGGGCACAGAGAGTCCTCGATCAAGTCCCTGGAGGTTTATATGAAACCGTTTGAAAATTCAGCATACTATGTAATCAACGACAAAATAAACGGTCGGATAGATTTGTTCTAATGCCTTAAAGTGCAATTGAACCACCCGTAGGGTATAATATAAAAGTCCCTTAAAGGGGTACATGTTAAAAAGTATAAAAAAGAGGTTTCAGTTTTTGAAACCTCTTTTTCTTAACCCTTTTTCTGTTCCGCTTTGTATGCGTCCACCAGGCGGTGAATCCTGTCATAGGGGTCTAACAGATCGCTGATGGATAGATCATGGTTTAAAGTGTCAATGATATAAGCGATATATTTACTCATGTCACAACTGATGTAATATGGCTTGGACAAAAGCTCCTCCGTCTGATAGGTAAGGTTGGTGGTAACGACACGGTAGATAGTACCGCTGGCATATGCCTGATCGAATTTTTCCAGACCGTTGGTAAAAAGACCGAAGGTGGAAACCACAAATACACGGTTGGCTTTCCGTTTCTTAAGCTCCGTGGCCACATCGATCATGCTGTCCCCGGAGGAGATCATATCGTCGATGATCAGCACATCTTTGCCCTCCACAGAGGAACCTAAAAATTCATGGGCTACAATGGGATTTCTGCCGTCAACCATTCGGCTGAAGTCTCTTCGCTTGTAGAACATGCCCATGTCAAGTCCCAAGACGTTTGACAGATAGATGGCACGGTTTGTACCGCCCTCGTCCGGGCTGATGACCATCATGTGGTCATTGTCGATGATCAGGTCTTTTTCCTGGTTTAAAATGCCCTTGATAAACTGGTAGGCAGGCTGGACGGTGTCAAAGCCTTTTAAGGGGATGGCGTTTTGCACTCTGGGGTCGTGGGCGTCAAAGGTGATAATGTTGTCCACACCCATATTTGTAAGTTCCTGAAGGGCAATGGCGCAGTCCAAAGACTCCCTTGCGGTTCTCTTGTGCTGCCTGCTCTCATACAAAAAGGGAATGATCACTGTGATCCTTCTGGCTTTTCCCCCAACTGCTGCGATAATACGCTTTAGATCAGAAAAATGGTCGTCCGGTGACATGTGGTTTGTCATACCGCAGAGGGAGTAGGTCAAATGATGGTTGGTGACATCCACCATCAGATACAGGTCATAACCCCGGACGGATTCTTTGATCACGGCCTTGGCCTCACCGCTTCCAAATCTGGGGCAGGATGCGTCCAGAAGATAGCTGTCCCGTTTATATCCTTTAAATGCGGAGTCGGAAGCATGCTCGTGTTCCCGTTTCTCCCGCCAGCCCACTAAAAATTTGTCCACTTTCTGGCCCAATTCCTTGCAGCTCTCCAGGGGAATCAACCCTAAGGTGCCGCTGGGCAGGGTTTCTAACAGTCTTTCATCGTTTGCCATGATAAATCCTCCTCATAACTTTTAACCTATTTTTTTCTGTATCCGAATGTCATCGCCGAATAATTTAATCATAACATAATTACTGGTGATGCGGGAAAAAGTTCTCTCGGAATACGTTTGTGCCATCTGTGAAATGGGCAGGTTTGTGGAAATAATTGTCGATTTTTTCCGAAGAATACGTTCGTTTAAGCACAGGAACAACTGCGATATTGTAAAGGAATTGGGCATTTCTGTCCCCAGATCGTCGATGATCAGCAGATCACAGTCGAAAATGTTCTGGTGCGAAGCCACCATATCGGAGTCTGTCTTGTGACGGAATGTATTCTTTTCAAATATATCAAATAATTGAAAAGCCGTAAAGTATATTACGGAATGTCCCTGATCTAATAATTCTTTTGCCACGCAGTTGGACAAAAATGTTTTTCCCACTCCGGTATCTCCGTACAAAAAGAGGTTGGAAAAATGGCGGTCAAATTCATCGATAAAATTGTGGCATGTCCTGACGGCATTTTTCATAGTCTCAAGGGATGAAAGACCGGTGGACGGGTTTATCTCGATTTTGGAGTAGTATTCGTAGGAAAAAGTCTGGAAATTTTCTTCCTGCAAAATATTTCGAATATTTGACTGGGTGTAAACTAAGTCAATGGCACGCTGTTTAAAACAATGGCAGCGTTTATCTCCGATATATCCCGTGTCCCTGCAGTCCGGGCAGTCATAGTCAGGAACAAAATAATCCTCACCGCAGCCTAGTCTCTCAAGGATATGGAGCCGCTCTTTCCTGTATGCCTTAATTTCTTCACGCAGGACTGCTAAGGCGGCTCTATCGCCGTTTAAAAGCTTTCTGGCCTGGGTGACGGAACAGGAGGAGATGGCGTCATCGATCTCCTTTAGTCTTGCGTCCTTTGCATAGACTTCCTTTTTGCGGTTTTCTGCAAGGTGCTGGTTTCTGATCTGTTTGGCGTTATATTCACGCAGGATCTCATCATATTGGGAATTGCTTAAAGGCATG
>JAMPFA010000053.1 GCA_023664725.1 Roseburia sp. | reverse complement strand
GGGGCTGTGAAAAGTGGAGCATATCAACTCCACTTTTTTCACAGCCCCTTTTTTACACTATTTTATCTCAGCTCTATCCGCACAATCCTGGTAATACTTAAAGTCTGTAAATACTTCACCTTTGTAGGGATTGGTCTTTGTGCTGACAGACTTATAAATAATATATGCCAAAGCAATGATGTTTACGATCAAAGCCGCTGCACTTACCACCGTCATAGCTGTAGGATCCGCATTGACAGAAGTTCCCGCCGTAATGCCATTCACTGTGCCGTCCGCATACTGGGTGGTAATGGTCGCCCATGGGAAAAACTGGGTACCGTCGTGGAATGTCTCCTGGAACAGCGGAAATACCTGTGCAAACATACACCAGATACATAAGGTGTTTGCCCTGTTCATGATCCAGCCTCCCTTATTCCATAACAGCGCTGCAACGGTAGGCGCCAGCAAAAGTGCCAGACCACAGAACCAGGAATGGGTGGGCAGACAGTTGTATGTATATGCAAAATTCCAAACATCATAAACAATAATGTACACCCATATCATATCCGGCCAGATCATATCTTTCTTGTCCTTGGAGGAATATACACACCACCATCCAGTCATACAGAAGATATTCAAAAGTCCTGCCAAACCGTTCATTACATTGTGCCATCCGCCGTAAAGCCATACTCCCTCTGATGAGAGCCACCAACTGTACCAGCCATTGATGGCAGATTCAAAGTCACTGGCCACTGCGATCAGGATATTGATAGCAACAATGGCAAAAGGATAAGCCTTAAACCAATGAGCCTTTCCGATTCCCCACTCATACTTGATCATCATAAAGCCGATACAGCCTGCCAGTGCTGCATAGAGCTTTGCATAATGAAACCACCCGTTCATATACAGATAGGTCTGATTCTCAAGGGCCCACTCTGCTCCCGCTGCCGCTGAAACCGCAATCACAATAAAGTAAATAGTCAACACTGCCGGAACCACTCCAAACATCAATAGACCTCCGGCTTTGGTCCTCCTGGCAAACTCGTTTAGCAGGATCAATCCAAGAAGCACTAAAAGCATCGCTATCCATTGGCTCAAAGCATGATCCCCGTACACATGAAATAACATACTCTTTCCTCCCATTCTATTGGTCAAACCAATTTACTATATTTTTCAGTATTGTACTATTTTTTATACAATTTGTCAATTGTATCCCGCATTTTATCCCTTTTTTTGTAGAAGTTTGTCCTTTTTTTAAATGAAGCATATATTTTTTCTTTTGGCATCTGGTATGACCAGTATCATCGTGTCTTATCAATGGAAAAACTCGTATTCATTACTCTCCCATAATATATTCTCTGTAATCCGCCTCATCTGCAAACAGCATATACTTTCCATCTACATATCCCATGTATCCATTTTCCACTACATATCCTTTCATAAAAAAACACTCCTTTCAGAATTTTTGTTCTGAATAGAGTGTATCTCTTTATGTGTCCATTATGTGGGACATTTTAACCTTCCCGCACTTCTGTAATCGTAAGCTCATCCTCTGTCACACTGCATATAAGATATAAAATATGTACCCCTGCCGCTTTTGCCCGCTCCATTGTCTCCCCGAATTCCGGATGGGTTATGTTATTGGGCTTTACCATATGGATTCCCTCCATCTGTATCACAAAGGCCAGATAGCACCGATATCCCATATCACAGGCATGGATCAGTTCCTCCATATGCTTAATCCCTCTCTCAGTAGGCGCATCGGGGAAATACCCAACTTTGTCCACTTCCAGAGTAACACCTTTTACTTCCATGAGACATTTTTCTTTTCCCTCCACCAGATAGAAATCCAGCCTGGAACTGCCGAAGACATACTCCGGCTTAAATGCGGTAATGTTTGGGAAATACAGCAACCCCTTTTCCGCAGTTTTCGAAAGCTGGGCCGAAAGCCACTCTTTTACCACCTGGTTTGGCGCCTGGCTGTCCAGATTGATCCATCCAATTCCCGGTTTAAAGACACACACCAGGTCAAATCTTGTTTTTCTGGCAGGATTATCACTCTCCTCTAAAATTACTTTTACACCGGGGATCAGAAGTTCTTTGCACCTTCCGGTGTTTTTTACATGCACTGTCTCTTCCTTCCCATTCAGCAAAACCTTGGCGATAAAACGGTTGGGACGGGATAAAAATTCTGCTCTATGTGTTTTTGTATATCTCATTGCTTTTCTTCTCTTTCCATAATAAAATTCCACAAAATATTCCAAGGCTTGAAAGGCTGATCGCTGCTCCTGGAATCAGTCCCGGCGTCAGGTAACGCAGCTCAATCGCATGTTCTCCCTCTCCCAGGGGAATTTTTATAAAGCTTTCCATAAAAGTACCGCTGTCAATCTCTTCCCCGTCTACAAATACATGCCACCCCTCCTCCTTCGGTATAGACAAGATCAAATCCCCCGGCCAGTCCACCTGGATTTTCCCCCGGATCCTTGTATCTGAAAAGAACTCCGGCTCAAAAGTCTGACGGTTTAATGCCTCGTAGGCCTCCCCAAGCACATCTATATTTAACACATAGGGGCACACCTTTAAATCCCTGATTCCCGAAGAATTTGTTATTTCTACCGTATCTCCTGAAAGACACCACCCCAAATCCAGAATATAGCCGTGGTCACACTTGGTAAATTTCCGGGTGCGGTCATTGCAGGTAACCGTGATATTTGTGACGGTTCTGTCCTCATAGGTGGCATAGAGGTAACAGTCTTCCTTCACTGTAATCTTTGTACTGTCCTCTTCCACCTGCACTTCCTCCAGAGGCGTCAAAAGATCCTCCTTCGCCCCCAGCACATAGGCAAGGCGGTTTAAATTGTATATCGGTCTTCCTTTCTGAGCATCCCACAGTTCCTCAAACTTCTTCTCCACCATAAAACCCAGAGGAAGCGTATAGGAATTCTGATAAATATAATTCTGCCCGTCCTTCGCCGCCAGAGTCCTTAATGGGCTGGCCTCACAGGGGCTTTTGGAGATAAGATATTTTACGGAAAGCACTGCGGAACTAAGGGGCGTGGAGCCGCTGTAGCTGTAAAAATTCTTGCCCCCCTCCATCCCCATTTTTCGATAAAAATTTCCCACTCCGATATTCATCAGCGAAGAAAATATGGTGGAGGAAGAATAATGATAAAGGGCAGCATCATTTTTCGTGAGACGCTCCATCTCCTCCGCCCGGTAAAACGCCGTGCCATCCCTTGAATCTATCTCCAAGAGAAGATCTTTCACCGAATTCCAGTTTTTTGTATAGGCTGTACGACTTGTGACATCAAAACCAGTCAGTCCAAAATTTGCGTAGACTTCTATGACAGCCAGCGCCACCACAGTGAAAGCTGCTAACCTGTTCCACTCTCCCTTTCCCACATGCCAGAGGAAAAACAACGCCCCATATCCTCCTGTCAAAACACCGGTGAGAACTATAGACTCCGCCGTCACCATACCGGAGTCCGCCACAAAGGCGCAGAGGGCCAGAAAAGCCCAGGTAAATCCCAGTGAGAACATAACATGGTAAATCTGGTTTCCCTCACGGTTATGATATGCCTCATAGGCCAAAACGAGCATCAGAAAGATATACAAAAATGACTGACGCCCCGGCAGGGAATCGGGAAAATGAAATCCATGCCAGATAAAGTCCAATAAATTGTTTGCAAAGCTGACCCAGAAAAACAGTAATAAAACAGCTCTCACCAATTTTTTCTTCCAGGAAATGTTCCTGTTTAAAAAATAGAGAAAAATCAATGGCAAGACCGCCGCACCGCAGTAGAGATTGGGCCAGTGATCTCTTCCGGTGTAAACTTCCACATCAAAACAGTGCCTTGCAAGTTCCGACACGATATCAAAATACATCTCAAAGTTCTCCGGAAAGGAAAAACCGGAGGAGCCGCTGTAGCTTAACATAATGGCCTCAGGTATGATCAGCACTGCCCCCATGCCTCCGGCCAGCAGGGAGTAGAGCGCAAATATGCCGCATGTTTTTATTTTTTCTCCCACCTGGGGAACTTCCTCAAACAAAAGGATCAGAAAATAGATCAGGCAAAAGATGCAGATCATTATGGCAATGTAAAAATTTGACAAAATGGCAATGCCAAGGCATAGACAGTACAGTGTGGTTTTCTTTTCTTTTACCAAAAGTTCCAGTCCCCAAAGGATCACAGGGGCAAGGAAAACACAGTCCAGCCACATAATATCCCAGCTGTATGCCGCCATATAACCGGACAGAGCATAAAAACAGCCAAACACAGAAACTATAAGATCATTCGTCTGAAAATGTTTCCCCACAAACCAGGCAAAACTGGCGCCACTAAGACCGATCTTAAATACGATTAAAATGGTCATAAACTCAATCACATGATCTTTTGGACAAAAGATCAAAAGCCAGTTTAATGGGCTTGCCAGATAGTAGGCAAACAGTGAGACAAAATCAGATCCAAGCCCAATCTGAAAGGAATACAAAAGGCTCTCCCCATGCTTAAGTTTATCCATCAGTTCTGTGAAGAAAGGCGCATACTGGTGATACATGTCAATGTGCAGAATACAGTTTTCCCCAAAGGGATATACATTATTTTTTTTCAGGATTGCCATTGAAATAAAAACCGGAAGGAAAAACGCCAAAAGGTACATCTCTGCCTCAGGTGAAATCCTGTACTCCACTTTCCTTTCTCTGTCTCTGTTTTTGCCCAGCTTATATCTGCTCATGGAACTCTCCTTCTAGTCAAACATTTTGTAATACTGCAGCTTCTGATACTGCTTTAATTTCTCTGAAAACTCCTTTTCCTCTGTTTTCTTCCCACTGTTATCTACAATTCTCTGTGCGCATATCACCGGATACTCCTGCTCTAATTCCTGTAAAAACTGCTGGTAGGACGGCAGGGGCAGCCCTGCCCGAAGCATCATCTCCCCCGCCAGAAAATTTGCGCTTGTATCCCTGGTCTCACTCTCTGTGTCATAATTCGTCCAGATCACATAGGGCACCTGGTAACGTTTATCCCTCATCTCCTCTGAGAGAGTTTTATATGTAGTGCCATTTAGCTCCAAAATCGGTTCCGCCACCGTATCACTGGGCTGATGATCTCCAAAAAACACCACCATCACCGGATCTTTCTCACGGGAAAAATACTCTATCATATCAAAAAACGCCTGATCCGTCCTCTGTACCAGCGAGAGATAATTGGATAGGGAATAAGAATTTTTTCCCTCTACTGTGATATGGGGGGTAAAATTATCGTACGCCTCAGAGTAGGAACCATGATTTTGCATGGTGACGGCAAAGATAAATGCAGGACTATTCCGCTTTTCATATATATCTATGATCTTTGCAAAACAGGACTCATCATCCACATATCTCCGCAGATATGTGGCGTTGGTAAATTCCGGCAAAAAACTGGTGTTTTCAAACCCCAGCAGCGGGTATACCCTGTCTCTGTCCCATCCCCCCGGCTGATAAGGATGTATCCCGTAAGTTTCATATCCCAGGCTCTTCAAATACCCAGGAACCGCATCTTTTTCCTGCTTGATATACTGCTGGTAGGGAATAGAACCCTGAGGGAGAAATGCCATAGTATTTCCTGTGAGAAACTCAAACTCCGTGTTTGCCGTATTTCCGCCGCAGACAGACACATTCAGATATCCTGTCAGAAGATTGTTTCCATCCCTTTGCATTTCGTGTAAACTTTTCAAGGCATCCTCGCTGGGATTAAACTCACCTAAGACAGACAGATCAGAAAATGCCTCATCCATCACCACAATGATACTTGGCATCTCCCCCTCATCTATAACCACCTCTGTCTCCTCTTTGTACTCTGCCAGAAGCTCTATGGCATCACCTCTGTCATAGCCGGAGGGTTTCTCTACTGTCAGAAAAGGCATATCCATCACCCAAGTGAGCACAAGCCCGTTTACCTGCCACATAAACACCGGAGTAAACAATTTATTGTACATCCGGTGCTTGTTCTGAAAATCTTCCCGCTGTAAAATGTTGGAAAACACACAGGTGAAAACCACCAGGATACATGCAGCTGCCAGACTCCACTGCCATTTTATTTTTTCCAGTTTGCATTTGAAACATCCTTCCAGAAAAAATACAAGGACAAATAGTACGACCACCATTGCTGCCCGCAGCGTGGGGGTAAAATCATAATTGTCCATTACACTTGCCGCCGTCTTAAGGGAAAGCAGATCCCAGGGAACAAGGGGCAGGGAACGGAAGGTATACACATAATAATTGACAAGTCCAAACACCATGACAAGGGCTGTCTCCGTCCGAAGGGCCGCCACCGCACTCTGGAATACAAAAAACATAATCCACGCAAACAATTCTAACAGAAGTATATTAAAAATCTGTGACCAATGGCGCACTTCTTTCCACCCGTTGTGGGTATAGGCTTCCAGAAGATAAAAATTCACTATGGGAAAGATCATCAGTCCCAGAAATGTTGTTTTCCCTTTTAAGTCCATTTTCCAATTCACTTTTGATTTCATGCCCAATCCCCCGCTGACACAGACGTGGAACAAGGCAGAACCGAAACGGTTCTGCCCCTTCCTCCGCTTTCTTTCAAAGCTTAATCCGAAAGCTTTTTATTTCTTTACTTTTATACTCTTGGTCTTGCTCCATGCACCATACTGTTTTTTACCGCTTACGGAATCTTTCTGGTACATGCGGACCTGAACGTAATAAGTCTTGCTCTTTTTCAGACCGGTAATTGTTGTACTGTTAGTACTTATATTTCTTGTCTTTGCGGAAGCCATATTCTTTTTCAAGGAATATTTTACCTGGTAACCGCTGGCCGTGCTGACTTTCTTTATCGTCACTGTCATCTGACCCGATTTGCTGCTCTGTAACTTGGAAATAGATGTACTCTTTGGCTTCATCTTTGCCCAGTGAGCATAAAGAGTTGTATTTCCGGGCACTTTTGATGTAGAGCTGATTAGCTTACCGCCGGATTTTTTCGTATACCATCCCACAAATGCATATCCGCCTTTTCGTTTCGGGGTGTCCAGCTTCCCATAGGCTTCTCCTGCAAAGAAAGATTTGCTTTTTGTTTTTACGCTTGTCTTGCCAATGTAGCCGCCGTTGGCATTCAGCTTTACTGTAACTTTTTTCACGGTAGACTCTGCCACAGGACTGTCCCAATAGCCGCTGGCCGTGGCAACTGCCCTGATGGTTCCCGCAGAGGATAATTTAAAGGAGCCTGTGTAACGGATGGATCTGGTAAAGGAATCTCTTGGATCATCACCGTTTAATGTATAATAGATATTGGCTCCCGACTGTGCCGTTATCGTCACCTTTCCGCCGGAAACTGAAATGGTCGGAGCTGCCAACTGTCCCACTGCACCATTGATGGTTCCATAATCAGAAAACGTTGCCCCGGAATCATGGGCATCCAAATACGGAAGATAGGGACTCCAAAAACTCTCGGTGACATGATGTTTGCTGTTCGGGTCATCCGCTCTCAAATACTGTGACTTGCTGCGGTTAAAGTAACCGTACATCACCTCATACCCCTGATATCCGTCATAATCATCCCAGGTACAGTCCACATAATACCATGTATTATTGAGTTTGATAATATTCCACTCATGATCTTCGCTGGTGACTACGCCACAGTCAATCCCAGCCCTGTTCATCAGTAACTGCATTGCCTGGGAATATCCGGCACATACGGTTACTTTGTCTACAAATGTGGAATAGGCAGATTGATTGTATTCATTCTCCTTTATACCGGAATCTTCATATCCCGGATCATAGACTACACTGGTACAGATGAGATCATGTGCCATTTTCTCTTTCAATAGATCATTGGGCTGTGCGTCAATCTGTGCCATCCAGCTGTTTACCGTATTAAACATATTCTGGGTTGCATTCTTTCTCGCATAACCGTCTCCAAAAGCGTCAAACACGGTCAATGCAACCAGTCCGCCATTATTTGTAGTATAAGCAGGTGTCAAGAGCTGCAAGAAATAATACTGTGGATTAGAATAACGGAACAGATCCGTCACCAGCCACGCCCGCTCTACGTTCATGTTTGAGAAAGAAACATACCTGGTTTCATAATACTTAAAAGATAATCCATTTTTGTTATAAGTTTTTCTGTTTGTCAAACTTTCCGTCCCGGTAAGATAACCACGGCAAATTTCATCCAGCTTATCCCACAGTTCTTTTTCATCACTGTTTAACTGATTATAATAATAGTTGGTGGAATAGGAATCATAATCCGTGCTGTAAGCCTTGGAACCTTTGCTCCTTGCCTTCTGCTCACTGTAAATCTCATCGGCTTTTGGCTCATCTGTTTTCACATGGATGGATTGTTTCAATCCCCCTGCATTCTGGGAAACCTCAAAGTCCTGGGAAACCGCCTCCCGCACTGTTTCATTCCCTCCATTAACACCGGCTTCTGCCGCCAATACACTCTCTGCTCCGCCTGCAAAAAACAGGATTCCTGCAAGCAGAAACGCACTCAGTTTTTTTCGCATAGTATCCTCCCTTTTCTCATGTTTACCCTATTATTGTAGTAGAAAAACTTTTATTTGTCCACTCTGATTTTCAGATTAATGCCGCATTTCCATTTCTTTCCATTATCTGACCCATTATCAGATGCATTTTCAACAATTCTCCGTATACCGGCACCCCGGATAAGAAGTACACCCCAAAAATTCGCCGAATTTACCATTCCTTTTCGTCAGAAGACCTCCGCACCGTGGACACATCCTCTGGCCGTTTGTTCCCATTTTCTCCGGCGTAACCTCCTTTGCCAGACGTTCAAAGACCTGCTGGTTCATACGGCAGTCATTTAGCGCCCGGTGTGCTCCTTTGGCAGAAATCCCATAATATTCCGCCAGATCCACTAATTTGTAGTGAGACAGCCCTGGCAGAACCTGTCTTGCAAACCGAAGGGTATCTATGTAATCATTGCCAGGAATCTCACCAAAAAGCTTCTGTGCGTCCCGGTAAATAAATTTCATATCAAAGGTATGTATATTGTGCCCTACCAGTACCAGATCCCCTGCAAACTCCAAAAATTTCGGAAGTACAGAGGAAAACTCCGGTTTATCTTTTACCATATCATCTTTTATACCGTTGACTGCACTGGCCCCCTTTGGTATATGTCTTCCCGGATTCACCAGTGAGGTAAATTCCTCCGTGACTTCCCCGTCTTTTACTTTTATCCCTGAAATCTCTATCACTTCATCAGAATCCGTGTAGATTCCCGTTGTCTCTAAATCAAACACCACATAATCTTTCACATATTTTACCAAATTTTTTCCTTTTGTATCTCCCAGCATTTCCTCTTCCTCGCCTTCTCCATTTTCCACAACAGATTTATCTCTATTATATACGGTTCATTTTAACCTTACAATAGAAAAATCTGAAAAGAGAAAATTTGCTACCGGAGGGCATGCCTGTAGATCAAAAGAGAACAGACAGCCGTCACAAACTCTGTAAAGCAAAAGGCAGACCACACTCCTGCTGCCCCGGCAAATCTGCTGAACAGATACGCCGCCGGTATAATGACAGCTACATACCGAAGCAGTGAGATAAACAGGGAATGGGAACCCTTTCCCAGCCCCTCCAATGCGCCGGAACAGGTAATGGAAACGGCAGAAACCACAAACCCGAGGCTTATGATGTGGAGCGCCGTAATCCCAATCTGTATCGTCTCCACATTTCCGGTAAAAAGCCCCATCAGTTTTCCGGGAATTACCCAGGACAGTAACATTCCCACAAACATAATCCCCATATTCATCACAAGGGCCGTGTGAAAGATTTTTTTCACCCGCTCCTGCTCCCCCGCCCCGAAATTGTAGCCCATCAGAGGCCTAATGCCCTGTATGATCCCATTTGCCGTGAGATAAATAAATGTCTGCAGCTTATAATATACTCCCAGAACAAGCACGTATTTGTCTGAAAAACCAGCCAAAAGCCCGTTTAACACAGAGATCAACAAAGACGGCAGCGCCAGATTCAGGGTGGCCGAAATACCCACGGCATACATTTTTTTCAGGATATCCCTGTCAAGTATTAAGTACTTTTTTCCCATCTTCACAGGAATGGGACGAAATATGTATAACAGGACATATACCGCCAGGGAAATGCACTGCCCGATTCCTGTGGCATAGGCAGCCCCTGCAATGCCCATGGCCGGGAAAAAACCGATACCAAAAATCATCAGCGGATCTAAAATGATATTTGAAACAAAACCACAGAGCATACAAAACATCGTAGTTTTCATTTTTCCTGCGGATTGAAAAATTTTCTCAAAAGACAGTCCCAGGGCGATCATCGGTGCAAACAAAAACACCCTGTTTGAATAACACAATGCCAGACTTATGATATCACTGTCCGTAGAAAAATTTTTCAAAAAAACAGGCATCCCCGCCACACACAGGATCATTAGGACTATCCCGTGAAAAAGGCTGAAAAGCGTGCCAAGTGTGGCTGCCCGATCTGCACGCTCCCCCTCATCTGCCCCCAGATAGAAGGCCACAACTGCATTGATGCCGATGCCAAAACCAATGGCAATGGCATTTACCAGATTCTGCATGGGAAACACAAGGGCCAGGGCTGTCATGGCATTTTCACTGGCCTTCGCCACAAAATAGCTGTCGATAATGTTGTACAGAGAATTGACCGCCATGGAAATCACCATGGGAAGCGACATTGACAGCACCAACGGCAGAATGTTTTTCTCTTTCATAAACGTCTGTTCCATAAATTTTCCTCCCTTTTGCAATCGGGTAGGAACTTCTTCCCTGCCCGCCGTGCGGAGTGCATGCTGCGAAAGCAGCTATATTCCTTACGCACCCCTGCGCATAAAAAGCCACACAATTACATGGCGTAACTGTGTGGCGAAAAAAGATTACTCTTAAAAAATCCACTCCGATAAAGGTTTTATGGAACATTTATACCATATATTTACACAAAGGTCAACTGTCTTGCGCTACAATTTTGTAATACGTTTTAGAAGTCATCCGGAACACGATAAAATAAATCAGTCCGAACACCAGCACTGTCCCCAAAAGGCAGAGGGCAAACAGATTTGTGTTATACAGATTCAACATGGCAAGAAACCTGTTTAACATGGGGAATGCTGCTGCCAGGTGAATGGCTGCTGCGATAAGCGGCAGGAAAAATACGATGCGCACCTGGGAGGAAATGGCAGTTCTTACCTCTTTTCGGCTCATTCCCACTTTTTCCATAATGGCAAAACGCTCTTTGTCCTCATACCCTTCCAAAATCTGCTTATAGTAAATGATCAACACCGTTACCATGGAAAACATCAGTTCCAAAAACAATCCCAGGAAAAGCAGACCGCCGTTTAAGCTGATAAAGTTGTCATATCCCTCCTGCTTTGAGCTTACAGAGTAACCACTGACATCTCTAAGCTCTTTCGCTTCGCTTTCCGCAAAACTATGTACCCTCTCCTGGTTCCGATTGATACAGGCAATTTTTTCCTCTTTTGTCCTGTCCAGATTCAAGGCGATCTGGTATTCCACCTCCGGCTGAATGGAATCTGGATTTTTTTCTGCCACAGCGATACGGTCAGCAAAAATCTCCTTTAACGCCGCATCATCTCTGACTACAAAACAGACTGCACCGCCGCCCATAACCACATCAGACACAGATTCTCCATCAGACAGCTCACGGCTCTCTGATACCTGATATTTCCTGCCCAATAGAACCACAGTATCCTCCTCATGCTCCGGCGAAGCGATAATTGCTGCCTGGCCTTCCCCTATCTCAGAAAGGCTTGTATGTTCCAATGCTTCGTAATCCGATTTTGTCAGCACAGATAACACACCGATTTTTGAACCATCCATCTCAAAATCTATCTTATCACAGGTTTCAATCATACTTCCCTGTGTTTTGCATCCGGCACATCCTCAAAATATAAGGACACTTCCACATCCCCGTCGTACCTGGCATTTATCTCATCATCCACCCCCACATACATGCTCACTGTGGTGGAAATCATGACCAACATCATGGTGGAAAGGTTCTCCCAAAACATCACTCTGGCAATATGCCTTTTTTCCATTCCCAATATATTGTAGACCCCCAGCTCTTTTTTCCTGCGTTTCATAATAAAGCTGTTGGAATAAAACAGCAGGATACATACAAATATGCCGACCACCACTGCCCCAAGTCCCCAAATGCTTTTCAGGTTTGCAGCTCCCCGCACCTTTTCAAGACTGCTGATAGGCTACTCATGTCTCTCACCTCCTGTTGTCAAAACAGTCAATGTGTCTGATATTTTTGCGTAAAGATCTTCGTTAGAAAGATTTCCTCTGTAGAGCTGATGGAAAACCTCCCCGTCCTTGATAAAAAGAATGCGGTTTGCATGGCTTGCCGCCTTGGTGCTGTGAGTCACCATTAAAATCGTCTGGCCCTCTTCATTGATCTTATGGAACAGGCAAAGCAGGCTGTCTGTCGCTTTAGGATCAAGGGCCCCTTTAGGCTCATCCCCCAAAATCAGCTGAGGCTTTGTGATCAACGCCCGTGCCGCTG
>JAMPFA010000052.1 GCA_023664725.1 Roseburia sp. | reverse complement strand
CCTGGGATTGGAATACAAAGAGTGCCATGAGGTGGGAACGGTAGTCCACATGGCGGTGGACGGAAAATATGCGGGACATATTTTAATCTCCGACCAGTTAAAGCCCCATGCAAAAGAGGCAATCAGTGCCTTGAAAAAAGCGGGGATGAAAAAGACGGTGATGCTCACCGGAGATATGAAAAAAGTGGCGGATCAGGTGGCCTCAGACTTGGGGATCAGTGAAGTTTACAGTGAGCTTCTCCCGGCAGACAAAGTGAGCAAGGTAGAAGAGCTTTTAAATCAGAAATCTGAAAAGGAAAAGCTGGCATTTGTGGGGGACGGCATCAATGACGCACCTGTGTTATCCCGGGCGGATATCGGCATTGCCATGGGAGCCCTTGGCTCCGATGCGGCTATTGAGGCGGCGGATGTGGTGCTGATGGATGATGACCCGCTAAAGATTGCAAAAGCCATTAAGATTTCAAAAAAGTGTCTTAGGATTGTCTATGAGAATATTTATTTTGCCATTGGAATTAAGGTGATCTGTCTCATCCTTGGAGCTGTTGGAATTGCAAATATGTGGGTGGCAATTTTTGCGGACGTGGGGGTTATGGTCATTGCCGTGTTAAATGCGATCCGTGCCTTGTTTGTAAGAAATTTGTAGAAGAATTATATGCGGCAGCAGGAAAATGAGGTGATTTTTTGCAGGATACAGAAATTGAATGTTGTGAATCTGTGGAGATTCATGAGGATTTACTGAAAATCGTAAACGACACACTGCCGGAAGAAAATGAGTTGTATGATTTGGCGGAGCTATTTAAAGTTTTTGGGGATTCCACCAGGATACGGATTTTGTTTGTGCTCTTTGAGACGGAGGTCTGCGTCTGCGACCTGGCACAGGCTCTAAATATGACTCAGTCCGCCATCTCTCATCAGCTTCGGATCTTAAAGCAGAACAAGCTGGTAAAGAGCAGGAGGGAGGGCAAATCTATTTTTTACTCCCTGGCGGATGATCATGTGCGGACGATTATTGCCCAAGGCAGAGAGCATTTGGAGGAAGATTAAGTGACACCTCCAAAAAAATTGTTGCAATTCAAAATGACTTGTGCTATATTGAAACACGAACAAAGCAGTTCGCTTGATAGAATTGTTTACAGAGAAAGGCGAAGAAGGAGACTCCTGGATTCAGAGGCCGACAGGAATACAACGTCACCGACTGAGAGCGTTGTTTGGAAGAGGATGCAGCGGGAACACTCTGGAGCTGACTGGTTGAACAGTCATTAATCTGCAAGTAGGCCAGTACGTCATGCGCGTTAAGCATAGAAGAGAGGGAAAATATAGTTTTATATTTTTCAATGCGGGTGGTACCGCGGATTATGAAGATTCGCCCCGGGACAAGAAATTGTTCCGGGATTTTTTTATGCACCGGACGCAAAGGGATATTTGTTGCTGACGCAACATGCGTCCGGCGCAGCGGGCAGGAAAGATTTCTTTCCGGCTCGATTAGAAAATGTAATCCGTCCCGGAATTTAAAAAAAGAAGGGAGCAAAAAAGATGAGCAGTAAGTACAGAGACGTAACGTTAAAACAGGTGACAGAGAGTGATATTGACAGAGAGCTTCGTGTGGCAGGATGGGTGGAAAATATCCGTGACCACGGCGGGGTATCCTTTATCGACTTGAGGGATATGTATGCAGTCCTTCAGGTAGTGATCCGAAACGGTGAACTGTTAAAGGGCATCCGGAAAGAGCAGGCCCTATCCGTCAAAGGGCTGGTGGAAAAGAGGGACGAGGAGACATACAACCCCAAGATTCCCACAGGAACCATCGAGCTTGAGGCACACGAAATTGATATTTTAGGAGAAGTTTACACCACACTTCCTTTTGAGATTGCCACCAGCAAAGAGGTACGGGAGGATGTCCGTTTAAAATACCGTTACCTGGATCTAAGGAACCAGAAGGTAAGGGACAATATGATTTTCCGCTCCAAAGTGATCGCTTTCTTACGGGAAAAAATGACAGATATGGGATTTCTGGAAGTGCAGACGCCAATCCTATGTGCGTCCTCACCGGAAGGCGCCAGGGATTACATTGTGCCATCCAGAAAATTTAAGGGTAAATTTTACGCCCTTCCCCAGGCGCCGCAGCAGTACAAACAGCTTTTGATGGTTTCCGGTTTTGACAAATATTTCCAGATCGCTCCCTGTTTCAGGGACGAGGATGCCAGGGCAGACCGCTCTCCGGGAGAGTTTTACCAGCTTGACTTTGAGATGAGTTTTGCAGACCAGGAGGACGTGTTTGCAGTGGGTGAGGAAGTCCTCACGGAAACTTTCAACAGATTTGCCCCGGAGGGTGCAAAAGTCACCCAGGCGCCCTATCCCATCTACAGTTACAAGCAGGCTGTGCTGGAGTTTGGAACGGACAAACCGGATCTGAGAAACCCTTTGCGGATTATAGATTTGACAGAATTTTTCCAGAAATGTACCTTTAAACCTTTTATCGGAAAAACGGTCCGGGCTATAAAAGTCCATGCGGATATGTCAAAGAGCTTTCATGATAAATTGTTAAAATTTGCCACAGGGCTTGGAATGGGAGGTCTTGGTTACCTGGAAGTTTTGGAGGACGGCTCCTATAAAGGACCCATCGACAAATTTATCCCGGAGGAGTTAAAAGGAGAGTTTAAGAGTCTGGCAGAGCTTGAAGTGGGAGACACGATTTTCTTTATGGCGGATAAGGAGGAGAGAGCCGCTTACTATGCGGGGATGATCCGCACGGAGCTAGGGGAAAAACTGGATCTGATTGAGAAAAATGCATTCCGGTTCTGCTATATCAACGATTTTCCAATGTTTGAAAAAGATCCGGTGACAAAAGAGATTGGTTTTACCCACAATCCATTTTCCATGCCACAAGGCGGGTTGGAGGCATTGAACACAAAAGACCCCTTAGAGATTCTGGCATACCAGTACGACATTGTCTGCAACGGCGTGGAGCTTAGCTCCGGGGCAGTGAGAAATCACGATATGCAGATTATGGTAAAGGCATTTGAAATTGCAGGTTACGATGAGGAAGTATTGAAAAATAAATTCGGGGCATTGTACAACGCATTCCAGTTCGGTGCACCGCCCCATGCAGGAATGGCCCCCGGCATCGACCGTATGCTCATGCTGCTTTTGGGGGAGGACAATATCAGAGAAGTCATTGCCTACCCTATGAACGGCAATGCAGAGGATCTGATGTGCGGTGCGCCAAACCAGGTGACAGAGCAGCAGCTTCGGGAAGTACACATTAAAGTGAGGGATTAACTATGGCAAATATAATCAGTGACGAGACCATTGAGTATGTGGGGATTCTGGCAAAGCTGGATTTATCCCCAGAGGAAAAAGAACGGGCAAAAAAGGATATGGGGGAAATGCTTGACTATATCGACAAGTTAAACGAGCTGGATGTCTCCGGCGTAGAGCCTATGTCCCATGTGTTTCCGGTAAACAATGTATTCCGTGAGGATATCCCTTCCCGGGAGGACGGAAGCAAAGAGGCATTATCCAATGCCCCTGCCAAGAGAAACGGCGGATTTGAAGTGCCAAAAACCATTGGATAATTGGAGGAGAGACATGAGCTTAATGAGTTTGACAGCCCTAGGGCTGGGAAGAAAAATAAAAGAAAAAGAAGTATCGGTGAAAGAGGCAGTGGAGGCCACACTTGATGCCATAGAAAAAAAAGAAGAAAAAGTAAACAGTTTTGTGACGGTGGCGGACAGGGAGGCTGTCTTAAAACAGGCAGAGAAAGTCCAGAAAGAGATAGAAAATGGCACATTAAAAAGCCCTCTGGCCGGGGTTCCTGTGGCGGTAAAGGACAATATGTGCACCAAAGAGATTCTCACCACCTGCAGTTCTAAAATACTGGAAGGTTTTGTTCCCACCTACACGGCGGAGGCAGTGAAAAATATAGAGGAAGCAGGGGCAATCGTTATCGGCAAGACCAATATGGATGAGTTTGCCATGGGAAGCACCACAGAGACTTCTGCTTACGGCGCCACGAGAAATCCCTGGAACTTAGACCATGTGCCGGGAGGCTCCTCAGGAGGCTCCTGCAGTAGTGTGGCGGCGGAAGAGTGCGTTTGTGCCCTGGGGTCTGACACAGGGGGGTCCATCCGCCAGCCCAGCGCATTTTGCGGTGTTACAGGCTTAAAGCCAACCTACGGGACAGTGTCCCGCTACGGCCTTATCGCTTACGGTTCCTCTCTGGATCAGATTGGGCCGGTGGCAAAGGATGCGGCGGACTGTGCTGCTATTTTGGAAACAATTTCTTCCTATGATAAAAAGGATTCCACATCCATAAAACGGGAGGATCTGGATTTTACCTCCGCCTTAAAAGATGAGGTGAAGGGCATGAAAATCGGGATTCCCAGAGATTATTTTGGGGAGGGGTTAGACCCACAGGTTGGCCAGGCGGTAAGACAGGCAGCGGAAGTTTTAAAAGAAAAGGGAGCTGTTTTGGAGGAATTTGACTTAGGCCTGGTAGAATATGCCATCCCAGCTTACTATGTCATCGCCTGTGCCGAGGCAAGTTCCAACCTGGCCCGGTTTGACGGTGTTAAATACGGTTACCGCACAAAAGACTACGAGGGACTTCACGATATGTACAAAAAGAGCCGTTCAGAGGGGTTTGGCACAGAGGTGAAACGCCGGATCATGCTGGGCTCCTTTGTGTTGAGCTCCGGCTACTATGACGCCTATTATCTGAAGGCTCTTCGGACAAAAGCATTGATCAAAAAAGAGTTTGACAAGGCTTTTTCCAGTTATGATGTGATCCTTGGGCCAGCGGCTCCCACCACAGCGCCAAACATCGGGAGCAGTTTAGATGACCCTATGAAAATGTATCTGGGGGATATTTACACCGTGTCCGTAAACCTGGCAGGTCTGCCAGGAATCTGTCTCCCCTGCGGTCTGGATGAGAAAGGGCTTCCCATAGGATTGCAGTTGATCGGGGACTGCTTTAAGGAAAAAAATATTATCCGGGCGGCCTATGCTTACCAGTGTATTGGGGAATACAGACACAGTCCCATGTCAGATGTGCATGAAAAGTAGGAGCGTCCGTCGGACATCCCTGTATGTCCAAAAAACAGGACGAAAAGGAGGAAAAACTACTATGAGTAGAGAATATGAAACTGTCATAGGCCTGGAAGTCCATGTGGAGCTTGCCACAAAGACGAAAATCTTCTGTTCCTGTTCCACAGCATTCGGAGGGGCGGTAAACAGCCATACCTGCCCGGTTTGTACCGGTATGCCTGGTTCCCTGCCTGTGTTAAACAAACAGGTGGTAGAGTATGCCATGGCAGTTGGGCTTGCCACAAACTGTGATATAACAAAATACTGCAAATTTGACCGGAAAAATTATTTTTACCCGGACAATCCACAGAACTATCAGATTTCCCAGCTCTATCTGCCGATCTGCCGGAACGGAGGCATTGAGATTGAGACGGAAGAGGGAGGAAAAAAGACAATAGGCATCCATGAAATCCATATGGAGGAGGATGCAGGAAAGCTGGTTCACGATGACAATGAGGATGTGTCTGTTGTGGACTTTAACCGTTCCGGCGTGCCCTTGATCGAAATCGTGTCGGAGCCGGATATGCGAAGCGCAGAGGAAGTCATTGCCTATCTGGACAAGCTGAGACTGACCATCCAATATCTCGGGGCATCGGACTGCAAGCTCCAGGAAGGTTCCATGCGGGCGGATGTAAACCTGTCTGTCCGGGAAGTGGGGGCAGCAGAATTTGGCACAAGGACGGAGATGAAAAATCTCAATTCTTTCCGTGCCATTGCAAGGGCCATTGAAAATGAGAAAAACCGCCAGATCGATCTCATCGAATCCGGGGAAAAAGTCATTCAGGAGACAAGGCGCTGGGACGATGCCAAAGAGTATTC
This sequence comes from Roseburia sp., assembly GCA_023664725.1. Classification (GTDB taxonomy): domain Bacteria; phylum Bacillota; class Clostridia; order Lachnospirales; family Lachnospiraceae; genus Roseburia_B. The sequence goes on along the minus strand of JAMPFA010000052.1, from coordinate 6,782 downwards.
CTACGCTATGCGTTCCAAGGAGGACGCCCAGGATTACCGCTATTTCCCAGACCCGGATCTGGTTCCCGTGTCAATAAGCGATGCGTGGATTGAGAATGTGCGGGCAAAACAGCCGGAGCTTCCCACAGAAAAACTGGCACGTTACCAGAGCGAGTACGGACTGCCGGAGTATGACGCAAAAATACTTACCGGCACAAAGAAATTTGCAGATATCTTTGAGGCGGCAACAGAAATCTGCCACAAGCCCAAAAAGGTATCCAACTGGCTGATGGTAGAGACGATACGTCTGCTAAAGGAAAATGCCATGGATGCAGAGGATATCCATTTTTCCCCTGTAAATCTGGCGAAGCTCATTGATCTGGCAGACAGTGGAACGGTGAACAGCACGGTGGCAAAGGAAGTTTTTGAAGCTGTCTTTCAAGAGGATATCGACCCGGAGAAATATGTGGAAGAAAAAGGGTTGAAGACGGTAAATGACGAGGGAGCTTTGCGGGATACCGTGGAAGAAGTGATAAAAAACAATCCCAAGTCCGTGGAGGATTACAGGAACGGAAAAGAGAAAGCCATTGGTTTTCTGGTGGGGCAGACCATGAAAGCCATGAAGGGAAAGGCAAACCCGGGGATGGTGAATGAGATTTTGAAAGAGCTGTTGAACCAGCAGGGATAGGATATAATAGGGGAAAGTATCAGGCGGAGGTGGAAGATGAAAAAAGCGTTGCCGGTAGGTGTGGAAAATTTTGGGGATTTGGTGAGAACAGGTTACTATTATGTGGATAAAACATTGTTTATCAAAGAACTTTTGGATTTAAAAGGGAAAGTAAATCTGTTCACCAGACCACGGCGTTTCGGAAAAACGCTGAATCTGAGCATGCTCCGCTATTTTTTTGAAGATACCGGGGATACGGAAAAGAATGTGCAGAATAGCGAACTTTTTAAAGGCCTTAAAATTATGGAGGCCGGGGAGCAGTATACCAGCCAGATGAGTATGTATCCCCTGGTCAGCCTGACATTAAAATCAGCAAAACAGCCTGTCTTTCCATCCGCATACAATAAGTTGAAAAATGAGCTTGCCGAGGAATTCCAGAGACATCAATATGTACTGGAAAGTGATCAGATCAGTGACAAAGATAAAAAACTGTTTCAAAAGATCACAGACGGGCAGGCAGAGTATGACGATTATACCGGCTCACTGAAATTTTTAAGCAAATGCCTGTATCAGGCCACGGGCAGGAATACGGTCATATTGATTGACGAGTATGATGTCCCGCTGCAAAATGCGTATTTCAGGGGATTTTATGATGAGATGGTAGATTTCATCCGCTCGTTGTTTGAATCTGCATTGAAAACGAATGACTATTTGCAGTTCGCCGTGATCACCGGATGCCTGCGGATTTCAAAGGAAAGTATTTTTACCGGGCTAAACCATTTAAATATTGTCTCTGTTTTGGATAAAAGATATAGTGAGCATTTTGGCTTTACGGAAGCGGAAGTATTGCAGATGATGTCCTATTATGACGTGGAAGAACGATTTGCCACAATGAAAGAGTGGTACGATGGATATCTGTTTGGGGAAACAGAGGTCTATAATCCCTGGAGTGTGATTAAATTCCTGTATGATTTATACTCAGATGTAAATGCATTTCCGCATCCATACTGGATCAATACCAGTTCCAATGATATTATCAAAGATCTGATCGCAAGGGCTGACAGGGAGACACAGGGGCAGATTGAGCGGCTTTTAGATGGGGAAACGCTGGACATCCAGGTACATGAAGAGATTACCTACGCAGATATGTATGACAGAGGGGAAAACTTATGGAATTTTCTGTATTTTACCGGATATCTGACGAAGGAAAGTGAGTACTTTAAGGAGTCCTCCATCTTTTTGCGTTTGCGGATTCCCAACACAGAAGTAAAGACAATTTATAAGACTACGATTTTAAACTGGTTTCGGGATGGGATAAAAAAAGAAGATTTCCGCGACCTGTACCAGGCAATGGAAGATGGGGATGCGGAGAGGATGACGGAAATATTGAGCAGACAGCTTTTTCGCACCATCAGCTTCTACGACAGTGCAGAGAATTTTTACCATGGCTTTCTGACAGGGATTTTAAGCCAGAGTGAAAATTACCTGGTGCAGTCCAACAGGGAAACCGGAAATGGGCGTTGTGATATTATGCTAAGGAGCCCGTCCCTGCGGGGAAGGTCGTTTATCCTGGAAGTGAAGGTATCAGATTCCATCGATGATCTGGAAGAGGATGCAAAAAAGGCTTTGCAGCAGATTTATGACAGGAAATATATGGAGGAGCTTAGGGCAGAAGGGTACAAAAAGATTGACTGTTACGGGATTGCATTTTATAGGAAAGACTGTGAAGTCCGATTTGGGAAAATGGGAGACGGGGAAATCTACTGAATTAAAAAAAGATATATGTGATAAGATCTGTGCAGAAGGGAACTGGAAAAATTTTTTCAGTTCCTTCATTATGTTTATTGTGGAATATTTGCTTATTACGAGGGAAAATCTTCAAAAAAAGATTCAATGGGTTTGCCAAGGATTTTTGACAGCCCATATAGTTCTAAATCGGTAACAGTTCTGCTGCCGTCTTCAATTCGTGATATTGAGCCACGGCAAATGTAAATGGCTTCTGTTTCCAAACGGTCAGAAAGTTCTTTTTGGCTTAGTTTTTGTTCTAACCGAGACGGCAAAGGGAACAGTGGCTCGGGTAACTGACATTGTAAGTATTAAGAGAAAGAAGAGAATCAGGATAAGAAATGTTATGCAACACCCGATTTTTAAGGATTTCTTGGAAGATTTCCGATCAAATATGAAATAGGTTTCGATGGTCATATAAATTCCTCCTGTGTGGGTTTGATAACTCTACATAAAATAAAAAACAAAGGAATGATTTTCAAAGAAATTCTGCCATTGACACAGCTCCCTGGTTTCTTTATAATAAAACAGTAGATGAAAACAAAAAATAAAATCTGGTGAGCTTATATTGATAGGCTGAGAGGAAATGCGGTTACATTTCGAACCATGAACCTGACGGATAATGCCGGCGTAGGAAGATTAAGACAAGTTTTGTTTTGCATATGGGATAGACCCGAAAAACATAGTATGCAGCAGGGCAGTCCGCCGGAATGGATTGCCCGTTTTTCATGCGCAGGGATGCCTAGTGTACTGTATCACTGATACAGTACACTAGGGAAAAATCCTTGTTCGATTGCGTGTCAAAAGTTCACCATCACAAGGAGGACGTTATGGATTACACGACACAGATGGATGCGGCGAGAAAAGGCATACATACCCCGGAGATGAGAGATGTTGCAGAGAAGGAGCAGATGGATATCGATACCCTTTGTTCCCTGATGGCAGAGGGAAAGGTTATCATTCCCAGAAACAAAAATCATAAGGGCATCAAAGCCAACGGAATCGGCTCCATGTTAAAGACAAAGATCAATGTAAATCTTGGAGTGTCCAGGGACTGCAAAGATCTGGATGTGGAGATGGCGAAAGTGCAGTCTGCGGTAGATATGGGGGCAGAGGCCATTATGGATTTAAGCTCCTACGGGGATACCCAGAAATTCCGCAGAAAACTCTGCAGTGAGTGCCCTGCCATGATCGGCACTGTTCCGATTTATGATGCGGTGGTTTACTATCACAAAGCCTTAAAAGAGATTACCTCCAAAGAGTGGCTGGATATCGTAAAGATGCATGCGGAGGACGGAGTGGATTTTATGACCATCCACTGCGGGATAAATAAGGAGACGGCAGCGAAATTCAAACGGAACAAGCGTCTCACCAACATTGTCTCCAGAGGGGGCTCCATCATTTTTGCGTGGATGGAGATGACGGGGGAGGAAAATCCATTTTATGCCCACTTTGACGAGATTTTAGAAATCTGTCAGGAGTATGATGTCACCTTAAGTCTTGGGGATGCCTGCCGCCCGGGATGTCTTGCAGATGCCACGGACGCCTCCCAGATTGAGGAACTGATCACATTGGGAGAGTTGACAAAGCGTGCATGGGAAAAAAATGTCCAGGTGATGATCGAGGGGCCGGGACATATGCCCTTAGACCAGATTGCGGCAAATATGGAAATTCAAAAGACCATCTGCCACGGGGCGCCATTTTATGTGCTGGGGCCTCTGGTGACAGATGTTGCGCCGGGATATGACCATATCACCTCTGCCATTGGCGGGGCAGTTGCAGCTATGTGCGGAGCGTCTTTCCTGTGTTATGTTACTCCAGCGGAGCATCTTCGTCTGCCAAATGTAGAGGATGTAAAAGAGGGCATTATCGCATCCCGCATTGCGGCCCACGCCGCAGACATTGCCAAGGGCGTGAAAGGGGCAAGAGAGTGGGATGATAAAATGAGTTATGCCAGAAAAAAATTAGACTGGGAGGAGATGTTTCATCTTGCCATGGACCCGGAGAAGGCAAGGAGATACCGGGCGGAGGCGGCTCCTGAAAAGGAGGATACCTGTTCTATGTGCGGCAATTTCTGTGCTGTAAAAAATATGAATCGTATTTTAGATGGCGAGATCGTAAGCATTTATGATGAATGATGAAAATTTTAGTGCATAAGTGGAAAGCGTACAATTATGCCGATGTGTGTGAGGCATTTGACAATCTGGGTTATCAGCAGGTATTTTTGGAATATGACATGGTCTCTTACGATGAGGACCCAGGGTTTGAGGAGCTGCTTTTTAAAACTATTCAAAGAGAAAACTGTGACTGTGTATTTACCATCAACTATTTTGCCGTAATTTCAAAGGTTTGTGCAAAAATAGATATTCCCTATGTGGTCTGGACCTGTGACAGTCCATTGATCAGCATGTATCACAAAGCAGTCTTTGAACCCTGCAATTACTTTTTTACTTTTGACAAAACAAATTTTCTGGAATTTAAAGGCATGGGGGTGGAGCATATCTATTATCTGCCCCTGGCTGCCAATACCAGGCGGCTTGATTATCTTTTAGAAAACTGCGATGACGCATATCTTTACAAAAATGATATTGCTTTTGTGGGAAGTCTGTATGAGCGAAATTCCTATGACAGGCTAAGGCCCACTCTGCCGGCATATCTCCAGGGCTATTTTGATGCGGCAGTCTGGGCACAGCAGTGCGTAAGCGGCGGCAATATCTTAGAGGAAATGCTTACCGTGGATGTGCTGGAGGAGTTACAGCAGTACTTTAAACTGGAAAAATCAAAAGATTCCTTTTCTGATCTGGGACTGATCTTTTCCACCACGGTGTTAGGCTTCAAGACGGCGGCAGAGCAGAGGCAGCGAGCGTTGATCGAATTGTCCAAAAAGTATTCTGTTTCTATATACAGCAACAGCAATACGGAAAATCTTACAAGGGTTCGTTATGGCGGTTCCCTGGATTACTGGAGCGAGATGCCAAAAGTATTTCGGGAGACAAAGATTAATCTGAATTTTACCATTCCCAATATCAAAAGCGGACTGCCTCTTCGGATCTGGGATGTGCTTGGGTGCGGCGGATTTCTTTTGACCAATTTCCAGGCGGAGATTCCCTATTATTTTAAAAATAAGGAGGATATTGTCTGCTTTGAGAGCGTGGATGAGCTGGTGGAGCTGGCAGGATATTATCTTTTTCATGAGGAGGAGCGGAAGGAGATTGCAAATAACGGGTATAAGAAGGTAAAGAAATATCACACCTGGGAAAAAAGAGTCCTGGGGATGATGGAGATCGTGGGGCTGCAGGCGTAACAGTTTTATCTGTGGCTCCACAGTCATTGTGGCGGGCATGGAAAGAATCAAAATTATGATTGACGAAACAGGGAGGCTATGATTTATGTTGTTCAAATAAAGGGAGTAGCCCGCATGATTTTCCTTGTTTACTCTGCCGTCTGTACGATTCCCAGTTGGAGATCTGGTTTTTAACTAAGGGGCGAGACTTTGTTGTAATTATTCTATTGCAGCAGAGTCACGCTCTTTTTTTGTTACCTATAAATCGGATGGAGAAGGCTCTGCAAAATGCAGGACGAAGAAGAAGGAAAGCGTATGTTAGAAATGATGTTGTCACTCTTTTTATTAGCCTTAGGGTTTGTTATGCTGGTGAAGGGTGCAGACTGGTTTGTTTCCGGGGCATCCGGCATTGCGGAGAGGTTTGGAATTCCTCAGCTTGTGATCGGACTTACCATTGTCGCCATGGGATGTAGGACGGATTTTGCGGACATTCAAAATAAAAAAGAATGTGGAGGTAACAGACAATGGCAAAATCAATATTTGAGGAAATGGGCGGCAAATACGAAAGACAAGGCGATTACATGATACCGTGCTTAACCGTACCCGTCGAAGAAGAACAGCCGATAGGCATATGGGGACAGCGGCATTTGGATTATCTGAAGCAGCACCGCAAGGTTACATACACCAATCTTCTTACAAGCGGCAGGCTACATGCCTACCTTGCAGACATCGACAGACAGGCGCAGGAACGCTTTGAACGGCTCATAGAGGGCATGAAACAGGCACAGGGCATAACAGAGCGGCTAAAGGAAGAAAACGCCTTAGAATGGACAGGAAGAATGAATAACATAAGGGCTTGTGCGAGGGAGATTGTAAATAGCGAAATCGTATATGTATAGAGGAATAGTGGCGGAGTACAAAGTTCTGCCACTATTTTTAAATCAATTAACATTTTATAAATGCATTATCAAATATCTTGACAAACCTACCGACGGTATGATAATGTATACCTACCAAAAGTATGTTAAGGAGGTGAGGAAATATAGCAAGAAATAAGCATCCAGAAGA
>JAMPFA010000051.1 GCA_023664725.1 Roseburia sp. | reverse complement strand
ATTATTCATTCACCACAAATGAGCCAGCCGCATATGTTGTATTTTAGCAGATGCCGCATTTCCGCTAAAATACTGCGTTTGCCGGAAATGTTTACATCTACAGTTCACAACATACCACATCCATAAGGGAGTGTATCTTTTTAAATATCGTCATTTTTTCAAATCTTCTTCTGTAATAATCCTGTCTTGGTCAAATTTAGCAATAGGTAAGAAAATATTGGGTGAAACATACACCCTATATTTTCTTACCTATTTGAATTCGTTTTTTATTTTTGCAAAGAATTTAGAAACTTTTTTCTGGAAATCCAAATCACTGGAACAACTGTATAACTGTTGCTCAAGAAACAGTCCTTTCTCCGGAACTCCCACCATAGAATATTCTAAAACCGGGCTTTTTACAAAATCTATAGGTTTAAGAATAGTGCCATCATACATTTTGCTTGTATCATAGACAACATCTTTTATTCGAGTTTGCCGTACCAAAAATCATGTTTATATCTGCTTTTGCTGCATAAAAACGCATATATTTAATCATGATTATTATACCCTTCTTTCCTTAATATTTCATGAGGCGCCTCAATCTCATTTGCAATAGTATGTTCCGTCAACTCAGACATTTCCCTCAATGACCATCTTATCCCCTCCGTCAAACAGCAGCTACCGCTTTTCCAGCTTCTCTATCACACAACTGTGCGGCTTATCTACATTCTCTTTATCATAATTAATCCCCACAAGCAAAATCTCACCCGTATAACCTTCAAGTGCCTGTGTGTAATCCCTGTCTTTGATCTGCTGTATGGCAGTATCGGCAGACTTATCATATTTCAATTCTACCACAAGGGCAGGCTTGCCCACAGAAGGCAGCGGCAAAAAGACAATGTCCGCAAATCCTTTTCCTGTAGGAAATTCCCTGATCAACCTGTAATCTTTCCTCGCACTGTAATAAGCAAGACCGATAGCACAGCCCAGAGAATTTTCATCATTGTAGGTCAGTATGGAAGACACTTCCATATGTGCTCTGTCAAGTCCCTCTGCAACGCTCTTTTCATCACATAAAAGCGTATCTTCCAAAAGCTTTTCCGACGCCTTTAAAACACTCATTACCTCCGGCCAGCCCCCTGTACTCATGGCATTTTCAAATTCCATAATAATCTCTTTATTGGGTATAAATGCCTCTTTTGTATTGGGATCATATCCCAGGTAACCCAGGTGAACCAGCAAGGTCAACACATCATCTCTTGTGCTGAAGTTGCGCATATCATTCCGAAAGCTTCGTGTATTTATTTCCACACGTCCGCCGCCAAGCATCTTCACAATATCTGTGCGAAGTCCGTCAAAATCCATTTCCATATAGATTTTCAAGGCATCGTATACCTCAGTGGAAGTCCAGAAGCTGGAAAGATTCTGGCAGAACATGGCGGCCACAACAGATCTTGGATTGTAGATATGCTTATATTCTCGGAGTGTATATCCATCGTACCAACTGCTGATTTCAGCAAAATCCATGCCAAACTCTTGGCACAATGCCTTTACTTCATCTTCTGTAAATCCGGTATATTCTTCAAAAACATACTGGTCAGTCATAGAATATTCCCAAAACATATTAAGCGCCGAATGTTCCCCGTACTTCTTAACAGGCAGAATTCCCGTCATATATGCAAGTGCAACATAATGCTGGTCTTTTAAAAGATTTCTCAAGAAATCAAGGTACTGTTTCTGCAGTTCTTCCGACTTTTGCCGTTCACGCATCACACAGTCCCACTCATCAATCAAAATAATAAACTTTTTCTTTGTCTTTGCATGAATTTTCCGCAGTGCAGCAGCGAGACCAGTCTCACGTCCTTTTAAAAATTCCCCGTATTCTTCCCGAAGCTCCTCAAGAACCTCCTGCTCTAAATATTCCGTTACCTCCTGCTTTTTCGCCTCAATTAAAAATTGCTGCATATTCAGAAAAATCACGTTATATTTATTCAGATGCTCCTGAAAGGTTTCTTCCTTCTCGATTTTTAACCCCGCAAAAAATTCCCTGGAATCACAGCCCTGACTGTAATACGCCGCAAGCATATTCAGTGCCATGGATTTTCCGAAACGCCTGGGTCTGCTTACACAGACAAATTTTTGTTCTGTACTGATAAAGCTATTTGTACATGCGATCAGCCCTGTCTTATCTACATATATTTTGGATTGAACGGCTTCCTGGAAACCGTCATTGTCTGGATTCAGATAAATTCCCATAAGCAAATTCCTCCTCCACCTATTATACATGACACATAAATTTTATACAATCCCCAGTATTTTACTCCCTTATATTTTTTGAATATGCTTTTTTCTATTAACAGAAGTCTGCCTGCCATGGGTTCACCCTCTACAGACAGACTTATTCTCTCTGCTGCCTGCCCACCAGCTCCTTCCACCTCTCATCATCTCTCAAAAATCCATAACTCTCATCCTCACGGAAACCTTTCAATAATTTCTCCTTCAGCTCCACCAGAAATTCCTCTTTGATCTCCTTAAATTCCAGATGCTCATAGAGAAATGAATTTCTGAAATCACCCATTTTCTCCACACAGGAAAGCATTTCTTTCATTGTTTCAATCACTCTGTCCGCATCTTTTTCCAGGGTTGCAATTTCAAGCCTGCAGGGAACCTCATGATATTTCCCCATTTCAAAACATCCTGCCAGCTCCTCCTGTTTCTCCACAAGCTTGTGCGCCCTCTCCATATCTTTGTTTTTAAGGGCAAGCAGATACATTCCATGAAGTTCCATACTCGCCCTGCCGTAATCTGCAAACAGAAGCGCTTCATAGGCCTGGTACGCTTCCTCTATCCGGCCTGTCTCTGCATAAATCTGAGCCTGTTTCCTTTTTCTCTCCGGGTTTTGTATGGAAAAATACTCCAGATATTTTTCCGCTTTCTCATACTGTTTTTGTCTCATATAAAATCCAACCAGACAATCGGCTGCCCGAATGCGCACTGCTTCATCCTCACTGTCTAAGATACGGACATACAAATCGCATAGATACGCATCATAGGCCGCTCCATTTGGAAGTTCCTGCACTATGCGCTGTGCATCTAATAAGACCGCAAGATTCAAGATCAACGTCTCACAATTTGGATATTCCTCCAACTTTGTCTTCGCCCATCGGAAAACCTCATCATAGGACATTTCTTTCATTTTCAGATCCGCTTCACGAACAATCTCGTTTACCTCCTCCATTGTCAGTTCTTCACGAAATGAGAGCAACGTGTCCAGAGAAATACCGAGCAGCCTGGCAATCGGCGCCAGGAGCATGATATCGGGAAAAGAATTTTCATTTTCCCATTTGTTTACCGCAGGGGCAGTCACCCCAAGCCGTTCCGCCATTTCCTCTTGCGTCATATTTTTCATTTTTCTATATTTTCTGATCACTTTTCCTATTGTCATCTGTATCTCCTTTTACAAATTTTTTGCATCGGCCTTTGCTGATATCATCATATCAAAGAAACACAGACACAACAACTGAACCTCTGTTAAGTATTTTTCAATTTATTTAACCATTGCTCATATTTTGTGGATGAGCCAAAATACCAACAGATTATGAAATGTTCTCACTGGATTTTGAAGAATTTCTATGGGCACTGTCTCTTAAAATTTTATCCCCGCCAAAATGGCGGGGATCTTTCCTCTTACACACGCAAAATATCAAACTCTTCTATCTCAGCCTCAAAACAAAATCTCCTCCAGCGTAGACAACAGAAGATCTATATTTACCGGCTTGGACAGATGCCCGTTCATCCCACACTCCAAAGATTTCTCCATATCTTCGTCAAAAGCGTTGGCGGACACAGCCACAATGGGAATTTCCCTTAAATCCTGCCGCTTGGAATGACGCAGGGCACTGGTGGCCTGCATTCCATCCATTACAGGCATCATGATATCCATTAAAACCACATCGTAGGTGCCTTCCGGCGTTTCCTCCAGTCTGTTCACTGCCTGCTTTCCATCAAACACCACATCCACCGCAAAATCCCGTTCCTGCAAAAGCTCACAGATAATCTCTGCATTCAGCTCGTTATCTTCCACTACAAGCACACGGAATCCCTCAAAAGAAACCGACTGGCTTTTCTGGGGTATCTCTTCCTCTTTCTCCTCCCCAAGATCCAGGGATATGGTAAACCTAAAGGTGCTGCCCTGACCCGGGGTACTCAAAAGCTCTATCTCACCACCCATCATGTGAACCAGGCGGCTGCTTACTGTAAGCCCCAGACCTACTCCTCTACTTACGTTTATCTCTCCGCTATCCTGAACCTGCTCAAAGGAATGGAAAATCCTCTGCTGATCCTCACTGCTGATGCCGCTCCCGTTGTCCTTCACCTCAAAATAAATTTCATCTGCCTTATCATTGGAAGAAAGGGTTTTCACCGTAAGACCGATTTTACCCCCCGGCTCCGTAAACTTCAGGGCATTTCCCAAAAGATTCAGAAGCACCTGAGAAATTCTAGTATCATCCCCGATCAGACGGGTATGGCTTAATTCACTGACAAACTCAAATTCCAGCTCCTTTTCCTCTGCCTGAGTCAATATGTCCTGCCTGATATCCTCCAACATCTCCGCCATATCAAACTCTTTCAGCTCTAACTGCAGCCTGCCGCTCTCAATGCTGGACATATCCAGCATCCGATTGATGATTTTTAAAAGATTCCGGGAAGACCGACGGATTTTTTCCAGGCAGTCTCTTATACGCTCCTTTGTCTGCCCCTCCTTTAAGGCAACCTCCGTCATTCCCATAATACCGTTCATAGGCGTCCGGATCTCATGGGACATTCTGGATAAAAACTCCGTCTTTGCCTTGCTGGCAACATCATGCTTCTCTGTATTCAGCCTGTTCTGGATAATACTGGCAATCTCCCGAAGCTCTTTTCCTGTATCTGATATCTCTGTATCCTCTTCCATATTCAGAAGACAGAGGAATCCAATCAGCATTCCGTTATCCACCAACGGCACTACAAAACAATCCTTCTCTCCGATAAAAAAATTCAGGCTGCTAAATACTTTTTCCCTTTCTCCGGCAGGGACATACATCGTCTCCATCCCCTGACTCAGGCTTTCCCTGTAAGCTGCCATTTCCTCATCGTCACAGCGCACTTTGTCATTGCACACATTTGCGTCAATGTGTTTGTGCCACTGATATTCCGGATAAATCGTGGAAAATTTCTGATCCACGATCAGCAGGAGAACATCCCCCGCTTTATAGTAAATTCCCAGTTTTCGCAGAAGCACATCCATCTTTACTGCAAAATTTCCACCTTTATCGAAAATATTTAACACCAGGGAGAGCATATTGGATTTTACATCATTGCCGGAAGAGACAATGGGGGACACCGTGTATTTGCGGAAAATATCATCCATCACTGCCTGCACATCCTGGTCAGCGTCCACCGCAGTCTGATACATGTCCATCTGCAGCAATTCTTCTCTGGAATTTAGGATTTCCTGTCCCAACTGATTTACATAATCTTCAAGGAAACCTGGCTCATCCTTGTCGGTTCCCGGAATCCATACCATAAAATCGCTGTCCCCTGCCCGCATGATAATGTAAATCTCACTGTCATCCTGGGGCAGTGAAACATACTCCCTCAGCCAGCGTCCAAATTCTTCCAGTATCAAATCCTTAAAGGTGCGCCCGTACAGGTTGTCAAGCCCCTTTTTCCAGCGAACTTTCATGTACACAAGCGTCCCCTGCGGATCCTCCCGGCGAAACTGCCCGATCCTCTCCAGACCTGCTTTCCTTGTATAGAATCCAGTGAGGGTGTCATAGACCTCCTTATTTTTCTGAGCGATCTCAAAGAGCTTCTGCTCATGGATATTCTTAATGCTTCCTACCAGGCGGGGATTATCCCCATCTTCTCTTTTGATCACAGTTCCCTTCAAGCTCTTCCAGCGGTATCCATTCCCATCATCCGATTTTACCCGGAACTCAATGTCATAGCTGCCATCCATTTTTTCAAACTGTTCTTCCAACAGCTCCTGGTCTTCCCAGTAAATATCATCCCGGCTGTAAAAGCCTATCCGGTCAGCAATCCGGTTACAGTCCCGCTTTCCCACCTTCATGGAATGATTGTGTACCTCAAGCCTTGCCGTCTTAAATTCATAGGTAATAAAGGTGTCGTCACTGCCCTCCATAGCCAGACGATATCTCTCTTTCTCCTCCGAAAGCCTCTCGTTAATAAGCTTCTGTCTTGTCGTCAGATCGGAAATTACATCATAAAGATTTTCAATCTCCTCAATATCTGATCTCTGATAAGCCGCAATGCCGTCTGTCCCCGCCTCTATGCACTGCATAAGATTTCCAAAAGGCTTCAACAGCTTTTTCAGCACCAGATAAAGCACTGCCATGCCAAAGGCCATCCCGGCCAGCAGGGCAAACCCCATGTAATAATACATCCGCTGATACAAACCAAAAACATTTTTTCTGGAATTCAGCCCCACCAAAATCCAGTCCGTATCCTCATAAGGCGCATTGTTTCCATATATGTCCAGACTGCTGGAGACCGCACACAGATGAAGCCCGGAAGAAGACACAACCTCATAAAAATTGTCATACTCTGTCTCTTTGTACTCTGCCTCATCAGTTTGCAAAAGCTCATACAAGCTCCCCTTGCCGGAAACAAAACAATATCTTTTATCTTTTCCCCGGATTGCCACCGCATACCCGGTACTGTCATTGTCGTTTAACTCTTCCAGATTAAAATATGTATTGATAAAATTCAGAGATACCTCCATTCCCGCCACACCGTACACTGTTCCCTCATAAATTAACGGCAGGGAATAGGTCACTCTCCGGTAGCTGTCATGATCCTCATCCTCCAGTACAAAAGGCTTGGACCAGTAACCCAAATTTACCGGGTTTGCGCCGATATTATCATTTCCCGCCATAAGAGGCTTAAAAAAGAAATCATCTGCCTCCCTGCTGCCCTGGGGCATCAGATCAAAATTTGGAGACCAGCACACATCCAGGGGAATATCTTTACTTCTGGCCAGCTCTTTATCTCCTCGCTCCATCAAAAGCCCCCCCTTGTTGGAAGACCTTGATGCAATATCGGAATGATGGACATAAAATCCCTCATAATTCCCGGATTTTTCCATATCATTTTCCAGTATCACAAAAACCCCTGTAGCCATGCCGTACTGGGCTTTATCCACAAATTCAGGAAAAATATATTTCAGATATTCTTCCTGCAGGTCTCTGGAAGAAAGAAATTTTTTTATATCGGAGCCTGTATCTTCAAAAAACTTCTCTAACTGAAGATTTATTGCGTCTGTATCCTGGCAGACAGCTATCCAGTGCTGCAGCATATCATTTTCTAAAATCACCTTACGGTTGTCCACGGTGCGGGTCATAGACCCCACCGCATCATCTCTCAATACTTTAAATGTATTCGTCACAAACATCATTCCGAAAGAAAAGGCGCTCTGCACCGCAATCACTAAAATTAACGGAATCAACAGCAGACGAAACATTGTTCTTCTCTGTCCACCCATGGTTTCACCACCTTTGGTATTCTTTTTTACAGATACGCCTTACGGAATGGTCTCCTTTAACGAATAGTCAAAGGATTCATACCAGGCATCAAATGACTCATCTGTCAAAAATGAAGCACATGCTTCCTCCAGACTGCTTCCGCTCTCCATAGCTTCCAATACCTGCGCTCTGTCCTCTGCCGCTTTATCGGATAGGGAATACTCCAATACCCTTCGTGCAGCGGAAGCGCCCTCAAAGCTCTGGCAGGCATACAATTTTGTATCTCCTGATTCCTTCATCACACTTCCAAGACATGCGTAAATTTTGTCCGAGACTTTTATCTGATTATCCCCGATCATTTTGTCAAGCATCTCCCCGGTGGCGGCCTCTGTCTTTACCGGAAGATACCCCGCCTCACATCCAAACCGGATATTATGCTCTGCCTGGGTTATCCATTTTAAAAACTCCACAGAGGCATACTCTCTCACCTCTTCCGATTTTGTCACTACAATCCCTGCACCCTGTTGGATGGCAAAATCCTCTCCGCCCTCCAAACCGGGAGCCGGCATAACAGTATATTCAATCTCTCTGCTTCCACCGTTTGTCTCTATCTGATCCGGGAAATACATCGCCGACGCCGTGGAACCTGTGTATGCCAACAGATCTCCCGTCTTTACATCATCTGAACGGAAAGAGCCATAACTTGCAAAATACCCTTTAATGTAGGGCACATAATAGTTGTCCCAAAGACGGCGGATTTTCTCTTTCTCATCATTCACCGTCACTTTGCCGTCTTCTACCTGGAAAATTTCTGTCCCCTGCTGACGCATGCCGATGACAAAATAATTTGCCATACTGTCTCTGCCGTAAAGCGCTTTTCCGTCCCCATTCACATCCGGCGTCAGCTCATCTGTCCAGTTATAGTACTCCTCCGCCAGCCGGGCAATCCCTTCCAGCGTGGAAAAATCATTGAGAGAAGCTCCCGTCTCATTCGAAAATGCCTCCCAGTCTGTTTTATTTATCATCAAAACTTCTGTGGATTTTGCCACCGGAAAAATCCGAAGTCCCCCATCTTCTGCAATATATCCCTCTGTGATATAGGAATCCACATACTCTGACAACTCTTCCTCAGTGAGATAGCTGGAAAGATTGGCAAGCTTCCCCTGTTGTTCGATCAGGTACGCCGTATCTGCATAAGCGGAAAACATATCCGGAACTTCCTCTGCACCTACTTTTCCCTCTATGGAATCCTGAACCGCAGTCTCCAACTCTCCCACGGTTCCCTTGCTCATGCACTGCACATGAATTCCTTTTTCTTTCCCTGTTGTACTGTTAAACTCATCCACCAGATCCTGAAATGCCTCCTGCTGGGAGCCGTTATAATAATGCCACACCGTCAGAGATACCGGATGTTTTGGGTCAGTCAACTGTTTTTTTCCGACGCAGCCGCTGACAAAGAAACTAACCAGAAGGATCCCCACTGCTGCGCTGACATATTTTTTTCTCATGAATAGTTCCCCTTATAAATAAACTAGTTATATTATAGTGAAAAAGTCACAGATTGTAAAGCTATATTAAGGTAACACTTTAACAGACAAAAATGGCGGCTGCCTACGCAACCACCATTTCTTTATAATCCTTCACCATTCCATGTTTCATCAAAACATCCACAAAGATGCCAAACATATCATTTTCCAAACGATTTAAAAAATCATATTCCTGCCGGCTTCCGCTGCAGATTTTATTTTTGTTCCAGATCTCCAGCAGTTCAATGATGGGATATTCTCTGCGGACCCTGTCATCTTCTGCTATAGGGTTAAAGCTGCTGTCTCCTTTTTTCACGTACAGATCATTTATAATTGCGATATCCGCAAAGGCCTTTGCGTCCTCCGCCGTGCTCTGCCTGCGCACCAGCTCCTTGGCAAACAGAAGTTTCTGTTCCAACAATATTCTCCTTTTCATCTCTTACCCTCCTGTGTTCTCTTGGTTTTAGAACATCATAGGACAACCCGGATAAAAATATTGTCGAAATTAAAATATAACAATCCATTTTCTGGAAAAAAAGACCGGACAAAGGCTCACCTTAGCCCCTGTCCGGTGTGAATCTCAGTTATATTATCTCTGAACTCTTGCGCCTGCACCGCCCATAATGCCTTCTACTTCTTTCTTGCTTGCCATTGTGGTATCGCCCGGTGTGGTCATAGCCAGTGCGCCGTGAGCTGCTCCATAGTTTACTGCCATCTCAGCGTCACCTGTGGTCATAAGACCGTAAACCAGTCCGGATGCGAAAGAATCACCGCCGCCTACGCGGTCCATGATCTCAAGCCCCTTGTAGTCTTTTGCCTTGTAAACCTCACCGTCTGCCCAGCAGATTGCGCTCCAATCATTTACGGTAGCAGTCTTAACTTCACGCAAGGTAGTTGCAACCGCCTTAAAGTTCGGATATGCCTTTGCTGCCTCGTTGATCATCTTCTTGTATCCGTCAAGATTTAACTCTTTTAAGTTCTCGTCATTTCCCTCGATCTCAAATCCAAGACATGCGGTAAAGTCTTCCTCGTTGCCGATCATAACGTCTACATATTTGGCAATCTCTTTGTTGACTTCCTGTGCCTTAGCCTGTCCGCCAATTGCACTCCACATAGAAGGACGGTAGTTCAGGTCATAAGATACGATGGTGCCGTATTTCTTTGCTGCCTTGATCGCTGCGATAACTGTCTCACAGGACTGCTCGGAAAGAGCTGCATAGATTCCACCAGTATGTAACCAGCGGGCTCCCAGCTCCCCAAAAATGTAATCAAAATCAAAATCTTCCGGTGTAGCTTTGGAAATTGCTGTATTTGCACGGTCAGAACATCCTACTGCCCCGCGGATACCAAATCCCCGCTCTGTGAAGTTGATACCGTTACGGCATACTCTTCCGATTCCATCTGTTTTCATCCACTTGATCAGAGAAGTGTCCACCCCGCCCTGAAGGATAAAGTCTTCCATCAGCATACCCACTTCGTTGTCAGCAAATGCTGTAATAACAGCAGTCTTCATCCCAAAGCATCTTCTAAGGCCACGGACTACGTTGTACTCTCCGCCGCCTTCCCATGCACGAAAAGATCTGGCTGTACGGATCCTTCCCTCGCCTGGGTCTAAACGAAGCATAACCTCGCCCAGTGATACCGCATCAAATTTACATTCCTTCTCCGGTCTTAAATTCAAATCCATATCTGTTCCTCCATTCTTCGGCCACTACCGTCTGCCGATCATTATAATAGTTTTTGCTCCTGCCAAAGCATGCATGTATTATAGCATGACATAATACCAATATTCAAGGTTTTTTCGCAAAACAATGGCTTACCCTGCAAATAGCAAAGTAAGCCATACTCTCATTTTTTATACGCCTTATATGGAAAAATCAAAGGACTGTCCGATTTTTTTCTCCTCCTCTGTCTGAGCATAATCACTCATGCTGGCAAAGGTCACATCACTGATCTTCTTTAGCAGTTCTTCAATGGAGGAAGCCGTAACTGTAACTTCATCCTTATCATTTCTGATATTTCCTGTCTTACCGGAATCTTTCTTCCAGGACTCCTCTAACTTCTCCTGCTGCTCTTTCTTTTTCGCCTTCTTCTCCTCGGCCTTCTTTGCCTCTTTCTTGTCCTGGGCCTTCTGAGCAATCCTCTTTCTCTGAGCTGCCAGAGATTTGTCGATCACAGCAAAGAAAGAAGCGGTTCCGTTGCTGTTTACCTGCATGCCGTAACCCTTTACACTGGAGTTATTGGAAAGGCTCTTGGAAAGCTGGGATATACCGCTTGCCGCATTGGCGATAATGCCCTCGTACTGTCTTCTGTAACTTTCATCCGACGCCATCCGCTCAATCTTATCCTCGTCGATAAGCACTACCATTTTTGCGGGATTGGCATAACTTGCCGCCTGAGACTGGGCAAAAGCTTTCTGATCCCTGCTCACAAGGATAAAATCCATGTTGGAATACTTCTTTTTCAACTCTTCATAGTATTTTGCCGCCTTGTCGCTGAGTTTTGGCTCGCCGATGGTCCTGCCTTTCACATTCGACTTTTTGGCTGTGTCTTTCGTATCCTCTGTCTTTACCTGGCTGGCCTGGGCAGATGATACCACATCAGAAATTGCACTCATAATTCGTCCTCCTTGATCTTTTGAGGCTGTTGGGAATATCCGTTTCACCAACAAATGTCAATAAAGTTCCATATAATGTATCGGCAGAATAATACGGAAACTTTAAAGGGACAGCACAATCATACCATGATGATTTCCGACAGGTTCTCCTGAATACCCTTCACCACCCTGGCGTTATTCATAGAATAAATATGAATGTTTGAGACGCCGTTTGCGATGAGATCAATGATCTGCTCCGAGGCATAGATAATCCCCGCCTGCATCATGGCATCCTTGTTTGTGCCAAACCGATCCACGATATTTTTAAACCGCTCCGGCATATTGCAGCCGGAGAGCCGTATGGCATTTTTTACCTGGGATGCCCTGGTGATGGGCATGATCCCCGGAATGACAGGAACCTCGATTCCGGTGCTTCTCGCCCGGTAGAGGAAGTTATAGTAGATATTGTTGTCAAAAAACATCTGGGTGGTTAGGAATTCACAGCCCGCCTCCACTTTCTTCTTTAGATTTAAAATGTCTTCTTTTTTGTTTGCTGCGTCGGGATGGCCTTCAGGATAACATGCCCCTCCGATACAAAATCCGCCAAACTCCCGGATGGTCTCCACCAAATCTGAGGCATAGTGATAATCGGTAAAGGGCTCTCCCTCCATCCATTGAGGCTTGTCTCCCCGGAGGGCAAGTATATTTTCAATGCCGGCTTTTTTCATGTCAGTCAAAGCCTTTCTGATGGAATCTTTTGTGGCTCCCACACAGGTGAGATGGGCGATGGTGGTCACGCCGTACTCCTTCTGGATACCCTCAGCAATGGTAAGGGTATTTTCACTGGTACTGCCCCCGGCGCCGTAGGTGACGCTCATGTAATCCGGGTGCAGCTTTGCCACCTGATAAGCCGCCTGTCTCACACTCTCAAAATCTGAATCCGCCTTTGGCGGAAATACTTCAAAGGAAAGGGTAATTTTCTTTTCCCCTAAGACACTGGTCAATTTCATACGTTTTCTCCTTCGTCCTTTTTCGCTTTCTCTATTATAAAAGAACTACAAAAGGGATTCCAGTCTTTTTAACGCCTCTGTGAGAGTTTTTCTGGGACAGGCCACGTTAATCCTCTGAAATCCTTTCCCGCTGTCCCCGAAGATTCTCCCGCTGTCAAGCCACACAAGGTAAGTCCCCTCCAGATCAATCATACTTACCCCGGGCATACGCTCCTCCACAAATTTTCTGGTAAAATCTATATTGCTCTTTACATAGGCGTACATTTCCTGGTACCACTCTTCCCCTTGGCTGTATGCCGCCTCACATGCCACAAGCCCAAGGACGCTTAACTGGCTCATTCCTGCCGCATTTAACTCTCCTTTAAACCGATGCCTTAACTCACGGTTGGGAATAAAAATATGGTGTTAGTTTGAAAATGGGTCGGTAAAATTAGATAAACAATAGCCTCA
>JAMPFA010000050.1 GCA_023664725.1 Roseburia sp. | reverse complement strand
CCCAGAAAAATGCGGTATTATCACGGGCTCATTGACACAAAGCTGTTAAAGACCAGCGTCAGTTATGAAAAACTTCCCAATGTATTTATCATTATGATCCTGCCCTATGACCCCTTTGACCAAAAAAGAATGGTATATACCATAAAAAACCAGTGCGTGGAGGACAATACCGTTTCCTATAACGACGGCGCAGTGAAATTATTTTTGTATACAAAAGGAACAGAAGGAAACCCTAGTCAAAACTTAATTGATATGTTAAACTATATTGAGGAATCAACCGCTGACCATATCATGAACCAGGATATCAAGCGGGTAGACGATATGGTCCGCCAGATCAAGCAGAGTGAGGAGGTTGGAATCGAGTATATGAAATCATGGGAATGGGAAAAGATCATTACGGAAACTGCAACGGCAAGAGGACTGGCAAGAGGGATGGAAAAAGGCTTAAAGCAAGGGCTGGAGCAGGGTATGGAACAAGGTTTAAAACAGGGCTTGGAACAGGGTATAGAACAGGGTATAGAACAGGGTATAGAACGTGCAATAATTAAAGTTACTTTAAACATGTATGAGAATAACTACACTTTAGAACAGATAGCTCTTGCTACAGAAAAAGACACAGAAGAAATCAAGGCAGTTATTGAGAAAAATAAGACCGTTTTGGTGTAACTAGGGTCCTACTAACTTATCATAGAAGATCTTAATTTACAGAAATCATTTCCCCCACTCATAGGGATATTTTCTCCCCCACGTCTCTTTTCTGTTTTCCAGCTCTGAAAGGGCCGCCGCCTCATTTGGGGCACTGCAGACTGCTTTAAAGTCGGAGGCAAATTTTTTCAGGTCTTTATAGCTCACATATTTGAATGAGCTGCGCAGCATATGGATGACGCACCGCTGTATCTCTGCTTTTGGAAATACCGCCTGTATGGCCTCCTTAAACCCTGGCAGCCCGTCCACACAAAAGAACAGCACATCCTTTACTCCCCGGTTGTGCAGGTCATTCAGCATCCCCAGCCAGAACTTACTGGTTTCATTTGCCCCTACAGTAATACTTAAGATTTCCTTGCAGCCTTCAGCTGTCACGCCCAGAACAACATATGCGGCACGGCTTAGTATCCGCCCATCCTCCCGGACTTTGTAATGAATGCAGTCCATGAACACAAATGGGTATACTTGGTTTAGTGGGCGGGACTGCCATTCTTTGACCTGCGGGAGGATCTTGTCTGTGATCTTGCTGACCATCTCCGCTGACAGTTCAATCCCATACAAATCATTCAACTGGTCGTGGATGTCCCGGGTGCTCATTCCACGGGCATAAAGGGAGATCACCTTTTCTTCAATTCCAGAGATGTCCCGCTGGTATTTTGGTATCAGCTTTGGTTCAAACTCCCCATTCCGGTCCCTGGGCACATCGATCTGGAATTCTCCATACTGGCTCTTGAGATTTTTTTTGGAATGCCCATTGCGTTTGTTGTCTGTCTGTAAATCCCCCTTATGGTTTTTCTCATAACCGAGGGTGGCGTCCAGTTCTGCCTCCATAAGTTCTTGAAGGATATCTTTGAAACTGTCCCTAAGCAGGGCATAGACATCGGTAACGCTGGTTAAGTTGTTTTCTGAAATGATCTGTCGAATCTGCTCTTTTGCTACTGGCATAAAAACACTCCTTTTCGATAAGAATTTGCATATCCTAATTCTTACCAAAAAGGAGCCATTTATTTCCAAAAACACAAACTTATTTACGCTACCCGTTTTGGTGTAACTACATGGGATCATTTATCTATTTTAAGGCAGTGGATATTTAGACCGTCCACTGCTTTTTTCTGTATAAAAGGACCACCCGCAGGAAAACCTGCGGGCGGTAAACATGAGAAAAATTTAAAACTGTAGCAAGCAAATTTAATAACTATCGGTAGTTTTACTACCTTCTTTTACATCTTCTGCTTATTTTGCTTTCACATTCTTCACAGAAGAAGCCTTTCCATATACCTTCTGTCCAGCCTCATCATAAGTGAAGGCCTGAACTTTATAATAATATTTCTTTCCTTTCTTCAGCTCGTTGCTCTTTGACTTCTTGTCAACATAGGAAAGCTTACTGTCACCGGTAACGGTGCCTACTACCTCATAGCCTTTTGACTTGCTGGTAGAACGGAAAATATCATATCCGTCAACACCTTTCACCTTCTTGTACTTCACAGTTACCTTATTCTTTGCTGCTTTTACAGAGCTTAACGTTACTTTCTTCGGTGCGGTTGGCTTGATAGCTGCCTTTGCAACTTTGCTGTACGCACTGGAAATTGTGCTGCCATCTCTGTCCTCATCTGTATCTGCGTACTCATATGCCTTAGCTTTTTTGTATGCCTTTACATAATAGTAATATGTTACACCTGTCTTAGGCCCTTCATGTATTGTGTTAGTAACACCATTTCTTGTATATGTAACATCTTTATCCACAATCTTGGTAATGTTCATATCTTTCGTGTCTGTAACTTCTCTATATCCGCTTACCTTACTGCTGTCTGCTACATATAACTTAATTTCCTCTGCGTCAGTACCAACATAACCCTTTATATCTTTATTGTAAACAACCTGAGAGTCTGTTGTCCTGAACACACGGTAGAAATCAGCGCCCTTTACTTTCTTCCAGGTAATAGTAATCGAACCATCCTTAGCCGATGCCTTTGCTTTTACGGAACCAGGAACTGCAAGAACCGGCATTACTGTACAAGTCAATGCACCCGTATACTTCGTTCCATTGTAAGCACGTACACGATATGTCACGCCATTCTGGTCGCTTGTCTTAGGCAATGTAATGGAATTTGTCTTGGCCTTCTTAATATTCTTATAGGTAGACCATTTCCCTGTTACATTATCCTGTTTCTCCACTAAATAGCCTTTTGCACTGTATACTGGATTCCATGTCCATTTCACTTTTCCGTTAGATGTCTGTACAGCACTGATCTCTGACATTCCCCAGTCAAGTGAAACATAATCACTCTCACTAATTGTTACCTTCTTGCCATTTAATGTTTTGTATGCAACTACTGTGTAGTTGTATCCCATACCCTGGGTCAGGCCTTTATCTGTATAAGCTTTGCTCTTACTTCCTAAAGATTTCACCAGCTCATACTGTGTAAACCCATTGCCCTGACCATTTGAAATCTGTGTTGCAGCTGATGTACCTAATTTTCTGTATACTTCATATCCTTTTGCTCCAGATACCTTGCTCCAGCTCAATTTTACAGAAGTCTTGCTTGCAGCTTTTGCTGTCAGATTTAAAGCAGCTCCCCAGGTAGTGCCTTCTGTATATACCCATGTACCAGTTGTTGTCTTCTTGGTCTTCGGGTTGTAGAAGTAAGGCCTTACCCTGTAAGAATATGTCGTATCCTTTTTCAATTTCTTGTCTGTGTAAGTGCTGTCAGATGTCTTTACCACATCCACCCACTTTTTGCCGTCCTTCCTCTGAATCTCAGAGCCTGTCACATACGTATCATTATTATCATACTGTGCATGTAATGTAATGCTGTTCTTTGTCACACTTGAAACACTGGCATAAAGTTTCGGAATTGCAGTGCTGAAAGAAATCACATTGGTATATGTACTCTTCTCTTCCGCCTGTGACTTCGCATCACTGTTTTCCACACGGGCACGCACATAATACTTCTTGCCAGGTGTCAAATCATAATAACTAAGATAAAACTCTTTGTTTACTTTTTCCTCAGAAGAAAGATAATCAACATCAATATCATATTCCTTATTATCTGCAAAGCTCTTAGAATCTGAATATTGAACTTTTACAGACTGACCCTTTCTTACTGTGCCAGAGAAAGTAAAGTAAACACCATTATTTGTCTTTTTAGACAGTTTCAATTTGCTGATCGCAGATGTACTTCTGTTCTTGGTAATCGTCACTACATTAGACGGAGCGCCATAAACCTTTTCATAATCACCTGTCAGTTCATTCAGCTGATATACATATGCTACTGCCCTGACATAAGTAGTTCCTTCATTTATGTCGTCCCTGTCAATGTATGTGCTATTGCTGACAGCATACCAGTTTGCAGAATTCTGGTCCTGGGTATACTGCAATTCATAATGATCGTTATCTTCATCTTTCAACACTGCATTAAAGCGGAACTCGTAACCGTCATCTGTCTCTTTATAGAGTTTCAATCCGGTTATATTCTTCGGCCCCTTTGCTGCCTCCGTGGTAAAGGTTGCAACAGACGGGCTTAATGCCTGGATTTCAGCTTCTGTCAATTCATCGATGTCCTTTTTGTTTGCCCATGCATAATTGACAGCCCTGATATAATATGTTTTTCCTTTTTCAAGGAAAGAACTATCTTTTGAAATTGCAAGTAAATTTTCAGTACTGGAAACGTAGCGCCAATCTGTACCAGTAACTTTGGATGCGGAATTAAAGTTCGCATCTGTTGCAATCTGATAGTATACTGTGGAATTATCTACCACTGCTTTGTATGTAAAGTAATAATTATCTTCATCTGACCTTACATACTTCAATCCTGTAAGTGCTGTAGATTTTCCCGGTTTATAAGTCACTGCATTGGACCATCCGCCATAATAGTAATCAGCATAATCCCATGTGTTCTTATTTGCATTCCATACCTTATATACATTAACAGCTCTTACACGAATTGTATAAGTTTCACCAGCCTCAAAGGTCTTTGCATCTTCGCCTGCTGCATTCTGCACTGTTTCAATTGTGCTTCCTGCGTTTTTGATATAAGCTTTCAGACCGGCAAGATTTGAAATTGTCTCCTCATTCCTGGTTGACTGAGCATAATTTACTACATACTCATGATTTACATAATTCCATGTGTTCGTATATGAGTTACCCTTAGAATCCTTAATTTCAAACTCATAATGGTCTACATCCTCAATACTATTCCAACGGAGGGTAGGTGCAGATAAAGTAGCATCCTCATCTTCTGTCTTTAACACAAGACCTGACACTTTTGCAGGCGCACCCTGAATACCCTGTGCAGAACCGGCATTTGCTGTCATTTCCTTTGTATAGGACACTGCATCAGACCACTCACCATATGATCTTGTGCTGGCAGAACCCCGGTAAGCACGTACCCGAACAGTATATGTTTTTCCCGGTATGCTAAAAGCCCTCACATCAACTGCACTGCCATTAGATGAAACAAGCTCAAGAGGCTCGTAACCTGTTACGACACCGTCTGTATCCTTCACCTCTACATATGTGTATAACCAGGTTGGCAGAGATGTGCTATTCTCGTCATCATCAACAGAATAGTATCTCGTCTCCCATGCCCCATTTTCATTCTTAGTCGGAAGATATGTATAAGCTCTACCATCAGCATCTACAATTTCCAACTCATAACCAGATACTTTGGCAGAATCCTTTGCCTCTGTCCAAGATATTCCGTTCTTAGTTACTTTAAGACCAGTCACTTTCTCCAGGTCAGTCCTTTCAACACAAGTTGAAAAGGTATATGCCTCGGTCCACTCAGAAAACTGTTGTGTTTCACCCTTCCAATTGAAAGCACGAACTCTGATTGTATAGGATGTAGATGGTTTTAAATTTGTAGTAGTGCTGATAATTTCATCATCGTCATCGTACACATACTCAATACCATTTAACCGTTCGCCGTAAACCGTCTTAGTAACCGATGCCTGGCCTGCCTCGGTCAATTCAACTTCATAACCAGAATTTCCTTTGCTCTCATTCCAGGTCACACTGTTGCTTGATGCATTATACTTTACATTGCCCGTAGCCTCCGGCGCCTCTTTATCGGCAACACCAGCAACCGTATATGTGATTGGGGCAGACCACTCACTGTATGTATTCTCTGCTCCTGTTGTATTGACGCCACGGAGACGGATTGTATAAGTCTCTCCAACCTGGAATGCTGAAACAGCTTTTCCATCTACCAGGACTGGTGTATAACGAGTTCCAGCCGCATCCGTCACTGGCTCATAAACATAAAGACCACTGTTTTGTGACAATGTATAACGTCCATAATATGACCGCCCATACTGCAGTGTCGCCACCCCATTAACCAGAGTATAAGTACTATGATAAGCCCTTCCCTGGCTGTCTGTCACTTCAACTTCCGCATAATCATTTTCCTCACCAAGAGAATAAGAAATATATGCGGTCTCACCTGCTTCTGCGTTCAATTTTACATTAGAAAGCACTTCTGCCGTTGTTGCTGCAGACATAGTGAAACTTACTGGCGCAGACCAATCTCCTTTTTCACCATCTTTGACTGCACGAACAAAAATATTATAACTGCCGCCACGAGACACAGGATATACCAAACCATTTGAACGCATCATTTCATATGCTGTGCCATCAGCAGTTTTCTGATATGCCACATAATAATCTATCAAGTCCTCCAAATTATATTTAAGATTTGATGTATTATCATATGGAATCGCTGCTACTGCGTCACCATAATAACTCTCACCATACTCTGTCCCATTGGCATCCGTTACCCGGATTTCATAGTAATCTGCACCCTGAACGTTATCCCAGCTCAATACAGAATTTCTAAGTGTTCCATTTGTTTTTGTCTCAAACCGGAAATTCCCAACTGTTCCAGGTTTTACTGCTGCTCCTTTGGCATCTGACAGTGTCTCTTCCGTCTCTTCCTCAAGAACCAGCTCATCTTCTGATGTCAACGCTATGCCTGCGTCAGCATCTTCCTGCTCTGCTTCTGTGCCTGACAAATCTTCAATGTCAGCGTCCAGAACTTCAGCATCCATCTCTTGCGCTGCATCCATCTGTCCCGCATTTACCAGAGCGCCTTCGCTCAGGATCATAGACAATGACAGTGCAAAAGCAGCCATACGTTTGCTTTTCATAAGCACGTTTTTCTTCATATTTTCCTCCTTAAAAATTATTTTGATCCACATTCTGTGAATCAGCATCCGGTCATTTTTAACATTTCTGTCAAAAAATAACCAATCGTGACAACTAGTAGTATACTATTACACTTTTTAAGTGTCAAGACAAAACTTAATTATTGTTAAGGAAATTGTACATAAAATTTAAGAAATGTAATATTTGCAAGATAAGGTTCAAGTTTGAGGTAATAAAAAAAGATATATGATATTTCATACACCTTTTTTAAAAGCTAACACGAACTCAATCTCCTTTTTGCTTTGATGGGACATTTTGTTCCTTTTCCATCTCATAGCTTGCATCATGAATTTTTACAATTTTTGTCATTCCCAACAAAAAGAATAACCCCTTATTTTCTTCCTTTGCAAAAAAATCATGCACCGTATCATAACAACCTTGATAACGGCTTAAATATTCTCCCGGATATTCTCGTACAGCGAATACTAAGTTGTTTTATATTAAACGCAGCATTGCTTTTCATATGCAAGAAAAGAAATCGACGGCGTAGCGGTGGCTACGGCTAGATTTCTTGACGATGCAGATGGGGAGCAAGGCAAGTTTAACGTAAACAAACTTAGTATTCGTATATCTGACGCTTCAAATCGGATTTCTATTGTCGCATTTTTGATTAATGCAACAGCTGCTGCACATCAGAAAAGGATATGATCTTTTCCCATATTCTTTTCTGATTTCACCTGACTTATAATCTGAAATGTAATTATCGCTGCTCAACTGAAATCCCAGTCCTGCTGAACATTCTTGGAAAAGAGAGGTCAAAAATTCGTCCGAAGGACATAAATGCTCTTCATCTTTGGTAAACTTTCCGCATTGCGAACAGCGAACCGCCCCGTCAGTCATCCGAAAAGTCATCCCAACCTCTGCCGGAAGAAGCCAAAACAAATTATCGCCACACTCCTGCCTGAGCTGATTTTCTAAAATAGATGCCACGTCATATCGTATATCGTTTTCCCCGTTCCATTTGAACCGAAAACTGCCATCCTTATCTATCGCAATGTCTTTTAAAATCCCTGTATCCTCACGCACTCCGCTCTCTTTGGGCAAAACAAGGTACAATGTATTTGTATCCTCATGAAATCCTGTTCCGTTCTCTTGATATGTTTTCGCAATTTTATAGGATACCTCGTCCAGATACCATTTGATTTTTCTCTTTTCCTCATCCTTTTCGTATTTATATACCGCATGATGCAGATTGTCCAAAAAATGATATCCGGGATCAATAGCGATCCCGATTCCGTTGTGCCTGAGATAAAATCCACCACCGCTGTATTGATTCGTATCATATATGCTGTTCAGCAATGACGGTGTAGATGAACTCATTCCTTTTAAAATTATGCATCCGTCTACAATCTTAGACTTCTTCCGGCAATGATTAGAATAATATAAGTCAGCCGCCTTTTTTGAGGGTGTTAGGTTCCTTTCAATCTGTTCTAGAAGCATCCGGATGGCTCACTCTCAATAATCCCAGATTCCTTTTCCCAAAAAGAATACATCAAATCGCTTCCCTGGGGTTCCATTTCTAACAACTAAATCGTTCGCTCTAAAAAACTCCAGTCTCCATCTTCTTTTTTTCAAATACACCTGGAAATTTGTTTTCTTCTCCAACCTGATAAAAAGTCTTAATTTCTGCACAAGCCTGCTTAAAATCAATCCCTCCATCTTTTTCAATACACCAAAGCAGATAGCGAAACAATGGTGTCAGTATAGTTTCATTTGTATGCATATCCGTTCCTCTCCTCAACAACGGCATACTTTATTCTAAATACAGCTTAATCTTACTATACATCGTTATACTTACAAGAACAAAATCATTTCTTCTCCGCAAAAACGCAGGTAAGAGCCGTCCCCATAAAAATAAACAGGTCGGATAGATTAAATACAATCTTATTTAACCTCTTCCAGGGCGTAACAAAACTGAAATAGTCCACCACATGACCTTTTGCCACACGGTCGAAAAGGTTGCTGGCTCCGCCTCCTGCCAACATACCCATAGATATTTTTAAGGCTATATTCCCTTTTTGCCGGAATAAGAGAAGGTAACTTCCGGCAATCACCGCAAACACTCCGGTGTGGATTCCCCTCATCACTTTCGGGGAACCTGCCAGAAAATTTAACACAGCGCCTTTGTTATAATATTTGCGGATTAAGATTCGCTTTCCAAAGAGATACTTTTTCCTGTCAAAAGGATAGTTTTTATCCACATAATCTTTGACAAAAGTATCCAATGTAAAAATTATAGGGCAAATTCCGAATTCCATCATTCCTTTATTTTATCAATCTCCGTAAGACTCACGCCTGAAGCATTTAAGATTACTTTCAGTTCAATATAACGGTCTTTCATAAGTCTGTATGCCTCAGAATTTTTGTCTGACAATAGCATATAACTCTGCAGTCTGGAAAATTCTTCGATATTTTTCTGCATCAGTTCTTTTTCCGTCATACGGATCACTCCCTTTTTCTTTCATTATAGCGGCTAAAACACCGGATGTAAACATTTTATTCTCCGGCCTTCTCCTCTTCCACCACACGAAGGCACAATTCCTCCAACTGTTTTTCCTCCACCTTTCCAGGCGCCTGGGTCATCAGACAGGAAGCATCCTTCACCTTGGGGAATGCAATGACATCACGGATGGAATCCGCATGAACCATATGCATCACCAGGCGGTCTACGCCGTAAGCCAGCCCTGCATGGGGGGGCACCCCATATTTAAAGGCGTCCAGAAGGAATGCAAACTGCTCATAGGCCCGCTCTTTTGTAAAGCCCAGAACCTCAAACATTTTTTCCTGGATCTGGTTCTGGTGGATACGGACGGAACCGCCTCCAAGCTCTGTGCCGTTTAACACGATATCATATGCCTTTGCACGGACAGAGCCGGGATTTGAATCCACATTCTCCCAATCCTCCTCCATTGGCATAGTGAAGGGATGGTGCATTGCCATAAAGCGGTTTTCCTCCTCTGACCACTCCAAAAGGGGAAACTCCGTCACCCACAAAAAGTTGTACTGATTTTCATCGAAAAGTCCAAGTTCCTCCGCCAGGTTAAGACGAAGAGCTCCAAGGACATTCCACACGATTTTTTTCTTATCCGCCGCAAAGAGAAGCAGGTCCCCCGGCTCTCCCTCCATAGCAGAAACTATCGCCTTTAACTCATCCTCTGCCATAAATTTGGCAAAAGAAGATTTGTATGTTCCATCCTCATTGACAGAGAGGTATGCAAGGCCTTTTGCACCGCAGCCCTTTGCGAACTCTACCAGCTTGTCAATTTTCTTTCTGGGCATTGCCCCCTGGCCTTTCACATTGATTCCCCGGACTGTGCCGCCGGACTCTAAGGCTCCGGTGAACACGCCAAACCCGCAGCTCTTTACCACATCGGATACATCTTTTAATTCCATGCCAAAACGGGTATCCGGCTTGTCAGAACCAAACCTGTCCATGGCCTCCTGCCAGGGCATTCTCTGGAACGGAATCTGCACGTCTACGCCGATGGCCTCCTTAAATACATATTTGATCAGACGCTCATTCACGTCAATCACATCATCCACATCCACAAAGGACAGTTCCATATCCGCCTGGGTAAACTCTGGCTGGCGGTCTGCCCTTAAATCTTCATCCCGGAAACATTTTGCGATCTGAAAATACCTGTCATACCCAGAGCACATCAAAAGCTGTTTGTAGAGCTGGGGGGACTGGGGAAGGGCATAAAAATTCCCCGGGTGTACACGGCTTGGCACCAGATAATCCCTTGCCCCCTCCGGTGTTGACTTGCAGAGGATAGGCGTCTCAATCTCCAGAAATCCTTCCCGCATCATAAAGTCCCGCATCAGATAGAGAACTTTGCTGCGCAGCATCATATTCTTCTGGATATCCGGCCTTCTTAAGTCCAGATAGCGGTATTTCAACCGGACTTCATCTTTTGTCTGGCTGTTTTCCTCAATGGGGAAAGGAGGCGTGTCCGACTCAGACAAAATCCGGATGCTTTCCGCCGCCACTTCAATATCTCCGGTTTTCAAATTCTCATTCACTGCCGCAGAACGCTTCTGGATTTTGCCCTGGACTGCAATGACAAACTCGTTTCTCAACGTTCCCGCCTTCTCAAAGCCTTCCGTTCCCACGGTCTTATCGTCAAAAACAATCTGTAAGATCCCGGACCGGTCCCTTACATCCACAAAAATCAGAGAACCTAAATTTCTCCTTTTCTGCACCCATCCCATAACGGTGACAGTTTCGCCGATATTTTTAGTTGAAACTTCTGTACATCTATGAGACCGCTTCAGTCCCTGCATTGACTCTGCCATTTTTTCTCTCCTCGTTTCCTCTCTTATTTTGCAAAAAACTCTTCTATATTACAATAGCCCTCTCCCGACAGCTTTTCCTTCTGAAATTTCTTATTTTTATTCATCTGGACTACCAAAACCTGCTGCCCCTGTTCTCTGGCTGCCTGGGCTTTCTTGATCACATCCACAAGCTTATCCGCCGGATAATTTTTCTCAATGAGATATGCCGTCTTCTCCATCTGCCCCGGAATCTGATATCCCTGTTCCATAAGGAGAAGGATGATCCGCTCAAATCCAATGGAAAAACCGCAGGCAGGCACATTGTTTCCAGTAAAATTCCCGATCATCTTGTCGTAGCGTCCGCCGCCTCCGCAGCTTCCCCCAAACTCCGGGATGGCAATCTCAAAAATCGTTCCCGTGTAATATCCCATGCCCCGGACTAATGTGGGATCAAAGACCATGGCAAAATCTGCCGTCTTTGTCTTTTCCACACTGTCAATTATAATCTGTAAGTTCTCCTTTACCTCCGGCTCCAAAAAACCATCCAGCTTCTGTGCCAGTTTGGTAAGGGCCTGAATGTTATCCAATCCTTCCGCTTCTTTAAACAGGTTTAAATATTTCTCCACAGAGTCTTTTGCAAATCCTGCCTGTTCCATTTCTTCCGCAACCTTATCCATTCCAATCTTATCCATTTTATCCAAAAGGATGCAGACCTTGTCAAAATCCTCTTCCCCAAATCCGCTGTAAGCGGCCATTGCCTTTAAGATCCGCCGCTCGTTGATCCGAATCTCAAAGTTCTTAAACCCAAGTTTTCCAAGGGTTGTGGTGGTGGCAAGGATCAGCTCAATCTCCGCCAGGTTAGAAGCCTCCCCCAAAATATCAATGTCACACTGGGTAAACTGGCGGTAACGGCCTCTCTGCGGGCGGTCAGCCCGCCACACGCTTCCAATCTGCAGTGCCTTAAAGGGGGAGGGAAGATTGTTGGCATTGTTGGAGTAAAAACGCGCCAGAGGAAGTGTCAAGTCATAGCGGAGTCCCATATCCGTAAGGTCTGCCTCACTCTGGGCTGTGTCTAATTTCAATTTTTCCCCCCGCTTTAACACTTTAAAGATCAGTTTCTCATTTTCCCCGCCCTGCTTGCTGCTAAGGTTCCCGATGTTCTCCATACATGGAGTGTCAATGGGGGTAAACCCAAAACTCCGGTATGTTTCTTTGATCACCCCAATCACATAGTCCCGGATCTGCATTTCCTCCGGTAAAATATCCTTCATGCCTGTCACAGGCTTTTTTGCTAATGCCATTTATGTTTCCTCCTTTAAAACTATCCAAAAACAGGCTCTTTCCGTTTTCCCTGCTGACGCCATATCCCACACTCCCCTCACAATCCAGCACAAAAAGCAAGTCCTGCTTCTATTGTCGAAGGAGAGAATTCATCAGCGTTTTTCTTTATCCAAGATAATTGAAACACCTTTCTGCACCACTTCAGTAACAGTCATCTCAGAAGAATCCGCATATTCTTTTAATTTCTCATAGTCCTCCGGCTTCATTCTTACACTGACAATTTTTTCTTTGGTAACGTCAGCCTTTGGCCTTCCTGCTTTCGCCATTGCGCATCCCTCCTTATGACTATTATATTTTGTCATACAAAAATGTCAAGTAAAAGTTTCAACTACTTAACTTTGAAGACTTCTAAATCCTCTTGTAACAAAGTACATTGAATTTTTAAATTTCATAATGCCTCCTAACTGTAAGCTTTTTTCTTCCTGGGCGGATGTTATTTTTTGTATATTTTTTTCTTTTGTTAAATTTATATATTTTTCTAATCTGATTAGCTAAAAACTAAAGATTTTCCCCACTTCCTCGTTCCTATTATTTTAGTTCAAATTGTAGAATTGTGTCAGAAGATATGATATCCTTGTTTCGTTGTCGCTCCCCAATCTGGCAACAGAAAGGGGGTGTTACTCATGCTGGATTACGCAATCGCTTTTATTATCTCCGTTTTGGCTGGTATAGCTGCATACTATATCTGCAAGTGGTTAGATGGAGATAGCAGCGACAATTAGCCCAAAAAGAGAAAGCCGGGTCTGCACACCCGGCTTTTCTCTGTGTTACTCATTGATTAAGCAATCGCTTTTTGCCTATTGGCATTATAGCATATGCAAATCCTGATTGCAATATTCCCATCAAAAAAGTTTGTGTCAAGTACTCGTTGGCACTTTTCCTATTTTTCTTTATGAATCTATTTC
>JAMPFA010000004.1 GCA_023664725.1 Roseburia sp. | reverse complement strand
ACTATCGTTACAATAAATACCGGAATAACCATTTTAAAATACTTATTTAAAATCGACTCTCTCATGGCCTCAATACTTTTATTTTTATTCCACTTTAACGCCAAAAGAAAAGCACTCACAGTCCAAAAAATATATACACAAAATGACCCATTAAAAAATATATTTAGAGGAGTCAAAGAGATAAAATTATAAACCCCCCCGTATACAAAAGTCCCTCCAGACATGAAATCCGGTAAAAAGCAGGCCAGTAAATGTAACATGACAACAGCTATACAACTAAATCCTTTTATCCCGTGTACCCAACCTATTTCATTTGTTTTTTTCATATTTTCTAATCCCTTTGGAAGATATCCCTTGTATAAACCTTCTCTTTTACATCGTCCAATTCCGAATCGTACCGATTTGCAATAATAGCTTGACTTCGTCTTTTAAACTCAGCTAAATCATTCACAACTTCAGATCCAAAAAATTTTTCTCCCTCTTTTAAAGTAGGTTCATAAACTATAACCGATGCTCCCTTAGCTTTTATTCGTTTCATTACTCCTTGAATAGAGCTTTGCCGAAAATTATCAGAATTAGATTTCATCGTCAAACGATAAACTCCAATGGTTACCGTACGTTCAAGAGCGCTGTCCCACTCATTATCTTCGCCATATCCATAATATCCTGCCATCCGAAGAACCTGATCAGCAATAAAGTCTTTTCTAGTTCTGTTGCTTTCTACAATTGCAGACATCATATTTTGCGGAACATCTGCATAATTTGCTAATAACTGCTTTGAATCTTTCGGAAGGCAATACCCTCCATAGCCAAAGGATGGATTGTTATAAAAAGTGCCAACACGTGGATCCAAACATACGCCATCAATAATTGCTCTCGTATCAAGTCCCTTTAGCTCTGCATAAGTATCCAACTCATTAAAATAAGATACCCTAAGCGCCAAATAAGTATTGGCAAACAATTTTACTGCCTCAGCCTCTGTAAAACCCATGTACAAAGTGTCTATATTTTGTTTGACTGCTCCTTCCTGCAAAAGCCTTGCAAATATATGTGCTGCATTTACCAGCTTTTCATCACTTTTATCTGTCCCCACTATAATGCGAGACGGATGCAGATTATCGTACAATGCCTTGCTCTCTCGCAAAAACTCTGGACTAAATAGAATATTTCTATTACCTGTTTTCTTTCTTATAAATTCTGTAAACCCTACTGGAACGGTACTTTTAATAACAATAACGGCATCTGGATTGTGTTCCATAACCACTTCCACAACCGACTCAACTGAAGACGTGTCAAAAAAGTTTTTTCGGCTGTCATAATTTGTTGGAGTTGCAATAATTACAAAATCTGCATTTTTATAGGCAAGTTCTCCATCTAAAGTTGCCATCAAATTCAAAGATTTATTAGCGAGATAGTCCTCGATATAGTCATCTTGAATTGGCGACTTTTTATTATTTATCAAGTCTACTTTTGAGGACAATATATCCACAGCTGTTACTTTGTGATTCTGTGCCAATAAAGTTGATATTGAAAGCCCTACATATCCTGTTCCAACTACAACTATATCCAAATCCTGAAAGTCTCTCATTATTCTTTTACTCCTTCAATATCCAAATTTTCTCTTAGTTTTCTAAATCTCTTTGCTGCTTCATAGAAATCACATGCCCGCCTGCACTCAATTCAATAATAAAACATTCTTCATTTTCCTTTAGATGAGAATAATTGTTATCTACATACACTTCATCTACTTTCAAAATTTCTTTTGGAACATAGACAACACTGTTTGTATTTGATGGCACCGTAAGTTGCAGTTCCTGGAAACTAAAACTCTCATCTAATAAATAAGATACTTCAATCGTTCCCTTGATGATTGGCGTTTTTATATATGCGCTTCTAATCTCTCCCGGCTGCAATTTAATTTGAAACTCCTCAAATCCAGGTTTTATGGGCTTTATTCCAAATATTCCTTCCGTTATCAGCATAGAAGGTGATGCCCCCCAAGGATGAGAATATGTCATATTATCTTTTGTTTTCGTATCCCATGCCTCAGTAGTAATCGTTGCACAGCTGTTTCTAATCATATATGCCCATGTATGTGTATCATTTCTATCTTCCCTCAAAAGCAACTTATTTGCAAAATTGCCATTTCCGCTATCATACAGTCCCTGCAATAAAAAATATGCCCCAAATACACTCATCTTAATCTTTCCGGTCTTTTCCAAATATCTTTGCATTTCCCGTTTCATATCATCATCTAAATAAACACCTGAATATAGAGAATATGCAGTCGCATGCTGCGAATAGTGCTCTATCCGTACATAATCCTTGTCTAGTCCATCTGAAAATGCCCCTTTCTCATGATTATATAAATTTCTAACCATAGACTCCCGAATTGTTTGCGCAGCTTCTGAATAGTATTCAGCTTCAAGATCTAAGTCCATTTCACCAGAAATATATGACATATATTCATATGCCCGGCAGGCAACAGCATTTACCACTGTATTGTATTCCGCTTCGTCATAATAAAATCCGTCCCTCTCTGTTTCCGGCCAATCAACTAAAGGCCTATTATACCCTTCCTCGTCATAATCATTTCTTACAAGCCCTATCGTACCATCTATTGGCACTAATTCTATATTTCTTTTTAAATATTGATAATTTTCCTCCAAAGAATCTATATTTCCAGTCTGCATGTAGTCTCGATAAGAACAATATATCGCATATAAAGGATATTCAGCTGGCCAAGTTCTGCACTCCAAAAGATATTCATTCGACAGCCTGGCTAATGTGTAATCATCAGATACCGCATATGAAGCCAACATATTAATCCAAACATCCCCTTCATATGCATTTCGCTCCCTGGACTGTGAGTCTACATACAAATTCTGATTTGTCGCTTTTACTGTATACTTTGACAATTCATATATTTCATTCAACAATGTGCTTGATGAGCTAAAATCCGATTCTTCCTCATTAAAATTCTGTCTCAATGCCAACCCATAAATAGACTTTTCATCAATAGGAAGATCATTACAATACAAATCAAGATATCTGAATGTTTTCATTCCCAGATTTTCTAATTCATTGTGTCCAGGCTTCAAAATCCACTTTTCCTCATAAGTATTGCCTGTAATCATTTGATATTTTACTTCTCCATTTTCCTTAAGTTCCTCTCCAAAACGTAATATTATTTCTTGAGAATGATTTGTATTATTATCTATATCTAATCTGATTCCTCCGATAATTTCTTTACCCATATCCACAAAATAATGTTCCGGCTTTTTTTCAACGACTTCCGGTTTCTTTAAAAAACGCTGCATATTTTCTGATGCAAAACAATATAGTTCGCTTTTACTAAATTTATTGGTCACAATCGGCACTTCCCACTTATCATCAACAAACTCATACTCTAACCATCCATCCGGATATATAGTTGCATCAATATTTTCTGCATTGGCAATATAATACGATGTACCTATCATTTGTTCATTTCTACCATAAACTAAATCACCATCCAATGCACGCCATAACTCTTTATTCTCACCAGAATTAAAAATTATCTCTTTCTCTCCATCCGAGTAATGCAATGTAAGCTGGCATAGCACTGACTGTTCTGTATTAGAATAACCAATTATTCCTACAACATTTTTTTCAGACAGCATATCTGTAACATCGTAAACATTATAATTAATTTTCTTTCCCTTTTGCCTTGATGGTCCTACGCCTATACAATTTCCATTTAAATACAAATTATAAACATACTGTTTTGTTTCTTCTGGTGATAATGCTGTAATACTTAGTAAAGCTCTCTCTATGTACTTATCAGAATTATTCCTGTTTTTCTTATTGGAAAAGTCCTCCATCTCAATCATAAATTCAGTTCTTAAAAATGCATACCAAGAACCATTGCTTGTCCAAATGCCATCCAACCCTTCCCACTCTGAACCAACAGCAGTCGAAAACATCATAGAATCTGAAAATTCTGAGATATTTCCATCAGTATCTTCTAATCGAACTTTCCAATAGTAAACAGAGTTATCTTCTAAATATTTATCAATATCTTTTATCTTTACATATGTGTTCTCTGAAGATCTGCACCAGCCTGTATCAAGTATATACTTCTGCTTCTCAAGTAAATTTTTAGACTTAGATATTACAATCTGATATTTATCCTGATAAACTTGGTTTTTTATCCCATTTACATTCCAGGAAAATGCTGGATTGTGCGAGTTTATTCCAAGTGGCACTTCCATAAGTTCTACTTTTAATCCATCTGGTTTCCATATCTTATTTTGATTCAATTCTGCACACTTCACAAATACATCTTTCGGATCTATGTCATTAATTGTATCATATTTCTTAGTAATGCACCCACTAAAAAAACTCAAGATAATAAAAAAGCAACAAATTTTAACCTGATATTTTTTACACACACTCAACTACTCCTTGAGACCAGTTTTTTTCAACGCATATTTCCAAAAAGCAAATGATAATCCACCAAGAAGTGAATATGCCAAAATTAGGGCAATTCCACAAACTTCCATTGTCGGTGCAATCGCTAAAACACCTACATAAACAACAAAACTTATTAATAAACAAATTGTATTATAGGGATATTTGCTAATCCCATCTAAAGGATTCCTCAAAAGCAAATAAAATGCATTAGGAACTATTGAAAGTATTGTAATCTTCACTATATTTATACATTGTACATAATTCTTATTGTATAATAATATCAGCAGCCATTCTCCAATAAAATATACTACTAATACGGCTAAAACACTCACTATCAAATACATCCATCCAAGAATTCTGATTTTTTGAACCATATTCTCTTTATTATTATTGACCAGGCTTTTGCTTACCAATGGTAACAGAATTGTACCTACTAAACTAAATAACGGCGAAATCAAAGAATTAATAGAGAGCGCTGCTGAAAAATAAGCTACATTTTCCAGTCCAAATTTATCCGTAATAATCACTAAAGGAACCAAGTTATATGCAAACAAAATACATTCTCCTGGAACACGGGGCACAGCATATTCTAACATTGTCTTTAACGTAAATAATTTTTCACTAAGATGATAGAAAGAAATATTATTGTTCTTAAATATACCCCAGATACCCAAAATACCATATATGATTAAAAACGCTGACCAAATATAATGAAGTGCAACAAAATTCCTGGGAGCAGCAAATGCCAACAATAGCATACCCATCTGCATAATAAGATTAACTCTATTATACTTAACAAAATTATTAACTCCTCTATAAAAAGAGTATACATAAGTAACTATACTTGAACCAAGCGAAAACAGACAAATCGGAAGGATCAAAACTACTGCATTTCTATCTTTAAACATTAATTCTGAAAAAAAATCCTGAAAAATCAACAAAACTGTTGATATCACTACAAAAGCTGACAAAATAATAAAAAGTCCACTTAACATATAACTTTCTGTTTCCTTAGCATTTTTCTTTTCTGTTGCTTCTGCTATATATTTAGGGATTGCAATTCCCATGGCCATAAGCATCATAAAGGAGACTACTGATGCTGACCTTTTTATCAAATTATATACACCAAAACTTTCTACACTATACTGATTACTAATCACCTTATTTAAAATAAAAGACAAAATCATCACTAACATTTGTCCAACAAAAGTAATGATAAGGTCGTTTATGAAATCGTCGTCTTTTATTTTTATCTTCATCATCTTTGCTCCTTTCTAAAAGCAATAAATATATAAAATGCAAAGACAACAAATGCAAAAACATAAGTTGTATATGTCCATGGCGATATAATAAAATAGAAAACACAAAACAATAATGTAATCAATCCCAGCTGTGAAACTAATTGCTTTTTTCGACTATATCTAACGTGCATATAGAACCATGAAGTTAACATTCCCATCAAAAAAACAAGTACTAATCCTAATACCAAACCATAATCCTCAATGATCCCTCTAAATGGTGTATATACATTTGTACAAGCGCCTTCCAGTATATCATATATGCCCTGTTCGTTTTTCTCAAAACCAAATCGAGATGCTATCGCCAAAAATGTATTTCCACCAAACCCGTAATCTAAAGTAAGGTAATCCATTTGCTTAAACCAGATGTCAAAGCCTTGAATATGTCCAAATGCATAAATCGCTAATTTTGATATGATAAGCTTAAGCAAATTATCTTCATCCGTTCCAATCCGCAAAATAAAACTAAATACGAACATAAGAAATAATCCTAAACCAATCAATGAATATTGAATGGACTTTTTAAAATTTATTTTTAATAATTGCTTGTTTTTGTATAAATAAGATGTATAAAAACCTGCAAAAAATAGCATAACATATGCAACAATAGCTAGTTTCGCACTTGTAATCAACATTAAAATGAATGTAGGCAAAAAGCTAACTGCACATAGAATCTTCTTTAACTTTGTTTCTGCATAAACCCAATTGTAACCGGCACAAAGTGGTAATATATATATAAATGTATTAAAGATTTGATTAATAACACCAGATGAAGTTTCAGCACCAGAATATCTCTGAACTGCAGCATTATGACTGGCAGATTGCAAGGATTGAAAACTGCTAAATGTATCTAAGCCAATCCCATAATGTAATGCGTTAATGCCAACTCCAAGAAACCCTATTAATATAAAAAATATATATAATACCCAAGGTATTCGGGGTATAAAACCACATTTTACAAATTCATTTTTTCTCATCAGAAAAGAATACTGAACAATCCCAAATCCAACACAAAATAATATTAAAGCTGACATTATCCATATTATACCAAAAAAATGGAATTCATAATCATTGCTCAGCAATAATAGACTTCCTGCAATAAAAACAAGCCAAAGAGTTACAAACATGCCATGAGGATGCATTAATTTAATATTAAAAATGACCTTAATTAAAAAAAGAATTATCAACAAAACAAAACATACTAGCATAATTAGCCTCAACAGTACTAACGTACATAATTTTCATAAAAATAAGTAATTGACTTAACGATTTCTGCATTTAAGTTTCCAGAAAATAGTTTCATAGAACCATCCTCTTTATGAAAAACCTGAATGTCTTTTGTATAATATAAAAATGTCCCTGATCTTTCTGCACGATACGCTAAAACTCCTTCCTCACCAAAAAGAAAAAGATTTTCATCAAATACTTTATCATTCTTTCTGATATAACTATTAGCAAATATTAAGAAACTACCATGCAGCTGAAACACCCGATACTCCTTCTTTTTTAAAATCAACATATATGATCTGCAAAGAAAACGACTCAGTTTATTAATCATCAAACCTAATAAAATATAAATTTTTTTCCTTTTGCTATAACCTTTATAAATCAAATGATATGAAAATTTGTTATTCCTTACCAGCATAGGATTTTGTTTCTTTCCATTCTTGGTTATTATTTCTGGTCCATATATTTGATCAGGATACTTTTCCATAACCTTTTCATTAAAATTTTCAATTATAATATCAGGATTGGAACATATTAAATAGCCAAATGCATAATGATTCTTTGCGAACTCTATTCCACAATTATTGCCATAACTATATCCTTTATTTTCCACATTCAAGAAGTCACAATCATATTCTTTAGCTATTTTTTCAAAAATAGACTTTGATTCATTATCAAAGAAACTATTGACAATGATAATCCTAAAATTTGAAATTGTCGCTCGGGAAGATTTTATAAAATCTATAATATCCTCTGTATTTCGATAAACAAGCACAACAATTACATATTTGTAATACTGCATATCAAACCACTTTCTCCCATCTACTATTCTCAAAATCATAAGTTTTAATAACCTTAGCTGGACTGCCAACTACTATAGAATAAGGTGGTACATCTTTCGTTACAACACTGCACGCACCCACTATGCTTTTTTCACCTATAGTAATTCCCTTCTCTCCACCAAGAATAGTTACATTTTGCCCTATCCAACATCCTCGTTTTAAAGTTATTGGTGCTGTCTTAAGTGGTTGTTTTCCATAAGGTATATTGCTCTCTGGATCGATAGAATGGTTCTCTCCTAAAATATTTATATAACTCGCCATAAGTACATCTTCCTCAATTACTACCTTATCAGCTGTCAATATTGATAAATTTGAACCAATGTACGCTCCATTTTCTATTCTAATCGATGCCACATGTCCCTCAGCACTATATAGAGATAACCTGGAATCATTGCCAATTCGAACTCTATCCCCAATGAATATCCCTTCCCCTGCTAAGTTTAATGTACATCTTCGACCTAAAAATGATTTTCTACCAAAACTTTTAAAAAAAATAATCTTATGCCAATTAAAAATATAAGTGTAAATTGTTTTTATTAATGGCTTTAATTCCATTACTTATCACCCATTATCAATTTTATCTTTTCATCGCTTCCCCATACTGCCTTTGAATCATAAGGACGATCGGGAAACGCACCATATTCCAATTTTATTTTATAACCATTCTCTTTAATAAACCTCTCTACCCGGTCAGCCAACTTTTCCGGATACCCTGAACAAACATTAATTATCCCATTTACCCTATCTTGTTCCACCACACATGAAACTTGATTGCAAAACTGATCATAGTCAATAAAATCCCATTGATTTTGTCCTAAAGTAAAGGGAAATGTACTTTCTCCTCGCATTTCAGCTTGTGTAATCTTAGAAAAAATAGAAGAACCAAACTGAGAATTTCCCACTATATAATATCCACGTATCCACTGGCAGACTACTCTGTTTTGCTTACATAACAGGAAAATTGCATTTCTTAGCGCATCTTTGGCAATTCCGTATAAACTCTGCGGATGAGTCGGCGTATTCTCATTGATACTCCCTTCAAAAAATCCAACTTCGTGCATAGTACCCAGAACTGCAACTCTTTTCACACCACATTTTATCATTTTTTCAAGAAAACTATAATGCAATGGAAAATCCTTTATGTGGCTGTCATCATTATGGATAAAACCATTTCTCCAAGCCAAATGAAGTAGTATCTCGGGTCTTTCAAAAAAATCATACGGATTTTCTATCTCAAATATATCA
Source organism: Roseburia sp. (assembly GCA_023664725.1). Classification (GTDB taxonomy): domain Bacteria; phylum Bacillota; class Clostridia; order Lachnospirales; family Lachnospiraceae; genus Roseburia_B. Next base: position 62,534 of record JAMPFA010000004.1, on the reverse strand, counting down.
CAAGCCTTCTTTTGAGCTCCTAGCTCCACATTATCTAAATTAAAATCTGTGGCAACAACTGTATGCCCTCTAACTAAAAGTTCTTTAACTATACCTTGTCCTATATATCCATTGGCTCCTGTTACTAAGATTTTCATTCTTATCTCCTATCCGAAACAAAGCTAAATTTAAATAATCGCCCCATATTTTTCATAAAGGGTTTTAAACACCTTGGTGTATACTCAGAAAAAAATTGCTTTGCTCTATACTTTATGGTATCGGGAACACTCATAACTTTTCTTTTACCTACATTTAAATAATATCCCTGCTTTTTAAAAACACGGACCGCATGACGCAAATATTGGCTTTGCACAACTGCATGTGTAATTTGAAGAATGTTCCTATCATCGGCCAGGCAGTTAATCCCATTATTGTTTTGATACTTATTTCGAATTTGATTCATTTCAAAAACCCACGCATTATAGTTACCTGTCCCAACAAGTTCCTTTAAAAATTCTTTTTCCCAAATTGCAGGCTGTAAACTAATACCATATTCATCATCTCTCTTAATAACATGTAAGTACTTCTTCCCCTTAAAAGCCATCCCTCTCATCTTGGACTGATTCAAAAGTTTACAATAAGATATATTGTTTTCTTTCATAAGACCTATCAAATCATCTAAACTTTTATTATTAACATAAGAGGTGGTAAAAAAGTCTTCTAATAGCAGTAAAACATATTTGGTATCTAATTTTTCTAAAGACTTATATACTTTTTTACTCCATTCAGCATCTTTCCCAATGGGAAATACTGTTACATTTAAATAATCAGGTTCGATTGTATTTGTCGCCAAATAAGTTTTTGGCCTTTTTGCCCAATATTTATCTAATAACTCAAAATAATGATCCCATACATCAATATAAGGATCAAACCCAATAATCAAAAGTGAAATATCTTTCAGATTCTTATATGAATGTTTTTTAGTTGTTCTTTTCTCCATAAAAACCTCCAAACCATTCTTTATAAACTCTTAAATCAAATATTTTTTTAAAGCATTTACTCCAAAGCAAAACACATTTAATACTGCCTTAGGCCTACTAATACTCTCGTTTTCGGTTTGTATCTGCCATACTTGCTGAATACTTTTAAATTTGTTAGAAGACAAAGAATTGTTACTTAATCGATATTGAACAAGTGCCTCGTTTATCCCCCTTGCAATAATTCCTTCTCTTAGCAACATAAGCCAAGTGGCATAATCTTGTCCACCTCTCCTAAGCGGCATTTGAAAATCTCCTAAAACATTCCTATCAATAATTACGGACGATGTTGCAATCATAGTATTGTGCAACAAATATTTGTAATCGATGCTCGTCCTGACATTTCTCTTAGATTTCACTAGGTTACCCTGATCATTAATCATCTCAATTGCCGTATAGGAAAAAGGTGATTCCTTTTCAAGCATCAATTCCAGTTGTTTTTTGGTTTTTTCTGGATACCATATATCATCACTATCTAAAAAGGCAACATAACGTCCTTTTGCTATTTTTAGAGCAGTATTACGCGCTACTGCAGCTCCTCGATTCGTTTTTTGCTTAAAATATACAATATTACTATTTTTTTTACAATATTTTTTAATAATCTTTTCCGAATTGTCTGTAGAACAATCATCTACCAAAATCAATTCAATGTCCTGATATGTCTGAGAAAGTATCGATTCAATTGTTTTTCCTATATACTTTTCAGCATTATACACCGGCGTTATCACAGAAACCAAATTTTCAACAAATTCTCTAGCCATTCATTACATTCCTTCCATCAATAAATACTCGTCAGCCAATTTCTTTTATCTTCCTCAATTCCCGTAACTACACTTAAATATTTTTTATGTAATTGCCGGGTCATCTCTCCTTCTTCTCCTCTATTAATACAATACCCATCTACAACATTAACAGGGGTTATTTCCATTGCAGAGCCACAAAGAAACGCTTCATCACACATATAAAGCTCTGTTCTATCAATTGTACGTTCCTCCACCTCGATTTTCAATTCTTTAGCTAATATAATTATTGTATCTCTTGTTATACTCTCTAACACACTATCCGTAATCAATGGCGTAATTAACCTATTATTGCGAACTATAAATAGACATGAACCCGGTCCCTCCGCAACTTTACCTACATCATTCAAAAAGATGGTAGTATCATATCCATTTCTTATTGCCTCCCGTTGCGCCATTCGGCTATTTATATAATTGGCTCCACATTTAATTCGGGGAGAAAGTGTAGTATCATTAATTCTCCGCCAAGAGCTTACGCAACATCTCAATCCTTTCTTGTTATACTCCACACTAGTTTTTTCTTTGGGAATAGGTGCCACAAACATATTGACACTTTCACTAGAGCCCCAAGATCCAAATCCTTCCACAAATAGTGTTTGTCGTACAGCAATATCCTGTTTATATTCATTTGCTCTGATAATTTCAAAAAATGCCTCTTTCAATTCTTCTATCGTATATTTATCTTCTAATTGTAAAAGACACTGAGATCGCTTTAAACGTTTAAAATGATCCTCCAAACGAAACGCAAAAAGCTGCTGTTTATCTCCATTCCAATAACAACGTATCCCCTCAAACACATTCAATCCAAACTGAGATGTTGGAGATAACACATTTATTTTTGCATCATTAACATTTACAATTTTTCCACCAAGCCATATCAAACGGTTTTCTATATCTGAATTCATTTTAATCCCCTTATTATTATAATTTTTATTAAAACAGTCATATCATCTTTTTTTACAGTCTGATTTCGTTTCTATTTCCTCATCTGGAAGATGTGCAAGTCTAATAATTTCCGCTTCTGCAAATTTTGCTGCTTCGACATCATTCATTGACTCGTTTGCTTTTTCTTCATAAATATTCTGACTCTTAAATACTTTTAGCACGGTTTCCATTAGAATTCTTATATCGATAAAAATGCCATATTTTTCAAACAGGTCTATGTACCTATTATCATACTTGACTTTTTCATCCCAAGAAATATCATTTCTCCCTTTCACCTGAGCCAATCCCGTAATCCCTGCTTTTACTTGAAATCTTTTTTTATACTTCCTATTAAGTGTTGCAAAATCTCCTAACTCATAAGTTACCGGAGGTCTGGGGCCTACCAGTGAAAGAGAACCTTGCAATACATTTATTAATTGCGGTAATTCATCTAAACTACTATTTCTAAGTACACGTCCTACTTTTGTCACCCTAGGATCATCCTTAAAATTAAACAGCCCCGCACCTTGTCGTTCTGCGTCTACAACCATCGAACGAAACTTTAACATTCTAAATTTTTTTCCATCTTTTGTCAAACGCTCTTGTTTAAACAAAATCGGTCCTTTTGAATCTATCTTAACTGCTATTGCAATAATAACTAAAAGCGGAGATAAGACAATCAAGCCTAAGACAGATGCTGTTACATCCATTATTCTTTTAAGAAAAAACTTCATCTAAACCTCCATGCATTAATGCTTACAATATATTACTCAACCAAAACCTCTAAAATGCAAAAGTATGAAATATATCATCAAAATATTCTTTTCTCTTAATAACCTTTATGTTGTCTTCGCATATGTCAATCACAGGAAAATTAGGTAATATAAATGGTGGCTTTAAAACCACTGAATATGAACCAGCATTTCCAAATAAAACCATATCTCCTAGCGCTAACTCTCCTGTAAAATGTTTGTATATATAATCAGACTCAATGCACGTAAAACCGCCAAAATCCAAATCCTCATACTGTTTCTCCTCCCCTCCCATATGAAAAACGGTAATAGGTGGATTTTTTTTATTCAAAGTCGGATTTATATTATAAATACTTCCCAACAGGGTAGCAATAGATTTGCCTCGAACCTGTTTGATGTTTATTACTCTGGAAACAAAACTCATACAGTCTCCTACAAGGGCACTCCCCGGTTCTAATAGAAGCATTGGCTTTTTTGAATCATCCAAATGTGCATAATGTTGTTTAATCACAGATGCTGATTCATTCGCATAATCCTGATACGTGGGAATCTCAGAATCAAACTGCTTCTTAAGTGAATCAGGCATTTTGCCAAATAAACCGCCCCCCAAATCAAGATGCTTAGGTACTATATTATATTTATCTAAAATTTTAAGCATTCCTTCTGTACGATTTTTCCAAGTATCCAACTTTCTTGATGCAAAATGACACTGCAAACCAAAGAGCTGCAAATTAGGTATCTTCTCAACAAGTTCTAATGCTTCTTGAAATTCTTTTGAATTTACATCCAATCCAAAACGTGATAAAACTCCATCATTGATTTCAAAATTACAACGAATACCAATATTGAGAACTTTTTCTGGATAAGCAGACGCAATATTCCTTACTATATCAAACTCATAAGCTGAATCAATATTTACTGTACCACCAACAAGAAGCAACTCTTTCATTTTCTCAGCATTTTTATATGGTCCATTCCAAATAATCTTTGAGGGAGACACACCTATTCTTTGTGCAATTTCCACTTCCATGTCGGAAACAACCTCAGCATATCCGCCCATTTGATTTACAATTTTACACAATTCTGGCGTATAATTTGTTTTATAAGAATATGCAATATTGAATTTTGGATAAATACTTCTAAACGCATTAATCAGCTCATTATAATTCATTCTAAATTGTTCCGAATCTAAAATGTAAAAAGCATCACCATACTCCTTACACAAATATTTCATTTTCCCGCTGTCTAATAGCATCTAACCACTCCTTCTAATCCTTTCTGCTCATTTGATCAATAATTTTAGCAACGACCTCAACAACCTCCTGGTGATTATTCAAAAAAAACATTTCATCTTTCTCCTTAAGAGACAACTCATAATCTCTTAATTTTTTCAATTCAACATTAAATATTTCTTCAACTTCAAAAAGATCCTTACAATCGTCAACATTACAAAAACTTCTAGATAAAATTGCTCGTGTACTTCCTAAACGAAAATGTTCTGCGATTATTCTTTTGGCAGGCAGCAATCCGCCATCCAACTTTGCAATTCCCCCAAACCCATAAGGTTTTCCAGCGACAGATATTTTCTTGCATATACTTTCAACCATCCCCTCAGCAAGCAATTCAAACATAAATCTCCGCCCATATGATAAGTGCAAATCATTAAGTCCTATATGAATCTCATCTATCCCAGGAACCATTAACGTTTCATCTAAACACTTATGTGCTTCTCTCGTTTCAAGTAATAGAACAGTTTTTGTTCGTCCAGAAACAAATTCAGAAAAAAGTTGAACTTCGTCTACTGTTTTGTAATAGGGAAGCATGATTATATCTGCCCCATATTCAATAACTCTTTCTATTTCTTCTTTTGATTTATTGTTAATAGGATTTATCCGCACCTGTAACTCTGCCCTTTTTAACAACGGCTTGATTACTTTTATGTCATTTAGGCAATGATGGGATTTTACCGTATCATATCCTTTTTGCCTTTTTTCTTTACCTAGTGTTTCTAAATCTATCCAAACTCTTTCTACACCTGCCTCATCTACTATTTTAGCAACCTCTGGGTTATTTGTTATATACATTAACTCTAACATTTCTATACTATACTCCTCAATTCCCATTCCCCGGCAACATGGTATATCTTCCGCCTCTTAAGCTTTTATTACATAAGTAGGTACAATACTCTTTATCCATGTGCGTATATCTTCCGGCTCTGATGTCACATAATCCTTTAGTTTCCCAAGCTGCTGCATAAATTGTTCCTCATCCATTTCAATTGGTTTCCCAATATGGATAAGTTTATTTTCTGTATCTTGCATTCCCTCTTCTTTCATTAGCATCTCTTCATATAACTTTTCTCCTGGTCGAAGCCCTGTAAAAGTAATCATTATATCTCCGTTTGGTTTATGTCCTGATAAAAGGATCAAATTTTTTGCCAAATCTACAATTTTAACCGGCTCTCCCATATCCAAAACAAAAATTTCTCCTCCCTTAGCATAAGCACCCGCCTGTAAAACTAAAGAAACCGCTTCAGGAATTGTCATAAAATAACGAATTATATCCGGATGCGTAACTGTCACGGGGCCTCCCTCAGCAATCTGTTTTTTGAACAACGGAATAACGCTCCCATTGCTTCCTAAAACATTTCCAAACCGCACTGCCACAAACTCTGTATCAGAACGTTTATTATATGTTTGTATAATCATCTCGCAAATCCTCTTACTTGCGCCCATAACATTGGTTGGATTTACAGCTTTATCGGTTGAAATCAAAACAAATCTACTTACTTTCCACCTATCTGCAGCTTGAACCACTTTCCATGTCCCTAAAACATTATTTTTTACAGCCTCATTAGGACTATCTTCCATTAATGGTACATGCTTATGTGCAGCGGCATGATATACAATATCTGGACGGTAGCTTTCAAATATTTTATCTACACGAAGGGTATTTCGAACAGACGCAATTAATACCACCAAATTCAAATCAGGAAAATCACATTTAAGCTCTTGTTGTATATCATATGCATTATTTTCATAAATATCAACTATTATCAGCTGTTTGGGATGATGCGCCGCAACCTGTCTGCATAATTCACTTCCTATTGATCCCCCGCCCCCTGTAACCAAAATTACTTTATCCGAAACATATCCCATAATGGAATTAAGATCAACCTTTATAGGCTCTCTCCCTAAGAGGTCATTTACATCTACACTTTTCAAATTACTAATGCTTACTTCACCATTTACAACTTGATACATGCCAGGTACACGCTTTAATTCGCATCCTGTTTCTTTACAAATATCAAGAATCTTCTTTATCTCAGCTGCATTAGCAGAAGGTATTGCAACAATAATTTCTTTCACATTTAATTCTCTTGACAGTCTAATAATATCATCTCTTGTCCCTGCCACCCGAACGCCATGAATAAAACTACCCACTTTATTTTTAGAATCATCAATAACACATACCACACGCATATTGATATATCTACTATTATTAATCTCTTTAATCAATGCATTACCAGCGTCTCCTGCACCGATTATCATAACATTCTCCTTGTTTCTCACATCAGCCTGCAAACGCATGATTGAACGAATTGCCCGCTGACCATATCTCCCCACAAAAACAATGCATAATAAAAATAAGCCCATCAGAGGATAATAGCTTCTCGGCATAGGAACAGCTTCGTCTTTATAAAAAAGATATACTGACACCATATTTGCAATAGTATCTACCACACACGCCGCTACAATATACATACTTTCTGTTGCGCCAGCATATAACCAAAGACTTTTATAAAGACGAAACACCCAAAATAGGACAATGGTAATAATCATTGTTATGGGTAAAATCTGCCAAATACGCTCAAAATAAGCTCCAGGAATCGAATAGAAATTAAAATCAAAACGAACCCACAATGCCATAAAACTAGCAACAATAACCGCAACCATATCATAACATATAAAAAAAACTCTTCTTATCCAATGTAACTTATCATTCATTTGAATATTCATAGCTAGCTCCTATTTAGAATAATTTATCTAACAAAACCTAACAATCACCATTTTAACATATAATCCCTAAAGTTGTAAAGCAATATACATTTTGGCATTCCTAAGAATATATAGAAAATATCATTTTATTTCTTCTTTCATTTACTTATCATATTTAGGTTATATATAGTATTTCTTGGACATTCTCTTTCAATGCACTCATTATCTGCATTTGCACAAAAATAATACACATAGAAATGATTCCACAAACCTATGTGCATTATAGCATGTCTTTCCCTGCTTGTAAACTTTGGCAAAAATGGAAATTTAATCTTTCCCGGCAGGCATCTCCCCTGGCAAAGAAATCTCATTCGCTTTTACCACCTCGGGAAAAGATTCCGCCTTTTAATAGCAAGCCCTTTGAATTGTTTCCGGGGTTTAGGTATTTGCCCATAGGTATGCTCCTTTCCTGTCCATTCCCAACTATGAGCATTATATCATGCATTTACATATTTGTAAACTTTTGTTAACCCGCAAACCCCTACAAGCACAAATATTCCCGCCAGACTGATACATGCCCCCAATTTCAGATAGGGCGTTTCATACCGCAAAACGATGTCATGCACTCCGGCCGGAACCTCCAGTGCGGTATACATTGTGTTCGCTCTGCGAACCTCCGCCTCCTGCCCATCCACATAAGCCCTCCACCCCTCACTATAAGGAATGGAAAGACAAAGAATCTGGGGATTTTCCAAAGAAATTTCCCCGGAAAGAAAATTTTCCCCTAACTGCACATTTTCCAGAATATGTTCCCCTCTCTGCCCGATACTGTCATTTATCTGTTCCACCGGCTGTGCAATCACTCTTACCGATTCAAAGCTATAAACCCCAATCCTTGGAAAAATCAATGTAATCTTATCCGTCTCCTTGTCCAGATATCCCACATTTACTGTAAAACTATCCCTTCCGCAGTAAAAACTGTTTTCATCCGTGAGATAATTGACTTTCTTTTTTACACCATTTCCCTTTATGTAGAAAAAGGGATTGCTTTCCCTGATTCGGTAACGCTGCTCTGATCTGATCCGGTTCTTATCGTAAACACTGAGCAGAGACAATTCCTCCTCTGTATATCCGAAAAAGGCATCGCCGGGATCATATTGGATCCCCCCAATCTCAATATATAACTCACAATTCGAAATGCTCTGGAAATTAAGTTTAACCTGGCTGTTCTCCTTTCCCACAGATATAGAACTGCCCTCCACCACGCTGCCCTCATCGCTTTCCCAGTCAAAATCCAGCTCTTTTGTATCAATCTTCATTTCTGTTCTGGGGAAATCGGAAGATTCCAAATCCAGCACCACGCCTTTCAGCATCGCCTCCTGCTTTTCCACGCTGTTCAGTTTTTCATACTCCTCTCTGCAGATCCAGGAGTCATACGTGTAACCCAAAGGCAGTGTATGGGACGTCGAATACACGGACACTTCATCGGTCTGAACCCTCTGATGGGAACGGTAATTGTATGGAAGATACTTATTCTCACCATTTGGAATGATAAATTGGTTCACACTGGCCAGGGCTTCTAAAGCGCTTCTTGCGTCCAGGTTATTGTAGGAATAATCATAGGGCGTATTTAAGCCCATCTCCTGGTAAAACTGGCTGATATTTGGATTCGTCAGGCTAAAATGAAAAGATACTCCCCTCTGATTTAGAGGCCATGCGGCATTGTAGGGTTCTTCCACGCCGTACTGGTCAAACCTGTACTGAAACGCTGCATTGTCAATCTGAGACGCCTCAGCGTTTAATAATACATCCATTCCCTTTCCCGCATCCAGATATTCTCCCAGCAGATCCGACTCATCATGTCCAAAAGCGTACATGCCATTTATCCCGAAGGAGACAAAAAAAACCAAAACCAGTGCCAGCTGTATTTGCCGTTCTGTGATATTTACCATCTCCCGCATCAGAATAACCGCCAAAAAGAAGAACGTGACGCTAAAAAGAACAAAGGTCTGCTCTCTTCTCGTCCCCTGAAACACCATACAGAATACTGCATATCCACCCAGGAGGACTGCCAGGCGGATTTTCTCCTGCTTTGTTATCAGCCAAAGATCTGGCAGCGCCTCCGCCACAATAAAAGAAATCAGGAAATTATAGATCCACATCCACCGGTTGGTCACATAAGACAATCCATTGAAAAAATGTCCCATCCATGGGATACACAAGAAAACTGTAAGTAATACAAAGGCCAGTTTCAACTCTTTCCGCTCTTTTTTCAAAAACAGCAAAGCCACCGCAAGGAAAGAAAGCACGCCATATCCAAGGTTTGCATAGTATCTGCCGGATCCTCCCATAAATGTAGAAAAAATCTTTGTATAATAAGAGAGATCATAAAACAGAGGAACATAATGGCCGGCCTGCAATCGCTCTGAAGTCAAAAGCACCATCACATTAGGCAAAAGAAGTACTGCCGCAATGGCAACAGCCAAACCAGAACACCCTGCAAAATACAAGATTAATTTTAACTTATTTTCCTTATAAGTCACAAAACAGTGCCATAAAATATAGCCTGCCAGGAAAAGACACTCCATATAAAAAAAATAGAAATTACTGAGAGCTGACAGTGCAGTGGCCACAATAAAGAGAACCGGCTTTTTTTCCAAGAAAATCTTATCTGCTCCTAAGCAGAGAACCGGGAAAAAGATAAGCGGGATTAAAAACATAGGGTGCCGGATTCCTGCAAACAACGTATAACCGCTCATACAGTAAATCAGACTTCCGAAAATCACAGACATTCCTGCTTTTTTATGGTAATGACAGAAAAAAAGAAAGGAAATCCCCGCCAGATAGATACGCAGCAAAATAAAGAGGCAATACCCTCCTTCTGAATATCTGACTGGCACAAGGCAGGATAATGCCATCAAAGGCTCTCCGATACCGTAGTAATGCAGTGTGGTTACAATATCACTGCCGTAACCGATCGCATAATCCCACATTGGCATCTGAAACGTATGGTGAACCAGCAGATTTTTTAAAAATTCCCGTATATACTGTCCATAGTACACAAATGTAGAGTAGTGCTGTGTCAGTCCATCCTGCAAGTCGTTGCCGGACCCCAGCCAGATAAAGCATTTGTTATTGATGACAAACCAGCAAAAGGTCAGGGCAGTTACCCCCAAAAATGCCAGTGTATACATACGATAATCTTTTAATTTCCTGCTCTTGTCCATATACCATCCCTTCTTGCCAGATTTACTCTTTTTGCATATTACTGTCTCCCAGATGAAACATTCTCGCAAACTTTCCTGCTATTTTTCTCGCCATCACTGCCATATGCACCAATGGATTGTGCACTTCACGCTCCAAAGCCCTCAGACGCTCACTCATGGCAAGAATACGATTGTGCTGTTCCACCGCCAGCTCCGCATACAAGTGTATAATATCCTGGTACATCGTATCTTTATCAATCTCCCATTTCGGAAGCTTTTCTACCTCGTCTGAAAACAATACCCCATCTTTCTGTCCCAGAAATTCTTTCGCCACCCGTCTGTTAGACTCTTCAAATTGCCGCAGAAATTTCACCTGTTCCCCATACCCGAAATAGCTCACTTTTTCCGGCGTTTTCAGACTGTTTGCCCTTAAAATAGGCTGATAGATAAAATCTGTGGGCATTTCTTTATATTCAGGAATCTGATTGATCAGACGCTTTATCTCTATAAAATTTCCGTCCAGCCGCTCATTCTGGCTCTCCAGAGGAATACCATACTCCTCCTGCATTTTTTCGCCGATGGCTTCCAGAAAATCTCCGTAAATCCCTTCCTGCGAACGCAGGAATATATCCTTTTGGAATACTCTTACGATCAGATTATCTTTCCCAACGCATGCGGCAATGTCCGTCAATGCCTGGTAATAATCCAGATTCCGCCTTTTCAAGGCACTGCTTTTCAGATATTTTTTAAACGTGCTGCTGGAACGTGTCTCGTATTTAATGGACTGATTCCACTCTGCCTGGGCAAGCAGATCCTGGCGCCTTAAATACACCACTACCTTCAGTTCACATCCCGCCGCCTCTGCGTCTTTTCGTATCTCACTCCAAAAGTTTTCCTTGCTGCTTTGGCGGTACCAGATGGCTTCATCAGATATCACAATTTTCTCTGCCCTCTGGGCTTCCCTTTTTATCACTTCAAAGCCATATTGGTAAACCTGTTGTTCTTCCCGCTCTTTTTCCTCTCCCATAAGCAGGGACTTATATACAAGAAAATTTCCATTTCTTCTAGATTTGAACTTTTCCCTCATATGCTCAAATTCTACATGGGGATGAACAACACCATGCTTTTTTAACTCCTCTTCATTTAACAGTAAAAAATTCTGTATCGCTGTGGTCCCTGTCTTAGGTGTTCCTATATGAATGTATAATGTGGCCATTTTTTCCTCCTGTTAGTATACCATTTTATGAACCGCATTATACGAACCGTTAATTAAAGAGCCATTAAAAATAATTCCTCATTCCCCTGCATGATATCCCAGTGACATATAAAACAGCACCCAGGCAATGGAGCCAAACGGTATTTCCACTGATTCCAACAGGTTTAGTAAGATAAATCCAGATACGATTACAGATTCCCACTGCTTTTCAAAGGACAAAGGCTTGTCCTTTCCACAGGAAATGATTACCTTTCCTCCCATGTAAAACAGTAAAAACAGGTAAGGTATCACGCTGTAGATACCATACCGGAACATAATTTCCAGCGCTCCATTCCTGCAATACTCTCTTTCCCCCCAAAGGGAAAGGCTTTTTTCTCCATTTCCCTGGACATTCAGTTTTCGCCCATATGCCTTCCAGATTAAAATCCGATCCTGCACATTCTGCTTTTTCACATCCCCATAGTTCTCATCATCTATGGTTTTTAGCTGGCGCAGTATATCTCCATCTTTGTGTGTCTCTTTTCTCTCATTGTCATACACCACTTCCTTCCCCAAAATCCCCGGAAGAAACCTGGTGCCTGCATGCATCCCTGCGCTCAATAAAACCGCAGCTATCGCCATCGAAAGATACACTGGCGCCTTTTCCCTTAATAATTTTCTTCTGTTGTAAATAGTGCTTCCCAGGCCATAGGCCAAAGCCAAAGCGATACAATAGTAATCCCCTGCCGCCAAAAGGTAATAAAAACAGATCACCGCCCCGGCGCCATCAAACAAAACCACTTTTTTACAATGTACATTCCAAAAAAGATGAAGCAGAAAAATTGCAAACATCAGCAGAGCGTACACCGCAAATTCCTGGGGATTCCTGCAGAATCCGTTGTACATCACCCCGCCTGTCTTTGGGCGAAACAGCAGGCAGTAAACCACCACAGGATAAAAGAGATACCGCAGTGCATCTAAGGCCTCCAGCCAGATTTTTTCCGGCTTTTCCATCTGTCTCCACCAGTAAAAAAACATGCCCATCACGCAGATCATAACCCATCCGGTAAATTTGTAAAATTTAGGAGCCAGGAAATCCGATATGCAGGCCATGATCCAAAAGCAGAACCAGATATTTGCCAATCTGCCGGAAAAAACCTGTTTGCTGTCTTTTCCCTCCAGCAATAAAAGAGTCAACAGTAAAAATATGATCAGTGAAAACAGCACACAATATTTATACATCCCCCGCTGTGTATAAAACTGCTGTTGATTTCCAACCATAATCCCCAAAAACAAGAGGATAAACAAAATTTTCCGTTTGTTTTCCCTGTGATGGTAAAACGAGGTTGTTTTTAACCTCTCATAGGCATCCATTCCCAATTTCTGATGAATCCATGTCAGCAGCTTAAGAGGAAAACAGCTTTTGAGTTCTCCTGCTCTTCCCCCGGCCTTATTGGCTGTGATTATCTGCAGACAAAGTTTCCACACACACCAGAGCAGCCCTCCCATGGCAAGCGTCAACAAAAAAAGCCTTTTGCCGGATTTCGGCAGTTTATACCTGATCTGCATCTCATTTAAGGAAAACCTGCGCCCTTTCTGCCCGTCTACAGTAAACACCATAGTCTTGCATCCTTTTCCCGATGCCATAGTGATATAATTTTCTCCTTCCGTCAGCTCTTCCTGCTGACTGGCAAACACACTGTTGTCCTTATTATAGTAGAGAATTTCAATGGGGATCGATCCACCGGAAGGTATCTCTGCTTTTATATAAAGATATCTCCACTCCACCGACGGGTCCATCTGCGGAAAAGTAAGGGCTCCATGGTCTTCTGTGATCTCATAGGCATGCTCTCTGAAATCATACCGGATTCCCTCTCCATCCCTGGTACAATCCTCACTGCTAAAATCACAGACCCTTCCCTGGTCTAATATTTTATCTGGATTATATGTCTGAAAGATAAGCAGCGCCGATAAAATATAGGCTGTCAGCATTATCACTGCAAGCTGTATTAAATTACTCTGACTCAACCATTTTTTCTGTGTCTTTTTCATTTCCATCATCTATCATCCAATATCCCATTACTGTGTACGCTAAAACCCATGCGATGTAAATCCAGGGCTGCTCTAAGGCATCCAGCATTGCAAGTACAACATAGCTTAACAACCATCCGGAAGCAGCAAAAGAAAATTTCCGCTTTTCCCCCAGCCTTCGCCATGCCTGAACCAAAAAATATCCCCACATTACAAGATACACTGCTGCCGCAACTACCCCATAACGATAAGCAATCTCTATAACCATATTATGGGCTGCATGATTCTCTCCGTTTACTTTTGCCTTGTACTCATGACCCCAGAGATTCATCTCCCGTAAATATGCTTTCCAATAAGTGATTCTTCCACTAGAAAAAGAATCCAGAGAATCAGCTTTTAATTTTTGCCCAATTCTAGATTGGGCAGCTTGAACTGTTGTTGTAAATATTCCGCCAGAGCCTTCATCTCTATAAAGCGCTACATTTTCTTTACTATATACCACCACTGTATTCAGCTTGTAGGGAAGATTCTGAAGCATCCATTCCATACTTTCCATAACAGGGACACAGAGAATCAAAAAGACCATCAACAATTGTATCACTCGTTTTATCTGATACACATCAACTCTTCTTTTCCACTGACGGCACAAAAACCATACACCTATGATGAAACAGGCTAACATTGCTCCTCTAGACTGAGTTTTCCAAAGGAAATAACCTATAATACACCCTTCCCCTCCAAGCAACCACTTCTCATATCTATAAGCTTTATGCTTTTTCATATATTCCTCTACACAAGCTATCCATGCAACCGCCACTGGAATCAAATAATTTGCATATGAATTAGGATTTGTAAAACAGCCATTGTAACGAACTCCCAATTTTAAAGGCCTGCAAATAAGGCAAAACAAACTAAATAATCCAAAAGATATTTGTACCGCACAAACTAGCTCCTTCAAAATCTTTTCCGGTTTTTCCATTTTACTCCATGCATAAAAAAACATTCCTACAAACACACCAAAAATATAACCCACATAACAAAACTTCTTTAAGACAATAAAATCAGAGACACATAACCAACCGCAAAATAGCAAAAAAACACCCCATATTTCTTTATTGCAATACCTTGTCACTGGTCTCTCTTCTGTTGAACAAACAGCTAGAAAACAAAAAAGAATTGAGTAAAAAAGACTATTCATGGGGTGCCATTTTACCACTCGATCCACATTTAAGGTAAATGTTGTAAGCAAATTTATAACAACAAAAAGCACTGTTCGAATGCAAGATTTCTGTTTAACGCTAAGTTTGCTCCCACTTTTTTGCATACACAAATATATTTTTTCCTGTATCTTAAAAAACAATTCTAAAAAATAGTTATATCCTTTAACGCTTCCCTCTCCTCCTCTTTTGCCCCATTGACAAATCATCAAATACAACAAAAAAACAAGAACCGTTCCTGCTATAAATCTAGCAAAAGAGAACATCATCAACTGTTCCCTCACTTGAGCAGAACTTATTCTAATCTGAACCCCTTGGGCCTCTTGCATACATATAAGAACTCTATTAAAATACTCGCCATCTAACTCAACAATATTCTCTCCAAGCGAAAGATTAACATCCTTTCTGTCTATTTCTTGTTCATTTTGATAAAAAACAAACGTTGTGTCTAATTTTTCTTGATTCAAATGCGAAACATTTAAAACAAGATAATTCCATTTGTCTAAATAAAAATCTATCATTTTATCTGCATAAACATATTTTATTGTCCAATAATTATCTGAATCTAAATATTCTATATTAGTACCAGGTATCCCTAATTCCATGCCAAAGGCATCACAAACCCTTCCCTGGTCATAAAAGCAATCCAAAGAGAAACTGCCGCCGATCAGCATTATGGAAACCGACATCGACAGTATGAATCCCATGACGTATTTCAAGCTTTTTCCAAGTTTACCCATCTGGCCTTTCCTCTCTGTTCTTAATCTAAAGCATAGTGCAATGACCAGGATTTCCCAGCCATTGCACTTCATATCAGCTTAAAGTTATTTCACTTTAATCTTTTTTCCTGCACCTTTGCTCGTTAAGATTTTCTTATATAAAGCTGCTTTACCCTTTGGAACTTTAACTGTACAGTCTGCTGCAATCTTCTTAAATGCATTCTTACCCACTTTAGCATTTGTCAGCTTTGTTGTCTTAATGGTCAATTCTTTTAATGAAGTACAGTTCTCAAAAGCAGATTTTCCAATCTGAGATACATTTTTTCCAATTGTCACGTTGACAATCTTCTTATTCTTCTGAAATGCCTTATCTGCAATTTTTGTTACAGAATAAGAATTCTTGCCCACTTTTATCTTATCAGGGATCACAATCGTATCTAAGTTCTTGGAACTTGCGCCCTGTACAGTAGCATTCTTTCCATCAATAAAGAGTTTTACACTGCCGGAAATCGCATAGAACTTGGCATCTTTCATGGTGACAGTTTTGCCGCCCTGCTTTTTCACATCATTCTGCTCACCTACTGTAGCAGTAGCGCCGTTGACATAGACACCGTTTTCCTTGGGGGAAGTAACCTTGTTTCCGTTGATCTCAGAAACATTTGCCTTCTCAACAACGTAAATTCCGCTTCCTTTTTTCGTCTTATTTACGATATTGTTCGTGATCTTTCCGGAGCCGCCCTTAATGTAAATTGCATGGGATCCTGTATTATTTACTGTGTTTCCGTCAATCTTAAATTTGGATTTGACTGCAAAAATACCGCTGGAACCTGAATTTTTAACTGTATTTTTGCTCACGGAAACAGTGCTGCTTGTGTCTTTGATGTACACACCGCACTCCTTCGGATTCGTTACTGTGTTTCCGCTGATCTCAGAAACTTTGGATTTCTCTACTAAATAGATGCCGCTTCCTTTTTTTGTCTTGCTGACGGTATTATTCGTAACCTTTCCGGAACCGCCCTTAATATAAATTGCGTGATCACCTGTATTTTTCAGTTCATTGCCGTTTACAGTCACTGCTGATTTTAAAACATAGATACCGTTTGTCTTGGAATCCACAATTGTATTCTGATCTACGGTAACTGCCGCTGTTGCATTTGCAATGCTGATTCCTGCATCTGTTGTCTTAGGAACGCTGTTGCCTGTTACTGTTCCGCTGCTCTTATCAATAAAGACAGCGCTCTTCATCGTTCCGGTAAATGTGTTGTTTAAAATGTCTGCTTTGGATTTGGTATCCAGTTTTACAGCAATATTTCCTGCACCGTTTACCGTGTTGTTTGAAATCGTAAGCACAGCCCCATCGCTGACACGGAACATATTGTACTTGTTTTTACCGGTATGATTGGAAATCGTGTTTTTATCGACAGTACACTGATTTCCTTTGTAAACACGAACAAATGTCCTCACACTGGATGCCGTGTTATCGGAAACCGAAACGTCTGTAAAATTGTAAAGATTGACGCAGGTATTTTCCACATTTTTGAAAGTATTGCCTGTGATTTTTACCGACTGAGCGCCTGTTTTTGTCACGTCTCCTTCGGCTTTGTCATGGTGATTTCCCACGCCGCTCAACACATCCTGGAAGGTACATCCGGTTACTTCAATGTTTTTACTGATGTTTGCTCCTGAGAAATTGTCAAACTGCAGTGCCTCAGAGGTCAGAGATGCACTTGCATTCATTGCGTTATTGTTATCTTCTCCTGTCTCCAGCGTCTTATAATCTGTTCCCTTATATTTTACAAAGTCAGAGAAAGTAACATTCTTTACAACCACATGGTCTACGGAAGCCAGATTTGCATGGTGGAAACCACACACGCTGCTAAGCTTCGTGTCCTGGATCGTAATATTGGTGGCACAGTAAATCTGGAAAATATCTCCCAGCTTATCTGAGGTAGTGCCTGCTTTTCCCACGTTTCCATCCCAGGAACCGCCCTCGATGGTAACATTCTTAGTATAGCCATAACCGCTTCCTTTTAATACTGTCTGCTCACCCTTATAGTTTTTCACCATAGGCTGGTACTTTTCTGTCTTTGTGTTGCTGTCATACACTGTTGCACAGTTCTTGGCACGTACCATTTTTGCACCGCTGTCCAGATGCAGCGTAGTATCGGAATAGATGCACAGGTAATCGGATATATAGTAAGTTCCGTTTGGAACATTAACCGTTCCCCCGCCAGCATCTCTCACTGCTTCCAACGCCTTATTGATGGCATCGTCATCCGCTGCGGTATCTCCGCCGTTTGCACCGTACTCTGTGACAGAGACAGTTTTCCCTGATGCCAGCTTTGCGGAAATCTCCCCTGTCTCCTTTGCCGAAACACTGTTCCCAGGCACCAACGCCAATGCCAGTGCCAGGCTAAATCCTGCCATTGCTACGTTTTTCAGTTTCATACAAATCCTCCTATTCTTGTTTTTTCTCATGAAACTATAATTTTCATGGTAATAATACCATGGAATTACCATATTTTTCTCTGGAAATTTTAACCCATGATCTCTTCTAACTTATCTACCAGACGCTCTGCCGCATGACCATCCTCATAGCAGGCCATCTGGTCAGAAAATTTCTGATAGTCTTTATCATACTTTTCCTGATCAAAATTCTTTATCCTGTCAAACAATTCCTGGTTGGTCTTTGCAATGGGGAAAGGCGTATCCTCAATGGGAAAGAGGAATTCTCTGTCCTTTGCCTCATACTCTTCTATGTCCGGCACGAAAAGAAATCCCGGTTTTTTTGTAAAAAAGTAATCATAGATCCAACTGGAATAATCTGTCATTCCAATATCCGTCACCAGCATCAGATCCTGGATATCCGGGTAGCTTGTCACATTGATGATATTTGGGTTAAAAGGATCTAAATTTGTCAATTTGCGGTCAAGGAAATGATAGCGCACCATAATCACCCATTTCCCGCCGAATTTTTGCTGCAATGCTTCCACTAAACCGTCATAATCCAGCTCGTACAGGACTGTGTTTTCACCATCACGGTAAGTAGGCGCATACAAAAGAATGTGAGTGTCTTCTTCCAGGCGGCATTTCTGGCGGATCGCTTTTGCAATCTCCCCCGCCTCCTTCTCCTTATTTGGAAACAGGATATCATTTCTGGGATGGCCGTATGGCAGCATTTCCGCATTTTTCCAAAAGGTACTGCGAAACAGTTCCTCCTCAAATTTGCAGTTTGTCAGACAGTAGTCTGTCTGCTTTCCTTCCAGGTATGCCTTCTTTACCCAGTACTTATTGTTATTTACTGTCTCATCAAATTTCTTCAAGCCGAAGGTGCCATGCCATGTCTGAATGAGAACCTGCCCCTTTTTCTTTTGAGCCCAAAGATAGGAATAGGTCACGGAATTGTCGATCCAGACTTTTGATGTGGCTGTCTCCTGGTAAAATTCGTAGGACCCCCGCCCCACCAATGTCATATTTTCCGGGTAATATTCCCCTTTCCGAATGTTTTCCTGCCGTACCACCCATACGATCTGATAGGGCAGACCTCTCTTTCGTATCTCCTCCGCAACAGCCCTTGGATGGCAGTTGTAGGTTCCCCTTGAGGTAAGCATGATGATTTTATTTGGGTCGATGGGCAAATGATGAAATTTCAGGTAATTGTAGCTGTTGGCCAGGAAACGGTCTCCGTACCGCCACAGTCGATTGATCAATTTGCTTATTTTTTTCCAGGCAACCGTCAAAAAATGCCCCTCGGAAATCATTCTACCTAATATTGTCATCTGTCTATTCTCCCACACTCTCTAATATTCTCACAGTGGCTTCCACCCCCTGGGGCAAATGCACCATAGGCGAAAATCCCAGGCTTTCCAGCTTTTCCCCATTCAGCACAGCTTTCACCACCTTAGAAAATCCTCTCTTCTCCACATCATCCGGCAAATCAAATAACACCTGTTTTCCCTTTGTCCCTGCAATCAGAGAAGCCGCCTCTCGAATGGTGGCACGGGAGTCCTTATCCGCAATGTTATAAGCCTCACCTGCTTTTCCTTTCAAAAGCACATAAAACATGGCCGCTGCTGCATCTGTCACATAACAGTGGGAACGTTCCAGTGTTCCGTCACTTTTCAGAACAATGTCCTCCCCCTCTGTCACTTTGCGGAAAAATTGTGACAATGCCCTGCTGTCTGTAAGGGTCATCGTGGGGCCATAGCAATGGCATGGACGCACGATCACGGACTCCACCCCGTATTGGCTCAGATAGCTCTGGCATAAAACCTCGGCCGCCCGCTTTCCGGAAGGATAACAGGAACGGGGACTGGAATAATCCACACTTCCACAATAACCCTCATAAAATCCCTCTGCCACCGTATCGTCTGGCTGACCATACATCTCCCCTGATGAGACATACAATACTCTCTTTGATTTTTTCTTTCTGGCCAGATCTAACACATTATTCATGCCCACAACGTTAGCAAGCAGGGTATCCACCGGATAATTTGCCATCATAACAGGATCTGCATTGCTGGCAGCGTGAATGATATAATCTGCATCTTCCTCCAAATGCATCTCCTTGCTGATGTCTATCGTCATTATGGAAAAATAATCTTTTTTTGCATACGCTCCAAAACGTGCTGTCAATTTTTTCTCTGTTCTTCCCAGCGCACCGATATGGACATGGTATCCCCGAAATTCATTTAAGTAAATCAGCACATCCACAATACAGGAACCAAGCATCCCCGCCGCACCAGTTACAATGACAGAGCTGTCCGCCATCTCTTCCCAGGGAATCCCTGATCCATCCACCATATCCTTGATCTGTTCCAAATATTCCTGATTCTCTAACAGCATATTCTTCTCCCTTCTCCTGCCATACTCAATCCTTCACATGTAAAAGCGCCCGGAAAATCTGCAGATCATCATTGGTGGTTATCTTCAGATTTTTTTCTGAACCGGGAGAAAAGTAAATTGTCTCACCCAATTTCTGCATCAATACACAGGATGCAGCCGTATTTGTAATCCCTTTCTTCTCCGCCTGCTCATGGGCCCACAAAATTGTCTTTAATGGATAAGCATGGGGAGTCTGGGTTCTCACAACAGACTCTCTGGGAATGCTGTTTGTGGATGAGCTGTTGCTCTCATCCTCACACCTGAAAATAGCCTCCGTACAGGTGATCGCCGCAACTGCGGAACCTTTTTCCATACAGGTGCTGATGGAATTGGAAATAATATCATGGGAAACCATAGCCCTGTTGCCGTCGTGAATCAACACCAGATCGTCCTCACTGCAATCCGCCTTGATGGCCATCAGACCGTTGTGAATAGATTCCTGACCGTTTTTTCCTCCGGTCACTACCCACTTGAGCTTTGTAATGTGAAACTGCTTCGCATAGGCCTTTAGAATTTCATGCCATCCTTCCAGACATACCACACAGATATGGTCAATACTCGGATGCTTCTCAAATTTCTCCATAGTGTAGATGATCATAGGTTTATCCTCGATATTCAAAAACTGTTTCGGAATATCGTTGTTCATTCTCGTGCCGGTTCCTCCCGCTGTTAAAAGTGCAATATTCATAAATGTGCCTCCCTTTCTCTAAACTATATCAAATGTGTTTTTCTTTCCTCTTCACTGGGTATCCTCATATAGTCCCCAAATAAGTTTTTCAGATATATGTCATATCCCTTTGGAGCGCAAAACAGTTTTCCTTCAAATTCCAGCATAACCGTCTCTTCAAACTCTGATTTTTCTATCCGCTCTTTTATTCCGTACTTTCCCGTGCTGCATCCTACAAACCGGCAGGACTCGTAGGGATACGCCTTTGCACAGGCCGTAATCTTCCTGGAATAGTAAAGCATCCCCCTTTTTATATAGGGAAAAAACAGGATCCATTTCGCCAGTTTTTTTATGGGATTTGAAATTTGCTGTTTGGGAGACGCTGCCTGCCACATGCGCCAGTCAAGCTTACGGATTTTTTCCATATGACTCTTTAATTCTTCCAGATCCTCCGGCATGCCGTCCATGGGAAAGATATCGATCCACATATTCTGCGGCTCCTGAAACAATTTATATTTCACCTGGATCTCTTTCGACTCCAGCTTGGCAAAAGGCCTGGCGGACCCATTCTCATGATAATCATCCACAAGACGATACCCCTCCATTCCCTGCTGTTCAAATTGGTGTATCAGCTTTTCAAAATCCGGTCTTGGCATAATAACGTCCACATCATCATCCCAGGGTATAAATCCCTTATGGCGGACGGCCCCAAGCAGTGTCCCGCCGGCCATATAATAGCGCAGGCCCCATGTTTCACAACACTCTGCAAAATCCTCCAACATCTTAAGTTCCTGCATCTGAATACTCCGCAAATCCATTCTAATGCCTCCAGACTAGTGTACTGTATCATTCATATCTGGCAAAACTCCGTAGTATAATTTTTCATCGGCAAGGCGGTTGAATGAGGCATGCGGTGCATCGTCGATTGAAACCAACACAGTCCGATGGGAAATTAGACAAGGAGTTTTGGCTGAATATGAGTGATACAGCACACTAGACGCCTCGCTTTTTCTCCACCAGTTCTTTTACCGCCTCATAATTTCTTTTGCAGTTATCCGCATCCTTTAAGGTAAAAAACTCTTTCCGTCTCTTTTCATATTTTTCCTCTTCAGAAAAATCATTTTCCACAGACAGGGTCAGAGCATCCATCAACTCCCCTTCTGTATAACAGACCGGGCCGAAACCGTCCCCCTCATAACTGAAATACCCTTCCGAATAGTGCTTCTCCCTGAATTTTTTGTAATCAAACTGATAATAGCTCAAAGGCTTTCCCATATAGGCGAAATCCATAGCTATACTGGAGTAGTCCGTAATGAGATATGCGCTCTCCATCAACAATTCCTGCACATCGTAACCGGTATCCTCCGCAATCTTAATCCTGGGCGTCGCACTCGCAAACAGTCCGGGAAACTTGCGCATTTCCCTGTGCTGGTAAAAGATCAGATATTTGTCCTGCTCTTCCAAAAGCCGATGCAGACAGGGATCCTGCAAAAAGTCATTCCAGCCCTTATAGTACTCGCTGCCCTTGATCTCCTTTATGCCCTCATACTCAGCCTTTCCGTTGGAGGGAGGAGAAATCCAGCTCCGCCAGGTGGGCATCACCAAAATCTGCTTTTCATTGGCCACCGCATTGTGCAGATTATCGAACCTGCACATGCCCAATAACTTTACTGCTCCGTCAGGGTAATTAAAATTGTCCCTGACATACTCATGTTCTCTCTGAGTGTTTGTGACAAAAAGGGAAATTTTTGAATTTTCGTAATGCAAAAAGGAAACATCATCCTTGGTAACGCCATGTTGTAAAAACACCCTCAAGTTGTTACGGATGCCGTACACTTCCAGAAAGTAACACACCGCCGCATTGGGTTTCCCGCCTTTCTGGGAACTGATATTCACCTCTGCCGCCAGATAGTAGATCCAATGTTTGAATGTGCCGTAGGCCACTGTATTTCCCAATCTGGCCACTTTTGCATAATCCGGGGAATCCGGCGCAATGGCATACACCGCATCCACCTGTGGCTCCTTTTCCCGTATATAGCGGAACAGCCAGTACCCGTTATCCCTGGCTTCCTCCCTGTTCTCGCAGATCAGCCAGAGGTGTCTCCTCTTTTTTCTGTAAAGAAAAGCTGGAAACAGCGCCAGCAGAAACAAAATAATATGCCCAAAATCCGCCAGGGACACTTCTCTTAATTTATTCCAGAATCTTTGCTTCATTGATCTGTCTCACCCCGTCTATACCTGCTGATTTTCGTATTGTTTGCCAGATTGTGAAAAAAAATTCCTTCTGCGCATAAAAACAGATGGAATCGGCTGATTCCACCGCCAATATGAAAAAACAGGCAAATTCAAGGATAAAATCCTATTCCGTTTTTTATGTATAACAAATCAATTTCTATGTAATAATAGAAGTTATAAACTGTCACTATTTTTAATAAATAGGGTCTAAGTTATTTTAGACCATTTTCACAAAAAATACAACTGTTTTTTGTAGATTTATGCCTCTGTTTTGAAAACATTTATCCGATCAGCGCTTCTTTTCCCCTGAAAGCAATACCATATTTGCGGATGCGGCCTTTTTCCAGCCCCTGTTCCGGAAACATCTGCTCATATCTCCTCTCTTCAATCTGCTTTAATGCGGCCTTTACTGTATCTTCCAGTGAAGCTTCCTCCTTTGGATCCCACACTTTAAATTCCAGGATAATGCCATCATCCCCGGTCCACCTGGGGTGTAACAGTACATCATACCTCCCGTATCCGCTTTCTCTGTTGGACTTCACCTCATAGCGGTCCATAAGATCCACCAAAAGTACCAGCACAAACCCGTGGTAAAATTTCTCAGGCATGACAGATTCCGAAGGATTTATTCCATCGGCGAAAGAGCCAAACATTCCTAATACCACCCTGTTCATATAGATATTCATCTCTTTTTTGTTTCCTCGCAAAAGAGATTTGATAAACTCATTATAATCGCTGGCACAAGGGTCGAACCAGTCATGTACCATATCTTCAAACGCCTGACGCACCTCACCGTTTGTCAGGGAAAGTTCATATTCTTTTCCATGTATGCCCGTTACTTTCAGATATCCGGCAGCCAGCAAAAGGCTCCAGACACTGCGCTCACTCCCTGAGTACTGAGTAAGTGACATTTCCTCGTTGATCCTGCTGCGGATCGTCCTCCCGGTCAGAAGAAGTTCAAACTGCATTTTGATATCTTTGCTCCCCTCCCTGACCAGAC
The DNA here is from genome assembly GCA_023664725.1 of Roseburia sp. Taxonomy (GTDB): domain Bacteria; phylum Bacillota; class Clostridia; order Lachnospirales; family Lachnospiraceae; genus Roseburia_B. The sequence goes on along the minus strand of JAMPFA010000004.1, from coordinate 37,890 downwards.
GGCTCGCCAGGCTGCCTGCGCTGGCATTTGCCCAGTAAGGCTTTAACTGTTTTTTATCCAGATAAGAGATGATGGACCAGGGGTTATAGATATCTTTCCGGTTTCCGGCTGTGAAACCTCCATACCACTGTGTTACCTCTTCTCTGTTCGTCAGCTCGAACTCATCCATAGCTTTAAAAACTTCCTGCTCTGTAAAACCAAAATATGTGACATAACGTTCATACGCCATGGATATATTCAGATCAGAAGCTACATACTCTTTACACGCTCCTGTGATCCCTGTCATAACCGCCCGTTCCATATATGCATTTGTCTTAAATGTATTATGGAACAGCCTTCTGACAAAGAACCCCGCTTCCTTCCAGTATCCGCCAAGATGCACCTTCTGCAGCGGAGTGTCATACTCATCCAGAAGGATGATCACTTTTTTGCCATAATAACGGCACAGATAGTCGGACAATAAATGCAATGCCATGGGGGCATCCTGAGGTTTCATCTCATCCGCCATTTTTTTATATCTCTCCCGTTCCCCTTCCGTAAGCACATTGGATTCCAGCAGAAAATAATTTTTTATATACAACTCCTGCAAAAATTCGCAGATCTGGTACACTGCTGTATCATATCCTGTTTCCTTAACTCCTGCAAAAGACAGGGATATGACGGGATAAGTTCCCTGCAGCTTTCTCATGTTCTCATCCTCCCAGATGGCCAGATGTTCAAAAACAGTCCCGTCTTTTGCGTATTTCAGGCTGAAAAAACGTTCCAGCATACTCATATTCAGAGTTTTGCCAAAACGTCTCGGACAGGTGATCAGCGTTACCTTATCTTTGCTTTCCCACCATTCTTTTATAAAATTAGTTTTATCCACATAAAAACAATTTTCTCTGATCAATTCTTCAAAATCCTGTTCTCCGATGGAAACAGTCCTTGGCATATCTGCACCTCCCTGAAACATCTGGCAATATTGTACCAAATGACAGGTAATTAGTCAAACAGGGCAGCCTATTCCCAGCAGATCATCTCCACACATTTCCTCTTTTCCTCCATCCGGGGATGGACATACATATTCATGGTAGTGTTTATGGTGGTATGCCCCAAAATCTCGCTGACACTCTTATAATCTGCCCCGCTTTCGATACATCTTGTGGCAAAGGTATGTCTCAGGCAGTGAAAATTCAACTGTGTGATATCCTCCCTCTGCAAAAAAGCCATATAGAACTTTCGGAATGTCCTGGGCTCCACAAAGTTGTCGGTGTTAGACAAAATATACCCTTTTGGATTCACCTCCGGCAGTTTTTTTATGATCTCAATGATCTTATGTGACAGGGGGATATCCCGGATAGAGGAAATCGTCTTTGGCTCACTGATAATGACCTGGGTGTGGGGCATGGAATTTTTCATATAGATCCGCTGTATTGTCTTTGTGACGTGCAAGACTCCCTGCTGCATGTCAATGTCCTCCCATTTCAGGGCACAGACCTCTCCGATGCGAAGTCCGCTGTTGATACAGAGCAAAATCCCAAAAGAACGGTAATCCAGATCGGACAGTACGGCACGAACCAGTTTATTCTGGTCGTCCAGGGAAAAAACCTTGCTCTTTTTCTCATTGTTTTTCTGGGGGATAAAATGGATTTCCATAAAGGATTCATGAATGATCCCTTTTCTTGCCGCATATTTTAAGACCTGTTTGATCAGCGTGACCAGATTTTGCACTGTTGATTTTTTTAAGGGCTTTCCATTCTCCATCCCTCTGTTCTGCCAGCAGACAACCGCCTCCTGGATCTGTTCTTCCCGTATTTCATCCACTTTCATAGACCCTAAGACTGGCACGATATAATTTTTGACCTCAAAACTGTAGTAGGCGTATGTTGACCTTTTTATATACATCTTCTTCTCATCCAACCACAAATCCAACAATTCTTCAAATAACATCTTCTGATTCCTCCATTCATTCTGCGTAAAAATTTTGTGACCTTATGATTTAAAAATAGCGACTGGAAATCAGTTTTTCAAATATTATACCGCTACGGTATATTTACCGCAGCGGCATATATGGCTGTTTTGTATTTTATGGAATAGAGACAATCAGGACATAAACTCCTCATAAACCGGCAAAACCTCATCCACGCTTCCCAACATCTTAATCTCGCCATCATGAAGCCACAAAATAGTATCGCACAGTTTCCGCAGAGTATCCGAACTGTGGGATACTATCATAACGGTTCTGTTTTTCTGATCAATCAGAGATTTCATTTTCTTGTAACTCTTCTTTTTAAATTTGGCATCTCCCACGCTTAAAACTTCATCGATCAGCATAATCTCTGTCTCCAGGATTGCCGTAATGGAAAATGCCAGCTTGGAATACATACCGCTGGAATATGTCTTCACCGGCTTGTCTATAAAATTTCCCAGCTCTGAAAACTCAATGATCTCATCCAGTTTCTCTTTGATCTGCTTTTCAGAAAAGCCCAGAAGAAGCCCTGAGAGAAAAATATTCTCCCTTCCGGTTAGGCGTTTGTCAAATCCCACGCCAATGGACAAAAGGGATATGCTGTGTCCGTGCAGGTTGATCTCTCCCTCGTCGGCGGTAAAAATTCCGGCGATTGCCTTTAACATAGTAGATTTTCCACTGCCGTTCTTGCCCACAATCCCCATAATCTGTCCCTCAGGCACCTGGAAGGATACACCATGTACCGCCTCAAATGTCTCAATATTGGACTTTTTTATGGAAAAAAGGCTCTTCTTGATAGACATTTTATTCAGATATCTGTATCTGACAACTAAATTTTTGACCTCGATCGCATTTTTCACCTGACTCATATTACATCACCTTTACGTAACTGTTTTCATATTTGTAGATTGTTCTGATTCCAAGGGCAGACAAAAGGAGGCCAATTAAAAACCATGCGATCAGTGCATCCCATTGAGGCATGGAATTATAGATCATACATCGGCGCAGACTGTCCATAACAAGTGCCACGGGATTTAACTTTAACAGCAGCGTGCCATAAGGCTTCGGAACCCTGTTGCTGATGGAATAAAACACACCAGACATATAAAAAACCAATTTCAGCCCAATATTTATCACGTTGGACAGATCCTCCACAAATACACCAAAATGGAGCATAAAGGAACTGATCCCAAAAGTCACTGTAATCAAAGTCAAAAATACCGGTACAATGCAGAGGATTTTCCAGGAAATCGGCACACGATAAACCAGCATCATCACCACCACTAATGTAAATGCCACCAGCATTTTAAAACCGTTAAATCCCATTTTTATAAAGATTAATAAGTATTTCGGAATATAAACTTTAGAGACGATCTGTTTGTTGCTGCTTACCAGCTTCACACTCTGCTTTACTGTCCGCTCAAAAAACTGCCAGCAGTTCAGTCCGATAAAAACAAATATAGGGAAATATTGTTCACTCTTTGAAAAAACTATGATTGAGATAAAAGAATACACCAGCATAAACAATAATGGGTCTAAAATCCACCACAGCCAGCTCAAATGGGAATTTGCTATCTCAGATTTCAATCCTGATTTTGCCGAATAAGTAATGTAATTGTTATATTTTTTTACATCATGAATAAATCGCTTCATATCTGCTCCCCTTACTCTTTTATCTTACCATACTCGTTTTTATTCGTCAATTTTCCAGACCTATCGATACTTCCTGACCCCATTCCAGGCATAGCACAAAAACAGCCACACCGCCTTCCAGGCCGGAATCCCCATAAACTTGTACACCCCATAATGCATTTTTGCCGACTTTAACTTGTTCCTGGACTTTCCCCCCTCTGAAAGCCTTGATTTTAGCAGCGGCTCGTTGATCCCGTAAGCTTTACCATATTTCTTTAACACCCGAAGCCATAAGATATAGTCCTCGTGAAGCTCATCATGGCACATATAAAATTCTCTCGCCACCTCTGTCCTCATCATTACCGAAGAACAGGGGATACAGTTGGTACAAAGGAGAGACTTATAGTCAGCAGTCTCTGGCACCGAAATCACTTTCCCCGCAGACTCCCCGGAGGACTGCATCAATTCTCTTCCGGTGTACACTAACACCCCTTTTTTCCCCAAGATCAGGGAAAGCTGCTTTTTCAATTTCTCACTGTCCCACCAGTCATCCCCGTCCAGAAACGCAACATATTCTCCCTCTGCCTTTCGGATGCCTGTATTTCTGGTCTCCGCCACTCCAAGGTTTTTGGGATTTTTTATATAGGAAACTTCCCTATTGTAAAATGTTCCCCCCTGCCGGTCTGATCCCGCCTGTTCCTGCAGTTTTGCCTGATGACAGGAAATAAACTGTTTCACCACTTCCCCGGTACAATCTGTGGAGCAGTCATCAACCACCAAAATCTCCAGATCCATCTCCACTGTCTGACTCACCGCAGATTCTAAGGTCTGTTCTATGAATTTTTCACAATTGTATGCAGGAATTATAACAGTTATCATAGTAGAATTTCCTCTCTGTCTGACATCCCCCGTTCTCTCTCCGCCGAGAGCATCTGGCAAACCACATTTTACCAGAAGGACTCTTAATTCACCCACGCACTCAGGAATCTTTTAACGCTGTCTTCTGTCCGTCATCCACTCCCTCAGATTTCTCTTTCTGGAACAATATCTTCACCGTAAGGAAGATCAGCTTGATATCCAGCCAGATGGTATACTTTGTGATATAAGTTAAATCTAATTTTAACTTGTCGTACGGCACTGTATTGTACTGGCCATAGACCTGAGCATATCCTGTAAGGCCTGCCTTGACTTTCAGACGAAAGGGAAATTCCGGTATCTCTCTGGAATACTCCTCCGTAATCTCTTTTCGTTCCGGTCTTGGCCCCACAAAGGACATATCTCCGATGAGGATATTGAATAGCTGGGGAAGCTCATCAAAATGGGTCCTTCGGATAAACTGTCCCACAGGGGTGATCCTGTCGTCGTGGGCTTTTGCCAGCCTTGCCCCATGTTTTTCAGAGTCCACGATCATGCTTCTGAATTTTAAGATATCAAACTCCCTGCCCCCCAATGTCTGACGTTTCTGTTTGTAAAACACCGGGCCGTGGTCGTAAAGTTTGATTGCTATGGCAATGCCTAACATCAGTGGAGAACACAATACGATTCCCACCAGTGAAATCCCGATATCCATCCCCCGTTTCACGAACATCTGGCGATAGGTAAGTCCATTGTTGCGAAACAGCAGCAACGGAGAATCAAACAGATCGATATTGTCCGCATTGATGATCATGATATCTGAAATTTTCGGTATACTGTAGCAGCGAATATCTTTCTCAAAACAATATTTAATAAACTTATTTCTATCCTCCGCCGGAATATCTCCCACCAGCACAGCATCATAGTGGAGCATTTTATCCAGAATGCTGTCCACCCCTGCGCTCAAAGCCACTTTATCCTTTACATGGTACTTGTCTTTTCTGGACTCCAGCTTCTGAATGATCAGATCCGGACTGATATCCCCATAAATCAGAAGCATCTCGTGGGGCGGATAGATGATCGTGTAGATCCAACGCATAAAGATCGCCCACAAAAGCACGATGGTAAAATCTGCCAGGCATAAAATCCACATAGCCTCGCTGTTTTCCATAAATTTCCAGTCTCCATTTATCAGGGATAACTGAAAATAAGTGACGCCGTTGACACAGAGTATGGTAAGCATCTGGGAGTACATAATATCCCAGGTTTTTAAATAACCGACTTTAAGAGCGCCAAAAGCCCTGGAAAAAGCCATGATAAATACGGCATACAAGGCGATGATCGCCCAGTTGCCCCTGTGCCAGTACGCCACCGGCATCATATCTTTATAATGATTGTACCAAAGCCATCCATACATTCCGGTCTGAATTATTACGATTAAAAGCTTTGACCAGAACATTATCATTCGCTTTGTTTTTAGGGATGATGATATTTTCATGACAACCTCTATTTCCGCAGCATTTTTTTCAACTTGTATTTCTTATCGATCTTTTCCGCAATCCACTCTGCCGCTTCTAAATTCATTGTCTCTATTTTAAGCTCCAACAATAGAACTCTTTTGTCCTCCGGAAGTGATTCCAGCAGGATATTGGGATCTTTTGTATCAAACAAATATAAATTTTCTTTTAACTTATGCCCATTACTCACAAAATTCATGACTTCAGAGGTTTTCCCTTCCCAGCAGAGCTTTTTGATATCCACAGTCACTGCCTCGTTTCCCGGATCAATGCGAAGCCTTTTTACACCCAGAGGGATCTCTGCCCTCAGATCATATACGCCGTCTAAAGCCTCACACCGATAAGCCATCACATCCTCCTCAGAAAAACCGTTTCCCCTGTCAAAATAAAGGGTCAGCGCCTGTTTCCGCTCCGTCTCCCTGATTTCATTGAGAATCCGTTTCACATGATACACCGGCTTTCCCTCTGCCTTGTAAAGCTGTCTCAGTGGAATATGTGCCCCCAGAATATATTTCTGGAAGGATTCTTCCATCAATGGATATGCCTCCAGCTCCTTTGGAGAAATCCCGGCTCTTTGGTATATATCATATTTCTTTAGCGCCTGCCGCTTTGCTGCGGTTTCCACATAATAGTGGATCATCCGGTAAATCACAAAATTGACAGGAATGAGAAAATCGAAAGACCACTCATAATCAATCAGCGTCCAGTCTTTTCTCCCTTCTCCCAGAAGGATATTGGGAAGGATCGCATCTATATCACTAAACTCCGACGCCAGAAGCTCCGGGGGAAGATCACTTCTGCCAAAGACTTCCATAAACTCTTCCCTCACTTCAAAAGGCACCTGATTTTTGCATTTTCTAAGCTCACCTGCCACCTCTAAAATAAGTTCCAGCGCCTTTTCTTCCTCCCCGGCTTCCAAAAATCTGTCCGCTTCTTCTTCCAGCGTATGTCCTGTCAAAAACTCCAGCTCCATTCCCTCCTGCCTGGCATGACACTGGTTCACGGAAAACCTGCTCTCAGAAAAAACATCCGACAGCCTTACACAGGCCCTCTCAATGCCCATAATCTGATACAGCCCTTTGACTCCCTCCGGCAGCTTTAAGAGATGCCGTCTGCCATCCAGAGATTTCGTAATACAAGTCATAATCTTGTACTTTTCGTCCCTGTCATTGGAAAACTTCACAAAGAGAAACTCCTCACCCTCCTGATTTTTTAAGGAGGCGTCTCCTTTTCCCAGACTTACCAGAAAAGAATTGGAAAACGAGGGAAACAGTCCTTCCCCGATGAGAGAATCCATTGCCATACTCTCATCAAACATGGTAAGCCGCTCCTCGTCAAAATTTCCAATCTGGTCAGACAATTCTCCTATTTTCGGCGGATATTCATCCGAGTAGATGCTCATGGCAAAACGGTAATCCGGGAAGGGATAGTAAAATCTTCCCTGGCAGCCAACCTCCTCTAAAATCTCCGACATCTCTCTTCGGGAAAAGCCGGAAATGTCAGTTCCCTGTCCCAGCCCGGCAAAAAAGCTGTGGCTCTTCTCCTCCTTCGCCCCGGACCAGTACTTTAAACCCAGTCTGTTTTCCACTGCCAGGATCAATCTGCCGTTTTCCTTCAGATGTCCCAAAAAGTATTCCATACTATCTTTTGCCAAACCAAACCGTTCCATACCGGAATCTTTGCATATATTTTCTGACACCTCAGAAAAATTTCCGATGCAGACAATATAATCAAATTTTTCTTTTATTTCCTTACAGTTTCGGGCAGAAACACATGTTGTATTTGTTGAAAATTCTTTTAACTTATCTTTTATCGGTAAAATCCCATTGTCAATGAATAACACCTTATCTTCTTTTTTTATCGGAAGCCAAGCTATGATGTTGCTTCTTAAATATGAAGTTGTAAATACATCCATAACATAAACCTCCTGACTCGTCAAATTACTCCACCGTTATCACCGTATTCATATCATAGTACCCCACCGTATTCTTGGTGGATACCACCGTCAGATTGCAGACATCATACAATCTGTGATACACCGTAAATTCCCCGTGAGGATACCCAGTACACCCCAGGGACAAAAGGTATTCCCCTCCCTGAAGATCCATATTCTGTTTAAAGGAAATAACCTGCACATCCCCCGCCTTTTTGGGCGTAATTTCTATCTTCTCAAAGAGTGTGTTTGTTCCGCAAAGTTCAATCCCCATTAAATTTTTAAATGAAAAGGCAAATATTGGCTCTGCAATATCTTCATGAAATAACACTTTCATTTTTACTGTCATCTCTGTACCCTTTTCGATGACGTTCGTCTGTCTTCCCTTTTCGTCTAAAAACACGAAATCCACGATTTCCGCTTTTTTGCTTCCATACTCTAACACTTCCGGGTTGATGGGAAGGGCATTTCGCCACAGTTCTTCTCCCCCCTCATGGTTCCATGCCGTCTTGCCGTTCTCCTCATCGTCAATCTGGTTCACCAACACCCGCTTATACATGTCCACCGCCTCTTTCGGTGTTCCCTCAAAGAGCTTGTGCCCCTTATTCAAAAGGATTGCCCTGTCACAGTACTTTGTGATGCTGCCCAGGTCGTGACTTACAAACAGTATGGTCTTTCCCATCTTTTTAAATTCTTCAAATTTGTGGTAGCACTTGGACTGGAAAAAAACATCCCCCACAGACAGGGCCTCGTCCACAATCAAGATCTCCGGGTCGATATTGATGGCCACCGCAAAGGCAAGGCGCACAAACATACCGGAGGAATAGGTCTTTACCGGCTGGTTGACAAAATCTCCGATATCTGCAAACTCTAAAATATCAGAGAGCCGCTCATCAATCTCCTCTTTTGTAAACCCGATCATGGTGCCGTTTAAGTATACGTTTTCCACCCCGGTGTACTCCATATTAAACCCTGCCCCAAGCTCTAAGAGAGCGGAAATCCTTCCGTCCACCGTCACTTCCCCGTCAGTTGGGTTTAACACCCCGGTGATTATTTTTAAGATCGTGGACTTACCGGAACCGTTGGTGCCGATAATTCCCACCGTCTCCCCTTTTTTTATCTCAAAATTCAGCTTATCTAAAGCAAAATGCTCTCTGTAGCACTTCTTTTTCGTAAGATTTAAAGCGTCTTTTAACCTGTCCCGCTGTCTGTTGTAGAGGTGGTAGACTTTGCTCACCTCATCCACCTTGATCACAATATCACTCATAGGATAAAACCTTTCTTCTATCTCTCATCCACGGTTTATAATACATCTGCAAAATGCATCCGAAGCTTCTTAAAGACATAATTGCCCAAAAGCAGAAAGAGGATCGTCACTGCCCAAAAATAGATGGTGGATTCCCACCGCTCCCAAAATGCTGTTTTGCCAAGGAGGGAATCTCTGTACCCCTGGGTAATATAAAAAAGTGGATTTAACTTTAATATAAATTTAAGAACCGGGCTAATGTCCATGGTATCCATATTCCACATAATCGGCGTCGCCCACATTCCCACCTGGAGCACAATGTTTATAATCTGGTTTAAATCCCGGAAAAACACTACCAACGCACTGGTCAGGTAACAAAGCGCCAGCACAAGCACGTACATAGCCGCAGAATAGTAGATGACCTGAAGACTGTAGAAATCAGGCAGATATCCCATAATCGCAAACAGGATCAACGTGAATCCCAGGAAAAATCCATGTACAAACAGTGCGGAATTCACTTTGACAATGGGAAGGATATCAATCTGAAACACCACTTTTTTTACCAGATAAGAGTAATCTAAGAGTGCTCTTGTGCCTCCGCTTAGAGCCTCACTGAAAAAAAACCAGGGCACAAGCCCCCCCACAAGCCACAGCACGTAAGGGACATCTGCCCCCGCCGCATCCTTGATGGGCAGAGGCTTAAAGCCCTTTTCAAACACAAACCAGTACACAAATATGGTGATCACCGGCTGGACAAAGGCCCATACGATCCCGAGATAGGAGCCGGCAAATCTGGTTTTAAAATCGTTGGCTGAGAGCCTTGCAATCAATTTCCGGTTCTCGCAGACGCCGGAAATGGTAAGCCCATGTTTTTTGTTATCTGCTGCCATAAAAATTCCTCTTAACTGTTCTTTGATGCCACGTAAGCTTTGATGCCGTCCCAAACTTTATCTTTGTCGGACAGGGTAAGGTCTGCCTCTGTCATCCCCTCCGGCATAGGCCACTTAACACCGATATCCGGGTCTTTCCACAGAAGTCCGCCCTCGTCGTTTGGATGATAAAAATCTGTCACCTTATAACAGAACTCTGCGTAGTCGCTTAAAACCACAAAACCGTGGGCAAATCCCTTTGGAATGAAAAACTGCTTTTTGTTCTCTGCGGACAAGGTAACCCCAAACCACTTTCCAAAAGTTTCGGAACCATCTCTCAAATCTACTGCCACGTCAAAAACTTCCCCGTTTACCACCCGGACCAGCTTGTCCTGGGGATAATTGATCTGGAAGTGGAGCCCCCGGAGCACCCCTTTTTTGGATGCGGACTGGTTGTCCTGGACGAAAGTGCAGTCGATCCCTGCTTCCTTGAAATCATTGTAGTTGTATGTCTCCATAAAGTATCCCCGCTCATCTCCAAACACACTTGGCTCGATGACCTTTAACCCTGCAATGCCATTACAGTCGGATGTCACTTTTATCTTTCCCATATTCTCATCTCCTGTTATATAAATTAAATTATACTTTATAGCATACTTCTTCGCTTATAATCCTTCTGCCACATCGATCAGATACTGCCCATACTCTGTTTTAAGGAGAGGCTGCGCCAGCTTCACCAGCTGCTCTTTGTCGATAAATCCACGCTTGTATGCAATCTCTTCGATACAGGAAATATACAATCCCTGACGTTTCTGGAATGCAGACACAAAATCCGCTGCCGCAAGGAGCATGTCGTGGTTTCCCGTATCCAGCCAAGCAAATCCACGGCCCAAAGTCTCCACAGAAAGGGTTCCCCTGTTTAAATACGCATTGTTTACGCTGGTAATCTCGATTTCCCCTCTGGCGGAGGGTTTTACATTTTTTGCAATCTCCACCACGTCATTATCGTAAAAATAGAGTCCTGGAACTGCGTAGTTGGATTTTGGCTTTGCCGGTTTTTCCTCAATAGACAGGGCTTTTCCTGTCTCGTCAAACTCCACTACCCCGTACTCTCTGGGGTCTTTCACATAGTATCCGAAGATAGTTGCTCCCGGCTGGCTCATTGTGCGCTCCGCCGCAGATTTCAACACTCTGGAAAAGCTCTGGCCGTAGAAAATATTATCTCCGAGAACCAAAGCAACGGCGTCCTTTCCGATAAATTTCTCCCCGATAATAAAGGCGTCCGCCAGTCCTCTGGGCTCCTCCTGGATCTCATAGGAAAACTCCATGCCAAGCTGCTCCCCGGAGCCTAACAGCTCTTTAAACACCGGCAGATCTCTCGGTGTGGATATGATCAGCACCTCTCTGATGCCGGAGAGCATCAATGTGGAGAGGGGGTAATAAATCATAGGTTTATCGTAAACCGGCATAATCTGTTTGCTGATTGCCTTTGTCAACGGGTAAAGACGGGTTCCTGACCCTCCTGCTAAAATAATGCCTTTCATCCGAATCCTCCTTTTTGCGGTAGAAATAGTTTTTCATACAAAGCGTTTAGACAGGGGAAAGAAGGCTTATAGCTTTTCCCTACAAACCTTCTCCCCTTATATTGATTACTATCTGTTTTTATACATATCCTCGTAATATTTCTGGTAATCGCCGCTTGTGACGTTCTCCATCCACTCCTCGTGCTCAAAGAACCAGGCGATGGTCTTTCGGATTCCCTCTTTGAACATAGTCTCCGGCTCCCAGCCAATCTCCGCCTTGATCTTATCCGGGGCAATGGCATATCTTCTGTCGTGTCCTTTTCTGTCTTCCACATAGGTGATCAGATCACGGCTCACAAGTTTCCTTCTCTCGTCATCCTCCGGCAGCATCTCAAGGAGGGTGTCGATGATGATCTCGATAATCTCAATATTCTGCTTCTCATTGTGGCCGCCGATATTGTAAGTCTCACCCAGCCTGCCTTTCTCCTGCACCATATCGATTCCCTTGGCATGGTCGTCCACATAGAGCCAGTCCCTGACGTTTTTCCCATCGCCGTACACCGGAAGCTTTTTTCCGTGGAGAGCGTTGTTGATGATCAGAGGAATCAGTTTTTCCGGGAACTGGTAAGGTCCGTAGTTGTTGGAACAGTTTGTAATGTTCGCCGGGAAGTGATAGGTGTCAATATATGCCTTTACAAGGAAATCAGAAGATGCCTTGCTGGCGGAATAAGGACTGTGTGGGTCATAGGGGGTTGTCTCATAGAAATACCCAACCTCCTCTGTGAGAGAACCATACACCTCGTCTGTGGAAACATGGAGGAATTTCTTGCCCGGTTTAAAGGAACCATCCTCCAATTCCCAGGCTTCCTTGGCACAGTTTAACATCACTGCCGTTCCCAAAACGTTAGTGGTGACAAAGACCTCCGGCGTCTTAATGCTTCTGTCCACATGGGACTCTGCGGCAAAATGCACCACCCGATCAATATCATTCTCTTTAAAAATCTTTGCGATGGCTTCTTTATCTGTAATATCAGCCTTTACAAATGTATAATTTTCCCGTCCCTCAATGTCCTTTAAATTTTCCAGGTTGCCTGCGTAGGTCAAAACATCCACATTGATAATGCGGATCTCGTTATCATATTTCCGGAACATGTAATGGATATAATTTGAACCGATAAATCCTGCTCCTCCCGTTACCAGATACGTTCTCATGGTATGGTTCCTCCTTTTTCTTTTTCCAGTTTTTGTATTATAGCACCATATGGGAAAAAACACAAGTGCGCCTGATTCACGCTCTAATCTCTCACAAAAATCTTCAGATAGATGTTTGCGGCAAAATTCCTGCACTTTCGGATAAAAACGCTCCTTTTCACATCCGAGTCTGTCAGACGCAGCTCTTCCTTAAACTTGTTTACCAAATGGATATGTTCCTGAACATACACATCCGTCTTGTCCCCCGCCATAACCTCCCCGGTGTTAGAATCATTTCTCACCCGGAAATAGTTCAGAGGTTCATGGATAATGTACACATCCCCAAGACATGCGATCTGCACCCAGAAATCATAGTCTAAGATATACGTATACCAGGTGTCAAAACCTCCCACTTTTTCCAGAACGCTTTTTGGAAAAGTATTTGCCAGAGGAGCGCCGAAATAATTTTTCAGGAAAAATCCTTCCCTTGCAATCTTTTTCCCCTTAGTAAGGCCGCTTGTCTTGTACCGTTTGTAAAATCCTTTGGGCTTACCCTTTAAGTCAAAAAGCTGGGTGTCGCTCTCCGCCAGCACCGCTGTGGGATTTTCTATCAAAGCTTTTACCTCTTTTTCCAGGCAGTCCTCCCGCAGCATATCGTCTGCGCAGATCAGCTTGATATACTCCCCTTTGCAGTGCTTCAGACAGTTGTTCCAGTTTCCTGACATGCCAAGGTTTTTCTCGTTTTTGTAGAGCTTGATCCTGGGGTCATGGATGCTTTCCACCACTTCCACCGTGTTATCCTTTGACTTGTCGTCGCAGATTACCAGCTCCAGGTTGGAGTAGGTCTGAGATAGGATGGAATCTATGGTTTCTTTGATGTAGGGGGCATTGTTGTATGCGGGGATGCATACGCTTACTAGGGGTTGCGTCATAGGGTCTCCTTTATCATGATGTGGTTATTATATAATGGTTGCAAGATAGTGTTTTGGCATCGTGCGTTGTGAAATTACAATTCCAGCACACCGCTTTTAAAATAGTCATCTAATGCATCTTTCCAGTCTGCCATTTTGAAGTTATCTCCTGCTACAAGGCGAAGCATGTAGTTGTCCAAAACAGAGTATGCCGGACGCTTTGTGGGGGAGTTGTACTCCTCTGTGGTGACATACTTGACTTTTGTGTCTTTTCCTGCCTTATTGAAAATCTCTACGGCGAAGTCTGCCCAGCTGCACTGTCCTTCGCAGGTGGCATGATAGGTTCCGTAATTTTCTGTCGGTTCCAGGAAGTGGATCATTTTCGCAAGCTCCACAGCGCTGGTGGGGGAGCCGAACTGGTCGGATACCACTGTGATCTCCTCATGATTTTCTGACAGCTTCAACATGGTCTTTACAAAGTTTTTCCCCTCCCCGTAAAGCCATGCGGTGCGGAAGATAAAATGTTTCGGGGCAAATTCTTTCACGAAGAGCTCTCCCTCATATTTTGTCTTTCCGTATGCGCTGATCGGACCTGTCTGATCAAATTCTGTCAAGGGACTTGGAGATGTTCCGGGGAACACGTAATCCGTAGATACATGAATCAGTTTCGCATCAATTTTTGCAGCGGCAATACTCAAATTCCTGGGACCTATGGCATTGATCTTGTAAGCCAGATCCCACTGCGTCTCACAGGCATCCACATTTGTGTGCGCCGCACAGTTTATGATCACATCCGGCTTCTCTTTCTGTGCCAGAGAAACCACCGCCTCCACATCCGTAATGTCAAGGGGCGTAATGCCCTCCCCCTCCATCACATCCGTATTGACAAACACAACATCCTCATTTGCGTATTCCTTGCGTATCGCCCTTCCAAGCTGCCCGTTACAGCCAGTAATCAGAATTTTCTTCATTTGATTTCCCCTTTTCTTTCTAAAATATAATAGATCAAACTATATACCCTCATATTCAAGCACTTCCCGCATTTTACAACATTCTATTCAGCAAAAACAACCCCCGCACCACCCAGTTATCCAAATTACTCTGCCGATACCACTCATGGTTAAACAGTATCTTAAACCTTCCCGGAAAATGCTCCGCCTCCAATATGGCATCCACAAGCTGATCCTTTTCCGGTTTTGTGTGATAAAAATGTTTAAAATCCATCAACTGCTTTTTCAGATCCCCATGTCTCTTCTTTAAATCCCGGCTTTTTGCCCGGATCATTGCAAAGGCGGAACCGCTGGCTCCCACCTCGTTGCCCTGATGCTGGCGATAGTAGATATAGGAATTTTCGTCATAGTACATGCTCCCAAGATAGGTGGCCACCATATAACACCACCAGTCATGATGGATCACATCCTCCGGCAGCCGCTCTTTGATGATCGAGACAAGCTCCCAGTTCATCAAAGTGGTGCATCCAGAGCAGATGCTCTCTATGGCTGCATTTCCAAATCCCGGTCGAAGATGGGGATTTAGCTGCTCCTCAAACTTTTCCAGATTTTCATTTACCAAGGTTTTTGCGCTGCAGTACAATGCCGGTCCTCTCATCCTCTCAAGCTGTTTCACCGCCACCTCTATTTTCTCAGGAAGCCAGTAATCATCCTGATCACAAAACCCTATGTAATCTCCCTGGCTCTTTTTCAGCAGTTCAAAAAAGCTTCTGTTAATCCCCAGATTTTCTCCCTGATACGCCTTGATATTGGAATGTGTTTCCTCATATTCCTTTAAGATTCCAAAGGTATCGTCCGTGGAGCCGTCATCCCGGATCAGCACATCCACATCTGGATAGCTCTGGGCAAGAATTGAGTCCAACTGCTCCCTGATATATTCCTCCCCGTTGTAGGTTGACATCAGGATCTGTACTTTTTTCACTTGTTTTTCCTTACTTAAATGGCTGCCATCCGCATCGCCGCACATGTCACTATTCATAGCTATTTACTTAATATTCTCCTTTTTCCATATTTTATTCCACCACAGAAAGCCAGGTACTGCACAGGTATCGCTTACCGGTTATCTTTCTTCTCTGCCTCGTTATTCTTTTCCTCCGCCAGGGTCTTTTCCAGCAATGCCACCTCCTGTGTCAGCCGTTTTAACTGCTCTGCCTGTCTGGAAACTTTTGTAGTCAGTCCAAAAACCAGAAACAGGGTAAAACAGAAGCCAAAGAAAAACATCATATTTACTGGCAGCTCAATTCCCAAAAGATGCACCAGCCAGTTCATTGTCGATGGAAAAATATCCAGGATCAGGACAATGATCCCCACCGACAGCCAGGAGAGTGCAAACCGGATATCCAGAAGTTCTTTTCTCACCATATTGATAATCCATGCCAGGGCAATCACCAGCACCACCGCCACGATGATCTGTAATTTTAAACTCATATTCTACCTCCGCAACGCCGCAACCAAAATGGCCAGGGAAACTTTAATCATATAGTAGATGGATTTTTTCGGAGAAATGGAAGAAACCCCCTCTTCCCTGGCATTCATCTGCACCGGCATCTCCTCCACCCGTTTTCCCTTTTTTAATATCGTCACCACACTCTCTGGCTCAGGATAATCTTTGGGATAATTTTTTGCATACATTTCCATTACGTCCCGGTTTACTATGCGCATGCCGGAGGTAGGGTCTTTGATTTTTTTTCCGGTGACAAGTTTAATAAGCCAGGTAAAATATTTGATTCCCATCCGCCTTAAGCCTGTGGACTGAAATCCCTCTTTTTTGATATACCGGGAACCGATGACCATATCCAGATGCTCTTTTTCAAGCTTTTCTGCCATCTCGTCCAAATACCGGGCATTGTGCTGCCCGTCCCCGTCAAACTGCACAGCCATATCATAGCCATTTCGGAAAGCATAGACATAACCTGTCTGAACCCCTCCGCCAATTCCAAGGTTTACCGGAAGGTTCACCACTGAAAAGCCATTCTCCCGGCAGATATCCAGCGTATGGTCTGTGGAACAGTCGTTGATTACGACATAATCAAAATCCGGCGCATGTTCTTTCACATCCCGCACTGTCTTCACAATTCCCCCCTGCTCATTGTAGGCAGGAATGATCACTAATTTTCTCATAGTACTCTCTCCAATGACAGCAGGATCCCATAAATCGCCCCGCACTGCAGACACAGGGCAAGAAACATATAGGCTCTGCTTCTATCCTTTTTTACCGTCACATTTCCACTGCGGAATAACAAAAGCAGCACCGGAAGCGCCGGAAGTAAATATCTGCCCTGGATTCCTGCTATTTCTGTGGAATTTTTCGGCGTCCAGCTCATAAACATGGACACCAGCACCATCCCCAAGGGCATAAAAGCCACAAGGGCATAAAAGATTTTCTGCCAAAAAGTCACTTTCATGTCTTCCTGATTTTCACAGGTCAGTACAGATAACACCATCAGCAGCAGCAAACCGTAAATAACGATCCTTGATACAAATATATTCAGCCATCCAAGCTGCATGCCAAGCATTGTCTCCAGAAAACCGTCCCCCGACAAAAACAGGGTGCGGACGGACAGATATATAAATATTAAAGGTTCCCTTAACAATCCTGCCGCCCCGTAAGCTTCCCCAGCCAGATAAGAATTTGCCGCCTGTTCCTCCGTGGGCGCCGCCACATACAAAACGTACCCCAGTGTACTTGACAAAAATGCCGCAATTGCCACAAATGCCATAACGCCAACAAATATCCACTTCTGTTTTTTATCCCGGAAACGGCTGATGGGGATCAGCATGGTCAAAAGACACAGTGGCATATAGGTTCCCCCCTTGCAGATGGAGAGTATCACCATAAACAACACATACAAAACCACCTGCCATCTACGGATCGGTTCGTCTTTATAAATCAATCCAAACAGTACCGCCAGATACAAAAACGCAGACTCAATGACCACAGAGTCATAAGAGTAGGAGCAGCACTGCTGTATGGTCATGGGAAGAATGGCAAGAATAAAAGCCGCAGCTTTCCCCATTGGCATAAGGCGAATAACCCAGTACATGGTAAAAAGGTAAAACAGAATGGAAAAAAATCTTCCGAGAACGATCACGTTCACACCGTTTAACCCCAACGCTCTTCCAAGCATGATTCCTGCCATCCCCGGCAGATATGTGACCACAGGCGCCTGGGTATCAAAACGTTCTACCTCTATGGTTCCCGTCTCCCGCCCCTTCTCAAAGAAGGAATCCTTTAACCTGTCATACTCACAGAGAGACGGCGTTGTCTCAAATTCCTGCATCCCGTGAAAATCTTCCAGATCCATCAGCACCGCGCCTTCTGTCTGCTGTTTTCCCAGGATACGGTTCACATGGTAATACGCCTCCTTAAAATGTACTTCCTCGTCGGGCACAGTGAGAGGAGGCAAAAGCAAAAGATATAGAAACGCCAGCACAGTTCCGGTAAAAAGGAACACCTGCTGTGGCTTTTTTTCAAAAACTGCCAGGAGAAAATACGTTCCTGTCAAGCAGAAATACACAAGGGCTGTCCCAAAGACAAACCACTGTTTCCAGTACAAAAACTGGTGCCCTGCCGCAACGATATTGATATTTTCTGAGACAGGCTCTGCGTTGACACAAAGAGAAGCTTCCTTTTCCCCTTTTTCTGTAATCCCCACTTTAAGGCCGATATCTGGATTTAAATCCTCTGCCCTGAGGGTGAGAATTAGATTTTTCCCCTCCCAGCCAGTCTGCCTTTCAAGGAAAGATGCCAAAAGATTCTGACCGTCCTCCAAAAGATACACGTCATAATCTCCGGTCATCAGAGAAGTCCCCTGATCTTCCGCATCCAGGATATTAATATGGATCACCCCCAGATCCCTGCGCTCCTGATTTGCCACCAGGTCTTTTAACACCGACTCCTCCAGGGAAATTTTCGTACCTGCGCATAGAAGTTCGTCAGAGTGGTAACAGAAAGACTGCTCCAGTAAGTCCCCGCTCTCTAATTTCAGATATTTCCCCTCTTCAGCCTTAATTGCCGTTTCCACCCGCGGCATTACCATCCGGGTGGTTATGGTAGTTTTATATACCAGAAAAGCAGCAATGACAAAAATCACCGTCATTGCTACTAATTGTATCCAGTTTTTCTTAGATAATTCCAGCTTTTTTCCGGCAGTCTGTGTGGACCTCATAAAAGCCTGTCCTCCTATATTTCCTGGTCTGTCTATTCGCCCAATCCATCCTCGATGATCTGTACAAGGTAGGCAAGGGCTTTCTCCTCATCTTCCCCCTCACAGACAAGTTCAATCTCATCCCCACACTTGATACATGCCCCCAAAACGCTCAGCACACTTTTTGCGTTAGCTGTATTGCCTCTATACTGAAAGGTGATCAAAGATTTAAAATTCATCGCTTCCTTACAAAGAATCCCCGCCGGCCGAAGATGCAGGCCGCTAGGATTTTTTATCGTAATCTTCTGACTAACCATTTTTCTTCCCCCTGTCTGATTTAAAGCATAATCTCCGTGATGAGTTTCGCCAGTGCTTTTGCGTCTCTTTCAATCTCCTGCTGATCCTTCCCCTCAATCATCACACGAACCAACGGCTCTGTCCCGGAAGGACGAATAAGCACCCTTCCCTCACCGTTGAATTTCTCTTCCAACACCTGGATGGCCTCTGCAATTTCCGCATAGTCCATATAATGTTCCTTTTTGTGGTTTGGAACTTTTGCATTTACCAGCGCCTGAGGCAGGACTTCCATTATTGATGCCAGGTCCGACAATTTTTCCTTGGTATCTACCATTACCTTTAAAAGGTGCAGCGCACTGAGCAAACCATCCCCTGTGGTATTATCGTCCAGGAAAATAATATGGCCCGACTGTTCTCCACCCAGGTTATATCCATTTTCCAGCATGTTCTCAAGCACATAGCGGTCACCCACTTTTGTCTTTTCAATGTGAATGTTTTCCCTTTCTCCCATAAGAGAAAACCCTAAATTTGTCATAACAGTTACAACTATTGTATCCTGTTTTAATTTCCCCTGTCTCTTCATATGATTTCCGATGATGGCCATGATCTGGTCACCGTCCACAAGCTTTCCCCGCTCATCAACCGCCAGCATTCTGTCGGCATCCCCGTCAAAGGCAATTCCAATGTCAGCTTTCTCGTAAACTACCCTTGCCTGCAGCTCTGACATATGAGTGGAACCGCAGTTGGAATTGATATTAGTTCCGTCTGGGTCTGTGTGGATGCTTACCAGATTTGCCCCAAGCTCCTGTAAAGTCTTTACAGAAGTGTAGTAGGAAGCGCCCTCTGCACAGTCCACAACGATCTTTAAGCCAGACAGATCTACCGGAACCCTTTTCTTCATAAAAGAAATATACTCTTCCTGAATATCAAATCTGTATTCAATTTTTCCAACACCTGAGCCTGTAGGGACAGGCACATCTTTCATATTGTTTCTGATCAAGTTTTCAATCTCGTCCTCCAGCTCATCCTTTAACTTGTATCCCTCTCCGTTAAAGAACTTGATGCCGTTAAACTCCATAGGATTGTGGGATGCGGAAATCACGACTCCTGCATCCACCTTATGCTTTCTTGTGAGATAGGCGATGGCCGGCGTGGGAACCACCCCCACATAGATGGCATTTGCACCTACGGCACAAATCCCTGCCATCAGCGCACTGGCCAACATTCCTCCGGAAATCCTCGTATCACATCCCACAATAATCGTGGGCTGATGCTCCTGCTCTCTTGTGAGGACATAGGCGCCCGCCATCCCAAGCTTCATTGCCAGCTCTATGGTAAGCTCCGTACCTGCAACTCCCCGTACACCGTCTGTACCAAACATTCTGCTCATATTCATCCTCCATCAACTATAGTCTCTCCGGCCAAACGCTAATCATTTTTCTTTGTGCCATCCTGTCTTTCTTCGTCGTCTGCCAAATCTGCTGAACTTCCGCCGGTAGTATTCTGATTTTGATTTGTATTGCTGGTCGTATTATTGCTGTTATTGCCGCCAGAGGAATTTCCACCCGCCCCTCCATTTGTGGAGCTGGTGCTGCCTCCCACAAGACTATTTACATCAATGATATCGATGGTAACTGTCGCCGACCTCACTAGAGCGAATCTTCCATCCAAATTTAATTCAAGATTTAACTTGTGTTCTCCGTCTGTCATACCGCTGGCATCAATGCTTCCTGTCAAAGTTCCCGGATCCAGCTCATCCAGATCCGTGGAAAGCCCTCCCAATTCAATCTCCACCTCATCCTCCAAAAACTCTACGCTGTACTCATCCGAGAGATTGGTCACAGTAATATTGGCGGTGGGAACCTTAAATTTCCTGGTCTCATGCTTTTCAAGCTTCACTGTCACATCGATTTTTGCCTGCTCATTGTCCATCAAGGTAACGCCCTCCGGCAGATAGGAGGACACATCCACAGTCTTTACAATATCTTCCGTGGCATCCGTCAGATCCAGCACCTCTTTTGGCACCGTTATGCTGTTCATGGTATTTAGTACCGCAACCTGGCCTTTCACCCGCACCGTCTGAGGATTGTATTCTATTCCAATATATTCATATCCCTCAGGTGGTGTGCCCGATGTCTGGAAATTAATGGTAACTTCCTTGGTATCTAAAATCTGCACTGATGCGGTGACACTCTGCATGTTAAAGGACAGCTCCGATGTGTTCATCTCATTGCCCTTTGCGTCATAGAGAAGAGGAATGACACTGTCGATCATATCTGTGGTCATATTGTTCACATCTACTCTTGCAACAACCTTATCTACCTGCTCCACCACGGAACTTGGCCCGGAAACCCTTAATATATTGGGAGAAATGCTAACAGACCCCAACGCTTTCTGATCTCCCACTTCCCCCACTGTCTCCACAGAGATCACAAAGGACTCTGAACGCAGATCTTCCACCGCCACTTCCAGATAATATGTCTTATTGGTCACAGACACATTACTGGTGTACCGTTGAGGCGTGATGTCTATGGGCACCCGGTTCATATTCTCAATGGCTTCCAGATCTGCCACTGCACGAAAATCCGAATTGCTCATGCGCTCCAGATAGGAGCGTTTTCCGCTGGCCTTAAAGGTAACAGTACTTGTATTGTTTACAATTTCATAGTATTTTCCAATTCCCGTCAGATAATTCCCATTTTCCACACTTACCGTAGTGGTAAATGTCCTGGTAGTCTTTGGATCATCAATATTCACCACCACAAGCCAAAGAGCTACGGAAAACAGGACAGCCAAAACTTTCAGCCCGAAGTTATTTGTAATCAGCTTGGTTATCTTTTTGAGCATCTTTTAGCCTCCTTTTCAGCAAGCCCCGCCTTTTCTTTTCCGGCTCGTACTTCTGTTTGAGCATCTTTAACTGCGCTTTCAACTGATCCTGAGTCAGGCTTCGCATAAGGCTTCCTCCCACTGCCACAGAAATATTTCCCGTCTCCTCAGATACCACGATAGTCATGGAGTCGCTGACCTCGCTGATCCCCACGGCAGCCCTGTGCCTGGTTCCCAGTTCCTTGCTCAGCTCCATATTGTCAGAGAGAGGCAGATAGCAGGTGGCGGAAACCACTCTGTCTCCCCGGACGATAATCGCTCCGTCATGCAGGGGCGTATTCTTTTCAAATATATTGATTAGAAGCTGGCTGGTGACAATGGCATCCACACTGATCCCCGTTCTCTCATACTCGGTGAGCACTACGGAATCCTCGATTACGATCAGGGCGCCTGTCTTTACCCGTCCCATCTCATAGCATGCCTTAACCAGTTCATTTATCGTCTTATCGCTGAATTTTTTTACTTCATTTTTCCCAAATTCAAAGGACAGCCAGCCCGTGAGGAAGTTTTTCCTTCCAAGCTGCTCCAATGCCCGGCGAAGTTCCGGCTGAAAGATGATCACCAGCGCCATAACTCCTACACTGATGGTTTTCTCCGCAATCCAGAGTATAGTGTTCATCTGAAAAACCGCTGCCACCAGAACAAACATGAGGATCACCAGCAGTCCTTTAAACAACATCCACGCCCTGGTGTTTTTAATCCACACCAGAACATTATAAAGTAAGAACGCTATGATAATGATTTCCACAATGTCAATCTGGGTAATCACCGGAAGATTCATCCATGTCAAATATTTATCTCTGAAAGTACCCACCATTGATACAAAATGTTCCATGCGTTCCACTTCCTTTCCAAATGATTTTCTTATCTGAACATATCTTCATCAATATCCATTTCTTCTGAAAGCCGCCTTCTAAGCTCCCTGCCGGAATCACTCCTGTGACTCTTAGAGTTGATCTTCTTCACCTGTTTTTCCTGTTCCGGCACATACATTTTCGGAACAGCTTTCACATAGTAATAGTATTCGTCATCCTCAAACTGCACCCGCTCCGTACGGCTGTAGTCCAGATTGAAAAACATAAATTCCAACAAAAACGCCACTCCCAGGGATACCAGCGTGCCTATGACAAGTCCCATGGTTTTCCCTGAAATCCCAAGCATGAGATACCCTGCAAACAACACGATAAAATTCACCAATGCCCCTGTGACGATAGCGATGGTCCAGGCATAATCAATGGAAAGCTTCCGTATCACATATACGATCAGGCTCACCAGAAAAAATGTAACCAGCATTAAATACATCTCTTTATTTCCCAGAAACTGATTCAGCGTGGCAGTAAATTTTGAAGTAATTGCCGTATTCTCACTTTTCTCCCCCAGAACAGAGGCATTTTGCACCACCCCGCTCAGAAAAAAATACACCACAGTGCCGCAGAGGACACTGAGCACAGAATACACCTCCTGCAAAAGCCCCACTGCCATAGGCATCACCGGTCCGATCTGAAATCCAAAACAGATGGGGGTCAGCACCGTATAAACACCGTCCCTCGGGGCAAAACGGAAATACAGGAGAAACAGCAGCACAAACAATAACAATGCGATAAGCGCCACTTCCAGGGACAGGGAGTAGAGTTGTAATACGATCAGCGCTGCCGCCAGCAATATCATAAAATTCACCGGGATGATAGCGCAGACCAGAGACAATGCCAAAGTCACAGAGCCTCCACTGAGTTTTCCCACAAACCCCAGATTTTTGTTGATCGAAAAAAATACACCAAATGCCAAAATGAATTTCAGTAAAGGATTGACGAAAATATCATATTTACTATAAAAACTTTTCAGTTTTTCCCGAAACTCCAATATACCTGTCAAAACTTTCTCCTCCTGACTCATACAGTGTCCGGATAAACACTGCATTAACTGTGATCTTCCTGATGATAGAAACGGCTCACCTTTTTTAAATGTACATAATATTTTTTCACTTTCTGCCTGCCTATGCTGTACCTTCTATAGTATATTACATAGGTAATGATAAAATATACTGCCATAAATATAAGGTATGCTGTCCCAAATTCCATCAGAATGCCCTTGATATCCACCGTATTCAGGGAATTCACAAGTTCCTCCGCCCGACACATAATCCCAAGACCAATGACAATCGCAAACGCCAGGGTGCCTGTCACAAAACTCTTCAGCAATTCTTTCACTATATAATCCTTGCGAAAATACTGTATCATCGGTTTACATGCTTCCCCTTCCTTCTGGTCAAAAATCGCCAGGCGAATCATTTCTTCCACACGTTCCTGATTTAGCATAATCTGCCCCCATATAAGCTTTTTTCAAATTGCATACGTATTTATAGTATACCACATTTCCCAATAAATGCAAAGTTTTTCCAAAAAGAAAAAGGATGATAAAAATCATCCTTTTTGAATCTATTACCGATCCAGGAAACGCATCTTGTCTTTATCTTTTTTCTTCTTCTCCACCACTTCCGGCGGTTCTATCGCATACATTTTCTGCAGACTGCTGGCAATTTCATTTTTACATTTTGCACAGTATTTGCCTGTACGGATCATAGTTCCACAGTTCTCGCACTCAATCCCCACAGGTGAATCATCCGGAAACGCCAGACGCTCCTCTTTCACCCACTGTTTTAGCTGTTTCACCGAAACATCGTTTTCATCTGATATCTTCTGCATGGGTGCTGTCCCATGCTCCCTGATATATGCCTTTACCTGTTCAAATTTTACTTCCAACTTATTTTTGCAGGCAGGACAAATCGGAGTTCCCTGTAAGTAATTAAATAGTCTTCCGCAACTTCTGCAACTTCTAACATCCATTTCCCTGTCCTCCTAAAAATCTGTACCGATCCCAACACAGCAAAAATATACCTCCCCGGCTCCACACTGTTTTAGCGCCGATGACGCTGCATCAATCGTACTTCCTGTAGTGTAAATATCATCAATTATGAGAATGTGCTTTAATTGTACTACACTTTTCACAGTTTTAAAAGACTTTTTCAGATTATTTTTTCGCTCCGCTTCACTCAATTCTTTCTGAGGCCTGGTATTGCGGGTACGGATCAAAAGATCCCGCTCCACGGGAAGTCCCAGGATCTTCCCCAGCTCCACAGCCGCCACTTCCGCCTGGTTAAATCCCCGCTGCTTTTTCTTTCCGGGATACAGGGGAATGGGAATAATTGCCTGGATCTCATTACGCCGTATCCATCCGCCGTAGCGCTCTGCCATTTCTCTCGCATACACCTTTCCGTAATCTCTCCTGTTCTGATATTTAAAACGATAGATGGACTCCCTGACTTTTTTCTCATAGACCCACAAAGCCTTCCCCTGAGTAAACTCATGCTTTTTCCTGGCACAGTCACTGCAAAATTCCTTTCTCTCCCCGCTTACAGGCTTTCCGCACTTTTTACACACAGGCTCCTCCGCTGTCCGAATGCTTCTGCGGCAAAGAGAACAGATAGGATATCCCTCCGTCGCCACCTCATCACAAATGGGACACCTGGGAGGATACAACAAATCCAACCCCCAGGCATCCAGTTTTTTACAGAATGTAATGCATTTATTTAATTTTGTTTTTATTTTCAATTTACCGCCTCCCAAAGACAGGATTATGTCATCTCAAGATTTGTGGAATTAATTTCCTCCCTCAGGCCGGAATAACGTTTCTGCTGGGTGTTATTGCCGACCATCCCCTCAAATGTTCTGTCATCCCCCACAATGGTAACACATTTTCTTGCCCTTGTCACTGCCGTGTAGAGAAGATTTCTGTTCATCAGCATTTTGGGGCCGTTTAAAAGAGGGATCACCACTGCCGGATACTCGGAGCCCTGGGATTTGTGTATGGTGATGGCATATGCCAGTTCCAGCTCCTCCAGGCCGTTTAAGGAGTAATCTACTTTGCGCCCCTCCTCAAACTCTACCGTCATGGTCTCTGCATAATCGTTAATCTCCCGGACAATCCCCATATCCCCGTTAAAGACTCCAAGCCCCTTGTCTATGCAAAGCCCGTACTTGTTGGTGATCTCCCACTCCAGCTGATAATTGTTTTTGATCTGCATCACCTTATCCCCTTCACGAAAGGTATGCTCTCCATGCTGGTATTCCTTTTTCTCCCTGGCAGGAGGATTCAGGTACTGCTGCAAAATCCCGTTTAACCGCTCCACTCCCAGAAGTCCTTTCCGCATAGGGGTGAGTACCTGGATGTCAAATGGCGACGCATCCACAAATTTTGGCAGCTTCTGGGCGATAAGCTGAATCATCACGTTAATAATTTTATCCGCCTCATATCTTTTCAAAAAGAAAAAGTCCATGCTCTTATTGTCCAAAGACACCTGTTCTCCGTTGTTGATCTTGTGAGCGTTCACCACGATATCGCTCTTTGTGGCCTGACGGAAAATTTTTGTCAGCTTCACCACCGGAAATGCCTCTGACTCTATGGCGTCCTTCAAAACACTGCCCGGCCCCACACTGGGAAGCTGGTTCACATCCCCCACCAGGATCAACCTTGTCCCCGGTGATACCGCTTTTAAGAGAGAGTGCATCAGCGAGATATCCACCATGGACATCTCATCAATAATAATCACATCTGTCTCCAGGGGCTTGTCCGCATTTCTGGAAAATCCGGCATTGTCCTCCATCCCTCCATTTAGCTCCAGCATCCGGTGGATGGTCCTCGCCTCATATCCTGTAGTGTCACTCATCCTCTTTGCCGCCCTGCCGGTGGGGGCTGCCAGAAATATGTCCATCCCCTCCAGCTCAAAGTATTTGATAATAGTGTTGATGGTGGTGGTCTTTCCCGTTCCCGGCCCTCCGGTGATAATCAGAAGCCCGTTTTTTACTGCCTCTTTTACCGCCGAAAACTGCATATCATCCGGTTCAATGTTGGCCTGCTGTTCTATCTTTACGATCTGCTGTTCTATCTCTTTATCAGGAACAGGGTAAGTCACATTCAGATCTTTCAGCATGGACGCAACGGAGGCTTCCATATAATAGTACACCGCAGCGTAGATATGCTCTCCTCGTATCATAAGCTTCTTCTCAATGGCCAGATCCATATAATGTTTTTCGATTAGCTCCGGAGCCACAGACAACATCTGGGACGTTCTCTCTGTCAGTTCTTCCCTCGGAAGATAGGTGTGTCCCTCCCCGGATGCCTGGAGCAGCACATACAAGATTCCGCTTCTGATGCGAAAATCCGAGTCTCCCCGGATTCCCACCTTCGCCGCAATTTCGTCTGCGATCTTAAACCCAACCCCTTTGATGTCGTCGGCAAGCTGATAGGGATTTTCTTTTATGATCCGATATATTTCCTGACCATATCTCTGATATATTTTCACTCCCAAATTTAGGGTAATGCCGTACTGCTGCAAAAAAATCATGGCCTGGCGCAGATCACGCTTTTCCGCTACCTGGTCGGAAATCTCCATGGCCATTCTCTGGCTGATCCCCTTAATCTCCGCAAGGCGTTCCGGTTCTTCCTCTATGATCCGAAATGTATCCTTCTTAAAGCGCCGGACGATCCGGGCCGCCAGTGCTGCACCGATCCCTTTAATGGCGCCGGAGCCAAGATAGCGTTCCATAGCCATCTCATCCTCTGGTTCACACTCCTCCATCCCTCTGGCGCTAAACTGCCTGCCGTAGAGCGGATGCTCTGTAAACTCTCCCTCAAGCTTAACATTTTCTCCCTGGCTGACCACAGGAAATGTCCCCACACAGGTGAGTTCTTCCTCCTCATACACCAGCACAAACACGGTATACCCGTTATCCTCATTCCGAAAAATAATGTGGTCTACATAACCTTTGATTGTTTCCATAATATATTCCTTTTTGCACTTTTGTCTGCCTCCATAGAAAAAAACGGGCAGACACGCACTTTCCGCATCTGCCCCTGTTTTTCGTTCATTCCGTTTACAGAGAATAATTCCGTTTCATCTGCTCATACATCTGCTGTGCAAGTCCTAAATCCTGCTGCTCGCACACATCCTCTGCCAGCATCTGTATCATCTCATCCTTAAAATAATCTTTCATCTGAGACATGCTTGCGTCCTCGTCCTCATCTTTGGGAATGGTCTTCTCCACTTCCTTCATCACCATCTCCACAAAATATGCCTCAAACTCTTTGCAGACACTCATCAGCTTTTCATCATCCGCAGTGGATAAATCCCCTTTCAAAGTGGATTCCAACCCACTGGCCTTGCTGTTTTCCGCTGTCTGGCTGGTGTAATTCAACATAGAAGAAATGCCGCCAATATCCATACTCATATCACGCTTCCTCCTATTCTATTATCTTCTCAGGCTGTTTGCCTGCTGAAGCATCTCATCTGAAGCCTGGATTGCCTTGGAATTTAACTCATAGGCTCTCTGGGCAACGATAAGGTTTACCATCTCGTCCGCCACCTGCACATTGGAGTTTTCCAGATAATTCTGCCATATATTGCTCCTTGTCAGCCCGTTAGTAGTAGCCTCATTCATAGCCGCACCGGAAGCTTCGGTGACAGCGTACAAACTTCTGGAAAGTTTGTTTAATCCTGCGGGATTGGTAAATTGATATAAAGCAATGGTCTGATTCATTGCCACATATGTTCCGTCCGCTCTCTTGTACCCCACGCTTCCGTCATTGGAGATCACCATGTTTCCGCTGGTGACACCGTTGGGGATCACAATATTTCTTCCGTTGGTATCCAGTACCGGATATCCATCCTGGTTGCAAAGGGTAGTTCCCTGAGGTCCGATTGCCCAGGTGAAGCTGCCGTTTCTGGTGTAGTAGGTTTCCCCGTCATCGCCAAGCACTGCAAAAAATCCCCGGCCGTCAATAGCAAAATCTGTATCGCTCTCGCTGGAAGCCAAAGCGCCCTGAGTAAAATATGTATTGATGTCAGCAACTCTTGTTCCAAGTCCCACCTGAGCCGGCGTAGGCTTTGTCTCACCGTTTGCAGTTGTTGTCCTGGTCTGGAGATTTTGGTATAAGAGGGTTTTAAACTCTGCCTTCTGTGTCTTATAACCAACAGTATTTACGTTGGAAAGATTTTGTGCTATGGTATCTACGTTTGTCTGCTGTGCGATCATTCCTGATGCAGCAGACCACAATGATCTCATCATATTCTATTATCCTCCTATGCTTTGCCTACATCATTTACAGCTTTGTCTATGGTTCCGTCAACGGTCTGAATTATTTTCTGATTTGCCTCATATGCACGGGTAATGGTGATCATCTCCACCATCTCCGAGACAATATTCACATTGGACATTTCCAGACATCCCTGCTCGATCCTTGCATCGGAGGCAATCGCCGTTCCTCCGTTCACCAGATCAAAAAGATTCTCACCGTATTTGTGCAGATAATTATAATCCTGGAAATCCACAAGCCCGATCTGTCCTACCTGGGCATCGTTCTGGTATATGATCCCGTTGGGTTCAATCCTCACATCCTGGTTGGGGTCAATCCTCACTCGGTTTGCCTGGCCGCCTGCACCATTTCTGGCTCCGTTGGCATTTAACAGATAATCACCGTCTTTAGTCCGAAGATATCCTTCCCTGTCCATAGTAAAGGCTCCGTCCCTGGTATACTTCACGGAAGTCTGCCCCTGCTTGTTGGTAAACTCTATAGCGAAAAATCCCTGTCCATCCAACGCCAGATCCAGTGGGTTGTCTGTCACATTAAAAGAACCCTGGGAAAAATCCCTGTATGTCTCTCCGACCTTGTCACCCAGATTTACAATTCCAAGCCGCTTGCGATATAAAACTTCCGAACTGTCCTTAATCCTGATTGCTAACTGATCCTCGAATGCCTGATTTACTGTTCCCTCTTTCTTGTACCCGGTCGTGCTGGCATTGGCGAGGTTGTTGGTCATAACATCCATTCGCCGCTGTTCTTCCACCATTCCGGTATATGCGGTATATAACCCTTTTACCATCTTTTCATCCTTCCTCCGTCATCCTTCGCTGACGTTTATGGCTCATCCCTGAACCTGCTTTTTCCATCCATGACATTCTCGTTGCATTATTATATCGGCATAAACGAGTTTATTCTTTAGTCATCTTCCCGTTTTCCCGCTAAAAATTCTACATATTTTCCTGTTCCGATAGCCACACAGGTCATTGGTTCCTCTGCGGTCATGGTGTTGATGCCTGTCCGATCTTCTAAAAGTTCCTCCAGACCCCTAAGCAGCGCTCCTCCTCCGGTAAGGACAATTCCCCTGTCAGCCACATCCGCTGCCAGCTCCGGCGGTGTCTTTTCCAACACGCTGTGAACGGCCTCCACAATCTGCATGGTAGGCTCCCGCAGAGCTTCCTCCGTCTCCTCGGAAGAAACTGTCACCGTCTTCGGAAGACCTGTAACCAGATTTCGTCCTCTCACATCCATGGTTTCATTCCGCCCGTTGGAAAAACAGGAACCGATTTTTATCTTAATATCCTCCGCAGTCCTCTCACCGATGAGAAGGTTATGCTTTTTTCTCATATAACGAACAATGGCTTCATCAAAATCATCACCGGCAATTTTAATAGAAGTACTCACCACAGAGCCTCCCAATGAAATCACCGCAATATCCGCAGTTCCGCCTCCGATATCTACGATCATATTTCCACATGGCCTGGCAATATCAATCCCGGCGCCGATAGCCGCTGCGATCGGTTCTTCGATAACCTTCACATACCTGGCCCCTGCCGCATAAGTTGCATCCTCCACTGCCTTTTTTTCCACTTCTGTCACGCCGCTGGGCACACAGACACTGATCCTTGGCTTGCGGAAGTTCTTCTTGCCAACGGCTTTCTGAATAAAATACTTGATCATTTTTTCCGTAACCGTATAATCGGAGATAACTCCCTGACGCAATGGACGCACTGCTACTATGTTCCCCGGAGTTCTGCCCAGCATCAGCCTGGCTTCCTCCCCGATGGCTTTTACTTTATTTGTATCTCTGTCAAAGGCGACAACGGAGGGCTCTTTCAGCACAACTCCCTTACCCTTAATATACACTAATATGCTGGCCGTACCTAAATCAATTCCTATATCTGTTGAAACCATTGTGTTTCCCCTTTCATCTTCCTGCTGTTTATTTTTAACACAAATCGTGGATTTAATCATATTTTTACATATATATCCTTATTATATACAAATACTTCCATTTTTCAAATCATTTTTTTGGAAATCACATAATTTTTGCAGAATTTAATAATTTCTAAAGAAACTGGGAATTTTTTTGGTGGAATTTTATATTCTTTTCAAGATTTCATCACAAACTGGTCACAATTTCACTATATACTGTAAGAGTACTAGCTGATAAGGCTATTATAGTTTTCATAACTCATGCTCCTCGGGTCTTTGGATCCGGGGGGTACTCCCCAATTCATTTTTGTTTTACTTTTGTTATACAGTGTTTTTCATAACTCATTTCCTTTCTTAAAAAGATACCCCTCTCTGTGAATAACCTTTACAGAGAGGGGTATTTATTTTTGTAAACAATTCAGCCATCGATCCGCAATCTGATGACTGAATATATTCTGCTTATCATCTATTTTTCAAATACTTTTTGATATATTTTCCCGTGTAAGACTTCTCGGACTGTGCTACTTCCTCCGGGGTTCCCCTGGCAATCACTGTTCCGCCGCCGTCGCCTCCCTCCGGCCCCATATCTATGATATAATCCGCAGTCTTGATCACATCCAGGTTGTGCTCGATCACTACCACGGTATTTCCTCCCTCCGACAGGCGGTGGAGGATTTCGATGAGCTTGCGCACATCTTCAAAATGCAGTCCTGTGGTTGGCTCGTCCAAAATGTAAATGGTCTTTCCTGTACTTCTGCGGCTGAGCTCTGTGGCCAGCTTGATCCGCTGAGCTTCCCCGCCGGAAAGCTCTGTGGAGGGCTGTCCCAGACGGATATAGGAAAGCCCCACATCGTAAAGTGTCTGGATCTTTCTTTCTATAGAAGGAACATTTTTGAAAAATTTCAGTGCTTCCTCCACCGTCATATCCAAAACATCGTAGATGCTTTTCCCCTTGTATTTTACGTCCAATGTTTCCCGGTTATAGCGTTTTCCTCCGCAGACTTCGCAGGGCACATAGACATCCGGCAGGAAATGCATCTCCACTTTTAAGATTCCGTCACCGGAGCAGGCTTCACATCTTCCGCCCTTTACGTTGAAGCTGAACCTTCCTTTTTTATATCCTCTTGCTTTCGCATCCGGGGTGGCTGCAAAAAGATCCCGGATCATGTCAAAAACTCCTGTGTAGGTGGCGGGGTTTGACCGGGGCGTTCTGCCGATGGGGGACTGGTCAATGTCAATCACCTTGTCAAGCTGTTCCATCCCCAGGATTTCCTTGTGCTTTCCGGGTATTGTCCTGGCATGGTTCAATTTTCTCTGAAGAGCCTTATACAAAACCTCGTTGGTGAGGGAACTTTTGCCGGAACCGGACACTCCGGTGACGCAGGTCATAACTCCCAGCGGGAATTCCACCGTCACATCCTTTAAGTTGTTTTCTGCCGCCTTCACCACCTTTAAAAATCCTGTGGGCTTTCTCCTCTCTTTTGGCACCGGAATCTGCCTTTTGCCGCTGAGGTAAGCTCCGGTGAGGGAATTGGGATTTGCCATGATCTCCTCCGCCGTGCCACAGGCAATGACCTCGCCTCCGTGCTCCCCTGCCGCCGGCCCAATATCCACAATATAATCTGCCGCCAGCATGGTATCCTCGTCGTGTTCCACTACCACCAGTGTGTTGCCCAGGTCCCGAAGGCCTTTTAATGTGGCAAGCAATTTGTCATTATCCCTCTGGTGGAGACCTATACTGGGCTCGTCTAATATATAGGCTACTCCCACCAGGCCGGAGCCCACCTGGGTAGCCAGGCGGATCCGCTGTGCTTCCCCTCCTGACAGTGTCCCCGTTGCCCTGGCAAGACTTAGATATTCCAGTCCCACATCCACGAGAAATCCTACTCTGGAACGAATCTCCTTTAAAATCTGGCTGCCGATAAGTTTCTGCTGGCTGCTAAGTTCCATCTCCAGGAGATACTGTTGAAGATTTTTCACAGACATATTTGTAATTTCATAAATATTTTTTCCGCTGACAGTCACAGCCAATGATGATTTTTTCAGACGCTGCCCTTTGCACTCCTGACAGGGCGTAACTCTCATAAACTGCTCATACTCCTGTTTCATTACATCGGAACCGGTCTCCCTGTAACGTCTCTGGGAATTGCGGATCAACCCCTCAAAGACCACATCATAGACACCTTCTCCCCGCTGTCCCTTGTAGTGGACTTTTACGGAGCGGTCAGTACCATGGATCAACACCTGACGGACATCCTCTGGAAGCTCCTCATAAGGCGTGGACAGGTCAAATTTAAACTCCTTCGACAATGCTTTTAAAATGGCATAGGTATAACTGGAAGGATCTGTGCAGGACTGCCAGCCCATGACCTGGATGGCTCCCTCCGAAATCGCAAGGCTCTTGTCCGGTATCATCAGATCTTCGTCAAATTCCATTTTGTATCCCAGGCCAAAACATACCGGGCAGGCGCCAAAAGGATTGTTAAAAGAAAAGCTTCTGGGTTCAATCTCGTCCACACTGATCTCGCAGTCCGGGCAGGAAAAACTCTGGGAAAAATTTAAAGTCTCCCCATCCACGATCTCCACCATCAAAAGGCCATCCGCCAAATCCAATACATTTTCAATAGAGTCGGTGAGGCGCTTTTCAATCCCCTCACGGACAGCCAGACGATCCACCACGATTTCAATATTGTGCTTTTTATTTTTTTCCAATTTGATCTCTTCTGTCAGTTCATAGATGCTTCCGTCCACCTGCACTCGGACATATCCGCTCTTTTTTGCCTTTTCAAAAAGCTTCTGATGCTCTCCTTTCCTGCCCCGGACCACAGGAGCCAAAAGCTGGATTTTCGTGCGCTCCGGCAGGCTCATAATCTGGTCTACCATCTGGTCTACCGTCTGCTTTTTGATCTCCCTGCCACACTTTGGACAGTGGGGGATTCCTATCCTGGCATAGAGCAGACGGAAATAATCGTAAATTTCCGTCACGGTCCCCACGGTGGAACGGGGATTTCGGTTGGTGGATTTCTGGTCAATGGAAATGGCTGGGGGCAGCCCCTCAATCTTTTCCACATCCGGCTTTTCCATCTGCCCCAGGAACTGCCTTGCATAGGAAGACAGGGATTCCATATATCTCCGCTGGCCCTCCGCATAAATGGTGTCAAATGCCAGAGAGGATTTCCCGGAACCGCTTAAGCCCGTGAGCACCACAAATTCATTTCTGGGAATATCGATATCGATTCCTTTTAAGTTGTGCTCTTTTGCACCTCGAATCTTAATGTACTTTCTCTCGCTCATAATCTTTTCCTGTACTCCTCATTCTTATTGGTCGTTATACTTTTTTAGCTCTATCATTTTGTCACGAAGTTCCGCCGCTGCCTCAAAATTCAGCTCCGCTGCTGCCTTCTCCATCTTCCGCTTCACTTCCGCAATGAGTTTTTCCAGTTCCTGCCTGCTCATGGATTCCGGATCTTTTGCAAACTTCTGCTCTTCCTTTGCCACTTTCTTGGAAATACTGATCAGATCCCGAACAGACTTTTGTATGGTCTGGGGAGTGATTCCGTGCTCCTTATTGTAACGCTGCTGGATTTCTCTTCTGCGCCTGGTTTCCTGTATGGCTACCCGCATGGAGTCCGTAATGGAATCGGCATACATGATAACATGGCCCTCTGCGTTTCTCGCCGCCCTTCCGATGGTCTGGATCAGCGAAGTTTCAGAGCGGAGAAATCCCTCTTTGTCCGCATCTAAAATAGCGACCAGAGTAATCTCCGGAATATCCAGTCCCTCCCGAAGAAGGTTAATTCCCACCAGCACGTCAAACACATCCAGACGCATATCCCTTATGATCTCGGAACGCTCCAAGGTGTCAATGTCCGAATGGAGATATTTTACCCGAATGCCCACCGCATTCATATAGTCTGTCAGATCCTCAGCCATACGTTTTGTAAGAGTGGTGATCAAAATCTTATGGTGATCTGCCGTCTCCTTTTTCACTTCTGCGATGAGATCGTCAATCTGTCCTTCCACGGGCCGCACATCCACCTCCGGGTCCAAGAGCCCGGTGGGACGGATAATCTGCTCTGTGCGAAGCAGTTCGTGCTCATCCTCATAGACATTGGGTGTGGCCGACACAAAGAGCATCTGGTTTATTTTTCTCTCAAACTCCCCAAAATTTAATGGCCTGTTGTCCTTTGCGGAAGGGAGGCGGAAACCATAATCCACCAAGGTGGTTTTTCTGGACTGATCCCCTGCAAACATCCCCCGCACCTGGGGAATGGTGATATGGGACTCATCTACTATTATAAGGAAATCATCCGGGAAATAGTCCATAAGGGTGTGGGGGGTAGCCCCCGGCGGCATGTCT
The DNA here is from genome assembly GCA_023664725.1 of Roseburia sp. Taxonomy (GTDB): domain Bacteria; phylum Bacillota; class Clostridia; order Lachnospirales; family Lachnospiraceae; genus Roseburia_B. The sequence goes on along the minus strand of JAMPFA010000004.1, from coordinate 2,492 downwards.
GCTAAAATCCTGGAATAATTTTCAATCCCACTGCAAAATCCTGTCTCTCTGAGCATTTCCACATCAAAGTTGGTGCGCTCCGCAATGCGCTGTGCCTCTAAAAGTTTGTCATGTTCTTTGAAATAGCGGACACGCTCTTCCATCTCCCGCTCTATTTCCACACAAGCCTTGTTGATCTTCTCCTGGGGCACCACATAGTGGGATGCAGGAAAAACGGCGATATGCTGCAGGCTGTTTTTGATCTCCCCTGTGAGCACATCCACTTCCACGATTCTGTCGATTTCATCCCCAAAAAATTCCACCCGATAGGCGGTGTCGCTGAAGTTTGCCGGAAAGATTTCCAGCACGTCCCCCCGCACCCGGAACGTGCCCCGGTGAAAATCCATGTCGTTTCTGGTGTACTGGATATTGATCAGCCTCTGAATCACCTCGTCCCTGTCCTTTTCCTGCCCAGGGCGCAGGGATACCATCATGTTCCGGTAATCAATGGGGCTGCCAAGGCCGTAGATGCAGGAAACGCTGGCCACAATCACCACATCCCTGCGTTCCACCAAGGCCGCCGTGGCGGAGAGGCGCAGCTTGTCGATTTCCTCGTTGATGGAGGAGTCCTTGGCGATGTAGGTGTCTGTGGAGGGCACATAGGCCTCGGGCTGATAGTAGTCGTAGTAGCTCACAAAGTATTCCACCGCATTCTCCGGGAACATCTCCTTGAATTCCCCATATAACTGCGCCGCAAGGGTTTTGTTATGGGCAATCACAAGCGTCGGCTTCTGCAAAGCCTGAATAACGTTTGCCATCGTAAATGTCTTGCCCGATCCCGTAACCCCTAGTAAAGTCTGGAATTGATTGCCCTCTTTAAAGCCTTTCACCAGCTCGGCGATCGCCTGCGGCTGGTCGCCGGTGGGCTTGTATGGGGCATGAAGTTTAAATTCTGGCATATAAAAACCTCCAATTTGTGACCGAAAAAAGTTCGCCTATTCGCCAGAAATTCGTGTAATTCGGATTTCGATTCGTGTAAAATGGACTTGCAAAGCTGGCGAATAAGCGTTAAAATAGCAATTACACGAATGCAGGTCACAAAACTGTATTTTTGAAACTTAGCAACACGAAATAACATTGGATAATACAGATCATATTATTTCGTCATCCGGTTTTTCATTATAACACATAAACTAATAAAAGTACAGAGCAAAACCGAACTTTTGTTCTGTACTTTTTTGATGCCATTGTCTTCCTTTCACACAAGGAACTCACTTAAATTATCAATATAACTATCTTCTGAAAAATCTGTACCGCCTTCATTTTCTTCCTTTGGTACAACCTCATCAATAAACGGCTGAAGGTCATCTAAACAGTCCTCGATGATTTCCGCATTATCTCCATACACATCTATGGTAATGATTTCTTTCGCATGTCCCATGAGCTGTGATACCGCTTTGGGATTGAAGTTGTTCTTTAATAATATGGTGCAGAACGTGCTTCTCAAATCATGCCATCTTATATTGGGCAATCCGTTGTCCTCCAGCAGCTTTTTATAATGCCGCCAATGAAAATCCTTGCTTCTCGGACGCCCATAAGTGGAACAGCAAATATAATCTAAATCCTGAAAGGTTCCTGACCGCCTTCTGCGGTTCTTCTCATACACCTTTCTTTCCTCTAAAATCGCTTCAAACACATAATCCGGTATGGGAATCGTGCGGTAGCTGGACGGTGTTTTCAGCCTGATTTCCTGCTTTGTATATGTCTTAGCCGGGAAGTCCCCGGCAGTGGTATTTGGCTTCTTGCCCAACTGTCGCTGCACCTTTAATGTCCGGTTGATATAGTCTATGTCTGAATATTTCACGCCATTGATTTCACAACGCCTTAATCCCAACAATACTGCAAACAGCACCTGCATATGGATCGGTGTATCCTTGCTCGCTTCAATCAGTGTCAAAATCTGCTCCATATTCAACGTCTTTTGTGTATCAATATTGCGGGTGTGGTAAGCTTTCTTCTCTACCCGTTTTGGCAATGCCACATCAACAGTTGGATTGATCGAAATAATTTTCTTATTCAAAGCATACTGCATGGATGTGTTCATCACCGTTTTTACCAGCCTTGCAATGGAAACGGATACAGCCGCTTCTTCATTATAAAGTGTCTGGATGTGGCTCCTCTTAACTTCTGTCATTTTAATATTGCCCATCGCCGGGATAACATGGTTATTCACAATATTAGAATAAGTTTCATAGGAGCCGCTTGTAATGCGTGGACGCATTTCCTTTTCAAGCCAGAACAGCATAAAGTCTTTCACTTTTACATTGCTGTACACCACATATGGGCCGGAATACAATTCGCCTAATGTCTTGTCCCTGTCTGTATTAGCAGCTTTCTTTGTCGGAAATCCCGATTTCTGCTGCGGCATTTTAGTCCCATCCGCATAGATCAGCACCACACGGTAGCCAAACTTATTCTTAATCGGCGTAACATTATAAACCTTCCAGTCAACA
>JAMPFA010000049.1 GCA_023664725.1 Roseburia sp. | reverse complement strand
CTGCAGGGGTGACCGTAAATTTTCGGTTCCTGCGCTCCAGCAGGCTGACGCCAAGCTCCTGTTCCAATGCCTGGACCTGCTGGGAAATGGCAGACTGGGATATGTAACACTCCGCCGCCGCTTCCGTAAAGCTCCCGCAGCGGACGACTGCCTGAAAGTATTTGATCTGTTTCAGCATAATTTACATCCCGCCTCCTTTACCTAATGTCCCTGATTCTTAAATCTTTCGGTTTCATGGCCTTTTTCGGAATCATCCACGACCTCCCAAACTTCTGTACGCCCTCGATCCTCTCTTCTTCGCACAGCTTCTGCACCCGGCGCTCCGATATTCCCCATTTCAAAGCCGCTTCTTTCACTGAAATAAAATCTATCATACAAATATCCTCGTTTCTGTTTTTGTTTTTTACATTATATACGGATATACGAACAAAATCAAGCTGTTTTCTCCCAAGTAAAATATAATACTTTGCCATGTCTATATGGTTTCTCACTTAAATATTCCAAAATTGGCAAGCAATGACTAAAGTTTCGTGCGCCATGCGCACTCGCTATTATTCCTTCTGGAGGAACACTCTTTTTTATCATATTTATCTTCCCGTATTTTTAAAAATCAAGGTGCAAATTGCACAAAAAAAGAAAAAACATTTGTGTATTTGGTAAAATTAACATTAAAATACAATGTAAGTATTTACATTTGCAAGAATGTATCCTACAATGACAGTGCATGAAACTTCCGGAAGAGCATGCATATGAGAAAAACAAAACATGAGAGGAGGAACTTTTTTAATGAAAGGTTTGTTTAAAAACTCAATGGCTCTGCTTTTGGCCGGAGCTATGGTACTTAGCGATGCAGGAATCAGTACTATGGCTTCTCAGATCAGTCCAGAAGCGCAGGCAGCCTCAGAGTTCACCGAATCCACGGAGACGGAAACTGTAACAGACAACGACCAAAACACAGAAGCTGTTTCTACGGAAACTCCCGAGGAGGAGCCCACAGAGACAGGAGCTGAAACTGCTGAAAACACTGAGACTACAGGGGAAGACCCCACATTAGATGCTGACACAGAAACCGACACAACTATAAGTGATACTGAGATAATTTCAACGGAGGAAACTTCGGAAGAATCCACGGAGGAGCTTTTAGAGGAAGAGACAGAGGAAAAGATGGAAGCTCCTGAGGGATATACGGATGTAACAAACACTACGGAATGGGTAAAAAGTGCCTTCGGTCAGTCTACAGACTTAAACTTCGAGTCCACCATCCTGCCGAATAAAATCGGCACACAGACTGCCGAAAAAACAAAAATCAAAGTAGGTGAAACAGAAAAAGACGCCCTTATAATGGAAAGCCGTGGTGGAAAAATTGCCAATGCCCATGACGGCATGATGTATTACTATACCAAGCTTCCGGTAGATACCGAGTTTGTATTGACTGCAAAAGTCTTTATCAACCAGTTGGGACCGGAAAACGGCAGTACCCCCAGCAAACAGGAAGCTGTAGGACTTATGGTAAGAGATACCATATCCGCAAGCAGACAGGATCCGCTCTTAGAGGGATACGAGGAACTGCCGGCATGTTCCAATGTTGTTGGAACATTGATCCAGTCCAACGATAAGGCAGCCGAAGCAAAGTTAAACGCTGTAGCCTACCACAGAAACGGAATCTTCTCCGCTACCGGCAATGCAAACAGCGAATACAAGGCAAATGCCTTCCAGAAAACGATCACAGAGAGAGGCGCAGGCGCTAAGAATTCTAATAACGCTGACCTGAAAACAGTCACAAAAGACATCACAAAAACTGAATACGCTGAGGGTGATTTCTTCACCCTGGAACTGAAAAAAACAAATGAAGGCTTTACCTGCACCTACACCAGTGCAGACGGAAAGACTACAAAATCTGCCACATATGATGACCCGGGTCGTTTAAAAGTCGTTGACAAGGACAATATGTATGTGGGACTTCTGGCATCCAGAAATGCAAAGGTTACTTACACAGACATTGCACTTTACACAAAAACAGGCACTACCTGCCCGGATCCTACATTTGTATCCAAAGGTTTTGCCGCTGCAATGACAGATTACTCCAATGCTTACACTGACAGCACAGACTACAATCTGGTTCTGCGTCCAAGCTATGACGGAACCATTACCGTTACAAGCGGCGGCAGCCAGGTGGCAAGCATTGATGTAAAAGAGGGAGAGGACACAAAGATTCCTGTGACACTTTCCGGAGAATCTACAACTTTTGAATCTACCTTCACCAAAACGGCAGACAAGACCGAAGCAAAAGCAACTACCACAGTTGCAATGACACCGGAGAAATACAGAAACAAAGACCTGTATGTATCTGCCGATGGAACCGCAACAGCAGAGGGAACAGAGAAAAGCCCATTAGATATTGAAACTGCATTAAACTATGTATCTGCCGGATACACCGTTTATGTTGCTGAGGGAACTTACAAGGCACTAAATATACCTGCCAGCGTATCAGCATACAGCGCAGATGCAAGAAAAACATTAAGAGCAAACGGAAATGTTATCTTTAGCGGAAATTCCTACCTGAATGCAAACTACTGGGTTTTAGACGGCGTGAAGATCACAGGCTCCGATTCCGCAGGACTTCGGGTAAACGGTACAGGAAACATTCTCCAGAATTGTGAATTTTATGAAAATCAGGATACCGGATGCCAGCTTGGACTTGGTTCCGGCACGGCAAGAGGCTTATGGCCAAGAGATAACGTCGTACAGTACTGCTACTCCCACAACAACGTAGACGCTTCCGGCATTAACGCTGACGGATATGCAGCAAAACTCGGAGTAGGTACAGGAAATGTGTTCCGTTACTGCGAAAGTGCCAACAACGCAGACGACGGGTGGGATCTGTTCAACAAATTAGGAGATATCAAAAATGATCCGATCACCATTGAGTACTGTATTGCACACGGCAACGGAAACAACGGATTTAAACTGGGTGGAGAAGGTTATGATGTAGACCACAAAATTTCTTACTGCGTGGCCTACCACAACAACTTAGATGGTTTCACCTGTAACTTTAACACCGGTGCAATCACTGCCACCAACAATACCTCCTTCGACAATAAGAGATACAACTATATCTTCAGATTTAATCCATACCTGGATGCTTCCAAGGCTGGAACATTTAAAAACAATATCTCTTTCCGAAGCGATAGTTTTTCTCCAACTTTAAATGCAAGTGGAAAAGCATACAATGATTATATCTACTCCACTGACAAAACCAACAACTTCTTCTACACAGATGGAAATGCAGGCATTACCGCTGCTGATTTTGTAAACATTACCCCGCCAGAAGCAGACAAGTTCAATAGAAACCTAAACGGAACCTTTATCATGAACGGCTTCTTACGGCCTGTAGTCGGCAGCGCTTTAGCTACAGCAAATGACAACTTTGTAGGCGCAGTTTCACCTTCCGACGATGAAACCAACAGCATTACTTTAGACAAGAAAAAACTTACCATTAAGAAAATCGGCTCCACCACTACATTGAAAGCAACCGTAACACCGGAAAACCCCATTTACCCAGTTATTTGGAGTTCTTCCAATGAGAAAGTTGCCACTGTAGAAGACGGTGTGGTAAAAGCCGTAAAGAACGGTACTGCTACTATCACCGTTTCCTGCGGAGAATACTCTGCAAACTGTGAAGTAAAAGTAAGCCAGAAAGTAGACTCCGTTTCCATCACATTAAAAGATCAGACACTTTCCGGCACCGTTACTGTACAGAAGGGCAAGAGCTACACCTTAAAGGCAGTTGTGAAGCCCTCCAACGCAGACAAAGTCAATGCAAAAGTGACATGGAGCACTTCCGACAAAAAGATTGCCACTGTAAATTCCAAAGGAAAAGTGACATTCAAAAAGACCGGAAAAGTTACGATTACCGCAAAAACTGCTGACGGCAAGAAGAAGAGCGTGAAGTTCAAAGCACAGTCAAAAGCTGTCAAGGTAACAAAGGTTAAAGTTTCCGGAAAGGCTACCATGAAGGTAAAGAAGAAACAGACCCTGAAGGCAACCGTACTTCCCGCAACTGCAGGCAACCAGAAGGTAACCTGGAAATCTTCCAACAAGAAGATTGCTACTGTAAGTTCCAAAGGCGTTGTAACTGCAAAGAAGAAAGGTACAGTTAAGATCACCGCAACTGCGAAAGACGGAAGCAAGAAGAAGAGTACCTTTAAGATTAAAGTAACAAAATAATAGGTTAAAGAAATGCTGCCCATGAAAATGGGCAGTATTTTTTGTCCTATGTCTGACGAACATCTACAAATGTCACAAAAAGCATAACAAGCACAAACACCGTTAAAATCATTTTTGCCTTTTGTCTCTCAACATATGCTCCTATTTTTTATTCTTTTTTTTCTTGTCCTCTTCTTTATTATACTGATAAATCCGGTAAAGGTAATAGGTGATTACTGCCAATACGCAAAACATCACGATCAGGCTGTAGGCTTCATTAATACGGATTCCCGCCGCATCCGCCGCACTTGGGATCACGATCCCGTACACAAGCAGAAGCTTGCAGATGCGTACCATGCGCACAGCATAGAGCCGAACTTTTCCCGTCACCGGCTCACCGCCTCTTCCGTTTAAAAATTCCGGATGATATTGCAAAAGCAGCATACCCGCATACAGCAGGATCATAGGAAGAAAATGATATACCACAGTTACCGCCTGAACGGGATACTGGCTCAAGTAAAACATCTGTAATCCCAGATACATGATCAGCCCAAAAATGGTTAAAGACTCTACAATGATATCACCTATGGCCATTTCGTTTTTCCGCATCGTCCGCCTCCTGGAATATTTGATTAAGCAAAACCGTAACAAGAGTATAACATAATTACAGTAAAAATGTATACCTGTAATCCAAATCTGTGTTATACTAATACAGCGAATATTAAGGGAACTTGAAAGGAGCACGCATGTATATTCAGTTAAATGGACAAGTTATCTACTACGAGAAGACAGGGGAAGGTTCCCCCATCATTTTAGCCCATGGAAATGGTGAAACCCATAAGATTTTTGATATCCTGATCCCGGAGTTATCCAGAAAACATACTGTATATGCCTTAGACACCAGAGGCCATGGGGAAAGCGCCACTGCGGAACAGTATCACTACAGTGACATGGCGGAGGATATTGCCGCATTTGTACATGCCATGGATCTGAAAAAACCTGCTTTTTACGGATTTAGCGACGGAGGAATCACCGGGCTCATCGCCGCCAGCAGATATCCCAGCCTGTTTTCTTCTCTTGCCATAAGCGGTGCCAATCTCACCCCCAGAGGGCTGAAATTCTCTGTGCGGATGCATTTTAGAAAACTGTACCTGAAAAAGAGGGACAAGATTACCGGGCTTATGTTAAAAGAGCCCCATATCACAAAGTATGAATTGTCCAGGATCACCGTTCCCACCTTGATTCTGGCTGGGAAAAAAGATATTGTAAAGAAAAAAGAGACAAAGAAAATCGCAAAATACATTCCAAATGCCACCTTACATATCCTGCCTGGGGAAGACCATGGAAGCTACGTCATTCACAGTCCCAAGCTGTTTCCGCTGTTGGCGGATTTCTGGAACTAACCAGTGTGCCGACACGATGATACTCAGGCGGATTTGCTTATTTATACACCATAAAAAAGGGGAGATGAAAAAACAGAGCTGTTTCGCTTTGTTTTTCATCTCCCCTTCTTCTTATCCTGTAAGGCACCCCTTTGGCACTCACCGTCAAAACTTTACCCCTGCTGTTCCATTTTTACCAGACACTCTTTCCTGTAAAAACAGATCCCGTAAACTGTGATATCCTTATACCCGTTCCTTTCAAACTCACTGCGGTAATTTTTCTTCGCCGCCTGCTCCAATGCCTCACGGCATTTTTCCTCCATCTGCCCGTACTCCCCCGCCACTTTAAGCTCTAAAATAAAGGCCTTTCCCCGAACCGTGGGGGAGTACACCAGCAAATCCGCCCGGCCCTCCCCGCTCTCCCCGTTGGAGCGCACCAGATACCTCCCAGACACCTTCAAAAGCCCAGAGAGAAAACCGTGGTAATAGTTTTCCGCATAGTCAAAAAAGCTGATGGTGTCCAAGAGCTGCCCGGACAAAAACTCCCCCATCGCCTCATAATCCCCCTGCTCCATGGCCTGTATCAGCGGGGACATGTCTGCATTCCTGATCCGTTTGTCAAACCAGGTGAGAATCGTATTCCTGTAAATATAGCGAATCTCCGCATTGGGTATCTCCATTCTCAGATAAATGGTATCCCCCGCAAAATGCTCCCCCACCTTCTTTAAATACCCAGTAAAAAACAGGAAATTCCACAAATTATCCTGGGTTTCATGGATGTCGTCGTAGGTAATGTCCTCATGTATCGGTTTCTCAATAACTCCGCCGTCCATCAGCTCCTCAATCTCCCCCCTGGTGATAAAATCCGCCTCCTCAATCAGCTCTTTTACAATGCTGTTGGAAGAAGTGTTTGACCAGTAGGGCTTGGGGAAAAACTCACCCGTCTTCTTCTTATTGTCATCAATATAGTTGATCACGCTCCAGGGATTGTACACTTCCGTCTCCCCAAAGAGATACCCGTCGTACCACCTTTGCACTTCCCCTGTCCGCCTTTCCATCCCGTAGTCCCTTAAAAACTGCCCCACCTCCCCCGGAGTAAAGCCAAAACACTCCGCACAGTCATTATTTAAAATAGAAACCACCTTCAGGTTGTTCAGCCCCGTAAAAATACTCTCCCTGCTGATTCTAAGACACCCCGTCACCACCCCAAAGGCCAGGCTTTTGTTTGTCTTTAACGCAGATTCAAAAAGGGAGCGGATAAATTTTATCATCCTGTCGTAAAATCCCTCAAAATAAGAATTTTCCAGGGGCACGTCGTACTCGTCAATCAGTATCACCGCCCCAATCCCGTGGTATTTTTCCAGACATTCCGACAAAAATGCCAGGGATGTAGCATACTCGTCGGACTCTGCCTTTTTCCCCATAATCGCCCTATAATTTTCCTTTATATCCTCCGCCAGCGCATCCCCTTCCAGGACATAATCATGCCTTCTAAATTCCCCACGGATTGCATTCACCAAAACATTATATGCCATCTCATAATCCGGCTGCTTAGCAGACTTCAACGACAGGTTGATAACCGGATACCTCCCCATATGTTTTTCACAGATTTCCCCGTGCTCTACAATCTTTTTCCCTTCAAAATAATGGCTGTTGTCCACTTTTTCCCCATGACCGTCCCGCTCATCCTCGAAAAACGCCTGCAGCATGGTCATTGCCAGGGTTTTCCCAAAACGCCTTGGGCGGGTAAACAGGCTTACGGAGGCGCCCAGTTCTAAAATCTCCTTTGCCAGCAGAGTTTTATCCACATAATAATAGTTTCCCTCCACCATTTTTTTGTAAAACTCTATCCCAATCGGTATCCGTCTGTCCATTCCAGCTAACTCCTTTACCTCTAACATTTTCTATATATAATAGTATAGCCGAAATGAAATATTTTCGCAATGGCTTCTACAACATTACTGAAAAATAGATACTATTCCCCAATATCATTTACAATTTATCCTTATACTGCAAAAACCACATAATCACAAGGCCACAGACATCCACGCCCATTAAACCTCAAATAAAATTTATAATCCTCTCTCAGAAAATTGATCATTACCGGTATTTCAAACAAATCCTCCGGATTATGATAGGCGGAAATCAGCAGTCTGGGTTTTTCCCGTACAATATGCTCCCTTGCACCTATAATTGCAGATTGCTCCGCCCCCTCGATATCCATTTTTATCACACTCACCGGCTCACTGATATCATCGTCCAATGACACCACTTCTATTTCCGTGTCGCCTTTTTCTAAGATCTTATTTCCTGCACCGGTCTTAGAACCATCCATGTACATGGTTCCTGATTTGCTTCCAACGCCTTTTCTTCTCAAAACAATATCTGAAAACTCTGACGTATTTTTCTCAAGTACCCTAAAGGTTTTTTCTGTTATCTCATAAGCGTATATTTTTTTGTAAGAACCATATGTATGGATGTAATTCAAAATCGAATCTCCCGTATATGCCCCCAGATCAACCATAACATCTTTTTCATCGCATTTTAGAATATCCAGATCATAATAATCTGAAAATGTGTTTTCCAGCAATGCATGCAGACTGTTTGGGTTAAACTGGAACCAATATTTTATTATGCCATTCAATACTATTTTTGACCGGTAATCCACCAGATGCGTATAAAGCCACTTATATTTCTCCACACTGCCTGTCATCAGATTTACATGGCTCCTGATCAGAGAATAATCATCTTTTGTAAAATCCAGTCTATCTTTTAAAAATGTATACCTGTGCGGCAATGCCAGGAAATCTATCCGCAGCCCCTCCGGCAGTCTCTTAAAATATTCTTTTACCGCCTCATAGATCACATCTGGCTCTACATATTTGAAAAACTCATAGATTTCCCAAAATTCTGCATCTATCCAAAGGCCCTTTCGTCTGCTGATGCTGGTCTGCCATATTTCTATCAATTTCTCTGTCTCATCAACAAATTTCTGATAATCCTCCATTTTTTCCAGAGAATTGTTCTGCCCCATAAATTTAAGTGTCCCACAATGATACAGGATAGCGTTTACCTCCCACACCGTCTGCCTTACATTTGCAATATCCTCATCTCCTGCCCTGGATGCTTTCATTGCACTGATGATCACTTTCATTGTTTCAATAATTGACTCTATTTGGCTAAACTCCTGCATTTACCGCCACGTCCCCATGGTTTAACGTCACCACCGGAACCCCTTTATACATTGCCTCCACACAGCTTGTCCCTCCCCCTGTCCTGTTGGGGTTAATGTATAAATCACACACCTCAAGCCTTGACAAAATATCCTCGGCAAAACCAAAGTTGGATGCATGATCCCTCAATTTAGGATATTGGCTCAGATAAGGCTCAAATTTTGAAAAATGCCCCAAAAATCCCAAATGCATTCCATCTTCTATAATGCTATCCAACATTTCTAAAAATTCTGGCGTCACTTCCTGATCTAATCTTGCGCCAATTACAATCATCAGAAAATCATCGGCGGGCACATGAAGTTCCTCTCTGCTGATCTGTTCCGTCTGAGGCTTTAAAGATGACATAAAAACGCTCTCTATCACTCTATTTTCAGAAATCCCCATTTTCTCCAGCATAAATTTGTCTTCCCTATTTATTTTTCTTCCCAGCAGCTGATACTTCGTCGTGGTCATCGCCAGGGCAGATGGACACAATCCTATAGACAAAACTGGGACCATCCTGTTCACAAGGTTTGCCAGCATACTGTTGCCGCCCAATGTCACAACATACCCTGGTGCACTTTCTCTGATCTCTTCCAACAATAAATCCAGTGTCTTTATATTCGGCATATCATTTTCGCATTGGACATAGGGAATCTTAACTCCTTTCCAGCACTGTTCTCTAATGTTTTTCCCTTCCTCCATATAAGAACCCTGTACTGCATTATAGAAAGGAATTCCCCCTACAAAACTGAGCACCTCCGCTGTATTGATCAGGGTCACATCTTTTTTCATTTCCTGCATTAAAACTTTACATCTGTCCGCTGCGGTTTTTGTGGGTCTATGGGCTATTGAGATAAACTGCTCTGTTATCACAATGGCCTTCTGATGGTTTCGCCTGTTTTCCGGTATCACATCCAAAGGAACATGGACTGCCTCTGCAAATCTGTCAACAATCTCCTCAAAATATTTCCACAATTCTACCGTCACATCTGCCCGATCCAAAACCGGGAATTTAAATTTTAAAGATTTTAGCTGGTAAAACAGATAGTATTGCGTGCTTAAAGAAAAACTTTCCGCATTCCTTCTCACATAGGACACAAACTCTTTAAAAATATCCGGATCTTTCTCTATGGCAATGAGCACCGAATACCACCACACGGAAACATGAGGATACCGAAATGGAAATTCTGTCTTTACTAAACTTACGACACTTTTCCTCACTTCCTCAACTATTCCGTCTAAAGCACGGATCATTCTGCCTGCTGTGGCACATGCTTCGTTTGACAAATAATCCTTATACACTTCATTATCTCTTCGGATAATGTCCAGTGCCGCAGATACATCATATCCAAAACTCATCTTCTATCTCCTTCCCGCCAACCGCATTCTCAACGGATTTCTACACGCTGGGCCTGTCCTGGTCTCCGTCGCCTCTGTACAAATGCAGCCCCTTAAGTACATTGCTGACAAAATATATCTCTACATTTTTTGCCTCAAAGGGTTCAAAATAATTAGGTATGATATTTTCTTCCTCCGCCAGTTTTTTAAATCCGGATTGCTCCATAATACGCTCCGGAATTCCATAAGAATAGATATCGATAAACTCATATCCCTTTTCTTCCATTAACTCATCCCACGCAGCGCAAAGCCCTGCCAGATCCTCGTCTTCACCGATAAAATCAACAATCTTCCCTATCTTGGCCTGATTTACAGACACCTCCCGCATTACCACAAAGGAACGCCGTTTCGGCTGGACTATCGCATACACATCATACTTATACACGGGATGTTCAAAATAACGGTACCGCAGATAAACTTTATCCTTGTAGGGAACTTTTGTTTTCAGATACTCCTCCGAAAGATATCTGTCCATCTCCTCAAAACTGTTTACATACTCCAATCTGCCAACGTCATTTTCACTCCCCAACGCCCTCACTGTCTTATCTCCAATAACGGCAATGTGGTACTCCTTAAGATCCCGGATGGACTTTCCCAGCATAAAATAATTGCAGGGGATTACCTTCCAAAGCGCCCCGCAAATATCCGGCATCTCTTCCCCGTTCATGGGAATGTACCCTTCTACACCGTATATTTTTCCCTCTTCCTCGGCAATCACATAAGTGAATCTGCCTTCATAATAACGATCCTGTCACCTGTAAGTACCGCTTCCTCCACTCCATGTGTGACAAAAACAACAGTAATTCCATATTTTTTACATTTCTCCCTTATGAGCTTTTGCAGATTGTGTCTTGTAACCATATCAAGGCTGGCAAATGGTTCATCCATCAGAAGGATCTTGGGCTTTAATGCCAATACTCTGGCCACTGCCGCCCTCTGCTTCATCCCTCCCGACAACTGCTGGGGATAATGATTTCTAAAATCATAAAGCCCAACCTCTCTCCACTTCCAGCGAAACATTGCACAACACCTTCTGGCATCCCTCATGGGTCTGAAAAGATTTCTCTATATTCTCAATTTTTAAAACAGAATCTTCCCTCATCTGTCCATCCCCCATCTGTCCACAGTGCATTTTTCTATCTTTTTAAACAAAAACGCCTCCACAAAGACGCCGATCAAAATAATCACAAAAATACCTACCATAACATTTGTTATATTTGCATAGGCACGGTTTACATAAATGTAATACCCCACCCCGCCATAAGAACCGATCATTCCAAATACCATCTCTGCGCTGATCAAAGCCCGCCATGCCCTGCCCCAGCCTATTCTCAGGCCAGAAATCACATAGGGCATAACCGAAAAGGCATAGATATCCTTAAAAATCTGAAAGGGCGTCATATCGATATTTAATGCCCACTCTTTATAGATTTTGGGAACTGTCCGAAAACCGGATAAGAGATTTGTCACCAGAGGCCACAACACTCCGTGAACGATCAACGCCAGCATTGCGCCATTTCCCACACCGAACCACATCATAATAAGGGGCAGGATTGCCATTCCCGGCAGTGGGTTAAGCAGTGTGCACAACGTCATAAAAAAACTCTCAAAAAGTCTGGAATACACGCATCCCAAGGTCACAATAACCGCCAGCCCGAAGCTGATGAGAAAACCCAGCAGCACGATATACAAAGAATTTATGATCTGGAGCAGTAGATTACCTGACGACAATTCCCGTACTGCCGACCCTAAAACTTTCGTGCAGGGCGGCAGTATGTCCGTATTGACCAATCCTGTCCGGGAAGCAGCTTCCCATAGGCATAAAATGAAAAATGTCCATATAAATATCTGTTTCATCCTGTTTGTGTCTGAATTAAACATATTTTGCCCCTACTTTGGTATATTTTCATGATTTGGAATATCTTCAAATTTTGTCGGTTCTTTTTCCAATATGCCAGCCTGATACAATAGCTGTGCCTGCTTATCATAGCCCACCACTTTTTTCTGAGGCGGCATGCTTTTAAGCACATCACTGACCAGTGACTGCTCCACCCCATATAGAGAAGATAAAATCTGGGCAGTCTCCTCTGGATTTTCCTCTATAAACTGCAGGGTTTCCTCCTGGGCTTTCAAAAACGCATCCACAATATCCACCTGCTTGGAAATGATCGCATCTCTTATATCCGGTCCTGTGGCAATCTGGCTCCACTGGACCTTAACCCCCTCCGGCAGATATTTTTCCAGTATCCCCTTCTCCTGCATGATCTGTGCTGTCGCAGGGACATAGACACCGGTCTGGGCAATCCGCACAACCCTGTCCTTTGATTTTCCACATGCCGCCATTCCTGCTGTCATACAGAGCAAAAGAGCCGCTGCGATCATTCTTATCCCTAAATTTCTATATTTTTTCATCTTAACTCCTTATATCTTATCAATCATGTTCTAAAGTGTTTCCGCCGTTTCAAAATTCTCTTGTTTCAGGCAGACAGCGTCAATTTTAATTCCAAATTCTTTTTCCAATAGAGATACGATGGTTATAATATCCAATACTTTCTTTATCCCTTCATCCATCTTTTTTCTCCTCTCTGCCTGCCAGCTCTCTCCGCAACAATTTTCCGTTATACGCCCTTGGAAGCTTGTCCAACTGTTCAATCTGCCTGGGAATCTTAAAAAACTCCAGACGCTGTGACAAAAACCGCATCAGTTCCTCCTGGCAAAACTGCTCCCCCGGATTCTCTTTTGTGGCATTTATCACATTTCTGTTGTCATCCACAAATCCCACTACAGTATTTACAGTGGGACGCCCGATGCAGAACATTTCGCCATCAGGAAATCTGCTGTCTGTTCAGAAGCGATGGCCACCCTTGTCCCCTTTCCAGTTCCCTTTTCCGTCAGATACGCCGCACAGCAGCTAATAGCATTCCAATATTGACGGTATGTAATCCCACGCTCTTTTTCTAATACACAAAATTTATCCGGACATTCCCTTGCCTTGTCATAAATTTTTTCTTAAATCGTCTTTCGCTCCATAAAGTCTGCCTGACTTATCCTTTCATCTGCGATATGGATCCTCTCTCAAGAAATATGTGATAATTTTCACTTTTGGGCGGAAAATCATTGCAATCTACCTTGGCAGCTCCATAGGCGATTCCATGCCGACATATCTCTTCCCCAGTGCCTGCAAATTTTTTTCATAGACAGTCATCTGTCTTACCCTCCTGCTCTGTAAACAGTTTCAATCTCTCTAAGAGACCATAAGCCACAGCATCATGGAGCAGCACACGGTCTTCCTGCTGCATCGTCTGCTGCACGGTTGATCTTGTAACCGGAAGATAACTTCTCTGCTGATTTCTGCT
>JAMPFA010000048.1 GCA_023664725.1 Roseburia sp. | reverse complement strand
GAGACGCATTTTGCGCACCAACCATGAGAAATCGAGAAAAGCCTGAATCCATGCGATTTCGAGGGTTTGAGCGATTTGCATATTTTAGCAAAAGGCAGTTCGTAGCTACCACACAGCTACTGTATAGCTACCAGTTGTAACTACCAATTTTGACAATAGGATATAAGAAATATAACTCTGGTTAACCTTAGACCTACTTTTCCCATTGTTGATAAAATATGTTATTGACTAAAAAGGAAAAAAAGTATATACCATAAATGCAGGTAGCAATACGCTGTATACTCGTGTAACCGAATTTACGTTTAAGTGTCATTTTTTGGCACCGGTCATGGGGCCGCCGAAAGGCGGTTTTTTTGTTTTGAGGAGAATCATATGGATTTGTTTATTTACTCTGATGAATCAGGTGTTTTTGATAAGATTCATAATAAATATTTGTATTTGGTGGTTTGATATTTTTAGGCAAAGAAGATAAAGATGCTTATAACAGGAAGTATCTTACAGCAGAAAAAGCGATACGTTATGGAAAGTACTCACATGACGAGGAGTTAAAAGCCTGTAAAATAAGCAATAAAGAAAAGGGTAAACTGTATCGCTCCCTAAATCAGGTTATTCGTTTTGGAATTGTGATAAACCAAAAGAATGTCTTAGACAGGATTTTTATGAGCAAGAAGGATAAACAGCGTTATCTTGATTATGCTTATAAAGTTGGATTGAAAAAGGCTTTGCAGAGGTTAATTAAAGAAGGCAGAATTAATCCTGATGAAATTGAAACAATACATATATATAATGACGAACATAGCACAGCGACAAATGGATGTTATGAATTAAGAGAGGGTTTAGAACAGGAATTTAAACTGGGAACATATAATTTGTGATATGATAAATTTTTTTCGCCAGTATTTGAAAAGATGAAGGGAATAGAGTTATGGTTTTGCGATTAGGATAAAGTGACCCTTATAAGAGCGGCGGATATTGTTGCCAACCGCATCTATTTTATGGCACTTGATAGAAAACTTGAAAATATGGAAGGAATATATTTATCTACGCTGCCATAAAGATATTTGGATTGGTTGATTCTGTGCGAAAATCTTAAGATGAAACACAGGATATGAGTATTAAAAAGTACCGTAATCTTATGGGTTGCGGTACTTTTTTATGCACAAGAATACATCAGTGAGGTCTCTTTTCTTCTTTATTGACAAGATTTTTCAACAAGCCAAATTCTAATGGAAATCCCCCAACTGGAAAGCTATACTAAAATTATATTTAGTGCGAAATGGAGGATTACACATGAAAAACCACAAATTTTGGGCATGGGCTATGATAATCTGCCTGATACTCACAGTCTATACTGGATATGAACATAAGTAGGAGGAGGTACATTGATATGGAATTTTTAAAAAAAATAGACAAAAAGGCAACCGGATTGTTTGCCGCAGGCATCCTTTTTGGAACGGCGGGGATTAAAATTTTGTCCAGCAAAGATGCAAAGAAAGTGTATACCCACTGCACGGCAGCAGTGCTTAGGGCAAAGGAATGTGTGATGAACATTGTGGCAAATGCCCAGGAAAACGCGGAGGATATCTATGCGGAAGCGCAGCAGATCAACGAGGAGAGAGCTTCGAGGGAGGAAGAGATAGAAGAAGACATGAGAGGGGAAGAAGAGCCGGAGGAATCGGAAGCATCGGTGGAGTAAGCAGATATGAGATTTTTGATTAAGCATGAAATAAAAAATCGTATGCGTATTCACATAATACAAAACAGGATGAGTTATGAGCAGGCAGATGTTCTGCACTATTATCTGGACAGTCAGGAATTTGTGGAGGATGTGAAAGTCCGGGAGCGGACAGGCAATGTGATCATTACCTATCAGGGAGACAGGCAGAAGGTCATCGCCGCACTAAAAAATTTCGACTATAAAAAGACAGAAGTGCCGGATATTGTTTTGCAGAATTCCGGGAGAAAAACCAACGACGAATACTGGCAGAAGCTGGTAAACAAAATTTTGCTCCGGGCGGGAAGCTGCATGTTTGTGCCTTACTCTATCCGCAGATGGGTTATTACGGCAAAATCTCTGCCCTATATTTTTAAGGGGATACAGACGCTGGCAAAGAGAAGGATAGAAGTGCCTGTGCTGGATGCCGCAGCCATCGGGGTGTCTGTCTTGCGAAATGATTTCGGGACGGCAGGCTCCGTTATCTTTTTACTTGGCATAGGGGAGATACTGGAGGAATGGACCCACAAGAAATCAGTGGATGATCTTGCAAAGAGCATGGCTCTTCACATTGAGCGGGTATGGCTTTTGACAGACGGCCAGGAGAGTTTGACAGATGTATCGGACATTAGGCCAGGGGACAGCATTGTAGTACATATGGGAAATGTGATTCCTTTTGACGGCACTGTGACGGCGGGGGAGGCACTGGTAAATCAGACGAGCCTTACCGGGGAGTCCCTTCCTGTGCGAAAAGCAGCAGGGGGATATGTGTATGCAGGGACAGTGGTGGAGGAGGGAGAACTCACTGTCTGCGTCAGGGAGACAGCCGGTTCCGGCAAGTTCGATCAGATTGTAAAGATGATCGAGGAGTCGGAAAAGCTGAAATCTTCCATGGAGGGGCGGGCGGCCCACCTGGCGGATAAGCTGGTTCCCTACACACTCCTTGGAACAGGGCTGGTATATCTCTTTACCCGAAATGTCCAGAAAGCCTTATCTGTCCTTATGGTGGACTTTTCCTGTGCGTTAAAGCTTTCCATGCCAATCGCTGTCCTCTCTGCCATCCGTGAGGCGGGCACTCATCATGTGACAGTCAAAGGCGGGAGATACCTGGAGGCAGTCGCAGAGGCGGACACCATTGTCTTTGACAAGACGGGAACCCTTACCAAAGCAAAGCCAACAGTGGCAAAAGTGATTCCTTTTAACGGCCAGGGAGAGGATGAACTGCTCTGTATTGCGGCTTGTCTGGAAGAGCATTTTCCACACTCTATGGCGAAAGCAGTGGTGGATGCGGCGGAGGCAAGAAATCTGGTACACGAGGAGATGCATTCCAAAGTGGAATATCTGGTTGCCCATGGCATCTCCACTACCATAGAGGGGAAAAAAGCAGTGATCGGCAGTTATCACTTTGTGTTTGAGGATGAAAAATGCAGGATTCCTGAGGGTATGGAGGAACGCTTTTTGGAAGTGTCGGATGAATATTCCCATCTGTATCTTGCCATCGAGAGTGAACTGGCGGCAGTGATCTGCATTGAGGATCCATTGCGGGAAGAGGCGGGGGAAGTGATCCAGTCTCTAAAATCTGCCGGCATCCAGAAAGTGGTGATGATGACAGGGGACAGTGACCGCAGGGCTAAAGTCATCGCCTCCGTGATCGGAGTGGATGAGTATTATTCAGAGGTTCTTCCGGAGGATAAAGCAGGCTTTGTGGAAAAAGAAAAGGCACGGGGCAGAAAAGTGATTATGATTGGGGATGGGATCAACGATTCCCCGGCATTGTCCGCTGCAGATGTGGGGATTGCCATCAGCGATGGGGCGGCCATTGCAAGGGAAATTGCAGATGTCACTGTGGGGGCAGACAATCTCTATGAGATTGCCACGTTAAAGACATTGAGCGACAGGCTGATGAGACGGATACGGAAAAATTACAGAATGATCGTGGGCTTGAATTCCGGCTTCATTCTTCTTGGGATTGCAGGGGTGATCAATCCCACAACCTCTGCCTTGCTGCACAATGTTTCCACTTTGGCTATCAGCCTGGAAAGCAGAAAAAATCTTTTAGAAAAAGAAAAGAGCTGATTTTTTTCTTGACCTTTGTTCTTTGGTGTAGTAAAATAAAATGCAAGTTAGTTAATGCTAATATATGTTAGCTACTTTTATCTTCGTGCAGGCTGGAAAGGTTTACCAGCATCTCATAAAAAATTTGTGGGTAGAAGAAAGATGAACGAGGGAAGAAAGAAGTGAAGTTTTTTGGATAAAGAAGTGATCATGGAAGAGCTCAGGAAGCAGGGGTTCCGCATTACGAAACAGCGGCGGATGCTTCTGGATATTATTTTGGATGGAGAATGTCTCTGTTGTAAGGAAATTTATTACAGGGCATCCAAAATCGACAAGAGCATCGGACTTTCCACCGTATATCGGATGCTTGCTGTATTGGAGGATATCGGTGCGGTGACCAGAGGCACCATATATCAGATGGGGGAAGGAAAGGATGGCAGAGAGAAAGATACCTGCTGTATTGAACTGGACAATGGCACTGTATTGGAGTTTTCCCAGGAGCAGTGGAGGCAGGTGGTAAAAAGGGGGCTAAAAGCCTGCGGGCATATCGCCGACCAGAATGTAAAAAATATTATATTGGGACATGAATAAAAAGGTTTCTGCCGTGTTATCTGGCAGAAACCTTTTTATGTACACGCCTGCATTCGGAATAAGAAAATTGAATTCATCCGCACAAATCTCTACAATATCCGTTATACATAATGGAAGGAGGTTTTCTTTGTCCATGGACTATGAAGAACAATATGACAAAATTTACCGGTACTGCTATTACAGGCTGCAGAAAAGGGAAACAGCAGAGGATCTCACACAGGAAACCTTTCTCCGCTTTTTCGGGAAAGAGCAGTACCGGTACGGGGGAAATCCCATGAAAGTAATGTATACCATAGCAAAAAACCTCTGTGTGGATGAGTTCCGCAAAAAGAAAGTTCTGTTTTTAGAAGATACCGGTCAAAAGGAGGAGGGGCAGAGAACTTTTATGGAGGAGGATATTGTAAATGCCAGTGTTTTGCGGGAGGCAATGGAGAAACTTGACGGATTGCAGCGGGAAATCCTGTTTTTGCGGTTTGTCAATGAGGAGTCCTTTGATGTGGTGGGAAATATGTACGGGCTTTCCAGATACGCAGTGTACCGGAAGTACAGGCAGGCACTAAAAATATTGAGAAAGGAGCTGGAAAAATAGACTTATGAAGTGGAAGAAAAAAAAGATTGGGCAGGAGCTGAAAAAAATGTACGAAGCGCCGGAGCCGGTGGGAAAAAAAGAATTTTTAAAACAGTTTGACACCTGTTATCTCTCTATGGGGCAGTTTATGTGGCAGCAGTTTTGGTATATCAAAAAATGGATGTGGTTCATTTCTGCAGGAGTGTTTCTCTTTGGAGCAGTGCTGTCTGGGTCTTTGGACAGGGAGACGGTGTGGGTTCTCTGCGCATTAGTTCCCTATCTGGCATTGACGTTTTTGGCAGAGAGCGGCAAATCCAGGGCTTACCGCATGGACGAGCTGGAATATGCCACGAGATTTTCATTAAAAAGCCTGCTTCTTGCCAGGATGGGAGCCCTTGGCATATGCCACGGCGCCATATTATTTTTATTATTCCTGTGTATGAACACCGGATTTTTGCCTAAGCCGGTGGACCTGTTTTATGTTATCGTCCCCTATTTACTCACGGTATGCCTGGGACTTAAATTTTTGCGGAGATTTCGGGGAAAAGAGACGGTGTATATCTCCGTGGGGATTCCTGTTTTTGTAAGCCTCTGCATGGTTATGATCAATCAGATGTTCCCTGTGATTTATGGTATCGCTATGGTGAGAGTTTGGGCGCTTGCATGTGTATTTGTAATATTTTTTACGGGAAAAGAGGCGGCTTTATTGATCAAAGAGACGGAGGAACTGGCATGGAATTAAAAATAGACAGAGTGACAAAACAGTACGGAAGCAAGATAGCGGTGGACAGGATAACGATTTTCCTTGACAGGGGCGTCCACGGGCTTTTGGGGGCCAACGGCGCAGGGAAGACTACGCTGATGCGGATGATCTGCGGGATATTAGCCCCCACGGGAGGCAGCATTTCCTTTGAAAAAATGGATGTTTCCACGGAAGAGTACCGGACGAAATTAGGTTATCTGCCCCAGGATTTTGGATACTATCCTGATTTTACAGGAAAAGATTTTCTCATGTACATGGCAGCCCTAAAAGGGCTTCCAAAACACCGGGCTGCAAAAAAGGCAAAGGAGCTGGTGGAACTTGTGTCCCTTCGTGAGGCGGCAGGGGATAAGATCAAGACCTATTCCGGCGGGATGCGCCAGAGGCTTGGCATTGCCCAGTCTCTTTTAAACGAGCCGGACATACTGGTGTTGGATGAGCCCACGGCGGGACTTGACCCAAAAGAGAGGGTGCGGTTTCGGGAATTGATACAGGAGTACGGCAGGGAACATATTGTGCTGCTGTCCACCCATATCGTGTCCGATATTGAGCATATTGCCGATGATATTTTGATGATGAAAAGCGGACAGTTGATCTACAAAGGACCATGGAGTGAGGAGAAAGGAGATTTGGAGCAATTCTATTTAAAACAGTTTGAGGAGGGGGAAGGCGATGAATAATCTGGGAACACTGATAAAATTTGAGTGGAAAAAGCTTCTGCAGAAAAAGCTGGTGAAAGCGTCAATCCTTGTGGTGATATTTTTGCAGGTCATGAGCAATCTGTCCTTTTTGATGCAGTATTATTCCGTTTATATTACCGATGATCAGGGGAACAGCCAAGAGGTAAGCTTTCGGTCTGGCTATGAGAAAATGCTGGATGACAGAGAGGATGCCTGGGCTTTGGATGGCAGAAAAGTGGATGACGCCATGTTAAGGGAGATGGCAGAATCTTATTCCAGCTATACGCCCAGGGATAAATACAGTCAAATTAATTATATCGTGAGAAATATAACAGGCGATTGGAACGATGAAGTGAAGGAAGGCAAGATGTATGAGGAGTATCGGTATAACAGGAAATCTTCTCTGGAATCTTTTTTTCTCTCCCAAAGGGAAATGGAATATTGGGAAAAAGAGATGGAAAAAATAGAGACGCCTTTTACTTACCACTATGCCTTTGCCTGGGAAAAGATATTGGACAACCAGTGCGCTGGCACGGCTCTTATGATGATCATGCTCTTGGCGGTATGCCTGGCGGGAATGTTTTCAGAGGAGAGCCGGTTAAAAACAAATCATTTGATCTCCAGCGCAAAAAACGGAAAAAGCCCTGCCTATCTGGCAAAAGTGGTTGTGGGGATTTCATTTGGCATTCTTGCGACGCTTGTTTTGTACGGGATTACCTTTGGTTTTCACTTTTATTTTTATGGGACAAAAGGGTTTCATGCCATCTTGCAGCAAAATATTATCTACAGCCCCTATCCCATTTCCGTCGGGCAGGCAGTGCTTCTTATGTTTGGCATTACGGTGCTGATTGGTGTGCTGGAGAGCATGTTTGCCATGTTTTTGTCATTGGTTTTGAATAACAACCTCGCCGCAATGGCGGTGGTTGTGGGGATTCTGATGCTCACATCAATCGTTCATGTGCCGGAGCGGTATCGGGTATTGTCACAGATTTGGCAGCTGATACCGGTAGGCACTGTGGGGACAGGAGCGTTTTTTGATGGAAGGATGGTGAAGTTTTTTGGGGTGTTCTTTACGAATTTTCAGGTTGCTGCGATATTGTATGTTGTGGGGACGGTGGTGTTCTTCTTCATCGGGAAAAGTCGGCATAATGCTTCATATTTGCCCTAAGCCGCATGATTTTTTGAAGAAAGACAAATTAGTAGATAGATTGTTGAAGAAGCCGAAAGATTTTACTTTTGATGAAATGGAGTCTTTGCTATCATATTTTGGATATAGATTAAAGCAAGGTGGATCAGGTGATAGAGAAATTAAGAAAGGATGATTTGCTATGAGCAATTTACTGTCATATAAGAATTATAATGGAACGGTAGAGTATTCTAAAGAAGATAGATGCCTTTTTGGAAAGGTTATTGGAATAAAGTCTTTATTATCCTATGAGGGAGATTCTGTAAAAGAATTAGAGCAGGAGTTTCAGCAGGTGATTGATGAATACTTAGAGGATTGCAAAGAACGAAATGTGGAGCCTGAGCAGCCTTATAAGGGAACATTTAATGTCAGAATCAGTCCTGAGTTACATCGGAATATTGCGGTGTATGCGATGGAACATGGAAAAAGTTTGAACGCTGCCGTTGAAGAAGCTATTGGAAATATGGTTAGAGCGTAAGAATATGTCATGAAAGAAATCCACTATTCCCCCATCATCACGAGGGATAGGAGAGATACTCCAGCGACCCTGGCGGCGTCCCCGTCCCCTTCTCCAGCAGCGAAATCAATCCCCGCAGCGTCTCCTCAATTTCCTCCTTCTCACTGGGCACAAACACATTGGACAATTTCACCACCAGCACAATCAGCACAATCTCCGCCAAAGCCCCCGGGTATTCAAACTGAATCTCCCCCCGGCTGATGCCCTGTTCGATAATGGTGGTGAGTTCCGGCTTTAGCTCCATAATAATATGCTTAGAATACTTCTGAATCAAAAAGGCGTGCTCCTCCCTGGTGGTATCTGCGGAGCTCTGGCTCTGGTTCAAAAACGAGGCGGAGGCGTTGCGGCAGGTCTGGAAAATCATGGCCATCCGGGTAAAGGGGGGGATTTCCGTCTGCCTTGCCAGGGTTTTCGCCGTCTTTATGGGCTGCTCGTAGCTCCGCTCAATCAGCGCATTTAAAATCGCCTCCTTGGAGGGGAAGTAGTAGTAGAGGCTTCCCTTGCCCATCCCGGCGGCCTTTGCAATCTCGCTGACGGAGATATTCTGTATCTTTCGCTCCAGCAGCAGATTCTGTAATGCGTCTAAAATTTTGTCATATTTTTTCGTGTCCGGCATGGCTTTCCGCCCTTTCTTTTTGCATAATCATATTGAAGCCAAATGTATCAGATTTCCCTGTGCGGCCGTGTGCATCCAGTGACAGGGAACACAGCTTTAAAGTATATTACATTGTAGCACGGGAAAATCAAACGGGCAATCCGTAAAATGTTCACAAAAAAGCCTCTGGAAATTTGTGGATATTTGGGACAATTCCTGATTGACCGATGGTCGAAAAGTGTGTTATCTTAGTTACAAAGCAATTCGACTAACGGTCGAAAAATATGGAGGTAGCTATGACATTTGCAGATTTTTTTTATGAGTTTAAGCAGAAGTTCGACGGTACGGATGTGAGTGATCTCACAGAGCATCTGGCATTTCAGTTTAACATTGAAGACGAGGAAGCCGGCGGGAGTTTTTATGTGGAGGCGAAAGAGGGGAAACTTTATATCGAGCCCTACGAGTATTATGACAGGGATGCAATGTTCACCTGTAAGCCTGATGTTTTAAATAAAATTGCAAGCGGCAAATTGGATCCCATTGCGGCTTTTACCGTTCACAAGCTGAAAGTGGAAGGAAATATAGACAAGGCACTCCGGTTTAAAGAGATTATTGAGAGGAAGAGAAAATGAAAAAATGGAAAGCACTCACAGGGGCAGCAGGGCTTCTCTGTGCGGCAGAGGCGGGGATCACCTTCTATTTTTACAACAGGACAATGAAGCGGAACAATGCCAAGACGGAGAGAACCATGAAAATGTCCGGCACGGACTGGTCCAAATATATTCCCCTTATGCATGAGAGGAAAGAGGCCATGATGGAGCATCCCCACGAGGAGGCAAATATTACTTCCTTTGACGGCTTAAAGCTTCATGCCACCTATTTTCTTCCCAGGGAGGAAGAGGGGAAAAAGAAAATCCTCATCGGTTTCCACGGTTACACCGGGGAGGGTATCAGCAATTTTCAAGGGCTTTCGGATTATTACTTAAGATGCGGGTTTGGAATGTTGATCCCCGATGCCAGAGCCCACGGAGCCAGCGAGGGAACATATATCGGTTTTGGATGTCTGGATAGGGAAGACGCCTTAAAATGGATCGAATGGGTATTGGAAAAAGAAGGATCGGATGTGGAGATTTTTCTCCATGGAATTTCCATGGGTGGCGCTACGGTGCTGATGACCAGCAGTTTGGACCTTCCGCCCCAGGTGAAGGGAATTGTTTCAGACTGTGCGTTTACTTCACCCAAAGAAGTGTTTTCCCATGTTTTGAAAAGCATGTACCATATGCCTTCTTTTCCTATCATACCTGCTGCGGACGCCATAAATCGGAAATATGCGGGCTACGGCATGGACGAGTGCAATTCCAGGCGGGAAGTTGCAAAGGCAAAGGTTCCGATTCTGTTTATCCACGGATCCAAAGATACATTTGTGCCTTTTGAGATGTGTGACGAATTGTATGAAAGCTGTGCATCTCCAAAGAGAAAGCTGGTTGTGGAGGGGGCCTCCCATGCGGAGAGTTACTATATGAACATGGAAGCCTATGAGGAGGCATTGACGGAGTTTTTTGATTTTGTGACGAAGTAGAGAAGAGAGGATAATAATGATGAAAACAAGAAAAGGGTATGAAACCTTTCCCCTGACAGCAGCACAGAAATTTCATTTTTTCTATGCGGACCGTTGTCCCAAAAAAGAAATCTTAAATATCGGAACCACCCTTACCATTGAGACAGATTTGGATGTGGAGGAGCTTAGAAGGGCAATTTACAAGGCTTACGAGAGATGTGAGTCTGCCAGAGTGAGATTTGCCTATGACAAAAAGGAAGAGCAGTGGTATCAGTATGTAGTGGAGAAAGAGGAGCGGGAGATCGAGTACGTGGATTTCACCGGAAAGACCATGGAGGAGGCGGAAGCCGCCATGACAGCATGGACGAGAGTTCCTTTTCCAGCTGAGGACGCTCCCTTGAACAAAGTGGTGATCATAAAGCTGCCGGACGGATTTCAGGGAGTATTTTTCATGGGGGACCACCGTCTGGTGGATGCTCAGTCGCTGATCGCTTTTTTGAAGGATATCATTGAGATTTACTGTAACGCAAAGTTTGAGGGAATTGACTATCCTGCAGATTTAAGTTCCTATGTGGAGCAGGTGAAAAAAGATCTGGCTTACGAGGCAGGAAGCAGGGCCCAGGAGAAGGACCGGAAATATTTTTACCAGCTGATCGAGGAGTCTGAGCCTATTTATAACGGCCTTGACGGCATGAAAAAGCTGGAGGAGCTCAGAGAGCGGGAGAAAAAACCAAATCTCCGGGCAGGCTACAATGCCACCGGACAGTTTGAGTCGGCAATCGATATTTTCCATTTGGAGGAGGAACCTACCCAGAGGCTTTTGAAATTCTGTGAGGAGCAGCACATTTCCCTGCAGTGCCTTCTGATCATGGGAATCCGCACTTACTTACAGAAAATAAACGGCAATGACGATATTTCCATGAATGTGGCATACGCAAGAAGGGCAACGCTCTCCGAGAAAAAGTCCGGCGGAACAAGGATCCATTCTTTCCCCTTCCGCACGATTATTGACAGAGATAAGACTTTCCTGGAGGGGATTATGGAGATCAGAAATAAGCAGAACGAGACATTCCGCCATGTAAACTTTAATCCCCCGGAATATTTTGCCCACAGGACAAAAACCTACAATGTGATGCCGGGATGTTCCTACGAGACAATGTCGCTGACTTACCAGCCCGCATCCCTGAGGGAAAAAGGCTTAAGCCAGCTTGGGGATATCAAATACAGGACAAAGTGGTACTGCAACGGAGTCTGCGCGCATGGAGTTTATCTCACGGTTATGCACCGGCCGGATGACAACGGACTGGATTTCAGTTTTGAGCATCAGCTTGCAATGTGCTCCAGGGAAGATCTGGAATATTTTTACTATTACATTTGCAAAATTATGTTTAAAGGGATTGAGAACTCATATTTAAAAATCGATGAAATATTAAAACTGGTATAGAGAAAGCGGAGGATATTATGTTTGAAAAATTAGCAGATATTATTGTAAATTATGTGGAAGTTTCCAAAGAAAACATTAAACCGGAATCCCGGTTTATGGAGGATTTAGGCTTTACCTCCTTTGACTTTATGAGCATGCTCGGCGAAGTGGAGGAAGAGTTTGACGTTGAGTTAGAGCAGGAGGAGGCAGCAAATATCCGCACTGTGCAGGAAGCCGTTGATTATTTGGAAAAAATTTCCCAGTAGAGAAAGGAATGGAGAGTATGCAGATCAAGAGCAGTACAATACGAGCTTTGCTTGTGGCATCAGAGAGAGAATTTGGCGGACAGGACGCTATCCGTTATAAGGCAAAAGCAGAAAAGGGCGGCGGCAAAAAAGAGACAGTGGTGGAGGCAAAAACCTACACCCAGTTAAAAAATGACACAGAACGTTTTTCGGCAGTGATTGCGGCACTTTCGGAACAGGAAAAACACATTGCGATCCTTGGGCCAAACTCCTATTCCTGGATTACTTCCTATTTTGGAACGGTAAACAGCGGCAGTGTGGCAGTTCCTTTGGATGCTCATCTCTCCGTGGAGGAACTCTGTGAGCTGATCAACCGGGCGGATGTGACCACTTTAGTCTACGACAAGACAAAAAAGGATGTGGCCCTTGCGGCTATGACATCCTGCCCCAATTTAAAACATATCATAGGGATGCAGGAGAGTGTTCCGGCCCAGGGGGAAGTGGAAAGCCATTTTATGTGGGATCTGATGGAACAGCAGCAGCCGGGATTTTCTTATGAGCCAAAGCCGGAGCAGCTGGCAACCATTATGTTTACTTCCGGCACAACGGGAAAGAGCAAGGGCGTTATGCTGACCCATGGGAATCTGGCGGATAACGCCACCTGTCTGGATATGAAGATAGAGCCCGGCACTGTGGTAATGTCTGTACTTCCCATTCACCACGCATACTGCCTTTCCATGGACATTTTAAAGGGTCTTTCTCTTGGCAGCGTGATCTGTATCAACGATTCCCTGCTTCGGATTGCCAAAAATATCAGTCTCTTTGAGCCTAACATGATACTGATGGTTCCCCTTATGATTGAGACCTTTGCAAAAAAACTGGAGGAGGTTTCCTGGGTTCCTGCACCTTTGGTAAGGGCAAAAGTTTTTGGAAAACAGTTCCACACCGTGTGCAGCGGCGGCGCTTACTTAAATCCTGCCTATCTGGATGTATTCCACAAATACGGCATTGAGATTTTACAGGGATACGGCATGACAGAGTGCTCCCCTGTGATCAGCACCAACTTAAGCTGGGAGAGCAAAGTTGGTTCCGTGGGCAAATTGATGCCAAACTGCCAGGCAAAAACTGTGGATGGAGAGCTCTGGGTAAAGGGTTCCAGCGTGATGCAGGGATATTACAAAATGCCGGAGGAAACAAAAGATACCTTGGAGGACGGCTGGTTAAAGACCGGAGACTTGGGCTATGTGGACGAGGATGACTTTGTTTTCCTTACCGGAAGAAAGAAAAATCTTATTATCACCAAAAACGGAGAGAACGTTTCACCGGAGGAGATTGAAAATGCTTTAGGCGAAAATCGTCTGATCCAGGAAGTTCTGGTTAGGGACAGTGAGGGAGTCATCGAGGCTGAGATCTTCCCGGATTACGAGTACGCAAAGAAAAAGAAAATGAAAGATATCAATGCAGAGCTTCAGAAGATGGTAGATGCCTACAATGAGAGCGCACCTTTGTATAAACGTGTCTTTAAGCTCAAAGTGAGAGAGACGGAATTTGAGAAAAATACAACGAAAAAGATAAAGAGATTTTAGTTTCTGCCAAGAGGGCTGAAAAAAAGCCATTGAAATTCAAATTACCATGAGGAAGTGGATTTCAATGGCTGTTTTTATCAGCATAGATTCACAGATGATAGTCTATGTTTTTTTCTAATTTACCAGATAGATGGATAAGTTTAAGGGTAGAACCGTCATTGCAGTTTGACGTGAATTTGATTTCACTGCCTTCATCAGCATATACACAGGTAGGGCCGTGGGCTAACCGGGCAGAAGAATTGAGGGCGCAGAGATTGTCTGCTTATGCAAAAGGCATTAGTGAAAAGAGTAATTGACATTTTTATTAAAAGTGGTGGATTACATGGTGAGAGATGCTAAGCTTGTATCCAAAAACATGAAAAAAAATCAGGAGTAATGATCATCTATTGAGGTGAAATTACGCAAGGCATTGTGGCATAAGGGATACCGTTACCGGAAAAATTACAACAAACTTTCAGGGAAACCTGATCTTGTATTGACTAAATACAAGATTGCAGTATTTTGTGACAGTAAATTTTTTCATAGGAAAGATTGGGAGGTTTTGAAAGCAAGGCAAGTTTAACGTAAACAAACTTAGTATTCGTTGTACTAGTGTACTGACCGAATTATATTTAGCTTATTTTTCCGCAACCACATCGAACTTAGGATAGAGAGATACCAGCTTTGTCCTAGCATTATCGGCAGTGAACTGCCATTGGATACAGGCTGTATGTTTGTTGCGGCCGCTCTCCCATGCTTCCAGCTCTTGACGGAATAGTGCTATGTCCGCAATTCTCCGGGACAGGCACTGACGTGTCATAACATTAAGCTCTATTTCGGCAATGTCCAGCCAGCTCCCGTGTTTGGGAGTGTAATGGATTTTCTTCCATACAGGCTACAAATTCTGCGTTTTCTTTGGGAGGGATGCACCAGTAGGAGTTTT
>JAMPFA010000047.1 GCA_023664725.1 Roseburia sp. | reverse complement strand
GGACATTCCAAATTTGCCAACATCAAACACAAGAAAGAAAAAAATGATGCGGCAAAAGGGAAGATTTTTACAATTATCGGACGTGAGATTGCCATTGCGGTAAAGGAAGGCGGTCCGGATCCGGCCAACAACAGTAAATTGAGAGATGTGATTGCAAAGGCAAAGTCTAACAACATGCCAAATGATACCATTGACAGAGGGATCAAAAAGGCAGCCGGAGATGTGGGCAACGTAAATTATGAGACGGTTACATATGAGGGATATGGTCCAAGCGGAACGGCGATCATCGTGAAAGCTTTGACGGACAATAAGAACCGTACGGCAGCCAATGTGCGAAACGCTTTTACCAAAGGACAGGGAAGCATCGGGACACAGGGATGTGTGTCCTATATGTTTGATGAGAAAGGTCAGATTATCGTAGACAAAGAGGAATGTGAGATGGAAGCGGACGACCTTATGATGGCGGCATTAGACGCAGGGGCAGATGATTTTACCGAGGAGGAAGATAGTTTTGAAATCCTGACTGCGCCGGAAAACTTTTCTGCCGTGAGAGAGGCGTTAGAGCAGAAGAGTATTCCAATGGCAAGCGCAGAGGTTACCATGCTGCCCCAGACTTATGTGACTCTTACAGAAGAGGCGGATTTAAACAATATCCAGAGGATTTTGGACTTTTTAGATGAAGATGATGACGTTCAGGAAGTGTATCATAACTGGGATGAATAAGATTAAGCCTATAGGAGGGAAATAGAATGAAAAAAATACTTTTTGCTACATCTGAGTGTGTGCCATTTATTAAAACCGGTGGACTTGCAGATGTCTGCGGAGCATTGCCAAAGGAATTTTCCAAAGATGAGTGGGATGTACGGGTGGTTCTTCCCATGTACAGCTGCATACCGGAGCATTTCAGAAATAACTTTGAGTACATCACCAACTTCTACATGGGGACCGGAAGTTATATTCCCCAAAAATATGTAGGTATTTTTAAGTATGTTTTAGACGGGATCACCTATTATTTTATTGACAATCAGGAGTATTTTAACTGTTTCCAGATTTATGGAAATATCCGCTATGACATTGAAAAATTCTGTTTCTTTGACAAAGCCGTATTATCTATTTTGAAAGCCATAGATTTCAGGCCGGATCTGATCCACTGCCATGACTGGGAGACTGGATTTATCCCGGTATATCTGAAAAATGAGTTCAGCGCAGATTCTTTTTACTGGAATATAAAGACTGTGATCACCATTCACAATCTGCAGTTCCAGGGCGTGTGGGATATTCAGACGATGAAAGGTCTGACCGGATTTGGTAAAAACCTGTTTACTCCTGACAAGCTGGAGTACAAGAAAGACGCAAATATGTTAAAGGGCGGTCTTGTGTATGCGGATTACATCACCACCGTGAGCGATTCTTATGCAAATGAGATCCAGACGCCGGAGTACGGAGAGGGATTAAACGGCCTGTTGTCTGCAAGACATTATGATATGCAGGGTATTGTAAACGGAATTGATTACAATGTTTACAATCCTGCCACAGATGAGAAGATTTATGCGACTTATGACGCAGAGTCCTTCCGGCAGAAAAAGGCAGTGAACAAAACGAAACTCCAGCAGGAGTTGGGACTTGCCGTGGATAAGAAAAAATATATGATCGGTTTGATTTCCAGACTTACCGACCAGAAGGGGTTGGATCTGATCAATTACGTGATGGACTATATTGCAGACGATTACACCCAGTTTGTGATCATCGGAACAGGGGATATCAAATATGAAAACATGTTCCGTCACTATGCATGGAAGTATCCAGACAGAATTTCGGCAAACATCTGCTATTCCGATGACCTGGCACATAAGCTCTACGCATCTGCCGACGCATTTTTGATGCCTTCACGGTTTGAACCCTGCGGTTTGACACAGCTTATCTCTTACCGCTATGGAACTGTGCCAATTGTAAGAGAGACGGGGGGATTAAAGGATACAGTTGCTCCCTTTAACGAGTATGAGAATACTGGGGAAGGCTTCTCCTTCCGCAACTACAATGCAGATGAAATGTTAGCTACCATCAATTACTCCAAACATATCTTCTTTGACAGAAAGAGACAGTGGAACCAGATGGTAGACCGGGGGATGAATATGGATTATTCCTGGCGTGCTTCCAAAGAAAAATACCAGAATTTATACAATTACCTCTTAGGATATTAATATAAATTCAGTATATACTAGAAAAGAGAGGGTAGATGCCCTCTCTTCTATGTATATTCTGGAGGTAATTATATTTATGAGCGAAACAGAGACAAACAAAGCAGGTACAAATGAACTGGATACAGATAAAACAGATACTATAAAAGAATACGGACAGGCAGTTTTAGACAATCCGAAAAGAAATCATCATATTCATCTATTAAGCGTCATCGGTGAAATCGAAGGGCATGAATGTCTCCCAAGCACCACAAAAACAACAAAATATGAACATGTCTTGCCTCAGCTTGCAGTAATTGAGGACAGTGAGGATGTGGATGGCTTGCTTTTGATCTTAAATACAGTAGGCGGAGACGTGGAGAGCGGGCTTGCCATAGCAGAGATGGTAGCAAGTATCAGCAAACCTTCCGTGTCACTGGTTTTGGGAGGCTCCCATTCTATTGGTGTTCCTTTGGCGGTGTCCACGGATTATTCTTTTATTGTCCCAAGTGGCACTATGGTGATCCACCCTGTGCGTATGAGCGGTACAGTGATCGGTGCAAAACAGACCTATGACTATTTTAAACAGATGCAGGATCGGATCTTAACTTTCATCGAGCGTCATTCCAGAGCCAGGCTGGAGAAACTGGAGCAGATGATGATGAACACAGATATGCTCTCCAAGGACCTGGGAACCATACTGGTTGGCGAGGAGGCAGTGAAAGAGGGGCTGATCTGCGAGGTTGGAGGCATTAGAGAGGCTGTCGCCAAACTTCATGAATTGATTGACGCTTCCAAATCAGGAAAAATGACAAAATAAAATCCAGTTAATGACATTCTGCCTAAAATATGCTACACTAAGACATAATTGATTCTTATCAGGAGGTAGGTATGTCATTTTTACAAGCGATTATCATGGGAATTATCCAGGGACTGACTGAGTTTTTGCCGGTGAGCAGTTCCGGGCATTTGGCATTGTTTAAGATACTGTTCGGCGTGGAGACAGATACAGGCATTTTGTTTGACGTATTATTGCATCTGGGCACGCTGGTCGCAATTTTCATTGCATTTTACAGTGATATTTTCCAAATGTTCAAAGAGGGTGTAGATCTTATAGTGGATATCTTTAAAAATATAGGCATTTTTGTGGGGAATGTTATCCATCGTTCAGACGAACCCTACTATAAACTGGTGGATTCCTCGTACCGGAAATTTATTATGCTGGTTATCATGTCCACCATCCCCACCGGGATTATCGGATATGTGGGGAGAGACGTGGTGGAGGCGGCTTCCGGTATTTTGCTGGTGCCCGGAATATGCCTGGTAATCACCTCTGTGCTGCTTTTTGTCTCTGACAGAGTAAAAGACGGCAAGAAGACGCCAAAGAATGTTACATATTCCAATGCGTTTTTTATCGGAATATGTCAGGGATTTGCCACATTGCCGGGACTGTCCCGCTCAGGAACAACCATCACGGCATGTCTTTTAAGCGGTTTTAACCGCAAATTTGCAGTGAAATATTCTTTTATTATGTCCATACCTGCTGTCTTAGGGGCAGCTGTTTTGGAAATAAAGGATCTGACAGGGCTTAAAGTTACACCTGCTGAGATTGGAAGTTATGCGGCAGGAGTTTTGTGTGCCGCAGTAGTTGGATATATCTGCATTAAGACTATGCTTGTGGTAGTGCGCAATAAGAAATTTACAATTTTTGCCGTATACTGCCTGATTGTGGGATTATTGTCCATCGGTGGGTATTTTTATGCGGTATAGAATAGGAGTAGTAACAAATTATGGCAACCGTGAAAAAGAGTACACAAGCCGGAAGGAAAACATCGGCAGCTACAGGCACAAAGAGAAAGACTTCTGCAAAGAAGAGTACAAACAGGAAAAGCACAACACAGGAACTGACATTTGAAAGTGAAGTGATTTTATGGATTCTTCTAGCAGTCTCTATTCTTTTGTTTATCAGTAATTTCGGGATAGGAGGGAAGGTCGGCAATGCTGCCAGTTCCCTTATATTCGGGATATTTGGATTTCTGGCATACATATTTCCGGTTGTTTTATTTATAGGGGCATGTTTTATTATCTCCAACAAAAACAACCATTTTGCAATATTTAAATTCGTGGCGTGTATCCTTTTGTTTTGTGCCCTGTGCATGTTTGGCCAGCTTTTGGTTGAGGATTCTGTGGAAAAAGCTGACCATATTATAAAAGACGCATATATATACGGTTCCACCTTTAAAAAAGGGGGAGGCGCCTTGGGTGGGATTTTTGTGTGGCTCTGTGCGCCGAATTTTGGAACTCTCGGTTCTTTTGTCATCAGCATTATCGTGATGATTATTTCTGTCGTGCTGATCACGGAGCGCTCCATCTTTTCCGGGATGAAGCGGGGAAGCCAGAAAATGTATGAGTCGGCAAAGGAGGATGCTATCCGCTATCACGATAATCAGGAGAGACGAAGATTAGAGCGTGAGGAAAGACAGGAGGCTCTGGCCCTGGAGAGGGAAAAGAGACAGGCAGCTTTGGCAGAGAGACGGGAAAAGCAGGTGGCTTTGGCTGAAGAAAAGGAAATGAGGCGCATAGAAAAGCGTGTGGCGGGAGTGGCTATCGATACGACGATTGAAAAGCCAAAGCGCAAAGGAAGAGATGAAATCAGTGAGATAACGCCGGAGGATATCAAAGAGGTAAAGGAAGAACAGATTTTTGCGGAGCCTGCCTTTGCAGATAGTTATGAGCCAAGGATGGAATCTGTCACTGTGGAGCTTGTGCCGGAAAGTATCTTTTCTGTAGATCCTGTGCCGGAGCCTGTACCGGAAAGTATCATTTCTGTGGATGCGGTATCAGCGTCTGTGCCGGAGAGCCTCTTTTCTACAGATGCGGTTTCAAAGCCTGGAACAGAAAGCCTTTTTTCTACAGGAATGGAACCAGAGCCTGTGCCGGAGAGTGTTTTTTCTACAGGCAATCCGTCAGAGACAGAGAATGTATTTTCTGCTGGTGAGACGGAAGATGACCTGTCAGTGGATATTTTTGGCGATATAGCAGGAAAAGATATGCCGCAGTATGATGATGCCGCCATGTTGGAGGCTCTTTTATCTGATGTTGGGGCTATGACAGAATCCCTTGGTTCAGATATTCCTGGTGATCTGCCAGATTTGGAGATGCCTTCCATGGAAGAGCTGATGGCGCCAGTAGAGGAGCAGGTATTTTCCCAGCCAATAGAGACGGAAGAACCAATATCTTTCCGTCCCATGGAGGCAGGAGCTCATGGGGTATCTCCTTCCGGGCCGGCGGGAGAGCCTGAGGCCAAGAAGGCACAAAAGAATACCCAGGAAGAGAATGACGCCATCGCAGAGCAGATGGATGCTGCCGTGGAGCAGGTGCAGCAAAAAGAGTACATATACCCCACTGTGGATCTGTTAAAGCCCGGGGATAAACGGGCAATGGGAGACTCCAAGAGCCATCTGATGGAGACGGCCAACAAGCTTCAGCAGACATTAAAAAACTTTGGGGTAAATGTCACGATCACAAATGTGAGCAGCGGGCCTTCCGTTACCAGATATGAGATTCAGCCGGAAATGGGTGTAAAGGTCAGTAAAATCGTAAATCTGACAGATGATATCAAGTTAAACCTTGCGGCGGCTGATATCCGTATGGAGGCGCCGATTCCCGGAAAAGCGGCCATTGGCATTGAGATTCCAAACAAGGAGACGGTTCCGGTTATGTTCCGGGATCTGGTGGAGTCTGAAGATTTTCAGAAAAGCAGCTCCAATATCGCCTTTGCGGCAGGAAAAGATATTGCGGGAAAAGTGATTGTAACAGATATTGCCAAAATGCCCCATGTGCTGATCGCCGGCGCTACAGGTTCCGGTAAATCTGTCTGTATCAATACCATAATTATGAGTATCCTGTTTAAAGCTCACCCGGATGATGTGAAACTTATCATGGTGGATCCAAAGGTGGTTGAACTTAGCGTGTACAATGGAATCCCTCACCTTATGATTCCTGTGGTGACAGACCCGAAAAAGGCCGCAGGTGCCTTAAACTGGGCAGTGGCGGAGATGACAGACAGGTACAACAAGTTTGCAGAGTACGGTGTCAGGGAGATTAAAGGCTACAATGCTAAAGTGGAGGCCATCAAGGATATTCCTGATGAGGATAAGCCAAAGAAGATGCCGCAGATCGTAATCATCGTGGACGAGCTGGCAGATCTTATGATGGTGGCAAGCAACGAGGTGGAAACAGCCATCTGCCGATTGGCCCAGCTTGCCAGGGCGGCGGGAATTCATCTGATCATAGCCACCCAGAGGCCTTCTGTCAACGTTATCACCGGTCTGATCAAGGCAAATATGCCAAGCCGTGTGGCCTTTGCTGTTACCTCCGGTGTGGATTCCAGGACCATACTGGATATGAACGGGGCAGAAAAGCTTTTGGGAAAAGGAGATATGCTGTTTTTCCCCCAGAGCTATCAAAAGCCTTTGAGGGTACAGGGAGCTTTTGTCAGCGATGAGGAAGTCAGCGCTGTGGTAGATTTTATCAAGGGTGAAAACGGCGCAGCAAGCTACAGCGCCAAGATTCAGGAAAGTGTCGAACAGTCTCAGAATATTTCCATGTCTGTATCTGATGGAAATGGAAACAGCGGAGATGGCAGAGATGTTTTATTTAAAGAAGTGGGGAAATTTTTGATAGAGAGTGAAAAAGGTTCCATCGGCTCCATTCAGAGACGATTTAAAGTAGGATTTAACCGGGCAGCCCGCATTATGGATCAGCTGGAGGAGGCAGGCCTTGTGGGACCGGAGGAAGGGACAAAACCCAGAAAAGTGCTTATGTCCCCTGAGGAGTTTGAGCAGTATATAGAAGAGTATGTATAGGATACAGGAGGAAGCAGTTATTATGAAATCAGATATTGAAATTGCGCAGGAAGCAAAAATGATTCCCATAGAGGAAGTGGCATCAAAGCTTGATATTTCTACCGACGAGTTGGAATTTTACGGAAAATACAAGGCAAAGCTCTCCGATGAACTGTTGGAGAGGACAAAGGATAACCCGGATGGGAAACTGGTTTTGGTGACAGCTATCAATCCAACACCTGCCGGTGAGGGAAAAACCACCACCAGCGTGGGACTGGGGCAGGCATTTGGATGTATGGGGAAAAAAGCTGTACTAGCTCTTCGTGAGCCATCCTTGGGCCCATGTTTTGGAATCAAAGGGGGAGCTGCCGGGGGCGGTTATGCCCAGGTGGTTCCTATGGAGGATCTGAATCTGCACTTTACAGGAGATTTTCATGCAATCACCTCCGCAAATAATCTACTTGCAGCTCTTTTGGATAACCATATCCAGCAGGGGAACGCACTGAACATCGATCCCAGACAGATTGTTTGGAAACGCTGTATGGACATGAATGATCGGGTACTCAGAAACACTGTAGTTGGCCTGGGGAACAAAATGGACGGCATGGTGAGAGAGGATCATTTTGTGATCACTGTTGCCTCTGAGATTATGGCGATCCTCTGTCTGGCGGACAATATGCATGATCTGAAAAAACGCCTTGCCAACATTATTGTGGCATATACATTTGACGGGAAACCTGTGACTGCGGAGGATTTACAGGCCACAGGAGCTATGGCGGCTCTTTTAAAGGATGCCTTAAAGCCAAATCTGATCCAGACATTGGAACATACACCTGCCATTGTGCATGGAGGGCCTTTTGCCAATATCGCCCACGGCTGCAACAGTGTGAGAGCTACGAAGGCAGCATTGAAGCTGGCTGATATCGTGGTGACAGAAGCCGGATTCGGGGCAGACCTTGGAGCGGAAAAGTTTTTTGACATTAAATGCCGCAAAGCAGGGTTAAAGCCGGACTGCGTAGTATTGGTTGCTACAATCCGTGCCTTAAAGTACAATGGCGGCGTAAAGAAAGACGAGCTTTCCGCAGAAAACCTGGATGCTCTGAAAAAGGGAATCGAAAATCTGGAAAAACATATCGAGAATCTGCAGAAATATCAGGTGCCTGTGGTAGTTACCCTGAATTCGTTTGTAACCGACTCCAAATCGGAAACAGATTATGTGGAGAATTTCTGTAGAGAGAGAGGCTGCGCCTTTGCCTTATCGGAAGTGTGGGAAAAAGGCGGGGAGGGCGGTATTGCCCTGGCAGAGAAGGTTTTGGAGACACTTTCTGAGAAAGAGAGCAATTTTAAAGTATTGTATCAGGATAACGATGGGCTGCAGGATAAAATTGAGACAATCGCAAAAGAAATTTACGGCGCAGAGAGTGTAACTTATTCCTCCGCTGCAATAAAGGAATTAAAGCGCATTATCGATCTTGGCATGGGAGATTTCCCTGTATGTATGGCAAAAACCCAGTATTCCCTGTCAGACGACCAGACAAAACTGGGAAGGCCCACAGGCTTTACCGTCAATGTCCGGGAAGTTTATGTGTCCGCAGGGGCAGGATTTGTGGTGGCAGTCCTCGGAGCGATTATGACCATGCCGGGGCTGCCGAAAGTTCCGGCAGCCAACGGGATTGACGTGGACGATACAGGAAAGATCACAGGTCTGTTTTAAGGAAAAAAATGCGTTGTTCTGAAAATATAGAATGGAGAAAATTATGGCAGAAATTATAGACGGAAAGAAGATTTCCAGTGAGATCAAAGAAGAGTTAAAGGAAAAGGTAGCGCAGTTAAAATCCCAGGGGATAGAAGGCTGCCTGGCAGTGATTCAGGTAGGGGATGACCCTGCATCTTCTGTGTATGTGAAAAACAAGAAAAAGGCATGTGAATATATCGGGATCCAGTCAAAATCCTATGAGCTTCCTGAGAGTACCACCCAGGAGGAGCTGTTAAAGCTGATTGGGGATTTAAACGCCGATTCTTCCGTAAACGGGATTCTGGTTCAGCTTCCGATTCCCGCCCACATAGAGGAAAAGACGATCATCAATGCCATTTCCCCAAAAAAAGATGTGGACGGTTTCCACCCGGAGAGCGTGGGAAGCCTTACTATCGGGCAGAAAGGTTTTGTCTCCTGTACCCCGGCAGGGATCATCGAATTGTTAAAGCGTTCTGATGTTTCCATGGATGGGAAAAATTGTGTCGTAGTGGGCAGGAGTAATATTGTAGGCAAACCTATGGCGCTTTTAATGCTCCGGGAAAACGCCACCGTGACAATCGCTCACTCCCACACAAAAAATTTAAAGGAACTCTGCAAAAGTGCAGATATCTTAATTGTGGCCGTGGGGAAAAAAGAGTTTATCACGGCAGACTGCATAAAAGAGGGAGCGGTTGTGATTGATGTGGGGATCCACAGGGATGAAAACAATAAGCTCTCCGGTGATGTGAAATATGAGGAGGCGGCAAAAAAAGCTTCCAAGATCACGCCTGTGCCGGGGGGAGTAGGTCCAATGACGATTGCAATGCTGATGCACAACTGTGTGGAGGCAATGGAGGCCTGAAACTGTAAACAGCAGGAAGAGTTGGGAATAAAAAATGATATGTTCAAAATGCGGTGCCCAGATTCCAAAGGGAAAAATCTATTGCAATGTCTGTGGCGCAGATGTACAGCTTGTACCGGATTACAATTTTTTAGAAGATGATATGCTGAGTGATATTGTTTCACGGGGAGTAAACGGTACAGAGGAAAATGCAGACCAGACAGAATCAAAAGAAGAGGACAACAACAGGAAAACAAACTATAAGTATGTCTTTATCTGGGGAGCGTTGCTTCTTTTGGTGGCTGCCTCGGCGATAGCCCTGGCCTGTGTGCATGACCAGATAAAGAGACAGCAGGATAATAGTTATGACTACCAGTACAGCCTGGGGGAAGAATATCAGGATATGGAGGAGCCTGGGAATGCAATTTACTACTTCCAGCGTGCCTGGGATTTATTGCCGGAGGATACAAATGCCCCCTACAAAATTGTGGATATCTATCTCGCTCAGGGGAAAGAGAATGAGGCAGTTTCCGTGATAAACCAGGTGGTTGAAATCCACGGCTATGACAAAGAATCCTGCCAGAAGCTTATCGACATCTATGACGGACAGGGAAATTACCAGAAAATAAGGGAACTTTGCGAGGAGGTAAGGGGCAGTGTTCTTTTAGACCTCTTTGAGGATTACCTTGTGGAACAGCCTTCCTTCAGCAGAATATCCGGTACATATACAGATGACCAGAAAATCGAACTTATATCCTCAAAAGGGTACGAAATCTATTACACCACAGACGGAAGCGACCCAACAGTATCCGGCGTGCTCTACAGAGGAGAATTAAATTTAAAAAATGGGACATCTCTGGTACAGGCGGCGACGAAAAGTCCAAAAGGGATCTACAGCGAAGTGGTAAAAGCAATGTATACGATCCGAAAGGAATAGAAAATTAATAAAAGTTCAGCCATCAATCACAGGTACGTTCCGTTTTTCCAGAGAATGCACGTTGTTGATGGCTGAATTGTTTAGAACTATTCCTCAAATGTAATTTTTCCATCTGCAAGGCTCTTGATCCTTGCCAGGGCGTAGACGGAAAATCCCTGTTCCTCCAGTTTCAACCTTCCCGGCTGGAAGGATTTTTCAATGAGGACGCCGATTCCGCCTACTGTGGCATGGGCCTTCCTCAATAGCCGGATCGCTCCTGTGGCAGATTCTCCATCAGCAAGAAAGTCGTCAATGATCAGTACATGGTCATTTTCGTCAATATATTTTTCTGCCAGGGTAAGTTCATAGCTGATTCCCTTTGTGTAGGAAGTCACCACCGTCTGATAAAGATTGCGGTTTAGCACCTTGGAGGGTTCTTTTTTCAAAATTACCATGGGGACATGTAAACAAGAGGCAGTCATAATAGCAGGGGCAATGCCGGAACTTTCAATGGTCACAACTTTTGTAATGTCTTTATCTTTAAATGCGTTGGCAAATTCCTCTCCGACCTTTTGCATCAATTCCGGGTCAACCTGATGATTGATAAAACTGTCTACTTTTAAAATACTGTCATTTTCTGCCACCCCTTCTGCAAGGATGCGCTCTTTTAACAAATTCATATGTATTTTCCTCCTGGTATTTGTTTATATCTTAGTATAACACATAAATTGACTGGTGGATACAGGAACTGTTATAATCATATCAGAATTATTACAGACGAAGAGGGAATATGAAGATATCAATTTTATGCGTAGGAAAGATAAAAGAAGATTTTTACAAAAAAGCCGTTGCGGAATATGAGAAACGTCTGAGCCGTTACTGTAAACTGGAGATTTTGGAGGTAATAGATGAAAAGACGCCGGAGGGGGCAAGTGAAACCGTAACAACCTTGATCAAGGAAAAAGAAGGGGAGCGGCTTTTGAAGCTCATAAGAGAGGATACCTATGTGATTGCCCTTGCCATTGAGGGAAAAATGCCGGATTCCCCGGAGTTGGCCGGAGAGATAGAAAATCTTGGGTTAAAGGGAAAAAGCCATATTGCATTTATCATCGGCGGTTCCCTTGGGCTTTCAGAGAAGGTATTGTCCAGAGCGGATGAACAGTTGAGCTTTTCTAAAATGACCTTTCCCCATCAGCTTATGCGGGTGATTTTGCTGGAACAGATTTACCGTTCTTACCGGATTATCCATAAGGAACCTTATCATAAATAGGTTACATTATCATACCAGGGAGGTAGAGCCATGCGGATGTATGACCTGATCCAAAAGAAAAAAGAAGGAAAAGTCCTCACTACAGAAGAAATCAACTACATAATAAGAAATTATACCGACGGGACGATCCCCGACTATCAGAT
This sequence comes from Roseburia sp., assembly GCA_023664725.1. Taxonomy (GTDB): domain Bacteria; phylum Bacillota; class Clostridia; order Lachnospirales; family Lachnospiraceae; genus Roseburia_B. The sequence goes on along the minus strand of JAMPFA010000047.1, from coordinate 2,505 downwards.
GTCCGCCATGTTAATGGCAGTCTGCTTTCAGGGAATGGACGATCGGGAAACCTATGATCTGACCATAGCCATAAGGGATAGCGGAGAGATTATGGATCTGTCTGAGATTCATGGGCTGAAAGCAGATAAACACAGCACCGGGGGCGTGGGGGACAAGACAACGCTGGTTCTTGCGCCTATTCTTGGGGCTTTGGGAGTAAAAGTTGCGAAAATGTCCGGACGGGGTCTGGGCTTTACCGGTGGCACTATTGATAAGCTGGAATGCTTCCCAGGGTTTTCCACAGCAATTCCACGGGAGAAATTTATCGGGAACGTGAATGCTATAGGTCTTGCCATTGCGGGACAGACGGCAGACCTTGCCCCCGGGGACAAAAAGCTCTATGCCCTTCGGGACGTAACTGCAACCGTGGACCAGATGTCTTTGATTGCCAGCAGCATTATGAGCAAAAAACTGGCATCCGGCAGTGATATTATTGTTTTGGATGTAAAGACAGGCTCGGGAGCTTTTATGAAAACCTTTGACGATGCAAAAGCATTGGCAGATATTATGGTAAACATCGGCACTTTGGCGGGAAAAGCTGTCAGCGCAATTATCACCGATATGGATCAGCCTCTAGGCAATGCCGTGGGCAATTCTCTGGAAGTCATTGAGGCTGTGGAGGCTCTGTCAGATCAGGGACCTGAAGATTTAATGGAGGTTGTCTATGCTCTCGGATCAGAGATTTTGGTTTTAGCGGGAAAGGCTAAGGATAGAGAATGCGCAGAGCAGATAATGCGGGAGTGTGTACAAAACGGAAGCGCAAAAAAGAAATTCGCAGAGTTTGTGTCCGCTCAGGGAGGAGACAGCTCCTATGTGTGGGAGACAGACAGATTTCCCAAAACGATGTATGTAGAGGAGGTAGAGGCAAAGCAGGCAGGCTACGTGGCCGGCATACAGGCAGAGCTTGTGGGCAATGCCTGTATGGCATTAGGCGGAGGCAGAGAGACAAAGGACAGTGAGATTGACTTATCTGTGGGGATCCGCCTGAAAAGGAAAAAGGGGATGGCAGTGAAGGAGGGAGAGCCTCTGGCGGTGATTTACGGCAATGACAGAGAAAAAACAGAAAGGGCAAAGGAGCAGCTTCTTTTGGCCTATCATATTACTGGAGATGCACCGGAGAAGGAACCTATGGTTAAATTAAGAATTTCCCCTGAGAAATAGGTAATTGCCGCATAAATTTTTGCGGTACTACATATAGTGAAACATGGGAAAAATCAATTTAGGAAAATGGAAAGAAGAATTAGTGGACACACTAGAACTGCCCAAAGACTTAATGTACGGCGCAGTTTTAGTGTCCATTACCGGAAGACAGGAAATGCTCATAGAAAACTACCGGGGAATTCTGGAATACGATCAGACATGTATCCGTCTACAGACCAAGACCTGCCGCCTTTTGGTACAGGGGAAAAATCTGCATATCAGCTACTATACCAATGAAGAGATGAAAATAACAGGAATCATTGATTCAGTCATGTATGAAAATTAGGAGGAAACCGTGTTCCTTTCAATTGTCAAATATTTTCAGGGCTTTTTACTGGTGCGTCTGAGCGGATATTCTCCGGAGCGTTTTTTAAATCTGTGCAGCAACCACAATATTCTCATCTGGAACTTAAAAAGCCGGGGGGAATATTATGAATTTTACATCAGTGTTGCCGCTTTCCGCAGACTGAAACCTCTGTTAAAAAAGACAAAGACTCATCTTACCATTTTAAAACGGGTGGGTTTTCCCTTTTTTTTGTACAGGTATCGGAAACGGAAAATATTTTTCTTAGGGATAGCAGGGTGTATTGTCTTTTTGCTCTATCTGACAACCTTTATCTGGCTCATTGATATTAATGGAAATTCTTCTATCACCGATGAGACAATCCTCTCTTTCCTGGAAGAAAAGCAGTCTGCTTTCGGCACGAAAAAGAACAAGATCGACTGTGAAGAGTTAGAGGAGGCTCTCAGAAGCCAGTATGCCGATGTAATCTGGGCGTCCGTCCGGCTAAACGGTACAAAAATGACCATTGACATTCAGGAAAATCTTTTGGAGAGCAAGAATCATATAGAGTCAAAGGAGGCGCTTACCGGGGCTTACAATATTGTGGCGGAAAAAGATGCGGTGATCACTTCTATTATCACAAGAAAGGGAACACCGATCATTAAAGCGGGAGATGAGGTGCAGGAAGGAGACTTACTGGTATCCTCGAGGCTTGATATCTACAATGACAGCCAGGAGATCATTGATTATGTGTATACCTGCTCCGATGCGGATATTTACGGGCATACTACATATACTTATGAGGATAGTTTTCCTATGGAGTTTACCCAGAAAGTAAAAACAGGGGATAAATCCCACGGATATGAGCTGTTTTTGTGTTCCTATAAAATATCAATCCCTCCCCTTGGCAAAATACAGGAGCCATATATGGTTTACAAAGAAAATCATCAGCTTGCCATTGCAAAGGATTACTATATTCCGG
>JAMPFA010000046.1 GCA_023664725.1 Roseburia sp. | reverse complement strand
GCTGACTGTTACTAATCGGTCGAGGGCTTGACCAAGAAGGGCAAGATCAATCGGAGTTCTGTATGAAGTTTTGAAGGTATATATTACCTGAATAAATGGCGTAATACCTATACGTCATTTTGTTATATAATCCTCGATAGCTCAGTCGGTAGAGCACGCGGCTGTTAACCGCGCTGTCGTAGGTTCAAGTCCTACTCGGGGAGTTATAGTAAGTCCGTAGACAGTAAGGTTTATGGACTTTTATTTTACATTAAAGTTATAATTAGGACAATTCTATTTGTCTTTTAAGTCTTTTTTTCAAGCTATGAAGAAATTTGTCGTTCCCAATTACAGTGAGCATGGGACCAAAGGACATAACTTCAATGAGGAGTTCCGTTTCCATACTTTGATTATAATAGATGAGACATTCATAGGTGTTCTCGTCTATTTTTGTGGTATTTTTTTCATAGTTTGCAAAGTGCAGCATAGCCCGTTCTAGAGCATTGCGCTTGTTGATAATGTGCAGCGTTAAAGGTTCTTTGTAATAAGAATTTTGTATAATTTCATTTAAGTCTATGGGTGAAGAACATATTTTTTCTGTAGGCGAGATACTTTGGATTCGGTCAACGTTTAAAATCTGCAGCTCCATATTTCCATGCCCTGTTTTTTTCAGAGCCAAAAGACGAAACTTATCGTTTTTTACAGAGTACTCCAGACGGGCGGGGACAAAGTAGTGATGAACCCGGTTTCCTTTTGGAGAAGTGTAATCTATATTGAGAAATTGCCTGTTTTTAAGTGCTCTAAGCAGAGTACGAAAATTATTTTGATAGTTTTCATCCTCATAGGAATCTCCATCGCTAAACTGGTCGTAGTAATAAAACTGCTCCTGTATCCAGAGTGGAGTTACGGAGGAGAGCATATGATCTAAAGTTTTCAATTGTTTTTTGTCAAGGAACAATCGAATGCGTGGATCAGCAAGCAAAGCCTTTAAGTAAGATTTTTCAAGGCAGGAGAGGGGTACAATAAAATTTGGTGAGATTCTGGAAAGATATAAATCTCCTTTTTTTTCAAAAAGATTCCATGCACCGCTCTCAAGTTTTGGTATGATAGAGAGCAGGCTTTCTTCAAAACCTTCTTTGCAGATTTGACTATAGATTTCCTGGGTAGTAAGGGCATTTTGACTGCAGAGAAGATGCCTGAGTACTCTGTAATAGCAGCTATATATCTCAGAAAATAATTCCATACTGTTCTCCAATCTGTTTTTTCTATGCCAGGTATCTTTGGCAAAAGTTATAAATAATCGAGAATACTATCTGTCCAAATTATCCTTTTCCGTGTCATTTTCCTGTATTTGATACATGCGGTACATTTCCTGTAAATCCTGATAAAAACGTTTTTCCACCAACTGATCTGTGCATTTCAGGGACAAAATCCTGCCTATAAAGGTGCGGATCCAGGGAAGCATTTCATTGCAGTCAAAAACTTCTTTTTCATACTGATAAATATTTTTTGATATTCTTGTGACTTTGCCTCCTCTTCCTTCTCTCTTTAGCCGGTCAAGGATATATGTTTCGGCAGATTCTTTTACCTCAAGGGTCATAGTAAGTTTATCCAAATGGTTTCTACTCCCACTTTGAAAGGAAACTCCCCAAAGTTTTTGTCTGTTTTGAATTAATTTGTCCAATATAATGTCGTATTCATTTGATGTTTCCAAAATAGCAACGCTCTTGATGGTGTCTAAGCGGTAGCAGGTGAAACGCTTGCTCTTGGTTACATACCCGCACAGAAATCGGCGGCCGCTTCTGGTGCTGGTAAAGATCTGTAAAGGAATACAATGTGCTTTATTTTTAGTTCCATTTTTGGAACTTCTTATTTCAAGTTCAACAGATGCTTTTTCATTCATGGAGTTAAGGATGGCATAGAGAACTTCATCCTCCAGGGTATGTACGAAAAAGCTGTGTTTTACACGAAAAGATTGATTTTCAGAATCCATATGTTCCAGGAGATGATTTCCCACAATTCCAAAATTGCCTGCCATCTGATAAAAGGAAAGTGCATCCATTATGCCTTCGTTGGATTTCAGCCATAGGGCAAGAGAAGTGTCCAGAGAAAAAACTACTGTTTTTCCAATTTTAGTTTTGACTAGAAGACCTTCTTTTTCATAGGAATTGCATTTTCGTCGTACAGTCTGAATGTCAAAAAAGAACTCATATTCAGTTAAAAGTTTGTCTGTTATCTCTTCCACAGACATAGAACTACCGTCTGATAGTAGATCAAGGATCAGAAAATGAAGTGTGATGTCGTTGTCGGTAAAGCTTTTTGTTTTCCATACCTGAAAAAGAGGATTGGTGTCAAGAAGATTGCTGTCTATGGCAAGAGAAATGTTGGAGCCGTTTGAGGCATAATCCTTTCTCACATAAGGGCTAAGCCAGCTCTCTAACCGCCGCCGTTCATTGTCATAGGTGCGGGGGCTTTTATCCTTAAATTCATTTCTGTTCTTAAATCCATAGACGAAAAAATCCCGGACATAATCTCTGGTTTTTGGAAAGCTTTTGATTAATTCCTGGAAATCTGACATGCTTTTTCTCCTGTAATTCTTGTAATATGTTTTGAGTTCTATTGTATTTGGGTCTATCTGCCTGTTTCGTTTAAAGTAAGTATATCATACTTTCTTTTCATATTGGAAAGAAGTAATCAGAAATATAAGTTCGCAACTTTTTTAAAATGATTCCCTGGAAATTTCTGTATATAATGATTTCATCAGGAAGAGATAACAGAAAGGAAGATGAATATGTTTGTTTTATATAATGAGAATACAAGATTTCCAATAAAAATATGGTTGGAGGATCAGTCACAGTTGGAGGATAGCTGTCTGGAGCAGGCATACCACCTGTCACAGCTTCCATTTATACATAAGTGGGTGTGTCTGATGCCGGATACTCACACAGGAAAGGGAATGCCTATTGGAGGGGTGATCGCCACAAAGGATGTAATCATTCCAAATGCGGTTGGGGTGGATATTGGATGCGGCATGGATTTTATACCCACAAATATCTTTGTGAATGATATACGGGAGATTCAGACGGGAAACGGAAGTATGATCCAGGCAATAATTGGAAATATCATGCGGACGATTCCCTTAAATACAGAGAGATATAAAGCACCTCAGGAGTCTAAAGTCCTTGACCAGACAAAGCAGGAAATGGATAAGTATGAAGGGAATGAGGAGCTGGTTCCTTTGATTGAAGATGGGTATTTTCAGGTTGGAAGCCTTGGGGGAGGAAATCATTTTATTGAACTTCAGGAGGATGAGGAAGGTTATCTTTGCATTATGATCCACTCCGGGAGCCGTCATCTGGGAAAGGCAATCTGTGACTATTTCCATGAAACAGCCAGGAAATTAAACAGGAAATGGTACAGTGAGGTAAAAGATGAGTATCGCCTGGCCTTTCTTCCGGTGGATTCCAGGGAAGGACAGCAATATATTAACTGGATGAATTTGGCCATGGATTATGCATTTGAGAACCGTGCCCGAATGCTTGAGAAAACTTGCTCTATTGTGAGAGAAGTGATAGAGAAACATACAGAGTATAAAGTGGAGTTTGGGGAGGAGATTAACTGTCACCACAATTATGCATCACTGGAAAACCATTATGATGCCAATGTGTGGGTACACCGAAAAGGCGCTACCCGGGTGCGGGAAGGGGAGATGGCTGTGATTCCCGGGGCAATGGGCTCCTATAGTTATGTGGTGAGAGGAAAGGGAAATAAGGAATCTTTCTGCACTTCCTCCCACGGAGCAGGGAGAAGCTATTCAAGGACAGGGGCAATGCAGGCGTTTTCGGTGGAAAAAGTCATGGTGGATTTAAAGGAGCAGGGTATTGTTCTTGGAAAACGAAAGAAAACTGATGTGCCTGAGGAGTGTAGGTTTGCCTACAAGGATATCGACCAGGTGATGGCACAGCAGTTAGACATGGTTACGCCAGTGAGAAAGTTAAAGACAGTTGGCGTAGTCAAGGGATAATTAATAACGGAAATAATTTATTTATGCCTGGGTATGGAAAGTTACTTTCTGCCCGGCGGTGCCTGCAGCGTGCTGTAAGGTATACCATAAATATTTCAAACTTACAAGGTGGTAAGTAGAAAATTGTGATACGAGGGTTCGACTCCCTCCCGTGAAAACGGTAGCTAAGTGGTTAAAGCGCACAAAAATGGCGAAGACTTGTAAAGTCTGCGGTTCGAATCCGCTCTATGAATACTTTTATCCCAATTTCAGGCACAGTCTGTATCCGGGGGATGCAGATTGAGAATGCGATTTGGCCTGGCGCCTGAAAGATCAGGATACCGTAAATGAAAAGAAGAAACAATATTTTGTGAAAGATATTACAAATTTGAGTAATTGGTAAGGGATTTTTAGCTTGCCAGATTTTCAAAAAAGGAAGATCAAAAATAGCAGAATATCCTTTTTTCAGGACATTTGCTGAATTGTCTTTCCGCATCAGGCTGATGAATAGGGGTAAAAGTATTTTGCAAAAGAAAGAAAATTTGGTATAAGATTGGAGGAATAGAAAATGAAGTATATGATTAAGGATAACCAGGCAGGATTTGTGTTGAAGGATGGAGTATTTAAGAAAATGATCACTGCAGGAACGTATCACTTTTCCAAGACATTAGGCTATGAGGTGGAAATTGAGGAGATGACAGGGGAACTTGACTATATGGATGTGCCCTATCAGGTGCTTTCTAAGGATCCTGCTTTTTTAAATGCCACTGTACATATGGAGATACCCGATGGTTCTGTGGGATTTATCTATATGAACGGAAAGCTTACTTCTTTTGCAAACAGAAAGGAGTACACGTTCTGGAATGTATTTGACAAATATGAGATAAAGATTGTCTCCATGGAGGAAACGGTAATGGGGCCTGAGGTGAAGAAGCAGATGATTTCTCTGATTCCCAAAAGTTATTACACGGAAATGCTGGTGGGAGAGGGTGAAGTGGGACTTGTCTATTACAATAACGTACTTCAAAGGCAGTTTGACAAGGGAGTGTATCGTTTCTGGAATTATACCCACAACATTTCTTACCGTGTGTTTGATATGAAGCAGAGAGAGCTTGATATTGTGGGGCAGGAGATTCTCACCAGAGATAAGATTGGCATCAGAATGAATGTGGCCTGCATGTATAAAGTGAGGGATGCAGTGGAATTTGCAGAGAAAGTGTCTGATCTTAAGGGGCAGTTATACTCGGCGGTACAGCTGGTCATCCGTGAAATTGTGGGAAATTACAAGTTGGATGAGATATTGGAGGCGAAGGAGAAGATTTCTAAGGAGATTTACGCTGCCATTAAGGAGAAAGAGGAGATGTTCTGTGTGGATTTCCTGACTGCCGGGATTAAAGATATTATTTTGCCCGGTGAAATCAGAGAGATTATGAACTCTGTGCTTGTGGCGGAAAAGAAGGCCCAGGCAAATGTGATTTCCAGAAGGGAGGAGGTGGCTTCTACCAGATCTCTTTTAAACACGGCAAAGTTGATGGATGAGAATACCACTCTCTATAAGTTGAAGGAGCTTGAGTACTTAGAGAGAATCTGTGAGAAGGTAGGCGAAGTGTCTGTCAACGGAAATGCGGGAATCGTAGAGCAGCTTGGAAAGATGATGGGGACCAGGCAGACTGCATAATTTTCGAGAAAGTGAAATACCCCGTTGCTTGCAGCGGGGTTTTGACTTTGAAAAAAATCTGCTTGAAAAAAATATAGGAAAAAGTGCTTGCAATATGAATAAATCTGTGATAATATTAATACACTGTTGGTAAGACAATAGAAATCGTATTTTGCAGGCAAAGTCCTGCGCAGAAGGTTTTATGGCGACATAGCCAAGTGGTAAGGCGTGGGTCTGCAACACCCTGATCATCGGTTCAAATCCGATTGTCGCCTCTGAGAGAGATTTAAACAGTCGTTTAAATCTCTTTTTTTAGGTAAAATGATAAAAAAATTTGGAGGAATCATATGAGTGCGATCAGCGGAAAAAATAACTGGGCATTATTTCTTTTATTATTGGCAGGAATTGTGTTAGGAGGATTTATCGGAGAGATGGCTTCCGGGGTTTCCGGATTGAGCTGGCTTAGTTATGGGAAAAGCTTTGGCTTTCAAAATCCCATTGTCCTGGATTTAGGTATATTGGTAGTGACATTTGGACTGTCGATCAAGATCACCATTGCAAGTATTGTAGGGGTTCTGGTGGCAATTTTTATTTATCGTTTGTTGTAGAATAATGTAATTTACATACTGCTTTCCAGATATAAAAGGTAAGCTTCTTTAAACTGTGTATATTTCCGTCTTGTGAGATAGGCGGAAAACCTGGGATCGGAGAGATGTACCAGTGAATGGTCAAATCCTGTGACATGTTCTAAATTTACAAGAAAGCTTTTGTGGGTTTGGTAAAAACAGTGGGAGGGCAGGGTGTCTTTCCAGTATTTCAGAGGATGGATGGAGACATAGTCCCGAAGGGCAGTGTGGAGAACTGCCTTGTGGTCTATGGATTCTACAGAGATCAGTTCAGAAGTCTGTATGGTGTAGAGTCCTTCTTTTGTCTCCACCGGAATTTTGACTGTGATGGAATTTAGTACTTTAAGGGCGTCTTTTAAGTTGCGAAAGAGACGTTCTTTCTCAATGGGTTTGATCAGATAGCGGAAAACCTCACATCTCATGGCGTCATCTAAGTACTCAATATAGGAAGTTACGATGATGATAAGTGTGTTTGGATTCTTTTTTTTCAGGGCATCGGCCACATAAATTCCGTTTCGTTCTCTCATTTCTATATCAAGAAAAACAAGATTTTTTTCATTTTTGTCGGCGAGAAGGGATTCTCCGTCATGGAAGGCGGCAATCTGGGGGCATGAAAGGTGATTGTTGTGGAAAAAATCCTGAATGAAGGACTGGAGCTGTTCTAAGATTGTGTCATCGTCATCGCAGATTAAGATTCGCATCGTATATTCTCCCTTTTGTTTTGTATATTATAGATCAGTGCGTTTTTGGATTCAACAACCAAAATGGGTGATTTTTTGTCGTTTTGGTTAGATTCGTGGAAAATATCTAGCATCTTTGATAGAATTTATTTGCAGTAATGATAGGTAATTGCAAAAATAAAGAAGAAAAGGAGTTAGAGATGGGTAAAAGAAAATTTATTTTGGCAGCAAGTGTGATTTTTGTAATAGGATTTGGATATTGTCTGTATTCCACGGGGAAAAGTCAGATTCCAGAGGAGCTTCCAGAAGAACAAATAGTAAAAATGGGTACAGAAGAAGATTATACAGAAGCACATTTTTTTATTCCTGATTAAAGATTTATGTGTTGAAAAGATCATTTAAAATTATGGCAGTGTGAAAAACATGGTTTTCTTCTTCATAGCGCATATGAATATGTCCCTGATATTTGTCTGTCACCCGCCTAATGCTTTTCATTCCAAAACCATGTTTTTTGCTGTTTTGTTTGGAAGATATTAGTTTTTCTGAATTTCCGGTAAAAGGACTTTTCGTACAGGAATTTGTTAAATTAAGGACAGTTATAGATGTCTTTTCTTTAGTTTTTATATTTATCTCTATAAAAGGATCAGGGCAGTTCACTGCGGCTTCTACCGCATTGTCTAAAAGATTGCAGATCAGGGAGGTAAGGTCGCTTTCTTCCATAAAAAACAGTACCTTACTTCTTACATCTGCAGAAAAGCGGATTTTATATTCCCGGCATTTTTCCCTGTATTGGCAGAGCAGCATATTTAAAAGTTCATGGTCACAAATAGTAGAAGGTTCCTGTAATTTTGAGGAATCAACAATCTGTGAGATATATTGAGAGATTTTTTCCTGCTCGCCCTTTTGGTTTAACAGATCAATGGTCTGCAAATGCTTTTTGGTATCATGGATCAGAATCTGCTGGATTTCATTTTGTTTTAACTGTGATCTGTAATATTCTGTAAAATTGTTTTCCCTTTGAAGCTGAATCGGTAAATTCCTATAGTAGCGGTATCTGTTCAACAGATATATCGCTAGATTTAAGAGAAGAAAATACAGGGACTTTACTGTAATTATAAACAAAAAGTAGTTTATGATATAAATCTTCTTTTCATGAAGATAAAGAGAGTAAGGATAAGGTTGAACAAGACTTTGTAAACATAAACTACATAATTTTAGTATACAGACGTTCATCAGAGAATGAAAAAGGGCAGCAGGAAGCTTTGTTTTGAAAAAGATAGACAATAAAATAAAAGTTATTATAAAATAGAAAATCCAGATTGAAAAAGTATTAACCCAAAGAGAGATAGAAAAAAGGATGCAGTAGGAGCAGAGGAAGAGACAAAAGGTGACTTGTTTTTTGTATTTTCTTTGGAATATGGTGCTGCAATAGCTAAAAAATATGAAACACTCGATAAGGTAAGTAAAAAAATCTAAGATTTTAAGTTCCATAATTTGCTTCCCCATTTCTGTAAACCTTTGTTGTATTATATATCATATGGTTTTCCATTTTCAATATGTGGAGATGATTTTGTTCGTTATGTTAAAGTGAAAATGCATTGATAAATTAGTATCCCATGTATATAATAGAAAGTATGAAGGTTAGCATTGAAGTAAAAAGTACTTTATATATGGAAGGAAAGGTTTGCATGACTTTTGGAGAAAGCTTAAAGCAGCATAGAAAGGGAAGAAATTTAACCCAGGAGCAGCTTGCGGAGAAGTTTCAGGTCACCCGCCAGACGGTATCCAAGTGGGAGCTGGACCAGGCTATGCCGGAAGTGGGGAAGATGGTAGAGATTGCGGAGTATTTTGAAATTTCTCTGGATGAAATTTTGTTAGGGCAAAATCCCAGTAAAGAGATGGAAATCCTTGAGGAGTTAAAGCCTGTGGAGGAGGAGAAGCCAAAGCAGAAGAAAAATGCTGGATTTGTCATTTATTTTGTGGGAATCGCTTTTTTTACCATTATATTTTTCCCTGTTCTTGATAAGAGTACAGGACGATGGGATTGGAGATTTCCAAATATTTTAGATGTCTGCTTTTGTTACATTCTTTTGGCGGCTCTGGTATTTGGACTTCTGATCAGACAGGTTGGCAGAGATCGGGAGAGCTACAAGAGGTGGGCCGCAGTGGCCGCCATTGCCACCGGATTTCTGTTTTCGCTGTATTACACAGAAGGGGTGATAAAGGCGAATCAGTTAGCAGAGAACTGGAGAATTGGTATACTGCCTATGTATTACGGCATTGTGATCGCATCTGTTTTTGGCATTAGAAAAAGTTAAAGGGGGATACATATCAATATGGAGAGATTTGATTTAAACGGAGTGTGGAGTTTGCGGCAGGCGGGAGAGGAAAAAGAGTATCAGGCCAGGATTCCAGGCTCCGTTTTGTCTGCACTTTTGGAGGAAAAGGCGATCCCAGACCCTTATTATGGAAGAAATGAGTATCAGATGCGGGACTTGTTTTGGAATGACTACGAGTTTTTCCGGGAATTTGAGGTGGGGGAAAGTCTGCTAAATGAAGAAAATGTGGAGCTGGTCTGCCTTGGGGTTGACACTTTAGCGGATATTTATATAAACGGGGAAATGGTCTTTCATGTGGACAATATGCACCGGACATGGAGGATTTCTGTAAAAGAGTATCTCCATGCAGGAAGAAATGAGATCTGCCTTTTCTTTCCCTCTGTACTGAAATATATGGACAACTATAAATACGAGGAAAATAAAGAGGTAAAGTCTGTTCCCTGTGGCACTATGAAGGGAAACCATCTGGTGAGAAAGTCACATTCCATGTTCGGGTGGGATTGGGGCCCACAGCTTCCGGATGCCGGAATTTTCCGGGATATTTACATAGAAGGTTTTACGGGAAGACGGATAAAAGACATAAGTTTCGTTCAAAGACATGAAAAAAAGTCTGTGTGGCTTACAGTACAGGTTACATTTGTCGGAATATTACCTATTGGACAGGAGCAGCAGGTTCATGCACTGGTGAGGGACAGGCAGACAGGGGAAGTGAAAGCGGAAATAAAAGAGATGTATCCTATTGGCATCAGATGGGAAAAAGAGTTTGAGATTGAAAATCCAAAGCTCTGGTGGCCCAACGGATACGGGGAACAGCCCTTGTATGATGTAGAGGTATTTCTGGAAGATTCTTATGGAAAGGTGATAGATAGCCAGCAGAAAACCATAGGGCTTCGCACTCTTTGGGTGAGCAGGGATAAAGATCAGTGGGGCAGGGAGTTTGCCTTTGTGGTAAATGGTTTGAAGATATTTGCCATGGGTGCAGATTATATTCCTGAGGACTGTATCTATTCCCACATCACAAAGGAAAGGCAGGAGTATCTTTTGGACTGTGCAGTGCGTGCCCACTTTAACTGTGTGAGAGTCTGGGGAGGGGGATACTATCCTTCCGATGATTTTTATGAGATGTGCGATGAAAAGGGATTGATTATTTGGCAGGATCTGATGTTTGCATGTAATGTCTATGATGTGACAGAAGAATTTTTGGAAAACTGCAAAGAGGAAATTATCGACAATGTAAAACGGCTCCGTCATCATCCTTCTCTTGGCCTGTGGTGTGGAAATAATGAGATTGAGAGTGGATGGCACCACTGGGACATGTTCCAGGAAGAGACCATGCAGTTGCGGGCGGATTACATTAAACTCTTTGAGTATATGATTCCTAAGCTTATGAAAGAGACGGATCCGGAAACATTTTTCTGGCGTTCTTCCCCCTCATCAGAGGGATGTTTTGAAAATCCTGATGATGAAAATAATGGGGATGCCCACTACTGGGATGTATGGCATGGACAAAAACCCTTTACGGATTACCGGAAATATTATTTCCGCTTTTGTTCAGAGTTTGGGTTCCAGTCATTTCCAGGGATGAAAACAATTGAAACATTTGCAGACCCCAAGGACCTTAATATTTTTTCCAGGGTGATGGAGAGCCATCAGAAAAATGATTCGGCAAACGGAAAGATGCTTTACTATCTGTCGGAAAATTTCCGTTATCCCGCAAGATTTGAGGATATTTTGTATGTGAGCCAGGTTTTGCAGGGAATGTCTATCCAGTATGGCACAGAACATTGGAGACGGAACCGGGGAAGATGTATGGGCGCCATCTATTGGCAGTTTAACGATGTGTGGCCGGCACCCTCCTGGTCTTCTGTGGACTATTTTGGCAGATGGAAGGCATTGCAGTACATGGCGTGCAGATTTTTTGCCCCTGTGACTTCAAGTATCATTAAAGAAGACAACAAAGTATGTCTTTATGTGGAAAATGAGTCAAAAGATCAAGTCTCTTGGAAGGGAGAAATCCTGTTAAAGAATATGGACTGTGAAGTGATCCATAAAGTTACGGCCCAGGGAAATACCAGTCCTTACAGCTCTGAAAAGATTTTGGATATGGAAATCGGGGAGATGGACAGGTTAAAAAGATCAGATCTGGAGGAGTATGTATTTTTTGAGGGAAGAGTTGTCTTTGAGGACGGCAGAGTTGTGAAGAATATTGAGACAGTTGTGCCCTTTAAGTATCTGCAGTTAAAACAGCCGGAGATTAAGGTTTGGGTGGATGAGACAGCGGAAGGGTATGACATTTGTCTATCTTCAGATGTTTTTGCAGCCTTTGTGGAGGTGGATTTTGAGGATGCAGATGGGATTTTCAGTGACAATTATTTCCATTTCACAGACAAAGAGCCTTACAGATTACAGTTGAAAAAAGAAGATATCCGAAACGGGGAGTTTGTGGATACTAATGATGTGAAGAAACGGTTGAAAATCCGCTCTGTGGCAGACACATATCTGAACAATCAGTAAAAAGTAAATATTGGAAAAATATAGAACCGCAACATTTGCAATGTACACAACAAATCAGCCAATGTATTTTTTTGGAAAGTTTATTTATACTAATACTAACAAAAGACGTGTCTTATGAGATAGTTAGTAAAAGGAGAAAGGTTGGTATTTATTATGGAGATGACATTGAGATGGTACGGTTCTAAGTTTGATACGGTAACATTAAAGCAGATCCGCCAGATTCCAGGGGTGACAGGGGTGATCACAACATTGTATGACACTGCTCCCGGCGATGTTTGGAGCAGGGAACGGATTCGGGCCATGAAAGAGGAAGTGGAGGCAGCAGGGCTTCACGTGGCAGGGATTGAGAGCGTGAACGTCCATGACGCTATTAAGACGGGATCAGCAGACAGAGATACTTATATCAATCATTATATTGAAACTCTGGAGAATCTTGGAAAAGAAGATATTCATTTGGTATGTTACAATTTTATGCCGGTGTTTGACTGGACCAGAACAGAGCTGGCAAGGATGCGTCCCGACGGTTCCACAGTGCTTGCCTACACCCAGGAGGCAGTGGATGCCCTTGACCCGGAAAAAATGTTTGAGTCTATTGCAGGGGACATGAACGGCACCGTTATGCCGGGGTGGGAGCCGGAGCGTATGGAGCATGTAAAGGAACTGTTTGAGATGTACAAAGATATTGATGACGAGAAACTCTTTGCGAACCTCAAATATTTCCTGGAAAAAATCATGCCGGTGTGCGATAAGTACGATATCAACATGGCAATCCACCCGGACGATCCGGCATGGAGCGTGTTTGGACTGCCAAGGATCATTATCAATAAGGAAAACATTCTTTGCATGATGGAGATGGTGGATAATCCTCACAATGGAGTTACTTTCTGTTCCGGTTCTTACGGAACAAATTTGGAGAATGACTTGCCGGATATGATCCGCTCCTTAAAAGGAAGAATCCATTTTGCCCATGTAAGGAATCTGAAATTCAATTCTCCTACAGATTTCGAGGAGGCAGCTCATCTTTCTTCCGACGGAACCTTTGATATGTATGAGATTATGAAAGCCCTCTATGAGACAGGATTTACCGGGCCGATCCGGCCGGATCATGGAAGAATGATCTGGGATGAGGTGGCTATGCCGGGTTACGGATTGTATGACAGAGCTTTGGGAGCCACATACTTAAACGGATTGTGGGAAGCAATTGTAAAGGGGGCAAAATAGATGAAACTGAGCGAAGCCGGATTAAAAGAAAAAGAGCAGTGGAAAAAAGCAGGGTATCACCTGCCTGAGTTTGACAGGGATGCGGTGACAAAGGCTACAAAAGAAAATCCATTTTGGATCCACTTTGGTGCAGGAAATATTTTCCGCGCCTTTCAGGCTAACGTGGTACAAAATTTATTGAATCAGGGCGTATTGGACAGAGGTCTTGTGGTGGCGGAAGGTTATGACTACGAGATTGTGGAAAAAATGAACCGCCCCCATGATGATTATACGATTTTGGCCACTTTAAAGGCAGACGGAACGGTGGAGAAAACCGTAGTTGGCTCTGTAGTGGAATCGATTGCCCTGGATTCTGAAAATGAAAAAGAGTACGGCAGATTAAAAGAAATTTTTGGTAAAGATTCCCTTCAAATGGCATCCTTTACCATTACAGAAAAAGGTTACAGCCTGGCAGATGGGAAAGGCGTTACCCTTCCCCCGGTGGAGGAGGATATGAAAAACGGCCCCACAAAGCCTGTGAGCTATATGGGAAAAGTGGCATCTCTTCTGTACAGCCGTTTCCAGTCCGGGAAAAAGCCGATTGCCATGGTAAGTATGGACAATTGTTCCCACAACGGAGACAAATTGTATGCCGCCATCAACGCTTTTGCGGAAAAATGGGAAGAGAATGGATTGGCGGAAAAAGGTTTTAAAGCTTATATTAATGACAAGACAAAAGTGTCTTTCCCCTGGACAATGATCGATAAGATTACTCCGAGACCGGATGCTTCCGTGGAAGATATTTTGAAAAAAGACGGAGTGGAGGAGCTTGACCCTGTGATCACCTCTAAGAATACTTATGTTGCACCTTTTGTCAATGCAGAGGAATGTGAGTATCTGGTGGTTGAGGATGTTTTTCCAAACGGACGGCCAAAGCTGGAAAAAGGCGGCCTGATGTTTACAGACAGGGAGACAGTAGATAAGGTGGAGAAGATGAAGGTCTGCACCTGCTTAAACCCACTGCACACAACATTGGCAGTGTTCGGCTGCCTCCTGGGATACAAATTGATATCCGCTGAAATGAAGGATGAAATCTTAAAGAAGCTGGTGGAAGAGATCGGCTATACGGAAGGGCTCCCCGTGGTGGTAAATCCGGGAGTGTTGGACCCGAAAGAATTTATCGATACGGTGTTAAACGTCCGTATCCCAAATCCATTTATGCCGGATACCCCTCAGCGGATTGCCACAGACACCTCCCAAAAACTGGCCATTCGCTTTGGGGAAACCATAAAAGCCTACAAAGCTTCCGACAAGCTGAATGTAACTGATTTAAAGAAGATTCCCCTTGTGTTTGCAGGGTGGCTCCGCTATCTTATGGGTGTGGATGATGAGGGAAATGATTTTACTTTAAGCCCGGATCCTCTGTTGGATGTGGTATGCCCCTATGTGAAGGATATTAAGCTTGGAGATAAAGTGGATGTGGATTCCCTGAAACCAGTTCTTAGCAATGCAAAGATTTTTGGTGTAGATCTCTATGAGGTTGGAATGGCGGATCTGGTGTGTGATTACTTTGTGCAGATGTGTGCCGGGAAAGGTGCAGTGCGCAAAACCTTGGAGAAGTATGTGTAAGATTTGGTAAAGATTATGGAGGGAAGCTCAGGAGTGGGCTTCTCTTTTTTTGAGTGGGCAAGTCCCTTGTGAAATAAATATCTTTCTTGTATAATAAGAGAAATATATAGGGGGAAATATTTTATGGGAATTTATCTGAATCCGGGAAATAAGAGTTTTTGGGAATCGATACGTTCTGAAATTTATGTGGATAAGACGGGATTGATCGCATATACCAACAAATATATGAATACGGAGCAAAAGTATCTCTGTGTCAGCAGGCCAAGGCGGTTTGGAAAATCCATGGCATTGAAAATGCTTGCTGCCTATTACAGCCGTGGCTGTGATTCAAAGGAGCTGTTTGCAGGATATAAAATAGAAAGGGATGAAACATTTCAGGAGCATCTGAATCAGTATGATGTTATTTATTTGAACATACAGCAGTTTTTAATTGAAACAGAGACAGGAAGGGTAATTGAATATTTAGAGCAGGAGGTCACGAAAGAGTTATATGAGGAATATCATGAGGTTTTAAAAGATTCTGATTTAAGGCTTGCTGCCGCATTG
>JAMPFA010000045.1 GCA_023664725.1 Roseburia sp. | reverse complement strand
AAAACGTGTCATTCTCCATGACCTAAAGCATGGGAAACAGGGCAAAACAAGAAAAGTGATGAAAAATGATGAATAAGTCCTTGACAAGTTGCAACAGGATAAGCGTGTTAAGATAAAATATTACGAAGGGGAACGGGAAAGTCCTGAAAAAAAGACGGAAGAGATTGTGTTGGAATAAGATACGTGCGGCAACGATAATTATTACATGTATTATGAGATTGCCGGAGATGACAGTAAGACATCTGAATTTTTCAAGAGAGGCATTGATTATGTGCGGATAGAAACATTCATAGAGAGGTGGAATGAAATCCGGCCGGAGCATTCGGGGATGAGCTGTGTATCCCTGTTTCGCTGCGGTAGCCTGTGGGCCATTGATTTCAGACGTCAAAGAGCCGGGGGACGTGAATGTGTACCACCGCAGGGAGTTGCCGCTCCCTGCGGCAAGGGATGGTAAGCGACTACCACACACAATGCAGAAAGAAACTGCGATACACACAAGAATTATTATAGTGTAAATTGCGGAAAATTACAATAAGGGATTTTTATTGTTCAATCCGGCGGTTGTTTTCCGGCGGCGTTTCGTGTATACTATACTGCAATAAGAAAATATTTCGTG
Source organism: Roseburia sp. (assembly GCA_023664725.1). Lineage (GTDB taxonomy): Bacteria > Bacillota > Clostridia > Lachnospirales > Lachnospiraceae > Roseburia_B. The sequence continues at coordinate 15,040 of JAMPFA010000045.1, read as the reverse complement.
CATCATAAGAAACGGATTTCATGTCAGGGAGTGGAGGAAAATATGGCAAAGTACAGGCGAATCCCAATCGGAATCGAGTTTTACAAAGAGATGATAGAAAAAGACTACTACTACGTGGACAAAACGCTGCTGATCAAAGACATCTTGGACAGCGGCGCAAAGGTCAGTCTTTTCACTCGTCCCAGGCGTTTCGGGAAAACCTTGGCGCTCACTATGCTGAAAGCGTTTTTTGAGGATGAGCGTGACAGGGCCGGCAATCCAGTGGACAACAGCCGCTATTTTCAGGGGAAAAAGATAACCTCCTGCGGGGAAGCTTACATGGGGAAAATGGGGAGCTGCCCCGTGATTAACCTGACCTTAAAATCGGCCAAGCAGCCCACCTATGAGATGGCATACAGTGTTTTAAGAGACAATATCAGAGAGGAATTCCGCAGGCATTGGTACGTGTGTGAAACGGATGCATTATTTGAGGATGAGAAACAGAAATTTAAGCAGATCATGGAGGGAAAAGCGCAGGCCGGGGAGTATGCAAAGCATTTCGGCTTTACCCGGCCGGAGGCGAAGGAGATGTAAAAATCTATGGATTAGAGGAGAAAACGGAGGAGATGCGGCAGTGGTATGACGGCTACTTCTTTGGCCAGACCGAGGTGTATAACCCCTGGAGCGTCATCAACTATGTGTATGCGGGGAACGTAAATCCCAAGACATTTCCGAAGCCCTATTGGTCAAACACCTCCTCCAACAGCATCGTAAAAGAGCTTATCGGGGAGGCGGACTTTGAGACCAGGGGGGAGATCGAGAGCCTTCTTTCCGACGGGACCATAGAAAAGCCGATACACGAGGATAACCCGGTGATTATTATAGAGTTAAAAAGGGCGGAAAAGTTTTCCCAGATGGAAAGCCAGTGCCAGGCGGCTCTGCGCCAGATAGAGGAAAAACACTATGATGCGTGGCACAGGGAGATAGGATATGAGCATTACGTGAAATACGGCATCTGCTTTTGCAGGAAATCCTTGAAGGCGCAAGCGGAAGTGGTGTGACAGATGGCAAATATTTAGGGAGGGTTCATTATGTTGGCAGTAAATTATACTACTCTTAGGGATAATATGAAAATGTATATGGATAAGGTGACGGATGATTATGAGACGATGATTGTTACAGGAAAGGACAACAAGAATGTGGTTATGATATCAGAGGAATCCTATAACAATTTGATGGAAAATATTTATGTCATGGGTAATAAAGAGAATTATGACTGGCTGATGAGAGGAAAAGCACAGTTGGCAAAGGTCAGGGTTCTGTCCATGAATTAGTTGAGGTAGAAGAGGATGAATAAGATATTTGCGGATACTGGCTGGGAGGATTATTTATATTGGCAGGCGCAAGACCGCAAAACCCTTAAAAAGATTAACTAGCTAATCAATGATATCAGTAGAAATGGAAACGAAGGAATAGGGAAACCAGAACCTCTGAGCGGAAATTTATCTGGTTATTGGAGCAGGAGAATTAATGATAAGGACAGGCTGATTTACAGGATAGATGAAAATAATATTTATATTGTGGCATGTCGGTATCATTATGGAGACAAATGAAATTGTATAGATATTTGGCAGAATAAGCTGGGTTATGTAAAAATGAGGTAAAGGCGGCGGACAGAAAGCTGGGAGAAAATCCCTGAAGGCGCAGGCGGAAGTGATTTCGCCCACAGGAGAATAGAAATAGAGAATGGGAGAGGCAGATGAACGCATCAGAAGAACTGACACAGGCGGCAGAGGCGTACCAAAAGGGAGACCAGGAGGCTTTTGCCACATTGTATGAGCAATCCTACCGTTATCTTTACGCCTGCGTCATACGCATCGTGAAGTCTGAGGATATCACCCAGGATATGCTGCAGGAGACATACCTGGAAATTGTAAAAAACATAAACACGCTCCGAAGTCCCGGGGATTTTTTGAGCTGGGCGGCGGTTATCGCCACCAACAAATGCTTTGCCTATTTCAAGAAAAACAGGGATTTTCCTGTGGAGGATGTGGAAGAAACCTTTGAGGAAATCCCGGATGATGAGGCATTCATCCCGGAGGAGGTGATGCAGGACAGGGAAAAGCAGCGTCTTTTCCGGGAAATCATCGACAGCCTGAGCGACATGCAGCGTCTGTGCGTGATTGGATACTATTATAATGAGCAGAGCCAGGAGAGCCTTGCGAGGGAGTTTGGCATTCCGGTGGGGACGGTCAAGTCCCACCTGAACAGGGCCAGGGTAAAAATCAGGCAGGCGGTGGAAGAGCTGGACGTCAAAAAAGACACAAGGCTTTACAATGTCACTCCCCTTATGCTGTTGCTTATGGAGGAGGAAATCAAGACCTGCATCTTACATCCCATGTCCGCCGCCCTGGCGGCGGCCGCAGGGGTGGGAAAAGGAACGGCGGAAAGTTTTTCTGTGATGGGAAAGCTAAAGGCGTTGTGGGCGAAGCTGTCCGTGGGCGCAAAGGCAAAGGCGGCGGCGGGCGCCGTGGCGGTTTGTACTGCGGGCGCCGCAGCGGCTGTTGCGCTTACCCAGGCTCCCCAAACCCCCGTGATTTCCGATGAGGCAAAGGGGCTGCTTGACCAGATTGTGGCAATTTGCGAGGAAGGGAACTACGAAGAACTGTGTATGCTGGATTATTCTGCGCTGGATACCGTCGAAGACGATGAGGAATTTAACAATATTAATTGTTATGATAAAAAAGGCCGGATTGTGAACAGATATTTCTATGACGGCCAGAGCAATGAATTGAAGGCGGATTATACAGGATATGGGATTGGAATTAATGGCTGGTACTTTGCCATCGGGCAGTTTAACCATGGAAAGGCGCAAGGCAGGCTCGTTACGGTTCGGATTACGTGCTGGGATGCTGCCGGGTTAGACTCTTACGACAGTGATGAATTTTTTGATTATATCAATCCTGACGTCACCATTTCAGAGATGAATGTGGAAAATGGAATGATTACAGGTGAGGCGGCCAATCGCAGATATGAATTGTTTAATGATTTTCATAATCCGATGGGATATCTGTATGAACACATTACAGGAGAAGCCGGTTATATCAATTACGACTTTAACAATCCAGAGGAAGGCATCCGGGGCATTATATATGACATTCGTTTTGTAGGTAAAATTACATACAACAGATATTTTGTGGAGGATCTTTTTACAGGTGAGACGGAAGAAGAGAGTTATGTTTTTTATCTGGATGACGCCGGACATTTGGACACGGAGCGGAACCAGTATGTGGACGGACAATGGCTGGACTTGGAAGGGAAGCCCTGTGATTTGATGGAGCAGTATATTAGAGAAGATGGTACGGTAGAAAATATTCGGATTCATGCAGATTGGGATTATTTTGACATAGACGAATCTAAAATTGTAGTGGATAATCCATAGTAGCGTAACACCGGGTATAGGGGAAAATGGGGCGTTACGCCAGATAGAGGAAAAACACTATGATGCGTGGCACAGGGAGATAGGATATGAGCATTACGTGAAATACGGCAAGCCAGCCAAAACCCGCCAGAGATAATCTGGCGGGTTTTATAAAAAATTTCATTTTAACTGCAACCTTTTTGCCAAAAGTGTTCTCTATTATAATAAGGGGCGACAGAAAAAACAAAAAACTGCATTCTGTAAGGGCAGGGAAAGGAGGAAAACGAAATGATGTGTACCACCCCGGGGAGTTGCCGCTCCCCAGGGCAAGGGACGGCAGGCGGCTGCCACACAGTATACTGTCCCCCTATAAAATATTGGCACTCTGTTTTTTTACTTGTCATATAATTCCAGATATGGTAAAATGCATGTGAGAATTCAAGAACGTGAATGTGTACCATCCCAGAGAGTTGCCGCTCTCTGGGACAAGGGATGGTAAGCGACTGCCACACAGTATAGAAAGAATTTGCAATGCGTACAGAAGTTAGTCTCATGTAATTTGTATAAAATTACAATTTTTTGTGTTGTCATGCAAAGGAGGTCTGTTACCCAAAAATAAACGGGGTGCAAAGTGTGGAAGCATACTTTACACTCCGTTCTTGATTCTCACAGGAATGGAGAATTAAAGAGTGTGATGTGTACCTTCCAGAGAGTTGCCGCTCCCTGGGACAAGGGATGGTAAGCGACTGCCACACAGTACAGAGAGAATTCTGATACCCAAAAACAGAACTGGGGTGTAAAGTGTGGAAGCATACTTTGCACTCCATTTTTGATTCTCACAGGAAAATTTGCAGGTATTCTAAAGAAATGCAGATGTACCTATGGGAGGTGGGAAAGAAAAGGAAAAGACAGCAAAATTCTGATGTTCGTAAAAGAAAAAAGGAGGATATAAGATGAGAAGAACAAACAGAAAAGCAGTTGTTTTCCTGCTTACCGGAATGTTGTTTGCCGCAGGCATGAGCATCCCGGCAAAGGCAGGGGAGATTAACACAATAGGAGAGGAGAACGTGGAGGAGTCAGAGCTTTATGCCACCAATACGCCGACGCTTACAGATGGAGTGCTCACCGGATGCCAGTCCTATAACAAAAACGGCGGAGTGGTGGATTTGTCAGATGGCTGGGAGGGGCAGACGATCACAGAGATTGGGGCTAATTGTTTTAATGATAATGACAATATTACAAAAGTCATCCTGCCCGCTACGGTGACAAATATTGGAAATTATGCTTTTGCGTATTGCAACAGCTTGAAAACGGTGGAGTTTGTAGGAACATCCCAGTTGAGTTACATTGGAAATGAGGCTTTTCGTCAGAGTGATTTGTCACAGTTTGAGATGCCGGATTCTGTGGTGACCATTGGAACTAGTGCATTTTTGGGCACTGACATATCCAGCATCACGATTCCAAAAGGCTGCACGAATGTGGGAACTAGTGCTTTTCAGAGTTGCAGCAATTTACTTTCCGTTAAAATTTTAAATCCGACCCTGGAAACAGTGGGGAACTATGCATTTAGTAACTGCTCAAAGGCGATTATCTACGGAGAGCCTTCCAATAAGAAAATCGCCACGGATAACGGCAGGACATTCCAGCGGTTCACAAAATCCCTCACCGTTACCCAGATGCCCACCAAGGCATTCTATTACACCACGGATTCCAGCACGTTGGACAAGAGGGGGCTGATTATCACTGCGGAGTATGCCTCCGCCACGGCACCCACCAGTGAGGGGCTTGACCTCTCCGACTGCACGTTTTCTGAATTTTCCACAAAGTCCGCCGGGACAAAAACCGTCACGGTGAGCTATGGAGGGGCGGAAACCTCTTTTAACGTAAACGTGTACTACGATTTTTCCAGAGTTTCCGTGGGATACCAGAACTCGAAAGACAGCTATGGCATGGATTACACCGGGCAGGAGTGTAAGCCGGCCTTTGTCTTAAAATACGATGGCCTGACCCTGGGGGAAGGCGTGGATTACAGGACGGAGTACAGCCAGGACGTGGTAAACGCAGGCACGGTGACAGTGAAGTTTATCGGCACAGCCCAAGCCGGGGGCTACCATGGCGAGAAGGAGACCACCTACAAGATCCTCCCCAAAAGCCTCACGGACGATGACGTGGCCGTGAAGCTTTCCCAGGAGAGCTACGCTTACACCGGCAGCCCGGTGGAGCCCACAGTCACCGTCACTGTGGGAACCGCAGAGCTGGTGAAGGACAGGGATTACAGGCTGGAATACAAAAACAACACAGGGATTGGGCAGGGGACGGCCACGGTTATCGGCATCGGCAACTGCAACGGTACCAGGGAGGTCAACTTCAACATTGTCAGGGCGGACATTTCCAAGGCGGCCATTGCCTCCATCCCCACGCAGAAGTGGACGGGCAGGGCCATCACCCCCTCCGTCAAGGTGACCTATGAGGGCAAGACCTTAAAGAAGGGCACGGATTACACGGTAGCCTACAAGAGCAACAAAAACCCGGGGAAGGGAAAGGTGACTATCACGGGCATGGGCTACTACACCGGCACAAAGACGGCTAAGTTTACCATTGCAAAGAAACATGCGGTGGGCACCAAGCTGACCTCCGGCAGCCTAAGCTACCAGGTGACCGCCAGCGGCAAGGTGAAATGCACCGGCCTTTCCAAGAAGAATGCGGGCAAAATCAGCATCCCCGCCACCATCACCAAGGACGAGACGGTGTACAAGGTGACGGAGGTTTCCAAAAATGCGTTTAAGAATACCGGCATCACCCAGGCGACAATCGGCGCCAACGTGGCCGCCATCAAGGCGGGCGCATTCGAGGGCTGCAAAAAGCTCACCAAGGTGACGGTGGGAAAAGGCGTCACCAAGATAGAGGCTAACGCCTGGAAGGACTGTAAGAAGTTAAAAAGCATTGAGATTAAGACCACAAAGTTAAAGACAGTGGGCAAGAACGTGTTCAAGGGAATCCATGAGAACGCAACCATCAAAGTGCCGGCCAAAAAGCTTTCCGCATACAAGAAACTGCTGAAATCCAAAGGCCAGGGGAAAAAGGTGAAGATTAAGGCGAAATAAGAAATGTCATTGTGAGGTATGATTCTCACATGAATATTTGCGGATATTCTGAGTGGGAATCAAAAGTCACTGAGACGGGAAAGGAGATGAAAAGCAGGTCCACTTGGTAAACCTAACTTATATAAAAAGATGAAGGAGAAAAAATTATGGCACAAAATAATGATGTATTTGTTAAGACTTTATGTATGATACTCAATGAATTGAATAGATTGGGACTTTCATTTGAGTGTATGCCAGAGGAAACGGAAACAAAAATGAATCCCCAAAAGGAAGATATCAATCATTATATCTTTATTGAGGTAAGATATATTTCTTCGACGTCTCCCAATGTACAGAAGAAACTTTATATTACGGTGAAGAGTAATGGCAACGTAATGGTGACTTTTGATCCAAGCTGTGATAAAAAACTTTCAACAGAACCGCAGGTTCTTTCAAAAGGTTCACCCTATGCAGACATGAAACGTATTACGTATGGGAATAAGTCGATTGAGAATTTTTCCAGTGACTTAAAAAATATATTAAATACAACAGTATATATCCGCTGAAAGGGAAAGATTTTCCCAGTGGACATTGAGAGCGTGAATGTGTACCACCCCAGGGAGCTGCCGCTCTCTGGGACAAAGGATGGTAAGCGACTGCCACACAATGCAGGAAGAATCTGCGGTATGCAGGAAGTCTGTGGCCCAAAATAGAAACGGGGTGCAAAGTGTGGAGACATACTTTGCGCTCCGTTCTTGATTTTCAGGGAAATGATATCAGAGAGAGGAGAAAAGGAAAATGAAGTGTCACAGAAAATTACTGCCTGCCATATTGGCAGCAGCCGTGCTCGTTTCGTCCGTACAGTTTCCGGCAATGCCTGTCTGGGCGGAGGAGCTTGTGGAAAATGCGGCCGTTACCGCCACGGAGCCGGAAACCGATACCGCCGAAATGGAACAGGTGGAAAACGATGTGGCCGAAATGGAAGAGCCGGAAAATGCAGACACCGCTACGGAAGGGCAGCCTGGGGAGGAGCCAGCGCTGGCGGAAGAGGAAATGGAGAAAGAGGCCATGGAACCAGAGGGCGTTGGCCAGTTTGGCGGCCTATCACCGGAGGAAGACGGCATAGCCGCCCTTTCCGTGGAACCGGAGGCGCAAGGGGGTGACTGGATTATCCCCGATTATTCTGACAGATATGTTGAGAACAGCGCCATGCGCCAGGCGACAAAGGAGGCCTTGTCTGTCGTAAAACCGGGCATGAATGATTTGCAGAAAATGATTGCGCTGCATGATTATCTGGTAATCAACTGTGAGTATGACAAGAAAAATGCTGATGCAGGAACGATACCGTGGCAAAGTGACGAGGCGTACGGAGCACTGGTCAAGCGCACTGCTGTCTGCGGAGGATATGCCCTTGCGTATCAGTACCTGCTGAATATTGTTGGCATTAAATGCTACGAGGTAATTGGCTATGTCAATAGCTCACCAAAGCTACATGCATGGAATCTTGTTGAGCTGGATGGAAAATGGTACCATACAGATGTGACCTGGGACGACCCAACGCCAGACTCTCTTGGCGAGGTCTCCCATGCCTATATGCTGAAAAGCGATGCGGATATGGTAAAGAACCGGGGACACCTTCCTGGTTGGCAGGTGTATGGAGAAGCTGGTGAGAATTATTCAGCTTAGGACACAACTTATGACAATGCGTTCTGGAATAAGGTACTGTCGCCGCTGGTGTTGTCCGGAGATGGATGGAATGACTGCTATTATAAGTATTGGGATAATTCCATCCGCAAGGCTTCCCTGCAGGATTTATTTGGAGAAGGCACGCAGATAGTCCCTGCCCCTTCTACCCTAAGCGGTTCGAGGTATGGACTGTTCCAGAATAATGGGCGTCTGTATTATAATGATGACTCTGCTATCTACAGTATCAAATTTGACGGGACGGACAAACGCACGGAGTTAAAGGCTGCTGATGATGCTACCATTTATGGCATTGCGTTGTGCCAGGGCCAGGCGCTTTATCGCTTTGCTCCACGATGGGATGTTTCGGCAACAGTGCAGAGTGCGGATAATATTAAACTTGTGCCGGAGGGGGATTCATTTCCGGCAAGAAACCTTTTGCTGCAAGATGTCCTGATGGTGGCGGAAGGTGAGTCGTCCAAGCTGGAAATGGTTCTTACCCCGGCCCATACGGTGGAGCCTGTTGTCTGGGAGAGCAGCAATCCTGCCGTCGCAACGGTGGAAAATGGCACCGTGACGGGAATTGCCAAAGGGACATGCACGGTTACGGTTTCTGTAGGTGATTTAAGCGCAGCCTGTGAAGTGACAGTTGTTTCCCCACTTTCCTCCGGCTTTGAATGTGGGCGAACAGGAGATGTTTTCTGGAGCATTGATGCCGATGGCCACTTGACGGTGGTGGGGCAGGGGGAGGTAATACGCTCGGGGAAGGCGCTATGGGATAATTATAGTTATAAAGTTAAATCCGCTGAAATTCATGTATCGGGCCTGACAAGTGTTTCAGGCATGTTCAAAAAGTGTAGAAACCTGACCAGCGTGGATTTAAGCGGGCTGGATATGAGCGGCGTAACGGACATGTCTAATATGTTCCGTGAGTGCGAAAGCCTGCAGGAGTTGAAGTTAAGCGGATTGGATACCAGCAGGGTAAAGGATATGTCCAGGATGTTCTATTGCTGTTACGGTTTGAAGAGCCTGGACTGGAGCGGCATAGATACAAGCAGTGTAGAAGATATGTATGGTATGTTTTATTGTTGCACTAACTTGGAGAATGTGAGCTTGAAAGGTTCCGCTTCGGGCCGTGTGCCAGGGCTGAAAACAGACATGGGCTCCATGTTCGACAACTGTCATAACTTGACCAGCCTGGATTTAAGTGGCCTGAGCATAAGCGGCGTAATGCGGATGTCTAATATGTTTGAACAGTGCGAGAGCCTGACCAGCCTGAATCTGAGCGGTCTCAATACGGTGGGCATGACGGACATGTCTAAAATGTTCTATAGCTGCGAAAGCCTGTCCAGCCTGGATTTGAGAGGTTTGGATACAAGCTGCGTGGAAAATATGGCTTCTGTGTTTTATAACTGCGCCAGCCTGGCAAATTTGAACCTGAAAGGTTTTGCTACGGGAAGCGCAAAGGATATGTCTAATATGTTCTACGGCTGCAGCAGCCTGTCCAGCCTGGATATCAGCAGTTTTAATACAGGCCGTGTAGAAAATATGAATTCCATGTTTTATGGCTGCAGCGGCCTGTCCAGCCTGGATATCAGCGGTTTTAATACAGGCCGTGCAGAAAATATGAATTCCATGTTTTATGGCTGCAGCAGCCTGTCCAGCCTGGATATCAGCAGTTTTAATACAGGCCGTGCAGAAAATATGAATTCCATGTTTTATGGCTGCAGCAGCCTGTCCAGCCTGGATATCAGCGGTTTTAATGCAGGCCGTGTAGAAAATATGAATTCCATGTTTTCCGGCTGCAGCAGCCTGGCAGTTTTGAACCTGAAAGGTTTGGCTGCGGGGAATGTAAGGGACATGTCCAGCATGTTCCTGGGATGCGAAAGCTTAAAAAGCCTGGACTTAAGCGGCATAGACACAGGCCGTGTAGAAAATATGGGTTCCATGTTTTCCGGCTGCGCCAGTCTGGCGGTTTTGAATTTGAAGGGTTTTGACACAGGCAGCGTAACGGACATGTCCCATATGTTTGACGGCTGCAGCAGCCTGAAAAGCTTAGATGCAAACAAGTTTGACACGGGCAGCCTGAAAGACATGACATCCATGTTTTACAATTGCAGCAGCCTGCGGACATTAGATTTGAGCGGTTTCCCTATGGGTGAAACTGTTATTGTCGATGAATATCTCATCACTGGCTGTGAGAATCTTCTCCTAATCAAGATGCCTGCCAACGTAAGCCATTCGATATGGCTCTGTTGGCATTATATGAAGGAGTGGAAGGATGAAAATGGGGAAAAGATAAGCACTATCATGGGCCTGCCGACGCCTATGACATATTATCTGTATACATTTGGTCAGGAGGAGCCGGATATCGTCATAGAGCAGGGAAACAACGAGACTCCCGGAGACAGTGAGGAGCCTGGGGACAGTGAGGAGCCTGGCGGAAGCGAGACTCCCGGAGACAGCGAGGAGCCTGGAGGCAGCGAGACTCCCGGAGGCAGTGAGACCCCGGGAGGCGGCGGACAGCCTGGAGGCAGTGAGACCCCGGGAGGTGGCGGACAGCCGGGCACAGGCGGCCAGCAGGGAGGCAGCGAAACCCCGGGCATAACCGGGCAGCCGGAAAAAAATCTGGTGACCCGCATTACCCTGGCCGGGGTTTCCAAGAAAATTGCCGCAGGGAAGAGCATCCAGCTTTCCGCCAGCGTGCTGCCCCAGGACGCATCCAACAAAGCCCTGATCTGGTCAAGCTCAAACAAGAAATATGCGACGGTTTCCAAAAGCGGAAAGGTTTCCGTCAAGAAGGGGGCGGCCGGGAAGAAGGTAACGATTACGGCGAAGGCGGCGGATGGCAGTGGCGTAAAGGCCACATACGTTATCCAGGCCATGAAGGACTCAGTGAAAAAGATAAAGCTTTCCGCCTCATCCAAGACGGTGAAAGCGAAAAAGAGCATAAAAATCAAGGCAAAGGTCACGGTTACGGGCAAAAGCGCCAACAAGGCGCTGGCGTGGAGCAGCTCAAAGTCTGCCTACGCCACCGTTTCCAAGAGCGGCGTGGTGAAGACGAAAGCGGCGGGGAAAGGAAAGACCGTTACGATTACCGCAAAGTCTACGGACGGCACAAACAAAAAAGCCAGCATAAAGCTGCGCATCCGTTAGCGGCAGATGCTGCCAGATAGAAAAGCAGGGGCACCCACCTTGGAGTGGGCGCCCCCTTTTTCTGCGCCCCCCAGAATCACAGCCCTTTTACGCTATGCGGTCATAATAGACGGTTGAAAGTTATTCTTGCTATTATAACAATTTGAAGTATAATAAACGCATAGGGAAAGTATCAATTTCCCTATGAATTTTTGCATGGAGGGAACGTAAAATGAAGCGAAAGTTCAATGTGACAGGTTCCTGTATTCCCCAAAGACATTATATGGTGGAACTGGATGGCAGATTAAAAAAACATAAAAGAAAAATATATAGAAGATGGCAGTTATTTTGCTATTAACAGAGGACGGCAGTTCGGAAAGACCACAACCCTCCAGGCGTTGGAGGAATATTTAAAGGACGAATATATTGTGCTGTCTTTGGATTTCCAGGAAATCGGCACAAAGAAATTTGCAGATGAAACGATATTTTCCAAAGCCTTTGCAGCAAAATTCCGCAGGTCACTTCAGCGTATAGAAGCAGAAGAAAAAGAAATGCTTTTAGATATATTGTCAGAGTTTAAAGCAGATACGCCTGATATTGGCTTGGATGAACTGTTTGACTGCCTGGGCGGTATGTGTGAACGCAGTTCCCGCCCAATTATATTAATGATCGATAAGGTTGACAGCGCATCAAACCATCAGGTTTTCATCGATTTTTTGGCACAGCTTCGTGCCCGGTACCTAAAGCGGGATAAGATGCAGGCATTTCATTCCGTCATCCTTGCAGGCGTATACAATATAAAAAATCTAAAATTAAAGCTGCGCCCGAAATCGGAGTGCCAGTATAACAGTCCCTGGAACGTTGCAGCAGATTTTGATATGGATATGAGTTTTTCACCCCGCCAGATTGCATCTATGCTGGCAGAGTATGAGGCAGATTATATAGGGGATGGATGTGCAGGAGACGGCAGAAGAGACATACCATTTTAATGAGATTTATGGCGAAAACAGTGAAAAGTTTGTGGAGGATAATGGGCGCAAACGCTTTCTGCTATACCTAAAGCCGATGATAAATGGTGTGGGAAATTTTTTTGTTGAAGCATAGACGAGAGATGCGAAACGTACAGATATCATTGTGGATTATCTGGGGGAGCAGTTTATCATTGAGCTGAAAATCTGGCATGGAAATGAGTATAATGAAAGAGGTGAGAAGCAGCTTACAGATTATCTTGATTATTATCACAAGGATAAAGGGTATATGATTAGCTTTAATTTTAACAGGAAAAAAGAAGTTGGTGTAAAAGAGATTAAAGTTGGCAATAAGATTATTGTGGAGGCTGTTGTATAAGTGATTTTAAAGAATCGTTTATGATATTTACGTGAATCGTAATGTTATAAAAGATTCTTTTTGTGATATGATTGAAGAAGGAAAAGGAGTAATACGAGGTGTTTATATGATAATTGAAATAGAATATTATAAAGGTGATACATTGTTGTATGGATCAAAAGTATCTTTTCAGGAGTTTAAAAATCAGATGAAAACCATAGAGAATCTTTATGATAAAAAGGAAGATAATTTTGTGGCGCTGTTATGCCGAATATATGGTTGGACAGTTATCGAAGATGAATTGGAACCTCAATTCGTCTATGACAGGGATATTGAGAAAGGCAAAGAATTAAGGAAATGCTGTTGATTTTTTTAAATGGTGACAGACTGCATGTATAAGCAAAACAAAGAGCAGGAATGAGGGATATTTGAATGACAAAGTAGAAAAGATTGTTGAATTTCTCTGCTCACTAGGTTATATTAGCCATAGGAAAAGCACCCACTCCAAAGTGGATGCTCCCGAAGAAAACGAAAATGTCCTAAAGGACATCGTCTCTCTGTGGATCAGACAGAGGGGCATTTTTATTTCTTCTTACGGTTTCTCTTGTCGAGAAAGGTCAGAAACGCAACAATCAAACTGTCAAAAGAAGTCAACAATGTAAGTATGCCTAAAAAAATCAAGATAATCTCCGCAGCCGTCATATTACGCACCTCCCTTCCTATGTACTAGCGCACTAGGGCATTGGTTCGGGAGGCTCCACCCATGTTTTTCAGACCGATACGGTAAGTTGTTGCCTGCTCGATTGCCTGAGCATTTTTCTCATAAAAATCAGTGTAAGTTTTGCCTTTTCAAGCACAAATAAGTGGTGCTGCGAGTCCGTACACTAAGAATTGATTTTGCGCCTTCGTTTAATTGTGTGGCAGTTCAGTCAATGAAAATCAAACATACATTCTTTTGCAAAAGCTACCTTATGATAGCTTGTTTAAGTGCGCCATTTCTTGGCTGTCCTCTGTTTTTTTTCACACTAACGTCCTCCTTTGGTGGTTTTCCGCCATCATACAGGAGAGGCGGCGGGGTTCCCATCCCCATGCCATGTGGTGGAGCCGGAACAACTCATGAGGCGAACATCTGCTGGCAGTAAGGCAAGGATGGTCAAGAAGAAAATGCGCCGCTTCCTGAAATGGGGAAAACAACGTTGGCTGAGAATGGGGAATCAATACTATGTTTTGGGGAGGTTCCGGAAAGCTCCAATGAGGTTGCGTTACAGTTATAGGTACATCAAACAGAATACAGGGCAGGATAGGAAACATTTTCTTTTGTAATGTTAGATAGGAATGGGGGGGATTTGACAATCGCTGCCTTTTATTCGCTTATTTCATTTTTCCCTTTAAATTATTTAAAAAACGTTCTGCAATGGGAGTAAAAACCTGATATTTTTTCCATACGAGATACATCTTAGTTTCCAGTTTTGGAAATAGGGGGCGGAATATCAGTCCGCTTTCCGGGCTTGTGTCAATCAGCCGGTCAAAGGTTAAAAGATAACCTAACCTTTCCCTGACAAAAAGGGAAGCATTGTAGGAAAGCCGGAAAGAACCTTCTAAGTGCAGTTCATTAATCTGTCTGCCGCACCAACGGGTTATATCTCTGTTCCAGCCCTGATCGGAACAAAATAGGGGCAGGCCAATCAAATCTGTAACCGTTATGTTTCCTTTTTCGGCAAGAAGGCAGTCTTTTGGCATGACAACGCCCCAGACATCAAATTCCGGGAAACATAAGTAATTGTACTTTGTAATATTGGGCTCTTCAGCAAGTACAGCAAAATCAATGACGCCTTTATCCAGTTTTTCCGTGACCTGTTCCGTGTCCCCGCTGGTAATATGGTAACGCAGTTCGGGGTAAGATTTTTTGAAGAGATTGATTTCTCTTGCAAGAAAGCGAATTTGATAGGATTCTGCAAGACCCAAATAGATATCGCCGCCTGTAATATCATCGAGGGTAATAAATTCGGTGATAATCTTGTCCGCCATTTCTACTAAATCCTCTGCCCGTTTGCGCAGCAGAATACCTTCTTCGGTTAGCTGGATACTGAAACTATGCCGTATGAATAACTTTTTTCCCAACTCATCTTCTAAAGATTTTAACTGTTTTGAAAGTGTAGGCTGTGTAACATGAAGTATTTCAGCGGCGCGGGTCATGTTTTCTTCTCTGGCTACTGCCAGAAAATACCGTAAAGTCCGTATTTCCATTTGAGAAACGCTCCTGATATTCAATATTGGAATAACATGATATAAATTATAATCATTAGCGGATGGAAAGTCAATGGGGTACAATAAGGACAGATAAGGAAGGGGGCGGCGATACGGAGGATATGGTTCAAAACCTGCTGGACGCAGGATGTGACGCAGAAAAAAT
>JAMPFA010000044.1 GCA_023664725.1 Roseburia sp. | reverse complement strand
CAATTTTAGATTTTACTCTATACCCAAGAGAAATAATCATATCAAGATTATAATGAATTGTATTATAATTTTTTCCGTCAGCCGCAGTTGTTCGGAATTTCCGAACAACTAAATTTTCTTCTAGTTCTCTTTCCTCAAAAATGTGCTTAATATGCTCGCTAATATTAGATTTACTGGTTTGATAGAGTTCACATAATTGCGCCTGTGTAAGCCAAACCGTCTCATCTTCAAATTTAACATCTATTTTCGTCTGTCCATCTTCCGTTTGATATATAATAATTTCACTCCCAATAATATTGGATTTATCTCTTCTATCTCCCACCTTATGGTTCCCCTTTCACCATCCTATCAATTTTATCTTCTAAAACCATATTTCTACTATTCCTGCTTATATTTTTGTAATGCATCTTTATACAAAGCAATGCTTTCATCATAAAATCTTGTTCTATTTTGAAGTAACTCTTGAAATTTGTCATATAAATTCTCATAAATTACTTTATGTGCTTGATTATCAAGTTTACATGTCCCAATGTTATCCATTTCAAAAGATTCTTCAACATTTGTTGCTATGTCTAACAGATATAGCAAATCAACTTTTTTCATTTTGTCAAGTTCAATCATCTCGCCATCTACATTCAGAAAATATCCTTTTCCATTTTTAATCTCTAAGCATTTCATATTCTTTTCCTCTTTCCATATAAGCGCTCTCTCCCGCTTCTAAACAATCAAGAGTAGCCTGTAAATTTTTGATTTGTTTTCCTTCATTGTTTTTCAAATTTCTATTAGTTGGATGTCCATAATATATTTCATATGAAATATCCTTATTACTCTTAATAACTCTTTTTGTATGAACAAGAAAATCAGGTTTGATAGATGCCCCCACTGTACTATTGTGGGTTACAATTATAACTGGCATCTCTTGTGATATTTCTCTCAATATATGATTTACTCTATTTCGCAGAAATATATTATCAAAAGATGATTCTGGTTCATCTACCATCAGAATATCATATTGATAAGCATCATTTATTTCTTGCAATAAATTAAATTCAGCTCTTTCCCCGCCTGACACTTCAAATCCAAACTGGTTCAATATCCTATATTCAACATCCACAAAATATTCATAATATGCTGTATCTTCCAACATCTCTATTTCTTTTAATTTTTGTAAAAACATATAAGGAACTTCATAGCAACTAAAAGCATCAGAGAAAGCAATTTGCCTTTTACTATGTTTTCTAAGACTGCTTGCCCCAGAATATGGCTTAGTTCTTACTTCTATACTAAACCCTTCCAAATCTTTACAATATATCTGCCGTTCTTCCTTTAAACCATTTGCAATATCTTCAAATTTCTTGATTTTTGTACGATTCATTTGTACTGTATAGAAATTTATATCCGTTACACGAGTTGCTGCAGTTTTTGATTGCAATCTCTGTTTTATATTGCCAATTATATCATTCACCCATAGCTTTTTTAGTACTATTTGTTGTTCCTTTACATATTCACTAATTAAATCATTATACAAAGCAATTAAGTTTTCACGTTTTACACTTTTCTCTACAACTGCTTTATATTGTGTAGTGCCTAATAGAATCTCAACCGATTCTATTAATTTCTTTAAACTCGCCAAATCATTTATTTCAAACTCATTCTCAACATAAAATTTACATTTGGAGAACATATCTGCTCTTTCTATTTCCGAGGCATGTTTTTGCAATGAAATCAAATAATTTTCTATGTGTTTCTCATCTTTCTCTAATGAAATATCCTTTACATCGTCTACAACTTTTATAAAAAACTCAAAATACTCTTTTGTTATTCCACTCTGTTTAATTGCAATTTTATCCGTGAAATCCTTTGCAGCCTTTTCTGGGTCTGTTTCCAAAAGTTCAAATTGTCTAATATATTTGATATTATCAAAATATTTGTATATCTGATTCAATGTATAAGTTTTCCCAGATGACCTTTCACCTATAACGACATTCAATCCTGTTGATAATTCTAATTCTGGAAGAGCATAAAATTTCTTATGACCTTCCGCCTCAGATAAAGTAACTTTATTCTTATCAGTCAAACACTTTTTAATTGCTTCTAAAGTGATTTCATCTATATCAAAAAAAGTCTGCCTAATTGGAAATATATCTACATTTTCTTTTGCCCTAAAATCACTGAAATAAACAGGAGTTAATGAAAGGTTATCCTTTTGGCAATAAATAAATTTCTTTATGCTATTAACTTCACCGCAAACAATATTATCTTTCAATTCGGCTAAGATTTTTTTATCTATACTTGGCTTTTTATCATAGTGGGGAATCAATAAAAACCTATCCAGTTTTCCAAAAAAATTTTTCAACTGTTCCACTGTTATACTATCTTTTTCAGACTGTATTTCTTTTTGAACACATTCACATTTATGGCTAAATTCTTCTACATCGTCTTGTTTTGCTATAACAAGCAAATGTCCTACATTATTTCCGATATTTATTTCTATGCCTGGAAAAACAATAGTGTCAGATAACTTTAAAGCTATTTCTCTATATTGTGCTAAATCAAACATATTATGATTAGTAATAGCAATGGCATCTATTTTCCTCTCTTTTACATATTGTTCCAGCATTTCCATACTAAATGTAAATGAAACGTCACTTGTAGTCGATAACGTATGTATGTGCAAATCGAATTTCTTCATAATCTTTAGCAGTACCTCCTTCATCAAATTATATTTTAACTAATAAATTAAGAAGTATTCCACCAGTTCTAATGCTGCCATCAAATCATCCGAAAATACTCCAATGCCTCTCTTATAGCCTTTTCTTTCTCTGGCGGACATTTCGGCTGTCTGGAATTTTCTGATTTCGGCAGATTATAATTCTCCCTCTCAATAATCCCGCATTTCTGTTTTACCTGTGCAATATACAAATTGCTTACCTTCAATCCCGTATGTTCCAATACATACCCCTTAATCTCCTCATAAGTCACCTTACTCTCCGCCGCCGTCAAGTCCATTTCACTCATTGTGAGTTCCACTTCTATCTTCTGCTTTGCATGAAGTTTGGAAAGCAAACAGACGACTTCAACATGCACCGTCTCCCCAAACTGATCCACCCCCCGAACTCTCCGAACCTCATACCCCCCATCTCTTAGCACCCGCAGATCCCTGGCCAATGTAGCCGAATCGCAACTGACATACACAATCCTCTCCGGCCTCATCTTAATCATCGTACCAAGGCACTCCTCATCGCACCCTTTCCTGGGCGGATCCACCACCATCACATCCGGATGCATCATATCCTCATCCACTCCCGCATCCCTCTCCCGCTCATAAAACTCCGGCAGCACAACCTCCGCCTTCCCCACAAAAAACTCTGCATTTCTTATCCCGTTTAACCTGGCATTTTCCCTGGCATCCTCCACTGCCTTCGGCACGATCTCCACCCCGAAAACCCGCTTTGCATGAGCAGCCAAAAACAACGAAATCGTCCCAATCCCGCAATAGAGATCCCAAACCGTCTCCTCCCCGGTAAGCCCCGCATACTCCATCACCAGAGAGTAAAGTTTTTCTGTCTGCAACGGATTTACCTGATAAAAAGACTGAGGCGAAATCTGATACACTGTCTTTTTTTCCGTCCTGGAAAAATCCCTTGTGTCTCTTAAATACAAAGCGTCTTTGATTGTATCCTTTCCCCAGATAGCCCTGGTTTCCTCTCCCAATATTACATTTGTATTTTCCCGATTCACATTTACAGAAATACTCTTCATCCCCGGCAAAACGGTAAGCTTCTCCAAAAGCTTCTCTTCCCTGGGCAGCTTTTTCCCGTTTATCACCAGACACACCATAATCTCCCCGGAATCAAACCCGAAACGGGTCAAAATATGCCGTATAAGCCCCCGGCCTGTTACCTCCTCATAAGCGCTGACATTTTGCTCTCTCATATAGGAGAGCACCGCCTCCAAAATTTCCCTGTTCTCAGGCACTCCCAGGGCGCATTCCGTATTTGGGATAATGCTGTGGGTTCTCCCCGCATAGAATCCCGTCACCACATTCCCCTCTCTGTCATACCCCACAGGAAACTGTGCCTTATTCCGGTAGCCAAAGGGATGCTCCATCCCCACAATAGGCTCCATGACAAGTTCCACTTCCTTCTCCGTAAAACCTCCCAGACGGATGAGGTTATCCTTAATTTTTTTCTCCTTAAATGCAAGCTGGCTCTCATAGCTCATCTGCTGAAGCTGGCATCCGCCGCAGGATTTTGCATAGACGCAACGGGGCTCCACCCGATTGGGCGAAGCCTCCTTTAACTCCATCAGACGTGCATAGCCGTAATGCTTTTTCAGTTTCATAATCTTTGCGGTAATTACATCTCCTATAACAGTATCCTTGACAAAAAAGGCCATACCCTCATATTTGCCAATCCCTGCGCCGTCCACTCCAAGATCTGTAATTGTAAGCTCTATCACATCATTTTTCTGCATACTGCTCCTATTTATCCAGCATCACGCTGGTCTTTCTTATATTTGACTCCAAAAGGCGGTTATATCCCAGCCACTCTGTATTTCCCTCGGGAACAGGGGCAAATGCCTCCTTTAATGTCTCCATCTTTGCGTCCACATTGTCTGCGAAACTAAGTGCCACTGCCTCCATCAAAGCCGGCTTTTTAGGGGAACCATACTCCAACTCCCCGTGATGCGCCAAAATGCAGTGTTTCAACTCATTTGAAAGCTTTAAGGGAAAATCTGGGATGGTGCGGATCTGCTCTCCCACCCACTCTGTCCCGATCACAATGTGTCCTAAAAGCTGGCCCTCATCCGTATAATCATTTTCGGGAAAAACAGAGAGTTCTCTCAGCTTTCCGATATCATGAAACATTGCCGCCGTCAAAAGCAGATCCCTGTTTAAAAGCGGATACTGGACACAGAATGCCTCACAGAGTTTTGTAACTCCCAATGTGTGCTCTAAAAGTCCTCCTACAAATCCATGGTGTACCGTCTTTGCCGCAGAGTGGTTTTTAAAGCGTTTTTCAAAGTCAGCATCCTCCAGAAAAAATCTGGAGAGCAGTGTCTTTAAACAGGGAGTTTCGATAGAAAGAATGATGGATTTTAACTCTCCGTACATTTCGTCAACATCCCTGTCACTTACCGGCAGGTAATCACTGGGCTCATACTCTCCCGTCTGGGCTTTTCGCACACGCTTTACATTTAACTGCAGCGCCCCTTGGAAACTAGTCACATCCCCGGTGACGCTAATGTAATCAAACCTCTCGAAATCATCAATCCCCTGGGAATCCGGTTCCCAGATTTTTGCGTCCAATGTCCCTGTCTTATCCTGCAATATCACATTCTCATAAGGCTTTCCGTTTTTTGTCACCGCTGCCTGTTTATGCTTGCAGAGGAAAACTTCACTGATCCTTTCCCCCTCCCGCAATGTCTCAATATATTTCATGTTATTTCTGGCCCCGCCGAGCCTCTCCTTCCTTAATATGCTACTCCAGTTTCCCGGCTGTCACTGTACATTCCACCCGGGTATACTCCTCCATGCCCTGACGCTTCACGGCAATATCTATACTGTCCCCCGGTTTTAAGCTTAAAACCTTTGTCTCATAGGCATCTACAGAGGTAATCTCCTCGCCATCCATCTCCGTGATCACATCCCCCATCTGTAAACCTGCCCACAGACCAGGGGAATCTAAAATCACTTCCATAATGTACACGCCCTGGGGAATATCATACTCTCTGGAAATCCGCTCTGTGGCAGTGACCACTTTAAGACCAAGGTAGGGGATATCTTTCCCGTTGGAAAGCATCTCGATCAACTTTTTCAATTCCGATATAGACACAGCCGTCAATGTGTTTTCATCGCCGATACTGCTGTAATCCTGCATCACAAGCCCTACAATCTCACCGCTTAAATTCAGCAGTGCGCCGCTGCTGTTTTTGCTCCCCACAATATCTGTGGTCAGCACTTTGTACGTGTTGTCTACCGTGTGGATTTCATTGCTCACCGATGTGATATTTCCTGCTGCAATGGAATAGTTGGTTCCCAGAGGACTTCCCACAGCGATCACTACATTTCCCTGAGCAAGAGACAAAGAATTGCCAAGTTCCGCATAGGAAATAGCATTTTTCGTACTCTCGTCCAGTTCTTCCAAAGACACAGAAAGCATAGCAAGCCCTGTATTGCCGTCATACTTTTTCAGCTCAGCCCTTAGCGTCACATCATTTATAAAAGTGACACTGATCTCCCCCGCCTCCTGTATCACTTTACGTTCTGTTAAAATCAGCAGTTCCTTATTGTTGTCCCCAATGATAATGCCGGATGCCTGCCCCATGCTCTCATAGGCATTATTGTACCAGTCCGTGTCGCTGACCACCCCTGTCACCGTCACGATGAAACTGTTTTTCTCTTTCCCCACGGCATAAATCTTATTCTGCAGAGCCTGATAATCCGCCAGCTCCAACTCTTTCTTTATGATAGTAGTCTCTGTAACCACCGTCTCTGTGGGTGTTTCCTCCTCTGGTTCCACCACTTCTGTCTCCGTGGCAATCTCATCTTCCGGAATCGTAATGGGAGTATCTTCTTTCGGATGCATCCAGCCGTCCATCAGGGGCTGCATATAGGTAAAAACCCCGCAGGCAACCATACCAAACATAACTGCCATCGCCAAAGTAAATGCCCCCTGCTTTAACATACGCTTTTTGTTTAACGGTTTTTCCTTTATCTTTTCCCGGATAAAATCAAAATTTTCCTTCTCCTGATCTTCCATATAGTTACCGCTCCTTCGTATCTTCCATACAAAATAACAGCTCTATTGATATTATAGGTGTAATGCCAAAGATATGCAAGAACACACTTACATTTTAAAGCTTCCAATATTTTTGGAGAGCAGATCTGCCGTCCCCTTTAAATTCTGCGCAGATTCTTCCAGGCTCCGGAAGCTGCCGTGTACCTCTTCGATGGCCGCATTTGTCTCTTCTGTTCCGGTCACATTATTTTCTGCCACCCTGGAGAGAGAAATGATCATTGTCACAATCTCTTTTCTCGCCTTCTCCAGCTCTTTTGCCTGATCCTCTATGCTGCGGATTCCCCCTATGGAGGCATTGATCCCTGTCACAACCTCACCCACCGTATTCTCTGTGGCACTGATATGCTCTTTCAGATTGTTGATCACCTCCTGCATTCGCTGCATGGATTCCACCACATGGGCAGAATTGGCGATCAGGGTATGTACCGTGCTGTCAATCTCTCCGCTGGCGTTGTTGGACTGCTCTGCCAGCTTCTGGATCTCTGTGGCCACCACTGCAAAGCCTCTTCCTGTCTCCCCTGCTCTGGCCGCCTCAATACTTGCATTTAACGCCAGAAGATTTGTCTGATCTGCAATATCCGAAATAAAAGCTGACGCCTGGCCGATGCTGTTTGCTGAATCGTTGGTCTGCTCTGTGAGCCTGGCAATCTCCGCCACTACATTTTCCACCTCTCCACTGATCTTTTTTAACTGCCCGATGGTCTCTGTGGTCTTATCGCTGGATTCTAACATCTGGTCTGCCCGAAGTCCCAGCTCCTCGGCCTGCTTCCCTGTCTCTATCACCAGCTCGCCCATGTGCTCAATATTCTCCGACGCATATTTGGTATCATTTGCCTGGGAGGTTGCCCCCTCAGTGATCTCACCTACCGCATTCTGTACACTGTCGATATTTTCCAGGGTCACATGGGATGTCTGCTTTAAGAAATCCGACTCCTCCACCAGCATGTCCGTACTCTTGCTAAGATCCCCCACCATCTGACAGAGGGAATCCTGCAGATGCGAGAGGGCACGCATCAGATCCCCGATCTCATCTTTTTTCTTTATGAGCCTTTTGTCAAAGACAATATCCAGCCTTCCCTCCGACACCAGTTGAACATCCACGATCCCCCGTTTCAAACGCCTGGTCAAGGAGGATGCCACAACAACAACCGTCACAATACAGATCAGCACGATAAGGATTACGGTAATGATCAGCGCAACAATGATCCCCAGCGAACTGGCAAGGGTTTCCTGCTTGGGACATCCAGCAAAAACCATACCCACAGGCGTGGTTTTGTCTCCCGGCTGGTACACCGGCACAAAATATCCGTAGTAAGTGGTTTTGTCCAGAAGAACATTGCTGCTGAAATAGTCCTGCCCCTGATTTAATACCTGCTCTGTAATCTTTTCCCCCGCCGGCGAACCTAAAATACGCTGCCCATTTTCATCCAACGCCGATGTCATAATCCTCTGGGAACCAAAGAAAAATGTGATCTCCATGCCTGATTTTTCCTTGATCTCATCCACCAGATTTTCCGATTTTGATATGTTGTAGCTTCCTTTCCACACACTGCCGTTGGAAGCCTGGATATAGGAACCCACATTCTGGTCATAGGCCGCCTCCACAGCTACCGCCGTCCCCTTAAGGGCATTTTCCACATGACCGATGATTGCCTGCCGCAGCGAAGTTATTGCAATAACTATAACGATAATACCCAATACGCACACCGGAGTCAGGGCACAAAGCATTATTTTCTTTCGCAAAGACATTGTTTTCTACCTCCTATTCCACCAGTTCCACATTCTGATAATACCAGTTGATCCCCCCTGTGATGGTGGCATCATCCAATGTTCCCCCCTGGCTTCCTACTGTCTCCCCCGTATTAGTCAAAAGTTCTCCGTCAAAAATATTGTTCTCACCGCTTAGGATACTGTCTTTCTCCTCCGACACTTTCTCATTCGTTCCCTCTGCCGCAAAGGAGGCCACGTCTGTGAGCTGTACCACTCCCTCTGCCATTCCCCCGTAATAATTTTCTCCTGTCCATGTGCCCTCTATCACACTCTCCACCGCAGATGTATAGTATGAGCTCCAATTCCAGATCA
The DNA here is from genome assembly GCA_023664725.1 of Roseburia sp. GTDB lineage: Bacteria > Bacillota > Clostridia > Lachnospirales > Lachnospiraceae > Roseburia_B. Next base: position 9,105 of record JAMPFA010000044.1, on the reverse strand, counting down.
CACTGCAAAGGCAGGAATCCGGCGTTTCTTTTTGCATATCCGAATTGTAACCGATCCCATATATTCCCCTCTCCTGGGCTAAGAGCTGGGGATAAGGCGTATCACAGTGCTGCGCCATCACATCGCACCCCAGATCTAAAAGCTTTTGTGCGGCGGCCTGCTCCATCTCAGGGTCATACCAGCTGTTTGTAACAGACACATACACTTTCGCCTCCGGGTTCACCTGAGCCACACCTATGGCAAAAGCATCAATCCCCCCGGTGACCTCCGCATTATCTATTCCCTGAGCTGCCACATAGCCGATTTTTCCGGTTTTTGTATTCATCCCCGCCACGATACCGCTCAAATACCTTGGCTGGTAAATCCTCCCGAAATAGTTGTTAAAATTTTTTCCGTTGGACAGATAGCCAGTGCCGTGGGAAAAATAAATGTCAGGGTACTCCTCAGCCATCTCCGCCGTCTCCTGCATATATTTCCAGCTTGTAGTAAAGATGATCTGGCTCCCCTCGTCAATACATTCCTGTATTTTATTTCTGATATCCTCATTGTTATTTTCATCTGCAATCTTTCGCAGGATCTGGTCATCGTTTAACCCCAGGTTTCTCTGCATCGACACGATCCCCAGATCATGGGTGTAGGAATAACCGCTTCCCTCCCCGGGGTCTGTAATGTAAAGCACTCCTACTTTAATATCCTCTTTTGAAATTCCCTTTTCTGGCCCCGGCTCTGGTTCCGCCTCCGTGTCCGTGTCTGCTTCCGTTTCATTCACGTTTTCCGTTCCTCCGGAATCTGTCTTCCCAGCTGTATAACCTTCATTTGTCCCGTAATCGTCCGGCTGGGCAGCACTGCCGCAGCCCCAGAGCAGACCAAGGGATAAGAACATAGCCGTGCACAGTTTTTTTCTTTTCTTTCTCATTTCCTTCACTTCCACTGTCATTTTTATACAAGTATACCACAATAGCGGTATTTCTTCAATTTTTTTCCCAAAACGACACAGGCAATGTTACTTTTTTATTACTGCCCATTCCATGACCGTAACACTTTTTTTACTTTCCATGGTTCCCGATTTGGGTTATAATGAGGAGTAACAGAAAGATTAGTAAATTTTGAGGATGTATTATGGAAAAAAAAGTTTTACACACATTAGAATACGACAAGATCATAGAGACATTGACAGATCTGGCATCCAGCCAGGCAGCAAGGGAGCGTTGCAAAAATCTTCTCCCCATGACAGACATTGACCAGATCAACCTTGCCCAGAAGCAGACAGACGAGGCCCTCCTTCGGATTTTCGCCAAGGGAAGCCTCTCCTTCTCCGGCATCCACCCCATCGGGGAGCTTTTAAAACGGCTGGAGATCGGCGGCACATTGAGCATAGGAGAGCTTCTTAAGATCAGCTCTCTTTTGGAGACAGCCAGACGTGCAAAGACCTACAACAAGCGTGACAGGGATGAGGAAAAACAGGATTCCCTGGACGGACTGTTCGACGGTATCGAACCTCTCGTGTCTTTAAACGAAGAGCTGAAGCGTTGTATCCTGTCTGAAGACGAGTTGAGCGATGACGCCAGCAGCAATTTAAAGTCCATCCGCCGTTCCATCGGAGGCATGAACGAGCGGATCCGAAGTCAGATGACAAAGGTGATGAACCAGGCAGGAAACAGCGGATACCTGCAGGACGCAGTGATCACCATGCGGGATGGCAGATACTGTCTCCCGGTAAAAGCGGAGGCAAAGAACCAGGTGCCAGGCATGATCCACGACCAGTCCTCCAGTGGTTCCACCCTCTTTATCGAGCCATCCTCTGTGGTAAACTTAAACAATGAGTTAAAGGAACTGTTTTTGCGGGAGGCAAAAGAGATCGAAGTGATCCTGGCAAATTTAAGCGCCCAGGTTTTTGAACACCAGGCAGTCCTGGCGGCGGATTACGAAATTTTGACAGAGCTGGACTTTATCTTTGCAAAAGCTGCTCTGGCCAAAATCCATAACGGTGTCTCGCCCGTTTTTCACACCAACGGGCGGATTTACATCCGAAAAGGGCGACATCCCCTGTTAGACCCGAAAAAAGTTGTTCCCATTGACGTTATGCTGGGAGAGGACTTTGACCTGTTGATCATTACAGGGCCAAATACCGGAGGAAAAACCGTGTCCCTAAAGACAGTAGGACTTTTCACGCTGATGGGCCAGGCAGGGCTTCACATCCCTGCGGGAGACCGTTCTGAGCTTCGAGTGTTCCAGCACGTCTTTGCGGACATCGGAGATGAGCAGAGCATAGAGCAGAATTTGAGTACCTTCTCCTCCCACATGACCAACATTGTATCCATTTTGTCAAAGGCAGACGACTCCTCACTGGTTCTCTTCGACGAGCTTTGTGCCGGGACAGACCCCACAGAGGGCGCCGCCCTTGCCATATCCATTCTCTCAAGGCTTCATCAGCGCAGAGTCTGCACTATGGCAACTACCCATTACAGCGAGATAAAAGTCTTTGCCCTCTCCACCGAAGGGGTGGAAAATGCCTGCTGTGAATTTGATGTGGAGACACTTAGCCCCACCTACCGACTCTTGATCGGAATACCCGGAAAGAGCAACGCCTTTGCCATTTCTGGAAAAATCGGACTGGATGCGGACTTGATCGAAGATGCAAAAGGGCGGATCACAGAATCCCAGGCAAGCTTTGAGGACCTGATCTCCGATCTGGAGACCAGCCGGGTCACCATTGAAAAAGAGCGGGCGGAAATTGACGCCTACAAAAAGGAAATTGCCTCCCTGAAACAAAAGCTGGAGCAGAAAGCGGACCGCATCGACCAGAGCCGGGAGAAAATCTTAAGAGAGGCAAATGAACAGGCCTACAACATAATAAAAGAGGCAAAAGACTTAGCGGACGAGAGCATCCGAAACTTCAACAAATTCGGACAGATCCACGCCCCCGCCAGCGAGATGGAAAAAGAGCGGGCCAGACTTCGGGAAAAAATGTCCGGCCATGAGAAACAGCTTGCTGGGAAAAAAGAAACTGTGCCAAACAACAAAGTTCCAAAAAACCTGCGGATCGGAGATTTTGTAAAAGTCTTAAGCCTGAACTTAAAAGGCACAGTAAGCTCCCTCCCCAATGCGAAAGGGGATCTGACGGTGCAGATGGGAATATTAAACTCCACTGTCAACATCAAAGACTTAGAGCTTTTGGAAGATGAGACTTCCCCCACCTCCAAAAAATTCAGCAAATCCGGGACAGGCAAAATAAAAATGTCCAAATCCGCCTCCGTCTCCACCGAGATCAACCTCATCGGCATGACAGTGGACGAGGCCCTTGCTCACCTGGATAAATACTTAGATGACGCCTACATCGCTCATCTCCCCTCCGTGCGGATCGTCCACGGAAAAGGTACCGGGGCACTGCGCAAGGCCGTGCAGCAGCATTTGAAACGACAGAAATATGTGAAGAATTATCATCTTGGAGAATTTGGAGAAGGGGATGCGGGAGTTACCATAGCGGAGTTTAAGTAGGGTGGCGGTGTAAAAGATTGTTTAAGGTGTCTGTTGTACAATATAGACAAATCGCAAGCAGGACAGTTTTGTTCCCGCCGGTGATTTCGTCTATATCACACAACGCACGCCGCCAATAACATGGCATTCCCCCCAATCATCCACTACCCCACAAAGAAAGAAAGGAGCCCAACACATGCTCGCAAAACAAAAAATCCTTATCGTAGACGATGATGTCAACATCGCCGAGTTAATCTCACTTTACCTCACAAAGGAATGTTTCGACACAAAGACCGTAAACGATGGCGAGGAAGCCCTTGCCGCCTTTGAACAATACAACCCCAACCTGATCCTTTTGGATCTGATGCTCCCCGGCATTGACGGCTATCAGGTGTGCCGGGAAGTCAGGAGTAAATCCAATGTGCCTATCATCATGCTCTCCGCCAAGGGCGAAATTTTTGACAAAGTTCTTGGCCTGGAGCTTGGAGCGGACGACTACATGATGAAGCCCTTTGATTCCAAGGAACTGGTTGCCCGGGTAAAGGCCGTGCTAAGACGGTTCCAGCCCGCCCCAAAGACAGAAAACGTCACCGTAAATATCAAATGTGTGGAATACACGGATCTGGTGGTAAACCTGTCCAACTACTCTGTACTCTACAAAGGCCAGCCGGTGGATATGCCGCCCAAGGAACTGGAGCTTTTATACTTCCTTGCCTCCTCCCCCAACCAGGTATTTACCAGGGAACAGCTTTTGGATCATATCTGGGGATACGAGTATATCGGGGACACCAGGACGGTGGATGTCCATGTGAAACGTCTCCGGGAAAAGATCAAGGACACCGCAAACTGGAGCCTTGCCACGGTGTGGGGCATCGGCTACAAATTCGAGGTTAAAGAGTAAAAATGAAAAAGACACTTTTCCCCAAATTATTCTGTGGATATCTGATATTCGGCATTGCAGGCTTTATCATCGTTTCCACATTTACCTCAAATATCACCACCAGTTATCTGGTTAAAAATGAGTCCTCCTCCCTCTACAAGGAGGCCACCATTATCGCTTCTGATTACGCTGTCAGCTACTACAACAACACCATCACCCTGGCGGATTTTGAAGAGCGTCTGGAAGCTTTGGACAACTATCTGGGGGCTCAGATCTGGGTGGTGGGGGTCAACGGCGATATCATGGTAAATTCAGAGAAAAAGACAGACCTTTTGAATCTGGAAAATATTGAGGGCTTTAACATCTTGGACTTCGGCAGCAAATACTACCAGACAAGCAGGTTTTACAACTATTTTGAGGAGGATCAGCTCAGCGTCTTTGCCCCCATATCCATCAAGTACAAGATCAAAGGATACGTGGTGATACATAAGCCTCTGCGGCAGCTCTCCTCTTTCCACTACGGGCTTTTAAACATTTCCTATATGACCCTTGGAATACTATTTCTGTGCGCATTTTTGCTTTTGGGTGCATTTTCCGCTTCGGTCATCCTGCCCATCCGCAAGATTTCCCGGGCGGCCAACGAATACGTGTCCGGCAATTTTGACCACAAAATCGACGTCCACTCTAATGATGAGATCGGATATCTGGCTGCCTCCCTGTCCTACATGGCAAACGAATTAAACACCTTGGAGGAAGACCAGCGCAAATTTGTATCCAACGTATCCCACGATTTCCGCTCCCCTCTGACTTCCATCAAAGGGTATGTGGAGGCCATGCTGGACGGCACTATACCTGTGGAGATGCAGGAAAAATATCTAAACATCATACTCTTTGAGACAGAGCGGTTAAACAAGTTGACAAAGAGCCTGTTGGAGCTGAATAAGATCGGTAAGCGGGGCATGATGTTAGACACTTCCACCTTCGATATCAACAATGTGATAAAAATGACTGTGCGGACATTTGAGGGCACCTGCAAGGAAAAGCGTATTTCCTTTGAACTGATCCTCACAGGCAAAAGCCTTTATGTAAAAGCAGATATGAGCAAGATCCAGCAGGTCATCTACAACCTGATCGACAATTCCATCAAATTTTCCCACCATGATTCTTTTATCACGGTGGAGACCACGGTAAAAAATGAGAAAGTATTTGTCTCTGTAAAAGATACAGGCATCGGAATCCCCAAAGACAGCATCAGCAAGATTTGGGAGAGATTTTACAAAACAGACCTGTCCCGTGGAAAAGATAAAAAAGGGACAGGTCTTGGGCTTGCCATTGTAAAAGAGATCATCCAGGCACACAATGAAAATATAAATGTCATCAGCACTGAGGGCGTGGGAACGGAATTTATTTTCTCTCTTCCCCTCTATAACAAAGAAGACGAATGAGGAGCACAATGCCGATAATTACCGTAAATATGGAGATAAACTGGGAGGTGGAAAGGGTTCCCACAGATCCCCTCTCGATATCTCCCCTGAAAAATTCCAGCACAAATCTTCCAATGCTGTAGGTGATGATATACATGGCTCCTACAGCTCCTTTTTTCAGTTTTTTGTCCCACAGATAGGACAAAAACAGGTAATTCACCAGATTTAAAACTGCGGAAACCAGCTGAATGGGAAACAGGGGCACCTCCACAGGTGCATACAAAGAATCGTGGAAAACCACTCCCAAAGGACTGTCTGTGGGCTGGCCGTAACAGCATCCCGCCAGAAAACATCCAACCCTCCCAAAAAACTGGGCAAGTGCGATCAATGGAGCCGCAATATCAAAACAATCTAAAAAATCTGTATTTTTTATCTTGCAGTACAGGATTGCCGTTAAAATTCCTCCGATGAGCCCTCCGTACACAACAAATCCGTTGGCAAAATCTTTCATTATGGAAGGGTTGGCAATCACATCCGGCAGTATGGTCAGCCAAAATAAAATTTTTGCCCCTAAAAAACCTCCCACGACAGAAACGATTCCCAGCATAAACATAAAGCCTTCCTCCGCCACTCCGGTTTTTATTGCTTTGGCGTCTGCGATCCAGACAGCGGTGATCACACCGATGGCCACCATCAATCCGTAGCTATGTATGGTGAGGGGTCCAATGGAAAACAACTCCGGTAACATAAATGTACACCTCCTAAAAGAAAAACTCCGGCAAATACCGGAGTTTCATTTGTTTTTTAAACTAACTCTAAAAGCACCTCTAATGCACCGTCACCTTTGCGTTGGCCAATCTTAACAATTCTTGTATAACCACCGTTGCGGTCTGCATACTTAGGAGCAATCTCTGTAAATAACTTATCTACCAGATCAACTTCCTTGGTATTTCTCTTTTTGCCTGCTGCCTCCTCAGGAACAGATTTTACAGGATAGAGAACCTTTAACATTTTTCTTCTTGCATGAAGACGGGAAGGTTTATCTTTTTTGATGGTTTTCTCCACCTCGTCATAGACAGTCACTTTCTTGCCGTCCACAACTTCTTTTACCCTCTTGCCATCTTTATCTTTTCTGGCAACTTTCGCTTTTACGGTAACTTCCTCGAAATTATCCTTCTCTTTTACCGCCATAGCGATCAGTCCATCCACAATTTTGCGGACTTCTTTTGCCTTTGCTTCTGTGGTAACAATCCTGCCGTTCTCACTTGCGATTAACGCAGTAACCTGGCCTCTCAGTAACGCCTTTCTCTGAGAAGAGGTTCTGCTCAGTTTTCTATACTTTGCCATTGTCAAATCCTCCTAAAATCAGAGTTCTTCGCCCTGGTTAAGCTGAAGCCCTAATTCTTTTAATTTTGCTAATACTTCTTCTAAAGATTTACGTCCAAGATTGCGGACTTTCATCATATCTTCCGGTGTACGGTTGGTAAGCTCTTCCACCGTGTTGATTCCCGCTCTCTTTAAGCAGTTGTAAGAGCGCACAGACAGCTCCAGCTCATCGATATTCATCTCTAAAACTTTACCCTTGGCATCGTCCTCTTTCTCCACCATAACTTCCGCTGACATTGCTGTCTCAGAAAGGTTGATAAAGAGATTCAAATGCTCACTTAACACTTTTGCTGCAAGGCTTACCGCCTCGTCCGGCTCCAATGTTCCGTTGGTAAACACATCTAAAGTAAGTTTATCGTAATCTGTGATCTGCCCTACACGGGTGTTCTCAATCATGAGATTCACACGCTCCACTGGTGTATAGATAGAGTCCACTGCGATTACCCCGATGGGTACATCTTCCGACTTATTCTTTTCTGCGCTGACATATCCTCTTCCCTTTGTAATGGTAAATTCAATGTAAAGTTTACAGTCAGCACCGCCATTTAAGTTTGCAATTACTAATTCAGGATTTAAAATCTGAATATCCGGATCTGCCTGAATATCAGCAGCTGTAACAACGCCTTCACCCTCAAATTCAATGTAAGCAACTTTCGGTTCATCTGTTGGACATGTGTTCTTCAGTGCAAGATTTTTAATATTCATGATAATCTCAGTCACATCCTCTTTTACACCTGGAATGGAACTGAATTCATGTAATACGCCGTCAATTTTTATCTGGCTTACCGCTGCTCCCGGTAAGGAAGACAACATAATTCTCCTCAAAGAATTGCCCAATGTCGTACCATAACCTCTCTCTAAGGGTTCTACAACAAATCTACCATACTTTTTGTCTTCTGAAATTTCAGCGATTTCAATTTTTGGTTTTTCAAAATCGAACACTACAGAATCCCTCCTTTTCGGGTCTTCACTATATATACTATATACATATAGGTACTGGCTATATCACAGCTTACTTGGAATATAACTCGACAATCAACATTTCGTTTACCGGTACATCGATCATATCTCTGGATGGTAATTCTTTTACAGTACCTTTCAACGCTTCTGTGTCAACATCAAGCCACTCCGGAACCAATCTTGAGCCCGTCACTTCCAGGATATCTTTGAATCTCTGAATGCCTTTGCTCTTCTCTCTGATCTCAATTACGTCACCGGCTTTTACCAGGTAGGACGGAATATTTACACACTTTCCGTTTACAGTAACAAACTTGTGGCCTACTACCTGTCTGGACTCTCTTCTTGTTCTCGCAAAGCCCATACGGAAAATAACGTTATCCAGTCTGCTCTCCAGCATAACCATTAAGTTTTCACCGGTCATACCCTTCTGCTGGTCAGCTTTCACGTAATAGTTGTGGAAAGGTTTCTCCAATACGCCATAAATGAATTTCGCTTTCTGTTTTTCTCTTAACTGAAGGCCATATTCGGAAACTTTTCTGTTTGCTCTCTTTAATTCTCTCTTTGATTTTTTATCTATTCCTAAGTAAATCGGATCTAATCCAAGTGATCTACATCTTTTAAGAACAGGAACTTTATTCACTGCCATCTTCGACTTTACCTCCTATATTTAGTCTTTAAAGCAGCGCCAAGCAACCTTTAAAGACTAATGCACTATCTACATTTTCATGCATAAAACATATTAGACTCTTCTGCGTTTTGGTGGACGGCATCCATTATGAGGAACTGGTGTTACGTCTCTGATACTTGTCACTTCAAGGCCACATGCAGAAAGCGCACGAATAGCTGCTTCTCTGCCAGAACCTGGCCCTTTTACCATAACATCTACAGATTTCAATCCGTGAACTAATGCTGCCTTTGTGGCGGTCTCTGCTGCCATCTGTGCAGCATATGGAGTAGATTTCCTTGAACCTCTAAATC
>JAMPFA010000043.1 GCA_023664725.1 Roseburia sp. | reverse complement strand
CATAGACAAGCTTTTCATCAATATAAAAGTATAACCTCTTATTTCGTGCATGATAACTGACAGGAAAAACTAAATATTTACTGTCTGCATGAAATTTCACCATATCTTTTCCTCAATGTCCAATTTTCCGTACTGCCGGAAGCATTGCCTTCTGGTTGGATATACTGTTGCTCTCGCCCTGCAATTCTTCATCTGTGGAGTTTCTATTTTGGTAAAAAGCAAAATCTAATAACAATCCGAAACAGCAGATATGCTCAATTGACAATCAAACGATTTCTCATATTTTCAAAAAAGAACATTGTAATACGTCAGGATTTATGATACATTGTAGCTGGAGTAACCGTGTTGCAGGGTGGGCTGACCTTTCATTCTAACGGGATGGTGATGCCTATGAAAAATCATTTTGATTTTAAGGATTTGCTTACTTTCGGCATATTCCTTTTGGCATTGCTTACGTTTATCTTTAACTTTTGTAAGTAGCCATACATAGAAAAACCACCCCAAGACTTTGGCGAGTAGCGGAGTGGTATTTCTATCCTTTAAACTTGTCAACCCACCTTGTGGGCGGTTGCTCTTTTATATTGTTAATATAACATATTTACTAACCCAATACAAGAGATTTTAGGAGAATTCTCCTAACAAGTAGGGCAATCACAAAGCATATTAAAAAACATTACAATTACTGAACCAACGGCTGCGAAATTTTTATCAGCGCTATGGAAAATGCTGCTGAAAATGCCGAAACTTCTATCCAGCACTATATTGAATCAGAGAAACGAACATTCTTGATATGATGGAGTTGTACGGAGAGGAAGATTGCAGGTCTATCCCCTCTTCTTTTGTCTTCCCTCTTGGTAAAGATGTGGAAGATTTTATACATAACAAAGCCATTTTCCTTTAAAATCATTTCTATTTCCGCCCCTACAATTCATACAGCGAAATCGGTCCCGCCAGCACCTCCCTGGCCACAAAAAGAGAATTGTCCCTCTTCACCTCTACAGCCCATTTCACCAGAGTAATGGAAGCATCTTCAATTTCCAGGCAGGTGATACCCTGGGGATGTACACAGCTTCCCGTATTAAAGTAGTGAGTCGTTTCATCCCCCAGCACTGGACGGTGGGTGTGCCCCGTAACGAGATAGCAGCCATTTTTCACCGCCCACTGGGAAAGACGCTTCTCACTCTTGTTTCTCCGCACATAATTTTTTGCAGTGCTGGTAGGATCCAAAACTCCAAGCTGCTCTAATGGTTTCCAAAGATACCGCACCAGAAAACGTGAAAGTTTCCAGAATACAGAATTTAACAACTCCGCCTGATGCCCGTGGGTGAGATACAATTCCAGACAATGCCTGAGACAGGAGTTTTTATCCTCCGCCACGCAGCCGCAGAGTTTTAGCACCATCCCTTCATGATAAGGAATCTCCCTGTTATTTTTCATAGCATGGTCATGGTTTCCATAAAGCATATAACGCCGATTTCCCCTGTCAAACAGGGAGAGGAGACAGAAAACATCGCTATGGATTTCATGGATTGCGGAAATGCTGCGGTTTTCCCACAACTCATCTCCGTCTCCAAGCTCTATATAGGTAAAGCCTCTGGAATAATAAGATTGCAGGGCAGCAAAATATAAGTTCTGGTTTTTCATAAAATTGTCATTTGCATTTCCGGTTCCTCTGTGGCAGTCGCTGAACAGTACTACCCTGGAATGGGGGTATAAGGGGAGAACCGGGGCGTTTTTGAAGCTTTTGTCCAATCTTCTTTCACAGCCTGTTTTCATGACACACTCCTTTTTTAAAAATATTTCACCAAAAATCCCCGCAATTACTTACTGCATTTCTTACAGCATTTCCTACAACACTTCTCCCGCTTCTTATCCTTAAACATACACTGAAACACATGCGGCAAAAAGAAAAACAGGCAGAGCACTCTGTCTATACTGAGACAAAATGGCTCTGTCACCCACAAAAACAGCCTGCACAAAATCCTGTTTCTCCACTGGCAGAAACGAAAGAGAAATTTCCGAAACCCCCGGAGCAAACAGGTGGAACAATCATCAAACCGGATCTGAACCTGCAGACCGCAGACATTATACCCCTCATAGCCCTGCTCCTCCAAAGCATTTGTAAAGGCTGCAGCCATGTCATGATTTGGGAAAGTAATGCAGGTTTCCACCCAAAGTTCCTCCGGCTCACAGTAAGTCCCCATCTGAAATGCGGTGAGCCACCAGTGATTTTGGTGAAGATAGGCGATCTCATCATCTCCCCGGAAAAGCCGGAGGGACATAGGCAGCATCTCGCAGTCCTCTGCGCTGTGGAACAATGCGGTTTTCCGTCCGATTACAGGCACCAGAGCATCTGCTTTGTAGATGCCCACTTCACATCCCACATTGATCCCATACTGGCCTTTCCAGAATTCTATAAGCCATGTATTTTCCCCGTAATCAAAATACACCGGCATACAGTCAATGGCCATGTTAAAGTGGACGGCATAACGGTCAAACATGGCCGTGTACCCAAAGAGTCTCTGGGGCGCATCCACCGTGGTGGAAAAAATATCCTGGCTGGGTATATAGCGGTAGCCAAAAGCTTTTATCAATGGACTGAGTGTATCACATTTTTCATCCATAGACATGCAGTCTATTTTTTTGCATATGATTTTTTTTCGGTGGTGGAAAAGAAGACAGAAAATTACGGCGATGACAAGAATGCATCCGATAAAATAGTACATAAAAACAGCTCCATTTACATATTTCTATATTTTATGCAAATGGAGCTGAATGGGAACGATTACACTTCCACTTCCCCTGCCAGTACCTTTTTGTAATCCTCAAGGTTTTTCTTTAAAAGTGCCGGAGTGTCAAGTTCATAAGGACATTTGCCCCTGCACTGCCCGCAGTTTAAGCAGTCCTCTATTTTCTTCATCTCTGCCTGCATCTGCTCTGTCAGCCACGCCTTAGAGGGAGCTCTTCGAAGCATCAGGGACATCCTGGCACAGTTATTGATCTGAATTCCCACAGGGCAGGGCATACAGTAACCGCAGCCCCGGCAGAATTCCCCTGCCAAATCCTGCCGCTCTTTTTCAATATATTCTTCGATCTCTTTTGTATACTCCGGTTCCTGTTCCATAAAGGCAAGCCACTCCTCAAGCTCTTCCATTCTCTGGACTCCCCAGATGGGCAGCACATTGTCAAACTGGGAGATATACCCCATAGCCGCCTTGGCATCGTGGATCAGGCCCCCTGCCAGAGCTTTCATGGCGATAAATCCCATACCTGCCTCTTTACAGGAATTTACCAGCTCCACCTCTTTTTCTGAGGAGAGATAGCTGAAAGGAAACTGCAATGTCTCATACAGCCCGGATTTTACACACTCCTTAGCCACTTCCAGCTTGTGTGCCGTGACACCGATATGCCGTATCTTCCCCTGCTCCTTTGCCTGCTGCATACACTCGTACATCCCTGTGCCATCCCCCGGTCTATAACACTGGGAGACACAGTGAAATTGGTAGATATCAACATAATCTGTTTTCAGTTTGGAAAGAGATGTCCCCAACTGCTGCCAGAATTCCTCCGGCGTTTTTGCCATAGTCTTTGTGGCAATAAATATTTTCTCCCGCATACCAAAAAATGCCTCTCCCATCTTCTCCTCGCTGTCGCTGTAAGCCCTGGCGGTGTCAAAAAATGTCATGCCTCCCTCATATGCCCTGCGGAGAATAGGTACGGCCTTTTCCATTTCAACCCTCTGGATGGGCAGTGCCCCAAATGCATTCTGACATGTAGTGATTCCTGTAGTTCCCAATGTGATCTGTTTCATCTCATACCTCCTGCTTAAAAATTTTCTTTATGAGTATAGGTTTTTTCTGGAAAATTTTTGTCAAATTTCCTACTGCCCTAACTCCCGCAAAAGCTCCCCTTTTCTGGTTCCAACTAAAAGATCTTTGCTGTATGTTTTATACCGCTCACAGTCGTATTCCAGCAAAAATTCTGACGCCGGTTTCGACATGGTAAGCTCCGTCACAAACACGACAATCTCTTCTCCTTTTTGAAATGCCTTCTCCGCAAAATCAAAGGCGAGCTCCAATGCCTCACCTGCCGCCTTCCCTGCGGTTTCCAAAACTGACCGCTGGCTGTCAAATCCTGTTTTTGCCTCCCCAAAGGCTTCCTTGCTGTCCTTCGTGGATTCTGAGGGCGCATGTTTCTTTATCATCTCTTGGAGTTTTTTGTGGAGGGAGCCATCTTTTGGAGTATGTAACCCCGCTGTCTCTCTCTGCCTCCATTCCTCCTCCCACTCTGCCGCCAGCTCACTGTACAATTTTCCTGGAAGGGGAACTGCCTCTTTTTTCCTCTCATCTAAAGTTCCAAGTCTGCCTCTGAATTTCTTTAAAAAAGCGTAATATTCATCCGTAAGCTTCCGTTCCTCCTGGGCTTTTAAGAAACGCTGCATCAGCCCGTCGATGAGAAGATTTACCACCGTAAGCCTTTCGTCAAAGGCGGCACTTTCAATCCTTGCATACACATTGGCTTTCACCTTACCTGAAAGGATATCCTCAATGCCGTAATCGTCCTGATATTTCCGGTACAGATCTATGTAAGCTGCCACATCCTCCGCCACATCTCTATGATGGAGATATTCATAGACAATCTCCTCCTCTATGGATAGATCCAGGCTGTCATACACATACAAAAGACTGCTGAAATCCTCCCACCCTCTGGCGGTGACATACTGCATCCCCTCCACGTCCGCCTCTATCCGGTAAAAATTTTTCGGCCTAAGTTCCAGGTAACTTAAAAGAGCAGGGTGAAGATGGTTTTCCCTGGCATACTCCCGCCACACTTTGTAGTCCTCTTTCAGAAAAATATGCCGAATCCTGTCAAGGGTCACCAGATCAAACTCTTTTACAGATTTATTGTACTCCGGCGGGTTTCCTGCCGCCACGATCACCCAGCCCCCAGGAACTGCCTGGTTTCCAAAGGTTTTACACTGCAAAAACTGAAGCATGGCGGGAGCCAGCGTCTCCGAAACGCAGTTGATCTCATCCAGAAACAAAATTCCCTGGAAAAGGCCGGTCTCCTTCATTTTTCTGTGGACACTGGCGATAATCTCGCTCATGGTGTACTCTGTCACTGAATACTCTTTTCCCTCAAACTCCTCTTTCCTGATAAAGGGAAGCCCCACGGCACTCTGCCTGGTGTGGTGGGTCATGGTGTAGGACACCAGGGCAATCTCGCACTCCCTGGCAATCTGCTCCATAATCTGGGTTTTCCCGATTCCCGGCGGCCCGATGAGCAAAATGGGACGCTGGCGGATCACGGGAATCCTGTACTCTCCCGCCTCATCTTTTGCGAGGTAGGCAGAAACGGTATGTTTGATTTCTTCTTTCGCCTGTTTAATGTTCATAGTTTAACAATTCCTCCGAATCTAATTGTAACCTTATCGCCCAGGGGGGCACCAGATTCTCCTCATCGTCCTCCAGAAAGAGGAAGGCCGTCTTATAGTCCGTCTTTTTTTCCGGATAAATCCCCTTGCCGTCGGTAAAATACAAAAGGCCGCCCAGATTGGAAATCTCTCCCTTTTCCCTTAAACTTTCCACATAGGAAAAGGCAGGGCGAAAATCCGTGGAGCCCCCTCCCTGAATGGAAAAATCGGAAAGCATCGCATCCAGATCTTTTTGATTTTTTATAAGGGTATCTCTCTGCACTTTCTCGTCGCACTGGAGCACCCGAATCCGGCACTTTTCAAAAAAGCTGTTTTTCTGGGATAAAATCTGAAATGTCTCCTGCAAAAATCCTTCCACCAACTCCCCGCTAGTGGAATAGCTGGTGTCCACCACAATCACAATCTCCCGTATCTTTTTTGACTCTTTTGTCTCCAATGGCTCCACCAGGGGCATGTTCCCGTAAATCCGCAGACCGTAAGCGTAAAATCCTAGGTCGAACTCATCCTCGTCCACATGGATCTCTTCCTGCCAGACGGAAAATTTTTTTAAAAAATCCTGGTAGGTTCTCCGGCTCTTCCCCGCCTTTATCTGGGAGGCAAATAGTTCCTCCCCGGGTTTCGGGTCATCTCCCTTGCGGTTCTGCTCCATAAGAGTCTGCCTTGCAACCTTATCCCAGTTCTCCCTTGTCTGCTCCGCAATTTCCGGCCGTTCCCGCTCCTGTGTCTCCCAGAATCTGTGGTCATCTGTGTAAAATTCCCTGGCAAGACGTTGAAGCTCTTCCTCAGATTTATTCTGAAGCATACGGTAGATCACTGCCGCAGACACTCCCCTATCTTCCTGTGTGATCTCCCCATAGATCTCACGGCGCAAAAAGCTTAAGATCCGCTTTGTGGAGGGCTTTTCCATCCGGTCTATGGTATACTCTGCGGCAATGTCACAGGAAAGCCCCCAGAGTTTTGGCTCCCTTGGCCCTCTGAGCCAGAGATGGCGGTAGATACAGTGAAGTATGACATGCAAATACGTCCTGTTCAAAAATAGTGAATTTTCACGAAATACCCGCAACACCTGCTCTGTGGAGTATCCCAGATACACCCCGTCAGTTGCCAGGGTACTTAACCCCTCTATTGATTTTGGCCGAAGCGCACTCAGGGCAATTTTAAAATAACGCATATCCAGATACAGTTCCTGCTGGGAAAATTTTAAAATCTTTTCGCACATTTCCTGTTCCCATTCCGTCTGAGTCATTGTGTGGGTCATAATGCCTCCTTATTTTTCATTTCCCCAGAAAAAATCTTGCCTTTTTTAAAATTAAAAATCTTCAAACTCATATCCGCCGCTGCCTCTCTTTGCTTCCTGTCCTGCATGGATGTGCATCAGTTCTGCTGCCCCTTCCACCCACTCTGTCTCTGTGGCAAAATTTATGGTACGCTTTAATTTACTGCCTGTCAGCAGTCCATCTTCGCACAAAAAACGTAAAATTTCCAGTTTCCTTGCCCTCACTGCATCCCCTGCCAGATTTTCCACATGGCTTTCCAGGTACTCTCTGTACATCCGGGAATTTTTTTCTGTCAATCCAAAAGGATACATCAGCCTGTTTAGCGCCATTTTCGAGAGAATTTTTTCCGACTCCTCCACACAGGCCTGGGGAAATACCTTATCATATGCCCCAAAATCCACGACTCCCTCCTTAAATCCCTGCCTTGCCCGAAATCCCTCCCCGGTAATGTTTCTCCCAAAAAGATGTGCCGGGGCAATCTCATCATAGCTCTCATCATATTCCGGGTAAAGTAAAACCGCCTCTATCCCCTCTCTCCCCTGAAAAGTCACTTCCATATCTGAGGAAATCTGTGCCAGGATCTGCTTTAACCCTGTTTTCTCCCCTGCGGAGCACAGCAGCGTCATCTCATGAAAATCTATGGTGTTCATAAAGGCATCGCTGCCTACATCCGCAAGGGACGCTCCAGTCACCATACGCTTTAACTTTTTACAGTTGTAAAAGGCACTGGCCCCCAATTTCCTGACTGTAGATGGCAGTGTCACTTCCTCCACCAGATTTCCTGCGAGCTCCCGCATATCCACTGTCGAGACCCTCATCTGTTTTCCCTCTGCCTCACCGCTAGAACCTTCCCCCACAGTCAGAAAATGATCTCCCTCTGGAATATGGCTGGCACTGGAAAAACAGTACGGGGCAATGGCACTCACCCTGCATCCTTCCAAAGCCTCAGGAATCGTGACCTTTGCGCTCTCTGCATACACCCGCAAAACCTCCGCCTTGCCCCCGGAATTTTTTCTCCAAAGTATCTGATACCGCTCCATCTCTTCTCAAACCTTACCTTTTGCCGTACTAATGCAATAGATTCACCTTGCAGTTGTACCAATTATTTTATCATAATGCCTGTCAGGAATCCATTTTTTTATGAAATATTAACAATATTAATTCTATTATATAAAAAAATTTATTAGAATCGGCTATTGCTTGGTTTTAATTTATATATTATAATATATAGAAGTTTATATAAATTGTGGGAAACATCACCTGCAGGAAATCTTTGGGATAAAATCTATTTATAATGGAGGATGTTATGAACGAAATCGATTTTTCAAAAGTTGGATTGGAAATGAAAAAACGTCGTGCAGCTCTTGGCGTGACCCAGGAAAAAGTTGCAAAAGATTTGGAGTGTACTGTTGCATTTATCAGCAACGTAGAAAATAACCGTGCAAAATTAAATCTCCGTCTTCTTCTCTACTATTCCAAGCTGTGCAATGTGTCTGTGGACACACTCTTAAGCGCAGGGCGGGAAGCCTCTACCACAGAGGACGCCCAGGAGCTGTTGGACTTAGAGCTGATGCGTGCCTTCCACCAGCTTTCCGAGACTGACCAGAAGCGGATTGTCCGCATGGTAAAGGCTTTTGGCAGGGAATAATGGAATAAGTTATCCGCATACTGAGAACAGATACACCGAAAGCAGAAAGTTGATTTATGCTTTCGGTGTATTTAATACCTGCATATGATACAAAAACAGCACATCTGCCCCATCAAAATCCACAAACTTTCCCAGCATTTCCGGAATAATATACCGAATATCCACTAATGTGATCTTACTATATCCCTTCGCCAAAAGAGGCGCTATACTGCTTCCAAAAGAGTCCCGAAACAACACCAGTTCCCTGTGATCTTGGCTTGTTGGATTTTCTATCGTAAGCAGTGCCTTAGAACCTGACAAAAACATCTCATAGGCATCCCTGCCAAAGGCTCTTTCCATATCATAGACAGGCAGATTCTGAGGTTCCCCAGTATCATAACATGTGACAACCAGGGAATCTATTTCCTTCCCGGTAAGATATCTGATCCTATCTGGTTTTAACGGCAATGCCGCCTGACCATAGTACACCCCGTAAAACGGTTGTTCCAGCTCTTGTATTTCGTAATCGTAAGAAAGAGACACACCCATACCGCTGGCGATACATTCCGCCGTATCTCTCAATGTTTCCTGCTTCCAGTGAATATCTGTCCTGTAAAAGTTTTCAAGAAATAATACTTCCTCCAAACCGATATATGTGGCAAAATCTTTTGTCCCCTGCTGCCACTGTTTTACAAACTCATAATCATCCGGCGAAGGATAGACCCCCTCTCCAGCCAAGAAGAAACTTTTATCTGGTATAATGGATAGATACACTCTGCAATCCTCCAAGTACTTGTCATTGATATAGGAAAAGCGTTTCAGCCAATGCGTCATAGCATCCTTATCTATGCGATAGGAAAGCTTCGCCGCATGTCCCCCGACAAGGTAGATGTCATCCACTTCCTTTTTCTGCAAGATCTGAAACTGAAAATAAGAATTCACTCTGCGAAAACATTCCCTCAGTGGAAACTGGTCTGAGGCATACTCCTCAAACTGAGCCATAAATGTTCCGCCCAAAACCGTATCCCAGGTAAGATCAGGAAAAGCCGCCAGATGACGCCGCTCTCCCACAGAAATTTCTTCCTCCGATTTTCCCATGCACCACAGGGACATTCCGAAAAACAGCCCAGACATAATCATTATTATCGCTATACTCTTTTTTACACTCATTTTTTCTCCTCAAAAAATGGATAATTTGACTGGCGTAACAAAATGCTAAATTATAATCGCTTTCCTGCCTGTTTCCCACTTTCACCGTTCTTTAAAACCGAAAATATAAAAAGGGATTGTAGGAACCCTTTACCAAAAACGATGTGACCACAAGAACTGCCGTTATCAAATAAACAGGCTCTAATATGCAAAGAACCCTCTCTCCTGTTTTCACATGGCCAATCCTTTTTAAAATATGTTTCACCAAAGGTGTTGATCCGATCACAGAGATAAAAAGAACTCCCCCGTAGTCTCTCAGAAAAAACAGTCCTTCCTTGGTCACCAAAGGCACCCCTATCCCAAACATCATTCCAGCCCAACCAACTGCTTCTTTCAAACTCCCTGCCTGAAAGATCACAAAGCTGGTCACAACCACAAACAAAAGATAACACCTGGAAAACACTGCCAACTTTTCCAGAATTTTCCCCAGCCACAGTTTTTCCAAAATCAAAAACAGTGCAAAATACAAGCCCCACGCAACAAAATTCCAGGACAAGCCATGCCACAATCCCGTAGAGAGCCACACAAGGATCACATTCCCCACATACCTTGGAAAAGACACCCTGCTGCCCCCCAGAGGAATGTAGAGGTAATCCCGAAACCAATATCCCAGACTCATATGCCATCTGCGCCAAAACTCCGCCACACTTCTTGACAGAAAGGGATAATTAAAATTTTCCGGAAAAGAAAACCCGAAAATTTTCCCAAGGCCGATTGCCATATCGCTGTATCCGGAAAAATCAAAGTAGATCTGAAGCGCTACGGCTATGGCGTAGAGCCAGCCGGAAAGCAGGGATGGCTGATTGGAATCAGGAAACCTCCCGGCAAATTCTCCAAGAGTATTGGCAAGTATAACCTTTTTGGAAAGTCCCGTCACAAATCGGGTAATACCTCCGGCAGCCATTTCAAAAGAGTGGGTTCTGTCCGCCAGCTGCTTTTCAATCTGGGAATACCGAACGATTGGACCTGCTGCCAGCTGGGGAAACATGGAGATATAAGCCGCCAGATCCACAAAATTTTTCTGGGGCTTCTGCCCTCTTCTCACATCAATTACATAGCTTATCACCTGAAAAATATAGAAACTGATCCCCACAGGCAGAGCTGCGCCTGGAAGTTTATAATAGAACAGTATTCCGACACATAAAAAGACAAAGCATCCTGCCAGGAATTTTCCACCTGGCATTTCCCTGAATTTCTCCACTAAAATCCCAAAGACATAGCCAATGACGATCACCCCTGCCATCAATAAAACATACTTCGGTTCTCCCCAGGCATAAAAAACCAGGCTGCTTATGAGAAGCGCCAGGTTTTTATACGGCCCTGAAAGAAAATAGATCAACAATATCCAGGGTAAAAAATAGTAAAGAAATGTGATACTCGAAAATAACATCTGCCTATTCCAAAAGCTGGTTCCACACCACTTTTGCCCCCTCCACCTTTGATTCCGCAGTCGCCTTAAACTTCTCCACAATCTCTGTGGCCCCAAATGCATAGAAAACATAATCCCCGGCTGTAACCACCACAAGCTGCTCCGGAAACCCGCAGACAAACTGATTTCCTGCAACCGTATCTTTCACCGCATCTGCCGCTTTTTTTACATCCGTCCCCTCAATTTTCAGCGCCGCTCCCGTAAAAGTATTGCCGTTCATCATGTGGACAAGGCTGGCTGCGTCCGTCACATTTCCCTGCAAATCCTCAGGGACTAAAAGGGTGTAGGAAAGCATGTCTGTATCCCCCAGATCCACACTCCCCGGTGCGTCCATCACAGGGTTATCCTGGCTGCCCCCAAAGCTTGGAAACCTGTCATCCTCCGAAGTGTTCTCCCATATAAGATTTAAGACATCCACTGCCTGACTGTAGCTTACAGAGCCAGTGTCTTCCCCATCCTTTTCTTTATCCGAAAAACCACAGCTCCAAAAAGCCAGTGCCAGTGCCATCAAAAACAGAATGGAAAAATATTTTTTCATGGTAATCTCCTGTTCTTTTTATTAAGTATGAATCAAAAAATTTAAAAATATTCTTTCCTCTCGTCTGATTACCGTCCTTCTTTGCCTGCTTGACATTATCCGATCAAGCAGATTTTTCCCTTAAATGCAAATCCATATTTTCTGATCTGCTCCGGCAAAAAACCTTCTGCTGTCAATTCCGCTTCATATTGCTTTTTTTCAATCTGGGCATGTGCATTTGCCAGAGTATCCTCCAAATTTGCTTCATCTTCATCAGGGTCCTGCACTTTAAACTCAAAGATAAATGCTTTCCCTTTTTTATCTACAGGTTCTAACATCACATCATAGCGCCCGAACCCGCTTTCCCGGTTTGAACGGATTTTGTAAGTATCCGAAAGATTTACAACCATTCCAAGCACAAATCCATGGTAAAAACGTTCCGGCTCCGCCTGCTTTGATGGTTTATTTCCACTGTCAAAGGAACTGAAGGTACCAAGCGCCACCTTATTCATAAATGTGTTCATTTTCCTTACATCGTCATTTAACAATGCACGGATAAATTCGTTATAGTATGTTTTTGTGGTTCCTTTAAACCATCCTTTAATCATTTTCCGAAACATTTTTTTCACTTCCAGATTGGTAAGACTAAGAGTATACCCCCCGCCATCCTCCCCGCTTATCCCATCTCCGCAGGTTTCTGCCGCTGTCATTAATGCTTTCAGATATCCTGTGGCAAGCAGCAGACTAAAGATGGCATCTGCATCGTCGTCAAGCTGATTGAAAACAATCTGCTCATCAATATCAGCTACAATATTTTTTCCCTGCAAAAGCTCTTCCATGGTCTGTTTTACCTCCGGGTTTCCCTCCTGAATCAGTGAGTTTACCAGTTCATTTGAACTTGTATTTGCCCAGTATGTTTCAAACCTGCCATTGTTACTGATAAACGAAGCGATAGACCAGGGATTGTAAATATCCCCATGACTGCCAAATGTAAAACCATCATACCACTCTTTCACCCGCAGCTTTTCTTCTCCAAGCCCTGCATCCTCAAGTGCATGAAATACCTCCTCCTCTGTAAAGCCAAAAGACTCAGCATATCTGTCGGAAGTCGTGGTGATCACATCCAGATTGTTTAAACCTGTAAAAATACTGTCTTTCGCAACTCTCGTAACTCCTGTTATCAATCCACGGCACAAATAGGGGTTTGTCTTAAACGTACTGTTAAAAAAACCACCAAAAAAACCGGCTGCATCATCCCAGTATCCATGCAGCCAAGCTTCCTGCATTGGTGTGTCGTATTCATCCAAAAGAATGATCACATCTCTGTCATAATAACGCTGCATAAAATTTGCCATCATGCGGACGGAACCAGATACCACTTCATCCCCTATTCCAGGTTTTATGCTGCTATAATAAGACTTCTCATTTTCACTTAACAGATTTCCTTCCAGCAGATAATCATTTTGTTCATAAAGCTCTGCAATGATTTCCGTAATCTTATACTTCATTTCCTGATATCTTGCCGCCTTAATATTTGCAAAACTTAAGAATATCACCGGATATATGCCCTGCAGTTCTCTGAACTTGCAATCACTTATAGAAGATTTTTCTTTCCAGATAGAAAGCTCCTCAAACAGATCGCTTCTTTTCGCATATTTGACAGAAAAAAAGCACTCTATCATGCTCATATTCAGAGTTTTTCCAAATCTCCGGGGACGGGTGATCAATGTCACATCCGAACCATACTCCCACCATTCCCGGATAAATTCTGTCTTGTCAATATAGAATTTTCTTTCTTCCATCAATTTGTCAAATCGCTGCACTCCTATATTTACAATCGGCCTGTCTTCCATATATGCGCCTCCCTGATAAAAGTGTCTGTCTTCCGTTAACGTGACAGATATTTCGCAATTGTCCCCTGCTCTATCACATGCTTCCCCAACAATGTAATGGCCTGAGTCGGACAAGTATTGACACAACCCACACACTTTTTCTCATCAACTTTCTGCGAGATAATCAACCTGTTTTTCAATTTTTTTCTTTTTCCAACTTTATTACGAATTACATATAATCAATCTACCTTCTTTAAGTTCATAGACATCATTTCAAAACGCTCTTATCCCTTGCTGTTAAGATGCTCCACCTGCACATCCAGCTTCTGATAAGGTATCTCAATCCCTGCCTCATCAAACGCCAGCTTTATATTCTCCGTAAGCCGCCACCGCACAGTCCAGTAATTCTCCGTCTTCACCCAGAAACGAAGCCCAAGCTTCACCTCACTGGCCGCAAGTTCCGAGACAAATACCAGAATCTCCTCCGATTTCAGCCTGTCTTCCTCCTCCCCTGCCAGACGGTAGAGAATCTCTTTTGCCCTCTTTAAATCCGCATCATAGGCAATCCCTACCTCCAGATCCAGCCGCCGCTTGTCGCTGTGGGTCACATTGGTAAGGCTGCTGTTGGCAAGGGAGCCGTTTGGTATCACGATCACCTTATTGTCCCCGGTGGAAAGCTTTGTGTAAAAAATCGTGATCTCCGTCACCGTCCCCTGATTTCCGTGGGTGTCCTCGATAATGTAATCCCCCACATGAAACGGCTTTAACAGTAAGATCAAAACTCCTCCTGCAAAATTGGAGAGGCTTCCCTGGACGGCAAGGCCAAGAGCCAATCCCGCAGAGCCTAAAACTGCCACCACCGATGCTGTGGTAACGCCAAAAAAGGTCAATATGGTCACTACCAGCACAAAGTAGAGAAAGTATTTTACCAGGGAATCGATAAACTGTTTCACCCCGATATCCGCATCTGCCCGATCCATCCACCGGCCCACTATTTTTCGGATTAATTTTATGATCCTTGCACCGATAAAGTAGACTGCCACCGCCAGCAAGATCTGAAAGCCAACATTTAAAAACCAAGGCAGCAACCCCTGAAACCAGGAACGGATCACACTGGAATCTGTCTCCCTCACCAGTTCCACGGCATTTTCCAAAGTCATTGCCTCAGTGGAAACTTCTATCCCTTCCATACCATACTCCTCCTAAAAAATTCTGTATATTCCTTAAATCTCATGGATAAACAGACCGCTCCTTAATTTTGGCTCAAACCAAGTAGACTTCGGCGGCATCAGCTTTCCTGCGTCCGCCACTCCAAACAGTTCTCCGATGGAAGTGGGATACATGGCAAATGCCACGGCGCAGTCCTCCGCCACTCTCCGCTCCAGTTCATTTAACCCCCGGATTCCTCCCACAAAATCGATTCTCGCATCTGTCTTTGGATTTTCGATACCAAGGACAGGCTGTAACAAAAGTTTCTGCAACAGAGATACATCCAGTCCCTCCACAGGATCCGTGCTCCTGTCCTGCTCCTTGATTTTAAGACTGTACCAGTTTCCCTCTAAATACATAGAAATCTGTCCTTTTTCCGTTGGTTTTTCCTGCGCATCCAGTTTTTCCACCTGAAAAATATCCTGCACTTTTGCCAGGAAATCGGAAATGCCAAGTCCGTTTAAATCCTTTACCACCCGGTTGTAATCCATAATCATAAGCTCCTCGTCGGGAAACAGCACAGAGAGAAAATAGTTAAACTCCTCCTCACCGGTAAGGCCGGAATGCGCCTCTCTTCTCTTTAATCCCACCTTTACGGCGGAAGCTGCCCTGTGGTGCCCGTCTGCAATATAGATTTCCCCGATGGTTCCAAAAGTCTCCTGAATGGTTTTTATCTGTCCGGAATCGTCAATGAGAAATACTCTGTGGCGAATGTCGTCCTCCGACACAAAATCATAGAGAGGCTTTTCCTGTTTTTTTGCGTTTACAATATCACGGATCACTGCATTTGCCCGGTATGCCAGAAAAATCGGCCCTGTCTGGGCATTACAGGTATCCACATGGCAGATCCGGTCCGCCTCTTTTTCCGCACGGGTATTTTCATGCTTTTTTATGGTTCCCGAAACGTAATCATCAATGGAGGCACAAGCCACGATGCCTGTCTGCACCCTTCCCTCCATGGTCAACTCGTAAATATAGTAACAGGGTTTTTCCTCCCGGATAAAATCTCCTTTTTCCACCATCTCCCACAAGGTGTCATGAGCCCTCTGGTACACTTTATTCTCGTAGGTTCCCACGGAATCCTCAAACTGCGTCTCCGCCCTGTCTATCTTTAAAAAACTTTCCGGGTTCTGCTCCACTACTTTTTTTGCCTCCTGCCTGTTGTACACATCATAGGGTAATGCTGCGATCTTGCCTGCTTTCTCCTGGCAGGGACGTATTCCTGCAAATGGTCTGATTACTGCCATATCCTTCCTCCTCTAATAAAAATGGTAACAGTTCAGGCTGATCATTTATTTTAATTGACTGAACTGTTACCTTAATCTCCACAAAAATTGCGGTCTTACTTATTTTACTACCCGTACTTTGATCACACCGTCGATAGACTGCAGCTCTTTTACAACCGCATCCGTCACAGGCGTGCCCACATCCAGAAGGGTGTATGCATAATCTCCTTTGGATTTGTTTGTCATATCCTCAATATTGATATCGGCATTGCCAAATACTGTGGTAAATTTGGCGATGGTTCCCTTGATATTTTTATGTAAAATACCAATGCGCCCTGCCTTGTCACAGCCGCCCATGCTGCAATCCGGATAATTGACAGAATGGACAATGTTTCCATTTTCCATATAGTCACGGATCTCCCGCACCGCCATCACTGCACAGTTGTCCTCGGACTCCTCCGTGGATGCTCCTAAATGTGGCGTTAAGATCACGCCCTCTTTTCCCGCCGTGGTGGGGTTTGCAAAATCGGAAACATATTTTTTCACCTTGCCGGATGCCAGTGCCTCCACAACGGCTTTCTCGTCCACCAGCAAATCCCTGGCAAAATTCAGAAGCACCACCCCCTCCTTCATCTTGTCGATGGCATCTGCATTAATCATCTCTCTGGTGGCGTCCAAAAGGGGCACATGGATGGTAATGTAGTCGCACTCCTTATAGATATCCTCCACGTTGCTGATATGCTTTACATTGTGGGACAAGCTCCAAGCCGCATTGACGGAAATATAGGGGTCGTAGCCATAAACCTCCATCCCCAGGTGGGTGGCAGCATTTGCCACCAGAACACCGATAGCGCCAAGTCCGATCACTCCCAGTTTCTTGCCGGAAATCTCGCATCCCGCAAAATTTTTCTTCTGCTTTTCTGCGGTTTTCCCGATGTTCTCATCGTCCTTGTTCTTCCTTACCCATTCCACGCCGCCGATAATATCACGGGAGGCCAAGAGCATTCCCGCAAACACCATCTCCTTCACACCGTTGGCGTTGGCCCCTGGCGTGTTGAAAACCACGATTCCCTGGTCTGCGCATTTCTCCAGGGGGATATTGTTCACCCCGGCCCCCGCCCTTGCAACTGCCTCCAGGGTATCCGGCAGCTCCAGGTCATGCATGGATGCGCTTCGCACCAGAACAGCCTGGGCTTCTTTTAAATCGTCTACTTTTTTGTAATCCTTGGAAAATAAATCTAAGCCCACATTTGCGATTGGGTTTAGGCATGTGTAATGAAACATATTGGTATCTCCTTTACTTTTTTATTTTTTATTTTGGATTTGCCACTCTTCAAACTGAAATTATCCACACAGTTCCTTACGAAGGTTTTCGCAATCTTGAGCCATCTCTAGCATAGACTCATCTGGAACCATCTCATGCAGGTCATAGGTCAATGGGGCTTTGACAAAATCAGATAGTGCCTTGTTCATGGCGTTTTTCTCTTCTTCGGTGAAAGTAATGCGAACAACGGTCTCATCCCCAAGACCCCGCAGTTTCCCCACGGATACACTGCCATTTACAGAACACTCTAACATTAAAGCGGCCAGATCAGTTACGACATCAATGGCATAGTAGAGTTCATTTTCTACACCCTCAATAAGTGCTACGCCTCGGCCTTTAAACACAAGGGTCGGTTCTGTTTTGTGGAAGTCCCAGTTCAGCTTATCCAATCCCGTATCTGCAAAAATTTCGCTTAGAGAAATTTCGGTTTTCTGCTTATCAATTAGATACTCAAGCAGCAACAGACTATCATCCGTCCCTCCGATATAATTACCCCAATATTTTTCTTCAATGTACATGGGCTGTTATCATCTCCTTATCTATTCTTGTATTTTAACATCGCCTAAATTACTATTTTCCCTTTTTGGGATTTAGTCAAAGTATTTGAATTCCTCTACGTCATTAAGCCCAACTTGGAATTTACCTTTCTAACTCAACAAGATATTTTGAGGTATCATCTCCAAATTTTTTCTCACCTGTCAAATGAAAGCCATGCCTTTGGTAAAAGGAAATTGCCCTGACATTTTTTTCAATGCCATATCCAACATTCCTTCATCACGAATATCAGGACTTCCTCCGGTGGCTCTTATTAAACTTGTGTGAAGTTTTAAGACCTGTTCCATGCTTATCAACTACCTTAGCTACCTTTGAAAAATTTTGATTTGCGTCTGTGATGGAAATCATTGTGCTTGTATCTATTATCTTTTTATAGGAACCTCACTTTCAGCTTTATTATATATAACTTCCAGATATAAAGCAACTTAATTTATACGAATAAAAGGACAATTTATTCTTTTCACACACTACTATTCCCCCCTATAAATCCCGATTGTGATTGGATGATTTTTAAGGGAAACAAACTTACAAAGAACATTATAACACAAAATGAGCAGGTATGGTGAACGGATTGGAATGTTTTCATAAAATTTAAAAAGGGGCAGAAAAATTGGGAAAGAATAAAACGATGCTTTTCCCTTTTAGGAAATTTTTAAATCTTCCCTTTTGAATTTCATCTGCTATATGGAAAATTCCAAAAATGTCCTCTTTTCTAAGGTTCAGTAAATCAATCAAATTTCTCAATCAAGTTCCTCTGTTCTTCGCATTATATCCATTGAATGAATGCTGTTTTGTCGTCACTGTTATAACCTGCCTTTCTGTAAAAATCCAGAGTGCTTTCTTTTTTAGATCCTGTGAGCAGCATCATTTTATAGCAGTTTTCCTTTATCGCAATCTCTTTGGCATAATTCAGGCATTGCGTTGCCAGTCCTCTGTTTCTGTATC
>JAMPFA010000042.1 GCA_023664725.1 Roseburia sp. | reverse complement strand
AATAATCGTATGCGTATCCCGATTTTCTCACATCATCTGAAAATCCATCCTGAAACTCGGGTTCATCCTTGTCATAGTACCCGACACGCACCGTAACCGCATTTGTTCTGAGGATGGAATCAGAATTTTCATCTGTACCTGTCTGATCCGGCGCTGCAAGAGCCACACTGGATTGATCTTCGGCAAAAACAGGCACAGACAACGATGCAAAAACAGTTTCACATATCATGGAACAAAAAATAAACGTGATGATAGACATTATAATTTTTTTCATGGCTGCTCTCCTGATAGTTTATGAATATAGTGCTCGATTATTCGTCAAAATCATTCGGCAAACAACTTTAATTATAACATAATCAGACAACTTTTTCAATCACTCAAGCCTCAAAAAAAAACTTTCTGCTTTCAGAACATCATGATAATGAGATACTGCCTTGCATCTTTATCTCTGCTGTGTACCCATCTATCTATATGTTTTTCTTGTTCTTTAGGCTTTTCTTTTGCTTATTTCAATCTGAATTTCAAGCTTTTAGAATCAGCTATTTTTTCTCCGCAAGTTTTCTTCCACTCAGCGAAAGCTGCCTCATAATCAATTCTGAATAGCCGCCTGGGCGGCTGTTAAATATTTTTTCAAAACGGCCACTGCCCCCACGCCGCCCTGGCACAGCCCCAAAAGCAAGCGAGGGATTCCAGCAACACCCAACGTGCCAGAAACCCTTATTTTCAACGGTTTTTCCGATATTCTGTCCATTCTTTTTGATACAATTCAATTTTGCCTTTATACTTTTGATTTTGCCCGTAGGAAAATCAAAAGGTTTTGAAAAGTTTGGAAAAGCTCACTTCAATTACAAAAAAGGCTTGAAATTTTTAAATATCGTGATATAATGTTAATTATTTATCTTGAGAAAGGAGAAAAGATATGCACTATGATTTTGATGAGGACCAATACACATTGGATGTTCCAACAGAATGTCCGAAATGTGGGAGCAAATTAGAATTAGATGTTAATTACGATAATACACATTTATTGTGTCCTAACCAAGATTGTGATTATGAATTAGATGTTACAGACGAATTTAAAGAACTTGAAGCCGCTAAAAATGAGGAAAATGATGTAAACGCATATATGGATCGGATCCTTGAGCGGCAAGTTCAGGTCTTTTGACATTTGATAAAAACGCCAAAAGGATAGGATGGGACTTTCCATATGTTTCTTTAGAACAAAAAAACTGTTTGGACTGCAGGGGGAAGCCTGCATACAAATTTTTCCTAAGCACTTTTTCATGAAACAGATTGTACTGTCATCTCTTTAAGGACAAATCTCCCCAATTCAGGGACAAATTATGAAAGCTCTTTTTTTTATGGTACACTAAACTGGTACAACGAATATACCAGTTACTTATTATCCGGTGTACCAGAAAACCATCCCGGTTTCTGGCTGTGACCACAAGAAAGGAGCTTCTCCCATGAAACCATATCATGCATATCAAAAAAATATTTCCGCCCACCTCTTTGTCCTTCGGCTGGCCTTTCGCATCAGCAAAAAACGGGTGATACTGGAAACTTTGGACTGTATTTTCTATTACACGGAATGGCTTTTGTACAGCGGTGTGATCGTACAGGCCATCATGGATCTTGCAACCCATAATATCTCCTACTCCAGGATTATGTTTTTCATCTGGGGCATTCAGGCGCCGGTGATCTTCATGGGTGCCTTCAGCCACTGGTTTCAACAGTACATAAAACCTGTCTCCGATGTGGAACTCTACGAAGGAATCCACCAGCTTCTTTATCAGAAAGCCTGCCAGATGGACCTCGCCTGTTTTGAGGACAGTGAGTTTTACAACCGCTATATGATGGCCACAAGAGAGGCACAGACACGAGTTCCCAAAGCACTCCACAACATTATCGCCATCGGTGCGGGAATGTGCGCAGCAGTGGCGGCATTTCTCCTTGTATTTTGCATTGACCGGATTGCTATTATTTTCATCATCTTTCCCATCCTGGGCAATTTCCTGTTTAACGGGATTCTAAACAGCCGGATTTTCCAGATGGACCGGGAATCCATAGTTTTCCGCCGGATCGCCGACTATGTGAACCGCACCGTGCACCTGGCAGATTACGCCAAGGAAATGCGCATTTCCAATGTATTTCGCCTGATGAAAAAACAGTATAGCCGCTCCGTAACTATGACCCACAAGGTAATTGACCGGTATGCCCTTAAAAATATGATCTATTTCTGGCTGTTCCAGTATTTTACCTTTACGCTGCTGTTTGAGGGTTCCATGATGTATGCCGGATACCGTGTGCTGGTAAGCGGCACCATGACCTTTCCCCAGATGACGGTTTTTCAGAGCGTCATGCACGCAAATACCTGGATCATCCTCTATTTTTCGGAGGGGATTATGGAGAGTGTCAAGGACAGCCTGTATATAGAGCAGATTCAGGATTTCCTTAATTACCAGCCGGACATCCCAGAAGATTTCGACGGCATACTGCCAAGCCCCCTCATCCAGTCTATCGAATTTTCCCACGTCTGGTTCAGTTACCGGAGCAGAAAGGAAAAACATATCCTAAAAGATATCAGCTTTCGCATTGACGCTGGAAAAAGCACTGCCATTGTGGGATACAACGGTGCCGGAAAAAGCACTCTGATCAAGCTTCTTTTGCGCCTGTATGACCCCGACAAGGGAACTATTTTTGTAAACGGCATTGATATCCGAAACTACAATCTCAGAGCATACCGCAAGCTGTTTTCCGCTGCCTTTCAGGACGGGAAGATATTTGCCGACACGGTCTCGGAAAATATCCTCATGGGCGTGCACAGAGGAAAAGAAGAAGATGCAAAGATTGTCTGGAACGCCCTTCGCCTGGCAGGAATGGAGGAAGAGACTGCCTCCTGGCCGGGAAAGGAGCAGACCCTCCTCACCCGTGAATTTTCCCAAGAAGGCTATGTTCCCTCCGGGGGACAGAACCAGAAGATCATTGCCGCCAGGGCTTTTGCAAAAAACAGCCCCATCGCCGTATTTGACGAGCCAAGCAGTGCCTTAGACCCCATCGCCGAGACGGAGCTCTTTCACAACATCCTGGAATACAGCAAAGGGAAGATCCTGTTTTTTATCTCCCACCGGCTCTCTTCTGTCCAAAATGCGGATACCGTATTTTTCATGGAAAACGGGCGGATTACGGAGAGGGGAAACCACAGGCAGCTAATGGAACATAATGGAAACTATGCAAAGCTTTACCGGATCCAGGCCAGGAACTACAATGCATCCCCGGATATAATTGCCGGAAAGGAGAGACTTTATGACACAAAATAACATATCCCTCACAGGAAAAGAAATCCTTGCACAGCAGTGGTATCTCACCAGACTGTGCTTCCACACCGCTCCCGGCTATATGGCTCTGCATCTTTTTGAGAGCATCAAACTGCAGATTTCCATTTTCTTTGAATTTACCTGGTGCATCAATTATGTCCTGGAGGCAGCGGAGAACCATGCACCCTGGACAGACATTCTTTTGTGCATGGGCATTCTCCTTGCTGCCATTGCGGTTTCCACTGCCTCCTTCGCTTTCTATTCGCAGAAAGCCCTGCCAAAGCTAAAGCCCATGCTCTACCATGCACTCCGCATGGAAATTTATACCAGGACAAAGGACATGGATCTCTCCTGTTATGATGACACAGATTTTTACCAGAAATTCATCCTCTCCACCCAAGAAGCCGATGGCTGTATCGACAAGTATTTAGATGCGCTGGAGCTCTACAGCGGCCAGGGTGTGAGGTTTGTTCTTCTCCTGGTTTACTGCCTGACCCTCAATCCGGCAGCCCTTTTCATCCCTCTTTTTGTGTTTCCTTTTGATTATTTAATTGTTAAAAAGGGAAACGCCCTGTCTGTGGAAGCCCGGATGAACCGGCTTCCCCAGGAGCAAAAACGGGAATACCAAAACCGCCTGTTTTATCTTTCAGACTATGCCAAGGACCTGCGGCTGTATCCCCACATGCAGCAAAAAAGCCGTGAAGATTTTAGCAGCTCAAATGAGGAAATCCGAAATATTAACCGCAGATACGGAAAGCCCCTGGCCCTGTGTTTTTTTGCACACGATGCACTCTTAGGCCGTTTGCTGCGGGAAGCTGTGACCTGGTCACTGCTGTTATATCAGGCGCTGGTTCTCCGCTCCCTGTCCTATGCCCATATGATCACAATCTACAACAGTATAGGTTCTATCACCAACCAGGGAATGGAAATGATGCTGAGTTGGAAAAATGTAATGGAAAATTCCACCTATGTTGCCCAGATACGCCGACTGCTCTCCGTAGAGCCTGCCATCATTTCCCAAAAGAATCTGGCTGTACCGGAAACTCCCGCAAGCCTTGAGGTCAAAAATCTTTGCTTTTCCTACCAGCCGGGGCATCCTGTCCTTTCGGATATCAGCCTTAAAATACGCCCGGCGCAGAAAATCGCCCTTGTGGGGTACAACGGTTCCGGCAAGACCACCCTTGTGAAACTGCTGATGCGGCTGTATGACCCCTCCTCCGGACAGATCTGCTTAAACGGAACCGATATCCGGGACTTTGACGTAAGGCAGTATCGTTTTTCCATAGGCTCGGTTTTTCAGGATTTTAAAATCTACGCCGCAACTTTGAAAGAAAATGTGCGGATGGACGTATGCCAGGACACGCCGGAGGAAACCTACGAGGTGGAATCCGCCCTTTATGATGCCCGCTTTACCCTTCAGGACCACAGGCTTATCTATCAGATTGAAACTCCTCTGACCACAGAGTTTGAAAAGGACGGCGTAAACCTCTCCGGCGGAGAGGCCCAGAAAGTTGCTATCGCCCGAACCCTTTACCGGAAACAGAATCTGATCATTATGGATGAACCCAGCAGCGCCTTAGACCCTCTCTCAGAATATCTGCTGAATCAGGAATTAAATGAAATTGCAAAAGACAAGACAGTGATCTTTATCTCCCATCGGTTGTCCACCACCCGTGACGCCGACTGCATCTACATGATGGAACATGGGAGGATCATTGAGACTGGAACCCATGAAGAACTTTTAAGACAAGATGGCAAATATGCCAGGATGTGGAATGTGCAGGCTTCCCTCTACCGGGAATAAGAAACAGTTTCTGACTTTACAAAAAACAGCAGCACACAGGTGACAAAATATCCGTCCTCCACCTGAAATTCCACATTCCCGTTATATTTCTCCGCCGTTTCCCGCACATTGCGAAGACCAATTCCGTGATGGGCGGGATTTTCTTTGGTGGATAAAAACCAGCCAAAACGGTGCTTTACCCTTTTGACACAGGGATTTTTCACCTTGATCATCAAAAAATGCTGGATACGGCGAATGGTGACAGAAATTTCTGCCCCCTTTTCCTGCCAGTTCTCACAGGCCTCCATGGCATTGTCTAAAAGGTTAAACAGGATGACGCACAGATCATCCGAAGCTATATTGCTGTCTCTGGGAAATTCCACATTTACATCCATCCGGATTCCCTTCTGCTTTGCCTCTGCAATCCCATGGTTTAAGATTGCATCTACAACATCCACGCCACTCCAGACTATGTTGGACAGCCTGTTGATGGGCGCACTGACGGAGGTGACATAATCCATCACCTCCCTTTGTCCCGATTTCTGTGCCAGATAGTAGATCATCTGCAGATGATGGTTCATATCATGGTACAGCCGTTCATTTTCCCCGTACACTTCGCTGAGCAGATGATAATTCTCCTCCAGAACTTTGTTTTTTCTCTCAAGGAATCTGTTTCTCCCCCAGACTGTCTCTATTCCCGCCATTTTTCTCTCCTAATCTAAAGAACTGCCATGGCAGCTCCTAAATTTTATCCCTCCAAAATTTGTTTAGCCTCTTTTTCAGCTCCGTCATCCTGCTCTGGGCAACTGCCAGCTTTGTCCCATCGGTGAGTATGCAGTCAGCATGTACGATGCTTGCTATATGCCAAAGGTTCACGATGCATCCCCGGTCAATAAAGAGAAAATCCTCCCGGTCCAGCTCCTCATAGACCTCCCCCAGGTTCTTTCTGACCCGGCACTCTTCCCTGCGCTCTCCCGATTCGATATAAAATACCGCATTCTTCCCCTCCCTCACAATGTAAAACACATTTTTCAAAGGAATCCTCTCCATCCGGTTCTGGTTGCTAATCAGATAGGAATCTACCTTCTGAATCTCAAGCACTTTTACCGCATCACGAACTGCGTGGCTTAATCGTTCCTTCAACTGATTTTTGGGAATATACCGAAAGATATCCAGCTCATATGCATCTACCGCATATTTATAGTGCGCCGTCACAAAAAGGAGCAGAGCACAGGGAAGCAGCTCATGAATCCTTCTGGCCAGCTCCATGCCGGACATTCCCGGCAATTCGATATCCAACAACAGCAGATCAAAAGCACTTCCCTCCTCTATTTCATAGAGCAGATTTTCTCCTGATGTGAAAGTGGAGATCACGGAAAACACCTTCTGTTCTTCCAGGCAGTTTTTTGTCTCTTTCTCTATTTTTTCCAGCAAAAGCGGCTCGTCATCGCACACTGCTATCTGAATCATTTTATAGCCTCCGTTTTTTGCCTATTGCTCAATTAAATCAGATTAGCGGCTCCGATAATCCCTGCCAGATTGCCCAGAGTTGCACACTTGATTTCCGGCACAAAAGCTTTTTCCCCGCCGAAACACAGTCTGCCAAGCCTTTCATTTAACGGGTCAGTGAGATTTTTTCCCTGGTTGCAGATTCCCCCGGAAAGGAGCACCACATCCGGTCGAAACAGATTCACAAAATTTGCAATGGACTGAGCCAGATATTCAAAATAGTTTTCTACCACGGCGGCTGCCGTCTCGTCTTTTCCCATAGCGTCAAAGGGAATCTTGCCGTTCATCTTATCTAAATCCCCCTGGCACAAAGCATTCATCAAAGACCCAGGATTCTTTTTAGCTGCCCGCCTGGCATCCCGGATCAGTGCCGTGGCTGAGGCATAGGCCTCCACACAGCCCGCTCTCCCGCAGGTACATCTCTCTCCTCCCATGATCAGGGAAGTGTGGCCAAGCTCCGCCCCTCCTGCATGGGCTCCCTCAAAAACTTTTCCGTCTACGATAACGCCGCCGCCTACGCCTGTCCCAAGGGTTAAGAGAACAACATTGGAACCCCCCTTTGCCGCTCCTGCTTTCGCCTCCCCCAGTGCTGCGCAGTTGGCGTCATTGGAAATTTTTATGGGACAATCTGCCTCCAAATTTTTCGTTAAAAGCTTCGCCAGGGGCACATTTTCCCAGCACAGATTGTTGGAGTAGGGAATCTCCCCGGTTTTTGCGTCGATCATTCCCGGGCATCCCACTCCGATTCCCCGGATATCTTTTAATCCCAGTGATTCCTCCTCCAAAACAGAGCGCACCAGCTTTGCCATGTCGGAAATTACTTCCTCCGCAGGGCGGCTGGCCAGGGTGGGCACGAATTTTTCTCTTAAAATGTTCTGCTCTCCGTCCACAATTCCTGCTTTTATGTTTGTTCCGCCTAAATCAATTCCTATACGATACATCGCTTTCTCCTTTTTGCTGATCTGAATTTAAGAAACTGTTCCTAACATGTTTCTATTTTCAACATCTACACTCGTTTATAAACCGCATGATTGGTACTGCCTACTGAAACAATATATCCTGTATCCGTCAACATATTTAGATATCTCCATGTTGTTGTCTCAGATTTACCACAAATTTTCTTCGCTTCCGCTGGCGTAATACTTCCTTTAACATCAATCGCTTCTGCTAAGGAAACTATCTTTTTGTATTCCGTTTCCTTCAAAACTTCTTTCAAAACTTCTTTCAAACTTCTTTCATTTTTTTGATTTGTATCAAAAATTCTACTTATTTTTTGCTTATCTCCTTCTGTCAAAAACGCCTCATGTACAAACAATCTTGATATAAAATAGCTATGATCACCATCTGTCTCAAATTCCGGTTTGGGAGAACCATTTGCTTCAAGTGCATTCAAAATTTTCTGAAATCCTGTATTCCTTCCCTCTGTCAAATGCAACTCTTTTAAGAAATCGCCAATTCTACGATTTCTGTATCGTCGGTTAGACACCCTAAAACTTTTCAGTCCCTCCTGCGTTACAGAACGATCTGGTCCTGGAAAACTCACTATTTCAATTTTGTCCCGTTCTACCCGAACTTCAATCGGTTCTCTCACATCATATGCACGATGATATACAGCATTAGACAAAGCTTCCTCAATTGCAGCATACGGATAATTAAAGAAACGATCTGATTCCGCTCTATCCGGATGCTTAACGACCTTTTCTGTAATAATAGTATTTTTCATAAATTGAAGTGCATCCCTAAGTTGCTGGTGAATCGGCCCTTTAAATGTATTTTCTAAAATATCATTTCCACCTAATCCCTCTGGAAACTGGACAACATCTATCTGCGAATATGGAAAAAACTTGTCTGGTTCCATACTAAAAAACATCAAACCAACATTCTTTGGCTTTACGTACTCTGGCAGATTGCTAATGATATTCATATCACTGCATATTTCAATAAAGTCACCTGTTTTTGACTTTTCATAAAGAGAACTTTTAATCTCCTTCAGATAATTCTGGATCAAAGTTATATTCAAATCTGATATATCCGCCTGATGATTTACTCTGTCATCAAATGGCACTCGATTTGCCAGATTAAACAAATCTTTTTCTTCATCGTCTGATGGTTCTACAGTATTTGACGCCTTACGGATATAATGAATACGTTCTTTGTTATCCCTTGCCATCGTCTTGGGTGAGGAATATGGCCTATTATCTCCACCCGGACACCATAGAATGATAAATTGCTTGTCCTGGTAAGTCTCAATACCAACTATTGGCATATATGCAGGTCTGATAAGCTTGCATTTTGCATAAATATCCTTCTGATAAGCATCAAGTTTATCTATCGAAACACCCTTTAACGGATAAACCGGTCTTCCATTTTCCTCTTCAACACCAATAATAATATAGCCACCACCCCAATTATCAAGGTCATTTGAAAATGCACAAATCGTCTTCAAGGAAGCTGCCGGATCCCATGTCTCTTTTAATTCAATTCTTGCCCACTCTACTACTTCACCGGATAGTAATGTTTTTATATTTGTTGGTATCGCCATGATTCCACTTCCTTTCCAAACTTCTCAACAAACAGCATTGAACTTTTCACACATATAATTGTACCACCTGCTTTTCCTGCTTGCAATCAAAGCTTTCAAATTCTTAGAGTGCCGTAATAACGTAAAACCACTCAGCCCGCCATATCAATTCCACAAAATTCACTTGACAAAAAATGAATCAGCATTTACAATATTAATGAACAAATATTCATTCAAAAAAAGAGGAACACACATGCCAAAATCGCCAGAACGGTGCCAGGAAATCCGTCAGGAGACCCGCACCAAAATATTACACGACGCCATGCTGTACTTTGCAAAAAACGGTTTTGCAGGGACAAAGATCAGCGACCTGTCCAAGAGTATCGGCATCGGTCAGGGAACCATGTACCTTTACTTTAAATCCAAAGAAGATCTGTTCCGTGAGATCTATTCCATGATCGACAGCGGAAAAGAGACTCAAAAATTAAAACTCTTAGCCTCACTTCCCCTGCCTGCAAAACAAAAAATCCACAAGCTGTCAAAATTTCTGATAGATCGGTTGGTAAAAGACGAAAGCTTTGCCGCCATGATCGCCTTAAATGCCCAGGCAACCTTGGAACAGAACGATTTTGCCTTTGAGGATTCCTCTTATCGGGCAGACTGGTATCAGTACACGGCAGAGATCATCACCCAGGGACAGAAGGAAAAAACTGTGGTAACAGGTTCTCCCATGAAATTAGCTGATCTTTACTGGGGAGTGGTGTATCTCTATTCGCTGAAAAAACTGTTTACCGCAAAATATGAAACCATTACCGTACATGACTTAGAACGCATCCTGCTAAAAGATCATGAATGATTGGAGGAAATGTCACAGTGGAAAATACAAAGAAAATAGGAATCGTAACAGGAGCAGCCGGTGGAATTGGAAAAGAATTTGTCCATGTACTTATGAATGAATCTCTGGACCAAATCTGGGTAATCGGCAGAAATGAAACACGCCTTTCTCAGTTAAAGCAGCAGTACGGAGAAAAAATTTTACCCATCTGTGCTGACTTGACGAAAACAGAAGATTTGCTTTTCATCAAGGAGCTGTTTACAGAAAACCTATGTGTTTCCTACCTGATCAATAACGCAGGGATGGCGCAGATGATGGCTTCCAAAGATTTTCCAGCAGAGAAAATAGAAAAGACAATTCTCTTAAATTGCAATGCAATGGCTGTATTGACAAACTACTGTATTCCCTATATGGAAAAGGGAAGCAAAATCCTCAATGTGTCCTCCGCCTCCGCCTTTCAGCCTGTGCCTTATCTCAACCTCTACGCCGCCACCAAAGCATTTGAACACAGCTATTCCCGTGGCTTAAACATAGAGCTGAAACCTATGGGAATTGCTGTGACAGCGGTGAGCCCAGGCTGGGTAGATACAGACATGCTGTCAAAAGAACGAAACGGCCAAAAAATAAAATTTCCCGGAATGGTAAGCCCAAAGACTGTTGCCGAAAAAGCCATAAAGGACGCAAAAAAGGGCAGGGATGTCTCTATCTGCTCTTTCTACGTAAAATGCCAGCATCTCAATGTAAAACTCCTTCCCCATAAACTGGTGATGAAAATCTGGATGCGAAATATAAAAAAATATCTGTGAGGAAATCTTATGCAGGAAATCAGAACCCAGCGGCCAAATCTTTTTGAGCCCAACGACTATATTACATTTTATCTTGAACTTGATGGCACTGTCTCCGCAAATGCCCTGGCAGATGCCATAAGAGCTGCCTACAATGCAAACCAGTCCACCGTATCAAAAATCGTCTTAACATCAGAGGGCACCGCTTTTTATGAAAAAATGACAAAAAGCGGCTGCAAGATTGAATTCCTGAAAGATGACTGGAAAAACGTGATAAAGACAAATGAAAAAATCCCCTTTGCATTGGAGCATGGGGAATTGATACGAAGTTTTATCCTCCTTGGCGGAAATAAAACTTCTCTCTTGATTATGGCACACCACCTGGCGGGGGACGGTAAGGCGATGATCTATTTTATCGAAAGTATTATGACCGCTCTCTCCGGCGCAGAACTTGAATACAGGCCTTTATCTATGCTGTCCCCAGAGACAATTCCCCCAAGTGGGAGATACACTCTTGTGGCAAAACTGTACACGAAATTTTGCCAGAGGAAATATGCCAAAAACCCCTTCGCTTTTTCCTGGAAGGATTATTACAGGGTACATGAACGCTATTGGAAAGCCACTTCCTCCTGTGTGCTATACAAAGAATTTTCAAAAGAAGATACAGACCTTATCATCGAAAGTGCAAGGCAGATGGGCGTCTCTGTAAACAGTTATATCGTAGCTGCATTTTTACAGACTGACAGCAGAAATCGTGTTGTCGGCATTCCTCTTAGTGTGCGGGAAAATGAAAACAAATCCATGGCAAATCTCACTTCCGGCATCAGCATCACACATTCCTTTGATAAAAATATTTCTTTTGAGGGAAACGCAAAGCAGATACAAAAAAAGGTTTCCAAAATGATAAAAACCTATCGATGGTTTGTTCTTCGTTTTCTCTCTGAAATGCCCCCCTCTTTCATCGATGGCGCTTTGCTGTATACCTACCATTGCTGCGAAAATCCACTGATGGGGCAGTTTGCAAAAATAATGGGATACATAGGGGATTCCAACAAAAGAGATCTGGGTATCACGAATCTGACTGTGTTGGATATTCCTGCCTGCTATAGCACTATTCGTATCAAAAAAATCGTTTTTGTTCCCCCCAATGTCTCCTACTCCAACAATATTATTGGAGTTTCCACCTTCCAGGGTGAAATGACCGTTACCTATCATGGGACAGAAGAAAACAGTGGGGAACAAAAAGATTTTTTTGACAGCGGTGTGAGAAATCTTCTGTCAAATATTACAATTAAAATTCAAAAATAATGTACTTATGTTTTTATCAGAAAGAAACAATCAGCTGCATTTTAAAGCGCTCCTCCCCGTACACCGCATGGGGAACATCTTTTGGCATAATCAGCGTCTCCCCCGCTTCCAAGAGAAACACCTGACCCCCCACGGTAAATCTGCCTGTGCCTTCCAGAACCGTCACCATGGCATCCCCGCCTGCGGCATGGGTAGATATTTCCTCATCTTTGTCGAAGGAAAAAAGTGTCATGCTGACAGCGTCATTTTGCACCAGCGTCTTGCTGACAACCTGATTTTCCTGATATTCGATAAGATTTTTTAACTCCAGCTTTGTCTGTTTTTCAATATTTTTATACATAGCCACATTTCCTTTCTCCCAGCTTCCCGAACCATAGTTCCTCCTGTCTCTGTTTTCTGTGTCCTTACCGGGAAACAAAGGGATTCCCTTTCACCGAAAATCTCCACAAAAAATCTGCTGCTTCCTCAGCATAATCAATGTTGATGCGCTTTGTCCGCTCAATCTCCTCTGCTGTCAGAACCGGGGCATCCTCCAAATAAAAACTATCGCCGCAGAGGTCTTCCCCATAATTTTCTCTGGTAATTCCCATTGCCTGGCTGAGTTTCCCCGGTCCGCTGCACAGATTTTTTAACTTATCCGTCTTTCTCCTCTTTTTCATCAGATCGATGCCC
Organism: Roseburia sp.; assembly: GCA_023664725.1. GTDB lineage: Bacteria > Bacillota > Clostridia > Lachnospirales > Lachnospiraceae > Roseburia_B. The sequence continues at coordinate 6,328 of JAMPFA010000042.1, read as the reverse complement.
TCCACAGGCTCTAAAGCCCGCAGAAGCAAAACCTCCGGCAGATTCTCTCTGTTTACCACAATGTTCATACAGATATGCATCCCGTAGATCAGATACACATAGGCATAGCCGCCCTCTCCATACTGGATTTTTGTGCGCTCCGAATACAGATTTTTGTAGGAATGTGCGGCCTTGTCGCAAAGCCCGTTGTAAGCTTCCACCTCCACGATCTTTCCCTTTGCCACGCCCTCTTTTGTCTTATGCACCAATATTTTTCCAAGGATTTCTTCCGCCACGGTAAGCACATCCCGATTGTAAAACTCCCGGGATAACTTTGCCGGATGAATTGAGTTTGATGCCATACGATTACCTATTCCACATAATATACCCAGTTGTCTTTGCGCTCCAAAATACCCGGGTACTCGCCTTCTGGATATCCTAAAATACAGTGCCCTACTCCCTCATAGTCTCCTTCAACGCCGAGATTTTTTAACCATTCTTTCCACTCCGGCATCTCAAATTCTTCCTTTGCCCTGTGGATCCAGCAGCTCCCCACACCCAGCTCATGGGCGGCAAGCATAAGATTTCCCATTACAAGGGAACCGTCGTAGACATAGGTTGGGCATGACTTGTCTGCCAGCACAATAAGAACCGCCGGCGCACCGTAGAAGGGGTCAAAGCCTTCCTCCCAGCCGCCGATCTTACAGTTGATGGCGGAGAGCTTATCCCTTGTAGCTTTGTCCGTCACTGCCACAATAATGGGAGCCTGATTGTTTCTGCCCGTTGCGGCGTAGGTTCCCGCCTCGATGATTTTATCCAGCACATCCTTTGAAATCATCTCCGGTTTGTATTTGCGGATACTTCTTCTTGTTTTCATTTTCTCTAAAATCTCACTCATCGTCCTCTTCTCCTTTATAAATTTAATAGTATTCAAGTGCTGTGATCACTTAAATTTCCTTATCATGGTATATTTCCGGCTCCTCCCTTTCCTCTACCAATATACCACAGGTGTCCTTTTTTGTATACGGATAGGAGTCAGAAATTTCCTGTTCCTTTTGGGCCAAAGCCTCCCGAAATCCCTTTAATGCATCAAAGGGCATAAACTGCTTTGCCCGGGCTGCCCGCTCCATGTGATGATGTTTTCTATACGCCACTTCTATGCCCTCCAATCTGGCGGTTACGCTCTATGGCTGTCCCCGCCTCCTGCAGATCCATCCCACGGATCAGAGCATTTTCCCCAAATCTCTGCTTGATCTCAAGAACCGCCTTCTGCATTTTTTTATCCCGCTCTATCAGGTTGTCATCTGTAAACAGATCATACTGCCTGCAGCTCTCCTTCCCCACAGCGTTACAGGTTATGGTCAGTTTGCGGATCGGCCTGTCTTTCTCCGTGATGCGCTCATAGAGTTTTAACACCTCAGGTATCATCACCGTGTAGGAATTGCCAGGGATTCTCAGAGAAACTGTCCCCACGGCAGCCTTTGTCCCTGCCTCATAAGAATACCCCACCACAAGGGAGACGGAACGGGCCACCACCCCTTTTTCCGTCATGTCAAGGCAGAGGCTGTCCATCATTTCTTTTACAATAAGTCTTGCTTCCTCAAAAGAATAATCCCTGAAAAGCACCTGGCTGTTTGAAAGAGAATTCTGTTTCGGCTGATAGGCTTTTATGTCCTCCATGGTAACGCTCTCCCTTCCCCAGGCATGGTCGATCAAAAGCTCCGCATCCATGCCGAACATGCGGTAGAGCATATCTTCATCTGCCTGCGCCACATCTCTCATCGTCATAATCCCCACACGGCAAAGCCTTTTTGCAGTTCCCTCTCCCACCCGGAAAAAGTCTGTGATGGGTCTGTGGTTCCACAATTTTTTCTGGTAGGATTCCTCGTCCAGACAGGCAATATTTTCCTTCACATGCTTTGCCATGATATCCAAAGCCACTTTTGCCAGATACAGATTTGTTCCTACTCCGGCGGTGGCTGTGATCCCTGTGGTCTCTTTGATATCTGCCATAATTTTCAGGGCCAGTTCTTTTGCGGAGAGCCTGTACAGGGAAAGATAATGGCTCACATCAAAAAAAGCCTCGTCAATGGAAAAGACGTGGATATCTTCTTTTGCAAAATATTTCAGATAGATTCCGTAAATCTCCGCTGAACATTCAATATACCGCTTCATCCGCGGCGGCGCTTTGATGTATTTCACATCCTTTGGTATCTCGTACACTCTGCAGCGGTTTTTCATTCCAAGGGCTTTCATCGCCGGGGTAATGGCAAGGCAGATAGTTCCCTCTCCCCTGTCCGGGTCTGCCACTGCAAGATTTGTGGCCATCGGGTCAAGCCCCAGATCCACACACTCCACAGAGGCGTAAAAAGATTTTAAATCGATACACAGATATCTGTTTTCTTCCATCCAAACCCTCTCCTGTTGTTTTCTCAGGATTAGTATTTGATGTTAGTTTGGATGGTATGCAATCATATTTTTTTACATCATATGTTTTCTATTCTCTCTGCAGCCGGGAACATCCTGTACACCAAAAATACATATAGAAACCACCGCTTGTAAATGAGTAAAAAAGCCCGGAAGATAACCCCGGGCTTTTTGCTTTACAACACAAAATCTTCTGAAATTTTAAATCAAGGATTTATACAACACTGTGATATCCTCCACGCTGGTCTCCTTTGGATTACCCGGCCTGCAGGCATCATCATATGCAGACTGTGCTAAGAAAGGAATATCCTCCTCCTTTACAATCTCCTTTAAGTCCCCCGGGATACCCACATCCTGGGAAAGTTTCTTCACTGCGTCAACTGCTGCTTTCCGGTACTCTTCCACAGACATATCGTCCACACCTTTTACGCCCATTGCCCTTGCAATCTCGCGGTATTTTTCCCCGGTTGCCTCTGCATTATATTCCATAACTGTGGGAAGGATGATTGCATTTGCAATTCCGTGGGGTGTATCATACAACGCCCCAAGAGGATGTGCCATAGAATGGACAATCCCAAGTCCCACATTGGAAAATCCCATTCCTGCCACATACTGGCCAAGAGCCATATCTTCTCTTCCCTCAGGAGTGTTTTCCACTGCCCCTCTCAATGAACGGGCGATAATCTCAATTGCCTTTAAATGGAACATATCAGACAACTCCCATGCTCCGGCAGTGATATAACCCTCAATGGCATGTGTCAGGGCATCCATACCGGTTGCCGCCGTCAAGCCTTTTGGCATAGAGGACATCATCTCAGGATCTACAAACGCTGCCACCGGAATGTCTTTCGGGTCTACACAAACCATCTTTCGATTTTTCTCTGCATCTGTAATCACATAGTTGATCGTCACCTCTGCTGCTGTTCCCGCCGTTGTAGGCACTGCAAAAATCGGAACGGATTTATTCTTTGTGGGAGCCACTCCCTCTAAGCTTACAACATCTGCAAAGTCAGGATTGTTGATGATAATGCCGATTGCCTTGGCAGTGTCCATGGAAGATCCCCCGCCGATGGCGATCAGATAATCAGCTCCCGATTTCTTATATGCCTCCACCCCTGTCTGCACGTTCTCAATGGTCGGATTGGGCTTGATGTTGGAATACAGTTCATATGCAAGCCCTGCCCCATCCAAAACTTCCAGCACTTTCCCTGTAACATTGAATTTCACCAAGTCGGGATCTGAACATACAAATGCCTTTTGAAATCCCCTTCCTTTTGCCTCAGCCGCAATTTCCTTGATCGCCCCTGCTCCGTGATAAGATGTCTCATTGAGTACAAATCTGTTTGCCATACCTTTTTTCTCCTTTTTTCATTTTTATGTTTCTATTTTACATAGAAAAATTACTCCTGTAAAGTGACATTGAATACAACGTAAATTTAATAGCCCATTTTTCTCCCCACCTGGAAAAATCCACCTCAATCCACCCGCTCCATAAGCTGCAGCAGTGCGTCCATGGAAATTTTTCCCCCGCAGGCGATGACTCCCTGGGGACGGGCGAACTGCAAAGGTTCCCCCTCTACACCTCTCACCTGGCCTCCGGCCTCCTCCACGATGAGGGATGCAGCCGCATAATCCCAGGGTGACAGCCGCAGTTCAAAATATACCCCCACCCTGCCGCTTGCCACATCACACAGGTCAATGGTAGCGGAACCGCTTCTTCTCACGTCCAATGACTGGCTGAAAAATACCTGGGCAAGATTAAAAGACCTCTCCCACAATTCTTCATAATAAGGTGACGTTCCAAATGCCACCAGACTCTCGCCCAGCGTATCCTCCGACACATGGAGAGCCTCTCCGTTCAGATACGCCCCTTTCCCTTTTTCCGCTGTGTACATTTCGTCCCTGTAAGGATTGTAGACAACGCCCAGAACCGGCTTTCCATCCTTTAAAAGCCCAACTGAAATGGTGCTGGAATGATATCCCTTGATAAAATTGGTGGTGCCGTCAATGGGGTCTACCACAAAGAGATAGCCTTCCCCGATATAACGCTTTCCAACTCCCTCTTCCCCCATAAAAGCCGCCTCCGGCAAAATTTTCCCCAGACGCTCAAACAGTTCCTGCTGTATCCACTTGTCATATTTTGTCACAAAATTGGCATGTCCCAGCTTGCTGCTGGTGGCATTCTTTATATTTTCCGCTTCCAGAATAATTTTGCTGCACTCTCTCACAGCCTCCATAATTTGTTCCAGCATAAAACCCTCCTACTTTTCCTTCTGGCTGTAAACCACCTTTAAATGCTTTTTGTTCACTATGATATAACAAAGGGCATGGACTGCCCCGGTAAGAAACCAGCTGACAGGATAAGAAATGTACAGTCCAAGCAGTGACCTGTGCCACTGAAAAATAGTAAAAATCCATAAAATCCTAAGGCCGCAGGCTCCTAAGAGCGACACCACCATGGGCATAAAGGAATACCCGATCCCCCTCAATGCCCCCACAAACACATCCATGATACCGCAGAGACAGTAGGTGGTGCAGATTATGGAAAGCCGCATGATTCCATAGCGGATCACTTCCTCATCGGAAGAATAGATGCCAAGCAATGGCTTTCCTGCCAGGTACGCAGCCCATCCCATGGAAAGTCCCACAAAAGCCACCATGCCAAGGCATAAAAGCAACACCTGGTTGATCCTCTTTATCTTGCCCGCTCCCAGATTCTGGCTTGTAAAACTCATAGCCGTCTGATGAAAAGAGTTCATGGCAATATAGATAAACCCTTCCAGGTTCATGGCCGCCGTATTTCCAGCCATTGCCACAGAGCCGAAGGAGTTGACAGAGGACTGGATCAGCACATTGGACAGGGAAAACACCATGCCCTGTAAACCTGCCGGGAAACCGATCCTCATGATCTGAAGGGTCTTATCCTTTTTCAGACAAAGCTTTTTTACATCCAATCTGCAAAACCCTTCCAGCCTGGAAAGGCAGCGGAGGATCAAAAATGCGGAGAGCGCCTGGGAGACCACTGTGGCTGTTGCAACCCCTGCCACCCCCATCCTAAATCCTATGACAAACACAAGGTTCAACAGCACATTTACCACCCCTGCTGCCATAAGATAATACAGGGGACGTCTGGTATCTCCGATTGCCCTTAATATAGAACTGCCGAAGTTGTAGAGCAAAATCACCGGCATCCCGATAAAATATATTTTCATGTACAGCGCAGCCTGTCCCAAAACTTCCTCCGGAGTGCCCATCCACACCAGGATCTGCTTTGTAACGCAAACCCCAAGCGCCAGAAGGATCACGCCGCAGATCACGCTCAGGCAGATGGCGCTGTGCACTGTCTCACTTGCCTCTTTCTCCTTTTTTGCCCCGTAAAACCTTGCGATGAGCACATTTGCCCCAACGGAAAATCCGATAAAAAGATTTGTGAGAAAATTGATCAGTGATGAGGTGGACCCCACCGCCGCCAGCGCCGTGTTTCCGGCAAATCTTCCCACCACAACGGTATCTGCCCCATTAAATAACAACTGCAAAATTCCAGACAACATCAATGGCACGGAAAACGCCAGGATTTTCCCAAAGAGCGGCCCGTTGCACATATCAATCTCATATGACTTTTTCATCTTTATCCCCTCTTGTATTGCCAAAAGCCGGCAAAATCTTATCTACAGTTCTTATTATATTCCCCTGTTATGGGAAATTCAAGGCTTATGGCGAGAAAAGATGATGCAGTAACGGATGGGGCGTAACAGTTCAGACATCCCCCTTTATTAATGGAAGGCATATATTATAGAGCCAAAAATATTTTCCAAATTTTCTTGACAACTCACACAATTTCATGTAGACTATATTTGTTATGAGTTAAGCGGGTGTAGTTCAATGGTAGAACACTAGCCTTCCAAGCTAGATACGTGGGTTC
>JAMPFA010000041.1 GCA_023664725.1 Roseburia sp. | reverse complement strand
GATATAAGGCTTGCTGCCGCATTGCGAAAGATTTATGCAAAAATCGGCAGGGAATTTATTTTTCTCATTGATGAGTGGGACTGCGTGATGCGGGAGAGACAGCAGTCAGAGGATTTGCAGAAACAATATCTTGATTTTCTGAGAAATTTATTAAAAGACCAGCCACATGTAGCACTGGCCTATATGACAGGGATTCTGCCGGTAAAAAAGTACGGACAGCATTCTGCACTGAACATGTTCAGAGAATTTTCTATGACGAATCAGAAGATGTTGGAGGAATTTACCGGTTTTACGGAGGATGAGGTAAAAGAACTGTGTCAGAGTTTTGGGATGAATTTTGCGGAAGTAAGCAGTTGGTACGACGGCTATATGTTTAAGAAATTCAGGCATATGTATAATCCAAAATCGGTAGTGGAGGCAATGAGTTGTCAGGATTTGGCAAATTATTGGACATCCACAGAAACTTATGAGGCGCTGAAAATCTATATGGATATGGATTTTGACGGACTCCGCCTGGATATTGCTCAGATGATCGGCGGGGGGCGCATTGTTGTAAATACCAACAGTTTTCAGAATGATATGTGTACATTTAAGACAAAGGATGATGTGTTGACGCTGCTGATCCATCTGGGATACCTTGCCTATGATTCACGGACAAAGGAGGCATTTATCCCAAATAAGGAAATTATCGAAGAGTTTGAAAATGCCATGAGTGTGGGCGGATGGCAGGAGGTTATGCGCATACTGAAAGCATCGGAAAAGCTTCTGGAGGACACATTGAATGGTGATGAGGACAGTGTTGCCCAGGGACTTGACAAGGCGCATACAGAAGCGGCGTCCATATTGACCTACAATGATGAAAATTCTCTTGGCTGTGCCATCGGACTTGCTTATTACAGTGCAAGGAAGGATTATATGCTTGTGCGTGAGTTTCCGGCGGGAAAAGGGTTTGCAGATATTGTATTTCTGCCCTTACCCCATACAGACAAACCTGCTCTGGTGGTAGAACTTAAGTATGGTAAGTCTGCTAATACTGCCATACAGCAGATTAAAGACCGGAAATATACACAGCAGATCGAAGGTTATACCGGCGAAATCCTGCTTGTGGCAGTGAATTATAACAAGGATAATCCGAACAAACCACATAGCTGTGTGATTGAGAGGATAGAAAAATAGTATATTTGTCAGGAGAATGTATGGAAAACAGTTATAAATATTTTAAGAACACGGACTGCAAATATTATCCCTGCCATAAAGGGATGAAAAGCGAGGAATTTAACTGTCTGTTTTGCTATTGTCCCATGAATCGGTTTGAGGACTGCCCTGGAAATCCTGTTTTTAGGGAATCTAAGGGGAGAAAAATAAAGGATTGCAGTCAATGTACTTTTCCACATGAGCCGGAAAATTATGAGGCGGTGATGGAGTTTTTGAAAAAGAAGATGTAATATGTATATTCTTTGTTGATATTAAAAATTCCTTTTATATGAGGTGATAGTATGGAATTACGAGAAGCAAATTGGGAAGATGTAGAAAAAGAGTTTGAGTATGTGACTAATACCCCAGAAAATGAGAATGGCTTTACCAACAGTTATTCCAACATTTCTCTGGAAAAATTTAAGGATTATGCCCTGCCAAGAATGTTGAATCATGCAAAAGGCATCGATCTGCCGGAGGGTTTTGTTCCTTGCACAGAATATTTTCTCTGGGATAATGATGAAATCGTGGGATGGTTCCGACTCAGGCAAAAATTGAGCGAATCTCTGCGAAATGGTGCCGGTCATATTGGATATGGGATCAAATCTGAGTATCGAAAAAAGGGATATGCAACAGAAGGCCTGAAAATAATGATTTCCATTGCAAAAGACATTATTGACGAAGATGAAATATACATGTCAGTTAGGAAAGACAATGCGGCGTCCCTGCAAGTACAGTTGAAAAATGGGGCTTACATACACCATGAAGATGACGTGGAATATTATACAAGAATAGGAATGTGACAAATGAGAAAGAAAAAGAGTAATATTAAACTATACATGTTGTTTGTGTTTTTTTCTAACCTGAATATAATGTCTTCGTTTTTATCCCTCTATCTGTCAGATATCGGCCTATCTCTTTCGCTGGTGTCAAGTGTTTTCTTTGTCTATCAGGCGACAAAATTTCTGTTTGAAATTCCAACAGGTTATGTGTCAGACTGCTATGGGCGGAAAATCAGCGGAATCACTGGAATGGTGTTGATGATCATTGCGTATCTGATGCTTTTGACAATGAATGGAAAAGCGCTTACGGCATATCTATTTGTATTTGTCCAGGCAGTTGGATATACCTTTATCAGCGGTTCGGTGGAATCCTTGTTTGTTGACGGCATCGACAACCAGCTGCTGGTACATTGGAATGCCGTGGAGAGAATTGTTTTCTATATGGCGTTGGCAGTTTCCTGTGTTATGGGAGGTATGGTAATCCACAAGTTTGGATATTCTGTTGCAATTTGCATAGATCTTTTTTCGCTTTTGGTCACGACCTGTACGATTTTGCTGATGAGAGAGAAGAAATCTGAAAGGCAAAAAGAAAAATCGAAGAAAAAACAGAAGATTCATCTTTCTGTGAATCAGAGGAATATCCTGATCGCCTTATATCTGATTGATTTTGCCAATGCTTTTTCTTATGTTGGTGTGGAAGATTTGTATGCTCTTTATCTGGAAGGATTTGGATTGACCTCGGATATTATCGGTATTATGATTGCTCTGCAGCTTGCTGTTTCCTCTTTATTTGGACTGTTGACACCATATTTGCAAAAATATCTTAAAAGTGAAACACTATTGTATTGTTTTCCGGCATTTCAAGCGCTGATCATACTGCCCTCCTATGCCTTTAAAGTAAATGTGTGGGTCGTTCCGCTTTTGTATCTTTTGAATAGTATCATTTTTACTCTGTATGCTCCTGTGAAATATCAGTTGTTCCAGAAGAATGTGGAAAATTATTTTCGGGCAAGGGCACTTTCCTTTCAGAGTATTGTTATTGCCATAGGGGCTATTTTGTTTTACGGATTCAGCAGTATCGTGGGGAGATATCTGACTTTGTCTTCTACCGTATCTATTGCGTTGACAGTTACATTTTTGCTGCTTTTAGTTTCTTCCGGAATATTGAGGAAGACGGATTTTCAGATAAATGAGGGATAAATTTATAGAGAGGAAAATAGACTGCTTTTTAAAAAGTGTAAAGTCAATTCCATGTGATAACGGAAGAAAGACTTTACACTTTGCTGCTGCGTATAAATTGTTTTGTAGATAATCATATAAGTGGTTTTATGTCTGGTGTAAAGTCCTTATTCCGCCGTAATTCTGCTAAAGTTCTTCTTCCCCCGTTTTAAGATGAAATCTTCCGCTTTGATATCCTCTAAGGTGTAGGAAGTGTGAATATCGGTAACTTTTTCTCCGTTGACGGTAACGCCGCCCTGTTCTACATTTCGTCTTGCCTCTCCTCTGGATTTGGACAGGGAAGAGCACACCAAAAGACCTAAAATATCGATTTTTCCATCCCTGAGGTCAGATTCCGTAATGTTTGTGGTGGGCATATCTGCCGCATTGCCGCCGCCAAAGAGAGCCTTTGCGCTTTCCTGGGCTTTTTTTGCCTCTTCCTCCCCGTGTACCAGGTTGGTGAGCTCAAAGGCGAGAATCTCTTTCGCCTGATTCAACTGGCTTCCCTCCCAGGATTCCATAGCCTGAATTTCCTCTAAGGGAAGGAAGGTCAGCATTTTGATACATTTTAACACGTCGTCATCGGAGACATTTCTCCAGTACTGGTAAAATTCAAAGGGAGAGGTTTTGTTTGGGTCAAGCCATACAGCTCCGGACTGGGTTTTTCCCATTTTTTTGCCTTCTGAGTTTAAAAGAAGGTTAATAGTCATAGCGTAGGCATCTTTTCCCAGCTTCCGGCGGATCAGCTCTGTGCCTCCCAACATATTGCTCCACTGGTCGTCTCCGCCAAATTCCATATTGCAGCCGTATTTCTGGAAGAGAACGTAAAAGTCGTAGCTCTGCATGATCATGTAGTTAAATTCCAGGAAGCTTAATCCTTTTTCCATTCTCTGTTTGTAACATTCTGCCGTGAGCATACGGTTGACGGAAAAATGGGAACCTACCTCCCGCAGTACATCAATGTAGTTTAAGTCCAAAAGCCAGTCTGCGTTGTTTACCAGAAGAGCCTTGTCATCGGAAAAGTCGATAAAACGGCTCATCTGCTTTTTAAAGCATTCTACATTGTGGGCAATCGTCTCTGTTGTCATCATCTGGCGCATGTCCGTGCGGCCGGAGGGATCTCCGATCATGGCAGTGCCGCCGCCGATTAAGGCGATAGGTTTGTTCCCTGCCATCTGTAAACGCTTCATCAGACAAAGCGCCATAAAGTGTCCCACATGAAGGCTGTCTGCCGTGGGGTCAAAGCCAATGTAAAACACAGCTTTTCCGTTGTTGATCAGTTCCTTGATCTCATTTTCATCTGTCACCTGGGCGATCAGGCCCCTTGCCACTAATTCATCATACAGTTTCATTATTTTGTACCTCTGCTTTCTCAGTATTTTTTAAGTCTATGATTAAACTTTATGCGGGCTTGTGCATAAAAAAATCCCCGTCCTATAAAGGACGAAGATCATACTCGTGTTACCACCTTTGTTTACAGAAGACTCACATCTTCTGCCTTAGCAGGTATCTATCAATACCCTGTACCTTAACGGGTACAAACCGTCACAGCCTACTGCCTTTTCTATGATCAGGGTTTGGTGTGAAGCTCAAAGATGTATTCACAAAAAACTCTCCATGCACCTCTCATCAACCGGTTGCTTTCTGTATGTGTCTGTTTTTTGTTACTTGTTCTTATCATAGCCTTAACTGTTTTTGTTACCAAGTATTATAATGGGGGGGATTTCATTTGTCAACTGTATTTTTTTTTCATTTTTTCTGGTAAAATGAAAGATAACAATATTTTAGGGGGAAATCGATGCTGACTTTATCAGACGTGCGGGACATGGCCGCAAGCAGGGTATATCACAAAGGACTGGAGTTACAGCAATACCGTTGTGTGAAAAATTTTCAATATAGTGTGTACGGAGAGGACGAAGGCGGTGTAATTGCCGATATGGAGGGCGGAGTGTCCATAGATTTTGACACAGTGTATAAGGTAAGCGCTGTGGTGGACGAAAGTTACAGTGAAGTCCGGGAGTGGCGGTGTAGTTGTGAGGAGAGCTGGGACGGAATATGTCCCCACTGCGTGGCACTTCTGGCTGAGTATTTGCAGCAGCGGAAGGCCAAGGATGTGCTGGAAATCAAGTGGAAGAAAAAAGATGGATTTACCCAGGGCTTTCACCCTAAGACGTCCATGCGCATGAAAGGGATTTTGAAGAATTACAGCGATAAAAGCAATTCCAAATATATGATCCCCGAAAATATACGGGGAAAAATGGAGCTGGTTCCTTATGTGAAATTTTTCACAAGAAAAAGCATGTATGTGGATTTCAAAGTGGGCATGGAACACAAATATGTGGTAAAAAGTCTGATGAACTTTACAAATGCAGTGAACAACTTTGAGAAAGTCGTATACGGGAAAAAGCTGGAGTTTTGTCATCACATTGATGTGTTTACCCCACAGTCTGTCAAGCTGATTGATTTTATACAAAAGCGGCAGGAGGAATATATGCACATTTCCTATTACCGTTACAGTATGTCAAAGGATAAAGAGCGGGGATTGGACTTATCAGAGGCGGGAATAGAGGAATTTCTATTTTTGATGGCAGGGGAGTATTTTGAGGGGAAGCTGCCGGAAACGGAAGATACCGTGTGGTATGTAAGGGAGGAAAAGAAAAAGCCTAGAATGGAAATCCGGGGGGACGGCTGCGGCATTACTGTCCATCTGAAGGACAGTAATATTTTATATGGAAGAAACTGCTACTTTTTTTATCAGGACGGGGAGATTTCTCCCAGCAGCAGCAGGCTAAAGAGCCAGCTCGGAAAATTTTTTGAATATCTTGCCTCGGAAAATGGAAATCAGTGTTATATTGCAGAGAATGAGCTTGCTGTCTTTTCAAAAGAATTGCTTCCTCTGATCAAAGAGCTTACTATTTTGGACTGTGAAAACTTTGAGGAGGAGATGTATCTCCCGGAAAAGCCGGAGTTTGAGCTGTATGTGGACAAGATGGAGCATGATGTGGTTGCGGGCAAGGTGGTAAGCATTTACAAAGAACACAAGTACAACCTTTTGGAAAAAGGCGGCTTTGACGGAATCCGGGATTTGGAGGAGGAAATGAGGATTCTAAACATTGTAGAATCCTATTTTGAAAAAAAGGATGCGGCGGAAGAATTTTTCATTATACAGCATGATGAAAATCTCCTATACCAGCTGATTTCCGGGGGATTGCAGAGGCTGAGCGAGCTGATGACGATTTATGCTTCGGATGCTTTTCAAAATATGAAAATCCATAATTCTCCCAGGGTGGCAGTGGGAATTTCCTTAAAGAGCGGGCTTTTAGAGCTGACACTGCAGTCTGAGGAAATCTCCATGGAGGAACTGTCCTATCTTCTCGGAAAATATAACAGGAAAAAGAAGTTTATCCGGTTAAAAAACGGGGATTTTATCAACTTAAACCATGACAACGGTTTGGAGAGCCTGGCAGATTTAAAAGAGGATCTGATGTTTTCCGAAAATAAGATGAAAACCGGGAAAATAGAAGTTCCCATGTACCGTGCCATGTATTTGGACAGTTCTCTGAAAGACAGCGAGTCTCTAAATGTGGAGAAAAATAAGGAATTTAAGGCGGTTGTCCGCAATATGAAGACCATTGAGGACAGCGATTACGAGATTCCCACCTCATTGAAAAAAGTAATGCGGGAATATCAGAAAAACGGGTTTCGGTGGCTGAAAACCCTGCGATACTACGGTTTTGGGGGGATTTTGGCAGATGATATGGGACTTGGGAAAACTTTGCAGGTGATCAGCCTGCTTTTGGCAGAAAAACTTGAGGTGGAAGCCAAAGGGGAGGAGCAGAAGCCTTCCCTCATTGTGTGTCCCGCTTCTCTGGTTTACAACTGGAAAAAAGAGATGAAACGATTTGCGCCTTCCCTGTCCCCTGTGGTGATTTCCGGGCCTGCCCAGGAGCGCAGGGAGCAGATTGAGGCGGTAAACCCGGGGGATATTGCCATTACCTCCTACGATTCCCTGAAACGGGATGTAGAGTTGTATGAAAATACAATTTTTGCTATGCAGATCATTGACGAGGCGCAGTATATCAAAAATCCCATCACCCAGGCGGCAAACAGTGTGAAGGAAATCCATGCCTCGTTTCGGCTGGCATTGACAGGAACACCCATTGAGAACCGTCTCAGCGAACTGTGGAGCATATTTGACTTTTTGATGCCGGGATTTCTCTACAATTATAACAGATTCCGAAACGATATGGAAATTCCCATAGTATCGGCGGGGGATGAAAACAAAATGCAGCGCCTTCAGAGGATGATACGCCCCTTTGTACTGCGGCGCTTAAAGACAGATGTGTTAAAAGATCTGCCGGAAAAAATCGAGGAGAATGTATTCAGCAGGCTGGAAGGGGAGCAGTTGTCCCTGTACAATGCCCATGTGCAGAAAATAAAACTTATGCTGGAAAAGCAGGATGACGCTCAGTTTGCCAAGGGAAAAATAGAACTTTTGGCGGAACTTACAAGGCTTCGGCAGATCTGCTGTGACCCTTCACTGGTTTTTGAGGGATATGGTGGAGAGTCCGCCAAGATGGAGACCTGTATGGAGCTGGTGTCGGGAGCGGTGGCCAGTGGACATAAGATTCTCTTATTTTCCCAGTTTACCACTATGTTGGATCATGTGAGAGAGCAGTTTGATCGGGCGGGAATTTCCTATTATATGCTCACAGGCTCGGTGGGAAAGGAAAAGCGGATGCGCATGGTGGAGGATTTTAATAAGGATGACACCCAGGTGTTTTGCATTTCCCTGAAAGCGGGTGGGACAGGCCTGAATCTCACAGCGGCGGATATTGTGATCCACTGTGATCCCTGGTGGAATGTGGCGGTCCAGAACCAGGCCACAGACCGGGCATACCGGATTGGTCAGAAAAATGTGGTGACAGTTTACAAGCTTGTGACAGAGGGAACCATAGAAGAAAGAATTATTGAGATGCAGGAAAAGAAGAAACAGCTGGCAGACAATGTTTTAGAAGGAGCAGGAATGGAGAGCGGATCTTTCTCAAGAGAGGAACTGCTGGAGTTGCTAGGGTAGAAGCCACAAGAATTCTTTCATTGTTTTTTTCAATAAAGAATGTTAAGATAAAAATAGCAACAGATATGTCAGACAGGGTAGTGGAGCATATCGCAGAAAAATATGGGACAGTCCGGGAAGGGGTGAAAGGTATGCCATCACAAGGGGAAATTATTAAAGAATTGGCAGAAAAACTTGAACGTCAATTAATCATAGACGCACTGAGTAAAATTGAATCGATGGAGGAGTTAAAAGAATACATTGAAAAGCTCCGGGCAAAAAATGAATAAGCAGCCTGTTAGGTATTTTGCATTTAAAGACATAGATTTGTGGTATTTTAAAAATGCCAAAATCTGTGTCTTTTTCTATGCGCACGCCTGCATAGGGAAAAAGGAATAAAAAAGTGACACCTCTTGAAAGATAATACGACTATAACTATGACAGGGTTTACCGGGAAACGTCTGTAATACAAAGGAGGGAAAAATGGAGGATAGGAATATTGTAGATTTACTTTTTGCCAGGGAGGAGCAGGGGATTTTGGAATTGAGTTTAAAATATCAGTCCTACTGCTATAAAATTGCCTGGAATATGCTTGGCAGCGAGGAGGATTCCAAGGAATGTGTAAATGATACCTGGATGTCTGCCTGGTCTTGTATCCCGCCAAAACGGCCGGAAATATTGTCTGTTTTTTTAGGAAAGATCACAAGAGGGCATGCCATAGACCGGCTGCGGAAAAGGAAACATTGAGGGTGATCAATCGTTTTTTGGAGAGCTTAAAGGAGGCGGACAGGGATATATGAATTTTTGGAAGTAATGCAGAGCCAGACAATAGACGGAATCACTGTGAACTTAAAAGAGGTTATGCTGGGTAAGGACAGAATTACTGCATATGTGATTGTGGAGGGGTATCATGCTTCCAGGGATGAGAGTATGATATCAATTAACGGAGTAATCATAAACGGTGAATATATAGACTGTGTTTCCACAGATACCTATACAGAGGAAAGTGAAGAAGAATTTGTTATGGAATATATCTGTGAAAAAGGGACAGTCCCAGAAGAAATACAGAAGATTGAACTTGTGATAAGCTACTATGAGAGAAACGGAAAAGGATATTGGGAGACTTCAGAAAATTTTGAGTTTACCGTTATTCCTGAAAAAAACGGTCTGGAGAGAGAGTATTTTGAATACAACCTTGATATTGACATGGAAGACGAGGATGGTCAGGTATTCCGCTTAAAAGAGTATACCTACAGCACGGCTGAGGGACAAATTCGTGTCTTATGTGATAAAGACCCCAGGAAATATGAGTCTGAGGAGATGAGAGAGATAGAACTTTATGAACTTGATTATGGAATCACAATCACAGATGACCAGGGAAATGACTGTAGTTTTAAAGCTATTTCTTATGATGAAAAGAAAGGTGAAATTCGGTTTGAGAGCGAATACGGGACACAGCCGGGGCAAAATTGCAAATATATAGATGTGTGTTTTTATAAGAATACAATATCTCATGATGGTACTTTAAGACCTCCCAAGCTGGTGGGTGAAAAACGGATAGAGTTTGGAGAGAAGGGGGAGTAGAATTCACTTTAAGAAACTTATGAGAAATGTCAACAACGTTATTGCAATATTTTGGTAGAAATGGTATATATAGAGAAAAAGATGAAATATTTGCTGTGGCACTTATCGGGGTCATGGCAAAAAGGAATATATACTATGGTTGACAGAAAAGGAAAAAGAGTTCTGCTGATTTCAGTGACACTGCTGATCTGCGGTATCTACATCTTTATATCGGATATTATTGCCAAGAGTTCTCCCCAGGAAGAGACAGAGTCTGGGGAGAACTTGTATTGCTATGTAGACGGCAGAGAGGGGATCAGCGGAACCAGGATAATCAATCAGGAGGTTGATGAAAAAAATTATCTGTTTCTGCCTTCGGGAATGGATTTGTCTGCACTTGTGCTAAATTTTTCCTGCCCATTAGGGGAATGGGTAACTTTTAATGACAGCATCATTAAAGATAAAATTGTCATCGATGTTTTCAATCAGGGAACATATAATAAGGAAGAGAAAACGTATAAACTTTTGTTTCAGGTCTGTGATGCAGGAGGATTGGCGGAGGATTATGAGCTTTGGATCATGGAATCTTCAAATATTCCCTCTGTTTTTCTTGTGAGCGACGATGAAGCGGAGGGCCGTTCCTGGGTGGAAGCTACGAAAGACCATTCCAATGTGGCAGAGGCTTCGGTTTACGAATTGGACAAGAATGGATATCTCATCTGCAAGCAGAGGGCGGAAAAGCTTAGGATTCGGGGAAATTTTACCGCCAGCGCAAAAAAGAAGGCATACCAGATTAAACTGAGTTCAAAAGAGGATATGCTGGAAATCGGGGAACCCAGGAAAAGTTTTGCACTGCTTGCAAATTCCTATGATACCAGTTTACAGCACAATACCATATCTTACCAATTGGGAAAAGAACTGGGACTTTCCGATTCCCCGGACTGTCAGCCGGTAGATGTATACTATGACGGCGAGTATGTGGGAAATTATCTTTTGACAGAGCTGCCTGGTATCTCTAACACCAATGTGGCCATTGAGGAGAACGGCAGTTATCTTATGCAGATCGACTACTCTCATTATATGGAACGGGAACATTACCTGGAACTTAGCAATGGCATGTTTGTCACAATAGAGGAGCCGGAACATATATCTGCTGACCAGATTGAGTATGTCAGACAGATTTGGGAAGAGCTGGTGGAGACAATGGAGCATGGGGGAACTCATCCCACCAACGGAAAAACCATTGAGGATTATGTGGATTTGGAATCTTACGCCAGGTACTATCTGGTGCAGCAGTTTTCCAAAAACCCCGACGGGTTTAGCTCTTCTACTTACTGTTATATCCCCTCGGATGAGGACAAGATTTATTTTTGCAGCCTATGGGATTTTGATCTGTGTTACGGCATAGACCATCAGCTTTCCGAGCTGACGGACCCGGAAGGATTTTATCCGGACAATGTGGGTTCTGATATTTCTGTTATCCCGGCGGTTTTCCAAAAAATAAAGGACGTGTATGAAAATGAAATGTCTCCTATGGTTCAGAACATTCTTTTGGGAGACGCAGGGCAGCAGGGCGAGTACATAAAATCACTGGCGGGGTACAATGAGGAAATTTATGCATCCCAGAGAATGAATTATATGCTGTGGGATTTTAATCAGACAGGAATTACGATTCATTTCAAATCCTACGAGGAAAGTGTTGAGTATCTGCGGGAGTTTGTGGTGAACAGGCATGACTGGCTGTCCGAAACTTTAGAGGGTTGGACAGGGTGCAGGGAGACGGAGGAAATATGTCTTTTTGCGGAAAAGCCTCTGGCAGGGATGCCCGTGGAAACAGATATTGAACTTTTAGATAAATGGTGCGGAGGAAAAATAGCTTCGGCTAATTTTTTGGAACAGGGCAGTTTATTTGATTCCAAAGAGGAATATCATTACAGAGTTACTCTTATGAGCCAGCTTGGAAGCAGTTTTACAGAAAATACAATTGTGGTGTCAAACCTGGGAAAAATAGAATCTCAGACGATGTTGGAAAACGGTATGATAGAGGTTGTCTTAAATGTTGGATTGCCGGAGATCACCAACACAGTGTATGAGGGGGTAAATTATGCCCCGGTCTACGATAAAGAGTATTACCTGTCACACTATCCCCAGGTGGAAGAGCAGGTGGGCACAAGTGACGAGGCAGTGTTAAAATATTTTGTCACAGAAGGCATGAAAGAGGCTCACCAGGGATGTGAAGATTTTGACGTAAATGTCTATATTGCACGGTATCCAATTTTTGATGGATTGGACTACCCAGATGTGTATATGCATTATCTCACAGAGGGAATCTTCCAGGAATGGTCGGGCAAACGGTAAAATATATTGGAGCAAAATTATGGAGACAAAACAGGAGAAAAAGCCAGAGAAATATCGTCATGAGATGAAATATCCCATAGACAGGCGGCAGTTGGAAATACTGAAAGTGCGGCTTCCGTCGGTGATCCCCTTAGATTCCCATGTGGGGGAAAAGGGATTTTACGAGATACGAAGTCTTTATTTCGACGATTATGAAAATCGGTGTTATTACGAAAATGAAAATGGAACGGACCCCAGGGAGAAATTCCGCATCCGCATTTATAATGGAAGCTTGGAGAGAATCCGGTTGGAGCTTAAGAGAAAAGAGAGAGGAAAAACTTTAAAATTATCCTGTCCTTTACAGAAAGATCAATGTGAAAGGCTGGTGCGCAGAGAAGGGATTTCCTGGCAGGAGGCAGAGCGTCATCCCCTTTTGCGGAAGTTTTTTCTCTGGCAGGAGCTAAAAGGTCTTAGGCCAAAAGTTATTGTGGAATATGACAGAATCCCTTTTATCTGTCCCGATGGTAATGTGCGGGTCACACTGGACATCAATATCCGCTCCAGCGGCCGGGTGGAAGATTTTTTGAAGGAAAAGATACTGACAAGGCCCATTATGCCTGTGGGCTTGAATCTTCTGGAAGTGAAATACGATGAATTTCTTCCGGATTATATCAACCACAGCATTCAGATGCGGGGGCTTAAGCAGAGCACATTTTCCAAGTACTATCTCTGCAGAAAGTACGGAGCCGCTCACAGCTGCAACAAAGATTACAGATATTAAAGTACACTGGTACAATTGTACCGGATCATAGGAGGAAGAGAATGACAACATTTCAGGACATATTTAAAAAATCTTTTCTGGAAGGTTATGCCGCCTCGGGACTAACCACCAAAAGTATCGTATTTTCGCTGTTGATTGCCAGCGGCTTTGCCTTATACATATTTATTGTTTACAGGTCCTACACCAGAAAAACTTTTTATTCCAAAAGCTTTAACATTTCACTGGCAGCACTGACGGTGATCACGGCGGCGATCATACTGACCATTCAATCCAGTATCGTGGTATCTCTTGGTATGGTAGGTGCGCTGTCTATCGTTCGTTTCCGTACAGCCATCAAGGACCCTATGGATCTGGTGTTTTTGTTCTGGGCAATTTCCATCGGTATTATCTGTGGCGCCGGCCTTGCGGGAATCGCAGTGTTTGAATCTGCTATTGTCACGGCGGGAATCTTTATTTTGGAACTTTTGCCTGTGGCGAAAGCGCCTATGCTTCTGGTGGTAAATGCCACAGAGTACAGTGTGGAAAAGCAGGTGCTTGCCCTGTTGAAAAAATATAGCAGCGCTTACCATGTAAAGTCCAGGACAATGGAGCCGGAGCGGGTGGATTTTATCGTGGAAGTCCGCATCAGCAGGGAAGAGGAGTTTATGGAAAAAATGGCAGAGGTTGAGCATATTGTGAGATGTTCTCTTGTTTCCCATGATGGGGAGGTTACGTTTTAGACTTTTTCTGATTTATTTCCTGCCCGGCAACTGTGCCAAAACCACCGCCCCAAAAATCAGCATACACCCATGAAGTTCCCGGGGAGGGAGTGTAATACCACCTTGCCAAATGGTTTTCCAAATATTTTATGCATAAATTGTCATGTTATTACATAAATATGATAGTGGGATAATACAGCAAAAATATGCGTAAAGAAGGGAACGATTAAAAATAGAAGTTTTAAAACATGAATTGGAAAATCCAGATTTTCTTTTGCGGAAAAACTGGGTTATTTCCTATTTGGAATGGAAGTTAAAGTTCATCGATATGGAATTATCCACAGAATACAAGCGCACTGTGACTCAAAAAGTGGAATCCAGGATCAAGTCGGCGGAAAGCATAACGAGAAAACTTCAAAAAAAAGGGTGCGAAGTAACTTTTGAGAAGGCCCTGGAGAAATGCAATGATATTGTGGGCATCCGGGCGGTTTGTCTGTACAGTGATGATGTATACAAAATTGCAGATTTGCTGAAACAGCAGAAGGATCTGGAGGTAATCAAAGAGAAGGACTACATCAGAAATCCGAAAAAAAGCGGGTATCAGAGTCTTCACCTGATTGTGGAAGTGCCTTTTACATATAAAAGGAATGTAGAAAAACAGCGGGCGGAAATTCAGATCCGCACGGTGGCCATGGATTTTTGGGCGGGAGTGGATAACCAGATCTGTTACAAGAAAAGGGAGGAGGAGGTCAAGCGGGCAGAGGGAGAGCTAAAACAATATTCAGATGTGATTGCCCAGATGGATAGGCAGATGCTGGAATTGCGGAAAAAGGTGGAAAAAATCCGGGGATTATAGATGCGGCTGGTAAGTTTGCATAAACTTTCAAGAATATTTTTCTTTTACTGGATAGTTAGGAAACTTTCGGTTATAATGGAAATAGTTGCTTATTTTACTTAACAGAGAGTATTGTGTGGAGAGCATAACAGAGTACGAGGAGATAGAGATGGATATTTTTGGCATACTGACTTTAGTTGGCGGGCTGGCACTATTTTTGTACGGAATGAGCGTGATGGGTGGAGGTTTGGAGAAGCTCTCCGGGGGCAAGCTGGAGATAATTTTGGAACGGCTTACCTCCAACCCCATAAAGGCGGTGCTTTTGGGTGCAGGTGTCACCGCAGTGATTCAGTCCTCTTCTGCCACCACAGTTATGGTAGTGGGATTTGTTAATTCCGGTATCATGAAGCTGTACCAGGCAATCGGAATCATTATGGGCGCCAATGTGGGAACTACCATTACTTCATGGGTTTTAAGCCTGACAGGGATTCAGGGGGAAAGCTTTATCATCAAACTCTTAAAGCCTTCTTCTTTTTCCCCGGTGTTGGCATTGATCGGTATCATCTTATACATGGCAGGCAAAAATGACAGGAAAAAGGATGTAGGGGAGATACTTTTAGGTTTTGCAGTGCTGATGTTTGGTATGGAGTCTATGAGCAACGCCGTGAAACCTCTGGCAGATGTGCCGGAATTTACCAATATCCTGACGGTGTTTAAAAATCCCATCCTTGGAATGGTGGTAGGTGCACTTTTGACAGCCATTATCCAATCTTCATCGGCTTCCGTAGGTATTCTGCAGGCATTATCTGTAACCGGGGCATTTACATATGGCTCAGTTATCCCCATTATTATGGGCCAGAATATCGGTACCTGCGTGACAGCTATGCTGTCTGCTCTGGGGGGAAATAAGAGTGCAAAGCGCACCGCATTTGTACATCTGTATTTCAATTTGATCGGCGCTGTCATCTTTATGGTAGTCTACTTTGGATTAAACGCAGTGATCCATTTTGGCTTTACGGACGAGACCGTAGGGGCGGCACAGATTGCGCTGATTCACAGTATATTTAATATTTTCACCACACTGTTTCTGCTTCCCTTTATCAAGGTTTTGGAGAAACTGGCATATCTTACGATTCCGGTATCCGAGGATGAAAAGGAAACAACGGAAGACAAAGAGTTTCTGGTGTTGGACAACCGTTTTTTAAAAACGCCGGGTTTTGCCATTGAGCAGTGTAGGATCCTGGCGAACAATATGGCAGTGCTTTCCAAAAGGTGTTTCTTAAAAGCGATGCACACCATAGAGAAATATACGGATGAGGAGGCAAAGGAGGTCATTGCCCTGGAAAACCGTATCGATCTCTATGAGGATAAGATCAGTGTTTACCTGACAAAACTCAGCAGTTACAACCTGGGATATCAGGACAGTCAGAACGTTTCCACTCTTTTACACTGTATTACAGATTTTGAGCGGATTTCTGACCATGCCGTTAATGTGGTGGAGTTGGTGCAGGAGATGGTAAAAAAAGATCTTCATTTTTCCAAAAAGGCATTGGAAGAAATGCGGGTTTACGGCGGTGCGTTGGAAGATATTCTGACCCTTTCGGTAGATGCATTTATCCATACGGACGAAAAAAAGGCGCTTACCGTGGAACCTTTGGAGGAAGTGATTGACAAGCTGAACAAGAGCGTGAAAAAGCGTCATATCAAACGGCTCAGGAAAGGAAAATGTACCATTGAGCTGGGGCTGATCTTATCGGATATTGCCACAAATTATGAGCGTGTCTCTGACCATTGTTCCAATATCGCAGTGTGTCTGATTCAGATTCAGGATACGGAGCTGGAAGCCCACAGCTATGTAAGCCACTTGAAGGATGGGGAGGACGATATATTTGAGCGTCAGGTGGAAGCCTTAACAGAGAAGTACAGTCTTTCCAAAGAAAAATAAATCGGGTCTTTAGATGAAGATACAGGGAGGGGAAAATTTATGTCATATCTATTACTTGTAGCAGGATTTGTTTTGCTGATAAAGGGAGCGGATTTTTTTGTGGACGGCAGTTCCAGTATTGCTAAAATGTTTCGGGTGCCTTCTATGATTATCGGTATGACCATTGTGGCCATGGGAACCAGCTTGCCGGAATGTTCCGTCAGCGTCAGCGCTTCCATGAGTAACAATAACGCACTGGCTGTCAGCAATGCGGTGGGTTCCAATATTTTTAACCTTATGGTTGTGTGCGGTGTCTGTGCCCTGTTTGCACCCCTTGCGGTCCAGGAGAAAACATTAAAGCGGGAGTTCCCCTTTTCTATGGCGACAGCCATCTTGCTTATGGGATTTGGATATTTCGGGATGTCCGTAAGCCGGATAGAAGGCATTATGCTTCTGGTTGTCTTTGTTTTCTTTTTGCTCTGGATGATCCAGTCTGCCAGAAAAGCAAGGGCGGAAGATTCAGGAGAAGAGGAAGATGTGGTGGTTCTGCCCATATGGAAAAGTGCTATTTTTATCATAGGCGGGGCAGTTGCCATTAAGTTTGGCGGTGATCTGGTGGTAAATTCCGCTTCCGATATTGCCGCTTCCTTTGGGCTTAGCCAGAATCTCATCGGACTTACCATCGTGGCGCTTGGAACCAGCCTGCCGGAGCTTGTGACTTCCGCTGTGGCGGCAAAGAAAAATGAGCTGGATATGGCACTTGGCAATGTGATCGGCTCCAATATCTTTAATGTTTTGTTTGTGCTTGGCATAGCAGCTTCCATCAGCCCCATCGACTTTATCATGGAAAATGTGATCGATATCTTGCTTCTCACAGCCATGAGTTTTCTGGTTTGGATATTTGCCTGGACCAGTAAGAAGATACGCAGGCTGGAAGGAGCTGTGATGCTCTTGGTGTATTTCGGGTATATGGGGTATATTATTGTGAGGTGAAAACAGAGAATCAATAAAAAAGAACTTTACACACCGTATATTTGCAACCATAATAGAAGAAAAGGCGGTGATTTGATATGGAGGTATTGGAAGTGACAGAAAAGGAACAGATGCAAAAAAATGTGGAAGAATTTGCAAGGCTCCAAAGTTACATGGTTTTGGCTGAAAAAGGTTCACCGGTATATAAGGCAATGAAGGGCAGATATATTGAGTTAAAAGTTATCCTTAATGCGTCTGGTATCAATCTGACGGAATTAGACATTATAAAAGAGTAAAGTTGTTACAGTGAGGATTCCAATCGAAGAGGAATCAGAATCTGTAGAACAGTAAACAGATACAGCCAGTGCGTTTGTTTTCGCACTGGCTTAATACACATAACAACCCCTCAAAAATAAAAAATGTATTTTACCATTCAAATTTGCATCTTACATTTTTGCTGTTGATTAGTTTTGCAGCATGATATACATTGAATATATCGGCTCAAACACAAAATGAAAAGAATGGAGATGTTTAAAATGGGAGTTATTTTATTTGCAGTTTTTATGGTTATGGAAATTGCGTTTACAACGTTTAGTCTCACAAAATACAAAAGCCTCTGGCGCAGAAACAGATTCTTTTTCTCTGCAGCCGAGTTTGTACTCATGCTGTTTGTCATACTTTTGCCTGTAACAGGGGCGAAATGGAGATTTACCGGCTGTCTCGTTATCCTGGGAATACGTCTTGCTATATCTTGTATCACATATCTTATCAAGCGCAGCAGTGTCAAAAAAGAAATAACAAAGGCAAAAGCGGTTGTCGGCACCGTGATGGGCATTATCCTGATTGGTTTCTCACTTGTCCCTGCCTTTCTTTTCACAGGCTATGCCGGACTGGAAACAAGTGGTCCCTACAAAGTAAAGGAAACCCAGGCCATACTTATCGACCACAGCAGACTTGAAACCAATGAAAACGACGGTTCTAACCGTGAGATACCGATTCACTTCTACTACCCGGGGAGCGGTGCTAAAAACTGTCCTCTGATATTATTCGCCCACGGCTCATTTGGCTATTACCACAGCAATTATTCCCTGTATGCGGAACTTGCAAGCAATGGCTATGTTGTGGCAAGTATAGACCACCCTTATTACGCTTTCTTTACCAAGGACACAGAGGGAAAAACAATTATAGTTGACACAGGGTTTATGCAGACTGCCATGAATATGCAGTATAGTTCCGATTTTACGGAGACAGAGGATGATTTTAAGGTTACATGTGAATGGATGTCTCTGCGCACAGCGGATGAAAACTTTGTGCTGGATACCATAAAAACTGCAAAAGACTCCGGTTCGCTTGATACGGCGTGGTATACGGAATCTGAGGATGTAAAGGCGGAAATTTTAGGTGTATTTGAGATGACAGACACAGAAAAAATCGGACTTACGGGACATTCTATCGGAGGCGCAGTAGCGGTACAGCTTGGCCGGGAGCGGGACGACATCGCTGCGGTGATTGACATTGACGGCACCATGCTGGGGGAAGAAATCTCCTTTGACAACGGAACGCTTAGCTACAACCCCGAGCCTTACCCGATACCGGCGCTTTCCCTGGACAACGCAAGCCATTGGGAGTCTTATGCCGGGAGTGGAGGCATGGATTATGTAAATACATATATGCTTGACCATGCGCTGGATGCCAGGGAAATCCATTTCGAGGGCACGGAGCATATGGATTTTACGGATTTGCCGCTTTTCTCCCCTGCATTGTCGAAACTGCTGGGAAAAGGCGAGGTGGACTCATCGGAATTTATTCCCGAAGTGAATGGCATTATTCTGGAATTTTTTAACTATTATCTAAAAGGAGAGGGCGAACTGAATATTGAACCCTGGAATGAATTGTAAATGATGATAAATATTTTTCAAATAAAAAAGGATGAAAAAGAGCGGCTGGAAATTTACTGCCATGAGATCACCAATGAAATCACGGAAATCGTCCGCTTTGTGAAATCCAGGCAGGGGCAGCTTACGGGCATTATGGAAGGCGCACAGTATGAAATTCCTGTTTCCGACGTGTTTTATATGGAAGGGGTAGACAACAAAGTGTTCATCTACTGCGAAAAACAGGTGTATGAAACACGCCAGAAACTGTACGAGCTGGAGGAGGCCTTAAAGGAAAAGTATTTTCTGCGTGTCTCCAAATCCGTGCTGCTGAACCTGAT
>JAMPFA010000040.1 GCA_023664725.1 Roseburia sp. | reverse complement strand
AACCCCTGTTTCCGCCGTGAGAGGGCGGCGTCTTAACCGCTTGACCAACGAACCAAGAACCTTAATTACTATATCATGGACAGAAAGATTTTGCAAGTGTTTTTTTCACTTTCTTACAAAAATTTTTACAAAATTCTTCCTTTGCCCGAAAACAGGGATTTCAGGGGATATGTTTCATCCGAGATCCCCGCAAGATCACATCCCCTGACACTCCCTCTGTGGCAAATCCTTCCTGCCGCCCTATGGACCTTCTCTACTCCTCATATCCCTTCGGATTATTTTTCTGCCAGTTCCAGGAATCTGCACACATTTCCTTAATCCCGTACTGTGCCTCCCAGCCCAGTTCTCTCTTTGCCTTGGCCGCATCGGAATAGCAGGTGGCAATATCCCCTGGTCTTCTGTCTTTTATCACATAAGGAATCTTTACACCTGTTGCCTCCTCAAAATTCTTTACAATGTCAAGAACACTGTAGCCTGTTCCCGTTCCCAGGTTGTAAATGCCAAGCCCCACATTCTCTTTTATCTTCTTCAATGCTTTTACATGGCCCACCGCAAGGTCTACCACATGGATGTAATCTCTCACTCCCGTTCCGTCCGGTGTGTCATAGTCGCTGCCGAACACTCCAAGCTCTTTTAACTTGCCAACTGCCACCTGGGTGATGTAGGGCATAAGATTGTTGGGAATCCCGTTGGGGTTCTCCCCAATCAGCCCGCTCTTGTGGGCGCCGATGGGGTTAAAGTAGCGCAGAAGGATCACATTCCACTCCGGGTCAGCTTTCTGCATATCGCTTAAAATCTGCTCCAGCATAGATTTTGACCATCCATAAGGGTTGGTGCAGGTTCCCTTCGGGCACTCTTCCGTAATGGGGATCTGCGCCGGGTCGCCGTAAACCGTTGCGGATGAGGAAAAGATAATATTTTTGCATCCGGCTTTTCTCATCTCATCCACCAGTGTCAAAGTTCCTGTAATATTGTTGTTGTAGTACTCCCAGGGCTTTGCCACGGACTCTCCCACTGCCTTTAACCCTGCAAAATGGATGCAGCCCTCAAGATCCTGCTCCTTAAAAATCTTCTTTAAAATTTCCCTGTCCAAAATGTCACCCTTATAAAATGTTACATCCTTGCCGGTAATCTTTTTTACCCGCTCTAAAGATTTCTCGCTGGAATTGCACAGATTGTCCAAAACAACCACCTCATATCCAGCCTCCAGTAACTCCACACATGTGTGGCTGCCGATATAACCGGCGCCTCCGGTAACTAAAATTGCCATGATAGATCCTCCTGATAAATTTATTTTTTTATTTACATTTGCTCTTTTCCTACCATACAGTCTAGCTCTTTGGCAAAATTTCTTCCATACAGAAATGTCCAAAAAACATGTAATATTGTTGCATATTCCACCCGGTCACATTATAATTATCTTACACGGAAACAATCCATAACAAATGGATGATCATAAAACAGTGTGTTGAAAAGGAGCCTCTCTATGCCGCACAATTACAAAAACTCTTACAAAGTGATGGAAAAAGAACTGGTTTCCCTCTCTGTATACAACGTGGGATTCCAGAAATGCACCCCCGGCTATCGGTGGGGCCCCGGCATCCGTGACCACTATCTCATCCACTATGTCATATCCGGCCAGGGCAGCTATATGGTAAACGAAAAATCCTACGACCTAAATCCCGGGGACTCCTTTTTGGTATATCCCAACACAGAGGTTTCCTACACTGCAGACCTGAAAAATCCATGGGAGTACGCCTGGGTGGGCTTTACCGGCAGCGATGCCCCCATGATCTTAAACGCCACGGATTTCTCCCAGGATTCCCCTGTCATTTCGGGTAACATCCCAGGGGAATCCATACACAGGCAGATCCTCCACATCTATGACGCCAGGGGAAACGGGCTGGAACATGCGGTGGAGATGACAGGACGGCTCTACACCATGCTCTCCCTCTTTATGCAGAATTCTTCCCACAAAAAAACTGCTGACACTGCCAGCAGTTATGTGCAAAAAGGAATTGAATTTATCTCCGCAAACTATTCTTACAATATCACTGTGGAGGACATCGCAGATTATGTGGGCCTCAGCCGAAGCCACCTGTTCCGCTCCTTTCAGAATGTGCTGCACGTCTCACCCAAAGAATATCTCACCGCTTTTCGGATGAAACAGGCCTGCTACCTTCTGGAACATTCCAGGCTGTCTGTCACTGCCATCGCAAACTCTATAGGATTTGACAACAGCCTGTATTTCTCCAAAGTTTTCCGGCAGGAGAAACAGATGTCCCCAAGAGAATACCGCAAAAATCTTAAGGGAACAACCTAAGTTATGCCTCCTTTTTTAAAGCCGGATGCCTAAGTGTCTGCACCACAAGCGGGATCACCATAAGCGCCCACACAAAAGGCTCCGCCCAAATAATGCCCCAATACCCAAAAATGGGGGTAAGGATTTTTGCAAAGAGAACTTTCCCCAACAGTTCCAGAGAACTGGATACCACCGGCGTGATGTGGTCACCCAGGCCCTGGAGCATATTGCGGAGCATGGTGATAAATGAGGGTATGATATAAAAACAGGTATCTACCTGAAGGTACAATGCCCCCGTCTTAAGGATTTCTGCCACATTGGTCCCCGTGATCACGGAGATGATCCATGGGGAGCATACATGGGCAATGATAAAAACCAGGAAACACCAGGCAAAATTTAACTTTATTACAAAGAACAGACCCTTTTTTATTCTCTCATAAGTTCCCGCCCCAAAATTCTGTCCTGCAAATGTAGCCATGGTGGAACCGATGACGCTGAAGAGTATCATAAAAATTTCTGTGGCTTTTCTGGCTGCCGTATGGGCCACAATGGTATTTTGCCCCAGGGTGTTGATGGAAGTCTGTAAAGACACCGTTCCAAACTGCACCAGTGAATTCATGCACGCCATGGAAAATCCAGCAGAGGCAAGCTCAGTCATGTACTGTTTTTCCGGCAGAACATCCTGAAAGGTAATGTGGAACATCTCATATTTTCTCATCATGTAGACCCAGCACAAAATTCCGGAAATCACCTGGGAGATCACCGTAGCGTAAGCTGCCCCTTCCACTCCCATATGAAATCCCTGGATAAACCCTAAATCCATCACAATGTTTAAGATACTGGAGCACACCAAAAACAGAAGCGGCGCAACCGTATCCCCCACGGCTCTTAGAATTCCTGCACCTGCATTGTATGCAAATGTGGACGCCAGCCCGCAGATCAATATGGAGATATAGATTTTTGCATCCCTGTAAAGTTCTGGCGAGATATTCATCCACTCCATCAGGTTATCCATAAATACCAGGGAGAAAAATGTAAACACAAGTGTCATTACCAATCCCAAAAAGATAATGTTCCCCACATTCTTTTTGATTCCCCTTATATTTCCTGAACCGAAATATCTCGCCACAGGAATGGCAAATCCAAGGGCCATTCCATTCATAAATCCTATCATCAGATTTGCCAGAACAGACACTGCCCCCACGGAGGCCAAGGCCCCCTCTCCCAGAGCAGAACCTACGATCCTGGTATCCGCCAGAGAATAAAAAAGCTGGAACAGTGTGCCAAGAAATACCGGAACGGCAAATCTTAACATGCCTCCCGAAATACTTCCTTTTGTCAGATTCAATGTATGTAATTTTTCCTTTGCTTTCTTTTCCATATTCTCTCTACTCTAACTGAAATGTGTCTACGATTTTCTGTAAATTTCCAACGCTGTCAAAACATACATCCACCATACTCTGGGTGGCGCTTGTCTTTTCCACCATATCGGATGTTTTTCCCGCAATATTGGATACACTTGTGGCAGCCTCCCCTATGGTATTGTTGATTCCGTCCACTGCCTTTGAAATCTCTTCGATGACATCTGTCAAATGCCCGATGCCCCTGTTTACCTGGATCATACTTTCTTTAAAGGAATCCGCATCCTCCCGGTACTGGTTCCCCACTTCTTCAAACTCTTTGTAATCGCTTAACACGGAAGTCTCCAAAAAACTGTTGGTCTCCTCTAAGCATGATGCCATATTGGCCACAGCCTCATTCACTTCCCGCACGATGTCGCTGATATCTGCAATTGCTTTGGAAGTCTGGTCGGAAAGGCTTCCGATCTCGGCAGCCACCACTGCAAATCCTCTCCCCGCCTCACCTGCTCTGGCCGCTTCTATACTGGCATTTAACGCTAAAAGGCTGGTCTGGGAAGAAATCTCCATAATGGTATTGGATAATACATGGATTTTATCCACTGCCTTGGAACCTTCAATGGCCGCATCTGCCCGGGCTTTCACATTGTCATACATATCCACAGTACGCTGGCTGGCAAGAACTGTTTTTTCCCGAAGTTTTTCCGCCCGGTCCATAATTTCTGCAGAAGCGTTGGCTCCCTCTGTGGCAAGTTCTAAAATCCCATTTGCCTCTTTACGCACAGTGTTTACATTTTCATTAATGTGGGCAGTGGTAGCAGCAGTCTCCTGCATCCCGGCAGCCAGTTCCTCACTGGTAGCAGAATTGCTTGAGCACATATGATCTACTGTCTCTGTGATTTCATGGAGCCCTCCCACATTTCCGGTGATCACCCCATTGGCATCTTCAATACTATGTACCATAGTCCTCAGATTTTTACGCATGCCCCTAACGGCATTTGCTATCTGTCCGATTTCATCTTTTCTGGCACAAAGCTCACTGCTCTTTGGGTTATGGGAAAAGTTCATGGTGGAAGTCTTCTGAATGATCTGCACCAGATGGGAGATCGGTACACAGATAAAACGGCTGACAAAATAGCCCACCAGCATACAGACACAAAGGCCTACTGCTGCAATCCCTGCCATAATAAACAGCATCGTATGAACTGGCTCCATCAATTCGCTCTCTTCCGCCGTCACCACTACAATTTTATGGTCATTTGTCAGGGCATATCCTCCAAATCTTTTCTCTCCACGGTATTTATATACTACCGCTGAATTCTCTGGCACTGTGCCTGATTGTAATGTCTCCACCAAATCCGTAATAATCTGATTTTCCACAGGCTGTCCGATTTTTTCAGCATCGGGATGATATAACATGGTGCCGTCTGCATCCACAAGATAGGCATAGGCAGATTCGCTGTCTCCCAGTTTTATTCCATCCAGGATCTCCCTGTAGTGTTCTATGCCGCCATCTTCCTCGTCAATCTCATCGATGGCATTGGCGCCTGTACTGCTCATGCTGAGCATATAGTTTTTATATACTGACTCTAAAATGTCCTTTGAATTTTTCTCTGCGCAGGTGATGCAGATTACAATAGCTAAAATTACAACTGTAAATACAAGCAGTAAAATTTTTGCAGATATTGAATGTATAAATTTTACTTTTTTATCACTCATCTTTTGCCTCCAGTTGATATCATAAAGGACTATTACGCCATCCTCAAAAAGGGCCTGGCATAATAGTCCCACGTATAATTTCTATGCTACAGCTTTTTTGGCAATCTCTGCCAGGGTTTTAAATCCTTCCGCATCATTGACAGCCATCTCTGCCAGCATCTTGCGGTTCATATCTACACCTGCCAGTTTCAGTCCATGCATAAACTGGCTGTAGGAGATTCCGTTCATTCTTGCCGCTGCATTGATACGGGCAATCCACAACTGACGGAACTGTCTCTTTCTCTCTTTTCTTCCGGCATAGGAACTTGCCAGCGCTCTCATAACAGACTGCTTTGCCACGCGGTACTGTTTGGAGCGTGCTCCTCTGTATCCTTTTGCTAACTTTAATACTCTTTTATGTCTCTTTTTGGCGCCTAAACCGCCTTTTACTCTTGCCATTTCAAAAATCCTCCTTTTTTTGTTTCTTCTCGATTTTTACAGGTATGGTAAAATTTTCTTCATTGTCTTAACATTTGCGGCATCTGTCATCACTGCTTTTCTTAAGTTTCTCTTGTTCTTTGTTGTCTTTTTTGTCAGGATATGTCTCCTGTAAGCTTTATTTCTCTTTAATTTTCCTGTTCCTGTAGCTTTGAAACGCTTTGCAGCTGCTCTGCTGGTTTTCATTTTTGGCATAGTATATTTTCCTCCTTATAATTGTTATTTCTTTTCCGCAAGCACCATACTGATGCTCCGTCCTTCTACCTTTGGTGCTTTTTCTATCACTGCTGCATCTGCAAGGCTTTCCGCAAAATCATCTAAGATATGCCGGCTGCTCTGCATATGCGCCATCTCACGCCCCCGGAAACGAAGGGTAACTTTTACCTTATTCCCTTTTTCAAGAAACTTTTTGGCAGCATTCATTTTGGTATTCAAATCATTTGATTCGATATTCGGTGACATACGAATTTCCTTGACTTCCACAACCTTCTGCTTTTTCTTAGCTTCCTTTTCTTTTCTGGCTAACTCATATCTGTATTTACCGTAATCGATAATCTTACATACAGGTGGTTTGGCAGTCGGTGCGATTTTCACCAGATCCAGTTCTGCTTCCTCCGCTAACTTCATAGCTTCCCTGGCTGACATAATGCCAAGCTGTTCTCCGTTTTCTCCGATCAGGCGGATTTCTTTGTCCCTGATCTGTTCGTTAATCATTAATTCACTAATGGTCTTACACCTCCAAAATTTAAATACTTTGCACAATTGCATAAAAAAAGCGGATAGAAAGACTATCCACAATCAAATTATCCCACAACGAATACGCCGTGTGAAGTATAGACCGTAAGCCGCCCTATGCGCTTCGGTGAGAGTGGATACTCTACTTGCTTTTCACAACATGAATACACTACCATAGATGAAAGAAATAGTCAAGAAAATTTTTCTATTTATTTTTGCTTGCCTTTTCTATTACACAGCTATGAGGCTTATTGGGATTGTTTTTGTCATAGCTTACAGCGACAAGCAGAATTTCCCCCACATAGCCTTCCAATGCCTGTGTATAATGCCCGTCTTTTATCTGCTGCATGGCCAAACTGGCAGACCTGCCATATTTCAGTTCTACCACCAGCGCAGGTTTGTTCCTGTGAGGCAGGGGCAAAAATACAATATCTGCAAAACCGCATCCTGTGGGCAGTTCCCTGATGATCCGGTAATCCTTCCTTGCACTATAATAGGCTAAACTGATGGCACATCCCAGAAGAATTTTCGTCATTGTAAGTCAGGACAGACGCCACCTCCCTATGCGCCCGGTCAAGCCCTTTCGCCACACTTTCTGCATCACAATTTAAGGTGTCCACAAGAAGTTTTTCCGATGCCTTTAAGACATCCACAACCTCCTGCCACCCACCGACACTCATGGCATTTTCAAATTCCCTGACTATCTCCCTGTTGGGAATAAACGTTTCTTCCCCCTCAGAATCATATCCAAGATACCCCAAATGAATCAGCAATGTAAGCACATCATCCTTTATCCTGAAATTTTTCATATCGTTTTGAAAGCTGCGGATATTCACCCGGATACGCCCGCCCCCAAGCATCTGCACAATATCTGACCGCAAGCCGTCAAAATCCATGTCATGTAAGCCAACGCCACATAGCTCTGGTCTTTT
Organism: Roseburia sp.; assembly: GCA_023664725.1. Classification (GTDB taxonomy): domain Bacteria; phylum Bacillota; class Clostridia; order Lachnospirales; family Lachnospiraceae; genus Roseburia_B. The sequence goes on along the minus strand of JAMPFA010000040.1, from coordinate 12,696 downwards.
AAAAGATTCCTCAAAAAATCCAGGTACTGTTTTTTTACACGGATTCTCCCATTTTTCATTTACATTTATGGTTGTACTAAGGGTTTTCCCTGCATACTAAAAGGAAACCTCCGTTTTTCCCAACTTTTTCGGCCTATACATGACATACTGCTTATCCATGGATAAACTAATCTCCGCTGCTCCATCTCCCTTCACCTTCAAGTTGCTTATTTTCCCCTTTGCGGTTCGGTTTTGAATCATAATGTAATGATAACTAAGATTATCACTAGGATAATATATCACGTCTATCTTCTTATTCACCTTCGGTTTCGCCGCCGCCTGCACCTGCACCACCGATTCCGGCACAACCGTAACCGCCATAAAACATACCAATAAAGCCGCCAGTAACCTTGTCCATGCTTTCTTCATAAAATGTTTCCTCCATTCTCGTTTTCCGTTTTACTCTTTTACAACATTTTTACCGCTCTCGATTTTTCTTCCATCCCACCCCTTTCCACGGCATTCCATGCAAACTTTCCGTGAAAACCGCACATAATAATAGCGGTTTCCAGTCTAACCTGTTTCAGGTTAAAAGCAAATATTCCAAAACAGGTTAGCTATACTTTCTATGAGGTGATGCTATGTATCCAAGAATCCGCAATCTGCGGGAAGATACCGACATATCCCAGACCGCTTTCGCAAAGCTGCTGGGCATGTCCCAGACCGGCTACTCCAAATATGAAACCGGAGAAAACGACATTCCCACGAACATACTAATCAAACTTGCAAATCTCCACAACACCAGTATCGACTACATTCTCGGCCTTACAGATGAAAAAAAACCTTACCCCAAAAGCAGAAAAATATGATACAATCTATTCAAACAAGACAAAGGAGACATCATATGGACACCAGAAAAGTAGATTTACACGTCCACTCCACGGAATCCGACGGAACTCTGACCCCAAAGGAGCTTGCCATGGAGGCCAAAAACCAGGGCTTATCCGCATTTGCCCTAACCGACCACGACACGGTGGGCGGCATCAAACAGGCAAGGGATGCCGCAGGGGAGCTTGGCATTGAGCTGATTCCCGGCGTGGAGCTGTCCACGGAATACAGGGGAAAGGAAGTCCACATGGTAGGGCTTTTCCTAGACGAGGACAATCCGGCTCTCCTAAACCATCTTGCCAGTTTCCGGGAAAACCGCAGCAGCCGCAATGAAAAAATGTATGAGCTGCTGCGTCAGGAAGGCTTTGACATTACCGAACCGGCGCTTAGGGAAATGTTTCCAGACGCCGTTTTAACCAGGGCGCACATCGCCCGGTTTCTGTTGGAAAAGGGATATGTAAAAGATATGCACACGGTATTTGACACATATATCGGCGATGGCTGCCGCTGCTACGTCCCCAGGGAAAAAGTCACCCCCATGGACGGCATCCGCCTGATACACGCCGCCGGTGGGAAGGCCGTTATCGCCCACCCTATTTTGTACCATATGAGCGACCAGACACTCCGGAGCCTGATTGTGGACTGCAAGGAGGCCGGCGCAGACGGCATCGAGGCCATCTACTCCACCTACCAGCCCGGGGACGAACGCTACATCCGCACCCTTGCAAAAGAATACGCTCTGCTCCTCTCCGGTGGCTCCGATTTCCATGGCAGCAACAAGCCGATGATAAAGCTTGGGATTGGTTTGGGGCATCTCTTTGTGCCCTACGAAATTTTGGAAAAATTAAGGGAAAACTGATTTGCAAAGACAGATTTTTTACACAAAAATAGGGAGATAGCAACTCTATCTCCCTGAAATTCTATCCTTCTTTCATTTTCTGCCCCCGCACCAGCTCATAAAACTCCTCCTCCGGCATGGGTTTCGCATAATAATACCCCTGCACCTGGTCACAGCCGATGCTCTGCAAAAGCTCCACCTGCTCCTTTGTCTCCACGCCCTCCGCCAAAAGCCCCAGGTTTAATTTCTGCGCCATAAGCACCATATGCTCCAAAATCAGCCGCCCCTTGCCGGAGACCATCATGTTCTCCATAAACTTTTTATCCAGCTTTATCACGTCAAAGGGCGTCTCCAAGAGGATATTTAGGGAGGAATACCCGCTGCCAAAATCGTCCATCAAGAGAGTGTACCCCTCCTCCTTTAGCTGCAGGGCCTTTAAACTCACCTGCTGGTCGTCGGCGGTCTCCGTTATCTCTAATTCCAAAAGCTCCTTTGGAATCCCACTGGTCTTAATCAAATCGGAGAGCACCTCGATGCACTCATTGTCCTTTAAATGGACTCTGGACACATTGACGGATACCGGGCAGGAAATGCCAATGTCCGTGCATTTTTTGATAAAGCGGCAGGCCTCCGCCCATATGTAATAGTCCACCTTTTTGATAAAGCCGTTCTCCTCGATAATGGGGATAAACTGGTTGGGAAAAATCATCCCCCGCTCCGGGTGGCGCCACCGCACCAAGGCCTCTGCGCCGATAATCTCGTTTTTGGAAATGCTGTACTTGGGCTGGAGGTACATCATAAACTGCCTGCCCGTAATGGCAGTCTGCATATTTTCCTCGATAAATTTCCTGTTGTAGAGGGAATCCTTAAACTGCTCCCTGTAAAAGAGGATATTGGTGAGGATATTGTTCTTGGCCGCCTTCCTGGCCATGGCCGCCCGGTCCTCCATCTGCCTAAGCTCCATGCGCTTATCCTCCACCGTGTACACGCCGTAGGACATCTGGAGCTTTACGTCCTTAAAGCTGCTGATCTCGCCGTCCAGCCTGCGGATAAAGGCCACCAGCTCCTCTTTAGTCCCATACTCTGTCACCACCATAAACACGTCGCTCCGCAGGTTCACAAAGTACTGCCCGCTATGGCAGATTTCCCCCATTTTGTTTAAAATAAAGTCCAGAATCTCGTCCCCGAATTTCTCCCCGTAGATATCATTGACAATCTTAAATTTGCGGATGTCAAACTGGATAAAGCCAATATCGTTTTGGGCGGAGTATAAGAGCCGATTCACGTTCCTGCGGAAACGGTGGAGCTTGCCGAGACGCTTGATCACGCTCTGGAGCTCGTTGCTCTCCATGAGCTCGTCCAAATTGATGCTGTTTTGGGTCTTGTCCTTTAAAAAATCCGAGAGCATGTCCTCCAAAATCTCGATACTGATGTTGATGGCCCTGGGGCATTTTTTTAAAATCAGCCCCTCCTTGCGGATAACCGCCATGCCCTGGGGCTTGGAGATATCCTCCCCCAAAATATCCCGGCAGTTTGTGACCCCTTCCATCTGCTCCGTAAACCGTTTGATAAACTCGTCCGTCTTCTGGTTGCCGTAAACCTCCAACTCCCTGTCCTGGGAATCGTAAAAACCAAGCGCCATCCCAAGAACCAGCAGGGATGCCGTGATGCAGCCGCAAATCCCCCCCTGGCGCATACCGCCGCCAAAGCATGTGCTGATCTTAAACGCCGTCTTTAAATCCAGCCCCAAATCATCCGCAAACGCCCCGAACAAAGCCTGGGAACAGTGGTACTGCTGGTGTAAAAGCTGGTCTGCCCTCTCTTTATGTGTCATGCCTTCCTCCCTGGTCTATACCGTAAAACATTTGATGCCGCTTTTTAATATTCCTCGTTAAAAATAAACTTGCTGATCACCTCTGCAATGGCATCATGATTATTGTCGTTCTCCGTTATGTAATCTGCCGCATCCTTTGCCTCTTTCACTGCGTTTTTCATAGCAATCCCGATATTTGCCGCCTCTATCATAGACACATCATTTTTTTCATCCCCCACTGCTATGGTGTGCTCAATGGGAATATTCAAAAAGCTGCAGAGATATTCTATGGACGCCCCCTTGCTCACTCCCAAAGGGCAGTATTCCAGATATTCGTTGCAGGAGAAAAACGTAGTCATCTTTCCCTCTGTCCACCCTGCGTTTGCCGCTTGGAAATCCTCTAAAATCTTTCGGCTCTGCAGATTGATGATAAGTACTTTATGTGGTTCCGATTCCAGCGCCATAGCTACATCCGGCTGAAGCTTATAATTCATTTTGTTATGCCTGGTATAAAAATCCAGCTCCTTCGTATGCTTTTCCGTGAGGATATCTGTCTGGTTGTATGTCTGGATGTAAAGCCCAGCCCTGTGGGCCTTGTCAAAAAGCTGATAAACATACTGCACCGGTATGGTCTTTGCGTAGAGCACTCTGTCGGCGGAGCAGTCATACAAAACCGCTCCGTTGAATGCAATCATATAACACCCCGGCATAGTAAGTCCCAGATCTTTTACTGCCTGTCTTCCTGTCTCCACAGGACGTCCCGTTGCCACCACCACATAATTCCCGGCATCTAGTGCCCTTTGAATGGCTTCCCTGTTCTTTTTGGACACTGTCTTATCATCATTTAGCAATGTATTATCCAAATCTACAAAAAGTATTCTACTATAGTTCATACTCGTACCTCCCACTATTTATCTTCTTAATCCGGTTCTGCCGGGATAAATACTCTGTCCTGGTAGATATTATACTCTCTCTTCTTTTTCACCCTTGCCTCCCTGACAAACTGCTCCTGGGAATTGACAAGAGTCTTTCCTCTTTTGTCTATTTTCTCATATTGTCCCTGATTATTCAAGACATGGGCCTTCGTATTATCCATTAATTCCACTTCCAGGATATGAAATACTTTTTTTTGGATTGCTTCATTCTCCACGGGAAATATGATCTCTACCCGGCGGTCCAGATTTCTTGGCATCCAATCTGCGCTTCCCATATAAAATTCTGGAATCCCATCATTATAAAAATAGAAGATCCTGCTGTGCTCCAAAAAATTCCCCACAATGGAACGGATACGGATATTTTCACTGACTCCCGAAATTCCCACTTTAAGGCAGCAAATCCCTCTGATGATCAAATCAATCTGCACACCTGCCGCACTTGCCTCATAAAGGGCTGCGATAATGTCCTTATCACACAGGGAATTCATCTTGGCAATGATCTTTGCCTCTTTTCCCGCTTTGGCATTTTTTGTCTCTCTCTCGATAAGCTTTAAGAACTTTTTCCGAAGCCAGATCGGCGCAACCACCAGACGGTTCCAGGAAAGGGGTTCCGAGTATCCGGAAAGCATGTTAAACACTGCTGTTGCATCCTCCCCGATCACCTCGGAGCAGGTAAAGAGCCCGCAGTCCGTGTACAGTTTTGCCGTGGAATCATTGTAGTTTCCTGTGCCAAGGTGGACATATCTGCGAATTCCGTCCTCCTCCCTGCGCACCACCAATGCAATCTTACTGTGGGTCTTTAACCCCACCAGGCCGTAGATCACATGACACCCCGCCTGCTCTAATTTCTTTGCCCACACAATATTGTGCTCCTCGTCAAACCTTGCCTTAAGCTCCACCAGAACAGAAACCTGTTTCCCATTTTCCGCCGCCTGGGCAAGGGAAGCGATAATGGGTGAATTTCCGCTGACTCTGTACAGTGTCTGTTTTATGGCAAGCACATCCGGGTCTTTAGCCGCCTGTCTGATAAATTCCACCACCGGGTCAAAGCTCTGGTAGGGATGGTGCATCAAAATATCCCCGTTTCGGATGGAAGTAAAGATATCCTCCCCCTGCTCAACTTCCGGCACTCTCTGAGGCACATGCTTTTCGTAGCGCAGATGGTCACAGCCCTCCAACCCGTAAAGCTTCATCAAAAATGTCAGATCGATTGGCCCGTTTATCTTATAAATATCTTCACTGGCAATATTTAACTCCCTCTTTAAGACAGACAAAAGCTTCTCATCCATCTTATCTTCCACTTCCAGCCGGATCACTTCCCCCCACTGGCGCATTTTTAACTGCTTTTGGATTTCCTTTAACAAATCGTCCGCCTCGTCCTCATCAATGGACAAATCCGCATTTCTCATGATCCTGTAAGGAAAAGCGCAGACCACCTTGCAGTTTAAAAACAGTTTGGAAATATTGCGCTCTATCATCTGCTCTAAGAGGATAAAGGTCCTGTCCCCCTCTTTTTCTGGAGGAATCTCCACGAATCTGGGCAATACAGAAGGAACCTGCACTGTAGAAAATTCAATTTCTTTTTTGCTGTGGTCTATAAGCCCTTCCTCCTGTTTCCTTTTGATCAGCGCTGCAATATTTAATGTCTTGTTGCGGATCAGCGGGAAAGGCCTTGAGGCATCCACTGCCATAGGTGTCAAAACCGGATACACATTATCCATAAAATAAGTGTCTACAAAATCTGCCTGTCTTTCACTCAAATCCTCATGTGCATGGATAATCTCAATCTTTTGCTCCTTTAACAGAGGTATCAGGGAACGGTTATAGGTGTTGTACTGAGACTCCACCAGCTCCCTTGTAGATTTATTAATGGCTTCTAACTGCTCTCCCGCCGTCATCCCTGCAATGTCTTTTTTCTTATATTCCGCATGTACCAAATCTTTTAGCGATGCCACCCGGACCATAAAAAACTCATCCAGGTTGGAAGATACAATGCTCGCAAACTTACATCTTTCCAACAGGGGAATGGATTTGTCCCTGGCCTCACTAAGCACCCTTTGATTAAATTTCAGCCAGCTTAGCTCCCTGTTCTCATAATATTCCGGATTTGTAAATTTCTTTTCTTTTTCCATTTTACACTCTCCTACTTATATACCCGTTTTTCCCGAATCACAGGCCGGATGCCAAACACACTCTCAAAAAATGCCGCCTTCACATAAAAAAGCCCTCTCTCCAAAATAATATCATCCACTGACTCAATGGTGATCACCAGCTCTTTTTCTTTGACCACGGCCTTTACATTCTTAAACTTCTGTTTATGGCTTCTGTCCATGGCGTTGCTTACCCGAAGGATTGCCGCAAGCTTAGCCACTGTCACATAGCTGACCTGATCCAGCTTATCTGCCAGAATTTCATAGTCATCTAAAGGATGGGTATTGTATAAAACCGTGCAGGCTACAATTTCTCTCTCCAGGTGGGTTAAACCTATGATCTCCGACTCCATAATAATGTTGTAAGCGCATTCCGGTCCTCTGGCCATACTCACATATTTGCCGCAGTCATGTAAAATAGCCGCCACCTGCAAAAGCAGACGCTCCCTGTCGGAGAGCCCATGCACTTTCTTCAAAGCGTCAAATATCAGCGTCACCATCTTTGTCAGGGCGTCTATGTGGGGCGAATAGCTGTCGTAACGTCTGGACATGCTTTTTGCCGCAGATAAAATGTCTGCGTCAAAGTTGTGCAGAGGTTTTATGATATGATGCTTCTGGGCATAGTCACAGGCGATCCCGTCACTGATATTCATTCCCGGGATCCAGATTTCCTCCGCATTTAACTCCTCCACGATCCTGGTGTAAAGCACAATATAGGGAACTAAAAGCGGATCTTTTTCATTGGACAGGTTCAGTTCCGACGCAATCTGCTCTAAATTCTTTTTAAAGAACTTCCGCATGAACTTTACAAATTTCTCGCTGCTAACAATGTACTCTGACTTCTTTTCTGCCTTTTTTAGAAGCTCCGTGACATAATCTCCCATAATGATCACATACTTTATCTGTGCGTCCTTCATGTACAGGGACTTAAATACTTCCAGATCTTTATTTACCAACTCCTCAATCTGATCCTCGTAGTGGGAGATAAATCCGCTGAAAGTGGAAAGCATCTCATTTAAACGCATAGTTCCAAGAACAAGATGCTGGGTAGTCTCCACTTTTCCATCCATAAACAGCGTAACCTGCAGGCTCTCCCCTCCAAGATCCACAACTGCCGCCCCCTGTTTGATAATCTCATCAAACTCCTTTCGAAATGCCAGGGATTGATAACTGATAAACCGATATTCCGAATTGCCCAGCACCTGGATCTCAATTCCCGTGCGGATCCGAAGCTGATCCAACACAAAGAGCTGGTTTTTGATCTCCCGGAACACCCCTCCTGCATAGGCCACATAGTCATCCACTTTATAGCCGTCCATGATCTTCTGATATTCCGCCAGGACTTTCCCCAGTTCGTCCATCAGCTCATAACCGATCATATCCTTCTGATAGGCATCTCTCCCAAGCTCAATCCTTGCCCGGACATGGTCAATGACACGGATCGGCTTTTTGGAAGAAAGTTCAAATATTTTTAAGCTCACCTCGTAAGAGCCAATGTAGATTGCTGCAAATGTTGTGATCTTCATACGTACCCCTTTTCTGCCGGAAGACTTTTCCCAAGCAGGTAATCCACAAACTGCTGTGCCGTCCTGCCGGAACGTCCCCCATGGCTAAGCTCCCACTTATTTGCCTCTAAAAGCAATATTTCCTCCTCCATCTTGATCCCGTTTCGCCTTGCCAGCTCCAAAACGATTTCCTGAAATTCCTTTTTGTCCGGGGAACCGAAATAAATCTGTACCCCAAACCTTGCCACCAGAGACAATTTTTCCTGCACCGTGTCATTGTTGTGCAGGTCATCCTCAAGCTGAGCCTTGTCGGAAAAGTTCTCCCTCACCAGATGCCTGCGGTTTGAGGTGGCGTAGATCAGCACGTTCTCCGGTTTTTTCTCCAGTCCCCCCTCTATCACGGCTTTCAAATACTTATACTCAATCTCAAACTCCTCAAAAGAGAGATCATCCATATAAATAATAAATTTATAATTTCGGTTTTTGATCTGAGCAATCACATCATGAAGCCCCTGGAACTGATGCTTATAGATCTCTATCATCCGAAGACCCTTCTCGTAGTACTGGTTGACGATGGCCTTGATGCTTGAAGACTTTCCTGTCCCCGCATCCCCAAAGAGAAGGCAGTTGTTCGCCCTTCTCCCCTCCACGAAAGCTTCTGTATTTGCGATCAGTTTTTCTTTTGCCTTGTCATATCCCACAATATCATCAAGATTGACATGGGCAATATTTGAAATGGGAATGATCTCTGCCCCGGAAGCTTCGTTCTCAATGCGGAATGCCTTGTGAAGCCCCAGTTTTCCCACGCCGAATTCTTTATAAAACAGAGTGACGGCATCCTTAAACTGCTCTATGGTCTCTGCCTGATCTAAAGAAACGCCCAGTTCACAGATTCTGTCCCTGATACGCTTATTGAAGACTTTGCTGCCTTTGTCCATGCTCTCATACTTAATCAGCACATCTGCCCCGCAGACATCAAAAGCCTCTTCTAATTTATGCAGATCAAAGTCAAAAAATTCTTTCATGATGGCAAGATCATGTAGGGCGATCTCGTTGATGGAGCCACTTACCTGCCCTCTGATCTCACATGCCCTGCTGTAGGCATTCTCATTGTTTATCATAAGAAATGCCAGAAAATTGTGCCAGAGATTTCCCTCAAATCCATGGCTCACCGACAGCTCCATCAGATCATGGTAACACTCATAATATAATGCTGCCATGTCTTCTTTATTATAATACTCATTCTGAAAATTTTCCATAAGCCAGGTAACATTATAGAAAAGTTTTCCGTTCTCAAAATTCTTGTATAAAATCAGTTCCCTTGTGCTGCTCATCTCAATTATTCCTTTCTAATAGTTCCCCAGAATCTTTAACGCCTCTGTCTCTCCTTTAATATTTTCCAGGGCGGACCTTACGGACTCGTCCATCAGGCTTCCCTCTATATCGATAAAAAATCGGTACTCCCAGGTCTTCCCCTGAATGGGCCTGGATTCTATTTTCGTCAGATTGTGGTGGATAAAGTAGGACAATGTCCGGTATAAAGAACCGCTCTTGTGGGGAATCTCAAAGCAGATACTGATTTTCCCTGCCCTTTTCTGAAATATCTTTTTCCCGGTGACGATAATAAACCTGGTGGAGTTAGAGGTATTGTTTGATATCCCCTCCGCCAGCACTTTCAGTCCGTAAATATCGGCAGTGACCCGGCTGGCAATCGCCGCCTTATGGTTCTTATTCTCCTCCTTTACCGTCTTTGCCGCCCCAGCGGTATTTTTCATGCTGTGCTTCTCCCATCCTCTTTTCTTTAAATATTTAGAGCACTGCATCAGCGCCTGGGGATGGGAATAGACATCCGTGATGTCGGAGAGCTCGGTCCCCTCCAATCCCAAAAGACAGTGGTCGATTTTAATGATCTGCTCCCCGATAATACAGTTATTGTATTCCACCAGCAAGTCAAAATTTTCCGATACGATCCCGGCGGAGGAATTTTCTATGGGAAGCACTGCGTAGTCTGCCTCCCCGCCGGCAATGGCCTCCATAGCGTCCCGCCATGTGTCCACATGATAACTTTTCATATCTTTCCCGAAATATTCCATGAGGGCTTGCTGGCTGTAGGCTCCCTCCACTCCCTGGAACACAACATCTGCCCCCTCAAAATCAAGCTGCTCCACAGGGGAAAATCCAAACAATTCTTCCCCCTCCCTTGGGCAGTGTCTGGTAAGCTTTTCCACAAGATGGATCCGCTCCTCATATAACCCTGTGATCTTTTCGTCAATGTCTGCGATATCCTGACGGATCTTTTCAAATTCATTCATATGTATCTTTTACCGTTCCTTGTACTTTCTTCCTATATCTATCATATAACAATTAACTTTAGATAGCAAGATTCCCTTGCAACTTCCCACATGGAAAGTTATAATTAAAGTAGATTTTATACTTTTTAATCATCAAAGAGAGGTATTGCATATGAAAAAAGCAGTAAAAATTATTATTCCCATTATTCTCGTACTTGCTGTGGCCGGTTACTTTTTCTATCGGTATCAGTCTCAGAAGACGATTTTTAATGATTCCTTCGTCAATGGAAACCTTGCAGGAAACCTGTACAATGACGGGCTTTTCTGTGAACACGGAGACCGCATTTATTTCAGCAACCCCGAAGATGGATTCAAACTGTACTCTATGAACAAAACCGGTCTCGATGTAAAAAAACTCTCCGATGACATTGCCTCTTTCATAAACGCAGACGACAATTACGTGTACTATGTGAGAAACAATCTGGGAGCGGACGGTGACTACGGTTTCCTGCGTTTTAACACAAACAGCTTATGCCGGCTAAAAATAAAAAACAAATCCGTGACGGTGTTAGACCCGGATCCCAGCCTCTACGCATCCCTCATTGGAAACTATGTATATTATATCCATTACGACGAGGAACACGGCTCTACCTTTAACCGGGTAAAGATTGACGGGACAGAAAAGGAAATTTTAAATAAAAATCCCTATTTCACCTGCTCCACTAACGGGCAGTTCCTGTACTACAATGGTCTGGAAAATGACCACAATATTTACCAGTTAGACACCTCCAACGGCAGCAGCCACATGCTCTATGAGGGCAACTGCTGGATGCCCATAGTAGACAATAATGAGATCTTCTTTATGGACTGTGACAACAATTATGCCCTGTGTTCCATGGGAATAAATGACACAGAACCTTTTGTTCTGGTTGACCAGAGGATTGAAACCTTTAATGTGTACGGAAATTACATATATTTCCAAACAAATGACCTGAACGGCAATGCTGCTCTCTGTCGTATAAATAGAAACGGAAGCAGCATGCAGATCATCCGCAACGGAAACCACAGAAATATCCATTTCGCCTCCGACTATGTGTACTTCCGGGATTTTGGAGACGATACTACATTTTATCGGATATCTCTGGACGGAAGCGGAGTAACCTCTATCTTTAATCCGTAAAAAGACCATATTCCCTATTGTGGGCATGTGCATAAAAATCCCCTGTCAAATGACAGGGGGATTTCTTTTATCCTGCAAAGTCAAACAGGGAGAGCTGGTTGGACTCGGGCATATCCTCTAGGATTCCCAGATCGCTCATAAGATCGATCACTGTCTTACTGACTTTTGTGCGCTGCCTGAAATCGTCCTTGGATAAAAATTTTCCATCCTTGGCAGCCGCCTCCACCGCTTCCGCCGCCTTTTCCCCCAAACCTTCTATGGAAGACAATGCGGGCATTAATTTTCCCTCTATGATCTGAAACTGATTTGCCTTTGCCTGGTAGATATCCATGGGCCAGAACTCAAACCCTCTGGCGTACATCTCCTGGACAATGCGCATATCCTTGTAGGTATCCTGCTCCTTTTTGCTCAAAGTATCCTTCCGCTTTTCGTAATCTTTCATAAAATTCAAAAGCCGCTCCTCCCCCTGGCACATCAGCTCGTAGTTAAAGCCGGTGGCACGGATGCTGAAGTAGGACGCATAGTAAGCCAGGGGATAAAAAACCTTGCAGTAGGCAATCCGCCACGCCATCATAACATATGCCGCCGCATGAGCCTTGGGGAACATGTACTTGATCTTCTTGCAAGACCAGATATACCAGTCCGGCACCCCGTGGGCTTCCATCTCCTTCTCCCACTCCTCCTTTAATCCCTTTCCTTTCCGCACAGATTCCATAATGGTAAAGGACAGCTCACTGTCAAGCCCCATCTGTATCAGGTAGATCATAATGTCGTCACGGGTACAGATTGCCGTTGAGATGGTAGCCTTCCCCTCCTCGATGAGAGTCTGGGCATTTCCCAGCCACACATCCGTCCCATGGGACAGCCCGGAGATACGGATCAGATCCGAAAACTCCTGGGGTTTGGCATCGATAACCATCTGCATGGCAAAATCTGTGCCAAACTCCGGTATTCCCAGACAGCCCAGCTTGCAGCCGTTGATATCCTCCGGCTCTACCCCAAGGGCAGAAGTGTTTTTAAACAAGGACATCACCGCTTTGTCATCCAATGGAATTTTCGTGGGATCCAACCCGGTTAAGTCCTGGAGCATACGGATCATGGTGGGATCATCGTGTCC
>JAMPFA010000003.1 GCA_023664725.1 Roseburia sp. | reverse complement strand
GCACCCATATTTAAATGCCCTACCTCGGAGTTGCCCATCTGTCCATCGGGAAGTCCCACTGCCAGTCCGCTGGCATTGCCCTTCACAAAGGGATAATCCTTCATCAGACTGTCAATCACCGGCGTGTTTGCCTGTGCTACGGCATTCCCCTCAGACTTCTCATTCAGGCCGAAACCATCTAAAATCATTAAAACAGTAGGTTTTTTACTCATATCGTTCTCCTTCTTTCTATATTGATGTTATTATTTTCATTTCTCTCCATATTTTACCCCAGGCTTCGTCTTTTGTCCAGTACAGCATAACCAGTTCCTGCCATGCAATATACGCTGGATCAGCCCTGAGATATGGTTCCATCCGGGTTTACCACCACCCCCGGCCCAGAATGCCTCTGCATAAAATCTAAAATCCTCTGCCTTTGCGCCTGGTCTGTCACCAGAGATGTCGTTGTATTCTGCTGGATACAGGGAATGAAACCCAAAGTCAGCTCTCCTGTCTCGCTGATGGTCACCTTTGCAAGCCCGGTATCCTGAGTGCTGCTTGAAAACCAGAAATTTCCAAGGCTGTAGATCACAGGCACTCCCTCCACAAAATCAAATCCCTGAAGGCAATGGGTGTGGCCGCCAATGATGGCATCCGCTCCGGCTCTGGCAAAAGCCACTGCCAGATTCCTCTGGTCACTTCCAAAATTGCTGTCTCCCTCTGTCCCCCAATGGATATTCACAATGACATAATCACTGTTCTTCTTTGCCTCTTTTATCACCCCCACAAACCGGGAAGGATCCAGGCTCTTTAGTACGCCAGGCGTAGTCTCCGTGGCCTCTCTTGTATAATTGTAGGAGCGCTCAATCTGAGTTGCAGAGACAATGGCAATCTTTCTTCCGTTGCACACAAAATAGTAGGGTTTACTGGCCTCACTGATATTTGCCCCTGCCCCCACATGGGGAATCCCTGCCCGGTCCAGAGTGTCTATAGTATCTAAAAGCGCATCCGGCCCGTAATCATAGACATGGTTATTTGCCACATTTACAATATCCGTGCCAAAGGCATTCAGATTTTCTACCCTGGAAGGATCTGCACGGAAAGTATAGGCCTTTCCCGGAATGGCCGTTCCCCTTCTGCTGTAGGTAAACTCATTGTTCACCATCATAATATCTGCCCCGTTCATCTCCTCCAACAGTTCCGAAGAAAAGCAGTCATAAATACCACCGGGGCATTTATCCATATGCTTTGTGGTCACATACCCCTCTGCAAAATTCACATCCCCGGTAAATTCCAGGGTAATCTCCGACATGCTGGCGCAGACCTTCCACTCAACATTTTCCTCACTGCCCTGTGAAAATCCCGTCTGACTGCAGTACACCGGCCAAAGTGCATGGATGCTGCTGCCCGTTTCCTCATACCAAACCTCCGCATCCGGCTCCTCCTCACAGACTTCCTCCGCCAGCCTTAAGATACATTCATCCCCGTATTCTCCGTTCAGCCAGCAAAAAAAAGCTTCATCTACCGGGTAATAACCGATGAACTCACTGGTACAGTTCTCCAATATAACCTGATACGCATCATCCATGGCCTCTATCTGCCTGAAAGGTCTCTTGTCTGAGACATGCATTTCCTGTTCCCTTTCCTCCTCCTTCTGCTCCTTGCTGGTTTCCATCACCTCAGTCTCCTGTACCGCCAATTCCGGTCTGGTCTTGGCTCGGATCGATGTCACCACATCCACAATATCGCTGCCACCTTCGCAGCCACACAAGAAGAAAGCAAAAAAAATCACAGAAAAGAAACACCCTACATATGATTTCTTTTTCATGAACGCTCCTTTTCTATGATGGGATATTTTCAATCTGCCAGTCTATTTTTTCGATTCCATGGCTCGTAAGGAAATCATTTGCCTGGCTGAAATGTTTGCACCCAAAAAATCCCCGATATGCAGACAGTGGGCTTGGATGGGGTGCTTTCAAAATCAAGTGCCCGGGATTTGTAAGCATAGGGATCTTGCTCTGAGCCGGTCTGCCCCAAAGCATATAAACAATCGGCCGTTCCTGGGCATTTACCGCTGAGATCACCGCATCTGTAAACTGTTCCCACCCTTTCCCCTGATGGGAATTGGCCTGGTGTGCCCGGACAGTGAGTACTGTATTTAAAAGCAGCACTCCCTGGTCTGCCCATTTCTTCAGATATCCGTTATTGGGAATATAGCAGCCACAGTCCTCCTCCAGCTCTTTATAGATATTCTGTAGAGAAGGCGGGATTTCCTTCTGGGATACAGGTACAGAAAAACTAAGGCCATGGGCCTGGTTTGTATTGTGATAAGGATCCTGCCCCAAAATCAGAACTTTCACCTGACTAAGCGGTGTAAAATGAAATGCATTAAAAATGTCATCTGCCGGAGGAAAAACCAAAGCCCTTCCGTACTCTTCTTTTACAAAGGTATACAATTCTCTGTAATAAGGCTTTTTAAATTCACCGGAAAGAACATCCAGCCAGTCATTGTCAATCATTGCCATGCGAACACATCTTCCTACTTCCTCACAGAAACTCCTTTTTCCGCAAGATAGTTTTTTAAATCCATAATTTCCAGTTCCTTATAGTGAAAAAGGGATGCCGCCAAAGCCGCATCTGCTCCTCCCACAGTCAACGCCCCATAAAAATGTTCTTTTGTCCCTGCGCCTCCTGAGGCGATCACCGGGATAGATACGCTTTTCGCAATCTCTCCCGTAAGCTTGAGGTCGTAACCTTCCTTTGTCCCGTCACCGTCCATACTGGTGAGAAGAATTTCCCCGGCTCCAAGCTTTTCTGCTTTTATGGCCCATTCCACTGCATCTATCCCCACGTCAATCCTTCCACCGTTTTTATAGATATTCCAGCCGCTGCCATCCGCTCTTCTCCTAGCGTCAATGGCCACTACAACACACTGGCTCCCGAATTTGTCTGCGGCCTCTGATATCAATTCCGGACGGTTAATGGCAGCAGAGTTAATAGAAATCTTGTCCGCCCCTTCCCGAAGGATCGCCCTGAAATCCTCTACAGTGCGGATTCCTCCCCCTACCGTAAAGGGAATAAACACTTTTTCCGCAACCCGCCTTACCATGTCCACCACTGTGCCCCTGGCATCGGAGGAAGCGGTAATGTCCAGAAAAACTACTTCGTCAGCTCCTGCCTTGTCGTAGGCAGCCGCTATCTCCACAGGATCTCCCGCATCCCGCAGATTCACAAAATTCACACCTTTTACCACCCTGCCGTCTTTTACATCCAGACAGGGAATAATACGTTTTGTAAACATAACTATACCCCTCCCTGTATGTTCGCAAAATTGCTGAGAATCTTAAGTCCTACTTTGCTGCTTTTTTCCGGGTGGAACTGACATGCAAAAATATTGTCCTTTTCCACGGAAGCATGAATGTGGGCACTGTACTCTGTAGTCGCTTTTACAATCTGTTCCTCCCTGGCTCTCAGATAGTAAGAATGTACAAAATACACATAGGGACTGCCCGTGATCCCCTGAAAAATCCTTCCCTGGTTGACCAGTTCCAGAGAATTCCATCCGATATGGGGAATCTTAAAGCCCTCCTTGTCCGGAATCTTGAGAATATCCCCGGAAAGAAGATGCAATCCCTCCACGCCTTCGCTCTCACTGCTGCCGTCAAAGAGTAGCTGAAGCCCCAGGCAGATTCCAAGAATTGGTTTGTTTTCTGCCGAAGCCTCCACTAACATCTTATCAATCTCATATTTTTTCAATTGCTCCATGGCTGCCCCAAAGGATCCCACTCCTGGCAGGATCACTTTTTCTGCGGCAGCCACTTCCCTTCTGTCTCTGGTAATCACACTTTTCTCACCCAGAAATTCCAGTGCCTTTTCCACACTTTTCAAATTTCCGGCATCGTAATCCAATATTGCTATCATACTTTCCCTATTCTTCTACTTCTTCCAAAAGTCCCAGATTCTTTACAATGTCATAAATACGTTTGGTGTACTCCTTGCGGTTATGCAAAGCGTAAATCTCTCTGGCTGTCTCGGGACTGACTTCAAACCGCTCATCCAGCATAAGGACAATGAAATCCTCCAATGCGCTAAACTCTTTTTCCGCATCACATTCCACAGCCTTCTCATAGTTTATATCATATCTTCCCAACGCACATATGTAGGAATCCAGGGCCTTTCTGTACTGTCCTGCCAGATAAAGGCTCTCTCCTGCCAGATACTCACTCTGAACCTGAGCTAAAACAAGAGTCTTCTGATACAGTTCCTGATCCCCTTCCTTTAACTTCATTCCCTCTAAAACCTGATAAGCTTTCACATAATCCGTACTTTTAAAGGATGCTGTTGCCGCATTTACATCATTTTTGTAATTGATCAGATTTGCGGAGAGCATGATAAAGAGGATCAGAGATGCGCCCATAACAAAGATCAGAATAACCGGACCTCTTGGCAATGGCGGAGATAAATCCACTTCCTTGGGTTTCTTTGGCTTTTTCGGCTTTGGCGGCTTCTTCTCTTTTGGCTTCTTCTGCTTCTTTGGCTTGGGTTTTTTCTCTTTCTTCTTCTTTTTCTTCTTGTCCTTTTTGTTCTCCTCTGCGGAACCGTCTCCTCCCTGTCCCACAGAATCTAACTCCTGCAAAATCTGGAGATTTTCATCTGAAACACTTCCCAACTCCTGGCCTTCCAAAGCATCTGCCACGCTGCGCTTTCCTCCTTCTATTTCTTCCTCATCATCTTCTCCGAAAAGTATACGGGAAATCCTCTGGAGAAAGGTCTCACCCTCCCGTTTTTCCTTTTTCTTCTTTCTTTTCTTTTTCCCATCGCCGGATGCATCCTCGTCCTCATCCCCTGCAATGTCACTGAGGCTTACTTCCGTGTCCCCGCTGGACTCTTCCACCGACTCATTGTTCTCATCTGCATTCAGCAGATTCTCAATGCCAGAGAGCTCCTCGTCATTATCGGACACTTCTGACAAAAGCTGCATCAGATCTTTTTCTTCTTCTGTTCTGTCATCAGACTTCGGTGCGCTCTCATTTTCCGCTGCGCTTTCAACCTCTGCCGCACCTTCCTCTTGTGCTGCCGCCGTCTCCTGGCTGTCGGTGTCCTGCTTGTCCTCTCCCTCCGACTGTGTCCAGTCGTCATCCTCCATGGTATTTACTTCAAAGCTTTCCTCATCCTGGCTTTTTTCTTCTGCGCCGGAATCCGTCTCAGGCTTTTGGGCGCCTTCTACAATATCCTCCAGATTGTCAAAAAACTCCTGCTCCGAAGTTCCTTCCTCTGCCCCTTCTTCTCTGTCAATTTCCCTTTCAAAATCCTGGACAAACTCCTCCATATCCATATGCTCCAATTCTTTTTCAAAATCGGCCATATAATCTGAACTCTTTTTCTCCTGAACCTGACGTTTGTGCTCCGGAGAGATATTGCTCAGCAAGGAATCTAAATAATCTTCCGTCTTGTTGTCCACTGTGGCACCTCCCTGTATCCTAAATTTGTCCTTAATCATATGAAGGGATGTGATGACAACATCACATCCCCATATCATCTTTCATATAACGGTTACTCTTGATTATATGCGTCAATCAATTTGTCAATCGCCTCTACCAGATTTCCAATTTCAGGTTTTGTAAGTTGAGCGTCTGCGCCAAGCTCTTCTCCTTTACGGCGCATCTCCTCATTTACCAGGGAAGAGAAAATTACAACCGGAATCTTTTTCACCTGTGCATCTTCCTTGGCCAACTTGGTCAGACGATGCCCGTCCATAAGCGGCATCTCAATATCTGTAATGATACAATGCACATTCTCCCTCAGCGTCCCTGCCGCTTTAAACTCGCAGATCTTGTCCCAGGCCTCCTGCCCGTTCATAGTAACGATCTGCTTTGTATATCCTGACTTCTTCAGGCAGTCCGTGATCAATTTACTAAGCAGAGGCGAATCCTCCGCAATCAAAATAGGATTGGCGCTTCTGTTACGATCCGAATCTATATATGCGTCTATGTCAGATACCTTTAAACCTGTTTCCGGGCTGATATCTGTAACAATCTTCTCAAAATCCAGGATGATGATCAATTTGTCATCCATCTTGATCACACCGGTAGACACACCTGTCTCACTGGAGTTGATGGTTGCGTCTGGTTTGATAATGTCCTCCCAGGATACCCTGTGAATACCAATCACTTCATCTACATGAAACGCAATATTCAGCTTATTAAAATTCGTAATGATAAACAGTCCCTTATTGTCATCCTCCATAATACCGATGCAGCGTTTTAAGTTGATAACCGTGATCATCAGATCCCTGGGCATAAACACACCCTCAACACATGGGTTGGCATTGGGAATAGGAGTTACCGGCTGGTACGATAATATTTCTTTAATCTTTGACACGTTAATTCCATAATGATTCTCACCCAGCGCAAATTCCAAGACTTCTAACTCATTCGTTCCACTCTCCAAAAGTATATTTGTATCCATAAACCTATCTCCTCCCGGTGCACATTAAGTCTAATCTTATTCCATTATAGCATAATTTTCATCATTGTATATTGTTTTTTTATTTTTTTTACAAATTTATCGTAAATTGTTTCCCATTCATTGTCACATTTAACTGTAAACTGGAAACACTCTCCACATCTTCCGGTATCTGGAATAACAATACCGTCTCATTTGTTCCCCCAACCTCTATATCCGACTGGTAAGTGCTTAAATCATCTAAAAGAATAGTGGTCTGCGCCGGCACTTTCTGGTCTCCGTTCACCACTGCCACAAAAGCCGGTGTCATAGCCAGGATATCTATATGCAGCGCCTGGTTGGACGTGTTCACCAGATTATATTTTACCACTAAAAACTGTTTGCCTGCCTCTGCGTCCACTGCATAGTAATCTTCCTCCATGTAGGTCTTTGTAAGTTCATTCCCCATATAATCTGCGGTAACTACGCCCAGATCCAAAGCTTCTGTCATGGTAGAAGTTGAAGGTGTATCTTCAGTCTGCTCCAAAGCCGATGTTGCCTGAGACTGGCTCATATCTGTCGTTTCACCTGGCTCTTCTGTATCTGTTTCCAGCAGCGCTTCCTCTCCTAACGACTCCTCCGGTTCCGCTGCCGCTGCTTCCGTCTCCTCCTCATCCAGAACATCCTGTCTGACAAAAACCTCACCGTCCTGCTGATAGGTATTAAACTTTGCCACGGCCTGCGCCGCATAATTTACAAGTATAGTTTCCTCTTCCGCTGTCAGTTCATACAATGCGTCCCCGCAGCCTGATAGTGTAACTGCGATTGCAAAAAGCACTGCCGTAATCCTTATCCGTGAATTTTTCATCCTGTGCCTCCACTGTCTAAAATCATTAAAAAATCTATTTCTGTACTCTTAATCATATCATTTTTTTGGGCAATGGGCAACCACTAATTATTTTTTGTGTCAAGTTCAATCCAGAATTCTACGCCCCCCTCATGATTGATGACGCCGCACTCCCGATGAAAGGAATCCATAATGGCCTTTACAATGGAAAGACCGATCCCGCTTCCCCCATATTCTCTGGTCCTGGCCTTGTCCACCTTATAAAACTTAATCCACACCCGTTGCAGATCCTCCTGTGGTATATTGTTTCCCGTATTGAACACCCCAAGCCTCACATAATCCCTGTATTTGGTATAGCGGATCCTGATTTCCTTTTCATAGTCAGCATAGTGGATGGCATTGCTCAGATAGTTCGTGACTACCTCCTCCACTTTAAATTCATCCGCCCATACATACATCGGCTCATTTGTCTCGAAAATTAAGTGTATTCCGCCCTGTTTTAACAAAATGGAAGAAGAATTGATAACCCCCCAGATAAGCTCCGTCAAGTTAAACCTCTCCATCGTCACTTTGTCATTGCCGAACTCCAGCTGGTTTAACGTCAGAAGCTTTTTCACCATCTGGTTCATCTTGTCAGCCTCGTCCATGATCACTTCACAGTAGAAGTTTCTGCTCTCCTCATCCTCATTGATGCACTCCTGCAATCCTTCCGCATAGCCCTGTATCAGTGCCAGAGGCGTTTTCAGCTCATGGGATACGTTAGATAGAAACTCTTTTCGCATCTCGTCAATCTGGATTTTTTTCTCAATGTCTATCTGAAGCTCATTGTTGGCGCTCTTTAACTCCGATATAGTTTTTTCCAGGGCTTCCGACAGAAAGTTAATATGTTCCCCCAGCTGGTCGATTTCCGTTTCCCCTTTACTCAAATACTTGGCATTAAAATCCAGCTCTGCCATACGCTTGGAGATATCTGTCAGTTCCAATATGGGATTTGCGATCCGCCGGGACACAAATATGCTGGCAATAGCGCTTAAAATAACCGCTAAAATACCGATATAAGCAAGGAAACGATTGGAAATCCAGGCGTTTTCCCGAATGCTCTCCAAAGCGGTACGCATCAAAATAAAATTACTGTCATCAAGCGTCCCCCAGAGAACAAGATATTCTGACTCCAACCGTTTGTCCATCTGCCGCTCCAACACATAATTGTCTGATTCTTTCAGGATTTCTGTCATATTGTCATCTGGATTTCCAAATAGTACCTCCATAAATGTTTTCCGAAGCAGGTCCACATCATTCACCGAAGCCCGGATCACGGAACCGTCAGAACTGATCACCATTATAGAGATATTGCTGTTTGCACATATATTCTCAAATTTAACGTCAAAAGACTCACTGTCTAATATTCCCTGTTCACTTGCACTGTTGATCACAGAAAAACCGTCAAGCATAGCTGCCTGCTTATTGTATGTGTAGTACCACTCCAGAAATGTATTATTTAAAAACCAGCACAGTAAAACTGTGCCGGCCACTAAAGTCACTATGGTTGCTGTCAACTGTCTGGCCAGGGATTTCTTTACGATCTTCATGGATTCACCTCGAATTTGTACCCCATGCCCCATATGGTCTTAATGTACTCTCCCTTTGCTCCCAATTTGCTGCGGAGCTTTTTCACATGGGTATCAATGGTCCGGGCATCCCCAAAATAATCATAGTTCCAGACATGGTTCAAAATCTTCTCCCTGGACAATGCAATCCCCACATTTTCCACAAAGTATGCCAAAAGTTCAAATTCCTTATAGCTCAGATCCACACGCTCCCCGTCCACAGTGACCATGTGGGCCATTTTGTCTATCTTAATACCGCCCATCTCCACGCTCTCCTCCTCGGTGAGCTTGTTGGACCTTCGCAGAATGGCCTCCACCCTTGCCACCAGGATTTTGGGACTGAAGGGCTTGGAAATATACTCGTCCACTCCAAGTTCAAACCCTAAAAGCTCGTCTGACTCATCCCCTTTTGCCGTCAGCATGATGATTGGCACTTTAGACACCTCCCGGATTTCCCTGCATACATCCCAGCCGTTCATTTTGGGCATCATCACATCCAGGATGATCAGGGCAATCTCTTTGTCTTTGTAAAATAAATCCAGTGCCGTCTCCCCGTCCCCTGCCTCCAACACATCAAAATTATTCCGCATCAGAAAATCTTTTACCAGCTTGCGCATCCGGCTCTCATCATCTACCACTAAAATCTTTATTTTATCCATAACTATGCTTCTCCTTTATCTGCTGGACTTTATGATTTCACTGTAACAGATAAATATGAAAAATCCGTGTTCAGATCACTGCTGCTCCAGCTCCCTGACTGCCGCTTCCCGCTCTTTTAACTTTTCTTCCTTCTCTTCCAGTTTTAATTCCCATGTCTCATATTTCTCAATCAGTTCGTTTTCATAATTTACTATATTGATATTTCCGCTGGTAGCTGTCACCGCAAACATCCCGATCACAATGAGAAGCAGAATCACATTGATGGCAAAACTGGCACGAAACCGCATTTTAAAATTGATATTTTTTACCTTTTTTTCCGTCACAACTTTTTTTACTGTCTTTACATTTTCTCTCCCTGCCCCTTTCTGCTCCCCGGAGGAAACAACTGTTGACCTCTGGCTTCCCTTGGGGGCTGCCACAGGGATCGGAGGGATATTTTCCGTCATAAAATAGGGAACGGACATCAAATATTCCTGCATAGTGCTAAGGAAATGATACCCCACCGGCGTCTCAAACAATTTCTGGTTAATCAGCTGACAGTACACTTTGAGTACCGTCTCCGGGTCATCCATCCTGGTATGTTCCTTCACGTAACGGATCCCTTCCATTTCACGCTGTGCCTTATCCCTCATTTCTCCATTGGGAAACGAAAAGCCTCCGGCTTCATAAGGGTTTCTTCTCATGTTTTCTTCCTCCTAGAGATATTTTAATAATCCTGACTTTATTTCAAAAAAGGCAATCTTATTTTTTCCGTACTCCTTTGCCTTGTATAACGCCTGATCTGCACACTCAAACAATGCCTCATAGGACATGGAGATTTCCTGGTTATAGGACACGCCCACGCTGATGGTGCAGGACAGATCATTGTCTTTACCGAATTTTGTAGAACAAAACTTGTCCTTGAGCGTCCCCAGTTTTCTCTCCATGTCTTCCAGGTTTTCAATATTTTTGATAAATACTACAAACTCGTCCCCGCCGAATCTGCCTAACAGTTCATCCTTTTGATATGTCTCCTTCATCACCCGGGAAAGCCTCGATATCACCGCATCCCCCACAAGATGTCCGTGAAGGTCATTTACCTGTTTGAAATTGTCAATATCCAGTATGATCAGCGCATCCCTTGCCTGAGATGGACGGTTTGCGAGATAATCACAAATATCCTCCTCCATGGCTGTCTTGTTTAAAAGTCCGGTAGTTAAATCCCTTCTGCTCTTCTCCTGATATTTATCCCGCTCAATGCGTATCCGCTGTAATTCTTCCAGATTCCGCAGATTAAGCTGCCGGAATTCCAACAACCGTCCTGCATAGGAATCATTCTGGCTCATGTAACGCCCGCAGGTCATCTGGTATGTCTTCTTGTCAGAAAAACGTTTGTCATAAGAAAGCTGCAGTTTCAGATAATATCTTGCAATTGAAATAAACTCTGTCTCCATCAACACAGGTTTAAGGATTTCCAGAAGGGTTTTCATCTCCTCCTTGCGGCTGCAATCCAGCAAAAACTCACACACATTCAGATAAAACCTGCAATATTCCATGCTAAATTTTTCCTGTTTGATCATCTGCAGAAGATTTTGGATGCATGCTGTCAGTTTGTCCGTATCGCTGCTCTGTTTTGCGAGCCTGGCCAAAAGAAGCTTGTATTTTAAAGGCAGTGCAGCTTCAGGGTGGATCTTCTGGATGGAATCCGCCACTGCGGCAACTCTGCCTGCCTCCCCAAATTTTCCCTGTTTGCACAATATATAAGCTTTTTGAATATACGCTTCCGACAAAATTTTGTAATCTATTTTGTTTGAAACCTGCCTTGCCTCCTCAATGGCACAGTCAAAATGCCGCAGAGCCTCTTCGCATCCCCCCATATTTTCATAGAGAAGACCTATTTTAATCTCCGCATAGACTTCCTGCCGGACAATTTTTCTGTCCACGGCTTTCCGCTTTGCATTTAAATAATTTTCCATGGCTGCCGTCTCATATCCAGAAAACAGAAAAAGATCTCCCAGGATATTGTAGGCCCTGCACTCAATCCATACCGCTTCTTCGGAGATGTCGCATTTTAAACATGCGGATAATTCCTCCAGTGTCTGGGCATATCTGCCCTCCTGAAACAATATTTCTCCCTGATTCAGATATGCTTCTGCTTTTTTATCTTCATATGTATATTCCAAAGAATCCCACCTTATTTTTTTATTTCTCTTTTCCCATTATATATAAAAATGCGTCAATGTGCAAATTATTTTCCGTGAAGCCGTTCTAACTGCTCTGATCTGCGCATAATCTTAGAGGCATATTCCGTGTAGTCCCCTCTTGCTCCCCGGGCAATGGCATCTTTGCTTCCATTGTACAACATAAGGACAGTCCCCACATCACCATACTCCTCAAACAATTCCAAAAGATAGTCCGCCGCCAGCTGCACATTCCCCCTGGAGTCATAAATATCGGATACTCCGAGACGCTCCATTCTATCCTGATGATAGGTGACATTTACCTGCATCAAACCTTTGCAGTTGCCGTTTACCGCCCTGGGATTGCCGGAAGATTCAGATTCCATAATGGCCTCTAAAAGCTCCGGGCAGATTCCGTAAGCCCTCCCCACTTCCTCACAGTACGCCTGGCATTCTTCCGAGATAAAAGTTTCCGCACTCTGGGCGTCTGTCTTGATCTGCGTGGAAAAGCAGATTACCATAGTAAATATTACAAGAGATAAAACATTTTTCTTTTTCATTTTATTCAATCCTCCATGAATAGAATTTGCATACACATACAGTTGGTTACTTAGTATTTTATGCAGACTATTCATAAGATATGCCTTATTCGGAGGACTTTTCATCGACATCCGGTGACACAAAAAAGCAGGACTCATGAGAAAATACTCACATGCCCTGCTATCCTGTCATCTCTTGTCCTTACTTTGCTGTTTTCAGGCTCTTTTTCGCACTCCATGGAGAATAAAAATTTCCTACGGAGCGTGTATAACTGCGAATCCTAATATAATATTTCTGATTCTTCTTTAGCTTTGTAATGGTCTTTTTCACAGTCTTTCCACCAGAGACCGTCACTTTTTTTGCATTGGAGAAATCTTTCTTTGTAGCATACTGGATCTCATAGCCTTCCGCCTTTTTGTTTCGTTTCCACTTCACCGTTATCTGCCCTGGTTTACTGCTTCTGACGCTGGAAATATCCGGACGGGCCAGATAACCGATTGTCAGAAAACCGGAGGGACTGCTCAATTTGTCGTCCGAGACACCGTAGACTTTGTACTGGTAAATCCTTCCGTTTGTATTCGCCTTTTTATCCGTATAAGATGTGCCGGTAAGGTTTGCCACAATCTCCCATTTCCCGCTGTCTTTCACCCGCCTAAACAGCTTATAGCTGTCTGCCTGGGACGCCTTCTTCCAGGATATTTTGATGCCGGAAGATGTACACTCTGCGCTCTTTAAAACAGGTGTAGCCAGCCTTATGGTGAATTTGAGCTGCAATGTCCCGGTATAGTTTCCGATCCCTTCCAAAAATGCCACTGCAACCCCGGGCTTTACATTATTGACATAAGTGAGGGTATAGTCCTGATTTTCCACCAGCCTGTCCCTGCCGTTCATCACTATGACTTCCGGCGTCTTTTCTTTTCCGTCACTCAGATAACTGTAGACTTCCAATCTTGCCAGGGTACTTGCGATGGACTTTGGATTAATGACAAAGTCCAGTCTTTTCATGCCTTTGTAGTTGCCTGTTCCGGTGATAATTAAACTGGCAGTTCCCACTTCTATATTGTTTTCATAGTTTAACACATAATCCGTCAGGTTTTTTAAGGACAGTTCGCCGTATGTAATAGCCACGCTGGGCCTTACTTCCAATCCCCTGTAACTGACTTCTTCAAAATACCTGTAACTCAGATCACTGATCTCCTTTGGCGATATGGAAAAAATTTTCTTTACCCCTCCGGAAAACCTCCCCATTCCGATAACGGTAACCGTGGCGATGCCTGCATTGGTATTGTTTCCGTAAATCAGTGTATAGTCCTCATCCTCCGTCAATGTCTCATCTCCAAATTTCACTATCGTCTCCGGACGTTTCTCTGTTCCATCGTAGACATAAGTTTCCTCCGCAACGGTAATGACGCAATTGGAAATGCTTGATTCTGTGATGTCTGGTTTTTCCGGATCCTCTGTTCCAGGTTCTTCTGGTTCTGGTTTTTCCGGATCCTCTGTTCCAGGTTCCTCCGGTTCTGGTTCTTCCGGTTCTGGTTTTTCCGGATCCGGCTTCTCTGGCTCCTCCGGCTTTGTCAGCGGAACAAAGGGAATCTGATAGGCATCTGCATAAGCTTCTGCCTCAGAACCTGTATATCCGTATATTGTCACATTCGGGCTCTGATCAAATACTTTCTCTCCAAATTCGGTCACATTATCTAATATCACAATCTTTTTTAAATCTGCACAATAGGAAAATGCATATGCCCCTATGGCAGTAACATTATCCGGAATAATTATTTCCTGCAATTTAGAACAGTTGCCAAATGCAGAATTTCCTATGTAGGTAACAGAATCCGGAATATCTACAGACGTCAGATTCCAACAACCTGCATAGGTACTATTTTCTATTCTGGTGACTTTTTCCGGTATATGGATCTGGGTTATATTCAAACACTCTGAAAATGCACCCTCCCCTATGGATGTAACGCTGTCCGGCACGATGATGGTGTCTGTAATTCCATTCATCCAAAAGGCATTTTTCCCAATATGCGTCACTGTGTCGGCTAACTCTATTCTTGCAAATCCGCCGCCTCCCGTAAATGCCAGATCAGCTATCCCGGATATTCCCCGGCTTATCACCAACTCCCGCTGTGGAACATCCATAGAAGCCACCGGGGAAATAACACTTGCAATATCGCTCCCCGCCTCCCCTGTTCCGGTAATCATTACCTTTTCCAGCGGATTCCCAGCAAACGGAGCCTGTACGCTGTAAGCGGCATTATTTGGCAGGGTCAGATTATTAATCTCACACTCCTCAAAAGCTCTGTCACCCACACTGGTGACACTGTCCGGTATCACAAGGCTTGTGAGATGGCCACAATAGGAAAATGCACTGTTTCCTATGCTTTCTAATCCCTCCGGCAATGTCAACTTCTCTAATGCCTGGCACTCCGCAAAAGCCCGCTCCCCGATACTGGTGACGCCTGCAGGCAGCTCCACAGAAGTCAGATTACACCTGTCAAAAGTCCTATCTTCGATAGACGTAATATGACTGGGAAGAGTAACTCTTGTAAGATTCTCGCATCCCTCAAACACTCTCTCCGCCATAAAAGTCACGCTGTCCGGTATCACGATTTCCCTCAGTTTCAAACAAAGCGAAAACGCACTCTCCCCGATATATGCCACCGTATCCGAAATCTGCACTTTTGTAAGATTAATGCATCCTGCAAATGCCATCTCGTCAATTCCCGTAATGCCGTTAGAAATGACTACTTCTTCTAGATTATCTGCCCCGTCTGTCCAGGGGGCAAAATAGAATATTCCCACATCCATTCCTTTATAATTTACCAGGTCTCCCTCCCCGGTAACGGTGAGTTTTTTTACCTTGTTTCCGTCAAAAGCATTCTTTGCCAGATTTTCAATTCCGTTTGGCAAGGTCAGTTCCACAAGAAGGCAATCCATAAATGCCTCCTCATCTATCTGTTCCACACTCTCTGGTATCACAAGGTTTGTAAGGCTGCTACAGTTTGAAAATGCTGCCTGTCCTATAAAAGTAAGTCCTTCCGGCAAAACAATCGTTTCCAGTGACATACACCTGTTAAATGCCGAAAATTCTATTGAAGTTACACTGTCCGGTATCTCCACTCTCCGCAGATTTGTGCAGTCAGAAAATGTCATCCACGGAATACTGGTGATGCCTTCCGGCACACGGATCTCTTCCAGGCTCTCACAATGTGCAAACGCCAACTGCCCTATAAATTCCACACTCTCCGGTATCACAAGGCCTTTGAGCTTTGTACAGCCCTCAAATGCACGCTCCCCAATCCTTGTTATTCCCTCTGGAAGTTCTACCCGTACCAGGTTTTCGCAGGCTCCAAAAGTATCTGCATCGATTTCCGTAATTCCCTGACAGATAACTACCTCCTTCAATGCTTTTCTGGATTGGTCTATCAATCCCGTACTTTCCACAGTGC
The DNA here is from genome assembly GCA_023664725.1 of Roseburia sp. Taxonomy (GTDB): domain Bacteria; phylum Bacillota; class Clostridia; order Lachnospirales; family Lachnospiraceae; genus Roseburia_B. The sequence goes on along the minus strand of JAMPFA010000003.1, from coordinate 74,659 downwards.
CTTCGCCGGTAAGCGTCAGCTTTTCCACAGTGGTATCCTTAAAAGCATCTTCTGCCACATTTTCTATTCCATTAGGCATGGTCAATTCCTGAAGTGTACATCCCATAAAAGCCCACTGCTCTATACTGGTAATCCCTTCCGGCAATGTAACCTTTTTTAGCCCGCTGCAATTTATAAAAGTAAGATTTTTTATACTGGTAACTTTGTCAGGGATTTCTATTTCTCTTAAACTGATGCACCCGTCAAATGCCTGGCTGCCAATACTGGAAACGCTCTCTGGAAGCTCTGCCTCTGTAAGATTTATACAGTTCAGGAATGCATTGCTTCCGATACTTGTCACGCCGGGTTCTATCACAACTTTTTTGATGTTTTCCCTCTGGGAATTCCAGGGAATGCTGGAAAATTCAGCCATCTCATAATTTTCCATCTCCCCCGTACCGCTGATCTGCAGAATCCCTGCCTTCGCATCAAAAGTCCATGAAAGATTTACCCCGCAGCTTCCGGAGACTGCCGTACCGCTCTCATCCGCCAGCTCCATTATCTCCTCGTCCAAATCCTCCAATGTAAAAGATAACGCATCCTGCAAATCCTCTGTTGCTTCCGGCGCCTCATCCGGGGAATCGCCGACAAACTCCTCTGTAGATCCTGCCTGAAAATTTTTCTGATCCTCAGATGTCTCCGTCTCTTCTGTGGTCTCAGAAGTCTCCTCAGCCAAACTGCCCTCTACGTCCTCCGGTTTATCTGGCGCTGCCATCCTCTCCGTATCTTCTGGCTCTCCAATTTCTTCGTTCTCCAGGGCAGACACATCCGTCTGGGCCGCCAACAACTGAACCGGCAAAACAGACACCAGCATACAGACTAACAATGCTACACTCAAAATTTTTCTCTTTCTCATAAACCTTCCTCGCAATCCTTTGCACAGCCATTCTATGACTATTCTATCGGACAATTCCCACCAAATCTTTAATCTGATCTATGCCCTGTTCTCTCAGATATTCTTTCATTCCCTCTATGATCTCCATGGTGGCAGCGGGATTGCGAAAATTTGCCGTCCCCACAGACACCGCAGCCGCACCTGCCAGCATCATCTCAATGGCATCTTCTGCCGTCATTATGCCTCCCATGCCGATAATGGGCAGAGAAACCGCCTGGGAAACCTGATACACCATGCGAACCGCCACAGGATGGATGGCCGGCCCGGACATCCCGCCGGTTTTATTTGCCAGCACAAACTGCTTTTTGTGAATGTCAATCTTCATCCCCGTGATGGTGTTGATGAGAGACAAAACATCTGCCCCCCCGGCCTCTGCCGCCCTTGCCATCTCTGTGATATCCGTCACATTGGGGCTTAATTTCATGATCACAGGCTGCTTTGCATGCTTTTTCACTTCCCTGGTAATTCTTTCCACCGCCTTCGCATCCTGTCCGAAGGCAATGCCCCCCTCCTTCACATTGGGGCAGGAAATGTTGATCTCCAGCATATCCACAGGCTCATCCCCTAAACGCTCCACCACTTCACAGTAATCGGAGACGCTCTTCCCACAGACATTTACAATGATTTTCGTGTTAATTTTTTTTAAAAAAGGGATATCCCGTTTGATAAACAGATCGATCCCCGGATTTTGAAGCCCCACGGCATTTAACATCCCGCCGTAGACCTCCGCCACCCTGGGGGTGGGATTTCCCTCCCAGGGAACATTGGCAACTCCCTTTGTCACCACAGCCCCAAGGCTGTTTAAATCCGTAAATTCAGAAAATTCCTCCCCGGAACCGAAGGTACCGGAAGCCGTCATCACAGGATTTTTCAGTTCCACACCTGCCAGATTCACCCTAAGATCCATCAGAACTCCACCTCCTGTGCAAAAAATACCGGGCCCTCTTTGCATATCCTCTTGTTGTGCACATTGGTATGCCCGTCCACTTCCAGAGATTTGCAGACACACCCAAGACATGCCCCGATGCCGCATGCCATACGCTCTTCCAAAGAGACATAGCACTCGATCCCATGGTCTTTTGCATAGGATTTTAATGCCCGAAGCATAGGTAAGGGACCGCAGGCGTAAATGATATCCGCAGTGAGGCCGTTTTCCTCTATTGCGTCTATCACATTTCCCTTTGTCCCTGCGCTGCCGTCCTCTGTGGCAAGGTACACCTTTCCGTAAGGGGCAAAGTCCTCATTCAAAAACAGACTGTCCCGATATCCCAGAAGGATCTGTTTTTCACCGTTTAATTCTTTGGAGAGCTGCAGCATCGGGGGAATCCCAATGCCCCCTCCCACTAAAAATGCCTTTTTCTCTTTCAGGGGAAAGCCATTTCCTAAGGGTCCTAAGATCTCCAGCTCCTCCCCCGGCTTCATACCAGAAAATTCCTCTGTTCCCTTCCCTGCCATGCGGTACACAAGGCGAAGGGATCTCTCCTTCCGGTCTATCTCACAGATACTGATAGGTCTTGGCAAAAGCCTGCTGCCGTCCTTACAATAGAGGGATAAAAACTGCCCCGGCTTTGCCATGGCTGCAATTTCTCCCGTGGAGATCCACATGTCAAAAATTCCAGGCGATATCTCTCTTTGAGACATCACCATCGCTTTTTCTCTCTTTTTCTCTGCCATTGTACTCTCCTATTTTGATTTCTTAAGGGCTCCGTCAATATCTGCGATCATATCACAGACAGCCGCTCTGGAGGCCTCCCCGAAATTCTCAGGGCCGAATTTTTTATATTTCTCCTGCTTGTATGCCGCAATGATCCCCCTGGAAGAATTTACCACTGCCCCCAGGCCGTCCTCGTTAAAGAAGTGCACCAGATCCGCTCCTTTTCCTCCCTGGGCGCCGTAGCCGGGCACTAAGATAAAGCTCTTTGGCATAAGTTTTCGCAGAATCTCTCCCTGCTTCGGATAAGTTGCCCCCACGACAGCTCCCACATAACTGTAGGAATCTCCCATGCAGGCGCTGCTCCACTCTGCAACTTTCTCTCCCACCCACTCGTACAGAGGCCTTCCATCAATCTGCCTGTCCTGAAAATCTCCACTGGAAGGGTTGGAGGTCTTTACCAGGATAAAAATTCCTTTTTTCTCCTCTTTGCACACATCGATAAAAGGCTTTACCCCGTCAATTCCAAGATAGGGGTTTACCGTACAGAAATCCTCGTCAAATGCGGCATAGGAACTGCCTCCCACCTGGACTTTCCCAAGATGTGAAACCGCATAGGCCCCGGAGGTGGAGCCGATATCCCCGCGCTTTACGTCCCCGATCACCACCAGGTCTTTCTCGTGGCAGTAATCCACTGTCTTTTTAAATGCCGCAAGGCCCGGAATGCCAAACTGCTCATACATGGCTATCTGGGGCTTTACTGAGGGAATCAGATCATATGTGGCATCAATGATCGCTCTGTTAAACTGCCACACTGCCTCTGCCGCCCCCTCCAGAGTCTCTCCATACTCTTTGTATGCCTTATCCTTTACATCCTCTGGTATATAGTCAAGCATGGGGTCAAGCCCCACACAGACCGGCGCACCTGTCTTTTTTATCTTTTCTGCCAGCTTCCCTATCATTCTATTGTTCCTCCTTATTCTCGTAAATCACTTCCCCGGATGAAATTGTGGCCTTCACCTGCCCTGTGACTTTTCTGCCATGGAAGGGCGTGTTCCTGGACTTGCTGGCAAATTTGCCCGCATCGATGGCATACACTTTCCTCGGGTCAAAAATTACCACATCCGCAATTTTTCCCACCTCTAAGCTTCCCTTGTCGATGCCGATCACCTTTGCCGGATTATAGCTCATCTTCTCCGCCATCTGCATAGGGGTAAGCCCCTCTTTTAACACCAGCTCAGAGTAAGTGAGGGCTGCCGCCGTCTCAAGGCCAACAATGCCAAAGGGAGATTTTCTCATGGAGATGCCCTTCTCATAGGGGGCATGGGGCGCATGGTCTGTGGCGATCACATCGATAATGTCTTCTTTCAGCCCCTTTCGGATCGCCTCCAGATCCTTCCTGGCCCGGAGGGGCGGGTTCATTTTATAGTTCGGGTCATCCTCCAAAATGTCATCTTCGCACAGTGTAAAGTGATGAGGGCATGCCTCCCCTGTCACATCAATATTTTCCTCCTTTGCATGCTTTAACAAAAGCACACTGTCGCTTGTGGAACAATGGCACAGATGAAGTTTCACCCCCACAGCCTTTGCCAGCATAATATCCCTTGCCGCAATAGTATCCTCCACCTCATTGGCTATTCCGGGATACCCTAACTCCCTTGCCTTTGGACCGTCATTTACGATTCCTTCTCCCACAAGAAACGCATCCTCACAGTGGGCAAACACTGGAATGCCCTCCTCCTTTGCAATCTTCATGGCCTCCCGGTAAACCGCCGTATCCATCACAGACTTTCCGTCCTCTGATATCGCCGGGCTTCCCGCTTTTACCATACCTCTGATATCTGAAACTTCCTCACCCTTCTGCCCCTTTGTGACTGCTCCGATCTGTAAGACATTCACTCCTGAAAAATTTCTGGCCTTATTGTGTACGTAGTTCACCACATCGGCATTGTCCACCACCGGTTTTGTGTTTGGCATGGCAAGAATCGTTGTGTATCCCCCTTTTGCCGCAGCTTTTGTCCCTGTCTCAATCGTTTCTTTTTCCTCAAACCCCGGGTCCCGCAGATGCACATGCAGGTCGATAAATCCAGGCATCACAAGGCATCCGTTTGCGTCAATCTCCCTGTCTGCCTTATCCTTTATCCCTTTTTCCACTTTAGAAATTTTTCCTGCGGAAATCAAAACATCCACCATGGCGTCCGTCTTTGTGGCAGGATCGATCACCCTGCCGCCTTTAATCAAAATTTTCATCGCAATTACCTCTCATAGATCATATTCAAAAATTGGCACAATCCTATATTGATTATACCATAGCATAAGAAATGAAAAAAGAGTGAAAAAATATTTTTCCACTCTTTTTCCTCTGCTGCTTTTCAATCAAATACTATATTAGTTTAATTTCCATACCTCATCGTTGTACTGTTTTATTGTTCTGTCGGATGAGAAGAAGCCAGCCTTGCTGATGTTGATGAGCATCTTCTTTGCCCATGCCCTTCTGTCCTCATAATCCTTTAACGCTTTTTCTTTCTGCTCTCTGTAAGATTTCAGATCAGGAAGGGTCATAAACCAGTCTTTGTTGATCAGCTCATCGTGAAGTCTCTGTAAATTTTCCCTCTGGCCAATCTCTAAGAGTTCGTCACTTACGATAAAATCTATGGCACGTTTGATATCCTCGTCTTTCTCGTAGTAATCTCTTGACACATAGTCGCCTTTTGCGTAGTGCTCAATGACTGCGTCGCTGGACTCTCCAAAGATGTAGATATTGTCCTCCCCTACCAGATCTGCGATCTCCACATTTGCACCGTCCATGGTTCCAAGGGCGACTGCGCCATTTAACATAAATTTCATGTTGCTGGTTCCGCTTGCCTCTTTGGATGCCAGGGAAATCTGCTCATGGATATCTGCTGCAGGGATCAGTTTTTCTGCCAAAGTAACATTGTAGTTTTCCACCATAGCCACTTTTAAGTAAGGTGAAACCTCCGGGTCATTGTCGATCAACTGCTGTAAGCAGAGGATCAGATGGATAATGTCTTTTGCAATGGTGTAAGCTGGAGCTGCCTTTGCACCAAACAGTACCGTAATTGGGCTGGACGGCTTTTTGCCCTCTTTAATCTCAAAATATTTACCGATCACATACAATGCGTTCATCTGCTGTCTCTTGTACTCATGAAGTCTCTTGATCTGGATATCAAAAATGGAATTCTCATTTAATTCAATTCCCTGGGTATGTTTCAGGAAGTTCTTAAGCTCCACCTTTGCCTCTGTCTTTACGTCTAACAGACGGTCTAACACTTTGTCATCGTCTGCGAAGGAAGCCAGTTTTTCCAGTTCCATAGCGTCTTTCTTAAATCCGGGGCCGATCAAATCCTCAATCAATTTTGTAAGTTTGGGATTACAGTGTAAAAGCCAGCGGCGGAAAGTGATCCCGTTTGTCTTGTTATTGAATTTCTCCGGATATAACTTGTAGAAGTTATTTAATTCGGAGTTTTTCAAAATCTCCGTGTGCAGATATGCCACGCCGTTTACGCTGTATCCATAGTGGATGTCAATGTGTGCCATGTGCACACGTTTCTCATCATCAATAATTGCCACAGATTTATCCTCATATTTTGCTGCAATCCTGTTGTGCAGTTCATAGATGATAGGCAGAAGCTGTGGAACTGCTTTCTCCAGGAAATGCATGGGCCATTTTTCCAGGGCCTCCGCAAGGATGGTGTGGTTTGTGTAGGCGCAGGTCTTGGATACAATGGAGATTGCCTCGTCTATGCCAATCCCACGCTCCATCAAAAGACGGATCAACTCCGGGATTACCATGGTAGGATGGGTATCGTTGATCTGAATGACAGCATAGTCATAAAGATCATGAAGACTGCTGCCTCTTGCTGCAGCCTCATCCAAAATCAGTCTTGCACCGGAGCTTACCATAAAATACTGCTGATATACACGTAAAATCCGGCCTGCATCGTCGCTGTCGTCTGGATATAAGAATAATGTCAGATTGCGTCTGATATCCTCTTTGTCAAAACTGATACTGTCATCACTTACCATGCTCTCGTCGATTGACTCTACATCGAAAAGATGAAGCTTGGTGGTACGGTTGTCGTATCCCAAAACATCGATGTCATACATTCTGGATGTCAGGTTAAATCCGCCAAAGCTGATAGGATATACCACATCTGTCTTTGTGAGCCAGCTCTCTTTTTCCATCCAGGGATTAGGCGTCTCGCTCTGGAGATTGTTGTGGAATACCTGTTTAAACAATCCATAGTGATAGTTTAATCCAACACCGTCGCCGTTTAATCCAAGGGTTGCGATGGAGTCTAAGAAACACGCTGCAAGTCTTCCAAGACCACCGTTTCCAAGTGAGGGTTCCGGCTCCACTTCCTCGATCTCAGCAAGGCTCTTGCCGTTCTCCTCCAAAACTTTTTTCACGTCATCATAGATTCCCAGATTGATCAGGTTGTTGGATAACAGTTTCCCGATCAAAAACTCTGCGGAAATGTAATACAGCTTTTTCTTGCCCTCATTGCTTACCCTGTCCTTTGCCATTCCCTTTGTCATCTCCAAAAGGCTGTAGTACAGTTCCTCGTTGGTACAATCCTTAATCTCTTTGCCGCATCTTGCTTTTGCTGCCTCTGCTAACTTCATAAAAAAACCCTCCATTTTTCTCTTATTCGCTCTCTGTTTCTCTGGGTATTGTTCCCCTGTTCATTACCAATTATAGCATTATTATGTAATTTTTCTTGCAGTATTCCTTCCAAATATAGTACAATACTATCATGTTTATAAAAAACACAAAAGGAGGGAGACTATGAATATACAGGAATATGAAAATTACCAGGAGAAAAAATCCCACGGAAGTCCCACGTTTCCCTACACAACTTACCTTTGCTCCATCCCTTTGGATTTCTCCTCCGTTCCTCTCCACTGGCATGAGGAGATGGAGATTATCTATATCAAAAAGGGGCATGGGCAGATTATGGTTGATTTGGAGAATCATCTGGTATCCGCCGGAACCCTTGTGTTAATCCTTCCCAGACAACTCCATTCCATCGGGCAGTACGAGGATTTTTCCATGGAATATGAAAATATCATTTTTCACCCCGATATCCTTTTATCCAAGAAAAGTGACGACTGTTCCAGCGATTTTCTCCTTCCTCTTTTCACCAATATGATTTCCCTGCCCACCCTGATCACGCCGGAACTTCCGAACTACAAAATGCTTGCAAAATGCATTGACGGGGCGGACGAAATCTGCAAAACTTACCCCAAGGCTTTTCAGTTTGCCATTAAAAGCCAGCTTTTTTCCTTTTTCTTTCTGCTCTTTTCCACATGCACAGATATGGCAATTTTACCAAAAAACAAAAGAAGTCTTGACAAAATGAAGCAAATTATTAAATATATAGAGTGTAACTATATGGAAAAAATCACCATTGCAGACATCGCCTCGGAAATCGGAGTCAGTTCTTCCCATTTTATGAAGTTTTTTAAAAACACTATGGGAACCTCATTTATCGATTATTTAAATGAATATCGGCTGGCAATGGCATCCCGTCTGCTTTTATCTTCCGATGCCTCTGTTTTGGACATTGCAAACGAAGTTGGTTTTGATAATCTTTCCTATTTTAACCGTCTTTTCAAAAAAAGATTCGGCATGACGCCAAGTAATTACAGAAAGTCGAGGTAATGTTTCGTTTATGGACACATCAGACATAGCACAGCTTGTATTTTTAGTTCTGCTTTTATTCCTCTCCGCCTTTTTCTCTTCTGCGGAGACAGCTTTCACTACAACCAGCCGCATCCGCATGCGCACATTGGGGGAAAACGGCGATAAGAGGGCAAAGAGAGTGCTTGCAATAACAGATGACATGCACAAAATGTTAAGTGCCATTTTGATTGGAAATAATGTTGTCAATCTCTATGCATCCTCCCTTGCCACTACCCTTGCCATCCGGCTATTCGGCAGCGTTGGAGCAGGAATTGCCACAGGTATCCTGACACTTTTGATTCTGATCTTCGGTGAGATCTCTCCGAAAACCTTAGCTACCATAAATGCAGATAAGATCGCACTGCGCTACTCCGGCATTATCTGGGGTCTTATGTGGCTTTTAACTCCTGTAATCCATATCGTCAACTGGCTTGCCATGGGCTTTTTAAAACTTCTTCGGGTTGACCCCAACAAACAGCAGGCAGCCATGACAGAGGAAGAGTTTAAAACCATTGTGGACGTGGGTCACGAGACAGGGGTTTTGGAAAACACCGAACACGAAATGATCAACAATATGTTTGATTTCGGGGATTCCCAGGCAAAGGAGATCATGGTTCCCAGGATTGACACTATATTTGCCCAGGCGGACAGTTCTTACCAGGAATTAATTGAAATCTTCCGGAAGGAGCGCCACACCAAAATCCCAATTTACCAGGAAAGCACCGATGATGTCATTGGCATCCTGAATATGAAAGACCTGCTCCTCTGCGAGGAAAAAGACTTTAATATCCAGGAACTGATGTGGAAACCCTATTTTACCTACGAGCAGAAAAATATCTCTGAGCTGTTTTTTGAGATGCGGCAAAATTCCATCTCCATCGCCATTGTCTTAGACGAGTACGGCGTCACCGCCGGGATGATCACCATGGAGGATCTGCTGGAGGAAATCGTGGGGGATCTGCGGGACGAGGACGATGTCAACGAGGAGGACCCCCTCATCCGGCTAAACGACCAGGAGTACCACGTATCCGGCTCTATGAATCTGGAGGACTTGTGCGACGAGCTGCGCCTGCCTTTCAGCTCTGAGGACTACGAGACCATCGGCGGGTATTTGATTGGGCTTTTGGACCATCTTCCGGAGAAAAACGAGGTGATGGTCACCGACGAGGGAATTGTGCTTAGGGTGGAGAAGATGGATAAAAACCGGGTGGAGAAAATTTATATCAAGCTGCCCCCGGAAATGGTTTCCGGGGAGGCGGAGGCGTAAGCCCTGCCTCCTGTCTTATTTCTGAAGAACAGTTTGACGCATTTTTATCCTAAAATTGACAAAAAACTCTGAAAATAGTAAAATGTTTTAATAATACTTATTTCTATTTTGCATTTTTTTTAAAATAACAAATTACTATCCTAAGAAACGAGGTATATCTGTGAAAAATGTGACGATGAAAGGAACTGGCGTATATATCCCACCTAATAAGGTATATAATGAACAGCTGGATGAACATTTTGAAAAACGTGGATTAAACGCCCACAATCTTATGGAACATCTGGGAAGGCGTAAAAGATATTTTATATCAGAAGGCGAAAATGCCATCACAATGTGTCAAAATGCCATTGAAGACTGCATCCAAAAGCATCAGGTTGCTTTGGAAAGCATTGAAATGCTGATTGTAACCACAGACACCCCGGAGTATCTATTTCCCTCCAATTCCATGACTTTAACCGGAATCTATGGAGATAAACTGAAAAATGTCAAGTTGGCTTTTGATTTAAATTCCAATTGCACAGGAATGGTACAGGGTCTGGATGTTGCATACAAATATATGAAAGAATCTGATATCAAAAGAGCTATGATAGTGGGGTGCTTTTGTATCTCCCCCATAGCCTTGTGGGACGACACTGTTGTGTACGGGACTTTTGCTGATGCAGCCGCCTGTATTGTCCTGGAAACAGAACACGGTGAAGAGCAAAAAGGCTTTCTGGACACAGAGGTAAATGTGGACGCCCGCTTTTATAAGCAGGTGGTATACCCCGGATGCGGCATGTCAAGCGTACCCTTAAAGACCGTGCAGCCCAACGAAAAACGGCTGATTTGGAATCCCTTCAATATGGACTTTCTACCGGAAGTATGGTGTGAAATGATACACAAAGTGCTGGAGCGGAATCAGTTGCAAACAGAAAATATCGATTATTTTATTTTCTCCCAGCTAAGCGATTCTTTCAATATGAAAACGCTGGAGCTGCTGAATGTCCCGGAGGAAAAGTATTATTTCGTGGGCAAAGAGTACGGATACACTGGAAATACCTGCCCCATTTTATGTTTAAACCGAATGTGGGATACATTTTCCATACAGGGAAAAAAGATAGTAATATGTACAGTTGGAGCCGGCTTATCCTATATCGTTCAACTGTATGCCTTTTAAGGAGGAGACGTTATGGACAAGAAGAGAACTGCGGTAGATGTGTATTTATCTACGGTGTACAAGTGGGGGCTGATTATTATGGTAAGCGCATGTATGTGCGCCACCATTATGTTTAACACGGAGAAAGCCTTTGGGCTCTACCCCGGGATTCCCTGGCTTGCCACCATTATGCTGGGGGTGATGGATGTCAGTTTCTATATTATGGCGCTGCTTATCATCAAAACCTCCTTCGACAAAGACGGCTACCTGAAGGAGGGTAAGCTGCAGCTTGGGAAAGTGTTTACCGCAGTAGTCCTCATCATCCAGTGGAACTATCTTGTGTACATGCTGCCCTCCAGGACATACTGGGGATTTTTGTTTTTCTTCCTGATACTGATGGCATTTTTCCTGGATATCAAGCTGGTGTTATTCAGCGGGCTTGCCTGCATGGTCTCCCTGTTTATCGGCTGGGCCATCAAGGGGACGGATTTGCTGCCAGTGAAGGACGAGCTGTTTTTGACGGATATTATCATGTGCCTGGTGGCTATGTGCCTATCCCTCACGGGCTTGTCGCTTTTTGTTTTCCTGGTGGCTCACTTCCTGGTCAATGCAAAGAAGGATGAGCTGGAAAAGAACAACGAAAAGATACAGAATATTTTGGAGGCGGTGGCAGGCCTCTCCAACAATCTGTACGAGGCGGGCGTAAGCCTGTCCCAGGTTTCGGAGAACGAGAGCGCATCCGCAGAGGAGCTTGCGGCCACCAGCGAGCAGCTGGTAAAGAGCAGGAACCTTTTGAGCGCAAAGACCGACGAGAGCATGGCAAACCTCTCTGAGCTAAACAAGTGGGAGCGGCTGGTGGCGGAAAACGTGGAGAAGGTGGAGGCAGCCTCCAAGGATTTGCTGGACAAATCCCAGGAAAACTCCAAGCTGTTAAATGAACTCCACACCATCAACGGCGATGTGTCCGAGTCCATGCACACCACCATTGACGTGGCAAAAAAGCTGTCGGAGGCGGTGCAGGAGATCGGCGCAACCTTAACCTTAATCAGCGAGATTGCGGAATCCACCAACCTTCTGGCGTTAAACGCCTCCATCGAGGCCGCAAGGGCGGGGGAGGCCGGGCGGGGTTTTGCCGTCGTGGCCACAGAGGTAGGCAGCCTTGCTGGCAGCACCAACGCATCCCTAAAGGAAGTGGAGACCGTCATCGCAAAGGTGAAGAGCAACGTGAACGAAATCGTGATGTATGTGGAGGAGAACGCACAGAAACTCGCCAACCAGAACGAGTATTTTGAACATGTCTTTTCGGGTATGCAGGATATGGCGGATTTGTTACATACCTCTGTGGACGCCATCAACACCATGGAGGAAACCCAGGAAAGACAGTCCAGTGTGATTATGAGCACCGTGTCCATCAACCAGGCCATTGCTGAGAGCATCCAAAATGAAAATGAACAGTTTACCACCATTAATACCATGGCGGAAAGCAATGCCAACGATACCTCCGAGGTGGCGTCTCAGGCCGGGAAAATCAACCAGATGGTGGATGAGATGACGAGGCTTTTGAATCAGGAGTAAGCGTAAAGAGAGCGGGATTCCCACTCTCTTTTTCCTGTGTCAGGGAACAGGCAGATTACTGCACCCGGCAGAACCCGAATTTGTCCAGAAACGCCTGCTGGCTCCCCTTGATTCCACTGTCTGCCATAAAATTTTGCGCCTCAAGCACCTGGCTGTGGGTAAACTTCCACACCTGCAGCACCGTATCCCAGGTTCCGCTCCCCGGCTTTTTTACTGCCTTGGCGCCAAAGAGCTGCTCTAAGGCGGAGGGGCTTGTGTACTCTTCCCCCCTCTTGCGGTTTTTTAAGGCCCTCTCCAAAATGGCTGAATATTCCTCTGTCCTCCAGACGGACTTTTCTCCCAGAGTATCTATATGCTCTTTTGAGATAAAACGGACTTTACCTTTGTCATAGTTTTTTGCTGTGGTATCGATCAAGTGGACTGTCACTGTTTTTCTTGTCTCATTTCCCACTGCGTCTCTCGCTACATAAGTGACGGTAAAGCTCATACTTCCCTCCGCCCCGGTAAAATCCTCTTCCCTGTAATCTATGATCACAAAAGATGTATCATTTGCCGCATCTTCTCCATGGTGCATCGTCCCCTTTTCATCCGTAATCCCCTCAAGTTCCCTGTCTGTTGCCTCTGCCAGTCCCAGCAGATAATCCTGGGTTAAACGGCCACTCCTGGCCTCCTCTGTGGAAAAGTAAAGGTCACTGGCCTTGATCTGTGGAAATTCATCCCAGATGGCAAACAGATTGACACAGGGTGTTTTCTCTCCCAAAAGGGATGTTTCAAGATTTCCAAATTCACTGGCAGGAACCCCAAAGGTAAGACCTCTTCCCTCTGTCTCTTTTGCTGCCGTTACAGCGTCAAGAAGAATCTCCCTGCTTTCCCGCTCCCCCTCTTCTCTCTTATATTGCTTATTTTTCTCCTGCTCTTTTTTGTCGCTGAACATACTCCATCCCTGAAAGCTATAGGGGATCACTTCCCTGTAGAGATTGCCATCCTTATCCTTTGCCTCCCCGGAAACGATATCGAATGTCTCTTTTTCCACTTCCTTTTCAAAGTAGCCGATTCCCTCACCTTCGGGCAGTTCTGTCTCCTCTTTCTCATTTCCACAGAACGTATATTTATCAACTGCCGCTTTAACTGGTTGAAGATAGTCCGTTCCCCTTGTCTGAGTGTTTCCTATGTAGGCGAGATTGTAGCTGCTGTCCCACTGGGCATAGAGGGTCACGTCCTCCTCCCCGGTAAAGGTATAGCTTGTCTTTTCCGGGCTTAACACCAGCTCCTCCTCTCCTGAAATTTCCGGTGTCAGACTCCAGCCCAAAAGCCTGTAAATTGCTTTAAACTCTTTACAGAAAACTTCCGCCCCCTCATAGAACACAGTCAGGTCTTTTCCATGTTCTTTCCATTTCGTCTTAGGCAGTATGGTCTCCCCCTCACCTACAACCTTTCTGTCCACCGGCGTAAGATTATCCGAAAACTGTATGGCAGACATATCCTGATAACAGGCATAGACTGTTGCGTCTTTGGTAAAATATCTGTAGTTTCCAGAACTTTTTATATTGGAAATGAGACTACCATCCTCTTTTATCATGGCATATCCCTTCCCTCCTTTTTCCGTAAAATATCCTGCAAATTTCTGTTTTCTCTCTTTGCCCATCAGACTTTCATCTGCCCTTGCTTTTTCCGGAACCACAATTTTATTATTTGCAAAAGACACTTCCCTGTCTTTTTCTTTGGAATAATACTGACCATATTTCTGATAGACTTCCTTTGTCCCCTGCGAAAAGGCTCCCTGGCTGTCTAATGTGATTCTGTATGTATGAGGCCTCCACTGGGCATAGATCGTGACAACGCCAAAATCTTCCCCGGTAAGATTCTTTGCAATCTTTTGTCCCTCTGAGAAAATTTCTCCTTTTCCCTCTTTTTCCAGAGAAAATCCTGCAAAATCAAATCCTGTTTTAGAAAATCCGTTTTGCGGCAGGGAAAATTCCTGTCCAAAGTATACTCTCTGCTCCTGCATATTTCCCCCGTCCGACCCGTTTCCATTGTAGGTTACGGTGTACTCTTTTCTCGACACATCCACATATTGGCGCAGGGCATACTCCGGTGCTGTGCATTCGGGCAATACTGTGATTCTGTGGTTGGTTTTTCCCTCCGCATCATCGTAGGTATACCCCGGAACCACCGCACCGCCGGGGTAATAGCTGCTGGCATAGAGAGTATAATCACTGGGATATCTCCCCTCACTGTCCATCACATGATAATAAATTTCATTCAGGTACTGATAATTAATCCTCCATCCCGCTTCCCCGCAATTGTAAGTACACTGCTGATACCGGACGCCCTGTGGGATTCCGGTAACGGGACAGGTATCGTAGCTCCATACCCCTTCCGCAAACAAATGTCCGTGGGCGGGTATTTTCTCCTCCTTAGATTCTGTCTTTACCACCTTTTTGCAGTGGTTGCAGGTAAGTTCTCTGGAATGGACTTTTTTCCCGTTTTTTAAGCAGGTATTATCCTCAAGAGTTGTCCACTTCCCCCATTTCCCGGAAGTTGTATCGTGGACACCGCTGTAATTCAACTGATAAGTCAGGGCATAATTGCCGTTGGAGGAGGAATGTTCCCCGTCATTGTGGGTAAATTTAAAGGAAAACTTCTGGCTGTTCTCACTGCAGGAATCGCTTTCTGGTTTTATAAATCCTCCCAGGCCCCCGTCTCCTGTCTCATCTTCTTTATAATCCGGATCACCGATCACATAAGTGCGTGTCTGGTATTTGTCCTTTAAAGTCGTATGCTTTGCTTTGCTTACTTTAATCCCCCCAACGGTAATATCATTTAAGTCCCCTGAACCGTTGGCACTTACTGAAATATCAGAAAATGCAAAAGCGCCTGCATCTGTGCCCTCTGCGTGGAGAATATATTTTGAAGTGGGATTAGCGCTGTACCCGTTGACCCAGACGTAGAGCCTGGCAGAAGTTTTATTCTGGGAAGTGGTAAGATTTACAAAATAATCCCCTTTGGAGCGGGCACTGATGTGAATGGTCTGGTTTGCCCCATCATGCTCCTTTTGGGCAGAACCGTTAACCTGAAATTCCTTGAAAAGCTCACTGTAGAGATATTCATACAATGTTCCCTCAAATCGCTTTTCCTCCCCCAGTACACAATCCTCCGACATTGGAACGACTACTGCCCCATGCTTGTGATTGTACAAAATATCCTTCCTGCCCAAAAGCTCTTCCCGCTCTTCTTTTGACATATCATCTAAAAAACGCTTTTTATAAATATCTTCCGCTTCCAGGATCAATTCGTTTAAAGCGTCATCTGACAGTGATCTCCACTCACAGGTCAGCAGTCCCGGCAGCTCTTCCTTAACTTTTTCATCTTCCTTTGCCTGAACGGAATCAAATGTCAAAAATCCTCTGCCATAGTAAATATCTGTTCCTGCATCTCCCAGATCCTCCGCCATACTATCTAAAAATCCCAGCAGTTCTTCCCCTTTCATTCCCGGATTCCGACTCTTTACCTTTGCCATAAGAGAAGAAACTATAGCTGCGGAAACCGATGTCCCAGTTGCCGTAACCTTTTGTCCCGAAATCCCTGTCAGCTCCACAGCGCCATAGGCGCAGTAATCCACTGTCTCCCCGTAATTGGAGTAGGAAGCCCTGACTTTGTCACTGCCTGCCGAAGAGACTGTAACGGCATCCCGGATATTAGCAGGTGTGTAATTCTTTGTATCTTCCCCCTGATTCCCAGCGGACACCACCACCATAATCCCTTTTTCTGACGCCTCCTTTACCGTTTCCTCCAAAATGCCGCTGTGGGCAGATTTGTATGCCGACATGCTGATATTGATTATGTCTGCCCCCTGCTCCATGGCATATCTCATTCCCATATACATATGTAACACTGTAGTAAAACCAGTCTCATCTGCCACTTTAACCGGCATGACATTTATCTCATCCTTTGTATTGCAAAGCACAATACCTGCCATAGCCGTTCCGTGTCCGTTTCTGTCTGCAATGTCATTTTCTCCTGTGAAATCTATTCCTCCTTTTATCCGCAAATCTCCAAAGGAGGCTGCGTCATATCCGCTGTCAAGCACCGCTACAGTGACACTTTCCCTCTCATTTTGGCCACCTTCTTTTTTGCCTTCCTCTTTTTTTCCATTGCCATCCACCCCATTCTCTTTTACAGCAGAAACCTCTATATCACCACAGACATCTACCATGGCATTTATCTCCACCGCCATACCTTTTTTCTTCAGTGTCTTAAACTCTTCCCTGGCGGCGTTCTCCGTATCATAAATCAAGACCGTCAAACCATATCCCCTTAAAACGCCGGAAGCCAAAAGTTCCATGTTCTCCAGATCTATATCGCCCAGCACAAGCAGAGACTTTCCCGAAAAATCTTCCATCTCCTCCTGCCCCTGTTCATTCACTGCCAAAACCAGCTCCGTAAGACTGGAAACTTCCACACACTCTGCCTCCGTGGCCGGCTCTTCTGCCTCCTGCGTTTCCGGTTCTTCCTGCACAGATTTTTCTTCCTGAAATTCCTGCTGTCTGCTCTTAAGCACAACTTTATCCTGTTGCTCCCTTTCATGAACAAAAAACTCTGCGTCTTTTTGTCTCTGTAAATCAGAAATATTCTCCACTTCCTTCTGAGCAACCTCCCCAGCCAATAGCGGTTTCTGAAAAATTCCAAAGAAAAGCCCCGCCGACAAAAAAAAGCAAACCGCTTTCCTGCTCCATTTTTTATATTTTATATTCATCAAATTCCTCCTGTACTTTCAATATATTACTTCTAAAATTAGTACAACGCCCGCTGCCAAAATATAACCCTGCAGCTATCTGCATATTTTTATTGAAACACTGCCACCAACGAGATATCTCCCGTAACACAAACCGGATTCTCCCCGGATGCCAGCACATGCCGCAAAACCCCTGTATCCTCTGACACGATCTGCTGTTCCCTGGCCACACCAGTTCCCCCAGTGACAAACCTCCAGTTCTTAAAGGTCTTCCCCTCTATTTTAGGTTCAGCCGGCATATTGCAATACCCGTCTCCCGGAACGGTATACCTCTTAAAAAGCTCTTCATCTCCTGTAAAAAAACTCACCTCAAAGTTCTCCTCTTCCTCCTCCACATCCCTGTCAAAAATGACCGTGCGGCAGGCGGAAACTGTCCCTTTTTTCCCGTTGGGATGACGATATTTTTCCGTTATCTCCACCGACAAGATCCCATGAACAAAATCTGCCTCCAAAACAGATACCGTAATGTCCGATGTACTGTTTGTCTGAGCCAAAAGCGCCTGTAACAAGTCCGCCGCAAACAAATCCTCACTGTCCACGGGATAGACATTGTTTTCCATCAGATTGGAAAGTGCACCGTCCACCGATTCCGCCAGGGCCTGTTCTATCTCTGTGCTCCGCAGCGTCCTGCCCTGAAGGGTCAGGGCGATGACCACGGTAAATACGATTGTCAGGGTACACACCAGCCCATATATGATATGTTTCACTGCTTTACCTCCTTCTCACCGGAACCAGAAATTCATTTTCCGTTACACCGCAGTAAGAATCGATGGCTCTGACAAGAACCCGGTAAACTCCCTGGCTCTCAAACATCACACTGTCTCCCGCAGCTTCCATTTCCTGTCCGGTTTTATCTGCAATTTCAAGAATAGATATCTTTGCCGGATTTCCCTCTGCGTCCTCCGCCGCAAACAAGTCCTCCGGCACATAGTCACTTTCTGTCCAAATCTCCGTTCCCATAAGGCGGATTTTTGGCCTCTCCTTTTCCATCACAAAGGCAGATTGTTCTGCGTCTTTGTAAGTGGCATAGTCCACCCCCTGACTCTTAGTCTCTGCCCCTAAAATGGCGGGAAGCCCTTTTGTCTCCCCCACTTTTAATCCTGCAAAGACAATAGAAAACAGAAGGGAAGCCACAAGAGCGCCAAGAATCGCCTTTCCATACTGCTCCATCACATCTCTCATACCAGGCCTCCTAACATGCCGTATTCCCAAAGAGGATGATAAGCTCTCCAAGGATTCCCCCGGAAAACACAAGTCCTAATGCTCCGGCAATCACAAAGACCCCTGCAAGGGCGCCAAGAAAAATGCCGCCGTATTCCTCCATAATCTGATCCATTCGTTCCTCCTTAAAATGCTGAAACTATGGCAAGGACTTTTCCAAGACTTCCTCCGATCAACAGCCCTGCCAATACATACATAACCGCTGTTCCATATTCTTCCACTACATTTTTCATCGCTCCTCCTATCTGGCGTATCCTCTAACCTGATGTTCTGTGGCTGAGTTCAAAAATCCGATCCGGTAAGGGTACGTAAGCACCACTTCCGCCATCACCACATCACTGGTATCCCCCGCCGATGGGGTGGTATATTCACAGACACTGCCGCCCCTGGTATATGTCTTAATGGAAATTCCATAACCATTGTCAATGGCCTGGGCAATGCACCCGTTCATCACCTGTGGACTGTAATTGCTGTTTTCCAACTCCGCCACAAGATCCGCCTTGTAACTGATGGCATTGGATGCATCCATCTGGGCAGAGAGGATCCCAACACCCAAAAGCAGCACCAACAACATAAAAAACACTCCTGTAAAAGATTTTATTACCTGGCTCATACTTCCTCCTTATATATGTACCTGAGAAAAAAAGGCAAATAGGATCAATGTCATATCCACCACCATCTTTAACGCCCCAAGCAGTGCTGGAACCAAAAACAGCGCATACATTTTTGCCACTTTATCCTGGTTGGACATGGCCTCCGACTCCGCCATCCACTGGGCATTTCTGGACAAAATCTCCTCCATCTGGATATTGGCATCAGAGCCGCCGCCGTCGGAGAGGGAATAGAGCATTCCCATTGCCGAGGCCACCTCCGGTATGGCAAATTCCTGTAAAAACCTGGAATAGGGCACATTAGATTCCGGTGCTGCTTCCAGACGCTCCACCAGCACTTCCAACTCCGGCTTTAAAATATCCGGTGCAAATTCCATGCTCTTTCTCAGGGAATTTTGCACATTCTCTGTCTGCAGCAGCAAAGACACTTCCATAAGCCAGTCAGGAAAAGCTTTTCTTATCTCGTGGATCACACTCTTTTGGGCAAGGCTGTAGTCGATCCTGTGCTGAAATGCCAGTAAAAGACACAGGGGAAACATCCCCGCCACCAAAAACCAGTGGCCCGTAACCAGAAATATCAACAATAAAATCCCTGCCGGAGCTGCCAGACAAAGGCTCCTTTTCCTCTCCTTCGCAAAATCGTAATGCACCACTTTTTCATACCGTTCCAGACTGCTCTTGGAATCCCTGTATGATTTGTTAGACAGCCAGTCCCTGGTAAAATAGTGCTCTGTCAGCATGTAGAGAAAAAGGCTTGCAAGCAGCATAAAAACCGTTGTGATCTGATATACCGGACTGTCTGTCACCGCCACCTGCCGGAGAGCCCCCTGGCAGAGAATGGGAGTCATTAAACACAACAGGCAGGATAAGAGTATTGCTGCCAGAATATTTCTCTTTTGAAACTGGCATCTTTTCTGATAGGAAACTGTCTCCTTTTCCCACACATCCCTGTCCTTTAACAAAATTCTGACCGATGCCTCACAGTTTCCTCCAAGTCTCTCTGTCTTTAACATCAGCCTGTGTATATAGCTGATGCGCTGGGCAGGATACTCCCGCTCAATGACACCGAGAGCCTTCTCCAAAACCTGTCCCTCCCCGTAAGTATCCCGGATGTAAGACAGGGCATGTTCTATACAGGATTTCATCTCACCTCCTGCAAAAAGCCGCTCCACATCGGCAAGCGCCGAAAATATCTTATTATTTTTACGAAATGAATAGAGCATCTGCTCCATATAAATATTGGCATCGGTAAAACGCATCTGCTGTTTTTGCCTGACTTTTCTCCCCTTTTCCCAGAGGGGCAGGGCTGCCGCAAAGGCAGCCCCAATGATCACAACACAGGGCAGTTTTAACCGATACAGATAACTTAAGATTCCGCCGGCAAGCATCACTGGCAGAAAAACATACCAATCCTTTCGTTTTTTTAACATTCTTCCCCTCCTTCCGGCAGCACTTGCCGTATCTTGTTACACAAAAACGGATCTTTAATCTTCGCCCTGGCAAACCGCTCCAAAACCTCCTGGGGCAGAGCCGCTTTCTGCAGCTTCCCTCCCCGGGCGATTAAGGCAATCCGGTTATCTCCCTCTTTCTGGTAAAAAAAGCATACCTGGTCAATATACCGTCTTGACTTCCCGTCCTTTGGACTCTGTTTTTTCCGCAGCAAAATCCCCACATCCACATAGGAATAAATGTCATTCACCAGTCGCTCTGCATCCATTCTGTTCTCCATCATATTTAAAAGCCTGTCGGGAATCTTCCTCACATCATCCGTGTGGATAGTGGTAAAACCCTTGATCCCCGTGGACCAGCACTCAATCAGGGCCTTTGCCTCTCTGGAGCGCACCTCGGAGAGCATCATCCAGTTTGGATTTAACCGCAGACATGTCTTGATCGCCTTGGAGTAATCCAGTCTTGAATTGATCTTTAACTCCACGCAGTCTTTCCCAGGGTTGATCTGTCTGTAATGCCACTCCGGGTTATCCTCAATGGTGATCACTTTCTCGTTTGCCGGGATAAACTGAGAAAAAAACTTGGCGCACTCTGTCTTCCCTGCCGCCGGCTCCCCGCAGAACACAAAATTCATTTTCGCCAGCACACAGTTCACCAGCATCTCTAACATTTCCCTGGAACAATATTCCTGCTCTATGGCATGCTCCGGGGTAAAACGCACCCTGGGCAGGGATTTTCGGATACAAAATGACCTTCCTGTGAGGGCCACGGACTCATGTACTATGGTAATCCTAAGATGCCCAGTCTCCGCCTCCAGCACATTGTCCATCTGGTTAAATCCACGGCTCACCTCATTGGCAATTCTGCCAGTAAACTGTTCCAGAAAAGACGCCGTGATCTTTTCCCTGGCCGTATCGATTTTGCACCGGCGGTTATCCGTGGTGACAATCCACAGATCTTCTCCGTTAAAATCAATATCTGTGATCTGTGGATTTACAATGTAAGGGTAAAGGGGGCCAAATAACTCTGGCTTCATACTAATTTCTGTATTTATCAAGAAAAAACCTCCCTGCTCTTACGGTGCCGGCGTAATTCCCGCTGCTGCGTTGGCATTTTTATAAAAACTGCTGATCAGGTCTGCAAAAGCCTGATAGACCACACTGGTATTGTCATTTCCAATGACTAAAACGATAATTCCGATCACTGCAATGATCGCCAGAACCGTTATGATCGTAGAACCGTACTGTTTAAAAATTTCATCCATAATAAATTTCTCCTTTTCTTTTTCCAAATTTTGCCATGGCAAAAAGCATCCCTCTAAGACACTGCATAAATTCCATATTCTCAACGCTTAATTCACTTTTCTGCCACTTGAGATAACCAGGAACACACCCTGACTCATAGGCTGTTTTAAATCTCTGATTGTAGGGAATCGGACAGATCCTCTCTCTTGGAATCCGATACCATCTGGACAATCTCTCCAGTTCCCCGTTCTGACTGTGATCATATTTTCCGATCAGGAAAACGATGTTCTTATGAACAAATGACTTACTTAGAATTAATTCCTCCAACCCTGAACTGTTGAGGGAAATATTGACTGCTAACAGGTCGCAGTCTGACAACTGCGGATCTGTAAGGTCTGTATTTTTGCAGTCTGTAAACTCTATGGGCGAAATACTCTCTCCATCTCTAAAAACCGGATGAAAAAAATTTCCCCAGACTGCAAGCTGCATATTTGCACTTGTGCCCACTTTAGGCGCTGCTCCAAAAAAAGCTACCCGCAAGGACATTCCTCCTCTATGTAGTTAAATGTATGGGATTAAATCGATACACTGATAAATAAAAAGATAAAAGATGAAATTATAATAGCAAGTTTTCATTGGTTTGTAAAGTATTTTTTTATAAAATTATCAATTTTACTCATTTTTTACAAAACTGAAAAAGAAACCCCGGACAATCCTGCATCCGGGGTACGTGGCCGACAAAATCATCGCAGAAATTAAATTGGAAACATCAATAATCCGTCACTGTCTTTTGTTCCATCCGGGAGGAAACGATCATAGTAGGATAGTCAAACAACCTCAATTTCTGCTGTAATGCCACTGCCTCTTCCAGCGTCCCTACCCTGCCCACGATCACATGGAGCATACCTTCCTCCTCATACACATAGCTGGTAAATCCCTGGGACATTAGCTCCTGTGCCAGATAATTTGCGGAGATATCATACATAGACCTGCCCACTTCCACACCGTAGGAGGCAGGCTCACTCTCTTCTTCCTGCATCTTTTGTCTGCTCTCCTGCAAAACTTCCTGGCTCCGATTTCCCAAAGGTATGGCATTTTCAATCCCGTCCGCTATGGCATTGGCCACCCCGTAGAAATCTTCATCAAATATCCGGTTATCCTTATCGTGGTTGATAAATCCCGCCTCGATCAGCACCGCCGGCATCTCCGTCCGCCGAAGCACCACAAGCCCCGTCCTCTCCTCGATTCCAAGGTCCGCAAAGCCCCGCTGCACCAGCTCCCTCTGAATGGACTCCGCTAAGGGCATCGCCCTGGAATTTTTGTCGTAAACCAGGGTCTGCGCCCCGTTGTAGGTATTGTCATTTTCCCCGGAATTTCTGTGGAAGGAGATAAAATAATCCGCCCCCGCCTCGTTGGCAATCTGCGCCTTCTCGTAGGGGGACTGGTACTCATCCTCCGTCCTGGTGTAAACCACCTGATAGCCCCTCTGCTTTAACAGGTTTCCCACCGCTAAGGCAAGCCGCAGATTGTCATCCTTTTCCTTCCTCCCCTGGTACATTGCCCCGTTGTCAAAACCGCCATGTCCGGCATCGATTACGATTAGTGCCATGGAATACTCCTAAAACTGTTCTTCCCCTTATCTTATGCACAGGGGAAAGAAAAGTGAAAGGTTTTACACATTTCTCATGCGCAGCAGCGTCTGGTACAAATCCAGCCGCCCATAGCCCTCCATGCGGTTGGGGTAAAGCTCGTTGGGAAGCTGTCTGGTTCCGTTAATCAGCTGGTTTTTTATCTCAATGGCATTGACCGTGGGATTGTTCATATAATTGATATTCCACTCCAAAAGCAGCGCCGCTGCGCCGGAGGCGATGGCCGCCGCCGCACTGGTCCCCGTCATGGTGACGTAGTCCCCCCGCTGGTTCTGGGCGTACACATTCACCGCCGGGGCGGCAAAGTCGGGATTGATGGTTCCCTCTAAGGAATACCCCCGCCCGGAATCCAGGTAGGCGCCGTCCGTGTAGGCATTGTACCCCGCCACGGAGATCGGCGACGCTGCGCCGGAGGGGATGGTCAGGGTGGTGTCCGGGTTGGATCGCAGGAAAAACACCTCCTCCTCCAGAAAATCCGTCATCGGCAGGTAAATATGAAAATTCCCGCTGTAAATAATGCTGGGGAAAACCTCTAACTTCCAGATGCCCGGAGCCGGGTTCTGGAACTCTATGTGGATCAGCTGGTTGCGGCTGCGCAGGCCGCCGGTCTGGTAATTGACAATCACCGTGGTATTTTCCAGCAAAAAAGAAAGCCGCTGCTGCTGGTTGGCGTACACCGGAACCTTTGGCAGCACCTCCCCGGTGGGGGATATGATGGAGAGGGCGTAAACCTCCGGGGCATTTGCCCAAAGCTCCATCTGAAAGCCCCGCATATTTTTCGTCACGTTCATCTCCACCGTCTCGGAGGTGTTGGGGCTCAATGCGCCGTAATAATGATGCCTTGCGTTTGCCTCGTTGCCCACCGCAACGCAGATGGCGTGGCGCCGCCTTACGGACATGGCATCCAAAACGCTAGCCAGCCTGCCCCCTTCCCCGTGATCCCCCTGGTTGTTGCCCAGCCCGATGCAGAGAACCAAAGGCTGCTGCCTCTCCTCCGCCAGGCGGCTTATATAATCAATCCCCGCCAGAATATCGTTTTCCTGGTAGGCCACCGCCCCCTCCCTGATATAGTAAAACTCCCGCAGATTCTCCTTTGCCGGCTTTAATTTTACCATGGCAATATCCGCATAGGGGGCTGCGCCGATAAAATCCTTCTGCAAATCCTCGCTGCCCGCCGCAATGGAGGCAAGCATGGTTCCGTGGCCGTTGTCATCCACCTGGGGTACAAAATCCAGGGGATTCTCCTGCTGTAAGGCGTAGTCGATATCCGACTTTAAATACTGGGTTCCATATATAAATTCATAGGGGGGCGTCTCTGAGGGCCTGGTCTGGTCCCAGATCGCCACAATCCGGCTGCTGCCGTCCAGATTCCGGAATGCGCTGTTGGTGTAGGTAATCCCCGTGTCCACAAAGCCAATCAGAATCCCCCTGCCCCGCAGTTCAAAATTTCTCTGGTTCTGCACCCTGATAATGCCGCTCTCCTCCAGGGAACGTTGGTCAAGGGTGGTATAGAGCTTTGGAATGCTGCTGTGGTAGTAATTGGCAATGGTCAGGGGCGGCACGTCTGCGCTGTTGACATAGTACACCGTGTAATAGTCGGCAACCTTCTGCCTGCACAACTCCTCCCCGCCCTTTACCACATCCACGCTGCTCACCAAAATATCATAATAATCATTGGAATACACTGCATCCTGACAATTCAAAACTTTTCCCTCAGCCTTTTTTAACATTTTATTCTAAAAGAGGAATTTTGTTCTTAAAAGAGTGCCCCAGGCAGAGAAGGAAGAACTCAAAATCCCCGCTCCTTCAAATCCTTCACAAGCTGCACATAAAATTCACGCACATCAAACTCCGGCAGATTCTCCCGGTTCAGATCAATCATGTCTCCATGGGAAATCCCCCGGTCGCCCGCAATCGTTAAGTATTCATAGCGTTCTCCCCAGGGAAAAGAGGCTTTTCCCACCAGCCCGTCATTTTCCCCGTCAAAGAGACGAACCAGCCTGTGGGTGAGATTTAAGGGGAACCTTCCGCCTCTTGCCACCCGCATTCCCGTGCCTACGCTCTGGTAAAACACACCGGTCACATCCCCTGTCTCCTCATTAAATTTCCGACAGGATTCTGCTGTCAGATCCTCCACAGCCGCCAGGAAATCCGGGTTGAAATCCCCTAGTTTTTTAAGGGCTGCATTGTATGTCCGGGCCACTGCCAGCTTCTGCTTTTCAGGAATTTTTGACAAGAGATAGTCCGCAAACTCGCATCCTCTGTGTGGTGTGTTTATGGTGGTGAGTGATGCCGTCATATCCCCCACTCCCAGATTGCACAGCGCATATCTGCAGTCAAGCCCTCCCTTTGAGTGGGCGATAAGATTCACTTTCCCGCACCCAGTCTCCTCCACAATGCCCCGGATCCTCTCTGCCAGCTCTCTTCCTGAATCCGCAACAGAAGCCGCAGACTGGTGGTTTCCATAGTAGACCACCGCACCGTTTTTCTTAAGCTCTCCCGGAATCCTGCCCCAGTAGTTCAGATAGCGGAAATCCCGGAAAAACACCCCATGAACCATAAGAATGGGATACTTTGTGGCACAGATTTTCTCCTCTCTCCGGCTTTCATTTAAAACCAGCTTTTCCTGTTCCAATGCCACCTCCCTTGAGGCAATCCCAATGAGCCTGCAAAGAACAATGATATGTACCACAGGGATCCATCCGCAGAGGACACCGATAATCCGCCATTTCATCCCAAGCTGTGCCGAGGACAGATAGATGCGGATAATGCCATTCCAAAAGACAATACTCTCCGCCGCCACTACAAGAAGGATATAAAAAAGCCAGTTCTGCCATGTATCCATCTTCTCGAAAAGAGGAATCTTTCCAAAGACTCCGAAAATGAAAAACAGGACAGAAAAAAACACAGAGGCAAGAAACATTAGCAGAAGCTCGCATCCGTTCTGACATACCCTAAGCCTTTTTGTTTTTAACTTTCCCGTATAAAATGCAGGTTTTATATTGAGAAAAATATAAGCGGCAAAAATGAAAAGCCAGAATACTATTCCGCTCTCCATCTTTGCCAATATATAACCGTTTGCCCCGCAAAACAAAATGCAGGTAAAAATCATTCGTATCAAATATCTCATGCACTCTATACCTTTACTCTGTCTATTTCCGTAAGATTAACGCCGGATGAAGTCAGTATAACTTTTAAGTCAAGGTATCTCTTTTTCAAAGATTTAAACACATCAGAATCCTTGTCTGCCATTTCCATCCAATCCTGGACTCTTGAAAATTCTTCTACAGATATTTTTAACATTTCTTTTTCTGTCATATCCTTCACCCCTTCTATGGTTTTGTTACATTATAGTAGATTTAACTTAAATTTTCAAGAGTCCTTATCTGCTGTTTCTTTTCTGTGCGATAAATAAAAGAATCCCTCCCACAGCCCCGAAAAACAGATAGGACTGGATCATAGGCACAAAATCATAGCGCTCACCTGTCCAGATGTCAAAGAAGTCCCGGTTAAAGTAAGTGACTGGCAAAAGCTTTGCCACCGCCTGCATCCACGCTGACATATTTTCGTAACTGATCCCCATAGAACCGCCAAAGATCATAAATACAAAGTAAATAAGCATCACCACGCAGTAGGTCAGACCAAATTTCTTTGTCAGGGATGCAATCCCATGAGCCATCATAAAACAAGTTATGCTAAAGACCAGGATGCAGATCACGTAGAGCAGGAATCCAGATACTGTGGGGGGCTCAAGATCCAGTGCGAAAATGCCCACAAGGAAATAGATAAAATATGCCAGCATCATAAAGATCAGTTCCGACACTGCCCGGTTCACAATAGTCACACTGCTTTTGATTCCAAATAACTGTAACCTCTGTGGTATTCCCTTCTCCAAATCCTGAGCCAGGACCACTGCATATCCGATCAAAATAGTGGCCATGGGGATCAATGCCCCGATCCCCAGAAAAATAGTGGTGGAGCTCATTTTTACTATAAAGTCATCCGATATTTCCGCCACATATACCCGGGTAATAAGAACCGCCATAAGCACCGGCATCCCAATCCCAAAAATATGCACAAAGGGATTTCCTGTAACATTGCGAAGTTCATATCGTATCATGGAACCTGTAATAATTTTTCTGTTTTTCTCACCCATATTAAACTCCTTTTCCATAAAATCTCTCTTTTGCATTTGTGTAGATAATCTCAATGTCCGTACTGCTTCTGGTGTAGTTCATATTGTGCCGGATCAAAAGGTCTGTGATCTCTCTCTCCCGCTGCTTGGAGTCGCAGGCAAGGGCGATCAAATGTGCCGGGGAAGCAAGTCTGTCATATTTGGCAAACAGCTCATCCTTTTCCTTAGAATATTCCAAAACGATCACTGCCCTTCCACAGTATTTTTGAAACAGATCCTCTTTTCTTCCAAAATCAATGACTCTCCCTTTATCCAGAATCAGAAGTTTGTCTGCCAGCAGTTCTAACTCCTCATAGTAGTGAGATACAATGCAGAGGCTGGAATCCTTTTGTTTATACCAGGAAACCAGTTTTTCCACCAGTTTCTGCCTTGTCTCAAAGTCAAGGCCGGAGGTCACTTCATCATAAAATGTCAGCGGGGCGTCCTGCATCATCACCAGGATAATGGTAAACCTCTGCTTTTGTCCCCCGGAGAGCTTGTTGTATTTTTTCCGCAGGCAGTCCTCAAATTCAAAGTAGTGGATCAGTTCCTGCAGTTTTTGATTTTTAGAAATCCTGGTGTCCAAAATTGCTTCCATAACGTACTTCGTTGCCATAGAGTCTGTGTATTCATTGAACTGCATGTGGGTGGCAATCTGTTCCGGTGCAAGATTGGTGTGGATACTCCCCTGATATTTTACCAGCCCTAAAATACTTTTGATCAGTGTGCTTTTTCCTGCGCCGTTGGAGCCGATAATACCGATCCGGTCTCCCTCCTCGATAACGAACGGTGCCTCAATGTGAAGGGCAACCTCTTTTCCGTAACTCACCGTCAAGTTTTCCATAGACAACAAATTTAAATGTCCCATATGTCCCATATCCCTCCGTTTTTCCTTTTTTCATTCTCAAAGATAAGTACAGTCACCACGCTCTTCTCCCCATTTTCTATATGAATTTCCATTCCAATCTGCTTTGCATAGTACGCACCGATATATAGTCCCAACCCATGGCTGTCTGCCGTACCCTGACTTTTCTCATGATTTCCGCTGACAAAAGGTTCAAAAATATGGGGCAGAAGTTCCTCCGGGATACACACACCAAAATTTTGTATGGTTAGTTTCTCTTTTTCCAGATAAATCCGAATCTCCCCGCCCTCCGGGGTGTAATTTACGGCGTTGGATAACAGGTTTCCAATGATATGGGATACTATGATCTCATCTGTAAAGAGAGTAAGTGTCTCCTCTCCTTCCCTGGAAATCTGCAGCTTTTTTTCTTTTATGGGAATGCGGAAAACCTGCAGTTGATTTTCCAGCACGCCCTTAAAATCCACCCACTGAAAATCAAGATTTTCCCCACAGTGATTCAGATATAAAATATCCTCCACCATCTTTTTCATGGACAAAAGCTGTCTCTTTACCTGTGGAAGATAGGCTTCCCTGTCCTGATATTTTCCCACCTTATTCATCATTCCCTCCACCAGGAGAAGGGCTGCTGAAATGGGAGTTTTCAGCTGATGGGAAGAGGCCCGAAGCAGCACTTCCTGTCTCTTGTTTTCCTCTAAAAGAGCCTGATTTTTTTCTTCCAGACTGATGTAACTTTCCCGGACTTTCCGATACAAATCATCGATGGTCTCTGCCAGTACGCCGATCTCATCCTCCCTTTTCCCCTGCTTTTTCTCCATGGGAGCAACCTGAAATCCATTGGTATTTTTCATCTGCTCTGTGTGCTCCACAAGCTGCACAACAGGCGTCACAATCCCCCTGGAATAGACCTGGGAAAACAGCAGTACCAAAAGACAGATCACCGCTCCCAGCATGGGAAGACTCTGAAATACGATGGGACGGATCTCATTCATATCCGGCGTGATTGCCGGCAAAAACGTAAGGAACAGGCAGTCTTCCCCTCTCTCCACTCCGATATAATTCACATACTGATTGCTGTTATCCCTCACCCCCATCTCAAACACCACAAAATCATCCGTTACCATGTGGATTTTTTCATATTCACCCCTGTATTCGTTTTCCATATTTTTCCTGGCTAATATCTCAAGCTCAAAAGGCATGGAATTTTCCTCGTTAAAAACCTCTCCGAAACTCTCTTTCCACTCCTGATTTTTATCCTCAAACAGACTTCCGATACTCTCTCTGTCAACCTCTTCTTCTCCCTGCCCATAGCTTTTCGCCACATCCCGAAGCTGGTGAAAGATCTCCTGGATCCGCTGATCCTTTATGGTTATAGTTGCAGAAAACATCTTTGTGGTTATCCCTATGCTCTCCCCCTCATCCGGTATTTTTAAGGAAAAACACGCCGTTGGATTTTTCAGCTGCACATTGTCATAATTTCCGTTTTTCACAAAGGCCCGGTGCTGTTCTTTCACCGCCCGCAAATTCTGTTCCATGGTGTAATCCACATACAGCGACGGAAGCATATACACAAAATAGCCCACAAGAAATACCATCATAAATCCTGCCAAAGTCATACTATAAAATAAATTTCTTCCTCCCAGTTTCATGTTCTCACCTCATTTCCTCTCTGTTACCCGCTTCCCTGTCAAACTGGTATCCCACACCGATCACTGTTTTGATACAGGGTATGGGCAGCTTCTTCCGCAGATTTTTTACATGGGCATCAATTATCCTGTCGTTTCCGATATAGTCCTCATTGAAAATACTAAGGATCAACTGCTCCCTGGTAAACACCCGGTTCGGTGCTTTAAAAAGTGTCTGCAACAACAGATATTCGCTTAATGTAAGGGGAAGTTTTTGTCCCTGGTAATAGGCACAGTACGCCTCCTCCTGCAAAAAGAGGCCTTTTTCTCCTCCCTGTTTTCCTCCAGCCTTCCACAGATGCGCCGCAAAATAGTCTCCATGCGCTTTAATAATATAATGGGGGATACCGGCTTTATCACATAGTCGTCTGCGTAGAGATTAAAGGCCTTCACCTGGGTCTTTTCATCCTCCAACGCCGTCAGCATTATTACTGCCGTGGTTACATTGTTCTCCTGGATAAATTTTAACACTTCAAACCCGTCCACCCCCGGCACCATAATGTCAAGCACCGCAATGTGATAGGTATCTTTTTTTAAAAGCTCTATGGCTTCATCCCCCCGGTCTACCTCCGTCACTTCGTATCCTGATATCAGCATGTACTCTGTCAGCACTTCCCGGATGGTGGGTTCGTCCTCTAAAAACAGGACTTTATATTTTGTTGTGTCCATATTGCTTTCCTTTCCTGAATCTTTGAATTGTATTTCATTTTGTCCAGTATAGCATAGGGGTATGAATTTGGAATGAAGATGTGATGTTAAATTTTTTCAAATAACCAAAAAAGGATTAAGAGATTCCAAAACAACTTTCTCTTTTCAGCTGGGCATGAATAATGGAGTTCTTGAAGAAATTTACTGGTAGATGAGATGATCCTCCATTAAATGAAGAACCCACTGTGAAATTTCTAATTGCGCAAAAGAATATTCACAGATATAATAATAGCAATAGGTTAAAATCCAAAACGTGTTACGGGAGGTTCCCATGATATTTCACAATAACAAAAATGATGTTAAAAAGACAGAAAAACGAAGCCTCTGGCGTGTCATCCCCTTTACATTATTCGCTGTCTTACTTATTTTTTGCATACTGTACATAAAAAATAACTTTTTCCAGAAAGGGACAGTTTCCCTTAAGGACAACATCGGCCAAATGATTACAGGAGAGGAAGGCAAATTAACCACCATAAGCAAAGCCTCTCTGGATAAAATTTTTGAGATCAGTGAATTATCCACCGCAGACTATGTGTACAATGCCGTTGCAAGAGCTTACGGCGAGGACAAAACCACCGTAAAATACTATGTGGCATACGAAGGAAAAGTAAAAGCCGGAATCGATTTTAGCAAAATAACCTTTGACATTGATGAGGAGACAAAAACCATCCGTATCATCATTCCTGCCATTGAATTTCAGGAACAGACCGTTGATCCCGGCACACTGAAATATATATTTAAAGATAAAAAAAGCGAACGAGAAAACATACACCAGGAAGCTTTTGAATTGTGCGAAAAAGATTTGAAGGAAAGAATCGGCAAAGAAGAAGACCTTGCAAAACTGGCAGAGAAAAATGCTGTCACTGTTGTAAAAGGCTTGGTAGAACCCTGGGTAGCACAGATAGACAATGAATACAGTATAATCGTTCAGTAACGGGAGGTACATATGAAGAAAAATATATTGATCACCATTATGATCTGCGGGCTTTTTACATTTTTGTGTGCAGGCTGTGGAAAGGACAGTGGGAAAAACGATGCAGCAGAAAATACAGAAAAAAACACAGAGGAATCTGCGGCGCCTTCCCCGGACATTTCCCAGATCCGCTCCATCTGTGAGCTTGCCACCCTGGAATGTTACTACCACAATGTGGCGATCTCCACAAAGGAAAAGGGAAAGGGCTTATCCCACATAGGAGAAAAGGACAGGGAATTTTGGATCGAGTACAGCGGTGTGGCAAAGCTTGGCGTCAACATGTCAAAAGTCGATATGGAAGTAAATGGAAAAGAGATCGTGATCACCATCCCAAAGGCGGAACTCCTCGGTCTGTCCGACTACTCCTTTTCGGAGGACAGCTATATTTCGGAGGATGACGGGATCAACAAGAATCCCATCACGCCGGAAAACCAGACCCAGGCAGTACAGAAAGCCCAGGGAGACATCAGACAAAAATTTGCAAATGACGAATCTATGCTGATGCAGGCACAGGAGCGGGCAAAAAATCTGATTGAAAATTATATTAACCAACTGGATGAAATCTTTGGTGCGGAGTATCAGATCAGATGGATTTATGAATAGAATGAAACTTTCAGCAAAACAGTATACTCTGCCCCATTCTCCTGTATCTTGTCCAGAACTTCCACCAGAGAATAGCGCCACCCGTAATACTGTCCCAGATCCACTCCCACTTTATGTTCATCATAAGAATCCATGCCATTTACACGGAGGATTTCTCCAATATTCTGCCTGCTGCTGGGAATAATCCTGCCATCTTGGGAAAATATTGCAACTGATTTTCCTATTTACTGCACCAAATTCACCTTTACCTCATACCCGTATTCCAAATTTCTCAAAAATCCCTCCATATCCCCCTTATATTTCTGATATGCCGCCTTATCCCACAGGCCAAGACAGTAAAAACTGTTGGTAAAATCAAGCCCCGGCGCATCCTTTAATTTCTCCCCCGTCTCCTTCAGCTGAAGATAAAACTCCTGCCCTATCCGGTTTTCCAATACTTCATCCTTCTCCCCCGTCTGCCAAAACTCCTTGTCCACAGAAGCTTCCAACCCAATCTTCACCAGGCAGGTATGGCTCTCCCCCTCGTAGGTTCTCTTCGCCGAAATCCTCTTTACATTCACCGGAGTTTTGTCCTCCATGCTAAAGTACAGCTTTTGGATTTTTCCCTGGGTCAGATAGGAGAGCATGGTCTCATTCAGACCGATCTCCCCCTTGGGAATCCCTCCTGTCATGGCGTAGTAACCCCGGATTACAGGCAGTCCGCCCTTCTCCTCCAAAACCGGGATAAACAAAAGCTGTTCCTCATTTTCCCTGTCGTTAAGCAGATCTCCCATTGTCACCGTATCTTTTAATCTGTAATCCTCCCGGCTCTCGATCATCTCCTCCAGATAAGTGCCAATGGGGGCGTCCAGGTTTTTGTCAAGGCTTAAGATCTTCCCCGCATCCTCCGCCGCAAACAGCAGCGTATTCCTGGCAATCAGAGCTCTCTTCTCACAGATCTGTAAAAACACATCCATGGACTCCTCGTCCTCGATAAAATCTTTTGACAAAACCAGCACTTTCATATGGTTGTAATCCATCTCCTTGTTGCTGTCGTTGGCGTACTGGGAGATGGCAGTGTAAAAATCCTTGTCTTTAATATAAAAATCCGTGCTGCTTTCCGCATTGGCATTCTCGTCTGCCACCGCAGACAGATCCTGGAATTTGTAGCTGACCCTGCAGCTCTCCTCCTCCAAATCCACCCCCATGGCAAGGGGGAATTTCCGATTTTCAAGCTCTGTGGTACTGCATCCTCCCAAACACACACAGCACAAGATTACTACAAAGGTGGAAACAACCCTCTTTTTCTGCTTTAAGGCACTGGCCGAAAAACAGGTTAAAAGGGGAATCGCCACAATCACCGGGGTTCCGTAATACAGAAACATCCAGATCAGTTTTTTCATAAATTCCTCTGAGCGGTAGCAGCCCACGGCAATACCAAAAAACAGAACCGCCGCCAGAAAGATGCTTAGTCCCCTCTTTTTTCCCCCATAGAGACTTGCAATATTTTCTGACACGTAAAACATGCTGCTGCTCACCAGGGCAAACACAGTAAAAAACCAGATTCCCACCATAATGGCATCCTGGCGCTCCAAAAATCCCCCGGGAATCTGCACCATGCTCATCAGAGTCACCGCCGGATACTCCTGCCCTGCCATGGAACCGATGCCGAAAATTCCCTGGAGTATAGCATAGAGGACAAAGAGCACTCCCCCGCAAAAGAGAAGGGCCAGAAGGGACGCCGACGCAACCTTCTCTTTCTCTTTTGCAAATGGTGTGAGAAAAAGTATAAATCCGCAGAGGGAAAAAATTGCAAAACTGTAAAGACATCCGGTGTAAAAATTTCCCTCCCCTCCGCTAAACAGCGGAAAGAGCCGCTCCACCTGGACATCCCTTGCCGCCAGAAACAGCATGAGAAAGAGAGGAACCATGAGAAACCAGAACAAAATCTCATAGACCCTGGCCCGCCCTTCTATCCCCTGGGAAATCCCGTAACAGGCCAAAAATAAAACTCCCACACAAATCCAGTAGAAAGACTGTTCCTTTAAAAGTTCACTTACAATGAGATGTCCAAAGACATAGGTGCTCACCCCGCCAATCACCAGATAATACAGGATGTAAAATGCCACAGACACCATCCCAAAAAATGAACCGAAACATCTTTTTAAATATCCGGGGTAAGTTTCCCCCTCTTTCATGGATTCTATCACTCCCCCCAAAAGCACCACAAACACAAGCCCTGCCAAAAGCCCCACAAGCATTGCCGCCATGCCGTTTCTTCCTGAAACTTCCGCCAGGGCGGAGGGCAAAAGCAGTGTGCCCACCCCCAGCAAATCGTATGATAAAAGCCGAAACACCTGTCTCTTAGAAATTTTATTATTTTTTGAAAACATCTCAATCCTTCCTTTTCAAACGAACTCTCTGATTTCTTCTGGCATAGATTGGCCGCCTGGTAAGCTTAAATAAGGGCTGTCTGATGACAAAATCCCTCTGGTCCTCATATCCCGTCAGATCTGCTCCCACGAAAGGCATAAGATATGGAATGCCAAAGCTTTTCAGATGGGACAAATGGATCAACACCAAAAGCAGCCCAAACAGAAATCCATAGAATCCCAGCCAGGAACAGAGAAAGATAAACCCAAATTTTAAAATCCGAAATGCAGCGGCAAATTCCTCGTTTGGTATGGCAAAGGAACACAACGCCGTAAACGCCACCACGATCACCACAATAGGACTTACGATATTTGCCTCCACCGCAGCCTGTCCGATAATAAGCCCTCCTACGATACCAATAGTATTTCCCATAGCTCCCGGAAGCCGCACCCCCGCCTCCCGCAAAAGCTCAAAGGCAATTTCCATTAAAAGCACCTCCACCACTGCGGGAAAGGGCACCCCCTGTCTGGCAGCGGCAAAAGATAAAAGCAGAGGCGTAGGCAGTATCTGGGTGTGGAAATTGGTCACTGCCAGATAAAGCCCCGGAAAAGTCAATGCGAAAAAGGACGCCACAAACCGGAGTATCCTGCCAAAGGAGGCAATCTCCCAGCGATTGTAATAGTCATCGCTTGTCTGGATAAAGGAGTTGTAATCCGTGGGAAGGATCAGTCCCACCGGGGAATTGTCGGAAAACACCACAATGCGCCCTTCCAAAATCGCCATCGCCGCCCTGTCCGGTCTCTGGGTCGTCTGAAACTGTGGAAAGGGGGAATACCACTTTTCCTCGGAGAGCTGCTCGATAATGCCGCTGTCCATAACGCCGTCAATATCATAACGGCTCAATCGTTTCTCCACCTCACCGATGAGTTTTGGATACACCAGATCTTCCATGTACATAATGTCCACATTTGTATTGCTCCTGGTTCCAAGCCTTACTTCCCTGACCTTCAGTTTGGGCGTTCTAAGCCTTTTGCGGACAAGTGCCGTATTGATTTTAATGGAGTCCGCAAATCCTTCATTGGAACCCCGGATCACCTTTTCCGACTGGGGTTCCTGCACCCCCATCCCCGGATAACCCTTGTCGGGAATTTTAATTGCCTTTTCAAATCCGTCCACCAAAATCAGCACATCCCCGGCAAACATGCCCCCCAGGGCGTCCTCTATGGTATCAAAATAGGTGATGTCCGTAATGCCAAGAACGTTATTTTCCAGGCTCTCATACACTTCTTTCTTTGACATTTCATTTAACTGCTTTACCAGCCTGCCAAACACGGACTTGCTGAACATCAGGCTTCCCCCTGTGATCTCCACATAGGTGATAAAGCACTCAATGTCCCTGCCCACTCCGATCTGTATGGGAATCTTTTTAATATCCGCAGAATCCCCCAGGATAGACAACAGTTCTTTTTTATTTTCTGCCAAGCTTTTCGTCATACAGCTACCTCCAAATGAAAAAGGAGTAGAATATTCTACTCCTGCTTAGTATAAGACAAATTCCCAAATTTATTCCTGTTCTCTGATAATGGCTTTCACAGCATTTGCCTGGTTGGTCAAATGTTTCTCTGTCATCTCTGTCACAAAATTTTTATCCCGGTTTTTAAGGCCTTCGAAAATCTTCCTGTGCTCCTCGATAAGATTTGGATAATTCCCCTCCTCTTTTAAATATTCTACCCTGTAACGGTAAATCTGCTCCCGTATATTATTTAAAAGACTCACAAGCTTTGGGTTGTCCGCCGTCTCATAAATTTTATCATGAAAATCTATGTCTGTCTGGGTAATCTGCTTTAAATCTCCGGTTTTTACCGCCCGCTCAAAATTTTCCACAGACTCCTGAAGCTGCATAAGCTGCTGCTCTGTCACTTTCTCACAGGCAAGCTGCACCGCTAAGATCTCCAAAGCCTCCCGGATCTGCAGCACATCCTCCATATTCTTTTCCGTCATTTTTGCGACTTCTGCTCCCCTTCTTGGAATGGTCACCGCAAGTC
This sequence comes from Roseburia sp., assembly GCA_023664725.1. Classification (GTDB taxonomy): domain Bacteria; phylum Bacillota; class Clostridia; order Lachnospirales; family Lachnospiraceae; genus Roseburia_B. The sequence goes on along the minus strand of JAMPFA010000003.1, from coordinate 38,019 downwards.
CCTCCTGCTGCAGCATGCGGATCGCCTCACGGATGGGCGTACGGCTCACTCCAAGTTTGGAGGCAAGCTGCAACTCCATCAGCCGCTCTCCCGGTTTCAGCTCCCCCTTCAAAATTGCCTCCCGCAGGGTGTGGAACACCACATCCCGCAAAGGCAGATACGCATTTGCATTTAATTCTAAATCTCCCATTCCAACCTCCTGTAAGAGTGCACACGTTACTGTTTTCGGTTATTATAAATTGTGGTGAGAAACATCTGCTTGGCAAGTCCAGAACTTTGCATGGCCTCATATGCTTCTCTGGCCGTCTCCTCCTCACCAAACAGGCCAAACACTGTAGGACCACTGCCGCTCATCATGGCATTCAATGCCCCGTGAGCTTTCATATGCTCCTTGATCTCCTCAATCACCGGATATTCCCTTATGGTCACTGTCTCCAGAAGATTCCCCATATGTTCTGCCAAACTGTGAAGATCCTTTGCATAAATTGCCCGAAGCTGGGCATCTATATCCGGGTGCCTGGTGTGCTCGTCCAGTTTTAAATTCTCATAGACAAACTTTGTTGATATACCGATTCCCGGCTTTGCAATGAGGACTGGACATTTTGGCACTGGAGGCAGACTCTTTAACTTCTCTCCGATGCCCTCAGCCAGCGCCGTGCCCCGCATCAGACAATAGGGCACATCCGCTCCGATCTTCACCCCAAGTTCCATAAGCTTCTGTCTTTTTACCCGAATGCCAAACAATTCATTCATTCCATACATCACAGCCGCTGCGTCTGTGCTTCCCCCCGCCATTCCCGCAGCCACCGGAATGTGTTTTTTCAGCACCACATGGACACCCTCTTCAATAGCGTACTGCTCTTTCATCAACTTTGCCGCCTTATAGACAAGATTATTTTCATTTACCGGCAAAAAATCCAGATTCGTCTCCATTGTAATTTTTGAATCCGCCCTCTTTGTAATCTCAAGCTGGTCATACAGATGAATGGTCTGCATGATCATGCGGATTTCATGGTATCCGTCCGCTCTCTTCCCAAGCACGTCCAAACCCAGATTGATTTTTGCCAAAGCCTTCACTTTCATACTGTCCATGTCCGCTCTTCCTTTTCCCGGGGCAGAAAAAATATTCTCTTCTCAATTTTTTCACGACCCTGTATTCTGTATACAAAAGATTTTATCATTTTTCTTAAAAAAGGTCAAACCCCCTTTACTTTTTCCAGTTTATACCGATATAATAGATATAGAAAAAACCAGAAAAGGGATTTTGATTATTATGTCAAGGAGGATGATATCATGAGTATTGGAGCTATTAACAACAACGTTACCACTGCTTCTGCTGTAAAAACAACCCCGGCTGCCAGCGAAAAAGCTGCTGAGAAAGCCGCAGAGACAACTGCAGCTTCCAAAGATACCGCAAAAGAAACAGGTGTAATTTACGAGAAAGGTTCTTCCACTGTAAATACAACCTATAAAAAACAGAATTCTGCTGTGATTGCTCAGTTAAAAGCAGACGCTGAGGCAAGAGTTTCTCAGATGAGAAGTCTCGTTGAGCAGATGATGACAAAACAAGGCACTGCCATCGGCCAGGCTGATGATATGTGGAAATTCTTAGCCAGCGGCAAATTTACTGTAAGTGAAGCTGCAAAAGCACAGGCTCAGAAAGATATCGCTGAGGATGGTTACTGGGGCGTAGAGCAGACTTCTGATCGTATCCTGGATTTCGCAAAGGCACTTAGCGGAAATAACCCGGAAAAAGCAGATGAGCTTTTGGCAGCATTCAAAAAAGGTTACCAGCAGGCTACCGGTGCATGGGGCAAGGAGCTTCCGGACATCTCCAAACGTACATACGACGCAGTTGTAGATAAGTTTGACAAATGGAAAAACGGAACAGAGGACAAAGCCGCTGATGCTGTTGAAACTGAATAGTCTTTAAAAAAAAGAGGATTTTCTATTTCCAATGAAATCGAAAATCCTCTTTTTCCCTAAACAGTCACTGATAAAATTCTATCAGCATTTAAAATTTTCCGTCACTCTCTGGGCTGCCACTGCCACTTTATCCTCGATGGACATGCACCCTCTCATAATGATCCTGGGACCTCCGGTGCCCTCCACATACTCCTTGGTAATCACCACCATGCCGATATTGTCATCTTTGGGAATCTCAAACATGATATCCAGCATAAACTCCTCGATAATGGCCCGAAGAGCCCTGGCTCCCACTTTTTTCTCTTTCGCTTTCGCCGCAATGGACTGTAAGGCGTCCTCCCCAAACTCCAGCTTCACCTCATCTAACGCCAGGAGCTTCTGATACTGCTTTACAATGGCATTCCTAGGCTCCGACAAAATTTTGACAAGCATCTCCTCTGTCAATGCTTCCAGAGAAAACAGGATGGGCAGACGGCCCAAAAACTCCGGTATCATGCCGTATTTTCGCACGTCCTCCACAGTGACTTTCGTGAGCAGATTCTCATCCTTGTCGTACTTGTCCTTTAAATCTGCCTTAAATCCGATGGACGCTGATTTATTCAGACGCTCTTTTATAATGTCCTCCAGATCGGGAAACGCACCGCCACAGATAAAGAGAATGTTTTTGGTGTTCACCGTCACCATGGGTACCATGGCGTTTTTACTGCTGGCCCCTACCGGCACTTCCACTTCCGCCCCCTCTAAGAGCTTTAACATTCCCTGCTGCACCGACTCACCGCTTACATCCCTCTGATTGGCATTTCGCTTTTTCGCAATCTTGTCTATCTCGTCAATAAAGATTATTCCCTGCTCTGCCCGGTCAACATCATTGTCTGCAGCAGCGAGGAGCTTACTTACAACGCTCTCGATATCGTCTCCGATATAACCAGCCTCCGTCAAGGATGTAGCATCGGTGATTGCCAGGGGCACATCCAAAAGCCTTGCAAGGGTCTTTACCATATAGGTCTTGCCGGAACCGGTAGGTCCGATCATAAGCATATTAGACTTTTCAATCTCCACATCATTTTCCGCAATGGTGGCCACCCGCTTATAGTGGTTGTAAACTGCCACAGACATGACCTTTTTGGCATGTTCCTGCCCTACCACGTAATCGTCCAGCTTTGCCTTTATCTTGTGGGGCGCAGGGATATCCTTGATATCTAAAATAGGACTTGCCTTGGCGTCCTTTTTCTTTTTCTTCACCTTCTGGCTGTTTGGCATCATTCCCATTCCCTGAAGATCCGCCAGATTTATCATGCTGATATTGGGGAACTTTCCACCCATTCCCACATTTCCAAACATATCATCCATGGGGAATCCCGGATTGTTCATGGTGTCAAAAGTCTTTTGCATACAATCTCTGCAGATGGAGATATTCTGCGGAATCTTGATCATCTTCCCCGCCACGCTCTCCGGCCTGCGGCACATGTAACAAATCTGCTCGTACTCCTCTGTGTTTTTCTTACTATCGTCCTTTTCTCCGACAATATTGTCTTTTCCCTTTTCTTTCTCTTCCGTTGGCTCTACTTCATAAAACTCCTGATCTGACATGATACTCTCCCATCTATCCCTTTTTTGTAATAACAATTTTTACTCTCACACTTTACAAAGAACTCTTTTCATAACTTTCAGTATAAAACAACAGAAGTCAAATCTCAATGAAAAAACAGGATTTTTCATATTTCTTTAAGAAATAGCAAAAAGCCAGTGGTATCTCACTGACTTTCGCTATCTGTTTTTTATGCATCTATATCCATTGTCCAGCCGTACTTATCTTCCTCTTTTCCCCACTGGATCCCGGTGAGGTAATCATAGAGCTTCTGGGTCAGCTTTCCAATTTCAAAGTTGTTTACCTTTACCATATCGTCCTTGTAGACAAATTCTCCAACCGGGGAGATAACTGCCGCCGTACCGGTTCCAAATGCCTCCTCCAATGTGCCGTCATGTCCTGCCTTCATCAGGTCATCTATGGAGAGATGGGTTTCATTTACCTTGTAGCCCCAGTCCTTTAAAATATGGATAATGGAATCCCTGGTGACACCTGCAAGAACTGTTCCCTCGATAGGTGCAGTGTAAATCTCACCGTCAATCTTGAACATAATGTTCATGGTTCCCACTTCTTCCACATATTTCCGGTGTACGCCGTCCAGCCACAATACCTGGGTACAGCCCATCTTCTCCGCCTTCACCTGACCTAAAATGGAACCTGCGTAGTTTCCGCCGCACTTGGTAAATCCGGTTCCTCCGGCAACTGCCCGCACCAGCTCGTCCTCAACCAAAATCTTCACCGGGTTGATGCCCTCAGCATAATATGCCCCTACCGGACAGCAGATGATCATAAAAGCGTATTTGCTTGCCATATGTACCCCAAGGGCAGACTCTGTGGCAAACATAAATGGGCGGATATAGAGGGATGTGCCCTCAGCGGAAGGAACCCAGTCCCGCTCCACCTTCACCAGCTCTTTTACCGCTTCCACAAACATATCCTCCGGGAATCCCGGCATACAGAGCCTCTCGTTGGATACGATCATACGCTTTGCGTTCATATGGGGACGGAAGAGCTGAATCTTGCCCTCCTTTGTCCTGTAAGCTTTTAATCCCTCAAATGTCTCCTGCGCATAGTGAAGGGTCACACAGGCCGGGTCCAATGAGATGGGCTCATGGGGAACGATCCTTGCATCCACCCATCCATCTTCCTTTGTCCAATCCATAACAAACATGTAGTCTGTCATATATTTACCGAAACCAAGGTCGCTCTGATCCGGTTTTTCTTTTAACTTGTCTCTTTTTACAAATCTGATATCCATGCTATTCTACCTCCAATTCTCCCTTGTTCTTTCCACATTATTATACTTTTTTTTCTGTGTGTCAAGACTATTCCAGGGGCTTATACACAATATAACCCTGCATTATAGCAACGCAGGGTTATTCATACTTGTCGTTATAGTACACCAGCACAGCCTGAAACTAAACATTTACAATAATCTTCCGTCAGAACTTTTCTCCAACACCGGGAAATACAGCTCCACTTTAAACAGATCCCCATCTGTAATCAGATTAAGCCTGCCTCCCATCAGCTCTGTGAGACTGTTGGCAATGGAGAGCCCTAGTCCGCTGCCCTCGGTGTTCCTTGAGGCATCTCCTCTCACAAAACGCTCCATCAGATCCTCGCTGCCAATATTTAAGGGATACTTTGAGATATTTCTAAAAATAATCACGCACTCCCTCCCTAAGCGTTCCACATTTACATAGGCTCTGGTCCTCTCCAATGCATATTTGCAGATATTGTTCATCAGGTTTTCAAACACCCGGTAGAGATGCCTGGTGTCCGCCGGGATAATGATCTCCTCCTCACTGCCCGAAACGATCAGTTCAATCTGATTCTCACTGAGTTTCTCCTGGAATTCCCCAATAGTCTGGGTTACCAGGATCCCTGCGTTGCAGGATTCCAGCGCCACGGAAAGATTTCCCGTGGAAGCCTTTGACGCCTCCATCAGATCCTCAATCAGCTTTTTTAACCGGGCGGACTGACGGCTTAACACTTCCAGGTACTCCTGGACTTTGGGATTCTGGGTCTCCTCCTTGGAGAGCAGATCCACATAGTTGATAATGGAGGTTAAAGGTGTTTTGATATCGTGGGATACATTGGTGATCAACTCTGTCTTAAAACGCTCACTCTTCATCCGCTGTTCCACGGCATTGCCGATTCCCTCCCGTATCTTGTTTAAATTCTCCCCGTGCCGCTTAAATTCCCAGAACATCCTGGATGTGTCCACCGTATTTTCCAAATCCCCGTCGGCGATCTTCTCTGCCTCCTGCTGCAGTTTCCGCATCTGTAAGAGGCAGAGAATGATGATGGGATAGAGCACCGCCTTTTCCAGCAAAAACAGAAGGACTAAACCGCCGTCATTTGACCCCGCTGCCACAAAAATAAATTCTACAAATGCCAGGATGCCCATAAGAAGAAGGGCTTTTAGGAGCATGGGCATCTCCTCCCTGCAGGCTCCTGCCACCCTTTTCATCCAACTAACAGGCCCATTTTTCATCCAATTTAATAAGAAACGCAGAATTTTATAACAGAGGGTGCTTTTGATACAGGTTTTTGTCTTTACCCGCACGGCAAAGTCCATTAAAAATATAAGCGCCAGAAGCTCTGCCCCAATGGCCGCTGGAATCCCCATAAATACCCGAAATCCCAGGGAAAGATCATTTTCCACGCACACTGCCGTCACAAGGCCCACAAGGAGAAGCGCCACAAACCACACCAGGACAAAAAACAGGTCAAAGGGAATTTTTTGCAGGAACCCCGGCATAACTTTTTCATCCCCGTTATTGTGGCCTGCCCCCAATAGACAGAGAACAAGTGAAGCCAAAAGTACTACAAGCGTGAAGAGAAATATGCCGTACAATTTGTAGTGGCTGTTATAGGCCGTGCCAATGAGGGACTGTACCCTTGCAAAATCATCCATGTTATCCCACTGTTCCAACAGTCCAAACAGATCGTTTGTGTAACTCATGGGCATATCCTGTGACACGTAGGAGATCACATAGTAGGAGGTTTGCTCTTTCTCCACGGCTTGCCAGGTATGGATTACCCCCTCCCCGCAGGTATAGTCCGTATACATATCCTCCCCTCTGCCCGGCATGATCTTGCCGGACTCTGCAAGTTTGGGATATGTGGTAAGTTCTACATCCGCCAGATACCGGAAAACTTCCGGCTGAATTATCACACGGGTTGTACTGTCCATCCACTCATAAGTAGTTTCCTCGTCTCCCGGGTTGGCGATGACAAGCTCCGCCATGGGCACGCCGCTCTCGCTCTGCCCAACCTCCTCGTACACAGGATAGAGCAGGTTTTCTTTCCCTTCTGTCTGGGCAAGATAATAAAAGCGCCCGGTATCGGCGGTATAGTAAACCTGCTTTATCACATAGTCTACTTCCTCCAACGCATCTTCGCTTCCATGCCAGGAGTTGGTGATATAACTGTTTCCAAGAAGAGGATTCTCCACATGGAAATACGTGCCCTCCTGAATGGTGCAGGAGTATTGGGTGATGCTCTTGCCAAGTTCCTCCCTGTCAATGGTTTTCCCCGGCTCAAAATTGCACACCTCATAGATATCCCTGTCATTTAAGTCCACATCTTCTATGTCACTGCTTTTTATCACCCCGTAGCGGAAACGGGTGTCTTTTAATCCCTCCATCTCAAAATCGTCTCTGTAATCTGACAGAGCACGGATGGAATATTCCCTGCAGAGAGTTTCGCAGGCTCTCTCCAAAATATCATCTCTGTTTCTTCCCTCAATATCCAGGCTCTCGCAGATCACAATCCCTGCGAAAGACAAACCTGTGAGATTGAACGAAAAGATGCAGAGGACTGCGGCAAGGAATCGAAGCCATCTCTTATACCAAATATGTTTCATACCTATTCCTCCATTTTGTACCCCCTGCCCCATACTACTTTCAAATACCTGGGAGCCGCAGGGTCATACTCTAATTTTTCCCTCAGATGACGGATATGGACTGCCACTGTGTTCTCCGTTCCAAAAGCGGTGTCCTTCCACACTTTCTGGTAAATCTCATTGGGGGAGAAGACTTCCCCCTTGTGTTCTAACAGGAGTTTTAAGATATCGTATTCTGTTCTGGTAAGCTGCACCAGTTCCCCGTCTAACGTCACTTCCTTGGCTTTATCGTCCATCTCGATGCCGCCTACGGATAAAATGTCTTTCTTCACATTGCCCCCGCCAAGCATCATATAACGCCTGAGCTGGGATTTCACCCTGGCCTGAAGTTCCACCGGGTTAAAGGGCTTTGTCACATAGTCGTCAGCCCCAACGGTAAGCCCCAGGACTTTGTCGGTGTCCTCGCCCTTGGCGGTTAAAAGGATTACAGGAACGTTGCTGATCTCCCGGATTTTTACCATGGCAGTGATGCCGTCCATCTCCGGCATCATAATGTCCATCAGCACAAGGTGGATCTCCTTCTCCGAAATCTGCTGAAGCGCCTCTTTTCCGTTGCAGGCCTCCACCACGTCGTAGCCCTCGCTGGCAAGATAAATTTTCAATGCGGAAACAATATCTTTTTCATCATCACAAACTAAAATACGGTACATCTTTTCCTCCCCAAAATTATACTTAAGTATGAAACTATTGTAGCGGAAATATTATGAACATAAAAGAGTGTAACTGTTTAAGACTTTTTTAAGATTCCAAACAGTTACACTTCCTTTTATTCCCTATTCGTAAACTGACTGCATAAGCCGCTGTTCAAATTCATCATGGGTTAACGGCCTGTCAAACAGATATCCCTGAGCGATATCACAGTCCAACGCTTTCATATACTCAAGCTCCGACTCCGTCTCAATCCCCTCGGAGACAATGGACATATCCAGCTCTTTGGCCATGCGGATAATACTTCCGATCACCGCCCTGGACCGGTCTTTTCCCTGGCTTCGGTTATCCAGAAAAGACTTGTCCAGCTTTAACGTGTCAAAGCCCATGTTCTGCAGCATGCTAAGGGAGGAGTAACCCGTCCCAAAGTCATCCATAGAAGAGGATATCCCAAATTCATGGAGCTTATTGATACTGGAGATCAGATTTTCGCTGCCCTCGATATAGGCTGTCTCCGTAAATTCTATCTCCAGGTACTTTTTCGGTATGTTGAAATTTTCCGCCACCTGGTTGATCTGCTCCGCCACCGTGTTTTCCACAAAATGGTGCTTGGAAAAATTTACAGATATGGGAACCACCTCTATCCCTTTTTCTCTCCACTTTGCAATGTGGCGGCAGACTGTTTCTAAAACATAAAAATCCAGTTTCTGCACCTGCCCCGTCTTCTCACTGATGGGGATAAATTCCATAGGTGAAACCAATTTTCCGTTATGGTTCCATCGGATCAGCGCCTCCGCACCGATGATCCTGCGGCTTTTCATATCCACTTTCGGCTGGTAGTATACCACAAACTCCATCTTTTTTAAGGCGGGTCCAATGGAATTCATGATCAGTTCTTCCCGGCTTTTCCTCTGGCGTATCTTGTCATCATAATACCGCACCGTCTCATTCTGCTCACGGTTGATCTCGTCGTATGTACTGGACAGCTTCTCCATGATCATCTGGGGAGACGTGTCCGTTCCGTCAGGACCGTACACTGCAACACGGGCAGAGATACAGACTTTTTCCCCTGTCAGGGAATCCCTGATGGAAGAAACCGGAACTGCTTCCAACGCCTTTAAGATCAACGGCAGACGCTCTTTTCGGATAACCCCCACAAAATTGTTTCCGCCGGCTAAGGCGATCAATTCTTCCTCTTTTGCCAGCTTTGCCACAAGTCCGCAGTATTCCCGCAATGCCGCATCCCCCTGGCGAAAACCATATTTTTGGTTGATGAATTTAAAATTGCTGATATTAAAATAAATGGTACAGTACTCAGTAATTTTTCCCCCGGCAATCATCTTATCGGTAAAATTGAGATAAGCGTTGTAATTGGGGATTCCGCTTCTGATATCGATCATGGAAATCCTTAAGTTCTCATCTTTTACATAGTGGACACAGTTTTCAATCCTGTTGTATCCCTTGGAGATTGCTGTTGCCATTTCCAGGCAGCTGCTGTAACCGCAGGAGTGACAGTCTATGCGCCTGGACTCCTCCGTGTTCTTGTGCATGAGAGAAAATATATTGTCAATCTCCTCTCCGTATCTGGCATTATAGGAAAAGATATGCCGCTCGTCCAGATATTTTTCCCTGGAATAATCCCTCATGAAATCCCTCAGGCGAAGTCCCTCAAACCGCCTGGCAAGCCTTCTCCCCCGCTCCTCTAAGGGCAGCTCCTGCAGATAAGGGTTTACACTCTCCTCAATGGTCTTGTCCCCTTTCCGGTATTTCTGTACCCTGAAAAAGATATCGTCATCCAAGCTGCAGTGTGCGTTGGTGGCAGTTCCCGTCAAACATCCCTGCCTGCAATTCAGGCAGTCCACCAGAAAAGGAAGCTCCTTTCCCTCCAAAATCCTCTGCTCAAGCCTTGTAAAATAGTCATATACCGCCCGCTCCCCGTGAACCTCCCGAATGGTCTCACTGTTGGCGACAAAATGCCTGATGTTGTCCGTAAGGCCTCCCGGCACCGGATAAAGCCGTCCCAGGCCAAAATCGGAGCACTCCACTTTGGCAGAGTATCCGCTGACATCCACCCCCTCCAGGGCTTTTGCAAGGTGGGCAAATGTGACATTGTACTGGATCAGCCCCTCATTGGCTTTGTCATCTATCTCATCTTTTTTTGCAATACAGGGGCTGATAAAAGCCAGCCTGTCTGTCTCCTTCAAATATTTGCGGATGTACACCGCCAGACACATCAGGGGAGACTGTACCGGTATCAGCTTTTTCACAAGCTCCCTGGAATATTTCTCTATATAATTTACCACAGCGCTACAGGGAGGTGCGATGGCTCCCTTAAGTGTGTATTCTTTCAGATAAGTGAGGTACGCCCAGGTGGCGATATCCGCTCCATAGCTTACATCATAGATCAGCTTTGCCCCCAGAGACTGCAGGTATCCCAGTATCTCATAGGCTTTTTTATCGTATGTAATAAAAAAAGCCGGAGCCACAAGCAAAGACACAGGCACCCCGTCACGAAGATCGCCTAAAAACCTTCTGGTGTCATCCCGGTATGCCCTGGCATTGTGATGGCAGGTCACCAGACATCTCCCGCAGTGGAGACATTTCTCATTGTCCACATAGATATGATTCTCCCCGCCTTTTTGGACGGAAATATTTGCCCCAAGCACAGGGCATCCTGAGATACAGCGGTTGCAGCCGATACAGTTGTCTTTTGTGTACACTAGTCCTTCGTTTAATTCCATATTTTTTCCCCTGATTTACAGATATTCTTCCGCTCCTTTGTTTAAATAAAATTATAACAGGTTTTAGATATTTTACAAGTAAGGCGGCTTTCTGGCGAACTTCCCAATTTAATCCTCATAATGCCCCTTACAAGAAACAATCTCCATCACATCACCGCTAATCCGGTACACCAGCCTGTTCACATCATCAATCCTCCGACTCCAAAATCCACTTATATCGCCCTTTAATGGCTCTGGTTTTCCGATACCATCAAAATTTCCCCTTTCAATATCTTTTAGCAGCATATTAATACGCTTTAATGTCTTTTTGTCCTGCATCTGCCAGTAGGTGTAATCCTCCCATGCCTCATCAAACCAAATCTTCTTCATTCACTTACCTCAATAATATCGTGTTCTACACCTTTTCCAGCATTGAGAGCTTCCACTCCTCTACGCAAATGCGCCATGTTGCTTTCTGAATAAAACGGATCAACAGATACATCAAACGGAATCCTTTTTTCCCTTGTCATTTTTTTCGCAAAAATGGTAATTGCAGTGGTCATATTCATTCCAAGTTCCTGACAAATCTGCTCCATGTTCTTTTTTAATTCTTCATCCATACGGATATTTACCAATGTCTGTGCCATAATAACACTCCCTTCTTTATCCTGCCTATATAGTATCATATTATAAAGACAAATACAATACAATGTCTTTACATCATTTTATGCTTCTACGACAGTATAAAACTCCTATTTTGACGAAAAAACAGCACCTAAGTCTTTTTCTTAGATGCCAAACTCTTTCCTCAAAATGTTTTGCAAAGTCTCGGCCGACTCCTTCAATTTCACCTGCTCCTCCTCATTTAAATCGATGGGCACGGTGGTCTCCAACCCGTTTTTTCCCACCACCGCAGGCATGGACAAAACCACATCCTCTATGCCATACTCTCCGTGCATCATAGAGGAAACCGGCAAAATAGATTTCTCATCCCGGATGATCACCTCGCAGATCCGCTTCACCGCCATGGCAATGCCGTAGTAAGTGGCATGTTTTTTCTCGATGATCTCATAGGCGCTGTTTTTCACTGAATCCGCAATAAGCTTTGTATTCTCCTCATGGCGGTAATGTCCCCGCATCTCACAGAAATCACTGACTTTGATCCCGGAAATATTTGCGCTGCTCCAGGCGGCAATCTCACTGTCCCCGTGCTCCCCGATAATAAAGGCATGGATGCTTCGGCTGTCCACATACAGATGCTCGCTGAGCTCATATTTCAGTCTTGCCGTGTCCAAAACTGTCCCGGAGCCGATTACCCGGTTCTCCGGAAAACCGGATAATTTCAATGCGGTGTAAGTCAAAATGTCCACCGGATTTGAGACGATGAGCAAAATCCCCTGGCAGTCCCGCTTTGCGATTTCCGGGATAATACTCTTAAAAATCCCCACATTCTTGTGGACCAGGTCAAGCCTTGTCTCCTCCGGCTTCTGGTTTGCCCCCGCCGTGATAATGATGATGGCCGCATCCTTTATGTCATCATAATCCCCTGCATATATGGTCATATGCCTGGCAAAGGGCACGCCGTGGCTGATATCCATGGCCTCCCCCTCCGCCTTGTCCCGATCTGCATCGATTAAGACCATCTCCGAAAACAGCCCGCTCTGCATCAGGGCAAAAGCCGAGGCGGAGCCTACAAAGCCGCAGCCGATCATGGCGGCTTTTCTCAGATTAATCTGTTTTTCTGTATTATTTTCCATTTCATTTTCCTCTCTTTTCTAACCTGTAAGCCACATGATATGCAAAAACTGCTACTCATATGGCAAAAAATGTGCTCTGTAATATTAATGGTATTTTTCACAGGAAAATGAATTTTATACATTATGCAAACCTATAACCGTCTAAAATAGGATATCCTCACCGACTATTTCAGTCCCGTCACAGTGGCAAACCCTTCCTCTTCCAGGTTATAGGAAAATTCTATGGCATCCCCAGGCTGATATCTCACAATATTCACAAAAGCCGTATCGCTGACATTCACATCAAAGATAATCTCAGAATGTTCAAGGCAGATATAGTAATGGGTATTCCCCTCCACCACCACCGGGGCAATAGAGGAAATCCTGCCCTTCACGCTTTCGCTTAAGCTGCTGTCCCCGCCGCTGATGCCGTTGGTGGATAGAAGTTTGATATAGGCCCGCTCACATTCCTGCACTGTGTCGCCGATGGCAACCCACTGGTATTTCTGCACATTGACCATTGCATATTTTTTTACCAGGCCTGCGCCGTCTTTTAATGCCATAAAATACGTGGGCTCATTAGAAATATTTAAAAGCAGCGGGAAAGTTGCCCGGTATCCAAGGTTTTGCACCTGCCCTTCTGCGGAGGACATAGCAGAGTCCTCAATCGCTCCCTCCACGGTGTAATATTTTGTCTCCATGGTCCTCTGGTTCATCAGCACAAAACCTACGTTGGACTGGTCGCCGCTGACGGAAGTGACTCCTGTGTACACCCAAACGTCATCCTCTAACGCAATATAGTTGTAGCCGTTGGTGGCTTGAAGGCAGTCCTTCTGTCCAAGGATACTGTTTAAAAATCCGTGTTTTAAAGTTCCGTTATAGTTATAGAGCCTGGTTAAAAGCTCAGCGGAGTACACTTTATCCACCCAGGAGGGCACATCTTCCACCCGGTAATCCACACATTCCCCTGTCACCGCATTGCAGAGCACCGCCCTGCCCACCGTCTGGCCTCCAAAGAGCCCAATCTGGAATTTTTTCACCGGACACACCCAGTAGGGGGTTCCCTCATCGTCTATCTCAAAAAATATCTGGTCGTCAAAGATATACGTAGGGTAGTGAAACCGAAGGTGTCTGTAAAGATTCCGGTTAAAATATTCTGACTTGGAATACTTGATTCCCTGGGAAAGTTTCACGCACTCTGTATTCTGGGTTGCCATATCAATCCTGATGTAGGCGGGAATCCCGTTTTTCTGGTTGGTAAACCACTTAATGGCATTGGCGTAGACAAGGGGCGCCACACGAACCGGGGTATTCTGATAATTGATCTGGCTATAGTCGCTGCTGACCTCAAACTGGGATACCATATCCACCATGCTGCCCATCTTCCTGTTTCCCAAAAGCTCCGCAGAATTTTTATCCAACAGGGGGATGGTGCGAAAATCCACTTCTTTTATATCGGAAGTAAAATTCCCGGACTGCACCGTCAAAAGCTTCTGATATTTTGAGGCGTTGATAATGGGGGAAGATAAAATGCTTCCCACAAAAAACACAGCCGCCGTCAGCACAAACAGAAACACCCCAAGTTTTGCCAGCTTAAAGCTTTTCAGCAGGTCTTTTAGGTTTAAATCTTTCCCTCTGGTAAAAAGTTCTCTCTTTCCCTTGCCAAGGATATAAACAACTGTCAGCACTGCAATCACAAACAATAGATACATCCAAAAATCCGTAGAATGGATATTTATGGCTGGCAGTGTCACATAATAAAACACACCGATCAACAACACCAATACAATTAAAATCAAGACTTTCCATTTCATCTTTTTCATTTTAAATCTCCTTTCACCCGGTTTAACTCTTCCCTCAAAATGCCCTCAAAAGCATAATTCCTCTCATATTTGGGCTTTAAGTACTCTTCTTCCAACTGCCTTCCCATATTTTTTACCTCTTCCTCTAACTCCCTGGCCGACAGGAGGTAACAGCCCTGGCCTCTGATGATCACCTGTTCCAAACCGTCGGAAGTGGCCACCGTCACATGGTATTTCCTGCCGTGCTCATGGGCAAATTTTTCGATGTAGGCATCCGCCGTCTCCGCCTCTTTTGTGTACACCACATGGATATTATGATAATCAAAAATTTCGGTCTTATGCCCCTCCACCCGGTAGGCGTCAAAAACAACGATGAGATTGCACTTTTCCATGCCCTGGTAATTGCTTAAAATGTCAAGAAGCCTGCCTCTGGCACTGTCAATATTTATTTTTGCCAGCTCCTTTAACTCCTCCCAGGCAAAGATAATATTGTATCCGTCCACCAAAAGATATTTTTCCCTCTGCTCTTTCACTTTATAACTGCCGGAAGGGGAATCGGAAGATACCACACGCTTTGGCTTATATTTTTTCTGGGGATTGTTTTTGTCCCGCCTGTTGGCGTTTAATGTCCGCTCCAAAATAGCGTCCACCTCCTCCACGCCAATCCACTCTGAAACTTCCCCCGCCTGCTTTACCGGATATCCCTGTGCCATCAGAGGCTTTTCCTCCGTAAAAACAGAGGGCATATGCATATACTGAAAAACCTGGTCATGCTCCACCACAAACCCTGCCCCATGGGCACAGAATACGGAAGATGCCGGATTGTTTATATCATGGGTAAAATCATATCCGATGCGCTCCACAACCTCCTCTGTGTTGTGGCATTCGCCGTAACCTCCAAACTGCAGGCCAAGCTTTGCCTCCCCCTTTGTATAGCTGTTTAACTCTTTTGCGTAACTGCCCATACAGGCCACGGGAGCCCTGCCAGAAAGAACTGCCATCTCCCCTTTTGGCTTCGGGGGATGGATAGTGCCATGCATGGCCTCTATGTCCGTCATGGCACGGCCCACAGCAGCTTCCGGCACCTCAAGCTGATACTCATAGTAAGGTTCCAAAAGAACCGGCTTCGCCTGGGAAAGGCCCTGGCGCACCGCCCGGTAAGTTGCCTGGCGGAAATCTCCCCCTTCCGTATGCTTCTGATGTGCCCTGCCGGAAACCACCGTAATCTTCATGTCTGTGATAAAAGAACCAGTAAGGACTCCCACATGCTCTTTTTCCGCCAAATGGGTCAAGATCAGACGCTGCCAGTTTTTATCTAAAATATCCTCACTGCAGTCCGCTGCATACACCATGCCGCTGCCCGGCTCCCCAGGCTCCAGGAGAAGATGCACTTCCGCATAATGGCGCAAAGGCTCAAAATGCCCCACTCCCTCCACGGTATCCGCAATAGTCTCCTTGTACACAATGCTGCCCTGGGAAAACTCTGCCTCCACATGGAACCGGTCATAGATCAGCCGCTTTAGCACTTCCACCTGGACTTCCCCCATTACCCACACCAGTATTTCCTGATGCTCTTCCTTCCACTGGATATGCAAAAGCGGGTCTTCTTCCTCCAGTTCCCGAAGTTTTGGAAGCATCTGTAAGGGGCTTACCTCCGGCGGCAGCTTGATCTGGTAAGTGAGAACCGGCTCCGACACAGGAAGGTATGTCCCCTCTTCCCCGCCGAAACATTCCCCCACAAAACTGTGGGAAAGCCCTGTCACGGCGCAGACCATGCCGGGGACCGCCTCCTTTACCGCCTCAAAATTTTCTCCGGAGTATACTCTAAGCCCGTTGACTTTTTCGCTCTCACCGGAGGGATGGGTAACTACCTCTTTTACCTTGATGCTGCCCCCGGTGACTTTCAGATAGGTGAGTCTGTTTCCCCCGTTATCTCTTGCAATCTTAAAGACCCTCGCGCCAAACTCCCCTCCCCGTGAGGGCTCCTTTGTGTACTGCAAAAAACCCTGCAAAAAAACATCTACCCCCTCCACTTTCAGGGCAGAGCCAAAATAGCAGGGAAAAATCTGACGGTTTCGGATCAGTTCACAGACCGTCTCCTCACTTACCTTTCCGGTGTCCAAAAACTCCTCTAATGCTTCCTCACTTCCCGTTGCCACAGACTCGTAAAAGTTCTCATCTTTTTCTCCGTCAAAAGTAACGCATCCATCACTTAGACTGCTTTTTAATTCCATAAACAGGGATTCCCTGTCCGCCTGAGGCATATCCATTTTATTGATAAAAAGAAAAACTGGTATCTCATCTTTTTTTAACAGGTTCCACAGCGTCTTCGTGTGGCTCTGTACCCCATCTGCACCGCTGATCACCAAAATTCCATAGTCCAAAACGGAGAGCGTCCGCTCCATCTCCCCGGAAAAGTCCACATGTCCCGGCGTATCCAAAAGGGTAACGTCGCATCCGGGAAGTTTTAGAACCGCCTGCTTAGAGAAAATGGTAATCCCCCGTTCCCGCTCTAAATCATTGGTATCTAGATGGGCATCCTTTTTATCCACTCTGCCAAGATTTTTTATCATGCCGCTCTCGTATAAAAAGGCCTCTGAGAGAGTAGTTTTTCCTGCATCTACATGGGCTAAAATGCCTGTGCAGATATGTTTCTTTTCTTTGCTTTCTGATGTAGCATCCAACTGAAATGCCCCTTTCTTTTATCCGTAATGGGTAAGGAAGATTGTTATTTTCTCACCCTGATGATATAGAGGGCAAAATCACCTTTTTGCCCCATTGCAAACTCTTTGTCCAGCCAAAATTCTGGATGCAGGCGAAGCTGTTTTTTCACAAGGCTGCCTTCATTGCAATATAAGATCATATGTCCGTCCCTGTTTAAATGCTCCAGGGATTTATCAAAAAACCTGTGGTAAAACTGATCCTGCTCCTCCTTTGTCCGCTTTCCCCGCATAGGAAGGTTTGTGATAATCTCGTCAAAGAGATACTGGTGCTTAAAGTCAAAATAATCCCGGTGGATAAAATTCACAGAAACTTTTGCCAACGCCGCATTTTCCCTTGCCCCCTCAATGGCGTCTCCAAAAATATCAATTCCGTAAATCTCCCTGGCAGGGACTTTTTTGTGACGCTCCAAAAGCATAGTCCCCACACCGCAGCAGGGGTCTAAAATCTGGGCATTTTGCTTTAAGCAGGGAGCGGCCAGTTCCATGAAAAGCGCTGCCCTGGAGGGATGGATAGAAGCAGATATGGTATGCAGCCGGTAGGAAAACCGCTCCATGGGAATGGTATTCATTTTCAAGAAAGCCCGCAAAACACCGTCTTTTCCTGCCAGAAGCCGTACCTCAAACTCATAATCATCTGTGGAATTAATAAGTTTCCTTCCGCTGGCTTCCTCCATTGCCCTGGCAATTTTCCCGGCGTAACGGCTCCGCTCTTTTAAATCCATGCCGTTTCTGACTTCCAGGCGAAAATAAAAAGGCGCAGGCTCCCTGTGGCATTTTTCCAAAAGCCCCAAAAGATTGGATGCGGCGAGACAATTCCCCACTTCCTTTGCATCGGAATCTGCCCGGATCTCTTCTTTTATCGACAGGGGAAATAAAAGTTCCCGGAAAGTCCGAATCTTTACCACTTCCGAAAGATTTTCCACCACCGCCTTTACCCCCAGGGGATGGCTGCCTTTTTTTAAAGCAGAAAGCTTTTCTTCTGTCACCTCCCGGTAAGCGGGATCTGTGGTGAGCAGGATCAAAAGCCTCTCCTTCCATCCTGTAAAAGTATGCCCTTTATCTTCCATCCGCAAAATCTGCTCTAAGGCGGAAAGTTCCTCAGAGACGTGTTTTTGCTCCTCCTCCGTTGGCTCATATTTTGCCAAGGTTTCGTACTGCTCCTTTAACCGGGGCAGATAATGGCTTACGTCCATCCTAGCCAGAGCTTTTAAATAGGCGCTTCGGATAAAACGTTTTTCCTCTTTTTCATATGCATCATAAAGGGCCTTTGCCTGGTTCTTTGCACTTAAATCTCCCAAAAGCAATGCCGCATTTTTCCGCACTTTTGGATCCTCGTCTTTTAAAAGCTCTGCCACTGTACCTCCGTCCCCAAGCATCTCTTTTGCCTGACTGAGGCTGTCTTCTCCCTTTATGGCTGCCCGAAGACCGCTTAAGGACTGGCGCAGGTCTTTGCGGTTTTGTATATTGCTGACAAATTCATTTATCATGAAATAGGTATCCTTTCCTAGCGTATTAAAACTATTGGGTTTATTTTACTGTATTCCAAGGGGATTTGCAAGAAATTTGAATTTTTAGGATTGTAACAGATACAAATACCGAATATAACAATATTATAAAAGAAATATATTCCTCGGGCAAATCATTTTTTCGCCCGTGTTGATATAAATAATTTTTGTGTTTTTTTACTTTCTCTTTTTGAACACGTCCATTCTTAAAGAAATCAGTTACATACACCTTCATCCGATTAGGAGTACCCGCAGCAATATACGGAACATCTTTAACAAGGAAAACATCCTCTCTCATAAGTTCCCTGATACCGTCCCAATAAGCATTTATATCTCCATTTTTAACTCCAGAAATTTTCGAAAAGATTACCGGGATTCTTACAACTCCATCCATTGTTTCAAATCCAGGCCTATACTTTACCTCCTCTTTCCATAGGATTTTGATTTCCTCAAACATGGTCTGCAGCTTTCTCCGGGAATTGCGATAATTCAAACTTTCTGTATGATTTTGTTCATAAAGACATTTGTCACTTAATATGCATGTATCGTTCAAATTTGGTACAAGTATCCGTACATCAACAGGTAAATAACTTAAGTATTTCAAAAAAATAGTCTCATATTCATTTTTGCATCCACCCATATGAATAAAGCACGCAATATCTGATGGTTTCCAATTACCCAAAAGCAATGCCTGAAATCTTTTTATCCAGCAAACAAGATAAACCCCTTTATTCACAAGTCTGTTCATATTGTTTTCCTTACCTATTGTCTCCTCAAGCATCACATCTACGAAAGCTTTAATCATAACACACTATTTTCTGGCTTTAATACTCTTTCTGGAGTATGCCTCGTCATCTTTTTCAAAAATTTCCATATATATTACCTCTCCAACCCAAACCTGATTGTCCCTCTAAATTAGTAATAATATTTAATTTAACTCTTCATGTATATTCCATCATAATTCTTCCAAAATATTTCGCAGAGTATTTTATTCTACGAAACAAATTTCGCATAATAAGTATACAAACTCTTTTACTTTGCAATAGTGTGCTGTATCACTCATATATATAAATGGCAAGACATTAACTTATAAGTAAATGGATTTTATATTTGAAATTAGATGTATGAATTGAAAAAATAAGACAAAAGAATTGGATTGTGAATTTATAAAAATTGCACAATCCCTTCTTTACTTAAAGACTACTAAAACTCCCGTTTCTTGAGCGGGAGTTTCGTTTTCTTCTATGTATTATTTTGAACTTTGTACGTATTGCTATCTCTCGATAAGTATCCTTTCTTAGTATGTTGTCTCTATCCTCCCGAATTTCTCCCCAGCCCAGAAAGCCGCAGAATGCACCGCAAACGCTATCCAGAAAGGAACTTCTGTCAAATCTTCCAAAAAATCTGTTCTCCTCCTCCGGCTCCCCACACAGCGTAAGATACCCGGTTGTAAAAAGCACGCTCCACAAATTGTCAATGTCGGAATCCAAATCCCCGAAACGGTAGCCGTCGTACCACTCCTTTATGGTGTCGTATTTGTCCATCCTGTCATAATAGGAAAGCATTTCCCTCACTTCCGATTATTCTGCGAAACGCTCCCTTCGCCTTCTCAAAGTCTCTTCCCTCCACCCCCTTTAAGGTGACAAAATCACCGGGAATTTCCCCATATATGTTTCCCAGAGTTCCCGCTCCTTTGCAATCGCAAGCCCCTGAAAAAGGCTGCCGTCATTCCCAATCTCAAAAAAGCTCTGGAGCATAGTCATATTCAACGTCTTCCCAAACCTCCTTGGGCGCATAAACAGGGTCACCTCGCTGCGGCTTTCCAAAAGGTTGCGCACCAGCCCTATCTTATCCACATAATAAAATTCCTCACTGCGGAGTTTCTCAAAAATATCCATACCCACAGGCAGCATACGTTTTTTCGCCATAACATACTTCTTTCCCCCGATAGGATTCTGCAATCATTTACAGTATAACACATCCTATGGGGGAAAGCACATTTATTTCTATTTATGAATTTATCTTTTCTTCTCCGCCAGAATCTTCGCATTTTCCTCCACCCGAAGCCTTCCCAGTGGATACAAAAACTGCAGGGACAACGCCAGCAGGAAAAATCCCAATGCCGGAACCAGACAGGTGATGGTATAGATGCCGTTTACCACATTTTCCTCAAAGGCCGTTGCCTGACTGTACCCGATAATGCTTAGCAAAATTCCGGTAAGCCCGGAGGATGCCGCCTGCCCCAGTTTTCTCGCAAAGGAGTACACCGCATAGATGGTTCCGTCGGAACGCTCCCCCATCTTCACCTCCGTATCGTCTATCACATCAGTGATCATCGCCCAGGTGATCAGTGAAAAAATGGCAAGGCCGATATAGGCAATCCCAAACAACCCAACGAAAACCCAGGCATTTTTTGTTCGGATAAAGAAAGTCAGCACCAGCACAAGACCGCTGAATATGGCCGCAAGCACTCCAAGCTCCTTGCGCCCCCATTTTTCTGACAGCTTTACGGTAAAAGTAGCGCAGATCAGGGTAATCACAACCCCCACAAAGCTGGAGGCAGACTGGGCAGCCACATTTCCAAAATAGTTGGGGTAAATATAAGACGCCATTCCCTGTAAGGTGAGCTGTGCCATAAGCATACAGATAGAACTTACAATAATTCCGATCAGGGGACGGTTATGCCCCAGGCTTACCAAAAGTTCTTTTAAGCTGAACTTCTCTGTTTTCTGAGGAACTTTTACCCGCTCTGTCGTCAGAAACAGGCACAAAAGATAGCAGCCCACAGCGGCTATGGAGCAGACCAATGCCGCCAACGTCATATTTGTGCCGGACAATACACTGTTTCCATCCTCGTCTGTGTAATACACCACCAGAGGCAGCACCACGCCGATGACCGTAGCCGCCAGGGAAGCCCCGATGGTACGGAAACTGGAGAGGGTGGCTCTGTCCCTAGGCTCCCCGGAGACGGCAGAAGCCATAGCCCCGTAGGGAATGTTAATGCTGGTGTAGAAAACGCTTCCCCACAAAATGTAGGTGAAAAACATCCAGAAAATCTTAAATCCCATAGGCATGTCCCGAAACCAGGAGGCATACATAAGGAAGGACGCAACTGCCACCGGGCCGCACATGCGCCCAATCCAGGGAAGGAATTTTCCCCGCTTTCCCGGGCGGCTTCTGTCCACGATCTCCCCCATTGCCACATCGGTAAACGCATCCAGAAAGCGGGCCAGCATCATCATCAATCCCACCAGTCCGCCGGCCACTCCCATCACATCTGTGTAAAATTTCATCAAAAACATGGTAGAGAGGATAAACGTAAAATCGTTGCCGAAGTCTCCGAACATGTATCCGATCTGATCTGAAAAACCAAATTTCTTTGTCGTCTCCACGTACTATCCCCCCCTAGCCTCTCGTTCCCTTATAATCCTGGGGCAGTTTTTCCCAGCGTTCCTTCAACAGGTAAGCCACATCTTTGGGCTGCCTTTGTCTGGTAAACACACCTTTTTTATTTCCGTTGACCCGCAAAATCCCTTCTGTTGTCTGGAAATCCGCAAAGTTCCAGATCTGCTCTCCTTTGATAAAAGGAAAGCTGTCAAATATCTCATGGGTCATGTCAAGATACTCTTTCTGATACTCCTGGCTCCACATTACAGAGGGCAGTTTGTGCTCGCTGGCCAGTGTATCCGCTCCGTACTCCGTAAAGATAAAGGGCTTATTTAGTTTCAATGCCTTCCAGCCATCCAGTTCTTTTTTGAACAGCTCCCTGGCATCACAGAGCTCATACCCGCCTTTTACATACCATCCGTAATACCGGTTTAGGGCAATGATATCACTGAAGGAATAACATTTGCATTTCCCCGGTACAGAATTCATAATAAGGGCAAATGTCCGTGGGCGTTTCTGGGGGTCTAATTCCAAAGCCGTATCAAAGATCTCTTTAAAATAAGGCACTGCCGCCTCATCGGTAGTCTCCGGCTCGTTTAAAAGACTCCAGGCAATGACGCAGGGGTGGTTTTTGTCCCTGGTGATCAGCTCCTCCAGTGCCCGAAGATGGGTTTTCAAAAGCTCCGGTGTGGTATCCTTTTCAAAAAATGCCGTCTGTTTTCCGGTACTTGCCTCCATAAAATTCATCAGACTCTGGAACATGCCCACTGCCGCCACCTCGTCGATAACCAGAAACCCTTCCCGGTCCGCCATCTGATAGATTTCTTCGCTGTAAGGATAGTGGGCGGTGCGAAACGAGTTTGCCCCGATCCATTTCATCAGCTCAAAGTCCCGCTTCATCACATTGATGTCAAATCCCCTGCCCACAATGTCGCTGTCCTCATGTTTTCCAAAACCCTTCAGATAGACAGGGGCGCCGTTTAGCAAAATATTTTCCCCCTGGATTTCCACTGTGCGGATGCCGATTTCCTGTTCGTAGGTGTCAATGCAGGTTTCCCCGTCTTTGATGGTTACCACAAAGCGGTACAGATAGGCATTTCTCACCTGCCAGAGGTGGGCATGGCTGACTGTCAACGTCCCTCCTTTTCCCTCTGCCTCCGCCACTTTCTCCCCGGACTGGTCATAGAGTTCCACAAAAACCGGATGACTGCCAGTGGTTTTCACGTCATAGTTTACCTTCGCATCTTCCCCCATGATCTCATAGGCCAGATCAATGTCAAACACCGACTCTTTTGGCAGCGCCAAAAGGTACACAGAACGCTGCAGGCCGGAATAGTTGAAAAAGTCAAAATAGGGCTTGTTCATTTTTTTCCCATTGGAAAGTACCACTGTCTCCCCGCAGGGGATATTGGTGACGGTAAGCTCATTGTTCACTTTCACCACCAGCTTGTTATAGCCATCGTAGGCCACATGGTCTGTTACATCAGCCACAAAGGGCAGAAACCCCCCTTGATGTTCGGTAATCTTTTTCCCATTGATATAGACTGCCGCCCGGTGGGTTGCCGCACCAAAACGGATGGAAACCTCCTGCCCCTTCCACTCACCCGGCACAAAAAACTCTGTCTCATACCACATATCCCCGGCAAATTCCCGGACATCTTTCTCTGTATAGAAATCCTGAAAACTGGCGGGCACAGGAATCACTTCATTCCCTGGCAAGCCTTTGATCCAGTCCTCCTTTTCCCCTATGGACTCTTCATCTAGTTTAAATTTCCACATACCGTCCATGGAAACACATCTTCTGCTTTTCGTTATTTTTGGGTATAACATGGAATATTCAATCATTTTTTTGCTCCTTCTCTCTGTTAATTTATTATTCCAAGTTTTCCCCATAATCAGTAAAACTATTACAAAAAGCATCTTTGCGAAAAAACAAAAAAAGAGAAACAATACCTAAGTATCATTTCTCTTTTTTATGCCTGCTTTGTTTATCATTCTAAAATTATACTCTGGATAAGTACTCGCCAGTTCTTGTGTCGATCTTAATCACGTCGTCCTGCTCTACGAACAATGGAACATATACGGTGGCTCCTGTCTCCACAACTGCCGGCTTTGTAGCGCCTGTTGCGGTATCTCCCTTAAAGCCCGGCTCTGTATCTGTAATCTGCAGTTCCACAAACAAAGGCGGTTCCACAGCAAAGACGTTTCCGTTGTGGGAGCACATTTTTACCACTTCGTTCTCTTTGACGAATTTTAATGCGTCTCCGATATCCTCTTTGCTAAGGGTAATCTGATCGTAAGTTTCCACATCCATAAAGTTAAATAAGTCACCATCTGCGTAAAGATACTGATAATCTTTTCTGTCAATCCGGGCCTGGGGACATTTCTCGGTAGGACGGAATGTCTTTTCCACCACGCCGCCGTTTTTGATATTCTTTAACTTCGTTCTGACAAAGGCTGCGCCCTTTCCTGGTTTTACGTGCTGAAACTCAATGATCTGGTAAATATTCCCTTCTAATTCAATGGTTATACCATTTCTGAAATCTCCTGCTGAAATCATTATTTCTTCCTCCTTCATGCATAGGGCAAGCGCCCACTCCTATGATTCTATAACATATCAGCACATATTTCAATGTTTTTTTGCATTTTTTTGGTAATAGTTAAATCATCAATACCACCTTGTCATAGGAATCTCATTGTTCACATCATTGCTGAACAGGATCTGGTGCAGGTCCACCACCCCGTTCATAAACGTGGCAGCACAGGCACAAAGGTACATTTCCCACATCCTGGCAAAACGCTCGTCAAACATTTCCACCACCTCGCTGCGATGTTTTTGGAAATTTTCATTCCAGCAAAGCAGTGTCTTATTATAGTGCCTGCGAAGATCTTCCACATCCAGAGTGTAAAACCGCAAGTCCCCCGCAATGTTTATGATCTCCCTGAGGCTTGGCACCACACCCCCGGGAAAAATATATTTTTTTACCCAGGCATCCCCGGGATACTCTTTTAATGCGCTGATATAGTGAAGCAAAAACAGCCCACCCGGCTTTAGAATATTTTTTACACAAGACATAAACTCCACATAATTGTTCCGTCCCACATGCTCTAACATGCCCACGGAAACCACCCTGTCAAACTGAATGTGAAGTCTGGGCAGATCTCTGTAATCCAAAAGCTTTACCTGAATATACCCTTCCAGCCCCTCCTCTTTTATCCTTTCCCGACATTTCTTCTGCTGCTCTTCGCTTAAGGTGATCCCCACTCCCCGGACTTTGTACTTCTTGACCGCCTCTATAAGCAGAAAACCCCAGCCACAGCCGATATCGCAGAGTGTCATTCCCTCTTTTAAATTCAGCTTTTCTAAAATCCTCTCCACTTTGCAGCACTGGGCCTCATACAAAGTGGTGTCCTCATTTTTAAAATAGCCACAGGAGTAACTCAATGTCTCATCCAGCCACAGTTTGTAAAAATCATTTCCGATGTCATAGTGGGAACTGACCTCTTTTTTCTGGCTGCTCTTATCCCCGGAAGTGAAAATAAGCTTTCTAAGCCTCCATTTATCGGTGTAAAATTTGTCCATCTGGCCCATAAACAGATTTAATGTCTCATACAGATCCCCGTGAATCTCAATATCCCCGTCCATGTACGCCTCTCCCAGGGCAATGGAAGTGCTGGTGAGAAGGGATTTTACTTTGGGAAACCTGTGAATGGTCACTGCAAATTTCGGCTCCCCCTCCCCGATAAAATGGCTTTTCTCCCCGGTGATGATCTCAAAGGGACAGGCATCAAACTGCCCCATAAATTTTACAAATTCTTTTTCTAACAATGGCATAAAAATCCTTCTTTCTATAAATCTTATCTGTACACAAACACTATTTTATAGAAAGAAGGATGTAACAAATCTGTATATTTATACCTGTTTGGGTATCTCTTTTTTTAATGCTTTTTATGTTTCTTATTTTCTTTAGCCATTAATTTTGCCACTTCATCATGCACTACCTGATATACCTCCAGATAGGAAACCCCCTGTTTCATCGCAATCTTTTTGACACTCTCATACTCCGGGTAGCCCCATTTTGTACCCTCGAATTCGCAGACTTTGACCTGAACCGGACCAAAAGAAGAATCTATGGTAATGATATTTCTCTTTAAGATCGTCCTCTGCATCTTTGTCCGGCGGATCCCTATGGTAGTGGTTTCCGTAAAGAGAATGGCTTCCAGTTTTTCCACATCCGAAGGCTCACAGATGACTTCTACCTCATAGGCGGGACGGTTTTTCTTCATATACACTGGAATATAGAACACATCCCTTGCCCCCGCCGCAAAAAGCTGTTCCATACAATAGCCAAACGCCTCGCCGCCGCAGTCGTCCACATTGCACTCAAGCTTTATGATCACATCCTCATCCTTCTTCTCTTCCTCCGGCTCTCCCAGGGTATCGATGATCATGGCCCGAACCAGACTGGGACGCTCATACTGCCTTTTCCCTGCACCGATTCCTGTCTTTTTGATCGAAAATCTCTGGGGAAGTTTATCCCCTGTACAGATAGCCGCTGCGATGGCTGCCCCTGTGGGAGTAATCAGTTCTCCCTCCACATCTGTGATCTGAATCACAAGCTTGTAGGCCTCTATAATATTTGCCACAGCAGGAACCGGAATCGGCAAAATCCCGTGCTGGCTGTGTACCGTTCCACGCCCCTCACAGAGCACCGGGATCACCACTTTTTTGATTCCCAGATTGTCAAGGCACACTGCCGCTGCCACAATATCCACAATGGAATCCACTGCCCCCACCTCATGGAAATGAACTTCCTCCAAAGTGGTTCCGTGGGCCTTGGCCTCCGCCTCCCCAAGGATTTTAAAAATCTTTATCGCCAGCTCCTTTGCCCGCTTAGTAAGTTTCCCTGATCTGATGATGGAGACTACCTCCGGATATCCTCTGTGCATGTGGGGCTTGTGGTGATGATGTTTTTCCCCGCCCTCACCGTGAAGATATTCCATGTCATGATCATGATTTTCATGTTCTTTATCCAGTTTTACCAGGAAATCACAGGCGCTAAGCCCCGCCTTTTCCACCCGGCTGATCTCAATCTCAAATCCCTCCAGGGGAAGGCTCTCTAAGGTATCCTTTAATATCCGCTGATCTGCTCCTAAATCCAGCAGCGCCCCTACAAACATATCTCCACTGATACCGGACTGACAATCCAAATATAATTTTTCTGCCATACTACTCCTCCTCTCTTCTCCTCTCACTGCCGTAAATATTTCCGGGTGAGACAGCCAGCCGATTGATCTGGGTGGCCAGATAACCTGCACCGTAACCGTTGTCAATATTCACCACTGCAATTCCGTTTGCACAGGAATTTATCATGGTGAGAAGCGCCGACAATCCGTGGAAACTTGCCCCGTATCCCACAGAGGTTGGAACTGCAATGACAGGCTTATCCACCAGACCTCCCATAACACTTGCCAGGGCGCCTTCCATCCCCGCCACCGCCACAATGCAGTTGGCGTTCTGGATCATATCCAGCTTTGACAAAAGCCTGTGGATGCCGCTGACTCCCACATCGTAAACTCTCTCCACACAGGTCCCGAAAAACTCTGCCGTCTGGGCGGCTTCCTCCGCCACGGAAATATCCGCCGTCCCCGCAGTGACCACCGCCACTTTTCCCTGTCTCTCTTTTCCTTCTTTCTCTATCTTTATGATGCGGGAAAGCGGGTCATATTTTACCTCGGGAAAATGACTGGCAATCCTCTCATACTGCTCCCTGCTGGCCCTGGTTCCAAAGACCTCCCCCTCCTGCTTATAAATCCTGTCAAATATATTGAAAAGGTGTTCATCGGACTTTCCGCTGCAAAAGATCACTTCTGCAAAGCCAGAACGGATCCTTCTGTGGGTGTCCAATTTCGCATACCCCATCTCATAAAAGGGTTCCCGCTTAAAATAGCTTTCCGCCTCCTCCACGGAAACCTCCCCGCTCTTCACTTTTTCCAAAATCTCATGAGTCTCCATCTATATGTCCATCCTTTTTCAATAACTGATACAGCGTAGGCCTCACATGAAACGCATCCATACTCCGCTTTGTCTCCTGCAAAATCTTCTCCCGATAGGTTTCGTCCACAGACTTCTTTTTCATTCCCCGTATCAGCAGATTCTTTGGGGTATGGCTTAAATCCACAAACTCCAGCACCTGGGTCTTGTACCCGCAGCACTCTAAAAGATTTGCCCGGATACTGTCTGTCATAAGCGCCGCAAACCGCTCCTGGATAATACCATATCTGGTGAGAAGTGACAAGTCCTCACTCTCCATCTGTCCGTTTAATTCATGCTGACAGCAGGGCACGGAAAATATCATTTTTGCATCCCAGCAAATGGCATGATAAAGGGCAAAATCCGTTGCGGTATCGCAGGCGTGGAGGGAAACTGCCATGTCCACCTCAAAAGGCGCCTGATAGCCGCCAATATCCCCCTGCTCAAAGCGCAGTCCTTTATATCCGTATTTTAACACAGCCCGGTTACATTTTTCAATCACATCTGCCTTTAAATCCAGACCGATCATCTGAATTTCAAAATTCCTTTTTTCAGTGAGATAATAATAGAGGATAAATGTCAGATAGGACTTGCCGCATCCAAAGTCTATGATATTCAGCTTCTTTACAGAAAGGGTTTTCACGTAGTCGTCAACCATCTCGATAAAGCGGTTGATCTGCCGGAATTTGTCGTACATGGAGGGGATGATCTTCCCCTCACTGGTAAAAATCCCCATGTCTACAAGGGGTGCGATCACTTCCCCCTCCTCCAGGAAATACTGTTTTTTTCGGTTGTGTTCCCCTGTAAGTTTTGGGGTAAGAACACTCCTTTTCTGCTTAAAGGTGACTTTTCCCTTTTTGGAGATCAAAAGGACAGACTCATATCCTCCCCCGAAACCGTTTAGCTGGCGGTAGCTTTGACTAAGCCAGGCTGTCAATTTTTCCAACAGTTCCTCTATCTGGACATTTTCATGAAATGCCTGTTTTTCTGTAAGTTTTTCGATCTGATAAAAAGCGGCTTTCTCTTCCACGGTGATTTTTTTGTACTCTGCACCGGAGGCTGGCTTGCTTAAGATGATCCTGGTGCAGCCGCTGTCCAAAAGACGCTCCATGTATGTTTTGATCTCGTCCATTTTTTCACTCTTTCCTGTTGGATTTATAGGTATATTAACATACTTATGGGGGGATTACAAATGAAGTTTTATACTATTTCTAACTAATCCATTCTCTTACACAACAAAATACTTCCAATCAAAATCACGGGAAACACGATCCCCGCCAGTATCCCAAGCTTCAGATCATCTCCCAGCGCACCGGAAACCACCCCCACCAGCGTAGGCCCACCGGAGCATCCCACATCCCCTGCCAGGGCGAGAAATGCAAACATTGCCGTCCCCCCTCTTTTCAGTGCAAGGGATGCTTTGCTGAAACTTCCCGGCCACATGATACCCACAGACAGTCCACAGATGGCGCAGCCAATTAGAGAGAGCACCGGATTTGGCGACAGGGAAATGCACAGATAGGAAAGGACACAGAGGATACTGCTTCCCACCATAAATCTGTCCAGATCCAATTTATCCCCGTACTTCCCATAAAATGCCCGGGAAGTTCCCATTAAGATGGCAAAGGTCATAGGTCCTGCCAGATCCCCAAAAGTTTTTGTGACTCCAAGGCCCTGCTCCGCAAAAGTGGAAGCCCACTGGCTCACTGCCTGTTCGCTGGCTCCTGAGCACACCATCATCACCATGAGAACCCAGAAAATTTTCTGCCCAAACAGTTCCAGGATTCCCATGCCCTCCTCCCCCTCTTCCATCAAAGAGGCAATGGGAGCTTTCAAAAAAATTACTCCGTTTACAATGGGAACCACCATCCAAAGCCAGGCCATAACTTTCCATTTTCCTATACCGAACGTGTGGAAAAACAGAGTGGAAAACAGCACTACCCCCACATGTCCCCAGCAGTAAAAAGAGTGGAGAAGGCTCATGGCCTTTTCCTTGTTTTCCGTAGGACAGCTCTCCATAATGGGGCTTACAAGCACCTCGATAAGACCTCCCCCCACCGCATAGATGCAGCTTGAGAGCAAAAGTCCAAAAAATGCATTGTTTAACAGATCCGGCAGAATCGTTAAGGCAAAAAGTCCTGCCCCGGCAAACACATGGGCAAGGACGATCGACACACGGTATCCAATCTTATCCACAAATCCCGCAGACAAAAAATCCACCAGAAGCTGCACGCCGAAATTCACCGTCACCAGAAAGGTAATCTGTCCAAGGGGGATGCCGTATGTCTTTCCAAAGGTCAAAAACAAAAGGGGCACAAAATTGTTTACGATCGCCTGCACCACATAGCCCACAAAGCAGGCATAAATTGTCACCTGATATTTTTTGCTCATTTATCTTCTGAGTCCTTTCGGATAATGATTTTTCATCATACCCCCTGCCAGTTTTCCCCATCCGACACTGTAGCCGTCCACTGTCAAAAGATACCAGCCTTTTTCTCCCTGGTACGAAAAAGTCTGCCCTTTTAAATAGGCCGGGATTTCCTCTCCCTCCGGTGAAAAATCCGCCAGGTGGATCACTTCCTCTTGCATCAGAGAAAGAGCCAGGGCATGGGAGGGCTCAAACCGGTTCTTTTTGTTGGTGCCAAGATGAAGCCCTGGACGAAGCGCCTTCAGCCCTTTTAAGGCGGGTGTTTCCTCCGGCAGGAGATAGAGCTGTTCCCCAAAAAACAGATAAACTCCTTTTGGAGTGATCTTTAAATTTTCTGCGGCAAAATCAAGAAATGCTTTACAGTCTTTCTCCCTTACCCCTTTTTCTGTATTTCCACGGAAACTTCCTCTGCCGCAGCTGTCCGATTTTTCCAGAACTGCTGCAAAATGGCCTTCCCCCTTGATCTTGTGGGGGAACAGACGAATGGTGTCATTCAGATGTTCTGCAGGATCTTTTACCCACAGAGGATTCCCCTCTTCCATCCCCGGATACCGCCTCGGTTTTTTTATGGAAAATTCCGGGTGGCGTTTCAGAAAACGGCTGACGCTGCCCTCATTTTCCAGCGGGGCAAATGTGCAGGTGGAATACACCATCCTGCCGCCGGGACGAAGCATCCTGGCAGCGCAGTCTAAAATAGTATCCTGTCTGTTGGCGCAGAGATTAACATTGTCCACACTCCACTGTGTTAAGGCAGTCTCATTTTTCCGAAACATCCCCTCGCCGGAACAGGGGGCGTCCACCAGTATCTTGTCAAAATACTCCGGGAAATGCTCTGTCAAATGTTCCGGCGTCTCGTTTAACACAATGGCATTTTTCAGCCCCATCCGCTCTACATTTTCCGACAAAATCTTTGCCCGGGCAGGATGAATCTCATTGCAAAACAAAATCCCCTCCCCTTTCATGGCCGCACCAAGCTGGGTAGTTTTTCCCCCGGGAGCGGCACAGAGGTCCAGCACTCTCTCCCCCGGCTCTGCCTCTAAATATCCTGCGGGCGCCATTGCGCTTGGCTCCTGGATATAGTACGCCCCAGCCGCATGAAAAGGATGCACCCCCGGCGCATCCTCCCCCGTGTAGTAAAACCCGTTTTCCTCCCATGGTATGGGACTTAAATCAAACGGACTATTTTTTAGAAAATCCTCTTTTAACACTTTTAAGGGATTTAGCCTAAGTCCGTGGCAGGCTAAACCTTGCATAGCTTCCTCAAAGGCAAAATATTCATTGCCCAACATGTCCCTCATTCTATCTTCAAATTTTTGTGGAAACATCTTTTCTCCTTCTCGTGTTAAATCAAGATATGAATAACTTCCGATACCTGTTCAGACACGCCGCAATCTCCTGTTTCCTGGGCACAGCCAGCCCTGCCGGGACATAGCGGCCGCCATAGATTTCTCCCAGCCCTTTTTCTGTGATTTTTTTACTGATAAATTCCGCCATCTCCGACAGGGTATGTCTGCCGTCCATCATCTGGGTAATGGCATATTTCATCACGTATCCCAAAGTATTCACCTGCTCGCTGTCACAAAGCTGCTCCACATAGCGAAGATCAATATACTCTTTGTCAACGGAAACCCCTTCCATCCCCATGGATTTCACTTTGATGCGGTCAGACAATTTCTGCCTTGTCTTTACCCTGCGGTTGTAGTTGGGGCTTCCTGCCTCCTCCACCGCTTCCTGTGCCAGTGGGAAATTCTCCGCCTCTCTTTTTGCCGCCTCTGTGATGTCTAAGGGCTGATACTGCTTCATCTGGATAATGCAGTCCGCCTTGTGGAAATAGGAGCCGCAGCTTCCCGCCACCAGAATGGTAGAAATCCCAAATTTGTCGTAAAGCTCTCTCACCCTGTCGATAAATGGAGTGATTGGCTCGCTGTCCCTGTGGATCACCCGCTGCATCAGCTCGTCCCTGATCATAAAGTTGGTGGCGCTGGTGTCCTCGTCAATGAAAAATACCCTGCTCCCCGCCTCCATGGCCTCCACCATATTGGCAGCCTGGGAAGTGCTGCCGCTGGCATCCTCCGTAGAAAAAGAGAGGGTGTCTTTTCCGTTGGGAAGGTCTTTGATAAACATGGAAATGTCCACGCCCTGGATGCTTCTCCCATCCTCCGCCCGAAGCTTCATGGCGGTATCGTCGGAGATCACATACTCCCTGCCGTCCCCGGCAATATGGTTATATACCCCCATTTCCAATGCCTTTAACAGGGTGGATTTTCCGTGGTATCCCCCTCCTGCAATCAGGGTAATGCCCCTTCCTATTCCCATGCCTTTGATTTTTCCTGCGTGGGGAAGTTCCAGTTCCACTTCCAGAGATTTGGGCGAGACAAAGGCTATGCCCCCCTTCATGGGCCTTGAAGAAATCCCCGATTCTCGGGGG
This sequence comes from Roseburia sp., assembly GCA_023664725.1. Taxonomy (GTDB): domain Bacteria; phylum Bacillota; class Clostridia; order Lachnospirales; family Lachnospiraceae; genus Roseburia_B. The sequence goes on along the minus strand of JAMPFA010000003.1, from coordinate 5,184 downwards.
AGAATGGCACCGTTTGCCACAAATGCCACAAGCCCCTTCTCCTCCAACAGTGTGCGAATCCGGCTCTGATCCTCCGCCAAATGTACCACCTTAAGAACCTCCTCTTTCCGGTAGGCGCTGTACAAAAGAGACTGCTCCACACACTCCGGCAGAAAGGTAAAAAGAATCTTGATAAGTTCTCTGGCATTTATCGTCCTACCGTTGGCAGGAAATCCCACCTTAAGCCGAAAGACAATATCCCCCTCAGGGGAAATCCTGCAGGAACTGCGCTCCAAAATCTCCTGTCCCGGACGGCTCACCAGAAGAAGCCCGCTTTTTCCTGAACCTTTTGCCTGGAAAGAAAACTTTTCCGCCGCCTTGCTAAATCTTCTGTTTATCATATCCTGCAATGCGATGCGGCAGTAATCCTCTTTATAGTACTCCGCCGGAAATCCCGCTTTTTCCCCTTTTACTTTTACGCTCACATCCGAGGGCGCCGCAAAAGGATCTCCCTGGACATGGTCAATAGACAGGACAAATCCCTGAAACTGATAAAGTCCTGCGGTATCTTTATAGGCAGGGTAGCCTTTGTGGTCTATCCTGCCTAAGAGTTCTCTCAAATCTGCTGCTGTTTTCATCTTTCTCCTCCACATTTTTTCGTATACTGTTAATCTACATCCCTATATTGTACCATAAAATCATCATCTTCCACAGTATAATAATAAATTTTATCCGGTGTCACCCGGGACATTCCAAGTTTTTTTGCCTCCCGCTCCACCCATTTATAATCTGCCTGTCCCGCCAGGCGTTTTTCTGCTTCCTTCGTCTCCTTTTTTGCGGCGGAAACCCGTTCCTCCAAAAGCGCAATCTGTTCCTCTCGCTGCATGGTCTGCATATTCAAAAAAACAATCGCCACGCACAGGGCAAGCATGGCAGACAGGACAAAAGACGCCCCCGCCACTTCACGGCGCTTCGCTTCTAACTCTTTTTTATGCTCCTTGTATGCCAACCTCTGCTGTCGTTTCTTCCTCTCCTTTTCATCACAATAATTAAGGAACTGATCTGCCACAAAAAGAGCCTCATCCTTTTCCAATCTATTTACGCTGCTCAAACTCCCTCATCCTCACTGCAAATTCTTCCATTTTGTCTAATGTCCCCAAAGCTGCAATCCGAAGAACCTGCTGTTCTTTTCGTATTTCCCATGCAATACACATGTCTCTTTTTGCTGACATCATCTGTTTTACACTATTTAAAATAGTTTCTTCCTCATTCTCCCCAAAGGGTATATCCCAGGCAAAACAGCACTCTGTCCTTTCTCTGCCCTCCGATTTCATAAAGTCGGAAATGATATCTTCCGGTTTTACGATCTTTTCCCCTTTTGTATCCACTTCAAAGAAGAGGCGGTTGATATCTTCCTCCGTGAAACGCCACTGGACGCCAATTTTTCTGCCCCGCAATGTGCCGTCTTTCAGGTAATTGCGAATGGTGCGGCTGGTCAGCCCGGTCAGTTCCGCCACGTCTGCCACGGTATACAACTTCTGCTCCAGCATCCTGGCATCCTCCTTTTCCCTTCATTATATTTCATTTATTTTCTTCTGTAAAGCCTTATTTTATATTTTTTGCATTATATTACATTTATATACATTCTACTACCTAATTTTTAATCTATTTTCATAGTATATATCTATATTTCTTTAATTTATACTTATTTTCTTAAAAATACAATATATTTCATATATTTTCATATTAGAAGTAAAAATCATCTGGGATTATTCCATAAAATCTTTACACTCTCAAGATAAGCTGTTATACTTTCTATATAAAAAAGCATCGCAAATATTAGGAAGAAGGCAGGTGTTGATATGCCAACTGCAGCAGATATCATTAAAGATTATGTAAGTGAATTTTCAAGATTGCAAAACTGGATGTTGTCAATTAAAGAAAGTAATCCGGACACCTATCAATCAATGCATGACAGGTACATTGAATTAAAAGTCACTTTATCAAGCCTGGGCGTTAATCTGACAGAGCTTGACAAGATTAAAGATTGATAAACGCACTCCTGCGCATAAAAAGGTGTACAACTCTCCGTCTATAAACGAATTGGTTGTACACCTTACTTTTACTTCATCCCATGCATTCTGAGCAGTATCAGCAATCCATTCTGTACCATTCGCAACAATATTAGGAATAAGACCATAATTTCCATTTCTCATATCATCCCATAAATCAAAAATACATGAAAAACCTGGACACGCTCAAAGACGTCACGGCTGAACATATCCAAAAGCTAAGGCTGTTGGATGAGAGACTAAACAGACTGGCAGGAAACGAAGAAGAACTGCAAAAAAACGAAAAAGAACTGGCAGATCTTATAGAGACACTAGCGAAAGAAGGTTCGGACTCTGTCTTTGCTGCTGCCCTGATTCCTGCTTATATACTCTATTTTTACCGGCATCAGACTAATTTCTATGCCATGCTGAGAATTATCTCTCTAATAGAATTTGTAAATATCAACGAGGCAAACAATCCAAAGTCTATTTTAGAAGAAAAACAGCTATCAACTGGCACAAATATGTCTCTGAATGGCTGAAAAACGGAGAATTATTTACCGTTCATGCCCAGGGCAAAAATATGGGAATCCTATACAATGAATGGAATGACCTGTATCGCAAATACATCACCCAATATCCTGATAAACCAGAGAACCAGACAGATTTTTTTCAGGAATATCTACAGGTATTGATGGAGTGTAGAATATCTAAAAGCATCACATACAGTGAAAAAGAGAAAAAATTGTGGAATTTTCTGGATGACAGCCGGAAGTTATCGTCCTCCCATCTGAAGTCCTACATAACATGGCCGGCTGCAATTTAATGAAGTTTCTGACTTTCCGTTTGTTTTGTTGCCCTGACTGCTATTCCAGGCACTCATTGACCCAGGCGATAAAATTACTCTCACTGTCCCCCGTGCGTTCCGCCTGGGTGTGCCCCTCACCCCAGACCGTCTCAAAATCCACCTCGCTGCCATAGGCAGCTAACGCAAGCGCAAGGTTGATTTCGGTACTAAGCGCCGTATCCCCCTGCTCAATGCCTGTGCGGATGCGGAAATACTTTGCCACATTCGCCGTCCCCACGCCCTCGTAGTAATCGCAGAGATAGTACATCGGGTTATACATATTCACCCGGTACTCCACCGTGTTTCCAAGGCTGTCCGCCTTTTGCAAATCCTCCGCAAAAGCGGATGCATAGTCCGTGCCAGCAAGGAGCTCCGCCTCGAGGGCGTCAAAGTGCGCCCCTGCGCCGTCCCCATAGCCGAACAAGGTATTTTCCCCCTGCGAACGGTCCAGGGCGTCAAATGCACCCACATCCTTCGAGGGAACTTTCAATGCCCGGACGAAATCCGCAACGCTTGTGATCGCCACAGTATTGGTGGATTCGTCATAAGTGACCCACTCACCCTCCCCATTGAGGGCGTTTACATAATCCTGGACGGTTTCGTATGTGCCGCTTAAAGAAATGCCGCCTGCTGTGGCATTGCGGTTAATATCGTCCATGGCTGTAAAATCCCTATCACCCTCCGGGAACTGCCCTCTGTCCTCATCGGGAAGATTATCCGGGTCAATGCCCCCTCCGCCGCCACGCATACCTCCGCCATTTTCCATGTCCTGTTTCCTTTCATCCGGGATATCGCCAAGGTCAAATTCCCCTCCGCCGCCACGCATACCTCCGCCAAATCCGCCTCCCTGCGAAACGCTGTCTGCGTTGTATGGAAATTCTGTATCGGAAAGGAAATGGTTCAAGGACTGTTCCACCACTGTTTTGACATAGTCATAATAACTCCCCGACTGATATATGCCCTCCTCCGATTCATCAAGGGTGAGGACATTGCCATCACTGTCGGTAAGTTTCAATGCATTGATATAATCCGCAAAGGCCGCCGCAAGCCCATCCGAGAGAGCCTGTATGTCACTGTCCAGGCCTGGGCGGGCCGAACCCATATTCCACTCATAGGCCGCATCGGCAATATCCAGGTTGGTAATCGGACACCAGCACATGGCGCCTGTGACTGCATCGCTCACGCCGCTTGCTGCGCCTATGGTTTCCAGATACGGCGTGTAAAGCTCACTGTCACCCGTGGCGCCCATAAGCGCAGACTGTGCGCCTCCCCCGCTCATGCCAAAGGAAAAAATACGGTCCGGCGAGCCTGGAAGGATATCCGCATTGCAGCGGTAATACCGCACCGCCGCCTTTAAATCGGCCACCCCTGCCGGGGCTCCTGCGTCACGCCCCCGGCATCCCGCATACAGGTACACAAACCCTTCTTTCGTATAGGCTGTCACATCCACATAACCATCCGGCGGGTTCATGGCAGAATAGCCGGGGGTTTCCACCGGAAACACGACAGGAGCGGTCGCTGCGGTGTAATTTCCTGCCGCCGCCTCATCATCCACCCTGCAGGTATATGTGCCGTCGCCGTTATCCTCCGCCGTAAAATATACGCCGGGCACAAAAATCCCCATGGTTTCGTAGGCCGTATCCGCCGGATTTTCACAGTAACAAATCCCCACCTGCCAGTACACATCATCCTCTGAATTGTACTGCCACTTTGCCATATTGATTTTGTCAAGGCCGGTTCCTTCCTCCACTTCTTCCGTCTCCACTTGACTGGTTTTGGCCTCCGTTTCTAATCCAGTCTCCGTTTCCACCTCAGTGCCCTTTGTCTCTGCCGCAGGATTTTCCCGGCTGCCATCCGCCGTGCAGCCTGCAAGCATTGCTGACGCAAGCAAAAGCACAGATAGGGTTTTCGTTTTTTTCATTAGGATGTCCCCCCTCATTTGATACACGAACTGCTCCGTTGCTTTGCAACTCCCTTGTATCCTATTATAAAAAACAGACACCCAATTTTTCAAGGAAAATTTTTATAATTTCCACCCCACCGCAAGCTCCCTTGCATCCACAAACCGTCTGTAAATTCCATCCTGCTGCATCAGTTCCCCATGCCTGCCCTGCTCCACAATCCTGCCCTTGTCAACCACAAGGATCTGGTGGGCATTTCGCACCGTTTTCAGGCGGTGGGCAATCATCAGGATTGTTTTCTCCCTCGTCAGCGCATCAATGGCCGCCACCAGCTCCCTCTCATTTTCCGGGTCAACGTTTGCCGTGGCCTCGTCCAAAATAATGATTGGCGCATCCTTTAGAATGG
>JAMPFA010000039.1 GCA_023664725.1 Roseburia sp. | reverse complement strand
AATCGCTGATAAATCCACAGATATTTTAGCGCATGACATTGCGGAGGTGAATCCCGAAACCGTCTGCCAGTACACAGGCTTGACCTGCAAGAACGGAAAGAAAATCTTTGAGGGGGATATTATTACATATCAGCATGATAATGATGATTGCCCGTTTCCAAACAAAGATACAAAGAGAAGGATAGGGAGAGTGTATTTTCAAGAATTTCGTTCCTGCTTTGCGGTTGCGGTGGGGAGAGGTGGTTCTGATAGGATAAATCAAGATCTGTTCAGATATGTTCAAAATGGAAACAGGGTTGAAATTATCGGAAACATTTTCGACAATCCTGAATTGATAGAGGAGGCAATAAAATGACAGCCCAGGAACGAGAAATCGATAGGATAATAAACTATATCCGTTCATGCCAAAAGGCAAAGGAAAAACAGTTAGCACAGGAGCCTATTGGAATAGAGATGTGCACCTGTCCCAGGTGTGGGACATACAACGAAGCAGTAGGGAGACGCAGAAATACAGTAGATCACGACATTGTGTACTGCTGGCATTGCGGACAGGCTATGAAAGTAGGCCGGGAGGAACGGTAATGCAGATATCCAAGCACGCAAAGCAGAGGATGAAAGAACGCTGCAGATTTAGCAGGAAATCCCAGGATCGAATGGCAAGGAAAGCGTTTGATGAAGGAATAACCCATGCACAGACCAAGGGAAAGCTGAATAAATGGATCACAAGCCTTTATTTTAAGAATAAGAAATCAAACAATATCAGGCTTTATGGCGATAAGGCGTACATATTCTGTGGTGAAACGCTGGTGACGGTGATCCAGATCCCGGCAGGTCTAAGGAAAGATTTAAAATCAATGATAAAGCAGTAACCAGAAAGGAAACAGGAAAATGCGTGATAGCGTTGTTTTTTACAAGACATTTTATGACTGCATCAAAGAGCTGCCAGGGGATAGCGGATATGCTCTTTTCAATGCAGTGTGTGAGTATGCCTTCAATGATATAGAGCCCGACCTAAGCGGACTGGAAGCGGGAATATTTGGCATGATAAAGGTGCAGATTGATGCCAATAACAAGCGTTATGAGAATGGGAAAAAGGGCGCTGGACACGGAAAAAAGGGAGGCAGGCCAAAGAAAGAGGAGAATCCGGCAGATATCACGCCAGAGGAAGGAAAAACCCCAGAGGGGATATCGTGCGGTAAATCAGAAAACCCCAAAGGGGATACTGCATCTGAAAAAGAAGAAACCCCTAATGAAAATGAGAATGTAAATGAAAATGAGAATGTAAAAAAAGAAACACCTAACGGTGTAAAGAAAGAGGATGTACAGCGCATAGTGGGAGAGTGGAATGAGCTGGACAAATACGGCATTGCGCCTGTATCAAAGCTAAACAACAGTTCCAAACGGTACAAGGCACTTGCGGCAAGGATAAAGCAGTATGGTATTCAGGATGTTTTATCTGCGATTGACAGGATCAAGGGCAGTGATTTTTTACAGGGAAAAAACAATAATGGCTGGACAATCACCTTTGACTGGTTTGTCCTTCCCAATAATTTTCCCAAAGTGCTTGAGGGTAATTACGACAACAGGAACGGAGGTGGCGGCAATGGACGTGCTGGAGGAAATGATGCAGAGAATGCGAAAGACACATACGCAAGAGAGTTCGAGCAAATGCTTGGAGGAGGATAAAGAGCAGTGTCCGATCTGCCACGGCACCGGCTGGGAATTTATACCGGACGGCGGCCAGGGGACATGCAGGGTATGCAGATGCGGACTGCGCCAAAGGCAGATTTTAAGAGATAAGCTTTCTTTTGCGGATATCCCGGAGAGCTTTCACAGTGTGCGTCTTGCAGATTTCCAGACCGAAATTTACGAGAGACATGAGAGCAGGGGCAAGGCAAAGACGGCGCTTAATGCAGTTAATTACTGGCTTTCCGATTTTTCCGCAAAGCAGGAGCAGGGGATAGGGCTTTACCTGTATTCTGAGGCAAAGGGCAGCGGCAAGACCAGGATGGCGGCGGGGATTGCAAACGAACTGGTGATAGGCCGGGGGCTCAGCGTCAAGTTTGCCACGTCCCTTAAGATTTTAGACGAGATCAAGGCGAGCTGGGACAAACAGCGGGCAGAGAGCGAAAGCCGCCTCCTTTCCATCCTGTCCACCGCCCCTGTCCTGGTGATAGATGATTTTGGCACAGAACAGCAGGAAAAGCCCTGGATAAATGAGAGGTTTTACCAGATCATCAACAACCGGTACATAGATAAAAAAATAACCATCTTCACCAGCAACACGGCACTTGGCGCCCTGAAATTTGATGAGCGCATCACGAACCGGATCAAGGAGCGGACATTCCAGATCCCTTTCCCAGAGGAGAGTGTCAGGGACATCATAGCAAAAGACAACATGCGTAAGCTGGTGCAGGGCATCCAGGAGAGAGCAAAGGGGGGAACAAATAGTTGAACACAGTAGAACCGATCCGGGATATCGGCAAGATCTGGGACATTGCCGATTACCTGGGGGAACAAAATGAGAGGAACCGCATCATGTTTCTGTTTGGCATCTATGTCGGGCTCCGGATATCCGACATTTTAAAACTAAAGGTGCGGGATGTGAGGGATAAGACCCATGTAATTATCCGTGAACAGAAAACCGGGAAGGAAAAAGCCTTCCCCATCAACCAGGAGCTTAAGCCTGTCTTAAACCGGTACATGAAAGACAAGGCTGATTACGACTATCTCTTTCCCTCCAGGAAGGAGGACGGGAGCAAGCCCATCACCAGACAGCAGGCCTACAACGTCTTAAATGATGCTGCAAGGAAGTTTGGCATGGAGCGGATCGGGACACACACTTTAAGGAAAACCTTTGGCTATCACTTCTACCAGCAGACAAAAGACATTGCAACGTTAAAGGAGATATTTAACCATTCGGATGTAGCCATCACCTTCCGCTATATCGGGATCAACCAGGATATCAAAGACCAGAAGATGATGAAACTGTCCTTTAAGAGGCAGTGATTTTTTGCGTTTTCCATGTTATTTGACATAAAAAAGCAGTTGTAAAATTGAAAAATAAAAAAAGTGTTTCTTCCATTATAGTACGGAAAAAATCTGAATTTGACACAATATATAGATATGACAAATTCAGGGCAGAGAGAGGAGGAGGAAAAATTGACCAAACAAAAGTTCGCTGATATAATAGCGATAAGATCATTAGAGCCTAAGAGCCAGATACTTTAAGAACGTTCGTTCCTAGTGTCTGGCTTTTTGCTATCCGGAAGGATGTGAGACAGTGGAGAAGCATGAAAAAGCGGAACGGGATTACATGCTGGGCATGAAATACCGAGAGATCGCTGAAAAATACGGTACTACCATCAATACGGTGAAGAGCTGGAAAAAGCGTTACGGGTGGGACAGATCAGGGGGCGCACCAAAAAAGAAAAATGGGTGCACACAAAATCCAGAACCGGACGATTTGGGTACAAAGGAAACTTTGAAAAATAATAAATTGTCTCCGGAAATGCAACTTTTTTGTATGTATTATTCCAAGACATTTAATGCGACACGGAGCTACCAAAAAGCATATGGATGCAGTTATGAGTCTGCCATGAGAAATGCATCAAGATTGATGAGGAATGAAGGAGTGAGGGAAGAAATCGAACGTTTAAAGGAGTACAAGCGTCAGCAGATCATGATATCAGAGCATGATATCGTGGAATTGCAGATGAGGATCGCATGTGCAGACATAGGAGATTATCTATCCTTTGGCAGTCAGAAAGGAAAAAGCTTTGTAGAGCTCAACGAATCTTCTGATGTGGACACGCAGCTAGTCCGTGAGGTAAAGAAGGGCAAGGACGGCATATGCGTCAAACTGGAAGACAGACAGAAAGCCATAGACTGGCTTACCAAGTACTTCCTGATGCATCCAAGCGATAAGTACAAGGCGGAATATGACCGTATGCGGGCAAAGATAGATGATAATACAGGAGATGCGATATTAAAGAATATGCAGACCATGGCGGATATCATCATGAATTCGTCTGAGAACAGAAACATAGAGGATTTTGAATAGGGGATAAGAGATGAATCATCCGGCTCCATTTAGTAAGAGACAACAGGAGTATTTCTTCCGGTGCTTTTCACCTTCCAACTGGTTCCATGTAGCGGAAGGAGGAAAACGAGGGGGAAAAAACGTATTACAGACCCTGGCATTTTGTTCCCTGCTAGAAACCCATAAGAACAAAATACACTTAATCGCTGGGGTGTCCGTAGCCACTGCAAAGCTGAATATCTTAGACTGTGACGGCTATGGGCTGCTCAATTACTTTGAAGGAAGATGCAGGGAAGGGAAATATAAAGACAGGGACTGTGTATATGTAAAGACCAAGACCGGGGAGAAGATCGTCTTAGTCTCTGGCGGCGGCAAGGACGGTGATGAAAAACTTATTAAAGGTAATACCTATGGAATGGCATATGTGACAGAAGCCAATGAGTGCCACAAAAAGTTTTTAAAAGAGGTATTTGACCGTACTGTTTCCAGTTCTGACAGGAAAGTATTTCATGACTTAAATCCCAAGGAGGAAGAGCACTGGTATTATACAGATATCTTAAGTTTTCACCAGGAACAGCAGGAAAAGGATGAAAGCTATGGTTACAATTACGGGCATTTCACCCTGGTAGATAACATGAGTCTTTCTGACTCCCAGATACGGAAGACACTTACTACATACGACAAGGGTTCTGTATGGTACAAACGGGATATCAAGGGAGATCGTGCAGTGGCGGAGGGAATCATCTTCCGCAGGTTTGCAGAAAACAACACGCCTTATCTTTACGAGGATAATGAGCTCTTAGACGAGAAGGGAAGATTGAAAAGAACGCCATCTAAAGCGGTGATCGGTATTGACTTTGGCGGCAATGGCTCTATGACAACCTTTGTATGTACACTATACTATGGCAATTATCATGATTTTTACGCTGCCGAAGAGGACGGTCTTCCCTTATCCCAGGACATAGATGCAGATAAGATATGCAATGAGTTTATTAAGTTCTATAAGATGTGTATAGAGAAGTACGGCGGCGTTGACTGGGTATTTCCGGACAGTGCCAGCAGTACTATGATTTATAGTCTGATCAGTGCATCAAGAAAATCAGGACTTCCCTGGAATAATATTACAGGATGCAAGAAAAATGAGATATCTGAACGTCCAAGAACAGTTGATATGCTCTTTAACACCGGGAGGCTTCACATCAACAAACGCTGTGTGAACCTCCGTAAGTCCATTGGGCGCTTAAAGTGGGATGAAAAGCACCCGGATCAGCCGGAGGATAAGAATATTGGCAACTGCAATGACTGGTGGGATGCGTTCTGCTATTCCTGGCTTACCTTTGTAGGATATATCAGTCTGGACAGATAGAGGAAAATGGAGGATTTTATGAAGAACTGTGTGAAGGAGAAATTGACAAAACTTGGCTATAAGGTGAATGATACTCCTTATAGCTATATAGATGTCTGCAATGCATGGTACAAAAACGAGATTATTGAAGATTTTCACAGAAGAACCACGATCCAGGGGGAAGAGTATGAGATAGACCATATGAACTTCGCAAAACGGGGATGTGCAGATGATGCGAACTTGTGTGAGGTAGTAGGTATCCATATCGGGGATGAGAGCCAGACAGAGCAGGCAGTGAAGATGCTGCAGGACAACAGATTTGATGTGATGTATCGAAAGCAGTTGGAATATATGTCTGCCACAGGGACAGCAGCGGCTTACGTCCGCCTGGATGATGCCACCTATCTGGATAATGGAAAAGTGACAGGGGGAAAAGTGAAATTGTCTTACTGCTATGCAGAGAACTATATCCCTCTTACAGTGGTAAATGACGAAGTGATAGAAGCGGCCTTTTCCGGGAGTGATTCAACAAAGGATGGGAAGAGGACAGTCCTTGTCGTATTCACTAAGCAGAATACAGGCTACAGGGCGGATACTTTTGTCTACGATAAGGACGATAAGGAGATGGAATCCTATTGGATAAATCTGGGAGACATAAAGCCTTTTGAGGTTATGCGAACGGCGGTGGTGAATAATATTGATAAGATGGAGGGATTTGGCTGTCCCAAGATATGGGGAGCTATCCCAGTTCTTAAGAAACTGGATCTGTGCAATATGGTCCTTAACGGGGAGCTGGAAAAAGGGGAAAAACTGATACTTACCAATGAGGCTATGATTGAAATAGACAGAGAAACGAGAAAGCCCAAGAAAAAAACACCACTGATGAAGAAACTGTTTGTTTTTTTAGGAGAAAAACTCCCGGAAAAAGATGGTCTGATCCAGGAATATAATCCGGCAATCCGTATTGATGAGATCACTAAGTGTATGGAGCTGTGTTTATCCCTCTTTTCCATGAATTTCGGTTTTGGTTCCAAGAAATATACTTTTGAGAACGGCCAGATACAGACAGCCACCCAGTATATCGGGGAAAGACAGGATTCCATGCAGGAATTAAATAAGCAGAGGAAGGAATCTATTGATTATATCAGCCATCTTTTAAAAGCTATGATGTGGTTTTCCAATACATTCTGCAATACATCCTTTGACCTTGATGCGGAGATCTGCATAGATTTTGACGATGCCTATATCGAGGACAAGAATACCAGGATAGAGAGTTTAAGGACAGATGCACAGTTCTTTTCCGATATCCCGGAATTTACCATACGCTTTATCATGGAGCGGTTAAATGTGGATAGGAAGGAAGCGGTAAAAATCATGGAGAACCGGGAGGAAGAGGAAGACTTGGAGCAGGAAGATTAGGAGAATAGCACATGCTGACAGAGGAACAATTAGAAATGCTTGGGGATGAAATAGCCGCCCTGTATCAGCAGTTAGAAAATGATGTGATATCCGATATAGCCAGAAGGGTAAGGAAAACAGGGAGGTTTACAGAGACAGCGGAGCTTATGGCCCAGGCAATGCTCCAGACGGGGAAAAGCCCGGATGAGATACGGGCGGAAGTAATGCGCCTGCTTCGGGCAGACAAGGCCTATCAGGAGCAGGTGGCAAAGAATACCCTGGAATGGAAGCAGTATGTGAAGAAAGAGATAGAGGCGGCAGAGGCGGAGGCGAAAAAGATTGGAGATGAGATCATAGCCAATGCCGGGAATATGTCTTTTAACTATGACCTTTCCATGTGGGAGCAGGCAGGGCAGACCCTTACCAAAGACAGCGGATTTACTAAGCTGGTGGAGGAAATGGCGGTGCATACGGCCGGCGCCTTAAAGAACCTTACCAAGACAACCGGATTTAAGGGAATCCATAGCATGGTGCGATTAGAGGATGCCTATATAAAATATCTGGATAAAGCGGTAATGAAGATGGCATCTGGCACATTTTCCTTTGACCAGGCGGTAAATGACTGTATCAGAGAGCTTGCCCAGAGTGGGCTGAGAACCATTAATTATAAAAATGGTAAAAGCTATCAGTTAGATACCGCATCCCGGATGTGTGTCCGCACTTCCTGCCACCAGTTGTCCGGCAGCATACTGATGCATCACTGTGAGATTATGGGGACAGATCTGGTAGAAGTATCCGCACATGAGGGAGCAAGGCCCGATCATGCAAAGTGGCAGGGGAAGATATACTCCAGGAGCGGGGCAAATAAGAAATATCCTAGTTTTTCCATATGCCGTTATGGTGCGGCTGACGGCCTTTGCGGGGTAAACTGCCGCCACAGGATGTATCCTTTTTTTGAAGGAATCAGCCAGCCGGGGAACTGGCCAAAGGAGCCGGAACCGAGGCGGTATAATGGCAAAACATTTTCTTACTATGATGCGACACAGATGCAGAGAAAGATGGAGCGGCACATAAGGGCAACCAGGCGGGAGATAGAGGCCATGGAATCCATTGGAGGAGATACAAGAGCCTTGAATGCGAAGAAACGGCAGCAGTTACAGGAATACCACAAATTCAGTGAGGCGGTTGGAATCCGGGCAAAGGATAACCGGCATAGGGTAATTGCAGGAACCAGTGATTTGAGTAAGACAAATGTATATAAAGAGCAGAGAAAGAAAAAATAGTGCTTGATTTAACCGAACATATGTATTACAATAACCGAAAGGGGGAGTAGAAGGATGCCAAATAATGAAAAATGGCACAGTTGCCCGAAATGCGGCAACCCCAAGATGCTAAAAACGAGGAAAGACACGATACTGATCAACTTTCCCGGGTACTGCAAATACTGCAAGCAGGAAAGCATTATATCAAATATAACAATAGAGCCTAAGAGCCAAATAGTAAATTCCTAGTGACGGGATTTTATTATCTGGCTCTTTTTGATTGCAAAAAATAAGAAAAGGAGAATAAAAAAGAATGAAAAACGAAGATTTAGAAGCCCTGGGACTTAGCAAGGAACAGGTGGAAGGAGTGTTAAAACTCCACCAGGCGGAGCATGATCCGGTAGTGAAGGAGCTGGAAACAGTAAAAAATGACCTGGCGGCTGAACAGGAAAAGGTAAGCGCACAGGAGAAGACGATCAAAACCTTAAAAGTAGACCTGGAAGGGTTTAAGGATGTGGATGTCAGCGGTTTGCAGAAAAAGATTTCTGATCTGGAGGAGGATATCAAGACAAAGGATGCTAACTACCAGAAAGAGATTGCCGACAGGGATTTTGCGGATATCTTAAAAGAGAGCATTTCCGCCGCACATGGAGTAAATGCAAAGGCAATCACAGCACTTTTGGACGTAGATACTTTAAAGGCATCCAAGAACCAGAAAGAGGACATTGCCGCAGCTCTTGAAAAACTGTCCCAGGCAGAGGATAGCAAGATGCTTTTCGGTGGAGCCGCATCAAACGCAATCGGAACAGGAAGCCCTATTGGAAACGTGGGAATCGGTTCTGATACTGCCGGAGATGATGCGCAGATGCGGGCTATTATGGGACTTCCCCCAGAGAAAGGAGATAAATAAGTATGCCGACGAATAACACAATCGAACTTTTTAAGAAGTATATCGCACTTTTAGACGAAATCTACAAATATGAGTCCAAGACCAATGTATTGGATGGGGAAAACCAGCTTGCCAAACAGGGAGCAAACGCCAATGAGCTGATTGTGCCAATGATTAACATGGACGGATTGGCAGAGTACACCCGTTCTTCCGGTTATACGGATGGAAATGTAGACCTTAAATTTGAGACAATGCGGTGTAATTTTGACCGTGGCCGCATGTTTACCATTGACGCCATGGACAATATCGAGACTATGGGCATGGCGTTTGGCAAGTTAGCCAGTGAGTTTATGAGAACCAAGGTTATTCCGGAACTGGATGCCTTCCGTATCGCAACGTATGCATCCCTTTCCGATATCAGTGCGGCAAAAGCCGCTGATTTGGATACAGGTGCAAAGGTTGTCAGTGCACTTCGTACAGCTACCACTACCATGAACAATGACGAGGTGGCAGAAAACAGCCGTATCTTATTTATTGAAACCGGATTGAAAGGTCTTTTAGATGATTTGGATACAACCAAATCCAAGGCAGTCTTAAATAAATTCAGCAGTATTATTGAGATGCCCCAGAGCAGGATGTACACCAAAATCAAACAGTTAAGCGGAAAGGGCAATGAGAAGGCCGGAGGCTATGCCGCAGGGGAAAGGGCAAGCAATATCAACTTTATCATTGTGGAAAAGAGCGCAGTGATCCAGTTTAACAAGAGAGTGAAGGATAAAATCATCACCCCGGAACAGAACCAGAATGCAGACGCTTACAAATATGGATACCGTCAGGTAGCTATTGCAGATGGGTACAAAAACAAGCGTGCAGGAATTTATCTGCATACATCTACGGTTACAAATGGAACCCCTGGTAATGCGAATCCGGGCGGAGACGGCGGCCAGGGCGCACAGAATGGAGGAACGGGAGATGATGGAGCAGGAACACCGTAAGAGTATTGACTGGGAATATTACAGTTCCCATTTTCCCAAACCTATACCGCAGAAGTCTTTTGATGCCGTCCTTTGCCAGGCAGAGCTGGAATTTAATGAGACTGTGCCAAAATACATAAGGGACGGCATGGAGGAATCCAGAAAGCAGAACTGCATCTTTAAGCTCTGCAATTTTATCTATCAGAATGAATCCGTGCTTTCCGGTTCGGCGGTAGCGTCTGCGGGAAACAACGGGTATTCTGAAACTTACGCTTTCCAGACACCGGATGCGGCCAGGGATGCAATGAAGAAACTCATCTATGACAGTATCGGAACTAGATTGGCAGGTGCATTTTAATGAATGACAATACCATTACCATTTACAACCATAAAAAGGCCGGGAAGGAGGATGTCTGGAATAAGACTATCCTCCACGGCGTAAGCGCTGTCTCAGGTGTGGACAAAAGTGTATCCACAAACGGCGCTGTTACCAGGAAGCAGATCTTAAATATCGTTATTCCGGCGAATGCAGATGCGGGGGAGAAAGAATATATCGATCCGGTACAGTATGGGAAACTGGAAGATGTGTCCGGCTTCTTTACCCTTAATCCTTCAAACAACAATGATTTTATCGTGGTTGGAGAATGTGAGGAGGAGATTACTGGTGAGTATCATGTATCTGACCTGAAAAAG
Source organism: Roseburia sp. (assembly GCA_023664725.1). Classification (GTDB taxonomy): domain Bacteria; phylum Bacillota; class Clostridia; order Lachnospirales; family Lachnospiraceae; genus Roseburia_B. The sequence continues at coordinate 10,172 of JAMPFA010000039.1, read as the reverse complement.
GACTATGCAAAGTGCGGGCTCATATCCGGTGTATCTGATCTTACGGATATGCCCAGGCTGAAACACTTCAAGGTGGTGTGTAAATGTGGCTGAATTATTTGAGTTTAAATTATCACAGGTTAAAACGCCTGGTGAAGAGGAGATAATCCAGAAGTTTGGACTTGGAACCAGCGTCCAGAATGCAATAGATGTTGAGTGCATTAAGCAGATGGAGCCGTACACCCCGATAGATACGGGAGCACTTAGGGATAATCCCATTCTTAATTCAACTATCGGGAGCGGGGCTATTTTTTACAAGGGACCTTATGCCAGAAAGCAGTATTATATCCCAATGAATCACGATCAGGGGGACCGTTACTGGTTTGAAAAAATGAAAAAAGGCGGCGGCACGGAAAAGGTACTTAAGGCCGCTAAAGGAGCTGTAAAGAAATGACCATATCAGAGTGTTTAAAAGATTGGCTGGGGAAGTTTCCAGGATTTTCTTCTGACACCATTCTTACCGACAGGATTGAGGCCCCGGATGGAATGTCAGCTTTGTACAAAAGCCCCAACAAAAGTGTTGTGCCCTTGAATGATGGGAGTAAAAGGGTTACCGAGTATTATCAGTTCTTTTTCCGTGGGGCCACCATAGAGGAGAGCCAGAGAATTTCCAACAATCAGTTGGTGGAGGATCTGGAAAACTGGGTGGAAGAGAAGGAATTTGAAGAGGACTACCCGGATCTGTCACAGGCTGGGAAATATATTTGTGAAGAGATTGCATTATCAGGCTATGGAAGCGTTTCTTTCCAGGAGGAGGATAATGCTGTTTACCAGATAACCATAGAGATTAAGTACTTAAAAGAGAGGAGTTAGGCATGAGCGAAACAAGAAATGCTACACAGCTTGTAAAAAAGCACAAAATCGGTTTGTTTTTAAAAAATGAATCGGATAAATTTGTTCGGATCAAGAAATCCACATCCCTTACATTGTCCATGAATCCCCAGGAGGAGGAATACGACTACATTGCAGATGAATCCCCCACGACGGAACTTGTGGACTATAAACCCTCTATTGACCAGGATCTGGTGATGTATGCAGGGGAGCCGGATTATGAAATGATGTGGAACTACATCTACGAACTCCGTACCGGTTCAGATGCCCATACAGACTGCATGGTTGTCTTTATGCACCGTCCTGTGGATGGCAAGGGAAATAATATTCCTGTGGGAGATACTGAGACAAAGGCAGCCGGATACCGTGCATGGCTGACGGATTCCATTATTTCTATCCAGGATATGAACGCTACAGAAAAGAAACTGAATTTTAAAGTGCTTTTCGGCGGCGGGATCACTCATGGTATTGTAACCGTAAATGAGGAAGAAGGACCGGTATTTATCCCAAAGAGTATGTGGAAAGTGCCAGAAGAGAACTTAACGCCAGATCCGGGAGGAACAACACTGCCGGATTCTGGGGATAACTCCGGGATGGATCCGGAAGATTCATCCGAAAAAACGCCGGAAGCAACCCCTGGGACAGACCAGGGGGAGACTCCTGAGGCAGAAACGGGAGATGAACAGGAAACAGATTTTAATGAAAGCGAGGGAGAATAATGGAATATTATGCAGTACTTAATGACAGAACATACACGCTGCCCCGTTATACCAATTCGATCAGGAGTAAGATTGACAGGATTGCGGCAGATGACATCAGCGATAAATTGGATACTGGAAAGAAATTTGAAAGTAAGTATCAGTTTATCAAAGGACTGATAGGCGAAGAGTCAGCAATGGAAGTATTCGGGACAGACAACATGGAAGAGATTGATTTAAACGATATCACAATCTCTTATGTCCGCATTCTCCATGCGTATGACAAAACTGTTTCAGAGCTGGATCAGGAAAGCAAGATTGCTTCCATTTCACCGGACGACAGGGAGCTGGTAATGGAACTGATTAAAAATGCGGGAAATATCCGGGAACTGGATAAAATGCTTAATAAGCGGCAGAACGGACAGCCCAATATTCTGCAAGGCAGATTTTAATGCTGGACTTAACAAAGAAGGCCTTGCCACGTACCGTCAGGGTAGGCGGTAAGGCTTTCCCTATACATACGGATTACAGGGTGTGGATGAAGTTTGTCCTAGAATACCAGAAGTGGGCAAAAGAAGGTTTTCAAAGGACACTTGATATTAAGTATTTGTTTACATCTTCCATACCAATATTCACTTGCGTGGAAGATTACCTGGATATCATGGCCTTTGCCTTTCCCCTGCAGGCAGTCCCTCACAGTGAAAATGAGGGCGGGGAGCAGGTCTTGTTTTACGATATTGACGGAGATTATATCTATGCTGCATTTCTGCAACAGTACGGCATTGATCTGATAGATAAAGAACTGCATTGGCATAAATTTTTAGCCCTTCTCCATGGGATTACAGAGGACACCAAACTGGGCAGCATTATGGCTTACCGGTCATACACTGGGGAGAGTACTGGAGATATGAAAGCACAGTACAGAAAGTTAAAGGAAGCATGGCTCCCGCCTGTAGAGCCTACAGAGGAAGAACTTGCAGAGGAAGAAAGATTTAATAGATTTTTTGATTAAGTAGAGCCAGAGCCGTGAGCCAGAGCCAGAAAAGAAAGTTGGTGAGGTTCATGGCAGACGGAACGCTGATTTTTGACACAAAACTGGATACTTCTCAATTAAAGAAAGGCACATCTGAAATCAGGAAAGAAACAGGTGAGGCTGAAAAGGTTGCGGCAAAGACAGCACAGGGAGTATCTCAAGAATCAGCAAAAGCCACTACAAAGATAAAGGGCGAGGCAGGAAAAATCACCCAGGAAGCCGGAAAAGCATCAAAGAAAGTAGAGACGGATGCGGCAAAGGCAGCGCAGGAAGTAGTCAAGGAATCGGGTAAGACATCAAAACAGGCGAAGGAAGATGCTGAAAAAGTATCGAAGGATTCGGAAAAAACTACAAAGAAAATTAAAGAAGATGCCGACAAGGTATCGAAAAAATCCAAGGAAACTTCTAAACAAGCGAAAAAAGATTCGGACGAAACGTCAAAGAAAACACAAAAGGATTCGGACGAGACCCGAAAATCCCATGAGAAGAATTCTAAAGATTCACAGTCTGCATGGGAAAAAGCATTCACAGGAATCGCAAAAGCGTCTGGCGCGATTGCCAAGGCATCAGCAGCGGCAATTTCGGCCGGGGTTGGTGCGATTATGGCCGGAGCAGGGGCGGCAATCGCAGTAGGAAGCAACTTTGAAGCCAGCATGTCCCAGGTGGCGGCTACCATGGGCATCACTGTCCAGGAAATCGCCAACGGCAGTGAAGATTTTGAAAAGTTAGAAGCGGCCGCTAAAAATGCCGGAGCAACCACTATGTTTTCCGCATCCCAGGCGGCAGAGGCCTTAAACTATATGGCGCTTGCCGGATATACGGCAGATGAAGCGATTGCTACAATGCCTACCGTTTTGAATCTGGCGGCGGCCGGAGGAATGGATCTTGCCACCGCATCTGACATGGTCACAGACAGCATGAGCGCCCTGGGGGATAAAGCCGGAACTGTGGAGAGTTTTGTAGACAAGATGGCAAAGACCTCCCAGAAAAGCAATACCAGCGTGGAACAGTTAGGACAGGCAATCCTTACAGTGGGTGGAACAGCAAAGAGCCTTTCCGGCGGCGTAGACGAAATGAACACATGCCTGGGTATCCTTGCGGATAATGGCGTGAAAGGGGCAGAGGGCGGAACATTACTTAGAAATGTTATCCTTGCCTTGTCTGCGCCGACAGATGTGGCGGCAAAGGCAATGAAATCCCTTGGGCTGGAGGTATTTGATGCAGAAGGGAATATGCGTCCCTTAAATGATACTTTCAACGACTTGAATGATATCCTTTCCACCATGACGGCAGAAGAACAGACGAAGGTTTTGAGCACTATCTTCAATGCGGCTGACTTAAAAGGCGTCAATGCACTTCTGGCAAACAGCGGGGAGCGTTTTGACGAACTGAGCGGCTACATTTCAGATTGTGACGGTGCCGCAGCGGCAATGGCGGAAACCATGAGCGATAACCTTCAGGGTAAGATCACACTGTTAAAATCTGCTCTGGAAGGTTTAGGCATCCAGATCTATGAGGGGATGAGTGATCAGCTAAAAGATGTCGCCAGTCTGGGGAATGACTATATTGGAATGCTGGCAGAGGGGATGCAGGAAGGCGGAGTGGACGGCCTTATTGATGCCCTTGGCACTATTCTTGGCGATATGGTGAGCCGGGCTGTGGAGATGGCTCACCAGATGGTGGAATTGGCGGTACAGTTGATTCTTTCTCTTGTGTCCGGCTTGCAGGAAAATTCGTCTACTATCATTGACGGGCTGGCACAGATTTTGGTGATTGCTGTAGATGGAGTGGCTGGCATTCTTCCAGATATTGCAGAATTGGCGGTACAGATTATTGTATCACTTGCAGAAGGGCTGGGAGAAGCATGTCCCAAACTTGTGCCAAGCATTATAGAAGCAGTGCTGACTATCGCAGATACATTAGTAAAAAATATTCCGCTTTTGATTGATGCCGCATTGTTGCTTATAAAGGGATTGGCGGATGGAATTATTGAAGCGCTGCCTGCTATTATCGAAGCACTTCCACAGATAATCACTGCCATTATGGATGCTTTAGCCGAGGGAGTCCCTAAGATTTGGGAGTGCGCCGGAGATATTGTTATAGCCCTGATTGATGGGATTATAGCAGCCATTCCACTGTTGATAGAAGCAATTCCGCAAATCATTATGGCATTTGTGGAAGGAATGCTTACAGGAATACCTCAAATTCTGGCCGCAGTAGGCGAACTGATTTTAAGAATAGTGGAGAAGTTCTTAGAATTAAAAGATGCTCTATTCGGTAAAGCAGGGGAAATTGTTGACGGGATAGTAGAGAAATTTTCTCACCTAAAAGAGTTTTTGGCAGAGAAAATTGGAGAAATTGTTGACGGAGTCATAGTATGGTTTTCAGAATTACCAGAGAAAATCGGCGAAATCGTTGATGAAGTCATAGAGTGGTTTTCGGAGTTGCCTGAGGAAATAGCCTATTATCTGGGATATACCGTAACCAAAACTGTACTCTGGGCGCTCCAGATGCGGGAGAAGGCAATGGAAACCGGGAAAAATTTTTTGGATGGAGTGTTCAATTTCATCCAGGAGCTTCCCGGCCGGATCTGGACCTGGCTTGTCTCTACTGTGGCAAAAGCCGCCGCATTTGCGGTGAACATGCGGTTAAAGGCCAACGAGGCAGGGAAACAGTTCTTGGATCAGGTAATCCAGTTTATCAAAGAACTTCCTAACCGTGTATGGACCTGGTTTACCAATACCATTACAAAAGTGATCACATTTGCTGCAGATATGAAACAGAAAGCAAAAGAAGCAGGAAAGAATTTCTTTGATGGTATCGTGGATGAATTAATGGCACTTCCCGGGAAAATGGGTGAAATTGCAGGGAATATCATTGGAGGGCTTGTAAAAGGAATCACGGATGGAATATCAAATGTTTCAAATGCAATCAAGAATCTGGCACAGAGCGCAATAAAAGGGGCAAAGGACGCTCTTGGAATCCATTCCCCGTCCAGAAAATTCCGCTGGGTTGGGGAGATGTGTGTAGAGGGATTTGACCAGCCATTAGAGGATTACAATCCATATGCTACATTGAATCGCTCCATGAAGATGGGGGCGGGCGTCATGCGCATGAATTATGATGCTGCTGTTTCAAGCACCGATACAAAGTTATTCATTGATTATGCCCTGATGGGTAAAGAGATGCTGCATGCCTTTAAATCTGCCGGACTTATAGTGAAGATTGGGAACCGTGAATTTGGCAGGCTTGTAAGTGAGGTGAGATAGACAGTGGAAATATTTTACGCAAATAACAGAAATGAAAAAATATATCTGGACAGAGAGCCTTACAAGATGCTCTCTTCCACCTCGCTGTTTGACTACGAGTGGGAGCATACCACCCAGGGGAGTACGAATCCCAGGATTACCAGATTCAGCCAGACTATGAAGGAAAAAGATTTTGTTATCAGGATCTTTGGCAATAGCATAGTGGATTTTAAGGAGAAATCAAACCGTCTGCTTTCTGTATTTGAAAAAGATATTTTTGACCTTTCCCCCGGAAAACTGTATGTTGGCGGATGGTATTTAAGATGTTATATCAGCAAAAGCAAAAAGCCGAAACGGTACCTCAATGCAAAAACTTCTCTGGTGGAAGTGAGCGTGACAGCGGAAAATGGCATGTGGACGAAGGAGGCCATAACCTCTTTCGGAAAGATCACCAATGAAGTGTATAACCGGGCAGGGCTTGACTATGCCTATGATTATTCTTTCGATTATTCCAACAGCCTTACCAGTCAGCTTTTAGTGAATGAAAATTATGCTCCTGCAGATTTTGAACTGACCATATTTGGAGCATGTGAAAATCCTGCAATCAGTATTGGGCTTCATACTTACGCCGTAAATGACAGCCTTTCCCTTGGAGAATATATCAAGGTCAATTCCCGAACCAGGAAGATTTATAAAGTAAAAAATAATGGGGAGAAGGTGAACATATATGACCGTCAAGGGCGGGAGTTTTGGATATTTGAAAAGATTCCTTCCGGAAATTTGATCGTAGCATGGTCTGGGGGATTTGGATTTGAAATCGCATTGCTGGAGGAGAGGAGTGAGCCGAGATGGATTTGATCTATGCGGATAAAAACAGGATAGAGCTTGGGGAGATCATGGATTATGAAATAGATCTGGCTTACGGTTCAGAAGAAAACGATTTTGAACTGATCCTTGGCCTTAACCAATCATGCTGTCAGCCGGGATATATGGTTTATTTTCGTGACACAGAGTATGGAGGGATCATAGACAGTGTCTGTCCGAACACAAAGGAGGACACGGTTACATACAAAGGCCGTACTTGGCATGGGATTTTAGAGCACAAGGCAATCGAACCGGATACGGGGTATGATTACCTTTATGTGTCCGGTGATGCCCACGAAGTTTTGCGTTTTCTCATTCAAAGGTTTGGGTTGGATGAGCTGTTTCTGGTGGCAGATAATCCGAGCAGCATTTCTATCACGCAGCACCAGTTTCCCAGGTATGTCTGCGGATACACTGGCATCCAGCAGATGCTGCTAAAGCATCAGGCAAAAATGGTAATGTCTTATACCGGCAGACATGTGACTTTATCAGTCCTCCATAATTATGATTACTCTCAGGACGAAGAATGGACCTCAGATCAGTTTGATTTTTCCATTGAGAAGAATTACCGACCGGTAAACCACTTGGTATGCCTTGGTGGCGGGGGTCTGAAAGAGCGTGCAGTCATCCACCTGTTCACAGACGAATATGGGACAGTTCAGGGGTACAAACTTGTGGATGAGCCTTACAGGAACGAGCATTACATATTGGATAAGAGAAATCAGGTGCTTTTTGGAACAGAGGAAGTAGCCCAGATTTATGATTATTCCAATGCGGAAAGCGTGGAAAACTATGTCCTTTTAAAAAGCCAGCCCGCCGACTGGGAAACGAATTACTGGAAGTACTATAAAGTGGATACGCAGGAAGGAACAGGGGGATATAAGCAGCTTGAATATGAAGAGGAGTTGGAGTACACAGGGATGGTTACAAAGCCTGCCGACTGGGAAACCAACTACGAGAGTTATTTTGAGTACGACTACAGTGATCAGACATACCGGAAAGTAACTCCGGTGTCAAAAGATATTTATACTCTTCTGAGCTCAGATGGGAATATCCCTATGTCATGGATAAGAAATTACAGCAGTTATTATGAAAAGAACGGAGATGAATATTCGGCAGTCAAACCAGTGACAAAATACTGGTACACAAAACTTGAAAGCAAACCTGCCGACTGGGAAACCAATTACGGGAGTTATTACCGCTATTATTCCGACGGTACAGAGAATTCATATAAGACGCTTGATGGGATCAGCGTAGATAACTATGTCCTTCAGACGCAGGTTCCCACAGACTGGAAGACGAAGTTTGGGAACTATTATAAGAAAGTGACGGTTTACCGTTACTGGTACAAAGAGGCTTCTTATTCCTCTTCCAACAATAAGGATAAAAAAGCACTTGTGGTGGAAAGGCATGTATACTCGGATGGCAGCGAAATGAAGACGTACACTAACAAAAACGGTTACAGGAAATTTTGGAAAAAGGAAGTGCTCCGTCATGATTACCAGAAATTAACCGGAGAAAAAAATCCTGAGTGGAAAGAAAATAAATTTTACACCAATATTCCCTATAAGGTGGCACCCCAATTTTTCCCTATTTATTACAGTTGTAGCAGCTACGAGGAAGCGCCGGACTTTGAGAATGGGAAATTTTATGAAAAAAACACAATTTCAGGCGCACCGGATTTTGGGATTGGTTATAACGGTGGGCGCCCAGCACCAAAATATTTTTCAGCAGTTTCAGTTAAGAAGATTCCGTTATTTGACCCTAAATCCTATTACGAACGGTTTGAGGATAAATATGTCAGGCTTGTAGCGGCGGGTTTAGAGAAACTGGAAGAAATAAACGCTAAGGCAAATGAGATCACTGCTGATCTATCCCCGAACTTAGAATATGATATCAACGATATTGTGGGGGCGACGGAACATATCACAGGCACAAGCTTATTCCAGCCTGTGACAAAGAAGATTGTAAAAATAAAAGATGGCGTACAGTCCATTGAATACAAGATAGGAGAATGATTATGGTACACTTGATTACTGGTTACGCAGGAAAGCCCCATGTCACATCTTCCTCAGACGGGGCAGTCAATATGGGGATGTACGGAAAGGGAAAGTATATCCTGGATATTGGGGAGAAGTTCGGGTATGAGATCATAAGCAACAATCTGATCAAGGTAAAAAGCGGCTATGCGATCAATCAGGGAAGGAAAATAGAGATTGCAATCAATGATTACGAGGAGGTGACGATCGACAATGGACTGCAGGGGATGAAACGTTGTGATTTAATCGTGCTCCGGTATGAAAAAAGCCCGGACAGCGGCATAGAGACAGCAAGCCTTGTAGCCATTAAAGGTATTAGCGGTGATGCATATACTGAGCCAGAGTATGCGGAAGGGGATATCCTTGCCGGAGAGGGGGTAGACGATTTCCTATTGCATAAAGTTTTTATCAGCGGGCTTAACATTGAAAAGGTAGAGTCAGTGTTTACGGTTACGAAAAGCGGTATGGAAATCCTTGAGGAATACAAGGGTATGCTTGGCCAACTGGACATAAAAATGACTGAGCTGGGAAAATCTGTCGCTGATGGCAAAGCACTGGTCGCCAAAGCCATCAGCGATTTTGGATATGCTACGGCGGCCGAAGCCTCATTCTATGCATTAGCAGAAAGTGCAAAGCAAATGGGAAATGTAAGATGGAATGGAGGATATGCAAAAGGAGTAAGTGATGCAGACGGAAGGGTTTTATCAGGAAATGCCACGTGGAATTATCTGGTTGAGCTACAACATTCGAGTTTATTAAATGGATCCAACTCATTTGGAGCATGGATTGCAGTATATCAGTTGTATGGTCATGGTAGTAGCAAAACATTTCTTTCAACTGCTAGTAATGGTGTTTATGTAGCAGGTGGAAGAACTATTATGAGTTGCAATTCATATCTTCGTATAGCAGGTGATAATGCTAGATATCTTCCTTATACTATACAAGCAATAGTAGGAGTAGGAGATATTCACACAATAATCACGAACCCGGTAGAAAATTTGATTGCTTTATGGGTAATATAAAGCAAAATCAATTGGTAAATCTGCGACGTTTCAGCTTAATCAATATGCGGATGGAGTGTGTAAAAATATTTCGTTTGAAGGAGGTGCAAACATGGGGGAAAACGTTGGGACGGAAGTACTGGAACGCTTAATAAGAATTGAAACAAAAATTGAGAGTTGGGATAAGTCTAAAGAGCAGATATATGAGAATCAAAGAAAAATCATATCACTCATGGAACAGACAGCCCAACAGGGCAAGGAAATAGCAGACATGCAGGGAAAATTCACATGGATGAATCGGACAGCATGGGCGGCTATAATAACTGCGGTAAGCTCTATCATTGTAATGTTGATCAAGTAGGAAAGAGTCCAGCGGTGATATGTCAAGTGTAAATTGAACTATTTTTTGAACTATTTTC
>JAMPFA010000038.1 GCA_023664725.1 Roseburia sp. | reverse complement strand
ATAATCTCAATCTCCATATCCAAACTGGCAATCTCGTTCAGAATGGCTCTAAACGTTTCATCTGCGGCGTTGTCCTGTTCTTTTCCCTTAGAAGCGTTGACTTGCTGATTCCAGTCATTTCCTCGACTTGTCGGTAGGAATTGGATTCTAATAGCTGGATGGCAAGGTCTAGCTTCTTATGGCTGTATTTCGGCGGTCTGCCCTCTGCTTTGCTATTGCCTTGCCGCCCTGTGTCTGCTCGATAATCATGGCACGTTCAAATTCTGCAAATGCTAACAGATTTGTGACTATCAATCTCCCCATAGGCGTATTCTCGATTAACCCCATATTCAAGATATGGATTTTCACGCCTTTATTCATCAGGCGGTCAATATACTCCAACCCCTCTTTGGTGGAGCGGCAGAATCGGTCTAACTTGGTTACGATTACATAATCATTCGCCTGTGCCTTATCCAATATCTGATTGAACAGAGGTCTTTCCTTTTCCCCCGAGTAGCTTTCAACAATGATTTCAACGTCAGAATACAGATTCCGTATGGCGTTGCTCTGTTCCTCAATGCTGTTTCCGTAAAGCTGTCCTTTGGTGCTTACTCTTGCATATCCATATTTCATAGTTTTTACGCTCCTTTCCTGCGTGGTGACAATGATTTTTGAACATAAGAAATGACACCGCTCAAACCCTTGTTAATACGCTATTTCATGCTGTCCAGATTCGCCCTAAGAACGTCTACACCCTCCTTTTTTTGTCAACGTCTGCAAGAATTGTCTGGTTCTGTTGCCTTAATTCAGACAGGGTAATCATTTCCTGCTCTGAAAAGACGGCAATATCCGTTTCCTCGTCTATCTTCATCTTCGGCACATGGATTTTAGTGTTCTTACAGAGTTTGTCGTACTGCTCCGCACTCAAATAATCTTTGGAATAGGCTTGACCGAAAATAAGATAGAACATCTTTAGGAATGATTCTACATAAGTGTATGCCCTGTTGTCATCATGGTACAGCCGTGCAAGATAATCATTGATTTCAGCGACCGTAATATCATCTATGTACCGCTTGCCGAACTTATCCTTGATATGGTTGTTCCATAAACTGTCCTGTTTCTTGATAGTGGCGTATGTTGTTTGCATATGTTTTCCTTCTTTTATTGAGGGAAACTAAGACAGATAGGGTATCCACTTTTTTGCCACTTTTGATATTGAAAACCCCTTATTTTAAAGCAAAAAAGAGGACGGACACAAACTTGTCCATCCTCTTCAAAAGACTTATATTATGCGGTTCTCTGATTATCCGAAGTACCTCTTTAACAATCCCTCAAACGCTTTTCCATGTCTTGCCTCATCCCTAGCCATCTCATGAACAGTATCATGGATTGCATCCAGATTCTGTGCTTTTGCTCTCTTAGCCAGATCCATTTTACCAGCAGTAGCGCCGTTCTCAGCGTCCACACGCATCTGGAGGTTCTTCTGTGTGCTGTCTGTCACAACTTCGCCTAACAACTCAGCAAATTTAGCAGCGTGCTCTGCTTCTTCCCATGCAGCTTTCTCCCAGTATAATCCGATTTCCGGGTATCCTTCTCTGTGAGCTACACGAGCCATAGCCAGATACATACCAACCTCAGAGCACTCTCCCTCAAAGTTTGCTCTTAAATCAGCAACAATATCCTCGCTGACACCTTTTGCAACTCCAACTACATGCTCTGCTGCCCATGTCTTCTCGCCTTCCTGCTTTGTAAACTTATCAGCAGGCGCTTTACAGATTGGACAGACATCTGGTGCAGAGTCTCCCTCGTGAACATATCCACATACATTACATACAAATTTAGCCATTTTTTTATTCTCCTTTTCTTTAAAATATAATATTATTACCTCTGGTTGCAACATTCCGGGCAAAGCCCGAAGAAATGTGTGACATGGCCAGTGATCACGCCTGAAAAATTCAGACCCGCCTCCCGGTCAATGGCCTGGTTGGGTTCCATATCCATGTCAAGTAAATTTCCACATTGATTACAGATAAAATGATAATGTGGACGGGTGTTTCCATCATATCGATCTGGACTATTTCCTGAGGAAATACGAACGATTTCACCCATATCGGCTAAAAGGTTCAGATTCCGGTATACAGTTCCAAGACTGATATTGGGAAATTCCTCTCTAATATCCAGATACACCGTCTCCGCAGTGGGATGTGTGTGGTGGGTTTCCAGATATTTTTTGATGGATTCACGCTGTCTGCTGTAATTTGGCATACGTGAGTCCTCCTCTACAAAATAGGAATCATTCCTATTTTCAAATAATATAGTACATATGGCACAGTTTGTCAATATTTATTTCCCATATATTGGAAAAATATATGACAATTCAGTCATCGATAAATCATGTTACAGTTTGTTGGACACAATCCGGATCTCCCTCTGATGCTTTTTAAAAGTCACATTTCTGTACTCGGAATGGAGGGATATATGGATTCCGTTTATGGTAACCTCGGCTCCTGTATAAGCCAGCTCACTGATTACGATTTTACCCTCCACAGATCGTGAATTGATGTCGATAATCTGCTCTCTTTTATTGTAAAGCTCACTAAGCCTTGTCTGGCATTGGATCTTTGCCCTGGTAAGCTCCAGTTTTCGGCTGGACAACTCCGGTGTGGCAGATTGTGATTTCAGCCGTACAGATAATTCGTCCAGTTCCCGTAAAATATCAGAAAGTTCATTTTGATTTTCCACCGTAAGGCTGTCAAGCTCTTCCATCAGAGTTTTGAAATCTTTTTCCAGGCCTATGGTGAGCTGAGTCGTAACTCCTGCCCGGTTTCCCAGGGAAGCGGCAGAGATCAGTTCTGCAGCCATGGTACGGCCACCGATAATGGTGCCCCGCTTTCCGGTGACAACAATGGAGTTGTTTGATTCTACATCACAGTTTAGCAATGCCCCGGTGTTGATTTCGTTTCCGGCATAAACTTGTGTCTGCTCCAGAAATTTTGCCATCACATTTCGTTTTGCCCGGATAACCCCGGCACCAGCGCCCTGCATGCCGTTTTTCAGGATCACATCTTTTCCGGCATAAAGGTTTGCTGTCTCCACATGACCGTTTATGGTGATATTTCCAGTTGTCCTTACGGTGACCCCTGCAAATACATTGCCCTGTACAACTACATCTCCATGGAAATCCACATCACCCGTTGCGGCGTCAAGATTGCCCTCAACCAGATACAGAGGCGTCACTGTTAAAACATTTTCCTCTAAAGTGACATTGCCTTCCACTTTGGCGTAGTATTTATTGCCCTCATCATCCATCCAGCAGTGCTTGCACTGCAGCGGAGGCAGATCCACACCCTGGTAGGCTTCCAGCTTCTGGCCGTACACATCTTCTCCGTCTTTTCCCGGCATTGCTGGATGGTAGGTGACAATGTGCTGTTCCTCCACCACCAGTTCGATTTTTCCTAAGACGTTATAGTCCACCGTGCCGTCCGCCAGTATTATGGGGCGTGTCTCCGGCTGAGGGTTAAAATGAAACTCAAAAAAACCGTCACGACCGTCTATGGGAGCGGTGCCCTTAGCGATAAGTACCTCCTCGTAATCATGTCCGCCTGCCACAAGTTCCGCCAGTGTCTCTTCCAGTACGCCGGTTACTATCCCGTGTTCTTCTAAAATCCCACGGATTTCTTCTTCCGTAAAGGGACTGTCAGGTCGGTAATACAGAGTGATCAATGCCTCTGTACAGTCTTCTGTGATATGCAAAAGATAATCGGAACTACCCTGCAGAAAAGTGTCATTGGCTCCGGTATGTTTTAGCATTTTATCTAACTCCGGGTCATCAGGCACTTCTACTGCTTTATCTGCATGATAAAATCCGTCTGGTGAAAGAAACCGATGTTTCTTTTGCGGTTTCTCTTCTTTTCTATTCCCCGTTTGTCTGAAAAATCCCATGGTATCCTCCTAATATTCCCCATTCATACATATTTTAAACATTCTGTTTAGAACATATGCTATTATAGCATATTTTTGCAAGATGAACATAGAATATAGTAAAAATCCATAGAATGAGGGACAATATGGCAGGATTTCAGCGCTTTATCAGTTATCTCTATAAATATGAAAACGATGACAGGCAGGAAAATATCGGTTTTGCCAAAGTAGAAATACGGGGCACTTCCTATAGATTAGAAGTACATGTGAGGAATCTGAATATGGAAAAGCCGGATTGCACGGTATATTTATTTGCAAGAAAAGAAGAAATTATGCAGGGAGTTACGATTGGGGAGATGTATATCCGCCGGGGAAACGGGGATATGCGGTATGTTTTTGAGGAAAAAGATTTACAGGAATTTGGAATGACAATGGATAGGATAGAAGGAATTTTTATCTCCGTCACGGAAGGGCTGTATATAGCCAGCCAGTGGAAGGAAGGGGAGATCAAGGAAGCAAATCTTCTTCCATTGAAAAAGGGGGAAATGCAGCCCCGTGAGGAATTAGGATCATCTGCGCCAGAGGTGGAGCAGGAAAATGATCCGGGGCAGACAGGAACAGAGCAGGCAGCAGGGAAGGAAGAGAGTGAACTTGGCCAGGAGGAAAAAAACCAGGAACAGGAAAGTGTAGAAATCCGCCAGAACGTCCAGGAACAGAATCCTGCCAGAGCAGAAAGTGTCCCTGAGGAAAATAAAAAAGAGACGCAGAGGGAAAAACGGGAATCGGGAGAGCAGGAACAGGAAAACCTGAAAGCTACAGAAATACCAATGGAGAAATTTTTGGAAGATTTAGATTTGGAGGGGGCATTTCAAAAACTCCGGTTAAAACTTACGGTTTTCTTTCCCTTCCAGGGGGAGGAGATCGAGTGTGTAAAAGTGGATATCACAGATCTTCAGGAGCTGCCTAAGAAGTACTGGTATCTGGGGAAAAACAGCTTTTTGCTCCACGGTTTTTTTAATTACAGGCACTTGATCATGGGAGAAATCAAGCAGGAAGATAAGAGCGAGTACTTTATCGGAGTGCCAGGAGTGTTCCAGAACCAGGAACGGATTATGGCGGCAATGTTTGGATTCCCCGAGTTTCGCACGGCAGAGCAGTCAGAGTACAAAACCGGCAACTTTGGTTACTGGTATCGCATAATGTGATACCTTTAAATTTCAGAAAAGGACAGATCAGCTTCCTTGTCCTCACTGATAAGTGCATAGAGAAAATGGTCTGTCCACCTGCCCTGGATTTTTGCGGTATGTCGGCACAGACCTTCTCTTTTAAAGCCGAGAGAATCTAAAAGATAAATCGAGTTTAAATTTTTTGGCATAACATAGGCCTCTATCCGGTGCAGACCCAGGTCTTTAAAAATCTGGGTAACCAGAAAAGAGACAGCCTCTTTTGCCATGCCTAGATGCCAGAAATCTCTGTCCAGCTTGTAGCCAATGGTGCAGCGTTGAAACTCTGAGCGAATAATATTGTGAAAACAGACAGTCCCGATGATTCGATTGGGATCTGTTTTTTCGTAAATCCAGTATCGTATTTCGTGTAATTTTAAAAACAGTTCATGCTCACAGTGCAAAAGTGTGGCATGGTAATTTTCTGTATAAAAATTTTCCGCCCGCAGGGGCTCATATTTTTCAAAAATCGATCGGTTTCGCTTAAAAAAATCAAGCACTTGTAAAATGTACTCTGTTTGGTCATTTAAAATCTTTAATTTTAGTCTGGAGGTTTCATATTCAAAATTCATGGGACAACCCTTCCTTTCATACAGCATTATATAGCTTCTCTTTAAGAGATTCAAGAATCTATAATTTCTTGAATGTTCCCGGGAAAAGTCCATGGAGGGGATACACAATGAACAACAGGTGCTCTGTTTTTTCCCACCCCGTGAAAAGTAACGCTTTATATGCACAAGGATGCGTAAGGAAACATTTGCATTTGAGAAGAATCTCTAAATATGATATGATATGCCTATACAGTTTTGAAAGTATAAGGAAAATGAAAATAACGGACGTCAGGTTGCGAAACAGAAAAAGGAGATTCTATGCAGAGTCTGGAAGAAAAATTTATGAAAGCAGCCATCCGGGAGGCAAAAAAGGCCTACGCACTGGATGAAGTTCCCATTGGCTGTGTCATTGTCCGGGAGGAAAAAATAATTGCCAGAGGATACAACAGAAGAAACACGGATAAAAATACCCTGGCACATGCAGAGCTTTCCGCCATAAAAAAGGCCAGCAGGAAATGCGGGGACTGGCGGCTGGAGGACTGCACCATGTATGTCACGCTGGAACCCTGCCAGATGTGTGCGGGGGCCATTGTCCAGTCCAGAATGAAAAAAGTAGTGATTGCTGCCATGAATCCCAAAGCGGGCTGTGCGGGCTCTGTTTTAAATCTGCTTCAGATGGCAGAGTTTAATCATCAGGTAGAAATCCAAACAGGTGTGCTGGAGGAGGAATGTTCTGTCATGCTTAGCGATTTTTTCAGAGAACTGCGGGAAAAACGAAAGAAGGTCAGATTTGACAAAACAGCAAAAAAAAGGTATACTTAAGTCTCCGAGCAGCCGGGGTGGCAGCGGTACCTTGAACCAGCAATCCGCTATAGCTGGGGTGATATCCTGTCTGAGGGCTTTTGTCTGTGGAGCAGCCCTTCATAAGTGGCGATGACGCTTGGGTCTTACGCAACAGAAATTTACGAACCAGGTCAGGTCAGGAATGGAGCAGCCTTAAGTAAAACCTTTTGTGTGCCGTAAGGTCGCCTGGGCTGAGTTAACTGTGGAGGTAACGTCTGTGGGCAGAGTTCAAAGCAGGATGCTCGGTAAAAAATAAATATAGATTTAATAATAACCTTTTTCGGCGGTGTCGGAGAAGGTCTTTTTTTATGCGTCGTCTGCGTAAAAAAATGTGTTGGCCAATACTGGTTATGAAAATTTTTTGTATTAGTATTGACAAAACAATATTATATGTCGTATAGTATTAAACAACAAATAATATTATTTGAAAAATATTAAAGGCAGGAAGTGGTAGGATGGCTTTTGGAGTAGGAGCTGCCCTGTTGGATGCGATTGTTCTTGCGGTAGTGTCAAAAGAGGTGGAAGGAACCTATGGATATCGGATCACCCAGGATGTAAGGCGTGCCATCGATGTATCGGAGTCAACGTTATATCCGGTGTTGCGCAGATTGCAGAAGAATCAGTGTTTGGAGGCATACGACGTGGAGTGCGGCGGCAGGAACCGGCGGTATTACAGGATCACCCCAGGCGGGGTCATAAAATTAAATGACTATAAAAAAGAATGGATGGATTATTCCACAAAAATTACCCACCTGTTCTTAGGAGAGGAGTAAAAGCATGAGCAGACAGGAGTTTATGGAGCGGCTTAACCGGCTGTTAAGTGACATTCCGGTAAATGAACGTCAGGAAGCGTTACATTATTATGAAAACTATTTTGATGATGCAGGGCCGGAGAATGAGGCAAAAATCATCGAGGAGCTGGAGTCGCCTGAAAAGGTGGCGGCAAGTATTAAAAAAGATCTGTTTGGAGAAGATTATGGTTCCTATGGATATACAGGAGGTCAGAGCAGCCAGAACAAGATAAAGGAGCAAAACACAAAGACCCAGAGAAATATTCTCATTGCAATCATTGTAGTTCTCACTTTCCCTGTGTGGGTTGGATTGGCAGGCGGGCTTTTCGGAGTAGTGGTAGGACTTATAGCGGCAGTACTTGGAGTCGGGGCAGGGTTGATTGCCTGTGTGGCAGCGTTTTTGATTGTGGGCTGCGTCCTGATCGGAGCCGGCATTGCCAAAATAGTAGTGGGAGCGGCTGCTTTGGGGCTTGTGGTCACGGGTGTAGGCATGCTGATGCTCACGCTGGGTATCCTGGGCGTTCTGGCACTGGTATGGATATTGGGGAAAGGGATTCCCTGGGTTGTGAAATCATGTGTAAATTTATGTAGAAAAGTGTTTTCAGGAAATAAAGGGGTGGTGAAATGAAGAAATTTTCAAAAGTGTGTCTGATTATCTGCCTGGTGCTTGTCTGTGTTTCCATTGTGTGTATCAGTGCGGGGGCGGCTATGGGAAGCAGTATCAATGAAGTGCGCCGGGTGGCTGATGAAGGAGGATTTGATTTTTGGGGAATTACTCCTGTCAGGGGATTTTTCGTTAATTCCTGGGATTATGACGAGTATTCAGCAGAGGATGACGAGATGATAGGCGGTGTGGTCAATGAAACGTTTTTGGCGGAAGATATTAATGAACTTAGTATGGACTTATATTATGGAGCTATCACAGTGGAAGACAGTGAAAGCGAAAATATCACCATATCAATTGATGCACCGAAACGGCACAACTATAGCTGTAAAGTCAGTGGAGGCGTTTTGACTTTAAAGGAGACCACCAAACGCTGGAAAAGAATAAATTGGAACTATACCAAACCCAAAGTGGTCATAGGAATTCCGGCAGGGAAAAAATTTAGTGAAGTGGATATTAACACTTCTGCCGGAGCAGTGACGATAGAGCACGGTCTTACCGGAAAAGATGTCTCGCTGGAGGTAGATGCAGGGCAGATGACGGCGGAAAAGGTTACAGCAGGGGAACTTGAACTGGAGGCCGGAGCAGGAGAGCTTATCGTAGACGATTTTTCTGCCGATGATTTAAGCATAGACTGCGGAGTGGGAAGTATTGAGATTAAGGGAAAAGCGGAGAAAGAAGTGGATGCCACTTGTGGCGTGGGCAGCATTGTGTTAAAATTGGCTGGAAGACAGGAGGATTACGATTATGAACTTTCCTGTGGCGTGGGCAGCATTGAGATAAACGGCGAGTCCTTCACTGCGCTTGGCGGAAGCAAACACATTGACAATGATGCACCCGGTGAGATATCTTTAGATTGTGGCGTAGGAACTATTGAAGTTGAGATAAAAGAATAGGGAGGGAGATTAAGAGTATGGAAGAGCCAAAGAGACTTTACAAATCAAGCACAAACCGTGTACTGTGCGGGGTATGCGGAGGAATCGGCGAGTATTTTAACATTGATCCGGTGATCATCCGGCTGCTTTTGGTAGTGCTCTGCTGCGCTGGGGGCAGCGGAGTCCTGGGATATATTATCGCAGCCATTATCATACCGGAACAATTCTAAGGATACCTTATAAAAGGAGGAAGGCGAATGTTACTATTTTTCTTGCTGTTGACAACATTATTTTGCGGATTATTTTTCCTGTTCGGAGTAATGATGGTTAAAATATTGTACTTTTGCTGCATCGGTCTGCCGGTGGGATTGTGCCTTGGCGTAATAGGAATCCTCTGTTGCATTACAGTGATAGGAATTCCTCTTGGCATACTATGTTTTAAAATGGCAGGCTTCGTGATAGCACCTTTGCATTAAATATTAATTTTAAATTTGATTTAAGAAATAACGCATGGAATTTTAAAGAGAAATTCCATGCGTATTTTTTCTAAGACATGGTGTACATTTGTTTCCTTTTATGCTAAAATTTCCATTGGATGGTATTCGAAAGAAACTGTACCGAAAAAACTGGAAATAGGGTATCACCTTAGAAAAGTGAGGTGATCATATGAGAATTGGATTTGTAGGGGCAGGCAAAGTAGGATTTTCTTTAGGAAAATACTTTGCGGAACGCAACGTGTGTGTATCCGGCTATTGCAGTCAAAATTCTAAGTCTTCAAAAGAAGCGGCAGCATTTACAGGCACAAAGTATTACGAAACTATGAGTGAGATGATAAAAGATAGTGATACTCTGTTTCTAACGGTAAATGACGGGGCAATCAGCAGTGTGTATTCAGAAATTGCGCAGTCAGATATCCGGGGGAAGATCATCTGTCATTGCAGCGGTGCAATGTCCTCGGAGGTTTTTGACGGTATCAGTGAAAAGGGAGCCTTTGGCTATTCCATCCATCCTATTTATGCCTTTAACGATAAGTTAAAGAGCTATCAGGGACTTTCCAATGTATATTTTACAATTGAAGGAGATCCGGAGCATTTGAAGGATATGTTAGACTTCTTCCACAAATTAGGGAATAAAGCGGAAATTTTATCCAAGGAGGTAAAAGTGCGCTATCACCTGGCGTCAGTCTTTGCCAGCAACCTGGTTGAAGCGTTATTTGATTTTTCCTCTGATCTTCTTAAATCCTGTGGTTTAAGCCGGGATTTTTCAGAAAAAGCCCTGTTGCCCCTGTTTTTGGGGAACGCCAGTGCAATCGGAGAATATGGTGTGGCAGAGGCATTGACCGGGCCGGTGGAGCGTGGAGACGTGGAAACAGTGCAAAAACATCTTGACGCTTTAAAATTTGACGAGAGGGAAATTTATACAATATTAAGCAAGAAACTTGTAGAAATTTCCGCTATTAAAAACCCAGAGCGGAATTATGAAAAATTAAATAGAATTTTAATTAAATACGACTAAAAACAAAATAAAAATAATGTGCTATGCACAGATTGGAGAATACAATGAAAAATACAGCAGTTACTTTTAAAGAGGCAAAGCAAAAAGGGGAAAAACTTACGA
Organism: Roseburia sp.; assembly: GCA_023664725.1. GTDB lineage: Bacteria > Bacillota > Clostridia > Lachnospirales > Lachnospiraceae > Roseburia_B. The sequence goes on along the minus strand of JAMPFA010000038.1, from coordinate 10,312 downwards.
TGCTCACAGCATATGATTACTCCACTGCCAAACTAATGGATCAGGCAGGAGTAAATTCTATTCTTGTGGGAGATTCCCTAGGCAATGTAATGTTAGGATATGAAGATACCATTTCTGTCACCATGGAAGATATGATCCATCACGGTGCAGCGGTGGCAAGAGGAGTAAAAAATGCCCTGGTGATCGTGGATATGCCCTTTATGTCCTATCAGACTAGCGTGTATGACGCAGTGGTAAATGCCGGGCGCTTGATGAAAGAGGGGCGGGCGGGAGCTGTAAAGCTGGAGGGAGGCGTCAGTGTGTGTCCCCAGATCAAAGCTATCACAGATGCAGGGATTCCAGTAATGGGTCATCTTGGATTGACCCCCCAGTCCATCAATGCCTTTGGGGGTCATAAGGTTCAGGGAAAGACTGAGAGCGCAGCAAAGAAGATTTTAGAGGATGCAAAGGCAGTGGAAGAAGCCGGGGCATTTGGAATTGTTCTGGAATGTGTTCCCGCAAAGCTGGCGGAGCTTGTGACAAAAAATGTGTCCATTCCTACCATTGGGATCGGGGCAGGAAATGTCTGTGACGGTCAGGTACTGGTTTATCAGGATATGCTCGGAATGTTTTCAGATTTCACCCCCAAGTTTGTGAGAAAATTTGCAAATGTGGGAGAGGTTATGACAGCGGCATTTAAAGAGTATATTCAGGCGGTAGGGAACGGAACATTCCCGGCTAAAGAACATGAATATACGCTGAGCGACGATGTGCTGGAAAAATTATATTAAGATTTGAGAAAAATGCGGTTCAGATTACAAAGACCTGAACCGCAAAAAACGCAGACGGCGGGATTCGAACCCGCGTGCCGGCTGCCCGGCTAACTGATTTCGAGTCAGCCCCGTTATGACCACTTCGATACGTCTGCCCGGGTAAAACAACCTGTGACCACTATAGCATATATTTTCTGACAGTTCAAGAAAGAATCCATATTGTGGATAAAAAGAAAATATATTATAATACTATTTGAAACGAAGGCCTTATTTCAGGGAGGCACAAAAAACGGAAAGGACTTGTGAAGAATATGAAAAGAATTGGTATGTTGACAAGCGGCGGCGACTGTCAGGCTTTAAATGCTGCCATGCGTGGAGTGGTTAAGGGACTGAGCAATAATGTGGATGAGTTGGAAGTATACGGATTTTATGAGGGTTACAAAGGATTGATTTATGGGCAGTACAAGCTTTTGACCTCCGCAGACTTTTCAGGCATCCTCACAAAGGGCGGAACAATCTTAGGCTCTTCCAGACAGCCTTTTAAACAGATGCGCGTTCCGGATGAAAAAGGGCTGGACAAAGTGGAAGCTATGAAGCAGACATATTACAAACTGAACTTGGACTGCCTGGTGATCTTAGGGGGAAACGGAACCCAGAAAACTGCCAATCTGCTCAGGGAAGAGGGACTTAACATTATCCATCTCCCCAAAACAATAGATAATGATATCTATGGGACAGACGTGACTTTTGGTTTCCAGAGCGCCATTAATATTGCAACGGATTGCATCGACTGTATCCATACAACAGCAGCATCCCACAACCGGGTCTTTATCGTGGAAGTTATGGGACACAAAGTGGGCTGGCTGACCCTCTATGCAGGAATTGCCGGAGGAGCGGATATCATACTTCTCCCGGAGATCCCTTACGATATTGATAAAGTCATCGGGGCAATCGAAAAGCGTACCAAAGCCGGAAAGGGCTTTACCATTCTGGCTGTGGCAGAGGGCGCCATCTCCAAAAAAGACGCAAAGCTGACCAAAAAAGAATATAAGAAAAAATTAGAGAAATCTCCATATCCTTCTGTGTCCTATGAAGTTGCGGATATGATCAAGCAGCGCACAGGCACAGAGGTTCGTGTGACTGTTCCGGGGCATACCCAGAGAGGGGGAAGCCCCACACCTTATGACCGTGTGCTCTGCAGCAGGCTGGGAGCTGCCGCTGCAAAGGCAATTTTAGAGGAAGATTACGGTTATATGATCGGTATGGTAAATAATAAAACAGCCAGGATACCTTTGGAGGATGTGGCAGGAAAGTTAAAGGTTGTAGAGCCGGACAGCCAGATTATAAGTGAGGCAAAGGCCATTGGCATCAGTTTCGGGGATTAAATAAAGAAGTAAGTGAGGAAAATACATGTCTTATACTGCGTTATACCGTAAATTCCGTCCGCAGGAGTTTGTGGATGTAAAAGGGCAGGATGCGGTTGTTACCACCCTGAAAAATCAGATAGAAGCCGATAGGATCGGACACGCCTATCTCTTTTGCGGTACTAGGGGAACGGGAAAAACATCCATAGCCAAGATATTTGCAAAAGCAGTGAACTGTGAGCATCCCGTGGAGGGAAGCCCCTGCGGGGAGTGCGCTTCCTGCAGGGCGGTGGCGGCAGGAACCTCTATGAATGTTATCGAGATTGACGCCGCCTCCAACAACGGAGTGGAGAGCATAAGACAGATCAGGGAGGAGGTCACTTACCGTCCCACGGAAGGCAAATTTAAGGTTTATATCATAGATGAGGTTCATATGCTTTCTATAGGAGCTTTTAATGCCTTGCTAAAAACCTTGGAGGAGCCTCCTTCCTATGTGATTTTTATTCTGGCAACCACCGAAGTACACAAGATTCCGGTGACGATTCTATCCAGATGCCAGAGATATGATTTTAAGCGGATTTCCGTAGATACCATCTGCGGCAGGTTAGAGGAACTTCTGGAAAAAGAAGGGATTTCGGCGGAGGAAAAAGCTGTCCGTTATATTGCCAGGTCCGCAGATGGAGCCATGCGTGACGCATTAAGCCTTTTAGACCAGTGCATTGCCTTTTATCTGGGGCAGACACTGACCTATGAAAAAGTACTGGAAGTCTTAGGGGCGGTGGATACGGAAGTGTACAGCCGTCTGCTTCGCAGCGTGTTAAAGGAAGACGTTGGGGAAGCTATGAGCGCAGTGGAGGAGCTTGTTATCCAGGGAAGGGAACTGGGCCAGTTTGTCACGGATTTTACCTGGTACTTGAGAAATCTCCTTCTGGTGAAAAGTTCCGGAGATTTAGAGGATGTGCTGGATATGTCCGCAGAAAATCTGGAAAGACTCAAGGAGGAAGCGGAGATGATCGGGGAAGATAGGATCATCCGCTATATCCGAATATTCTCCGAATTGTCGGGCCAGGTGAAATATTCCAGCCAGAAGAGGGTGCTTTTGGAGGTGGCTCTGATCAAACTCTGCCATCCTCAGATGGAGCAGGATCATACTTCTCTCCTAGAGAGGATTAGGCAACTGGAAAAAAAGATAGAGCAGGGAATCCCAATGGCTTCATCTCAGGCATCCAATCCTTCCAGACAACCTGAAGTAGCTGGAGAAAGATTTGAGAAGCGGCAGATTTTGGAGGAGGCTGTACCGGAGGATGTAAAAGAAGTAGTGAAAAACTGGCGAAAAATCATTGCGGATATGCCAAGCCTCTGCAGGAGTTATCTGTCAAAGGCAGTTCCAAGCCTTGGAAACGGAAACGAGCTTATGGTAGTTTTTGACGATACTATGGCGGCGGGATATTTTTCCAGGGAAGAGGAGAAAAAGCAGTTGGAGCAGGTGATCGCAGAGCATGTGGGCAAAGAGATTGCTGTGCAGATCAAGCAGAATGAAAGCGGACTTCCCCTGGGGGACGCTTATGTAGATTTAGAGCAGGTTATCCATATGGATATCACCTATGAAGATGAATAGAATTATTTCAAAAATCAATGGAGGATTTAACTTATGGCAAAAAGAGGAGGATTTCCTGGGGGAATGCCTGGAAATATGAATAATCTCATGAAGCAGGCACAGAAGATGCAGCGCCAGATGGAGGAGGCGCAGAAGGAGCTGGAGGAAAAAGAGATCTCAGCTACAGCCGGAGGCGGTGCTGTGGAAGTTACTGTTTCAGGAAAGAGAGAGATTACAAAGATTAAGTTGTCGGAGGAAGTGGTTGATCCCGAGGATATCGAGATGTTAGAGGATTTGATCATGGCGGCGGTAAACGAAGCCCTTCGCCAGTTAGACGAGTTTTCCGCCCAGTCTATGTCCAAGATCACAGGGGGAATGGGCGGTTTAGGTGGTCTGCCGTTTTAGGAGAAAATTATGGATTACTACAGCAATCAGATTAACAGGCTTGTGGAAGAACTTGCCTCGCTGCCGGGCATTGGGGCAAAATCTGCCCAGCGGCTGGCATTTCACATTTTAAATATGCCCAAGGAGAACGTGGAGAAACTGTCAAAAGCCATTGTGGAGGCAAAAGAGAATGTGCGTTACTGCAAATGCTGTTTTACCCTGACAGACGAGGAACTCTGTCCCATCTGCAAAGATGAAAAGCGTGACCACAGCACGATTATGGTGGTGGAAAACACCAGAGATCTGGCGGCCTACGAGAAGACAGGCAAATTTGAAGGGGTTTACCATGTGCTTCACGGAGCGATTTCTCCCATGTTGGGCATTGGGCCAAACGATATCCGGCTGAAAGAATTGATGCAGCGGCTCCAGGGGGAGGTGGAGGAGGTGATCATTGCCACCAACTCCAGCTTAGAGGGGGAAACTACCGCCATGTACATCAGCAAGCTGATCAAACCAACGGGGATTAAAGTTACCCGCATTGCTAGCGGAGTGCCGGTAGGGGGAGATCTGGAGTATATTGATGAAGTCACTCTTCTTCGGGCACTGGAGGGGAGGACGGAACTTTAACTTAGCCATATTTTTACATTTGACAGGTGTGTCAAAGAAAAAAGTATGGTCTGTTTTTTTGCCTTTCTAATGGGCATAAGAGCAAAAAAAGTATTTTTTTGTCGAGATAATCTTAAAACTTTTTTCAGGAACTGCCAAAATATTCCGTTTCCATATGCTAAATTATCTTTAGGGAGCAGACAGGTATTTAGCAAAAAGGAGCGGATCATGATAGAAATCATACAGGAAACGGAAAAAACAGAGGACAAGCAGGAGGCAAAGCTTCCCAGAAACATACGTCAGATCGGAAATCCTGAAAAAGATTTTCGAATCTATATGGAAGACTATGTCTATACATACCTTCATCCGGCGCAGATCTACGGCTTTGAAATCGGCGTGTTTCCAAGACTGTTGATTCTGGTGGGGGAAATTGAACATTTCTCCAACAGAAGCTGCGCATTTATCAGCGGCGCCCTTCAGGTAGAAAACGAACATTTTCCGGAAGAGCTGCCGGAGTTAAATGATACTACCTGGAGACGGGTGAAAAAACAGATGCAGCAGTTTTTTGACAAATGTCAGGTAGTTGGATGGGTGTTGGACATTCCCGGAAATGCGCTGGAGGTTACTCCGGAGATTGAAGAGCTGCACAGGGAGAACTTTCCCAACAGCTATCAGTTCTTTTTTCTTATGGATTCCAAGGAGAGGGAAGAAGCCTTTTATACATGGAAACAGGGGAGACTGACCAAAAAAGAGGGATATTTTATCTACTATGAAAAAAATCCACAGATGCAGGAATATATGATCAGCCGCAGACAGGAGCATTTCGGAGAAAATCCGCCGGTAGAGGAAGTGGACGATGAAGCGGCAAGAACGTACCGGGCAATGATGCGGGAGAGAAAAGGACATGCCTTTAAGCGTCATTCCGGTTTTTTTTCCTATGCAATCTCTTCCCTTATGGTGGTGGCTCTTTGTTCCGTAAGCGTACTGCTGATCGGCTATATACGCAGAATGGATCACATGGAGGAGACATTGACCGTTATGTCTGTCGCCATGGATACAACGGAGCAGGAGAGGGTGAGCCAGTCGGGACAGGTGGCCGTTGAGACGATTAGCAGCAGTATTGCGCCCCTGGAGGGTAAAGTTTCCCAGGAAGATGTGGATCAAGCTTCCGATGTCCAGACAGATGGACAGATAGCAGGCGAGATTTTGCCAGCGGGACAAGAGATGGGGCAAGTCTTGCCAGGAGAAGGGCAGGCAGCAGATGCGGCAGAAGAAGAGGAGTCAAAGGATACCCCGGCAGAGAGTGTCCAGGGAGAAAGCAGCCCCCAGGGAGATGAAACTGCATCGGATGTGCCGGAGAGTTCGAAGCCTGCTTTATCTGAGGTGGAAGTATATTTACAGCAGGGATACTATATTGTAAAAGCGGGGGACAGCCTGGAGAAGATCTGTTTTATGATATATGGCAATTATGAAAAACTGGGAGAAATTTGCCGGATAAATGGAATTGAAAATCAGGATGCGATTTTTGCAGGACAGAAAATAATACTTCCATAAAAAATGGAATATGATATACTGTTTTAGAGAACTGTTAAAAAATATGGGAGTATATTACATGGCAGATAAAAGTAAACAGGGTTTCCACACTGTTGAGTCGAATGTTGAAGAGATGGAAGAAAAAATCCGCAGGCATCGGAGAAAAATTGTAATCCGGGGCTTTGTTTTGTTTCTGATCGCTGTGATCTTTATCGGGTCGGCAGGCATTTATTATCAGTTTAAGGAGTATGTCGATTTCGAGATAGTGACAGAGATCCTGCGCAGTGACAGCGAGGCAACACAGTATGAAACCTTTGCCGGAAATATTTTGCGTTACAACAACGACGGAGCTTTCTATGCGGATCTGTCAGATAATCTGATCTGGAATCAGGCTTATGAGATGCAAAATCCCATGGTGGATACCTGTGAAAGCTATGCAGTAGTTGCGGACAGGCAGGGGACGCAGATTTATATTATGAATACGATAGGAGTCCAGGGCGCAATCGAGACGAACAAACCCATTGAGGCAGTTTGCGTGGGAAATCAGGGGATTGTGGCGATTTTGACTCAGGAGGAGGGAACCAGCTATCTGGAATTGTACAACAGAAGTGGGGAGAGTATTGCTTCCGGCGAGATACATATGGAAAACAGCGGATATCCGTTAGACATAGCCCTTTCCAACGATGCAAACAAACTTGCCGTTGCCATTTTGGACATCAGCAAGGGAAAAGCCCGGACAACTGTGGCATTTTACAATTTTGGTTCCGTAGGTCAAAATGAAATTGACAATATTGTGGGTTCCTATACATATGAGGATACGATAATTCCTGAAATTAGTTTTATCACCAACGATGTTCTGATTGCCTTTGGAGATTCCCAGGTGGCATTGTTTGAGGGAACGCAAAAGCCTGAGGAGACATGGAAAATGCCTCTGGAAAAAGAAGTGAAGAGTATTTTTTATGATGAAGAGTATTTCGGGCTGGTGTATGACAAAGAGGGCGCAGAAAACTTACATTCCATGGAAATTTATGACACAAAGGGAAAGCTGCGGATGGAAAAAGATTTCAAAATGAACTATCAAAAGGTTGAGCTTCTGGCAAACCATCAGGTCTGCATTATGGATGATACAGCCTGTGAAATCTATACCCTCCGGGGCATCAAAAAGTTTTCCTATACCTTTGATGCCGGAATACACAAAGTTTTGTCTAAGAAATCAAACCGTAATTATATTTTTATTCTGGATGGAGCTATGGATGAAGTAAAATTGAAATAGTGGAGCAAAAATGAATGTACTTACAATCGTGGTGCTGGCTGTGATTGCGCTGTGCGCATATGGCGGATACCGCCAGGGATTTTTGAGAGTGGCATACTCCCTGGCGGGGTGGATTCTGGTATTGGGAATCGTCACATTTTCCTCGCCCTATATCACCCGGTTCCTGGAAGAAAACACGAAAATACAAAGCAGCATAGAGGAGAAATGCTTAGAGCATTTGAAAGAATCAGGGCAGGAGGAGGCAAATTCCCCCAGGGAGGGGCACGCTTCTATGTACAACGGTCTGCTGCCGGCTGCCGTGATGGAAAACATTCTCTCCTCCGCCACCCAGGGGGCAGAGGAGCTTTTGGAGAACAGCGGGCTCTATGAGCATATCGCAAAATCCGTATCCCGTTTTGTCTTGGAGGGGATTTCTTTTTTTGCAGCATTTCTTTTGGCGTCTGTGCTGGTCCGCACTCTGGCGGGGGTTTTAGATCTTGTGTCCCACCTGCCTGTGGTGGAGGATGTGAATAAGATGCTGGGGGTTTTGGCAGGGGGAATCAAGGGGCTGCTTATCGTCTGGCTGGCCTTTTACCTTCTGGCGGTGTGCATCACCAGCGAACCTGCCCAGGTGGTTTATGCCTGCGTGGAGGAGAGCCCCCTGTTGCTGTTTTTGTACGACAACAACCTGCTTTTGCAGCTTTTGTTCCTGATTTTTTAATTAGACTTTTGACGAATGCGTAAATATGTGGTATATTAAAAATAATCGGGTAATACAAACGAACGGATAATACAGGGGTGTATTATGTTTTTAAGGATTGAATATAATAGCAAAGGAGAAGTGTGATGAATAATCGAATTGTATGGCAAAACAGATATAATATCGGCGTGGATTTTATTGACAAAGAACACAGAAAGCTCTTTAGCATTATAAACAAGCTGTTTGAGTACGGGGAAAATGATGAGAAAACCCAGTGGGTGATTCAGGAGGGCATCAAGTACTTTAAGGGACATGCCATGCAGCATTTTGCCGAGGAAGAAATGTATATGGCGTCTATCCACTACGAGGGGTACGACAGGCACAGGCGGATTCACGACAATTTCCGTAAGCAGACCCTTCCCGCCCTGGAAAAGGAGCTGAATGAATCGGGCTATTCCCCGGATTCGATTAAGCATTTCCTGGGTGTGTGTGCCGGATGGCTGTTTGGGCACACCTTGACGGAGGATCGGGCCATTGCGGGACAGACATCCAGCAAGTGGGAAAACCTGATGCCGGAGGAGGATGTTGCGCTGATGAGCCAGACCATCATCCAGGTGGTGGATGACTTGTTCCAGAAGGAGGCCAAGGTAATCAGCGAGCATTACACCGGGGAGAAGTTTGGCAAGGGGCTTTACTACCGGCTGTTATACAGCTCTTCTGAAGGGAAAGAATGGGAGGTTCTCTTAATCTTTGAGGAGCGGGTGATTTTAAGCTCCTTAGGAGATATGATTGCGCAGACGGACAAGGTCAACGTGATGCTGGTAAATGCTGTTCGGTATGCGGCAAAGCAGTTTGTAGACCGTATCCGTTCCCGTTTTTCCAGCCTGTCTTCCTATGAGCTGAAAGAGGAAAACCTGCTGACCTACGAGCAGTTTAAGAAGGCTTTTGGAAAAGGGCAGCCCAAGTGCAGCCTGCTGTTGGGCACGGAGGATGGATATTTTGTTTTTTGCGACCGTTCTGTTCACTATCTGCAGGACAATGTGGCTGTTTCCATCAAGACGGAAAATGCCACCGCAGAGATTAAAAAATACTTAAAGAGCGGCGATGAGGGACAGAAAAGCACTATCCTGGTGGTGGATGATTCCAGCGTGCTGCGCCAGGCCATGAAAGAGCTTTTGGGCAAGGACTACGATATTTCGGAGGCAGCGTCCGGCGTGGCGGCAATTCAGTCCATTGCCATAAACAGGCCGGATTTAATTCTCTTGGATTACGAGATGCCGGTGTGTGACGGCAGCCAGGTGCTGGAGATGATTCGTTCAGAGGAAAACATGGCGGACATTCCTGTTATTTTCCTCACCGGAAGGGTAGATGCGGAGAGCGTGAAAAAGGTTATGGCTTTGAAACCGGCGGGGTATCTGTTAAAGACCTTAAAGCCGGAGGAGATTAAGGTGAATATCGACGGATATTTTAAAAAACAGAAAAAAGTTAAAGCGTAATATAATAAATGCCCGTTTCTTGGAGGAACGGGCATTTTTGCCGACTGTTTCGCTGCCGGAAAATACAAGTTGGATAAAAGATGTGGCGTACACCCTGTCCGGGGAAAATAATTTAGAAATTTCCTATTATGATGGGATTGCAGAGGCAATGTGCAGATTATTGGCGGTCAGGGATGGCGAGTTAGAATTGCCGGACTGCGTTTATGATGAGACACGGGAGGAGAGCTGGGAGGGGAATGCGCCTGACGGGGAGAGGGTGTATGTCACAGTGCAGCGTTTTGCAGATGTCAGGGAGGTTCTTGCCGCCTGGGAGTATAAGGAGTACAGGTTTGCCATTTTGGGGAATGCAGATGCGGGTGTGGAGGATGTAAGCTCTATTGCAAAGACGGCGTTGTATATTATCGGGAATTTTGTGGAAAATTGATTTTCGTGAGAAATTTGAAAAAGTAGTTGACATCCAATAATTGACGTGCTATTATAGGAAAGCTGGCAAATGAAAATGTCTGGACAGTTAAGGCAATAAAGCAAAAAAATGTCAGTAAAAACAGAAAAAAGTTGTTGACAGACAGCAGTAGATATGCTATTCTATTATAGCTGTCGCAAAGAACAGCAACGAAAAGAACCTTGA
>JAMPFA010000037.1 GCA_023664725.1 Roseburia sp. | reverse complement strand
TGAGTCCTACCGAGAGTGGAACCTATAAAAGCGGTGAGTCCTACCGAGAGTGGAACCTATAAAAGCGGTGAGTCCTACCGAGAGTGGAAACAATCTGAGGTTGCGTTGCGGCGCAGCCTCAAAATTTTACGCAGATGAAAAGCAAATTTTATATTTTCAATGAAAGGATGACAATGGAACAGAAGAGACTGAATCTATATCTCATAGACATGAAGTACATAAGAAATCTTGCAAAAGTAGATGATCGTGTTATGTCTGTATCTCCACAGGCTGGGAAAGAAACCAGGCCATTTGTGGGAATCGTAATCATATGTGGTATGCAGAAATATTGTATTCCCTTAAGTTCCCCTAAGCCAAAACATAAGTCTATGAAAAATGATATAGATTTTACGAAAATTATGGATGGAGAGAAATTGATTGGTGTTTTGAATTTTAATAACATGATCCCGGTGGATGAAAGCTGTATCATTCCTTTGAATCTTCGGATTGCCAAAAAAGACGATGCTGCTACGAGGAGCTATAAGAAGATGGCTGCAAAACAGTTGGATTGGTGCCAGCATAATCAAGAAGCAATTGTAAAAAAGGCTAACAAGTTATATGCGATGGTACAGTCAGAGAGAACCAGCGGATTTCTGAAAAGGCGCTGTTGTGATTTTAAAAAGCTGGAAGCAGTATTACGGAAGTGGGTAACGAGTAGAGTCTGAAATGTACCCCCAATTATATCATTAAAAAACAGCATCTTATCCCCCTAATTCTACAACTCATAAGTCCCCCTATTGTTTTTAAAATCATACCTGCTATACTTTGTAAAAAGTAAAAAAGCAGGGAGAAAATCAATGAGTGAAATCATAAAAGTCAGACATTTGAAAAAGTATTTTCAGGACATGAAAGCAGTGGACGATATCTCCTTTTCTGTACAAAAAGGTGAGATGTTCGGATTTCTCGGGGTGAACGGAGCCGGAAAATCCACCACCATCAACATGCTCTGCACCCTGCTTCGCCCCACAGAGGGGGAAGCGGAAGTGGCAGGTTATATTCTCGGAAAAGAAGATGAAGAAATCAAAAGAAATATCGGGGTAGTTTACCAGGGCAATGTGCTGGACGACATGCTGACAGTCAGGGAAAATCTGATTTTGAGAGGCAGTCTCTATGAGAAAGACAAAAAGAAACTTTTACGGCAGATAGACTATGTCTGCGAGATTCTTTCCCTGTCTGATGTGCTGAAACGCCCTTACGAAAAACTTTCCGGCGGGCAGAAGAGAAGATGCGAGATCGGTGCGGCTCTTTTACATACGCCGGAAGTCTTGTTTTTGGATGAACCCACCACAGGTCTTGACCCTGCAACCAGAAAAAACGTATGGCAGACCATTGGCAAACTGCAAAAAGAGATGAAGATGACAGTATTCCTCACCACCCATTACATGGAAGAGGCGGCTAAGGCAAACCACATCGGGATCATCGAAAAGGGACACATGGTAGAGTTCGGAACGCCTTTTTCTCTGAAAGAACAGTACGCAAAGGACAGCTTGATCCTCAGGTATTCCCCGGAGAAGAAAGGACAGTTAGAGCAGATTTTAAGGGACAGTCCTTTTTCCAGCAAGATAAAAAATGAGAAAATCATTGTAACTGTTCCAGAGACGATTTCCGCCATTCCACTTTTAAACCGCATGGAAAATCTGATCGAAGGTTTTGAGGTGATTCAGGGCACCATGGATGATGTGTTTTTAAATGTGACCAAAAGGGGGCAGGAGAGGGAGGAGCGAGTATGAATCAGTATATTCAATTGACAAAAAGAGACTGTCTGTTATATATCAGGGACAGGGGAGCCATATTTTTCTCCCTATTGTCCATGCTGATCACACTTATGCTGATGGGTGTTTTTCTTGGAAATATGAATGTGGAAAGTGTGACAGATCTGTTACAGGAGTATGGCGGAGTGCGTGACCTTAAGATGGACAGGGAAAATGCGACACATCTGGTAGAGTACTGGACTCTTGCGGGAATTCTTGTCATCAATGCAGTGACTGTCACTATGACTCTTATGAACAATATGGTGCAGGATCGGGCAGACAGAAAGCTGGACAGCTTTTACTGCACGCCTATCTACAAGGGAGTGATCGCAATTTCCTATGTCACCTCCTCTGTGATCCTGGGGATGCTTTTATGCATTGTTCCCTTTATTCTGGCGTTGGTCTACATTACTGCCAGGGGAGGGGAGATGCTCTCCCTCTCTACCATTATAAAACTGCTGGGCTGTATGTTTTTAAATGTTGTAATCTTTTCTGTTATCATGTATCTTCTGGCATCCCTGGTGAAGAGCCGGAGCGCATGGTCGGGGCTTGGAACGATTATCGGAACATTGGTGGGATTTGCAGGGGCGGTTTATCTCCCCATGGAAAGCCTGCCGGATAAAGTGGGGACGGTGCTAAAGTGTCTGCCTATCCTCCACGGCACCTCCCTAATGCGAAAACTCTGCTGCAAAGATATGCTGGAAAAAACTTTTTCGGGACTTCCCGAGGAGCTGTCAGAGGGGTACAGTGAAGCTATGGGAATCACTATTTCCATGGGGGATTCCACCGTTTCCAGCGAATTTCAGGTTGCTTTTTTGCTGATATGCGGTATCATAGCTTTAGGAATTGCCACAGCAGTGGCTGTAAGGCATAGAACAAGGACGGAAAGGTGAAAACATGCGCATTACGATTGTTGAGCCGGCTCCTGGGGAGGAAGAAGAGATTATTGTAAAATGCAGGGACATTGACGATGATTTCATGCAGGTTCTAAACCTGCTGCGCCAGGGCGGCAAAAAAATAAACGGATACAAAGATGGGAATATTTATCCCATCGACTTAGCGGAGGTGTACTATTTCGAGGCGGTAGACCAAAAAGTTTTTGCCTATTGTAAGAGGGAGGTATTTGAGATCAAAAGTCGGCTCTATGAGCTTGAAACCACCCTTCCGCCAAAAAAATTCCTGCGGGCGTCAAAGTCTATGATACTGAATTTAGGCAGGGTGAAGCATCTGTCCCCAGCATTTAGCGGTCGTTTTGAGGCGGAGCTTAAAAACGGGGAGAAAGTCATTATATCCAGGCAGTATGTGCCGGAGCTGAAAAGAAAACTTGATCTTTAGGAGGCAGGGTATGGAAAAAATCGAAGCATATATTCAAATGGTTTTTCATGTATATATAAAAGTTGCCGCATGGGTTTTGTTTGCCACATCCTGTTTTATTACATTTTTCGGGGGAAAAGACGTGGATTTGGATGTAGGGCTTTTGTGGCAGATGCAGGGGGTAAGCCTTTTATGTGTGGCGGGAACAGTGCTTTTCCTTAGAAAAATTGAAACAGCGCCAAAAAAAGAAATCATGATTAAATTTTTATTTGGATTTCTTTATATCAACGCAGTGGTTATGGGGGCAGGGGCATATTTTCAATGGTACAGTTTTTCCAATTGGAAAATGGTTGCCTTTATGTTTCTGTCGGTTGTTATGGGCTATCTGGTGGTGGGGGTATTAAATTTCCGGGCAGCAATGCGGGAGGCTCTCTTGATGAACAAAAAGCTGGGGGAGCAGTTGGAAAATGAGGAAGAAGAGGAGAACCACTGATATGAAACTGTATTTTGCCCCCCTGGAGGGAATCGGGGGATACATATACCGGAATGCCCAGGCGGAATGTTTCACCCAGGCGGATAAATATTTTTCTCCCTTTCTCGCACCCAAGCAGAACAGAAGTTTAAGTCCAAAGGAATACCGGGACGTTGCGCCGGAAAATAACGGTGCCATCCATCTCGTACCCCAGATTATGGCAAATGATGCCCAAATATTCCTGGCAGCAGCAGGAGAACTTCAGGAGCTGGGCTATGAGGAAGTGAATTTAAACCTGGGCTGTCCCTCCCCCACAGTGGTGACGAAATACCGGGGAGCAGGATTTCTTGCAAAACCCAGAGAGCTGGAGGAGTTTTTGGAACAAATATTTGACAAGGCCCAGATAAAAATCTCTGTTAAGACCAGGCTTGGCATGGAGGAGGAAGAAGAGTTTTATCCTCTCCTTGAAATGTATGGCCGTTTTCCCATAGAAGAGCTGATCATCCACCCAAGAGTGCAGAAAGACTTTTACAAAAACACTCCCCGTAAAAAGATGTTTGCCTATGCCCTGAAAAAGGCAGATTGCCCCTTAGTGTATAACGGAGACATTTTTTCCAAGAAGGATTACCAGGCCTTTACAGATCTGTACGGCAACATTCCCGTGATGCTTGGCAGGGGAGTTCTCAAGAACCCGGCTCTCTTTGGGGAGATTATGGGCAGGGAGACTCTTACAAAAGAGGGATTATATGCATTTCATGAAAGAATTTTAAAGGATTATACTCAGATAATGTCCGGGGAGAAAAATGTGTTGTTTAAAATGAAAGAGCTGTGGTTTTATATGGCGGAAATGTTTGGGGACGGTGAGAGACAGATCAAGAAGATCCGCAAAGCCCAGCACCTGGCGGAGTACCGGGCTGCGGTGGAACAGCTTTTTGCTCAGAGAGAATTATCAGCCCTTCTGTGAAACCTCTTCGATATCCACCAGCGGCAGCCGTACCAGAAAGACGATGCTTTCATCCTTGCTGGAGGCCTGGATCATTCCGCCGTGGAGTTCAATGATCTCCTTTGCGATGGCAAGTCCCAGACCGGAGCCACCAGTGGAGGAGGAGCGGGAAGTGTCCACTCGATAAAATTGTTCAAAAATGTGGATAAGCTTCTGGGGAGGAATGGTTTTCCCTCTGTTTTTTAATACAATTTCCACATTATCGCTGCAGGTGGACAGGGAAAGGGAAACCTCGCTGTCTTCATAGCTGTAATTGACAGCATTGCGGATTAAATTGTCGAAAACCCGAGCCAGTTTGTTCCTGTCACATAAAATCCATATTCCCGGGGGGATATCTGCATTCCAGGTCAGGTTCTTTTCTGTCAGAATAGGATAGAATTCACTGACCGTCTGTTCCAGCATACGGCTTAAATTTGTGCACTCCGCCTCCAGCGTGATGGATGTCAGGTTAAACCGGGTGATATCAAAAAACTCGTTGATCAGATCTTCCAGTCTCTGAGCTTTGTCCAGGGCAATATTCATATACTTTGCTCTGGCCTCCACAGGAAGATCGGGATTTTCCGAGAGCAGTGTAAGATATCCGATAATACTGGTGAGAGGCGTTTTCAGATCGTGGGCCAGATATACGATGAGATCATTTTTCCGCTGCTCGGAAAGGTTGGCCTCCGCCTTTCGCTGCATTAAGGTATGACGGATAAAGTTCAGTTTCTTTTCCGTGGCGGCAAGCTCTGACGACAGAAGGATTTCCTTTGTGCCCTCCTGGATCAGCGCATCGATTCCCTGGTTGATTTCATTGAAATACCTGGTAAAGTTATTTAGATAGATGCGAAGCACCAGGGCAAAAACAACGCAGAAGGCAAAGAGGAACAGCCATTCCAGCCGGGTGCGGATGTTGTTCCGGTAAAAAAGCAATGCCGTATCATAGGCATCAGTGTAATCGTGAAAGACAAAATGCTCCAAAAAGTATACTGTCCAGTTGGCAAAACGCCCGGAAAACACAAAGTTGTAGAGGAGCATTAAGATAATGAGAGCCAGCATAAGCAGACATATGGAGTTAAAAAAGATCTTGTACTTTAATTGTTGGTAATCTCTTGCGATTTTATGCTTTTCCTGTCTCAATTATCTGGCCTCCATTTCCGCTGGCTTGCTGGAAGTATCAAACACTTCATGGGCGTAGGGCTGGAAATCTGTTTTCGTGAATATCTTTCCGGTTTTGATATACTCGTAGCGTATGGCTTTCAGGTAATGCCGCATATGTACTTTTTCTCCCTGGTCTTCCGAGGCCGCAAGAAAGGCGGCATTTAAAATGCAGTTTTTGATATTGCCCCCTGCAAACTCAAATCGTTCCGCCAGGAAAGGAATATCCACATCATCCCCAAGGGGAGTGCCCTCTGGTATGGTGTTTCGCCACAACATTTCTCTGGTTTTTGCGTCCGGGAACTGAAATTCCACAACATACTTCATCCGCCTGAAAAATGCCGGGTCAATGCTGTTTTTATGGTTGGTGGCGAGTATGGACACTCCGTCGTAGGCCTCGATCTCCTGTAAGAGCAGGGCAGCCTTTGTGTTGTGGAATGCCTGCATACTGCTGTTATCGTCGGAGCGCTTGGCAAACAGGGCGTCGCACTCGTCAAAAAACAGAACCACATTACACTTTTTTGCCTCATGAAAAAGCTTGGAAATAGATTTTTCCGTCTCACCGATATACTTGTCCATTACCTTGGACAGGTCCACCCGGTAAAGCTCCAGGTTCAGCTCGTGGGCAATGATCTGGGCGCACATGGACTTTCCGGTTCCCGGGGCGCCAAATAGCAGAATAGACATGCCCTGTCCATAGGGATATTTTTTCCTGTAATTCCAGTCTTCATAAATCTGTTTATGGAAATTCACCTGCTGGATGGCATGTTTGATAATCTCTTTCTGCTCCTGGTTCATCACAATATCGTCGAAGCTAAAATGAGTTTTCATCTTTATGGCTTTCTGTGTCAAATCAGAGCTGATTTGGTTATAGCACCCGGAAAACAAATCATTTTTTGATATTGCGGATCTTCCATATATAGTTGAGAGGAGGCTAGAATTATATAATGCAGATTTAATTTTACCGGGGGTAAAGAGAAATTTTGCCGCCATGTCGGAAAAATCCACATCAGAATCGAAAGAATAGCCCTTTGAAAAATGATGCCAACAATTTTTCCGCTCGTTGGTGCCAGGAATGGCAAATTCAAGCTCTACCACCTCTTCCTCTGTGAAGTTGTTAAGGGGAAGCCTTTCCTGGCTAAGGATAAATACTGGTATATCCTTCTGAGTCAGGCATGTGAGAGCCATATTCAGATATTCCAGGAACTGATCTTTTTCATCTGCCTGAAAGATCAGTTCATCCAGGCAGCAGCAGGAGTTTGTCAAAAGGCATTCCCTCACAAAGGCCCATAGAACCTTGTCCACAAATTCATAGTCATGGGAAAACAGCTTTTTGCAGCTTAGAATAAGGATTCCCATATCATATTTTTTACACAATTTTGTCACAAAGAACTTTCTGCCGCTCCCCGCATCCCCGATAAGTAAAAAAAACCTGATTTTGTTCTCAAAAGTGCGTTCCAATGCCTCTAGTTGCCAATGGTTTGCCATTACCGGAGTGGATGCATCTTCCTTTGGCACAGAAAAAAAGCGAATGCAGCGTTCATCCATTTTCCGTGGATTTTTGCCAAAAAGATAGTCTGTCATTCTTTTGTCCAGGGATATTTCTGCGCTAAAGGGCATGTTTGCAGGAACATTTAAATCCAAAAGGGGAGCAAGTTCCTCTAAACATAGAGACATATCTCCATATGCCTTTGTGATAGAAAAGCTGTTTCCAAAATACAGTTTTGCCCCGGATTCCACAGTGGGGGCAGGGAGATTGCCATTTTCGTTTATGAGCTGAAAAACGGCAGCATAGTCGGTCTGGCATGAGGCCATAATGCCGCAGGCAAGACAAAATATAGTGAAATTATTCAGGGAGAGTCTTTCGCACAGGTCATAAAAAGGAAGCTCTATCCCTGATTTTACCGTACATGCGGCACGGGTGTTGATCCGCAAAATCACATCTCCGGCAAAAAGCGGTTCCGGTGATAAATCCTGCTTCTGATGTGAAAAGCGGTATATTTTTTCCTGGCAGAGATTTTGGGCAATCTCCAGGTCAGGGTAAAATATGTTTTTATAACCTTCTTCTCCCACAGCATATTTTTGCTTTAGCAGGGTAAGGTACCAGTTCAGGCTGCTGTTGACACAGGCAAAGAGACAGTCCATATATTCTGTGTAGTCTGAAAAAGGCCGGGTTTTATCCTCGGCATTTATGTTGGCAAAAAAGTCCATATCATCAGTTCTCCTCTATGTTCTTTTCCGGGGGTTTTTATTCATCCGATCATCTATCCTTTGTACACCAAAATCTGCTTTTAAGACAGGGGATGCGTCCATTACAACTTCGCTGGATAAAAATACAGGGGAAGCTTTGTAAAACAGACTGAGCTGATAGGGCTTATTAATGGACTGCCACACCCGCATTTTTTCTTCAAACTCCAGATTTGCAGGTGACAGTATGATGGGAGGTTCTTTGGCATTTGACCAGGGCTGCAGCTCACCGGAGAGAAGAGAATTGTTGTCGTTTATCACCTGTGCTGCTTTTCCTATGATTTTTTGTATGTCGGGGGCTTTTAATCCCAGCTGGGAGAAGTCGTTGATAAATATCATGTAGTAAAGACCATATATCACAGGCGGCTTCGTGAGATGCTTCATGTCCGTCTGAACAAAAGCAGGCTGGGAAACGGTCGGTTCCTCTCTGATATCATAGAGGTAAATGCCAAGAACATAATCCCCGTCTGTATCAGATGGAGAAGCAATTTCAATATTGTTTGGTGACGGAATGGGTTCCGGGTACATATTTGTCCGCAGGGTTTTGGCAATAAAGGAACTTACATCTGCCAGGATCGTGTAATCTGCCATAAGATTTTCCTCTCTGATCATTATTATAATTTTTCAATGGTGTATCCCACACCCCAGACAGTCTTGATGAACTTAGGCCTCCTTGCAGGTTCTCCCATTTTTTCCCGGAGTCTGGCGATATGGGCCATGACCGTATTGTTGTTATCCAGATATTTCTCTTTCCAGACGGCTTCAAACAATTCCTCCGAGGAGACAACTCTGCCCTGGTTTTTGCACAGATACCAGAGAATATCAAATTCCATGGGGGTAAGGGCAAGTTCCCTGTTGTTTAGCGTGCAGATATGGCTGCTCTTATTTACGGAAAGTCCACGGATGTCCAGCTCATCTTCCTCTATCGTGGAATTTGGCCCGTATTGGTTGTAGCGGGTATACCGCCTGAGCTGGGTTTTTACCCGTGCCATAAGCTCTAAAGGGTGAAAGGGCTTCGTGACATAATCGTCTGCTCCCAGGGTAAGGCCTGTGATCTTATCCATATCCTCCACCCGGGCAGTAAGCATAATAATAGGAAAAAAGTGATTCTTTCGTATTTCCTGGCACAGGGCAAACCCATCGATATCCGGCAGCATAATGTCTAAAATCGCAAGGCTGATAGAGGTTGTCTCAATACAGGAGAGGGCTTCCCTCCCGGAATAGAACTTGTACACCTGATAGCCCTCGTTTTTTAAGTAGACATCCACTAAGTCTGCGATAGCTGCCTCGTCATCTACAATTAAAACGGATTCATTCATTTGTGGCTCCTTTGTGTTATTGTACCACAGATACCTGCGGTTTGTTTCTTGTGATTTTGTTACGATTTCCTGTTAAATTCCCTACTGGGGAGGATGGCATACTTTGCAGGGTTCATATCCCGCAGCCTTTGCCTCCTTCAGAGAAATCCCCTGGTCGCTGTCCTTTAAAAAGCGGCAGGAAGCGGAGTGGTATTTCTGACCGGTATCTGTGATGTGTACGGTGATTACATCGGGTTTTGCTGTATCAGTGTTAACTTCCTCAGATACGGCACCTGTTTTTGCATTGTCTTCATTTATGGTTTCCCTGTCGGAAACGCTGCCCGGTTCCCCGGCAGTCCAGGTGTCGCTGGGGGACATGTTAAAGGTAATATTCTTTCCGTCGGATTTTGCCACCACGGTGCCCTGTTCGTCTGTGCGGAAGGTTTTGATCCCGGCAAAGCGGAGTTTATTTAACACTTCTGCGTGGGGATGTCCATAACGGTTATTTTCCCCGGCACTGATAACAGCACACACAGGGCTTACCGCCTTTAGCATATCGTCCGTGGTAGAAGTTTTACTGCCGTGGTGTCCGATTTTGTATACATCAGCTTTCACTCTGGCGCCGGAGGATAGGATCTGCTCCTCTTCGGTCTCCCCGGCATCGCCCTCAAAAAAGAAACGAGTATCTCCGTAGGTTAAGAGCAGGGCGATGGAATTGTCGTTGGAATCGTTGTTTTCCTGCAGGGGAGCGACAATGGTAAAGCTGGCATCCCCCAGATCATAAGTATTTCCCGGCAGGGGCAGGGTTTTTTTATAGCCTTTATACTCCATGGCGGAGATAACATCCTCATAGGTGAGGGTATCTTTTTCTTCCTCCGTTAAAAATATTGTCCCGCAGTCAAATTTTGTGATTACAACATCCAGGCCGCCGATATGGTCTGCGTCCGGGTGGGTTCCGATCACATAGTCAAGTTTCGTGATATTCTGGTTTAAAAGGTAAGACTGGACCTTTGTCCCGACGGAATTGTCCCCGGCGTCAATCAGCATGGCATTTTCCCCGCAGGTGATCAAAGTGGCATCCCCCTGGCCAATGTCCAGATAGTGGACCGTTAGATTCCTGGAACTGTCATCCGTATTTGTACCTGCCGCTTTTGCGTCGGGAGAGTTTAAAGAACTGTCGGCATCCGGAACTTCTGTGCCTCCGACGACAACCGGAGTTTTTGCGGTTTCTGTGGCAGAAGCTTCAGATAGAGGAGCGGTCTCCTGACAGCCGGCAGTCCCGAGCAAAAACAGTAAAGTCAGAAATGAAACCGTCTTTTTTAAGATATATTTTGTTTTATCCATCCTGTTTATCCATTCCTTTTTGTGTCTTTTTCCTACATCCAGTATATCAAACCATGGAATGTTTTTACAGTAAAAAATAAGGGTTAAAACAGTGCAGGCAAAAAAAATAGCATATTCTGCTAAGGAAAAAGGAAAAATAACCGATAAATAGTTTAAGAGCAAAGAAAAGAGCTTAAAAAAGACATTTTCAGGGAAGAAGAAAGGAGATGCTGTTATGCGTATCGAAGCATACAATCAAGTGGCACAAATTTATAAGAACAGTAAGACGACAAAAGCGCAGAGCAGCCGGGGCACTACTGCAGGCCGTGATGAAGTCACAATTTCCAGGACGGGATATGACTATCAGATTGCAAAACAGGCTGTCGCAGAAGCTTCAGATATCAGGGAAGATAAAGTCGCAGGGCTCAAAGCAAGGATAGAGTCAGGGAGTTATAAAGTTGATTCTGGAGATTTTGCCAGCAAGCTGTTAGAGAGATACAATGCTCTGCAGAAATAAGTGCTAAGAAATGAGGTTCATCAGTGGCAAGTTTAATGGATAATCTTATAGAGGTTTTAGAGGAAGAAAACACTCAGTATGAGGCGCTGATTGCGCTGGGAAATGAAAAGCGCACTGCCATCGTGAAGGGTGACATTGTCAATTTGGAATCTATTACTGACAAGGAGCAGGACGTTGCGAGCCTGCTCCGTAATCTTGACAATAAGAGAGATGCCATATTAAAAGATATGGCAGATGTTTTGGGCAAGAATTTTGAAGAGATGACCATTACAAAGCTCATTGGGTATTTGGATAAACAGCCTAGAGAGCAGGAACGTTTATCAGAGATCCGCACAAAGATTCTCGCTACCGGCAAAGAGATGCAGGAGTGCAATCTGCGGAACGAAAGACTTTTAAAACAGGCACTTGAAATGGTAGAATTCGATCTCACCTTGTTTAAGAGTATGCGACAGGCACCCGAAACTGCGAACTACAACAAACAGGCGTACAACACGGGGGATATACTGCCGAGTAGCGGATTTGACGCAAAGCAGTAGCCTGCCAAAGGGAGGAAGAATTTTATGGCCAATACAATGGGAAGTTTATTTATCGGGGCATCCGGCATAAAAGTCAGCCAGAATGCCCTGAATATTACAGCGAACAATCTGGCTAACGTAGATACAAAAGGCTATGTTAGACAACAAGTTTTACAGGGCGACCGTGACTATTATACGTTTGATACTACGGCGTCTATCAGTCATCAGCAGTCAGGTCTTGGCGTGACCATTGCGGATGCTGTTCATGCAAGAGATATCTTTTTGGATAAGACATACCGGTCTCAGACGAGCCGGCATGGTTTTTATTCATCTACTTATGAGGCGATAAACGAGGTGGAGACTCTGTTCCAGGAGCTGGAAGGGAAAGCTTTTCAGGAACTTTTGGTAGGTGAAGACGATGGTCTTTACGCAGCATTTGAAGAGTTTGCAAAAAATCCATCCGCAAGTGAGAACCAGAATCTGGTTATCCAGAAAGCCAATTTATTTGTCAGTAAATCTCAGGCCATCTATCAGGGCTTAGAAAAATATCAGGACAATATGAATACTCAGATCCACGATATGGTGGAGAGGATCAATGAGATCGGCGAGAGTATTCATGAATTGAATAACTACATCATGGCGATTGAGTCGGGAAATGTGGAGACGGCCATGAATTTAAGGGATGCCAGGGACTATCTGGTGGATGAACTGGCACAGTATGGCGCTGTTTCCTACAAAGAAGTACAGAACGGCATTGTGAAGGTTACTTTTGAGAACGTTCTTTTTGTAGACGAGGCCCATGCATATCACATGGGAGAAAAAGTAGATAAGGTTACAGGATTTATCACTCCTTACTGGGATCATCTGTCTAATACGGAAAACGACAAATATTATAAGGTGATCAACCCGTCAGAGGAAATCTCCATGGCATTAAAAAGCGATACGGGAGAATTGAAGGGGCTGGTTTTGGCAAGAGGCTATAAACGTGCCGATTACCGTGACTTAGAAGGGATTTCCACGAAGAAATATGATGAGACACTGGGCAATTCTGTGATGATGAACATTCAGTCAGAGTTTGATGAACTGGTGCATTCTCTTGTCACACAGATCAATGATGTGTTCTGCCCGAATATCGGGGCGGCCAATGCCATTACCGGGGTGGACGAGAATGGGAACCGGATAACCATCAACCGGGGAGATTTGATCCTGGATACAGAAAATTGCCGAGTGGGGGCCAACGGTAATTTGCCTCCCCAGGAATTGTTTGAGAGAGTCGGATGCAGCCGTTACAGTGTGATAACTGGCGATGATGGAAATACCTACTATCTTTATAATCAGGAAGATCAGAAAGATATCTCAAAGATGTATACCATAAGCAGCATCCAGATCAATCCTGAACTGAAGAGAAGCGATGTAGAGCTTCCGGCTTTTGAACAGGGACTGATCGAAGGGGAATACAAGGTGGCCTATGGGCTGGGAGATGAATTGACAGCGATCTGGTCAAGAGAGAATCTGATTCTAACTCCCCATGACACGACACCTTGTACCATCGCAGAATATTACAATAAAATGACAGGAGAGCTGGCAACTCTGGGCAATGTATTTAATGATACCGCCAAGGGATTGGAGCAGAGCAAGCTGGAGACAGACAACGCAAGGCAGCAGGTGATCGGTGTATCTTCAGATGAAGAACTTACCAATATGATCAAATTCCAGAATGCATACAATGCAGCCAGCCGATACATAAACGTAGTGGATGAAATGATTGAGACCATCATCAGGCAGATGGGTTAAAGCATAAGGAAGAGGTGAGATGATATGCCATCAACATTTTTTGGATTGACAGTAGCTTCATCGGGGCTTAGAGCGTTTCAGGCAGCGCTTAATACATCAGCAAACAATGTATCTAATGTTCAGACAGAAGGGTATACCAAACAGGTGGCAAACAGGGAAGCTGCCGAGGCTCTTCGGGTACATGAGAAATATGGAACGGCAGGAAGCGGTGTTACCACCACATCGATCAAGTCTATACGAAACGAATATTATGATTCCAAATACTGGGAAAATCAGAGCGCAGTAGGTTATTATGATACAAAAGTAAGCTATCTGCGTCAGATAGAAACCTACTTTGTAGATGACGAAGAGTCAGATAATCCGGGATTTAACACAATATTTAAAAAATTATTTAATTCTATGGACGGGGTTTACAGTCATGCAGAGGAATTGTCATACCGGCAGGATGGAATCACCAATGCCCAGATTTTGTGTAACTATTTTAATAATGTGGGCGGCAGCCTGGCAAGACTGCAGAAAGACTGTAATGACCAGATTAAGACTCTGGTGGACAGTATTAATGCCAGTTCCCAGAAAATTGCCAGTCTTACCAAGCAGATCAATGATATCGAATTGCAGGGTGGAAGAGCCAATGAACTGAGAGATCAGCGGGCGCTGGTAATTGATGAACTGTCGGAAATTGTGCCTATCACAGTGGAAGAAAGTGAAGTGACGAACAGTAATTTCCCGGATATGTACACTGGCGGTACCTATTATCTTGTGAGATTAGACGGGCAGACGATTGTCAATAGTTTCGAGTACCGGACTTTTACCTGTGAGGCAAGGGAAAACAGAGTGAATCAGACAGATGTTGACGGTCTTTATGATGTTGTCTGGTCAGATACCGGAATGAAATTCAATCTGAATGCAACTACTATGCATGGCAGCTTGAAAGCGCTGTTCGAGATGCGGGACGGAAATAACAATGAAAATTTCCAGGGCAAAGTGACAAGGACAACTGGATCAACTGTGACCATCAGACCTACTACCCAGACCCGGGTGGAAGAGATGACTATGGGGCAGGAAGGCCGGATTACTATTGGCAACAGAATATATAATTACGAGCGTTTCAGCGCAAAATTGGATGAGAACGGTAATATTACCGAGTATACCTTTGAGTTAAAAGAGTTTATGGATGATGCGCAGCGTCAGGAACTGATGGGCAAGCAGGCTCAGATTGGCGATAAGATAAAATTTATGGGAATACCTTATTATATGGGCCAGATGAGCGAATTTCTCCGGAATTTTACGGAACGGTTTAATGCGATCCAGATGTCGGGCCAGGATTTAAATGGAAATCCTATGGAAAGCTTTTTCAGGGCAACGAAAGTTGGTGGAGAGGAATATGATTTCCATGACCAGACAGTGAGTACAGACGGGGTTACAGATGGAACAAAATCTGTGATCACATCCAGCTCCGACAGTTATTATCAGCTCACAGCGTTGAATGTGGTCATTGCAGATCGAAGCCGCAGGGATCCCAATCTTTTCAGTACGGGAACAAATGCGCAATTAGAGGCATCACAGGATATTATGGAGCAGATATTGAAGTTAGAATCTAAAGTACAGATGTTCCGGGGAGACAATGCAGATGGTTTCTTAAAATGTATACTGACGGATTTGGCAGTGGATACCAATGAGGCAGAGATTTTCCAGGAAAACTTTAATGATATTTCAGCGTCTATCAATACACAGAGGATGTCTATTGCAGGAGTGGATGAGGACGAGGAAGCCTTAGATCTGGTGAAATTCCAGAATGCATACAATCTGGCATCCAGAATGATCCAGTGTATGTCTGAAATATATAATAAATTGATCAACGAAACCGGTGTATAATTTGGCTGTGGCAAGACAGCAGGGAGGTTCCTATGCGAGTAACCAATAACATGATGATAAACAATACTTCAAAAAATATTAATGGGAATAAGGCGAACCAGGTTTATCTGAACAATCAGATGACTACCCAGAAAAAAATCCTGCGTCCTTCTGAAAACCCGATCATTGCGATCCGTGCGCTGCGTCTTCGCAGTACGTTAAATCAGCTGAACCAGTATTATGAAAAAAATATACCGGATGTAGAGGCCTGGTATAAAATGGCGGATACGGCTTATTATAACATGAATAAAATTCTGACGGACTGTAAGACACAGTGCAACTATGGAAACAA
The DNA here is from genome assembly GCA_023664725.1 of Roseburia sp. Taxonomy (GTDB): domain Bacteria; phylum Bacillota; class Clostridia; order Lachnospirales; family Lachnospiraceae; genus Roseburia_B. The sequence goes on along the minus strand of JAMPFA010000037.1, from coordinate 5,829 downwards.
CAGCACGCTCAATCCGGAGGACAGAAAGTCTATTTTAGAGAGTCTTACAGCGTTGCAGAAGCAGCTTTATTCGGAAGGAAATACGGATAATGCGGGAAGAAGTATTTTTGCCGGTCACCGTACCAACAACACCCTTACTTTTATGGAGGATGACCCGGAGGAAGCCTATGATATCACTCAGACTTTCAACTATAAAGACATTTCAGAGTATAAGTATTACAGCGGGAATGTGGAAGTGCCTGAGACCTTGCAGGAAGTGTTGGACGGAGTTGCCAATGGCAAAGACAGGACAAAGAGTCCATATATCAGTGATACCACAGAGACGGCTTATGACAGGATCCGTCTTGCCTATGATGATATCAATGAAATACAGTCTTTAAATTATAAATATGACACAACAGATGTCACTTTCACTGCCAGTGGACAGGAAACCGTCGCTTTCTACGATGGTGAAATGAGACAGGTGAATGCCAGCAAAAATCCTTTAGATGAAAATGGGGATCCAATATTAGACGCAAGCAATAATCCTGTTGTGCTGGATGATTCTGCGATTGTCACAAGGACAGTGTATCAGGGAGTAGATGAAGCAGGCAATAATGTAGCCGGGGTTTCGTTTACCGTATATGATTCGGAGAATGACTGGGAAGCAGCCATGGGAACCAAGACGGTGGGCGATGATGAGATGGTGTTTATTAAAAACTCCGGAGATCTGATCCTGGGTTCTAACGTAAGCAATGCGATGAAAGCCGGCAGGGCAGATATCCAGGTGGACTACGAGAAGATCGGATTTACCAGAGGAGAATTGCGCCCGGAGTATTATTATAACTGCACCTGCAAGACAGACCCGCTTCATCCTGTAAAATGTATAAGATATGATGAGAATGGCAAAAAAGTATATGAGGATATTAAATTTAATATAGCTACAAACCAGTCTATCATTGTTAATTTCCAGGCAGATGATTTCTTTGATATGAGCGCCTACCAGGATGTTGCAGAGCTGATCAATGCCACACAAAAAGCCATCGATGCCCATGATAAAGTGGATAAGTTAAAAGAAATGAAGAACGAGACTAAATACGTGGATTATCAGGATGAAATCCAGAAATGGCTGGATGCGGCAGATAAAGAAGCCGCTTACGCAGATGAGAACCTGGGAAATCTGCTCAGCGCAGGAATCGGTAAGTTTGATAAATATTTGAATGAACTGAATGTAATGTACACAGAACTGGGTGCCAGAGGACAGGAATTGGAGATGACAAAAAGCCGTCTGGAGAATCAGCAGCTTGCAGTGGAGGAATTAAAATCTCTGAATGAGGACAGGGAGCTGTCTGATATCATTATCGACTATACGGCTGCGTATAATGCATACCAGGCTTCTTTGATGGCAGCCAGCAAAATAGAAAAACAGACATTATTAAATTACATTTAAGCGGGGGTATCATGAAAGCAGAGACAAGGCTATTTGGAGAAATAGAGATTGCAGATGATAAGATTATCACGATAGAGCAGGGGATTATCGGTTTCCCGGATATGCAGCACTTTACGTTGATCTTTGATGTGGAAAAGGAAGATAAGGATACGATCATGTGGCTGCAGTCCATGGACGACGGTTGTTTTGCCATGCCGGTAATAGATCCGAAAATTATAGTGCCGACCTATGCGCCCAATGTGGAGGAAGAGCTTTTAAAACCCTTGGGTGAATTAAAAGATGAAGATGTCTATATTTTGACAACGATCACGATTCCTGAGGGGAAGGTAGAAGAAATCAGCATGAACCTGAAAGCGCCTTTTATTATCAATATGGCAAATAACAAAGGCTGCCAGATCATTGTGGAAGATGATTATCCGGTGAAGTATAAAATATATGACATTTTGCAGAGCCGAAAAGAAAAGGCAGGTGAATAGGTATGCTGGCATTAACCAGAAGGAGAGGCGAGTCACTTGTCATCAATAACGATATTGAAATTGAGATTTTGGATATTCGTGGTGATCAGGTAAAACTTGGTATTACTGCACCAAAATCAGTGCCGATATACCGAAAGGAAGTTTATCTGCAGATACAGGATGAAAATAAAGCGGTTACTGATGCCCAGAGCATCAAAGCCATTGAAAATTTATTCTAATAATTTTCTGAAAACATCCGATATAACACATAAGAAGACTAATAGTGATATCACACGGAGGTGATTTAAATGGTACTGGAAGCAATTAAGAATTCATCCGTAACCTTACAGCAGGGAAGCAGCACGGGAAAGGATGTAAAAGCTCCGGAGAAGAAAATCTCGGAATCCCCCAAGGCAGTGGAAGTTTCTACTCCTTTAAAGACAGAGGATATCCAGATCAAAGAACAGGAGCAGGGCAATGCCAAAGAGAATATTTTGACGGGAAATACTGTTGACAAGAAAGAAAGCGTAGAACTTCCCAAGGGAAATGAGGCAATGCGCAAGGCAGTAGAGCAGATTAACAAGAACGTCAAAAATTCTGAGGCGATATTTGGGATTCATGATGGAACGAACCGCGTCACCATCAAGATCGTAGACAGAGATACAAAGAAAGTGTTAAAAGAGTTCCCGCCGGAGAAGACATTGGATATGATTGCCAAGGTTTGGGAGATGGCAGGACTTATGGTTGATGAAAAAATGTAGGAGGGGATAAATATGCCAATTCGTATTACAGGAATGAACTCAGGGCTAGATACAGAAGCGTTAGTTTCCGAATTAGTATCTGCCTATCGGAAAAAGAGCGAGAAATATGTAAAATCACAGAAAAAATTGTCCTGGAAACAGGAAGCCTGGAAAGATTTGAATTCAAAGATCAGCAGCTTTTATGGTAGTCTTAGCGGATTGAAATTTTCTAATAGTTATTCTATGAAAAAGGCAACTATCTCAGACAGCACAAAGGCAACTGTTACCGCAGGAAATGGAGCAGTAGCCGGAAGCTATTCCCTGAGAGTCAACAAAGTTGCCAGCGCAGGATATCTGACAGGGGCTAAACTGGATGACAAAGTTACAGAGAACAGTACACTGGCTGGACTGGGATATTCAGGAAGCAATGGTACGATTGAAATTACAGTTGGAGGCGAGACAAAGAAAATTTCTGTTTCTTCCAAGATGAAAGTTTCTGAATTTGTGAAGGAATTGAACAATGTCGGTTTAAAGGCAAGCTTTGATTCCGCAAATCACCGTATGTATGTTGCTGCATCAAAGACCGGAAAAGACAATGATTTTACCATGGTTGGAACAAATGCAGGCGGCGTGGATGTCCTCACAAAACTGGGAATTAATGTAGGTGGAGAAGCAGATACCACAGAGTATCGGAAATGGGCAAATATTGCGAGAAACAGTAACGGCGAAGCTTATATTACCGGTTACAAAGATGGTAAGCCAATCACTAACGGCGTTTATGATGCGGAAGCTACCAAGAAACATATTATAGAGCAGGGAAATCAGTATTCATCGTTTCTTTCTACAGAGACGACAAAGAAGGCACAATTGGAGTATGCAAAAGCCCGTCAGACTTTAGCGTCTAATCCGAGTGATGCCAATGCACAGCAGGTTGTCAATGATTACGAGACGCTTATGGGTGCCACTTCAGATGAAGTTACGGCGGTTGATGATGCTATAACTAATGGTACGTTGGATACACTGATTTCATCCATTGATGCAGAGATTACTCAGGCACAGAGGGATATTAGCAGGTATGCGCCGATCAAGGATATCGAGACAGGTGCGGATGTAGATGAATATCTGGCGAATATCACCACCGCTGCAGGCATTCTGGATGGAAGTACAGCCATTAAGACCAGCGCAGGGGCTGTAAGGATTGCCGGAAGTGATGCCGAGATTGAATTGAACGGTGCAGTCTATACTTCCGACAGTAATGATATTACAGTAAACGGTGTGACAGTAAGTGCACTGGCAAAGACCAGTGAGCCTGTTATCGTTACAGTTACCAATGACGCTCAGGGAATGTATGATAAGGTTAAGAAGTTCCTGAAAGAATACAATGAATTGATAAATGAAATCACATCTTTGTACAATGCAGAGTCCTCAAAGGGTTATGAGCCTTTGACAACAGAAGAAAAAGATGCGCTTTCAGACAGCGAAATAGAAGAGTGGGAGAAAAAGATCAAAGACTCCCTGCTTAGAAGAGACAGTACATTGGAATCTATCAAATCAACGATGGTGAACAAGATGTTCCAGTCTTTTGAGATTAACGGAAAGAAATATTCTTTGTCATCTTTCGGTATCTCTACGCTGGGTATATTGAGCGCAAAGGATAATGAGGAGAATGCGTTCCATATTGATGGCGATTCCGAGGATAGTGCGGTTTCAGGCAAGACAGATAAATTGCTGGCAATGTGTCAGCAGCAACCGGAAGTTCTGGCTGAATTTATGCAGAAGCTGGCTGGTGGTCTGTATGATGAATTGAACAGCAGAATGAGTTCTTCCACATTGAGCAGTTATGGTGTGGTTTACAATGATAAAGAAATGGCTAGAGAGTACAGCGATTATACAAAGACTATCAGTAAGTGGGAGAAAAAACTCGAGGATATTGAAGAATCTTACTACAAAAAATTTGCAGCCATGGAGTCTGCACTTGCCACATTGCAGGCACAGCAGTCATCTCTGGCTAGTATGCTTGGTTTTTGATAGTCATGTAGAACAAGGAGGTTAATATGACCAATCAAAATGCATTTGCTGCATATAATAACAGTAAAATCATGACAGCATCCCCGGCGGAGCTGACGTTGATGTTGTATGAAGGAGCGATTAAATTCTGTAATATTGCTATCGTGGCAGTGGAAAAGAAAGATATAGAGAAAGCAAACAATAATATTTTGAAAGTGGAGAATATTATTTCCGAATTCCAGGCGACGTTAGATCACAAATATGCAGTGGCAGAAGATTTTGATAATGTGTACCAATATCTCCAGCAACGATTGATACAGGCCAATATCAAAAAAGATAAAGAAATCTTAGAAGAAGTATTGGGACATCTGCGTACGATGCGGGATACATGGAAAGAAGTTATGAAACAGGCAGGAGCCAATGAAAAAATGCATGTTTCGTAGTATGCGGAATGTAAAGGAGCAGTCATTATATGGAGACAGCATATGTTAGTATCCTGGTAAAAAGCCTGGAAGACAAACTGAAAGTGTTAAATCGGATATCGGACTTGAATAAACAGCAGACAATATTGCTGGGGGATGCCAATGTATTGCCGGAAGAGTTAGAGCAGAACATGGAGTATAAGGCAAATCTTGTAAAAGAGTTAGAACGCCTGGATGAGGGATTTGAATCAACTTTTGCCCATGTGAGGGAAACTCTGAATGAGAACAGGCAACAGTATGCAGAGGAAATTGCCCGAATGCAGGAACTTATAAAAGCGATTACCGATACGACAACTGCTATCCAAACCCAGGAGATCCGTAACCGTGACAGCGCAAAATACAAATTTGAGCAGGTCAGGAGCCAGGTCAAAGGAGTGCGCAACAGCCAGAAAGTGGTGAATCAATATTATGAGAATATGAGGCGGCAGAAAGGGGCTGTTACGTCACAAATGTTTGACAATAAAAAATAATGGTTTGAATCACAGATAAGCGTATGTAAATGCATACGCTTATTTTTTAAAAAAAATCAAAAAATAATATAAAGTATTTTCTTCTTGCTCCGATATATATTACAAGTAAACAAGAAAACAGTTGTTACTTACAGATAGGAAGCTAAACGGAGCGTACGGCCGGAAGGCGGAATATCAAGAACAAATAGTAGTCATGTAGCATGGAAGCTACAGTAAATTCAAGGAGGAAACAATTATGGCAATGGT
>JAMPFA010000036.1 GCA_023664725.1 Roseburia sp. | reverse complement strand
ATGGCAATATATGGAAGAATTATTTGACTAAGTATAATTCGGTCAGTACACTAGGATCTTCCGACATATTACCGGATGCTATCCGGGAGTATCAAAGATGTCTCCGCCTTAAAAGAAAGTGGTATAACTCCTTTTGTTATAGGGAAAAATTATCAAGAAGCTAATTGACAATAAAATGCGTGTTAGTTACTATTGATTTAAGTTAGCCTATCAAAACTAAAGGAGAAAGATAATGAGCAAAGAAACTCTTGAAATTATACAGAAAACAGATTGGGAAAGTATAGAGATGCGGATTGCTTTTCAGTGTGCTCCCTTTCTTGCAGGACTTAAGATGTCCAATCTGTTGATTTTCCGGCGTGAGGAATTGGATGAGTTAAAGCATATCTTAAAACAGGCCGGGATTTCTTATTTTGTGGTAGCCGAAATGGCCGGGAAAGCAATGGTTTTAGTATTTGACAGAAACCTGCTGGAGGCTTATCTGCAGGAAGGAAAAGTCCGGCAGATATTTCAGGATATGGGCTATCAGGATTTTGCCCTTGGAAAGATCCTTCTTGTTTTCCGTCTGCGCTATGAAGCCTATCTGATGCAGAAACAGCAATTTCCACATGAGATGGGCCTGCTTTTGGGATATCCGGTGGAGGATGTGGAAGGATTTATATTTAATTGCGGGAGAAACTGCCTGTATGCCGGATACTGGAAAGTTTACAAGAACCTTCCTGAAAAATTGCTGTTGTTCCGCAAATTTGAAAAGGCACGGGATGCTGTGGTTCAGCTTTCCTTTAATGGCATTGGAATTAGTGAGATCATCCAAAAACGGAAAGTTAATTAAAATGTACTGTTTTTAGATACGCTAAACAGCCCGAATTGGTTTGGCTGGGACAGTTGGGATTTGGGTAAATGTGTGGATCAAGACTGGATTCCGATTGGAGGATGGCTTGAGGGAGAGAATCTGCTCAAAAACTATCATAAAAGAAAATAAAGTTGAAAAAGCACTCCATATATACTATAATATGTCTATATATGTCAAAATGTGGAGAGGGGAATTGCAGTGAAACAGTTTATAGGAAGCAGTGCTTCCGGCAGCTTAGCAGAGGCAGCACGGGGGATTCAAAATCCAGGCTTTCTGATATTGCTTGTAACGGAGGCAGAACAGTTCCAAGAAAAAACAGAAGAATTACAACAAATGTTTCCGGGCGTTGAAACGATCGGTTGTGTGGGACAAGGATATGCCCAGGCCGCTGTAGTGGAAAAAGGTGTAATTGTGATAGGGTTTACCGGGGTAAAAGCTGGGGCGGGGGTACTGACGGATGTGTCCTCCATGCCGGTGAAGAAAATCCATGACCTGGAACAAACCCTTGGCAGAGTGGGGGGAAGCCAAGGGGATACAGTCTGTATTGACTTCTGTTGTGGGAATGATGAGATGACACTGACCACTATAAATTCTGTTTTATGCAGCAAGGGGATATCTATCACCGGGGGAACTACAATAGGCGCTGTGTGCTGTAATGGCAGGGTGTATGAGGATGCATGTGTTTATGGGATCGTGAAGAACCAGGGAGGAAGAGTAAAAGTATACAAAGAAAATTTATACCAGCCTACGGAAAAGCGTTTTCTTGTTACCAAGTCTGTCCCAGATAAGTATATTATCAGTGAGCTGGATGGCGAACCTGCAGAAACAGTATATCTGAATACACTGGATATTGCGAGCAAAGGGTTGTCAGACCAGACATTTATCAATCCTCTGGGTCATTGTGTAGGAGATGATATTTATATTGTATCCATTAAGGAGAGCATGGGGGATAATACCTTTTCCTGCTACCGCAAGGTAACGCCAAAGACGAATCTGTGCATTTTGCAGATCGGTGATGTACCGGCGATTGTGGATGAAACGGTACAGACGATCCATCAGGACTTTCCAAAGATATCAGGGGTTTTTTCAGTAAACTGTCTGTTTCGTTATCTGCAGTTCCAGAAAATGAATTTTGTGAAGGACTACCTTGTCAAAATGGGCGGCCTGGGAGCACACGGGGGGCTGATTGGTTATGGGGAGCATTACAATGGCCATCACACCAACCAGACCATGTCCTGCGTGGTATTTGAATAGGGGGAAAGGATGATGAAACTGTTTGGCAGAAAAAAGATTGGGCAGGCGGCAGAAACAGAAGAGCTGAAAAGAGATTTGAAAGATGAGATATATCCTATTATTTATACGGAAAAATACATTGAAGAGTGTTACAACAGGCTTTCGGATGAGGAAGTTACTATTTCCGAGGAGATTCTAGAAATAAAAGATTCTTTTCAGACTCTTGCAGATGAAATGGATGAACTGACAGGCAGGATTGATGATTTCCAGGATTCTTTTCAGGGAATTGAACAGGCGTCTGCGGGTTTTGGAAGGGCAAAGCAGGATATTCTGGACTCTGTGGAAGCGGCACAGCACAATGTGGGAGTTCTGAGGACAGATTCAGAGCATATGGCAGACAGCTTTTCTCAGATGGATAAAACCTTTGAAGATTTGAAAGGTGCAGTGAATGAAATCCGTGAGTGTATTGGCGAGATCAATGCCATTGCCGGTCAGACGAATATGCTGGCACTGAATGCTTCCATCGAAGCGGCCCGGGCAGGAGAACAGGGAAAAGGATTTGCAGTAGTTGCAGAGCAGGTGCGTTCCCTGGCAGAGGAGATTAGAAAACTGATTTCCAAAGTAGCGGACAGCATTGGCCATGTAGATGAGGGCACAAAGGAACTGAATAGCACTTTAGCCGTATCCAGGGATGCGCTGAGGGTGAATGAAGAAAACGTGGAAAAAACCTATAAGATTTTTGAAACGGTGAAAGAACAGACCAACCAGGTGGAGAAGGTACAGCAAGAGATTTCAGACAAGGTGGGTGCTTCCGTACACAATATTGATAAGATTATTGATTTTATGGCAACTTCTAAAAATCAATATGATACAGTATTTTCTTGTATTGAGGCAGTGGAGGCCAGCGATAACAAAAAAACTGGCCTTTTGGATAATATTCATGACATGCTGGAACAGATTGAGCCTCTGGCAAGGGAGATTGCAGACAAATAGAAGCAGATAAGATCTTATGAATCTTTGGGTTTGTAAGGTCTTTTTGTTTATCTGGATAATGGAAGAGCGGGCAAATGTTGAAATAGACACAAAATTATGGATGAAAAATCACATAATCTTCACAAGCTTTATGTTATATTAAAATGCAGAGGGAGGTACATAATCATGGCATATCAAACGGTATTTAAACGATATGAATTGAAATATATGCTTACGGAGGAGAAGAAGTCAAAGGTTTTAGAAGCAATGGCGCCTCATATGGCTTTAGATGAATTTGGCCGCAGCACCATTCGCAATATTTATTTTGACACGGACAACTATCATCTGATCCGTCATTCTATTGAGAAACCGGCTTATAAAGAAAAGCTGCGAATTCGCAGTTACAGTCAGGCAGCTTCAGGCAGCGCAGTTTTTGTGGAGCTGAAGAAAAAGTACCAACATGTGGTGTACAAGCGTCGTGTTTCTATGCCGGAGAAAGAAGCCATGGCGTGGGTCTGCCAGAGACATCACTGCTCCATGGCTTCACAGATTTCAGAGGAGATAGACTATTTCCTTGATTACTATGGTGCATTACAGCCAGCAGTTTTTCTTTCCTATGAGAGGGAAGCATATTATTCTAAGGATAATTCGGATTTTCGCATTACCTTCGATAATAATATTTTATGCCGTCAATGCGATTTATCCCTCAGATCCCAGGTGTATGGCGCACCAATTCTTCCTGAGGGTATGGTGCTGATGGAAATTAAATGTTCCGGCGGCATTCCGCTTTGGATGACCCGGGCGCTTACAGAAGAATGCATTTATAAAACTTCATTTTCCAAATATGGAACTGCTTACCAGACAATAATTTTTCCACAATTGACGGAGGTTGCCGCTTATGCCTAATTCACTTTTCAGAGGTCTTTTTGATACCGACATGACCAATGTGATCAGCGTATCTGATTTTTTTCTCTGCATGATCTGTTCGCTGACCATTGGCCTGATCCTTGCATTAGGCTATATGCACCGCTCTAGGTATACCAAGAGTTTTATCGTTACTTTGGCGTTGCTGCCTGCTGTGGTCTGTGTGGTAATTATGATGGTAAATGGCAATGTTGGAGCAGGTGTGGCTGTGGCCGGTGCATTCAGCCTAGTGCGGTTTCGCTCTGTTCCAGGCACAGCAAAAGAGATTACGATGCTGTTTTTGGGCATGGGAGCCGGGCTGATTACCGGCATGGGCTATCTTGGATTTGCCCTGCTGTTTGCCCTTATTATGACCGGGCTTACAATTCTTTATAATCATCTGGACTTTGGCGCTAGAAAAAATGCAGCCCGCTATAAAACACTAAATATCACGATTCCGGAGAATCTGGATTACACGGGAGTATTCGACAGCATCCTTGCAGAATATACAGCTTCCTGTGAGCTGGTACGGGTAAAAACAACCAACATGGGCAGCATGTTTCATCTCACCTACGATCTTGTTCTTCGGGATGTTGCACGGGAAAAAGAAATGATCGACAAACTCCGATGCAGAAACGGCAATCTGGAAATCTCAGTATCGAAGCAGGAAACCATCGTGACAGAACTTTAAAAAGGAGAAATTTATTGAAGATTAAAACCTATATTGCGCTTCTTCTGGCATTTGTCCTGACAACTGCCGGATGCAGTAATCAAAATAGCAGCACGGTACCAACGAATCCAGACACGTCAAATAACACAGAAAATAGTGGCGGTTCGGAGAATAACATATCTGAAAAACCAGCCATAATAGATACCTCTAAAATATTCTCAGATGGGGATTATAAGGCTGAGTATGATGAGGGAAAAAGTGCCGTGATTCAGCTAAATGGAATCTCTGCCGACTGCAGCTCTAACGCTGTGGAGATTTCTAGCAGTACAGTCACAATTACGGATGAAGGCACATACATCCTTTCCGGTAATCTGGATGACGGCATGATCATTGTCAATGCAGATAAATCAGATAAGATCCGGCTGATTTTAGACAACGTAACCATCCACAGTAAAACCTGTGCACCAATTTATATTTTACAATCGGATAAGGTATATATTACCATGGCAGCCGGCTCTGCCAATACGCTCTCCAATGGCGGAACCTTTACGGCGATTGATGAGAATAACATTGATGCCGTGATTTTCTCAAAGGAAGATGTGACGTTGAATGGACCTGGTACTCTGGTGGTTACTTCTCCGGCAGGGCATGGGATTGTCTCAAAAGATTCGCTGAAGATTACCAGCGGCAGTTATGACATCAACTGTTCTTCCCATGCCATTTCCGGTAAGGATGATGTATGTATAACAAACGCTGACTTCACGATCACTTCCGGCAAGGATGGAATCCATGTGGAAAATGAAGACGATACATCGCTGGGATATGTTTACATTCAAAGCGGCACCCTTCATATTTCTGCTGAGGGTGATGGAATCTCTGCTTCCTCCTGTATACAGATTGAGGACGGCAGCTTTGACATAACCGCCGGTGGTGGCAGTGTAAATGCGGCTGCGCATAATTCTGACTTCTGGGGAGGTTTTCCGGGTGGCGGCAGACATGGCGGTGGTCCAAAAGATGAAGATATGCTGCAAGATGGAGATATGCCGAAAGATGAAGATATGCCGGGGAACGGAGATGTCCCAGGAAATGGAGACTCAGGGAACGGGGGCGCATCAGATATGGCTGACGACTCAAACGACAGTACCAGTATGAAGGGTGTAAAAGCGTCTGCTGGCTTACTGATCAATGGGGGAGAATTTACGATTGATTCCGCAGATGATTCTTTTCATTCCAACGGGTCTTTAACAGTAAACGGCGGCATCTTTCAGATTGTGTCAGGTGATGATGCATTTCATGCCGATGAGACTTTGACAGTCGCAGCCGGAACTATCCATATATCAGAGAGTTATGAAGGTCTGGAAGGCATGCACGTCAATATATCAGGAGGAGATATTACGCTGACTGCCAGCGACGATGGAGTAAATGCCGCAGGAGGAAATGATTCCAGTGGAAGTACTGGCGGAAGGGACGGTAAGTTTGGAAATGAACAGTCTTCTTCAGGCGGTACCATTACCATTTCAGGAGGGACGCTGAAAATCACAGCTTCCGGAGACGGTATGGATGCCAATGGCTCTTTTGATATCACAGGCGGCAATATAACGATCAGTGGCCCAACCCAGGGGGATACTGCGACATTGGACTATGATGTAACTGGCACAATCTCAGGAGGTACATTCATTGGAACGGGGGCTTCCGGTGGGATGGCACAGACTTTCAGTGACTCTGAGCAGGGAGTTATCACAGCCAGTGTTGGAAAACAGTCTGCAGGTACACAGATCCAGCTGTCTGACAGCAAAGGAAACATTTTGATCATGCATGCACCTGACCTTGACTTTGAGCTTATCATTCTAAGCAGCCCTGAAATTATCAGCGGTGAAACCTATACACTCACAATAGGAACGTCCTCCAGTGAGTTTACTGCCAACTGATTAGGCAAACTAAATAATTAGTAGAGCAAATATTAAGTTGTACTAGAAATGAAATTTAAAAACTTCTTGAACACAAATTATGTTTGAGAAGTTTTTTGTTGAAAAAAGATTGACAAAACAATACAAATTAGTTATCATTAACTATAGTTAGTATTAACTACCAAAAAACAAAAGGAGAGCAGACATGAGTGTTGTTATTGTAGGTGGGCACGACAGGATGGTCTGTCAATATAAAAAAATCTGTAAGAATTATCATTGCAAGGCAAAGATTTTTACGCAGATGTCAGGAAACCTAAAAGAGAAGATTGGCTCTCCGGATCTGTTGATTTTATTTACCAATACGGTATCCCATAAAATGGTTCGCTGTGCGGTGAGCGAAGCAGAAAAATGTCATGCGGATATTGTGCGGTGTCATACCAGCAGCGGAGCGGCATTAAATGAGATTTTGGGGAAAGTTTGTGGTTGATATGGAGAAGGAATGTGTTTATGTCTTTTTAAGCATGTTTGCCGGCGGCTTTATAGACAGGCATAAAAAGAAAAACATCATGGGAGACAGTAGATACTGGCCCGGTGGTTCCGATTCAGCCAAATATCCGGACAGTCAATCCACCTGGAAAACCTTCCAGCGATGCTGTCAGGTCAAGTTTGGTTAAGTATGCCAAAGCCTTACTGTCTGTTTGGATCACAGGTTTAAATTTTGTCCCATTTTTTTGATTCTCAATGTGGATAGAGCACTTATTTTTGTCTTTGTCAATTCCAATCAACGTGTATTTGGCATTTAATATTTCGGGATCATTCCCATATTTCTTTTGCACATCTATGCCCTCAGGCATGACACAGCCCTTAAATAACTTATTGTCACAGTAGCCGGTAAAATATACTTCGCTCTCTTTATAGTCGTTTCTTTCTTCACGCACTGCATATCCGGTTATAATGATCTGAATTGTCAGCAATTCTTCTTTCTTGTCCAGAAAATGTTCTATGGCAATCATCGCACTTTCGTCTTGCTGTGAGGTAAAACCGTGTCCGGCATCTCTAATAAGCATCAATCTGCATTGTTCCTCTTCATAACATTCTTTCGCTCTGACGGCATAGGAATAGTTGACAATGTCATCCTGCATTCCGTGTATCAGTAGGGTTCTTCCCTTGTATTTGCGGATCTCTAAAAATGGGTCCATATCCACAACCTTTTCATGAAATTCACGTGAAAGCTTCATGCCGTTAGGACATTCTATTATGTCGGGAACATTTTGTGCATCGTAGCTTGCGCCGCCTAAAATTCCAAGCCTTGCATGGTCTGGAATGCAAAATGCGGGAAACAGCAGGATCAGGCTTTCAATTCTGTCACCCATTTGTGCGGCTGTCAATGCTGAGATAAATCCGCCCTGGCTGAATCCCATCAGGGAAATTCGGCCGGCGTCGATATAGGAGAGTGATTGTATATTGTGCAGTATCTGGATTAAATCCTCACATTCCGATTGGATCGTCATTTCCGTTGTGCTGCCCTGGCTTTTACCGCCCATGCTTCCACCACAGAAATCAAAGCAATATATGGCATATTCTTTTTGGACCAATGATTTACAATAATATTCTAATTCATCGCAATTTCCGCCAAAACCATGGCTGATAATAATCGCAGGCAGCTTTGTATTCTGCTTTAATGCATCTTTTCTGATAAACTCTTTTGCATAGATCTGCAAATTTTTTCTGTTTTCCCAAAAAATTCGTTCTCTAACATCACACATAGTAATCCTCCCTTCCGCATTTTTGGCGGATTAAATAGTTATAGATATTATAGTAAAAGATGGCAGTTTTGCAAAGATGTATCTGAAAAAAAATAAATGAAGGAGCCGGCAAACTGCTGTGGCACTTATTATGCGGTCAGCAGTCTGCCGGCTCTGGTATTGGCTGTCTGTCAGTGTTTACTATTTGCAGTTTTTGTCAATAACAGGGTTGAAGGCGTAGAAGTTCTTGGAATCTAAGTGCTCCTGGATAATGCGCAGCGCTTCCCCAAACCGCTGGAAATGCACAACCTCCCTTGCCCGAAGGAAACGGATGGGGTCAATCACATCCGGATCCTTCACCACACGGAGGATATTGTCATAGGTGCTTCTGGCTTTCTGTTCCGCCGCCATATCTTCCATAATATCCGTGATGGGGTCGCCCTTCACCTGGAATTCGCAGGCATTCTGGGGAACGCCCCCTGCGGCCTGGGGCCAAACCCCCAGAGTGTGGTCGATATAGTAGTCCCCAAAGCCTGACTCCTTGATTTCCTCCGGCGTCAGGTTTCTGGTAAGCTGGTGAACGATGGTTGCCACCATTTCATAGTGTGCCATCTCCTCCGTGCCAAGATCCGTCAAAAGTCCGGCAACTTCCCGATAAGGCATGGAATACCTTTGGGAGAGATAGCGCAGGGAGGCGGAGATCTCTCCGTCGGGACCGCCATACTGGCTCATAATGTATTTTGCGATTTTGGGATTTGTCTCTTTTATATTAACGGGATATTCCAGTCTTTTTTCATAATTCCACATTATTTACATCCTCCTTCCCATGGCCAGGGGTCTGTGACCCAGTTCCAGTGATTACATTCCTCCACATTGGCGAGAACCAGTGGAGTAAACTGGGAAGCGTAGGCTTTAAGAGCCTTTTCCCGCTCCATATTATAGTGGTTAAAGTAATTGATGGCGTCCACGTCATCGGGATGGGTATCCAGATACAAAAGGACGTCTGTTACGGCAAAGCTGGCCTCATTGACCCACTGGAGCATCTGTGCCTGGTTCATATTCTGGTTTAACATCTGCATCCCCCTTTCCATCCTAAGAAGGGTTTGTTCAGTTCAGAAAAGATAGTTCCGTTTTCCAGAGCTTCGCAGGGTTCATAGAGAGCCTGGAAACTCTGCATTGGTACGTATGCCATAGCCAAAACCTGACCGGGACAGTTCTGCGGCATATATGGCATAGGGGAAGGGCATGGATTTGCGCCATTCCGTGGCTGCATGCAACGATTCATTATAATTCTCCTTTTTTTGTTATATATCAATAAAATATGCATAATTTTTTGCAGGGTGACTAATGAAAAATGTAAATAAGCTATTGATTTTCGATTCATAAGTGTGTTACTATGCAAGATGGAAAGTTTTTATGCTAAAATAGTGTAATTGGAGAATAAACAGATTTAGTGAGGAATTTTATGAAAAAATGTTATTTTGGGCTGGCGGCACTGCTTTTTTGTACTTCTCTGTTGTCAGGATGTGGAGATAAAGGCAAAGAGACAGGGGAAGCATTGGATAAAAGTGCAGACAGCACAGAGAGGGATTTTTCCGAGGCGTTAGACTATGACCCCGGGGATTATGTGACACTTGGGGATTATAAGAATTTGAAGGTACAGTATCCTCTGCCCTATGTATCCGATGATGACATGCAGATGTATATCTACGAGATGGTGGAAGAGAATACGGAGTATAATCCGGTGGACAGGAAGGCAAAAGAGGGAGATTTTGTAAATATTGACTTTACCGGCACCATTGACGGAAAGGAATTTGAGGGGGGAAGCGCTTCCGATTTCGAGTTTACTCTGGGACAGGGTGAATTTTTGGAGGATTTTGAGAAAAATATTATTGGAATGAAAAAGGGGGAGAACATTTCCTTTCAGATGACATTTCCAATGGATTACTGGGAAGAATTGGTGGGAAAAACTGCAGAGTTTAAAGTTACCTTAAATTCTGTGAGCGAGGTGGTAAAGCCGGAGTACACAGACGAGCTGGTTGCAAAAAATTCGGAATACAGCTGCATTGAGGAATATGAGGAGGCAGTCAGGGAAGAATTAATAGTGTCGGCCCAGCAGGAATCCGAAGATGAGGCGGGGAACAATGCGCTTATGCTGGCAGTGGAAAATGCAAAAGTGAGCGGATATCCCCAGGCGCTTTACGATTACTGTTATCAGGATACAAAAGAGATTTGTGAGGGCACGGCCCAGATGTTCGGCCTTGAGCTGGATGAAGTGATACAGGAGTACTACGGGGGTTCCAGTATGGAGGAGGCTGCGATCAGCACGGTGAATGAAACTATGGTGATCCAGGCCATTGCGGAGAAGGAAAATCTCACAATCTCTGAGAAGGACTATGAAAAAGAGGCTGAGGAACTGGCAATAGCCTACGGATATGAGTCTCTGGAAGATTTTAAAGAAGATTACAGCAGTGTGGAGATACAGCTGCTTTTGGTAAGGGAAAATGTCCTGGCGTTCCTCTATGAATCCGCAGACTTAGTAGAAGTCTCCCAGGAGGAATATTATGGAGATGATGAGTATCTTATGGAAGATACGGAATGGATTTTAGAAGAAGATTGAGAATAATTCTTTTAAAATTGTAAAAAGTATGCTATAATGGGTTAGCTTAGTTTTGCGTTAAGCGAGAATCCGTCAGACCGGGGGGTCGTTTATGGAAGATAAATCTACAAAAGGGCTGAAAAAGGAGCGAAAGAGACGCCAGAGAATCAGCAGGATCAAGAATGGTATTATTGGAATTTTTGGAATATGGCTCATAGCGTCAGCATGGATATGCACTACGCTTATGCTCCGTGTAAATTCACTGGAGGACAAGCTGGAGTATCTTTTGGACAATTTTACTGTCAGTGGGCAGATTGAGGAGGAGTCCAAGCAAAATCCCAGTGTTGTGGATGAGAGTGCCTATTTTGATCTGGAGAATTCTACGGAAGAGCAGATGTGGGAGGAGACATATGAGATCACCCCTGCGATCAATCAACAGGAGAACCTGGCGAAGGAGGGGGATGCGCATCAAGTATATCTGACTTTTGATGACGGACCCAGCAGCAACACAGAGAAGATTTTGGATATTTTAAAAGAGTACAACATAAAAGCTACTTTTTTTGTGATTGGAAAAGAGGATGAAACTTCTAGAGCTTTATATAAGAGGATCGTGGAGGAGGGGCATACCCTTGGGATGCATTCTTTCTCACATAAATACAGTATTTTGTATGAATCAGAGGATTCTTTTGAGAGCGATTTTTCCCACATACAGAATTATCTGTATGAGGTTACGGGACAGGAATGTCTTTTTTACAGATTTCCAGGGGGCAGCAGCAATCATGTGAGCAATACGGATATGACAAAGTTTATCCGTTATTTAAACACCCAGGGAATTACATACTTTGACTGGAATGTTTCCAGTGGAGATGCTACATCACAGGCGTATACACCAAAAGAACTGGTTGCCAATGTAATGAATGATGTAGTAAAATATAAAACATCTGTTGTTCTTATGCACGATGCGGAGACGAAGCGTACTACCGTTGAGGCATTGGTACCAATGATTGAGTCGCTGCAGAGCATGGGAGCTGAGATTTTACCTATAGATGAAAACACAACAGTTGTCCAGCACATTATGGCATCCAGTGTTGGAGAACAGTAAACTATCAAAAAATGGAGGAATTGAAATGGGCTTTTTTAAGGAGTTTAAAGATGACTTTTCCCAGGCTGTCAATGAGTTGATGCCAGGAGAGGATAGCGTCGCAGAAGATGATGCGCTGGAGGGTGATGATATGGTGGTCAACACTTTAGATGATGAAGTGGATACCGAGTCTGAGCTTTCTAAGTTAAACGGTCTGTTAGAGCAAGTGGCAGATAAGCCTGTGTCCCAGTCTGTTGTAAAACAGCAGCAGGTAGCAGAATTGGAAAAAGAGTTTATGAATGAACTTGGCCAGGCTGATGCGGAGACAAAGACAGAACCAGTTCCGGAAGTAAAACCGGAAGAAAAAAAAGTTGTGAAAGAAAAGGCAGCAGAGGAAGTAAAAGAAGAAGTGAAACCGGAGACGGCGATGGAAGAATCAACAGTAATGGAGGAGAAAAAAACAATGAACGAAGAGACAATGACAGTAGCAGCTGAGGAACAGCAGGTGACAGGTGTAAATCCTAATGAAATATCAGATGAGACTACAGTGATCACCGAGGGAACAAGCATTAAAGGCGATATCAGTTCCAATGGTTCCATAGATTTGAGAGGAAAGATTGGCGGGAATGTAACCTGTAACGGGAAATTGACAATTACTGGTGTCCTGGAAGGAAACAGCAATTCATCCGAGTTTTTTGCAGACGCCGCAAAGGTAGAGGGTGAAGTGAACAGTACAGGAACGGTAAAGATTGGTATCGGTTCTGTTGTGATTGGAAATATCACAGCGGCATCTGCAGTGATCGCAGGCGCTATCAAAGGTGATATCGATGTACAGGGACCTGTTGTAGTGGATACTTCCGCAGTTGTTATGGGTAATATAAAATCCCGTTCCGTACAGATCAACAACGGTGCGGTTATCGAAGGTTTCTGCTCCCAGTGTTATGCAGATATTGATGTACAGGGACTTTTTGACGAGAAGAAAGGTCTTTAATATATGAAGAGGGTTTTATTGAAGCTAAGCGGAGAGGCTTTAGCCGGAGATAAGAAAATGGGCTTTGATGAGCCTACCGTCACAAAGGTTGCAGAGCAGGTAAAGCAGATTGTTGACAAAGGGGTGGAGGTAGGCATTGTCATTGGGGGCGGCAATTTCTGGAGGGGGCGCACCAGTGAGACTATCGACCGCACCAAGGCAGATCAGATTGGAATGCTGGCTACTGTGATGAACAGTATTTATGTGTCAGAGATTTTCCGCTCTGTGGGGATGAAGACTCAGGTACTCTCATCCTTTACCTGCGGCACCATGACAAAACCTTTTTCCAAAGACCGTGCCAACAAATACTTTGAAAAAGGCATGGTAGTATTTTTCGCCGGGGGAACTGGTCACCCATATTTTTCTACGGATACCACTGCAGTGCTTCGAGCTGTGGAAATTGAGGCAGATACCCTTCTTCTGGCAAAAGCCATTGACGGGGTATATGACAGTGACCCCAAGATAAATCCTGCCGCAAAGAGGTATGATAGTTTGACTATTCAGGACGTCATTGACAAAAAGCTGGCGGTAGTGGATATGACAGCATCGATTATGTGCATGGAGAACAAACTGCCCATGTATGTGTTTGCGCTGAATGAAGAAAACAGTGTGGTAAAAGCTATTTCCGGTAAATTCAACGGAACAGTTGTAACGGTTTAGGAGGATAGTTATGGACGCAAGATTGGAGCCATATGATACAAAAATGCAGAAATCTATCAGGAATATGGAGGAAGAGTTTGCCGGCATTCGTGCGGGACGGGCAAATCCCCATGTTTTGGATAAGATCAAGGTAGATTATTACGGCGCACCGACACCGATTCAGTCTGTGGCCAATGTCAATGTGCCGGAGCCGAGAATGATTCAGATCCAGCCCTGGGAGGCATCCATGGTAAAGGAGATTGAGAGAGCAATCTTAACTTCTGATCTCGGTATCAATCCTACCAATGACGGCAAAGTGATACGTCTGGCATTTCCTGAACTGACAGAGGAGCGCAGAAAGGAACTTGCCAAAGATATCAAGAAAAAAGGGGAAAACGCAAAAGTTGCGATCCGAAATATCCGCCGGGATGCCAATGATTCTTTTAAGAAGCTGGCAAAAGGAGATATTTCCGAGGATGAGATCAAAGAGTTAGAAGACAATGCGCAGAAGATGACAGATAAGTACATTGCGCAGGTGGATAAGGCAGTAGAGGCGAAGACAAAAGAAATCCTTACTGTATAAAATCCGGTAAGAAGGGGGGACACTCATATGTGTACCTCCTTTTATGTACGGGGTGTATGAGGAGGAAAAATATGCCAAAGATACCAAACCATGTAGCAATTATTCTAGACGGAAACGGACGCTGGGCAAAGAGCAAAGGGATGCCCAGGAATTACGGACATACCATGGGGGCAAAAAATGTGGAGGGCGTGTGCAGGGCGGCATACGATATGGGAATCCGTTATCTGACATTTTATGCCTTTTCCACAGAAAACTGGAGCCGTCCCAGCGGGGAAGTGGAAGCCATTATGAGTCTTTTGGAATCCTATTTAAAGAATTGTCAGAAAATCGCCAAAAAGAACAATATGAAAGTAAGAGTAATCGGAGATTTATCCAGGCTCAACCCTAAATTTCAGGAAAATATAAAGGCTCTGGAGGAGAGTTCTGCCGGGTATGACGGGCTTTGTCTCACTATTGCCATCAATTACGGCAGCCGGGATGAGATGGTGAGGGCAATGAAAAAGATGACAAAAGACTGTGTGGAGGGAAAGCTTTCCGTAGAGGATATCAGCGAGGAGAAATTTTCCTCCTATCTGGATACTGTCGATCTGCCGGACCCGGATCTGCTGATCCGAACCAGCGGGGAGCAGCGGTTGTCCAACTATTTGTTGTGGCAGCTTGCTTATAGTGAATTTTATTTTACGGATACCCCCTGGCCGGATTTCCATGAGGAGGAATTAAGACGTGCCGTGGAAGCATATAGTGCCAGAGACAGAAGATACGGCGGATTGAAAGAAGAGGGAACAAATGTTTAAGACAAGATTGTTAAGCGGGATTGTGCTGGTGGCCTTTGCTCTGTTTTTTATTATCGGAGGAGGATATCTCCTTTGGGCAGTTGCCACAGTGATATCGCTGATTGGAATGTTTGAGTTGTACCGGATTTTCCATGTGGAAAAAAATATAGCGGGATTTATCGGATATGTGGCTGCGCTGGTGTTTTATGCCAATCTTTTGCTGCATTTTTCCGATGACGCCATGCTTTTTGTCATGGGATTTTTGATGCTTTTAATGGCGGCTTATGTGTTTACCTACCCCAAATATAAGACAGAGGAGATGTTGGCTGTGTTCTTTGGGGTGTTTTATGTGGCGGTGATGCACTCTTACGTGTACCAGATCCGGATGCTTCCCAGAGGAGCATATATTGTGTGGCTTGTGTTCCTCTGCTCCTGGGGCTGTGACACTTGCGCCTACTGTGTGGGGGTACTCTTTGGAAAGCACAAGATGTCCCCAAAGTTAAGTCCCAAAAAGTCTGTGGAGGGAGCCGTGGGAGGTGTGGTTGGAAGCATGCTCTTAACTTTTCTCTATGTCTCTGTTTTTCGGGATGCCATGGGGGTGACCACAAGGGAAGCACTGCTTTTGGCGGCAATTTCCGGCGCAGGGGCGTTGATTTCTATGGTTGGGGACTTGACGGCCTCCGCAATTAAGCGGAACTATGACATAAAGGACTACGGAACCCTGATTCCGGGTCACGGCGGGATTTTAGACCGTTTTGACAGCGTAATCTTCACCGCACCGATCATCTATTATCTGGCGGTCTATCTTGTACAGTAAAATATACATTTTTGTGGGGTAAAAGAGAAAATATGAAGAGAATTGCGATACTGGGCTCTACCGGGTCCATAGGAACCCAGACACTGGAGATCGTCAGGGAGCAGGGAGATATAGAAGTCACCGCCCTTGCCGCAGGGGGAAATATTGCCCTGCTGGAAAAGCAGATCAGGGAATTTCATCCAGTCATTGTCTCTGTCTGGGAGGAGGAAAAAGCAAAATCCTTAAGAGATAAGATTAGGGATCTGCATGTAAAGATTCTCTGGGGCATGGAAGGTCTCATTGCGGTGGCAACGGAGGAAACGGCGGAAATCCTTGTGACTGCCATTGTGGGCATGGTGGGAATTTTGCCAACCATAGAGGCGATTAAGTCAAGAAAGATCATCGCCCTTGCCAACAAAGAGACTTTGGTCACCGCAGGACATATCATTATGCCTATGGCAAAAGAAAACCATGTGCCCATCCTTCCGGTGGACAGCGAGCACAGCGCTATTTTCCAGTGCCTTCAGGGCAGGGCAGAAAATGAGATCCAAAAGATACTGCTGACAGCCTCCGGCGGGCCTTTCCGGGGAAAGACACGAGAGGGACTTAAAAATATTCAGGTGGAGGACGCCCTGAAACATCCCAACTGGGAGATGGGCAGAAAGATCACCATCGATTCTTCCACACTGGTGAATAAAGGGCTTGAGGTGATGGAGGCAAAGTGGCTCTTTGGAGTGGAATTGGAACAGATTCAAGTGGTGGTACACCCTCAGAGCGTGATCCACTCTGCTGTGGAATATGAAGACGGCAGTGTGATCGCACAGCTTGGCACTCCTGATATGCGCCTGCCAATCCAGTATGCCTTGTATTACCCTGACAGAAGACAGTTGAGCGGGGAAAAATTAGACCTTTTCAAATTGAAAAGTCTAACCTTTGAGGAGCCGGATATGAAAACCTTTCAGGGGCTTTCTCTGGCATTTGAAGCCATGAGGCGGGGCGGGAATATTCCCACCGTCTTTAATGCGGCAAACGAGAGGGCGGTTTCTCTGTTTTTAAACCGGAAGATTCCCTATCTTGGTATTGTGGAAATCATTGAGGAGTGCATGACTTGCATAGGGTTTGTGGCAAATCCAAATGTAGAGCAGATTTTGGAGACGGAAAATGCCACATATGAGTTTATAGAGAGCAGGTGGTAATTTGAAATTTGTAATAGCGATTATTTTATTCAGTATGATTATTCTATTTCATGAGCTGGGACATTTCCTTCTGGCAAAGAGGGCAGGGATCCGGGTCAATGAATTCTGTCTGGGAATGGGTCCTACACTGGTGGGGATCACAAAGGGAGAGACAAAGTATTCCATCAAGCTTCTGCCTTTCGGCGGGGCATGTATGATGGAAGGGGAAGATGCGGACAGCGATGATGAGAGAGCCTTTGGTGCAAAGTCCGTCTGGGCAAGGATCAGCGTAGTTGCAGCAGGACCAATTTTCAATTTTATCATGGCATTTGTCTTTGCGGTTATCTTGTTGGGATTTGCCGGGTATGACAGGCCTGTGGTACTGGATGTGATGGATGGTTATCCCGCCCAAGAGGCAGGGCTTAGGGCCGGGGATGTGATTAAAAAAATCAATCACAAATCCATTCAATTTTACCGGGAAGTCAGCATGTACACCATGTTCCATGAAGGGGAAGAGCTGGAAGTCACCTATGAGCGGAATGGAGAAAAGTACACCACAGTCCTTACCCCGAAATATGATGAGGAGTCCGGCAGATACCTGATGGGACTTACCGGAAGCTATGCCAGAGAAAAGGGCAGTATCGGAGATACGGTCATCCACGGGGTCTATGAGATCAGATACTGGATCTGGACCACGCTTCAGAGCCTTAAAATGCTGGTGAGCGGCCAGGTGGGAGTCAACCAGATGTCAGGGCCTGTGGGAATCGTAAAAACCATAGGAGATACCTATGACGAGAGTCTTACTGACGGGTATTTCTATGTATTCTTAAATATGCTAAATTTTGCCATTCTTTTAAGCGCCAACTTAGGCGTGATGAATCTGCTTCCTCTGCCTGCATTGGATGGCGGAAGACTGGTGTTTCTCATTATAGAGGCAGTCCGTGGAAAAAAGGTGGACCCGGAGAAAGAGGGCATGGTGCATTTTGTGGGAATCGTGCTCTTAATGGGGCTTATGGTATTTGTAATGTTCAATGATATCCGGAATATCATCAGATAAGAGAGAGGAAAACGATGGGCAGAAGAGATACAAAGGAAATAAAGATCGGAAATCGGGTGATCGGCGGGGGAAACCCTGTTTTGATCCAGTCCATGACAAACACAAAGACAGAGGATGTGGCGGCAACGGTGGCGCAGATTAAAGCGCTTACTGCCAGTGGGTGCGATATTATCCGCTGTGCCGTGCCCACCATGGAAGCGGCGGCGGCTCTCACAGAGATCAAAAAGCAGATTGAGATCCCGCTGGTGGCGGATATCCACTTTGACTACCGTCTCGCCATTGCGGCTATGGAGCACGGGGCAGATAAAATCCGCATTAATCCGGGGAATATCGGCGCAAGAGAGCGTTTGGAGGCTGTGGTGAAAGAGGCAAAAGCCAGAGATATTCCTATCCGTGTGGGGGTAAACAGCGGTTCCCTGGAAAAAGAGCTGGTGGAAAAATATCACGGCGTCACCCCGGAGGGACTGGTAGAGTCTGCCCTTGACAAAGTGAAGATGATTGAAGATATGGATTATGACAATCTGGTTATCAGCATCAAATCTTCCGACGTGATGATGTGCGTCCACGCCCATGAAATGATTGCGGAGAAAACCAGGTATCCCCTCCATGTGGGCATTACCGAGGCGGGAACCATTATCAGCGGAAATATAAAATCTTCCATTGGCCTGGGATTGATCTTAAACCAGGGCATTGGAGATACCATCCGGGTATCCCTTACCGGGGACCCCTTAGAGGAAATCAAGTCCGCAAAACTGATCTTAAGGACTCTTGGGCTTCGTCAGGGAGGGATCGAGGTAGTTTCCTGTCCCACCTGCGGCAGGACAAAGATCAATCTCATCGAGCTTGCCAATTCCGTGGAAAATATGGTGGCGGATATCCCCTTAGATATCAAGGTGGCAGTGATGGGATGTGTGGTAAACGGTCCTGGGGAGGCAAAAGAGGCAGATATTGGAATTGCCGGAGGCATCGGCGAGGGCCTTATGATCAAGCACGGGGAAGTGTACAAGAAAGTACCGGAGGAAGAACTGCTTCCCGCCCTTCGGGAAGAATTACTGCATTGGAGTGAATAAAATGACAAAACTCTTTTTTGAGGTGTTCCCAACACTAACCTTAAATGAGGAAATGAAGAAATTATTGTCAGAGACAGAGATAACAAAGGTCAGTGCGAATCCTTCCAAGACATGGATTCGCATTTATCTTTCCGGCAGCTGTCTCATACAGAAAAGTAATATTTTTGCCCTGGAAAATCAGATCAAAAAGCAGTTGTTTCCACGGCAGAATATACAGATAAAGATTATTGAAAAGTTTCATTTGTCGGAACAGTACACCGCCAGAAAGCTGTTGGACATTTACCAGAACAGTATCGAGGAGGAGATCAAAGACTACAGTCTGCTGCTCTACAATGTGTACCACAGCGCAAAGGCAGAGTTTGTGGAAGAAAACCGGATGGAGCTTAAGCTGGAGGATACCATTATCGCCAGAGAGCGCTGCGAGGAGCTTTTGCAGATTTTGGAAAAGATTGTCTGTGAGCGGTGCGGACTGGATTTTAAGATTGATCTGTGCTTTGAGAAGGCAAAAAAGAGTAATCGCATTGAAAATGCGGATTTTGTCATTAACCAGGAAGTGAAAAATGTTGTCCGCATTGCCATGGAAAACAGTAAGCTGAAAGAACAGGCAGGGGAAAGAAAAACGGCGCCTGTTTCTGATGGGGAGAAAAAAGAAACTTCTTATTCCATCAAAAAATCCGACAACCCGGATGTGATCTACGGCAGGGATTTTGACGACGAGGTGATTGCCATTGAAAAGATCATGGGTGAGATGGGGGAAGTGGCCATACGGGGTCAGATCATCGAGCTGGAGACCAGGGAGATCCGAAACGAGAAGACCATTGTCATTTTTACGGTAACAGACTTTACCGACACCATCGTCCTAAAAATCTTTACCTCAAACGACAGACTTTCAGAGCTTTTGAAGGAGATCAAAAAGGGCGCATTTCTGAAAATAAAAGGTGTCACCACCATTGATAAGTTTGACGGGGAGCTTACCATAGGCTCCATTTCCGGCATCAAAAAAATACCGGATTTCAGGAGCGGCCGCATGGACAACAGTCCCGTGAAGCGTGTGGAGCTTCACTGCCATACAAAAATGAGCGATATGGACGGCGTATCCGATGTAAAAGATATTATCCAATGTGCAAAGAAATGGGGCCACAAAGCCCTTGCCATCACAGATCATGGGGATGTCCAGGCGTTTCCTGATGCCTTTCATGCTGTCTCCACGGATGAGGATTTTAAGATTATCTACGGAGTTGAAGCCTATCTGGTGGACGATTTGAAATCCATGGTGGAAAACGAAAAGGGCCAGAGCTTTTCGGATACATACATAGTCTTCGACTTAGAGACAACAGGCTTTAGCCCTAATGTGAACAAGATTATTGAGATCGGGGCGGTGAAGGTGGAAAATGGCAGCATAACAGACAAATTCTCCGCTTTCGTTAATCCCGGTGTGCCCATCCCCTTTGAAATTGAAAATCTCACCGGGATCAATGACGATATGGTCTTAAACGAGGAGCCTATTGAGAAAGTTTTGCCCCGGTTTATGGAGTTTTGCGGGGGCGCAGTGATGGTTGCCCACAATGCGGATTTTGACATGAGCTTTATCAAACATAACTGCAAAATCCTCGGAATAGAAAAAGAATTTACCATTTTGGATACCGTGGCTCTTGCAAGAATGCTTCTGCCAGGCTTAAACAGGTTTAAACTGGATACCGTGGCGAAGGCTCTTGGCATATCCCTGGAAAACCACCACAGGGCAGTGGATGACGCAGGGTGTACGGCGGAAATCTTTGTGAAATTCATCCAGATGCTTGGGGATAGAGGAATTTCAGATTTAAAAAAGCTTGGGGAACTGGGGGTATCGGATGCAAATGTCATCGGAAAAATGCCAACCTACCACGCCATTATACTGGCCACAAACGATATCGGCAGGATCAACCTCTACCGTTTGATCTCCCTGTCCCATCTGACCTATTACAACAAGCGTCCCAGAATTCCAAAGACAGAGTTTGTCAAACACCGGGAGGGACTTTTGATCGGTTCTGCATGTGAGGCGGGAGAGCTTTACCGTGCGGTGGTAAACGGCAGACCCCAGGAGGAGATCGCAAGGCTGGTAGAGTTTTACGATTATCTGGAAATCCAGCCTCTTGGAAACAACAACTTTATGATCGAGAGCGAGAAAGAGCCTGTGGAGAGCGTGGAGGATATCAAGGCGTTTAACCGGAAGATCGTAGAGCTGGGAGAGCAGTTCCACAAGCTGGTGGTGGGAACCTGCGATGTGCATTTTTTAAACCCGGAGGACGAGGTGTACCGCCGGATCATTATGGCGGGAAAAGGGTTTAAAGATGCAGACAACCAGGCACCTCTGTATTTTCGCACCACGGAGGAAATGTTAAAAGAATTTGAGTATCTGGGCAGTGAGAAGGCGGAGGAGGTTGTCATCACAAACCCCAACAAAATTGCTGATATGTGTGAAAAAATTGCTCCAGTGCGGCCGGACAAGTGTCCTCCGGTCATTGAAAATTCTGACCAGATGCTTCGGGATATCTGTCACAGAAAAGCGCATGAGATATACGGAGACACCCTTCCTCCCATTGTGGAGGAGCGTCTGGAACGGGAGCTAAATTCCATTATCAGCAACGGCTATGCGGTGATGTACATTATCGCCCAGAAGCTGGTGTGGAAATCCAATGAGGACGGGTATCTGGTGGGATCCAGGGGTTCCGTGGGTTCTTCCCTTGCTGCCACCATGTCCGGAATCACAGAGGTAAATCCCCTGTCTGCCCACTACCTTTGCCCAAACTGCCACTACAGCGATTTTGACTCTGAGGAGGTAAAAGCTTTTGGAGGGAGAAGCGGCTGTGATATGCCGGATAAGATTTGTCCAGAGTGCGGCAGTCCTCTAAGCAAAGAAGGGTTTGACATTCCCTTTGAGACATTTCTTGGCTTCAAAGGGAACAAGGAGCCGGATATCGATTTAAACTTTTCCGGAGAATATCAGAGTAAGGCTCATGCCTACACGGAAGTGATCTTTGGCTACGGCCAGACTTTCCGCGCAGGAACAATTGGAACTCTGGCAGATAAGACGGCATTTGGATACATAAAAAAATATTATGAGGAGAGGGGAGTCCACAAAAGGAACTGCGAGGTAAATCGGATTGTCCAGGGCTGTGTGGGAGTGCGTCGTACCACAGGGCAGCACCCGGGAGGAATCGTGGTGCTTCCGGTGGGGGAGGATATCGATTCCTTTACCCCGGTGCAGCATCCGGCAAACGATATGACCACAAGCACCATCACCACCCATTTTGACTATCACTCCATTGACCATAATCTGTTAAAGCTTGACATACTGG
>JAMPFA010000035.1 GCA_023664725.1 Roseburia sp. | reverse complement strand
AGCAATGAGGAAAATAGCCATGCTTGCATGGATATTTGACGAATGCCGCAAGGGTCAATACCCCGTTGCTTGCAGCGGGGGTATTGACTGTACAGGAAAAGGAGTATTCGATGAAGACAAATACATTAAAACGAATTGGATTATGTATGATATCAGCAGTTATGATTCTTACATCCGGCTGCGGTGCAAAGATGGAGTTTACCGTAAACAAAGATCTGTCTGTGGATGAGACCAGTCAGTATTATCTCACAGAGCAGGAGATTTCCCAGTTGATCGACCGATTTGGACCAGATGTGGTAGAAGAGCCCTTCCGCAAGGTGACCATTAATGGAAAACAGTACAGCAGGGTGATCCAAAACGTTGAGCATTATCAGCCCAGTGAGGCGAATCAGTTTTTTTCAGAAATAAATAAAAAATTTCTGTTGGCAGGAAACAATGTGATCCCCGACATGGACGATAGGGTGGCAGGAAATGAACTTTACCCGGAGGAGGATGAGGCGATAATAGATTTTGCGGATGTCACCCTAAGATGCCCTTTTAAGGTATACTATACCAATGGAACGCTGCATCCCGACGGAAAGACCGTGGACTTTGATCTGAAAAAATTCAAAGAGGGAGAAGCGGCGTATGCGATTTTTGATAAGAAGGTCTATGATATTGATACGGTAGAGTTTTCCGGCATAAAAAATAAAGGAATTTATAATAAATTCAAGCAGGTCACCATTAAGACAAAAGGTGTGCTTGCCTATGTGAATTATACAGAGGTGAAGGCAGATTATAAAGAGGACGCCAACGGTTTGATCAGCGGCGGCACGACGACAGACGGGTACAAGAACTGGTATTTTGGCACAGACGGGGTGTACAGGCTCCATGTAAAGTTTGCAAACGGAAAAAAGAAAAATGTGGAGTTTACCATTGACACCACAAAGCCAAAGACCAACATGAAAAACAAGACCTACAAAAAAGGTGTGAAAATTACATTCTCCGACAAGATTGCAGGAATAAAATCCGCCACATTAAATGGAGAGAAAATTAAGAGTGGAAAGAAAGTGAATAAGGCAGGGAGCTACAAGCTGGTGCTCACTGACAAAGCAGGGAATACTAAGAAAGTGAATTTTAAGGTGAAATAGTGGTTGTGATAAAAAGCAGCAGATAAAAAATGGGGATGCAGCGCATCCCCATTTTTTGTGCAGAGAAAAATTTTCCTGCCAGAGTACCATATGGATAAAAGATTTAGAAATCTGTCAGCTCAGCTTTTCTCTTCTCTAAGAAAGCGCCCATTCCCTCTGCCTTGTCATGTGTAGAGCAGGTAATGCCAAAGAGGTTAGCTTCCATTTCCACTGCATTCTGAATGTCCATATCATATCCATTGTTGATGGCAGCTTTTGCGATGGAAACTGCGTAGCTTCCCTTGGAGATGATCTTCTTTGCCATATCAGTTGCGGTGGACATTAACTCTTCCTTTGCAACAACTTTGTTTACCAGGCCGATGCGGTAAGCTTCGTTAGCGTCAATGCTGTCGCAGGTGAAGATCATTTCTTTTGCCCGGCCCATGCCAACCAGACGGGCAAGTCTCTGAGTTCCGCCGAATCCCGGGATGATTCCAAGACCACATTCCGGCTGTGCGAATGTTGCGTTGTCGGAAGCGATACGGATATCACATGCCATGGAAATCTCACATCCGCCGCCAAGGGCAAAGCCGTTTACAGCTGCGATGGTAACCTGTCTCATATTCATTAATTTGAAGAAAGGAACAGATGCTCTCATGCCGAATGCTCTTGCCTCTGCTGCGGTAAAGTTTGACATCTCTGCAATGTCTGCGCCGGCAACGAAAGATTTGAATTCATTGCCCTTCTTGTCCGGGCCGCCGGTTAAGATGACAACTTTCACATCGTCTCTGCCCTCGATCTCAGTTAAAACCTGGTTTAACTCGTCCAATGTCTCAGAGTTTAATGCGTTAAGCGCTGCGGGTCTGCTGATTTTCAGTACAGCAATCTCATCTGCTACTTCCAATACTAAATTGTTCATTTTCTGCCTCCTAGATTTAAATTGCAGGGTCTGCCGTTCC
This sequence comes from Roseburia sp., assembly GCA_023664725.1. Classification (GTDB taxonomy): domain Bacteria; phylum Bacillota; class Clostridia; order Lachnospirales; family Lachnospiraceae; genus Roseburia_B. The sequence continues at coordinate 20,900 of JAMPFA010000035.1, read as the reverse complement.
TCCCTGCTTGTTTACACTACATATCAATTATACACTTCCTGGAAGGGTTTGACAATATTTTAACGAGATTTTGTGACAGTGGCAGAGCTTTGGCTGCTGTGTGGCGAAAAATCGGTATTAGATGGAATGTGTAAATTTATCACTATGTCGTTTTCAACAGGTTTAATCTCATATTCCAACGCACCGATTCTAAACAAATGACAACCTGCCTGCCTGGTTGTCCACCAGTATCTGTCGAAATATAGTCTGCCTGTTATTTTAAATGTTTCATCAATAAAACGTGTGTAACATTTCATTGTGTCAAAGTAGATTTTATCGCTAATACCCTTTGCTTTATAAATATCATAAATATCAGCAGAGGCTTTTAACATGCAAGAAAGCATCTTGATCTTATCCTCGTCTTCGCCGAGTATAATTTGGAGTTCAAGTCTTGCTTCTTTCATTTTCCCATACACCAAAAAATCCTTCAACTGTTTATCTATTTGCATAAAATCAAATCTGTTTGCAAAATCAAACACACGAGTTTTAATTTCAGCCTGTAGGGCTATTTCATTACATAGTTCAAATAATGTCATTTAAATGCACCTCAATATTAGGGAAATTGAAAATCCTGATAGGTATTGTTAATAGAATACCATAATCACACTCGTAGTTCTATCACATTTTCATAAAAAAGCTAAAACAGAAAAAGCAAAAACAGAAAAAACGGAATTGACACGGAGCGGGATACTGAGTAAAATAAAGTTATAATTTTGTTTACTCGATTTTCCGGGGAGGAAAAAATATTGTATATTCAAAGACATTTGGAAGACCAGGTCAAAAAAGCATCAGAGTTTTATCCTGTAGTAATGGTGTGTGGACAGCGGCAGGTAGGCAAATCTACGATGCTGAATCAGATCAGAGAGTCTAAACGCCGTTATGTGACATTGGATGATGGAAACGCCAGAAGGCTGGCGGAAAAAGACCCTTCCCTTTTTTTTGAAACTTATGGTTATCCTCTTTTGATTGATGAATTTCAGCGTGTGCCCTCTATTCTTTTGGAAATGAAGCGGATTGTAGATGAGAGGGCCCTGGCAGGGGAGGATAACAACGGGATGTACTGGCTTACCGGTTCCCAGAAGTTTAAAATGATGAAAGATGTATCTGAGTCTTTGGCAGGCAGAATTGCGGTTTTTGATATGTCGGGTTTGTCTGCGGCAGAAATTCAGGGAAGGGAAAACTTGGTATTTCATCCGGATATTGAAACCTTGAAAAAAAGGAGTCAGGACTACCCTGCGAAAAATGTTCATGAGATATATGAACAGATTTTTCAGGGCGGGATGCCAAAGTTGATTACCACAGAATTGGACAGAGAACGGTTTTATACAGATTATATCAACACTTATCTGGAACGGGATATTAGAGAACTTTCGTCAGTGGGGAAATTGGGAGAATTTTATGATTTTCTGGTATTTATGGCAGCCAGAACATCTATGGAGTTAAAATACAGTGAAATTTCAAATGCCATTGGCATTTCGGCGCCTACGGCGAAGGAGTGGGTGTCTATTTTGGAGCGTTCCGGAATTATTTTTATATTGCGTCCATATTATAACAATATCACAAGCAGGTTGGTGAAAACTCCGAAAATGTATTTTCTGGATACAGGTCTTGCGGCTTATCTGTGCCGGTGGCCAAATGCCAGGACGCTGGAAGCAGGAGCGATGGATGGGGCTTTTTTTGAGACTTATGTAGTCAGTGAAATCATAAAAAGTTATTATAATGAGGGGAAGAGGCCGGATTTGTATGATTATCGTGATATTGACGGAAGAGAGGTAGATCTCTTGTTTGTGAATGGAGATAAGGTTTATCCGGTGGAGATAAAAAAGGCGAAAATGCCAAATCATGCAGACAAAAATTTTTCTGTTTTAGACAGGCTAAAAATGGATATACAGCCGGGGGTGATACTGTGCATGGCGGATGAAATGCTGCCTTATAACAGGGATGTATGGTATTTTCCAGTGGCTGGGATATAGAGCTGTTTGACGGAAAGAGAGGATCTATCTTTGCAATAATATTTGATTTGTCTATAAAATATGGCTTATAATAATTATTGATCTCATTTCGGTAAAGATGTCCCGGTGGGGATAAATGAGGGATTCTCTGTCAATGTGCAGCAGCCGATTCCATGTAATCGTTTTAAGTATTAGAATAGTGGTGTGCCCAAATGAAAATCGAAGAATACAATTTAAGACAACTTGTCTCCCCGCTTTTGGACTGGTTCCATGCGCATGCCAGAACCCTTCCCTGGCGGGAACTTCCTACACCCTACCGTGTCTGGGTGTCAGAAATTATGCTGCAGCAGACCAGGGTGGAGGCGGTAAAGCCTTACTTTGAGCGATTTGTCAGCACATTGCCGGATATCAAAAGTCTGGCAGAGTGCCAGGAGGAAAAGCTGCTAAAACTCTGGGAGGGGCTTGGTTATTATAACCGTGTCCGAAACATGCAGACGGCGGCAAAACAGGTGATGGAAAGCCGAAACGGGAGTTTGCCGGAAGAATATGAAGAACTTTTAAAGCTAAAAGGAATCGGCCATTATACCGCAGGAGCCATTTCTTCCATTGCTTATGGAAAAAAAGCGGCGGCGGTAGACGGCAATGTGCTCCGGGTCATATCCAGAGCAGCGGCAGACGAGAGAGATATCACAAAGCAGTCCGTCCGTTCCAATATGGAAACGGAACTTTTGAAAATCATCCCGGAAGGCCAGCCGGGGGCATTTAACCAGGCGCTGATGGAACTTGGGGCTACGGTATGTCTGCCAAAGGGGGAACCGAAATGTGTGGAGTGCCCCTGGGAGCAAGTCTGCCTTGCAAAAAATGAGGATAAAATCTCACAGATTCCGGTAAAAAGCAAGGGAAGAGAAAGAAGGATCGAGGAGCGCACCGTACTCCTGATCCGGGACGGAGAAAAGATCCTTCTGCACAGGCGTCCCGCCAAAGGACTTTTGGCGGGAATGTATGAATTTCCCAATCTGGATGGTTATCTGAATGAGCAGATGGCGTTGGAACATGTGAAAGGTCTGGGGCTTTCTCCCCTTAGGATCGTAGAATTGGAACCTTCCAAACACATCTTTTCCCATGTGGAATGGCATATGAAGGGATATATGGTGCGGGTGGAGGCATTGGGAGAGGAAGAATCCGGGCTGCTGTTTGCGGAGGCGGTGGATTTTAAGGAAAACTATGCCATGCCATCGGCTTTTCGCACTTATGTGCAGTATCTGGATATTTTGCAGGGGAAAGATGCGATGTAGGGAGAAGTGTGAGATTACAGATAAGAAAGAGGGAGCCGGTGCTTTCGCACCGGCCTTTCATATGAAAAAGATTTTATTAAAAGTGAAGCAACTCACTATTTACTGGGAGGAACCTTGCCTAAGCAAGGTATGAAAAGTTTTGAAAAAAAATGTACGTGTAGCACTGTCTGTTACTGGTTGGGGAATCATCCCCTCCGCTTTAGCGGATGTATAAGTTGTTCTCTTAACTTATGAACTTAGTATAACCAGCATTTGTGACGGTGGTATGTTATATATATTAGAAATTTGTAAATAAAATATGAACGAAAATTTTACAATAAATAGGAGAAAAATTAGCTCCCCAGACTGTAACAACACACAGTTTGGGGAGTTCTTATTTTGCACGCAGACGCTCTTTTAACGCATCCTGTAATACACGGGATAGGCTTAAACCGGATTCAACCACTTTATCATCCATCCACTTGGGTATGCTAACAGTACGTTTGACGGCACATCTGTCTTTGCTGTCAGTACGGATTAAATTCACAAATTCTTCAGGTGTAGTTTCAAGTGTTTTAAAGTCACTTGCAGGTGGAATGTCTTCTTTTTTATCGGCCAGATATTCTAACCATTGTGCTAGTGCGGATTGGGCCATGTACATAGCATTTCCCAGTGATTTCCCCTCGCTGATACAGCCGGGTAAATCAGGATAAGTGACGGTAAAAGAACCGTCATCATTTGGATGAAAAATAGCTGGATATACATATTCTGCCATAAACGGAATCTCCTTTCATATTTTACTGGCATCAGAGATTATTTCAAGCCTGCTGCTCTAAGAATTGATTTTGCGGTGTTTTCGTTTACTTCCCGGTGCCTTGGGACTTGTACTGGGCGGCAGCCTTCTTTTTCATAAACAGTGTGGTTGCCGTCATCTCGGTCTATTTTATATCCGGCAGCTTCTAATTTTTTGATTAAGTCTCTCCGTTTTATGCAACCACCTCCATTTTGCTTATTATATTACGTAATTTAAGTAATGTCAATGGCGGTGCGGATGTAAAAAATGCTAAACCATACATTTTAATCTTTGGCTTAGCATTTTTTCATTTCAATTAACTTCCTTGCGCCTATCTGTTAAGAACCAAGTGCTGTGGAAGACCGTTTACCATAAACGGAGGGTAGTCACCCTCGATTAGCGGCCGAATGTAATTAATGAATTCATTGGTGATATAATTGCCTTCTTCGTTTACCCACGCTCTGGGAACCAGTTTTTCATTATTGGCAATGCGATGAACATCGTAAACCCCAGCTGAACTCATGTAAGGATCATCTGCAATACGGTCGATGACGATCATCTTGCCGGAATCACCTTCATCAGCGGCCTTTACAGCGGCTCCGCCTACCATGAAAGCTTCGTTTATGTCTACACGGGAAGCCATATGTGAAGCGCTTCTCTGAAGGGTGGAGAACTCAATGCTCCTGGTTTTGCAGCCAAGCTTGGTTCCAAGGAATTCCGCCAGATATGCTGCGGTGCCCTGAAGCTGTTTGTGGCCGAAAGCATCCACATATTCTCCTCCGCCGGACAGTTCGCAGACATAGCGCCCGTCAGCCAGCCGGATTCCCTCGGAAACAGCGATCACTACAGCTTCCTTAACTTCCTGTATCTCTTTGACTTTCTCTAAAAACTTGTCGATGTCGAAGGTAAGTTCAGGAAGATAAATCAAATCCGGACCATCACATTCTTCTGTGCAGGCAAGAGCGGTGGCGCCTGTGAGCCAGCCGGCGTTGCGGCCCATAATCTCCAGAATGGAAATTGTCTTGTTGCGATAGGAAAATCCAAGTGCATCCCGGATAATTTCCTTGGTGGATGTTGCAATATATTTTGCCGCACTGCCAAAGCCGGGGGTATGGTCAGTTAAGGCAAGGTCATTATCAATTGTTTTGGGAACGCCTATGAATTTCTGCTTGTGCCCTTTGACAATGGCGTAGTCGAAAAGTTTTTTAATGGTATCCATGGAATCATTGCCTCCGATATAGATAAAGGCTTCGATTTCCAGTTTATCTAAAATACAAAAAATTCTTTCATAGATTTCCGGGTTTTCATGGATCTCAGGCAGTTTATAGCGGCAGGAGCCTAAAAAAGCAGAGGGAGTTCTCTTTAACAGTTCGATATCCATGTCAGAATGAATCTGTGTAGAAAGATCCACATACTGCTCATCCATAAGTCCCTGGACGCCGTTGAGCATGCCGTATATGATGTCGAAACCACGTTCTTTTGCGGTTTTATACACTCCGGCGAGACTGGAATTAATGACAGAAGTGGGACCACCGGACTGGCCTACAATAAGTTTGCGTTTTTTGGTGTTTGCTGCATTTTGTTTTTTTGACACAATCTATTCCTCCTTAATAACAAATATACTCATCTGTTTTATCTTACAAGTAATAAGACAATCTTGCAAGTGGAAATTTTTTTGTTTCAAATCCAGGAGGCAGGTTTCTTAAAATTCTTTTAAGATACAAAAAAATGTGGTTTCCAGGGAAAAAATGTGTATAATAGATAATATTGAACAGGTAAGAATTAACAGAAAGATGAGGTAGGATATGTACGACAGCATTGTAATCGGCTCTGGCATTGCGGGAGCTGCTGTGGCGCAGAAACTGGCGGAGGAGGGAAACAGAAAAGTCCTGGTGATAGAAAAGCGTTCCCATATCGGAGGAAACTGCTATGACAGAAAAGATTCCCACGGAGTGCTGATCCATGAATACGGCCCCCATATTTTCCATACCAGTATAGAAAAAGTATTTCAGTTTCTTTCCAGATTTACAGAGTGGTATTTTTTTGGACATGAGGTGGCTGCAAATGTGTATGGCAGGCTGATCCCGGTGCCCTTTAATCTGAATACACTGCATATGGTTTACGACAAAGAAAAGGCGGACAGACTGGAGAAACTTCTGATCTCGGAATACGGGGAGGGAAGCAGAGTTCCCATTATGGATCTTCGGAAAAATGATAACCCAGAGGTAAAAGCTATTGCAGATTATGTGTATGAAAACATTTTCCTGCATTACACCATGAAGCAGTGGGGGCAGGCGCCGGAGGAGATAAGCCCTGAGGTGACAGGGAGAGTTCCGGTGGTGATTTCCCATGACAACCGCTATTTTGGAGATAAGTACCAGGGAGTGCCAAAGGACGGCTATACGCCCATGTTTGAAAAAATGTTAGACCATCCCGGGATTACCGTAGAGACAGGTACGGACTGCAGAGAAAAAATGGAGTTTTTGCAGGATAAAGTCCTGTTTGAAGGGGAAGAATTTACGGGCGAAGTGGTTTATACAGGGCCTTTGGATGAACTGTTTGACTGTGCTTACGGCAGACTTCCCTACCGTTCCCTGGATTTTAAATTTGAGCATTTAGAACAGGACAGTTTTCAGGGAAGAAGCGTGGTAAATTATACGGTGAGCGAGGAATTTACCAGGATTACAGAATTTAAATATCTCACGGGACAAAATGTAGGGGGCACCACCATCGTAAAAGAGTATCCCTTCGCATACACAGGGGCGGAGGGGGAGATTCCCTACTACGCTATTTTGAATGAGGACAATCAGAAGCTCTATCAGAAATATGCGGACAGATTTTCAAAGCTGTCAAATGTATATCTCTTGGGAAGGCTTGCAGAATATAAATATTACAATATAGACGCCATTACAGAGCGGGCATTGGCTATGGCGGAAGATATGATTGCCCATAAATAAAATAAGGAGAGACAGTATGAAATTATTATCGATTGCGATCCCGTGCTACAATTCAGAGGAATATATGGAAAACTGCATCAAATCCCTGCTGCCGGGAGGAGATGATGTGGAGATCTTGGTGGTGGATGACGGCTCAAAGGATATGACAGGAGATATCGCTGACGCCTATGAGAAAAAATACCCCGGGATCGTCCGGGCCATCCACCAGGAAAACGGGGGTCATGGAGAGGCGGTAAATGCCGGGATCAGAAATGCAACAGGCATTTATTTTAAAGTGGTGGACAGTGATGACTGGGTGGATGAGGAGGCATACTTACAGATCCTTGCAAAGCTAAAGGAGCTGGCGGGAGGAAGCGGGACGCTGGACATGATGATCAGCAACTTTGTCTATGAGAAACAGGGGGCAAAGCGGAAAAAAGTCATGCGTTACACTTCCGTGTTTCCCACAGACAAAATGTTTGGATGGAAGGATACCAAACGTTTTCACAAAGGGGTGTATATTCTGATGCACTCCGTGATCTACCGGACAAAGCTTCTCCGTGACTGCGGGCTGGAACTGCCGAAGCACACGTTTTACGTGGATAATATTTTCGTATACAAACCTCTGCCGGAAGTAAAAAATATGTACTACATGGATGTGGATTTTTACCGTTACTATATTGGAAGGGATGACCAGTCTGTCAACGAGAGTGTGATGATCGGCCGTATCGACCAGCAGATCAAAGTGAATAAGATCATGGTGGAGGCCTTTGACCTCTGGAAAATCCCCAACCGGAAACTGCGGCATTACATGTTTAACTATCTGGAAATCATCACGGTTATTTCTACCGTTATGCTGATCCGTTCCGGCACGGAGGAAAATCTGCAGAAAAAAAGGGAACTCTGGAAATATATCAAGCAGCAGGATATCAGGCTGTTCCACCATTTGAGGTCAGGGATCATGGGCAATACCATGAACCTGCCGGGAAAAGGCGGCAGGAAAATCTCCATAGCGGCTTACAAAATTTCACAGAAGGTTGTGGGATTTAATTAAATTATTTAGTTGAAAGCATGAAAAAGTCAGGGAAATATCTCCTTGACTTTTGTTATGTATTGGGATATAGTGAAAAGCGTGTCGAAACAACTACGTAAAAAAGGAGAGAATGAGTATGATCCAAGAGAGGAATATTGCGGTGTGCATTATTTTATCCATCGTTACCTGCGGTATCTACGGTATTTACTGGTTTATCTGCTTGTCTAACGATACGAACACTGCCGCTGGCGTTGACGGGACTTCCGGTGGGGTGGCGTTTTTGCTTTCTGTTATCACCTGTAACATTTACGGTTTATATTGGGCTTATAAGCAGGGTGAAAAAATTGATATGGCAAAGACCAGCAGGGGGATGTCCTCCAGTAACAGCGGAATTCTTTATCTGATCTTGTGCCTGATCATCCCGGTTGTGGCATGGGCAATCATGCAGAACGAGTTGAACAATATGGCCCGTATGTGAGATACTGTTGTAGGCAAATGATAAGGAAACGTTTTTTCCATGTACTTTTCGTTGCCATACTTCTCTTTTCAGCGGGAGCGGCATACGGAAAATTCTTTTATCGTACAGGGATCGGGATTCCATGCCCCATCCGGGCGTTGACGGGATTAAAGTGCAGCGGGTGCGGAGTGACACATATGTGTGCGTCTTTGCTGCATTTTGACTTTGAGGGGGCTTTTGCGGCAAATCCGGCACTGTTGCTGCTCAGCCCGCTTCTTGTCATTATTTTTTCTAAATATGTTATAGATTATATAAGAACGGGACGTTGGCAGATGAGTTTTGTCCAGAATGTTATCGTATGGTTTTGTATCTGTGTTTTGGTTTTGTATGGGATCGGACGAAATATATTTTCCATCCCATGAGAAATTTTCAGATGCCGTTTCCCAAAATAGGATGCGGTTTATAAAAGTTCTGATACAGTTTGAAAATAGCTGTTTCAGAACTTTTTGCATATCTTCCAATAAATTCAAAATTTTTCTACAAAAATAAATTAAAGTGTGATAGAATGGAACATGAGTAATTTTACAAAAAAGCGAGGAGTGAAAAAATGAGCGAAGAGAATTACAATTCAGATATGTCTTCGGAAGGGCAGAACACTGCAAATCCTGTCAATTCACAGGAGAATCCGGGGCAAGGAAGCAGTTTTGGAAACGACTACGGGCAGGATAACAGTACCCAGGGCAGTTACGGGGAGAATATTTACCGGGAAGGCAGTGCAAGTTACAGCGGAAGTTACCAGGAAAACCAAAACAATTACTCTTATCAGGGCGGGTATCAATACCAGAATTATGATGAGCCCCCAAAAGAGAGCATGGGATTTGGCATTGCGTCACTGGTGCTTGGAATCATTGCCCTTGTGCTGTTTTGCAGCTGCATCAACATATTACTTGCGATTTTATCCATTATTTTTGGGATCATACACCTGGTAAGGTGCAGGCAGGGAAAAGGATTCGCCATTGCAGGAATCATTATGTCGGTGTTGTCAGTTATCGCATGTATTGCTATGTGGGTTTCTGCTTTTAATTCCTCTGTATTCCAGGAAGAATTTCAGGAGGAATTCCAGCGGCAGTTCAGGCGTCAGTTGGAAGAACAGGGAGAATTTTATGATGATTTCCAGATTCCTTTTGATGAGTATGACTTTGATGATGATTATAGCGACAGTTACGAGTATCATCACGAAGATGATGACAATCATGACACATTTTAACTTTATAAAAGGCATAAACAATAGAACTTTAGGAGGAATTTATGTATAACAAGGTAGAGACGAATCTGAATTTTGTGGAACGGGAGAAAGCCACAGAACAGTTCTGGAAAGACAATGACATTTTTGAAAAGAGTATGGAGAACCGGAAAGAGGGGGAAACCTACACTTTTTATGACGGCCCTCCTACGGCAAACGGAAAGCCCCATATCGGTCATGTCTTAACCCGTGTCATTAAAGATATGATTCCGAGATATCAGACCATGAAGGGCAAATTTGTGCCAAGGAAAGCCGGGTGGGACACCCACGGGCTTCCGGTGGAGCTGGAAGTGGAAAAGCTTCTGGGCTTAAACGGGAAAGAGCAGATTGAAGCCTACGGTATGGAGCCCTTTATCAAAAAATGTAAGGAATCCGTGTGGAAATACAAGGGTATGTGGGAGGATTTCTCAGGAACCGTAGGTTTCTGGGCGGATATGGACAACCCTTACGTGACCTACGACGACAATTTTATCGAGTCGGAGTGGTGGGCCTTAAAACAGATCTGGGATAAAAAATTATTGTATAAGGGATTTAAGATCGTTCCCTACTGTCCCCGATGTGGGACTCCCCTTTCTTCCCAGGAAGTGGCACAGGGGTACAAGACGGTAAAAGAGCGCTCTGCGGTAGTGCGGTTTAAAGTGGTGGGGGAGGATGCCTATTTCCTTGCCTGGACCACAACTCCCTGGACACTGCCCAGCAACGTGGCTCTCTGTGTAAACCCCGAGGAGACATACTGCAAGGTAAAGGCAAAGGACGGCTATACTTACTATATGGCTCAGGCACTTTTGGATAAAGTACTTGGAAAACTTGCAGAGGAAGGCGGGACGGCCTACGAAGTTTTGGAGACCTGCAAGGGAACAGATTTAGAGAGAAAAGAGTATGAGCCTCTCTTTGATTTTGCAAAGAATATTATAGAAAAACAGCACAAAAAAGCACATTATATCACCTGTGATTCCTATGTCACCATGACAGATGGTACTGGTATCGTTCATATCGCCCCGGCATTTGGTGAGGATGACGCCCAGGTGGGAAGAAAATATGACCTGCCCTTTGTACAGCTTGTAAACGGAAAAGGAGAAATGTCAGAGGAGACAGCCTACGCAGGCATTTTTGTAAAAAAAGCGGACCCGAAGATTTTGACAGATTTGGAGCAGAAAGGTCTTTTGTTTGACGCACCGAAATTTGAGCATGATTATCCTCATTGCTGGCGCTGCGACACCCCGCTTATCTACTATGCGAGAGAGTCCTGGTTTATCAAAATGACAGAGGTGAAGGATGATCTGATCCGAAACAACAATACCGTAAACTGGATTCCCGAATCCATCGGAAAAGGGCGTTTCGGGGACTGGCTGGAAAACATCCAGGACTGGGGAATCTCCAGAAACCGTTACTGGGGAACACCTTTGAATGTATGGGAATGTGAGTGCGGACATCAGGAGTGTATCGGCGGCAGGGAAGAGCTGGCAGAGAGAACGGGAAATAAAGAGGATGCAAAAGTGGAACTCCACCGTCCCTATATCGATGAAGTGACATTTGCCTGCCCGGACTGCGGGAAGGAGATGCACAGAGTTCCTGAGGTGATCGACTGCTGGTTTGACTCCGGTGCAATGCCTTTTGCACAGCATCACTATCCTTTTGAAAATAAAGATTTGTTTGAGCAGCAGTTCCCCGCCAAGTTTATCTCCGAGGCGGTGGACCAGACCCGCGGGTGGTTTTATTCCCTGATGGCGGAATCTACTCTGCTGTTTAACAAATCACCTTATGAGAACGTAATTGTATTAGGTCATGTGCAGGACGAAAACGGACAGAAAATGAGCAAGTCCAAAGGAAATGCCGTAGACCCCTTTGAGGCGCTTAAAACCTATGGAGCAGATGCTATCCGCTGGTATTTCTATATCAACTCGGCTCCCTGGCTTCCCAACCGTTTCCACGGCAAGGCGGTCCAGGAGGGACAGCGGAAGTTTATGGGGACACTGTGGAACACCTATGCATTTTTTGTCCTCTATGCCAATATAGACAACTTTGATGCCAGCAAACACACACTGGAATACGATAAACTTCCCGTTATGGACAAATGGCTCTTATCCAAATTAAACAGCCTGATCATCGATGTGGATACAAACCTTGGCAATTACAGGATTCCGGAAGCTGCCAGGGCATTGGACGGCTTTGTGGATGAGATGAGCAACTGGTATGTGAGAAGAAGCCGTGAGCGTTTCTGGGCAAAGGGAATGGAGCAGGACAAGATCAATGCCTACATGACTCTCTACACAGCCCTTGTCACTGTTGCCAAGTGTGCAGCCCCCATGATTCCTTTTATGACAGAGGATATCTATCAGAATCTGGTTAGGACTGTGGACAGATCCGCACCGGAAAGCGTTCATCTGTGTGATTTCCCGTGGGCAGATGAGAGGATTATCGACAAAGAGCTGGAAAAAGATATGGATCTTGCGCTTAAAGTTGTGGTTTTGGGCCGGGCATGCCGGAATCAGGCCAACATCAAAAACCGCCAGCCCATCGGCACGATGTATATCAAGGCGCCCTTTGAATTATCTGATTTCTATACAGAAATCATCGAGGACGAGTTAAATGTGAAAAAGGCAGAATTTTCCCAGGATGTCAGCGCATACACCAGCTACAGCTTTAAACCTCAGCTCCGCACGGTGGGACCAAAGTACGGAAAATACTTACAGCAGATCAAAAAAGCCTTAGAAGAGCTCGACGGCAATGCCGCCATGGCAGAATTAAAGACCAAAGGCGCCATAAAACTTGACAGTATCAGTGAGGAAGTTGTATTATTAAATGAGGATTTGCTCATTACAATGACTCAGATGGAAGGATACACAGCTGAGAACGACAATGACATTACAGTTGTCCTGGATACAAACTTGACGGAGGAGCTGATTGAGGAAGGTTTTGTGAGAGAATTGATCAGCAAGATCCAGACCATGAGAAAAGAAGCTGGTTTTGAAGTTATGGACAAAATTGCCGTGAGCTATCAGGCAGGTCAGAAAGTGTCCGATATTTTCCTGAAAAACCAGAGTACGATCCAGGCGGAAGTTCTGGCCAATCTGGTTACCACTGAGAGCCTTTCCGGCTATAAGAAGGATTGGAATATCAATGGGGAACAGGTGGCATTGGAAGTAAAGAAGCAGTCATAGAAAATGCAAGGAAATGAGAATGGATACAGAAGGAGGAATTTACTTGAAAAAGGATGTTTTTGACAAAGAAAATTTTAAAAATGAGGTAAAAGACCATGTAAAGAAGCTGTACCGTAAAACGCTGGATGAGGCAAGCGACCAGGAGATCTTTCAGGCGGTAAGCTATGTGGTAAAAGACGTGGTGATCAATCAGTGGATGGAGACCCAGCAGACGTTAAAGAAACAGGATCCAAAGATCGTATACTATATGTCTATGGAATTTTTGATGGGCAGGGCGCTTGGAAACAATATGATCAACCTTACCTGTTACAAAGAGATTGCAGAGGCATTGGAGGAGATGGGTCTTGACATCAATGTGATCGAGGATCAGGAGCCGGATCCTGCTCTTGGAAACGGTGGTCTGGGAAGACTTGCAGCATGCTTTATGGAATCTTTGTCCACACTGGGATATGCGGCATACGGATGCGGAATCCGTTACCGCTACGGTATGTTCCGTCAGGAGATCATTGACGGTTTCCAGGTGGAGAGGCCGGATGACTGGCTGAGAGACGGATATCCATTTGAGCTTAGAAGACCAGAGTATACCTATGAAGTAAAATTCGGAGGATATGTCAGGGCAGAGAATATGTCTGACGGAAGGACGAAATTTATTCATGAGGGATATCAGGCAGTCCGTGCCGTTCCCTATGATATGCCGGTTATCGGTTATGACAACCATATGGTAAACACTCTGATCATTTGGGATGCTGAGCCAATCGAATGTTTCGAGCTTGACTCTTTTGACAAGGGTGATTATCACAAGGCAGTAGAGCAGGAGAATCTTGCAAGAAACCTGGTAGAGGTGCTCTACCCCAATGACAATCATATTTCAGGTAAGGAACTCCGCTTAAAACAGCAGTACTTCTTCGTATCTGCCAGCGTACAGCGTGCGGTAGAGAGATTTAAAAAGACACATGATGACATCCATGACCTGCCGAAAAAAGTGGCATTCCAGTTAAATGACACCCATCCTACAGTGGCAGTGGCAGAGTTGATGCGTTACCTTTTGGACGAGGAAGGACTGGACTGGGACGATGCATGGGATATCACCACAAAGGTGTGTGCATATACAAACCATACGATTATGGCAGAGGCATTAGAGAAATGGCCTATTGAGATTTTCTCCAGGCTGCTTCCAAGAATTTACCAGATTGTGGAGGAGATCAACCGCAGGTTTATCCTTCGCATTCAGGAGAAATTCCCAGGAGACCAGAGCAAGATCAACCGTATGGCAATCGTTCAGGATGGACAGGTGAAGATGGCTCACCTGGCTATTGCAGCAGGTTATTCCGTAAACGGTGTGGCAAGGCTTCACACAGAAATCTTAAAGAATCAGGAATTAAAAGATTTTTATGAGATGTTCCCCAACAAATTTAACAATAAGACAAACGGTATTACCCAGAGGCGTTTCCTGCTTCACGGAAATCAGCTTTTGGCAGACTGGGTAACAGATCACATTGGGCCTGAATGGATCACAGACCTTAGCAAGATTGAAAAAATTGCTTTGTATGCGGATGATGAGAAAGCACAGCATGAGTTTATGAATATCAAGTACCAGAACAAGCTGCGTCTTGCAAAATATATCAAAGAGCACAACGGAATCGATGTAGATCCCCGTTCCATTTTCGACGTGCAGGTAAAACGTCTCCACGAGTACAAGAGACAGCTTTTAAATATCCTTCATATCATGTATCTGTACAATGATCTGAAAGAGCATCCGGAGAGAGACTTCTATCCAAGAACATTTATTTTCGGTGCAAAAGCGGCAGCAGGATATAAGAATGCCAAATTGACTATAAAGTTAATCAACAGTGTTGCCGAAGTAATTAATAATGACAAGAGTATCCAGGACAAGATAAAAGTGGTATTTATTGAGGATTACCGTGTTTCCAATGCAGAGTGGATTTTTGCGGCAGCAGATGTCAGTGAGCAGATCTCCACAGCAAGTAAAGAGGCATCCGGTACCGGAAACATGAAATTTATGTTAAACGGCGCTGTGACCATCGGTACGATGGATGGCGCCAATGTGGAGATGGTGGAAGAAGTGGGCAAGGATAATATGTTTATCTTTGGTATGAGCTCCGATGAAGTTATCGCCCATGAAAGGAACAGGGATTACAATCCAATGCAGATATTCAATAATGACCAGGATATCCGCAAAGTGTTGATGCAGTTGATCAACGGTTTCTATTCACCAAACAACAGTGAATTGTTCCGTGATTTATATAATTCTTTGTTAAATACGCAGTGTACTCAATATGCAGATACTTACTTTATCCTGGCGGATTTCCATTCCTATGCCAATGCGCAGAAAGCCATTGAGGAGGCATACAGGGATGAGAAACGCTGGGCTAGGATGTCCATGTTAAATACCGCACATGCCGGAAAATTCTCATCTGACAGAACCATCCAGGAGTATGTGGATGATATCTGGCATCTGGATAAGGTGGTTGTAGAACAGGAGAACTCATAACAGTTGCATTCAGAACAGGAGGTAAACCGTGAAAAAACAGGAGCTTATTGAGCGTATCAGCGAGTTGATGCAGGAACGTCAGAATCTGACACGGGAACATGAAGATTTGATTATGAAAGATAAGTTATTGACAGAGCAGCTTGCAGTTGTTTTAAAAGAACTTGAAAAATCTGATGATTAAGATATCCTGCAAAAAAGAACCGGCTGATGTCGGTTCTTTTTCTATAGGAAACTATGTAATTAAGAAATGCCTTTGTCCATTTTGAGGATGTGGTTGCTTAGCCAGGCAAAGAGGAAATCCAACAAATCTTCCAGGTAAGCCTGCTGATCCGTTTCACTCTCGCCGATATCTTTATCCTCCAGCTTGGCGAGAAAGACATCATGGGCTCTTTTCTGAGCATCCAGATGAGGATAATTGGTGGATGCCATGTAGGCTTCCTCATGGGAAAAATGTACTCTGGTGTAATCCTCCAGCTGGTCAAGCAGGAGCATGATCTCGTCATAGGCATCTTTAGAAGATTTTTCTTCCATCAGCTTGTAGGCATTGTTGATAATTTCAAACAGCCCTTTATGTTCCTCGTCAATGGAGGGGATACCGGTAGCGTATTTTGGTGTAAATTCACAGTAAATGCCCTCTGTGGCTTCCGCCTGCAAATGATTCACTTTGCCGATTAAAGTGTCACTGCCTAAAATATGCTGGTAAAGCCATTTTGTAAGATACTGCAGCATATCCTCTAATATTTTGCGCTTTTCCGCCTGATTTAAATCCATCAGATCAATGGAATCCAGTTTTGCCATAAAATACTTGTGCTGCCGTTTCTGCTGCTCTAACTCTAAATCCTGGTGTTCTTCCATGTAGGCTTCTTCGTGTGAAAAATGGATCTGGCCATATTCTTTCAGCCTGGCAATATAAGTTTCCAGCTTTTGGCTTTCGTCGGTGATGCCCTCATTGTGGTGCAGGGTATCTACGATCTGATTTAAAATGGTGAACAAATACTGATGTTCTACGTCAATCTGTTCAATTCCTATGATACAGTCATCTGTAAACTGAAATGTCATTTGTTCTATGTCCCTTCGCTGTTATAATAACTTATTATAATGTCAGGCGTTCTTTTTTGCAAGGTCTAAATGCTGCACGGTTCCCGCCTTTCCATTTTCGTAGAGGAATACCCCTGTCTGGCGGACCAGTGCGTTAGTACTGTTGTCCTCATAGGATTTTAAGGCGAAATCGGTGGAGGCATGTTTTAAACAGATGGCGCCGACACCGGCCTGTTTTAAGGTATAGAGAACGTCCTTTCCGCGCTCATCTTTTGTCCAGATACGAAGCTTGGAAAATATCTCGTCATTTTCATCGATCCAGCCGTTCCCATCCTTGTCGTAGGCTGCCAGGTCTCCAAAACCGTCTCCGCTTGCGGTTCCGAAGAGTTCCTTCCCGTCATTGATCTTCCCGTCTCCATTTTTGTCAAGGGCAAGAAAACCGCTGCCGGAGGAGAGATTTGAAATTTTATCCATCTGTCCGTCTGCATCCAGATCGAAATAGAAAGACTGGTCGGACACGCTGGCGGCGGTTGTGTTTAAATTGATCACCAGAGGGTCACACATATTTGCTGCCTGGTTCAGGGTTTGGTTTAAGGGGGTTCCATATTCTACGCTGCCGGTATAGGCTTCCTCGAAGCTGCGGCTCATAGAGAGAGAAAGATTGAAGTTAATCTCTCTGCCGTCTGCCGTCTTTACTGTTCCGGTGGTGGAAAATTTGGTGGTTTCTGTTTCTGTGTAATTGTAGGTTTCCATGTAACTACCGCCGGAGCGTTGGCCAACCCAGTTATTTCCGCCAAAGGTGCTGCCTAAATAGTCAAAAAGGCTGAATTTTTTTAAGTTGCTCCCCCCGAAAAGAAGCATAAAAAGATAGTTTATAGACTGCTGTCTTATGGCGCTTGCCAGGGATTGCTGGGGGCTTTGCAGTGTGTATTTCCCAATGCTTTTGGCCTGTTTAAACTGCTGCATAAGCTCTTCACCGGAATCAGGCTCCCTGCCGCTGCTCTTTCCGTCCTCAGATTCCTCCGTGTAATCTTCTATGTAAGCCAAGTTCTGGTTTTGAATGCCGGAAGTTCCCCAGCTCATGCCGGAAGAAGCATAGAGGGTAGAACTTTGGTATTTGCGTTGCGAAGTCATAGTAACATCGCTGGAATTAATGATCATAGTATCCTCCTTATTGCCATAAAAAAAGGTATAAAAAATAGACGACAGCCATTAAGAGATATTTCCTTAACAACCGCCGTCCCTGGCACGTATTTACTGTAGTTAAAAGATTTATTATTTAGTTGTAATATATATCGGAAGGAAACTGGGATTCTTTAGGGGGTGGAGAAAATTTTTCTTTGGCTGGAAGATTGTGGGCGATCAGCCATAATCCCAGGATTCCAAGAAAAATCAATGCCAGATAGAGAATACAGATTGCCACAGGGGAAATATCTGTGACGATTTCTGCTATAAAAGTACCCCAGAAGTTAAAGCACATGTGTAAAACTACAGAATACCAGATACATCCGCTTTTTTCACAGATCAGGCCCAAGATCAGTCCAAGGGCAAAGGCGTAGATTCCCTGGATCATGTTCATGTGGAAAGCGCCAAATAAAAATGCCTGCAAAAGGTTGGCAGCCCAGAAGGGCAGTGCCCGCTTTGCGGAGGCCATGGTCACTCCACGGAACGTAAACTCTTCGGCAATAGGGCCTAAAATAACGGCGTAAAGTATCAGAAGAAGAGAGGGATGTCCGGAAAATCCGGCAGAGTTCATGATATCCTCATAAAATTCCAGCCATCCGGGGAACAGGGAGGATACCCCGGCGATCAAAAATCCTGTGAATAGCTGCAACACGGGGACAATGCAGATGACGCCGAGAAACAGCTTTAGGCTTAACCATTTTTTTACATTTTTCGTTATATTACCTTTAAATTGAAGTTGATACCACAGACCGAAAATGCAGATGCCTGCGGCGGCGTAAATTGCAGATGCCGCAGTGGAAAATGTCAGGTTGAAAGCCAGATCCTGCAGATGGTTTATCATATCCAGGTAAGAAGACTGGCGAAAGGCCGTCACAAAAACGACGCCCATCATGGGGATCATAACTACAATCTGTAAAGCGACAGATGCCAGAACAGGTAAAAAGCTAAAAAAGAAATAGCCGACTTTTTTCATAATGTACGCTCCTTTGTTAAAGTTCTATTTTTGTGTTCTTTCAGCCAGTTTATAATGTATTCCTGGAAACAGACTGCCTCATGGCGAAGTGTAATGTCTTTTCTGGAAACAGGATAAATCGGTTTTGGGTGATACTATTCCAATCATAAACGATTTGGTTGTCAATCTCAACTGTTTTTGTGCTTTTTTTTGTGATAATTCTGTGATATAAAATTGTCATGACAAAGGCGTCTATTGCAAAGCCCAGGAAGCTTCCCTGCGTGTACGGTATCAGAATGTCTGTAAAAAAACATTCCCAGTTAAAATATTCCTGGCTCTCGATAAAGTTCTGGGGATGTGCTAGTACAGCGAAAATTAAGTTGTTTTACGTTAAACGAAGCACTGCATTGCCGTCAGTCAAGCCAGATTTCAATATCATCCATTCAAAAGACTTCGGAAGATAGCATTTTGTATTTGGATGGGTTTTCATAAACTGGGACAAATCATTCATCTCAGATCCAATAGATGCACCGTCGGCAATGACCAGTGTATCCTCATCCAAAAAATAATATGGTCATGCAGGGTGGGTAGCACAAGCTTCCAGTCAAGCTCTTCCAGGATCCGGCATTTTTTGTCGCACTGCACAGTCACGCCTGAACTTTCCCCACGTCTGGCGGCAAGTGCGACCATTGAGTATAAAGTTGTTCACCTGCGGAGCTGAAATCCAGCACATGGTGCAGATTGATGATGAGGTCTTTTCTGCTTCCG
The DNA here is from genome assembly GCA_023664725.1 of Roseburia sp. GTDB lineage: Bacteria > Bacillota > Clostridia > Lachnospirales > Lachnospiraceae > Roseburia_B. The sequence continues at coordinate 1,497 of JAMPFA010000035.1, read as the reverse complement.
ATGGCAGTGATCCATTTTGCACAGTTATCCCCGCAAGAGGATGCGTTAAAAATCTTTCCGGATTCGTCAAACGCCATGAGAATAAGGGTCTTTACGCCGCCGGACATCTCCTTTACAGAAATCGGACCAAGCACCGGGCTTTCAATCAAGCACTTTTTTCCCTCAAAAGCAAACCCGTATTTCCTTATATTTATCTTCCAGGTCAACGATCATGCCCAGGACGAAACCATGATAAAAGAGTTCCGGTTCCGCTGCCTGTGAAGGTTTATTGCCGCTGTCAAAGGAACTGAAAGTGGCAAAAACTACTTTGTTCATGAAGGTATTTTTCTTTTTTACGTTGTCATTTAGCAGGGCTTTGATAAATTCATTATATACCTCTTTGGAATTTCCAAACCATCCCCGTATCAGCCTGTTTACAAGTCCGTTTGAACTTGTGTCAGCCCAATATGGCTTGTATTTTTCACCGCCGACAATAAATGAGAGGATTTGGCCAGGGATTGTTGATATCTGTAATGCTGCCAAAAGTAAAACCGTCATACCAGGCTTTTACGCCCTGCCTTTCTTTTCCCAGTCCCATTTCATCAAGGGCATGAAAAACCTCCTGCTCTGTGAAGCCGAAATATCTTGCATACTTTTCAGAGGTTGTTGTGATGACTTCAAGATTGTTCAGATCAGAGAAAATGCTCTGTTTTGATATTCTTGAAATCCCTGTGATCAACCCCCGCTCCAAGTATGGATTGGTTTTGAAGTTGGCGTTAAAAAAGCTTCTGAAAAAACGAACTGCCTCATCTCAATAGCCGGAAAGCCATGTCTCCTGCCCAGGGGTGTCATACTCGTCCAAAAGAATGATAACTTTCTTGTTATAAAAGCGGCTTAAAAAATCACTTTTTAACAGAAAACTGTTTTGCTGGCAGGCTTCAAACAGGATGCTTGCTATGGAATACTGCATATCGTCATAATTTGCGGTTTTGACCTTTGCAAAGCTTAAAAATATGACAGGATATGTGCCCTGCAGCTGACAATAGTTTTCACCATCCCATATGGAAAGTCCGTGGAAAAGGCCTGCTCAAAGCTTTGCAGGCCTATTGCAACCTTTCCAGACATACCTGTCTCCTTTCTGGCGGTTTCTGAAATAACGAAATGACTTTACCTATACTGTACACGAAATGTCTATTAAATACAACGGAAGATATTTGTTCGAGTGTTTTCTGCAAAAAATAATTGAGAACACGCAAAAAATGCAACACAATTTATATTGTGTTGCATTTTTGATTTACACCTTATATATCGGAATAAATCTCAGATACTTAACACCCAAAAAACATTTTTTTCAAAATGAGAGGAAATCGGCTATTCCTTTCATGGACAAAGGAGGACAAATTATGAACACAGCACAGCCTATCAAAGATATGCAATACTTATTCGTGAAGAGTTGGCTGCCTAATACAAAAATAAACAGAACAGGGACACGATCAGCCGACAATTCAGCTAATCATG
>JAMPFA010000034.1 GCA_023664725.1 Roseburia sp. | reverse complement strand
GTTTGGCATGGCATAGATCCTCCTGTTGTTATTTATATATAGGATTATTATACCAAACAGACTGCAATTGACGGGTGAGAAAACGCTAAATCGAGGGTTGAAAGGTGATGCACTTTGGATGGCCTTGTCAGGAAAGGAACATCAAATGAACGGAAAAATTATTGCGAAATATCATGCCCATTTTGCGATGAATTGCCCCATTCCTGTGAAAGTAAATTATAGTTATACGGATAGAAAAGGTAATGGAATTTGCGGCTAATTTCAAAACTTACAAATAATGACACCAGCTGCTGCCCTTGACGTAATCAGTTCTGATATTATAAACTAAAAACCACAACAGATTGGAGGTACTATGATAAAGACAGTTAGAGGAGATATTACAAAAATCACAGACGCACAGGCCATTGTAAATGCCGCAAACTCATCACTGCTTGGAGGCGGCGGAGTGGACGGAGCAATTCACCGGGCAGCAGGACCGGAGCTTTTGGCAGAATGCCGATTGCTGGGAGGCTGCAAGACCGGGCAGGCAAAGATGACGAAAGGGTACAATCTGCCCTGTGACTATGTGATCCATACCGTAGGTCCGGTATGGAATGGCGGCACTAAAAAGGAGGAGGAACTTTTGTCAAACTGCTATTTTAACTCTATGCAGCTGGCGGTTGACAACGGCATCCGGACAATTGCCTTTCCCTCCATTTCAACGGGGATTTATCACTTCCCTGTTAAACTGGCTGCAAAAATCGCAGTTCATACCGTGGCAAGATTTTTGGACACAAACGAAGGAAAAATTGATATGGTGGAATGGGTGTTGTTTGATGCCAATACTGAGATGGCTTATGAGGCGGAAGTAGAGAAATATTATCGGGAGAGAGGGTGAAAGCCATAATTTATCTAAGCAGTTTTCTCTTTTCCAACAAAAAGGTCAAAAATCCCAACATCTATCCGTATAATGTATTTGCGGCAAAGACGGAGAGATTATTATTGTTTCATCCGATCACTATTTTGTACGGCAACAATGCCTCCGGAAAATCTACCATGTTAAATATCATTGCAAATAAGCTTCATTTAACAGGGCAGGAATATGCCACCAGCAATAAGTTTGGACTCACCCCCTATTTTACGGATTTTGTAGAGGAATGCAGCTTTACACTGGGGGATGATGAGGATGGGAGAGCCATAAGGAAAATTCCGCCGAAAAGCAGATATATCAAGAGTGAAGATATTTTGTATGAGATAAAGAAAATCCAGCAGGAGCAGGTTTTGGAAGAAGGGTATGTGTACGAGCATGTGAGAAGAGGGATGCCAAAAGAGCAGATCGAGACATTGAAAAATTCAAAGGGAATGTATCAACAGATTGAAATTCTAAAATTTGCTCAGGAAAAATATTCCAACGGAGAGACTACCTTGCAGATGTTAGATGATTATATGGAGCCGGATGCCCTTTATCTTTTGGACGAGCCGGAGGTGTCTTTGTCCCCGGGAAATCAGACTGTGCTTGCGGAAAACCTGAACAAAATGGCACGGTTTTTAGGATGCCAGTTTATTATTTCCACACATTCACCCTTTATGCTTGGAACCCTCAATGCAAAAATTTATAATCTTGATGCCAGGGAGCTTGATGAGGCAAAATGGACGGAGCTTGAAAATGTGAGATATTTCTATGATTTCTTTCAGAGACACAGGGAGGAGTTTGAAGCAGATAAATGAACACCGGCTGGAAACAGCCGGTGTAACCATTTCTATTTTCCCATTTAAAGCATTTTAAGAACCTTCACCCGCCAGTCATTCATAGTATTTTCATAAGGAATCTTAACGATCTGCTCCTTAGAGCCCGACTCATAACAGCAGGAGTATCCAACACCCCCAATTCCAGGGAGTTTGTAAAATCCCCCAAAGACAATAAAAATGTCCCCCGCCGCATTTTTTTCATCCAGATAATTCTCAAAGGCTTCTCTGTCCACATAAACATAGCTGTCATCATAGGAAATGATCTGGCGCAGCCCGTCATTGGCATCAGAGAAAGTCACATTTTTGCCGTCAAATCCGTATGTGATCATAACGTTGTTTTCATTTGCTCTTCTATAGGAAATATTCTGTATCCATATAACCGTTGCCAGGACACACAGTGCAGCAATAGCCTGCGTTCCCACTGCCATTATCTGCTTATATGGCCGATAGAGGGCAATCCTTATAACCCTCTGCCGAATATTCTGGTATTCTTTATCTCCTGCAAAGGTGGCAAACATATTAAAGTCCTGGTTTTCCGCCTGCAAAAACCGCATACTCTTTAACAGCAATTGTCCGTAATCGTAGGCTTTTTCCCGGCTCCTTTGGATGGTAACCCAGTCACAGAGTTCTTCCATATCCTCCCGGAAAAATTTTGTCCCTGCGGTGAGAAAGGGATTGAGCCATAACAGCACCCGCAATAAATCCCACAAAAAATAGAACAGCAGATGCCCTAACCGGATGTGGGTCTTTTCGTGGAGCAGGATCGTCTGAAGTTCCCGCTGGTCATATTCCTTTATCATGACCTCCGGCATCACGATCTTTGGCCGAAATACTCCTATGGTGGAGGGAGTGACTGGCATTTTTGTGACGTAGACAAAAGTGTCCTCAACTTTCACTTTTTCCATTTCTGCAACCAATTTTTTTAGATTCCGCTTTTTTAGAAACAGTCTTGCAGCGTATACAAACATGACACATAAATACAGCCAGTTTATCCATGTATGGTCCATCAATTTTGCCGTCCACCAGGAAAACAGGATCGCACCTGTTTTGCTCTCGTAATAAAATTTCATTTTTCCTGCAAATATTACCGGGATAAACAGGCTCCACAGGATGGCTTTGAGGAATACGTTATTTTTCAAAAGAGTTTTCCGCAGGAGAAAGGCAAAGGCAAATACTGGATAAGAGATCAGGACACACCTTAGGATCTGTATCACATAATAGACTGCGAAAAAATTGAACCAGTCGATTCCGCTGCTTACAAATTCTTGTGTCGTCATTCTCAGTCCTTATCCCTTTCTCTGCACTGCTCTAAGATGGATTCCAGTTCCTCAAACTGTTCCTCTGTCAGCTTTGCGCTTTGCAGCAGCGCCGCCATAGCATTTTTCTGGCTGCCCTCAAAATAGCTGTCCACAAACTTCCGGCTTTTTTCTTTCTGGCATTCCTCTTTGGATTTCATTGCCGTATAGTGGTAAACTCTTGCGTCATGTTCATCTACGGTAAAGCTTAAAACGCCTTTCTGCCACAGACGGTTCAAGAGAACACGCACCATTCTGGGGGACATATCTGATTTTTCTTTTATCTTTCCGATAACTTCCTTTGCGGTCAAAGAGGAGCCTGCTTCCCAGATGATTTCCATGATCAGCCATTCACTTTGGCTGGGAGTAGTTTCTTTTTCCATGTGTCTGCCTCCTTTTAATCCTCCTATTTAATATATCGGACGATTCTCAATTTTAAAGACATGCAAAATAGTTATATGCCATCTGCCTATTATGTGATAAAATGAACATATTGAAAAGGAAGGTGATTCTATGTGGTTTTGGTGGTTTATGTTTGTCTGTGATATTTTGATACCGATTCTTATGATCCTCGGCGGAAGGATGATGTGGAAGCATCCCCCCAAAAACATCAATGGAGTCATAGGATATCGGACACACCGCTCCATGGAAAATAAGGAAACCTGGAAATTTGCCCAGGAGTACTGCGGGAAGTTGTGGTGGAAAATTGGATGGATCATGATGATACCTTCTGCGCTGATCCATATTCCCTTTTATGGAAAGTCAGAGGGCACAGTGGGGATCATGGCGGGGATCGTGTGTACCCTTGAGTGTGTGATACTGATATCTACCATATTTTTTGTGGAAAAAGCGTTGAAACAAAATTTTATTCATGAGGCGTGAGCATGACAGACATCCGAATTGTGACAGGAAAAAATATAATTCCCCAAAAAGATACCGTCTTTGAACTGCTGGGATATCATGGGGAGGGGCATTCGAGAGAGGAAATGGCCAGACAGTATGACAGTCTGCTGCCGAAACTTTGTGTCTATTTAAAACCCAAGGCGGCTCTGACCGTGCAGGAGGCCCCGGAAGAATTGAAAAAACTTACCGGATGGGACAAGGTGATGTCCGTGGTTCTCACTGTGGGTAAAGGGGCAGATACTCTGTGCAAGTCCTTTTTTGACAAAGGGGATGGATTTTCCGGGCTTTTCGTATCTGCTATGGCGGACGCTTGTCTTTTCACCTTTGAGGAGCAGGTGCAGGGATACATCAAACGAATGTGTAAAGAGGAGGGATTTGGCATTTGCCGTAGGCTTTCTGCACCGGAGGATCTGCCTATGGAGATGCAGAAAACTGCCTTTGATCTGGTGGATGCAAAGCGGACACTGGGACTTTCCTTAACCTCTGCCTTTATGCTGAACCCGGAAAAATCCATGTGCTATTTTTTGGCGGTAACAGAGGATAAGGATGTTTTTCAGGTTTGTCATGACTGCAGAACATGCACCAGTCTGGACTGCGGGCTCAGGCGCAGGGAGATTATCTTGACGGTAAAGAGCCCCTCCGAAGAAAAAAAGATTTCCTGTAAGGCAGGAGAGAGACTGCAGGATGTGCTCTTGAAGCACGGCATCACTCTGCAAAGACCCTGCGGAGGAATGGGAAAATGCGGAAAATGCAGGATAAAAGTGACAGTGGGAAATTTGCCTGTCACCCGGGCAGATGAAAATTGTCTGACAAAAGATGAGTTAAGGTCCGGTGTTCGTCTAGGATGCCAGGCAAAGGTTATGGGAGATCTTTGTATTTCTTTTCCGCAGGAAGAGAGCGAAGAGATCCAGATCCTGGGAAATGCAGACAAAGAGACAAGGAGTCACGGGAAAGCCAAAGGGGGATGGAGAGACACATCTTACGGAGTGGCAGTGGATATCGGCACCACTACCCTGGCTTTTTCCCTTGTAGACCTTGAGGGAAAAAAGGTAATACATTCCCACGTCTGCATGAATCCTCAGAGAGTGTACGGCTTTGATGTGATGAGTCGGATCCAGGCGGCAAATCAGGGGCGGGGACAGGAACTAAGAGAACTGATACAAGAGAGCCTTCTTAAGGGGATAAGGACGCTGCTTCTTAGCAAAAATGTTTCGGGAGATTTGGTAAAGAAAATTATATTTTCCGGAAACACCACGATGCTCCATCTCCTGAGAGGCTATTCCTGCCAGGGTCTTGGGGCAGCGCCCTTTACCCCGGTTTCCCTTGAAAGAGAGTGCTTGTCTTTCGGAGAAGTCTTTGGCAGTGAAGAACTTTCAGCAGACATTGTATTGCCCCCCGGGGCCTCCGCTTTTATCGGGGCGGATATCATCTCAGGGCTCTTTGCCTGTGGATGGCAGGAACGGAGGGAGACGGCGTTGTTTCTGGATTTGGGCACAAACGGGGAAATGGTTCTGGGGGACGGAAACTCTTTCTATACGGCCTCCACTGCGGCGGGCCCTGCTTTTGAGGGGGGGAACATTACCTTTGGCACAGGGCTGATCGAGATCGTGGCAGAACTGTTAAAGGCAGGAATTATGGATGACACAGGAAGACTGGGAGGGGAATATTTTGAAAGCGGATTTCCTGTGGCAAAAGGAGAAAGCGGAGAAATGATACGGCTTTTCCAAAAAGATATCCGGGAACTTCAGCTTGCCAAAGGGGCGGTTCGGGCTGGCATTGAGGTTTTGCTGAAAAAAAGCGGAAAGGAATGCAAAGATATTCACCGGGTCTACCTGGCAGGGGGATTTGGCTTTTACCTTTCCAGGGAAAAGGCGGCGGCAATCGGACTTTTGCCCCGGGAGCTTTTGGAGAAGACAGCTGCGGTGGGAAATACCTCTCTGAAAGGAGGAGAGTGTTATCTCACCAGAGAGGATGCCGGGGAAACCCTGGACAGGCTTTCGGAAAGGGCAAGAGAGGTTTCATTGGCAAAAGAACCGAGGTTCCAGGAACTGTACGTGAAATATATGAATTTCCCGTCGGAGGAGGATAGGTGAGAGAAACATGGAGGCTTTAAAAGACCAGTACGTGCTTTGCGAGGGAAAAAAGCTTTTTTGCGGCTATACCACAGGTTCCTGCGCTGCTGCGGCGGCAAAGGCGGCGGCAAAGATGCTGTTTTTGGGGGAGGATGTTTCACAGGTGCATGTATTGACTCCCGCCGGGGTTTCCCTGTTTCTCACTGTAGAGGATGTAACCAGGGGAAAAAATTTTGTCAGCTGTGCCATTAAAAAAGACGCAGGGGATGACCCGGATGTGACAGACGGGATTTACATCTATGCAAAAGTGACAAGAGATGAAAGTCTATCCCCTGGGCAGGTGGACATTGACGGGGGAGTTGGAGTGGGGAGAGTCACCAGACCAGGCCTGGATCAGCCCATAGGCAGTGCGGCCATTAACCGTATCCCTCGGGAGATGATGGAAAAAGAAATCAGGGAAGTGCTAAGAGAAGCGGCCTTTCTCGGTGGAGCGAAGGTCCTTATTGAAGCGCCGGAGGGGGAAAAATTGGCGGAAAAGACATTTAATCCCCGGCTTGGGATTAAGGGGGGAATCTCCATTCTGGGGACCACAGGGATTGTGGTGCCTATGAGTGAGGAGGGGCTGCTTGGCAGTATCCAGGCGGAAATGAAAATGCATTTGGCAGAGGGGGAGAGGCACCTTCTCATTACCCCGGGGAATTACGGGGAAGTTTTTGCCAGGAATTATCCGGGACTGGAAGACAAAACCAGTATTCAGTGCAGCAATTTTGTGGGAAAAACCCTGGATATGGCTTTGGATTTGGGGGTGGAGCGGATCACCTTTGTGGCCCATATCGGAAAGTTTATCAAAGTGGCGGGAGGGATCATGGATACCCATTCTAAGTCCGCAGACTGCCGGGCGGAGCTGATGGCGGCCTGTGCCATAGAAGCCGGGGCAGATCTTAAGACGGCAAAAGCCATACTACATACGGCGGTAACAGAGGAAAGCATTCAGATTTTAAAGGCAGCAGGTATTTTGGAGCCTGCCATGGAAATTGCAGTGAAAAAGATACAGAAAAACCTTTGCAGCCGGGGGTCGGGCATTGTGATAGATGTGATTCTCTTTTCCAGTGTGGAAGGAAAGCTGGCAGAGGCGAAAGGGGCATAGAGATATGGAGAGAGGAAAATTGTACGGTGTGGGAGTAGGGCCGGGAGATCCGGAGCTTTTGACCCTAAAGGCAATGCGGGTGATGGAGGAGAGCGCAGTGATCGCAGTGCCGGGAGATACCCCGGAAAACAGCATAGCCTACCGGATCGCAAAACAGGGATGCAAAAGCCTGGCGGGAAAGGAGACGATGGCAATTCCTATGCCTATGACAAAAGTGGAGGAAACCCTGCGGGAGAGCCAGGAAAATGGGGCCAAGATGATTGCCGGATGTTTGGACCAGGGAAAACAGGTGGCATTTCTCACCCTTGGAGACCCATCGGTGTACTCTACCTATCTGTATCTGAAAAAAATATTGGAAGACAGAGGATATGACACAGAGATGGTAAGCGGAATCCCCTCTTTTTGTGCTGTGGCGGCTGCTTTAAACATCAGCCTGACGGAAAAGGCCGAAAGTCTTCATATCATACCTGCATCCTATTCCATAGAGGAGGCGTTAAAGCTTTCCGGCACCAAAGTGTTGATGAAGTCGGGAAAAAAGCTTGGCAAAGTGAGAGAACAGCTTTTGGAAAAGGGCGTGGATGCAAGGATGGTGGAAAACTGCGGCATGGAGGGGGAGAGGCATTACCTTTCTGTGGAGGAGATGCCAAAACAGGGGAGTTACTATTCCCTTATTGTGGTAAAGGAGTAAAATATGGTACATTTTGTAGGCGCAGGCCCGGGGGCGGCGGATCTCATTACCCTGCGGGGGCAGAAATATATCCGAGAGGCGGATCTGATCATCTATGCCGGTTCTCTGGTAAACCCGGAGCTTTTGAAGGAGGCAAAACCCGGCTGTATTCTCTATGACAGTGCGAAAATGACACTGGAGGAAGTGACGGAAAAGATGGAGTGGGGAGAAAAACAGGGGATGGAAACCCTGCGGCTTCACACCGGTGACCCCAGCCTTTATGGGGCAGTGCGGGAGCAGATGGATATTTTGGAGGAAAAAAAGATTCCCTACGATTCCTGTCCCGGGGTCAGCTCCTTCTGTGGGGCGGCGTCAGCCTTAAATCTGGAGTACACCCTGCCGGAGGTGTCACAGAGCCTGGTGATCACCCGTATGGCTGGCCGGACTTCGGTGCCAGAAAAAGAGAGTATTGAGAGCTTTGCCGCCCACCAGGCATCTATGGTAATCTTTTTAAGCGCCGGAATGCTGAGTGAGCTTACAAAACGGCTTGTGGCAGGGGGATACAGAGAGGACACCCCGGCGGCTATTGTATACAAAGCCACCTGGGAGGATGAGATAAAGATTGTCTGCAAGGTGGGGGAGCTGGCGGAAAAGGCAAAAGAGCGGGGGATTACAAAAACGGCATTGATCCTTGTGGGAGATGTGGTAGACCATCCCTCTTATCAGCGCTCCAAACTCTATCATCCTGAATTTTCAACGGAATATAGAAAGGGAAAGTAGATGCTTTATATCATAGGGTTTACCGAAAAAGGACTTGGACTTGGGCAAAAAATAAAAAAGAGATTTGATTTCAATGCGCAGCTATTTCAGAAAACGACACAGGACATAGAACTTGGAGAAAAGGTTGCCGGAACACTGGAACAGTGGACGAGAGAAGCTTTTTTAAATGCAGATATTATTTTGTTTATCGGGGCATGTGGGATCGCTGTGCGGAGTATTGCCCCTTTTCTCACGGACAAATGGCATGACCCGGCGGTGCTGGTGATGGACGAGGGGGGAAATCACTGTATTTCCCTGCTTTCCGGCCACACCGGAGGGGGAAATCAGTGGTGTGAGAAAATTGCGGAAATTGTGGGGGCAAGCCCGGTGATCACCACGGCCACAGACGTAAATGGAATGTTTGCGGTGGATGTTTTTGCGAAGGACAATTATTTGCAGATCAAAGAAACGAAACTGGCAAAAGAAGTCTCCGCCGCTGTTCTGGCGGGAGAGAAGATACCGTTGGTGATAGAGGAAGAGATTCTTACAATAAATGGGAAAATCGAACTTATAAAAGTTAAATTAGATTTAGACAATAATGGGATTTCACTCTTCACGGAAGGGCAGTTGAAGCTTCTGGAATTACAGTTGGGAAAAGAGATAAGCGGGAGATTTGGAATTTATGTGGGAGTGCGAAAGAGAGAACTTCCATTTGAAAAAACGCTGCACCTTATCCCCAAATCTTTGATTTTAGGGCTGGGATGCAAAAAGGGAATCAGTGGGGAAACCTTAAACAAAAGGGTGGATCTGTTCTGCAGGGAAAAGAACTTGATGCGGGAGGCTTTTTGCGGAGTTTCCACTATTGATCTGAAAAAGGAAGAGCCAGGGCTTTTGGAGTTCTGCCAAAAAGCAGAACTGCCCTTGATTACCTACTCCCCGGAAAAACTCTGTCTCCTGAAGGGAAATTTTACAGCATCCCCCTTTGTGGAGCAGACCACAGGGGTGGACAATGTCTGTGAGCGAAGTGCATTGACCCTTGCCTTAGAGCAGGGGGGAGCGGCAGAGCTTTTGGAAGGAAAGTACCCTGGTGAGGGAGTGACGGCAGCGGCGGCAATTATGCAGAAAGAAGGACTGATATGGGGCAGATTTATGTAGTGGGCATCGGGCCGGGAGCCTATGAGGACATGACGATGCGGGCAGCAAAGACCCTTTTATCCTGTGATGTGATCGTGGGTTATACGCTTTATGTGGATCTGGTGCGGCAGCATTTTCCAGGGAAGGAATTTTTAACCACTCCCATGCGGCAGGAGGAAGAGCGGTGTGAGCTTGCCTTTGCAGAGGCCTCTAAGGGAAAAAAAGTTGCCCTGATCTGTAGTGGGGATGCCGGGATTTATGGCATGGCAGGATTGATGTATGAAATCGGTGAAAATTACAGAGAGATTTCTGTTCAGGTTGTGCCGGGAGTGACGGCAGCCCTTGGGGGCGGGGCTGTTTTGGGGGCGCCTTTGATCCACGACTGTTGTCTGATTAGCTTAAGCGACCTTTTGACGCCCTGGGAAAAAATAGAGAGGAGGCTTTTGGCAGCGGCGGAGGCGGATTTTGTCATCTGCCTGTACAATCCCTCCAGCAAAAAGAGGAAGGATTATCTGGAAAAGGCCTGTGATCTCCTGCTGATCCATAAGAGAGAGGAGACTGTCTGTGGGCTGGTGAAAAATATTGCCAGGAAAGGGGAAAGTTGGCGGATTCTCACATTAAAGGAGTTGAAAGAAACCCAGGTGGACATGTTTACCACGGTATTTATCGGGAATGAGGCCACAAGAGAGACGGGAGGAAAGATGGTAACTCCCAGAGGCTATCAGAGGGAAAGGACAATAGAATGACACATGCAGTTGTTTTTGCGGGAACCATAGAGGGCAGAAAGATAACGGAATATCTGTGCGGGAATCAGGTGAGAGTCACTGCTTCTGTGGCCACAGAGTACGGGGGAGAATTGCTGAAAGTTATAGAAGGATTAAATATTGTTAAAGGAAAACTGGATTTCCAGGGGATTTGCGATTTATTAAAAGAGGAAAAGCCTGAAATTGTGGTGGATGCCACTCACCTGTATGCCTGTGAGATCACTGCCAATGTGAAGAGGGCCTGTCAGGAGATGGACTTGCCTTATCTTCGGATTTTGCGGGATACAAAGGCGGCACAGGGGGCAGTCTATGTAGATACCGTAAAGGAGGGGGCAGAATTTCTAAACCGTACAGAGGGAAATATTTTTATCACTACCGGCAGCAAAGAGCTGGGGGAGTACACTGCGGTCAAAGACTACAGGGAGCGGTGCTATGCCAGGGTGTTATCCCTTCCCCAGGTGGTGACAATGTGTGACCATCTGGGTTTTCGGGGCAGTCATCTCATGGCCATGCAGGGTCCTTTTTCAAAAGAGATGAATATTGCAATGCTAAAACAGGTCAATGCTTCCTATCTGGTGACAAAGGAGAGCGGCACTTCCGGCGGATTTGAGGAGAAATGCCAGGCGGCGGCAGAGTGCGGCGTGACTCTTGTGGTAATTGGAAAACCGGGGGAGGAGGAAGGTGTTTCTCTAAAGGAAGGGTGTAGATATCTGGCAGAATTTTTTGGGTTTTCTCCCAGGCAGGAGATTGCACTGGTGGGCATTGGCATGGGAAACAGAGATCTGGTGACAAAGGAGGCCAGCCGGTGGATAGAAGAGGCGGATCTGCTGATGGGGGCAAAGCGCATGGTGGAGGCCGTGGATGATGGGAACAGGGAAGTGTGTTATGCCTATCTGCCAAAGGACGTAAAACAATGTGTCAAAGAACATTCCCATTGCCGTAAAATTGTAGTATTAGTATCCGGGGATGTGGGATTTTTCAGCGGGGCGAAAAAGCTTTTGGAAATTTTTGAGGACGCAGAGGTTTTGCCCGGAATATCCTCTCTTTCTTATTTCTGTGCAAAACTCCGTTGTTCCTGGGAAGATGTGGCCTGTGCCAGTCTCCACGGAAAGAAGGACGGGGTTATCGGTCTTTTCAGGGAGAGAGGCAGAGTGTTTGTGATCCTTGGGAAGAGCCAGGACTTTTCAGAACTTTGCAGAGGACTTACAGACTGCGGCCTGGGAGAGGTAAAGGTTTCTCTTGGGGAGGACTTGGGATATCCTTTGGAAAAGATTACCACAGGGAAAGCACATACATTTCTGGACAGAGTTACAAGCCCCTTAAGCGTGTGCCTGCTGGAAACATCTCAGGAAATGGTCTGCACCTGTGGGACCCCGGATTCCGATTTTATCCGGGGAAAGGTGCCTATGACAAAAGAGGAAATCCGCAGTATTATTTTGTCCAAGCTAAGGCTTACAAAAAGGGCGGTGGTTTATGATATCGGGGCAGGGACTGGCTCTGTCTCCGTGGAACTTGCCAGAACTGCGTGCCTGGGACAGGTCTATGCCATAGAGGAAAAACCGGAGGCAGTGGAGCTGATCTTAAAAAATCAACGGGCTTTCGGTTGTGATAATCTCCATATGATAGAGGGGAGAGCACCGGAAATTTTGGAGGAATTGCCACCGCCAGGCTATGTATTTATCGGGGGAAGCGGAGGAAGTTTAAAAGAAATTGTACAAAAGCTTCTGGAGAAAAACAGTAAGGTCCGCATTGTGGTCAGTGCAGTTTCTCTGGAGACTATCAGTGAGGCTTTTGGGGTGATGAGGGAGTTGGAAGGATTGTACGCAAGGAAGACAGAGGTTGTGGCAGTTTCTGTGGCAAAATCCAAGGCGCTGGGAGAGCACCATATGATTCTGGGGCAAAACCCGGTGTATTTGTTTGTAAGCTATGTTTCAACATTTTGAGTAGGAGGAAAACATGAACATTCCAGGACTGATGCTTGCAGCCACAGGCAGCGGCAGCGGAAAGACCCTGTTAAGCTGCGGGCTGATGCGGGCATTTCAGAGACGAAAACGAAATATTACATCCTTTAAATGCGGACCGGACTATATTGACCCCATGTTTCACACAAAAGTTCTGGGGACAAAAAGCAGAAACCTGGATACATTTTTGTCAGATCGTGAAACAGTCAGATACCTCTATCGCAAACATAGTAGAGAAGCTGATTTGGCAGTGATAGAAGGGGTGATGGGTTATTACGATGGGGTTGGCGGGATTTCCACCCGGGCAAGCGCCTATGAGCTGGCGAAAATATTAAACATACCTGTAATTTTGGTGATAAACGCAAAGGGAATGAGTTTCTCTGCGGCTGCTCTTGTCAAAGGTTTTCTGGATTTCAGACAGGATTCCCATATCAGAGGCGTGATCTTAAATCAGCTCTCCCCTATGCTTTATGACAGGATGAAGGAGGCCATTGAGAGGGAAGCGGGGGTGAAAGTATACGGCTATCTTCCGGTTATGGAGGAATGCGAGGTAGGAAGCAGACATTTGGGGCTTTTACTGCCGGAGGAAATTCAAAATTTTAAATCAAGAATTAATAAAATCTCTGACACCATGGAAGAAACCCTGGATCTGGAAGGCCTTTTGGAACTGGCAAAGGAACAGGGTATGCCGGGACAGGATTTTTTGACAGAAGACCATGGGGATGAGGAGGAGAAATCAGGGGCACTGGCGGAGTCAATAGGGCGATGCCGCCACCGCTTTGCCGGAGAGCAGCTTAGGATCGCATATGCCAGGGATGAGGCTTTTTGCTTTTGCTATGAGGACAATCTGGAGCTTTTGTATGATATGGGAGCAATGCTTGTGCCATTTTCGCCCGTAAGAGATGCGCATCTGCCAAAGGATACTCACGGGCTGTTATTGTTTGGAGGATATCCGGAATTGTATGCCAGAAAATTAAGTAATAATATAACAATGAGAAAAGAAATAAAGGATGCCGTTTCCTACGGGGTTCCCACCCTGGCGGAGTGCGGCGGATTTCTCTATCTGGGGGAGAGTTTGCAGGAGAAAGACTCTGAGAAAGCATTTCCAATGGCAGGGGTGTTTCCCACAGGGGGATATGACACAGGAAAACTGGTAAGGTTTGGATATGTGGAATTAACAGAAGGAAAGGTTTTTGGAAGGGATGTGGGGACAGTCCGGGCCCACGAATTCCACCACTACGATACCCATTGCCCGGGGGAGGATTTTTTTGCCAGGAAGCCTTCTGGTGATAGAGAGTGGCGGTGTATCCACAGCAGTGACACTGTTTTTGCGGGTTTTCCCCATCAGTATTTTTACGGAAATCTGGGACTGCCGGAAGCATTTCTGGCAGCCTGCCTTGATTATAAAAAGAGAAACAAAAAGTAACTGTTTGTTATGCAAATATGCATAGGAAAAGAAAAGGAGAAAAACATGGAATTAAATGAGATACGAAAAAATATTCCACCGGTTAACATGAAGGCTAGGGAGGTGGCAAAAAGACGTTGGAATGATATTGCCCACCCCCTTCACAGCCTGGGAAAGCTGGAGGATTATGTAGTGTGGCTTGCGGGCATTACCGGGGAGGTTTTTGTAGAAAAACCCAAAAAGGCACTGGTGGTCATGTGTGCGGACAATGGAGTGGTGGCGGAGGGAGTCACCCAGACAGGCCAGGAAGTGACAGCCATTATGGCGGAGAATCTTTTGCGTGAAAAAGCCACAGCCGCTATTTTATGCGATGAGGCAGGGGCGCATATTTTTCCGTGGGATATCGGGATGGCAGTGGACACAAAGGTTCCCCGGTGGAAAGTGGGTTACGGCACAAAAAATATGGCAAAAGAGCAGGCCATGACAAGGGATGAGGCATTGGAATCCATCGAGATTGGAATAGAGCTGGCAAGAGAGTTAAAACAAACGGGATATGGGCTGATTGCCGCAGGGGAGATGGGAATCGGAAATACCACAAGCAGCAGTGCAGTTGCCTCTGTTCTTTTGGGAAAAAGCCCAGGAGAAGTTACCGGAAGGGGAGCCGGACTGACAGAGGAAGCTCTGGTTCACAAAATAGAAGTGATAGAGCAGGCCATTGAGATGCACCGTCCTGTAAAGGAGGACGCTATCGATGTGTTATCAAAAGTGGGAGGCTTTGACTTAGGAGGAATGACAGGACTTTTTCTGGGGGGAGCTATCTATCAGGTTCCCGTTGTGATAGACGGTTTTATCTCCGCTGTTTCCGCCCTTCTTGCAAGCGTGATTGCCCCGGAATGCAAAGCATATATGACAAGTTCCCATATGTCAAAGGAGCCTGGAACTGCGATGGTGTTAAAGGCTCTTGGAATGGAGCCTGCGCTTCAATGTGATATGTGCCTTGGAGAAGGGACAGGGGCAGTCTGTCTCTTTCCATTGATCGATCTTGCAATTTCCGTGTATCGGAGAATGGGAACTTTTGAGGAAAACAGAATAGAACCTTACAGGGAACTTTCGAAATGATATATCTATTGACAGGGGGCAGCGGCAGCGGAAAATCTGCCTATGCCGAGGAAAAGATATGTTCTTTTGGAAATTATAACAGGATTTATCTTGCCACTATGGAGTCGGGAGATGGGGAGAGCCAAAAGAGGATTGAACGTCACAGAGAGCTTCGGCAGGGGAAAAATTTTACTACCATAGAGCAGGGCAGGAATCTGAAAACAGTGAAAATCCCTGAAGGGAGCGTTGTGCTTTTGGAATGTCTGTCAAACCTTCTGGCAAATGAGATGTATTCCCCTGAAGGGGCAGGGGAGAATGCGGTGAGAGAGATTTTGGAGGGAATCGATCAGATCGATCAACAGGCCAAGGAACTGGTGGTGGTTTCCAATGAGGTGTTCTCCGATATGCCTGTGGATAGGGAAATGAAGAGGTATCTGTCTTATCTTGGTGAGATCAATGCCGATCTTGCAAAGAAGGCGGCGGAGGTAGTGGAAGTTGTCTATGGGATTCCTGTGTTTGTTAAAAGATAATTTATTAAAAAGCAATTTGAGAAAGGGCAAAGATGAAAAAACTGTGGAATGGTTTTAAAATCGCATTTTCTATGTATTCCAAAATACCAATGCCAAAAAGTGACTGGTCAAATGAAAATATGCGATATTCCCTCTGTGCATTTCCCCTTGTGGGAATTCCTATAGGAGGACTGACTCTTTTATGGCGGTATCTGGCAGAATTTCTGGGACTTTCCGGCAGTGGGTTTTCCGCCATTGTCCTTATGCTGATTCCGGTAATTGTCACCGGGGGAATCCATCTGGATGGGCTTTTGGATACAAAAGACGCCTTAAGTTCCTATAAGAGTAAGGAAGAGCGGCTTGAAATACTAAAAGATTCCAGGGCGGGGGCCTTTGCGGTGATACAGGCAGTGGTATATTTTTTCTTTTATTACGGCATATATTCCTATCTGGACCTGCAGTTTGGAGAGGGAGCCGAAAAAGCCTGGAAGGCGCTGGCCTTATCCTTTCTTTTGTCCCGGACATTAAGCGGGTATGGAGTGGTGGTCTTTCCCAAGGCAAAACAGACAGGTCTTGCGGCTTTGTTTGCAAAAAAAGCGGACGGCATGGCGGTAAAGACAGCAATGACGGGTTACGGTTTGGTGATCGCAGTCCTTATGGCATGGATCAGTCCTGCGCTGGCAGCAGCGGTATATTTTTCGGCTTTTATGGTGTTTGCCTATTACTATTTTATGGCAAAGAGGAAGTTTGGAGGGATTACCGGGGATCTGGCGGGATGGTTTTTGCAGATGTGTGAACTTGTTATGGCTCTTGCGGTAATGATTGTCTATGTGATGGGAGGTGTGGTATGATATTAGTGATCGGTGGGGCAAACCAGGGAAAGCGGGAATACGCCTCAGAAAAATTTTCGGTCTCCCATTGGCTGGAAGGAAATCTTTGCCGGGAGGAAGAGGCATTTTTGGCCCAGGGGCTCTGCCACTTTGAGCTTCTGGTGGAGAGGATGATGAAAAAACAGGAAGATCCCATGAATTTTGCGGAAAAGCTTATAAAATCAAATCCAGATATTATTATTATCTCCAATGAGATTGGGTGCGGGCTGGTTCCGGTGGATGATTTTATGCGAAAATACAGGGAAGAGCAGGGAAGAGTCTGCACTTATCTTGCCGCCCAAGCGAAGGAAGTACACAGGGTTTTCTGTGGGATAGGAAAGGTGATCAAGGGATGAAATTTTATCTGATCCGCCACGGAATGACAAAGGGCAATGGGGAAAAAAGGTATGTGGGGGGCAGAACTGACGAGGATCTGACCCAGGCGGGGATAGAGGAACTGAAAAGGAGAAACTGCCCAGACGTAGAGCGGGTCTATGCCAGCCCCATGAAACGCTGTGTCCACACGGCGGAAATTCTGTATCCCAGGCAGGAGATTTTTGTAAAAAAAGAGTTTCGGGAGACAGACTTTGGGCGCTTTGAAAATAAAAATTATCAGGAGTTAAAAGAGGAGAAAGCCTACCAGGACTGGCTGAAAACCGGAGGCACAAGAGCTTTTCCAGAGGGGGAGAGCAAAGAGGAAGTGCGAAGCCGGGTACTTGGAGGGTTTCGGCAGGTATTTTGTGAAATGCAAAGCCAAAATCTGCAGACGGCGGCGCTGGTTGTCCACGGAGGAACCATCATGTATCTCATGGAGGCTTACGGCGGGGAAGAAAAAGGCTTTTATGACTATCAGATAGAAAACGGAGGGTGCATCTGCCTTTCGGTTAAATGTACATTAAAGAAATAGGAGGAAAGGCAGTGATAAGGCTTTTAAGTATCACATTGGCATGTTTGCTGGATGTAATCTTTGGGGATCCCCAGTGGGGATATCATCCCGTGCGGCTGATGGGAAAATTGATTTCCAGCTCTGAAAAACTGCTCCTTGCCATATTCCCCGACAGTGGCAGGGGAAAGCGGTGGGCAGGTGTGTCATTGGCAATAATTGTCTGCGGCATATCCACCGCTCTTCCGGCAGGGATTTTGTATCTGTTATACCGATGGAATTTTTGGACAGGATTTGGATTGGAAACTTTTTTCTGTTATCAGCTCCTTGCCATGAAATCCTTAAAAACCGAGAGCATGAAAGTCTATCACGCCCTGCAAAGGGGTGGGGAAAAAGAGGCCAGAAAGGCGGTTTCCATGATCGTGGGCAGGGATACGGATGTCTTAGACGAGACAGGAGTTATCAAGGCAGCAGTAGAGACAGTGGCAGAAAATGCCTCCGATGGAGTGATCGCCCCCCTGTTATATATGACGTTTTTTGGGGCAGCAGGAGGATTTTTTTACAAGGCGGTAAACACCATGGATTCCATGGTAGGTTATAAAAATGAACGTTATCTTGATTTTGGCAGGGCGGCGGCAAAGCTGGATGATGTGCTAAATTTTATTCCCGCCAGAATCTGTGGAATTCTCATCATCGCCGCAGCCGCAATTTTGGGCTATGACGGAAAAAAAGCCATAGAGATATTTTTCCGGGACAGAAAAAATCATGCCAGTCCCAACTCCGCCCACGGAGAGGCGGCCATGGCAGGTGCACTGCATGTACAGCTGGCCGGAGATGCTTGGTACTTTGGAAAGTTATATCACAAATTAACAATCGGAGATGACATGCGAACGATAGAAGCGGAAGACATCGTCAGAGCAAACAGAATACTATATGCCAGCGGATTTCTGGGCTGGGTATTTTTCGAAAGTTTGTATGGACTTTTGAGTTGGATTCTATTTGGAAGCCTATAGCACTTTTAAGCCAGATTCCCGCCGTTATTTAGTACAGACTATCGAGATAAATAATTTATATATTTTCACAGCCTAAGTTGTACAATATTGTACAACGTAGAGTGGCCAAAAACTTATTTTTATAACACCCCTAAAAAAATAACGAGAGGACGCAAACCATATGAAGCAAAGACACGGCGGCGACATCTACCACCATCCGAAAGCCATGGATTTTTCCACAAATGTAAACCCCTACGGCCCTCCCAAAGGAGTGATGGATGAAATCAAGAAAAGCGTATGGAAGATCAATACTTACCCGGATCCGGATTGCAGAGATTTGCGAAAGGCTCTGGAAGAGAAACTGGGAGTTCCCGGGAACCAGATCATCCTTGGAAACGGGTCAGCAGATCTGATGTTTGCCCTCTGTCAGGCAGTCAAACCGGAGAAAGCCCTGATTCCCCTGCCCTCCTTTTTGGAGTATCAGCGGGCTCTTCTTGCGGTGGATTGCAAGGTGATGACGTATAAAACCAGAAAAGAAGAAGGATTTTCCCTGAGAAAAGATTTTGTGGACGCCATCGGGGAGGATATGGACATCGTATTTCTCTGTAATCCCAACAATCCCACCGGAAACGTGATAGAACACAATCTTTTAATCGATATCTTGAAAAAATGCCAGGAGACAGACACTTACCTGGTGGTGGATGAGTGTTTTAATGAATTTATCTCCGGGGCAAGGAAGCACACTCTTTTGCCCTTGGTGGAAAAGAATGAGAAGCTTCTTATTATAAAGGCGTTTACTAAGCTCTACGGGATACCGGGAATCCGTCTGGGCTATATCATCACCGGGGATGAGGCGCTTCCGGGAAAAATAAAAAAGGTGACACAGCCCTGGGGCATTTCGGTATTGGCACAGGCGGCGGGACTTGCGGCATTAAAGGGGGATGCCTTTGTGGCAGAGAGCCTTTCCAATATCGAAAAGGAAAAGCGCAGGATGATCATTGCAATGTCAAAGGCGGGGTATCTGATCTATGAGTCGGCGGCGAATTTTATCTTTTTTGAGGGGGAAGAGGATTTGGCGGAAATTTGTTTAAACCGGGGAATTTTGATCCGGGACTGCAGTTCTTTTGCGGGACTTTCGGAAGGGTATTTCCGGGTGTGCGTCCGCACCAGATGGGAGAATGAAAAGCTGTTAAAGGTGCTGGCAGAGGCAAAGCAGAAGACGAAGGAGAGCTGATATGGCAAAGGCAGTGATGATACAGGGAACTATGTCCGGGGCAGGGAAAAGCCTGCTTGCCGCCGGACTTTGCCGGGTGTTTCACCAGGACGGATTTCGGGTGATGCCCTTTAAATCCCAGAATATGGCGTTAAACTCCTTTGTCACGGAGGAGGGACTTGAGATGGGCCGGGCCCAGGTGATGCAGGCTTGGGCGGCAGGGGTAAAACCCCAGGCGGCCATGAATCCTATCCTCTTAAAGCCAACGGATACCATGGGTTCCCAGGTCATTGTAAATGGGGAGATTCTGGGAAATATGCCTGCAGCGGACTATTTCCGGTACAAAAAAAAGCTGATTCCCCAGATTTTAAAGGCTTACAGGAAGCTGGAAGAGCAGGCGGATCTTATCGTCATCGAGGGGGCGGGAAGCCCTGCGGAGATCAATTTAAAAGAAAATGATATTGTAAATATGGGGCTGGCAGAGCTTTTGGACGTTCCAGTGCTCCTTGCGGGGGATATTGACAGAGGCGGGGTTTTTGCCCAGCTCTACGGCACGGTGATGCTTTTGGAACCCCGGGAGAGGCAGCGAATTTTCGGGCTTGTCATCAATAAATTTCGGGGGGACCGAAATATTTTAGAGCCTGGGATTGCAATGATAGAAGATAAAATTAAGATTCCGGTACTTGGGGTCATACCGTATCAGCCCTTAGATCTGGACGAGGAGGACAGCCAGAGTGAAAGGTTAAATGCCCACGGGAAAATCGGGGCAGTGGACATTGCAGTGATTCGTCTGCCACGGATTTCCAATTATACGGATTTTCTTGCGCTGGAGAGGTTGGAGGAAATTTCTCTTAGGTATATTTCCCGGGTGGAGGAGTTGAAAGAGCCGGATATGGTGATCCTTCCCGGTACGAAAAACACGATTTCGGATCTAAAGTGGCTGAGAGAACAGGGATTAGAGGCCGCAGTCTTACAGATGGCGTCAAAAGGAAAGGTGATTTTCGGCATCTGCGGCGGTTTTCAGATGCTGGGGGAAACCATAAAAGATCCCTTTGGGGCGGAAGGCGGTGGAGAGATCCGGGGAATAGGGCTTCTTCCCATGGACACGGTTTTCGGCCGGGAGAAGGTGCGCACCCAGGGAAAAGGAGAGATTCTTTCCATAGAGGGCACATTGCAGAAGCTTTCCGCTCTCCCTGTGGAGGGGTATGAAATCCATATGGCACAGAGCATGCTGTATTCCGGGACGGCTCCCTTTGCGGAGGTAAAGGATCTGGTTACTGGCCAGGAGAAAATGGATGGGGGATGCTGTGGAAACGTGTATGGGACATACCTCCACGGGATTTTTGATGAGGGGGAGATTGCAAAAAGGCTGATTTATGCCCTGGGAGATGCAAAAGGGGTGGAGCTTTCGGATTTTTCTCCGGTAGATTATGGGCAGTATAGGGAAGAACAGTATGATAAGCTGGCGGATCTGGTGAGGCAGAATCTTGCGGTGGAAAAAGTGTATGAGAGGATGGGAATCCATGAAGGTTCAGTTAGAAAATGTAGAGCCCCAGGAAAAAATGAATAATATATTGTTAAAAAAATTATACTGTGCTATACTTATAGAAAGCATATTTTCTATAGGGATAATGGTAAGCTGAATCCCGACATCTAATTATTCTAATACAAGTACATTCATAAAATCAGAAAATCTATGCTTGAAATCCAATTTTAATGCAGGAGATTCTGATGCGTCTCCTGCAAACTACAATCTTACAGGAGGGCAATATATGAATGACATGCAGAGAAACTATAAGGATACGGTGTTTCGTGCAGTATTTAAGGACAAGGTGAATCTGCTGTCCCTTTACAATGCGGTAAATGGGACAGACTATAAAAAAGTAGAGGAATTAGAGATAACCACGTTGGAAAACACAGTTTACGGTAAATCTTAACATACCTTTGCGGGATTTGTTTTATGTCTCAAAGATTCTTCAAGGGCTTTCCAGAAATGAAGATCTATATGGTTCCAGGCAGATAGAGATTCCAATACCAAGATTTTTCATGTTTTATAATGGTGTGAAAGAAATGCCGGAGCAATGGGAGCTGAAACTGTCAGATGCTTGTGCCAGGCATAAGGAAAGAATAAAGGTTGAGTCGATGTTGGAACTTAGAGTTCAGGCATTTAATATTAATTTCGGGAAAAATGAGAAATTGTTTAAAGCCTGCCAGAAATTGAAAGAATATGCCCAGTATGTGGACAAAGTCAGGCGGTGTATAAGAGAAGCAGAGTTCCCAAAAAGTTTGGAAAAGAGCCGAGAGGAATGTATTCGAGAGGTCATTGGACAGGTAATAGAGGAATGCATCAGAGAGGGGATATTATCTGATTTTCTGAGGAAAAACAGGGCGGAGGCGTTAGAGATGAGTTGGTATGAGTATAATGAAGAGCTCCACATAAAAAATGAACGTGCAATAGCCTTTGAGGAAGGAGTAGAACAGGAGAGGAAGAAGACAGAAGAGCAGAAAAAGAAAGCAGCGGAACAAAAAAAGAGAGTTGAAGAGGAGAAAAGAGCTAGGAAAAGGGCTGAGCAGGAAAATGAGCGTCTGCGAAAAGAAATAGAAAAGTTAAAAGCGCAAAGATAGAAAAAAATCTGAAAAGTCAGATGTAAATGCGTTTGAAATATGTATGAAAAAAATTTACAAGGATGGGAATCAATGAAAGTCCAGTTAGAAAATATAGCTCCCCAGGAGATAGAGGCTAGAAGTTTTGAAATCATCACTCAGGAGCTGGGAGATTTCCCCTTAGTGCCGGGGACAGAGGACATTGTAAAACGGTGTATCCACACCAGCGCAGACTTTGACTACGCCAAAAACCTGGTGTTTTCCGAAGATGCGGTGGAATTGGCACTTAATGCCATAAAGAAGGGTGCATGTATTGTCACAGATACCAATATGGGAAAGGCAGGGATCAACAAAAAAATCCTATCTTATTTTGGCGGGGAAGTATTCTGTTTTATGGCGGATGAGGAGGTAAGCAGGAGAGCAAAAGAGCAGGGCGTTACCAGGGCGGTGGCTTCTATGGATAAGGCGGCAGAATTGAAATGTCCTCTGATCTTTGCCATAGGAAATGCGCCTACGGCATTAGTTCGTTTATATGAGCTGATCGAAGAGGGGAAACTGAACCCGGAATTGGTCATAGGGGTTCCTGTCGGCTTTGTAAATGTGGTGCAGGCCAAGGAGCTGATCATGGAGACGGAGGTTCCCTATATTGTGGCAAAGGGACGAAAAGGGGGGAGCAATATTGCAGCTTGTATCTGCAATGCACTTTTGTATCGGTTGAGGCGTGACTGAAAAATATAGAAATTTTTGTGAAGGTTAAACAATCAAAACAATATTCCGATATGTATTACAATCCTATAAAGTTTTTTCATGGGGATGATTCTTAATTGATAGAAGGATAGTGGGACAATGCGAACGAGACCGTTTCAAGTTTTGTGTAAACTCAAAAAACTGATATAAGATTTAGTGAATAAGTTAAAATATCTTTCATAAGACTTTCTGTTGCCTGTATGCCATTTATAAGATCATT
>JAMPFA010000033.1 GCA_023664725.1 Roseburia sp. | reverse complement strand
TCCACATATTTTCTAATAGTGTCTTGTCCCTTACGGTCTCCATGGGGGACCAGAAACCTTTATGGCAGTACATGGACACTTGCCCTTCCACAATAAGACGGCTCAGCATTTCCCCTTCTAAAAGTGCCTCATTGACTTTCAGGTACTGAAAAATTCCTTGCTCCATTACCATGCTGCAGGCGTTTACCCACGCATTAGCTCTATTGCCTTTTTCCTGCGTTTGAATCTTTCCATCCTCTCCCACTGGGATAATCTTATTTCTCCCTGTAGGATTTGCCGCTGCAAAAGTTACTGTTTTTCCCTCTTTTTTATGTTGAACTACCATCTCGGAGATATCTATATCCGATACACAATCTCCATAGGTCAAAAGGAAAGTATCTCCCTGTAGATATTCCCTGACACTTCGAATACGTTCTGAAACAGAGGCATTCCTGCCGGTGTCTACCACCATTACGTCCCAATCTTCTGTTTTTTTTCGATGGATATCTACTTGGTTTGTCTGCAAGTCTACAGTTATATCAGACTGGTAAATGTAGAAGTTCATGAAATAGTCTTTTATCATTTCCCCTTTATAACCTGTGCAGATAATAAACTCTTTATAGCCATAGTAGGCGTACTGTTTCATAATGTGCCAAAGAATAGGTCGGCCGCCGATTTCCGCCATAGGCTTTGGGATTTTTTCATCCTGTTCAATTAAAGTGCTGGGTAAACCTCCGGCTAATATTACTACTTTCATCTCACCTGCTCCTCCCGTTATCACCTAGTAACACTTTTGCTATGCGCCATGCGCCCTCCCCATCCACCAACTTCTGCATCTTTTTTGATTTTTCCTGCCGCAGTCTTTGATCTAAATGATACATCTGTAAATATCTTCCTATATTTCCTGCAACATCATCTTTCCGCACATCTCCTGCATAATCGATAATGCCGTCTTCATGAAACTTTTTTACATTATCTAACTGGTTATCTGCTATGGAATAAGATATCGCTGGCGTTCCTACTGCACATAATTCATAAAGGGTAGTTCCTCCGGCAGAGATCACTAAATCGGCCTCTTTCATAAACTTTTCCATATCCGAAACAGAACGATACACCTTTACATTCGTATCAAAAGTTTCCTGACTTTTTAACAGATCATACTGTGCATCAAATCTCCCGCAGACCACATTGATCTGTGAATATTGATCTACCTTCAGCCTGTTTAAAATCTGACCTAAAATATGATGCCTGTCTGTTCCACCTGAAAGCAGAAGCAGATTCTTCACCTGGGAGTTTATTTTCTTCTCCCCGCATCCATAAAACTCTTTCCTCAAAGGGGCATATTTCGTTCCCAGAAAAAGCCTGGTCTTTTGATATCGTTCAGAATATTTAAATTTCTCCCAGTAATTTGCATAACAGATAATATTATCTACTGGATAAAGAAAGGCATTTAGGTCATCTATATAAAAAGTCTGTACCATTGCGGACAAGCTTTTTAAATATTTTTCTGTCACCTGATAACTATCGATCAAGATACTGCCTATCTTGTACTTCTCTATCAACTGTTTCATCACTGGCAGCTCAGAGTCCATATCATTCCACTGCGTATTCATAATTAATCTTCGATGACCATACTTTTCTAATAATTCTGCTGCCTGATCATCTGCCAAAATAAATGTAACATCCTCTCCCAGACTTTTTGCCGCATCAGCGATGGCAAGACAGCGCATAACATGACCCGTTGCAACTATACCGTTCATATCCGTTCTTATATATAACATACTTTATCCCTTAACCATCTCTAAATCCAACACAAACTCCCTGCTCTTCTCATAATAACCGCAATCCAAAAATACTTTCTGAGATGCCACATTCTCTGGCTTCACCTGGGCAACCAGTCTTTTTATGTCTGGATATTCCCCCTGCACTGCTCTTTTTAAAGCAGATATCATTCTCTTTCCATACCCCATGCATCGATACTTTGGTGCGATGCTATAACTGATTTCAGCCTCTTCGCCAGCCAAGCGGATTCTGATCTGGCCTACAGGTTCTTCATCCAACACATAAATATACTGTCTTGCATCTTCCCTGTGAAGCATGTCCATAAACCATTTCTGATGCTCCTCATAAGTTATATCCTTTGTCTGAAAGGAACTCTTCCTCACTTCCTTATCGTTGACCCATTGGAAAAGCAGATCCATATCAAATTCCTCTGCATCACGCAGAAACTCTTTCATCCTTAACACTCCCTTCCTATCATATCAAAATCCAAGGGCGTGCCCTTCGTAATATCACATAATGCTGTCTGCCCCAAAATTTCTGAGTAATACCTGGGATGCAGCCCCTGCCCCGGACGGATAATACGCACATTTTCTTCTGAAATTTTCTCTCCTTTTTTAATATCTTTCACACAGAAAATAGAACGTCTAAATACAATGCTTGACTTTTCCTGTTCTGACACACCATAAGTTACTCTGCCGATTGCCCGTTCCGCCTGCCTGATATCTGACACCATCTGTTTATATTCCTCAGGGTTCATAGAAAAAGATGAATCGGGATTCTCAATCTCCCTGCCCAGGCAGAAATGCTTTTCTATAATACTAGCACCCAATGCCACAGCCGTAACTGCACCTACGGATCCCATAGAATGATCAGATAACCCCACTGGGACACCAAAAGTCTCTGCCATATTCTGCATGGTCTTTAAATTCATATCATCTGTAACTGCCGGATAAGCACTGGCACATCTAAGCAGTGCCACATTATAGTTTCCCATGCGGTAAACTGCCTGCACCGCCTCCTCAATTTCCGCCAGACTTGCCATTCCTGTAGAGAGGATCATCGGCTTCCCTTTGGATGCCACATATTCAATTAGGGGAATGTCCACCAGTTCAAAAGACGCTATCTTATAAAATCCTATCCCTATGCTCTCCAGATAGTCTACAGATGTATTGTCAAAGGGTGTGGAAAAGAAATCAATCCCTGCTTTCTCTGCCTCCTTTTTTAGCTCTCCCTGCCATTCCCAGGGGGTATAGGCCTTACCGTAAAGCTGATATAAATTTTCTCCATTCCATGTACCCTCTGAAATATGAAAATAGTCATTGTCACAATTGATCGTCAACGTATCCGGGGTATATGTCTGAATCTTTACACAATCTGCCCCCGCTTCCTTAGCACTGTGAATAATCTCCTTTGCCCTCTCTATACTTCCTGCATGATTCGCAGACATCTCGGCAATCAAATATACCGGATATCCTTTCCCGATTTCTCTGTTTCCGATTCTCATATGCTGCAAATGTTTTCCTTTCACATTAATTTAATCTCTCAAATCCCCCATGGCAGACTGGGCCTTCCAAAAACTTCTCTATATCATCAGATTCTTTTACTACTTTTCCAATTTTCTCAAAAACTTCTCCACATGCATCAAAATATTCATTTAACACTGCATCTGTATGAGCCAATGACACATATACTCCGGTGGCCGCCAAAAATCCTTTCTTTAACATTTCCTGGGTAAAATAAGTCTTAAATGCCAAAGGTTTCTTGTAACTAAATTCAAAATGGCTCAGTGGATAAATTCCGCCGACCTCTATTTTTATTCCTGTTTGCGAAGCTAACTCCTTCCACCTCTGCTGAATCAGTTTTCCTACTCTTTCCTGATGCACATCTACCTGATTTTCCATATAACAATCTATTGCCGCCTTAGCAGCCGCCAGTCCAATCCTCTCTGTCCAGAATGTACTGCTTATAAAAGTGTCCTGGGCGGCTTCCATCACTTTTCTTTTTCCGATAATAGCTGCAATAGGATACCCATTGGACATTGCCTTTGCAAACACTGCTACATCCGGATTTACTCCCAATTTCAGATGACTTCCCCCTGGACACAACCGGAAAGCTGCCGTAATCTCATCAAAAATCAGAACGATATTTTCTTTTTGTGTTACCTCTCTTATCTTTTTCAAAAAATCATCTTTGGGAAAGCTGTTTCGTATAGGCTCCATAATCACTGCAGCTATCTGCCCCCGGTGATTATCTACCAATGACTGAAACTCTTCTAAATTATTGTAATGAAAAATAAGATTCGTTCCCGCAAGCCCTCTCGGAACTCCTAATGGCTCTAACCCCTTAAGATGCACGTCCGCAAGAGGGTCTCCCTGTTCCAGATTTGCAGCCAAATACCAGTCATGCCATCCATGATATCCGCACACTAATATAATATCTTTGTTTGTACTGGCCCTGGCAATCCGGGCTGCAACCGCCATTGCCTCTCCCCCTGCTTTTGCATAACGTACCATATCTGCCCAGGGATGCAGTTCTAAAAGTTTTTCTGCCAGGCTAACTTCCTCCGGGGCATTTAAGGTACACATACTGCCTTTATCAATCGCTTCCTTTGCTGCATTGTCAACAGCATCATAGGCATACCCCAATACATTGGCTCCCACTCCCATAATGCTGAAATCATAATAATGATTTCCGTCTAAATCCCAAACTTCGCATCCTTTCGCCTTACTATAATAAGACGGCCACATTTCCGGCAGCCACATTTCCGGCCTCTTACTTAGTAGTTGTGTTCCTCCTGGAATGATGTTTTTCGCTTTCTGATACAACTCCTGCCCTTTTGCCATTTTTATTTTCCCCTCTCAAAGAATAACTGCTATCTTATCCTCCGCAATAGATTTTTGTAAGCCTTCATTTCTTGCAAACTTTTTATTGATTCCCTCTATTTCCGGATGCTTCTTTAAAAACTCCAGGATATCTTCCGTTACAAAATCGTCCTTTTCTATGGACTGAAAATAACGGTATATTTCATCGATTACCTGATAATCCTCTTCCTCATCTAATGTCCATCTTTGTTCTGCAATTCCAGGAATGGGACACACCAGATTTTGTATCTTATACTTCTCTGGATGTTTTCTGATATACTGTGTCACATGTTCTCTCTCTGAGGTCAATTCTGCCAGTTCCCAAGATTCTTTTAATACTGAAAACTTCATAATCTCAATATCCAGACCATCCGGAAAACTATCTTCCATCTGTCCCATATAATCTGTATCCTCTTCTAACTGTTCAATCGCCATATCTAAATACCGCCAGTCAAAAAGTGGACAATCGGCCGTAATCCGTATCACATACTCTGGCTGCAAAAGCTTTGCTGTCTGATAATAACGATCCAGCACGTCATTTTCCGAACCGACAGATATCCTTATTCCTGAACCTGCACACAATGCAATCAGAGGCAGATTACTCTTTTCAATAGATGTAATTACTATAACTTCATCCACATACCTGCTTCTTTTTACCCGTTCAACCACCCACTCTATATCCGATTTCCCCACAAATTTTTTTAATACTTTATTGGGAAATCTGGTTGAATCACAACGTGCCTGAATAAGTGCCAAATATTTCATAGTCCCATCTTTCCTCTTATCATTTTTTCCACAAGCTGGGCATTACAATATCCGCCTCGATATCCGCAAATTCTCTACCAATTTCATTAATAATATCCTCCGATATGCTATGAGAAAAACACTCTATATCTTCTTTCAACTGCGCTAAATTATCCACGCCAAACACCAAATGGCTGATTGCTTTCTGTTCTTTTACAAATCCCATTGCAAGGGCAATTCTGGATATTCCAAACTTACGGCACAGTTCATCTATCTTCCTGATAATCGGTTTTGCCCTTTCAAGAAATGGCGGTACATTTTCCTCTTCCATTAAGATCAGCCCCTGTATAAACGCACTTCTGGAATGAATCTGGGTATGCATTCCCTCTGCCATCTGAAAGACGCCTTCCTTTAACATCCTCTGATCGAAGATACTAAAAGGAAGCTGCATCAAATCTACATTTTGCCTTTCTATACATTTTTTTGCCTCATTTGTCTCATAGACAGATACACCCACATGCTTTGCATAACCTTCCTGCTGAAATCTACTTAATGTTTCTATAATTTTATCGTTAAAAATATATCTTGAACTGTGAAGCAGATAACTGTCCAGGTATTCTGTTTTCAAGCGTTGCAGTGTAGAAACCAGATTAGATTTCATTGTGTCATAATAATGAGCTTCATCCACTTCATCCAGCAAATTCGGTTTTAACTTAGAGATTATAAATAGCTTGGATCGTGAAATTGTTTTTTTCCCAAGAAATTCTCCCACAACATCTTCCGCAACACCATAGGCATTTGCCGTATCAATTGTCACAATTCCATTTTGGGTCGCATAATCAAGTATCTTGACTGCCTCCTGCAATGGCGGTTTCTTTTGTCCCGCAATTCCGTAATCCATGCCAAACTGCACGGTTCCCAGACATAGTTCCATAACCCATTCATCCTCTCCAGATTAGATTCTATAATACTGTATTACTTTTTTTACAGCACAGATTACACTTTCCACATCCTCATTCGTCATAGAATAAAAAAGTGGAATACTGATTATTCTGTCATACAAAAATTCTGCTTTGGGACATATCCCTTTTTCATAGCCCAACTTACTGTAATATGGAAGATAATATACTGGCATATAGTGAACATTACAGCAAACATTTTCTGCTTTCAGTGCGTCAAAAATTTCTTTTCTGCTTCCCTTTAATCGCTCTAAAACCAACTGTATAATATACAGATGCCTTGTGGTATCTGATTCTTTTATTTCTTTTTGTACTATAATTTCTGGCATACCTGAAAACGCCTCATCATACAAAGAAACAATTTCTTTTCTCCGCTGCTTAAACATAAAAAGCTTGTCTAGCTGGCTGCTTATCAGTGCTGCCTGCATATCTGTTATCCGGTAGTTATAGCCCAACTCTATCTGCTCATAATACCAGTCTCCCTCCGGTTCGCACTCCATCAGCCCTTCATTTCTTGTAATACCGTGAGCACGAAACAGCAATAACTTTTGATAGAAATCTTCATTATTAGTCAAAACTGCACCGCCCTCACCCCCGGTTACTGTTTTTACCGGATGAAAACTAAATGTAGTCATATCTGCAACATTTCCCACATATTTTCCATCATACAGCGTACCAATAGAATGTGCTCCATCCTCTATGAAAACCAGATTTCTTTTTCTGCAGATTTCCTGAATTTCTCTTAGCTCTGCAGCTTGTCCGGTAAAGTCAACGGCAATTACTGCCTTTGTTTTATCCGTGATTTTATTTTGAATTTCAGCAGGACTGATATTATAAGTATCAGGCTGAATATCCGCAAAAACCGGCGTACCCTTACAATAGAGCACGCAGTTTGAGGACGCTGCAAAAGTGATTGGCGTGGTGATCACTTCATCTCCCTGCCCGATCCCTGCCGCAAAACAGGATGCATGTAATGCCGCTGTTCCGTTAGAAACTGCTACGGCATATTTCGCTCCGGTTATCTCACATAATTTCTTCTCCAATCTGGTGATCTCCGGCCCGCAGGTAAGGAAATCACTTTTTAATACATCTGCCACCGCAGCAATATCCTTTTCATCCACAAATTGATGTCCATAATAAATCGGATTTTCCCTTACAGGATTTCCACCAAAAATTGCCAGCTTATCCATTTCCTTTTGCCCTCTCAATAATACCTTAATGTTTGTCCAAATCTGTTTTTAATAACCTTTGGATATCCTCTATGCTCAGCCATTCTGTATTAGTTCCAGAACTGTACTCGAATCCATCCTCCACCTTCTTTCCCCCCGGCAAAACATCTTTCTTACTCCACCAATCATAATGGGGATATACAATATAATGTTTTTCGTACTCATACGTATGCATGGAATCTTCTCTTGTCACCATAATTTCATGCAGTTTTTCACCCTCACGAATCCCAACTTCCGGCATAACACATCCCGGCATCATGGCCTGAGCCAAATCCACAATTTTAAAAGAGGGTATTTTAGAGATAAATGTCTCTCCGCCTCTGGCTTCATTTAAGGCTTTAATCACCAGCCTGACTCCCTCTTCTAAACTAATCCAAAATCGGGTCATTCTATAATCTGTAATCGGAAGCTCTGTTCCGCCCTCATTTAAAATCTTTTGGAAAAAAGGAATTACCGATCCTCGGCTTCCTGCCACGTTTCCGTACCGGACAACTGCAAATGTTGTTCCGTCTCCGCCGGAATAAGCATTCGCTGCTGTAAACAATTTATCTGATACGAGTTTTGTTCCTCCATACAGATTAATTGGATTTACGGCTTTGTCCGTAGATAGAGCAACCACTTTTTTTACACCAGCTTTTAAAGAAGCATTGATCACGTTCATTGCTCCCATTACGTTTGTTTTAATGGCCTCATTGGGATTATATTCACAGGCAGGAACCTGCTTTAACGCCGCCGCATGGATCACATAATCCACCCCCCGCATTGCCATCTGCATTCTGTCTTCATCCCGGACATCACCGATAAAAAACCGCAGTATATCTCTATACTGGCTATACTCATTGTTCATCACAAACTGCTTATACTCATCCCGGGAATAAATGATAATTTTCGCCGGGTGATAATTTTCTAAAACATAATCTACGAAATGATGCCCAAAAGATCCTGTTCCCCCTGTAATTAATATTATTTTATCGTTTAACATTTCACATACTCTCCTGTATTCTAACTATTTTCACTGTATAACTTTTGCTCCCAATTATGATACTGATTACCCTCATATTCTTCCATATCTAGAAACGGATACAAATCATCAATCCCTGTGGAGATGATTGTTCCATCCTCCAATTTTCTACTTGACACACATGGCTCGATATCCTGTTTTAAATCCTGCATAACCTCGCATATGGCAGGCACATTGTCTGCCAGAAGTTCATCTAACACTGGCTCTACATCGCTGTGT
The DNA here is from genome assembly GCA_023664725.1 of Roseburia sp. Lineage (GTDB taxonomy): Bacteria > Bacillota > Clostridia > Lachnospirales > Lachnospiraceae > Roseburia_B. Next base: position 14,470 of record JAMPFA010000033.1, on the reverse strand, counting down.
GTTGCAATTTTAAAATATTTATAACCATACGCATAAGCAATTTTTTCAAAGTCTGGCATGCTGATTCCAGAATCTTTTGTGCAGCCGCTGTGCCTTCCCTCAAAGAAATTATTCTGTGTTGCTACTACCCCTCCATAACCTCCGTTATTCAAGATAACTATTTTTATGGAAAGTCTGTTGTGGATAATCGTCTGCAATTCCTGTATATTCATCTGGATACATCCGTCTCCGGTATAAACTACCACCTGTTTTCCAGATGCCACTGCTGCCCCAATTCCTGCGGGAAGACAATATCCCATAGAGCCGCAATTGCAATTTAAAATGATTCTTCCTCCCTGCTTTTTAGCTCCCATTTGAAGCATCGGATCCAGGCCGCTACTGTTCCCCAAAACAACAATCCCATCTTCCTCCATCCTGTCTGACAAGCTTTTCGCCAGATAATAAGGATTTACTCTGTTGTCTTCACTGATTTTATGATGTTCCTGAAAAATCGGATACTTTTCTTTTAAATAACTGCAGTATGCGTTCCACCTTGTATGATCAGGCAACGATATCTCCCGATTTAACAACTCATCAATAACCTTTCCCACATCAGCGGTAACTTTGATATCCCGCTTCATAGTGGGCTTTTCCTGTTCTGCCTCATCAATATCTATCGTTATCTTTTTAGAATTCGGTGAAAATTTCTGATAGTTAAACCCGATATGTGCAAAAGCCATCCTGCATCCAAACACGATCAGTAAATCTGCATTCTGAACTGTAAAATTGGCAGCACGGTTTCCAACCCCCCCAAAGCATCCAACAGCTCTTTCATTCTCTGCACTGATAACGTCTGGAACATTTAAGGGGTAGGTAACCGGAATATCCAACTTTTTTACCAATTCCACAAATGCATCTACCTTTCCTACCGTCCTGATTGCAGAACCTGCCACAATAAGAGGTCGCTTTGCCTTCCTTAACTCTTCCAATATAGTATCTGCATATTCTGCAACCCCCTGCTCCTCCACAGTTTCATCATATCCCCGCAAGGATTTCTCTTCTACCTCTGTCCCCTGTACATTCAGCGGAATATCTAGCCATACAGGCCCCCTCCTGCCGCTCATAGCAATGGCATATGCCTTTTCCAGTTCATATCTAATATCCTGGGGCTCTGTTACCATACGGGCATACTTTGTCACATTGCCTATCGTTTCCACAATCTGGTGCTCCTGCCCGCCAAACTGCCGCAAATTTAATCCTGTACTGCCCACTGTGGTTTCATACCGTACCTGCCCCGAAATCACAAACAAAGGGATACTATCCTGCCATGCGCCCAAAAGTCCGGTAACCGTATTGGTTCCTCCCGGTCCGGTGGTCACACAGACAAGAGGCATTTTCCCCTTATATTTGTAATATGCTTCTGCTGCCATTGTACTTGCCTGCTCATGATGGTTGTAAGTACAGTTGATTTCTTCCCGATGCCCCAGGGCGTCATTTAAAAACATGGAACCGCCGCCTACTACGGAAAACACATCTGTCATTCCTTTTTCCACACAAAACTGTGCTACGTAATCTGCTACACGTATTTTCATCTGTTTACTACTCCTTTGTTAACTCATAAAATCCTGTCATTACTTCTTTATTTAAACTCAAACTGTAATGCATACCCTGCCTTACTTTCTTGTATCCGCTTTTTTCTAAAATTCTACCGCTTGCTGGATTGGCTAAATCATGTGTGGCACAAATTTTCGTAATATTATCCATAGATTCTAATAGATATTCGCTGGTTATTGTTAAAGTCTCCGTCATAATTCCTTGTTTCCAAAATTTTTCACCCAAACAATAACCCGCCATAATGTTTTTCTTCTCTTTATCATAATCAACAAACCATACCATCCCCACAACTTCACCAATGGGCTTATACTCTACTCCCCAATAATATCTATTCGGTATTGAAGCATTCCGAATTAGCACTTTTATCTTTTCTCTTGCATCCTTTGCACTTTCACATTTTTCCCAGGGTAAATATCTATATACAATATCTGAACCCCAAAAATTATTATACATTTCTTCAGCATCACTTTCTCTTAAAGGCCTGATAAACAATCTTTCTGTCTCAAAACACTTCCGTTCTCTACTATCTTTCATCTAGCTCACCCCGTCTTATTTCTTATCTATTTTTTCCTCAGAAAATTGTTGAAATTTTCCTATTAAAATCTTCTGCTTTTCAAAACCTTGTAAACCAGCAATTTCTTTAGAATCTTTATTCTCTGCCAGCCACTCATATGTACGGAGAATTGCCCATTTATTCTCTTCCAGCTCCCTGGGAGTAAGCACTGAAATCAGATCATCTAAAACTTCATTAGAATGCCATGGAGATTTCAAAAAATATGCCTCTCTGAACGCAGGACGTAATGTCTCGCTACGCTCTACTTTATACCGTAAGCTGTCTATATCCAGCATATCTGTCGAAGCATCTTTCCCGTTTAAAATTTGACGGACAATTGACCCACCGCTAAATAATATTGTTCTTCATAATGCACCGAAAAAACATCGTGCGTAAATGCACAGTCTGAGAAAAAGTATTTTGATATGTCAATAGCCATAAGATTATACTTTGAAATAACATAATCCTCCAAACAGCGTATCTTCTCATTATCTGGTCAAAATACTGTTCCACCAGGGGATACCATAAAATACTAACTGGTGACAAAACACTTCCTGCAATATTTACATGCGAAAAATACAAATTGCTTTCAATATCCTCTATCTTATGTTGAAATCCTATGCCGTTATTTTTCTTTATCAAATTGTAACTAACGCAGGAACCATGTACATCCACTTTCATATTAAGCTCTCCTTTATTGCAGTAATAACCGCCTCTGCGTTTATTTCATTTACCTGATATCCATCCATCTGCTTTTCCAGTTTCTCCTGTAAATCATACAAAATCTTTACCATTTCCCTGGAACTCAAAAAATTACTTTGCTTTTGAACTGTCTTTTTAAAATAGGAAACCAATCTGCAGCTCAACAAATATTCTTCCTTATCCAAATACTTCCTGGCTAATTCTGTAATCTCCACTTCAGCAGGTTTTCCCTTCTCTAACAAATGGAGACCCGCCAATCCGCTCCATATTCCATTAAGATATTCATTTAATGAAACATAATATCCATACTCCAAATTTTTCAATAGTGCCTTCAAATCTGAATAAAACATTTTCACAGGAACTAACGGTTCATACAATTCCCATAACTTTTCTCTGCATTTTTCCAAAAATCCATCTCTATATCCTGAAAGACCAGAGTCTAAACCACAGTAAAATCCATTATAATAATCCAAAATGTAATGTTTGAAAAACTCTTCTTTCTCATAAACTGAGAACTCTTTGTTCTTCATTGCTTCTATTTTATTTTCTCCTAATATGTCCAGTACATCATCCATATTCCAACACTGGATTTCCACCCTGCGATCTGCCCTCTCGAAAATCATTTTCTTCTTTTCTGTATCTGAAAATACAAAGACAATATCTAAATCACTGCTTACCCGTTCCAATCCTCGCAAAAATGATTTTCTTATAAACCACATCCAAATAGTAATATCAAAACGCTTTTCATATTCATCTTTTTTTTGATTGATATATTCCAATGTTTCTTTTGGTATAGAATTCATGACCCACTCCCTGCTGTTCTGCCATGTAACACTGCAAGTTTCTCTACCAATGTCTCTTTCCCAATTTGATCTACATCCAACAAAACACCATCTTTTGCATTCTCAGCTTCAAAATCAAACATCATCTGAGACAATCTTGGCATAAAAGTTTTCTTTTTTTCTTTTTCCAAAATAGAAAGGTATTCCGGAATCTTTCTACTTTCAACGTGAAGAATCTCCATAATTTTTTCCAGGCGAATCCTTCTTTTGGCATTTCGGTAAAACATAATATTGTTTAAATACCACAAATATCCAATCCGCCAGATATAATAGTCTTTGGTATGTTCCACCTCATGTTCTGCAAAAAAAGGTGTCACTTTTCCCTCCAGGCAATAAAAATCTTCTAAATAATATATGTCGTTTCCCAAATAGGAATATATACTTTCAAACACTTCATATACCTTTGGAATATAAGGATTCTTATCTCCTAAATTGCAATTCACAACTTTCTGTACCAGTCCTGCTAGATATGCATCCAATCTCATACCTTCTGGAAGTCTGTGTTCCCCCACATAAAATCCATCCTTGCTTAGTGTTACACAAATTTCATTTTCAATATTGGCAAAAGCAATATTATTCTCATGTCCATTTCTACTGCACTCCACGAAAAACGCATTTACAAATTTGTCTTCCATGTTTTCTTTGTGCAAGGTATAAAACATTCTCTGTTCATCAAAAAATTGAAATCTTTCAGAGGTATACTCATAATCAGGCGAACTGATCCCATATATCATTTTCTCCCTGATCGCATCAGAATAGATTTCCAAAGCACAGATCGCATCCGGGTAAGGATAAAACCATTTCTGGCTATTAAACCCACTATCTTGTAATATCTCTTTTAATTCTGTTTTTGAAAAAGTCCTTGCCCGCTCATCTTCATCGAAGGACTTAAGTCCCCAGAAAAACTGCTGCGAATAATCTTCTGCCGCACCGGCAAAATATTTCAAACCAAGACGGTTTTCAACCACTAAAATAAGCTTCCCGTTCTCTTTCAGATACTGTTTCAAAAAATTCAACATAGACACATTTGGATTTTTCCCTTTGAAAAATTTACGTGCCAGTGCAAAAACATCATGTACCAATATATAATCGTATTGTTCTGAAAATTTTAAATCTTCTAAATTTCCCGTACAGCACTGCAAATTTTCAAATTCCCTGCACCTTAACTTTATAACTTCCAGCCGTTCTGCTTTACGTTCATATGACATTACTTTTCTTAAATGTTTGCACAAATAATCTGAAAATTCCCCGTATCCTGCTCCAATTTCCAAAAGCGATGCATCTTCGTCCCATGGATACCATTTCAGAACATTTTTTCTCTTCTGGCTCAGACAAAGATACGCATCTCTGGATATTTCTTTTCCAATTTCCAGTCTCTCCACATTATGCCCCGCAGATAATATTTTTTTTGTTTCTTCTTCTAAATTATCCTCGTTTACATAAATGTAACCGTCACTTCTCTCATTGTACTCAAACTCCAAATCATTCGTTCTCAAAATATTGCGCTCCTCTCAAATGATTTCTCAATTTTCTCTGTAATGAACTTCCGAGACATTGTCTATTTGAAAATAATAATACTTCTCCAAATTCAGGCATTCTATCCACTTTACACCTGCCGACTCCTCTGCAATAACAACTGCCTCTCGGGTATTGCAGTTTTCATATTCCGAAAGTTCCCCTTGAAACAAATGATTCAACTCATCCATACAGCATAATTGCTTTTTACCCGTATAAGCTTTCATTCCCATACTGGAAAAGAAACGTGCAAAATAACCGGCCGTATCTGTACCGTCTATTACCGTGTCTATTTTTCTGTCGGAACCTATCAACAATTTTTCTTTATAGAGTATACGAAGAATTCTTTGCAAAATCATCTGCTGGCGAAAACTGTTATACTGTGCTGTCCCCTGAAAAAAAGGATGAGGTATTGGTATCTTTAAATCCGTATGTTTCATCAAAATATTCTTTAAGCGGTCAATTCTGTTACCATCTACATATTCCGCCCAACTCACTTTACTTATTCTCACAGGAATATTCATAACTCCCATGGATATCAGAAAACATACCCTGTGTTTTCCTGTCTCAATCGTAAAATATCCCTTATCATTCCATTTCGCCTTTGGCGCACTGTCCAAAAAATAATCCGGTTCAAACTCATATTTTAAGTACATCTGTTCAAATATGTCTCTCCTGTTCAAAAGCACATATTCTTTCCAGCTTTTAGTAATTTTCAAATTTTCATTATTGGCGCCTTTCTGGCATAACTCAATATAATCATTTGGTGAATACTGCTCCTGTCCTTGAAAGTAACGGAACAAATCTATATAAGGGATTAAAAGTAACACCGGCACATTCATCCAGGTTGCATCTGTCACACCTGTATGGAGCAATTCTACTGGTATCTTTACAACAACCTCGCCTACATCCTCTTTTAGAAGAACATCTTCTTTCCAGTTAATCTTTTTTTGAGCCATAATTACTGGTATTTGTAGCGGCAAAACATTTCCCTTTTTGTAAATCCCCTCATATGCCGCATCCAAAGCTTTTTCCCTGTCTCCCATCTCTCCGGCTATCGCTTTTTCAGACTTATATATGACGTAAAAAAATCCCAAAGAATTTAAGGTTTCTACAATATCTTCATGGTAATAGACATTTTTAACCGCCACAAAAATAACTGCATCTTCTTTTACATGTTCTTTTAATTCTTCTAATTCATATACCGGAAGTCCCAGGCACTTCCCTATATCCTTTGCCCGCTTATCAACAAATCCTATAACTTTATATCTTTGTTTTATCAATTCTTTTCCTGTTACTGAACCAATATAAGATGCCCCATAAATTACAATAGGAGTCACTTGGTCGATTTCAAAATTCTGTCTCTTAATTTTTGTCCCCTCCTAAAACTTTTTCCAATATCATCTCTTCGTAGCCATCCAACATATCCTCTTCAAACTCTCTCACCAATGGTGCTGCACACCCAGCACAAATACTGTTATCACATCGTTTATGCGTCAGATGCTGAACTAAAAAATCTCTTCTTCTCTGAGAGTTCCAGGCTTCCACCAACCCCATTTCCTTAATATCTCCATAAATCATTGGCTGAGGATGGTCACAACATGGAGCAATTCTGCCATCTGCCAGAGTGTACAGTGTATAAAACAACGAGCCACAGCACACCCCTCTATTTTTTTCATAAGCTTCTTTTCTGTATGCTTCTTCATTTTGCACGATTTCTGTATAATCCACACCTTTAAATACTGGCGCAACCGTATCAATAAAAATCGTATCACATATAGGACCATACATTTCCATAAACTTCTGATCCTCACCCTCATCCAAGCTGACATCTACTGTCTTAATATGCAGCTTACATTTTCCTCTGCTATACTGATAAAATGTTTTAATATTCTCATAAAACTGCTGATAATCAATATCCACTCCGCTTATATCCACATACTTTTGTGCGGTAAGCCCTTGCAATGATATACACAATCTGGTAAGCCCTGCATCTACCAACCCTTTTCCCAACTCTGGTGTCAACATGGAAGCATTTGTCACAATCTCATATGCATCTGCCAAATCAATCTGTTTCATATACTGAATCATTTCAACAATCTGAGGATGTAAAAGCGGTTCCCCGATGCTGCTAAGCAAAACTGTCTTTATTTTATTTGGAAACTTTTTTGCAGAATCCGCTATTTTTACAAATGTTTCCCACTCCAAGAACTTTTTTGTCAACTGTTGTTTTTCAGGAGTAGAATCATCCGCAGATTGTATACAATATTTACACTTAAAATTACATAAATCTCCAAGAAATATTCCAAGCAAAAACGGCGTATCCACTGGAACTACTTCATGTAAAACGGTACGATTTTTTTTCAAACTTCTCGGTGTTATCTCAGCCATTACTTTTTTCTCCTCTTGCAATCCCATATATTTTTTTCATTTCTTTATTATGATAATGGCAGATATACTCTGCCGAAGACCCTATAATTTGCTGAACCTTATTTAAGTATCGCTTTTCAGCTTTTTCTGCGACTTCAAACACCAGGCACAAAAAACCTGGCATACGCAACAGCTTTTCCAACCATTCTTCTCTCCAAAAGTCCATATCGATATACGCTGACTGAACTTCTGGCTTTGACATTTCCTGCCCTTCATAAATTTCTATGTTCTGCCTAAACATGCGGTTTAAATCCTGGCACACTTTGATGTTCTCTTTTTCTTGCAGCCATATATGGCTTTTAAACCTACCAGTACGTTGAAAGAATCTGGCATAATAACCAAAATTCTCATCTACTTCTAAGAATTGTATCTCTGATTTTTCTCTGTGCACCAATGAAACAAAGAAAAAATCTATCACCTGCTGCCACCTGGGTTCAAAATTACATTTTCTATTCCAAAATCTTGGCAATGGAATCGGACAAGGCAAATCCGACAAGTCATTTCGCTCTGCTACCTGCTCTCCATTTTCCCAACTGGAGAAATCTTTTTTTTCCATCCTCACCGGAATCTGTACATACCCCCGGTACGCTAAATACGCCGCTCTGTGATGTCCGTCAATAATATTAAAGTATCCCTTGTCATTCCATTTTACAAAGGCTGCGGTTTCTACGAAATAATCCATCCCCAAATTTCTTTCATATTCAAAAGACAAAAAGAGCTTTCTTCTATCTCTTAAAAATTCTTCTCCATTATTCTTCTCCATATAATCTAAATAACGAAAACACGTCTCACTTTTTCCATAAAGATAATCATATAACTCCCGATAAGGAATACAAAATCGGATATTTTCATTGCCATAAAGCTGGTTTTCTCCATAACTAAACAGCAGTTCTACAGGCACAAAACATGTTATCCATTTTTCTCCGACATTGCTTATCTGCCTACATACTGTACTTTCTCTTAAAACCTCATTTGCTTCTGGGATACCACAAAGGTTTTTGTATTCTCCCTCCAAAAACGCATTGTAAATTCCATACATTTTTCTTTTTGCTTCTGTTTCCATATCAGAGGGAAGAAACAATATTTTCTTATATCCTTCTTCTATAAAATTTTCAGCAATTTTCTCATGCTGTAGACCATTTTGAAGTAAAAAAACAATCACAATATCTTGATTATTTCTGTGGATACGAAAAAACTCTTCCGGTGACCAGCAGGATACTATTTTTCTGACATCATATGCTCTTTTATCGATAAAACCTATTATTTTGTAACCTTCTGCCAACATGGAGCTATATTTATCTTTCACTAAATCAAATTGCGAATATCCATAGAAATAAATTTCACTGTCCTTCTCTATATCAAACATCCTGTATCTCCATGTATCCAATTGCCATCTGTCTTTCCCATGCCACACCATTATAAATACATTCAAGATTTTGGTCTTCTGTCAACAGAGACAAAGGTCCTACAAAAAACCAGTGTTTTGCATTTAGTGACGCACACCTATCCTGGATTTCATTTTTGTTTTCAACTTTTGCAACCGCAATATCATACTTTTCTTTTTTTTCTTCTCTTCTTCCTTGCGTATAAAAAAGTTCATCTAATGCTTTTACAACTTCCGTATCTTTCTTTCTCTCTTCATATACCAAAGCACCACATCTTGCAAAAAATCTGCCTAGCAAACCATAATCATCCAGAGAAAGATAAACACATTTTCCATCAATATAATTATCCAGAGGCGTTACATAATACAGTCTGCTGATTTTTTCTGCCAAAGTTGCGCACACACCATAAAAAAAACTAGTTGAATTGCATGGGTACTGGTAAAAATACGGATGCTCCACAGGTGCTTTCAATTCCATAACACCTTTTTCCGCAAACATTTCTAATACCTTTTTTGCCGCACCTTTGTTCAACCATCTGATGCTGTCAGTATGACTCATCTTAACCGGAATATATGCATTTTTCTTAGATGCAAAAAAAGCTGCCCTGTGCTTGCCACTGGTTAAGTTAAAATACCCCTTATCATTCCACACCACCTCCGGCGCACTGGTTTGAAAAAAATCTCTGTTAAAAATATATGCTTGATTCATTTCCTCAAATATTTGAGTTCTATTCCGTATTACATTTTCCCTCCAGGCATCTGTTCTGGCAAAGCTGTTTATCTCCTCCGCAGCCATCTCGCAATATCTCACATAATATCTGGCACTGGCTTTCGCATTCCCCTGCAAAAACTTGAAAAATTGTATATGCGGAAAAAAGAACAAAACATTGCGTTCCTGCTTTTTTGAATTCAAATCTTTGTTTTCAAACAACGCTAATAATGATAAAAACACCACATCAAAATCCCTGTCCTGTTCTAACAGATATTTTTCTGAAAAATGTATGAAATTTTCTCCTGGCAATATTTGATTGAGAGATACGTCATATTTAAAATTCCCCTGAAGAAAATCATCAAAAATTTTACTTATGGCATTTTCCTCTTTTGTACCCACATTATTTAGCACAGCATAAGGCTTGTAAATAATGTTTTTCAGCCCCTCATCATATAATTTTGCCGCAATTTTACTGTGCTCAAAGACATTTTTCACTGATATAACTACAATGATATCGGCATCTGAAAACTGCAATACAGCATCCTGTATGGAATACACTGGTTTCCCTTTCAACCCTGGAATTTCATCTGCCCTCTGATCTATAAAACCTTCTACAAAATATTTGGAATGTTGTAATTTTTCAAATAAAAGTGTTCCAAAAGACGCCGCTCCATACAAAAGCAATCGACTTCCTTCTTTTAATATAAATCTTTCTTTAATCATATTCTACCTCAAACTCATAGGTGTACAATTCTGTACATAAATTTTTGAGATTATTTTTCTGTCTTGCTTTTTGTATCTCATCTAGAACAGCATTATCTATCACTTCATTGCTAATAGCCGCAAACTCATCCACCATCTTAATATAGTTTTCTGGATCGTAACCTGTAGACCGTGTTATTTCCAATAACATTGTAGTTTTATCCATTGCACGAAAAAAATATCTTTCAAATTCTTCTTTATCCCGCACCTTTATTACTGACTGTAAAAATTCAACCATTCCTTTAAATTGTCCTATACGGGCTCTATATGGTTTCCATCCCGGTACAAAGTCTGGCTTTCTGTTCAATGCTTTCCATTCCTCTTGATAATCAACCGGATGACTGTCGTCATTTAAGGTGACTGGCTCTAAAACGCAATCTCCCCGCTGACTTAATGCAAGGCACCACCATTCATGAGGATAGTACCTGTAGTATAAATTGTCATGGTAACGCTCTAAGCTTAAAAGATCAGCCTCTAAAAAATCTTCTTTCTTAAAGATTACGCCAGGAAAATGATTTTGAGTTAAAAACACAATATCAAAGGCATCCCATCCTCTTTTTCCGTATTGTCTTTCTGTTATATGATCATACAAATCCACGCTCCTTGGGCGTATTACACTTAAGTCTGGATGAGCGCTCAAAAGTTTCAGATAATGTTCTAAGGCATCTATAATAATTTCATCTTCGTCCGATATCAGCATGACATATTTTCCGCTTGACATCTCCACTGCATAATGCCAGTTTCTAAGAAAACCTATATCTTTTCCATGGTCATAGTATGTGATTCTTCGATCTTTCAATCTGCCAACCTGCTCATATTCTTTTTCATAGAGCTTATCGCAATTCTTCGAAATGGCAATTTCTATTTCTGCATCATAAGGCATTGGAAGCAAATTTTCTATGTGTTCTAACAATAAATTGCCTCTATTGGCAGTGGGAACTGCGATTGTCAGCAAAACATTTGATTTATTGCGCCCCTGAGGTGTAAGACGATACTGATGTTCCTCTGTTCTAATGCGAATCAGCTCTCTTCTCTCTTCCTCACTCCCATAAATAGCCATAGGAAGATAAATTCCGGTATTATTATGAAAATATCCCTGTAATTCTTCGTATCCACAAAATATCTCTATATTATTTAAATAATCTGCAAGCTCCGGTATTTTGCAAAACGAAAAACATCTTTCTGCATCCTGACAAACCATATATATTTTTCTCACCAGAGCCTCTGTCAATATAGCCGTCTCTTCCCGCCAGTCCCAGTTTATCCCTAAAGCCGCACCGCTATATTCAATTTCTTCAAAAGCTTTGTCTGGCTTTGCCTGGCGAAATGCATGTATAGAAAAAACTCCACAAAAAATACCATCTTTCTTATCAAAAATGTAGTACTCCCCTTCTCTATATGGAATAAAATCTAAAGTGCAATCTTCATAAGCCGGCTTTCTTTCTGTACTGTATTGTCGGTAAACCTTTTGAAATTCCTGTTCATTTCCTGACATATAACAATTATAAATATTTTCTAAAATCCACTCCCGTTCATACCCCTTTTGGTATGCCAAAACAAAAGCTTCTAAAGCTTCCTCATACTTTCCGCTCTCAAATCTTTCACAGGCATAAGCAAGTAATTCATTTTCTTTACTGCGCATTTTTTTCTCTCTCCTGTTTCGTATAGCTTACAATCGTCTTCTCCACAATCTCTTTAATTTCATCTGCGCCAAATGAAATGGCTGTCAACATTAGTGTTCCCTGTTCTGCAACTTGTGTAATCTCATCCTTTTTACTTTCCTGTGTCTGATAGATCAAAGGACGCAGAGCATATTCCACTCCCTTTAAACTATCTGTGACAGTTTCCGCCATCTCATCTTTTTCCATATAAGTATTGATTTTTTTTATCTTTTTATATAGCTTTTGAAATTCTTTTTGATTTTCAGAATCACGATATGCCAACTTTTGGATTTTGTCATAGTACGTAATTCCTTCTTTTGCCTTTTTCTTTACTTCTTCCAACTTTTTTATACTATCTTCAAAATAATTTAAAGCATATTTTTTTTCGTCTTCCGTCTCAAATAGTTTTTTTCGTCGTGCCAAATGCCATTTTACGTTATAATCTTTAACGCAATATTTTTTTATTGCCCTTTTTAATGTCATATTCTTAGCACCATGAATTAAAGCACCGCCTTCTGTTGCATCTATTGTCAAAATACGATTCCATCTTTTTATTGTGGACTCAAACCAATCCAAATAAAATTTAAAATCATTTCTGGTAATGACTTTTCCGCCGCCTACGGCGTCTACTTCCAAATAAGCTCCGCTTTCCATGTCAATTTCGCATTCTTCATTTTTAAAAGCCCCATCCACATGAACTTTATTTCCTGTCAGCGCCAAATCCTGACCCACTAAAATAATCGTTTTTGCCCCCATGTATACGCCGAGAGAATAAGCACTAGTTGCCACAGACCCTCCAGTAGGAAAATCTGGAAGCAAAACATCTTCTTCTTTCATTGCATTTACCGCCCGCACTAACTCTGCCTCAAAAGGAGAACCACTGTAATAAAAAAACTTTTTGCCCTTATGCATGTCCATAGGTTCCCTGGAAACAGCTGTCATGGTTACCATCCCGGTTTTTGAGATATCTTTGTGTTCAAAAAGCTCTGCTGGCTTTAACCCATCTACAATCATAAATAAATCTGGCACAATTCCCGCATTTAAAAGCGGCTTCATCGCCGTGTCTGTCGCAATAATACACGCCTTTCCTCTTGCTGCCTTTAAATCTTTCATATTCTTATTTAATGACGGTCCCGCTGACACAACGATCACCGGCACATCCTCCGGTAACATTCTGCGCAGTACTGCTGCGGAATATCCTTCATAAAGATAATGCATATTGTGAAATATATTGGTAGCATTCACATCGGTGTAACGGATTTGAGTCTCCCAACTGACCTTTACTGCTTCCATATATTGTTTTAATGTTTTTACAAATTCTCCTGTCTCCTCCGGAAACAATTTTGTATAGTTTCCAGAAAAATATATTTTTAGCGAAACCATATTGTCATAAGTAATCAAATAATGAAAATACTGCTCTATTTCAAAAGAATTGATTTTGTGGACTATAAGACCAACTGGAATATCAAGCTGAAAAAGGAAAGATAGGTCTACCTCTTCCATTGCACGACGAAAAATCTCATAAGAAGGCTCATATACCAAAATATTCACACTTTTGGGTACACTGTCCATTATTTTTTTGATATGGTTGCCATTAGAAATGCCAATAATTATAATAGTGGCAAATTTATCGATAGGTTCATGTTGTTTTAACCAGTTATCAGCCACTGCCGAGGGTGCATATTTCCCATTGAGATAATAAACTTTGCCATGGTCATTGATTTTTAGAATAGGTTCTTCTGTATAGCTCTCTTCCACTATAACATCAAAATTCTTCTTTTTTCTGTTATCTTTCCTTAAAATATTTGCCCAGGCTGGATACTTTTTCTCCAAAGTCTCTATATTTTTCTCATAAACTGGTTGATTCATTTTCTTTCCTCGCTTTGCAGTTCTTTTTTTCCATAGCAATAGATTTCCAAAAGTCCATACCTCAACGTATCTAGCAAAAAAACCGAATCCTGATGCTCTATCCCATAGAGAACATCTTTTAAGACTTGAAGCACGAACTGTTCATTTATCATAAACGGAATGTTTGGATCTTGTGCACAATTCAAAATGTAAACCATCGTTTCATTCAGTATTGGAAGATATCCTGTTAATTCCCCCAAATATTCTTTTTCATTTTCTATTAAACGGCAAATATATTCTACCTTCGCTATCTGTAATTGGAGTTCCACTCTCACAATCTCCTTTTCTAGTAGAAAAGGAGTCAGCCTATCGCCGACTCCCCTTCTATTAAAATTCTTTACCTTCGTAATTAGATTACTGTAATAAGGATAATACACCCTGAGTAGACTGGTTAGCCTGAGCAAGCAT
>JAMPFA010000032.1 GCA_023664725.1 Roseburia sp. | reverse complement strand
GCATCTTACTAAAAATTCTCTGAAACATTAATAAATAATTTATTGCCGCAAGGCTAAGAAAAACAGGAGGTAGAACATGTATACATTAGAGGATATTCAAAAAGTTGACATGGAAGTGGCAGATGCCATCACCGCAGAATTTGACAGGCAGAGCAGCCATATCGAGCTGATTGCCTCCGAAAACTGGGTAAGCCCGGCAGTGATGTCGGCAATGGGCAGTGTGCTCACCAACAAATATGCGGAAGGATACCCTGGAAAACGCTACTACGGCGGCTGTGACTGCGTGGACGTGGTGGAAGATTTAGCCAGAGAGCGTGCAAAAAAATTATTTGGCTGTGAGTATGCCAATGTGCAGCCCCACTCCGGCGCCCAGGCAAATATGGCAGTACAGTTTGCCGTCTTAAAGCCGGGAGACACGGTGATGGGCATGAACTTGGATCATGGCGGACATCTGACCCACGGAAGCCCTGTAAACTTTTCCGGTTCCTATTTCCATATTGTGCCTTACGGGGTAAACGACCAGGGATTTATTGATTATGACAAGGTGATGGAGATTGCCATGGACTGCAAGCCAAAGATGATCATTGCAGGGGCAAGCGCATATGCGAGAACCATAGACTTTAAGCAATTCCGTGAGATCGCAGACGCCTGCGGGGCAGTTTTGATGGTGGATATGGCTCACATTGCGGGACTTGTGGCAGCAGGGCTTCATCCAAGTCCCATTCCCTATGCGGACGTGGTGACCACAACTACCCACAAGACCTTGAGAGGCCCAAGAGGCGGCATGATCCTCTGCAATAGCGAGGCGGCAGAGAAATACAACTTTAATAAGGCGATTTTCCCGGGAATTCAGGGCGGGCCTTTAATGCATGTCATAGCAGCCAAGGCAGTGTGCTTCCAGGAGGCATTGCAGCCGGAATTTAAGGAATACGCAAAAAACGTGGTGGACAATGCCCAGGCTCTTTGCAAAGGCCTTCAGAACAGGGGGATCAAGATCGTATCCGACGGAACAGACAACCATTTGATGTTAGTGGATCTGACACCTTTTGGCCTTACTGGGAAAGAGGTGGAAAAACTGTTAGATACTGTCAATATCACCTGTAATAAAAACACGATCCCAAATGACCCGAAATCTCCATTTGTTACCAGCGGAATCCGTATCGGAACTCCGGCGGTGACCTCCAGAGGCTTAAATACCGGAGATATGGACCAGATCGCAGAGGCAATCGCCATGATGCTGAAAGAGGGAGATGCAAAAGCAGAGGAAGCGAAAGCCATCGTGAAAACTCTGACAGATAAGTATCCCCTTAAATAGTGGACACACAATCTTCATAAAATTTTAAGGAAAAAAAATTGTATTTAAAAATATAAAGTGTTAAGATGGTTACGAGCTGGATTGTTCGCAGCCATCTTTTTTTATACACAGGGAGAAAAGTTTCCCTGTCCCATTGTGGCTGTTACGATAGAACAGAGTTGTCTAGGATTTAGGAGGAAATTATGAGTAAAAAGAAAGTTGGAATTATAATCGGAGCAGCAGTGGTGATAGCGGCGGCAGCGTCAGTGGCCGTGTGGAAATTTGGCGGAAACGCAGGCCATGACAGCAAGGACCGGGTCTATGTGGAAAAAGTGTCTTCCATTATGGGAAATGCGGCGGGGATGCAGAACCGTTATGCCGGCCTGGTACAGCCACAGAAGACAGTAAATATCAATGCCGATTCCGACCGGACGATAGATGAATTTCTTGTAAAAGAGGGAGATACTGTGGAGGAGGGAACGCCATTGTTTACCTATAACACAGAGGACATAGAAATGGAGCTGGAGCAGGCAAAGCTGGAAATCGAGAATACGGATTTGGAGATCAGCGGCTACAGAAGCCAGATCGCAGAGCTGGAAAAGGAGAGAAACGCAGCCAGCGAGGACAGTAAATTTGAGTACACCACTCAGATCCAGACCATTCAGACCCAGATCCGCCAGGCAGAATTTGAAAAGTCCAGCAAAAAACTGGAAATGGAAAAGACGCAGAAGAAAATTGATAATTCAGAGGTGGTGAGCACTGCAAACGGTGTGGTGAAAACTTTAAATGACCCGAAGACCAGCGACAACAATATGGGCGGAGACAATAATGCAACAATCTCCATTATGGTTACGGGAACTTACCGGGTAAAGGGAACCTTAGATGAGCAGACGATAAACATGATCTCACCGGGGAGCAGAGTGATCGTCCGTTCCCGTGTAGATGAGAATCAGACATGGAACGGCACTGTGGACAATATAGATACCGGGGAGACGGCCAGCGAGGATGAGGATTCCATGTCTTACTATTATGGCGGAAGCGACAGCAGTGAAAATTCTGCCAGCAAATATCCCTTCTACATATCCTTAGACAGTGCGGACGGACTGATCCTGGGACAGCATGTGTATATTGAGTTAGACCAGGGACAGACAGAGACAAAAGAAGGGCTGTGGCTCTATGCAAGTTATATTGTAATGGAAAACGGCGGAATGGAATCTTTGATGATGGATGAAGTATCCATGTCCTCTACAGAGATAGAGTATGGAGAAGAGTCACTTTTTGACACGGAGAGCAGTTTTGATTTCGGGGCAGGGTTTGCGAACGTTACTGTACCGGAAGGCACAGAGGCATTTGTGTGGGCGGACGACGGGAACGGCAGACTGATGAAAAAAACGGTGCAGCTTGGGGAGTATGACCCCATGATGGATGAGTATGAGATCATATCCGGGCTTACGGCGGATGACTACATTGCATGGCCTATGGACGGATTGTACGAAGGAGTGAAAACCGTTACCAACCAGGAGGATGTGGATTACACTTCCGGGCTTTACAATCAGGGTGGGACAGAATCCCTGGGAGAATTTGGGACGGAAGTTTTTGACGAGAGTTTTGACGGCGGGGAAATGCTGTTTGATGAAAGTGATTTTGGAACAGAGGCTATGTATCCGGCGGATATCACAGATATAAGAGATGCGGCAGATACCGAGGAGGATTTGGAATGATATTGGATTTACAGCATATATTTAAAGACTACAATCAGGATAAGCTTGTGGTGCCTGTGCTTAAAGATGTAAATCTTCAGGTGGAAGAGGGGGAGTATGTGGCGATCATGGGTCCTTCCGGTTCCGGGAAAACCACACTGATGAATATTATCGGCTGTCTGGATCGTCCCACTTCCGGGGCCTTTGAGCTGGCGGGAACCAATATCCTTACGCTGAAGGACAAGGAGCTGTCCAATGTGCGGTTAAACAGCATTGGCTTTGTGTTCCAGAGCTTTCACCTTATGCCCAAAGAGA
Organism: Roseburia sp.; assembly: GCA_023664725.1. Classification (GTDB taxonomy): domain Bacteria; phylum Bacillota; class Clostridia; order Lachnospirales; family Lachnospiraceae; genus Roseburia_B. Next base: position 21,112 of record JAMPFA010000032.1, on the reverse strand, counting down.
CGGCGTTGGAAAACGTATCTCTGCCCTTAAGCTATGCGGGGGTAAAAAAAAGAGAGAGAAAAGAGCGGGCGCTTAAGGCTCTTACCAGGGTAGGGCTTGAGGACCGTGCCACATTTATGCCCACTCAGCTTTCCGGAGGACAAAAGCAGAGGGTTGCCATTGCCAGGGCGATGGTGAATAATCCAAAGATTTTATTGGCGGATGAGCCAACCGGAGCGCTGGATTCCAAATCAGGAGCTCAGATCATGGAATTGTTTCAGAAACTGAACGATGAGGGGGTAACCATCGTAATGATCACCCATGACAGCAATATTGCTTCTCACGCAAAAAAAGTATACAATATTATAGACGGTGAAATCTCCGAAGCAGTAAAAAAGGAGGAGGGCCATGAAGAAAAAAATTAAAAAATTCATTATATTTCTGGTAGTAGCCGGTGTCCTGGCAGGGGCCGGGACAGGCGGAGTTTTCGCATACCAGAATTACCGAAAAGAGAATCTTACCGCAGAATTTGTCTATGTATCCAATCTGAACTGGGGATTTTTTGATGAGGGAAATATGACGACTGAGGGAAATATCACAAACGATTATTCCCAGAATATTTATCAGGAGGATAAGACAGTAAAGGAAGTCCTGGTAAAAGAGGGGGATTCCGTGGATGTGGGAACACCGCTTTTGGTGTATGATACCACACAGGAAGAACTCCAGGTGGAGATGAAAGAGCTGGAAGTGAAGGGAATCGAGAATAAGATCACCCTGGCAAAGCGGGAGCTGGAACGGTTGAAAAAGATCACTCCTGTGCCGGACAATCAGGTGGACAACACCCCCACGGGCACCCCTTCAACTGCTACAACAAATACCACTGCAACACCCAGGCGGGATATTATTGTGATGCAAGTGCAGCAGAAGGTGGGGGACGCCTACAATTATATTGACAAATCTTCCAAGCCTTACGCCGGGGATGGAACGCCGGAGGAGCCCTATCGTTTCGTGTGCTCACCGGAATGTTATGTGACAGGCTCCTATCTGAACAGCCTGGTGAGAAACGAGCAGGCGGCAGCTTTTGAAATCTGGTCAGGCAACAGCATGGAACTGGGAACTCTGCAGAGCTGTTGGACAGTGGACGGTTCCGACATGACAGCAGTGGAAGAAAATTCCAAATGGCTGGTGGCTACCCAGGAGGTCATGGAAGAAGAGGTTTATCAGGAAGAGGAAGAAGAGGAAAAGGAAGAAGAGGAGGAAGAGGAGGAAGAGGAGACCGCAGAAGAGATTTACACTGTCTCAGAATTGAAACATGCCATAGAGGAAAAAGAGCGTGATCTGAAGGATCTGGATATCGATAAGCGGAAAGCGGATCTAGACCTGAGTAAACAGAAAAAAAAGGTGGAAAAAGCAACTGTTGTCTCCGCAATCAAGGGCGTGGTGAAATCTGTGGCAGACCCGGAAAATCCGCCTGCAGACGGAACACCTTTTATGGAAGTGCTTGGTTCCGCAGGTATATATGTACAGGGGAATGTCAGTGAACTTCTGTTGGATGAAGTGAAAGTGGGCCAGACAGTTTCCGTAAACTCCTGGAACAACGGTCAGACATACACGGCGACAATCTCAGAGATTTCAGAGTATCCTGCGGAGAGCGGCGGGTGGTATGGAGGCGAGGGCAATTCCAATGTATCCTACTATCCATTTACAGCATATATTGAGAATCCCGAGGGCTTAAAAAACGGGGATTATGTAAATCTTTCCATGACGGGAGAACCCACCCAGGGACAGAGCAGATCCCTCTACATCGACAAGGCTTATGTCCGTGAGGAAAACGGGAAATATTATGTCTTGAAAGTCGGGGAAGATGAGCGTCTGGAAAAACAGTATGTGCAGACAGGCAGGACCATATACGGCGCAGCCATTGAGATTAAAGGTGGTTTAGATGAGAGTGACAGAATCGCATTTCCCTATGGAAAGAAAGCAAAAGAGGGAATCCGTGCAGTGGAATCCGAAAATATGTATTAAGGGGGCAGGATATGTTAGAGAATATTCGATTATCGTTTAAAGGTATCTGGTCCCACAAAATGCGTTCTTTTCTTACCATGCTGGGTATTATTATCGGTATCGCAGCCATTATTGCCATAGTCTCCACCATCAAAGGGACAAATGAGCAGATTAAGGAAAATTTAATTGGTTCTGGGGACAATACTGTGGAAATTGCCCTGTACCAAGGAGACTGGACCTATGAGATCGGTTATGAGGGAATCCCGGCAGGAGTGCCGGTGATTAATGACCAGATGATGAATGAAATAAAAAACATCGATCATGTTGTGGGGGCGTCAGCCTATCTATCCCGGCAGGAATATGAAGTGTATCATTTAAACACTTCCATTTCCGGCGGGTATGTGCTAGGGGTGGACAACAGCTACTTTACCACCTGCAATTATATTATACAGAGGGGAAGGGGATTTTCGGATAAAGATTATTCCCAGTTCCGCAAGGTGGCTCTTTTGGACAAAGATTCTTCGGATGCGTTGTTTGAGGGGGAAGACCCTCTGGGCAAGACCATTGAGATTAAAAAAGAGCCTTTCGTGGTGGTGGGTATTGTGGAGAAGGCAAAGATATTTGAGCCTACCATCAACAGTATGGAAGATTACTATACATACTCCCAGGACGCCTCAGGAAAAATATATGTGCCCAATACCATCTGGCCCATTATTTATCAGTATGATGAGCCTCAGAACCTTGTGGTAGGGGTGGAGAGCACCGATGATATGACAAATGTAGGAAAAAGCGCAGCGGACATTTTGAACAATTATGTCACTACCTCCGATGAGACTTTGAAGTATAAAGCGGAGGATTTGCTGGAGCAGGCAAAGCAGATCCAGCAGCTGAGCCAGTCCACAAACAGCATGTTGATCTGGATTGCGGGAATCTCCCTGATCGTAGGCGGTATCGGTGTTATGAACATCATGCTGGTGTCTGTGACGGAGAGAACCCAGGAGATTGGTCTGAAGAAGGCTATCGGCGCCAGAAAATCAAATATTTTAGGGCAGTTTTTAACTGAGGCGGCAGTGCTCACCAGCATGGGCGGAATCATGGGGGTGATATCGGGGATCATACTGGCAGAGGTGATATCAAGATTAAGTGAGATGCCGGTGGCGATCAGCATCCCGGCAGCCATCGGGGCGGTGGCATTTTCCATGGTGATCGGAATCGTCTTTGGAGTGTTTCCCTCTTACAAGGCGGCAGCGCTTGACCCCATCGAGGCATTGCGCAGGGAATAGGAGGAAGGCAAATGCGAAGCATTTTTGGAATGCCTTCCGACGATTTGCCTCCGAGCCAATGGCGAGGGGGCATTACATTTATTTAGAGGAGGACGGTTATGAATAAAATAGAGGAGTTAATCGGCTATGGCAGGGAGCAGGGTTGCTCCGATATCCATCTGACCTTTGGAAGTGAGCCGGTGATGCGGCGCATGGGGGAACTGGTGACATTAAAAGGCTATGGGGTGATGAATGACGAGACCTTGTTTGAATGTGCGGATATCGTTTTAAAGGAAGCCGGAGGAAAAATGTCCGGGGAAGTTTTAGAAGACTATGATATCTGTTATGAGACACAGGGGGGCAGCAGGAACAGAATCAACATTTATCACCAGCAAAATCATGTTGCCATGGCCATCCGGCTTTTAAACGAGCATATTCCCACCATAGAGGAGCTGAATCTGCCGGAAAAGATAAAAGAAATCACAGGAATGAGCCAGGGGCTGGTGCTGGTAAACGGCCCTGCGGGAAGCGGAAAGTCCACCGCACTGGCTGCTATGATCCATGAGATCAATGCAACCCAGGGAAAACATATCCTGACGGTGGAGGACCCTGTGGAGTACCGCCATAAAAATATGAAGAGCATCGTAAATCAAAGGGAAGTGGGAACGGATTTGGGAAGTTTTGCCCAGGGGGTGAGAAGCGCCCTCAGGGAAGATGCAGACGTTATCCTTGTGGGGGCGCTGCAGGATACGGAGACAATCCTGGCGGCTCTCACAGCGGCGGAGACAGGGCATCTGGTGTTTTCTGCTCTGCATATTGCAGGGGCGGAGGAATCGGTTTCCTTTATCGTTGACCTGTTTCCACCCCATCAGAAACAGCAGATCCGTGCAAGGCTGAAATCTTCTTTAAAAGCGGTGGTGACAAGGGAGTTTGAGACAGAGGGGGATAAGAGCAGCAGAAATACGGAAATTATGATTTTGACAGAGGAATAGATTTTCTGTTTCAAGTGTGGTATACTAACATTAGTCTGTCCTTTCAGAGAGAAGGACAAATACACTTTGAACAGGAAAGAAAGAGGAAAACACATGATTGATTTAAAATTTTTGCGGGAAAATCCTGAAATTGTAAAACAGAATATCAGAAATAAATTTCAGGATCACAAGCTGCCTTTGGTAGACGAAGTGATTGAGCTTGATTTAAAGTCCAGACAGGCAAAGCAGGAGGCAGACGGTCTCCGTGCCAACAGAAATACTGTCTCCAAACAGATCGGTGCCCTGATGGGCCAGGGGAAAAAAGAGGAAGCTATGGCGTTAAAAGAGCAGGTGCAGAAAGATGCCAAACGCTTAGAAGAGCTGGAGGAGCAGGAGAGAACCCTTCAGGAAAAAGTCACTCAGATCATGATGACCATTCCAAATATCATCGATCCTTCCGTGCCCATCGGAAAAGACGACAGCTGTAATGTGGAGATTGAGAAGTTTGGAGAGCCGGTGGTTCCAGATTTTGAAATTCCCTACCATACAGAGATCATGGAGCGTTTTAACGGGATTGACCTGGATGCTGCGGGAAAAGTGGCAGGTAACGGCTTTTATTACCTTATGGGGGACATTGCAAGGCTCCACTCTGCTGTGATCTCCTACGCAAGGGATTTTATGATTGACAGGGGATTTACCTACTGTGTGCCCCCCTTTATGATCCGAAGCAATGTAGTTACCGGGGTTATGAGCTTTGACGAGATGGACGCTATGATGTATAAGATCGAGGGGGAGGATCTGTATCTCATTGGTACCAGTGAGCACTCTATGATCGGCAAATTTATCGATACCATCAACGAGGAGGAGAAGCTGCCCTACACTCTGACAAGCTATTCTCCCTGTTTCCGCAAGGAGAAGGGTGCCCACGGCATTGAGGAGCGTGGCGTGTACCGTATCCATCAGTTTGAGAAGCAGGAGATGATCGTGGTATGCCGTCCGGAGGAATCTCCTATGTGGTATGAGAAACTGTGGCAGAACACGGTGGATCTGTTCCGCAGCCTGGATGTTCCGGTTCGTACCTTAGAGTGCTGTTCCGGCGATCTGGCAGATCTGAAAGTAAAATCCTGCGATGTGGAGGCATGGTCTCCCAGACAGAAAAAATATTTCGAGGTGGGAAGCTGCTCCAACCTGGGAGATGCCCAGGCGAGACGGTTAAAAATCCGTGTGAAGGGCAAGGAGGGGAAATATTTTGCCCACACCCTGAATAATACGGTAGTTGCACCTCCCAGGATGCTCATTGCATTTTTGGAGAATAATCTCAATGCGGACGGAAGCGTGAATATTCCGGTGGCGCTTCGGCCGTATATGGGCGGGAAATCTAAAATTTTGCAGAGGCGATGAGAAAAGGCTTTGTATATGTTTTTCGATTTGTACTGTTAATTTCAGCAAATTGAGATGAAACGTTATTTTAAGGCAACCCTGACAGAAAAGAACATAGAGCGGAGCAAAAAAGTACAATGTCATTACATGGGGAACAATGCAAAGGTAGTAGAGCCGATTTTTAAAAATCCTATGGCAGTTTATGTCGTTGAATTGACAATTCCGGCGTATATGTTGCTTTTGGGGACAACCGATTACCTGAAAATAGAGAGGCAGTTTTATAAGTCACTTAAAGATGCCATGGAAAAGAATTCAGAGAGTGCAGAGTCTTTTTTTGAAAAATTGATACCTGGGAAGAGGGAGTAGAAGAGGAACTTAAATTGGATAAGGGCATGCATTATTGGTGGATGTGAGATGGCATGCGTGGGAAAGGTAATGGACAGGCCTATTGGGTTTGTCAAGACAAGTGTATAAGTTTTTTATATTTTTCGTAACAGTTCAGCCTTCAAGTGCTCAACCGGGTATAGCACTTGAAGGCTGAACTGTTACGAATTTATTCAGAAAATTCTATTTAAATATTCCAAAATGACGGATATTATGTTATAATACAAAACTGTATCAAACTCTTTTTGTTAGAAAATAACAGAAAGGAGTTGATTTTATGGGTAAAGACTTAAGAGGAAAAGAGCTTGGAGTCGGTATTTGGGAAAGAACCTAAGAAAGTTAGAGCATTAACTATTGACGAGCAAAGAAGATTTTTACAAGTTGCAGAGAAGGCAAAAAGAGGTTAAGATCATCAACATGCAGTTCAAATGTAACCGAGGATGAAAAGGTTAAAGAGGATGAAAAGATGAAAAGATTAAAAGTGCCTTAAATGTTGTGTGGCAGATTGTGTAGTAAAATATAGAGAAAGGCGAAAAACCTTGTAAATAAAAGGGATTTCGGACAGGTTTAGATATATATGAAACTAGGAATTGTGGGGCTCCCCAACGTAGGAAAAAGTACCTTATTTAATTCACTGACAAAAGCAGGGGCAGAGTCTGCCAATTATCCTTTCTGCACCATTGACCCAAACGTAGGTATCGTTCCAGTGCCGGATGAGCGGATCAAACAGCTTGGAGATATGTACCAATCCAAAAAAGTCACTCCGGCTGTGATCGAGTTTGTGGATATTGCAGGTCTTGTAAAAGGAGCGAGCAAAGGGGAAGGACTTGGCAATCAGTTCCTTGCTAATATCCGTGAGGTGGATGCCATTGTCCATGTAGTTCGGTGTTTTGAGGACAGCAATGTGGTGCATGTGGACGGCAGCATTGATCCTGTCAGGGATATTGAGACAATTAATCTGGAACTGATTTTTTCCGATTTAGAGATTTTGGAGAGAAGGATTGCAAAGACGGCAAAAGGCGCCAGGATGGACAAGACTCAGGCAAAGGAGCTTGCCCAGCTAGAGCGGATCAAACAGCATTTGGAAGATGGAAATATGGCAAAGACATTTGAACTTTCCGAGGACGAGGATGAAGTGGAGTGGTTTAAATCCTACAATCTTCTCACGGCAAAGCCGGTGATCTATGCAGCCAATGTTTCCGAGGACGATCTGGAAAATGACGGGGCAGGCAACGCCATGGTACAGAAGGTGAGAGAGCAGGCGTTAAGGGAAAACAGTGAGGTGTTTGTCATCTGCGCCCAGATCGAGCAGGAGATTGCGGAGCTTGACGAAGAGGAAAAGGCAATGTTTTTAGAGGATCTGGGATTGCAGGAATCCGGTCTTGAAAAACTCATCAAGGCAAGCTACAGTCTGCTGGGACTCATCAGCTTCCTCACTGCCGGGGAGGACGAGACAAGGGCCTGGACCATAAAGAAAGGCACAAAAGCGCCTCAGGCGGCAGGAAAGATACACACGGACTTTGAGCGGGGCTTTATCCGGGCAGAGGTGGTAAATTACCAGGATCTTTTAGACTGCAAGAGCCTTTCCGCAGCAAAAGAAAAAGGAATCGTGGGCCTAGAGGGCAAAGAGTACGTGGTAAATGACGGAGATGTAATTTTGTTCCGCTTTAACGTATAAGACAATTTATATGGGAATACAATAGAAAAAAGAACGGCAAAAGGCAGTAAATATGCGGTTGTGTGATCTTCAGGAAAAGGAAGTGATAAACATCTGTGACGGCAAATGTCTGGGGAATGTCATCGACCTGGAGTTTGACAAAGAGACAGGATGTATCGAAAAAATTGTCATACCGGGGCCTTGTAAGCTGTTTGGTATGTTTGGACATGAGTTTGAATATTGTATCCCATGGAGATGCATTGTGCGCATTGGCTCTGACATTATTTTGGTGGAAGTAAGGGAAGAGGAAATAAAGAAAAAATTGTAAGACAACAGTAAGTTCGGGAGGAAATACAAATGAAATGTCCATATTGTAGCAGTGACAATACCAGGGTGATTGACTCAAGGCCGGCGGAAGATAACAGTTCCATCCGCCGAAGACGGTTGTGTGATTCCTGTGGAAAAAGGTTTACCACCTACGAAAAGGTGGAGACGATACCTTTGATCGTTATAAAAAAAGATAACAACAGGGAACAGTTTGACCGCTCCAAGATCGAGGCGGGAATCCTTCGTGCCTGCCATAAGCGGCCTATATCCGCCAATCAGATCAATTTGCTGGTGGATGAGATTGAGACGGAAGTGTTTAACCGGGAAGAAAAAGAAATCTCAAGCGCAGTTATCGGGGAAATCGTCATGGATAAGCTAAAGGACATTGAAGCAGTTGCCTACGTCCGGTTTGCCTCTGTGTACCGGGAATTTAAGGATGTCAATACATTTATGGATGAGTTGAAAAAAATTTTGGATAAATAGGAGAGCGGCAAATGCGAAGCATTTTTAGGATGCCGTTCTGCGACTTGCCGCCGAGCCGGTGGTAAGGGGCGTTACATTATAATTGAAGGAAAAGATAAAGAATCATATGAAACATTATTTATTTCCAGACATGCAGATCACATCTACCTATGTCATTGATTTTGAAAAGTTTTACCGAAAGGGATACCGGGGATTGATTTTTGACATTGACAATACTTTGGTGCCCCATGGTTTTCCAGCGGATCAGAGAGCGATAGCATTGTTTAAACGGCTGGATGAGATTGGTTTTCAGTGGGTGTTTCTGTCCAACAACAAAGAGATGCGGGTAAAAACCTTCCAGGAGAAAGTGGGAGGAAAATATATTTATAAGGCGGGAAAGCCAAAGCCGGGAAATTACAGAAAGGCCATGGAGTGGATGGGGACAGATACCTCTTCCACCCTTTTTGTGGGAGATCAGATTTTTACAGATGTAATGGGAGCCAATCTGGCAGGGATTAAAACGATTCTGGTAGAGCCGATCGATCCCAAAGAGGAGATTCAGATTATCCTGAAGCGTTATCCGGAAAAGCTGGTGCTCTTTTTCTACCGCCTTTTTATAAAGAAAAAAAGCAGACAATCTTAGAAATGCCGTTTGGTATCTCCGGCAGTTTTTAGGACTGTCTGCTTCTTTTTAATAGTTATTTTCCTTTTAAGGACAGATATCGACGCATGTTTACCTCTGCAAGTTCTGCCTCTTTTATCGCATTCTCATGATGTTCTCTCACATATTCCAAGTCACCTTTTTTGCTGTGAGTCTCTAAGTCAAATGCCAGTTCGCCGGCTCTCATGGCACCCATGGAACGCATGGTGCTTTTTAAAGCGTGAACCTGCACAGCGTAATTTTTCATATCCCCCACATCTAAATAGGAGCGGAGCAGTTCTTTTTTCTCTTTGGCCTCTGAGAGGTAAAGCTCCAAAATTTCAATATAGAAGGATTCCTCTCCGGCAGTGTTTTGTATTCCAAGAGAGATGTCCAAAATTTCGTTATCCACATCCATGGAAAGAGTTTCTTGCTTTTCTGCCGGAAGGGGATTTGGTTTTTCCGTGGGAAGTTTTTTTTGCCTTTTTGCCTGTGTAGTTTTTGCTTTTTCTGTCTGGGGCGAGAGAGTAAAGACAATCTTGCCATCGCCTGTGGGCCCTGCTCCCTGTCCGGTGTGTAGAAAGGCAGGGAGGTATTGTCTCAGGCAGCGTTCCAGCTCTTCCTGTTGTATCGGTTTGGCAAGGATATCCACAAAACCCCAGTTTAAACAGGCTTCTCTTGTCTCATCCGGGGCATTTGCCGTCAGGGCTACTACAGGGGTTTGGAAGCTTGGATTTTTCTGAAGGTACTGAAGGATTTCTCCGCCGTTTAGCTCCGGCATAAAATAGTCTAAAAAAATTAAATCGTAGGTTTTTGCCCAGTTTCGCTCCAGACATTCAGGGACATGGAGCACATATTCCGCCTTCATATTGTAAGGTGCCAGAAGACCTTTTAAAAGCTTTAAATTTGTGACACTGTCATCGATGACAAGAACTCTGGCACCGGGAAAGGTAAAGCTCTCTGCAAATTTATCAGGATTTTTAAGGACAGGCCGAAGCCTGGATCTTGCCTCTCCATAGGTAGGAGTGTCCTGAAGGATTTTTTGGGGAAGCGTTACCGTGAAACTGTCTCTGTTATCGTCTGAGTTTTCGTACAATACGCTGCCTCCCATTTTTTCAACAAGATTTTTGGCGTTGAGGAATTTTAGATCTGTCCACGGGTTTTCCTGGTCTGGCTTTTCCTTCTGGTTTTCCCGGCTGGCAATGGAGAAGACAATACTCAAAATAGCCATATCTTTTTGCTTTTTCCACTGGATATTCTGGCAGAGCGTCCCCTCTTTTGTATGTTTTAAGGTACTGTCTGACATATTCAAAAGAATCTGGCGGAGGCGCATCTCATCTCCCCACAGAAGATTTGGGATGGTGTCGTCAACTTCCAGAACAAAGGAGGCAGGTTTTGCCGCTATGGTTTCCTTTAAGTCAGAAGCAAGGGAAGCCAGAGAATACCGGGCTTCTGCAAATTCCATCTGCCCCGATTCTATTTTGGTAAAATCCAGAATGTCGTTGACCGTTTCCAGCACGTCTTTGCCGGAAGATAAGATCTGCTCCAGATTTTCTGCCATGGCATCTTTTGTATCCTGCCTTAAGGACACACGGGATAAGCCGATCATCAAATTTATTGGAGTCCGAAGTTTCCGGGACATATCTGCCATAAACTCTGTTTTTCTGGCATTGTCTGCCTCAGCTTTGGTCTGCAGCAGTTCCAGGCTGCGGTTTTCCTGCTCTATGTATTTTAAATACTGTTCATATTTTCTCTCCTGGAGTTTGGTCATCGTACCTATGGACAGGGCGATGACAAGGGAGGCGAGAAACCAGACCGGGAGAAAGGGCAGCTTAAAAGGTGTAACTGCGGCGGCTAAGAGAAGTCCGGCGCCTATTCCCGTAAATATGATCTGGCGGGGCATAAGAGGGCGTACCGGCAGATCCTTTTGAGAAGAGGGCGTCAGCTTTTCGCTTACTGTATTTTCAGATATAATTTTCTTTGTTTCACCCATAGATTAAATCCTCGTATTATGTATTGGCATGGCACTTGAGTTGCTGCCATAAATTCATTATATAAAAAATCAGGAAATAAAACAATGATATTGTTGTTATTCCAGTATTCATGAAATAAGAAATTTTCAATTTGTCAAAATTTTTCAAAAAATATGTTGACAAAACACAATTCATGCTGTATGATATTAAATGTGCTTGAGAGAAAGCATAAAACAATAAATGCGATAGTGGCGTAGTTGGTAACGCGCGACCTTGCCAAGGTCGAGACCGCGGGTTCGAGCCCCGTCTATCGCTTTTTTAATTACCCGCAAGCCTGGTAAAATCAAGGGCTTGCGGGTTTGTGTTTTTGCGCCAGTAAAATATTTTTTCTTGCGACTTCTGGTGAATTGCCAAATAACTTTTTACACATGCGGTGATAATAGTATTCCCGTCCCTGGCTTTGTGGAAAAGAAAATAGTTGTCATAGAGTCCGCATATGGAGAATACACTTTACTAATCAGAAGAATCGGAGGATGTAAGGTTGAGCGCTAAGACAAAAATAGTAGTTCTTCATATGAAAGAGATGATTTATACGCTGATATTTGCAGGTCTTGGGATTTTGCTGATCCTGCTATTGATCTTTATGTTTTTGCCAAAGCAGAGTGGAAAAACAGCAGAGACCATGAAGTATGTGGCGGGCGTATATACCTCTACGATTCAGTTTAATGACAATACAATAGATGTGCAGGTGGTGGTGGATGAGAGCAGGATACAGTCGGTTTCCCTGGTGAATCTGGATGAGACTGTGGCCACCATGTATCCCCTGATGGAGCCGGCGGTACAGGAGATTGCCAGTCAGGTCTGCGAAAAGCAGTCCACAGACAATATTTCTTACAGCGACGACAATCCTTACACATCCATGGTCATTTTAAATGCAGTGAAAGATGCACTGAAAAAAGCAGAGACAGCCCCATAAAAAGACAGAGAGCATCTGGGTTTCTCAGATACTCTCTGTTTTTTCGCATCTCTACAGATCAGGTAGATGCCTAAACTGCCACATCAGGATTCCAGTCCGCCCAGATAATCTGTCAGGGCATCTGTGTCAATCTCTGTGGTAGCTGCCGGACGGGAATTTTCCCACAGATGATATCCGGAATAGCCTGCCCATCCCAAAAGAGCAGCACATACCAGTGCGCCTAAAGTGCGGACAGCATAAGAATGCATTTTCTGTTTTTTCATAATCTCTTTGCGGTTTGCTTTTTCTTTTTTATACTGGTCTACTTTTTTCTGACTCATGATATTTCTCCTTTAAAAACAATTATTCTTTGATCGGCGCCATCCAATCCTGCAGCCTTGATAACTCTGTAACATAATCTTTTATGATATCTGCTGCACTTGGCATATGTTCACCTGTTTTCTAACGTGTGGCCCGCATTGCTGCAATAGAAGTATATCACATCCAGAGGATAAAGTCTATGGAATTTCAAAGGGCCAGTTTCTGCTCTGTAAGTTTGTGAATTCTATTGCGTTTCTCCCCAAAATTCGTTACAATGGTACTATTCTGATAAAAACAGACGATTAGAGGAGTTTTGAAATATGAGCTACGCAGACAAGATTTTTGTGGAAATGTGTGAGGATATTTTGGAAAACGGCATGAGTACGGAGGGGGAGAAGGTACGCCCCAAGTGGGAGGACGGTACAAGCGCCTACACCATAAAAAAATTTGCAGTGGTAAACCGCTACGATCTGTCAAAGGAGTTTCCCGCCATCACCCTCAGAAAGACGGCGATCAAAAGCTGTACCGACGAGATGCTCTGGATCTGGCAGAGAAAGTCCAACAACATTCATGATCTAAACAGTTCTATCTGGGACGAGTGGGCGGATGAGACGGGATCTATCGGAAAAGCATACGGTTATCAGATGGGGGTGAAACATGTCTACAAAGAGGGCATGATGGATCAGGTGGACAGAGTGATCTATGACCTTAAAAACAATCCCTTCAGCCGCCGGATCATGACAAACATCTATGTCCATGCAGATCTGCACGAGATGAACCTTTACCCCTGCGCATACAGCATGACATTTAATGTCACCCAGAAAAAGGGGGAGGAAAAGTTTAGGTTAAACGGAATATTAAACCAGCGTTCCCAGGATATCTTAACAGCCAACAACTGGAACGTGTGCCAGTATGCAGTGCTTCTTCATATGCTGGCCCAGGTCTGTGGTATGCAGCCGGGGGAGCTGGTGCATGTCATAGCCGATGCGCACATTTATGACAGGCATATCCCTCTGGTCAAAGAGCTGATTGGGAGAGAGCAGCATCCTGCTCCTCAATTTTGGTTAAACCCCAAAATAAAAGACTTTTATGATTTTACTGCCGAGGATGTGCGCTTGGAAAACTATGTAACAGGAGAGCAAATCAAAAATATACCCGTAGCCGTCTGAGAATACGCCGAAGAGACAGGTAATAAAAAGGGAGAAACCTATGAATCTGATTGTTAATGTAGATAAAAACTGGGCCATTGGAAAGGACAACAAGCTTTTGGTCCGTATTCCCGCAGACATGAAGTTTTTCCGGGAAACTACCACAGGAAAAGTGGTGGTGATGGGGAGAAAGACCTTGGAGAGTTTTCCAAATGGGATGCCCTTAAAAAACAGGACAAATATTGTTTTGTCTTCCAATCAGGCCTACAAAGTAAAGGGAGCCATATGTGTCCACTCCAAAGAGGAACTGGATGAGGAGTTAAAAAAATACCACAGTGAGGATATTTATATCATCGGGGGGGAGAGCGTCTACCGGATGTTTCTCGACCAGTGCGATGTGGCACATGTGACAAAAGTGGATTACGCCTACGAGGCGGATGCCTATTTTCCCAACCTGGATGAAAGACCAGAGTGGAAGATTACAGCGGACAGCGAGGAACAGACCTATTTTGACATAGAATTTCATTGGATAAAATATGAGAGGTGTGAGTCTTAATGGATATAACAGGAAGAAAATTGTTTGTAAGAGCCTTACAGGAAGAAGGCGTTGACACAATATTTGGGTATCCCGGCGGCATGGTGACGGATCTTTTAGACGAACTATATAAGCATGAGGATATCCGTCTGATCCTGCCCAGGCATGAGCAGGGGCTGGTTCATATGGCGGAAGGATATGCCCGTTCCACGGGCAAAACCGGAGTGTGCCTGGTAACCAGCGGCCCAGGGGCAACCAACACGATCACCGGGCTGGCGGACGCCCACTATGACAGTATTCCCCTGGTGTGTTTTACCGGTCAGGTGCCACTGAATCTCATCGGCAATGACGCTTTCCAGGAAGTGGACATTGTGGGTATAACAAGAAATATCACAAAATACAGTGTTACAGTGCATAGCAGGAAAGAGCTTGGCAGGATCATTAAGATGGCCTTCCACATTGCATCCACCGGAAAGCCGGGGCCGGTGCTTATTGACATTCCCAAAAATATCCAGACGGAGTCCGGGGATGCCAATTATCCGGAGAAAATCACCATTCGGGGATATAAGCCAAACGAGAGTGTCCATGTGGGACAGTTAAAAAAGGCATATAAGCTGTTAAAATCTGCGGAGCGGCCATTGATCCTGGCAGGGGGCGGAATCCACATTGGAAAGGCCCATGAGGAATTCCTGCTCTTTGTGGAGAAAATGAAAGTTCCGGTAGTTACCACGGTGATGGGAAAAGGGGCGCTGCCCCCCCACCATCCTTATTATGTGGGAAACTGCGGCATGCATGGCAGATATGCGGCAAATATGGCAGTGAGCCAGTGTGATGTGCTCTTTTCCATCGGAACAAGGTTTAACGACCGCATCACCGGGGATCTAAACGAATTTGCGCCGAAAGCAAAAATCGTCCATATTGACATCGACACCGCCTCCATTTCCAGAAATGTGGTGGTAGATGTACCCATCGTGGCAGATGCCAAACTTGCCCTTGAAAAGTTAAATGAGTGGGCGGAGCCGAAAAAGACGAAAAAATGGCTGGAGGAGATTAGGGCATGGGAGGAGGAAAATCCTCTTACCATGCGACGGGACAAGGGCATGACCCCTCAGATGATCATGGAGGGCATCAACCAGTCCTTTGAGGAAGCTATTCTTGTGACAGACGTGGGTCAGCATCAGATGTGGGCCAGCCAGTATCTGGAATTTGGAGGAAAGAAACAGTTTATCACTTCCGGGGGCCTTGGCACTATGGGCTTTGGTTTCCCAGCAGCAGTGGGGGCAAAGATTGGAAACCCGGAAAAACCGGTGGTCTGCATTACCGGTGACGGGGGATTTCAGATGAACATGCAGGAGATGGCAACGGCAGTGGCGGAGGGAACCCCTGTGATCATCTGTCTGTTAAACAACCACTATCTGGGGATGGTGCGGCAGATGCAGCAGCTCTTTTACGGAAAACGTTATGAGGCCACCTGTCTTCGGAGAAGAAATACCTGTCCCTTAGACTGTAAGGGACCGGGGGAAGCCTGTCCTATTTATGTGCCGGATTTTATGACTTTTGCAAAAGCTTACCAGGCCCACGGGATACGGGTGACGAAACAGGAAGAAATCCTTCCCGCTTTGGCGGAGGCAAAACAGTACAGGGATGCGCCTGCCATCATCGAGTTTATGATTTCCAGCGACGAGCTGGTGCTTCCCATGGTAAAAGGCGGAAACCCTATGAGCGAAATGATATTGAAATAGGAGGGGCGGAACATGAAAAACAGATGGATCGCATTATATGTAGAAAATCAGGTGGGTGTGCTGGCAAAAGTTTCCGGTTTGTTTTCTGCCAAATCCTACAATCTCCAGAGCCTTACCGTGGGAACCACAGAGGACGAAACCGTATCCAGGATGACGATCTGTGTCATCAGCGATGACATTACCTTTGAACAGATAAAAAAACAGTTAAACCGTATGGTGGAGGTAATCAAGGTAATTGACCTCACCAACGTGCCCCTGCACATGAAAGAGATCTTGTTTGCAAAAGTTTTGCAATGCACTACGGCGGAAAAAGAGGAAGTCTTTCAGATCGCCCAGGTGTTTAATGTCCAGGTGGCGGATATCGGCACAGACAGCGTACTCTTAGAGTGTAAGCTGACAGAGCGGAGAAACAATGAGTTGATCGCCCTTTTGCGGAGCAAATACAGGCATATTGAGATCGTAAGAGGAGGCGCTGTGGCAATCGAGTCCATCAGCACCTCCTGCAGATAGTTATTTTATATATTTTTTCAGAATATGGGCAATGTTTTGTATATCCACTGGCTTGGGGGTATGGGCATTCATACCGCTTTCCAGACATTTTTTCACGTCATCGGGAAATGCGTCTGCACTCATGGCGATAATGGGGATGCGGGGGGCATCTTCCCGGTTTAGGGAACGGATGGCAATGGATGCCTCATGTCCTGTCATAACAGGCATTCGGATATCCATAAGGATGGCACTGTAGTGTCCTTTTGGGGAATGGGAAAACAGATCCACGCAGATTTGGCCGTTTTCCGCATGGTCGGTTTCCAATCCGATCTCCTCTAAAAGGCTGCTTGCAATTTCCCAGTTTAGATCATTGTCCTCCGCCACAAGGATACGTTCTCCATGAAACATAGCTTCTTCTTCCTGGTGGGGTTCAGCCTCATTCGGTGCTGGGGCTTTTTTCATATCCAGAATCACATGGAATTCACTGCCTTTGCCCTGTGTGCTGTCTACAAGGATCGTGCCCTCCATGGCATCCACAATATATTTGGTAATGGTCAGGCCGAGTCCGGCGCCTTCCGTTTTCTGAACCCTGGCATTGTCCTCACGCATAAAGGATTCAAAGATTTTATCCTGAAAAGATTTACTTATGCCGATGCCGTTGTCTATCACATGAATATGAACCTGCACATACCCGTCGTCTTTTTCGGAGGCGTTCTGGTGTAACTTCAACTGAATGTTTCCATTCTCCGGTGTAAATTTTGCTGCATTTCCCAAAAGACTGGTCAAAATCTGGCCAAGCCGGACATCGTCCCCCCATACATTCTCTGAGATCATGTCATAAATCTGCAGATCAAACTGATGATTTCTCTCCTTTATCCGGGGGAGTGTGTGATTTACCGCATTCTGCACTACTTCCGGCAGGGAAATCTGTTCCAGGTTAAGCTCCATTTTGCCGCTTTCGATCTTGGACATATCCAGCACATTGTTGATAAACCGAAGGAGATGATTTCCGGAGTGGGAAATTTTTTTCAGACATTCCTCCAGCTTTTTCGGATCCGTGAGATTAGCCTCGGCAACCTCTATCATGCCGATAATGCCGTTCATGGGAGTGTGGATGTCATGGCTCATATTGGATAAAAATTCGCTTTTGGCTCTGCTTGCCTGTTCTGCGTAATGCCTTGCCTCATCCAGTATCTTCATTTGCTTTCGGTTTTGGATAAAATAGAAGGCAAACAAGACCAGGAATAAAAAGCTGATGATAATGCCGTTAAACATAGCGGTAAGCCTCCACTCATCTCCGAAATTTTCTGTCATTTCATCCAGCATACGGTAGGGCATGGACAGTATGAGATACCATTCCGAGTCGGGAAGTTTTGTGCAGTAAAATCGCAGCCGTCCTTGCTGTAAGTCCAGTTCCTGGGTATAATCCTGGTTTTTTTTCATGGCAGATTTTAAGTTTTTGATATAGCGCTCTAAAGCCTGCCTGGAATCCCCCTGTTCCAGGGTGTAATGGCTGCTTACTTTGTCAAAATAATTTTTGTCTTTTTCCTCTCCGTTCTCAATCACGATCTCCCCGTTTCGCCGGACAATGTAATAGATCATGGAGTTATCCAGGCTGGAAGAAAAAATATCTGCTATGTAATCTACGGAAAATCCGGATACCAGGGCAATGCTTGTTTTTCCATTTTCCAGTTCAAAGGGCAAGGGGACACTTAAAAGGATGACACTGTTGTCCTCGCTGTCACAACCCAGAGCAATTTTTTTCTCACCGTTTTCCAGGGAATCAAGAAAGGCTGAAAAATAGCCATCTGAGACAACAATCTGGTCGCCGTAGATCATATCAAAGTTCCCGTCTGTCGTGTAGAATGCCATGTGGTCGAAATTTCTGTGCATGGCATTGTTGGAGATCATCCAGCGCATTTCTTTCTCCCCTTCGGTGACGGATACAGCATCATTTGCAAGCGCCTGTACCTGCTCTAATTTTAATTCCATGACCGTTTCTAAGTGCAGGGTAATCTGTTCGCTCAGGCCAGACATATATGTTTCGCCAATCTCATTCATAGTCCGGGTGCTTTTTTTGTCCATATTTCTGGTTTGAAAAACAAAAATGCCGATGCATATGGCAATAACCATTGTGATGCTTATGATAAGAGAACATGTTGTTTTGTTTTTCATTGTCCGCCGCCCCCCTCCAGGAAAGTATTCTCTTTTCCATCTTTCCCCAAATTTATACTTACATATATTATATATATTATTATATCAGTTTTGAAATGGTAATTCAACGGTATTGCGTTTCTGAAATAAATTCGCTACAATATTTTTCTGTAACGGTTTTTCAGATGAACGGGGAGATGCTTTTGCAGCACCTGGAGAAAAAACAGCCTTTGGATCTGCTGTTTCTGGATATAGAGATGGAGGGGATCGACGGTATCCAGGCAGGGCAGTGGATTCGGGAGAAAAGCTTCCCATCAGCCAGTCCCACAGGAAAGAAGTGAGAAAGGCAGCGCTTGAGTGGAATATGCAGGGGAGGCGCAGGTGATGTCCAAGGAAGAAATAATCTTAAGGCTGATGATGGCTGTCACATCTCTGTGGATCGTCAGAAGATTTTGGGGAATCTTTTTTCAGAAAAGGAAGATATCTTTTTTGTCTGTATTGTTCTGTGTGTCGTATTTTATTTTTCAGCTTTCTTTTGAAGTGTACAGTAGAAATGCAAAAATATTTTTTCTTAATGATATTGTGTTCTGAATGGCAGCTTATGGAGTGTATTTCCGATGGGCTGATTAATTTGATACCTATGGAATCGGAATATTTAAATGCCCTGGGAGCGATTACATCAAAAATGTTAATGATCGTGACGGTGTTTATTCTGTCTGTTTTTTGGGAAAAAAGAAATTATAGATATCTGCCGGGAAAATTTTACTTATACTTACTGCTTGTACCAACTGGAAGCATCTGGATTATTGTCATACAGTTTGTGATTACAGGGGAGCTTGTTGATGTTACGTTAGTTCTTCTCCTGTTTAATTTGGTAGTTTTTGAAATCTTCTTGAAATTACAGGAAATCTACGGAGAAAAAATGGAGCAGGAAGTGATGCAGCGTCAGGTTGCTATGTATCAGAACGAGTTTGAGATTATAAAGGAGTCAGATAAAAATGTCCACTTGCTTCGCCATGATCTGAAGAATCACATGCTTTTACTTGCAAAATATTTAGAGAAGGGAGAATATGAGGCGGCAAAAAACTATGCAAATGAAATAGCACAGGTAACCGGGACAGCAGGGGAGTATGTAAGGACAGGGAACAGCGGTGTAGACAGTATTGTTAATTATATGCACTCTAAGGCGGAAAAGCTGGGGGTGAAATTCCAGGTTACGATACAGGTACCGGAAACGCCTTTCATGCCTGATTTTAATTTGACGATGCTCCTTAGTAATCTGCTTGAAAATGCGCTGGATGCATTGGAGAAAGTGGAGTTAAAAACATTAGTTCTTTTTATGAATTATAATAAACAGGTGCTCTACATCAGCGTCTGCAATACATTTGACGGAAATGTCAGGAAAAGGGGAGAGATCTATCTTACTACCAAGGAGGAGAAGGGGGAGCATGGACTTGGGATTGCGGCCATCCAGCGGATTGTGGAGAAATATCATGGGGAGATCAGTATGGAGCATACGGAGAAAATGTTTGGGACGGATATCACTTTGTATGTTTCGGAAAATAGAGGGGAGCCATAGCATATATTTATTTAATGGAATTGTATGTGTGCCTGTGGTTAGATGATCACGTTAAATAATTTAACAAATCAGAATATTATGGAGAAAAATGTATCAATCTAAGCAGAAATCATATGGTGTCATAGCTGTAATTTACGGTTGTATATATTTTGGGGGATTATTTCTAGTACAACGAATACTAAGTTTAACGTTAAGTTTGTTGAATACATTTGCAAAAAATGATAGTATGTAAATATAGTAAAACTGTATTTGATAAGTAAAAGGAAATCATGCATTTATGAAATATACGCATAATTAGTATTATAACATTTGTGCATAAGAAATAAAATGGAAGAAAGCTGGTAATTTGTATGTCAATATTGCAGAAACAGGTGATTCAATCTCTTAATGGTTTGTCCGATGACAATTTACAGTTTTTACTTGATATGATTCAACGTTTTATGAAGCCTGATAAAAAGAATAACGACAAATCAGTGATAATTTAGGAAAGTATTTGCCGCATTGGCAGTTTAGAAGGTCAGGATCTTATTGATGCAGATTATGATATAGATGAATGCAATGATGAAATTGCAGAAATGTTTGGGGTAAATAATATAGGAAAGTGCTGATAGATACACATATAGCTATTTGGGCTGTGTTAAATTATCCTAAATTGCCAAAGCAGGCAAAAGATATTGTTCTTGATAGAGAAAATGAAATATTTTACAGTACTGCATCTGTGTGGAAAATTACAGTAAAACATATGTTGCACCCAGATAAACTTCACATTAATGGAAAACTTTTGGAAAGAGGATGTGAAGAAAACGGATATCTTGTGTTGCCTATTTTAAATAAACATATTTCAGCATTGGAAACATTAAAACGACCTGAGGATGCACCAAAGTATAATGATCCTTTTGATAGAATAATGGTTGCGCAAACAAAAGCAGAAAGAATAATGTTTTTAACACATGATTCTTTGCTTCCATATCATGGCGAACCATTTATTATTTCAGTTTAATAGATGCTAACACAATATTTTTGATTAATATGAATGATAGAGAGTTGTCAGACAGGGCAAGATATTAAAAAGAAAATCAACAATCTTCAAAAAACAGGGGCTGTGAAAAAAGTGGAGTTGATATGCTCCACTTTTCACAGCCCCTTGCTT
>JAMPFA010000031.1 GCA_023664725.1 Roseburia sp. | reverse complement strand
TGGAATCCAGGGTGCTGGATGAGATCAACAGAGGGGTGCAGATGATCCAGTATCAGGTCATTACTCTGATGACCACCAACGGGCAGGCGCCTTTTGTCACCGTGTTCATGTATTTAAGTGAAGTGTCGGAGGGGAGAACAAGGGACGATCTGGTTCTTGTGATTGAGGAAGTGCTCCGCCAGAGGATCTACGGGGTGAAAAACGAGGCCGGAGTGTTAGTTACCCCTGCTTTTCCAAAGCTGATCTATGTTCTGGAGGAAGATAACATCAGAGAGGGCAGCAAATACTGGCATTTGACAAAGCTTGCCGCAGAGTGTACCGCAAAGCGTATGGTACCGGATTACATCTCAGAAAAAGTGATGAAAGAATTGAAACAGGAAAATTGCTATCCCTGCATGGGCTGCCGGTCTTTCCTTACCGTATATAAAGATGAAAAAGACAAATACAAATTTTACGGACGGTTTAACCAGGGGGTAGTGACCA
Organism: Roseburia sp.; assembly: GCA_023664725.1. GTDB lineage: Bacteria > Bacillota > Clostridia > Lachnospirales > Lachnospiraceae > Roseburia_B. The sequence goes on along the minus strand of JAMPFA010000031.1, from coordinate 24,477 downwards.
TCAATCTGGTAGATGTGGCATGCAGCAGTGAGGGAGATATGGACAGGTTCTGGAGCATTCTGGAGGAACGGCTGGAACTTTGCTATCGAGCATTGATGTGCAGACATGAACGGTTGAAGGGGACGCCTTCTGATGTTGCGCCAATCTTATGGCAGTATGGAGCCCTGGCAAGACTTAAAAAAGGGGAAACCATAGACAAGCTTCTTTACAATGGCTATTCCACTATTTCCCTGGGGTATGCAGGGCTTTCGGAATGCACCTGCTACATGACAGGAAAAACCCACACGGACAAAGAGGCGACGCCTTTTGCCCTGAAGGTGATGCAGTGTCTGAATGATGCCTGCAAACGCTGGAGGGAGAAGACAAAAATCGATTTTAGTGTCTACGGTACGCCATTGGAGTCAACCACCTACAAATTTGCAAAATGTCTGCAGAAGCGTTTCGGGATGATTCCCGGTGTGACGGACAAAAATTATATTACCAACAGTTACCATGTCCATGTGACAGAGCAGATCGACGCCTTTGCCAAACTGAAATTTGAGTCTCAGTTCCAGGTGCTCTCCCCCGGCGGCGCCATCAGCTATGTGGAAGTGCCGAATATGACAAACAATATAGAGGCGGTGCTCTCTGTGATGCAGTATATCTACGACAATATTATGTATGCAGAGTTAAATACAAAAAGTGATTACTGTCAGATCTGCGGATATGACGGGGAAATTAAAGTGGTAAATGATGAGGACGGAAAGCTGGTGTGGGAGTGTCCCAACTGTAAAAACAGAGACCAGGATAAAATGAACGTGGCAAGGCGTACCTGCGGGTATATCGGAACCCAGTTCTGGAATCAGGGGCGTACCCAGGAAATCAAAGAGAGAGTGCTCCATCTGTAAGGTATGAAAAGAGGAAAAACATGAACTACTCAGCGATAAAATATTGTGATATTGCAAATGGGACGGGAGTTCGCACCGTCCTTTTTGTATCCGGGTGCAGAAATCACTGTAAAGGCTGTTTCCAGCCGGAGACATGGGATTTTGCCCACGGGGAGAATTTCGGGAGAGAGACGGAGGACGCCATACTGGATTCACTGAAACCCAGTTATATCGCAGGGCTTACCCTTTTGGGGGGAGATCCCTTTGAACCGGAAAACCAGAAATGCCTCCTGCCCTTATTAAGGCGGGTAAAAGCGGAATGTCCCGGAAAAAATGTCTGGGCATATACTGGATACCTTTTGGAATCTGATCTGGTACAGGGAGGGAAGTGTTTTACAGAAGACACGGAGGAAATGATTTCTCTCATCGATGTGCTGGTGGACGGGCCTTTTTTGGAGGAGGAGTACAGCATCCGGTTGAAATTCAAGGGTTCCGCAAACCAGAGAGTCATTGACTGCAAGCATTATATGGAGACAGGGGAGATCAAAGAAATTATGTAAAAACATACTTTTTTCATATTTTTGTCAAAAACTCATCATAATTTAAGGCTAGACTACTCCTTGAAAAGAAAAAATATATTTCATATACATGCGAAAGGAGCAATAACTATGAGTGGTAAAAGTTTTACAGGAAATTTGGCAAAAAGTGCAGCCTTTGCACTGGTGTTTGGAATTGTAGGAGGAATTGCTTTTCAGGGAACAAGCTATTTTATGGAAGGGAAGCTGTCGGCAGGACAGGTTTTAGGTACGGAGACTCCCATTGAGTCTGTAAATATCCAGCCTGCAAGTACCTATGGCAATGTGGTGACTGCAGATATTTCCGATGTGGTGGGGGAGGTTATGCCTTCCATCGTGGCAATCACAAGCCTGACCCAGCAGGAAGTGTTAAGCTTCTTCGGGGGACGGACCATAGAGAGTGAGAGCAGCGGCTCCGGTATTATTATCAGCAAAGATGAAAAAAATCTGTATATCGCCACTAACAACCATGTGGTGGAGAAGGCAAAGACCTTGACGGTACAGTTTTCCGACGATTCCACGGCGGAGGCCACTGTGAGAGGCACAGCTTCCTCCAACGACCTGGCAGTTGTGGCAGTGTCACTGGAGGATTTAAGCGAAGATACTTTAAATACTATCAAAACGGCGGCAATCGGGGATTCCACAAGCCTTTCTGTAGGTGAGGCGGCAATCGCCATCGGAAATGCCCTGGGTTACGGCCAGTCCGTCACCACCGGAGTGATCAGCGCTCTGGAACGTGAGGTTTCCATTCAGGATGAAACAAGCGGACAGACTGTCACAAACCGTCTGATACAGACAGATGCAGCTATCAATCCGGGAAACAGCGGCGGCGCATTGATCAACGCCAAAGGGGAAGTGATCGGGATCAATTCTTCCAAGTATTCCGACACCGCTGTGGAGGGAATGGGTTTTGCCATCCCCATGGCAACGGCAAAACCGATTCTGGAGGATCTGATCGCAAACGGAAAGACAACCACCACCGGAACGCCGTATCTTGGAATTTACGGTGTGGATGTGACAGATGAAGTATCAGAAAGTTATAACATTCCCAAAGGTGTCAGCGTGGCACAGGTAGTAAAGGGCAGCGGAGCAGAGCAGGCAGGCATCAAAGCAGGAAATATCATCACTGCGATAAATGGTGAGGAAGTGTCCTCCATGGAGGAGTTAAAGAGTAAGATCAGCGGTTACAAAGTGGGAGACACGGTAACGATCACAGTGCTTACTGCCAACAACGGTTCCTATGATGAGGCAAAGATTGATGTGGAATTGTCCAGCCAGCAGACCGGAGAGGAAGAGTCTGATGAGCAGGAGAATAACGATGATCAGTCTCAGATGCCTTTTGGCGGACAGGAGATGCCGGATAATGGACAGAGTTTCTTCCCATGGGGAAACTGGTAAGATGTTGTAATTTGGAACAGTTTGCACCGGACTATGATGTGGAGAAGATTTTCAAGGAACTTCTTTTGGCAGACAGAGACTAGAAGGATTTCATATGGGCATATATCTCAATCTGAACAATATAGATTTTGAGGAGCGCTGAATTCTGAAATTAAAGAAAAAGGATAATGAGTGAAAGCACACATTATCCTTTTTTGTCTTATCCATTCTTGGCAACGTACGCCTTTATCGCCTCAAAACTTTCCGGGCTTATCACATGCTCCATACGGCAGGCATCTTCCACGGCTGTCTTTTCATTGATGCCAAGCTGGATCAGCCAGTTGGAGATGAAAGTATGGCGTTCGTAAATCATGTCGGCAATCTGGCGGCCGGACTCCGTCAAAGTGATAAATCCCGCATCGCTTACGGTGATATGGCCTTTTTCTCTCAAATTCTTCATCGCTACGCTGATGCTGGATTTCTTGAAATTCATCTCGGTTGCAATGTCCACTGACCGCACAACCGGTAGTTTTTTACTTAAAATCAATATAGTTTCCAAATAGTTTTCTGCTGATTCGTTTGTACTCATACAAATTTCCTTCTTTATTTCCTAATTTTTTGAAAGGAGGTACAATCTTACTCCAAACATATTATATCATAGGAAGGCAAAAAAGAAAACTTAAAATTTACATTATGCAGGGGCAGGCAATGATATAAGAGTACAAATAAACATAGTTGTTGAATTTGGGGAAATATGTGCTAAAATTGAACTAGTGATACACAGGGAGGAATGGTTATGAAGGGCAGAAGACAGCGGAAGAGAGAGAGTTTTTTTGGCAGCCTGAAAGGGAAATTGCTTGTAATGGGAAGCATTTCCCTTATGACATCGATAATTTTGGGAATAGTAGGTATTGCGTCTCTAAACAAAAATAACGCTTACAATCAAATTTTGGAAGCAGTGAATGATGTGAATGTAAAGCAGTATGAGAACCAGAGCCTGGAAACATCCTATCTTTATTTTCTGGAAGATAGTTATCTGAAAAATCTGGCTGTCAATTTGGAGGAAATGCATGCAAGGGAGCTTGGGGCAAAAGGGCTTGCAGGAGTCAGTTATGACAAAGCAATGGAGAGCATGGCGGAGATTACGGAAAAATGTCAGGAGAATTACAACAGGCTTCGCACCTTGAACAGTGAGCGTGGCTTTACAGCGGAGCAGGGAAAATATGCGGGTTTTGCGTCGGGAGATGATGTGCTGCAGGAACAGCTTCGTACAGCGGTGGATGACAAGGGCTGGATTGACGGCGGATGGGAGCATGTTGAATTTCATAATGCAGATTCAGTCGGGGAAGGGGAATCCCAGGAAGAGGATACAGAAGCAGATGAATCTCAGGAAAAAGATATGGCCGGAGAAGAAAAATCCCAGAATAAAAATACAGCAGAGGAACCGGATTCCTACACTTATACATATACTACGGAGATACCAACGGAGGGAAAAAGAGATAATTTCATTATACGTCTTGGAGGCAACCATGTGGACTGCCAGAGGAAAATATTGGTGGGGAATATTGTCTTTTCGGGAAAAGGAGGAAACAGGGAACTGGCGGTTGCGGAGAAATTCCAGGAGATCAGCCAGGCTTCCTATGGTGACGCCTTAAAAGGGATGGACCAGGAGCGTTTCAACGATACGGACATGATCGCAGTGCAGGCAGAGTTTAAGGATGTGGACGGAAGCTGGCAGGAACTGGCGATCAAGATTCCGGTAATTGATTTTGATATACAGGATTATGACAGAGTGAGCTTTGATGTGTTTTTTGAGCCGGGAGATTATGGAGATTTGAACTGTGTCTGCACTTTTGCCGAAAAGTACAATTTTGCAAATACTTTAAATGAGATAAATAATGGTTTTTCAGATTACAGCCGTCACGTAGTAGAGGGAAAAGAGACAGATGAGGAGATGGAGGCTTTAAATAATCTGTTTAATGTCATGGAAGGTAATCTGGAGATTTATCTTACCGAAGGTTCACAGAGATCTGAAATAAAATCATCCCTGGCGGCAAAGCGGGATGCCTTTGATGAAATGGCAGCAGCGGATCAGGAAATTTTTCAGGTAAAGGAAGAAAACAAAGAATTATTTGACCAGCTTACCCAGGAAATCGTTCAGATCCGCAGTGAGATTGAAAACGCTGTGGCGGCGGAAAAGAGCGGGCTTATCACGCTGATTTTGGCAGTGTCACTTTTTGGAGTGGCGGTGATGTTCCTTGGAATTGTTTATATCAGCTGCTCCATAAACGGCAGCATGCGAAGATTTAAAGGAACCTTGGAGCAGGTGACGGATGGAAACCTGCAGGTGAGGGCAGAAGAAAGAGGGAGAGACGAATTTTCTGTGTTTGGAACCAGCTTAAATTCTCTGCTTGGCCGTCTCGAGGAGGTAATTGGCTCGGCTCAGAAGATTTCCGGAACCGTGAGCCGTTCGGGAGAGCAGATGGAGACAATGGCAAATGACAGCTGCGCTTCCGCAGGCAGGATCGAGGGGGCTGTGGGGGACATTGCCAGAGGCGCTTCCAGACAGGCGGAGGAAATCGACAGTGTGACCAGGCAGACGGCCCAAATGGGAGAGGTTTTTTCTCAGATTATGAGGAGTGTGGAGAAGCTGGATAAAGTTTCCGGGCAGATGCAGAAAGTCAGCAGGGAAACAATAGGTTTTATGGGAGAACTTGCGGATTTTAACGAGAAAACCACCGGAGCCTTTGAGCAGGTGTCCAGGCAGATACATGCCACAAATGAGTCGGCAGAAAAGATTCACGAGGCGGCAGATCTGATTATCTCCATTGCGGGTCAGACAAACCTGCTTTCCCTAAATGCAAGTATAGAGGCCGCGAGGGCAGGGGAGGCAGGAAAAGGATTTGCAGTGGTGGCTTCGGAGATTCAGAATCTTTCTGTACAGACAAATTCTTCCGTGGAGATTATAGAAAACATTATCAGGGAGCTGACAGAGAAGGCCGGGATTACCGTGGTTATTATGGATGAGCTTACGGAGAATATTCAAAGACAGATGGAGAAGATGGAGACGACCCAGAAAAGGCTTGAGAAGCTGGATGAGGGTATACGTGAATCCGGTATGGAAGCGGAGGAGATCAAACAGGCAACATTAAGCTGTGATAAACTGCGCAGTATGGTGGCTGATTCGGTGGAAAGCCTGGCGTCTATTTCAGAGGCGAATGCATCTTCTGCCGAGGAGACGAATCATTCCATGTCAAAATTAAACGAGACAGTAGTGCAGGTAAGTGAATCTGCCAGAGAATTGAAAGAGATTTCAGAAGATTTGAACGGAAAACTGCAGTTTTTCCATTTGGGCGAGAAATAGAGATAAAAGCAAATCTTCTAATTTTCTTTCTATTGTGATATAATATCTCATAATGTCAAATGATAATAACTGTCATGAAGATTACCGTGGCATAGAAAGATAAAAAGATGGAGACCGGGTATGAAGACAATATACAAGACAGACAATGGAGTGCTTTCGCAAATGTTTTTGTATGAGCCGGATGTGTGGGTACATCTGATCTCGCCTACTATGGATGAATTGATGGACGTTGCGGGGTACTACGATATAGACATATCAGACCTTCGGGCGGCTCTGGATGAGGAGGAGAGTTCCCGTGTGCAGATGGAAGACGGGTATACTCTGATTCTTGTGGATATACCCTGTGAGGAGATGCGTAACGAGCAGCGGGCTTACACCACCATACCGCTTGGCATTCTGCTGGTGGGGGATGCGATCATTACCGTGTGCAGTGAGGACACAGTGATTTTGAATTATTTTTATCATAACCGGATGAGGGGATTTTCCACAAAGAAGAAAATCCGCTTTGTATATCAGATACTTTTGCGGACTACCAATCTTTACCAGTCACTGCTTCGTGTAATTGACAAAAAGAGAAGCGAGATTGAAAAGAGGATCGGTACGGAGACAACGGAAGACAGGGATTTGATCACGCTGCACGAGCTTGAGACAAACCTGGTGTATTTTGCCACCTCATTAAGTGCAAATAAGATCGTATTGGAACGGCTGACCCGCTATGAGAGAATCAAGCAGTACACGGAAGATAAAGATTTGCTGGACGATGTTATCGTGGAGAACAGACAGGCTCTGGAGATGACCAATATTTACAGGGATATTATCCACGGTGCAAGGGAGCTGGTTTCTACCCTGATCAACAACCGGCTGAACAATGTGATGAAGTTTCTTGCAAGTATCACCCTGGTGATGGCGATTCCCACGATCATATCGGGCTTGTATGGGATGAATGTCAATGAGGATTGGATGCCGCTGTCCAACACGCCACACGGATTTTTGATCATCTGTGTATTGACAGGGGCAGTGTGTGTTTTGGCGCTTTTAGTGCTGAAAAAGAGAAAGATGTTATGAAGTTTAGAACGGAAGAGGGAGAAGTCAAATGAAAAATATTCGCAGAATATATCTTATCCTATGCGGAATTTCGGTGATACTTCTACTTTATATTCTGGCAGGATTTCACCGGGAGGTGAATAATACCTATGAACCGGCGGATTCTGTGAAGCAGGTGGATTATGCCCTGTCTATTGCCCCGTTTATGGAAGAATCCGGGGTGTCTCTGCGGGGGGTTATCGATCCTTCTGACCTTAGGGATCGATATATTGCTTTTTATACTGTTCATCAGAATGTGAGCGTAACTGTTGGGAAAGAGACTGTGTATGAAGTTACAAATCCGGGTAATTTTTTCGGGAAGACTCCGGGAAGCGGTTGGAATTTTGTGGCAATCAAAGGGACATATATCGGGAGTGTGATAGAGATTAAACTCAGTTCTCCCTATGCACAGACAAAAGACCGCATACCGGATGTTTTTGACGGAACGAGATACAGTATTACAAAAATGATACTGATCCGGGAACTGCCTTCGCTGGCTATCTGTTTTGTCACATTGATGATCGGTGTGGTGATATTGATCTACTGTTCTATTATAAGGAAGAGAGGAGATGTGGGCAGGAGTGTAATGTCCCTGACTTACCTTGGAACATTTGCCACTCTTCTTGGCATTTGGTCTGCCAACGAGAGTTCCTGTCTATCTTTGATATTTGGCCGCAGCCTGTTTTCCACCTATCTGGCTTATCTGTCCCTGATGCTTATGGTGCTTCCTTTTATGCTTTTTACAAGGGAGATGTTTGCAGACAGGGAGAATGTGATCTGGAAAATCTGCTTTGGGATGAGCCTGGTAGATGTGGGAGGATCCATACTGCTTCAGCTCTTTCAGATTTATGATTTCAGGGAAACACTGTGGGGCATGCATTTGACCTGTATCTGTTTCATGTTTGTAGTCCTTTATATGACAGTAAAAGAGGCAAGGCAGGGAGTGCTTGGCAGAGAAATGAAAATCAATGTAATGAGCCTGTTTCTCATTATTTTCGGGTTTGTGGCTGATCTGGTGATCTACTATGCCACCAAGGGCAGTGTCAATATCGTAGGCAGAGTGTGTTTCCTGGCCTATATTGTGATTTTGTGCTACATGTTTACCAGGGAGATAGCCGCACTGACCAACAAGGGAAGAGAGGCGGATATGTATCACAAGCTTGCCTTTACAGATGCGCTCACAGGTGTGTGGAATAGAACCGCATATTCCAGAAGAATTGCTCAGTATGATCAGGAAGCCTTAGAGCAGGCTCAGGTTTTTGTGTTGGATCTAAATAATCTGAAATGGTGCAATGACAATATGGGGCATCAAATGGGAGATAACTATATTATCCGTTCAGCGACATTTGTAGATAATCTTTTTTCTGAGAATGCGAAAGTTTACCGCATTGGAGGGGATGAATTCTGTGTACTTACCAGCAATATGAGTATGAAAGAAATTCAGCATATTTTTGAAGTTTTACAGGAGACAAAGATAGAAGTCAGGGTAAACGGGGAAGGCGATGTTTTTTACGGCAGAATAGCCTGTGGTTTTGACAGCTACCGGGAGGGAGACACAGATGTTTACCATATTGCCAAAAGGGCAGACACAAAAATGTATGAGTGGAAACGGAAAATCAAAGAGATGGACAAAGGGAACAGCCTTCAGGGCTGTTAGAATACCACTTTGTTTTTCCCACTGTATTTTCCTACATATAATTTTTTGTCTGCCAGATTGACCCATTCATCTAAAGACTGTTCGATATTGCAGATAGCTGTTCCCAAGGTAATGGTCAGCCGGAATTTATGCTCGCCGTATTGAAAGTGATAGTTTTCGATGTCTTTGCGGATATCTTCCAAAAATGTCAACTGTGCCTGGCGGTTATTTCCGTTTCCCGGAGAGCCAAAGAGGACGAATTCTTCACCGCCCCAGCGGCAGGGGGTAATTCCCGCCTTCTGGCAGTGTTCCTGCAGAAGAGCAGAGATGGTTTTTAGAACATAATCTCCGCAGTTATGACCGTAGGTATCGTTTATGGATTTGAAATTGTCAATGTCTGCAATGGTAATCCAGTAATCTTTCATTTCAGGATTTATGTATATATTTTTCAAATTGTTTGTCAGGTAATGCCGGTTAGGCAGTCCGGTCAGGGCGTCTGTCTGTGCCGTATGGGATAAGCTTCTGGTGGAGCGCATGGTCAGGTAAACTAAAAGTGACATAAAGAAAATGCAGAGCAAAAATGTGGCGGAGGAAATTGCCAGCATCAGGATAAACTGCATAGTTTCACTGATCAAGTAGACCGGCGGAAATACGTGGGTGATAATGGCACATATGACAAACGCCAGAAAATAGCCCATGGCAAGTTTGGCACCATAAAAAGTACTGTTTTTGGAGGACATCAGGATATATTCTGCGTAAAAAACCAGAATGATCATGCCCAGAAAACAGATTTGGAATCCACAGCTCCAGCCCAGACAAATGGTGGCAAGGCTCATATGGATGAGCACTTCTATGTAAGTGATATATGCAAATTGTAAAATCTTTTGCTTGTGCAATAAAAGAAAAGTGAATATGTAAGTGGAAATGCTGAACACATTCACTACAGTCATAACAGTAATATGCAGAAGGCTAAAACACAGCAAAAAACATGTGTGGACAGCCAGAAAGGCAAAATTTACAGCCAGAGCTGATTTATGTATAGTTGTTGAATCAAATTCTTCCTTGCTCATATACTCCCTCTATCAGTAGTGGTTGTCAGTAAAAAAGCATCTATATATTGACATTATATCAAATTTTTTCTTGAAATAATATGGCAATATTGTATAAGAAACTTTGTTTGCCTTTGGAAATATTTGTGGTGATTGAACAGAGGCTGCCGATATATCATCGGCAGCCTCTAAATTTTAAGTTTTTTTATGTGATGTTATGTATTTATGCGATATGCTTTGTGTTGTCCTTTTCGTGTTTGATCAGTAACCTGTGAACGTCATCCACTTCTTTCAGAATCAGATTTTCGCTTTTTATCATTTCTTTCCTGAGATTGTGCTCAGTGTTATCAATCTTTGTTTCCAGATCATCCCGTAGTTTTTCTAGTTTCTGATCCATGTTGTCAGATAAATCAGCCAATTTCTGATCCATAATATCTGAAAAAGCCTGCAATAATTCATGATTTTCCATACTATGCGCCCTCCCTTTTGAGAAGTATAACACATGGAAACGGAAAAGTCTATAGTTTATATAATATTTTTATATTAATTAAATAAAAAATAAATATACCGAACCATCACATCGTTTAAAGCAGACACTATGGCAAAACGGAAAATATATTGCCCCCGAAAATATGTTAAGATATAATGTGATTGAAATGCAGGCACTGCAGGAGGAGACAGTCAATGAAAAAAATTCTGATCGTGGAAGATGACAGCAAAATAAATGAGATGATAGTCACAAGCCTGGCAAAGGCAGGGTATTCCTGCGTCAGCGCCTTTTCGGGGACGGAGGCAAAGCTTTTGTTAAAAGATGTATCTTATGATCCTGGATCTGATGCTGCCGGGAATGACGGGAGAGTCATTGCTTGGAGAAGTGCGAAAGGACAGCAAAATGCCAGTGATCGTACTGTCTGCAAAAGATGAACTGGATACAAAGGTTGATCTTTTGACCCTTGGGGCAGATGACTATATGACAAAGCCGTTTGAATTAAAAGAGCTGGAGGCGAGGGAGTACCGGATCATGGAATTGTTCTTAAAATATCCCCTAAAAGTCTTTTCTAAAAACGAGATCTACGAGTATGCCTGGGAGGACTATTTCATGGGGGAGGACAAGACCATCAATGTGCATATCAGCAATATCCGGGGGAAGATGAAAAAGATTTCGGATGAGGAATATATTGAAACGGTTTGGGGTCTGGGATTTCGTCTGGTTTGATTCTTTAACTTTTCTTTACCCTTTTTTGACGGTTATTTCATTCTTTCCTGTTAATCTGTTATTGGCAATTGAAAAACCAAATAGCAGAGAAATGGAGGATAACATGGAATATGTAGTAGACACAAAATCTTTGACGAAGTCTTTTGGAAACCATAAGGCGGTGGACAATGTGAGCCTGCATATCAGGCGGGGAGAAATCTATGGATTTATTGGGAGGAATGTTCATAGATACATACAGAAAACAGGCTCATTATTTAGATACTTATAACTATGGGGAAAATTATACTCACAGGACAATAGATTTGTATGTGAGGCTGGTAGCATAAAAAATATATAGGGGTTGTTAAAAAATTAAAGCCTTTTGTGATTATATTCAGTATCAATAATCACAGGAGGTTTTTTTTATGATCAAAGTAGAGAAGATCGGGAAAGGTACTTATTTTGAGGATGCTTACAGGGTATCTTTTCGCTATGATGTTACTATTCTGAATAAGGTTAAGAGCTTAGCTCAGAGGCGGTACTTGCCAGATATAAAAGCATGGGAGATCCCAGCCTATGAGTTACCGACACTTACAAAGCTCTTTGAGGGGGAAATAGAAACCAGTGGGGAGATAATGGATGCCCTCAAAGAAAAGGAGATTGCGGATAAGAGAGAGGCTACACAGGATAGGCTAAAAGGCATAAAGCCAGCTATCCCCTTTGAGTTTAAAACAGCTCCTCTCCCTCACCAGATAGAGGCTTTTAATGTGGGGTTGAAACAGAATAGCATATTGATAGGGGATCAGCAGGGCTTAGGGAAAACAAAAGAAAGCATTGATATTACTGTAGCCAGAAAGAAAGAGATTTATAAGTGCTTAATTGTATGCGGTGTAAATTCTGTAAAGTATAACTGGGAGGCTGAAATAAAAACTCACTCAGAGGAAAGTTGTACTATCTTTGATGATAGGACTATGGAAAAGAGGGTACAGCATTTAAACGCATGGTATAAGAGCAATGATTTTTTCGGCATTATCAATATTGAGAGCCTTAGAAATGAGGCGGTACAGGATGCCCTCTATGTAGGAATAAAGGATAGTTATATAGGGGCTATCATAGTGGATGAGATCCACAAGGCTAAAAATGGGAGAAGTCAGCAGGGAAAAGCTCTTAGAATGTTGAAAGCTCCTATCAAGATCGGGCTTACTGGTACTCCTATTATGAGCAAAGCTGAGGATCTTTGGAATATCCTTACATGGCTGGGAGTAGAGCATAGGAATGTATGGCAGTTTAGAAATGCTTATTGTGTAATGGGCGGTTATGGGGGTTATAAGGTAGTAGCTTATAAAAATCTGGAAAGCCTCAACGGTTTACTGAATACAGTAATGCTTAGACGGACAAAGGCAGAGGTTTTAGATTTGCCTCCAAAGGTACACCAGATAGAGTATGTGGAACTTACCAGAAAGCAACAGCTCATATACAGAGATATTAGGAATGGTATCATACAGGATTTAGAAAATATCCTTACCAGTGTAAACCCTCTTACCTCTACTCTGAGGCTCAGACAGCTTACAGGAGGATTATTTACAGACGATAACCCGAAACTGGATCGTATTAAGGATATGCTGGAGGAGGAAATTATACCGAATGGGGAAAAGGCTATTATTTTCTCTCAGTGGAAAGAAGTTACAGCGATTTATAAAGAGGCTCTTAGTGCTTACAATCCTATCTACATAACAGGAGATGTTGATCCAGCGGAAAGACAGAAAGAAGTAAACCGTTTCCAGACAGATCCAGAGTGCAAGGTGGCTATTGGTACTATCGGTGCAATGGGTACAGGGCTTACTCTCAACAAAGCTACCTATGTATTTTTCATAGATAAAGCATGGACTAGCGGAGAGAATGAACAAGCTGAGGACAGATCACACAGGATAGGCACTACTGGTACTGTTACCATTATTTCTATGATTGCTAAAAACTCCATAGATGAGGGGGTAGAGGATTACCTAAAGGAAAACAAGGATCTCTTTGATAAGGTGGTAGATGGTAAGGGGCAGAATGTAGACATGAGAGCCTTGCTAAATAAACTCTTGAAACTTTAGGGGGTTATATAATATAATAAGCTCAGATGGAGGTATGGCACTATGCAAGTAATCACAGTAGATAAGGATAATGGTAAAAGAGTTTTTTCCAGAAAAGAGGTTGCTATTATCTGTGGTGTATCGACACAGACTATAAGCCTCTGGGAAAAGGCTGGGGATATTCCTGTATCGGTTAGAGATGAGAATGGGTATAGATACTGGTATGAGGAGGAAGTAAAAGAAATACAAAAATATGCAGACAGCAACAAATACAAGAGAAAGAAATAAATCCATTTTTGAGGGGCTTTATAGCCTCTCTTTTTTTTTGTCCTAAATTTTGAGGAGTATCTAAAAAATTTTCCTTTTCGTGATTATGTTTTTTATCAAGAGAAAAGGAGGTAACTGGATATGGTAAAGTTACAATTTACAAATGCTACAGCTCACGATCATGGATATGGGCTGGAGGTAAATGGTAAGAGCTTGGAAGATATGATCTCTATAGCTCTAGGAACAAAGGTAGGTAATAAATCTGGTTATAATTCTGGATTACCAAACTTTGATTGTAATTGTTGTAATGTAACGGTTATCATCGATCCTCAGCCTAAAGAGGCAATTATTGAGGTAAATGGTAAACAGTACAACAGCTTGCAGGAGGTAGAGGAGGTTATGGAAAATGGGAACAGCGAGGAAGTTAAAGAGGCAGATCCAGAAGAATAACGGTACTCTCCCTCATAAAAAGGTTATTGCCAAAAAGTTAGGCTGTACTGTAAAAGAGGTAGATGACAGGCTCAGACGGAGAGAGCAGAATTTAAAGGAATTGGAGGGTAACAAAGATGGCAAAGAGTGAGTTTACAGCGAGAGTATCAGAGGTATCAGTAGAGCTTGGTATGAGTGTACAGAATAAAAGCGGTATCTGGTGCAAGCCGAATGTTCGTTTAAATATTATGATTGACGGAGGCACAGATCCGAAACAGAGGGAGGCTATCATTAAACAGGCTTTTGATGAGGTTTGTGATAATATTGAGAAAGTAATTTCAGAGATGGAATAATACTTACAGGAGAGGAGGCTTTTTATCCTCCCTCTTTTTACTGGAGGTATCTGAATGGGGAAAATAAAATTAAACCGAAAAGACAATTTTACAATTATCTCAAACAGTGTACTTAAAAATCCCAGCCTCACGCTTAAAGCTAAGGGGCTGTATGCTTATATGTGGAGTTTGCCAGATGATTGGGATTACTCTGTAGCAGGGCTTACTAAGGTACTCAAAGAGGGGAAAGATGCAATAAATGAGGCTCTAAAGGAGCTGGAGCGTGAGGGCTATTTAGTGCGTACAATCCTTAGATCGGGCGGTAAGTTTGCAGATATGGATTATATCTTACATGAAACTCCACAAAAAGTACCGTTTACGGAAAATCCGCAAGCGGAAAAACCGTTTACGGAAAATCCGCAACAAATAAATACTAATAAAACAAAGGAAAAAAAGAAAAAATCTAAAACTATCGTTTTAGAGAGCGGTGCTCCTGTAAAATCCTATGGAGATATATTCAAAGCTCCAGAGTATTCTCAGATAGCAGAGGCTCTTAGAAAATTTATTACTCAGTGTAAAGGAATGAATTATACCCCTCAGATAGCAACGGTAAAGAAATGGGCGGATCTCTTAGTAACTGAGGGAAAGAATAGCCCAGAGTACGCAATGAGGATAGTAAACCAGAGTATAGACAAAGGCTGGAAAGCTCTTTATCCATTAAAGGGATATTCTGGGGAGGCGGTAAGTATTCCTAGTAGTGAGGATCGCTTAGCAAAAGATGCACAGGGTAATAATATTGTATTTTGATTAGAGGGGAGGGTATAAAAACTCTCCTCTAAATTTTTGCTTATTTTGTGATTATGTTCATCATCAAAATAGGTGTTTCTGTAGATTGGAGGTAGGTAAAATGAAATGCTATGCTGAGCATTATTGTAAGAAAAATAAGCAAGAGTGTAGTGAGATTTGTGGGGGCTATAGAGTATTAAAAGCTCTGTACACTCTTAGTAAGATCCCTATGGGTTATCAATATAATATTCCTTTAGTGCCAGAGAGGGAGGATTTACCTAAGTATGAGGAACTTAACGAATATATGAAAAGTATTGAGGAGATGGTGGCACAGGGCAGGGGGTTATATATTTGGAGTAG
Source organism: Roseburia sp. (assembly GCA_023664725.1). Lineage (GTDB taxonomy): Bacteria > Bacillota > Clostridia > Lachnospirales > Lachnospiraceae > Roseburia_B. Next base: position 9,080 of record JAMPFA010000031.1, on the reverse strand, counting down.
TGGTACTGGCACAGGTAAAACATCATGGGCTTGTAAAATCATGGGGTATTATTTTAGAAAAATTGCTTTTAAGAGTGGGCTGGAGTATGAGGGGCTGTATATTTTTCTCCCCACGTTCTTAGAGGATTTAAGAGCCAGTTATGATAATCCAGATCCAGAGTTTGATGATGTACTGGAATATGTGAGGCGGTGTAAGCTCCTCATTATTGATGATATTGGAGCGGAAAAGCCTAGCGAATGGGTAAGGGAGCGGTTACTTAGTTTTATAAATACCAGAGTAAGTAATGAGCTAACTACAATCTATACCAGTAATTTATCTTTGGATAGACTGAGGGAAAAGATGGGGGATCGGATAGTAAGCAGGATTATGGGATCTACAAAAGAGATAGAGCTGGTAGGCAGGGATCAGAGAGGGAGGGAAAAATAGTGGCAGAAATGGTAGAGCAGAGTTTTCTCTGTAAAGTGCTGGATGCTCCAGATTTAGAGATTATCTTTTCTAATGGGCTGAAAGAGGAAATGTTTTTAACCTGTGGGGCTGAGGTTCGGTTTATTGTAAATCATTACAATGAATATAAGCAGATGCCAGATAAAGTTACTTTTCTTGCTCAGTTTAAGGATTTTCAGATGTTAGAGGTAACAGAGAGTGTTGATTATCTGGTATATAAGCTCAAAGAGGCTTTTGTATATACTAAGATGGCTCCCATTTTACAAGATACAGCGGATAAAGTAAGAGAGGATAGTATTTTAGCTCTGGAATATCTCAAAGACAGTATAAGAGAGCTGGAGGCTCAAACTCCCACAACGAAAAATAAAGATGGTTATGATATTGTAGCAAATGCAAAAGATCGGTTTAAAGCCTATAAAGAGAGGCTGGAGGTAAAAGGGCTTATAGGAATACCAACAGGAATACCTCAGCTTGATGAGCTTACTAATGGCTGGCTATGGGGAGAGGAGCTTGTAGTTATCACTGGAAGAACGAACATAGGAAAGAGCTGGATCGCTGAGTATTTTGCTAAAATGGCATGGCAATTAGGATATAAGATCCTGTTTTATTCTGGAGAGATGAGTGCAGATATGATCGGTTTTCGGTTTGATACACTTTATCATCATTTCTCAAATTTAGGGTTACTTAATGGCTCTCATACGCTGGGGAAAAAAGAGGGTACGGACGGTGGGAAATATTTAGAGGAGGATTATGAGAACTATGTTTCTCAGCTCTCACAGAAAAGCGGTTTTGTAGTGGTAACTCCAGATGATTTTAACGGTAGAAAGCCTAATGTAGATGAGTTAAAAAGTCTGGCGGTAAAACATGGGGCAGATATGGTAGTGGTGGATCAGCTCTCACTTATGAGCGATAAGCGGAAAGCAGATATACCCAGAATAGCTTATAATAATATTTCTGAGGATCTATTTTTAATGAGTAAGGAGCTAAAAAAGCCTGTATTATTATTGGCACAGGCAAATAGGGAGAGTGTGAAAAATAAGAAAAAGGGTGTAAGCCCAGAGTTACATGATTTAGCAGAAAGTGATGGAGTAGGGCAAAATGCCACTAGAGTAATCTCTCTTAGCGTGATAGACGGTACTCTTAAATTATCTCTTAAAAAGAATAGGTACGGTATCAATAATAAAGAGGTATTGATGATTTGGGATATTAACTTAGGAATTTTAAAGCCTTTGATAGATAACCCAGAGAAAGAGGTAGGAGAGGATAAAACTAAGGAGGAAAAGGATTATGGATTTTAAGGAAGTGCCAAAAGGTAGAGTAATACCATTTTACCTCACAGATGAGGGAGATGTGTACCCGATTGCTTTTCATAGTGAGGAGGAGCTGGATCTTATTCAATGTCTGGTAGCAGGGCTATTAGAAACAGTGGCGGTAGATACTCATACTCAAATAAACGATAAGAAGTATAAGTTTTCTATACAGGAAAGAAAAACAGAAAAATAATAATTTTTATCTAAATAAAACTTCCTTTTGTGATTATGTTCTGTATCACAAGAAAAAGGAGGTTTTATTTTATGGTAAGTGTAAGCAGTAAGGATGTAGCGGAAATGCTGGGGAAAAGGCATGATAATTTACTCAGAGAGATCCGCAATTATGTTAAAAAAATGGGAGCTGAGGCTACAGATTATTTTACAGAAAATCCTACAGGCGGTAGAGGGGTAACTTTTTCTATAACAGAGATGGGTTGTGAGCTTTTGGGATCAAGATTGTTAGGGGATGCTGGCAGGGAGTATAAGGAATGGTACAGGGCTATTTTTGGTAATCAGCCAGAAAGCAGATCTCAGACACAGGAGGCAGAGCAGGAACAGCCAAAGGTTAAAGAGTACACATTTTCAGAGGTGGCGGAAATGCTGGGGGTAAGTGAAAGATCAGTAAGGCGGTATATTGAGGCTGGTAAGCTGGAGGCATCGGAAAAAGAGGTAATGATACCGACAGTTAAAAAGTTTGTTACAGAGGATGCTCTGGAGGCTTTTAAAAGTGGGAGGGATGCTTAAATGATGAAATGGAAGTTAAAAGCGTGTAGAACACAGGCAGGATTTACTCAGAAAGAGGTAGCTCAGTTTTTGGGATGCTCTGAGAAGTCAGTAGTTGATTATGAGAATGGCAGGAGTGCTATGAGCATGGAGAGAGGTCAAAAGCTGAGTGAGCTGTATGAGATCCCTATTTCTATGATAGATTTTTCAAAAGAGGGTAATGTGTGGCTGGATGAGCTGGAGAGGAAAACGGTTTTAGCAAGGAAGTTAGAGCCAGACATGGTAACAGTACCAGAGTAGGAGGTAGCACATGGAGATGATGAAAGTTGATGACTTAAAGGCTCATCCGAAAAATGATTTTTTCTTTGATGATATTGAGGGGGAAAATTGGAGCGAGTTTTTAGAAAGTGTGAAAACAAGAGGAGTTATTGAGCCTCTTGTAATTACACCAGAAAAAATAATTGTATCTGGACACCAGAGAGCCAGAGCTTGTAGAGAGCTTAGTATCAAAGAAGTAAAAGCAGAAATTAGGCTATATGACAATGAGGATCAAGTATTGCAGGATCTCATTGAAACTAATCTAAGGCAGAGAGGTATAGGTAATCCAAACGCTGTAAAGCTGGGTAGGTGTATTAAAGAGCTGGAGCGTATTTATGGTATCAAAAATGGCAGACCGTTAAAAGAAACTTCCAACAATGTTGGAAATAAAAAATCACAAGAGGCTCTTTTAAAAGAGCTTGGAATGAATAAAGAAACTTATAGACAAGCTAAAAAATTAGCCTCTCTCCCAAAAGAATTACAACAAATGGTAGAGGAGGGTAAAATAACAGCCTCTACAGCATCCAGAGTAATAGCAGGATTATCAGACGATGAGAAGAAAAAACTCTTAGATACCTTAGAGCCAGATCGGAAATATACTCAAAAAGAGGTACAGGCTTATATTGATAAGATAGCAGAGCTGGAGGCAAGAGAGCCAGAAATAAAGGAAGTAATACCAGAAGATTATAAACAGATTAAAGCAGAGCTGAAAAAGTTACAAGAAAGTAAGGATGATCCGCAAGCTGTAGAACTACATAGAAGTGCTTTAATGTTTAATGCTGGCATTGCAAACTTTATTGAGGAGTTTGGTGGATATATCTGGATTACAGCTTATTTAGATATTATGCAAGAGAGCGATAAAAAAGGTTTTCTCAGCGGTATCAATGCTTTAGAGGCTTGGATTATCCAGATGAAACAAAACTTAGGGGAGGGAGGTGTGATAGATGTTTGATTTAAAGCCTAAAGAAAAACTAAGAGAGATCATTGAATATGATAAGCAGAATAAATTAGATAGCATTATAGAGCAAAACACTACTTGCATGGCTCAAATGATGCAAGCCTTTAATCAAATGACTAATCAAATGACAGTCCTTATAGGAAAATTAGCAAAGGATAGTGACAGGGATCACAAAAAGGTAAGGGAGATAGAAAAAAGGCTTGCCGTTTTGGAAGAAAGTCAAAGCAAATCGGTCAAAAGGGATATGGTGGAAACAATAACGGATGAACAACACAAAACTTTAACCTCTGAAATTAACTTTAGGGTTTTTCGAGTGCTGGGGCTTCCTATGGATGAGGCTGATTACTGTGATGCTGACAGGGCTACAAAGATAATGTGTTTTGGAAAGTTTGTTAGCAGATTAAGAATTGATGCAAAGAATAGTGGACTTATGGCATCAAAGATAGAAAATACTTCAAAGGAGAATTATACAGCTCTATTGTCTTTTATAAGGAGCTGGGAGCCTAGAGGGGGAGTTGAGCGGTTAAAAGATATTGCGATTAAAGAGTATGCAGAAAAGAAAAAACTTGAAAGATGATGACTGGAATAAGAGGAAAGGAGAGCCATAAATAATAGCTCTCCCCCAGAGGGTTATTCCTCTTTTCCCTGTAGCTCTATCAGTCTTTGAGCTACCCCTTGCAGTAGGACTATATCAGCATCCTGTAGTTTTAAAGACAGTCTGAATAACTCATATAGAGAGGGATTACCTTCTAAGAGTTTGGCTATCATTAGTGGATCGGCTGATGTTTGTTGTTTAGAATATGGGTCGGACATTAAATCCGCTGTAGAAATGTTAAAATATTGAGCAAGCATTTGTACTTTATCCATTCTTGGAAACATCTTACCGTTTACCCACTGTGAAAGAGTTGAGGAGCTGATACCTAGATCCTTTGTAAGATCTTGCTGTGTTTTGCCATTGATGCTTATGTAATATTTTAGAGCTTTTGCAAATACAGCAGTAGGATTAGTGCTTATAAGATCACCTCCTCTCCTGTAAGGGTTATTGTTATTATACAGTAAAACAGAAGAAATGTAAAGTAAAACAGAAGAAAATTTCTGAAAAACAAAAATATTTGTATTGACATTTCTGTTTAACAAAACTATAATTAAAGAAAGAAGTGATTTACAGCCTCTTTTTTGAGGGCTGGTATTATTTTACCTATTTATTTCTGTTTAACAGAAAAATAAGCAGAAATTCAAATAGAAAAACAAAAATAAGGAGGTAACAGCAATGAAATTACCAGAGATTTATGAGGCTTATAAAGCCAGAAAGTTAGCCTTTGAACAGGCAAAGAAAGAGGAGGAGAAGTACAAGAAACTCCTCAAAGATGCGATGGCTGAGGCTGGAGAGAAAGATTACACAGATGAGGCAGGGTACAGGTTTGAGAGGATTGTACAGCACAGGAACAAAATTGATGAGCCTAATCTCATTCTGGCACTCCATGAGAGGGGGCTGGAAAGCTGTATTAAGACGGTGGAGGCAGTAGATGAAGATGCCACTCTGAAAGCTGTAGAGGCTGGAGAGTTGCCACAAGCGGTATTAGCGGAGCATCTCACAGAAACAGAGGTTGTAACTCTCAAAATGACAGCTCCTAAAAAGGCTAAGAAATGATTACTCTCTGGAAAACTCCAGTAGTCGCAACGGTAGAGCAAATTGTTAAAGATCTCAAACTGGAGCTATACGGTACAGGGCTTTTAAAAGAGGTTAATAACACTGGTTCGGATCTTATGTGTACTTGTCCTTTTCATGGAGGCGGTAAGGAACATAACCCCTCTTTAGGGATTTTGCTGAAAGAAAAGAAGATACAGGACAAGAGCTATGAGGCTGGTACAGCTCATTGCTTTACCTGTGGGTACACAGCGGATTTACCACAATTTGTAGCGGATTTGCTGGGGCTGGAAAATTCCTTAGAAGGGTTTAAGTGGATTGTAGGGCGGTACAACTACTCCTCACAGGAGAGAGAGCCTATAGATTTAAACCTGTTTAGGGGGAGTACAGAAAAACGCTCCTACATGGATGAGAGAGAAGTGCAGAGCTATTACAGAGAGTTGCGTAACAGTGAGGAGGCTTTAGCTTACTTACACAAAAGGCGGTTATCAGCATGGGTAATTGAGCGGTATGAGCTTGGATTTGATCCAGCAGATAAAACGGTGCTTTTTCCTGTAAGAGATTTATCTGGGAAAGTTATTTTTTACAAGGGCAGGAGCTTAGTGGGAAAGCACTTTTATAACGCTAAGGACATTGATAAAAGCTCTCTGGTATTTGGGCTATATGAACTAACTCAAAGTGAGGTACAGGCTGGGGAGTGGATCTGGATTGTAGAGAGTGAGATTGATGCCCTCAGTCTTATCTCAAAACATTTACACGCTATAGCAATCATGGGATCTCACATTTCAGATGAGCAATGTAAGGAGCTGGAGCGTAGCCCTTTTAGAAAGTTTGTACTTGCTACAGACAATGATGAGGCTGGGAGAAAAGGAGCTACCCAGATTAAACGCTCGTTAATCAAAAAGGGCTTTAGATTTCAAAATCTTAGATGGAACACAGAGGCAAAAGATGTAAATGAGCTGATACAGGCTCATGGAGATAGCTGGATGGACTATCTCACAGGATATTAAAGGAGGAAAACAGGATGAATACAGGAGTAAAAAGGAGCAATGAGGAACTGGTAAAAATGTATCAATGTAGCGGAAATGAGAGCTATTTGCAGGAACTTATAAACCAAAATGTAGGGCTTATGAAAAGCTGGGCTATGAATTATGCAAAAACTTTACCCACATGGGAAGTAGAGGATTTGATGAGTGAGGCTTATTTTCCTCTGATGAGAGCGGTGAAGAACTACAAAGAGGGAGATAATAAGTTTTCTACACTTCTTAGAGCTTGTGTATTACAGCATTACAACAGGATTTATCAACAGGCTACCAGACAAAAGAGGTTTACAAGCTCAGCTCCAGAGAGTTTTGAGGTACTGGCAGAGGTAAACAGAGATGGAATAGCGGATAGTGTTTTTGAGGTAGAATGTGAGGATTTTCACTCTGTAGAGCTTATGCAGTTTCTTGACAATTTAGAACTGAATGAGAAAGAGCGTGTTGCTGTAAATGTTCTTATGGATGGAGGCACTAAGGGAGATATAGCCAAAGAACTTAACATTACTCCAGCCTCAGTTACTTATTACATAAAGAGCATTAAAAACAAATTTATTTCCGCTGGATTTCAGTACGCTATCTAAATTTTTCCCTCCTTTGTGATTATGTTTTTTATAACAAAAAGCAAGGGAGGTAGAAATAAAATGAGCAAAGGTTTTAAAACATTGTTTGCGGTTATCACAGGCAGAGCGGTAGTTATCTTAAAGAAAGGTGAGAATACAGCGGATGTTGTGGTAGGTAAGGAGCTGGATAAAAAGTTTGTAGTAGGCAGTATGGTAGGGGCTATTAAATCTCTCATGCTGTAGAAATAAAAAAAGGAATAACAGGAGGATATAAAAATGGGATTACAGGCATTACTTAACAAATATGATAACGGAAGTTTTTCTAAAAATGGCTGGTTTCAGTTAAAGGATGATGGAGATACAGCTACAGTAAGATTACTCCATCATGGAGAGGTTGGAACTGAGGAGAACGGAGAGCCTAAGTATGATTTCCCTATTTACGAGGTTCACAAGTTGGACGTGGACGGATCGGGCAGGGATAGAACGGTACGTTGTAAAGGCGAGGGGTGCGAGTTGTGCAAAGGCGGTAATAAACCCAGCCTCAGAATGTTTCTCCAGATGATAAACTTGGATGAAAAGGATAAAGATAAGCAGGTGCAGATCTGGGAGCGTGGATTGAATGATATTAAGAATATGCTGGGAATTGCTGGAGAGTATGGCGATCTCACAAAGAGGGATATTAAGATTAAGCGTAGCGGTGCAAAGGGCAGTTTAAAGACTACTTACCAGTTTTTCCCGAAAGATCCGAGTGAGAGGGAAGTGCCAGAGCCTCAGAATTTGATCGGCTCTCTTATCTTAGACCTCAACAAAGAGGATCAGATTAGGGCTTTTGAGGGCAGATTGCAGACAAAGAAAGACAGCGGTAACTCAGAGAGTGGAGCAGGGGCTACCAGAGTATTTTAAGAATATTGTAACAGGTACAGAGGGGGAGGCAGGATAAGAGCCTCCCCTTAGTGTATGCAGGAGGAAACAGGATGAGCAGAGAAGATATTAAAATGGATATGAGCAGAGAGAGCGTAACAGCAGAAGATATAAGCTCCAGATTGGCTCATAAGAAAGTATGTAACATTTCTTTAAAGCGTAACCAGAATACTCTTAATAAGGGCTTATCTGTGATAAATGAGCTGGTAAAGAGTGGGCGGTTAAAAGCTGAGGGAGAGTATGAGGTTATCCGTACTCCAGAGAGATTACAGGAGTACATGAGTAAGGCTAAAGAGAATGGGGCTTATATTTTAGATGTGGAGAGTACAGGGCTGGATGTGTACCATGATATTTTAGTGGGGATATGCCTTTATACTCCAGATATGCCTAGTGCTTATGTGCCTTTTAATCATACCGATTTGGAAAATAAGAGGGTAGAGGGGCAGATGACAGAGGAAAAATGTAAGGCGGTTATGCTCCCCTATTTAGCAGATCCAGAGCTGAAATGTATCAATCATAATATAAAGTTTGATGATAAAATTCTTACTTTTAGCTGGGGGCAGAGGATCGCTAATATTTTCTGGGATACACAAGTAGGAGCACAGGTATTAAATGAAAATGAAAAGCATGGATTAAAGCCTCTGTATAACAAGTATATTCTGGACGGAAAAGGCTCAGATGAGGATTTTGGGGATTTATTTGAGGATATACCATGTAATTATATCCCTATTGAGATTTTCGCTATATATGGGGCAAATGATGGCTTTAAAACGTGGGCGGTATATGATTTTCAAAGAAAGTACCTCAATCCAGAGGCAAAGAGGGAGGATTACAGAAAGCTCTATCATGTATTTAGAGATATTGAGATGCCTCTCATAGATGTATGTATGGATATGGAGCTTAGAGGGGTAGAGATTAGAGAGGATTATGCAAAAGAGTTATCCGAGATTTTCAATAAGGAAATGCAGGAGAAAGAGGCTCTTTGTGATGCGTATGTAAAAGAGTTTGAGGAGTATATTAAGGAAAATGCTACCCTTATGAGGCTTACTAAAGGTACAGGGAAGATCAATTATAACAGCCCTCAGCAAGTGGCTTGTTTGCTGTATGATATTTTCCAGTTAAAAAGTGTAAGCAGGAAAGAGCCGAGAGGCACAGGG
>JAMPFA010000030.1 GCA_023664725.1 Roseburia sp. | reverse complement strand
TACTGCTGTTTTCTTCTGTCATGGTATGCATCCCTCCTTTACTGTTTCTGTCAGGGATATCATACCACTTCCGAAATTGCCGTAAAATTTGCAAAAACTACTATTTTCCTGCCATAGAGATTATTTGGAGATATGTAAATATGTAGACATGATGACAAGTCTGCATCACTACAGGCAGGCATCATGCCAGAGACTTCTTCCCTGGCTCCTTGCCAGAATCACTTCCATTCTGGCACATGGTCTCCATACCCCGCCTTTATATGGGCATCCAGAACCTCTATTGCCTCGTAATTCGGTATATACTGTGAGCAGTCTGTTATTAGGTCACGGAGCTGTCTGACCGTAAATGTCGGGTTCTCCTCATGGATGATAACAAGGAAATCCTTTACTGCCACCGTGGAGCCAGCAACCCTCTTCTTCCTGCCTTTCACAAAATACTCAGCATCTGCATAGTTTTTTGGATATTTCGGCATGACCGCCTTATCACCTCCCTCCGTTTTTTACATGCCTATAGGCCAAACTTCAACACCGCTCAAATACATCCCTGCTTTCGCTTCCTCAAATCCAGCAATACTATGGTATAGCCGTAGAAATCAGCAAAATGCCTGAGCTGATCTTTCAGTAAATCTCCAAACTCATACCCAAACTCGCTGAAAATCTTCTCCAGCTTTACCTCTTTTCGCTCAGGCAGCAGCGAGACTGTAAGCTCGCCTACCATGGCAACATTATTGTCAGTATTCACTCCAGCAGCATCACCTGATATGTATATACTCCCGCCTGTGTATTCATAAAGCCTTAAAAAGCCTTTCTCCAGCCAGTCCATCACCAATAGGTTTTCGTCACTATGTATTGGCCGTTCCCTGATCCGCATCATCCTCAAGCTGTCATCCATACTTCCACCCCCTTTCTAATAATCTCCAAAGCTAAATCATTTTTATCCATGCATTACCATGCTGTTTTTCTGGTGCATGAATCCTTTCCACTGCCATGTTAGCACAATCCCGATTTTTATTTTTTAGCAGAAATTGATATCTGCATCCCAGCCAGGGCCGCTCCGTCAGAACGGCAAAGCAGCCCTGCTGGTGATTTCTTACAACATTCAATTACAAGTTACATGCTACCTGCCTGGTAATCGCCTCCACATCGGTTCCGTTGCAATAGGTTACTTTTATACCTTTTTCCCTTGCGAACCCGATATACTCATAATAAGTGCTTTGGTGCTTAAGCCCTGGCATCAGGACAATGAGGTCTGCCTTCTGCCTGGTCTGCACTGTTTCATCCGCAACAAATCCTGCCGTGCTGAATACAGCCTTCAGCCTGGTGACTGTTTCCTGTCTCCCGCCCACAAACAAAACCTTATGCTGGTAGATTTTTGAAATATCCACACTTTCTGTCCCTGACATCAGATTGCTGGCATCCTCCACCAGGGCTGCATATGCTTTCAGATTCTCCATTGTTTCAGCCTGCTTCTCCAATGCCCTGTTCTTTTCTTCCAGCTGCTTCTCCAGTGAGGCGATCTTCTCGTTGTTCTTCCTGCCATCCTTTTTTGCTTCATGATCCTGCTGTTTTTTCCTCTCGGAATCTGCATCCGCATACTGCTGTAACTTCTTCCTGCACTGGCTGAGTTCCTCCTTCAGTCGGTCATTTTCCTTAATGGTTTCCTTAATGTCTATCCCAGCAAGATCATACGACATCCACTCATAATATTTGTCATACATCTCTTCCTGGCTCATCAGATAACATTCAAACCAGAAGGTTAACATCAGTTCTTTCAGGAAAGCCTCTGGGTTGTTGATTTTCTGCTTGCATATTTCTTCCAGGATTTCAATACCCGTGGTTTCGTCATCCTCATCTGAATCGCCTGGACACCTCAGTATAACTTCTTTCATGCACATTCCTTCAAATATATCCCTGAGCATATCCAAATACACAGCATCTTTAGCCTCAAATATTATGAGCTGGTTCCTGCCATGTTTCCTGCAGACCGCATTCCAGTTTTCCAATGTGGCAAGGCCATCTAAATTCACATATGAAAAATTTAACATATCCAACATTGTTAAATACTCCACAAAAAAAGGTTCAAACCTGGAAGTTATTACCCCACAGAATTCAGACACGACATCCTTCTGGGTTTCCACAAATTCCCTGAACAGCTCTGTATTTTTAAATTCACTGATGGTAATGGGTTCTCCTCCCCAGTGGTTACAGCCTGGCAGAATGTCCTCATCCTCTAAAAAACAGTTCCTTGCACCCCTGAAATGATCAATGTATCTTCTATGTACATACAGCCTGTCCATCAGCAGGGTTCTTCTGACCCCAGAGTCGCCATATGCATAACAGTACAGCAGTGTAAAAGATTGCAGTATAAGATCATCTGAATCACTTTTCTGTATTCTTTCTGCAGTGCATAATAATTCCTTAGCACCTTGCCTGCAGTCGCCAAGCTGCTCTTTCACAAATGGAAATCTTTGCGAATAAAAATCTATCAAATCCATGCACAGATCTGAATTCCCTTTCTGGCACAGTTCCTCGATTATGATTCCTATGATGTCCTCATATATGGCATGTACTGCCCTGGAACTGATTTTGGGCCACTTCTTCCTCATTTTCATGACCCTTACTGCATCAATCCCCAGTTTATCATATGCCATTGTAAGGAAATCAACATTTCCTTTTATATTCATGTCCGCATATAAGATATCCGTGGCTAAACTCTCGACATAACAGGTTTCCATGTAATCAAAATACTTCATATTGCTTCTCCTCTTCTTCAGTTCCATGTGTTCTGCCTCCTTTTCATTTTCCTGTTTCAATGTTTTTTATTTTAGTATACCCCCGATTTTCCAAACCCAAAAAAATCCAGCCCGTTTGGAAAATCTGCATCAGCCTTCCCCATATTCGATGCCTTCCTCCCCCAGATAACCTGCAAGGATATCGCCCCAGTGCATATTGTCGAGATTGTTCCCAAGCAAGGCCAAGGCATGTTCCCTGACAGCAGCACCGCTTTCGTCTTCTGCCTGCTGGCCAGTTATCTGATTCATATTGGATTCAGGAACACCAAAAGCATACTCCGCGACCCCATAGCCATCCAATCCATGATAATAATGATACATGCCATCCACATAAATAATAATGTATTTCGCATCTGGGAGTCTGACCCCGTACCTTTCTGAAGCCCTCCTTAATTCCTGTACATTCCTGCTGTCAGTTGTTGCAACGAATGCCCTGCCCTCCTCCGTTTTAAATAATACTGTGTCTTTCATGATCTGCCTCCTTTTCATGTAATTTTTTTATTTTATTCTACACCTGGTTTCCCAGTTGTGAAAAAATCCAGCCTGTTTGGAATTTCTGTATGCATCCTGGATTCAGGCTGTCAGATTTCCCTGCCTGCCCATGATGGAATTCCCAATGTCCCCTTGATTCATTGTTTTTTATTTTATTCTACACCTAAATTTTCGGGTCTGAAAAAATCCAACCCATTTGGAAATTTTGCAGTTTCCTCTCCTCCAGCCCTGGCATCATGGTTCCTGCCGTCCCATTTTCCGCCTTTCCAGGATAAAACAGCCATGGTTCCCTTAGACATTTTCCATTTTACCCCATAACTTCCCAACAGGAAAAAATCCAACCTGTTTGGAAAATCTGCACCAGCCGTCCCCTTTACGGTTCTTCTTGATTCTGCTGGAGCCAGGGAATATAATGGGAATATCAGACACAGAAAGGTGTGGGGACAATGAGATATATTTTAAGCAGACGGCAGCTTACCGACATGATAAAGGAACAGCTCGGACGGTATAACATGCAGCACCCAGGAGAAGGAATGGATGCAGCGGGGTTATTCCAGCGGGCAGACCATTTCTACTACCGTGCCAAGCATCCTGACCGATACACGGTCCTCTGGAAGTGGCTGGAGCCAGAAGTCCAGGAGGAACCAGGTTTCATTGCAGAACTGAGGAAGAAATACAAACGGAAGACCGCCCCAAAGAAAGATCCCAAAAAGCCAGAATCAGATTCCTGCATCCCCCTTGACAGGGAAGAAATAGAAAGGTACATGGATGGGACCTGCCTGCTGTTTGATGAATGGCGGGAGGACGGCTCCACAAAGCCTGCGGGTGATCCCAGCAGGCAGTTCTATCTGCTGGCAAGGGCAGCTGAAATGCCAGAATCCGACATGATGCAGGCATTTTATGAGGGGGACGGCCTGGATGTCCTCAGATACGACTCCTACTGTGCCTACGATGTGTTTGAATATTATTTTATGAAGTCTGGCCTCACTAACAAGGAACTATCCGAAAAGATTGACAGGGCAGGTTTTGGCACCTCCACCATCGCAAAACTTCTGAACCGAAGCGACAGCATTACCTATAATCAGTTTGCAGTGCTGGCTGAGGCACTTGGCATTCCTGACAGGTGGGCCAAGTTCTGCCTGTACCGCCTGACACAGAAAAAAGACCGTCTGCCTTACAAACTCGGATATCAGTCATGGGAAAACGATTTTATGGGAAATCCTGACGGGGCAGTTACCTCGCTCCATTCCTGGGAGGACATAGGCAGGTCAAAAAAATACGGCACCGTTTCCAGGCTCTACAGGCAGATGGGCTGCACACTGCTCTCGGATACCTTCCCAGGGCAGGCTGACATAGGGGACCGTGATGCCATGGGCCGCATATGCATGGAGATCACCATGCCTGACCGTTCCAGGCATGAACTGACCCTGGAGGAATATGAAACCGTCATCAAAAAGGTGCTTGCATTTGCCAGTTCCTGCATGGAAAATAAGCTGGGGTAGGATAGCCTTTTGTGCTGGCTTTTAAGCCGAATGGCTGATGCCGCCTTTATGGGCCGATACCACAGGATATACCGCATACAGAAAGGCAGTGGGACAATGAAACCTTATTTGAACAGGAAACAGCTCTCGTCACTTTTACGGGAGCAGATCCATCATTACATCCATCATCATCCCGAAGACGGATGGGCAAAAAACAAAACCTCCCTTTTCATAATGGCGAACAACCTGTATGACCGAAAATCCGCAGACAGGCACCGCATCCTGCGGGGCTGGCTGGAGCCAGGGCTGGCGGCAGAAAAAGCGGGGGAAAAGGAACCCCTCAGCCACAATACATATGACGACATCAGGCTTGAGGGGAAGGATATTGACAATTACCTGTCAGGCGACTACCTGTTTGTAGCTGAGTACAGTCGGACACCAGGGCAGGACAGGAAAGGGAAGACCGTCATCAAAAAGCCTGGCCTCCTGTTCTACCTCCTGGCAAGGCTGACGGAAATGGAAGAACCTGATATCATCAGTGCCTTTTATGCTGGCGAAGGGCTGGAACTTTCAGAATATGAAACATACTGTGCCTACGATGTTTTTGAGTACTACTTCGATAAAACAGGGCTCTCCGTAAAGGAATTCTGCCATTCGCTGGCCCTGGAAGGCATGGAAGGGTTCAAGCCCTCCACCTTTTCCAAGCTGCTGCTGCGGGGCACTGGCATCGCCAAGAATGATGACGAATTCATTGCGGTCGGCGATGACATAACACTTGAACAGTTCTCAAAACTGGCTGGTGTGCTCCAGATCCCCGATAAATGGAAAAACTTCTGCCTGTGCCGACTTGCACACAAAGAAGACCCGTTCACCTATCGGGAAGGGTATCTTGACTCCCTTGAGGATGGCACGGGGGAACCTGAATACCTGGCCTCGCTCCTCCGCCAGATGGGGGCGGAAGAAAAAGGGCAGGTTTTAGGGACTGTCTCCCAGCTGTACGACTGCCTTGGCTTCACCGTCCTTGGGCTGCCGCCGTCATGGATGGAACAGCCAGACAATGACGGCACTGCAGTCCTGAAAATAAGGAAACCCGTCAAGAAAAACAGCAGTAACAATGCAGGCGAAGGTATGTATGAAATGAAGCTGGGCGACTACAGGGATGTCCTGGAAGAGGTAGCCTCCTATGCCAGATCCGCCCTGGAAGATATGCTCAGGCAGAAAGACATCTGATACCGCCACCGAAACGGGGATGAGGAGATGGCATTGCCATCCCCTCCGCTATCATCTTATTCCCCAGCCTTTTTCCATCCGCTCTTTCCCAGTTCCCCCGCATATTCCTCCGCATTCCTGCGGAGTCCGTCTCCGAACTTCCCCATGAGCATTCCCGACACATCAGGGGAGATCCTGCCTTTTTCGGAAACTGCCCGCCCCTCAGCCAGAAAGTATGCCGTTCCATCATTGTCTGCAAACAGGATGATCTCATCCGTGGTATCCACCTCCGCTGTCATCTCCCTGTACAGATGCAGCAGTTCCTCCTGCAGTCGGGTTAAGTCCATATCCTTTCTGCCTGCCGGCTCCATGGCATATTGGCTTATATTGCTTAGAAATTGATTTCGGGATGCCTGGTACAGTTCCTCCACCCTTTCTTCAATCGCCGTGGCAGCATTCCTGGACTGCTCCTCATCCATATAGACGATATAGGCGGTCATGCCCCTTATGGATGCATAGCAGTTCAGTGTCCCGCTACGGGGCATTTCCAGATCCACGATAATCCTTCCTGCGGTTTCTGGCATCTCCCTGCAGATATATTCCTCCATCTTCCCCCTGATCTCCCCTATGAGACCTCTCCAGCCTCCAGTGCTGCATTCCCTTGCAAACCCGCAGATCAGGGTGTCTGCATTTTCCTGAAGCCTTTCCAGCACCCCGTCCAGGTTCCTGTCAAGCTCCTCGGTAAAAAGCTCCTCCCCGAACCTCTGCATCAGCAGTTCCGAGATTTCGGGCGGAAGCACCTGCTCCGTCATAAGCTCCCCGCCGTTTTCAATAATGGCACATTCCACTGTATCCCCCTTTTTCCATATGGCAGCATATTCCTGATGGCATTCCGTCATGTCACGGTAAGCCTTTGTCAGCCTTTTGTTCAGTTCCTTAAGGCATACACCGCTTTCCATGATCCGTCCAGCCATGCTGGCGAAACCGTCAAGAAATTTCCCCTGCTGTATTTCATAAAAATCATCATCTTCCATAAACCCAAACCTCCTCTCCATTTCTGTGGGATAAATTCCCTGTCATGATCCATGTATCCATTACCTGCCTAAAAGCACATCTCAGCCCCTGCCGTTATAGAATTCATCCATGACCCGCTCACAGGCTTCCAGATCGGCAAGGCCGTAATGCCCATGGTTGAGCGACTGTATCTGCTCGTTCCAGCTCGTCCAGACGGCATAAGAGCCTGCATTGTTCTTTCCAGCCACCATATACAGGTAGGAATCCTCTTCGTAGCATGACTTCCTGCGGACTTTTACCACTTCATATCCAGGCAGATGTTCATGGAAATATTTTTGGATGTCTTCAATAACCTCTCCTGGGATTCTGTCCATCTTTCCCTCCTTTCTGATGGGCTGTTATCCGCCCCTTCTGATGACAGCATACCATATCAGATTTCTGTTCTTATTTTGAGAAAATAGAAGATGTATGCACCGAATTTACAAAAGAATGGCAGGCAGATAAGACGGAATACATATCTATGTGCAGACAGGATTTCATGTAGACATGTCTACAAAAAAACAGGAGAGTATGCCTTTTTACCGCCTGCTCTCCTGTTCTGGATATCTTCCCGATTAAATTTAGGGATCACTGCCTATGGTTCATCCTTTTTTTCGATAAATTCCCCTGTTGCTGGGTCAAACTCAAAGAAAGTCATATAATAGCCTTCCCCGCCCTCATGCGGTTGTGCGAAAAATCTCCCGTCTTCCGTCATCCGAAATTCGGCATGTTTCCCCGACACTTCTGGCTGGTATGCCTCACCATCCCTGACACCATACAGCCATGTCTCCTGCCCGTCAGCTCCCCCGAAGCTCAGGAACCTGGCACTGCCCGTATCCATGACACGGGACGGCTGCATACCGCCATACCCGAAAAGGATATCCAGTGTGCCGATGCAGGATGCCTGCCCGTCAGGGGGAATGAAATAAAGTTTAAGATCATGGATATCAAGGCCGTCATCTTCCCCTGTGATCCCGAATGCCTCCTCTGCCCCGTCACCGTCAAAATCCGCACATACAAAATCCAGCTCCGCCTCAGATCCTATTGCTGACCGAAATATTATTCTCAATGAATCGCTGGCAGGCATTTCCCCATGCGGGGAATAGGAGCTGAACAGGGTAAGCTCCAGCGGGGCAGCCTTGTAACCGTCAGTGATCCTCCTGGCATCCTCCTCCGAAATACTTTCCATATGGCTGAAATCAAAACCGTTGGTTTTATCGTAACAGCCTTCCGTACCATAAAACCATGGGTTCTCCTTGTCATGGGAGGCATCGTACCTGACTACCTCTTCCATCCTGACCGATCCGTCATCCGCATCTATATTGCAGGCTGCAAATGTACTGTTGCTGGCACCGCTTGATGCCCAGTAAAAGATTGCATTCTCTTCATTCAGGCTGTAGCGGAACCTTTCACCGCTCGATGCCGCATGGACCGCCTTCCCGTCCACACAGGTATACAGGTCATAAATCAGGCCATCCGCCGCATCCGTGACGGTGCTGACCAGCAGTTCTGGCACACCGTCCCCGTTCATGTCCGTAAGCATATATCCCGCATCGGATAAGGAATGGACATAGGTATAATCCCAGTAGAACATATAGCTGACATCTTCCGTCCGCTCCCATCCGTTAAGGGTCTTGTAATAAAACATATCCAGCACATCATAATAGGCACTAAGGGGATCTTCTGGATCATTTCCTTCCATGCTTTCCGCCTCTTTCGTTCCTTCTTCCGCAGGCACTGGGCTTGGCTCCGCTTCACTGCTCCTTGTGGAAATTTCCCCATTTTCTCCCTTGTCTCCGTCTGGTCTGTCTGCATTGCCACAGCCCGCTCCAAGCACTGTTAATACTGCCATGGCTACAGCCATGATATATATCTTCTTTTTCCTCATTTTCTTCTCCACCTGTCTCTTTTTATCAAATACTTCCTGCAATGCTGCCCACATAAAACTGGGAAAAGCTGGGGAGGACATATCCCCGTCTTTTCCCAGCCCTGCACCATCCCTTTTGGCTATGCTGTTATTCAGCCACACTTGACTCATATTCATAATTCGCAATATATTTTGTGACACAGTTGCTGAACAGGGAATCCAGATCCGCATAGCCCTGGTAAACAAGGCCGTTGCTGATAAATGCTTCCCCTGAAACACTCCCGAAAAATGCTGACCCGCTCGGCATCTTGTATTTTGACAGGTCAACGGAGCATGTGCCGTCCTTGAGGATGGCAAGGTTCTTGAACTGGCAGTAGGAATAATAGGATAAGCTTCCCCCGTCAACTGTCACATTAATCCTGTAAACCCCGTAGTAGGCATTCTTTGCCCCGCTTCCTACCCCTTCTTTTTCCGTGAGGAGGTATGCCCCAAGGAATTCAATGGAATCCAGGGCATCCTTGTTCCTCCAGCTATTCGCAACCTCGGCACGGAATGCATCCTCGAACTGCCTGTTCATCTTGTCTGCTGTTTCTGAAGGGATGTCCGCCAGCTCCGTCACATACCTGTCACATTCTGGAACGGCGAATTCTTTCGTATCCGATGCTGCAATGTAGCCCTGCTGGAGCAGGCTGTCCGCATCAAATTCCGCCGTCACGACTACCGTGTCACCTTCCGCAAGGTTTTCGCTCCTGTCAAGTGTATAACGGACATATACCGCATTGCTTGCATCCTGGGTTCTGAGGACTGCCTTCACATATGGGGCAAAACCTTCAAACTGCACTTCCACACCCTTAAATAAGTCAACCTCCTCGACCTCTTTTAACCCTTCAACCGTAAATTCCTTTTCCTTCCCCGTAAACTCAATCTTATATCCCTCGACCGCCTCATTATCCACCTTTGCGGTGACTGTCACCACATCACCGTTGGACAGGTTCTCCCTTGGGCTGACCTCATACTTGACGGAACTCTCCACCGTATACACACCCCTGAAGGCTTCCGCATCGTCATCGTCCGTGAGCCCTGCTGCTTCCAGTGCTTCCTCCTCCCATGTGTACTCATCCGCAATGTAGGCGGTCCCGTACCCGTTGACACCGTAAAATTCCAGTTCAACACCTTCCATGACATCAATCTGCTTCTTTCCGCATCCAGTCAGTGTGCCTGCCGTCATGAGCAGGAGTGCAGCCATCACGGCTGGCTTAATTACTTTTTTCATAATCTTCCTTCTCCTTTTCCTGTACTTGCTTCCTTGTAAAGTATATCATTTTGTTAAATTTTGTCAACAAGTTGCGAAATAAGACGAAGTAATATCGAAAAGTGTCTCCTGTACCACTGTTATTTCCCTGTTTTCCGCCGTCAGCCTACCTATCACTTATATAAGAAAAACAAATAGTCAGACAATTCACAAAAAGATTGCAATAGGCATTTTAATGATATATACTATTTTTGATATCACACGGGAGGAACGGATCAATGAATCCAGAGGCACAGGAGTATTATAATATCGCTGCTTGGGTAAAAGATAAGATTAACTACCATAGAATATCCCAGTTTTCTTCAAGTAAGAGAAAATCAGTCTTATATGGCGAAATCTGGTATTGCGATATGGGTTATAACATAGGTACTGAAAAAAATAAAATCCGACCTGTATTGGTAATTTCAAACAATAAAATAAATCGTTCTGAAAAAGTTGTGGTTGTAGCCATTACTGATGCAAAAGGGAAAGTAAATGCCCGTAATTTACCAATACAGGATTCATGGTTATTGCTGTATTCATCCACTTCCGATGACAGTAAAATGTTTTCTGCGGGCAGGGTGGTTCCTCCTTCCATGCACACATACGATTTTTTAGATAAAGACAGCATGTTGCAATGTGAGGAAATACGGGCTGTAAGCAAATCCAGACTTGACAGCACAAGGGGATGCATAGGGACCCTTGAACCAGCAGATTTTGCATTATTCCAGAGCAAGTTTAAGCGGTGCTATAATTTATAGTTGACAAACATCTGCTTTTTGCATACAATGTTGTTAGAGAGGACACAATATGATTAAGTCTCGCACTTGCATCGCAAGGTACAGCGAGTACAAATATATATGTTTAACCGAAACCGTATGGCCGAAAGGTATAGTTTCTGGGGCTCCCTGGTTAATCCAGGGAGTTTTCCTTTTAGGAAAAAACAGGGGGTAAAGAGATCTCATGCAAAAAAATAAAGAGCAACACCGTATCGGTCTCACTCTTTATTTCGCTGCCATTGCAGTCAAAAGATGTCGATCAATAGAGAGCAGTATGCCCGCTATTATCTTGTTTGAACTCGTAACTGCTATTTTGAGGCTTACAGCCCCACAAAATAACACCACTCTCAAACTTTTTCTGTTGTATCTTCTCAACAACAAAGTAATTATAGCACAGTGTTAAAATTCTGTCAACAAAAAGACAGCTGAACGAAGATTTGAGAGGCAGATTTTAGGAATTGAGCCCCATATCTTCACTGTTCGTCAAAATAGTACATCATGTTTCGGTATATTTCAAACAATTTGCTTGCCTTGTACATCAGCCGTGTCTTTTCCCCGTCACTGTCGTTTGGCTTTAACTGTATTATTTCCTGCAGGCAGTTTGTAACCATTTTTTCCAGTTCATCAGCATCATATGTCATCCTGCCCGTAAAAGGATATTGTTCTTCCAGTTCTTTATACTGCCTGGCATAATCCGAATGGGCATTATCAAATAAAAAATAGAAGTCAGAAAAATCCCAAAAATAGTGCCTGTCGCCCGAATGAAAGGTGTCCTGAACAAAGGAAAGCATGACCTCGGCATAATACTGCATTCTCAAGCCCGCATCAAACCTGGGTGCATGATTGATGATGTCCTCATATCTTTTCTGAAATTCTTTGTACAGTTCATCTGCCCCGTCCATCAGCTCTTTCAAATACGGGTTTTTAAGGGCTTCTTTTGCCAGTCCGCCCATGGCTTTTAGAAACTCTTTCAGGGTTTCCTCATCCTGATTCTCTTCAAGCCTCTTAGATGCTTCTTTAAAATCTGCATCCGCCACGGCAAACGAATCTATGGCTTCTCCCTTCCCTCTGTTCAGATCGAAATCAACAATATCGCCCATCTGTGCATCCCTCCTTCCATATCCATCGTTGCGACATAAATTTACGGAACTCCCATGTCTTTCAGTTTTTAATAGATTCATCTGCAATCTCCTGCAGGTTCCCCATCTGCTCTGCCTTAAATCTTTTCCATCCATGAATAACAAAATTCACACTGCTGATCCCACTCTTCTGCCATGCGGGAATTATAGACAGCTCCGCATTTGGGGCATTGAAACCTGTGCAGGACAGGTCTTTCTGGATGAAAGATGGAATCATTATCTTTACAGTCCAGCAGCGAATATCCATATGCATCATTCATGATTTTTGCATACCTCCGCCATGTATTACTATGCGAAAGACATCTTGAGCAGGTATGAAGTAACTCATGGATGACAACTTCCTTTAATTCATTCAAAGGACATTCATCCCGCAAAAGCCTCTCATCAATAAGGATTGTGAAATTATAATTTCCATCATATTCACATACCCCATAATTGAAATCCATCTTTTCTGACCTGATCTCCACTATCTTTTCTTCCCGAATCGGGATATTACATGCTTTTAATTCCATGATACATTCCGTGGCGGTTTGTTCTAAATTGTGCATCATCTCCTCCTCTCCACTCTTATTCTATCATCAAAATAAATTGTTAAAAGATAGAGGAAATATAATGTTATCCCCATCACTGCTTTCATTCTCTCTTTGGGAAGTACTGTTAAATAATGTAACATCGCTATAAAGGAAATCCAGTTGAACTCTCCTCCAGAAAAAGAATGAAAATCACTTGATATATTGAACCTTTCCACATTTTCTCCATTATCCAATCTTCCATTTTCGTGATAGGATGAATGAAGAAAGGAAATGTGCTTATGAGAGATTTGCAAAAACTTTTAGGAGAATGCCTGGAGGAAGTAAAATCACTAAAGATATCTGTTGGGGACATTAAAAGCATAGAATGGGTTACATTAACAGATGCTTGGGGAAAATGTCATAGGGAATGGGAAAAAGATCATTTTGCATACTATTTAAAAGTTTCAGACGAATTCCAAACAGAATGTATAAGCATAAAAGAATTAAAGGCAACAATCTGCCATGAAATTCTTCATACATGTAATGGATGTTACAGACATGGAAAACGATGGGTAAATTATGCCTTAAAAATGGATGCAAAATATCAGTATGGAATTGCATTATTTAAATCAAGGTATGATATTGTAAATAGCGAATCTCCTATCATCCATAAAGTAGTCTGTCCTAATTGTGGCGGAGGATGGGAAATTAAAGATATTTCTGATTGGAATCATGTCCAAAATGTAACAACAAGCGGCAAACCCCTGTTATGTGTATGGTGTAATCATCAGATGAAAATAGAATTTTGATGTATTCTAAACCAAAGGACTGCCACTTTTGGGGAACGACAGACATTTTGTGGTTTTGCTTATTTTCTCAAAAAAGAACTGCCCTGCTTTAAAGGCAAGACAGTCTTTTTTGTTGACGGAGTTAAGGACCAGCTACACCGCATTTACTGCAGACAGAACCGTTAGGTACTTGTTCGGTCCAAGCAGGGGTATCGACAATCCATGAAGATTGAGTCTCATAAATCGGCTCGCCTGGATAATCATAGATGATGGTTCTGGCAAAAGCATGATCCATCCCATCTGCCATATTTGCTTTCTGATGATCTACTACTCCACTAGGACTGTCGAACCTTGCCTTGCAGTAATTGCACTCATACTCATGCCTCGCCTCTCCAGTCCCAACCTGCACCTGTACCTGTTCCACATGTCCGAGTGCTTCATGTTCAATAGTAGTATACTGAGTCACGAAGTCATGTCCTGTCGCAGGAATCGCCTCCGCCTTCACATCACCGCAGGAACAAGTCAAGGTTTTAACCCCATCCTCCGCACAACTCGGTTGCTTAGTAATGCTCTCCGCATAGTCATGCACATGAGGCGGTGCAGTCGGTTCAGGAGTCGCCGTAGGCTCAGGCGATGCTGTCGGCTCTGCCGTGGGCTTCACTGTGGGACTAACTTCAGACGATGCACTCGGACTTGTCGTAGATTCAGCGGGCTTATCCGTACCAGCCACTACACCCTCCTTGTTCTCCACCTCTGTTGTTGTGATCTCTTCGCTAAATTCCATAGTAGTTTCAGTATTCTTCGCCACATCCTCTTCAGTAGCAGGAGCAGCAGAACCACACCCAATAAGACAAATTAACATAGAAATCATAAGTAATATGGGTATAATTTTATTTTTCATTTTTGGTCTCAGTCCTCTAGTAAATAAGCATATTTTTATGTACAAACCTTTGTTGAATCGTTTTAATTTACTTAGTCGCTCCACATTTACTGCAGACAGAACCGTTAGGGACATTTTCTGTCCAGGCAGGTACATCGACAATCCATGAAGATTGAGTCTCGTAAACAGGCTCATCGTAATCCAAAGCATAAGTGCTACAAAATGCATGATTAAAGACACCTGATGCCTTACGGTGTTCATCTAGTACCTCTGGTGAATCAAACCTCGCACCACAATAAGCACATTCATACTCCGTCCTCCTCGTAGTTCCCACCTGCACCTGTATCTGCTCCACATGTCCGAGTGCTTCATGTTCCACAAGGGTATACTGGGTTACGAAGTCATGTCCAGTCGCAGGAATCGCCTCCGTCTTCACATCACCACACGAGCAAGTTAAGGTTTTCATCCCCGCCTCCGCACAAGTCGGCTGCTTAGTAATGTTCTCCGCATAGTCATGCACATGAGGCGGTGCTGTCGGTTCAGGTGTAGCCTGCAGTTTCGCTGTAGGAGAAGGAGTTGGCTCTGCAGTGGATTCAGGTTTTCCCGTTGCACTCGGTTCTACAGTAGGGCTTGTAGTTTCATCAGGCTTATCCGTACCAGCCACTGTACCCTCCTTGTTCTCCGCCTCTGCTGTGGTAATCTCCTCGCTGGATTCCACGGTTGTTTCAGTATTCTTCACCACATCCTCCTTAGTGGCAGGAGTAGCAGAACCGCACCCAATAAGACTGAATAACATAAAAATCGAAAGTACTATGGGTATAATTTTATTTTTCATTTTTGGTTTCAGTCCTCCAGTAAATAAGATATTTTTATGTACAAACCTTTGTTGAATCGTTTTAATTTACTTAGTCGCTCCACATTTGCTGCATACAAAACCGTTAGGGATCTGTTCTGTCCAGGCGGGGCTGTCAATTACCCAGGTCTGAGTGGTCTGTGTTTCATATACAGGTTCCTCGTAACCAACCATATTAGTACTACTGGTTGCATGAACAAAATCACCTGTCGCCTTACAGTGTTCCACAACATCTGCTGCCGAATCAAACATTGCTCCACAGTAGACACATTCGTACCCAATTATACGGAAATTAGTCCCAACCTGTACCTGCTGTTCAGTTACCTCCACATGTCCGAGTGCTTCATGTTCCACTGTTTTGTACTGAGTTACGAAGTCATGTCCTGTTGCAGGAATCGCCTCCGTCTTCACCTCACCACACGAGCAAGTTAAGGTTTTCACCCCCGCCTCCGCACAAGTCGGCTGCTTAGTAATGCTCTCAGCATATTCATGCACATGAGGAGGAGCAGTCGGCTCTGCAGTGGATTCAGGCTTTCCAGTAGCACTCGGTTCTGCAGTAGGACTCGCAGTTCCAGCAGGCTTGTCACTACCAGCCACCGCACCATCCTTGATTTCCGTCTCGGTTGCCTCTCCTCCTTCCGTCTTAGTTGTGGTTCCTGTATCGGTATCCACGGTTGTTTCGGTATCGGTAGCCACCAGTTCCTCGGTGTTCTCCACCATATCTCCGTCAGTAACGGGAGTGGTAGATGCACATCCGATGAGGCCGATGATCAGCACCAGTGTCATGGTGATGGCTATAGCCATCTTCTTGAGTTTTCTCATCATTTTCGTCATAATGAATTTCTCCCTGCTTGTTTGCTTATTAATTTGTTCTTTTTTCAAATGCAACAGTACTCGATTTAAGTTTTTGCATGGCATAAGTATCCTGCATCCATAATATATGGATTTTGGCAGAGATGAGGATACAATCTATGTACTTATCGGCCGAGTTATACCATTTTGTTTATTTTTCTAAACAACTAACTAATTATAGCATAATGTTGAATTTTGTCAACGAAGAGAGGGCACGGAAATGCTGAAAAGGATTTTGACACAAAAAAGAGCGACACCATATCGGCATCGCCCCTCATTGTCGGGAAATTTACTCTAACACGAACCCAAGAAAGTAGCCTAACTTGTAAATAAACTCCATTGTAGAGTTCGCCATCTGTGTTTTACTGCGGTGGCAGAATCCTCGTAGCTTTCTGCAAGGAGGTTCAAAACACCATAATGCATATCTCGCCAATCACTCATTCTATTCCCTCATTATTTCTGTATTTTACCCATTTCATAAAATATTCCTTTTCCATAAAATGATTGATTTCTGTCCAATTTTTTAGTACTTTCATTGAAATAACTTTACTGAATACTTCCATATCATAATCTGAATTGCAGATAAAATCTTTATTCATACCTTGGGCAACCGTAAAATGTCCCCATTGAAGCAAATCCAACAAAGCTCTAATATGGTTAGCAACAGCATAAGATTCTTGATGTTCAGGAATTTTAATGCCTTGGTTAATGCCATAATCTCCAAAAAACATTTCAGAACTCTCTGCCAAAGTAATATCTTTCCAACGAAGTGCTGACATATGCCAATCTCCACTAGTAAGGAGTGGGCATGGTAAATTTAATGCATGTATTCCTGTAATATATTCCATATAATTGGGAGAAAATAGCAGACTGCTAATAAAATGCTCCCTTTCCTTTCTGTAATATAATTTATTATACCAAAAAAAGACTAAATAGCAATTTGAAGAAAACATTTTTTTCTTTTCTGGGTAAATGAACTACTCCCACCTACAGAGTTGGGAGTAGTTCATTCTGTCAGTATTTCCACCATTCTATAACGGCAGAATGGGCATTGTGGCAATAATCCTATTGATATCATTTTTAAAGAATTTATGCTTTTGCTTCTCTCATCATCTCTGATATGCAAAATGCATTTGCATTTTGGGCATTGCAGTTTGTTGAGGATGGGTTTTTCCAAAGAAATGCCATCTTCATATACCATCAGTTGATAATCGTATTTTTTATCCACCTTCCTCGCATATCTCCGAAACTGTCCACGATGATTCATGCAATCGGGACAAGTGTGCAATAGTTCATGACAAACTATTTTCTTTAGAATTTTGAGGCTGACATTATCTTCCAACAACTTATCCCAAACCTCAATCCGATACTGCCCATTATCCGTAATAGAACAATGTCCATAACCACCATCCTCATGAAGCGGAACAGCCAAAATCTCTTTTATTTTATCCTTCTGTATTGGAATTCCAATGGATATTAGTTCATTAATACATTGATTATAAATCAACTGCAAATTTCTCATAATCTTATTTCCCTTTCTGTATTTACTTTACCACAAAGATGCTTGATAAGAATATGGAGAAAATGGGGTATGATTATAGTTCTCTTCTTCTCCCGCTTTTTCTTTATTGCATATGTAAATGAACTACATGCTGATTTTGGTGCGACAGAAAAGATGGCAAATAGCAGTAGGCAAAAGTTGTTAGATTCGATGGAATATAAAAAAGTTCAAAAGATAAAAGCAAAGGGAAATGATGAAAGCGACCCACTCATCCTACATGGACACAAAGGATATATTATGTAAAGCATTATGATTTTGGCGAGGAATTAATTCGGCAAATCGCAAAAGATATAGGATGTAAGAATCAAAAAATAATAGATGAAGTATGCAAACATTATCAGGAAATTAAGTTAACTCCTCCTCCCAAGAAAACATGATCAACATAGTATTCCAACAAAAAAGAACTGCCCTGCTTTAAAAGCAAGACAGTCTTTTTTGTTGACGGAGTTAACGAGTTACTTCGTGGCATTGCATACAGAGCAGGTGTAGCTTCCCGTCCCGACTACTGAAGTAGTTTCGGGGGTATCGACTACCCATGAAGATTGGGTCTCGTAAATCGGCTCACCAGGGTAATCGTAAATAATGGTATTGGCACATGCATGAGCAAAATCACCTGTTGCTTTACAATGTTCTACTTTTGCCTCTGGTGAGTCAAACCTTGCACCACACACAGCACACTCATACTCATGCCTCGTCTCTCCAGTTCCAACCTGCACCTGTACCTGCTCAACATGTCCTGTCGAAGGGATGGTTACAACCTGCATCTCCTCCACCCAGTTATGCTGTCCTGTCGCCGCTATCGCCTCCGTCTTCACCTCACCGCAGGAACAAGTCAGTGTTTTCACCCCCGCCTCCGCACAAGTCGGCTGCTTAGTAATGCTCTCAGCATATTCATGCACATGAGGCGGAGCAGTCGGTTCAGGTGTCGCCGTAGCCTGCGGTTTCTCCGTAGGAGCAGCAGTCGGTTCTGCAGTGGATTCAGGCTTTCCAGTTGCACTCGGTTCTGCAGTAGGACTCGCAGTTCCAGCAGGCTTATCTGTGGATGGTGTGTTTCCGTCCTTGATTTCCTCCACCTTGTCGATTATTTCATCGACAGTCGCTCCGTCCTCCAGCATATCAGCGACATCACTCGCATTCATGCTTTCCACCAAATCAGTGTCCTCTGACACATCCGTAGCAGCACCACATCCGATAATGCCAATGACCATAATACACATAATTAACATGGATAGAATCTTATTTTTTACTTTCATACTCATTTCTCCAATAAATGCTTATTTTTATTGTTTAGAAGTTATTTCGTTGCACCGCATACAGAGCAGGTGTACCTTCCCGTTCCCACGGTTGAAGTGCTTTCGGGGGTATCGACCACCCATGTTGATTGAACCTCATAAATCGGATCCCCAGGAATATCATAGATGATGGTACTAGCAAATGCATGGTTTATATCACCTGTGGCAAAACAATGATCTACAACACCCGAAGGAGTATCGAATCTCTCACCACAATTAGAACAAGCATACTCATGCCTCGTCTCTCCAGTCCCAACTTGCACCTGCACCTGTTCCACATGCCCTGTCGAAGGGATGGTTACAACCTGCATCTCCTCCACCCAGTTATGCTGTCCTGTTGCAGGAACTACTTCAGTCTGCCTCTCCCTGCACTCGCAAACCTTCACCACCTTGCCCTCAGTAGCACAAGTAGCATCAGTAGAAGACTCTACTTTAAAACTGTGTGTATGTGGCGGAGCTGTCGGTTCAGGTGTCGGCTGCGGGCTCCGAGTAGGTTCAGGTGTTGCTGTCGGCTCAGGCGATGCCGCAGGCTCTGCTGTCGGTTTCGCGGTAGGGCTAACTTCAGGCGATACACTCGGAATTGCCGTGGATTCAGCAGGCTTATCACTACCAGCCACAGCATCATCCCTGATCTCCGTCTCGGTGCTTTCCACCACATCCTCACCATCAACAGGGTTTGGGACAGAGCCACAGCCAGTAAAACTGAGTGCCACTACCATTGCCATCAGTAGGGGCAGCACCCTATCCGTTTTTCTTCCTATTCTTTTTTTCATAGACTTTTCACCTCATCGTCAAATTTGCTTCCAAAGATTGCAGTAAATCCTTTCCTGTTACCCATTATATCCCTTTTGTTTACAAAATTCAACAAAAGAAGATATATCTTTATGCCAACCTATGCTTTGGGATGGAACGGCATACATCAGATTTAGATAATACAAGAGATTGATCCTTAGTTCCTCAAATGGAAATTACCATAATAATCATGCCACATTGCCCAGAAAAATTTTGCATATTTTTATGCCCCTGTAGTATGCAACTTTTCCCCGCTGCAAAAAAGTTGCATACTTTTATTGTGACAATAGATGCAAAATATATCGTCTGCTGAAAAGTTGCATATTTTTGATTCACCATGGAATGCATTCTCTGTGAGGGATAAAAATTTTGCATACTTCTGCTTCTCCCGCCTCTTTCCGATGAAAAAGAGCGGAAGAGGATTCGGCTATATAAAAAAAGACTGCAGAAATCCACAGCCTTTTTCGTGTAACCTATTTAATTTATGGGAACTCCCTTTTCCTGCAGGAACTTGACCACATCCTCATGCCCTTTCCTGATGGCAATGCCAATCGCACGGTTCCCAAATACATTCACATCAGCCCCATGCCCCACAAGGTACTTGAGCACCTCCAGATGCCCGTTATCGGCGGCAAGCTCGGCTGCATAACCGTTGTTTGCTTTCACATCGGCTCCATGCTCTACCAGGAAATCCACCATATCCAGATATCCGTTGTACGAAGCATGGAGGATTGCATAATTATCCGCATCCGTGACATCCGCCCCTTGTTCCACCAGATACCTCACAACATCCAGATGTCCGTTTGCAGCGGCAACCCTGACGGCATAATTGTCGCATCCCGTCACATCCGCACCGTTCTCCATCAGAAATTTCACGACATCTAAATGTCCGTTTCTTGCAGCACTCCTGACTGCACGGCTGTCATTTGCGGTCGCATCAGCCCCATGCCCAACTAAAGATTTCACCACATCCAGCCGACCACTTTCGGCAGCAAATTCAAGGGCAAAGTTATCATCTGCCGTTGCATCTGCACCATGTTCAGACAGGAACTTTACCGCAGCCCAATACCCATTGCATAAGGCATGATTGAAAGCATCACCATTACCCTCACTTATATCATCCCCGTTTTGAACCATCCACTCCCATGCCCTGACATCGGACAGCGGGATGATCTCTTTGATCTCAAGCCTGTGGGTTCGGAACTTCATGACATCAACATATACATCCTCCTCATCTGGCACGGATACCAGTGCCAGCTTCGTTCCATATTTCAGGAATCTGCAGATGTCTCCCGCCATAGTGAAATAAAGCCCTTCCTTACAGCTTCCCTCTACCGCAAGCGGGTTCACATCCTCGTTCATACCCACTTTGTATTGGTAATCCCTCATGCACATATCTTCGGATAAGATTTTGCAGAGAGGCAGACCTTTTAAGTCAATTCCCTTGATAATCGTGCCACATTCAAATTTTGCATCCATACCATTCATCCCCCTCTTTTCTCTTTTATGTATAAAATGAATTTTTCCGACAAGAGAAAAGACAGACAAGGAAACTTTTTCCCTGTCTGCCTTTTCTATTCCCATCTATTGTTTAGGAGGACAATGTATGGATTTTCTCTGGAAAAGCCTTATGGCTTTGGCTCTTCTTTTGATAGATTGATAATACCACACTCTGGCACGGAAGATTTTTGCAGAAATAGAATTATCCCTTCCATGCCATCAGCCCCTGTCAGCTGAATATCCCGCCTGAGAGCCAGATATCCCTCTGGATGCCGTCCAGCTGCCCCATCATGCACAGCTGGTTGTAAGCTATCGCCTGAAGCAGCAGACTGTTTTCCTGCTGTATCTCCAATATCTCCCTCTGCATCTGGAGCGACTGGGACCTGAAATAATAGGTATCAAAGGAATTCACAGCCTCCTTGAGGTTGTCGATCCTTGAGTTTGAATAGGACTCAACGAAATACCTCAGTGCCTCCGAGAACCTGTATTTTGGCGGGACGAACAGGATCACTTCCCTGATCTGGCTTACCTGCCACTGCAGGCTGTCCTCCAGTCTGGGCAGTGCATCCACCGCATGATCATAAATCTCCTTCCGTTTCCTTTCACGGGAAGCGGTGGAAACCGCCTCGGTGCCAAAAGCCCATGCCGCTGAAAGGATCACGGCACCAACCGCCGCATTTATGAGCCCCATGGATACCGTCATGTCCGCCACTGCCTCTAAGCAGGACAGTATATAGAGTATTACAAATACCGCTACTGCCATCAGGGGCCATTTCCTTATGGTGCGGCGGACGGCATCCGATACCGAAAACCTGATCCTCCCCTCATTTCCCGCAATGACCTGCTGTGTATCAAGGATCTCGCCGTGGGTCCTCTCAATCTGTGCCACTGGCTCGATGAGGTTGCTGTATATCGTAAACAGTGCCCTGTTGACTTCAGGGTCCTGCACGGGCTCGATCCTTGCCAGCCCGCCTCCCTGCTGTTGCTGAATCTCCTGCATGGAATCCCTCCCTGTTCAATTTTTTCATGCCGTCCCTTAATAATACTGCACCACAACCTTCTCCAGGATCTTCTCCCAGAACGACTGGGAAAACATCCCCTCCAGCTTCATCAGCCTGCTTACCTCCGTCCACGGGATGAAACCGTATGCGGAAAGCCTGTCCAATGATTCCTGGGGAAGGGTATCCACCATGTTCCTGCTGTCGAACATCCTAGAGCCTGCTTCCGCATCCGAAAGGTACTTGAGCATCGTCTGGCTGTCGATGCTGCCCTTGCTTGCCTCGCCCTTCAGTATCTTCTTCAGCTGTTTCGTCTCCATGACGGGATAGAGCAGGTTCGGGCACCTTCTGGAGAATGTCTCCTCCACTCCCTGCCTTCCGCTCTTGCTCTTCATGGCGAACAGCCCGATCTTGCCGAAATACACCATGGGGAACACGGGTATGTACGGGTCGTTGGTAAATGCCACACACAGGAGTGCCTCCACATTGGCGGAGTCCTTCGACTGTACCAGCCTGAAATCCTTACAATATGCCACGGCAAACACATCCTCCGCCGCCACAACGACACCTTCATACTGGGTCAGGCAGAAAAAGCCTTTTGTCGCATATGATGCTCCCCTGTCAACAGCCACCAGCGAATATAAAGCCCTCTCGTAAATGTCAACAGCCTCGCTCTCCGAGAGTTTTTTATAATTATCCCCCGCCTGCTTCAGTTCCTCCCTTGTGACAGTGCGGGTGTTTCTGTGGGTTTCAAGGATATCGTCCCTGTGCTGTGCGATGGCCTTCAGCTCGTCCTCGTTGTACTTCCTTCCGATCCACTCACCATATGATACATAACCGCTGACCTCTTTTTTCGCATCCTTTTCCCGCTGCTGGCATAAGGGGCATAATTTAGAGCCTATGCTGATCCTCGCCTCATACTCCTTCCCACATCGCTCGCAGGTCAATGTCTTTTTTGAAAATAATCCCATGTCTGTCCTCCTTCATTGGTTTTCCTGTAATAAATTTTCAGCCTGAAATACCACTAACTTATAAATTATACCACATTGTTTACTTTAGTCAACAATGAGCGATTAAGTTTTTCACATGCCGTTGATAAAATTTAACAAAGGATCAAAGGAGGGCTGGATGGCATGGATATTGAACTTTACCTGGAGGAAGTCGGGAAGCGGATCATGGAGCGGCGGAAAAAATTAGGGATGACACAGGAGATGCTGGGGGAAAAGAGCGAGCTCACAACACAGTTTGTATCCTATGCGGAGGGCGGGAAGCGGGCCATGAGGCCTGAGAACCTGATGAAGATTGCCAATGCCCTTGGAGTAAGCTGTGATTACCTCCTGACGGGTGATATCATCGACAAGGACAAGCTGCTCCTGTCTGAGAAATTGGATAAACTGACTCCTGAAGAGGTGCGGATCGTTGAAAATGTGATAGACCAGTGTATCCTGCTCTTTCATCCAGAAAAATGACTCTGCAGACAGTTCCGCCCCCAATCCTATATGCCAAAGGAAAAGAGCTGTAGGCATGGCTCAAAAAGCCAGTATCCCACAGCTCCTTTCTCCCGTTCTCCTGTACAGAGAAAGCGGAACCCATCAGATGCACAAGAAATCGGACTCCTCAAATTTGGGATGATCCGCCAGTCAGGACCAGATGATCCCTTTCAGCTCCGCCATGAGCTTCGCCCCGTCCTTCAAGCCCTGTTTGAAAGCAATCTTGCCGTAAACCGCACCGCTCCTGTTGACTTTGCTCAGGATGTCGTCAACCGCCTCCCTCTGCTCGCTGCTCAGCCCCATCCCTTCAAGCCTCTTAAAGGCTTCCAGCTGTTCCTTCCTCACAGCCTGGTACTCCTCGTCATTGCCAGCGATGTCCTCAAGGGTCTCCAGCCGCTCGCCAACGAGAATGTCTAAAATCTCCTGCTTCATTTTTGTAATGCCTCCTTCGTTAGATTTTTGCAGTCTTTCGCTGCATAGACATTCTAACTTCCTTGAGGTTTATGGAATTTTGGCAGAAATAGAGCCTTTATCCTTCAGGATTCAAAAGATTATCAGATAGTACATCCGCATTATCAGAGTACCTGTGATAAATCCTGCAAGAGTGCATAATACTCTGACAAGCATATCCAAACCCAGTCTACATGCCATCCTCCTTATCCCGCATCCCTCCTCTCCTGCTGATCTACTGCATATAACCATTATATATATTTTCCGCATACTGCCATTTCTGCAAAAACTGCCTGCCGATTCATCCATGTTATAGTAAAAGAAATTTAACGGGAGGTAATTACGGTTATGAAAATAAGAAAACGATGGTCTAAAGAAAAAGTGGCTGATGCGATATGCCATGCGGTGAGCCGCCAGAATTATTGTGATGAGGACGGGTTTCCGCTCCTGGTGCTGGATAAAGAGACTTTAAGTTTCCTTCAGCGGAAATACTGGCTCTCAGCCCGCAGGGTATGGCAGTTGAAAAACTGGGCAAAAGAAGATGGGCTTATATCCATACATCCAATGTCACCAACCACCATAACTCGTGACAATGCACATATCCCTGATGTGTACATTATCAATCAAGAATTTTACGACAAAGAAATCAAGCCTTATTTGAGTGGAACACCTGAGATCTACTAAAATCATGCAATCTAATTTTAATCTTTTAAGAAACAGCGGTTTAACGATGGCTGTTTCTTTTTTATTCCAAGGATTCAGCAATCTGCATCACTTTAACCTCTGCCAAGATATAAGAGCCTGTTCATTTCTGCGAAAAACCCATTTACAAATAAAATGATATAATAAGTCAAAACGAGAGGAGGGATGATTTTCGGTTGGAAAAATGTACCTTTTGCGGAAGGA
>JAMPFA010000002.1:232334-325225 GCA_023664725.1 Roseburia sp. | reverse complement strand
CTCACGCTTGGGTGCATTGTATCAAATTGTGGTACGCAAGCCAGTAAGACGGTACGCCAAGAAGTATCCACACATATTTTCTCATACCTTTTAACGATAAAACTACTTTTTAATAATTAACTACTGCACTTGACCACGGGGTTCAAATGCTCTTTGAGGAGGGTTCAAAAGTGGACACCCCCTCTGCCGACTGCCGCAGATTTTCAAACCAGTCAAAACGCAAACAAGGGATTCCGGCAACAGCCAATGTGCCGGAATCCCTTGTTTTCAGCAGTTTTCCCGATATTCTGTTCATTCCCTTTGTATCAATTAAGCGGTTTACATTTCCTCAATTTTTGTTATGCTTTTTGGCAATTTTACACATTCCAGTCCGTTGTAGATGGATAAATCAAATATTCTTCCCCTTGCTCTACATTTTCCCCTGCAACTTCTGTATCTGTCTCGTCATTGCTTATCGTCTCCGCCTTTATCTGGAAAATACTGCACACATTGATTCCTACTACCACATAGCAAATGATGGCTATTGACATAATTTCTTTCTTCAATTTTATAACTAATAAAAGACCATATGGGTATTACACTCCAAACGGTCTTTTCAAGTTCTCATCCAATCAATACATTCTTCCCCTCAAAGGCAAATCCGTATTTTCTTATCCTCCCCGCCAAAATCCCCTTATTTATAAGTGCCGCCTCATACTGCTTTTTTTCTATCTGATCTAACGCAGACTTCACTGTATCGGAAAGGCTTTTCTCTTTCCCCGGATTATGCACTTTAAACTCCAAAACATACGCATGGTCTGACTCTCCCTTAGGCTCTAGCATCACATCATAACGGCCAAACCCACTCTCACGGTTGGAAGTGATCACATACCTGTCATTTAATTCCACCATAAGCCCAAGGACAAAACCATGGTAAAACCGTTCCGGCTCCACAGCTTCCGAAGGTTTGTTTCCCACATCAAAACTGCTGAATGTGGCAAGTGCAACCTTATTCATATAATAATTCATGGCCTCCACATCCCCTGACAGCAGAGCTTTGATAAAATCGTTGTAGGACGGGGAATACTGTTTAAACCATCCCTCGATCAGGTTCCGGAACATAAACCTCACTTCATAGTTGGTGAGACTCAGTTTATACTCATCCTTTACCCTGTCGGCATCCATACTCTGCCTTTCCGCTTTCAAATAGCCGCTGGCGAGAAGCAGACTCCATATGGCAGACTCATTTTTGTCAAGCTGATCAAACACAATCTGCTCATCTATCGCTGTGCAGAAAAACTCTCCATTTAGAAGTCCTTCCATAATGATTTTTATGTCTTTGCTTCCCTCACGGATTAATTTCCCTGCAAGGTTATTGGAACTGGTATTTGCCCAGTAAGTTTCAAATAGTTTTTTATCCAGATAATTAATCATTGACCAGGGATTATAAATATCAGAATGATTTCCAAAGATAAAGCCGTCATACCAGAATTTTACCTTTTCTTTCTGTTTGGACAAGCCAAAATCATCCATGGCAGTAAAAACTTCCTCCTCTGTAAAGCCAAAAGCCGTCGCATACTCTTCTGATGTTGTAGTTACAACATTCAGATTGTTCATATCAGAGAACATAGATTCTCTGCTTACCCTGGTAATCCCTGTCATCAATGCCCTCTCAACATAAGGATTTATCTTAAAAGCAGCATTAAAAAAGTTTCTCATAAAAGAGACCAGTTCCTTCCAGTATCCATTCACATATGCCTCCTGCATAGGAGTGTCATATTCGTCTAAAAGAATGATCACCTTTTTCCCATAATAGCGGGAAAGAAAACTGGAAAGCTGGTTTAAGGACTGCACAGCCACATAACTGTCCATTTCAGGATCGATTTTTGCGATAAATTCTTTTTCTTTTACATTTAATCCTTCCCATTCTGACAAAAATGTATATTTGTTAAAAACCTCTGTGAGCAACTGTCCCATGGTTAAGCGCGCATCACGAAAATTATCCTCTTTTATTCTGGCAAAAGAAAGGCTGATCACAGGATAGGTTCCCTGGAGCTTCCGATACTCCTCCCTCTCCCAGATGGAAAGACCTTCAAACAGATCAAAACGGCCGGCATACTCCAAAGAAAAGAACTGTTCTGTCATACTTAAAGTTAACGTTTTCCCAAAACGCCTGGGGCGGGTGATCAAAGTAACATCGTCATTACTTTCCCACCACTCGCGGATAAAGTCTGTCTTGTCAACATAAAAAATATTCCTGGTTCTGATCTTTTCAAAGTCCTGAATCCCAATCCCGATTTTCTGTTTCATCCGCTTCCTCCCGGCTCCATGCCAATTCTATTTCAAAAATCTCTATTCTTATGACTGCTCCGCCAATTTCTCCCAGTCTTCATACAACTGCTCCAATTCCGCAGTGACTTCCAGCAACTTTCCGTTGATCT
Source organism: Roseburia sp. (assembly GCA_023664725.1). Lineage (GTDB taxonomy): Bacteria > Bacillota > Clostridia > Lachnospirales > Lachnospiraceae > Roseburia_B. Next base: position 322,805 of record JAMPFA010000002.1, on the reverse strand, counting down.
CATTCAACTTTGCAGAATTCGTGGCATTTTCCGGCAGATTTAATTCCTGATTCAGCTCTTCGATCCTGGCCTCCTTTTCGGCAATGGCATCCTCCGTCTGCTTTAACCTTGCCGCATGTTTACGGATTTTCGCCTGCTCTTCCTTCTGCTGCCTCCAGTCCAGCTTTCCCGCCTCGCTCTTTTTCTCTTCCTCCGGTTTCTCCGCCGAAGCCACCGTCTTCATGGCAGTGTCATGCTTTTCCAGATAATAGTCATAATTGCCGATGTAGTTGACAACCGTCTCCTGGGTAAGGTCTAAAATACGTGTGGCTGTCTGATTGATAAAATAGCGGTCGTGGCTTACAAAAAACACTGTCCCGGTATAGTTGTTTAAAGCATCCTCCAAGATCTCTTTGGAAGTAATGTCCAGATGGTTGGTAGGCTCGTCCAGGATCAAAAAATTCGCCTCTGACAACATAAGCTTTGCCAGGGAAACCCTTCCTTTCTCCCCGCCGCTGATATCACCGATCCGCTTAAACACATCGTCCTCCGTAAAGAGAAATGCCGCAAGGATATTGCGCACCTGGGTGTTGGTAAGGCCGGGGTAGGCATCGCTGATCTCCTCAAACAATGTCTTTTCCTCATGAAGCACCTGATGTTCCTGGTCGTAGTACCCGATATGCACATTTGTGCCCAAGGTAATCTTTCCGCTGTCCAAGGGAACCATCTCGTTGATCATTTTTAGCATGGTGGTTTTTCCCGTGCCGTTATCCCCAATGAGCGCTACCCGTTCCCCTCTCTTGATCTCAAAAGTGATATCCGAAAAAAGATGGTTTTCCCCAAAGGATTTTCCAATGCCCTCCACAAGGAGCACATCATTGCCGCTGGTTATGTTTGGCTCTAAGTGGATGCGCATGTCTGTCTGTTCCTCTGTGGGCTTTTCCAGACGCTCAATTTTATCCAGCATTTTCTCCCGGCTCTCCGCCCGCTTAATGGATTTTTCCCGGTTAAAGGATTTAAGCTTTGCAATGACTTCCTCCTGGCGCTTGATCTCCCTCTGCTGATTGTAGTATGCCTTAATCTGTGCCTCTCTGACCGCCGCCTTTTTTGCCCCGTAATCCGAGTAATTTCCCATAAAGACAGAACACTGATGTTGAAATAATTCCACCACTTTTGTGACGATTTTGTCCAGGAAATACCTGTCATGGCTCACAATCAAAACTGCCCCTCTATAATTGCCCAAAAACGTTTCCAGCCAGGCAATGCTGGACATATCCAAATGGTTGGTGGGTTCGTCCAAGATCAGCACATCAGGACGCACCACCAAAAGCTTTCCAAGGGCCACTCTGGTCTTCTCCCCTCCGGAAAGGGTGGCAATGTTTCTGTCAAAATCCTCCTCCGAAAAGCCAAGGCCCCGGATTACTCCGGTGACCTCGCTGCGGTAGGCATAACCGTCCTTTAAGGTAAACTCGTCATGGAGACGGTTATATTTTTCCAGATGAAGGTTTAATTCTTCCCCGGAGAGGCCGTGCATGGCATCTTCCATCCCCCGAAGCTGCTCCTCCATTGCAATCAGTTCTGCCTTTGCGGACAAAACCTCTTTCAAAATGCTGTTATTGCCGGAGATATCCTGGTACTGCGCCAGATACCCGATGGTCTTTCCCTTTCCCAGGACCACTTCCCCGGCATCCGCAGACAACTCTCCCATTATAATTTTTAGGAGAGTTGTCTTTCCGGCTCCGTTGATACCCACAATCCCGGCTTTTTCATTTTCCTCTATATGAAAGGATACGTTTTTTAAAATTTCCTCTGTGCCAAATGCCTTGGATATGTTCTGACAGGCTAAGATCATGACAAGTTTTCCTCTAATGTCTTACGGATTGCCTGAATAAATTCCTGACTGTTTAATACGACAGGTTTTTCCAGTGTAGTGATAAGCGCCAGATCCTTTGTCATTTTTCCTTCCTCGATGGTCTTTACACAGGCAAGTTCCAGTTTATCTGCAAAGTTTACAAGTTCCGGTATATGATCTAATTCCCCACGTTTTCTTAAAGCGCCGCTCCATGCAAAAATAGTTGCAACAGAGTTTGTGGAAGTCTCCTCCCCGGCCAGGTGCTTATAGTAATGTCTCTGAACCGTTCCGTGGGCCGCCTCGTACTCATAGTATCCCTGTGGGGAAACAAGAACAGAAGTCATCATGGCAAGGGAACCAAAGGCAGAACTTACCATATCGCTCATTACATCCCCGTCATAATTTTTACATGCCCAGATATAACCACCCTCAGATTTCATCACACGGGCAACTGCATCGTCGATCAAGGTATAAAAATAGGTGATGCCCGCTTTTTCAAAGGCGTCTTTGTACTCTTTGTCAAAAATCTCCTGGAAAATATCTTTAAAGGTGTGGTCATATTTTTTGGAGATGGTATCCTTTGTGGCAAACCACAGATCCTGCTTAATGTCCAGCGCATAGTTAAAACAGCTTCTTGCAAAGCTCTCAATGGAAGCTTCGATATTGTGCTGCCCCTGGACAACGCCTGCCCCGGTAAAGTTGTGAACCAGCTCTCTTAGCTCTGTTCCGTCCTCCGCCGTATAGACAAGCTCCACTTTTCCTGCTCCAGGAATCTTCATCTCAGAGGCCTTGTACACATCCCCGTAGGCATGTCTTGCAATGGTGATGGGTTTCTTCCAGTTTCTCACACATGGCTCAATGCCCTTTACCACGATAGGTGCGCGAAACACCGTTCCGTCTAACATGGCACGGATAGTTCCGTTGGGACTTTTCCACATCTCTTTTAACTTGTACTCCTCCATCCTTGCCGCATTGGGAGTGATGGTGGCACATTTTACCGCAACGCCGTACTTTTTCGTGGCGTTTGCGCAGTCCACCGTCACCTGGTCATCTGTCTCGTTTCTATATTCCAATCCCAGATCGTAGTACTCTGTCTTTAAATCGATAAATGGAAGCAGAAGTTCCTCTTTTATCATTGCCCACAAAATCCTGGTCATCTCGTCTCCGTCCATCTCCACCAAAGGAGTGGCCATTTTAATTTTTTCCATAATCTGTACCTCCTGTTTTCTCTGTATTACCGCTTTTTCCAAAACTCATCCTATAGTTTAATACAAAATGGGATAATTTACAAGTTTTTAAACTGGGCCATATAGAGATTGTAGTAATGGCCTTTTTTCTCCATCAGCTCCGCCGGGCTTCCCTGCTCTAAAATCCCTCCTTTGTCGATGACAAAAATCCGATCCGCCCGCTGGATGGTGGAGAGACGGTGGGCAATGACAAAGCTGGTTCGCCCTTTCAAAAGCGCCTGGATGCCTTTTTGCACCAGAAGTTCCGTATGGGTGTCAATGCTGGAAGTGGCCTCGTCCAAAATCAGGATTTTCGGCATACTTACCATAGTCCTTGCAAATGCAATCAACTGCCTCTGCCCGATGGAAAGCCCTGCCCCCCGCTCTTTTAACACTGTATCATAGCCCTTTTCCATTTTCATAATAAACTCGTGGGCATTGACGGCCTTTGAAGCATTAAGCATTTCCTGCTCTGTGGCGTCCATATTTCCATAGAGAATATTTTCCCTCACCGTCCCCTGAAAGATAAAATTCTCCTGGGTCATCACCCCCATCTGCCGCCTCAAACTTTCCATGGAAACCTTCTGGATATCGTACCCGTCTATGAAAATCCTGCCCTTCTGAATATCGTAAAACCGGCTGATGAGATTTACTATGGTGGTCTTTCCCGCCCCCGTTGGCCCAACCAGCGCAATGCTCTCCCCCGGCTCGATCTGAAAGCTTACCTTCTCCAAAACTTTCGTCTCTGCGCAAGTTCCCTCATCATAGGTAAAGGAAACCTGGTCAAATTCTACTCTTCCCTCTATCTCCGGCAGAGTTTCCACATCTTCCCCGTCTGCAATCTCCGGCTCTGTGTCCAAAATGTCAAAAATCCGCTCTGCAGCTGTCAGATTGGTAATGACCTGATTGTAAAAATTACTAAGATTCATTACCGGGTTCCAGAACATGTTGATATAGGTTCCAAATGCCACCAAAAGCCCGATGCTCACCTCTCCCCCGCCGATCATCCGAACTCCCACCAGGTAGAGGAGCATGGCCCCGATTCCCCAGCAGAAGTCAACGGCTCCCCCAAAGAGATCCGCAATGCGCACCGCACGGATAAAGGACTGCTCATGCTCTTTCACAAGCCCTGCAAAAATGTCCTGCGTCTCATTTTCAGCATAAAAACTCTGGATCACATTCATTCCCGCAATGCTCTCATGGACATAGGCATTTAAGTTTGATCCTTTTTTCCGAAAAATCTGCCACCGCACATGGGAAAATTTCTGGATAAACCAGATTGCCGCCGCCATCAAGGGAATACTGCCAAGAGAAGCCAATGCAAGCCGCCAGTCCTTTGCCACCATGATTACCACCACACCGCAGATTGTGGCAAAATCCGGTATCAGGGTAGTAACCGCATTGACCAGGACATTTTTCAAAGAATTTACATCCCCAATAATCCTTGCTAAAATTTTTCCGGTAGGGCGGCTGTCAAAAAAGGAAAAGGAAAGTGTCTGAATATGTTCGTACAATTCCTGTCGGATTTCCATAAGGATCTGATTTGAGATTTTTGCCATCACATACATCCGCACCTTCACCATTAAGATAAAAATCATATTGATCATAACTGTGAAGGCTGCCAGATGCAAAAGTCCCGGAATATCTTTATTTGCGATATAGTTGTCAATGGCCTCCTCGATGATCAGAGGGTTGATCAGAGTAATGACAACAGTAACCATCATACAAAAGATTACCCCGAACACCTGGAGTTTATATTTGAGCATGTAGGCAAAGAGCCTCTTTAGGGTTTCTTTTTTTCCAATTCCCTCTAATTCTTCGTCTTCTTTATATGAATTAACTGCCAAACTTACACCTGCTTTCTTTTATACCCCTGGAACCGTCCCGGTCTGAGCGATATAGGTGTCATAGTACAACCCTTTTTTGGCCAGAAGTTCCTCGTGGCTTCCCCGCTCCTTCACCGTTCCGTCTTCCAGGAAAATAATCTCGTCTGCCCTTCGCACTGCGGAAATGCGGTGGGCGATAATGATTTTCGTCGTATCTAACGTATCCAATGCTTTTTGTATCTCGTACTCTGTCTCCATGTCAAGAGCCGAGGTGGAGTCGTCCAGAATCAGCACCGGGTCCTGCTTTGCAATGGCTCTTGCAATGCTGATCCGCTGCTTTTGTCCCCCGGAAAGCCCTACGCCCCGCTCTCCGATAATGGTTTCATAAGTTTCCGGCAGCTCCTCAATAAATCCCCTTGCCTGGGCAAGTCCTGCGGCATGTACCATAACAGGGCTCTCCATCGTGTCACGCTGTCCCATGCGGATATTTTCTGAGATGGTATCGGAGAACAAAAACACGTCCTGCATTACCGTTCCCACGCTGCTTCGAAGCTGCCTAAGTGACAGTTCCCGCACATCCACCCCGTCCAGCTTGACGCTTCCTTTATCCACATCAAAAAAACGCATCAAAAGATTTATCATAGAAGTTTTTCCCGCCCCGGTAGCCCCCATGATTCCAAGGGTTTTTCCTTTGGGCAGAGAAAAGGACACGTCCTCCAAAATTTTTTGTCCTCCCCTGGAAAATGACACATGTTCAAAAGAAATCTCCCCTTTTACCTCATCCAGTACCACGGGACATTCCTGTTCTTTGATGGAGGTTTCCTGTCTGTAAATTTTGTCTAGTTTCTTTAAGGAGGCAACTGCAGAGGACAGGTCATTGGTAAGCCATCCCAGCATTTCCATAGGCCACACGATATTCCTGCAGTACTCCGAAAATGCCACCAGAGTTCCCAGTGTCATCTCCCCGTGGATCACCTGGAAACCGCCAATGATCACCATTACCACCGGCAGCAGCTTGCTGGTAAACTGAAAAATGGGATAAAAACGCACCAGAGTTTTGGCCTGATCGATATTCAAGTCATAGTACTGTTTGTTGTGGGATAAAAATTTTTGTATCTCAAATTTTTCCCTTGCAAATGCCTTGACGGTCCGCACCCCTGCCAGATTTTCCTCTGCAATTGTGGTCAGCCTGGCATTTTCCTCGCTGATGGCTCCATAAATCTTATCCAGCTTCCGCTCCATAAAAATGGCCGTAATTCCCATAAGGATCATTGCCCCGAGGGGAAGAAAGGACAGTCTCCAGTTTAAGGTAAACATACAGTAGAGCACCATAGATACATGGATAATTACCTCAATGGTAAGCATCCCCACATACCCCAGGGCGTTCCAGACAGTGTCCACGTCATCTTTTACCCTTGCCATCAGTTCCCCTGTGTTGGTATCGTCAAAATAGTCCACGGAAAGCCCCTCAATATGGGAAAACAAATCTTTCCGAAGTTTTGCCGAAATCTTGACGCTGACGATGTCAAAGGTAAATTCTTTCAGGTAGCCCCCAAGGGCCCTTCCTGCTCCAATCACTACCAGCATAAAGAGCAGTCCCCCTAAAAGCTCCATTTTGCCCTGGATGATCACATCATCTATGATGCTTTTTGTGATAACCGGATAGAGCATATCCAGCACGATGGCGGTTACCATACAGGCAACGCCAAAGAGATATGCATACCAGTAATGCCCGATATATTTTAATATCCTTTTCATAAACCTCTCCCTTTTCAACTACTCGATGTCTCCGACTATCTGTTAGACAAAAATTTCCTTTGGGTGTCCGTGTGTATAAAAAAGGCCCCGTGGTTTACCCACGAAGCCTTATCCTTGAAACATAGGTGTTACTATTTGTCAATCACTTAATTTTGACTTTTTTCCCCTTAAAACTGCTGGTATAAGTTTTTCCCTTATAAACTTTGTATGCCCTCACACCAAAAGAATATGTCTTCCCGGATTTCAATTTTTTCTTAGTGTACTTGAGGCTCTTAGTACTTTTCAGTTTTTTCCAGGCACCCTTATTCCCTGTCCTGTACAATACCTCGTAGCCAGTGGCGCCCTTCACTTTGCTCCACTTCAGGGCTGCTTTCTTCTTCCCGGCAGTTACATTGAACTTCACCGCTGAAGGAGTCGTAGCTGTATACAGGGAAGTATAGGATTGGCTTGTAACCTGTTGATTGGCTACTGTCTTATATGCCTTTATCCCAAACTGATAGCCAGTGGCAGCTTTTAGTTTTTTTACTGTGTAGGAATTCTTGCCAGAAGCCACTGTGGCAATCTTTTTCCAATCTTTACGTGAACTTTCATACCGATAAATAAAATATCCCTCTGCATCGGATATTTTTTCCCAGCTCAATTTCACGCTGGTCTTCTCAGACTTCGCATTCAACCCGGTGACATCTGAAAGCTTTGTCTCGTCTTTTTTGTCCGTATCTCCAGAGGATACCGCAAAACTGTTGATCTCAGCCAAGATATTGTCTGCGCTCTGATATCCCGTCAAAACATTTCTCACCTGATCATTTCCATCAATGAACACAGTGATAGGAAGCGTCACTGAGACAGCATCTGAAAACATATAGAAATACTCCCACATAGCAGCATTGATTCTGCTATAATAATTCACATCATCATAACAGAAAGTGATGGCGTCACATCCATAGTCACTGGCAAAAGTTTGCGTCGTGCTCAGAGACGCCCTATTAATCTCCCCGAAAACTACCCGGATATCTGCACTGCCGATCCAACTGCTGCCTGCAATACTCTGTATCGTTGCCTTGGTGTACCCACAGTTTGTTTTTCCAAACACAAGGACGGTTGTCTTTCCCGGCTCTGCCTTTGTGGATACAGAATCCCCGCTTATGGAGGTAAAGGTAAATTCCTTATTATCCACAGTCTCTGTGGAAGCCGCCAAAACGCCCATTCCTCCAAAATCTGCAAAATCGAAAATCAGCAGAGACAGTGTCATTAAAAATACCATAGGTAAAAATTTGTATTTTCTCATACGTTGACATCCTTTCTAAAACTTTCTCTGCTTCTATTATAATCTCCTTCTTCCTATATTACAACCAGATTTCTCAAACTTCTATCTCCTTTTGAAAATTCCTCTCAAAATAATTTTTAGCTTTTCCACATGGAAACACTTACAAGCCCTCCACATATGATACAGTGTAAACAATCAATTATGGAGGATTCTAAAATGAGTGATTTAGCAGCAACAAACTGTGGCGGATGTGGATGCAGCAACGGAGGCGGATGCGGCTCTATTCTCTGGCTCATCGTTTTGCTCAGCCTGTGCAACGGCAACGGCGGCAGCTTCTTAGGCAACAATGGATGCGGATGTGATGAAGGAAACAGCTGTATCTGGATTATCCTGTTATTGCTCTGCTGCGGCGGCAATGGATTCTGCGGATGCTAATTCCTAAGCTTTCCAGGGGGCCTTTTATGGCCCCTTAACAAAGAAGAACGCTTTCAGATTTCATTCTGGAAGCGTTCTTCTTTTATTCATCTTCCTGTGTTTTAGAAATCTTCTTTTCTTTTTCCTTCTCTTTTTCTTTCCTCTTCTCCCTTATACACTCCTCATCCAGCTCATACACATTGTCACCGTCAATGACCAGCCGTCCCATAGAAAAGTCTCCTTTCTCAATACTCTATTGGGTGAGAACTTTGCAGTCACCTATATTACTATATGTGATTTCTTTTCAATTGGACAGTTGTTTTCGGTACTAAATTTAGAAATCTATCATATTCTAATAGAAAAAGGATTTTTATGGAACAGGAAAGCAATGAATACACCCCCACCGCTTTTGACTTGGAGACACAAAGCAAAAATCTCCAGATTTTAAAAACATTTATCCCTTACCTACACCCTGCACGTCAAAAAAGCTTTGCCGTGATGGTAAAATTTATGGAGCTTCGGAATGTGATGTCTCTGTTTGAAAAGCCCCCGGCTTCCATGAGCATATGCTCTTCCAACGACCCGGCAGAGCGCAATGTCCAGCTATTAAATGACCTGAAAAAATTCTGCTCTCCATCAGAACAGGAATCCATTGACATGCTGCTTGGCGCATTTTCCATGCTGTCATTCAGTGACGCATTTTCGGATTCCTGACATATAATGACTATAAAAAGGAGTACCTACTATGGATTATAATTTTATAAAAAGTAACCCTGATTTATCTAAGATTTCCCCGGAGAAATTAAATTTTCTGATGCAGTTTGCCGCTCAGAATAAATCCGGCAATGCAAAAGAAATGTCCAATATGATCCTCGGCGCTGTCAATAATGCCAAAAAAGAGGGAATCTCTTTCTCTCCCAATGAGACGGATCTGATCGTGGAGGTATTAAAACAAAACATGAACCCCGAAGAACAGAGAAAAGCCGAACAGCTGCTAAACATTATGCGGAATTTAAAAAAACAATAAAAAATGGAATTTCTGTGAGAATGGGGCTGTGGAAAAGGGAGCGTTTTAGCTCTACTTTTTTCACAGCCCCATTTTAATATTTATAGTTATTTTTGATTGATATAGTTTACCAGTCCCTGACAGTCAATGATTTTTTGCATAAACTCTGGAAATGCCTGTCCCTGATAGATTTTTCCTGTGGTTTTATCCGTAATCACTCCCGTGTCAAAATCCACTTCCACCTCGTCTCCCCCTCTGATTTCCGCTGCTGCCTCTTTGCACTCCACAATGGGAAGCCCGATATTGATGGAATTGCGGTAAAAAATCCTGGCAAAAGTCTCGGCGATGACACAGCTCACCCCTGCCGCCTTTATGGCGATGGGTGCATGCTCCCTGCTGGAACCGCATCCGAAATTTTTCTCCGCCACGATAATGTCTCCCTCTTTTACCTTTTTCATAAACTCCCTGTCGATGTCTTCCATACAGTGAACGGCTAATTCCTTGGGGTCAGAAGAATTCAAATATCTCGCAGGAATAATGACATCCGTATCCACATTGTCCCCATATTTAAAGACTGTTCCACATGCTGCTTTCATATCTGTACCCTCCTAAATTTCATCCGGTGAAGAAATCTTACCGGTAATGGCACTTGCAGCCGCAACAGCAGGGCTTGCAAGATAAATTTCAGACTCCACATGTCCCATACGGCCTACAAAGTTCCGGTTCGTTGTGGACACGCAGCGCTCTCCCTCTGCCAAAATCCCCATATATCCTCCTAAGCAGGGCCCGCAGGTAGGGGTGCTCACAATGGCTCCAGCCTCAATAAATGTGCGGACAAATCCCGCTTCCATAGCATCCAGATAAATCTGCTGGGTGGCAGGGATCACAATCGTCCTCACGCCTTTTTTCACTTTTTTCCCTTTTAAGATTTCCGCTGCAATGCGAAGATCCTCAAAACGCCCATTGGTGCAGGAACCGATCACCACCTGGTCAATCTTGATATCTGAAATCTCATCAATGGTCTTTGTATTTTCCGGCAAGTGTGGGAAAGCAACTGTGGATTTTAAGGTACTAAGATCAATGGTGTACTCCTCATCATACACAGCATCTGCATCTGCCTCGTAAACCTTATATGGGCGCATGGAATGTTCTTTCATGTACGCCTCACATTTTTCATCCACCGGAAAAATTCCGTTTTTCCCGCCGCCTTCGATTGCCATATTGGCAATGGTAAATCGGTCATCCATAGACAGATACTGTATGCCGTCCCCCACAAACTCCATGGACTTATACAGTGCCCCGTCCACGCCGATCATGCCGATAATGTGCAGGATAATGTCTTTTCCACTGACCCATTTTGCCGGCTTTCCGGTTAAATTGAATTTGATGGCTGAGGGCACTTTAAACCATGCCTTTCCCGTTGCCATTCCTGCGGCCATATCTGTGGAGCCAACACCTGTGGAAAATGCCCCCAGTGCGCCGTAGGTACAGGTGTGGGAATCAGCCCCGATGATCACATCCCCTGCCACGGTCAGTCCTTTTTCCGGCAAAAGGGCATGTTCAATTCCCATTTCCCCCACATCAAAGTAATTGGTGATATCATGTTTGCAGGCAAACTCTCTGACACATTTACAGTGTTCCGCTGATTTGATATCTTTGTTTGGAACAAAATGATCCATAACCAGAGCAATTTTGTCTTTGTGAAATACCCCTTCGGTTTTCATTTTTTCAATCTCATGGATCGCTACCGGTGAGGTAATATCGTTGCCAAGAACAAGATCCAAATCTGCTTCAATCAACTGGCCTGCCTGGACAGAGTCCAGACCTGCATGCGCTGCCAGAATCTTCTGAGTCATTGTCATTCCCATGCAATGAATCCTCCTTCAAAATTTTAATTATAGTATGAGTGCATTCTTATCTTTAATTGTATTGTAGCATAAGATTTGTTATAATAGAAATACATATTAAGTATATTTATTATAATTTTAAGTTATGGAGAAAGCTATGAGCCAAAATTTATCTGCATACCGGATTTTTTATACGGTGGCAAATGCCGGAAATATTTCCAAAGCCGCCAAGGAACTGTATATCAGCCAGCCTGCCATCAGCAAGTCCATCCAGAAACTGGAGGATAATATTGGATGCAGGCTTTTTGCCAGAAGCTCCAGGGGCGTTACCCTGACAGAGGAGGGGCAGCTTTTGTATTCCTATGTAAAAGATGCTTTTGACACGCTGACCCTGGGAGAGGAAAAGCTTCACCGTTCCATTGAACTTGGGGTGGGACATTTAAAAATTGGAGTCAGCACAACTTTGTGCAAATACCTCCTGCTCCCCTATTTAAAAGAATTTATCAAGCTCCATCCCCATGTGAAAATTTCCATTCACTGTCAGTCCACGAATGAGACCTTAAAATTATTGGAAGACAATAAGATCGATATCGGTCTGGTGGGAAAACCGGAAAATCAAAAAGATATCCACTTTGACTACCTGGCAGAGATTGAAGACATCTTTGTGGCGACAAAAGATTATCTTCGGAACTTAAAGACCAGAGGAATTGCCAGACATCACATACTGGAAAATTCCACTGTGATGCTGCTTGACAAAAACAATATGACAAGACAGTATATCGACGAATACCTTCAGGAAAATCACATCCTGGTACAGGATTTGATCAACATCTCCAATATGGACCTGTTGATCGAATTTGCCAAGATCGGCGTGGGAGCGGCATGTGTCATACGAAATTTTGTCCAGGAGGAGCTAAGAGACGGAACGTTGATCGAAATCCCGCTGGATATTCCCATCCGAAAGCGAGAAGTGGGATTTGCCTACAAAAATCTGGGGAAAAATACAAAATCTCTGGAATCATTTATACAATTTTACCGTAACAATTGAAATATATCATCTGTTTCTATAAAAAAAGACAGCCCGAAATTTTTGGACTGTCTTTTGATTTCATTTGATTAGTTGTTGATAAATTTATCCTCTTCGTTGTTCCAGCTGTATAATTTACGGATTTCCTCGCCAACCTTCTCAGAAGAATGCTCGGAAGCCAGTTTACGCATAGCTTTGAAGTGAACCTGTCTGCCTGCCGGAGACATATCCAGTAAAAATTCTTTTGCGAAAGAGCCATCCTGGATATCGGAGAGGATTTTCTTCATCGTTTTCTTGGTCTCCTCTGTGATGATCTTTGGTCCTGTAATGTAATCGCCATACTCAGCAGTGTTTGAGATGGAATATCTCATTCCTGCAAAACCTGACTGATAGATTAAGTCTACGATCAGCTTCATCTCATGGATACACTCGAAATATGCATTTCTCGCATCGTATCCTGCCTCTACCAGAGTCTCAAAACCAGCCTGCATCAGTGCGCACACGCCGCCGCACAATACTGCCTGCTCGCCGAAAAGGTCTGTCTCCGTCTCTGTGCGGAAGGTAGTCTCAAGCACACCAGCTCTTGCTCCACCGATTCCAAGTGCATATGCCAATGCGATATCTTTCGCTTTTCCGGAAGCATCCTGCTCCACTGCAACGAGACATGGAACACCTTTTCCTGCCTGATACTCTGAACGAACGGTATGTCCCGGTCCCTTCGGTGCGATCATAGTAACATCAACATTTGCAGGAGGTACGATACATCCGAAATGAATGTTAAAACCGTGAGCAAACATTAACATATTGCCTTCCTCTAAGTTTGGCTCAATGTCGTTCTTGTAAAGATCTGCCTGTTTCTCATCGTTGATCAGGATCATAATGATGTCGGCTTTCTTTGCTGCCTCTGCTGCGGTAAACACCTCAAATCCCTGTTTTACAGCCTTGTCCCAGGATTTGCTTCCCTCATAAAGTCCGATGATCACATTGCATCCGCTCTCTTTTAAGTTCAATGCATGTGCATGTCCCTGGCTGCCATAGCCGATGATGGCTATGGTCTTTCCCTCTAACAATGATAAATTACAATCTTCCTGATAATAAATTTTTGCTGCCATTACACTTATTTCCTCCTAATTATTTTAATCTAAAAATTTTACATCTGATGAACCTCTGGACAAACCGGTAATCCCTGTTCTGGCCAGTTCCAATATCTCATAGCCCACAAGTAGATCCAGAAAAGCATCCAGCTTTTCCTGATGGCCAGTAAGCTCAATGACCATGGAATCATGGGTAACATCGACAATTTTTCCATGAAAAATCTCTGAAACGTTCAAGATTGCCTGGCGGTCTGTATCCTTCGCCCGGATCTTTACGAGAATAAGCTCCCTTGTAACAGAATTTCCATGTTCCAGCTTTTTGATATCCAAAACATCTTCCAGTTTTGCCAGCTGTTTTTCTATCTGCTCTAGAATCTGGTCGTCACCGCTTGCCACAATGGTAATTCTGGTATACTTTGGATCTGCGGTCACTCCGGCAGAAAAGCTGTCGATATTGTAACCTCTTCTGCTGAACAGACCAGAGATATGGCTGGTAACACCTGCGGTGTTCTCAACCAGTAAAGATAATACCTGTCTTCTCATAAGAAAACCTTCCTTTGCTCTACACTCACACTAGAGCCAATTCTAGCACATCTGACTGTGAATTTCAAGACCTTCTTAATCTGTGACGGTAATATTATCGATAAAATGCTGTGCAATGTTGGACATTCCCTCATCGTCCGGGTGGGCTGCCACCACCTCATTGTCGATGGCATGAAGGTTTCCGTCTGCACCAAAAACTTCTGCCCCCAGAGAAGAGCGGAAAGTGCCCCCCTCATATACCGCCCGAAAATCGCTGACATCGATAAAGGGAATCCCATTCTCATCGCAGGCCGCATGTTTGGCTGACTCGATATCCTCCTTTGGCCACAAAACCTCACCCAGCATAAGTATCTGGGCATTGGGAGCCTTCTCCTTAATCCTCTGCACCAGTGCAGGGTAATCTATCCCCAGTGTTTCTTTTCCCTCGGTGATATTTTCCCCTGTCTGCAAGGTCACGAGATCTGTATGCTCATTGAAATATTTGTCGTAGTCATCAAGCGCTGCCCCTCTGTCCGGCGCAACTTCCCACTTTTTAATGTCAAGGACTGTGGTGGTTACAGGCTTTTGGGACTGGCCCTCCAGCCAACGGGACACAATATGTACATAGTCATTTTCCTCTGTGGTGGCTGCCATCCCCCAGCTGCCCCACCAAAGCTCGCTGATCTCATTGCAGGTGACAGAATTTCCAAGAGCCACATAGTCAAAATGATCTTCTGTCGCTATGATTGCAACGGCATCTCCCCGCAGCTCCTCCCCATTTTTAATCTCTGACTCAGATTCCGTCTCAGATCCCGTCTCATTTTCCGTCTCCGTTTCTGCTTTTGTGCCGCTTTCTTCTTTTTTCTCCTCTTCTTTCGAAGCCTTTTCCTTTTTCTTCTTCTTGCTTTTCTCCACAAAAGACCTACGGACCTCAGATCCTTCCTGCATCTCCTGTTTTTGATCCACTTCTCCCTTGGTCACTTCATTTTTTTCCATTTCTTTTGTCCCGCAGCCTGCCATCATAACTGTTATGACAAGGAACAACGACAAATATTTCCAACTTTTTCTCCTCATACCCTCACTTCTTTCCTGCCATTCATAATATATATGATATGGACAATTAGACTATTTACGGTATTATAATCCAAGGAAATTTTTACTTCAAGCCCCGTCACAGAATTATCACACTTTCTTAATGATCTTTAATTTACATACATTTTTTCAATTTCTCTAAGATATCCTGGTACTTTTCCATCATTTCCGGGTGTTTTTCCTCCACGAAAGGATAATTTTCCTCCTTTACTGCCAGTTCCACCTCTTTTGCCAGCTCAGAAAGCTCCTGCAGCCCCACCGTTAGGGAAGTACCCTTTAACGTATGTACATGAACCCTGTAGTTTTGCCAGTCCCGGGACTGAAAAGCAGACGTAAGCTCTTCCAACCTATTTTTTTCACAGTATTCCTGTAACACTTCCATATAGATATCTTCAGTGCCGCCACAGTAGGAAATCCCAAGTTCTGTATCGATTTCAGGTATCAGCTGTGAAAGCCCTTTTTTCTCCTGTTCCGGGGGTTCTTCTGCAAAATCCAGGATCAGCTCCCCTGGAAGATATTTTTTTATCATCCTCTCTAAGTCCCTGCCCCGCATGGGTTTGGAGAGATAATCCTGAAAGCCCTCCGAGAGATATTCTCCCTTCATACCGGAAATGGCATTGGCGGTGAGCATGACCACCGGGACATCCTTATTTTTTGACTCCGGCATCTCCCTCATTTTGTGAAACACTTCGATTCCATCCATCCCCGGCATCATATGATCCATAAAGATCACATGGTATCTCTTCTTTTGAATCAGACTTAAGCACTCTAACCCGGAAGCTGCAGTATCCACCTTCACTTTCAGGCCCTTTAGCATATTTCTTGCCACTGTAAGGTTCATGGGAACATCGTCCACAATCAAAATCTCCCCCTCCGGGGCGGTAAAATCCGGTTTGTATCTGGTATCTTTCGGGTGCACCTGCTCATAACGCTTGGAGAAATCACCGATCGGCGTTTCATCTACCACCTCCTGGGCTACTTTTATGACAAATTCCGATCCCTCCCCCAAAATGCTGTACACCCGTATTTCTCCGCCCATAAGCTCTAACAGCTGCTTCACCACCGCCAGTCCAAGCCCGGTTCCCTCAATGTGGTAATTCTGTTCCTCGTTGAGCCGCTGAAAAGATTCAAAAAGTTTTTTCCTGCTCTCTTCCTGGAGGCCTGCGCCGGTATCCTTTACCGAAACGGTCAGAAGAATTTCCCGGTCACTTTTCCGCTTTCCCTGAACCTTTAATGTGACACTGCCTTTCTCTGTGTACTTGATGGCATTTGTGAGAAGATTGACAATAATCTGCCTCATGCGCACCTCATCTCCCTGAAGGGTTCTGGGGAGCTTTTCATCACAGATTACGTTAAGCTCCAGATTCTTTTTCTCCGCCCGTTCCACCACCATACTGTAAGAATCCTGTATCAGGGAGCTGACTTCATACTGAACGTTAATGATTTCCATCTTGCCGGATTCTATTTTGGAAAAGTCCAGGATTTGATTGATCAGGCTTAAAAGCTGTCCCCCTGCAACCTGTATATTCCTGGCATACCCGCAGATTTCCTCATCCTGGCACTCTCTTAAAATCATCTCATCCATACCAAGAACCGCATTGATGGGGGTACGGATCTCATGGGACATATTGGCAAGGAAATTACTCTTTGCCTGGTTGGCCTCAAGCGCCCTCTCCTTTGCCCGCTCCGCCTCTTTTATGGCAATGTCCAACTGTTCATTCTGCTTTTGATTTAGAAGGATCGCCTTGTTGTAGATCATCACCTGGAACTTGATAATAATTCCTATGGAAAAGGATAAAACCATCATGCACTGCCAGATATCCAGATAAGTCCCTGCCCTTGTCTCAATGGCAATCACCCCTTCCGGATGATAATAGGCGAAGATAAAACAGGCAGTGTGAACCGTAGTCTCCAAAAGCAGCAGAACATAAAAAAGCCTTCCCTCAATTAAGAGAAAAGTGAACAGCGTCCCCATAACAAACCAGAAGGGCATGCCGCTGTAGGCACCGCCCCCGGAAAAAAACATAATGGGAAAAAGTATGACTGTAATTCCAAAGCAGATGATTATGGAAGCCAGACGCATCATGCCCTTAAAGTTGGCAATATAAAAACATCCGATCAGAATAAGCTCCGCCGCTGCAACGACAAGGATCTGCCCTATGGGCAGCTTTGCGAAAACAGACAACAGCAGGGAAAATGCGCCCCCTGCTATGCCTGTGAACAGAATCAGATTAAACAATACATTCCGAATGGGCAGTTCTTTGTTCATATATTTCTGATAATAGATCTTAAGTATTTTCTTCACGAATGCAACCATACTTCCTCCCCAAAAGAGAACTCTTTGTTTTACAACTCTAACAGGTTCATCCGGCGCATTTCTGTATATGCCAGCAGGAAGGGGCCTACCCCTTTGGCATCATCTTTTACCACAGGTTCTGACATATAGTAATCAAAAGTGCCGGGACGGTTGTCCTTGCCGCCAAGTCCTGCCACAAGACAGATACCGTCCAGATGTATCCTGCCCTCCTCATCCTCAGACAGATATTTCCTGCAGATGCCCTCAAAGGCCTTTTTGCCATACTCCTTATAGCTTTCCGGCAAAAATCCCAGGCGGACGCCTTTTAACAGGGCGTAGGATAAAATAGAGCTTCCGCTGGTCTCAAGGTAGTTTCTCTCCATACCCCCAACATTTACCACCTGATACCACATACCGCTCTCATCCTGATATTTCAGCAGAGCATCTATCAATTCCAGAAAAATCTTTTTCATGCGCTCATAAGGTTCCGAAACCTTTGGGTCAGCTTTATCTAAGGTGTCTAAAAGAGCCATGGAAAACCACCCCAATGCCCGAAGCCAAAAATTCTGGCTTAACCCTGTCACCTTGTCACACCAGAACATCTCCCTGGAGGAATCATAGGCATGATAATAAAGTCCTGTCTCGGAATCCCTCATATACTTTACCACATTGAAAAACTGATTGTAAATATCCTCATAATTTTTTTTGTCATGAAAACGTGTCTCATATTCCATATAGAATGGCTGGCACATATAAAGGCCGTCTAACCACACCTGGTTTGGATAAATATTTTTATGCCAGAAATTCCCCTCTTTTGTCCTGGGCATCTTCTCAATCTGGCTGTAAACCAGATCGATCGCCTTGCGGTATTTCTCTTTCCCTGTCAGGTCATAAAGCTCAAACAAGGTTTTTCCTGCATTGACATTATCGATATTTAATTCCTCCACGGAATAGCCCTCGATAGAGCCGTCCTCGTGGACTTTGCAGTCAATAAACTCATCGGCAAACTGGAAATACTTTTTGTCCCCGGTGATAGCATACATCTCCAGGATTGCCTTGATCATACATCCGTCAATATAGTTCCAGTTTGATTTTAACCCCTGTAAAATCTTCTCGATATTCCACATCGGACGGTCCGGTGTACTGTTTTCCAGCAGCTCATCAATATACTTTTCTATTTTATCCATTCTTCTTCTCCTTTTTATCAGTCTCTAAATACTTTTCAAAAATTTTCCTGTAATAGGATGCAAAAAAATATCCCATAAGCCCAAAGCCAAATATCAGCGTGAGAAAATTAAAAAACACTACGGTAGTGTTTATCCACACAAAGAAGATAAATAGGATCGCCATCTGTATCGTATACTTTAAATTTTTTAACGACATAAAGAAAGCATACCGAATGGTGTCTTTCACCGTATTGACAAATCTGGACTGTACGCCGAATACGTAGAGAAGAGACAGGAAATAGGGTACAAAGACAATGCCTGCAATTCCCTGCATCACCAACCCAAAATGTCCTTTTGTCTGTCCTCCCATCATGAAATCCATTGCCAGAAAAGCCCCAAGCAAGGCATACAAAAGGAAAATCGCCGTTGCCTGTTTAAAGTTTTCCTTAAAGGATTTCCAAAAGTTTTCATACCAGTACCCTTCCCCGGTCTGCACTTTCATACTGCTATACAATAAAGCTGTGGTAGACGCCCCCATTGTCACTACCGGAAGCGAAAAAACGATCCAGAAAAGATTCAGTATAATGATTTTTCCAATCTTATCAATGGTGCGAAACACTACATTATCTACATCAAATATCCGACTTAGCATCCTAACCTCCAAAAAAGCATACCATGCTTAAACTTCACAGTTGTCCCAAAGTCCCTGAATATACTGCCTTGCCTGCACTGCATTTTCCGGCATAGTATTTTCCAGCGTCACGTGGACATATGGTTTTCTCTTTTTGATAAACTCTATAATTTTTGTATAATCCATCTCTCCGGTTCCAGCCGCCACAGACACTAGGCTTTTGTCTTTTACCACAAAATCCTTGATGTGGACCATGGCGATATCCTCCCCAAAAACATCAATGGCCTCTGAGATAATCTCCTCCCTGTCTTTATAGTTGCAGAAATCAAGAAGATTCACCGGGTCAAAGATAATCTGAAGATTGGGGGATGCAATCTCATCCAGAACCTGCCTTGCCCTTTTGGGGTTACATACAATATGCTTGTACACAGGCTCTATGGCCATAATGACGCCCATTTTTTCCGCATACTCCACTACCTGTCTCACATTCTCAATAAAAATTTTTAATGCTTCCTCCGAGTGGTTAGCTTCCTCAAACTTATATTCTCTGTTTACTGCTCCGGTCTCTGTACCCACCACACCGGCCCCAAGCAGGGAGGCAAAGCGGATATGCGCCATATAACGGTGCAGATTTTTGGCAAGCGCCGCCTCATCCGGCGTGGCAAGGTTCAAATAACAGCCCAGCACCGCCACATCCAACTGATTTTCGGCAAATATCTTTTTCAGATAAAGGGCATATCCCGGAGTCAGCGCCCCGTCATCCACGGGGTAAGAGTCAATCACTTTTGACAGCGCCAGATGCCCGCAGGAAAATCCCTGCTCCTTTGCAATGGCAAGCCTCTCCTCTAAGGGAGCTTTTTTTATATCATGTAAACGAATTCCAAGCTGCATAATATCCTCCATTCCGGCGTCCTACACCAAATCTACCCGATCCACATCCGGGGTCTCCATAGCTTCCCCCTCATGTCCTGAAATTTTCACATTATCCAGGATAAGATGGGAAACGTTTTTCATAAATACGCCTTTTTTACTGCAGGGCTCCACACCCTCCGACATAATAGGCACATCTGTTTTTGCTTCCTCCGCAAATGTTATCGTCACATTCCGCATGGTTACCTGCTCGATTTTTCTCTCCGGCAGTCCCTCAAAATAAGTGGCAGCTACATGGCAGTCCTTCGCCGTAATATTTTCAAAACAAAATGTTTTTAGCTCCGGAGTCCCCTCATTCACCGGATAACTGTTTCTGGACTGGACGAATTCTGTTCTGCCATCCGGGTCACAAAAATAGAAAGCGTTGGCTGTAAAAGGGGACATCACCTGTTCCATCTCAATATCCCTAAAGGTAATCTGGTCTAAAACAGCATCCTTTCCCCTTCCTCTTCTGGTTTTAATCCGAAGCCCTCTGTCCGTATTGTAAAACCGGCATTTTTCCACCAGCATGTCGATCACTCCGCCAGCCATCTCACTTCCCACTGTGACAGCTCCATGGCCATTCTCCATCAGGCACTGATAAATATGCAGATGTCTGCAGGGGGTCTTATACTTTCTTCCCATATAAATTTTCCCTGATTTCACCGCTATACAGTCATCCCCCAGTGAGAAACGTATACCGCAGACCTCCACATACTCGCAGGATTCCGGGTCAAGCCCGTCGGTATTCGGCGACAGTGCCGGATTTTCCACTGTAAGATTGCAGAATAAAAGATTATTGGAAAAATAGGGGTGAATCGTCCAAGCCGGGCTGTCGTGGAAATAGATTCCCTGAACCCTGACATTATCACAGTGGTTTAAGTACAACATTCTGGGCCTAAATGCCCCCACCATAACCTTTTCATTTTTCCACCAGTTTTCCATGCTGGCGCTTCCGTCCACGGAACCCTGGCCATAAATCTTCACATTGCTCACACCGATTCCCGTGATGATCCCAGCAAACATTTCCAAAGGATTTCCTTCCCATGTGCCAAGGTTATATTCTTCCATCTCATCATAGCTCTCGATCATTCCTGGCAGGATTGGGAATTTAAACCGTTCGGTATCCGCTTTTAATACCGCTCCCTCTGCCAATTCCATATTGATATCGCTTTTTAAAAACAAACTTGTAACCTTGTAGGTGCCTTTCGGAAGTAAAACCCGGCTGTCTTTCGGACAGGAGAGAATTGCTGCCTGGATAAAGCTGGTATCATCTGAGATGCCGTCTCCTTTTGCTCCGAAATCCTTTACATTTAAGGTCACAAACTCATATTCTGTGGCAAAATGCAGTTCACCCTCCTCCCTGCCATCCACCACCACAGTAAGTTTGTATCTATTGTCCGGTTTTAACCCGTACACAGAAGTCACCACTGTGTCTGTCTCCTGCCATTTCTCATCATTGATCAAGATATCATATTTTTGTTTCGTATAATAGATTCCTCCGTCCGATATTTCCACAGACACGCTTCTGGCTGTCTTCATAATCATCCGAACTTCCATAACATCCTCCTTTGCCTGATAAATCGTCCTTCAAAAAGGAAAGCCGCCGCACCAACTTTACTTCCTATGTTAGCACAACGACCTTCATTTTCCTAGTTCTAATTACTTTTTTCTTTAACCTTTTACACCGCCGGCAGAAATACCTTCCACGAACTGATCCTGTGCTGCGAAGAACACGATCAGAGAAGGAATGATAGAGATTAAGGACAGTGCTAAAATTCGGTTCCATGAGAATCCTGCGTCTGCATCCATAGACAGTTTTACGAAAATTGCCAACGGATATTTGGTAGGAGTATTTACATAAAGCAAAGGACCCATAAAGTCATTGCAGGACCACATAAATTTAAACAATGCACAGGAGGTAATCGCCGGCATTAACATAGGCACAATAACTTTTACTAATGTCTGCCACGCATTACATCCGTCAATTTTTGCCGCCTCGTCTAACTCTCTTGGAACATTGCGCATAAACTGGATCAACATATATACAAAATATGTTTCCGTTGCAAATAGAGTAGGTATAACGATAGGCAGATACAATGGGGAATCCACCCAGCCTAATTTTGTAAATAACATAAACTGGGGAACATTTAAAACAACCTGGGGAAGGAACAGGGTGGAGAGCAAAACTGCAAACAAAGCCCCTCTTCCCTTAAACTCA
Source organism: Roseburia sp. (assembly GCA_023664725.1). GTDB lineage: Bacteria > Bacillota > Clostridia > Lachnospirales > Lachnospiraceae > Roseburia_B. Next base: position 300,675 of record JAMPFA010000002.1, on the reverse strand, counting down.
AAACGCCCAAACCCATAAGCCGTGATCGTGGCGGAAATCACAGTAAAGATAACCTCAGGGATTACATAACTGAATGTATTAAACATTGCCCTCCACACATTGATGTCACCGCCGTAGCTGTTCATGGCATTCTTATAGCCTTCCAGTGTTGGGTGCATAGGGATAAAGCCGATGCTGGAGAAAATCTCCGCATTGGACTTAAAGGTTGCACCTACCATCCAGACCAGAGGATATACCATAACAAGACCCACCAGAATCAGTACAAAATATCTCAGAAAAATATTCAAATAATGTTTTGATTTGCTTTCCGCTGCCATCTCTAACCCTCCTCATCTGAATAGAATACCCAGTACTTCTGGCTCAGGAATGAAATTGCGGTAAACGCCGCCAGAATAATGAACAATACCCATGCCATTGCGCTGGCCATACCCATATCATACTCCTTAAACGCCTTGTTGTAAATCAACAGGGAAACAAGAGTTGTTGCACTTCTAGGACCACCCTGGGTAATGATATAAGGCCCGTTAAACTCCTGGAACGCCTGACAGAGCTGAGTTACAAAATTGTAGAATATAATCGGTGTAATCATCGGCACTGTCACAGAGAAGAACTGACGCCATTTGGTTGCCCCGTCAATGGACGCCGCCTCATACAAATCCTGGGGAACGCCCTTTAGTGCCGCAAGGAAAATAACCATAGCGGAACCAAACTGCCAAACACGCAGGAATATTACAACAAACAGCGCACATTTCGCATCGCTTAACCAGCTGGGTCCCTGGATTCCAAAAATTGCCAGAAAACCGTTTAAAAGTCCATCATCCCGGAATACGGCTTTCCAAAGCACTGCAATGGCCACGGAACCACCTAAGATGGACGGAATATAGTATGCTGTACGGAAGAAATTCACACCCTTAATCTTAAAGTTTAAGATATAAGCGATAAACAACGCAAATACCAGTTTCAAAGGTGTCTCCAAAAATGCATATTTAAAAGTCACCTTCAAGGCCGTCACAATCTTCCTGTCGGTAAACACCTCAATATAATTTTGCAGGGTACCTATTACATTCGTTCCCTTAAATAAATTGTTATCTGTAAAACTGTAAAACAGGGATGACCCCATCGGGTACAGCTTAAAGATACAAAATCCAATCAACCATGGTAAAATGAAGAAAAAGCCAATATTTTCCTTGCAGATATCGGAAAAGGTTTTCTTTTTCCCCGAAACGGCTGCGCTGTTCGCACTATTATTTGCCATTTTGCCTTCCTCCTATTCATATTTTGTAAACTGATGCCTGGCTATGTGCCATCATAGAAAGCCCTACAAATTCAGCATCTTTTCCCTCTGCTTTTTCTCCGGCTTCTATGAGTTTAAGTCCAATCTGAATATACTTTTCGCTGTTTAAAACCTTTAAATTACAAGCCTTTGCTATTACATACCCCATTGCCAGTCCAACCTTTGGCTCAATCTCCTGGCTTGTCAATGGCTGGATGATTTTTTTGACAGTCCGCTTAAAAATCTCCACTAAAGCTTTGTAATGCTCATATATTTCTTTGCTGGTATTGTCTATCACTTCGATCAATGACATAAGAAAACAGACATCCCTCCAAGTGACAGTACTGATCAGGGCAGGTTCAAATTTCCGGGTCTGCAAAACAAATGACGCATAATCCGCCTTATTGTGAAAACGTGTCTCATATGCCATATAGAATGGATACACCTTATAGAAAAACTCCCAGGACTTCGTCCTGGCATCTTCCTCCGGCTCACAGAATCCTCCGTCTTTATTCTTCGGGTACTGACGCAAGACATCTATGTTTTTTTCGATTCGTTCCCTGTAAGCTTCCTCTCCTGTGGCATCGTACAGGACAAAAAGGTTTTTCGCTTCTACCCCGCTCTTTTTGGTAATATCCACAAGAAACTCCAGAAAAATTTTCTCCTGCTTCGGATCCTCCGACGCCAGGTACTGTTCCATACACCCCATTACAAGAAACGGGCTAGTATGCTCCGGCTCATTTTCATCCTGCAGATAATCCCTTAAGTATTCTTCATAATTCATAGAGTGACACCCTTTTTAAATGGGGCTACTGTTCTGCAACAGCAGCCCCTGATTCATGACAATAGAAAGTTCGCAGAACGTGCTTTCTATTGTATAAATATCTGTAACACTTACGTTTTTATAGAACATTTCCTGGCAATGCCAAATTAGCTGCCTGAGATAACACCATTGATACCATCCATCAGGACATCTGCTGCGGCATCAACATCATAATCACCGTAGCTCAATCCACCTAAAGCATCATAGTATACACCATCCGGGGAGTTCTTTAATTTAGCATCCTCGAAATATGGATCAAAGTTGTTGGAAACCCAGCTAAGAACTTTTCCGTTTGCCTCTACAACAGTAGCATTTAAGTCTGCCTGGCTTGCTGCAAGTGCAGATTTGGAAACCGGAATACCTCTCTCAGATGTAAGAATCTTTGCAGCTTCCTCATCATTCATCAGATACTCTACTAACATAGCAGCTTCCTTCGGATGCTCTGTCTTTGCATTAACTGCCCAGCACATGGAAACTTTTGCGAATCCGCCCTTGTTGTCACCAAAATCTGAGAAGTAATCACCAACTACGATCTCACGGCCTTCTGCTGCGTCAGAGAACTTAGAAGCAGAAGAATCCCACTCCCAGATACCTGCGTAACGGCCGTCAATCCACTTCGGATTCTGGTCGATAGAAGAAGCTCCGTCACCAGCAATAGTTGCAATGCTGGGAATTACATGTGCATCCTCTAAGGACTGGATAAACTCAAGACCATCTACGATCTCTTCCTTACTGTAATTCAATGTACTTCCTGTTACCCAATCTTTGCCGTACTTAGACTCAAGGTAATATACCATAAGGATCATTCTGTCGTACTCACCAAGGCACAATGGATAATAGTCATCTCCCTTTGCCTTAAATGCCTCTCCAGCTGCTTTTAAATCCTCTAAGGAAGTAGGAAGTGCAACGCCCACCTCATCAAAGGTTGTCTTATCCCAGTAGAAAATCCTGCCTGTCATGGAGATTGGGATACCTGCTAAGGAACCATCAGATGCTTTACACATCTCAAGCCACTTGGAATCAACCTGACTCTGGTCAAACACATCCTTGTAATCATCCATGTTAAGGAATGTGGATCCATCAGAATCATACTGGGTAATCCAGTTCCAGTTGATCTGATTTACATCCTGTGCACTTCCTGCTGAGAATGCTGTTGCCATCTTCTCTTCCCAGCCATCCCATGCGCCATATGTAGCCTCTACAGTAATTCCAGGATACTTTGTCTGGAATGCCTCGATGGCTTTCTGTGTAGCTTCATGTCTGGAATCGCCGCCCCACCAGGAAATTGTCAATTTACATTCCTCGTAGTCACCGTTTGACTCTCCAGAAGCTGCGTCTGCTGCCGGCTCCTCAGCCTTGTCTTCTGCTGCATCTGCTGCGGGTTCTTCTGCTTTGTCTTCTGCTGCATCTGTTTTTGTGTCTGCTGCAGAATCGGAAGAACCGCCACCGCATGCTGCTGTGCTAAGTGCCATAGCAGCAACTAAACTTGTAGCCATCACACGTTTTAAAAATTCCTTTTTCATTTTTTCTTCTCCTTTTCTTATCCCTAATGTGACTTCTGCCGATACAGTGTATCATGTTCCTCGTCACATTGTACTAATGTAAGTGCTTACATTAGTATTGTAGCACAAGGTTTATAAAAATGCACTACTTTTTTTATAAAATTTCATTTTTTCTGCATGTTCTGACGAATTCTTGAACTAAACTATGCAGAATTTGAAGTCCAGCTTCGTCAAATATAAACTCTGTGGTACAACTCATGCAATATCACTTACTCTATCTATTATAGCTGTTTCTTCCCTATTGTACAATTCTTTTTTTTAATATTCCCTAAATTGCTTATTGCCGGATGCAGGTAAATTTTATATAATGGTAAAAATGCAAAAAAACACGGCATACCAACAGGTATCAAAATGCTGTATGCTATGGTTATGCCGAACCAGGGAGGGAAAGAAATGGTAGATTATTCACAATTTGAGGCAAGCACCAAATCCAAAATCCAGGCAGATGCTGCCCACATCAAAACTCATGATGAGATCATAGGGGCGGTGCTCCGCCAGCGAAAGAGCTCTAAAATCATTTTTGTCTTCTGCGTATGCTTTCTTGTCTTATTCGCATACCTAAAGCTCTGGATCCCCACAGCTGTATGCGGTCTTTTCGCTTTGTTTTTCCTCTGGAGAGGAACAGGGAAGATTTCAGAGGAGTATATGAAAGAAGTCTATGAGGAAGGGCTTTTGGTTCCGGGAATGATCGTAAAGACACAGCCTCTTACGATTATGGCTATCGCAAACCTTGTGGCCCAGGAAGACGCAGAGACGATAAACGGATGCTATAACCTAGTGGTAAAAAATCTGGACGGTGCCAAAAAGGAATTGTATGAGAAAGTGCCCTGCTCCTGCTTTTTCCGCTATGAAGGCGGTTCCCATCACTCTGCATTTCAGCCCCATCCCCTATACTGGGGCACATCAAACAGGCAGGAAATCACCTCTGCCCTGATGCAGGTGGAAGAAGACAATAAAGAAAATTCCCGGGATGAATGGGAAGTGATAAAAGAGATTGCAGAAAAGTTCCCCGACTTAAAAAACGGAGAGATCATTTTGATGGATGAAAATTATGTCCCCTTTGGACGAAAAGATTACCTGGACAGCAATTACAAACCTTTGAATGAAGAGTAATCAAACAATAGAATCCACGCTTCGCAAGAATTCTAATGTCATGAATAAAACCCTTGTAAATGACGCAGCCACGCCACTTACAAGGGTTTTTCATTGTTCCATATGATAGGATTTTAAGCATTCATCTGAGCTGCAACCTCAGCCGCAAAATCCTCATTCTTTTTCTCTAAACCTTCACCTGTCTCGAAACGTACAAATCTCTTAACAGATACCGAAGCGCCAGCTTCTTTGGAGACAGCCTCCAAATATTTTGCAACAGTCTGTTTTCCGTCCTCTGCCTTTACATATACCTGATCCACTAAGCAGATTTCCTTTAACTCTTTGTTGACACGGCCCTCGATCATTCCGTTAATCACCTTTTCCGGTTTCTGGGACTCTTTGGGGTCGTTCATGATCTGTGCTAAGAGAATCTCTTTCTCATGTGCAATGTAGTCTGCACTAATCTCGCTTCTTGTCACATATTTGGGATTTAATGCGGCAATCTGCATAGCGATATTCTTCATCGCCTCTTTTACAGCGTCATTTACCACGGTTGTCTCAGCTTCTACGATAACACCGATGCGTCCGCCGCCGTGAATGTAATCTACCACACATCCGTTTTCTGCAACGACTTTCTCGAATCTTCTGATTTTCAGATTCTCTCCAATCACTGCAACCTGCTCTACCAGCGCATCTTTTACCGTTTTGGAAGCGTCTTCTGCCCAAGCTTCCTCCATAAATGCATCGAGATCAGAGGCATTGCTGGAAAGTACCTGCTCTGCAACTTTTCCTACGTAGGTCTGGAATTTCTCGTTCTTTGCAACGAAGTCTGTCTCAGAGTTCACCTCCACGATTGCTGCAGTATTGTCTTTTACCGCAATCTTAACGATACCTTCCGCTGCAATTCTGGCTGCCTTTTTCTCAGCTTTTGCCTGACCATTCTTTCTTAAGTACTCCATTGCCTCGTCCATGTTGCCGTTTGTCTCGTTTAATGCTTTTTTACAATCCATCATTCCTGCGCCGGATTTCTCACGCAGTTCTTTTACCATTGCTGCTGTAATAGCCATTTTCTATTCCTCCAACTGTTTTTACTCTTCTACTGCTTCCTCTTCCTCTGCAAACTCAGTTTCATCTACCTCGATGTTACCCTGGTTTGCCTCGATGACTGCGTCTGCCATCTTGGAAACGATTAATTTTACTGCACGAATTGCATCGTCATTTCCGGGAATTACATAATCTAACTCTTCCGGATCACAGTTGGTATCTGCAATACCAATTAAAGTAACGCCAAGTGTGTGAGCCTCCTGAATACAAATTCTCTCTTTCTTCGGATCTACTACAAAAATAGCATCCGGAATCTTCTTCATATCCTTGATCCCGCCAAGGTTTCTCTCCAATTTTTCCCATTCTTTCTTCAGGGCGATAACTTCTTTTTTCGGAAGAACATCAAATGTTCCGTCCTCTGCCATAGTCTCAATGGCTTTCAGCCTTGCAATACGGCTCTGAATGGTCTTGAAGTTGGTAAGCATACCGCCTAACCATCTCTCGTTTACATAGTACATGCCACAGCGCTCTGCCTCTGCCTTGATAGCATCCTGAGCCTGTTTCTTTGTACCTACAAAGAGAATTGTGCCGCCGTCAGCTGCGATTTCTGCCACTGCCTTGTAAGCTTCATCCACTTTACCTACAGATTTCTGAAGGTCAATGATATAAATACCATTTCTCTCTGTGTAAATATATGGAGCCATTTTAGGATTCCATCTTCTGGTCTGATGTCCGAAATGAACACCTGCTTCCAATAACTGTTTCATTGTGATAACGCTCATTTTCTTACCTCCGTATGGTTATTTGCTTCCATATGTTTCCTCTCCTGGAACACCTTTCGGCACCTGTTCCATCATCCACATATGTGCTTTTTAGTCGGCAATCGCCGAACCTTTAAAAGTATACCACAGCAAAAAAGAAAATGCAAGATATTTATATCTGCATTTTCTCTCTTAGTTTTCTTCTATTTTTGTTGTTAAAAGTTTTGCAATCTCCTCGTAGGATGCCCCTTTTGGAATTGCATAGACACCTGGCAGGATTGCATTGTCATACTTATTGGCAATCAGGAATTTGTTGAACTCCTCCGCACTGTCAACCAGATCCGCCTGTTGCAATTTCTTGCAGACCACATCAGAGTACTCTCCTCCGCCAATTTCAAACCGTACCTTTCCCTTATCTGTGCCTGATGCATCAGAAGATATTTTATCTGTATCTGTCGTCGTATCCTTGTTATCTGTCTTTGGCGTATCTGTCTTGGCATCTCCAGGCTTTGTCTCGGAACTCTTCTGCTCCGGCAGCTTCGTCTCAGAACCTTTTGTCTCTTCCTTTTTCACTTCTGTAGATTTCTGCGCCGACGTATCTGGATCAGATTTTTTTTCTTCCTCCGTTGCTTCGCTCTCCGTCTCCGATTCTGCCTCCAGCATATCTGCTACCGTTGCAGGCTTTTTATCCTCTTCCGGTGTCTTGGGATTCACCTCATTTTTATGAAGTGCAATGGAAACCATAAAAATAAGGGTCGTGACTACTACACCAATACCTATTCCTCTTAAATAATATTTTAGTTTCACTTCTTTCGATTCCCTTCATACAATCCGATTACCAGCTGAACTTCCCCTAAACCTAAGGCTAATTCTCTGGCAACCTCAATAGCTGATTTACCTTGTTTATGCAGTTTCAAAATCGCTTCATTATGGTTAAAATCATCTCTCTCTTCTGCGTCAACTTCAGCCCCAAACTCCTCAAACAATACATCCTGAGGCTCTACGGCTTCTGTTTCCACCTCTGTGTCCTTTAGAACTTTTTCCTTCTCTTTTTCTTTGGTCTTTGCCTTTGGCTTCCTTCCCGGTTTTCCTACTACTTTTGGAGGCTGGGATTCCTCTGTTTTCACGGGCAGAGCCAAATGCTTCTGAATCTCTTCATCCTTTTTTGCTATTTCACTGGAAAGTTCCTGCAGTCTTGAGGAAAACTGAGTCAGTTCTGTATGTTTATCATTTAACATACTGTAAAGAAACATAATCTCATTATGTGTCTTATTCATCGACTCTATTACAGTATCAGAATATTCGCCGATGGCCTTAATCTTGTCATTGCACTCTACTTCCATGGAATCCGCTGTCTTAACCAAAACTTCATCCACCTTTTCCTCCACTCGGCTGCCAATGCTGGACGTAGCTCTCTGGAGTTCCCGCTCCATGACCTTCTGAATCTCCTCATTGCTCAGCTCACCGATTTTTCCCAGCTCACTTGGTGATAATTTTTCTGCTATAAAGAAACTGGCAACAAAAAACACTACTCCGATTACCAGCAACAGAATTTCTACTCCTGTCATCTTTAATCTCCTCTAAATTTTCATATCAAAATGGCTGTTCTCTGTTTTTAAGACGACTGCCCCATCCTTTTCATTGGACTTCTTCTTCTTTTTCTTCTGTCCCTGGCCTTGGTATTCATTATTTCCCTTTTCTTTTGCATCATATTTCTTCTGATGATTCCCCGAATCATCCGCATGACGCACTTGCTGCAGATGTCTCATCTGCTCATTTTTCATCTGCGTCTGAATATTCTGCTGATCTACCATCGGCTTCGTATCTTCCTGATGTTTTACTGCTCCCACATCATTTGCTCTCTGGATCACACCATGGATCGTAACTGGTCCAACTGACATACTATCAACCTCGATTCCGCCTATTACAGATTTACGGCCTTGATTTCCCCATTATCTTTGACAAACTGGCAATAATGTCTGGTATCCTTTGTTGTCATTGACAATTCTGAAATTTTAATGGTGACTCCGGGATAAATCATATTCTGAATCATAACCTTTGCCCGGTTTGCGCTTACAAACTCCATCCGAAGACTGTTGATCTCCTCATTGATCGGAGCTAACTGACCCTGAAGGGTTTTTAATGCCATTACCTGTTTTTTCACAAACTCTACCTGTTCCGGAGACAGATGAACCTTTGAATTCATCTTTTCCGTATAAGTCTTTAAAACGGGACGAATCTTTTCAATTTTACTACTGATATCTTTTGCATTCCGCTGCAGATCAGCAAAACGTTCCAGTTTTTCCGGTTCCACGCCGACTTCCACCATAGTGGCTGTACCCATATTAGACCCGATAGACTTTGCCGTTATTTTAGATCCTGCCCGAACCATTCCACCCATGATAAAGCCTTTGCCGCCGTTTACCGTAATCTCAGAATTTGCGGATACTTTACTTTGGATAATGGATTCTGTATCTATATATCCTCCTGCTCTGACCGTTGCGCCCTCAATAAATTTGATGACAATATTGCCTCTTGCGCTCAAAAGTCCTTTTCCCATTCCATGGATACCCCGCTGAACGATAATCTGTCCGCCGGCATAGAGCTGGGCGCCTTCCACTACGCCGTCCACAATAATGTCTCCCTCTGCCTTTATCATAAAGCCGCTCTTTACATTTCCCTTTACAGAGACATTGCCAGGATAATTAATATTCCCAATAGAATTATCTACATCTGCCGGAACTTCATACACTCCTGAGACAAATACTTTTCCATTTACCAAAGATGCATGACCTGTCACCTCTGAATAAAGCTCTGTTCCATCTTCCGAAATACGGATATTGTTGGAAAATGAAAGTTTTAACTGTTGTACATCCCTGGGCTTTAACTGCCCTCCTCTTACGTCTGTTCCCGCCTCTCCAGGAACAGCCGGGATCAACTTTGCAATAAGCTGATCTTTCTCTACCCTGCTGATAATGTCAAGCTCATGGTAATTCACAGTTCCGTCTTCATTATGCTTGGGCTTTAAACTCTGTTTTGTGGAAAAGTAATATTCAATCTTCGCATCTTTTCCCATGCTGGGAGGAGTTCCCTTGGCAATCAAATATTCCGTAGCATATTCATGCTCCTTAGCCAGCTGGTCGATCATTTCGTCATCCATTCCATAGACGACCTTTTCATGGATCAAACTGTCCCGTATTCCTTCTTCTGTAATGTGCCTTGCCCCATCCGCACCGGGATAAAACTTACACCAAACCAGCATGCTGTCCAGAGAAACAGACAACATCACTGCTTCATCAAAAGGATTGCCCATATCACTCCCGATAAAAATCTCTACTGGCTCCTCTGCGGTAATTCCCTTATTCAAGGCAATCACATCGCTCTCCGGATATCCCTGCATGCCCAGATAACTCTGAATATCCCGTAAATCCAGCCTTTTGCCGCCTTCCTGTGCGGGAAAAAATTTTAAATAAATATTCCCATCTCTTTTTATTGGTTTAAAATAACTATTTTTATTATCCATGTACATTTCCCCCATCAGTCCACAAGAATGTCCATATAACTTCCCATTTTTTTCCGCATCTTTAATAGTGCTTTTGTATGCAGCTGTGAGACTCTCGATTCTGAAACATCAAGAACCTTACTGATTTCTTTTAAGGTCAACTCTTCATAATAATACAACTCAATAACTTTTCTTTCTTTTTCTGTAAGAAGTTCCAAGGTTGACTTTAGAACCTCTTTCAATTCATTTTCCTGTATCTGTTCTTCCGGTTGTGCAAAATGCATATTGTGCCTTGCATCCATCACCGGTTCACTGCCCTGTTCCACATATTCATTTAACGAGACAATGTTTGTTATTTTCAACTGAGACTGCCAGCTGGTCAGTTCGTCATCCGAAATTCCTATTTCCCTTGCGATTTCCTCATCACTGGCATTTTTGCCTGTGCGCATCTCCACACGTTTGATTGCTTCATCCAGCTTTTTCTGTTTTTGTCTGACTGTTCGTGGAATCCAATCCATCTTGCGAATCTGATCCAGTATGGAACCTCGAATCCGAAGGCTTGCATATGTCTCAAACTTAACATCTTTCGCCGCATCAAATTTGTCAATAGCATCTATAAGACCAAATATGCCATATCCCACCAGGTCATCGTATTCCACGTTATAACCAAGATACATACTAAGTCTTCCTGCCACTACCCTTACCAGGGGTGCATACTCTAAGATAATCTGCTCACGTATTTCAGGTGAAGGATTCTTCTGATAGGATTCCCATAACTTTTCTTTCTCTGTTGTCTTCATTCCAAGCCCCCATCATCTGAAAACTGTTTCTACACAGTTTTGCTCATTTCTGCCAATGCTATTCATCCTCTGCTTCGTCTAACTCTTCCTCTGCGTCCTCAAGCTCTTCCTCCATGGAATCCTCACGGTTCCCTTCTGACTCTCCCTCCGACGCTTCCTGAGAATCAATATTTTCTATTGATTCCTCATCCACCGGCTCTTCCTCCGGAGCTGGATATAAATAATCCTTAAAATTTACTTCTATCAAAATTCTCGCAATCATGCCGATGATAAAAAATATCACACACACGATCACAAACCGTTTTGCAAATACAACAATATCTACATGTTGCACAAATGACATAATGCATGTGACAAATCCTGCAAATAAGGCTAAAAGCGCCGGTATTGGTTTCGTATTCATTTCTATTCCTCCATCATTTCAGAGGCCTGCTAGATTATTTTTAACGGTTTGCCTACGGATTTAATATAAAACTCACCCGTATCACAATGTAACTCTACCGTACGCCCATAATTAAGCCCTGTATCCTCCGCTACCAGCCGTATTCTAAGCTGTTTTAATTTTTGTTTGGCAGCAATTGCATTTCTCTCTCCAATGTTTCCTACATTGGATACTCCGCTGACTTCAAACATCTTTGCGCCTCCCGCTATCTTTGCCACAAGGCAGTTCCGGTTTGCGCCTGCTCTTAGTACCTGTCTCAATAACTCATCTATCCCAGTATCTGCAAATTTTGCAATGTTGCTGTTGTTCCTCATCTGTGTGCTGTCTGGCAGCATATAGTGTACCATACCACCAATCTTGCTCACTGGATCATAAAAGGTCAGACCAATACAGGAACCAAGTCCCAATGTTATGATAGTATCCGGCGCTTTACATACATTCAAATCTGCCATCCCTACTCTTATAACCTGACTCATACATCCGCTCTCCTTACATTGAAAGACCAAGTGCCGTAAGTATCTTATCATAAGAATCCTGCTCCGGCATCAGAATAAAATAACCGTCAATCATCACATCATCACCGAATTCAGTTTCTATTAAAAGAGCATTATCCCCAAACTGACCAAACTGAATAGCCGGCACACTTAAGATTGATGCCGCCATATCCACTGCAATATAAGGTATGGACGGTGTGATGGTCAAACGTGTCATACCGGAAAGTGCCGACAAATAAGATGCGGCTATAATATTCCCGATCTCCTTTAACGCTGAAAGATCCATCTCGTCAAATTCTGCCTTGTAATCCACATCACGCATCATAAGTTTGTTTACAAGATACTGGGCAGAACCCATTTTCAGTAAAAACATCATACTACCCTGAATGTCTGTCTGCACTTCCAGAAAGATTCCCACAATAATCTCATCTTCCGGACAGATTGCCGACCCAAGTTTAGCCGCATCCATAAGCTCTACTTTCGGAACATTCATATCGATACGAAGTCCCAACATGGACGCAATCGCTGTGGTTGCATTTCCTGCACCAATATTCCCAATTTCCCTAAGGACGTCTACATACATACTGTTGACATCTTCTAAACTAAATTTACCCATCCGATCCTCCTCCGTTTTAACGCTTTTTATCAGCCATTATCCGGCTCATCAACAACAGCATTAATGTCAAACAGTGAAATCAACTCATTATCATGCTTGCCAACACCACAGATAAAACTGCCTTTATCAAATTTTGATTTCTGGGCAGGACGTTCAATCTCATCCAAACCCAGTTCCACTACCTCTTTCACTTCATCCACAATGATTCCAATGGTTCCAATGCTTCCCTGTTCCTCAACCTTTAAGATAATGATACGGGATGCATCAGTAAATACATCATCCGGCAGATGCATTTTCAAGCGGATGCTCATAACCGGTACCACTTCACCTCTGAGGTTTATAATACCCTTAAAATAGGTCTGTACTCTGGGAACCCTTGTGATCGTGGGCATACGCACAATATTGTCAATATAACTGATATCAAGACCATACTGCTCACTTCCTATTTTTATAACTATGTACTGCTTTGTAGTTTTTCCAGAAATATCAATTGCATTCTCCATCTTTGGCACCCCCTTTAAAACAATGTATTGACATCTAAAATCAATGCCATCTCACCGTCACCAAGAATCGTTGCACCACTGATAACCTTATTGGCCTTAATAAACTTGCCAAGGGATTTTATTACGATTTCCTGTTGACCTATCAGATTATCTACCACAAGACCCGCATAATTATCACCTTTTTTCACTACTACCACCGTAAGGCTTTCCGGCTCCTTCTCCAAAGGTTCTACATCCAAAATCTTGTCAAGCCGGATCACTGGAATTACCATTCCCCTTAAGTGGATCACTTCTCTTGCCTCCACAAAACGGATCTCATTTACCGGAATATCTTCGATATTCTGGATACTGCCAAGGGCTATTGCATACTTCTCATCTCGAATCTCCACCATAAGCGCCTGGATGATCGCCAGTGTCAGAGGAAGCCTTACCGTAAATTTGGACCCCTCCCCAAGCTTGCTGGTAACTTCCACGTCACCGCCCAATGCTTCAATATTGGAACGAACCACATCCAACCCAACACCTCGGCCGGATATATCTGTAATCTTCTTTGCCATTGAAAAACTGGGCATAAACAAAAGATTTATAATTTCTTTCTGATTCATGCCGTCCGCCTGCTCCGGTGTGATAACGCCTCTCTCAATCGCTTTATCCCTCACGGCATCCGTATCGATTCCGTTACCGTCATCGCTAACCTCAATAATAACGTTATTTCCTTCCTGGAACGCATTCAGATAAATAGAACCTTTCGCCGGTTTTCCTCTCTGGGCACGAAGTTCTGCGTTCTCCAGACCATGGTCAGCAGAATTTCGAAGCAAGTGCTGTAACGGATCACCAATCTGGTCAACTACGGTACGGTCTAACTCTGTATCTTCACCGCTCATATAAAGTTCCATACTCTTATCCAGTTTCCTGGACAGATCACGAATCATACGCGGAAATTTATTTACAACGCTCTCAATAGGAACCATTCGCACTTTCATTACCGACTCATGCAAACTAGTAGTAATCCTCTCCAGATACTCAATCTGTTCATGGAACAGCTGGCTCTCAAAATTTCCACCCTCTGTAGCGCTGATGCTTACCAGACTGTTCTTTGCGATGATCAACTCACTAACCTGATTCATCAGTGCATCCAGCTTTTCGATATCCACACGAACCGTACGGCTTGTCACAGGCTTGTTTGTCGTCTGCTTCTTGCCCGCATTGGCATTTGCAGGTGTAGATTTTTTCACCGGCTCCTTCTCCTTAATCGCCGGTGCTGCTGGCGCAGCCTCCGATGTGGCAGACGCTTCTTCTTTCTTTTCAAAATCAGAGGATTTCACCGCATCTGCCAACACTGCATCTATCTCAGATACCGCAAGAGTGCCCGGAATGATTTTGTCCAGCTCTTCCCCGGATGCAAGGAAAAAAGTAAAATCCAACTCAAATTTTTCATCCTCTATATCCCTGGAACTTGGACGGTAGATAATGATCTCGCCAAACTCCTCCACTGCCTTAAACACAAGAAATGCTCTGGCAGCTTTTAGCAGGCAGTCCTGATGAATGTATACCGTAAAGCCGTATACCTTGTTTCCCGCTTCCTCAGCATTTTTAATTGCCTTCTTCTCTGCATCGTCAAGCTCCACTTTCAGGAACTTCTTTTCTCTTTCTTCCTCGCCGCCAGAAGTCTCCGCCGGCGCTTCTTCCTTTGTCGGTTCTGACGCGGCAGCCGGAGCAGGTTCCCCTCCTGACGCCTGTGCAATAAAATCATTCAGTTCCTTTATGATCGCTTCATTGTCTTCCGTGCCTTCATTTGAAGTCTCTTTTACATTTTCCAGATATTTATCCAATGCGTCCAGACACTCAAATAACAAGTCGATCATCTTGCTGTTGACAGAAATTTTGTCTCCCCGGACTTCCTGGAACACATTTTCCATATCATGAGTCAGATGCTGCATACGCTTGAAGCCCATAGTTCCAGCCATACCTTTTAAGGAATGTGCCGCACGGAAAATTTCGTTGATCGTATCTTTGTTGTCCGGTTCCTTTTCCAGAACCATAATGCAGTCACTTAAATTCTGCAAATGCTCACTGGTCTCATCAATAAAAATTTCAAGATATTGACTTACATCCATCTTAATGTACCCCCACTCTCTTGGTAATAGTTGCCGCAACTTCTGTCAAAGGAACTACTTCATCTACCACGCCTGCATCATAAACTGCCTTTGGCATCCCATACACTACACAACTCTTGGCATCCTGGGAAATCACATAGATTGATTTCCTCTTTTCTAACGAAAGGATTCCACTGGTGCCGTCTGCTCCCATACCTGTCAGAATCACACACACAATTTCATCATACCCTGTCTTTGTCAAAGAATCATACATAATATTGGCACAGGGCTTCAATCCTCCAATTGCCGGCATGTCATTAAATGCAATCTTATGCTTGCCATCTGCCAGTCTGGCAACCTCAATATGCTTGCCGCCCGGTGCCACATAGACATAACCTTTCCTCAGGATCTCGCCTTCCTCCGCTTCTTTTACAGACAATTTGCTGATCTCATCCAGACGTTCTGCCATAGACTTTGTAAATCCCATAGGCATATGTTGTACTAAAACCACAGGTGCATCCAATTCTTCGGGAAGAAACGGGATCACTTGCTGCAATGCCTTAGGCCCTCCGGTAGAACATGCCAATGCAATCAGCTTTTCACCTTTTACCACAGAAGTCTTCTTACTGGGCCTTGGTTTCTGCGTTACCGGCTTTGTCCTTTGCTTCACGCTAACTGCCCCGGGACGCTGAATCTTCAGCACTGCCGACAATGTATCCAGAATTTTTCTCCTGAATGCATCCCCCTTAGCCTCTATGATATTGGTTGGCTTTGCCACAAAATCTACTGCACCAAGCTCCATGGCCCGAAACACTACATTCTGGTCTCTAAGTGCCAGGGTACTGATCATAATGACAGTAGTTTTGATCTTTTCATCCTGTAGCTTACGAAGTACTTCCAGTCCATCCATTCTGGGCATATTTACATCAAGAAATACTGCATCATAATGTGTTGTCTTCAATTTTTCATATGCTTCCAGTCCGTCTTTGCAAACATCTGTCACCTGAAATGTACTATCTGAGTTAATTATATCACAAACCACTCTTCTCATGAGTGCAGAGTCGTCGACAACTAAAATATTTTTCTTCATAAAATCTCCCTTTTCCTCATATGCATGACACATATGCAGGCAAAGCATGAAAAAACACTTTATAATTCACTGCTTCTGTCTTTTCTCTCTTCCTCAAAAATATATTTGATAATCTCTTCCCTGATTTTATTCTCCTTAAAAATAAATTGAACTCTTGTCTCATATTGATCCGGATAATCTTTCAGAACTTCTGAAGTCAGCACATAGCCTATTATGTAATGCTGCTTATCCATCAATTCATTTGTAAGCTTTAAGATCAAAAGAAGATAACTTCCAATCTGCAGTTTTTCATCTGAGATAATACGGACACCTCCGCCGCTCACATCCACGACCTTGCACATCTTCTTTTTTTCATAGAACTGGTCGTCTCTTAAATGATTCAACACATCCTCTGTGGAATTCTCTTTCACTTCCTCTTCCGTAATGGGATAAAACTCTGCATCGATCAAACAGGGATAACGATAATATTGTCTTCTCTGAAATTTTTCCATCTGGGAATGTAATTCCACTAACAGTACATATATATTATCTTTTTTACAACGCTCCTTTATCTGGCCAATGCAATGATACATCCCCGATTTGGTATAAAACACAAATTCATACCGCACCCCCAGGGGAAGCAGCCGGACTTTCCCATTCTCAATGGGCATGGTAATCTCAATTTCACCGTTTTCAATTACATCATTTACCTGGCTCTTATATATTCTGGGAGAAACCCCTGTTTTTTGTGCCTGTGCCATCTGCTGTACCAGGCAAAAATCAATTTTATCCCCCAAGTGAATAATATCTGTAACCATCTAAACTGCCTCACTTTATTATTATACTACTTTCTGGATAAAAAGTTAATAAATAATTGTGTAATTCCTCTATGAATTTTAATTTGATCATTCTTATCGTTCAGAAAATTGTTGGTGAGAATCTCAAATGCCTGGGTAGAGGACGCTCTCTCCCTCTCCACAGATACAATTTTCTGGCTGCGGATAGCATTTTCAAGTTCCTGATCCTGAGGTATCATTCCCAGAAAATTCAGATTCCCATTCAAAAACTGTGACACGACAGAATTTAGCTTTGAAAATACAACATCCCCTTCTTCTATCGTGTTGACTTTATTGGTGACAATATTAATTTTTGCCTTATCTTTTGAAAAAGTAGGATTGCGGTACAGTGCCTTGAGCAGAGAATAAGAATCTGTCAATGAACTCGGCTCCGGCGTAGTGATCAACATGATCTCCGGACTTGCCAGAACAAATTCCAGCACATTATCAGAAATGCCTGCACCTGTATCAATAATAATGACATCTGCCATCTCATTCAATTCCGCCAGAGAATGTACCAGGTAGACAATCTGGTCTTTCGTCAGATTGCTAAGCCCTGCAATACCGGAACCTCCAGATATAAATCCTATCTCCATAGGCCCCTGAGTGATGATCTCTTTTATGTTTTTCCCCTTATATATTAAGTCACTTAGATTATATTGTGGAACTGCACCAAACATAACCTCCACGTTTGCCAATCCCAGATCCGCATCAAAAATCAGTACTTTTTTTCCAATTTTGCGAAGCCATATCGCCATATTCACCGCTACCGTTGATTTTCCAACCCCACCCTTTCCACTGGTAATGGTAACAACTCTTGCATGCTCCGGCGGTGTTTCCTGATTTTTCTGATTAATTACATTTCTAAGCTGTTGAGCCTGATCCATAGGTTACCTTCCTCCTAGCAACCGTTTCACAATCTTTTGTGAATTAAAAACCTCAATATCATCCGGGACATTCTGTCCGTTGGTGATATAGGAAACTTCAGCATCAGAATATAACTTTATATTTAAAATGCTGCCATAAGTAGTTGTCTCGTCTAACTTCGTGAAAATAATCTTATATTTTGAAATTTCTTTATAGACATCAGAAATCTCCATTAAATCTTTATACTTCGTAGTTGCGCTCAGGACAAGATACACTTCGCTGTCATAGCGGATGTCCACACTTTTGATAAGCCTTTTGATATCTTCCTTCTGTTCCATGTTTTTATGGGAAAAACCGGCAGTATCCACCAGTATGACATCAAAATCCTCCAGTTTCTCCACCGCCTGATTTAACTCTTCAGGAGAATAAATGATATTCAAAGGCGTGTCCAGAATATTTGCATAAGTCCTAAGCTGCTCCGCAGCTGCAATACGATAAGTATCCGCAGTCAAGAAAGCCACTTTCTTTCCCTGTTCCACCTTTAATTTTGAAGCTACCTTTGCGATAGTCGTAGTCTTTCCCACACCTGTGGGGCCAACAAAAAACAGGATTTTCGGTTTCTTTCCCGCCAGATCTATTCCACGGGGAGTGCCAAATTTTAAGATCATCTTCTGGTAAACATTAGACAAAATATAATCCACGCTGTTGCCATTCCAGTTTACCTTTTCCAACTCATCCATAATCTGGTTCACATATTTTTCGTTCACTTCATTGTCAATGAGAGTCTCATATAATACTTTGATAAACGCCAGATTCTCATTCTTTTTGGAGCCGGCAGCTTTCATAAACTCCTGCTCTTCCTTTGCCCGCTCCTGATTCTCACTATACTGCTTTTCCAGTATGCTCTGAAGATTTTCCAGTTTTTCCTCAATCCTCTCCGTCCGCTCCGACTCATCTGCCGTTTTCTGGGCAGATTCCTTTTTCAAAAGGTCTGCGTTGCGCTTTAAAAATTCGATAGCACTCTGTTCTGCCTTTGCCTGATCCATAGGTTCTTCCTCTTTCACCAAAGGAATCGTAATCTTTTCATCCGCCGCCATATTAATTGTCTCATGCATTTTCTGGGCATTTTTTAACGCCGCTCCAGAATCCATCTGATTCTCCTTTTCTTCCATTGCTGCCGTCACTTCATAGGTAGATTTCTTTAAGGTCTGAAAAACTCCTTTTGGTTTAATCTCCTTGATATTCATGACAACTGCATTTTCGCCCAGCTCTGCTTTTGCCTTCTCAATCGCTTCTTCTTTTGTTTTTCCCTGAAATTTTTTGATTGTCATTTAACCTGTCACCATCCCAACTGACTGTAATTCCACATTGGATTCCACTTCATTATAAGATATCACAATTAAATCTGGAAAATAATCTGAGGTAAGTTTCTTAAAATACATTCTCACAATAGGAGAAGTCACAACCACCGCATTTTTCCCTAGATTTTCCAATTTAGCTACTTCGCTCTCCAGAGAGGCGATGATTGCCCTTGTTCTCTCCGGATCAAGGGTCAGATACGCTCCCTGCTCCGTCTGTTTCACAGAAGCCATAATATCCTGCTCTGTCTTTGGATCCAGTGTGATCACACTGGTCACTTCATTCGGAACAAAATACTTACTGGAAATTGCACGCTTCAAGTTCTGCCTTACATATTCTGTCAACACATCCGTATCCCTGGTGGTAGAAGCATGATCTGCCAATGTCTCAAAAATACTTAGCAGGTCACGGATAGAAATTCCCTCACGCAGCAGATTCTGCAGCACTTTCTGAACCTCTCCAAGTCCCAAAAGCTTTGGCACAAGTTCCTCCACCAATACCGGGTTGCTCTCCTTTAAGTTGTCCACAAGATTCTGTACATCCTGCCTTGTCAAAAGCTCGTCTATGTGAGTCCGTATAATTTCTGTCAAATGTGTGGCTATAATGGACGGCGGGTCTACAACGGTATAGCCAAGGCTCTCGGCTCTCTCCCTCTGACCTTCCGTAATCCAGATCGCCGGCAGATGGAAGGACGGCTCAAAGGTGGGAATACCGGTAATCTCCTCCTCAACAAACCCCGGGTTCATTGCCATATAGTGGTCAAAGAGGATTTCTCCTTCTGTGATCTGTATTCCCTTTATTTTAATAATATACTGGTTGGGGTTTAACTGGATATTGTCTCTGAGTCGTATAATAGGAACCACCGTACCAAGTTCCAGCGCAATCTGTCTTCGTATCATAACCACACGATCCAACAGATCTCCACCCTGGTTTACGTCTGCCAGAGGAATGATACCATATCCAAATTCCAGTTCGATGGGATCTACCTGGAGCAGAGAAACCACATTTTCCGGTTTTCTGATCTCCTCTGCCTCTGTCTCGTCCATGCTCACTTCATCTTCTATCTGCTCAATACTAATATTTTTGTCCACATTTCTCCCTGTTATTACAAATGCGGCTCCCAAAGCTACAAACAGCACGATATTCAAAGGTGTGGTAACTCCAAGGAACACCAGGGTTGCACCTGCTATGTAAAGTACTTTGGGAATGCCAAAAAGCTGCTTTACCAAGATAGTACCAAAATCTGCCTCCTTGGAAGCCTTGGTGATCAAAATACCTGTGGCCATGGAAATCAACAGGGATGGTATCTGGCTGCTCAAGCCATCACCAATGGTAAGCACACCAAAAGACTGGATTGCCTCTGAAAATTCCAGTCCCTGACGCAGCACTCCCATCACCGTGCCCCCGATTAAGTTGACAAATGTAATAATAAGACCTGCTGTCGCATCTCCCTTTACATACTTTGTAGCACCGTCCATGGCACCAAAGAAATTGGATTCCGCCTGGATTTTTTCACGGCGCACCCTCGCCTCTTTCTCTGTAATGGTTCCCGTGTTGAGATCTGCGTCAATGGCCATCTGCTTACCTGGCATAGCGTCCAATGTGAAACGGGCAGTTACCTCAGCCACTCGCTCAGAACCTTTATTGATAACCACAAACTGTATGATGATCAATATGATAAAAACAATGGTACCGATGATCAAATCCCCTCCGCCTACAAATCCGCCGAAAGTCCTTACCACATTTCCCGGGTCGCCTGTTGTTAAGATCAAACGTGTGGAAGACACATTCAGTGAAATACGAAACAGCGTCGTAAACAACAACAGTGTCGGGAAGAAAGACATATCCAAAACTTCCTGCACAAACAAGGCATTAAACAACACGATAAGCGCAATAGAAATATTGATTGCCAGCATGCAATCCAATAAAATGGAAGGAATCGGTACAATGAAAAATATAACTGCACAAAGTAAATATAAAGCCACACCGATGTCTGCTTTTTTCATCCTTCATTCCTCCTTTTAATTATTCTTTAAATTGTAAACCATAGCAAGGACTTCTGCCACCGCCTGGTACAGTTCCGGCGGAATTTCCTGTCCTATATCTACGTTTGCGTAAAGCATCCTCGCCAAAGGCTTATTTTCTACAATCTCTATATGATGTTCCCTGGCCGTCTCCCTGATCTTCATAGCCAAATAATCTTCTCCCTTTGCCACCACAATAGGCGCCCTGGAAACTTCTGCATCATACTTTAGTGCAACAGCCAGATGGGTCGGGTTTGTGATGACCACATCCGCCTTTGGAACATCCTGCATCATACGCCTTCGGGATGCCTCCTGCATCCTCTGACGCTGCTTTCCTTTAATCTCAGGATTTCCTTCTGTATTTTTATATTCATCTTTAACTTCCTGTTTTGTCATTTTCATCTCTTCGTGGAACTTATGTTTTTGATATATAAAATCTGCAAGTCCCACGACCAGGTACACAAAAGCAATTTTCAAACCTGCGTTTATGATAACCTGTCCGCAGAGTATGATCGCCTGCATTAACGGAATATCATATAAAACAAACAGATCATCTGCATTTTTGCGAACTGAGGTATATGCCACATAACCAATCACTCCCAGTTTTACAAAAGACTTTAGAAGTTCAAAAAGAGAATCTTTGGATAAGATACGCTTAAATCCATTGATTGGATTGAACTTGTCCGGTTTTGGCTGGAGAGGCTTTGATGTAACTTTGAAATTAAACTGCAGCACATTTGCCAGAAAACAAATTATAAATCCAAATGCAAAAAAGGGCAATACTATTTTACAAGAATCTACAATAATTGTAAACAAAAAAGAACTCATCGCATAAGACGACATCTCTTTTGCATTAATGTCTAAAAAATCCGGAATCCTGGTATATACAAACTGAAAAGAATTCAAAAATCCATTATAAATAAATGAGGTAAAAACCTTTAGTACAAGAAACAATGTTATTAGTTCAAAGGCAGAGGTGAGCTCCTTGCTCTTTGCCACTTTACCATCTTTCCTGGCATCATCCAGTTTTTTGGATGTAGGTTCCTCTGTTTTTTCACCGCCAGGGCCATCTTTTGCAAAAAACTGCAAATTGTAAGTAATCAATACACTACTTCTCTCTGTCAACTCTCATACATCCCTTTAACCATAAAGACTATCATCCTCTTCATCTCATCAAATATAAAATCTGCTGCGTTTGTCAAAAGCCCGATGGTGAGAAACATGACCACCAGACCAAACAACACTTTAAGCTGCATACCTACCGCAAACATATTCATCTGAGGTGACACCTTCGCCATAATGCCAAGTATACAGTTCAGGATCATAATACATGCAAAAACCGGTAAAATAATCCGAAAAGCAATTACAAAGGAATCTATCATATATGTCACCACGCCCTGCATCAGGGCATCCCACTGAAATACTTGTCCATTTACCGGGATCAGCTGATAGGAATCTGCCAGGGCTCTTAAAATATAATGATGCATATTCGTAATCACAAGCAAAAGCATGATCAGGTAATTGTACATGTTTGCAGATACACTGGCCTGAGTTCTCAGCTGAGGATTATACTCTGTCGCCATTGCAAATCCAATATTGATATCAATCAAATTACCTGCCAATAAAATAATGGAATTACAAATGTTTGCCCCATAACCAATAAGCAATCCTGTAATTCCTTCTTTTATAACGATAATGGAGTAACCCACAATCCCCGTATATACAAGTTCTTCTTTTGGAAGAATCTGATACATGATCAGAGAAATAAAAAAAGCCAAACCAATTTTTAATCTCCCCGGGGTATTTGACATTCCAAAAAAAGGGGCAATATACACAAAACAGGATATGCGGACCAAAATCAACAAAAAATATTCAAATGTAAGTAAGGAAAAGCTATAATCAACCATAATTTATCCTAGCTTAAGTATAAACTAAAGTTCGTCCACAAGCGTGTCATAAACTCCGACATATTATTCAGCATCCAGGAACCAAGTAACATCATCCCCAAAAAAACTGCCAGAATCTTTGGCACAAAGGTAAGAGTCTGCTCCTGAATGGACGTAACTGTCTGAAAAATACTGATGACCAATCCCACAACCAGGGAAATCAGCAGCAATGGAGCCGATGTAATAATAATGGTATAAATTGCATCCTGTGCAATCGCAATCACATCTCCCTCTGTAATCATTTCCCTCACCCCCGTTAATAGAACGTTCTAACCACAGACTCCACTACAAGATTCCATCCGTCTGCCAAAATAAACAATAAAATTTTAAATGGAAGCGAAATCGTGGTAGGCGGAAGCATCATCATACCCATTGACATAAGAATAGATGCCACTACCATATCGATTACAATAAAAGGAACATAAATCATAAACCCGATAATAAAAGCACTGCGCAATTCACTGATCACAAAACTTGGGATCAGTATAGAAAAAGGCACTTCCTGATAGGATTCATAGGTACCTCCGGAAATTTCAATGAACATATCCAAATCTTTTGTCTGAGTCTGTCCAAACATAAATTCCCGCAAAGGCTGGCCGCCAATTTCTATTGCTTCCTCCTGGGTAATTGTCCCTGCCTCAAAAGGCTGTATAGCATTTTCATTGATACTGGAAAATGTGGGCTGCATAATAAAAAAGGTTAAGAACAATGCCAACCCAACCAGAATCTGATTTGGGGGCGCTGTCTGAGTGCCGATGGCAGCCCTGAGAAAGTGTAATACAACGATAATTCTGGTAAAAGACGTAAGCATTATCAGAATAGAAGGTGCCAGAGCAATAACTGTCAACACCAACAACATACGGATGGAACCGGAAAGCGTTCCCTCTTCATTGTTGTAAATAAATGTGAACCCATTGGTACTGTCTGAAGTTGCGCTTGCAACATCTCCCCCTCTTGTTACATTAAAATTTCCTACACGCTGCTCATCTTCTGGTGTAATACTATCTGTAGCGCTTCCGTCTGTTTGGTTCGCACCGGTAACTGCTGTGCCGTTGTTTGCCGCAGTTGCATAAACATAATCCTGTTCTCCTGCAAACAAAAGCATAATGGCAATCACAAATACTGCGAAAGCTACGGAAAACCTGCAATATGACTTTTTAAAATTCTTCATGATTCATCCTAGTCTACTTTTTCGGCAAATGTTCCTTCATTTTTTCCAAAACATCTTTGAAATTGCCCACAGGGAACCCCCCGTCAGAATCATCTGCCGGCAGTTTTTCTAACTGTTCTTTCGTAAGCCTTGTCAGCAGATGCATCTCGTCTTTTCCAATGGCAACCACCAAATATTCATCGCCGGCTCTCACAATCTGTATAAATTTATTGTTAGTGACCCTCAAAGTTTCAATCACCTGCAGATTGTGACCTCGCATCTGCCCCTTCTGATATACGGCAACCCACCTGGTAACAAAATATGTGAGTACTAACACAAATGCCAATATCAGAAGAAGGCTTAATATTTCTGCCAGATTATTCAAGCGGGATGCTTGCACTGCTAATCTTATCATACTAACCTACTACTTTTTTCACCGCTTCCAATACTCGTTCCGCCTGGAATGGTTTTACAATAAAGTCCTTAGCCCCAGACTGAATTGCCTCGATAACCATTGCCTGCTGTCCCATTGCAGAACACATAATTACACAGGCGTTGGGATCTCCCTCTTTGATTTTCTTCAATGCCTGGATTCCATCCATCTCAGGCATAGTAATGTCCATCAATACCAAATCCGGTTTTGTCTCATTGTATTTCTCTACTGCCTTTGCGCCGTTCTCAGCTTCCCCGGCAATATTATAACCATTTTTGGTTAAGATGTCTTTAATCATCATACGCATAAATGCAGCATCATCACAAATCAAAATATTTTTTGCCATAGTTTACTCTCCTATTCTTGTTCCTTATTTAATAATTTCTGTAATTCTTACGCCAAAGCTTTCCTCGATCACAACGACTTCACCTTTGGCTACATACTTACCATTTACAAGTACATCAATCGGTTCACCTGCAATTTTATTTAATTCAATAATCGTTCCAGGTGAGAAATCCAAAATTTCCTGGATTGATTTACTTGTCCTGCCCAATTCTACTGTTACGTCCAAAGGAACATCCATAATAAGATCAATGTTCTCTGGCTGCATCATAGGACCTGCCCCTGGGGCAAATGCCTGAAACTGTGCCGGCTGTACATTGACCGGCTGCTGCATCATGGGTTGTGGTGCCATCATGGGCTGCCCCATTGCTGGCTGTCCCGTCATAGGTTGTGCTGTCATAGTCTGCTCCTGTCCCGAAGCTGCCGACTGTCCTGCGGCTGCTCCTGTATCACTACTTTGATTATTACTTAAGGAAACGCTTTCTGCGGCATCCTGTTCCATGTTCTTTGCAATGCTGGAACACATTTCTCTCGCAAAAGAAAAGGGATACAACTGCATAATCTGGCTGTCTACCAAGTCCCCAATCACCATTCGGAAAGAAATTCTTACAAACTGTCCGGCAAGGAACTGATCAATATCTCTTGCGTCAGCCGTCTCTGCCAAATCGATAAGATCAGCTTCCGGCGGACTGATATCAATCATTTTATTTAACATAGATGAGATGGACGTTGCCGCCGACCCCATCATCTGATTCATGGCTTCGCTGATTGCGGAGAGATGAAGTTCTCCCAACTCATCACTGGTATTTGTTCCGTCTCCACCCATCATCAAATCGGTGATGACTTTTACATCGTTTTCTTTTAGTACCAAGAGATTGCTTCCATCCAACCCCACAGTATAAGCAATCCGTATAAAAACACAGGGTTTTTCATATGCTGCAACTACATCATCCCATGTGGCAAAAGAAACCACAGGTGTTGATATCTCAACCTTTCTGTTTACCAGTGAAAACAGAGTCGTAGCTGCCGTACCCATACTGATATTAGCAACTTCCCCAATGGCATCTTTTTCGGAATCAGAAAGCGGCGTCTCGCTATCAACTCCTGAACCACCGGGTTCATTCAGCAGGGCGTTTATTTCTTCCTGCGATAACATTCCATCCATTGTTTACTGCTCCTCTCTGATTACTGATGTAATTCTTACTGCATATTGGTTGCCGGAAGCACCTGGCAACGCAGTAAATTTGCGGATATTCCCCACATAAACATCAAGTTCCTGATCTACTTTGGAATCCAAACGGATTATATCTCCCATCTGTAAAGTACTGAAATCTTTAATTGATACAGTGCTCCTCCCCAAATATGCCTTTACCGGCACAGAAGTCCTAGAAATCAAGCTTTCAATCGCCTCTGTATACTCGACCTCATCCGTCTTCTTTATGTTGGAATACCAGAATTTCGTATTCAGTTTATCCATCACAGGTTCCAAGGTGATAAAGGGAAGACAGATATTCATAAGCCCTTCCACATCACCCAGCCTCATGTTTATTGTCACAATTGCTATCATTTCATTTGGCGAAATAAACTGAGCAAACTGAGAATTCGTCTCTATCCGCTCTAATCTCGGACTAATATCCACTACATTATGCCATGGTTCAGATAAAAGTTCAACACATACTGTCATAATACGTTCGATAATGAGCAACTCAATCTCCGAAAATTCTCTGGGCTTATCCAGCGGCTGCCCGCTTCCCCCAAGCATTCGGTCTACAATCGAATACCCTAGATTGGAAGCTACCTCTAAAACAATACTGCCATCCAGAGGCTCCATGTTTACAACTCCAAGCAAAACCGGATTCGATAATGCGTTTGAAAACTCCTGATATGTTACTGCCTCGGAGTTCATAACCTCCACCTGAACACTCTTTCTCAGATATACCGGAAGATTGGTAGAAATCAACCTTCCATAATGTTCAAAGATGATTTCCAATGTTCTCAAATGTTCCTTTGAAAACTTGGAAGGCCTCGCAAAATCATAGTCCTTTATCTGTTTCTCAGGAGCATCTTTCATTTCTTCAACATCCAATTCACCCTGACTTAGCGCCGAGAGCAAACTGTCAATTTCGTCCTGGGACAATACCTCACCCATGAATTTTCACCACCTGCCTAATGTATTTGTTGCCTATTGATATGTCATTTGCGGGAAGCTGACACCTACAATAAAGCTAGAACCAAACAGATTATGCAATTCTTCCACAATCGAATTACGCACCTTCTGTTCATCTGCCTTAAATTCATCATATGTATGGCTTCCAATCACTCTGTTGATTGTATCTTTTATCAAATCTTCTCTCGCTGCAAGATCGCCATACTCTTTGTAACCATCCGCTTCCGTATTCATGGAAATAGTAACCGTCAGCACCACAAGATGATCAACCCCGTCTCCATTGTCTTTAAAATTAATTGTCATACTGTCCGCAATGGAGTAAGTAGCAAGTTTATCAATAGGAACAGCGCCAATATCTGACGTGGTAGCGCCGCTCTGCAACTCTAAATTAATTGCACTGCACACCTGAGTAATCAACTCATTTGCTTTCTTTGTCTGAGGTACTATGGTGATTGTCAAGATAGCTGTCAAAACCAAATTGACCAAAACTAATGCCAAAACCATCATTGTAATAAGGTTTTTCTTCATCGTCTTTCCCTTCCTATTCTATCTTCTATTGCTGCGAAGTGTAAGAATTATAAATTTTTATCTCTACTCTTCGGTTTCTCGCTCTTCCCTCTGGTATTGTATTATCAGCAACCGGAACATATTCTCCTCTGCCGGAAGATTTTATCAGTGCTGGATCCAAATCCGTGTGTTCCCTGATATAATCTGCCACGCTCAAGGCACGGAACATAGAGAGTACATTGTTATTGGGATATCTCTCGTTGGAAATAGGCACATTATCTGTATGGCCTTCTATTTCTATAATATTACTGTCATAATTTGACAAGATAGCTCCTATTTTTTCAATCAGAGGAGCCGCATCCTCTCGAATCTCTCCCACACCAGAATCAAACAGCAACGCACCATTTAAAGTAAGCAGCACATATTGCGCATTAAAATCCACCTCTACCTGATTCTGGATCCCATTCTGCTGCACCTGTTCTCTGATCTCTTCTGCCATCTCTTCCATCTCTTCCAACATTTCTTCCTCAAAAGCTTGCTGAGGCTCTGTCTCCCCTGCTTCATCCGGTTTTTCTGTCGCCTGGCTCTGTTCAAAGAAGACGCTGAAATTTTCTAACTGACTCACTCCCGAAGAAATAAGCTGTCCAACCTCTATGGAAGAACCTCCCCCTGGAAGCACACTAAAACTACTTTTTAAAGATGCCACTACCATTTCAAATTTTGCAGCATCAACGCTTGACATTGAGAAAAGCAATACGAAGAAGCATAAAAGTAGGTTCATCAAGTCACTAAATGTGGCCATCCATGCCGGCGAGCCTTTTGGTGCCTCTTCCTGTTTCTTTCTTGCCACTATTCGTCACCTCCGCCGCCTTCGCCAATACTGTCTCTAAGCGCTGGTGCCATAAAGGATTTCAGTTTTGTCTCGATGACACGGGGGTTCTCCCCTGCCTGAATAGACAAAAGTCCTTCCACCGTAACTTCTTTTACAATGACCTCTCTGGAGTTGTTGTCTGAAAGAGTTGCCGCAAAGGGATTACAGATCCAGTTTGCGACCAAAGAACCATACAAGGTTGTAAGCAAAGCAACTGCCATAGCCGGTCCGATAGCTGAAGGGTCATCCATGTTGTTCAACATGTTTACCAAACCAACCAGGGTTCCAATCATTCCCCACGCAGGACCTAACTCAGCCCATTTCTCCCAAAATCCAATTACTTTCTTATGTCTGTCCTCCAGACAAGTCAGTTCTGTTTCCAGAATCCCCCGGACAAGTTCCGGATCTGTTCCATCAACCACCAGCATGATTCCCTTTTTCAGGAAGGAATCATCCACATCATTGGAGGCTTCCTCCAATGCGAGAAGGCCTTCTTTTCTGGCCACATTGGCCAAGTCAATAATTTTCGTGATAATTGCACCAGGATCCATAGACTGGTCTTTAAATACCATGGATGCACTCTTTAATCCGGTAAGGAAGTCCGGCAGTTTGTTTGAAGCCAATGTACCTGCTACAGAACCACCGATTGTAATGATGACGGATGGTACATCTATGTAACCCGGAATTGAAGCACCGTTGGAAAGAATACCAAAAACCAACATGACAAGACCCAGGACTGTTCCTGCTAATGACGCAATATCCAATGTTCTCACCTACCCATTCTGTATTTTATCAATGTGTAAAACACATCATAAAAAACCTTTTATATAATATTACTAAATTTTCACACTCTTGTCTATAAACTTCTCGAAATATTTTTAAAATAACGCTATTTTTTTCAGAAACACAGTACTTTAGAACCATATTTCCTTAAAAAGGTGCATGGTCTGACACTTTGCAGAGTGGAACCATGCACCGCCATTTCATGTATTATACCACATTATGTTGTATTTTGAAACAGTTTCGCACCATATAAGCGAAAAAATTTTTCATTTTTTTGCAATAATTGCTAATATTCATGCAATATTAACGTTTCAGATTGATCAGCTCCTCCAGCAATGTGTCAGAAGTTGTAATAACCCTGGAGTTTGACTGGAAACCTCTCTGGGTGATGATCATTGACGTAAACTCTGTGGAAAGATCTACATTGGACATTTCCAACTCGCCGCTGGTCATCTTGCTTCCGTCTGCAGAAATATCCACGCCGATTCCATCAAAATCACCCGAGTTCAATGTGGTATCATAGCAGTTCTCTCCTATCTTTTCAAGACCAGAGGCATTTGCAAACTGAGCAACTGCAATCTGTCCTAAAAGCTCTGTGTTACCGTTGTCATAGGAGCCATAAATCCTTCCATCGCCATTAATGGAAATGCCAATCATGGCACCTAATTTTCTTCCGACACCAGTCTGCTTATCAAGAGCTCCTGCATCCAGCCCCAGAGTTGTTTTTCCTCCCTGAGCTGCGGATTTACTCTCTGAAAAATCGATATTAATATTGGAGAAATTGCCTCCCAGAGTTGCCGCCAGATTCATGGTAACAGAATTGTTGCCAGGATCTCCCACGTATGTAAATGTTCCGTCATCCGGACTATACTTTAATGTGTAGTTTATCGTAGGTTCCGAATAATTGAACTGTACCACATAATTCTCATTCGGTGTAGCGGCATTCCATGCAGGATCCATGGTGAAATTGCCTGTAGCAGGCGCCTGGGCATTTAATCTGTCCAGAGAAACACCAAACACTTCTGTAAGGTCAAAGGTCGCTGTCAGATTCGACGTTGTGCCGTCCGAATTGTTCACTGTGTAGGGAATTGTAACCACACCATTGGCATCCGGCTGCACACCTGCTGACAGAGCTGTACTTGCTCCCGCTCCCAGACCTGTAGTAGTTCCATAGTCGGTATAACGATAACACCAGGCACCATTGTTATAAATCAAATTCGGTTCGGAACATGTATATGTCTTATTCAACATCGCATCCCGTCCGAAAATATTTCTTATGGCATCATCCCGGGTACCGCCTCCCTGTACAACCTGATTCACATAATCATCTAAAACAGAATGGTTATTGGAATCTAAGATATCAGAAAGTTCCACTGTATACTGCTGATTATCCGGATCTGTAACCTTCACTGAAAATTTCGCCACATAATTATATCCCAATGCATCAAAGAAATTCAAAATCATGGTGTAACCATCATCACTGGTTACATTGCTGTCGTTTTTATCCATAACACCAGCGGCTCTGGCATTGGTAGTTGCCTCCGGCGCAGAAGTAAGATTTTTCTCCTGCATGATCTTTAAAGCAGATACCTGGTCTTTTCTGATATCTCCCGTGGTGTCATCTACCTGCCATCCCATAACAGTGTAACCGGTAGATGTCATACAAAGATTTCCTGCTCCGTCAATGTAAAATGAACCAGCTCTTGTAAACAGGTTTTTAGAACCATTGTTTACAATAAAGAAATTGGTTGTGCTTGTGTCTGTAAGACGAACATCAAAAGGATCTCCTGTTGACTCAGCAGCACCTGCCGAGGTAATCCTGATTTTTGTAGACCCGGTACTTACACCAAGACCGATCTGCTTTGCATTCACACCACCTCTGGTATCGTTTGCGCCGGAAGCGCCGGAAATGGTCTGATACATAAGTTCGCTAAATGTTACTCCGGACGACTTAAATGCCACGGTATTTACGTTTGCCACGTTGTTACCGATTACGTCCATCCTTGTCTGATGTGTCTTAAGTCCAGACACAGCAGAAAACAATGATCTCATCATAATGAATGACCTCCTAAATCATAAACGAGCCGTCTGCTCTCTCTGTCAGTCAAAAGCCTCCGCTTCCACAAAGGTCCGGCGGGTTAGATAATGACAGCTCCGTCAATATTTGTAAATACGTTATTGTCTGTCTCCCTCTGATCCATTGCCGTCACAACGGTCTTATTGGGAATGTTTACGATAAAAGCCAGGG
The DNA here is from genome assembly GCA_023664725.1 of Roseburia sp. Classification (GTDB taxonomy): domain Bacteria; phylum Bacillota; class Clostridia; order Lachnospirales; family Lachnospiraceae; genus Roseburia_B. The sequence goes on along the minus strand of JAMPFA010000002.1, from coordinate 269,065 downwards.
AATCCATCATCACCAAAGATTCCTGTATCCCTTTTTCGTCAGCTTTCTTCACTCCATTTTGCAAGCGCTCATTCTGTTCTTCTGTCAGGCTGATATTCCGCTCCTCCAACCGAAGGGAAGCATGTTTGGAAAACTTTAACTCCCCGCTCTCCTCTGCCTGCTTTTTTAACAGGATATCCTGGAATGAAACATTGGCATCTTTTGAGGCTTCCCTGCTGTTTTTTGCAGGCGTCATATACTGACTGGCAACCTGCTCAATGGATGTAAACCGATTATTTAGTTTATCCATAACTCTCACCTCTCTGCCTGTTTATTCATCCTTCAAATCATCTTTTCCCGTATTTTCCGTACCGCCTGTATTTCCCGTATTACCTGTGGAAGAGGTATTGGAAGAAGTATTTCCTTTAAGCTGCTCGTAAACTGTCAATAATTCTTTGTACTTCTTGGCATCATCCTCAGAAATAAAATTCTGCTGATACACATTCATGGATTCCAAAAGAGTTTTGATCTTCTCGAAATCCGACATATTTCCAGAATTGAACTCCTTTGCGCTGGGCATTGCCGCAAGAAGACTGGAAAACAGGTTTGCCATCTCAACAGCCTCGTAGTATGTACTGTCTGCCACAGTGTCCAAATCCTCTATAGAATAGAGCCCGTCGTTGACTGCCAGGAATATATTGCCCTTTTCGTACATGACATAGTCCACTTTTCCATGAACCGTGCCGGAGTCTGTATTCAGGATCACATATTTTCCCACAAGATTATTGGCATAACTCTGCTCTGTAGCAGCTCTCATATTCTGCATTTCCTCAAGTGTTGAAAAAGTTGCAAGCTGTGAAATATACTCTGTATTGTCCATAGGTTCCAAAGGATCCTGGTACTGCATCTGTGCAACTAAAAGCTGTAAAAAAGCCTGTTTATCCAAACCGGAGTTTTTTCCCAGTTCTTTACTGGCCTTATCCGCTTTATCCGCAAGCGTCTCTGTTTCCACCACTTTTCCGTTTTTTATTTCCTGCATTAAAAGCGCCATCTGTTTTCTCCTTTCCTATGCGGTTAGATCAACCTGATTGCCATTGTCCCGCATCATTTTTGCCACAAGCTCTTCCTCTTCCGACATAAGGCCGGTGAGGCCGTCCAAATCATTGAGATTCAGGCTTCGTCTTGCTTTTTTCTGGTTTTCTTCCATCTGCTGTCTCGCCTGTTCTTCCTGTCTTGCCTGCCCTTCTAAATTTTGTTCAAACTCATGGGTGGCAACAGTAACCTCAATGGCATCCACTTTGATACCCTGCTGGTTTAAGTTCTGGCGAAGTTCCACCATCTGGGTTTCCAATGCTTCTTTTACCATTTCATTTTGTGCTGCGATCTGTGCTCGGATCACACCTTCCTTCTCGGAAATATTCAGGTATATCTTACCTAAATTTTCAGGATTTAACTGCATCTCCATAGAAGTCCCCTCCGCAGAGAGATTGATCCTCACATGGTTTGCGATCTGCTCAATGATATCCGCAACATTTACCTGACTGGTATAAACCGGAACTGCAGTTTCTTTTGGAATGGCAAATTCTTCCATCCTGTTGTTCTGCAGATTTGTCACATGGGCATTGGAACCATCATGTTCTGCCTTGCTGTTCTTTCCTGATTCAAAGGCATTGTCATTTTTGCTGTTCCAGGAAGATTTCTCTGTATCTTCCTCTTCTGTCTCTGTCACCGCAATCTGACCTGGCTGCTCTTCCTCTGCCTCCTCAGGTTCCTCCACTGTCATGGAATCCTCCATCTGACCGATTTCCCTGACAAAATCTGATGCTGTCAGCGTCTGGATATTTTTTTCACCCTCCACTGTCACAATGTTTTCTGTCTCTGTCTCAATTTCCTGAGAACTGAAAGTATCCGTGGCAACAGCCGCATCTTTAACCTTCTGGTTCAGCTCTTTTGCAAATGCCATCAGCTGCTCTTTTGTAATCCCAAACTCTGCCGCAAGCTCTTCTGTCAACACTGAAATCTCCTGCATCACATTCTGGAAATTTTCACTTAGGAACAAAGTTCCCACATCTTCCCCAGTGAGCTCTGTCACCAAGGTCATCAGGTTCTTAGGATCCATCAGGTCTGTCACATTAAATCCAAGACTTGCCAGTACAGCTTCAATATCTTCCTTTGATACATGATACTCTTCTTCCAGTGTCTCATAGACATTTTCCGCAAATTCATCCAGTTTTTCTGCACCTTCTGTCTGGACTTTTTCTGCGGTGATCTCTTCTTTGACAGTGACGTTTGCCTGTTTTGATGTACTGACATCGTACACCGGACTGTCGTCGGTTTTCACTGGCTGAATACTGTCAGACGAAGCTTTTGTTGTCTGGCTGACACTGTTTCCCGGAGTGTTTTGTTTCATCATATCCATAAAACTGGCCGAGAAGTCAACACCCTCTCTGTCATTCTCCGGCTTTGTGGCTTTCATATCAGCTCTGGCACTCAGCACTATCTTTGCAATGCCTGAAATATTGGTATCTGCCACATTCCTTCCTCCTTTCTTTTCAGATTATTTTTTATTCGAAGGCTCCATGAGTTTCGTCAGCTTTGCCGCTGTGTCTGTGTTCATGGCTCCCAGAATACTGGAACTGCTCTCAACGTCCATCGCCTGCAATATCTTTGCCACAAGCTTTAGGTCGTTTGTCATCGTATCGAAAATGGCCGCTGCCTGTTTTGGCTTCATGGAGGAATACATGCTGACATACTCTTCCAGTTCTTTCTCATTTTCAAGCTGTTCTACTACACGCTTGTAAATTGCCTCCGCATTGGCCGGGTCTATCTGTTCATAATAATTCTTATATTCATTTATATCGGGTGCCTGGTCAGAAAACACAACCTCTTCGTCGAATTTTTGCCTGCGCTCCTCAAAAGCCGCCTCATTTGCTTTGTACTGTTCTAACTGCTGTGCCTGCTCCTGAAGGTCACCCACCTGTGCCTGACTTACGGTAAGAGCATTTTTCTCCGTCTGCAGCTGAATTTCAAGTTCTTTGATCCTGGCAACTGCCTCGTCTAATGTTGCGTAAGGATATTCCGTATTTACCGCCTCGGTGGAAACTTCCGTCACCTCATCCGCCTCCGGCAGGATCTTGTTTATGTAGGGGACATCTTTTAACAACGGTGCCAGCACAGTGGAGCCAAAACCGCCTACATCCATCTTTACCAGCAGCGCAAGGATCGCAAGCCAGATCGCAATGATTATCAGGGTTACAAAAAATACTGCCAGGCGGCCTCCGCCGCTCTCTTCCTCATACTCCGGATTGTCAAGGATTCTCTGGATCTCTTCCTGGGACATACCGGCTTTTTCCAGCTTCTTTCTGCGCCTGTCCTGTTCTTTTCTCAATTTTTCCGCTTTCTTGGCTTCCTTTGCGGCCTTTTTTGCCTCTTTTGCATCTACAATCTCATTTTCGCCTGACATAAAATTCTTTTCGTCTGCCATTTGCTCACACCACCTGTCATCTTTTTCGCCTACTCTTCATCCTGGCCATATGTATAACTTACCAATTCATCTATCTCTTTTTTCTCTTCCAAAAGCAATTCCTGCTTAAATTCATCCATTTTCTTTTCCCGAAGCTTTTCATAAGTCTTTCGCTCGATCATCACCGAATTTAACCTGTTCCTGGCAATCTCCTGTTGCTTCTGGGCACGGTGCAGTTCAATCATCTGCCCACGGATTCTGGTCTTCATGGTATCCACCGCATTTCTGCAGGATTTCACCTCCAAAAGGTCAATGTCGCCTTTCACCAGCTCCCTTGCACGCTTATCGTACCCCGCCTTCTGGAGCATCAGCTTCTGCAGCTTTTCCTGCTCTTCTAAAACTTTGGCCGTGGCAAGTCCGTATGCTATTTTTTCCTGACTCTCCAGTTTTTCCTTAATGTCCAAAACACTCTGTAACTTGTAATTAAACTTTGCCATTTATCTACTCCACAAAAAGCTCCTCGAGCATCTGCTCTTCTTCTTCAAAACCAAACTTTTCCATGATATCCTGTTGTAAAAAACGATTCACAGCGCCTATTTTGGAAACTGCAAAATCAATTTCTGGATTGGAACCTTTTTTATAGGCGCCGATATTGATCAAATCTTCTGCCTCACTGTATGTGGCAAGTACATTACGAAGCCTTCCAGCAGCATCCTTGTGCTCTTTTGTAGCAATGGTGCTCATAACACGGGAAATGCTCTGAAGCACATCCACCGCCGGATAATGGTTCTTGTGCCCTAACCTTCTGGACAGCACGATATGCCCATCCAAAATACTTCTGGCTGTATCTGCGATAGGCTCATTCATATCATCGCCGTCTACCAGTACGGTGTAGAGTCCGGTGATAGAGCCTTTATCGGAATTTCCCGCCCGCTCTAAAAGCCTGGGCATCTCCGAGTACACGCTGGGAGGATATCCCCTGGTCACCGGAGGCTCACCTGAGGCGAGACCAATCTCTCTTTGAGCCATGGAGAAACGTGTCAGGGAATCCATCATAAGAAGCACATCTTTTCCCTGGTCCCTGTAGTACTCTGCAATGGCCGTCGCCGTTTTTGCCGCTTTGTTGCGGATCAACGCCGGTTTGTCGGAAGTTGCCACCACTACAACGGAACGCTTCATTCCCTCCTCGCCCAAGTCTCTTTCTATAAATTCACGGACTTCTCGCCCGCGCTCGCCAATCAGAGCAATCACGTTGATATCGGCTTTGGTATTTCTGGCAAACATTCCCATCAGCGTACTCTTTCCCACACCGGAACCTGCCATAATGCCGATACGCTGTCCTTTTCCCACAGTGATCAGACCGTCCACTGCCTTTACTCCCAGAGGGAGTACCTCGTCTATGATCTGCCGTTCCATAGGGTCAGGCGGAGCTGCCTCTACCGGATACTCCTGTTTTTCACTTAAAAACTCTCCTTCTGAAAATCTTCCAATCCCATCTAAGAGATGCCCTAAAAGCCCCTCTCCCACTGAAACAGACAAAGGATGTCCCGTATTCTCTACAGTACATCCAACGCCTAAGCCCTCCACACTTTCAAAAGGCATCAGCAGCAGTCTGCTGTCACGAAACCCAACTACCTCTGCCATTACAGAAAGGTTCTTTTCCTCATCTATTATAATGCGGCACAAATCATTCAGCTTCGCATCCGGGCCCACAGATTCAATGGTCAGCCCAACTATTTTTACAACTTTCCCCATACGCTTAAAATAGGTGCGGTCTGCTAATTGTAAGTATTTATCAAAATCATATGCCACGCTGCTCATCCTCACGAAATTAATGCTTTTATATCTTTTATCAGGTTCTCTAACTGCACACCTGTTCCGCAGTCAAATATTCCTGTATCCGTCTCGATCACACACTCATCTTCCCGGAAGGAAGGATCGGAAAGTATCTCAAGACTTACATCATGACCTACCTGTTCCAATATTTCCTCTTTGCGCCTCTCTAAGAATGCCCTCTGCTCTTCTCCTACCCGAATACGGAAATTCTTGCAGCCTTCAATATTCAATATGGCATTTTCCACCAAATAGAGAAGAATGTCCTTCTTATCGGAAAACTGAATGTGAAATACTTTTTCCACCACAGTCAGAATCGTATCTAAAAGCATAGGTTCCAGTTCTTTCATCTCCCGGTTGTAATCTTCCTGGAGAGACAACTTGTGCGCTTCCAGTTCCTCCTGCTTTTTGGCATATTCCGCTTCCAGTTCGCTGCGGGCTTCCTCACTGCCTTCTTTATATCCCAGAGAGTGTCCTTCTTCTTTTGCCTGAAGCTTTATCTGTTCTGACTTCTGATATGCGTCGTTTAACATATCATCTGAACGATTTCTGGCATCTTTTAAAATCTGTTCTGCCTCGTCCTTGGCCTCCTGTAAAATTTCCTCCGGGCTCTTTACAGGTTCCTGGGGCACAATGGAATCCAGGCTTTGAAAGCCGTCTGCTCCGGCGGAAGCTGCTGGCGCCTGTTTTGCCGCCAGTTTCCTCAGCTTTTCCTGTGCCATAGCGTTATAGTCTATCATCCGGACATCCGAATGTTCCTCCACAACGTTATACTGTTTAAAAAAATTAGACAACGATCTCGTCACCTCCGCCTCTGGAGATTACAATCTCTGCAGAATCCTCTAACTTACGGATAACACCAACAATCTTTTGCTGTGCCTCTTCCACGTCTTTCATACGGACAGGTCCCATAAACTCCATATCCTCTTTGATCATTGCGGCAAGACGTTTGGACAGGTTCTTGAAGATTGCGTTCTGAACCTCCTCGTTGGAACCCTTCAATGCGATAGACAGATCGTTGTTGTCCACGTCACGAAGCACACGCTGGATGGCACGGTCGTCAAGCAGCAAGATATCTTCGAATACGAACATCTTCTTGCGGATCTCGTCTGCCAGTTCCGGTTCTTCGATTTCCAGAGATTCCATAATATGTTTCTCTGTGGAGCGGTCTACAGTATTTAAAATATTTACGATAGCATCCACACCGCCCACGATGGTGTAATCCTGATTGATAAGTGACGAAAGTTTTCTCTCCAATACCCGTTCCACCTCTTTGATCACATCGGGTGATGTACGATCCATAGTTGCAATTCTCTTGGCAACATCCGCCTGTGTCTCCGGCGCCAGCGCCCCCACAATCATAGCAGCCTGCGCCGGTGTGAGATATGATAAGATCATGGCTATGGTCTGAGGATGTTCGTCCTGTATAAAGTTCAACACCTGGCTGGGATCGGTCTTTCGCACAAACTCAAATGGGCGAACCTGCAGGGAAGCCGTAAGCTTGGAGATAACCTCCTGAGCCTTCTCATTGCCCAGCGCTTTATCCAAAAGCTCTTTTGCATAACCGATACCACCTTCCGCAATATACTGCTGCGCCAGGCAGACCTGATAAAATTCTTCCAGAACCTTATCTTTTACCTGAGGCGAAACGCTTCTGGTGTTTGCGATCTCTAAAGTAAGTTCCTCAATCTCATCTTCTTTTAAATGTTTAAATATATCTGCTGACCTCTCCGGTCCCAGAGCAATTAATAAGATAGCAGCTTTCTGGACACCGCTAAAATCTTCTTTGTCTGCCATAACACTACTCCCATTCCTCGTTCAGCCAGTTACGTAACAGCGTAGCTGCCGCTTCCGGATTTTCTTCCACAAATTTTTCTATCAAAATACGGGTTTCAGATTTCTCGCTGTACCCAATGTCCTCCAGACCGTTTTCCTCGGTCGCCTCTTTTGTGGTCTCAAGCAGGCTCTCCACAGAAAGCTCAGGCTCGATAACTTCCTCCGGCTGTTTTCTGGTGCTCTTAAATACTACAAAGCCCAGAAGTGCAAAGATAAGCACTGCCAAAACAATCTGGAGATAATCTGCCAGATCTCTTCCTCCCGCCGAAGCATATTTAAAAAACGGCACATCATAAGCGATAAAGGTAATATTTTCCACTGGAATGCCTGTTGCGTTTGCAACCGCATCATAAAACTCCTGATCGACCGTGGTCTTGACACGGTCACTGTTCTGTGCAACAAACTCATCAAAAGATATATTGTCCAATGTTCCGTCTGCTTTCAATGCCTTCTCGTCATACACCACATAGGACGTTGCCACTACGGAAATAGAAGAGGTTGCATAATCCACTGTAGAACCTTCGCTGTTTCGCTTTGTGATCTCCTCGCTGGGAAGATAGTTGCTCTTCCTCTCCGAAACAGAAGAAGATGTAGTCTCACCATCCGGCATCACATATGTAGGATCATCATTTGCTGTGGTTCCCGGCACGGCTGCCTCACCGCCTGTAGCCTCGGACTCAAAAACAGACTCGCTGTCTAAATATCCCTGCTCCTGTCCCTCGTCCAGATAATAATGATGATTCATATATTCCTCTGAATCAAAATTCATATTCAGGTTCAGTCCCACTTCCACATTATCATACACATCTGTTCCAAGGACAACGCTCTTCACTTCACTTTTCACCATGTTCTCTGCCTTGTTTTTCACAGAGAGCTGTGAATTGGCATTGCCCATGGCGGAATTGGTATCTCCTCCGGAAAACAGCACATTACCGCTTCCGTCTATGATCAAAATATTGTCTGTGGAATCATTTCCCACCTCTGTAGCGATAAATTTTGCAATTCCTACCGCCTGCTCGTCATCCAGCTCAGAATTCAATGTCAAGATCACACTGGCATATGTCTCCTGGTTCATGGAGATAATAGTTCCATCCTCCACCGGAATGGAAAGGGAAACACTTGCCTCCTCCACACCGGAAATAGTTTCCAGCTGATCCTCAAATTTGCCCTCCAGATAACGCTGGTATTTTTTGTTCTTGTCAGACTCCGTTGTACTGAAACTTCCGTCAAACACTTTGTCCAGATCGTAATCTGCTGTAGGAATCTCATTAGAACCCAGAAGAAGAGTGGCCGTGGTCATATCTTTTTGATTTACCCAAAAGGTAAGACCGTCCGAGGATATTTTACATTTGATTTCCTCTCCATCCAAAAGGTTCTTCACTTCTGACGCCTGCTTTGTATTCTCGCATTCCGCCAGAAGTTCCATCTTCGGCTGATTCATCACTACCGCAAGTATCACAAGAGCAATCAGCACCGCCGCCGTGATACTGACCGCAAGAGCTTTCTGTTTGGTGGAAAACTTTGTCCACCAGTCTTTTCCTTTATTTAAAATATTCTGCACATTTTCTGGCATACTATCTACCTACCCACTATATTGACATATTCATTATTTCTTTATAAGCATCCAACACTTTATCCCGCACTGCCACTGTATAGGAAAGCGCAAGATTAGCTTTCTGCTGCGCTGCCGCCAGGTCATGCGTGCTGGTGGACTCCCCCAGTGCAAACTGAATCTGCGCAGACTCCGCTGCATTCTGATAATCATTTGTCTCGTTGATCATATTCATCGCCGCACCAAGCACGGTAGAGAAATCTTTCGTTTCCTCCGTAAAAGGTGTGATCTTACTCGCATCATACTGCCCTGCAATATAATCCGAAGTTACATTTGTCAATGCAGATATATCCATCTTTTTGCCTCCTGTTCCTTCCTATTATGATTTTCCTACCTGCAGGCCGGACTGTGCCATAGACTTCACAGAATTAAAAGCCGTCACATTCGCTTCGTATCCCCTGCTGGCATCGATCAGATCTGTCATCTCCTGTACGATGTTCACATTCGGATAAGACACATATCCATTCTCATCCGCATCCGGATGGGAAGGATCATATTTCATAATATAATCTGTCTCCTCATCATCTAACACTTTTGCGACCTTTACCCCATTGCCGCCATACCGACGCATCCTGTTGGTAAAAAGCGTATGAAAAGTATCTTTATCCCTCTCCGCAAATGTAACCATCTTCCTTCTATAAGGAGTGCCATCCTCTGTTCTGGTGGTATTTACATTTGCCACATTCTCCGCAATGATATCCGTACGAAACCGCTGTGCTGTCATACCGGATGCACAGATATCAAAAGCCTGAAACAATCCCATAATCCTCTCCTCCTGTCATCCTGACTATTTGATCACCATCTGTAATCTGGAAAACTCCTGTGTCATGCTGTCTGTCAATGCACTGTAACGGATCGCCTCCGATGCCAGCTCCACATTCTCCGTATCCACGTCCACATTGTTGTGATCCAGACGGTAAGAATAGTTGGCTGAATCTATGTACGTGGAAACTTCCAGATGACTCAGATCCGCATTGTCTATTTTGCTGTCCAATGTGGTATATTTCATATTCCCAAGCTCCTGTCTCAGCACACTCTGAAAATCCACATCCTTCCTCTTGTAAAAAGGCGTGTCCACATTGGAAAGATTGTTGGCAAGTGTCTGGGTACGAAGCCAGCTTGCATCTGCCGCTTTGTCCAAAACATTGATATAATTAAATACATTGGATGAAAACATTCTGATTCTCCTTTCTGCATAAAATTTCTACTATAACCTTATTATATTATAAATTATATTGAGAAAAACACAAGGTTTTTTTTTGATTTTTTACATTATCTTGTATTTTTTTTTCATTTCATCACAAGATGTGACCAAAATCCTTCCTTTTTCGTCAAAATTTTCCTAAAAATCAAAAAGGTTCATAGAACTTTTTTCCTATAAACCTTTATATATCTGTCCTTCAATGCTTATCATTTTGCTTTTTAATCTTTGAGAGTTCATCAAATACCACGTCATTTATTACTTTTATGTATGTCCCTTTCATTCCTGAGGAGCGGGATTCTATCACACCCGCACTTTCAAATTTTCTCAGGGCGTTGACGATCACTGACCTTGTGATGCCTACCCGGTCCGCAATTTTGCTTGCCACCAGAATGCCCTCATTGCCGTCCAGCTCATCAAAAATGTGCGTGATAGCCTCCAGCTCTGAAAAAGAAAGGGTGTTGATAGCAGATTTTACGATCTGGATCTTACGGCTTTCCTCCGCACTCTCCTCGTTTACAGAGCGCATCATCTCAAGCCCTACCACAGTAGTGCCATACTCGCTTAAAATAATATCGTCTATATCATACTGAAAGTCTAAACGGTACACAAATAAAGTTCCCAGGCGCTCGCCTGCGATATCAATGGGGGTAATGATCGCACAGTATCTTTTCGCATCAGTCTCAAAGCCTAAAGTCTCCAGATTTACGTTCTCCTTTGTGGAGAGGATCCCCAAAAGGCGCTCGTTTAACTGTGGGTCGATAAAACCGCCCACCTCTTCCACGATCAGCTCATGGATCTCATCGATCCCATATCCGTTGCTGCATCCTAAGACCTTTCCCTTTTTGCTGATTACAAGAATGTTGGATTTTAAAATTTCTGTCAGAACATCGCAGATATCGTTAAATACCACTTTAGATGAGCTGTTATTATGAAGAAGCTTATTGATCTTCCTTGTTTTATCCAACAACTGCACGCTCATAAGTTACCTCCTTATGAATATTCCGAAATTTCTGTAACCGATTCCTATTCTAGCATATTTATTCAGAAAATTCAAGATTTCTCTGTCTGTTTTCACAAAAAGGCTAAGATTGTTCCTGATTATCCCCCGCCTTGTTTTCACTGTATCCACACTGGTTATCCGCACAGGCCAGCTTATTCCCCTTTTCTACCATATAGCCTCCGCATCTTGGACATTTCTTCGTGGAAGGCCTCTGCCAGGACATAAATTCACACTCCGGATTATTTTCGCACCCATAGTATTTTCTACCTTTTTTGGTCTTTTTGAGAACCACTTCCCTGCCGCACATGGGACAAGCTACACCAATCTTTTCCAGATAGGGCTTTGTATTTCTGCATTCGGGGAAACCGGGACAGGCCAGAAATTTTCCATGGGGGCCATATTTTACCACCATGTTCCTGCCGCAATCCTCGCAGATGACATCTGTCACTTCATCTTCAATCTGAATTTTTTCCAGTTCCTGCTCTGCCGTGTTTACTGCCTCCTCCAGATCAGGATAAAAATTGCTGACAACTGTTTTCCAGTTGATGGCACCCTCCTCCACTTTATCTAAAAGTGATTCCATGTTGGCGGTAAAATGCTCATCTACAATGGTGGGAAATGACTCTTTCATAATGGAATTTACCACCTCCCCAAGCTCCGTGATATACAGATTCTTGTTCTCTTTTACCACATAACGCCGTCCCAACAGAGTGGTGATAGTTGGAGAATATGTACTTGGACGTCCGATTCCAAGCTCCTCCAACGCTTTTACCAGGGACGCCTCCGTGTAATGTGCCGGCGGCTGGGTAAAATGCTGTTTTTCCTCAAATTCTCCAAGTTTTAAGACCGTATTTTGATCAATATCTCTAAGCATTGCATTGTTCTCCGGCTTTTCATCCTCATCGCTGGTGTAGACGGACATAAAGCCATCAAATTTTATCTTGGAGGCAGAGGCGGTGAACCGGTACTGCCCGGCTCCGATTTTTACAGAGATGGTCTCATACACCGCAGAGCTCATACGGCTGGCGGCAAATCTCTTCCAGATGAGCTGGTAGAGCCGAAACTGATCTCTGGATAAGGATTCTTTCACCAGCACAGGGGTGCGGGTGATATCGGAAGGGCGGATGGCCTCGTGGGCATCCTGGATCTTTGCAGCATTCTTTTTTGCGGAGGATGTGCTCTCCGCCACATAGCTTTCCCCGTAGGCTTCTGTGATATATTCTCTCGCCGCCAGATCTGCCTCCTCGGAGATACGCACAGAATCCGTTCTTAAATAGGTAATTATTCCTACTGTTCCCTGGCCCTTTATATCCACTCCTTCATATAACTGCTGTGCGATACGCATAGTTTTCTGGATGGAAAAATTTAGGACTTTAGATGCCTCCTGCTGTAAAGTGCTGGTAGTAAAGGGCAGGGGAGCTTTTTTTGTTCTCTCACCTTTTTTTACTTCCTCCACCAGAAATTTTTCATGTTCTATCTCATTTGTGATCTTATCCACTTCTTCCTTTGAACCGATGGTCAGTTTTCCCTGGCTGGTTCCGTAGAATTTTGCTGTCAGAGGACGTTTTTCCCCCTCTATATTCAGGTTGGCGTCTAACGACCAGTATTCCTGGGGAATAAAGGCGTTGATCTCCTCCTCCCTGTCACAGATAATGCGAAGCGCCACAGACTGCACTCTTCCTGCGCTAAGTCCCCGTTTTACCTTAACCCACAGAAGGGGGCTGATCTTATAACCCACCATCCTGTCTAACATTCGCCTTGCCTGCTGGGCGTCCACCAGATCCATATCCACTTCCCTGGGCTGTTTCAGAGAAGCTTTCACCGCATTTTTCGTGATCTCATTAAATGTGATGCGGTATACTTTTTTATCCTCCAGCTTTAGCGCTTTTGTCAGATGCCAGGAGATGGCCTCCCCCTCCCGGTCCGGGTCAGTTGCAAGATACACTTTGTCTGCCTTTTTCACTTCTTTGCGAAGCTTTGCCAGAATATCTCCCTTTCCACGAATGGTTATATATTTCGGCTCGAAATCATGTTCCACGTCGATTCCCCACTGGCTTTTGGGAAAATCCCTCACATGACCGTTCGAAGCTGCCACTTCATAATTTTTTCCCAGAAATTTCTGTATTGTCTTTACTTTTGCAGGTGATTCCACGATAACCAGGTATTTCGCCATTGTATCATACACTCCTTTGTCTGTTTTCTATACCTTTCTGTAACGGTTTTTTAATTCTTCTTCAATCATACCTTTCATCATAAGCTTTACCAGCAGGTCTGTCACGACCTCTGCGTTAAGCCCGGTATGCAAAACCAACTCTTCCAAAGTTTTCGAATGCAAGCCAAAGCAACTATACACCAACAATTCCTCTTTTTCAAGTACCTTTTTGGGATTTTGTTTTTCCCCTTCCTGATTTTTGGCGGAAAAACCAAGGTCCGCAAGGAGTTCCTCCGGTGATAAAATAATCCCTGCCCCCTGATAAATTAACCGGTTGCATCCTCTGCTGAGCTCATCGTCAAGCCTTCCGGGAACGGCATAGATATCTTTCCCCTGTTCCAGGGCAAAATCCGCCGTGATCAATGAGCCGCTTTTTTCTTTTGCCTCTGCCAGGATCACGATGTCGGAAAAACCGCTGATCAGACGGTTTCTCATGGGAAAGCGTCCCGGAGCAGGCATTGTTCCCGGCAGGTATTCTGAGATAACGCCTCCCTTTTCCAGAATCCTTTCATATAATTCAAAGGCTCCTCTGGGATAGCAAACATCAACCCCGCAGCCAAGGACCGCAAATGTGCTGCCACCGCCTTTTATCGCTCCCCAGTGCCCGAAGGAATCGATGCCCGCCGCCATGCCGCTGATGACCTGGACTCCTCTGGCCGCAAGACACTGCCCCAGGGAAAGGGCTATGGACTTGCCGTAGGAGGAACAGTTTCTGGCTCCCACGATCGCCGCCGTCTTTTCCCGCCCCGGAAGCTTTCCTTTATAGAAAAATGCATAAGGCCCATCGGAAATCTGTGCGATCTTTTCCGGGAAATCAGCCTCCTCCATAGAAATGAAAAAAATTCCTTTTTTCGCTAAATTCTCTGCCTCCCGCTCTAACTGCCAGGTCTTTTTGCTCTCTAAGATCCCCAGGGCATCTTTTTCCCTTATCCCATAGACGGATAAGAGTTGTTTTTCTGTCAGATGATACACCTCTCTTGCGCTGCCACAATATTCTACTAACTTTTTCTGTTTTTTATTCCCAATTCCCGGAATGGATTTCATCCAATACTGATATTTTAATTCTTCTGTCATATTTTACTCCCAATATTTTTTATCGATGGCCCTGTAACACACTGCCTCGTTTAAATGTCTCTGCAAAATTTCCCCGCTGCCTTCCAGATCCGCAATGGTTCTTGCTGTTTTTAATATTTTGTGATAGCCCCTGGCAGACAGCTCAAAGGACTGATAAATTTCTTTCATAAATTTCTTCTGCTTTTTGTCCAATCTGCAGTATTTTTCCATCTCCCTGGCGGGAATCTGGCTGTTACATGAGATACCAGTTCCCTCAAATCTCTTTTTCTGTCTCTCCAAGGATTCTGTCACCCTGCCTCTGATCGCCTCTGAGGATTCGTTTTTCCCAGTTGCCACCAGATCTTCGTAAGAGACGGGAAAAGTCTCCACACAGATGTCAATTCTGTCTAAAAGAGGCTTGCTGATCCGCTCTAAATAACGCTGGATGGATTCCCCGGTGCAGCTGCAGCGGTTTCTGTCGGGATAATAGCCGCATTTGCAGGGATTCATTGCCGCTACCAGCATAAAGTCAGCGGGATAACAATAGCTGCCTGACTGGCGCACAAGTTGGATCTGTTTATCTTCCAGAGGCTGTCTTAAAATTTCCAGGGTTGTCTTTTTAAATTCCGGCAGTTCGTCCAAAAACAAAACTCCCTGGTGGGCAAGGCTGATCTCCCCCGGCTTTGGCACTCCCCCTCCCCCGCAGAGTCCCCCTGCGGTAATGGTGTGGTGAGGATTCCGAAAGGGCCTCTCCTCCATAAGCCCGTTTTCTTTTTGCAGCAGACCGGACACACTGTATATTTTGGACAATTCCAGCTGCTCTCTCCTTGTCATAGGGGGTAAAATCCCAGGGATCCGCCTGGCAAGCATAGTCTTGCCGCTTCCCGGAGGACCTACCATAAGAAAATTGTGTTTCCCCGCCACTGCCACCTCGCAGGCCCGTCTAGCGCTTTTCTGTCCATTGATCTCGGAAAAATCCACTCTGCGCATTCCGGTTTCTCCCTGTCTTTTACAGGAATACTTCTTTTCCCTGTAGCTTTTGCCCTTCAGGTAAGATACCGTCTCCAAAATTGTTTCCACTCCCCAGATCTCCATTCCGGGGATCAGCTTTGCCTCACTCATGTTTTCATATGGGATCACACACTTTTTGATTCCTTCCCCCTGAGCTTTTGCCACGATAGGCAGCACTCCCCGAATAGGCGTCACGTTTCCCCGAAGGCCGATCTCGCCCAAGATCAATGTCTCTTCCAGACTATTGCCCGGGATTTCCCCCAAGGCTGCCAATATGGCTATGGCAATGGGCAGATCAAATCCCGAACCTGACTTTTTCACACTTGCCGGGGACAGATTTATGGTAATCTTCTTTGTGGGAAGGCGGAATCCGCAGTTTTTCAGTGCCGTTTTTACCCGCTCTTTTGCCTCCCTCACCTCGGAGGAGAGAAATCCCACCATCTCAAAGATTGGAAGACCCTCGCTCACATCTGCCTCCACTCCTACCAGCACACTGTCCAATCCCCGGATAATTGCTGTTTTTACTATACTGTACATATTTTCCTTTCCGGAATTATGTCGGCGAATCTGCCGAAAGAAATACATAAAAAGAATTTAACGCTTTTTGCGCATGAAAAAAGATGAGAACAGTATAACACACTTCCCACCTTTTTCCAAGAGATGTTTTAATTTTCCAATGCAAAACTAAGTCTCAATTTTTCCAATGCGCTTTTTTCGATCCTGGATACATAGGATCGGGATATTTTCATCTGTCCTGCGATTTCCCGCTGGGTGACAGGCTTTTTGCCGTCCAGACCATAGCGCATGCACAAAATTTTTTTCTCCCGATCGCTTAGTACCTGGGGTATTAATTCGTAGAGTTTTTTTATTTTCCGCTTTAACTCTAACTGCTCTACAACGTCTTTTTCCTGGAACTCCACCACATCCATGAGCTGAATCTGGTTTCCCTCTTTGTCTGTCCCGATGGGCTCATAGAGGGATATCTCCCTGGACACTTTCTTCTTGGAGCGAAAATACATCAGAAGTTCATTTTCTATGCACCTTGCCGCATATGTGGCCAGCTTGCTGCCGTAACCTTCCTGGTAAGTGGAAACGCCTTTGATCAGCCCTATGGTTCCTATGGAGATCAAATCTTCCATATCCTCTTCCACATTCTGGTATTTTCTGCAGATGTGTGCCACCAGCCGCATATTATGCTCGATCAATGCATGCTTTGCCTCTATGTCTCCCTCCTTCCAACGCTTAAAATACGCCTGTTCCTCTTTCGCACTAAGAGGAGATAAAAAAGTTTTCAAGTCAACACCTTAAAAAACTTACTTGATATATCCTATGTTTCGGTCATGTTGTTGGTGCTTTTCCTATGAAATCTTGGCATATCCTATTTTTGTTTCATTGGTGTAAGAGAAAACGCATCTATCGGATCCGCTCTGTCAGCCCTACTTTTTTCTGTACTTTCCGCAGGGTCTTATTTGCGTAGTACTGGGCTTTCTCATCATTGTTTTTTATCATGGAATCGATATAGGTTTTGTCTGCCATAAGCTCTCTGTATCTCTCCTGCAAGGGAGCAAGGTGCTCTGCCACAGCCTCCCCTGCTGTCATTTTAAAGTCGCCGTATCCCTTTCCGGCAAATTCTTTTTCAATCTCCTCATAACTTTTCCCAGTGACGCAGCCATAGATTTCCATCAAATTGCTCACCCCCGGCTTTTCCTCCGGAGCATAGCGCACTTCACTGCCGGAATCTGTAACCGCCCGCTTAAATTTTCGGATAATGGTGTCTTTATCGTCTAACAGATAGATGGTGGCATTTGCGTTTTCGTCGGATTTGGACATTTTCTTTTCCGGTTCCTGAAGGCTCATGATCTTTGCCCCTGCCTTGGGGATATAAGCCTCCGGTATAGTGAACACATCCCCATAAATTGCGTTAAACCTCTGGGCGATGTCTCTGGTGATCTCCAGATGCTGCTTCTGATCCACTCCCACTGGCACCACATCGGACTGGTACAAAAGAATGTCCGCCGCCATCAGCACTGGATAGGTATAAAGCCCTGCGTTGATATTGTCCGCATGCTTAGAAGCCTTATCTTTGAACTGGGTCATGCGGTTTAACTCTCCCATATAGGTAAAGCATCCTAAGATCCAGCTGAGTTCCGCATGTCCCGACACATGGGACTGAAAATAGATACAGTTTTTTTCCGGGTCAAGCCCTGCCGCCACATAGAGGGCGTACAAAGACCTGGCATTTTTGCGGAATTCCGCCGGCTCCTGCCTTACCGTCAGGGAGTGGAGATCCATCACTCCATAGAGACACTCGTACTCCTGGTTCAGAGTCACCCAGTTTTTTAAGGCCCCCAGATAATTTCCCAAAGTCAGTGTTCCGGTTGCCTGCATCCCACTATATAAAATTTTCTTATCTCCCAACATGTTACCATTCCTCTTTCTTATTTCATTTATTTTTTATTTTTAAGAACTTCCCTGCGGATATAATTGTAAGTCCGCTCTTCCCCTTCTTCTGCCAGCATGGTCAAAAGCCTCTCCAAAAGCGCCTCTGTATCCGGGTGCATCATGTAATGCCCTCTGCCCTTCTCAAAATATTCCAGCGGACTTCTGTCAGTATATTTTTCTTTCTGATAATTCTTGCTGGCCGACATCCGGTCGATAAACATCTCCACCACATATTTGACAGGCATCTTCATCCCCGTCATAATATTCTGTTCCGCCGAATAGTCAATCCAGTATTCCAGGTGATGCTTATTCCTGCCCTTGTGGTGCAGCCAGGCAGCGGAATACCCTCTCTCTGCCCGCTCCGCATTGTTTGGACTCTTGTCTCCCTGAAAATATCTGCACCCTACCAGAAATTCCGTGGGGGAATATTTTGACATATCGTGAAATAATCCCTGCCGGTACAGCCCCACCTTAAAGCACCCTTTCCGCACAAGAGCCTTATGGTGCAGAATCGTTCTCAAATGTTTCCATGCCTTCATACTCTACCTGCTCTTTTTATTTTCCAATTAAAATGCACACACTTTGAGGCTCTAAAATATAATAGGTCTCCGATACCGCCACAGGCGTGGGCAAAAATGCCTGCCTGCCGCTGGTGTCCATGTGCAGATGCCATTTTCTCTTTCGCTTTTCTTTGGGAAAAGAAAGCTTTTTTCGGAAATCTGAAAAGTTAAATCCTATATAAATATTTTCATCTTCCTCTGCGTACTTCCCGCAATAGAGAATTCCCAGTGCCCTCCGGTTGATATGCCAGGGGTTGATCCAGGGATTTTCCTCGTGGTAGGAAAGGTCTGGAAAACCATAGGAGCGGTAATCGCTTAACTGCATGGGCTTTTCCTTCCGCAAAATGGCATGTTCCCTCCGAAATGCAATCATTTTTTTCACAAACCGCAGAAATTCTCTGGATACATTGGTCTGTTTCCAGTCTTTGTAACCCACCTCATTGTCCTGACAGTAGGCATTGTTATTTCCCCCCTGGGAATTGCCATCCTCATCTCCCGCCATGAGCATAGGCACGCCCTGGGATAGAAACAGCATGGCAATGGCATTTTTCATCTTCCTGTCCCGGATCTTTAAGACATTGCGGCTGGTGGTCTCCCCCTCCACGCCGCAGTTGCTGCTGTAGTTCCAGTCCGCTCCGTCCCTGTTTCCCTCCCTGTTTGCCTCATTGTGCTTCACATCGTAAGTAAAAAGATCCGCCAGGGTAAAACCGTTATTGTCACAGATATAATTCACATATCCCAGTTTATCATCCTGCTTTTTCATCTGGTCCGCCAGCTCCCACACATTGCCGTTTATGCCGTTTAACAGCTTTCTGGCCGGATAGAGGAATTCATCTGAATCCACAAAGCATCTGGGATATTCCACTTCCTCCTGAGGGATGAGGTTCTTTGGCATGTTTCTGTAAAAAATCTTCGTCCTTCCCAGATAAGGATCCTCCAAAATAAGATTTATGGGAACATTCTGACCCTGAAGGTGAAAACCGTCCACATGATATTCCTCCACCCAGTAACGCAGAGCCTCCAACATCATCCTATTGCTCACTCCCTCTGGGAAATCCATCTCCAGGATACACTCCATGCCGTTTTTGTGAAGCTTCATCACGCAGTCTTTAAATTCTGCCACCGGATCGTCTGTTGCCCCGTAAGCGGCCTTCGGTGCAAAATACATTCCCGGCCCATATCCCCAGAAATTGATTTTGTATTCCTGTTCCTTCCCTGGCTTTTTGATTTTATCGCTCTCTTTCTCCTGCCAGTTAAGATATTCCGGAACTTCTGTGCTCTCCTGTCTCTCCAATTCCTCAAATTCATACACCGGCATAAATTCTACCGTGGTAACTCCCAATGATTTCAGATAGGGAATCCTTCTGGTAAATCCCCGGAATGTTCCCCTGTCCGGCACGTGCTCCGGCAGACTTTTGGTAAATCCCCGGACATGCAGTTTGTAAAGTACCATATCTTTTCTTGCCACATGCACTTCCCTGTCGCTGCGCCAGGAAAAACTGTGGTTTGCCAGCCTGCATTTTAAGCCTTTTTCCGGCATCTTGCTTCTCTTTGCATCCGCCCATACTTCTCTTCCCACAATCTGTCTGGCATAGGGATCTAACACCTCCACGCCGTCTATCTCAAAAGTATAATCATACTCTTCCATATTTATCCCAAATATTTTCACTGCCCGAAGGTTCCCCCTACTGTATTCCTCCGGCACTAAAATCTGCACCTTATCCCCGGATTCCTTCCTTGGATAGAGAAGAATGGCACAGTCCGTCTCTCTTCTGCATTCTACGCAGAAATTTACAAACCCCTTTCCTTTTACTGCTCCAATTGGTGAAAAATCACCTTTTTTTACGTTGTACTCCATGATCATCCCGCCTTTTCCTTCTTGTACACAGAGAAAACAAACAATTTTGCGCTCTCAACTAGCATTACTCCATTGTATTATATCGTGTTTTTTTGCTTTTGTATAGTTTTTGTGCAGATTTTTCTTCACCTGTGATTGACTTTTTTACATACCCCTGTTACTATTTAAGCAGAAATACAACAAATTAATCACATCAGTATTTTTGAAAAAGGAGAATGTTTATGGCAAAGCCAAATGATTCAAATGATGATGAAGATATTCTTGTGACATTGGATATGGACGACGGTACTCAGGTAGAATGTGAGATTTTGACTATTTTTGAAGTAAAAACCCAGGACTATATCGTTCTTCTGCCGCTGGATGAAAAGGGAAATGCCAATGCGGAAGGGACAGTTTACATTTACCGATATTTTGAGGACAAGGAGGGCAACCCCTTTTTGGAAAATATCGACAGTGATGAGGAATATGAGGCTGTGGAAGAGCGGTTTGACGAGCTGTTAGACGAAGCAGAGTGGGAAGAGGATTGATCAATCCTCTTTTTTTCTGGCCTCATACAAAAATCGGGACAATTCTGCCTCGTGGTTGTTGTAATGCTTCACCGCATACAGGTGAAGCCTGTTTTTTGTCCGGGTAAGAGCCACATAAAACATCCGCCTCTCCTCCTCCATCTCCGCCGGAAGAGATGCCTTTTTGTAGGGAGTGATCCCCTCATTGACCTCCATAATATGTACAGATTCAAATTCCAGCCCCTTTGCGCTGTGGAATGTGGCAATGGTCAGAGCATCTTTATCTTCCCTGTTTTTCTCCCACATATTTTCTATTTCTTCCTTATATCTCTCAATGTGCAAAAACCAGTCCTGAAAAGTCAAAAATCCCCTGGCGCTCTCCTGGAGCTCCTCCATCACCCCAAACAGATCTTCTTCCTTTATGCTACGGTACTGGGCATACTCCCTTAAAAAATCATCATAGCCCACCGCTTTTCTGATATAATTTATGGCGGCAAAGGGGCGCAGGGTGCGGATCATCTTTATATCCTGCCAGAGCTTGTCGATCCTGTCTATCATCCAATCCTGCTCACTGTAAAAATTCTGCCACACATCAAAGGCCACCGTCTCAGATTCCAGACTCTCCCTGCTCAAATACCGTTTCGGCCGGTTCATGATCATAAGAAAATCCCTTCTCTGGCGGCTCCCCTGGGCGATTCGGATATAGGCGTACATATCTTTTGCGATCCAGTGCTCATACAAATTTGGCACTCTGTCCTTTGCGGTAAAGGGAATGTTGTACTCCAAAAGTTTTTCCATCAAGGGCCTTGCCTGCAAGTTGGTGCGAAACAACACCGCCGTGTCAGAAAGAGGGGACTTTTGAGATTTCAAATTTTGAATTAATTTTTCATTTTCTTCCCCCACCCTGTCAAACACTTCAAAGGTCACTGCATCCCCCTGGTTCTTGAAGGCCTCTATTTTTTTCTCGAATCTCTGCTTGTTATTCTCGATGATCCGAGCGGCAATCTCCACCACCTGACTGGGGCACCTGTAGTTAATTCTCAATTTAACAATTCGAAGATCTTTGTACTGTTCCGGCATGTGAAGCATAATTTCCGGCCTGGCTCCCCTGAAATGGTAAATGGACTGGTCGTCATCCCCCACCACAAAAAGATTGTTTTTCGGGGCGGCAAGCATCCGCACAATGTTGTACTGCAGCTGGTTTACATCCTGAAACTCGTCGATCAGAATATAGCGGTACTTGTCCTGCCAGGCAGAGAGGATATCCTTTCTCTGGGAGAAAAGCTCATAGGTGTACACCAGCATATCGTCGAAATCAATCTTCCTGTTTCTGACTAGAAACTCCTGGTATTCACGAAAAATATCAAAAAATATATCCTGACTTAATGATATGGAATAGTAGTGCTTTATGTCCACCCCTGTGTTTTTCACCAGGCTGATCTCCCCCAAAATATTTCGGATAAATTCATTCTCATCCTCAAAATCCAGACGCATGGAGTGTATCTCTTCCCGCATCCACCGTATTTTGTCTTCCTCTCTAATGATATTGTCTGCCTGAAAATGATAAGCATGTTTTAATATCATAAAAAACACGGCATGGAATGTGCCGAAAGTGACCGTCTTCCCCTCCGCAGGCATCTGCTTTAAAAAACGCTCCTTCATCTCTCCCGCCGCCGCTTTCGTAAACGTGATCACAAGAATATGAGAAGGGTCAATGCCCTTCTCCTTGATCAGATATTCAATCCTTTTTGTAATTGTAAATGTCTTGCCGGAACCAGGCCCGGCAAGAACCATCATAGGGCCTTCGCCATGTTTTATCGCCTGCTCTTGCCCTTCATTTAATTTCTCAATCATATAACAACATCCATACCTTAAGAAAGTTTCTCAATTCCTGTTTTAATTCTTCTGATGGATTCCTCTTTTCCCAGCACTTCCATGATTTCCGTGGCTCCTGCCGGGGTCATCTGCTTTCCGGAAACCGCTGTTCGGATGGGCCAGAGCACGTAGCCGTTTTTGTATCCTTTTTCCTTTACAAAACCTGTAATGGCTTCATAGAGGGCATCGTTGCTGTAATCTGTAAGCTCCTCCAAAAGGGGAAGAATCTCTTTTAACACAGCGAGGGATGTCTCCTCATTTGTCTTCATTTTCTTGTGGGTGTACATGGCAGTGTCATACTCCGGCAAAGCCTCAAAGAAATCAATGTGTCCTTCAATATCCGGGAAAACTTCAATCCTTGTCTTTACCATTGCCCCGATCTTCTTTAAATCCAGGTCTTTCGTTATGACTTTTTTCAGATATGGCTCCGCCATCTCATAAAAAACATCAAACTCCATGGCCTTAATGTATTCCCCGTTCATCCATTTCAGTTTTGTCACGTCAAATACGGCGGAGGATTTGCTCATATGACGATAGTCGAAGGCCTCCACCAGCTCCTGCAAACTGAAAATCTCCCGGTTCTCTGTGGGGCTCCATCCCAAGAGGGCAACAAAATTCACCACTGCCTCTGTGAGGAAACCCTGCTCGATCAAGTCCTCGTAGGAGGAATGTCCGCTTCTCTTGCTGAGCTTTTGGTGCTCCTCATTGGTGATCAGTGGACAGTGGACATAAACCGGAACTTCCCAGCCAAAAGCCTCGTAGAGACGGTTGTATTTCGGGGAGGAGGATAAGTATTCACACCCTCGCACCACATGGGTGATGCCCATCAAATGGTCGTCCACTACATTGGCAAAATTGTAGGTAGGATAGCCGTCGGATTTGATGAGGATCATATCGTCCAGCTCCTCATTGTTTACCGTGATCTCCCCGTAGATCTCGTCCATAAATGTGGTAGTCCCGGTGGTTGGATTGTTCTGGCGGATGACATAGGGAACCCCGGCGTCCAATTTTGCCTGGATCTCCTCTTTGCTCAGATGGAGACAGTGCTTGTCATAGATGACGATCTCTTTCCCTGCAATGGTCTGTTTCAGGCTATCCAGCCGCTCTTTGCCGCAGAAACAGTAATACGCCTCCCCTTTTTCAATCAGCTTTTTGGCATATTCCAGATAGATTCCCTTCTCCTGTCTTTCGCTCTGGACATAAGGCCCTACGCCCCCGTCCTTGTCCGGCCCTTCGTCGTGGAGTAATCCCGTCTTGTGGAGGGTGCGGTAAATGATATCCACTGCCCCCTCCACAAGGCGCTCCTGGTCCGTATCCTCTATTCTCAAAATAAAATCTCCACCCTCATGCTTTGCGATCAGATAGGCATACAATGCCGTTCTCAAATTTCCTACATGCATCCGCCCGGTTGGGCTTGGTGCAAATCTCGTTCTAACCTTGCTCATCATAATCTCCTCTTCTAAAGCTGTTTTTTATTTATTTCTAATTCTGTCAAAGCCATTATAGCGGATTCTAAAAAAACTGTAAAGCGCAGAAATATCATATTCCAATCACACAGCACAGGTGATACACCAAAAACGCCACAACCCATGCCACCACGCACTGCAAAACTACTACAAACACCGCCTGCCGTCTTCCCCCAAGCTCCCTGCGGATTGCTGCCACAGCCGCCACACAGGGGGTATAGAGCAGGGTAAACACCAGAAAACTGATGGCGGAGGAAAGGGTAAACAGACCGGAAAGGGCATCGGTAAGGCCTGCTGTATTTGTGCCAAGAAGGATGCTCATGGTACTGATCACCGCCTCTTTTGCGGAAAATCCGGTGATAAGGGAAGTGGAGATCCGCCAGTCTCCAAACCCAAGGGGCACAAACAAGGGTGCAATCAGCCTTCCAAGCATGGCGAGAAGGCTCTCCCCGCTGTCTTTTACCACGTTAAAGCGCATGTCAAAGGTCTGCAAAAACCAGATAAAGATCGTTGCCAGAAAGATAATCGTAAAGGCTCTCTGGATAAAATCCCTGGCCTTATCCCACATTAAAAGCACTACGCTCTTTACTGAGGGAAGCCTGTAATTGGGCAGCTCCATCACAAAGGGAATAGAATTGCCCCGAAATGCCGTGCGGTTTAAGATCAGGGCGGCCAACACTCCCACTGCCATGCCAAGAACGTAGAGCACGATCATCATAAGGGCAGGATTCTTTGGGAAAAATGCTGCTGCAAACACTCCGTAAATAGGAATTTTGGCGGAACAACTGATAAATGGCACCAGGAGTATGGTCATTTTCCGATCCCGCTGGGATGAAAGGGTACGGCAGGACATCACAGCGGGAACGCTGCACCCAAAGCCGATGAGCATAGGCACAAAGCTCTTCCCGGAAAGTCCGATCTTTCGCAAAAGCTTGTCCATCACAAAGGCCACCCTTGCCATATAGCCGGAATCCTCCAGGATAGACAAAAAGAAAAACAGGGTGACGATAATGGGCAGAAAACTTAAGACAGATCCCACCCCGGCAAAAATACCGTCAATCACAAGGCTGTGTACCACAGGATTGATCTCATAGGCCGTTAAAGCCTGGTCCGTAATGTCTGTCACCCAGTCGATGCCCATACTTAAAACATCACTTAACATTACCCCTATCACATTAAAAGTAAGATAAAAGATGAAAAGCATAATACCGATAAACATGGGGATTGCCAGATATTTGTTGGTCAGCACATTGTCAATCTTCACGCTCCGCAAATGCTCTCTGCTCTCCTGGCAGCGGATCACTGTCTTATCACAGACTTTCTCGATAAACTGATAGCGCATATCCGCCAGAGCCGCATTTCTGTCCATGTGGTGGTCTGTCTCCATCTCCTCCACACTGTGCTCCATCATCTCAAACTCATTCTGGCTTAGAGAAAGCCGTTCAATAATGTCTTTGTCCCCCTCCACAATCTTTGTGGCTGCAAATCTTGGTGACATACCGATATTTACCGCATGATCCTCCACCTGATGGGAAACTCCGTGGATACAGCGGTGCACCGGCCCCTTCTCACAGAAATCCTTCACCGCCGGCTTGATCCTTTTACGGGAAACCTCCAAAATTGCTGATATTAAGTCTTCGATTCCCTCATCTTTAGAGGCGCTGATGGGGATCACGGGAATCCCCAGACGCTTTGACATTTCCGCCACGTCGATAGAACCGTTGTTGTTTCGCACCTCATCCATCATATTGAGGGCTAAGACCATAGGGATATCCATCTCCAAGAGCTGCAAGGTGAGATAGAGATTTCTCTCGATGTTTGTGGCGTCCACGATATTGATGATCCCCTCCGGCTTTTGATTCAGGATAAAATCCCTTGTGACAATCTCCTCGTTTGTGTAGGGCCTTAGAGAATAAATGCCCGGCAAATCCACCACCTGATAGTTTTTCTCCCCCCGGATCTCCCCTGCCTTCTGATCCACTGTCACGCCGGGAAAGTTGCCCACATGCTGGTTGGAACCTGTCAGCTGGTTAAACAGGGTGGTCTTCCCACAATTTTGATTCCCCACCAATGCAAATGTCATCCTGCTTTTTCCTCCACTTCAATCTTCTGTGCTTCCTCTTTCCGAAGGGTAAGCTCGTATCCCCGGATACGTATCTCTATTGGGTCTCCCATAGGGGCGATTTTTTTAACTACAATCTTTGTCTTTGGGATAAGCCCCATATCTAAAAGGCGGCAGCGAAGCGCTCCCTCGCCACCAACTACCGTGATGACGGCTTCCTTTCCAATGTCCAGATTATCTAATGTCATACTTCTTCCCTCTCAAATCATCTATACGGATGTTCTTTTATGTACTCCTCCAAAATATCCCCCGCCAGCTTCGCCATATCCGGGCAGGGCCGCTTTTCATAGTACTCTGCCGTGCGCAGGCTTGGCATGGGGGTTGTGTCCTTACCCTCCAGTCCCAAAAGCTCCCGGCACACAATGCTTCCTGTCTTCTCCCGAAAAAAACCTGCCAATTCCTGCACTCTCCCATAGAGTTCTTTTTTCCCCTCAAAGTCCTTTGGCTCATCGTAGCCGTAGAGCATTCCCACCACAAAAAACATGCCGGAAACTGTTCCGCAGACCTCTCTCAGCCTTCCCATGCCTCCCCCAAAGGAAGAAACCATTTTTACCACGGTTTTAAAATCCATGCCCATCTCATCGGCGAAAGCCCCTGCCACCGACTGACTGCAGTTATACCCTTCCAAAAAAAGCTCTTTTGCCCTGTCTCCTCGTGTCATTTTCTGCCTCCATCCTGACTATTGCGAATTGCTCAACTGATCAATAGAATCTATGATCTCTTTGATCTCCGGAGTATACAGATGTTCTTTCTGCAAAATCTTATTGATCTGTGCCCGGCGCTCTTTTATATTTGTGGTGGTGTACTCGATCCTGGAACGAAGTTTCTGCCTTCTCACCAGAAGATTGTGCTTTACCTCCACCATCTCTTTATTGTCCACCAGTGCGGAGGACTGATTCATCCACACCTGGGAATCGTAGAGCCGGTAACGCTTTAACTGCTTCACCAGCTTATCGGAAAAGTAATCTAAATCTTCGTTCATCTGGCGGAACTTATCCCTCTTTTTCACCTCGTTTAAATACTGCTCCCAGAGGTAGTTCAACTCGTAGGCATTTTTTACATGATATTTTTCTCTTGCATAATCCACTGCGTTTGTGACATTCACATACTTAAATTTCATTTTATTCAAAAGCACAATGGCATGATTCATATTCACTTCCGACCTGCGGATTTCCATCTGATTGGAATTCATCCGTAAAAAGATCAAAAAACTGCTGATAGCCGCCACAAAGATTACAAACATCCAGGCATATCTGGTGTCCGCCCCATACCCAAGCTGGACTACCAGAAGAACTGCAGTACAGATGGCAAATATGGAAAACAGCATACAGGAGAGGGTCTTTAAAATTTTCTGCTGATGCAGCAGATCCACCTTATTATAATACCACTCTGTCTTTTCTCCCTCCAGGTAATTCATGTCTTTTTTTATGGCATTCTGGTACGCCTCGTTGGCCTGGAGCTTCTTGATGGCCTCCGGTATGGTTTCCTCCTCCTGCTGCATCTGGACAAACTGGATATCGGAGATATGCCGCTCGGAATTCTGGTACTCATCCCTAAGTTTATCCAGCTTCTGAACGCTCTCCGCCGCAGCCTTTATCTCACTCATATCCTCCTCCGGCATCTCCTCAAGCATCTGGATGTCGTTTAAGTATTCCGTCACAATGCGGTACTCTGCCTTCTCCTCCTCAAGCTCCTTGGATGCCTCTATGATCTCCTCACAGCTCTGGATGATATAGTGCTGCAGCTTCTTTCCGTCCTTCATCTCATCTTCGGTAATGTCATAGCCGGAAATCCCGCTCTCGATAGCCTCCTGAAGCTTTTGCGCCTCCTCTTTGCGCTTTTCCTCTTTTTTCTTTTTAATATTCTTAAATAATGCCATATCCATTCCCTTCCGCCGCTATCTGCAGCTTCTCTTGTATTCTTCTTTCCACTGGCTTAAAAGATTGTCCGCCACTGCCAGATTGCCAATCCCCACCTGAAAAAACATTTCATTTGGCTCCTCCTTTTGCAATGGCTCATGGCTGTTTTGCATCTCTCTGGCAGCCTTTGCCTGATGCAGGGATTCCTCCCTCCTGTTTTTTCCGTAGGCTTCCTCGTAGCACTTTGCCGCTTCCTCAAAGAAGAACAGCCCTGCATAGGCAGTTCCCAGATTATGCCAGAGATCTCCCTCAAAAACAACGCCTTCCTCCTGAATATCCGGCCGCTGCAACAGCTTTTTGTACTCTAAGATACAGGGATAGTACCTCTTTTTTAAGAGAAAACGGTCCGCCCGGATCTTGGCACATTCCGCCTCGCTTTTATTTTCAAAGTCCTGGAGCGCCTTTCGGATGTCTAAAATTTCGTCCTTTGTACAGTAATCGCACCCGGAAAGCAATGTGGTGACAAAGGTTAAAAAACCCTGCCCTTCCTGTATGATCCGGGAAAGTCTTTCTGCCAGGGAATTCATCTTCAGCTCCTGACGGATCCACTCACAGAGCTCCTGGTCCATAAATTCCGGCTCCACCAGCTCTATATTCTGTTTGAGATAATAACAGATTTCCTCCAGGGAATAGACATTGAGGGAAACTGTATCTATATAATAGGGTATAGATGCCAGCTCCCGGCTGCAAAATAACAGTTCTCCCATAATATCCTCCAGTTTCTATTTCACAGTTCCTAAAATGACATCACATACTCCCATGTCTTATCGGAACTTCTCACAATCTCCCCAAATCCCATATCTTTAATGGTAAGCTTTACCTGATTTCTGGCCATAGGCTCCGCTAGGATCCGAAGCCTGGTGGTCCTCTCCTCCCTCTCCGGAAGATCGTTTAACTCCAGGCGGCGGATCACTGCCTCCCTGCTCTCCGGCGGCTTCAGGTAGAAATCAAGATATCTATCCTCCCCCAGGATCACTTCACACTCCCCCGTCTCCTCATACCAGCTCTCCCCTGCCATGATCAGGGTGTAAAACTCCTGTTTTCCCCTGCGCTTCACTTTCAGGCTGATATTCATGCGGATTTCATTGTCCCCCATATAGACATACTTCCAACCGGAGGGTTCGGCCTTGACTGCCGCACCATAGCAGGCTCCCTTGGAAAAAAGATTCTTTCCCATAAATGCCCGCTTGCCTCTGCAGACCACTGTCAAGGACTGTTTCATCCAGTCGCCGTCAAAGCCGTCACCGATAAGATACACAGAGGAGACGATTTTTCCTCCCAGGGTGGACTGTGCGATCTGGCTGAATGCCCCGTCTCTGTTCCCCGCTATGGAATTATAACTCTTTTCCTCTATGGATACCACCTGAGGAACCGTTCTCTTATCCCTGGAAAGATGCCAGTATTTC
This sequence comes from Roseburia sp., assembly GCA_023664725.1. Lineage (GTDB taxonomy): Bacteria > Bacillota > Clostridia > Lachnospirales > Lachnospiraceae > Roseburia_B. The sequence continues at coordinate 239,708 of JAMPFA010000002.1, read as the reverse complement.
AGTTTTCCTCCCCCGTAATAGTACAGTGCCACATCATGCTGACACAAATCCTCCGGCTGGCTTAAGGCATAATAGTAAAAACTTTCCCTGTAATCCAAAAGCATAAGCTGCTTTGGAGAGATATCCATATACTCCGCAAAGAGCAGGATAAGCTTTCTGATCTCCTGGTTCATATGCTCTGTGACAATGGCAAGCCTGTCACTCTCCTTTAATCCTCCCGGGTGAGCCGGCAGGGAAATCAGCCTCTTTAAGTACAGGAAAAAAAGTTTTGCCGTATCGTAAATGCGTCCCTCAATCTCTACCTGCTCCCCCAAAAGTGCTTTTCTAAAAAGGTTCTCCACACACGCCGCCCCATTGGCAAGAGCATATTTCCTGGCATCTTCCCCGTAAAGCCATTGCTCTATCCCTTTTCGCTTACACACGCAGATTGGGATCTGATACACTTCGCTTCCCGTCACCATACTGAATGTGGCCGGTTCCGACATTCCATTTGCATAGTAGCTTATCATCGCATTTTTTTCATTTATATCTATTCCGATCATTTTCCCGATCTGCATGATACGCCTCCGGTTTCTGTTATAATATCGTAAAAATTTCCGCCGTCTTCTCCGAAAGTTTTCTGTAATACTGCATCTGCTGCGCAAGACCTTTCGTACTGCCCTGCTCCCTTAGATAAAACAGTTCGTTCAGCCTTCCATAGCGGCCTTCCTCCCTGAAATCCCTGGGTTCTTCCCCTGCGATCCTTCCGCTCCCCGTGGTGACCATTTCCCCGTCCTGCTTCTCTGAAATATAATACTGGATGCTCTCCCCATAAAAAAGGATAAATTCTTTTACATAGATCCCCTCATACATTTCCGTCATCTCTTCCGTCACATAGACATCCTTATTTTCCCCGGACTTGTAACGAAGCTGCACTTTCCTGCCAGGCTCGCTTTTATACTCCACAAACTGCTTGTCAAACAGATGATATTTCTTTTTCAGATTCCGGCTAAGGTTTTTGTAAAAGGAAAACAACATCCCCTGGTACACATACTTCTGCAGTATGGACTCTGTCAGCTCTTCCTCCCTGCTCCCCGGTGTCTGCCCTTCCGCCAGGTGGCGGAGCAGAGCAAGCTCACAGACCATAGGCAGTTCCCCGTCTTTTTCATACTGCTGTCTCAGTTTGGCAAAAAGATGAGCCGGAGGCACCATATCTTTCACAAAATTGTGATAAGAAAAATAATTGAGGTATGCCTTCTTCACCTTTCTATCCCCTGAGGGCTCATAGCTCTCATAGATGGCAGCGCCGGAATCCACAAACTCCGTAGTGTAGAGCATCTGAACCAAAATCCGCTCCTCAAGCCCATGGGCTTCTATTCCCATTTCCCTGGCACGTCTCCACACAGATTCCATGCACTTTGTGGCGCCCTCGTAGTATCTGCACAGGTATTCCGTGATCACAGCGTCGCTGGCATCATTAAAAAACAGTTCCGACGCATATTTTAACAATATCTCATTTTCCCCATAATCCATCTGCCTGATCTGGTTCGACACACATTCCCTCCAGCCGGAAAGAGAACAGCACTCCCTGCCGTATACTGCGCCAAGTTTATAGACCTGGTCATACATTTTATGGCCGATCAAAGTCTCTGTGAGAGACTCCCGCTCCTCCCTTTTAAGCCTGGGGTAATCGATCTTGTCCAGACAGCGGTTTATCTCACCAGTATTGCCCAGAGCGTGGAGCAGATGTATCATCTTTGCCCCGATCCATGCCTGATAGGCATCGCTGACCTCTGTGGAATGCATCACACTGCGAAAATAGGGAAGATCCTGCTCTCCAAAAAACCGCACCGCTTTCCGGCTGGAAAAATAAAACAACAGGTAGGAAATCTCCCCGGGCGCATAGAGCATACACTCCCTTATATGCCTTCCCGGGTTCATCAGCTTTTCCAGTTGGTAAGAAATACTCCCGCTGTAACGGTTCCCCCTGTGGTCCTCGATAAAAACAGAGTACTCGTTGGAGAACAGGTTAAAATAGGCAACCCCTCCCGTCACCGGAACTACCTGTTCCCGTTTCACGGCACTGTCCGCCACAATAACCCTGATTGCGCTTTTGTCCAGACAGGTGAGCTTGTGGACAAAAAGCACATTGGACAAGACTTCCGCAAATTTTCCGGAGGGGACTCCATCCCGGATCACCTCGTTGTAGATCACCGCAAGGTTGTCATCCATATGCCCCTGTTCCATCTGCTCGTAGGCAAAGACTTCCATGGACTGTCGATACTGTTCATAGTCCTTTGGCCTCTTCTCTTTATTTGCAATGATATTTACATACAACACCGCTTTTTTCCGGTAATCCAGCTGGCTGTTGTACTTGAAGTACATCAGAATGATCTTTGGCACTTCCATTACACTTCTTGGGTCCATGGACATAAGGTAAGCCTCATAGAGCCCTGTCATTCTAAGCTTTTTTAACACTCCCTGTTCATACCAGGAAAAATACTGGTTTCCATACCGCTGGTTTTTGATCAGATAGCTGCACACCCCGGACAGAGACACTTCCCCATCCAGTATCTCATGGCAGCTTTTAAGCAGTAAAAACGCCGTCCGCTTAAATTCCATCTTCTCCGGAAATATACTGACCACCTGTTTTGCCACCTCCGGGGTCAGGGCGTTTTGCTTTCTCGCCCAGTTTAACACCTTAAGTTCAAACTTACCCATATGGTTTAAGAGCAGGGGATCCTGCAAAAAAAGACTATAGCTCTCCACATACAAAAGGGGGCTTGCACAACCGTCTAAAACACGGTTCTCCAGATACTTCAGCTTGCGAAAATTGTTTTTCGTATACTCCTTTTCCAAAAACAACAGACACCAGAACAGGATGGGGTTTTCCCTGTGCCTTGCAAAAATCCTCTCAATCTCCATGGTCAGCTTGTCCACATAGGATTCTTCCCGCTCCATCAACGTGCAGATATAGAGATAATACCCCCACTGGGGACTGGTTTTATCCTTCCACTCCCTTTTAAATTCGCTTAAGATCCACTCTGTCTCCTGCTTTTGGCCGTTTAAAAAGAACACCTGAGCCTTCATCAGACGATACCAGGATTCCTCCGGGTTCTTTACCACCAGTTCATCCAAAACGTTGATCGATTTCTTTGCCCACTTTCCCGTGACGATTCTTTTCAACCGATAATCAATATATATATTCAGCAGATCTATATGGCCCTGCCTGATCTCCCTTCTCTGAGAGCTGTCCAAAAGCTCTCTTGGGGTTCTGGAAGCACAGATATTTACAGTGATCTGCTGACCCACATTAAAGAACTCCAGGGAAGCATAATTTTTTCCGGTGTGCATCTTCCCCGGCATTATATAAAAGTCCACTGTGCAGACACTTCCCACAAAATCTTCGGAAGTTATCCTGCTTTTTTCCAGGCGGATAAAAGGTTCGTCACTTGAGATGGCAAACTCCACATATCCCCAGGTGTTTTTCGTAAGGTGTACCTGATACTTTAACTCCTCCCCCACCTCAAAAACGGTTATCTCAGAGGTATCCGGGCTGCATGTCACCTGCTCCTTTAAGTTGCAGGCCAGAAGAAATTCCTCCATATTCATATCCTTTGGCCCGGCTTTTGCAAGGCCCTGGTAGAGAAGCCTTCTGCCCCCTTCTTTTTCCCCGAGAATATTTTTAAAACCGGAGGAATAGAAAATCTTTTTTGCCTCCTCCCAGTTGTCCTTGGCCAGAGCTGCAAAATCGTGGAGATTTTTCACTGTCCCCACAGAGGTGTCCGCATAGAGCCGCAAAACGGTCACAACAAAAGAAAGGTTATATTCTGCCTGATTACAGACGATAAAAAAATCGCCCTTTTGAATATCCCCTTCCATTAAACCTTCACTGTGGAATTCATATTGTATCCGAAGGGACTCTCCCTCAAACTGGGGAGTGAGACATTCCATCCTGGGATTGGAAGAATACACCTTTCCCCTTAAAGGAACGCTATTTTCGCTTCTGATCTCAAACTCACCCTGACAGATCCTTCCCTCTAAAACCTGAATCTCTACTCGGTCTGTGGAAAATGCCACCATCGGTCCTGCACATGAAAACCTGCCTCTGGCAAGCTCATCAATCCTCTTTAGCACCATGCCACCCATTTTCACTTTCTATTGCTTTTTCCATAATTATGTTTATAATGATTATAAATTATAAACTATTTATAAGACAAATTCAACTTTTTATTGATGCTGAACGAATCTTACAGGAAATGAGGTATCTATTATGATCAAACACAAAGACCATTTTCACGGAAGTGATCTGGAAAAAATCGAAGAAGTATACAAAATCCCAAAGGAGAGCATTATCAGTTTTTCCGCCAATGTAAACCCTCTTGGCATCTCCCCCAAGTTAAAGCAGACCTTATCTGAACACTTGGATGTCATCACTACCTACCCTGACAGGGAGTACGCCTCCCTTCGCAGCTGTATCGCAGACTATGTCCACTCTGAGGCGGACAATATTATTGTGGGAAACGGCTCCACAGAGCTGATCTCCCTGTTCATTCAGATCGAGCATCCCAAAAAGGCTATGATTGTCGGCCCCACCTACTCTGAGTATGAGCGGGAAATTTACCTGGGGGGAGGTACAACCCACTATTATCCCTTAAAGGAAAAAGATAACTTTAAGCTGAACCTTGAAGATTTTAGGGCACGTTTAAACGAGAGCATTGACCTTCTCGTCATCTGCAATCCCAACAATCCCACCTCCTCCGCCATCTCCCGCCAGGAAATGCGCCGGATCTTAGATGTCTGCAAACAGTACGACATCTTTGTGATGGTGGACGAGACTTACGTGGAGTTTGCAGACAATGTGAAGGATACCACCTCTATCCCTCTCACCAACTACTATAACAATATTATTATATTACGTGGAACTGCCAAGTTTTTTGCGGCCCCAGGTCTTCGTCTCGGTTACGCCGTAACCGGGAACCACGACCTGATCAAGTCCATCAACACCAGGAAAAATCCCTGGACCATCAACTCACTGGCTGTCATTGCAGGGGAGTTGATGTTTGCGGACCACGGCTACATCGAAAAGACCCGGGAGCTGATCCTGGCAGAGCGAAACAGGATCTATGAAATGTTTTCTGGCAGCGGTGATTTCAAGGTCTACCCTCCAAACGCCAATTTTATGCTGGCAAAGATCCTTTTAGAGGATATTTCCTCCCAGGATCTCTTTGACCGTGCCATCCGCCAGGGAATGATGATCAGAGACTGTTCCACTTTCCCCTTTTTAGACCAGAAATATATACGCTTCTGCTTTATGATGCCGGAGGATAACGATCGTCTGGCAAAGTGTCTTCTGGATAATCATTAAAAAAGACTTGCCTTTTTCAGATACTTGTGTTATTGTATTATCAACTTAATACAGTAACACAAAATGGAAAGAGGTGATGAAATGTCATGGAATCTCACAGCTGACCGTCCTATTTTTTCCCAGATTATGGATATCATATCCCAAAATATCATTTCAGGAAAATATGCTCCCGGTGAAAAACTTCCCTCTGTGAGGGATCTGGCAGCACAGGCCGCCGTAAATCCCAACACTATGCAAAAAGCTCTGTCGGAGCTGGAAAAAACCGGGCTTGTGTTCGCAAAGCGCACCAGCGGCAGATATATTACGGAAGACATAACTATGATAGAGAAATTAAAATCCCAGCTTGCTCAGAAAAAAATAGAGGAATTCCTTTTCGCTATGGAAAGCCTGGGAATCAGCAGAAAGGAAACGGCAGCCATAATGACAGATATCTTAGAGGGGGAGAAACAAGCATGAGCACAATTTTAGAATGTAGAAACCTGTGTAAGTCCTACGGACCCAAAAGCGCCTTAAACCATGTGAACCTCACATTGGAGAGCGGCCACATTGTGGGGCTTTTAGGACCAAACGGAAGTGGGAAGACCACCTTGATCAAACTGATAAACGGCCTGCTCACCCCCACTTCAGGAGATCTTTTGATCAACAATTTTCCGGTGGGCGTGGAGAGCAAAAAAATTGTCTCCTACCTTCCGGACCACACCTACCTGGAATCCAATCTTCGGATCCGGGAGGTGATCCGTTACTTTAATGACTTTTATGAGGACTTTGACGAGCGGCGTGCCTACGATATGCTGGCAAAACTTGGGATCAACCCCGCAGACAAGTTAAAGACTTTATCTAAAGGGACAAAGGAAAAAGTACAATTGATCCTTGTAATGAGCCGCCATGCCAAGCTCTATGTGTTGGATGAACCTATCGCCGGGGTGGACCCCGCCGCCAGGGATTACATCTTAAATGTGATATTGAGCAACTATGAGGAGGATGCCACAATTTTAATCTCCACCCATCTGATCTCCGATATTGAAAATATCTTAGATCAGGTGATTTTCTTAAAGCAGGGACAGATTTCTCTGATCTCCTCCGTGGACGATATCAGAGAGCGTCAGGGAAAATCTGTGGATTCACTGTTCAGGGAGGTATTCAGATGTTAAGAAAATATATAAAACATGAATTTTATGAGACGGGAAAGCTGATGATTCCCCTCAATCTTGTGATCATCGTCTACACGATCCTTGGAGCGATTATGCTGGGAAGCCGCCTGATCATGGCAAACACCCCTATGGTTTTCATCGGTGTGATTTCCTTGGTTCTCTATGTATTGAGCCTGATTGCCATATTTATTGTGGCATATGTGTATTTTACCGTACGGTTTTACAAGACCATGTACCAAAGCCAGGGGTATCTCACTCACACCCTGCCCCTGTCCACTATGGGCATCGTAAACACGAAACTGCTGGTCTCTGCATGCTGGATGGTGCTCACTGTCGTTATCACTACACTGTCCATTGTCGCCCTGGTTGCCTCTGCGATAGGCAGAGAATGGGGACAAGAGTTCTACGAAACCTTCAACGATTATTCCAGCTTTACTACATTTTCATTTGCAGGTTTTTCCCTGTGGTATTTCTTCCTGTTGGTTTTGGGATGCCTGCAGCAGCTCCTCATGATCTATGCCTCCCTGGCCATTGGACAGCTCTGCAGGCAGTACCGGGTACTGGCATCCATCGGGGCATTTATCGCCTTCTATATGGCAATACAGGTCGTAAACACGGTGATCATGTTTGTGACACAGTTGTTTTCCATAAACGACTCTTTTATATACGAGAGAGAAAATGAGATATTCTCACAAGTTTTCGGTCGACAGCTCACTATGTCTACCATCATGTGTATTCTACTGTGTATCCTATTCTATTTCTTATGTTACTGGCTTACAGATAAAAAATTAAATTTGGAATAAATAGTTTTCTGTATACATAAAAAAGGGGCTGTGAAAAAAGTCTCTAAAAAAGCAAGAAGAACGTCTTCGAGGA
>JAMPFA010000002.1:198587-232234 GCA_023664725.1 Roseburia sp. | reverse complement strand
ATTGTACTCGTTTTCCAGGCGGTATTTCAAAACGTCAAACTGCAAAACCCCCACCACCCCCACAATAATCTCCTCCATGCCCATGCTGTACTCCTGGAAAATCTGGATGGCGCCCTCCTGGGCAATCTGGGTAATCCCCTTGACAAACTGTTTCCGTTTCATGGTGTCCACCTGGCGCACCCTGGCAAAATGCTCCGGGGCAAAGGTGGGGATCCCCTCAAACTGATAGGGTTTCGCCCCGTTTAAAATCGTATCCCCAATGGAAAAAATTCCCGGGTCAAACACCCCGATAATATCCCCCGCATAGGCCTCCTCCACGATCTTCCTCTCCTGGGCCATCATCTGCTGGGGCTGGGACAGCTTGATCTTCTTGTTTCCCCCCTGGACGTGGGTCACCTCCATCCCCGCCGTAAATTTTCCGGAACAGATCCGCATAAAGGCAATCCGATCCCTGTGGTTTTTATTCATATTTGCCTGAATCTTAAAGACAAATGCAGAGAAATCCTCGTCAAAGGGATTTTTCTCCCCCAGATCCGATTTTCTGGGCAGGGGGGAGGATGTCATGGCAAGGAAATGCTTTAAAAATGTCTCCACCCCAAAATTGGTCAGGGCGGAGCCAAAAAATACCGGGGAGAGCTCCCCCTTTGACACCAGCCCCAAATCAAATTCCGCACTGGCGCCGTCCAAAAGTTCAATCTCCTCCAAAAGCTTCTCCTTTGCCTCTATGTCAATCGCCGATTCCAGATTGGGGTCGTCGATGGCAATGTCCAGCTCCTCCCCCTCCGTCGTCCCCTTTTTCGTGTCACTGTACAACATCACCTGACGCTCCTGCCTGTCGTACACCCCCTTAAACTCCTTCCCGGAGCCGATGGGCCAGTTGATGGGGCAGGTGGCAATCCCCAGCTCCTTCTCAATCTCATCCAAAAGATCAAAGGTATCGTTGGCATCCCTGTCCATCTTGTTGATAAAGGTAAAAATCGGGATATGGCGCATGACGCAGACCTTAAACAGCTTTCTCGTCTGGGCCTCCACACCCTTGGAGCCATCGATGACCATCACGGCAGAATCCGCCGCCATAAGAGTCCGGTAGGTGTCCTCCGAGAAATCCTGATGTCCCGGGGTGTCTAAGATATTGATACAGTATCCCCCGTAATTAAACTGTAACACAGAGGAGGTGACGGAGATACCTCTCTCCTTTTCAATCTCCATCCAGTCAGAAACCGCATGTCTCGCCGTGGCCTTCCCCTTCACGGAGCCCGCCAGGTTAATCGCCCCCCCGTAGAGCAGAAACTTTTCCGTCAAAGTGGTCTTTCCCGCATCCGGGTGGGAGATAATTGCAAATGTTCTTCTCTTCTCTATCTCTTTTTTTAAATCAGCCAAAATATTTCCTCCACAAAAAAACAAAATCGTCTAGGGCAATGCCCACAAACGATTTTATACCAGGAAATGGCAGTTGTCAATTGCTATAAAGCCGTCATTTGATCCTGATTTTCACTGATTTTCACATTAGCTTTTCTATTAGTTCCATCCGTAGACATAGCAGTAACCGTCACTGTTTTTCCCCTCCCGGCTTTCTTTGCCGTTATCTTTACGGTTTTCCCTTTTCCATCTTTCTTTGTGGTCACAACGCCTTTACTGTTTACTGTGGCAAATTATTTATTAGCACTGCCCGATTTTCCACCGTGATTTCACAGCTTGCCTTATTGCGGTACCACGTCCCATTACACAAGTAATCCACTGGAATTGCCACCTTGCCGCCATCCTGGGTTCCATAGGAAATGACAACCGAAAACTTGGAACCCTTTTTCAGAAAAACTCCAGTATCCAATTTCGCTATGTGGTATTCTGCATATAATTCCTGCACATTTTCCAGTTCCTTTGTCATTTTTATATCAAAATTATCCTGCAGGATTTTCTTCTTCTCAGATGGCGCTTCCTTTGAAGAAAGCAGTACATCCAACAGCTTTAATACTCCCGCATATTTTTCCTCATCGGAATCTCCTGCTTTCCTGTTTGAATTTCAAGCATAGATTTTCTGATGATATGAATGACTCCGATTGGATTAGAAAATAGAAATATATTATGCTTTATCAAAATCATATCATGGAATATGATATTTTATAACTATTTTTTCTAAATAAAAGGCGCAGCCTGTATATAATAGACTTGCGCCCTGATTAACTTGCTATTTCGTTACTCCTTAATTAGATCAATGTCTATCAGATTTACACCGATAACATTGAGTAATGCTTTTAAAGAGAGATATTCCCTTTTTAATATAGCATAAGTTTCTGTTGCATTCTCTTTTTTTGCTGCCATCATATAATCTTGTATCTTTTTAAATTGTTCAATCGTATCTTTTGCAATTTCTGCATTAGTAGGCATCAAATCACCTCCCGATCATAATAGGGGTTATCTGGTTATGATTAGAATAACATAATCCAAATGCAAAGTCTATTATAATTTGTGTCTCCCACTGTTATGAATCTTATCCCAGAATATTCTTTCCCTCACATTCTGGCTGCAGTCCAAAAAAATGCAGAATGGTTGCCGCTATATCGCAAAATCCATCCCTGGTGCCAAAATTCTTTCCCCCAGGAATCGATTTTCCCACCATCAAAAGCGGCGTATACTCCCTGGAATGGTCTGTGGACGGGGTGGAAGGGTCACAGCCGTGGTCAGCGGTGATCATCAGCACGTCATTCTCCCGCATCCTCTCAAGGATTTTGGGAATCTGCTGGTCAAAGTATGTCAGTGCCTTTGCATATCCGTCCACGTCATTTCTGTGTCCGTAGAGCATGTCAAAATCCACCAGGTTGATAAAGCAAAGCCCCTCAAAGTCCTTTTCCATGCACGCTAAGGTCTTCTCCACACCCTCCTCATTTCCTGCGGTGCGAACAAACTCCGTAATGCCCCGCTCTGCAAAAATATCCACGATCTTCCCGACAGAAATCACATCGTACCCTTCTTCTTTCAACTGGTCAAGCATGGTAGTTCCCGGGGGCTCCAGGGAAAAATCATGTCGATTTTTTGTCCGGTAAAATTTTCCGCCCTCCCCGGCAAATGGCCTTGCGATCACTCTTCCCACTCCATGTTCTCCCTTTAAGATCTCCCTTGCCGTCCGACAGAAACCATACAACATTTCCACCGGAACTATCTTTTCATGAGCGGCAATCTGAAACACGGAATCCGCTGAAGTGTACACGATCAAATCCCCGGTATTTAAGTGCTCTTCCCCGTAATCTTTGATAACCTCCGTGCCGGAGTAGGGTTTGTTGCAGAGCACCCCCCGGCCGGTTTTCTTTTTAAACTCCGCAATCACGGATTTGGGAAACCCGTTTGGATAGGTTGGCAGAGGAGATGGAGATACCACTCCCCCAATCTCCCAGTGGCCGATGGTAGTGTCTTTCCCCCTGGAAAGTTCTCTCATGCGGGCAAAAGAGCCTGCGGGGTTTCCTTCCCGCTCCCCAATGTCTACACCGTCTATATTGAAAAAGCCTAATTTACGCATGTTGGGCATGGAAAAATATCTGCTCTTTGACGCCGCAAGCAAGGTATTGCTCCCCGCATCCCCATAATCCGCCGCATCCGGCATCTCGCCAATCCCCACACTGTCAAGCACGATCAAAAATACTCTCTTCATCGTCTCTGCCTCCTTTGCCTGTCCATATTTCCTTCATTCATCAAAACTTTCCACACTTCTTTCCCCATTATATCATATCCATCCCAAAAGAGAAATGGCCGTCCCGGAAAACTTTCCGTCAGACAGCCACTTATTATGGTTTGCAGGAGATACGAAATACTCCTCCATATTCTCTTATTTCAAAATCTCCGTCTCCGCCCCTTCGGTTCCCTGTGCCGGAACCTGAGTATCCGCTGCATTCGTTACTTGGGTTTCAATAGGCGTTATGATAATATTTTCTGCGCTGATATTGGTTTTTCTCTTTACGATATCCTCGATCTGCGCTCTCTTGGCGTCTGTCACATCCCCCATGTCAAGCACAACATCCACCGCATTGTCGGTAATGCTCACCACAACATCCGTAAAACCTTTGGCCTCCAAAAGCATCTCTGCCGCAGCTTCCCGCTCTGCAATATCCGTCAGCGTGATCATCTGATCCACAGCCGACTGTTTCTGCTCATCTGTCAGGTTTGCGCTGTTTACGATTCCAAGCAATGTCTCCTTATTCTTTGCCCGGACCTGTTCTCTGTTGAGTTTCATCTCCGCCGCAAAATCCACATTGCTGATGGTGGAGCTTGTAAGTACAGCTTCCCCGGGATTCTCCTCCCCTACAGCCTGGGCGTCAGCCCCTGCGTCCACCGCTTCCCCTGCGGTATTTTCCACAATTCCCTCAAGAGCTACATCTGTTCCGCTTTCCGTGGACTGGGCTGTTTCCAGCCCGTCTCCCGTGTCGGTAAAAATGTCCCCCTCCAAAATGGGGTCATCGGAAATCTCAAAAGAGTCCTCCGACAGATCCATAGCCGTGTCTGTCCCTGCAGTACTGTTAATGTTGCTTCTGGTATAACTTACATATCCAGCAACAGCAATCATAAGTGCCAGCGCCGTAATTATGACCTGGTTTTTCTTCCATCCTTTTTTCACTTATCTTTCCTCCTGAATATTCATCTTAACTACTTTAATTCTATTCACATCAATTTGGAATAATGCCATTACAGCCTCAGAAATATTCTGTTTTACCGCTGTGGCATCCGCTCCCTGGGCAACTACTAAGACTCCCGCAATCTTCGGCGCCTTCTCACTGCCCACAAAAGGCTCCTTTCCCTGGTCCAGTTCCTGGTACACTGTCTCCTGGTTTACCTCCTCTGTTTTTTCCGTACTCTTCTCCTTTGTCTCTTCCTCCTGTATCCTCTGGGATGTACTTTTTGCAATATCTTTCTCCACCACGCTCTCTCCATAATCTTCCAGTGTGATCATCACCTCCACCCGCCCTGCCCCCTCAATTTGGGACAGCTTATCCGAAAGCCGCCGCTCCAGTTCTTTCACATAGCCCTCCTGACCGTCAGGCACACTCTCCTGGCTTTGCACAAGCACGGGTTCTTTCTTTTTACTGCTCTCTGTGGGAATGGCGATCACCATCAGAAGAATTCCCAATAGAATGAGAATTGTCCACTGTGTCTTGTCCCACTGTCCGAAAGAAAATTTTTTGAAAATATTTTTAAAGTCCACCTTTGCCCCCTATGTCTCAATCCTGATATTTTCCAGATCCACCTGATAAAACTCTGCGATTTTTTCCCTTAACCTGATAATCTCCTGCTCCTCCGGCTGTTCCTTTAAGCTGCCCTGTATCACCGTGTACTCCTGCTCTTTTGCCAGATCAAGCTCTATTCTCTCTATCTCAAACTCCTCCCCAAGCTCCACCCTCACGTGCAAAACCCCGTACCCCGCATCCTCCGCCATGGCGCTGACATCCGCCCCGATCACCTGCTCATACCGTTCAATGTAGATATCTTCATCCAAAAAATCCAGCTTTTCCCTATCTGCCTTTATACTGTCAAGCTCCTGCCAGAAAGTATCATAGGCAATCCTGTCAAAAAAATCTGTCTCACTGCCCAGCGCTTTTAGCACCGGCATCAAAAGAGTGATCACAAGCACAAACTCCACAAAGAGCTGGAGATACCTTCTGTACTCCTTTTTTGCCGCCAGGGAAGTTAAAACTGTAAAAAACAGAAACACCATACTATAATTCTTAACCCAGCTTACAATCCCTTCCATCCAATCTATAAACCTCCTCTCCTGTCAAGTTATACATTTAGATTTGTAGCCGCAGAGCACAGGGCGATGGTAAGGAAAAACAGCATCATGCAGGTGCTTATCACCTTCAAATACAAAACCGCCCCTCCCGCAATGCCATTCATCCCTCCGGCAATCCGCTTGTCCGCCACCGGCTCAAGCACCGCAGACATAAGTTTATATAACAGCGCCATCACACTCATTTTTAAAAACGGCACGGCACAGAGAAGTACCAGGATCACCAGCGCCGCCGCCCCCACACAGTTCTTGATCACAATTCCAGAACTGATAAAGATCTGTCCCATGCCGCTCATTACATTGCCGATCCCCGGCAGCATCTGCACCGTCTTTGCAATGCTGTTTCCGGACAGCATATCGATGGCCGGCGCCACCATGCCCTGAATGATATTGATCCCAAGTACAAAAGAAGCGGACAGTTTGAGGATCATTTTTACCCCCTCATAAATTAACTCCGCAAGCCTTTTAAATCGTTCCTCCTCTGTGAGATGATTTAAAAACTCCACCAGGACATAAATCTGGATCAGGGGCATCAAAAAATAGCGAAGCATCCATTCCACCAGATAGATTGCACCAAAGATCATACTGTACACCGCCCCAGAAGAATTTATATTTAGTGTAAAGGAAATGGCCAGGCAGTAAGTCGGCAGAAATATTTTCATAAATTCCAGCATATTTCCCACCGTGCGGATTACCGTGCTGTTCAGTTCAAAAAAGGACTGCAGTAAGAGTATCATAAAAAAGCAGTATACGATCAAAAAACTAACCTCTGTTATATAGGTATTGGAAAAGCTTTTGGCAAAATTTTTTAAGATGGAAAATGCCAGGGAAAGGACGATGATCTCCAGAAAAAGGGTTCTGTTTTCCTGAAACCCTTCCAGCAGTGTGTCCTTTAACCAGTCTCCCACTTTTTCATAGGGCAGCTCTTCCCCGGATATAAGCATCTCCACCAGTTCCCCAAAAGAGAGATTTTCCGTCTCTTTCGTGTTTTTAAGGAAATCCCCGATATCTGAAAAATCCAGCTCCTCCACCAGACTTTCCGGCTCCTGCCCAAAGGCCGTTACCGGTTTTGCCCCCCACACAACTGTAAAACAGAGAAAGATAAAACAGATCAGCTTTCTCACAGCAGATCTCCTATTGTCTCCATAAATGCCAGGATCACCGGCATGCTGACCACCAGAATGGACAGCTTTGCAAAAAGCTCGATCTGCCCTGCTATGGTCTGGCATCCCGCATCTTTACAGAGATTTACCGCAAACTCCGCCACATAGGTAATCCCGATCATTTTTATGATCATAGTCAGATATACCGGGTCTAAATGGATCATGTTCTGGATTTTTTCTACATAATCCAATAAAAACGTAAGTTTGGACACCACATACAAAAATACGCAGACGCACACCGCCAGGTTAATGTAATACCCGTATTCCGGTTTATAGTTTTTGAGCATCTGGGACAAAAGCACAGCCGATATCCCCAAAATGCTGATCCTTATAATATCCATATCCCACCTGCTTACAATGTGAACAAATCTTTCATCGTTTCAAATAATTCAAATATGTAGGGAACGATCCAGAGCAGTACGATAATAAGCCCTGCCAGACTGGTCAAAAAGGCATGTTCCTCCCGCCCGCTCTGTTTTAGTACCTGGCTAAGCACTGTGACTAAAATCCCCACCGCCGCTATTTTGAAAATCAAATTTACGCTCATATCCACCTCAAACATTACAGTAGCAGAATTACCAAAAACAGCCCGCTTAAAACTCCCACTGCACGATACAATTTCTGCTTTTCCTTTTTTTCTTCCAACACCTGGGTAATCTGCTTTTCCAGACGGAAAAAATAGATTTCACAGGCCTTGGTACTGCTGCTCTCCACAGATAGGGTTCTGGCAAGGGATATGAGAATCTCCTGTTCCTCCTGCGTAAATAAAAGTTCCCCTCGGTGTTCCACAAAGGCTTTTTCCCAGAGAATCCCCACATCCATCTCATGATTCTCTTTAAGCTCCCCCGCAATCCTCTCCAATATCTCTTCAAACAGCCGGTTCCTTCCCCTTGCACTGCGCCTTAGCAGCTGCCCGTAGGGCAGTCTTAATGCTTTTTTATCAAGCTCCATCTGAATAAAGATATCCTGAAATTCCAGAAGCTGCTGCAGATGCCTGTTTAACAGTATTTTCAGGGAATTGCCAAATCCTGCCGTACCCATTACCACCAAAACGATCCCCACTGCCTTTAACATATGTTTTCTAACTCCTGATCAAAAACCGCAAAGCTTCTTTTCCCTCTGTCATCCTTTTTCAAAAAAATGTATCGCTGGAATATCTTCTCCTCAAAGCATGTCCGAAGAGCATGTTTCCTCTTAATGTCCGATAGTTCCCGCCCGTGGACTGTGCCAAAAATCTGGCAGCCTGACAGGGCAATCTGACGGATCACTGCTGCATCCTCCTCACCCCCCAGCTCGTCTACCGCAATGATATCCGGTGACATGCTCCTTAAGGCCAGCATCATCCCCTCACTCTTTGGACACCCGTCTATCACATCTGTCCGAACTCCCAGATCATTTTGGGGAATCCCAAGATGGCAGGCCGCTATCTCCGAACGCTCATCAATGACACATATTTTCTTTCCCTTCTCTTTCTCTCCGGAAATCTGGCGGATGCAGTCTCTCAGATAGGTTGTCTTCCCCACCCCCGGCGGAGAGACTAAAAGGGTATTGTAAAATTCCCCCTCCCGGTAAATCCAGGGAAGCATTTCCAAGGCACACCCCTTTTTCTCCCTGGCCACCCGGATATTTAAAAAACGGATATTTACCATATGGCTGATCTTTCCCTCCAAAAGCCGTACTTGTCCCGCAAATCCGATCCTGTGTCCCCCGTCTATGGTGAGAAATCCCTGGCGGATTTCCTCCTCGTAGGCATAAATGGAATATTTGCTGATAAAGGTCAGCATCTCTTCAATATCCTCCGCCAAAATCTTCTCTCCAAGCCACAGATCCTTTTCCCTGCACCGAAGCTCGATTGGTTGTCCAATTCGGATCCGGATCTCCTCGATGTTCGGATTTTTAAGAGAAACTGCCATCTTCTCCCGAAGTCTCAGCGGCATGATCTGTACTAAATTGTCCATGTCCTCACCTCTTTGTCTATATATATGTGGGAACTGAAAAAAAAGAACAAAAAAAGAAGAAGTTCCAAAGAACTTCTTCCTGAATTTTAAGCATTAGTTACTCTTACGCTTTCTTGCAGCCTCTGACTTTTTCTTACGGCGAACGCTGGGTTTTTCGTAATGCTCTCTCTTACGAATCTCCTGCTGAATCCCGGCTTTTGCACAGTTTCTCTTGAATCTGCGTAAAGCACTATCTAAAGTCTCATTTTCTTTAACGATTACATTTGACATAGTCTCACACCTAACCTCCCTCCAGTTGCTAATTGTGCACATTCAACTGTTTGGGTCTATTTTTTTGCACTAATAAAGATTATATCATAAATTTTCCATACGTCAATATGATTTTCTAAAATTCTCTAAAATTTTGTAGAATATGTTATCTAAGATAACTGTCCTTCCAGAACTTCTCTCACCTGGGCAATGGCATCCTGTATTCCAGCGGGGTTTTTGCCCCCTGCCTGGGCCATATTGGGACGGCCGCCTCCGCCACCACCGACTTTGGCCGCAATTCCCTTGATCAGATTTCCGGCATGGGCTCCTTTTTTCATAGCACCGTCAGTTGCCATAGCGATCAGGTTTACTTTGCCCTCATTTTCTGATGCCAGAACCAGAACGCCTTCCCCTAATTTCTCTTTTAACTGGTCTCCCAGTTCCCGAAGGCCGTTCATATCCACACCGTCTGCCCTGGCTGCAAGAACTTTTACGCCCTTTATCTCTGTAACCTGATTCATGACATCCCCCAAAGCATCTTTTGCCGCTTTGCTCTTTAGGGACTCATTTTCACTCTGGAGAGCTTTCATATCTCCCATGAGATGTTCTATTTTCGTTATCACGTCAGCAGGGTTTGTCTTTAACAGTTTTGCCGCCTGCTCTAACTGTTCCTCTATCCTGTCGTAGTACGCAAACACGGCTGAGGATGTCAGAGCCTCAATCCTCCGGACTCCTGCCGCCACACCGGATTCGGATACAATCTTAAAGGCGGAGATTTTAGAGGTGTTCTCCACATGGGTACCACCGCAAAGCTCAGTGGAGAAATCTCCCATGCGCACAACTCTTACCGTCTCGCCGTACTTTTCGCCAAAAAGCGCCATAGCCCCTGTCTTTTTGGCCTCCTCTAAAGACATAACCTCTGTCACCACCGGGAGAGCCGCCTCGATCTTTTCATTTACAATGGTCTCGACTTTCTTTAACTCTTCTGACGTCATAGCTGAGAAATGGGAAAAATCGAAACGGAGCCTGTCCGCATTGACATCAGAACCTGCCTGCTCCACGTGGGTGCCAAGCACCTCCCGAAGAGCCTTCTGCAACAGGTGGGTAGCGCTGTGGTTTTTGCCGATGGAAGCACGTTTCTCCTCATCTACCACGAGTTCCACCACATCTCCGGTCTTTACCATTCCCTTTGTGACTTTTCCAATATGGCCAACCTTGCCTCCAAGCATTTTCACCGTATCGCTGACTGCAAACTCAAAGTCATCTGTGCGGATAATCCCGGTGTCCGCATTCTGACCGCCCATGGTGGCATAAAAAGGCGTCTGCTCCACAAAAATTGTGCCGATCTCACCGTCAGACAACGCTTCCGTAATCTCTGTCTCTGTGGTCATTACAGTGACCTTTGACTGGTAAACCAGATTGTCGTATCCTACGAACTCCGTGGTAATCGACGGGTCAATGGACTCATATACCGTCACGTCCGCACCCATGTAATTGGTGACTTTTCTTGCTTTTCTGGCCTTTGTCCGCTGCTCTTCCATAGCCGCTTTAAAGCCGGCCTCGTCAATGGTAAATCCTTTTTCCTCCAAAATCTCTGAGGTCAGATCCACAGGAAATCCATAAGTATCATATAATTTGAAGGCATCCTCGCCGGATAAAACCTTCTCCCCTTTTTCCTCCATAACTTTTTGCATATCGGAAAGGATCGTAAGTCCCTGATCTATTGTCTTATTGAACTTCTCCTCCTCCTGGGTCAGCACCCGGAAGATGAAATCTTTCTTCTCATCAAGCTCAGGATACCCATCCTTGCTCTCGTTTATCACTGTCTCGCTTAATCTTGCCAGGAATGTACCTTCGATTCCAAGCATCCTTCCATGCCTTGCCGCCCGGCGGATCAGTCTGCGCAACACATATCCCCTGCCCTCGTTGCTTGGCATAATGCCGTCTGACACCATAAAGGTGGACGAACGGATATGATCTGTAATAAGACGGATGGATATGTCATCTATAGCATCCTTTTGATAAGTCTTTCCGGAAAGTTCACAGACTTTATCCCGGATTGCTTTCATAGTATCAATATCAAATACGGAATCCACATCCTGCATCACAACTGCGAGACGCTCCAATCCCATGCCCGTATCAATATTTTTCTGGGCAAGTTCTTCATAATTGCCTTTCCCGTCCCCGTCAAACTGGGTAAATACGTTGTTCCACACTTCCATAAACCTGTCGCAGTCACAGCCCACTTTACAGTCAGGTCTTCCACAGCCGTATTTCTCCCCCCGGTCATAGTAGATTTCAGAACAGGGACCACAGGGGCCTGCACCGTGTTCCCAGAAATTGTCACATGCTCCCGTCTTGGGGTCACGGTAAAAACGGGTAATCTTCTCTACCGGAATCCCGATGTCCTTATTCCAGATCTCAAAGGCTTCCTCGTCTTCCCCGTAGATCGACGGGTATAAACGCTCCTCACTAAGTCCCAGAACTTTCGTCAAAAACTCCCAGCTCCAGGCGATGGCTTCTTTTTTAAAATAATCTCCGAAAGAAAAATTCCCAAGCATCTCAAAAAATGTCAGATGCCTCGCCGTCTTTCCCACGTTCTCAATATCCCCTGTACGGATACACTTCTGGCAGGTGGTGACCCTCTTCCTTGGCGGGATCTCCTGCCCGGTAAAATAGGGTTTTAAGGGTGCCATACCCGCATTGATGAGCAGCAGACTGTTGTCATTGTGGGGCACCAGAGAGAAACTCTTCATGGCAAGATGCTCTTTGCTCTCAAAAAATTCCAGGTACATCCTGCGCAAATCATTGACTCCAAACTTCTGTTTCACAACAAATTCCTCCAAAATCTTCTAGTCTTGTCCGCCTGTGCCAGCTTCTCCTGCCGTCTTTGCATCCTTGCGGTCCCGAAGTTTTTTCCCCGTAAACACTCCCAATGCTGCCACAACCACCATAAGTGCCAAAGTGATCACATACCGTAATAATGTCGCTATAAATGCCATATATTCTTCCTCCTTGTTTTCATACTCATATAATCAATGAACATTAGTATAGCATATTCTGTTGATTTTTACAACTTTTTAAAACATTATTCCACAAGTCCTGTATCCTCCATAAGATTTCCGCCATCTGCCGCTGTGGTTGCCAGGGTATCACACCGCTCATTCTGAGGGTGTCCGTCATGGCCTTTTACCCAGTGGAATGTCACATTGTGGGGCTTTTTTGCCGTTAAAAGCCGCTCCCACAGGTCCACATTTTTCACTGGCTGTCTGTCCGACTTTTTCCAGCCCCTTTTCTGCCAACCCTCTATCCAGTGCTGGTTAAAAGCGTCGATCACATATTTGGAGTCAGAGTACAAGTCTATATCACAGGGCTTGTTTAAAGCTTCCAGGGCCACAATCACCCCCATTAACTCCATCCGGTTGTTTGTTGTCCTTTTGTAGCCCCCGGAGTGCTCCCTTGTATGCAATTTTCCTGTGCTATCCACAAATTCCAGCACCGCTCCGTAGCCTCCCGGCCCCGGATTCCCCCTGGCTGCCCCGTCTGTGTACACCGTCACCTTCGTCATAACTCAAACACCTCATTTTCCCCAGTAACTTCCGCAATCCTGCCGGAAAACATGGGATTGCTGATGCGTGATAAGTACCGCTCCAAAATGGAATAATCCTGCCACATGTGCATGGGGAACACATATTTTGCATTGACATTTTTCATAAAAAAGTCCATACCAAGCTCCGCATGCTGCTCTAACCTTGGGTCTAATGGCACAAAAGCCACCTCGATGTTGTAGGGGATCAGCTTTTTGATCTCGTGCTGGTAAGACCTTGTCTCTTTCCCGTTGATCAGATCTCCTGCCCCTTCCCACTTCCACAGGTTTAAATCCCCTGCATGGTAAATATATTTCTCCTCCGCCTTTACAAGAAATGCCACCCCTGCGTCTGTGGAGCGAAGGGTCCTGATTTCTGTCTCTCCCACTGTATACTTTTCACAGGGGCTTACAAATGTTATTTTTTCTTTTATCCTGCCGTCAATTCCGTTCCTTGCAAGGTAATTTTTTCCCAGACGGATATCTTTGGACAAAATGTACCGGATATTTGGATAATTCCCTGCCCATTTTAGGATTTCCAGATCAAAATGGTCTTTGTGGGCATGGCTGGCAAAAACATAAACCGCCTTGTCCGCCGGAAATTCCGGCAATTCCCCGGTAAAGACATAACCGTTAAGGTCCCCCTTTGGAAAATAATCAAAAATCAGTACACTCCTATCCATCTCCACCACAAAACAGCTGTGGTGTACAAAAGTTACTCGCAACATTCTATCTCATCCTCCCGATAATCTCATTGGCTTTGGTGTAAATCTCGCTGGCCTTAGTACCGATAAAAAACCTGCCCTCCTCATACAAAATCCTGCCGTTTACCATAGTGAGTTTTACATTGATCTTACTGCCGGAATAGACAATGTTTTTTACAAAATCATTTTCCGGCTGCATGTTTGGCTGATTTAGATCAACTAAGATCAGATCCGCCAGCTTTCCTTCCTTTAGTGAGTCACAATCCCTAATCCCCATGGCATTGGCTCCTGCCGCCGTTGCCATGTAGAGCACTTCCTCCGCCGGGACAATAGCCGCATTCCCTTCCGTGACTTTTGCAAGTCCTGTGACCAAAAACATCTCCCGGAACATATCCAGGCAATTGTTGCTTGCCGGTCCGTCAGTTCCGATGGCTACCTGAATTTTTTCCTGCAAAAACCGGGAAATGGGGGCAATTCCGCTGGCAAGTTTTAAGTTGGATGAGGGATTTGTCACTGCAGTCAATCCCCGTTTCTTATAGATTTCAACATCTTTTTCCTCAAAATAGATGCAGTGATACCCGCCACCGCCATACTGGTACATGCCAAGCTCCTCTGTGATCTGGGTAGGAGTCATGCCATAACGCCCCTTGCACTCTTCCACTTCCTTTTTTGTCTCGGAATTGTGAAACCACACCGGGGACTTTAGCTTATCCGCCAGTTTTGCCACGCCTTCCATCAGCTCCCTCTTCGTGGTGTACTCCCCGTGGAATCCCAGGAGAAAGCCCGTCAGCTCGCTCATCTCATTGACCCTGATAAAATCTTCTTCAAGCTGGGACAGCGATCTGGTAAAATCATTTAATCCGCTGGTCTGCACGGTGCGAAACCCACAGTCCACCGAAGCCTGTGCAATTTCAATGGGATCTAAATACATGTCAAAATTGGCAGTGATCCCGCTGGTGAGATATTCCATGATCCCAAGCTTGCAAAGCTGATAGATATCCCCGGGCAAAAGCTTTGCCTCCCTGGGAAAAATCTGATTGTAAAGCCAGTCCTTAAGAGGCAGATCATCCGCATAGGAGCGTAAGAATGTCATGGCGGAATGGGTGTGGGCATTTTTAAACCCAGGCATAATCACATACCCCTTTGCATCCATCTCTCTGTCCCACAGAATAAAAGGTACATCCATTTTTTTATAGATCGTATCTAAATTTCTGCCGTCTCCGATGTAGACGATCCGGTTTCCCTTTACCCAAAGTTCTCCCTCTGCCAATTCAAAACTGTGGTCCTCTTTTGTGAGAAGGATTTTCGCATTGTAAAACCGGATATTCATACAAGCTCTCCCATACGACATATGGATTCATACACTAGCTTTGTAAAATCAGGCGCCACCCGATCCGCCGCCTCCTGGATCTTTGTGTGGGTTAAGGGTATGGGGGCAATCCCCGCCGCCATATTTGCCACGCAGGAGATTCCCACGATCTTCATGCCCATATGGTTTGCCGCCACCGCCTCACAGGCGGTACTCATCCCCACGGCATCCGCCCCTAAAGTGCGGCACATACTGACTTCTTCCGGTGATTCGTACTGTGGCCCCGTCATCTGAATGTAAACTCCCTGCTTGAGAGGGATATTGTTATCAAGAGCCGTTTTTTTCACAATCATCTGCAAGTCCTCGTCATAGATATGGCTCATATCCGGGAAACGGGTTCCAAGCTCCTCAATGTTTGCTCCCACTAAAGGCGATGGCACAAAGCTTGCAATCTGACCGGTGATCAGCATAAAATCTCCTGCTTTCATTCCCTGCATGATCCCTCCGGAGGCATTGGTCAGAAACAGTATCTTGGCGCCCAAAAGCTTCATCAGCCGGATGGGAAGCACCACATCCTCCATGGGGTAACCTTCGTAGTAATGAACCCTGCCCTGCATACACACCACAGGCACAGATCCCACATACCCAAACACAAAACGCCCTGCGTGTCCCGCCACCGTGGACACCGGAAATCCTTCAATCTCATGGTAGTCAAGGGTTGCCTGGATTTTCATCTCATTGGCGAAATTTCCAAGACCGGATCCTAAGACTAACGCCACTTTGGGGGTGAAATCTATTTTGCTTGTTACGCTTTCTTTGCATTTTAACAATTTTTCGTACACTTTATTCATATGCTTACCTCCGTCACTTTGCAGACTGCAAATCCTTCTGGTTTCTGTCAATACTATCTTAGCACATCACCGATAAAAAGTCATTCCTTTTCCGAAAGCGGCTCCGTCCCTATAATGGAACAAAGCTTTCTCCTGGCCGTCTCAAAATTTTTCCCGCTCACATCTTTTAAACTAATGGAAACCACAGGAAATTTTCCCTCTATAAAAAATATCAGAATCTGCCGATATATATAAATAGAAATATGCCAACAATTACATATTTGTTCAGGGAAGAACACTCTTTGGAATAATCTGATTCCAGAGCAGGACAAAAAGGAGGAATACGATATGTATATGAAGTTAGGGGAAGCCCAGAGTATGTACCGCCAGCAGCGCCAGGCACTGATCGACCAACGGAGATCGCTTATTAACCAGCGGGACGAACTTAAGAAAAAAATGATTACGGAAAGTGACAAGGAGCTCTACTCTGAGGAAGCTGCCACATTGGAACTGTCCATAAAGGATGTGTCAAAAAAATTTGATGAAAACCAGGAAGTACTGGACAATCTCATAGAGCAGGAAGCCGCTATCTGGAATGCGGAAGTGGCAAGGCAGCAGGGAGATGTAATGCAGAAAGCGGCTGTGGATCTTGCTAAGATCATGGAAGTGGCAAGGCGGATTGCCAAAGGAGCCAGAGTACCCGCCAAGGATGAACAGAAAGTTATGGATTACAGCATGGAACTATATCTGGCATCCAAGAATATGGCAATGATGAACACACATAATAAAAAGGAAAAATACGACTCTCTCTGGGATGATGAGGATGAACCGGAAGAAGAATACGATCCACAGGGCAAAGCGGAAAACACCACCGTCAATATCGATATACCGGAATTATTTGCCCCGGCAGCCCCTGAAACCTCCGGCGAATAAATGCCCAGACAATACCAAGTAAATTCATTAAACTTTAATTTGAAAGGGAAGCAGTTGGCAGTAACCGCTTCCCCTTTTTCATCTTTACTAAATAATAATACACACCAACCCGCCGCTGCTGTCATTGACGATCTTCTGCATGGTATCCTGAAGCTTCATCTGGCACTCGTCATCCATCATGGCAATTTTACTCCGTATGCCATCCTCCATCAGCTCCCCTACAGACTTTCCGAAAATATTGGTATCCCACACGCCGTTCGGCGTATTCTGCCCCTCCTTGATATAGTCGATGAGATCCTTGGCCTGCTCTTCGCTTCCCACGATGGGGGCAATCTCCGTCTCGATATTGGCCCGGATCAGATGTATGGAGGGAGACGTGGCTTTCAACTTTACCCCGAATTTATTGCCATGGCGGATCAACTCCGGCTCCTCCAATGTGATATCCGTAAGCTGGGGATGGATCACCCCGTAGCCTTTCATCTGCACAGCGCTTACTGCATCCGCCACTTTCTCGTAAGCATTTTTCCGCCCGGAAAGCTCTTTTACCAGAGAGATCAGCTGATACTCCCCCTGAATGGGCACCCCGGTGAGCTCGCTGATATTCTCATAATAATATTTGTCGTCCATCTCCATTTTTATCTTTAAAAGCCCTTTTGCCAGGTCGATCTTATCCAGATGGATGTCTGATATGTACTCTGCGTCCTCTGGTTTTTGGATCATGCTGATATCTTTTGCCTGGGTGACTAAGTTCAGGATATTCCCTGCCGTCTCCACCATACTCTGTTTCATCCGATTGTCCATGGGAAGCATCTCCGCCCACTTTGGAATAAAAAATTCCATTTTCACAATGGGGAACTCATAGAGGATACTCTCCAAAATCTTTCCGATATCATCTTTTCTAAGCTGCTGGCAGTTTACCGGGATCACCGGTGTGGCATATTTCTCCGTCATTTTCTGCACCAGCCTTGTGGTCTCATCGCTGAAAGGCTTTTCTGAGTTCAGGACAATGACAAAGGGCTTGCCAATGGATTTTAACTCCTCCACCGTCTTTTCCTCCGCCGGAATATAATTCTCCCTGGTGAGCTCCCCAAAAGAACCGTCTGCCGTCACTACAATACCGATGGTGGAATGTTCTTTGATGACCTTCTGGGTTCCGATGGAAGCTGCATCTACAAAGGGAATCTCATAATCAAACCAGGGCGTTTTCACCATCCGTTTGTTATTGCCCTCCATATGGCCGGAAGCTCCATCCACCATGTAGCCCACACAGTCAATGAGCCGCACTTTCACTTCCGTATCCCCCTCCAGACGGATTTTTGCTGCGTCCTTGGGGATAAATTTTGGTTCCGTGGTCATGATGGTCTTTCCCTGGGCGGACTGAGGCAGCTCATCCACAGTCCTTGTCTTGGCATTTTCGTCCTCCATAAAAGGAAGCACCATAATGTCCATAAAACGTTTGATAAAAGTAGATTTTCCCGTCCGCACCGGCCCTACCACACCGATATAGATTTCCCCGTCTGTTCTTTCCTGTATGTCACGGTAAAGATGAAACTCTTTATCTTTATTTACTGCCGACATCTCCATAAAAAATACCCCTTTCCTGCAATGTAGTAAAGAAACCTTTCTACATTGTATGAAAAGGGATTTTTTTTATTCCTGCATTATCGTTTATACTACCTGCACTTTTATCATATTGGTGGTTCCTGACACCCCAATGGGAACGCCGGAGGTGATCACTGTCATATCCCCTTTCGAGAGATATCCCTCCTCTGCTGCCTTTTCTAAGGCATGGTCAAACAGATCAAACACATCCCTCTGATTTTTCAACATCATGGGGGTAGTACCCCATACCATGCCAATCTGCCTTGCCACCTTCTCATCTGTAGTGCCGCAGATAATATCACATGCCGGACAATATTTTGCCACATTTCTGGCAGAATATCCGCTCTTTGTCACCGTCACGATGGCCTTGGCGTTTAAATCATGGGCTGTTGTGCAGGTGGCATGGCAGATTGCATCTGTCACATCGGGATTCGCCTTCCTCTCCCTTGCAAAGAAACGTTTTCTATAATCGATATCCTGCTCCGTCCTGTCAGCAATCCTCACCATGGTAAGTAAAGACTCCACCGGGTAAAGCCCTGCAGCAGTCTCCCCGGAAAGCATAATTGCTCCGGTTCCGTCATAGATGGCATTTGCCACATCCGTGGTCTCTGCCCTGGTGGGCCTTGGATTTTTCATCATAGAGTCAAGCATCTGAGTGGCTGTTATGATCTGTTTTCCCAGATTCACACCTTTTTTTATGATCCTTTTCTGGATCACGGGAACTTCCTCATAGGGGATCTCCACCCCCATGTCCCCTCTGGCTACCATAACGCCCTCTGCCGCCTCTAAGATATCGTCGATATTTTCCACGCCTTCCATATTCTCAATCTTTGCGATGATATGGATATCATACCCGCCGTGGTCATTTAAGTACTTGCGCATCTTATTTACGTCATCTGCCCTGCGGACAAAGGATGCCGCCACAAAATCCACATCCTGTTTTATTCCAAAGAGAATGTCTTCCTTATCTTTATCACTCAGGAAAGGCATGGACAATTTGACATTGGGCACATTGACTCCTTTGCGGCTGGAAATCTTTCCTCCGTTTTTTACAAGACAGACTATCGCTTTTCCTTCTATCTTTTCTACCCGCATCTCCACCAGACCGTCATCAATGAGAATTGTGTTCCCCTCTGACACGTCCTGGCACAAATCCGGATAAGTCACAGATACGCCGTTTTTATCCCCGGGATGCTCTTCACAGTAGAGTGTAAAGGTCTGGTTTTCCTCTAAAAAAATCTCTCCCTCCGCAAAAACTCCCAGACGGATCTCCGGTCCTTTGGTATCGAGCATAATGGCCGTCTGCCTGTTATGCTTTGCCCGAAGCTCCTTCACCTTATCCATCCTGGCTTTATGCTCTTCATAATCTCCATGGGAAAAATTAAACCTTGCCACATTCATGCCTTTTATGATCAGCTGCTCCAGCACATCTTCTCTGTCCGTAGCCGGTCCAAGTGTACACACGATTTTTGTTTTCCGCATCCTTTTTAACTCCTTCTACCACTCAATTTTGCCCCAGGCATTCAAAATTGCCTCACAAGTTTCCGTATCGATATCCTGCACAGCGCTTTTTAGTTTTACAAACAATTCCCTGTGCCGATCCACAAGCTGATATTTTGCCAGGTCGGCAACCACTTCCTCCATCATGTCGCTGTCCAGCTCATCCAACGCCTCACGCATCTTTTCCGTCTGTTCTGTCAAAATTTCCTGTGTGAACTCCAGACCGCTGTCCTGATTTTCCTCCGGCTCCTCAAAATAAGGCGCCAGAATACCTTTATACCAGCGATATTGGCTTACCACTTCGTCGGTACACTGGTGGATCAGCTGCACATCCCCGGCATTGCCCGCATTTTCCATGCGCTCTGCTTTCTGCGCAAGCTCCATTGCTCCAATCTGTCTGGATGCACTTTTTAATGCATGGACTTCAATAGTGTAATCCTTGATCTTCTCCTGGGTCTCGTATTCTTTGATCATTGCACTCTTCTTGTCAATGGCAAGATAATAATCCTTGAGCACTGCAAAAAACAACTTTTTGCTTCCCACAAGGGAAAGAGCTGCATTCACATCCAGGCCCTCAATCTCAATATTTTTCTCCTCTGCGTCTGCCCCCTGCTTCACAGGCACGATATCCCCCTCTTCCCGCCGCTTGATCTTTTCCGCAGGAAGCCACTGTTTTAACTTGGCGCAGATGACACGCATCTCAATGGGTTTTGGCACAAAATCGTTCATACCCTCCCGCACCAGCATCTCTTTCGTACCTCCCACTGCATTTGCCGTCAGGGCGATAATCGGCACGTCCTTGTAGTCATCATAAAACCGCCGGATAATATGGGTGGTCTCCACGCCGTCCACCTCCGGCATCATGTGGTCCATAAACACCAGATCATAATGCTTGCCGGAAATCAGCGAGATTGCCTCTTTTCCGCTTAACGCAGTGTCAATCTTCATATGCAAAGGCTCCAAAAGCCCTTCCGCCACTGTCAGGTTGATGGCATTGTCATCCACAATGAGGATCTGTGCCTCCGGTGCAACAAAATTCACATCATCTGCCGTCATGCCCTCCTGGATTTCAATGACATCCTGGTCGTTTAAGATTGCCGACAGATTAAGGGCATAGAGGGGTTTTGATACCACTCTTATATTGCTTAAGCTGGGCTGGATTTTGTCACTGAATTTCACCAGCAGAACTCCCGTCACACTGGGATGGCGCTGGAGATAACTTTCCACTTTCTCAGAAAACTGGGGCTTTTCCATAAAGAGAAAATCAATCTTGCTCTCCTCCAGCTCATCCTGGGTAAGCTCCCAATACTCTACACCAAATTTTGCTGTATCCCTCTTCAACTGCTCCCGTATATAGGTGTTTGCCACCAGATTTCCCACAGACATGGTCTTTTCTACCTGGGGAATCGAAGGTTTCCGGGTGACAATCTTCTGGGGCAGTTCAAACCGGAAAGTACTGCCTTTCTCGTATACGCTCTCCACACTGATATTTCCGTTCATCAACGTAAGGAGCTGCTTTGAAATGGCAAGGCCTAAGCCTGTTCCCTCCACATTTCGGTTTCTCTTGCTGTCCACCTGCTGGAAGGACTGGAATAGTTTGCCCAAATCGGCTTTCTTTATTCCCTGTCCCGTATCTGTGACAGCCATCTTCAACAAAACCATATCCTCGCTGGCAGGCTCACACTCCACGCTTAAGTGAACCTCTCCGCCCGCTGTAAACTTCACGGCATTGTTCATCAGATTTACAATAATCTGCTTAATCCGGTTGCTGTCCCCGTAAAGCTCATAGGGCAACTCCAGCGGCATATCGATGGTAAGCTCCAGGTTTTTATTTCCGATGCGGTTTAAGATAATGCCGATCACATCATTTAAGATGGATAATGGCTCGTACTCCTCCTCTATGACACTTAACTTGCCGGACTCAATTTTGGAAAAGTCCAGGATATCATTGACAATGGTTAAAAGTGTCTGGCCGGAAGACTTAATCTGAGCGATATACTCTCTGGCCGCAATGGGCAGATCTTCCCTCAGCGCCATCTCCGCCATACCAATCACCGCATTCATAGGCGTCCTGATCTCATGGCTCATGTTTGCCACAAAATCAGACTTCATCTTGATCGCCTTCTCCACTTCCTCATTTCCCACCATAAGCTGATGCCTGGTGTAGGCCATATCAGAGAGCACTTCTGTTATGACAGCCAGAAAATGAGCCGCTTTCTCAATATGATGTTTTTCCAGCACAGGTACCTTTTTCGACGCAGCCAGATACTCTTTTGCATCAATCTTTAAGTCAGAAGCCAGTTTCCGCACCTTTTCCTCACTCAACTCATGGAGCAGAACCTGCCCGCCGATAAAACTCCCCACCAGCTGATCATTGGCCATAATAGGAGCTGCAAAGTCCACAAGCCCCGCATGGCAGATATATGTACTGAAAGTTCCTTTTTCCATGGCAAGCTCTGCTCCCCGTTTATCACAGTACTCACATCTGCGGCAGCCAAGCTCCGACTGTCTGGTGTAATTCATACAAAAATCGGTAAAGTGGGAACCCTCCGTCACCGGAACCCCGTCTTTATCTGTAGTAAGCGCTGCCATCCCCGTCATATCGGAAAATGCGTTCTGAATCCGCTGCAGCACTTCCCTGTCAATCAATTCTGTGAGATACAATTCATTTTCCATATGATTACCTCGTTTTCTCAGTGTAACAGACCTACAATCGTATCAGAAAGCCGCTCAACATTAATAGGCTTTAAGAGATACCCCTGAATATTGTTGCTGAGTACCTGCTCAATTTTTCCTCTGTCTGTAACACCTGTCAAAAAAATAACCGGAAGGTCTTTTAATCCCGGATTGCTCCGGATTTCCGCTAACACATCGGCCCCGTTCTCCCCCGGCATTTCATAGTCCAAAAGTACCAGATCTGTATGCTTTGTCTCCAGGAATTTCAGTGCAACCTTCCCACTGATGGCAGTTGCCACATGATAATCCTCACTGAGATAATTTTTCATCATGCGCAGCATACTTGCATCGTCATCTACAATAAGAATATGTTTCTGTCCCTCCGGCTCCTCCGGCATCATCGCCTCCGGAATAGGCATCTCCGGAATATCGAAGAGAAACTCTGAGAAATCCTCCGGTTCCGGCTCTTCCTCCCTCTTCGGCACTCTCATGGCCTCCTCCACAATCTGTTTCTGCTTATCCCTCTTATCCAAGAAGCTTGTCAGCTTCCGCTCAATCTCCTTTACCGGAATAGGACGGTACATCTCCTCCGATGACATCCCTGGAACTGCCTTGTTAAAGTCTATGCAATCCTGCTTGTCTCCGATAATCACCACCGGTATATCCTTATCTGAGAGTAAAAATTTCAGCCTTGCCGCATTGTTTAACACACTTTTTGTCTCCTTCCAGAGACAAAATACCATCAAATCCGGCTGAAAATACTTGATATGACACTGGGCATCATCCCAACGCTCCGATGTGATCATACACTCAAATGTAAACTCCATCTGAGTAAAAAAGTCGTTCATCAGCGTCCGGTTGCTGCCACTTAATAGTATCTTCCGTTTCATACGATATCCTTACCTCCCAATCCTCCCGTATTCACGAGTTACATAACCATATAGGAAATATTATACTCGACTTTAGGGCATAATTCAATATTGGATTTCCCCAAATAGTAAAAAAGACCCACCCATATGTCTGGACACAAATGGGTGGATCTTTTGTCTGTCTATTCACTTATCTTCGTTTTCTCTGCCTCCTTGGAATCCTTTGGAGCAGCCTTTTTCTCATCCACACGATCTCTGCCATAGATCCTCATATACTTTCGCACCTTAGATGCAAGCTGCGGGGTGATGGCATCCTTTTTCGCCCGCCATTTCCAGTTGCATCCTAAAGTGGAAGGCGTATTCATCCTGGCTTTCCCGCCTAATCCTAAAATATCCTGCATGGGCACTACTGCAAGGTCACTGACGCTTGCCCATGCCCCGCGCATCATGCCCCAGTTATACCCTTCCTCTTTTGTCATGTTAAAATAGCGCTTTGCAAAATTTACGCTCTCCCTGGGAGCAGTCTTCATCCAGCCGAGAATCGTATCATTGTCATGGGTTCCCGTGTAAACCACGCTGTGGCTCTGGTAATTATGCGGAAGATAATCACTCTCCTCCCTGGTGTCAAAGGCAAACTGGATCAGCTTCATCCCTGGGAAACCGGAATCTTTCACCAGCTTTAATACAGAAGGCGTCAAAAATCCCAGATCTTCCACAATAATATTTAATTTTCCAAGCTTCTTCTCTAAAACCTCAAAAAGCTCCATTCCTGGACCTTTTTTCCATTTCCCGTTTTTGGCGGTGTCATCCTCTGCGGGAATGGCATAATAGGAATCAAATCCCCGGAAATGGTCAATTCGAACAACATCGTAAAGTTCCGACATGGCACGGATGCGGCCCGTCCACCATGCATAGCCGTCCTTTTTCATCACATCCCAGCGAAACAGCGGATTGCCCCACAACTGTCCATCCTCAGAAAAAGCATCCGGCGGGCAACCTGCCACCTCGATGGGATTTAAATCTGCGTCCAGATAAAACTGCCCCGGGTTCGCCCATACATCTGCGCTGTCTCCCGCCACATAGATCGGCACATCCCCGATAATCTTAATGCCCTTTTTGTTCGCATACTCCTTCAAGCTGCGCCACTGTTTGAAAAACAGATACTGGAGCATCCGGTAAAACTGCATTTCCTTAGCATAAGTTTCCTTTGCGTCTGCAATAGCCTCCTCCTTGCGAAAACGGTATGCGCTGTCCCACTGGGACCATGCCGCACCATCGTTGGCATCCTTTAGCGCCATAAACAGCACATAATCCTCAAGCCAGCCTTTTTCCTTCTCACAGAAATCATCAAAATCCCGGGGCATTCTTTTTATAAAACGGGCATATGCCTTCTTTAAAAGGTCATAACGGTTCTCATACATAATGCCATAATCTACTTCTGTCTGCTTTGAACCCCACTTATAGGATCTGCACTCCTTTTCCGTCAAAAGCTTCTGCTTACAGAGAAGTTCCAAATCAATAAAATATGGATTTCCAGCCAGGCTGGAAAAAGACTGGTAGGGGGAATCCCCATAGCTGGTGGGACAAATCGGCAGAATCTGCCAATATGTCTGTCCCGCTTTCACAAGAAAATCCACAAATTTCCTGGCTTCTTTTCCCATAGTCCCTATCCCGTACTCGGAAGGAAGTGAGGAAATATGCATTAAAATTCCACTTGTTCTCATACGATCATTCTCCTAATCTAAGTCAATAGTCTCAAATATCCGTAACCATTTTGCCCTCCGGCTTAAGGCCTGTTGAGATCACACTCTCACCCTGCACCAGTTCAAAGGGGATCACCTCATGAACCGGATCCTCGTTAAAGTCCACCAGATGAAACAAAATCTCCACACTCCGCCTCGCCAGCAGTTTGTACTGCTGCCTGATCGTGGCAAGCTTTGGATTATAGTAATCCGCCAAGGTGATCCCGTCAAATCCGATGACAGAAATATCCTCGGGCACTTTCCTGCCGTGATCCTTTAATGCCCGAATCGCCCCGATAGCCATCACATCGCTCATCGCAAACACCGCCGTAAGGTCCGGTTTCATCGCCAGCAATTTTTCCATAGCCCCGTAAGCGCCCTCAAAACTGAACCTGGCAGCAGAATAGCTATGTATCTCATCAAAGGCCTTATGATGCTTCTCAAAACTCTGGATACATCCCTGATACCTCTGCCTGCTGGTGTAGGAAAAATTCAAGTCTCCACCGATGATCCCTATGTTTTGATGCCCTTTTTCCAAAAGATAATCCACTGCCGTCTCCGCAGCCAGAACATCATCTGTGGCTACGCTGGCCAGATTGGCAACACCAAAATTTTTTCCCTGGTTTGTCACCAGCACGGAGGGAACGTCTACCTGGTCAAATTGTCTTTTGAAATTCTCCGGATCTCCTCCCAAAAACAGGATTCCCATGGGTTTTCTCTCCCAGCTGATCCGTATGGCCCGCTGTACCTCGTCCTCGTTTTCATCCAAGTACGTCACCACAGGGGTATACTGGGTGCGCTCCACCATGCTCTGGATCTCTTCCACAATATTTGCGAAAAGCATATTTCCGCTTCCCTTTACCAGAATGACAACTGTCTTGCTCCCCATCTGCTTTAAATGTTTCGCATTATCGTTTGGAACAAAGTTGTACTCCGCCACCACCTGTTCAATTTTCTTTTTTGCAGCGGGACTCACATCCCTTCTGTTGTTTAAGACACGGGATACCGTACTCACGGAATACCCCGACTCCCTTGCAATATCTTTGATCGTTACCATCTGCCTCTACCTGCCTATATTTAATTGCGCCTCCGAAACCGCTATGGTCTGGGAGGCGCATCTCTTATGACATATTAACCTTTTACTGCTCCTGCTACAACACCCTCAATGATGTACTTCTGGCAGACAGCATAGAAAATAATGATCGGAATGATTGCCAACACCAGCATTGCCATCATAGCGCCCCAGTCGATAGAGCCGTAACCACCCTTTAAGTACTGAACTGCAATGGGAATTGTCTTATATTTCTTGATATCCAATACCAGATATGGGAGAAGGTAATCGTTCCATATCCACATAGCCTGTAAGATTGCCACAGTGATTGCAGTTGGCTTTAAGATTGGGAATACCACCTGGAAATATGTCTGAATCGGCGTACATCCGTCAATCATGGCCGCCTCCTCAATCTCAAGAGGAATGCTCTTCACAAATCCGGTAAACATAAATACCGCCAAACCTGCACCGAATCCCAAATATACTAATATTATACCAACAGGATTAGACAAATGCAACATATTTGCAATTTTTGATAACGTAAACATTACCATCTGGAAAGGTACGATCATGGAAAAGAGACACAACATATACATAACCTTTGTAAATGTGGTCTTCACCCTTACAATGTACCATGCACACATAGATGTGCAGAGGATAATCACCGCCACAGAGCAGACAGTGATAAATAAGGAGTAACCAAAGGCATTGAAAAAATTAGTCTTCTTAATACC
The DNA here is from genome assembly GCA_023664725.1 of Roseburia sp. Lineage (GTDB taxonomy): Bacteria > Bacillota > Clostridia > Lachnospirales > Lachnospiraceae > Roseburia_B. Next base: position 205,558 of record JAMPFA010000002.1, on the reverse strand, counting down.
TTCTACATAGTTTGCCAGCCCCACAAACATCTTACCCGTTCCAATTTTGAAAGGATAACGGTTTACATAAGCCTTTAACTTAAAAGAGTTCATCACAACGATCAAGATTGGCATTACATACACGATGGACAACAGGGAAAAGAAAACGCTCCAAGCTGCACCGTGTTTTGCTTTTCTCACTGCACTGACCTGATTATCTTTATTTTTAGCCATTACTGCTGCACCTCCTTACTTCTGGTGATGACATTCTGTCCCACTGCGATCACTGCCACAATGATAAAGAATACAACTGCTTTTGCCTGACCTACACCCTCAAATCCCTGTCTTGTATAGAACGTGTCATAGATATTTAACGCCATCATCTGTGACATGTCGGAAGGCGCACCGTTTGTAAGGGCTAAGTTCTGGTCAAACAATTTAAATCCGTTTGTCAATGTCAAAAATGTACATACAGTAATGGACGGCATTACCATGGGAAGTGTTACATTAGTCAATACCTGAGGAGCTGTTGCACCGTCAATTTTTGCAGCCTCGATCAGCTCTCCCGGAATATTCTGGATGCCTGCAATGTAGATGATCATCATATAACCAATCTGCTGCCAGCACATCAGAACAACCAAACCCCAGAACCCATATGTAGAGCTGTATACCAAGGTTCTTCCAAAATTTGCCAGGATACCGTTTAAGATCAGCTGCCAGATATAACCTAACACGATACCACCGATCAGGTTTGGCATAAAGAAGACAGTACGGAATATGTTGGTTCCTCTAATTCCCTTTGTTAAAAGCATCGCAATGGCAAATGCCAGCACATTAATTAAAATCACAGAAACAATCGTAAACAATGCAGTGTACCAGAGGGAATGACCAAATGTACCATCTGTAAAAGCTTTTGCATAATTACTCAGTCCCACAAACTTTGCATCTGTTACAGTTGTAAATTTACAAAATGATAAGTAGATACCCAGAACAAAAGGAACTATAAATCCTATTGTAAATGCCACTAAAGTCGGCAGTGCAAAAAGGGGAAAATATCTCTTAATCGCCTTATCCATAATTATTTTCCTTTCTTTTTATGGGAGGCGGGAATCCCCGCCTCCGCAAAATCCCTGACAATACGTTTCTTAAAGTAAAATCACCTTCTATTTTATCGATTAGTGAGTTGCGTCGTACTCTGTCTTCCATCCGTCAACAAATGCGGTAACTACAGCATCCCACTCTCCGGTACCCTGTGCGTACTCTGTAAGAGCTGCGCCCACACCGTCTTTCCATGCCTCAGAAGGCATTGTGGTGAAGCACCAGGATACCTGTGTCTGTCCGGCTGCGATAGAGTCATTAGAAGCATTTACCAGTACGTTGCTCGGTGTGTAACCGTCATCAAAAGCCTTAAACGGTGTAACGAATCCCATCTGGTTTGCAAGACTGTCACGTCCTGTATCACTTGTAACTACCCAGTTTAAGAAGTCTGCTGTTGCCTGGATATCTGTCTCGGAAGCGTTCTTGTTGATACACCAGTAGTTCTCAGAACCTGTACAGAGTCCCTGATTCTCCTCGCCGTCTGCTCCAATGTAGATTGGCATCATGCCAAGGTCATCATCTGTAAGCAAACCTGCATTAATGATATCCTGATAAGCCCATGTACCGTTCTGGTAGAATACTGCCTCTCCTAAAGCAAACTCAGCAGTAGCGTCATCACCCGTCTTTGTTGCGATCATAGCCGGCTCACAGGTAGCATCTGTAATATATAAGTCAAAAATCTGTTTGTACTGGTCAAGGAATTTACCTTCAATGGCATCTGTCTCACCGATTCCTTTTTCTTCGTATTCATAGTAAACCGGAAGGTTTGCCAGGTGAGTCTTAAATCTCCAGTCAGAGGAGGAATCCATACCTGCGGAAGTAAATGCTCCTGCCAGGTTGTAACCATCACCTGCTGCCTCGCTTACCTCGTCAAGACGGGACTGAATGTCATCTGCTACTTCTTTTAATGTTGCAAAGTTGTTGATCTTGTCAATGGAATCTACTTTTGCACCGTCCATCTGGCAGTATGCGTTTAATACTGTCTTGTTGTAGATCAGACCGTAAGTCTCAATAACATATGCGATGCCGCTTACCGCATCTCCATCCTTTAATACGAAGTCATCGCTCTTTACCTGAGAGTAAAGATCTGTGTCTTTTAAGTCTAAGCAGTAATCTTTCCAGGAAGCCAATCCCACCGGTCCGTTTACCTGGAATAAGGTAGGAGCCTCAGTTTTTGCCATCTCAGATTTCAGTGTGGACTCGTATGTTCCGGATGCTGCTGTCACGACTGTTACAGGAACTCCTGTCTCATCTGTGTAAGCCTTTGCCAGATCCTGCCACTGCTGATCCTGCTCCGGTTTAAAGTTCAGATAGTAAACTGCTCCGTCTCCGGAAGCTGCAGGCGCTGCTGCATCACCGCTGTCTGCTGTTTCAGCCTTGTCTGCCGCATCACTTGTATTGGAGCTGTCTGTGCTGCCATCGCTTCCGCCGCATCCTGCAAATAAACCTGCTGCCATAGAAAGTACTAATAAAGTTGCCACGCTTTTTTTCTTCATCTTTCATCCTCCTGCTTGTTATGAATCTAATTGATTTGTTGTTTCTGAAAACGTTTCCTGCAACGTTTCCGGTAACGTTTTCAGTTGATATATTTACTATAACATCTTTTTGAAAAATTGCAATACCTTTTTTAAAATCTTTGAACATTTTGTGATTTTCCATAATTTGGACTATTGGTTTTTGGTGAAATTCACTATAGCATTTCCAAAAATCGAAAAAACTATACTGTCTGCTCAAACAAAATACCCTACAAAAGCTGTAGGGTATTGATTACTTAATCTAGATCTATTTTGTGAAATTTTCAGAAAACTATACAAATTTATCTGCATTTTTAAAAACTGTTTTTTACTATTCTGCATCATGCCACACCTTTAACGCCTGGCTCTGGAATTTTACCCAAAAATCTGTGACATTTAATCCGTCAGGTTTTGCCCGCCCATTTTCATACTGCCGGTAGGCAATGTCCTGCAATTCTCCCTTCAGAGCAGTCTGAATCACCGGCATATGCCCTGTCATCTCACTTAATTTTTCTGCTGATGCCAGGGAAGATACATAGGATGCAAACTCCTGTGCCGCCTGATTTTTCTCTGTCATGCCGTTGACACACACCACAGTTGTCTCCGATACAGCACACATAGGAAGCTCCTCGTTCAGTTTCGGCAGCATTTCCACTCCGAAGTTACCTTCAGGCTCTCCCAGTTCCTCTGCGGGAAGCAAAACAGCCACCGTCTTTCCCTCTGCAAAGTCCTCCGCCACCTTCCTGCTGCTAAGCTCCTCCTCGTCCAGAGCGATCACCGCCGTAAGATTTCCGAAAAATGTCTTGCACGCCTCAAACTCTTCCTCCCCATACTCCGGCGTAATGCATCCCTCCGCTTTCCCGAAGGTAATACCGTCTCCCAGAAAGGCAAAATTGGCACATGCATCGGATAAGTCCCACTCTAAGAGCTTTTCCACACCCTCGGTAGGCTCATGCTCTATGGAAAAGTCGATGATCTCCTGGATGGAGACGGGAGAATTCTCAAAGTAGTCGGTGCGGTAAGCAAACACACTGGTGTTAAAATAAAGGGGATAACCGTACAGTTTTCCATCCTCCCGAAGCGCACATGCACTCTCTGCCATTTTGGCACAGTTTTCCGGCAGATCTTTGTCATTTGCCGAAAGGACCTGGGTGAGATATGCCTGCTCCAACTGTTCTGCGGGCAGAAGGTACACATCCGGCATATCCTCCCCCGTCTTTGACGCATCGTATACTCCGGAAAAATAATTCAGGGACTGCTGCTCTTCTACACTCACAGCAATCCCTGTCTCCTCCTGGAATTCCTCTGCGCAGTTTTCAAAAAACTCTTTGTTTTCTGAGCCGTAATACCAGAAAATGATTTCTTCTCCCGATAAAAGCTTTTGCTCCTTAAGCGTTTCCAAAGCTTCTGTTTCTGCCAATTCCTCCTGTATCACAAAACTTTCCGTCCTGGCATAGTGGGATTTGATCATAAGCGCCGTGCCAAACAAAAGTAGTATATAGGCGGAAAGTTCTCTCTTATTTTTTGATGATTCCATTGATCCTGTCCTTATCTATTTCATCTCGTCAAACACTTGAGTTAATATCGCTGCCATCTCATCCACATCGTTCTTTTCAATGACAAGAGGGGGCACAAAACGCAGCACATTTGTCCCAGCCGTGATAAGGATCAGTCCCTTTTCCAGCACTTTATTGGAAATCTGCCCTACGGGCAGTGTCACTTCAAGTCCCTGCAAAAGCCCTATACCCCGGTGGTCTGTGACAAAGTCATACTTCTCCTTCATCCCCTCCAGGCAGGTCCACAGATAATCTCCCATTTCTTTTGCATGATCTGCGATCTTGTCCCTCTCCATAATCTCAAGCACCTTGCTTACCGCCGCTCCCACAAAGGGATTTCCGCCATAGGTGGTGCCGTGGTCCCCCGGGCACAATGACTTTTCCGCCACCTGCTCTGTCATGAGAAATGCCCCTACCGGAACGCCGCAGCCAAGTGCCTTTGCAACAGTCATAATGTCCGGTTTGATGCCATAGTGCTGCCAGGCAAACATTTTTCCTGTCCTTCCCATGCCGCACTGGATCTCATCTAAAATTAAGAGGATATCTTTCTCTTTGCAGAGCTTTGCCACACCTTCCAGAAACTCTCTGGATGCCGGATAGATTCCCCCCTCTCCCTGGACAGTCTCTAAAATAATGGCACAGGTCTTTTCCGTCACCAGAGTCTTCACGCTGCTAAGGTCGTTAAACGCTGCAAAGCTTACCCCTGGAAGCAGAGGCTCAAAGGGCTCCTGGTAATGCTTGTTTCCTGTGACAGACAATGCCCCTATACTTCTCCCGTGAAAAGAGTGGTTCATGGCGATAATCTCATGACCTGCGTGGCCGTCTCTGGTATAAGCATATTTTTTTGCCGCCTTTATGGCTCCCTCAATGGCCTCTGTACCACTGTTTGTAAAAAAGACCCGATCCATGCCGCTTACTTTTTTCACTCTCTCCGCTGCCTCTATAATAGGGGGATTGTAGTAAAGATTGGAGGTGTGGGTCAGATTATCCACCTGTTTTTTTAGCGCATCGCCATACTCCTCATTGCCATATCCCAATGCGCAGACTGCAATCCCTGCTGCAAAATCCAGATATTTTTTTCCCTCTGTGTCAAAGAGATAGACGCCTTTTCCCTTTTCCAACACAACTCCATAACGATTATAGGTGTGAAGCAGATCCTGCTCCGCCTCTTTTATGTAAGATTCACGATTCATGGTAGTACCTCTCTTCTTTCTCTCCTAAAATTGCAGTTCCAATTCCCTTGTTGGTAAAGATTTCCAACAAAAGACAGTGTGGAATCCTTCCGTCTAAGATATGTACTCTGGAAACGCCGTTCTCCATGGCGTCGATACAGTTGTTCAGCTTCGGCAGCATCCCTCCGCCGATGGTTCCCCCTGCAATGAGCTCTTTTGCCTCTGCGATGGGCAGTTCGGAAATCAGGGAATCCTTGTCCGCCGGGTCTTTGTACACCCCTTCAATATCTGTCAAAAACGCCAGTTTTTCTGCTTTCATTGCCCTGGCAATGGCGCATGCCGCATCATCTGCATTGATGTTGTAGGTTTCAAAATTATCATCCATTCCAATGGGACATACAATGGGAAGAAAATCTTTTTCCAAAAGGTCATATAAAACTTTGGGATTTACCTCTGTGATTTCTCCCACATAGCCGATGTCCTGTCCATCGGAATATTTTTTCTCCACTTTAAGGAGGCCTCCGTCTTTACCGCTGATGCCGACAGCATTGACTCCCAAAACCTGAACTTTTTGCACCAGAGATTTGTTCACCCGGTTTAACACCATCTCCGCAATCTCCATGGTGGCCGCATCCGTCTTTCTGAGGCCGCCTACAAACTCCGGCTCCATGCCGGACTTTTCCACCCACTTGCTGATATCTTTTCCGCCGCCGTGAACGATAATGGGTTTAAAGCCAACCAACTTTAAAAGCGTCACATCCTCGATGACCTGACGCTTTAAATTTTCGTCAAGCATGGCGCTTCCACCGTATTTTACCACGATGATCTTCCGGTTAAACCGCTGGATATAGGGAAGGGCCTCAATGAGCACTTCCGCCTTCTCCAGTATATTTTTCATTGCAATGTCTTCCATTTTTGTTCCCTTCTTTCTGTTATTAAGAACGGTAGTCCGCATTGATCTTTACATAATCATAGGTTAAGTCGCAGCCCCATGCCGTGGCGGTAAATTCTCCCATTTTAAAATCTGCAAGGACAGTGACCACAGGCTCTGACAGGATCCGTGTCGCCTTCTCCTCATCGAAAACCAGGGCTTTCCCGTCTGACACTACCTGAATTTTTCCCGCTGCGCTCTCATAAAACAGATCTATTTTTTCAGGGTCAAACTCTGCACCGGAATACCCAAAGGCACAGAGGATTCTGCCACAGTTGGCATCATGCCCGTAAATTGCCGCTTTTACCAGATTGGATGAGACGACGCTGCGGCTTAGGATCCTTGCCTGCTCCTTGCTCTTCGCCCCAATCACTTTTACCTCGAAAAGGGCGGTTGCCCCCTCTCCGTCCCCTGCCATCTCTTTTGCCAGGGTAGTGTTGATATAGTTAAGCGCCTCTTTAAAGGCTGCATAGCTTTCGTCTTTCTCATTGATTTCCCGATTCCCCGCCATGCCGTTTGCCAGGAGAAGCACCGTGTCATTTGTGGAGGTGTCCCCATCCACGGAGATCATATTGTAGGTGTCCACGATATCTTCCTTTAACGCCTCCTGTAAAAGCTCTTTGGAGATAGATGCGTCTGTGGTGACAAAGCTTAACATGGTACACATATTGGGATGGATCATGCCGGAGCCTTTGCACATGCCTCCGATGGTACAGGTTAC
>JAMPFA010000002.1:194032-198487 GCA_023664725.1 Roseburia sp. | reverse complement strand
GTGATTTTTCTTTTCCCTCATAAATGCCACCGTCCTTTTTTGATTTTATTATATAGACAGACAACAATATATTCAAAGGTACAAATTGGGTCAAAAAAATAAGCGTACCACTATTTCTAATGATACGCTTATGATTATTTAGATATAAACATCAACAGTTAAATCTTCCCATTGATTTTTTCTAAGATAGCCGCCATTTGCTCTGCGGAAAGCCTGTGCCTCCTCAAAACTTATAGTAAAAGTCCAGAATGGTTTTCGCCTATCTTTGTGATATCGCCGCCTGTGCCGCCGCCAACCTGGCAATCGGCACCCTAAACGGTGAGCAGGACACATAATCCAACCCAATCTTATGACAGAATTCCACAGAGGAGGGGTCTCCGCCGTGCTCGCCACAGATACCGATATGCAATTTCTGATTCACCGGCTTTCCTAACTTGATTGCCGTCTCCATCAGTTTGCCCACGCCGGTCTGATCCAGTTTTGCAAAGGGATCATTCTCAAAAATCTTAGCGTCATAGTAGGCATCCAAGAACTTCCCTGCATCATCACGGGAGAACCCGAAGGTCATCTGTGTCAGATCGTTTGTTCCGAAGCAGAAGAAGTCAGCTTCTTTTGCAATCTCATCTGCTGTCAATGCTGCACGGGGAATCTCAATCATGGTGCCCACTTCGTACTCCAATTTTGCCCCTGCCGCTGCGATTTCAGCGTCCGCCGTCTCCACGACCACTTTCTTTACAAACTTTAACTCTTTGATATCTCCAACTAACGGAATCATAATCTCAGGTTTTACATTCCAGTCAGCGTGAGCTTTCTGCACTTCGATTGCTGCACGGATCACAGCCTTTGTCTGCATCTTTGCAATTTCCGGATAGGTAACTGCAAGACGGCATCCTCTGTGTCCCATCATCGGGTTGAACTCATGGAGAGATGCAATCAATGTCTTGATATCCTCCACAGATTTGCCCTGGGATTTTGCAAGTTTCTCAATATCAGCTTCCTCAGTAGGAACAAACTCATGAAGAGGCGGATCTAAGAAACGGATAGTAACCGGGTTTCCTTCCAAAGCTTCGTATAATGCCTTGAAATCTCCCTGCTGGTAAGGAAGGATCTTCTCTAATGCTGCTTCTCTCTCCTCTACGGTATCTGAGCAGATCATCTCACGGAATGCAGCAATTCTGTCTTCCTCAAAGAACATATGCTCTGTACGGCAAAGACCAATTCCCTCTGCGCCAAGCTCTCTTGCTTTCTTTGCATCTGTAGGAGTATCTGCATTGGTACGGACCTTTAATGTTCTATATTTATCAGCCCATGACATGATTCTGCCGAACTCACCAGCGATGGTAGCGTCAACAGTCTTAATCTGTCCGTCATAGATATTTCCAGTTGTACCGTCGATAGAGATGAAATCTCCCTCATGGTACTCTTTTCCTGCCAGAGTAAACTTCTTGTTCTCCTCATCCATAGCGATGTCACCGCATCCGGATACACAGCATGTACCCATACCACGTGCAACTACTGCTGCATGGCTTGTCATACCGCCGCGGACAGTTAAGATCCCCTGAGATACTTTCATACCTGTGATATCTTCCGGAGATGTCTCAAGACGTACCAATACGACTTTCTCTCCCTTAGAAGCCCAGGCCTCTGCGTCCTCTGCAGAGAATACGATCTTACCGCAAGCAGCTCCTGGAGATGCGCCAAGTCCTTTTCCAACCGGTGTTGCAGCTTTCAATGCAGCTGCATCAAACTGAGGATGCAGTAATGTATCTAAGTTACGGGGATCGATCATTGCAACAGCTTCTTCCTCTGTTCTCATTCCCTCGTCTACTAAATCGCAGGCGATTTTTAATGCTGCCTGTGCTGTTCTCTTACCATTACGTGTCTGTAACATGTAGAGTTTCTTGTTCTCAACAGTAAACTCCATATCCTGCATATCTCTGTAATGTTTTTCCAGAGTCTGGCATACTGTAGTAAACTGTGCAAATGCCTCCGGGAACTCCTGCTCCATCTTTGCAATCGGCATTGGGGTACGAACACCTGCAACAACGTCCTCGCCCTGAGCATTTACAAGGAACTCACCCATAAGCTTCTTCTCGCCTGTAGCCGGGTCGCGGGTAAATGCAACACCTGTTCCACAGTCATCGCCCATGTTACCAAATGCCATAGACTGTACGTTTACAGCAGTTCCCCAGGAATATGGGATATCGTTGTCACGACGGTATACATTGGCACGTGGGTTGTCCCAGGAACGGAATACGGCTTTGATCGCTCCCATCAGCTGCTCCTTTGGATCATCCGGGAAATCTGCACCAATCTTAGCTTTGTACTCAGCCTTAAACTGGGATGCAAGTTCTTTTAAATCATCAGCAGTAAGGTCAACATCATAGGTAACGCCTTTTGCTGCTTTCATTTTGTCAATCAACTCTTCAAAATATTTCTTACCAACTTCCATAACTACGTCAGAATACATCTGGATAAATCTTCTGTAGCAGTCCCAAGCCCAACGAGGATTGCCGGATTTGTCAGCAATTACGTTTACAACAGTCTCATTAAGTCCCAGGTTTAAGATGGTATCCATCATACCAGGCATAGAAGCTCTTGCTCCGGAACGAACAGATACTAAAAGAGGATTCTCTTTGTCACCAAATTTCTTTCCGGTGATCTCCTCCATTTTTACGATGTACTCATTGATCTGTCCCTGAATCTCAGCGTTGATCTCTCTGCCGTCCTCATAGTACTGGGTGCAGGCTTCTGTTGTGATCGTAAAGCCCTGTGGTACCGGAAGACCTAAACTTGTCATCTCTGCTAAGTTTGCTCCTTTTCCTCCCAGAAGTTCACGCATGTTTGCATTTCCCTCACTGAAGAGGTAGACCCATTTGTTTGCCATTTTAATTCCTCCTAAATTTAATACTTATGACCAGCGGACAATCCGCGGCATCTCTATTCCTGCGGCACTTTAAGCGCACATAAATATATTACCACAATTTTCCGTGAAATCAACCAAATTTTTACTTTATTTCTAAAAACAATGAAACAGTTCAGCCATCAAGCCAAAGACCGTCCGCTTTGCGGACTATCCGCTGCTTCGCAGCTCCTGTCTGAGGCTTTACGGGCGTTTTGCCCATCTCAGAAAATGAATCATCCGCCTTCTGCAAGTAAACTTGCTCAGTCTGATGATCCATTTTCTGATGACTAAACTGCTACCACTCAAATTTCTTCGCAAAGTAAGCGTCCAATTCCTCTATCTTTATGCGCTCCTGCTCCATAGTGTCACGGTCACGCACTGTCACTGCCCCATCTTCCTCGGAATCAAAATCGTAGGTGACGCAGAACGGCGTGCCGATCTCATCCTGTCTTCTGTAACGCTTTCCGATATTTCCCCTGTCGTCAAACTCACAGTTATACTTTTTGGAAAGCTCAGCAAATACTTTTCCTGCCCCCTCGCTGAGTTTCTTGGACAACGGGAGCACACCGATCTTAACGGGTGCCAAAGCCGGATGGAAATGAAGCACCGTTCTCATATCCGGTTTTTCCTCTGTGCCGATGTTCTCCTCATCGTAAGCTGAACAGAGAAATGCCAGCACTACCCTGTCCGCTCCAAGAGAAGGTTCGATGACATAGGGGATGTATTTTTCTTTTTTCTCATCGTCAAAATAGCTCATATCCTGGCTGGATGTCTCCTGGTGCTGAGTCAAGTCATAGTCTGTCCTGTCCGCAATACCCCAGAGTTCTCCCCAGCCAAAGGGGAATAAAAATTCAATATCCGTAGTTCCCTTTGAGTAGAAACAGAGTTCCTCAGGAGAATGATCTCTCAATCGCATCTCCTCCTCCTTCATGCCAAGGGCAAGAAGCCAGTCACGGCAGAAGCCTCTCCAGTACTGGAACCACTCTAAATCTGTTCCCGGCTCACAGAAGAACTCCAGCTCCATCTGCTCAAACTCACGGGTACGAAAGGTGAAGTTTCCAGGTGTGATCTCATTTCGGAAAGACTTTCCGATCTGGCCGATGCCAAAAGGAATCTTCTTTCTGGAAGTTCTCTGTACATTCTTAAAGTTTACAAAAATACCCTGGGCTGTCTCCGGCCGAAGGTAAACCGTATTCTTCGCATCCTCCGTCACGCCCTGGAATGTCTTAAACATCAGGTTAAACTGACGGATATCGGTAAAATTATGTTTTCCGCAGGTGGGACAGGGGATTTTGTTCTCTTCGATAAAGTTTACCATATCCTCCTGTGACCAGCCGTCCACAGTACCCTCTAACTCTATTTTGTTTTCCTCTGCAAAATCCTCAATAAGCTTATCCGCCCGGAAACGCTCATGGCACTCCTTACAGTCCATTAAGGGATCGGAAAAGCCTCCCAGATGGCCGGAAGCCACCCATGTCTGGGGATTCATCAGGATTGCACAATCCACACCCACGTTGTAGGGATTCTCCTGAATAAATTTCTGCCACCAG
>JAMPFA010000002.1:166789-193932 GCA_023664725.1 Roseburia sp. | reverse complement strand
GAACACTAGCCTTCCAAGCTAGATACGTGGGTTCGATTCCCATCACCCGCTCTTTTTATGCCTTGACAATTTTTCCTTATCTGTAAGGACTTGGCTGCGGATTGTATTAAGCCATCTGTTAGAACTAGCTATGAATGATAAAGATTTAATCAGAAAAACACAACTTTAGAAGTCTGATATTTCGAGTCCCGATGTTTCTATGAAAAGCACTAGGAGTAGAGCCTACACTGGCTCTACCCCTATTTTTATTTTGGAAAGAAACTGTAACTCACTCTGACAGCTAAAATATATTCTACTCCACCGCCTTAAACGCCTCATCCAGATCCTGTATAATATCATCAATATTTTCCGTTCCAATGGAAAGACGAATGGTATTCGGCTTAATTCCCTGATCTTCTAACTCCTCCTCATTCAGCTGTGAGTGCGTAGTGGATGCAGGATGTATCACCAGAGATTTCACGTCTGCCACATTTGCAAGGAGAGAGAAGATCTCCAGGTTGTCAATAAAATCTTTTGCCTTTCTGTCATCCCCTTTGATCTCAAAAGTGAAGATGGAACCTCCCCCGTTGGGGAAATATTTTTTGTACAGTGCCTGCTGCTTTTCATCCTTGGAAACGGAAGGATGATGTACCGCCTCCACCTGGGGATGGTTGTTTAAATACTCTACGACTTTCAACGCATTTTCTACATGACGCTCCACCCTGAGGGATAAAGTTTCCAACCCCTGCAAAAAGAAAAACGCATGGAATGGAGAGAGGGTAGCCCCTGTATCCCGAAGAAGGATGGCACGGATTTTTGTGACAAAAGCCGCTGCCCCCACTGCCTTTGTAAAACTGATCCCATGATAGCTTGGATTCGGCTCTGTGAGGGATGGGAACTTGCCGGAAGCCTCCCAGTCAAATTTTCCGCTGTCCACGATCACGCCGCCGATGGTTGTGCCGTGTCCGCCGATAAATTTCGTTGCGGAATGTACCACGATATCTGCTCCGTACTCGATCGGCCGTACCAGATAGGGCGTTGCAAATGTATTGTCGATAACCAGAGGGATTTTGTGGGCATGGGCAACTTTTGCGATAGCCTCAATATCTGTCAAGTCTGAATTTGGATTACCCAGGGTCTCGATAAACAATGCCTTTGTGTTTTCTTTTATGGCTTTTTCAAATGCCTCCGGCTCCGGTTCCACAAAGTCTGCGGTAATGCCGTACTGTGGAAGGGTGTGGGCCAGCAGATTGTAAGTTCCACCGTAGATATTCTTAGCAGATACAATGTGATCTCCGCTCACTGCCAGGTTCTGGAACGTATATGTAATGGCTGCCGCTCCGCTTGCCACTGCAAGGGCTGCTACTCCTCCCTCCAATGCAGCAATCCTCTGCTCAAACACATCCTCTGTTGGATTTGTGAGACGGCCGTAGATATTTCCTGCATCGGAAAGGTTAAACCTTGCTGCCGCATGGTCTGAGTCGTGGAACACATAGGAGGATGTCTGGTAAATGGGCACTGCCCTGGCATCTGTCACCGGATCCGGCTTTTCCTGTCCCACATGTAACTGTAATGTCTCAAATTTTAAGTTTCTCTCTGCTCTTGTTAATTTTTTTCCCATAATCTTATTCCTCATTTCCTACTTTTTCTATATGAATTAAGTATAATATAAAACTCCTGGACAAATTTGTCAAGGAGTTTTCGAAAAGATTTTTCTTACTCTTCCAAAAGCAGCGCTTTCGGAGTGATCTTTCTCACCTTCAAAGACAAGAGACAGGCCATCCCAAAGGTAAATAGTACAAGCACAATACCTGCTGCCGCAATAAATCCCACGGGAATAGCAAAGGCACACTTTACGATACCGATTGCGCCTAAAAACAGCGATAACAGAGGATTGATAATAAAGGAGCTTAGTACAAGCCCCAAAGCGGCGGAGAAAATAATTGCAGGCATCAGCGATAATGCCGTCTGTAAGATCAGCTGCCCGGTGGTAAAGCCCAGGGCTTTTAAGATCCCGTAATCCCTCTTTTTATTGTTCAGCATTGTGCGGACTAAGAGGTACAGCACAAAGACAATGATAATGGCTGAGAGCAGGAGTATTGCAATCACAATCACTGTCATAAGCATCACATAAACATTTGAGGAAACTTCTACTATAGATTTTATGTTCATGGCGGCGTTTACGCTGTCTGCAAACTTCTTCTTCTCTTTGGCATTAAACTCGTCGATATCTGCGCCGTCGGCTAGGTTGATATAGTAACTTGCAGCGGAAAGGGCGCCCAGCCGCTCATAGCCCAGACGGGTGAAAAGGCAGTCCCGCCCTAAATAATTGGATATCTGGGTAAAACCACAGATCAGATAGTTTTCCGTTTTTCCGTTGGCCGTAATCTCAATCTCATCTCCCAGTGCAAAACCCTTTTCTCTGGCATATTTCGCACCTATCGCAATTTCATTTTCATATTTTGGAAATCTTCCCTTATATACAACGCTCTGGTTGTTTACCTTTGAAAAATCATCGCAGATGCTTGCCAAAAAGTCCGATCCTCCACCATGGGTAACGTTGATGGAAGTGTACAGGTATACTTTTTCCACACGGTCATCATACTTCATCTCCCGCAAAAATTCCTCCTCAGCTTCGGTATTTACACTGATACAGCTGTCCGCCGTTTCCCCCACTACAAGGTTTACAAAAGGTTTCTTATCCAGGATCATATTTACGGTCATAACCCCGGAAAATACCATAACCAGTGACAAGATCAGCATTGTGATACAGACGGTTATATTGTGTTTCACCCCCGAAAAAGTTGTTTTCAGCGCAAGTGCAAGGTTTAAGGGCGCTCTCGTTTTTTCAAGGGGAACGTGATTGCATTTGAAATTATGGGTCTGTATGCCCGACCGCAATGCTGTGATGGGCTCTATCCTCCTAACCCTGCCAGCGGAAAGCCATACGGCAAGAGCAACTGCACCTCCCAGAATGAAAAGGGAGATTAGAAAGGGTATCGGCAGAAAACGGATTTCATAGGGAATCCCCGTCTGAGAGATCATCATAGTATTTACAGCAGGAAAGAGACAATAGGAAAAACTCTCTCCCACCACTGCCGTAAGTACGGTCAATCCCAAAAACTGCAGCAAAAGAGAACAGATCAACTGCTTTGAGGTATACCCCTGGGCTTTCAGCGCACCGAGATTTTTCATATTGACCTGTATATAATTGATGATGTTTGAGGCTATTACAATAAGGGCAATAAGCAGCACTAAAAACGCCATTACACTCATTATGGCGGAACAGATGGACTGAGAAATGTACCGTGCCTGCAATACCATATCGTAGCTGTTGCTTATCATATTGATGTTTGGAGAATGTTTGGAGATCAGGGATTTGAGAGCGGCTTCATAGTTCACATTTACCGTCTTGTCTAAAAGGCGCACAGAACAGACGGTGGCTTTCGGTGCATATCCCAGTTTCTCAAGTTCCTCATATTTATCTTCTGTCAGGATAATCTCAGTCATTCCGCAGTTATTGGAGCCGGCCATTACACTGTTGAAAAAACCGCAGACCGTATATTCTACAGTTTGGCTTCCGATAGATAATTCAATAGGCAGGCCCACCTGTATATCGTCTGTTTTATAGAGCATGGGCAGATAAATGCCGCTTGAAAAACTGCCTTCCTCTATGATTTCGGCTCTTCCCACAGAACGGGTCAGCGCCTTTTCTTTTTCCATAAACACAAACCAGCTGTTCATCTCGCCGCCGTTGTAAGGAAATGCTCCCGTCATGTGCATACAGGTATCCAGACCGTATTCACCCACATCCTTATCGTTTGTAAGATTCTCCTGTAAAACCTCTTTTATTTTTCCATCCGTATCGTCAACTGCCAGGGTCACATGTTCGGCGTTTAGTCTGTCATGGCAGCGGTCAAAGTTGGCTTTGTAGTCCATAGAGAGCATAAGCCAGAAATTGAGAAGCATTGATGCAATCAAAATAAGCACAATGATAGAGACGGTCTGTCCTTTGGCCCTTCGCATATTGGAGCGGACGATCAGAAATAATTTTCTCATGTTACCACCCCATTTCTCTTAAGAATGCGGAAAGCTTTTCATGCCTCCCGGCATCACCATGGGAATATCTGCCCAGATCACACTCCCCTAAAATAACGCCGTCTTTTAAGTAAAGAATACGGTTGCCTCGGCGTGCGGAACGCATATCGTGGGTTACCATAACCACACTCTGGCCCTGCTCATTAAATTTTGTCAGAGTGTCTAAGACGTCAAGTCCCGTCTTGCTGTTTAGGGCGCCTGTGGGCTCATCGGCAAAGAGGATTTCCGGGGAATTGATCAGAGCCCGGACAATCCCTGCACGCTGGGCTTCTCCTCCCGAAATCTGGGTGGGGAATTTCTTTTGGGTTTCTCCTGAGATATCCACAGCCTCAAACAATTCTTTTGCCCTCGTTACGATGGCATTTTTATCTCTGCTCACAAGAAGCCCTGCGGAAAGCACGTTGTCCATAACGCTCATTCCGTCAATGAGATAAATCTGCTGGAATACGAATCCGCAATGGTTCCGCCGGAACACCGCAAGGCCATCCTGGGACAGCCCGGAAATCACCTGGTCATGAAAGGTGATGGTTCCAAGGGTAGGGGTGTCCATTCCTGACAGGGCGTACAAAAGGGTGGACTTTCCTGCCCCGCTTGCCCCCATAATAACGGTAAAATCCCCTTTGTAGAGCTCTAAATCAATATTTTTCAGAACGTGCTGCATCGTGCCGCCGTTAGAAAAGGATTTACTCAGTTTCTCGGTCTTTAACAAAACTTCCTTCATCGAAAAATATCCTCCTTTTTCTTTTTGCACGTTCTATTTTACTTTTTCAATTCTTAACTGCCTTTATGCAATCCTTAAAAAAGTCTTAAATCGTAGTACACCGATTATTCGGTGCACTGGCTCAGAGCGATTCGTACCACCACCCGAAGGCCTGTCAAACCGTTTTCCATGTCAAGCCTCCCCTGCATCCTGCTCATACAGTAATCAGAAATGTACAGCCCCAGCCCTGCGCCTTCGATGTTTCTTGTATTGCTGCCACGCTTAAATTTTTCTTTCAGAAGGGGCAGCTCTGACTCCTCTACGCCTCCGCCGTAATCTTCCACACTGACTGCCAGATCGTTATCCTCCAGAAATATTTTTACATTTATTATGGTGTCGGCATATTTATAAGAATTGGCAAAAACATTGTCAAACACCTGCTGCAGACGAAGCCTGTCCCCGGACAAAAGGCAGGCTGGAACAGATGGTATCTTGGCTCGGTGCAGGTAATCGGCATTTTCCAATAACTCCTGCAGCTCTCCGCTTTTCATGTCAGACGATGTAACGGAAAGCTCCTGAAGCTCTTCTAAAGTGGCAGAAAACAGGTTTGTGACCAGCGTGTTGATCTGATCCGCTTTTTGAATGATCTGCCCATAGTTCTCCCTGCTTTTTTCATCTGATGACAAAGCGGCCCCCACCTCAGAAGCTGC
This sequence comes from Roseburia sp., assembly GCA_023664725.1. GTDB lineage: Bacteria > Bacillota > Clostridia > Lachnospirales > Lachnospiraceae > Roseburia_B. Next base: position 188,445 of record JAMPFA010000002.1, on the reverse strand, counting down.
CTTGATACTTGCAACCGGCGTCTTGATATCGTGGGACAGCTTTGCCACCAGTTCTTTTTTGCTCTCATTTGCCCCTGCCTCGGCAATTCTTGCCTTTTTTAACTCCAAGCGCATAATATCAAAACTTTCGGTAAATGCCCCAAACAAATTGTGCCTGTCCATTTTAAGGGGGATATCCAGATTGCCTTCTGCGATACGCTCTGCAAAACTTTTCATTTCATAAAAGGGATGTATGACCACATGCTGTATGTACAAAAAATATCCTGCACAGACAAGACACTGTAAGAATATTGCCCCTAAGATTGCAAAAACAGCAATCTGATTTTGGGATTGGAAGATCAGCGTATCGTTGTTATATATAATCAGTTTTCCTGCCATCCGCCCGTCAATCTCAACATCAAGGATCGTATCTTTGTGGCTGATGGCAGCATTTATGCTCTCGCTTAAACCCTCTCTTGTTTTATATAACACTGCTCCCTCCAAGCCTAGCACAACATAGTCAAGTGGTGTGGGATTTATATGTTCCTCAAAAGAACCCCAGTCATTTTCCACCGTTTTTACAACTTCATTCACTGCCACGGTATCCTGTGAATTTTCTGGATTTGGAAGTGCAAACAGTGTGAGGATCACAACTTCCACCAGAAAGAGGACAAAAAGTCCGCCGAAAAAAATACGGTTTTTCATTGCTCCCTCCCTGTAAACTTGTAGCCGTCGCCCCAGAGGGTAATAATATATTTCGGATTTCCCGGCTCTTTTTCAATGGCTTCCCGGATTTTGCGGATATGCACATTCAGCGTTCCGTCCCCTGTAAATTTATCTTCCCATACCTTTTCAAAAAGCTCCTGCTTTGAGACCACCCGCCCCGCATTTTGGATCAGATAAGCCAACAGTTTAAATTCAAGGGAAGTCAATTTTACAGGCACTTCGTCAACGAAAACCTGTCTGGCATGAAAATCCACAGTCAAACGCCCGTCCGTGTACCGTTCCAACTCCCTGCCCCCATACCGTTTCAATACCGCTTTGACTTTTGCCAGAAGAACCCCGAGAGAATAGGGCTTTTGAATATAATCATCCCCGCCGATGCTAAGTGCAATGATCTTATCGTCATCGCTGGTTCTGGCTGAGATAAACAGAATGGGAATGTCGGTGGTTTCCCTGAGCTCTTTGCACAACGCAAAGCCGCTGCCGTCACCCAGGTTTATATCAAGCAAAAGCAGCTTTGCCGTGTTTTCTTTGAAAAACTCCCTACATTCCAAGGCGCTGTATGCATTAGCCGTTTTCACGCCAAAGAGATTGAAATATTCCTTTGTGCTGTCCGTAAGCAGCTTTTCGTCATCTACGATCAGACAATCGTATGTCATTTTTACTCCTCCCGATTTTTACTGCGCCGGATATACGATAAAAAACGGCGCATTCCGTTTTCAACTATAATATAAAATTCCCCGGCACATTTGGCAAGGAATTTTTCTTATTTTATACAGATTGACTTTTTCCGGTTTCCATACTATGATTGTAAAAAATCGGAAAAAACAATGTGTCCAAGGAGGTTATCATGAAATTTGCAATTCTGGCACCAGGTAAAATTGCCCACAGCATGGCGAAAGCAGCCGCAGGCATACAAAAGATGAATAAAAATGGAGATATGCAGCTTGAACTCTACGCCGTGGCATCCCGAGATTACCATCGGGCACAGGAGTTTGCAAGACAGTGGGGATTTGAAAAAGCCTACGGCTCCTACGAAGAGATGCTGACTGATGAGGCAGTGGAGCTTGTGTATGTGGCATCCCCCCACTCCCACCATTATCAGCATACAAAAATGTGTTTAGAACACGGCAAGCATGTTCTTGTGGAAAAAGCATTTACTGTAAATGCGAGACAGGCAGAGGAACTCATAAATCTTGCGAAAGAGAAGAAGCTTTTGCTGGCAGAGGCCATCTGGACAAGATATATGCCAGCCAGAAAGATGCTGGATGATATCCTTGCCAGCGGAGTGATCGGGGAACCCTTTTCCTTAACGGCAAATCTGGGGTACTCTCTGGCACAGGTAGACCGTCTTCAAAACCCGGAACTGGCTGGCGGAGCTTTACTGGATGTAGGCGTATATCCCATAAATTTTGCGTTAATGGCATTCCATAAAGAAATCAAGGAGATTGACGCCACAGCTGTTTTATCTCCGAAAGGAGTAGACTGGCAAAACAGTGTGACACTGGTATTTGAAGATGGTAAAATGGCTGTTCTTCACAGCAGCATGCTGTCTGCAACAGACCGATTGGGACTGATCTGTGGGGATAAAGGATATATTGAAGTGCAAAATATCAATAATTGTGAAGAAATCCGTGTGTTTGATTTAGACCATCAGATCATCCGCCGCCATAAAGTGCCGGAGCAGATCAACGGATACGAATATGAAGTGATTTCCTGTATGAAAGCTATAAAAGAAGGAAAAACAGAGTGCCCGGAAATGCCCCACAGGGAAACTTTGCGGGTGATGAAGTTGTTAGACAGTATGAGAGAAAAATGGGGAATGCGTTATCCCTGTGAATAAAGCCACAATTTTTAAGGAGCCGTGAATAAACGAAATCATTTATTCACGGCTCCAATATCATCTGAAACCCTTATTCTCCTTTTTGTCTTAACTGCTCCATAAACTCAGCTGCATCATCCGGCACATCATCGATGGTATCATCCCCCACATCAATATCTTTTACCTCTTTGCGGTAGAGAATATCATACAAAACCGGCACCACAAACAGGGTCATCAGCGTAGCATACAAAAGTCCTCCTGCCACCACAATGGCCATTCCTCTTCCCATCTCACTGCCGCTGCTCTTGCTGAAAAGCATGGCAAGCATGGCAAGGATCGTGGTAAAGGCTGTCATGAGAATCGGCCGCATACGGGTCTTTCCGGTGGCGATCAGTGCATCCCTTCTCTCCATACCTCCCAGACGAAGCTGATTGGTATAATCCACAAACACAATACCGTTGTTTACGACAGTTCCCATCAACACTAAAAATCCAATGAGACTGATCAATGACATCTGCTCTCCTGCAAACAGCATTCCAAGAAGTCCTCCGGTAAATGCCAGGGGCACGGTAAATATTACGATAAATGGGGACAGCAGGCTCTGGAACTGCGCCACCATGATCAGGTAAATCAGCAGGAATCCAAGGAGCATCAGTTTTCCCATCTGGGTGATCATATCCTCGGTATTGCTGGTTTCCCCGCCAAACTCAATCTCGTATCCGTCTGGCAGATGATAGTCCTTTAACAAATCTTCCACTTCCCTTGCCAGAAGCGTGGTATTGTATCCCTCCATGGTGGAAGCTGTGACACTCATGGTACGCACCTGGTTGTAACGCCCGATACTGTTGACACCGGGATTGTACTCTAAAGTGGCAAACTCACTTAATTTATGGGTTTCCGTCACCTGCTTTCCGTCGTCATCCGTTGTCTGTGTCTCAAATTCCATATCCATGAGATTTTCCTTTGTCAAAAGGTCTGTCTCGTCTATGATCTTTACCTCCATATCCGCCTCATCCACTTTTAACGTAACTGCCGTCTTATCTGTGGTGAGCCTGTCGGAGATTTCCCCGTAAATCTGGGCTCCGGTGAGCCCTAACCGCATGGATTCGTCTTTATCTATATTTAAATGGATCTCCTCGTCCGCATCCTCCTGTCCGTTGGTGATATCGGAAAATCCTTCCACTTTTTCCAACAAGCCCATGATCTCTTCCGTTACCTTTTTCAGTTCCTCTAAGTCCGGGCCATACACATCGATCTGTAAGCCGCTTCCCATCATAGTTTCCATATCTCCCATCATGGAGTTGGAAACTGTGACAGTACAGTCCATATCTTTTGTGTTCTCTTCAATGGTTTTGCAGATTGTATTTACCTGGTCAATATCCGTGTAATCCTCTTTTGGAAGGACAAAATAAGAATAATTGCTGTAATTGTCCGAGGTGTCTGACATTCCACCCACCAGGCTGGAGGAACTTCCCTCATCCATGGCTCCTACATACTCTACGCCCTCCACCTCTAAGATGGCATTCATCACTTCATCTGCTTTTTTGTAGGCCGTCTCCTTATCGTCCTCCTCCGGCACTTCCATAGACACGGAAATCTGGTCGCTGCCCATATCCGGGAACAACACGATTCCCATATGCATCACCGCATTGATACACAATACCAAAAGCCCAACTGCCACCACCAGGGGAACAATCTTAAACCGGAGACAGAAGCCCAGGACTTTTCCGTAGACTTCCTGGATTCTGTCAAAGATTTTGTGCTCCCTTGGCTTTACCTTCCGAAGCATGGCGGAACCCATGGTGGGAACCACTGTGACAGCCACAATCAGGGATGCCATCAGTGCAAAGGAAATCGTAAGGGCGAAGGGCAGCATAAGCTGTCTCACCAGCCCGGTGGTAAATACCATGGGGAAAAATACACAGATGGTGGTCAGTGTGGAGGCCATAATTGCCCCTGCCACCTGTTTTGCACCCTGGACTGCCGCCCTGGGCGCCTCAAGTCCCCGGTATCTTAACCGGTAAATATTTTCTATTACTACGATAGAGTTATCCACCAGCATACCCACCGCCAGGGCAAGGCCCGACAGGGACATGATATTGATAGAAATATCTGTAAAATACATGATCACTATGGACAAGAGCACACTGAAAGGTATGCTGAATGCCACCACGATGGTAGGCCGGATGTCCATAAGGAAAATGGCAAGAATCACAATTGCAAGCAAAGCTCCCTGCACCATACTGCTCACAAGGCTCTCAATGATCATGGCAATGTAATCTCCCTGGTCTACCAGTGCCGTGATATCCAATCCCTCATACTCTTTTTCCAGTTCCTCTATGGCCTCATTACAATCTTTGGACACATCGGAAGTTCCTGCAGTACTTCCCTTGAAAATAGAAAGCACGATTCCCGCATTTCCGTTTACCCTTGCATAGCTCTCCCCCGCATTGTCAACCGTTGTAATGTCCGCCACATCTTTAAGGCACACATCCCCGATGTCGTCTATATTGCAGAGCACCATATCTTCCAGCTGTTTTGCGGAATCATAATTCTCCCCCACCTTTAACAGCCACTGGTTATCCTCCTTGTCATCCACATAACCCGCCGGCATGGAAAAGTTCTGGGCATATATCATGCCGGATAATGTGTCAAGTGTAAGCATCTGATTGATGTTTGCATTATCCCTCGCCTCTTTTGCAGAGTCCTGATAGGTCTCATTTGCATCCTCCAGCTTATCCTTGGCTTCATCCATAGCCGACTTTGCCGCTGCGATCTGGGCACTGCCGGAACCGAATCCTGCCGCCGCAGAAATCTTTCCCTGCTCCGCCTGCACATACGCCTCGTCAATGGACTCCATCTGTTTTTTCACCTGTTTTAAAACTTCTTCCGCCGCCTTTATCTCAATCTCCAGATTGGCAAGCTCCGTATCGATCTGGGGCAGACGGGTATTAACAATATCGTACACCTGTTTTAGTGTTTTTTTGTCCAGGGATTTTGCCTGCTCTGCCATCTCAGGGTCAATCTGAGACCCCGGCATAGCGGCAAGAGTCTCCACAGCTGTTTTGAAATATTTCAGCTTGTCAGGGTTGTCGATAGCATCTTTCATATCTGCCGGCATATTTGCGGACTGGAGGGGGGACAATTCTCCCATCTGGGCTTCTATGGCCTCCACCGCAGATTTCATCCCCACAAACATACTGTTTATGCTCTCATAAGTCTCTAATATCTTATTATCTTCATAGGCTTTTTTCTCTGCCTCCAAAGCCGCCTTGCTGGTTTTCAAGTTGGTGAGCTGGGCCTCGTAAGATGCCCTTGCCGCCACCGCCTCGTTTAACTTTAAAGTGGCGTCCGCCAGCTGGGAGGATGTCTCATCCTGTTTAGTGGAAAGCTCGCTCTCCTGCTTATTGATCTCGCTTCTTGCATCTGCAATTTCCCGCTCGGCGTCAGACAGCTCTGCCTTTGCATCCTCCAGCTTGTCGTTTGTCAAAGCCAGGACTTTTTCGTTGATCTTATCTATTTTATCCTGATTTAAACGAACCTCTATAATATGCTCCACAATACCCAGATCCGTTACCCTTGCCACGCCGCTCTGCCGCTCAAAATAGGGGGCAACGGTATCCTCCACAAAATCCGACAGCTCATAGATATCTTTTCCCTCGCAGCTGACACTGACGTACATCGTGGCCATCATATCCATGCTGATCTCCATGATATTGGGAGTTCCGCAGGTATCCGGCAGGGAGGACTCCAGCTGGTTTACCGCCGAGGAAACCTTTACCATGGCGGAATCCATGCTGGTATCCTCCGCAAATTCCAGCATGACCATGGAATAGTTCTCCGCACTGGTGCTGCTGACATTTTCCACGCCGCTGATGGTGCCCAGTGCGCTCTCCATTGGCTTTGTCACACTCTCCTCCACCTTTTCCGGGCTGGCGCCGGGGTATGTGGTGATCACCATCATATAAGGCATGTTCATTTCCGGCAAAAGGTCTGTCTTCATGCCGGAGAGGGATACAAACCCAATGACCAACACGATAATTACTGCCACCAGAACAGTAAAGGGTTTTTTTACGCTGTACTTAATCATGTTTCCTCCCTGTCAAAAACGATATATAACCATAAAACTATAGGAATCCAATATTTCCAAGCTAGTTCATTTTAAACCTATTAAACTGCTTTTTCAATGTTTTTCTGGCATTTAATGATTTTTTTAGGAATTCATACTAATTTAAGATTTTGCACCCTCTTAACAATACCTTACAGCTTAGTGAAAATTGCCGTCTCTTTCTTTAAGTCCCCTGCAATCTCATAATTTTCATCCATACGTTTTGAGATATTCTCCATATCCTGCACCAGCCCCTGGGTGCTGTCCGCCGCATTGCTCACACCGCTGACACCGTCCTCAATCGCATGGGCAATGGTGCTTATGGAATCTGCAATCTCACCCATGGCATCTTTTAAGACTTCTGTCCTCACGTCCAGCTCCTCCATAACCTCTTCGATATAGGAAGCTTTCTTCTTATACTCACTGCCGGATTCCACGATAGCCTCAAACTCCGGCAAAATGGACTCGTTCATATACTGCACAAGGCCGTTGGCATTGTCTGCCAGATTATGCACCGCAGCAATCACCACACTGTTGATCTGCTGAATGTGGTTTGCCGCCTCCTGGCTTTCTGCAGCAAGCTTGCTGATTTCCGTTGCAACCACCGCAAATCCCTTTCCGGCCTCTCCTGCCCTTGCCGCCTCAATGGAAGCGTTCAGTGCCAGCAGATTTGTCTGGCTTGCAATATTTAAAATATCACCAGTCAGGCTGTTTACCTGGTTTACGCTTTCGCTCTCCTCAATGGCCTGATTTAACACTTTTAAGATCTCATTTACTTTTCCTCCGGTAGACTCCTTGTTTGTCCGGGCTGCCTCCTCCATAGAGTCCGCATGGTCTTTCATGTCTTTGGCGTAATTGTTTATCTCCGTACACCGCAGCGCAATGGCATCCACCTCTTCCTTAACAGAATCTGTGCTGGAATTTATATGGGCGGCATTTTCCGACATCTCCTGCATGGTTGCGGAGAGTTCCTCCGTCATTGCGGACAAATCAGACACATTCGTATTGGAAGTGATCACACTCTCTCTGACCTCATTTACCACCTCTTCCATCTTCCTGGAATTGCTGACGATAATCCCAAAGATATCCTGGAGTTTTCCCATAAAGAGATTGATGCCGCTTCCCACCTCGGCGATCTCCCTGTTTGCCAGAATAGTGACACGGCTGGTCAGATCCCCTTCTCTGTTGTCGATATCTGTGATGATATCGCTGATCTCTTTCTGGGTTCTGGTCAATGGCCTGATAACCATTTTAAGCACGCTAAGCACTGCAAAGATCAATGAGATCACGCTGATCGTAATCGTAACCACACTGATCAAAAGAGAACTTTTGTACACCCGGGCAAGCTGATCTTTTGCCTGGTCAGCACTCACACTTGCCATTTCCCTCATACTGTCGATATCTGCCTGCATGGCATTGGCATACTCTGCGATTGCCCCATTTGCCAGAGCAAAGGCGTCTGCATTCTTACTGCTGGCGCTATATGCCATCAAATTTCCAATCTCGTATTTCAAGCGTTTATAGTTTTCCAGAAGATCGTCAAAACTTCCCTGGTTTTCCGTTGTAACGTATTTCTTGAACTCTTCCAGATAACCGTCAAGGATCCCCTGGCTTTCCCGTATCCCATCTACCAGTTTTACCATAGACGTCAGATCCGTGGCAATAATATGCGACAGACTCTGTCTATGAATATTCTGCGTCTCTTTTTGTATATCTGCCAACTCCGAAATGCAGGTCATATAGCCGTTGGCAATCTGGCTGGCATTGGAATTTACCCTGCGGATATTGTTCACTGCGGCAATATTGGAAATGATAGACACGATTCCCAATATAAAAACTGGAATCAAAATAATCCTCTTTGTACTTACACGTCCCTGTTTCTTTTCCATGACTGTGCCCCCTTGTCTATTGAACTGTTGCTGCCGTAATGCCTGCCACCAGTTGGTCCATAACTTCCTGCAGGGTAAGTCCGTTCAGCCTGCCGGTTGCCATCCTTTCGCCAAAATCCATAAAGGGATTCCAGTAACTGTTTCCCACCCTTTGCAATTTGCCATATTCTGCCTGGGCGATCACCGCCTGAATTGCCGGTATGCTGCTTACCATTTCAGAGGAAGCCACATTTTTATTGGAAGGCCCCTGATTTCTCACCTCCAGGCGGAGTTTCTGATTTTCCTCATTGGTGAGGTAATCCGCCAGTTTTAATGCCCACTCCTTGTGTTTGGAATAGTAGTTTACGCCCAACATTTTGTAACCTTTGAAAGAGGACATCTGTATCTGTTTTCCCCCGCAGGTATAGGTGGGAAGTTTTACTGCGCCGTAATCCTCTCCCCAGGCTTCCTGTATCTCCACTGCATTCCACACACCGCTGACCCCGGCGATGATGCTTCCCTCTTTTACTCCTGCCAGAAACTCTGCATCCAGACAGGATTTAAAACCCGGGTTTGCCCCTATATTCATCAATGCCTGGGCAATATCCACACCCTTTACCTCCCCTTCCGTGGCATTCCAATTGCAGTAATTGGTAATCCCGTCCTCATTGACGCCAAACTCCAGTCCGGTACAGCCAAAGAAAGCGTACATATACCAGCCGGAAGACCAGTCCATGGTAAATTTTTTGTTGTTTGCCGCCGCCACGTTGAGGATACCGTCTAAAGTCTGGATATCCACATCCGAGAAATACCTTTTGTCATAGTAAAGAAAATATCCGTTATCCGCCGTCATGGGATATGCATATAGTGTACCCTCCATGCTGGCCGCCGACACTGCATCTTCCAGATTGGCTTTTGAAATCTCCTCCTGGTTCGGCACAGCCGCTAACGCTCCGCCCCCTACCAGGTCGATCAGCTGGTCGTCCACCAGCGTAAAAACGTCCGGTGCATTATGGACATCGTTTAACACATCCCCCCGGATATTGGAATCCAAATTTTCCACCAGAGTAACCGTCAAATCCACTTCCCCGGCATGTTCCGCCTTAAAATTATCTATCATTGTATTTAACAGGTCAAAATTGGCTGCCTCCGACCACATGGTAAGTTCCACTGAGCCGCTCTCTAAAACTTCGGCTCCCTCTTCTGGCTCCGCTGCCGTTTCTGTACTGTCTTTTAATGAATCTTTAACCTTATTTCCGCAGCCTGCGAGAGCAGCCATGCAGCCTGCAAGGAAAAACAGTCCCACCGCAATTTTCTTCATTCTTTTGTCTCCTCTTCTATGTATACCAAAAACCTAAAACTTGCAAATGTCCGCTGTCTACATTTTACAAAAATAAAGCAAATTTTTCAACAGATACTTCACGATTTAATTTTCCCCCCGCAAATTTGACTTTTCCCCCCTCTGATTCGTTATACTAAGTAGAGGGGGTGATTCCATGCTTGAAAAGATCATAAGAAAGTATTACGATGAAATTTTTCTCTACTGCTGCCACCACACAGGCAGCCACTCTGCCGGAGAAGATTTATGTCAGGATACCTTTATGAGTTTTATCGAACATTACAAGACATATCACCACATGGGCAAGACAAAAAACTATCTCTACACGATTGCCCGCAACAAGTGCAGGGATTACCACAAAAAGCATACCCCCATACTGATGGATGAACTTCCCGAAGAAAATGCCCAGGAAAATCTGGAGGAGTCAGTTATCTTAAAACAAATTTTATCTTCCCTGCCGGAGGAACTTAGGGAAGCCGTTATTCTTCGGTATTTTCAGGATCTTAGATACTCGGATATTGCTTTTATCTTAAAAATCAGCCCCTCTCTGGCAAAATACAGGGTAAAAAAAGGATTGGAACTATTGTCTGCAATGGAAGGAGGCAGCTATGACACAAAGGGAGATTGAAAAAAAATTAAGGCGCTGTGCTCTGTCCTGCGGGAAACTCCAGGCGGATGCAAAGGAGGCCAACATACAGAAACTTTTACAGTTAAAACCAGCTCCCCGAACCAGAGGAAATCTGGGGGATTTTATTCTGGAACAGATAGGATATCTGGGAAGATACTGCCTTTTGTGGCAGCTTCTGTGGCTTCTTTTGTTTTGTTGCCTTATGGAAAAAAATATCTTGCTCCCCGGCGGATGCGGCAATGAACTCTTTGTGCTTCTCTCACTGCTGCCCCCGGTTCTTGTACTGCTCACCGTAGGAGAGATCACAAAAGTGTACCAGAGGAGTATGTTAGAAATCGAACAGGTGACAAAATATTCCCTGGAAAATGTGGTGATGATCCGCATGCTTGTTTTATGTGTTTTCCATTCCCTGATCCTGTTTCTCGGCATTCTTTATCTCCACGCCAGGGCAGAATCCGGTTTGGGAAGGCTTTTCATCTACGGTTTCACTCCTATGATCCTGATGACAGGCATACTGCTTTGGCTTATGGATACCTTTCAGGGAGAACAGCTGAGGATGGCAGGCCTTGCCCTCTACGGAGTGATTATCACATTTGCCCTTTTGGGAAACTTAAAACGCTTTGACTTTTACAATCCTGTATATTTTAAGATATGGCGCCTTTTTTTCGGAGCGGGGCTTATTTTTGAAATCTGCCAGCTTGCCACCCTCAGAAAAAGGCTTTCCCATATTGAACATATGCTGCGTTACCAGTGATACTCCCCAGCGGAGAAAACGATACAGCGCAGCAAAATTGAGAAAAGAGGTACTGAATATGGAACTTACATTAGACCGGGTGACCAAACAATACAAAAACAAGATCGCCGTAGACCGTCTGAGTGCATCCCTAAGGGAAGGCGTGTACGGGCTCCTGGGGGCAAACGGGGCAGGGAAAACTACGCTGATGCGGACTATCTGCGGCATCCTCCCGCCAACCAGCGGGGAAATACGCATAGACGGCGAGGACACTGCCTCCATGGGAGGCACCTACCGGGATCTGCTGGGATATCTGCCCCAGGATTTCGGATATTACCCAAACTTTACCGCCATGGAGTTTATGTTGTACATCGCCTCGTTAAAAGGGCTGGACAAAAGATTTGCCAGAGAACAGAGCCGGCTTCTTTTGCAGAAAGTAGGTCTTATGCATGAGATGCGCCACAAGATAAAAACCTTCTCCGGCGGGATGCGCCAGAGACTTGGCATTGCCCAGGCTCTCTTAAATGACCCGAAAATCCTGATCTTGGACGAGCCCACCGCCGGGCTTGACCCCAAGGAACGGGTGCGGTTTCGCAATATGATCGCAGAACTGGGGAAAAACCGCATTGTAATTTTGTCCACCCATATTATCTCCGATGTGGAAGAGATTGCCGACTGGATTTTTCTTATGAAGGAGGGACAATTTATCGCCCAGGGGACCCTTAAGGATCTGAAAGACCATTATCTCTCCTCCACAAAAGAGGATCCGTCGCCCTTTAACCTGGAAAAATTGTATCTGTTTTACTTTGAGGAGGAGGAAGAAAACTATGATGAGATTTGAGTGGAAAAAAATTTTTGAGAGGAAACTAAACATTGCCGCCATGGCTCTGGGATATGTGTTAATCGCCTTTTGCGTTTTCAACTTTATTACACAGGCTTCTTTTTATGATGAACAGTCCCAGAGCTATATCTACGGTATAAACGCATTTCGTCTGTCCCATGAAAAAATGGAGAATGAGCCGGATTTCATTACCGATGCGTATGTCACTCAGGTAGTGAAAGACATTCAAAGCTGCAACATGGATCTGGAAAGCGACGACGCCTATGTAGAGATCATTCGGCCTCTGGGAGATTTGTTTTACCTGCTGGCAAAAAACTACACGGACTTGCGTTCTCCCATCGCTGACCGGAATGCCTTAAATGCCATTGACATCACAGAGGGAGCACATTTTTATGCGCAGCGCATGAAAAAAATAACAGATTACCTAAACGCCGATTTCTCCTTTGGAAACTATTCTGATGCAGAAAAAGAGTACTGGATAAAAAAAGCAAAAGAGACAGACACCCCCTTTGCCTGGGGAGATAAAAGTGTGATGGATACTATATGGAGTGCGATAGGGATTGGATTTTATCTGTTATTTGTAATTGTCATATGCTTAAGTTCCGTCTTTTCCTCTGAACATGAATCCGGGGCGGCCAATCTGCTTTTCACCACAAAATATGGAAAAGATAAACTCATTCGGACAAAAATTTTCGTTTCCCTGCTGTTTACCGTGGGATACCTTTTGACGGGAAATATCGCAGCTTTTATTGTAATTGGCCTGCTCTTGGGATTCCCGGGGACAGATCTGCCGGTACAGCTCTGGAATTCCGTAATCCCCTACAACCTTACGGCAAGTCAGGCATGTATTTTAAATCTTGTAATTCTTATCCTTGTGGCCATGGGAATTTCTTTATTTTTACTTTACTGCTCCGCCAGGCTGCACTCCTCTCTGGCAGCGCTGGTGATCGGCATGGCAGTTTTGATTGCACCGGCATTTTTCCCCATGAGCAAAAAAAGCGGACTGTGGAATCATATCAACTATCTGTTTCCGGTAAGAGTTTTTGACTTAAAAGGGGTTTTGGGTTCTTTCGTAAGTTATGGTTTTGGAAATTTGGTGATCCCTTATATCGGAATGATTGCAATTGCATATATAGTAATTGGTATAGCTGCACTGCTGTTGATCCGAAAAGGGTTTGTGAAGATGAGATGATGTAAATAACCCGAACATTGAAAAGCCGCCACATATTCGTGACGGCTTCTTAATTTTTTGCCCATTTTACGCCATTCTCCCACAGCACTGCTTATATTTCTTGCCGCTGCCGCAGGGACATGGGTCATTGGGATAAACCTTTGCCGCATCCCTTTTCTTGGGACCTCTTACGGCAGAGTCATCCTTGTTGGTTCCCGTCACCTTGGCAACCTGCTCACGCTCCACTTTCTGCTCGATACGCACATGATAGAGAAGCCTTACTGTCTCCTCCTGGATATTGGCGATCATGCTGTCAAACATATCAAACCCGCTCATTTTGTATTCCACTAAGGGGTCACGCTGGGCATAGGCCTGAAGGCCGATACCCTGGCGGAGCTGATCCATATCGTCGATATGATCCATCCATTTTCTGTCGATGACTTTTAACAGAACCACACGCTCCAACTCACGGAACTGCTCCGGCTCCGGGAACTCTGTCTCCTTTGTCTCGTAGAGCTTCACTGCCTTTTCTTTTAAAGAGTGTTTTAACTCCTTATTGTTTTTCATCTCCTGCACATCTTCCGGTTTGATGGGAGCTAAAGGAATCATGGGCAGAAGAATCTCGTTTAACTCTTTCACATCCCACTCCTGAGGGGGAAGCTCATTGGAAATGCACATATCCACCGTTGCCTCCACCCGGTCTGTGATCATCTTAAAAATCACATCCCGCATGCTCTCCCCGTTTAATACCCGAAGACGCTCTGCGTAGATAATCTCTCTCTGGTCATTCATCACCTGGTCATATTCCAGCAGGTTTTTACGGATTCCAAAATTGTTGAACTCAATCTTGGTCTGTGCCTTCTCAATGGCGCTGGAGAGCATCTTGTGCTGAATCTGCTCCCCGTCGGGAACTCCCAATGCATTAAACATGGACATAAGCTTTTCCGAACCGAAAAGACGCATCAGATCATCCTCTAAGGATATATAAAACTGGGATTCCCCCGGATCTCCCTGACGGCCGGAACGTCCTCTTAACTGATTGTCAATTCGTCTGGACTCGTGGCGCTCCGTACCGATAATCTTTAAGCCCCCGATTTCTCTGGCCTCGTCGTCCAGCTTGATATCTGTACCACGGCCTGCCATGTTAGTGGCGATGGTCACCGCACCGTGGACACCTGCCTGTGCCACGATCTCTGCCTCCTGCTCGTGGAACTTGGCATTTAACACATTGTGCTTGATGCCTCTTTTCTTCAGCATTTTGCTCAGTTCCTCGGAAGTCTCAATGGTGATGGTACCCACCAAAACAGGCTGTCCCTTCCCGTGAGCCTCCTCCACGGCGTCGCACACTGCCTTCATTTTCTCCCGCTTTGTCTTGTACACCACATCCTGCAGATCTTCCCTGGCCACGGGACGGTTGGTAGGGATCTCGATAACGTCCATGCCGTAGATATCACGGAATTCCTTTTCCTCCGTCAATGCCGTACCTGTCATACCGGATTTTTTTTCAAATTTATTAAAGAAATTCTGGAAGGTAATGGTTGCGAGGGTTTTGCTCTCCCTCTTTACCTTCACATGCTCTTTTGCCTCGATTGCCTGGTGAAGTCCGTCGGAATAACGCCGTCCCGGCATGATACGTCCGGTAAACTCGTCCACGATCAGAACCTCGTTGTCTTTTACCACATAATCCTGGTCTTTAAACATCAGGTTATGGGCACGGAGGGCAAGGATCACATTGTGCTGGATCTCTAAGTTCTCCGCATCTGCCAGGTTATCTATCTTAAAGAACTGCTCTACTTTGCGGACACCCTCCTGGGTCAGGTTTACCACCTTATCTTTTTCATTTACGATAAAGTCCCCTGTCTCCTCAATCTCCACACCCATAATGGCGTCCATCTTGGAAAACTCCTGGCTCTCCTCACCTCTCACTAGCTGCTGGGCCAAAATATCGCATGCCTCGTAAAGCCTTGTGGATTTCCCGCTCTGGCCGGAAATGATAAGCGGAGTTCTCGCCTCGTCGATAAGAACGGAGTCCACCTCATCGATAATGGCATAGTGCAGGCCTCTCTGCACCAGCTGCTCTTTGTAGATCACCATATTGTCACGGAGGTAATCAAAACCAAGCTCGTTGTTGGTGATATAGGTGATATCACAGTTGTAGGCCTCCCTTCTCTCGTCGTTGTCCATAGCGTTAAGCACCACGCCCACGGTAAGCCCCAGGAACTCATGTACCTGGCCCATCCACTCCGCATCACGCTTTGCCAGATAGTCGTTGACCGTTACAATGCAAACGCCCTTTTCTTCCAAAGCATTCAAATATGCCGGCAGGGTAGAAACCAGAGTTTTTCCTTCACCGGTACGCATCTCCGCAATTCGTCCCTGGTGCAGGATGATCCCTCCGATGAGCTGCACTCTGTAATGCTCCATATCAAGCACTCGCCTTGCCGCCTCCCTGACGGTGGCAAAAGCCTCCGGCAGGATATCATCCAAAGTCTCCCCCTCCGAGAGGCGTTTTTTAAACTCTTTTGTCTTATCCCGAAGCTCTTCATCCTTTAACTGCCCGTAAGCATCACGGTAAGACTCAATTTTGTCCACAATGGGATAAATCCTCTTCAATTCCCTTTCACTGTGGGTTCCAAATAGTCTTTGTATTGCATTCATATATTTTAGCTCCTATCAATTTCCACTAAATTGTTGTAACAATCGCCACATTACCCTATATTGTACCACTTTAAAACCGGTTTCACAATATAAAAAACCATAAACATTACATTAATGAATTGTAAACTTTCTATTACATTTTTTATACACTTTTTGCTTGTACCGCTTAAAACATACCCAGCCTTCCCGTCTGTACCAGGCCGAAAATCACACTGAAGAGCACAAAACAGCCTCCCAGCAGCTGCATGGTTTCAAGCAACCGCTTTTTTGCGCGGAGCACTGCAATATTGTTTACGATCAGCCATGTGGCGCTGACACCTAAAATCATGTAAAAAAACAGATACGTTCTCTCTTTGGAAACATATATGGTAGGAGTAAATCCCATAATTACCCGGGTAGCCAGTCCCAAAACCAGAAGGTAACACTGTGCGATCAACTCCGCCCAGCTCTCGCAGACCACCACCAGGGAAACCAGCACACTCCCCAGCACCAGTAAGTACAGAAACATTAAGGTATAGCTCTCCCCCAGATGATAATTGCTTCCGCTGACATAAGCATTATTTTCAAACAGCTCCCAGAAGGAGGGCACATATTTTTCCAGCATCCCCTGAAAAAAAGTTAATACCACATTCATTACCACCGGAATCACTGCAAAGAAACGGTGCAGGAGTTCTTCGCTTTTTAAAAATACCAGAACTGCCAGGATCACCGCAAACAGCAGGAACATAAAATTTCCGGAATTTAAAAGATGCTGCATTGTCTCCACAAAGCCAAGACAGATCTTGTCCACAAAGTCAAAGGAAGCGTACTTTGGCATCCAGTTGGCAATCTCCTGATTTTCCCGCAACGCATTTCCCGGACAGGTGAGGATAAACAGGATTTCTCCAAGGGAAACGACGAAACCTGCAAAAACATGCCAGTATTTTTTCCAGTCTGTCTTATTATATGCAAAATACAAAATAGCAAGAAAGTTTACCGCCAGGAGCACGGCACACATCTGCTCCATATTGGCTCCGTAACACCCGGCCAGGATATACAAAAGCGCCAGCCAGACCGGTGTCTTTTTGCCGTATAAGACTCTTGTCACCCCATGGAGGGAAAACACGCCAAGAGCCAGCGCCCAGGTGTAATTGACACTGGTGGCAATCCAGCCTGCCGTCCGCAGATCCCAGATGGGGTACATCAGAAGGAAACCCACGGTCATAAAACAAGCCACCCTCCGCTTTTCCTCAGGGAAAAGCCAGGCAAACGCCCAGGCAAGAAAAACCCAGAAAACATAATCTACAATCTTCCAAAGCAGCATATGCCTGGAAATATACACAAGCACTCCCTCGATCAAAAAACGGGACGACCAGGAATGATAGCGTATCACAAGATAATCTTTCAGGGAATAGGCATCAAGCTGGTTTCTGAAAAACCACATGGCATCCGATGACTCCGGCTCCCGCATAAAAATATGATAGATCAGCTGGATCACCGCAAAGCCCCACAGGGGAAGATATTTTTCCTGTGTAATTGTTTTTAAAAACTCCCACACTCTTTTCATTTTATCCTCCAAAAGCTTCTACTGATAATCAAACACTTGTCCCGTATCTGCCAGAATGTCAACGCCGTTGTTCTGACATCGGATATAAAATTTGGTATCATCCCATATCTTCCTTGCCAGAACCACTGAGGAAAAGCCGCAATAATCATAATTATATCCATCTTTTGCCTTTTTTGCAACACTGGTCTTTTTCACGCTCTCCGTAGGAAGCTCATAGTATTTATCCTCTGCGGGATTGTAAGCGAGAACTTTGATATTGGCATAGTCAATACTCTGCCCCGGCACATAGGCGTAGCCTTCCAGTTTTATAAAATTTGTTCCGTAAGTTTTTGTGAGCTTATAGGTAAGCTGCCCGCTGTCTATCTCACAATGGCTGACATCCACAGCCATAATCCTCTGGTTCCACCAGAATAACACCAGAAGAAACACCAGGACGCAGGCAGAGAAAATTCCGCCCATCACAGCCACAGCCGTTTTTTTCTCATACTCATTTTCCAGATCTATCTTCATTCCACTTCCTCTTTTCTGTGATCCGACACATTTTATCTGTTTTAGGAACAGTTCCCTGCTCCCTTACACTTTAAGGATACGGATTTTTGCCTGATGGTTTAACGCATCCCGATCTCTATAGTCAAACTCCACATAGACCGCTTCTTTCAGCCGCCTCGGAAGCTCTTTCAATTTTTCTCCCGTTTGGGGGAAATCATAAAAAAATGGCTCTACATGTGTCAGATTTCCGTTTTTGCAGTATTTCCTTGTCATGTGGGCAAAATCTGAGGGATTTGCGGCCCAATAAGGACGGCTCTTGATATTTTCCCGGTAATAAAGGTCATAGAGCAGGGACTGCTTTGCCAGTTCCACGGGCATCACACCATCCTCCACCAAAAAATCCAGCAAAATCTCGCACCTTCGGATTCTGGAGTGGTTCATGGCAAAATACCCTTTTTTCTCATAAAACTCCCCAAGCTCTAAGAAAAAGCCAAAAGAATCCCCATATGCCACATCCAGACATTTCATGGTCACCTCATACTGCCCGCTGTTGTAGTACACTTCCAGCATTTCCTCCACCAGTTTGATGCGAAGCACCTCGTCATAGGAAAGCCATTTTGTCCCCATCACCTCATAGGGGGGCTGGCTCCGGTAAATCATACCATATTCTTCCTGTTTTTCATAGAGGTAAGAGCCTTTTAGCACTTTTAAAAACCCAAGCTGAAGCTGATTTGGCTTTAACTCATAGATATCCCGAAATGACTGGGCAAACCGTTCATATCCCTCGTAGGGCAGCCCTGCGATCAAATCCAGGTGTTCATGGATATTTCCCGCTTTTTGGATCTGCCATACCCTCTGCTTTATCTTTTCAAGGGACGCCGTTCTGTTTATCTCCTCCAAGGTTTTCTCATTGGTGCTCTGCACCCCAATCTCAAGCTGCACCAGACCAGGCCGGAGAGAAGCCAGAAGATCCAGCTCTTCTTCCGTCAAAAGATCTGCACCGATCTCAAAATGAAAATTGGTGATGCCCCTGTCCATTTTTCCGATAAACTCCCAGATTTCCCTGGCATGGGCGTGGTTACAGTTAAATGTCCTGTCCACAAATTTCACCTGGGGCACTTCTTTTTCTATAAAAAACGCCAGCTCCTTTTTTACCAGGCCAATGTCCCTGAAACGCATGGTTTTTTCCACGGAGGAGAGGCAATAACTGCACCGAAAGGGGCATCCCCTGCTGGACTCATAATAGACGATGCGGTTTTTAAAGTCTTCCATATCCTCATAACAAAAAGGAATGGCGCTTAGATCCAAAGGCTTTCTCTCCGGTGTAATCTGAATTTCATCCGTTCCGTATCCGCCTCTCCGAAAGGCAATCCCCTTTATGTCCTTTAAACATTCCAAATCTTTGTCTTTGCAGTAATGCTCTGCCAGCTCCAGAAAAGTCCCCTCGCCCTCACCAACCATAATACCATAAAGTCCGGGATTTTCCAAAAAAGTTTCCTGGGTTTGGAAAGAAACCTCCGGTCCCCCTGCCCAGATAGGCAGATATGGCAGAAGTTTGTGAATCTCTCCCACAATTTCCCGGACATAGGAATAGTTCCAGATATAACAGGAAAAGCACAGCACATCCGGTTTTATTTTATATATTTCCTGCAAAATATATTCACTTCTGTGGTTGATGGTAAATTCCCTGATCTCTACGGCATCTCTGTACTCTTTCGCATAGGCCCGAAGGCTGTACACCGCAAGATTTGAGTGGATGTATTTTGCGTTTATCGCCGCCAGTAAAATTTTCATGAGTGGATTCCCTCCATACTAAATGCATTTTAAAACGTGGTGTGCGTATTGTCAAGAAAGGAAAGAAAGCCATAACCATTGGTTTTTCCCCCATCCTGTGGTATAATAGCCAAAGAATACTGGTAAAATAAGACAAGCAGAAAGGAGTTTCTATGAAAAAAAATTATGCGGAGGAATTCCGTGCCGATCTGGCAGAATTCCGTGAAAAAACAAAACTCTTTTACGATGGAAAGATTTCCGTCCCGGAATACAAAGGTTTCTCCGGAGGCTTTGGAAGCTACGCCCAGAGGGGCGCAAAATGCGGTATGTTAAGGCTTCGTCTCTGCGGCGGAAGGGTCACAAAAGACTATCTGCAGTTTGTGGTGGACAGTATCGACAAGTACCAGGTTGACAGAGTGCATCTCACCACCTGCCAGACCATACAGCTTCACAATTTAAGCGGTGAAACCATCTGCTCTCTGGTGGAAGAGGCATGGGATCACGGAATTATCACCAGGGGCGGCGGCGGAGACTACCCCCGCAATGTAATGATGACACCTTTGGCCGGAGTGACCCCGGGGGAGGCTTTTGATGTGTCCCCATACGCCAGAGAAGCTGCTGATTATCTCCTTTCTTTGATCAAATCGGTAAAGCTTCCCCGGAAATTAAAGGTATGTTTTTCCAATACCCCGGAAAACTTTCCCCACGCCACTTTCAGGGATCTGGGATTTGTGGCATGTTCCGATGGAACCTTTGATGTGTACAGCGCAGGAGGTCTGGGAAACAACCCCAAAATGGGCGTAAAAGCAGCCTCTGGCGTGGCGCCTGAAAAAATCCTTTACTATATCAAGGCTATGGTGGAAACTTTTACTGCCTACGGCAACTACGAAAACCGTGGACGGGCCAGGACAAGATATATGCAGGATACCCTGGGGGCAGAGGGATACCGGAAGGCTTATCAGGAAAAACTGGAGGCTGTTTTGAAATCCGAAAATCTGGATATTGAAGTAACGACTCCTTCCATAAATAAGACCGGAGATGGGACATTAAACCACCCCAGGGCAACTGCCCAGAAGCAGGAGGGCCTGTACGCCGTTTCTTATCATCCCATAGGGGGCAATCCCACACCGGATATGCTCCACAAGATTTTGGATGCCATTCTTCCTATGGAAGATGTGGAACTGCGGCTTACCCCGGATGAGGGAATGTTCCTTATTAACTGTACCGCAAAGGAAGCCCAAATGCTGATCGACCTGACAAATGACGGTGCAGACACCTTATTTGAAACCTCCGTGGCCTGTATCGGCAACAGTATCTGCCAGGTTGGGGCAAGGGATTCCCAAAGTCTGCTGGCTGACTGTATCAAGGCAGCCCGTCCCCACGGTTTTGCAGACGGCGTCCTGCCAAAAATCCACATCAGCGGCTGTCCCTCCTCCTGCAGTGCCCACCAGATTGGCTCCATCGGTTTCAGAGGCGGCGTAAAACAGACGCCGGAGGGTCCAAAAGCCGCCTTTGCCATGTATGTAAACGGCAGCGAGATCCAGGGTGAGGAACGTTTCGGAGAAGATGCAGGCGTTTTGACCGTGGAGGACATTCCAAAATTCTTTGTCGCACTTGGAGAGGAAATTTCCAAAGCGGGGGATACCTTTGACAGCTGGTATCCCAAAAATAAAGAGCGGTTTATGGAGATTGCCGAGCAGTTTGCTTGAGTAAACTGAATAATTTAGGAAAATTTATCTTGTAAATTATTGGCTCCCATGTTAATATATGTATTGACATACTTGTTTATAGTTTCCAACAACCACAAGAGGAGCGTAAGCATATGACATTGACAAGAGAAGATTTACAGGCAATTTCCTGCCTGCTTGATACAAAAATGGACGAAAAACTGGCGCCTGTTCATATCAGGCTCGACAAAATTGATTGCAGGCTTGGCACACTTGAAACTAGAGTCGACAAGATCGATAACAGACTTGGC
>JAMPFA010000002.1:119036-166689 GCA_023664725.1 Roseburia sp. | reverse complement strand
ACGCTTGAGAACAAGGTCGACATAATCGATAACAGGCTTGGCACGCTTGAGAACAAGGTCGACATAATCGATAACAGGCTTGGCACGCTTGAGAACAGAGTTGACAAAGTCGAATCACAAGTATCTACTTTAACTCAGGGACAGATTGAGCTTCGGAAAGAAGTGGATGAAATCAATATTAAAGTTTCCAAGACCTACGATTTGGCCCTTTATGCCTGGGGCAAAAGCACAGAAAACAGACACTGGCTGGAAAACGAAAGGCTATTGAAAGCGTAAAACTCATTACCCTATAAAGATTATATTTTAAAAAGAACCAGACCTCACCATCTGGTTCTTTTCTTATTTTTCTCAAAACATTTCCAATATATTTCTGGCAACAAGATCCCCGCCTGCCAGCCACAACAATACTGCTCCGGCAATATAGGCTTTGCTCTTTTGCTGAAATCCGAAATGATATCCCGTATACAGTCCCGCAATTACCACCAGCACAGAAAACAGAACCATCATTATTACCGTATCCAACAGTTTTGTCCCCACAAATCCAAAGGCAATACCTGTCAGCAAGGTATAAAAACCGGCCACTTTTACCATAGGAATATAATTTGTGACCCTTATCCCCGCTTCCCTGCGTTCATATATACTCTCATTTTTAATGGCCTTTAGCAGAAGCCTTGCCCCCAGGCAAATAAAAATGGCAACTGCTATGGCGCTTCCGATAAATATCTCATTTTCTGCTATTCCATCTTTCCTCAAAAGAAAGGTAGAAAGCAAGTTTCCTGCAAATAAGGCTGCTGCCTGCCATACGCTGACTACTGCACAGGCCAGTACCAACTGTTTTTTCTCTATTTTTGCCACCAGAGAGCCTTTACACTCCATGCCGGCAAAAATATCCAGTGATATGCCAAGCAATATCAGCAGATTCTCCGGCCAATCCATATGCTACTACATCCTTTACTCTTAGTCTGCTTTTATCGCATCTGTCTTGATAATGAATTTTACAGTTGAAGCGGAATCCTCTGCCTTTCCACCGAAGGATTCATACTCGCATCCTGCATCCATAATTGCCTGAATACGATCGATCAGATCTTTCACATCACCGTTGTAGCTCTCTAACAGTTTTTCGATTCCTTCTTCGTTAAACTCGATAACACCGTCTGCCAGTTCCCTGGAACCTTTTGCCAGCTTGGTCACACCGTCTGCCATTGTATTCTTTCCGTTTACCAGCTTGCTAAGTCCATCGTTGATGGTGCCATTGTTGGATACCAGTGTCTGACTTCCGTTGTAAAGCTGGTCGATACCACTGGATAAAGCAGGCATTTTCTCTGCCATCTGGCCTACGGCTTTGTTCAGCTCGTTCATACCGGATACCAGGCTGTGTCCGGAATTTTTGTCCTTGGCATTGATGCTGGAAGCGATGGTAGCTTTTGCTGTCTCTGCTCCCTGGATAGCTGCCTCTCCTGCCGCTGAACCCGCTGCCTGTTTTGCTGCTGTCCTTGCGGCGCTGGCAACAGAATTTCCTATTGTATCTGCCTGACCTGCTATTCCATCTACTACACCACCTGCTACCTGACCTGCTACCGCCTCTGTCACCTTATCTGTCACACTTGCAGCCGTAGCCGCTGCCACCTGGCCTGCCATGTTTACCGTTGTATCCTTAACCCCCGCTAACTTTTCCTGCAGTCCTGGTGCTACCTGTTGCATTACCCCTGCAACAATGTTTGCAGCATCCGCATCATTTATGTCGGGATTAGCCTTTTTCACTGCCCCTAATATTGCTGCCTGCAATGTCCCTTGTAATTCTTGTGACATACCATCCACAGTTGCCCCTACCTGTTCACTTACCATACCTGCTGCAGTCCCTGCCGCCTCAGCCGCAATTGCATCTTTCTGCTGTGCCACAGCCGCTCTTGCACCTTCTACAGCCTGAGCTACCGCTGCATCCTTACTTGCCTGTATCGTACCACGGAACTGCTCCGCTGCCTGATTTCTAATTCCACTATACTGCTCACTTCCATCTGCAAGCTGTGCGTCCACTGCTGCCTGTGCCGCCTGTGATGCCTGGGCTCTTGCAGCTTCCTTCTCTTTGTCAGTCATTTTTGCGCTCACAGCCTTATTCAAAGTCTGCACACCGTTATTCAAAGTGTTCACACTTGTCTTCAACTGATCCACCCCGCTGATTAACTGGCTGGAACTGTTCTTCAATGTGCTGATGCCGTTTGCCAGTGTCTGAGCGCCGTCTGTGTAAGTCTTTACACCACTCTGCAGATCGTTGAGGCCGTTGGAAAACTCCGGCATTTTATCATTCAAAGTCCTTAATCCGTCTGCCAGTTCCCCGGAACCATCTGACAACTGATCCACAGCATCCGTCAAATCTGCAATCTTACTGTCCAAATCTGCAAAATCAAAGGCACCGTCCACATTTAAGCTGGAGCTGCTGCTTACAATACTCATTGTCATATCCAGCTCAAAATCCTCTACATCTGCTGCCACTTCCACATAATCCGGAATGGTGATATTGCTGTCCAAATCCTTCTCGTCAATATTCAAACTGTCTTTTAATCCCGGCATTGCAATACCAACCACCATATTTCCTGCACCGTTAGAGATTACTTTTCCATTTGTTACATCTACATTTGAAAAATTGTCGCCTAAAATCATACCGGACACTACGATAAAGGGAACATTGATCTGCTCTTCCTTGCCGCCTATAGTTGCCTTTGCCTTTTCATTGTTGGTATAATCAAAACGAATTTTAACTTTTCCGCTTTTCCCTGCAATATCTTTTGGAGAAATTTCCTTGCCATCAAGATAATATGTGATCTTCTCTGTGACAGGAGTCTCCTTTGTGGTGGTTCCCTGATAATAGATATCATTTCCCCCTGCAGCCCAGGTCAGCTCATCGCCCTTCTGGGTAAAGGTTTCATCTCCTTTTACATTGGTGATATCTTTTAAATCAGAAGCATCTTTCAATTCCTCTTTTCCATCCGGGTTTCTCAGCCATGCACTTACAATAGTGGAAGTTGCTTTTCCTGTACTGTCAGCGATGACATATACGGTTTCATCCTTATCTACTTCCTTTGCCTCTACACTGATATTGTCGGAGAGCATATCTTTTAAGTCTCCCTCAAAATCGCTGTTGTCATCGCTCTTGCTCTCCTCTGTTGTCTCTGTAGCCGGTTTCTTTGCTGCATACACATTGTACGCCGTAGCGCTGCTTCCCACAACTGCCACAACTAACACACCTGCCACGATGCGGATCACATATTTATTTTTGAATTTACTTTTTAACTCTGCCAATTTCATTTTTGTTTACCTCCTGAATTATATGTTGATTTAATTTTTGTTCTCACTATTTACTTTCTTTTGCCGGTTTAAATCCGATACTTGTGTGAAGGATCAGTCCGTCAAACACTACAAACATTGCCGGCAGGATAAATACTACCACAAAGAGACTGATGATTGCTCCCCTTGCCAGAAGCACGCACAGGGCGCTGATCATATCGATACTGGAGTAAAGCCCAACTCCAAAAGTTGCTGCAAAGAAGCTTAATGCACTTACCATAACTGACGGAAGGGAAGTGTTCAGCGAAATCTCAATTGCCTCCCTCTTAGCTGCCCCGCTGCTCCTCTCACGCTTATAGCGGTTTGTCATCAGGATTGCATAGTCAACAGTTGCACCTAACTGAATGGTTCCGATTACGATGGAAGCGATAAAGGGAAGCACCGTTCCTGTATAGTGAGGGATTCCCATGTTGATAAATATTGCAAACTCGATAACCGACACTAAAATAACTGGAAGGGAAATGGATTTTAATACAACTGCTATAATCAAAAAGATCAATATCATAGATACTGCACTCACCGTCTTAAAATCCTGGTCTGTAATGGTGATCAGATCCTGTGTACATGGCGCCTCTCCGATCAACATAATAGATTCATCATAACTCTTGATAATCTCACGAATAGCATCACACTGCTCATTTACCTCATCTGTTCCTGTCTTATACTCAGACATCACATATATCATCTGATATTTTCCGTTGTTCAAAACATCTTTGATATGATCTGGCACAAGTTCTTTGGGAATGGCCGGGCCTACCACTGCATCCAATCCCAGGGCAAGCTTCACGCCCTTTACCTCCTGGAGTTCTTTTTCCATATTGTAGGCATCCTTTGCGGACATATTTGCATCTGCAAGAACCACATGGGTAGCGCCCATGTCAAAGGAATCCTCCAAAGCTGTTCCTGCCTGAACACTCTCCAGATTATCCGGCAGGGTACCCATCAGGTCATAATACACTTTTGTATGATTCTGCCCATAGTAGGCAGGTCCGATGACTACAAGGAATACCAGGATAAATACCCAGAAATGCTTTGTCACAAATTTTCCCAGCTCCCAATTGGGTAAAAGAGCTTTATGCCTTGTCTTCTCAATGGCTCCGTCCATCACAAGGATCATAGCGGGAAGAATAGTTACACAGCCGATGACGCCAAATACTACACCCTTTGCCATTACCACACCAAGGTCCATACCCAGGGTAAATGTCATAAAACACATGGCCAGGAATCCTGCGATAGTTGTAATGGAACTTCCCACAACTGAGGTAATGGTCTGGGAGATAGCATGCGACATGGCACGCTTTTTGTCGTCGGGATAGCGTTCCTGATTTTCCTGGTAGCTATGCCACAAGAAAATGGAATAGTCCATGGTAACTGCCAGCTGCAATACTGCTGCAAGGGCCTGAGTGATAAAAGAAATCTCCCCTGCAATAAAATTGCTGCCCAGATTATAGATGATAGCCATTCCGATACTTAAAAGGAAGATAACCGGTATCAGGAAGGAATCCATGGTAACTGCCAGCACCAATGCGGAAAGTCCTCCGGCGATTGCCACATAAATGGGAACCTCACCCTCACAGACAATCTTGATATCCGATACCACCGCCGACATACCGCTTAGGAGACATTGTTTCTGGGTCAGCCCCCTGATTACCTTAATGGCATCTAATGTCTCATCCGCTGACATGGAAGTGTCAAATGTGACGATCATAAGCTGGCTTCCGGTGTCTGCATCTTTCAGTGCCTCCCCGATTTCCGTTGGGAGGACTTCCATTGGAATGGAGATGTCTGCAATAGCACCATACCACAGAACGTCTTTTACATGGTCAACCTCTTTTAATTCGTTTTCCAGGATGGTGATCTGTTTTTCCTCCATCCCCTGTATGACACATACCGAAAAGGCTCCTGTGCCAAACTCTTCCAGCAGGATATCCTGCCCCCGCATTGTCTCAATGTCCCCTGGCAGATAAGAGAGGATATCGTAGTTGATCCTGGTATTCAGATATCCTATCCCGGTAGGTATCAGCAGCAGGAAGCTGATGATCAATATGGGGATCCTAAGTTTCACGATTGCTTTTCCTAACTTAATCATTGCTCTTCTTCATCTCTTTCATTTTTTATTTGTTTTCCACGATAAGTATCATATAAAAAAAGATTGAATTTGAAAATATTCAATCTTTTCCCGCTGTCATATTTATATATACAAATCTGCCGTTTTGTATATTTCTCATAACATTTCTATTGAATTGTTATTCCCCGAACAACACATCATCCATGGAACGCCGCATAATGTACTGATAAATCTCCACCAATTCCGTGGGGGAAACTCCAAACCCACTCTTGATCCAACTGATCACCACATAGCACATATCCCTGGCATAATATTCGGCGATCCTCTCCGGGGTAAGCCACTGGAATTTTGGCGCCTGAATCCCCTTGCTCTTCTGAATGATTTCCAGGAGAATCCCCTCTACGCTCTGTTCCGCTATGGATTCAAAAGAATTTTGTCCCTCCAACTTCACCGCCTGCCTGTAAAAATCCTTTTCCTTTTCAATATTGGTAAGAAGCAGCATCAACGCCTCTTTTATCATACGGTTCTCCACCAAAGGCTGAATCGGCCAGAGAAGGTCGCTGGTGATGATCCATTCCAACAGTTCGTATTTATCCTGAAAATGATTATAAAAAGTAGGACGGATCACTCCTGCTTTATCCGTAATCTCTTTAATTGTAATCTTTTCAATAGAACGCTGCATTGCAAGTTCTTTAAAACTCTCTGCAAGCAAAGTGTCAATTGCGCTCTTTCCCTGCACTGTCATACTCTCTTCCTTTTCTGATTTCCTTCCATTATAATATCTAAATCAGCAATTTTGTGATGGTAATGTTCCTTGCATCCTCATCCTGCATAAGATTCACCACTTTTTCTGTCTCCACAATTTTTATTTTGGGTCTTAACACAAAATCACTGTAATTCTCCATAACGATGGCATGCTGTCCATTGGAAAGTTCCACCTCGCACCCCGCAGGATAAGCCACGATCTTGTTTAAAAATGTAATCACAACATTGGGGTCAAACTCACTGCCCATCCTTCCCATAATATACTCCACAACCTCTGAGGGCTGAGCCTGATCATGGTAAGGGCGCTTGGAGCCCATAGCGTCCACCGTATCAGCCAGCTTGATGATCCTGGCATAAATAGATATATCGTCCCCCGATTTATGTAAGGGATAACCCTCCCCATTGTACCACTCGTGATGTTCCAGCACACTCAAACAAACAATGCTTGGAAAATGAAAATGCTGCTTCAGAAAATTACAGCCAAGTCTGGGATGATCCAAAAGCAGCTGCTTCTCCTTCGCCCCTAAGAGCCTTGGCGTATTCAGTAAATCTAAAGACAGAAATTTTTTCCCGATATCATGAAGGATAGCCGCTGTGGCCAAAATAATAAGTTCCTGTCTTGTCATACACATCTGAGCGCCCATCATAACGGAAAGCACCGCCACATTGACAGAGTGAGAGTAGGTATAGTCATCATACCCTTTTAAATCCAGCATATTGTACATGACATCCCCATTGCTCAAAATATCCTCGATGACATCCAGAACCATTTTTTTAATTCTGGCCTCTTCCTCCGCCGCATCCTCATCATAGGCATTGCTGATAAACAACTCCCTGACCCCCCGGATCGCCTCTCTGCGGACTTCGGGGCTCACCACCTCCTGTATGCGGATTCCTTCCGTAAACTCGTCATCCACATACACTCCGGGAAATCCCAAGTCCCCCAGCGCTTTGATGTAATCCTTATCTAAAATTAAATGTCTTGCTACCAGCAGTTGACCGTCCCCGTCATACATGTCCTGTCCTAATGCCATTCCCGGCTCTGCCAGATTCATCGGCACATATCTCATTACATTTCCCTCATCCTATCTGTTTGCAGACAGTTATTCCCTCGCCGTAATTATATCACAGCTTGCTTTTACTCGTCAAACTCCACCGTCACAAAAAAACCCTTGGGCGTCTCCTCCACAGAGACCACTTTCCCCTCTGTGGATTTCAGCCGTTCACTAAATTTATAGTTTGCCGACATGGCATATGCCTTTCCCAATGTATAATAATAGGAAGTCGGCAGTTTTCCCTCTGTCACAGGGAGCACATCTCCCACCTGCAAAAGTCCCATGCGCTCCATCTTAAACTCCATATGACGCATCTTATCTGCTCTCCTCGTACTCTGTGTCTATAGCTTCCAAATCCTGGATGAACTCCTTCGCCGTCTTTCTCACCCGGCTCAAAATCCAGATACTGGAAATTCCGTCATAGATCAGGGCCATTCCCACAAGAGTCAGGGCAATAGTAGCCGTAACAGTAAACATGCCAAAGCAGTCAATCACGCAGACAACTCCAAACACTGCGTTAAGCAGGGATAAGAGCATTAACGCCAGCCAGCTGGTATAACCGTTCCGCTTTGCCTCCCATGCCATCTGGATGCCCTTGATCCCATGGACAAAAAGGGTCACTCCCACACCGATAAAGATCAGGCTCTCAATGCTTGCCGGATGAAGAAGAATCCAGATCCCCACGATCAAAAGCAAAAGCCCCAGTGGAAAATCAATTCCGGATTTCACTTTGCTAAGAAGTGTGCACACAAGCCTCACCCCTCCTAAAACAGCCAGGACAACTCCTACTGCCTGGCATGCCACAGTCACCACCTGGGTGGGGAATAAGATCAGGACCATTCCCATCACCATACACACCACAGAGGTGACGATCACATCTATCTTTACTTCTCTCATAAACTCTTTCATGGCTTTTCTCCTTTTTATCTCTTTTATTTTTCTTTTTCCGCCACAATTATAGTAGGCAGGGCAATCTCACTGTATTGGGTGGAAATAATCTCCCCCCGGGACACTCTGGAATAAATCCCTTGAAAGTTTCCGCCATAGACAAACAATCCTGTCAGATTGTATACCGGGAGAAACTCTGTATCCTTTCCCTTGGAAAAATCTATATTTAATGTCTGATAGGGAGTGCAAAACTGCTGCAATAAATAGTCATGTGTGCGATGCTCCTCCACAATCTTTCGCCACTCCTCCACAGATTCAAACTCCACCCCTGCAAAAACACCTTTCGAGCCGTAGGAATCCTGAGGCTTTAAGATCCAGCCGTTTTTGTTGGCGCAGATGTTATCCACGTCAATATAGGGTGCGTCCATATATGCAGTGTAGGGCACATGTTCCTCCACAAATTCATTTTCCTCTTCCCGCAAAAATTCCTGGGTCATGGGATGGTGGAGCATGCGGTACAATACTTTATTGTGGACAATCTGGGTGGTAAAATCCCCTAACAGACAGACACTTTCCTCCTTTACCGCCTGGATGAAATCCGCCACCTCGTCATAATGCTTCATAATATCGCTGGTGACTGCTCTGCGGTAAATCATATCAATGGGAACATTCCCCTCCCCGTAAAGCCTGCCCTTTTCGTACCGCAATTTCCGTATCTCGCAGATCTCACAGCTAAGTCCAAGTTTACGGTAGCTGTCGGCAAAAATCTCAAACTCATTGTTTGTTGCGCTCTCCATAAAATCCACAATGGCAACATGGGGGCTTTCCACTGCGCCCTTGGCGGAATGGTAAATCCTTAAGGACTCCTGTGCCCAGGAATCAAAGAGCTCAAAGGTCGATATGTGGTATAAATCTGCAAGCTGTTTATAGCCTAAGGTTTTCTTTATTCCCCGATTTAGCTCACGATCCTCGTTCATGGCACTGGAACCGTCTGTGTTAAACTCGCAGAACTTAAAGTTTCCGGTGTCCTCATCATAAAAAATATCAATCCTTGCAATAGGAATATTGCAGCTATACCGCTTTTCCCTTAAAATCAGCTCTTCCAGCCTTTTGTCAAATCCAAACAATTCACGATATCCGGCATCCTTCCGATACCGCTCGATGACTTTGTCAAAAATCCCGTAAAGTGTCTGGATTAACTCCCGAAACCTCTTGATATCCTGCTCTGTAAATATTTTTGGAATGTAAAGAGTACTGACGCATCTCCCGTGGTACTTTGCCGTGGACTGGGCCATATATTCGATTTCCTTTGCGGCAGAAAGAGCATGGGCCTCTTTGTCCTGGGTTATCCTCTGGCGGTACTCTTCATTTAGCCTGGTCAACTCCAAATCTTCTACCTCTTTTCTTTATCATCTTAATTGTATTCTGCTCATTCTCTTACGTTTTAGTATAACAAAAATTTCACTGGGAAAAAAGGGGGATTGAGGAAAGTTTAGAAAAATCATTTTTTCTTGTAAGGGCAAAAAACAGCCAGGAATCTATCTAAAGACTCCTGGCTATTATTCCATCATTCTTATTATCCGAAATCCTTCCGCATACTTCACGCCAGATGTTGCTCCCCTCGCTAATGCCAATGCCTTTATAACATCCAGGCTTCTAGGAAATGGTGGTTGCGCAATTTCCGTATCATATATTTGCATAATTTCTAATTTTCTGTCCAGATAATCGGTGATATCTACAAACAAATTAGGTGCAAAATAACCTTCTGGTTTTCCATAATCTGTCTCTGATAGTATCTCCATAGTTGTAATCCTTTTAATTGTGGAATTTCTAAATATTTTGGAACATGAAATGCCACACTCATAGACAACCCTGTGATCTGAGTGAATATCATTATAATCTGGCAAAATCACCCACTCTGGTAATATTTTATCAAAAAAACCATTTATCCCGTCTAATATTTTCTTACGAGGAGTTTCATTTTCCAAAGTAGCTGGAGACAGATTCAGATTTAACATATCATCAAAAGCAAATGCCTCCATCACATGTCCTACCTGATATTTCCGATGTCTGACAAAATTTGCATCCCATCCTGCCTCTTCATTTGCTGCTGTAATGTTCAACCAGTATATTTGATGTCCCTCATTCTTTAATCGAAGCAATGTTCCCCCTGCCCCTAAAGTTTCATCATCCTGATGGGGTGAAATCACTACTATTCTCATGGTAGAAAATAATCTCCTTTCTCAATATCTATTACATCGCACTCCAATACTCTGATAATATTATCCGATGTTTTTACATCAAAACTGCCGTCTTTATATACTTCTATAATTTTTCCTGGTTCTATATTCTCGAATCCGGTTCCCGTTATCTCACAGACTCTCCAAACTTTATACTCTGCATCTTTCCATTCTATATGCGCCCCTGGGTATGGTTTTGTAAGACTTCTGACTAAATTGTAGATTGCCCTGCCAGACATTCGAAAATCTATCCTACCGTCCCCTATGCTCCGTTTTCTCCACACATTTCCCATTTCCTGAGACTGATGTTTAGGGACAAGCCGATTGTTTTCCAATCCCTCCACAAGTTTCTCCAACTGTTCCCTGGCAGTTTCCATTATTTTTTCATACAATGTCTCCGCATTATCTTCATACAGGATTTCTATATTTTCCTGAAGTAAAATATCCCCTGTATCCGCATTTTTATCTATCCTGAAAAATGTAGATGCTGTACTTTTCAGCCCAAGCGCCAACACCCACACAATGGGATGCCGTCCTCTGTTGTACGGCAACGCTGCCGGATGAAACCCAATAATTCCTTTTGGAAACTCGTTTATCACATTTTCATGGATTAATTGAGACCATCCAAAACAGAATCCTACATCTGCATGGACTTTTCTGATGAACTGAATGCTCTCCTGGTCATTTACATTCTGAACATATTTACACTCAATTCCCTCGTCCTCACACAACGGGGCAAGGTCTTTAAAGTCAGAGTGAAAAACGGACTTCTTCATTGTAATAACTCCCGCTATGTCGGCATGTATCTCAATCAATTTTTTCAAAAAAATATGTGAAGATTGTACACATCCTATCAAAAGTATTCTCATTACTGTTCCTCTATGTCAAAATCGATATCATAAAACTTTTTTCCAAACTTACTGTTGCTTTTCAGATACTTCTTAATTTCTTTTACAATTGTATCCGATGTACCCTCTTTCTCATATGGATTTTCTGTCTCTTTACAACACAACATAAAATCCCTGCTCAATGCAATCGAAAGCGCTCTTTTTATCTCCTCACTGGAATTATCACAACATATAACTGTATTCCCCATTATACGCCCTGCCTGTCTGTTTCCTATATTTACCGTGGGAATATGAAAAGAAGGCGCTTCTATAATTCCACTGGAAGAATTTCCTACAACAGCTGCACAGTATTTTAAAGCACTTAGATACCCCACTTGCCCCATAGAAACAAAAGCATATCCCCTGCCTGGGAAACGGTCAATATACTCTTCTATCATTTTATTGATTATTGCACCCTCCGCATCTGCATTTGCATATGTAAAGATAAAAGTATATCCCTCCACGTCTGAAAGACCTTTCAGCAAATTAGTAAACTGCTCTCGTGCCAATCCCTGCTCAAGTGTAACCGGATGGTATGTTATCATTAAATAAGGATACGCAAAACACTGGCCAAATTCCTGACAAAGCCCCTCTCTGGAATACAATTCCAGCTTTTTTATATTTTCTGTGCCTAAAGCTCCCACATAAAAAACTCTCTCCGGCTCCTCCCCCATTTGAATTACCCGTTTAGCGGATTCTGGTGTAGAGGTAAAGTGCAGCATACTCATTTTTGTCACTGAATGGCGGATTCCATCGTCAATCAAACCCTCCGTCAATTCCCCCCCATGTATATGTGCAATGGGAATATTAAAAACTAAAGCAGAAACTGCCGCAGATTCTATCTCATATCTGTCACCCAAAAGAATAACAAGATCTGGCTTTTCCTTTTCAAATGCCTTTACCATCTCCACCATTTCTTGTCCCATGGCACAACTTATGCCATAGGGCGTATTGTTCTCCAAGCTCATCTCCACTTTACAGTCAATAAAAAATCCGTCATTTTCTATCTCATGAAAAGTAAATCCATACTGTGCCGAGAGATGCATTCCTGTAACAATCAGACACAACTGCAATTCCTCATCTTTCACAATGTTTTCCATCACAGGTTTTAACAATCCATACTCCGCTCTGGTGCCTGTAATAACAGCTATCTTTTTCATAAAAAGTTATTCTCCTGACATCCTCCATATGTATGTAAATTAAAAAACAGCTTCATCCCTTTTGTCTCCCGTCTTTTGCTCCTTTAAATTTTGCTGTGTCACACAAGCTCTGGTAAAACGCATTGCCTTAGCCATCATCAGCACTACATTTTGGCTTTCTACAGGAAGCTCTATAGCATT
The DNA here is from genome assembly GCA_023664725.1 of Roseburia sp. GTDB lineage: Bacteria > Bacillota > Clostridia > Lachnospirales > Lachnospiraceae > Roseburia_B. The sequence goes on along the minus strand of JAMPFA010000002.1, from coordinate 154,104 downwards.
GTTAATAATTTCTTCCAACACTTTTTCCTGTCCAACGGAACAAATTTTCCCTGTCAATGCCATCTCCCCTTTCCCTCATGCTTTGTTAATGAATTATAGCATTTTTATTTTTCATTGTTAATGAAACTTCACCTTTTGACTGCTTTACCAATGAAAAAGTGCATTGACAATGAATTTCTTATGTTGTATACTGACTTCGAGGTGAGAAAATGAATACTTTAGGTGAGAGATTAAATTATGCCCGTAAACAAAAGGGTTATACTCAGGACTCTCTTGCCAAATCCATCGGAGTGTCAAGAGGCGTCATATTTAACCTTGAAAAAGACAAAACAGAGCCCCAGCTTATTGTATTAAATGCCATCTGTCAGGTTCTGAAAATTAATAAAGATTGGCTTGTAAATGGCAGCGGCAACATGGAAAACACCAGCGAAGTTTCCCAAAGCGCAAAAATATTGGCAGAACTCTATGAGGTTGCAAAAGAACTTTCTGAAGATGAACAGCTCTATCTCCTGGATACCGTAAAAGCTTTAAAGCGCCGATTAAGCCGAAAGCCAAAATAAAAGGAGTGTCACTCTCCGATTTTTCATCAAAGAGTGACAACTCCTTATTTTTGGCAATTCTTTATACACAGACATCAACCGCTGTTCCCACATCGGCCATCGCCGCTGATGTATCCCCCGGCATGGAAAGCTCCGACATTTCCACTGCGGAACCGGAGAGCTCCAAACTCACTCCCGCCATGTCCGAAAAAGAACTCCCGCTGTTTTCCTGTACCTGGCTCTTTAAATATTCCATCTCCGCCTCAGTGATCATTTCCAATTCTTCTCTGCGATGATTTCTCTTTTTTTGTCCTAACTCCTGACGCCTAGTTTTTTCCCGCAGCATATCATGGCTTTCTTCCAGTGTCTTTTTCTGTTTCAACTGCTGTTCTTTCAGCGCAATCCGTCGTTTCAGGCTGGCTTTTTTCTGTATGTCTTTTCCCTGGCGTTCCCGCTGATGCTTCACTCTTGTCTGCTCCTCATCCCTCAGATGATGTAACTTCATTTTGGAACACTCCACCATCTTTTTTGCGTGAACGAGGGCTCTTTGCACAGAAGCTTCATCATATGCGCCGCTGGATAGCGCCTGTTCTAAGACCGCCACCTTCTCTCTCGCCTTTACCATGACTACTGCCGCACCGCTTGCCTTGGAGGTTCGGAGAAGTTCCCCGGAAATTTCTCTGGGGTTATAGGCAAACTTCTTCTTTTTTCCGCTGCTATTTTTCTTTTCGCTTTTTTTCGGAGATATCCGCCTTGAAGCGTACTCCAGTTTCCTTGCCGCCGCAGTTCCCTGGGCCAGCGTATCTGTAGACATTCCCATATTCGTTCCTCCCTGAAACGCAATGCGATTCCCTTCGTCATCAACAGAAATATCATGATTCCTGATTTTTATCCCCAGAAATTATAGTGGTTTGCCACATAGGATTCCAGGTTGGACAACCCGTTCTTGTTGTACTGGTTTAAAAAGGCATAATCACTGGCAGTTGCCTTTTCCGCCACTCTTCCGCCTACATAGCCCAGCTTGTCGGTGAATCCTGAAGTGCTCCCAAATACCTTTTCCAGTGTCTCCACATCGGCACTTTTCAGTTTCTCTTCGTCAATAACAAGTTTTCCGTCAGCTCCTGCGGTAACGCCTACGGAAGCTAACGCATCTTTGTGCTCTGACACATAGGACTGCATCTCTTCCATGTAGAATTTGTTCAATTCCCCGTCGTTTTTCTTCAACTGGTCTAAGGTATTATTGTAGGAATCCACCAGACCCTGTACATTGGTGATGATATTTTCTGTGCTCTCGTTTTTCACCGCATCTGCATAGAGAGACTTCTCCCCGGATGCATTTAACTTGGATGCAAATTCGCTTAAAGAAGAAGCATTTATCTGAAGCTTCTCCGTCTTCTGGCTCTTTAATTTCTTCAATGCCGCTGACGTTAAATCGTCATCCTTTGTCTTCCCGATCTTGGATAAAAGACCGTTCTCCTCAGACTGATACTCCTTTGTCATTATGTTAAGCAGGCTGTTCTGCTGTAATGGAATCCCGCTTTTTAACGCTGTCTTTGCTAACATCTGATTTGTAATTCGCATAGTAATTTCCTCCTGTTCGCTATTTCTACTAATTATATCGTCATGGACGTGGAAATCTAAAGGTTCATGGCATAAATCGACTATATTAATATTAAACCATATATCTGATCTCAAAACTCATCCCACTCTCAAACTTCCCGCCAAAATAATACTCCACCTTCTGACTGTTCTGGTCATACACCACAGACCACTGCAAATTTCCACCATTTCTTCTTTTTCACCTTATTATCCTCCCTTTGTTCTTCTATGTTAATTTTTTTACTCTACACAGTGTATCATATTTTTGTACCTGTTTTCCAAATTCTATTCCTAAAATACCAAATAGCAGATATAATTGAAAAACTGGCATGGCAATTGAAGCATCACAGGATGAATCCTGATCTACAATTTTGAAAACAACGAAAGATTACGAAAAAAGCAGAAAAAGAGAGTGCAAAAACCTGGAAATATCCAAAAACTTTGCACTCTCACTTATATTTCTCAATTTTTCTATTCGCCAGACATCTAAAAGGACACTTACAGGATCAGATTTTGGGAAGAGAATCAAATCCCGGGTTCAGATCCTCATCGGTAGGAATATAATCCTCCATTTTTCCGTCATTATATTTCTCATATGCCACCATATCAAAATACCCGGTTCCTGTCAATCCAAAGACAATTGTCTTCTCCTCCCCGGTCTCCTTGCACTTTAACGCCTCGTCAATGGCTACTCGGATAGCATGAGAACTTTCCGGAGCCGGAAGGATTCCCTCCACTCTCGCAAACTGTGTAGCGGCATCAAACACAGATGTCTGCTCCACAGAGACAGCTTCCATCAGCCCGTCATCGTAAAGCTGGGACAAAGTAGAGCTCATGCCGTGGTAACGAAGTCCTCCTGCATGGTTTGCGGAGGGGATAAAGCCGCTGCCAAGAGTGTACATTTTTGCCAGGGGGCATACTTTTCCTGTGTCACAGAAATCGTAAGCGTACCTTCCTCTGGTAAAACTTGGGCAGGAAGCAGGCTCCACGGCAATAATGCGGTAATTCTTTTCTCCCTTTAACTTTTCTCCCATAAACGGAGCGATCAGTCCTCCTAAATTGGAACCGCCTCCGGCACAGCCGATAAGAATATCCGGCTCTATACCATACTTATCCAATGCGGCTTTCGTCTCAAGGCCAATGACTGACTGATGTAAAAGTACCTGATTTAAAACGCTTCCCAGCACGTAGCGGTAACCTTCCGTTCCCACTGCCACTTCCACTGCCTCGGAAATGGCACAGCCCAGGCTTCCGGTAGTTCCCGGATGCTCTGCCAGAATCTTCTTGCCAACTTCCGTTGTGGTGGAGGGAGACGGTGTGACGCTTGCGCCGTAAGTGCGCATCACTTCCCGCCGGAAAGGTTTCTGCTCATAGGAAACTTTTACCATATAAACCTTACAGTCAAGCTCAAAGTAAGAACATGCCATGGAGAGGGCCGTTCCCCACTGGCCAGCCCCTGTCTCTGTGGTCACCCCCTTTAACCCCTGCTTCTTTGCATAGTAGGCCTGGGCAATGGCAGAGTTTAACTTGTGGCTTCCGCTGGTGTTGTTTCCCTCAAATTTATAATAAATCTTTGCCGGGGTATCCAGTTTTTCCTCCAGACAATATGCCCGCACCAAAGGTGAGGGGCGGTACATTTTATAAAACTTTCGGATTTCATCGGGAATATCAATATAAGGCGTTGTATCATCCAGTTCCTGCTTTGCCAGCTCTTCGCAGAACACACCAGAGAGCTCTTCCAGTGTCATAGGTTTAAGTGTCCCCGGATTTAACAGCGGCGCCGGCTTATTTTTCATATCAGCCCGGACATTGTACCACTGTGTGGGCATTTCATTTTCTTCCAGATAGATTTTGTATGGTATTGTCTTATTGCTCATTTTTCTTCTCCTTCACTCTCTTTCAAACATCTTATTTAAAGCTACCATTTTACGGCACTTCTGTCAATGTTTTACGAAAAATGAGCAACATTTTCTCCCGTACGCACCGGAATCTCTCCGTTGTCGTCCAACCGCTGGTACAGTTCCTCCTTCACAAAAACAGTATCTTTTTGAAAGAGAAGTACGATGGTGGAACCTCCAAATTCAAAATACCCCTTCTCCTCCCCTGCATAAACCTTTTTGGTCTTAGATGAAAAACGGTGATTTTTTATCTTCCCCACCAGAAGAGCGCCGATTTCCATCTGCACCATGATCCCGGAGTTTTCTGAACGGATAACCTGATATTCCCTGCTGTTTTGTACAAACACGGGAAATGTCCTAAGGGCCACTGGACGGACACAGTGCAAAACTCCTTCAATTCTCCGGGAAGCAGAAATCTTACCGGATACGGCATAACAATATCTGTGATAATTTGCAGGCGTGAGGCGAAAAACAAAAGCCATCCCGTCTTTAAACTTTTCCCCCAGACTGTGGCTTTTTAATAAATCTTCCAGAGAGTATTCCGCATTTTTGATATCAAAGACCCTGCCGTTTTTTATCTCCACAGGTGTCAAAAATCCGTCACAGGGACTGATCACACAGCCCTGCCTTGTTATAAACTCTCCCTCAGTATTTGATTTTCTTGTAAAAAATTCGTTAAAAGACGAAAATCCGCCGACAGGAACTGCGATGTTTTCCAGACTGATGTGATTCTTTTTCACATAATAGGGCACAAGAAACCTTGATGCCTTTGAGGAAAGAAAACAGCCTGCCGCCTTTGACACCCAGGGATGCACCAAAATTTTAAGCGTCATTCTCCCTGGAACTGTCCTGTACAAAAACCTGAGTATCAATGTATCCTTCATATCAAATCCCATCCCATAAACCAGATTTCAAAAATTCCCACCAGTATAAGGCATATCTTCCCCACAATACCTGGCTTTTTGATTTCCACAGGGCAAAGGAAACCCATTCCCATAAAGATCAAAAGCACTGGAAAACAGCCTGTTGTTTTAAACATCCTGTAATCATACAGCAGATAAAAGAGAGGCAAAGCAACTGCCATGGTAGTCACTGGAATCCCAAGAAAACTTTTCCGGCTCTCATTGGTCTGGCTCTGTCGCTCTTCCTCCGTCACGTTAAAATAGGAAAGCCGTATCAGAGCACATAAGACAAACAAGGATGCAACGACTCCCGCCAGGAAATTCTGACCGGAAATCATATAGGTAAAAAGACCTGGTAAGATACCAAAACTGACAAGATCAGAAAAGGAATCAATCTGAATCCCAAATTTCTTCTCGCTTTTCGTCCTGTCTTTTGTGGATGCCACTGTTCCGTCAAACATATCACAGACACCTGCAAACATCAGGCAGAATACAGCATCCCAGTAATTCTGCCCAATCACCCTTAAAATCCCTGCAAAGGCAGACAACATCCCGCAATATGTAAGTATTACCGTATAATCATAATATCCAAGCGCTTTTTTCTTCATCGAATCTCTCCTTTATCTAATCAGTCCAAATGCAATACTGTAACCCAGGATGCACCATGGTTTTCCCAGAATGATGATCCAGATAAATTTTTTGCTGTTCATTTTCATAAGGCCGGAAAAATAGCACAGGAAATCATCCGGAAATAAGGGCAGAAGCGTTGCAACAAAAAGAAACAGTCCGTACATTTTACTTTTCTCTATACGTTTGCTCCACAAGTCATACTGCTTCTTCGGGAAAAGAGCCAGCACCAGTTCTTTTCCGTATCTTCTTGCCAGAAAATAGGCTATAATGGAGCCAACACTGATCCCAATATAATTGCAGAGGAAACCTGCTGTGCTTCCAAATGCAAGGGCGCCCGCTGCGCATCCCAAATATCCCGGCAGTACCGGTACCACCACCTGAAACGCCTGAAACAGTGTAAGTGCAACAGGAGCCGCCACACCAAATTCCTGCATATAATTCTGTACATCGGCAACGCTGGTAAATTTCTGCTGAAAAAATTCCTTTGCAAAAAGCGCCATTACAAAGACAAGGCCTGCAATGACCCAAATTTTAATATTTTTAATCATGCAGTTTTTCCCTCCTCTCAAGAAAACGCCCTACCCCATTATCTGCTTTTGCCATAATCTGTCCATACCATTTGGAAAATCCGCTTTTTTCTACAAAAAAATAACTCCCCTGTGCCAAAGCAATGCCGGCAAACACGTCAATGAGTACATGCTGTTTTGTGGTAAGAGTGGAAATACAGATACTTATGGTAATCCCAAATGACACTGCTTTATACCAGGCCGGTATCTTTTCATTTTTCTTCACGGCGAGGAAACAGAACCAACTGGTGAGGCAATGTATGGACGGAAACAGATTATCTGCTGCATCCATGTGATAAAGCCCCCGCATCATTTTATCCCATATAGACACGCCTTCAATCATCGGTCTGGTGTTTGTGGTGGGAAAAACCATAAAACACACAAGGCATACCAGCTTTGCAGCAAGGTCGGCACTGATGAAACGAAAGGCCTCTTCCTTTTCCTGCCTACAGCCAAGCACATAGTTTAAAACCCAAAATGCATAGCATCCAAGATATATGGTAACCGTCCAGGGCACAAAAGGTATCCAATCATCCAGACTGTTGGATAAATTGTAGTGAAACTTCTCTGCCGTGAAAATTCTTGAACCAAAATAGGTTATGGTATTACATGTCAACGTGAGAACCAACGGCAGCCACATAATCCTTGGTATGATCTGACTTTTCTTTGGCATATTTTCCTTCCTTTAATCCAATATTAATCTGTCCTATAAAACATTACCATAGGAATAGAGAAAATACAAACTGTTAAATATATAATTTTTGTTAAGAATTTATTAAGAAGGATTAGATTGACAGAAAAAGGGCGGCATTTGCCGCCCCAACAAAAAAATATTTCATTTACAAAATCGAATACATCACCACAAAATGACAGAAACTTCCAGCCATGACAAAAAGATGAAAAATCTCATGACTTCCAAAATATTTATGGATGTTGTTAAATCCCTTTAGTTTCAGGGCATAAATCACGCCTCCCACAGTGTAGAGGACGCCTCCTGCAAGCAGCCAGCCAAAGGCCATGGGAGAAAGTTTTGTAAACAACGCCGGAAACACACCAAGGCATACCCAGCCCATGGCAATATAGACGATGGAAGAAAACCACTTCGGGCAGGTGACCCAGCATCCCGCCAAAACGATTCCTCCGATGGCGATCCCCCAGATCAATGTCAGGAGAAACAATCCCACTTTTCCTCCAAGCACCAGCATACAGATGGGTGTATAGGTTCCTGCAATCAGGACATAAATCATCATATGGTCAATTTTCTTAAAAATCTTTAATATTTTGTCTTTTACATTCACAGAATGATATAGTGTAGATGCTCCATATAATAAAACCATGGCAACCATAAAAATTCCCATAGCTGTCAAAGCTTGCGGAATCTCGCAGTTTTTTGCCTTCACTAAAAGCGGCGCCGTTGCAAAAATGGATAACAGCATTCCAATATAGTGAGTAATTGCACTTCCCGGCTCTCGAATCGTCAGTTTCATAAGCATCCTCCTTAAATGTTACGCAAATAACTACTATACATAGTATTTATTACTACTTTATATTTTATACAATACTACACCACTTTGTTTTTATTGTCAACCGATACTTCACTTTATGGATGATTGTATTAAATTTAAAGCATCATACAAAAAGTCAATTTTTTTTGCTGCTATCATATTTTTATAGAATTTGGGATGATAATGTGCTACACTGTTCTAGACACTTTTCCCGAAAATTTCGGGAAACAAACATTCACTTATTATAAAGGAGAGTTTACATGAGAAAAACACAAAAACTATTTACCGGATTATTCCTGGCAGTCTGCCTGATCTGCATTCTGCCCACCATCCAGGCAAAAGCACTGGATATCCGTGAATCCCAGGACGGCATCTGGCGGTATGAAATGTACACGGCGGATACCATAAAACTGGTGGGCATCTACAACGATGAATACGAAAAGACCTATGGCACGATCCGGGAGGTTACTTTTCCCTCTGTGGTAGATGGATACAGGGTAGTCAAAATCGATATGCTCCACAACTGGCTGTCCAGTGATGTTCACTCCATTACCGTCCCCGAAGGGATTACAGAGTTGAATGCCTTTGCTTTTGGTTATAACAGCTACAAAAATGTGGAGACATTAAACCTGCCTGCCAGCCTCATTACCATTGGAAATCAGGCATTTTCAGAGTGGAGCAGCTTATCGCAGATAAATTTTGCTCCAAATTCACAGCTATCTGAGATTGAATTACTGGCATTTAGTAACGACACTTCTCTGACGTCTTTTCCTTTTAAAAATCTTACTAAATTAAAAACCATTGAAGGTTCCGCTTTTGAAGGTACTTTCCTCAACTCTGTCATTATTGGTGACAATGTAAAAATCGGTTTTGGCGCCTTTGAGTCCTGCCCTGCCTTGACCAGCTTTACAGTGGGAAAGAATTGTGATCTGGAAGGTTACATCTGCGGCGAGTGCCACAGTTTAACGACAGCTTCCATCGGAGACGGGTGCTTTTTAGACATCAAAATCTTCTATGAGTGTGAAAATTTATCAAAAATCACTCTGGGAAATGTAAAGAAAATTGAATCTGATTTTTTTACCACCAAAAAGATCAAAACATTTACCATACCAAAAAGCTGCACCTCTCTGCCTGCTTACGGCTACATCGTGCCCAAAAATGTCACTCTGAAAGTGTACAAAGGTACCCAGGGTGAAGCCTACGCAAAGAAAATGGGTTACAAGTACAGCTATGTGACAACAACCACAGCGCAGAAACCAGGAAAAGTGACCGGCTTAAAAGTAAAGAAATCCGGCACCACCGCAAAGATTTCCTGGAAGAAAGTAAGCAAAGCCAGCGGCTACGAAGTGTATATGAAAACCGGAAGTAAAAGTTTCAAAAAAATTGCCACCATCAAAAAAGGTTCTACCGTGAAATACGATAAGAAAAAACTGAAAAAGAAGACCACCTATACCTTTAAGGTAAGGGCTTACCAGACAGTGAAAGGCTCAAAAGTATATGGAGCATATTCCTCCACAGTAAAAAAGAAATTCTAGTACAACGAATACTAAGTTGCTTTACGTTAAACTTAGTATTCGATGTACTATCTCACAAATAATGATAATTTACTTATCTGCTAATTATAGCACATAATCTTAAATTACCTATATTTTTTCCCTATTCCCCATTACAACAAAACAGGCATCCCAAAGGATGCCTGCTTTTCATTTAATTCTGTCCGTAATAAGCATTCTCTCCATGTTTCCTAAAGAAATGTTTATCTTTAATGCAATCCGGCGCCGGTTTCACCTTGGGATTAATCAGCTCAGTCTTGGTAGCCATCTTTGCCACTTCCTCCAACACAACCGCATTGTGCACTGCCTCCGCTGCATCTTTTCCCCAGGTAAAGGGGCCGTGGTTGGTGCAGAGCACGCCGGGAGTGTGCATAGGATTCACCCCACGCTCCTCAAAGGTCTCGATAATGACTTTACCGGTATTTACCTCGTAAGCCTCGTCGATCTCCTCCGGTGTCAAACTTCTGGCACAGGGAATCTCACCGTAAAAATAATCCGCATGGGTAGTTCCGTAAAGCGGTATACTCCGGCCTGCCTGAGCCCAGGCAGTTGCCTCTGGAGAATGGGTGTGTACCACTCCGCCGATTTCCGGATATTTGTTGTACAGCTCCATATGAGTTGCCGTGTCGGAGGAGGGTTTATATTTTCCCTCTATCTTATTGCCCTTTAAGTCCATGACAACCATATCCTCCGGTGTCAGATCGTCATAATCCACACCGCTTGGCTTTATGACAAAATAACCGCTTTCCCTGTCGATTCCGCTGACATTCCCCCATGTGTAGGTGATCAGTCCCCGGCGGGGAAGCTCCATATTTGCTTCATATACTTGTTTTTTTAATTCTTCCAGCATAATTTTTCCTTCCTGCTACAAAGCCAGACTGTTACTTTAATGTCTCCACAGCTGCCCGCTCGATGGGAAGCCCTGCATTGTAGCGTTTCAAAAATTCATCAAATCCCTTTACATCCTCCGGTACAGGATTTTCTGTCACTCCGTTTTCGCCGCCAAACACTTTGTTGTCCAGGTAGTCGGCAAGGCGCTCGCCCTCCCCTTTATTCTCCATGTAGGAGGCCAGAACTGCAATCCCCCAGGCGCCGCCTTCCCCGGCAGTTTCCATTACGGAAACAGGCGTATTCATTGCTGCCGCCATAATGCGCTGGCCCACAACAGGAGTCTTAAACAATCCACCGTGTCCGTAGATCTTATCCACTTTCACTTTCTCTTCCTTTAACAGGATATCCAGGCCGTTTTTCAGTGCGCCAAGGGAGGTAAATAAGTGTACCCGCATAAAGTTTGCCAGGTTAAAGTTACCTTCCACGCTTCTGGCAAAGAGAGGTCTTCCCTCGTCAAAGCCTGTAATGCTCTCCCCTGAGAAATAGTTGTAAGCCAAAAGTCCGCCGCAGTCTGCATCTCCTTCCAGTGCCTTGTTGTAGAGCACGGAGAATAGTTTATTCATATCCACTTCAATGCCAAAGCTCTCCGCAAACTCACGGAACAGCCCTACCCAGGCATTTAAGTCGGAGGTACAGTTGTTGCAGTGTACCATTGCCACCAGATCACCAGTAGGCGTGGTAACAAGGTCGATGGCCTGATGCACTCCCTGAAGCTCTTTTTCCAGTACGATCATGGCAAATACGGAAGTTCCTGCGGAGACATTTCCTGTACGAACCGCCACACTGTTTGTAGCTGCCATTCCCGTTCCTGCGTCTCCCTCAGGAGGACACACCGGAATGCCTGCTTTTAACTTGCCGCTGACATCTAAAAGTTTTGCCCCCTCCTCTGTAAGGGTTCCTGCTGCTTCTCCGGCACAGAGAGCCTTTGGCAAAATATCCTTTAATTTCCAGGGATATCCGCAGGATGCAGTCAGAGCATCAAATTTTTCAATCATAGATGCATCATAGTCTTTTGTCTTGCTGTCAATGGGGAACATTCCCGATGCATCTCCCACACCAAGAACCTTCTCCCCTGTCATTTTCCAGTGGATATATCCTGCCAGAGTGGTAAAGAATGTCACATCTTTTACATGCTCCTCTTTGTTTAGGATTGCCTGATAGAGATGTGCAATACTCCATCTCTCCGGAATATTGTAGTGGAACTCCTCTGTAAGCTTCTTTGCAGCCGCCTCTGTGATGGTATTTCTCCAGGTACGGAAGGGAACCAATAGATCTCCGTTTTTGTCAAACGCCATATAACCGTGCATCATAGCGCTAAAACCAATGGAACCGATGGTAGTCAGTTCTTCCCCGTATGTATTTTTTACATCCTGGGCAAGATCCCTGTAGCAGTCCTGCAAGCCGTTCCAGATAGCATCCAGGCTGTATGTCCAGATTCCGTTTTCGTACTGGTTTTCCCACTCATGGCTTCCGGAAGCCAGCGGAGCATTGTCCTCCCCGATCAAAACAGCCTTAATTCTGGTAGATCCAAACTCAATTCCAAGAGATGTTTTTCCTGCCGCAATGGCCTCTTTCTGATTCATGCTTTTACCCCCATTCTCCTACTAAAACTATGAAAAACATCCCGGAAAATATCTCCCGGGATGTCTGTGTACAGTTCCCAGCCCCGGACGTTCCCGGGTTCTCTTCCATTTATAAACCTGCCTTGATATTCTTGTAGATGCCCTCTGCGTCCAGCTCATATTTGTGCAGCAGTTCCTTTGCAGGACCGGACTCGCCAAACACATCCTTCACCCCAAGACGTGTGATCTTTGTGGGGCATTTCTCTCCCAGGACTTCTGCCACTGCAGCTCCAAGACCGCCTACGATGGAGTGCTCCTCCACGGTGAAGACTCTCTTTGTCTTGGATGCGGATGCCACTACCAGCTCTTCATCCAAAGGCTTGATGGTGTGAATGTTGATTACCTCTGCATCGATGCCGTCTTTCTCCAGCATATCTGCTGCAAGGCATGCCTCTGACACACACAGGCCTGTGGCAAAGATTGTAATGTCTTTGCCCTCTTTTAAGGTCACACCCTTGCCAATTTCAAATTTGTAATCCGGTCTGTCGTTGATTACAGGCACAGCCAGTCTTCCGAAGCGGAGATATACAGGACCTTCATGGGCATATGCTGCCTTTACTGCTGCCTTTGCCTCCACGTCATCACTGGGGTTGATTACAACCATTCCCGGAATCTCACGCATCAGAGCCATATCCTCATTACACTGATGGCTGGCGCCGTCCTCACCTACAGAGATACCTGCATGGGTTGCCCCGATTTTTACATTCAGGTGGGGATATCCGATGGAGTTTCTCACCTGCTCATAGGAACGTCCTGCCGCAAACATGGCAAATGTGCTGATAAAGGGCACCTTTTTGCAGGTGGAAAGCCCTGCTGCGATACCTGTCATATTTGCCTCTGCAATTCCGCAGTCGATGTGACGCTCCGGAAATACCTTCTTAAAAGTACCTGTCTTGGTAGCCGCTGCAAGGTCAGCATCCAAAACCAAAACATCCCCATGTTCTTTTCCAAGCTCCACCAGAGCATTGCCGTAACTCTCTCTGGTTGCCACCTTTGGCAGATCATTTATATTCTCGATTACTGGCATAATGCGTCACCTACTTTCTTTAAGTCATTCATTGCAATCTCATACTCTGCATCATTTGGTGCTTTTCCATGCCAGTCCACAGAGTTCTCCATAAAGGAGACATCTTTTCCCTTTAAGGTGTGGGCCACAATACAGGTAGGCATACCCTTTGTCGCCTTTGCCTCCTTGAAAGCCTTATCCAGCTCGTCAAAATCATTGCCGTTTACATTGATCACATGGAAATTGAAGGCCTCAAACTTCTTATCGATAGGGTAGGGGGAACATACCTGGTCGATAGGTCCGTCAATCTGAAGATTGTTGTTGTCCACGATCACTACCAGATTGTCTAACTTTCTGTGGCCTGCAAACATGGCAGCCTCCCAGATCTGTCCTTCCTCAATCTCGCCGTCACCGCAGAGGGCGTAGACACGGTAGTCCTTGTTGTCCAGTTTTCCAGCCAGAGCCATACCCACTGCTGCGGACAATCCCTGTCCCAAAGAACCGCTTGACATGTCAACCCCCGGAATGTGTTTCATATCGGGATGTCCCTGCAAATAGGAACCTGTATGGCGAAGTGTCAGAAGATCTTCCACTGGAAAATACCCTCTGTTTGCCAGTGTGGAATAAAGTCCCGGCGCTGTGTGCCCCTTTGACAGTACAAAGCGGTCACGGCCCTCCATCTTCGGATTCTTGGGGTCAATGTTCATCTCCTCAAAATAGAGGTAAGTAAAAATCTCTGTTGCAGATAAAGACCCGCCTGGATGTCCTGCTTTTGCACTGTGAACACCGTTGATGATGCCCTTGCGGATTTCCACGGCTGTCTTTTGAAGCTCTAATTTGTTCATGACATTCTCCTTTTCGCAATTATCTAATTTTACTCTCCGAAAACAGCTTTGTAGTCAGCCTGGAATTTTGCAATACCCTGGTCTGTCAAAGGATGTTTTGTCATCTGCTCAATCACGCTGTAAGGAACAGTTGCAATGTCAGCTCCTGCCAGTGCGCAGTCTGTTACATGGATCGGATTTCTAACGCTTGCTGCGATAATCTCTGTGTCCAGATCGTAGATATTGAAAATATCAGCGATAACACGGATCAGATCCACACCAGTCTGGGAAATGTCATCTAATCTTCCAAGGAAAGGAGATACAAAAGTTGCACCTGCCCTTGCAGCAAGAAGCGCCTGGTTTGCAGTAAAAATCAATGTCACATTTGTCTTGATGCCCTCAGCGGAAAGAACTTTAACAGCCTTCAATCCTTCTACTGTCATAGGAATCTTAACAACCATGTTAGGATGGATCGCTGCGATCTCACGTCCCTCTTTGATCATGCCCTCTGCGTCAACAGTGGTAGCCTTTACCTCGCCGCTGATCGGTCCGTCTACGATGGAGGTAATCTCTTTAATCACCTCGTTGAAGTCTCTTCCCTCTTTTGCGATGAGGGAGGGGTTGGTGGTAACGCCGCAGATCACTCCCATGTCATTTGCTTTCCTGATATCGTCTACATTTGCTGTGTCAACAAAAAATTTCATTGTTTTCGTCTCCTTTTATTTTATTTTATTTTATTTTTTTGTTTACTGATATAAAATTTTGGTAACGAGCGTTGTCTTGGCTTCAGATGCCTCAACGGCAAATCTTATCTATAGAATACCTCACCCAACATAAGATCTCTCTTGAAGCTGCGGATTGTAGTATCCTTGTCAATGTATACAGCCTCAATTCCCATTGCATTTGCCCAGTCACCCATCTGGTCTGCGGTGATGTCGTAGGAGAATGCAGTGTGGTGTGCGCCGCCTGCCAAAATCCATGCCTCTGCACCTGTGTATATGTCGGGCTGTGGTGTCCAGAAGTTGGTTGCCACCGGAAGCTTCGGCATTGCCTTCTCGTTTTTCTTGCAGTCTACATCGTTGATGATCAGACGGAAACGGTTTCCTAAATCAATTAAGGATGTAGCAATACCCCTGCCCTCTTTGGAGGTAAATACAAGTCTTGCCGGGTCTTCTCTGTCACCCATGGACAATGGCTGGCACTTGATGCTGATTGGGCCCTCTGCGATACTTGGGCAGATCTCCAGCATGTGGGCCTCCAAAATACCCTCTTTTCCTTTTACCAGGTTGTAGGTGTAATCCTCCAGCATGGAAGTTCCCTTTGCATCCTTCATTCCTGCTGTCATAATCTTCATCAGGCGTACCATAGCTGCCACTTTCCAATCGCCCTCTGCGCCAAAGCCGTAGCCTTTTTCCATCAGTCTCTGGATTGCCAGTCCCGGAAGCTGCTGTAATGCTCCCAGATCTCCAAAGTGTGTCACGATTGCCTGATAATTTTTCTCCTCTAAGAAACGCTCAAATCCAAGCTCGATCTGTGCCTGAACTGCCACATGCTTCTTGAATTCCTCCGGATCCCTGCCCTCTAAGAGGATCTCATATTTGTCATAGTACTCATCTACCAGTGCGTTGGTGTCGGAAGCGGAAACTGCTGCCACAGACTCTGCGATCTCGTTTACCGGGTAAGCGTCTACCTCCCAGCCAAACTTGATCTGTGCCTCCACCTTATCTCCCTCTGTAACTGCCACGTTTCTCATATTGTCAGCTACACGCATTACACGGATATGGCTGCTCTCCATAATACCTACCGCAGTGCGCATCCAGGAAGCAATCTTGCCCACAACTACCGGATCTGACCAGTGTCCCACAACTACTTTCCGCTCAATTCTCATACGGCTTACGATATGTCCGTACTCTCTGTCACCGTGAGCAGACTGATTCTCATTCATAAAATCCATGTCGATGGAATCGTAGGGAATTTCCTCATTGAACTGGGTATGGAAATGCATGAGAGGCTTTCTGTATTCCTGTAATCCTAAAATCCAGGATTTTGCAGGAGAAAATGTATGCATCCATGTGATCACACCTGCACACTCTTCATCTGCGTTTGCCTCATTGAACGTTTTACGGATCAATTCATTGGTAATCAGAGTTGGTTTCCATACCAATTCATAGGGCAGAATCCCTGTCTTATTCAGCTCATCCACGATCTGTTTTGAGTGCTGCGCTACCTTTGCCAGACACTCATCCCCATACAAATCCTGTGAACCGGTACAAAACCAAAACTTGTAATTCTTTGTCTGTAACATTTTTTACCCTCCTACACACTTTGTTATAGCTGATTTGCTTATACTTTAATAGTACAACTTGTACGCATGTCATAACAAGTTGTTTTTTCTAAACTATTTCACAAAAAACAAAAGAAAAAACTGGTAATAATGACGAATTTATCTCCTGTCCCTACAGGAATTTCCCACCACAAGCTCCGGCTCTATGACTACCCGCCGCTCCTCCCTGTCAATCTCTTTTTTCTGGATCAGAGAAAGAAGAAGCTCCGCCGCCATTTCCCCCAGCTTTTCCTGGGGGTGGGTGATAGTGGTAAGCTGTATCCCCCCGGCATTTGCCATGTAAGAATTGTCGTAGCCGGTGACAGACACATCCTCCGGCACTTTCTTCCCGCACTCCTGCAGGGCATGGATCACTTTCAGGGCAATCTGGTCATTGTAGCAGACCACCCCGTCCATCTCCTTCCCGTCTGCTGCCATCTGGCAGATCCTCTCGTAGGGATGCATACTCCGATCCTCCGTGTAAAACCACACCACATTGTCCGGCTCATAAGAGACTCCCGCCTCCTGTAAGGCTTTCACATATCCCTTGTGCCTGTGCTGCCCCTGGGAATCATCCGCCTTAAAGACACCTACGATATGTTTATGTCCCTGGTCGAGAAGATATTTTGTGATCAGATACCCCCCTTTGCAGTCGTCCATCAAAACTGCGGGCTTGTCAGCCATCTGCTCAAAACAGCCCTGGATAAACACATAGGGGATCTGATACTCCTCCAGCTTTTGGTACAGCGCCGTATGGCTGCAGTAAATCTGGCTTTTGCTTGGCTCAATGATCATGCCCTCAATATCCTTCTGCAAAAGCTCCTCTAAGCACTTTGCCTCCCTGCTCCTGGAATTTCTGGTATTTTTTAAAATAATGCTGTACCCTTCCCCTGTAAGCACCTCATCAATCCCCTGGATTACCCGGGGGAAAATATAGTCGGAGAGGTAGGTGGTCACCACCGCAATATTTTTAGAACTGTGGATATGTCCCGCAAACTCTGAACAGAAAGTGCCCCGCCCGTGTTCGGCATACACATACCCCTGGTTTTCCAGAATCGCAAGGGCTTTTCGCACTGTCTGCCTGCTGACACTGTACTGCTCTGCCAGTGTATTTTCAGAAGGTATCTTATCTCCGGGACGTATCTGACCGGACAGGATCTGGCCTTTCAGGTCCTCCATCAATTCTTCATACTTAAGCTTAATCAAAATATGTCTCCTCCACGTACTGAATTTTCTCCACGTCCTGTCCCCTTTCCAGCCTCTTGATGACTTCATCCACCACCGGGCCAAGGAGGGGATTGCACTCCATATCCACGCTGATCTCCCCCCGCTCCACAGCCGAGAGAGCCGCCTCTGTGGCATCAAAGGAGATCACGGTGATATCTCCCCTTTTCCCGTAACTTTTCCCTGCCTCCTTCATGGCATCCACAGCTCCGAATGCCATGTTGTCATTCTCGCAGATCACCACGTCGATATCCGGGTATGTCTTTAAGAAATATTCCATAACCTCCTTCGCCTTGGCCTGGACAAACTCTCCTGACTGCTGCTCTAACATTACCCAGTTTGACTGCTTTCTTAAGATCCGGTCAAACCCTTCCGTCCTGCCAATCTGAGCGGAGGAACCCAGGGTTCCCTGCAATGTTACAATATTTATCTCTTCCTCCCCTTTATTCCGCTTTTTCAGGTAGTCCTCCAGCCATTTTCCCGCATTCTCCCCCTCTTTGAAAAAATCGCTGCCCACCCAGCAGGTATAGAGGTCTTCCTCTTCCACCTGGACTGTCCTGTCTGCTAAAATCACAGGTATCCCTGCGTCTTTTGCCTCCTGCAGCACCGCATCCCACCCGGTCTCCACAACAGGGTCAAGGACAATATAATCCACTTCCTGCAAAATAAAATTGCGGACTGCTTTCACCTGATTTTCCTGCTTCTGCTGTCCGTCCTCAAAGAGCAGGTAATAGCCGTTTTCCTCCGTGAAGGTCTCCCTGTAAGATTTCGTGTTTGCAAGCCTCCAGTCAGACTCGGAGCCCACCTGAGACAGCCCTACCACAATAAGGTTTTCGCTCTCCTCCGTGGAATCCATGTCGGTAAAAGAATCCTCCTGCCCGCTGCCGCAGCCTGCAAGTAGAAGAAGCAGACATCCCAGAAAACATATTCGTTTTCCCATATTACACCTTCCTGTGTCATCTGCACAAAGTTAGTTTTTAAAACTTCCTAAGGGAACTGCAAAAATACAGTTCCCTTAGGTAAATTCCTATTTGGACATGCGTCCTTATTTCTTTGCCTTGATATTCGCAAAAATACTCTGCAGTACGATAAAGAAGCAGAGAAGCGCTGCCACTGCAATGTTAGACCAGGAGCTAAGAAGCTTACCGTTTGTCTTAACCAGTGTTGAAATCGTACCGTTGATGAGAACTCCAAAGAAGGAGCCGATCACATTTCCCACACCTCCGGTGAGGAGTGTACCGCCGATCACGGAGGAGGCGATGGCATCCATCTCAAGTCCTGTTGCCTGCTGCACATTACCGGACATGGTATTTAAGCAGAAGCAGATTCCGCCAATCGAGCAGAGGAAAGAGGACAAAACATAGGCTTTCAGTTTTGTCATAGGCACATTTAATCCCATCATAACGGCTGACTGCTCATTGCCGCCCACTGCGTAGAGGCTCCGTCCAAACTTCGTATACCGAAGCATAAGGAAGATTGCCACTAAAACGATCAGCGCCACCACAACGGTGATACGGATATAGGGAATCTGGAGCACTCCCTTGTTGTTGGTGTAAGCCCCAAATGGGATCTGAATCTTTGCATTTGCCAGGCCTACAAACCACTCATTGCCGCTGATGGATACCTGGTCTGTGGAGATAATGGCCGTCATACCTCTGCCAAAGAACATCCCCGCCATGGTAACGATAAAGGGCTGGATCTGAAGATATCCCACACAAAATCCCTGAACCATGCCAAACACGATTCCGATGAGAAGCACCAGGATACAAAGGAGCGGTGCGCTCATTCCCCAACGCTCCATACCTACCGCTAAAAACATACAGTCTAAAGCGATGAGGGAACCTACGGAGATATCGATTCCTCCTGTGAGCATCACGCAGGTCATACCGCAGGTGACACACAAAAGTCCTGCATTGTTGATCAAAATATTTAAAAACGTCTGTAAGTGGGTAAACCCTTTTCCGCTGTAGATCACACAGCCTGCCGCATACATTACAAAGAACAGTACAATGGTAATGATCAAAAGAAGGGTATTGCTGTTTATTTTCTTTGTTTTCATGCTGCTGCACCTCCTTTTGCCAATTCTCTCTTCGCAGACATACGTTTCACAAATGCCTTGAAAGGAGGAGCCTGGATTGTCACGATAATAATAACCACGATTGCCTTGTATACAGGCGCCTGCTCTGTGGATACACCCAATGCATACAGTGTGGTAGTGATTGCCTGAATGGTGTAAGCGCCGATAATGGAGCCTGCCAGACGGAATTTACCGCCGCCTAAGCTGTTTCCGCCAAGGGCAACTGCCAGGATGGCATCCAGCTCAAAATTCAATCCGATATTGTTGGAGTCTGCGGAAGTGATTCTGGAGGAAGCTACGATTCCTGCAATTCCCGCACACAGACCGCAGACAATATAGCAGAGAAAAATAATCTTTGCGGAATTTAATCCTGCAATTCTGGATGCTTTTTTGTTGATACCTACACTCTGGATGTAAAGTCCCAATGCCGTATAGCGAAGCAGAAGGGATACCACCAGGATACAAAGTGCAGCCACTACAATAGGTGTGGGAATAGGTCCAAGGAAACTTCCGAAAAATCCGAAGGAATCATTTCTCACATACACAATCAGGTTGTTGCAGAGGAGAAGTCCAATGGCCCTTGCCGCTGAAAACAGGATCAGCGTGGCCACCATGGGCTGCACGTTCAAATACGCAACCAAAAATCCGTTAAATGCACCGCAGACACATCCCATTAAGATACCGCCGATAACGCCTACGACCAAAGGCACTGCCAGTTCGCTGGTGGAAGCCACCCCGTAACCTGCTAGAAGCATACAGCAGAAAGATGCAGAGAGTGACATTACGGAACCAACGGAAATATCTGTTCCTGCGGAAGCGGATACAACAAGCGTCATACCGATTGCCAGAATCGCAATCTCACTTCCCCTGTTTAAAATATCGATGAGACGTCCGTAGAGCACGCCGTTTCTCACGGAAATGGTAAAAAAGTTAAAAGGGAAATTGCCATTTGCCGCATCAAAGATAACATTTACCAACATTACAAGGATCATACAAAATACCGGGAGGAACAACGGCATCCCCGTAAGTTTTTTGACTTTACTCATTTGAACCACCTCCTGCGATTGCTTTCATGACTGTCTCCTGGGAAAGATTTTCCGTGATCTCCCCAACTTTCTCCCCGTCTCTTAAGACACCCATCTTAGAGCAGGTGCGAAGCATCTCCTCAATCTCGGAGGAGATAAAGATCAGGCTCTTTCCCTCCCCTGCCAGTTTTAATACCAGCTTCTGAATCTCTGTCTTGGTTCCCACGTCGATACCGCGGGTGGGCTCATCTAAGATCAAGAAATCCGGGTCGGTAGCAAGCCATCTGCCAAGGATCACCTTCTGCTGGTTACCGCCGGAGAGCTGTTTGATCAGTGTCTCACGGCTTGCCGTCTTAACCTGGAGCATTTCTATGTATTTATCTGCCAGTGCGATCTGATCCCTCATGGGAATCAGCTTAAACATTCCACGCTTTGCCTGGAGAGCCAGAATGATATTTTCCCGGACAGACAGATCACCGATAATACCCTCTGCCTTTCTGTCATCCGGCAAAAGTCCCATGCCAAGGTTCATGGCGTCGATCGGCGCTTTGATGTTTACTTCCCTGCCGTTTACTTTAAGGGTTCCGGTCTGGTTTCTGTCCGCGCCATAGATAACCCTTGCCAGCTCGCTTCGTCCGGAGCCCAGAAGTCCGGTAAGTCCTACTACCTCGCCTTTGTGGATGGTAAGATCAAATGGCTTGATGGTTCCCTTATGGCTCAATCCCTTTGCCTCGATCAGCACTTCCGCATGGCTGAAATCTGTTGTCTCGTCTGTCTTTATGGCTGCCAGATCGTCAAAATCCTTACCCATCATAGCCGCTACCAGTTTTACCCTGGGAAGCTCTGCAATGGGGTACTCCCCAACCAATGTACCGTTTCTCAAAACAGTGATCCTGTCACAGACTTCGTACACCTGCTCTAAGAAGTGGGTAACAAAGATAATTCCAACGCCCTTATCCCGAAGCTGCCGCATAAGCTTAAAGAGTTTTTCCACCTCGTTGTCGTCTAAGGAGGAGGTAGGCTCATCTAAAATCAGAACCTTACAGTCCATATCCACTGCCCTTGCAATGGCGATCATCTGCTGCAGTGCCAGAGAATACTCTTCCAGATTTTGGTTTACGTCCACCGGCATGTCAAGATCCGCCATGATCTTCTGGGAACGTTTCACCATGGTCTTCCAGTCGATGGTTCCAATTTTTGTCCTTGGCTCCCTGCCGATAAAGAGATTTTCCGCAACACTTAAATTGCCGCAGAGGTTTACCTCCTGGTAAACCGTGGAGATTCCTTTTTTCTGGGCGTCCAGCGTGGAATGGTTTACCACTGGCCCGTGAATGCCGTCCACATGGATCTCTCCCGCCTCAAAGGCATTGATACCGGTGAGACATTTGATCAGAGTTGACTTTCCGGCGCCGTTCTCCCCCATCAGTGCGTGGATCTCGCCTTTCCGCAATGTAAAATCCACATTGTCAAGAGCTTTTACTCCCGGAAATGTCATGGAAATCCCCCGCATGGTCAGTACTACATTATTTTCCATAATATCATCCTTTCCATTAAAGAGGAGGAGACATTTAAGCCTCCTCCTCGAAATCACTCAACCATTCTTCCGTCTGTGGAGTTTCCACATATCTAATTAGTACTGAGCATCAACAATATCCTGTGTTACAACAGTGAGTGCCTGTTCCTCGCCGTCTACAGTGATGGAAGAAAGAACGTCTTCATTTACATACCAGTGCTCTGTCATGTATACTTCTTTTTCCGGTGTTCCGCCAGATGCAAGTGTCTGGATAACTTTCTCTACATCCGGAGCTGCCAGTGGGTTACACTCGAAGTCTGCATTGATTTCACCGCTCATAACTTTCTCAAGACCTGCGGTACAAGCATCGAAAGATACTAAGATCACGTCTTTGCCTACGCCGTACTCAATACCTGCGTTCTTCATAGCTGTCATAGCGCCAAATGCCTCGTTATCATTCTGGCAAATCACTACGTTAAATTTGCCTTCATAAGATTTGATGTAGGACTCCATAACTTCCTGTCCGCCAGCCTCTGTAAAGTCACCAGACTGAGAATCTACGATAGTCCATCCGTTTGCATCTGCGATCTCTTTAAATCCGTCTGTACGTCCGATGGTTGCGGAAGCTCCTGTGGAACCTTCAATGACAAGTGCGTTGATCTCGCTGATGCCCTTGTTCTCTGCATAAGCTTTTAACCACTCGCCAGCTGCAAGACCCTCTGTCTTAAAGTTGGAACCTACCCAGGAAACATATTTGTCGGAATCGTCGATGGTACGGTCGATAACGATAACAGGAATGCTTGCATCCTCACACTCTGACAATACAGTATCCCATCCTGTGGATACGATTGGGTCAATGATTATGTAATCTACTGCCTGCTGGATAAATCCACGAACTGCCTCGATCTGTGCTGCGGAATCATTATCACAGTCAACGAACTGTAAGTCATATCCGTTTGCGGAAGAGAACACGTCCTGGCAGGATTTGGTAGATGCTGTACGCCAGTCAGACTCATGACCCACCTGGGCAAATCCAATGGTGATGGTCCCGCCGTCGCTGCCGCCTGCTGCCGCATCATCTGCCGCTGCGTCGTCCGCTGCGTCTGCTGCCGGCTCTGCTGCGCTGTCGTCTGTCTTTGCTGCGTCACTGCTCGCTGCGCTGTCTCCGCCGCCGCATCCTGCAAACAAAGCTGCTGTCATTGTTGCACACATTAAAACACTTACAATTTTTCTTTTCATACAAAAATCCTCCACTTCTAATATTGTTTTCTCTAAGGTATTCCTTAGCTGGTAAAAACATTATACCTTTTTCCGTAAAAAAGAGAAACAGAATTATTTTGGAATTTTGTATGTTTTTTTATCAATTTTTGAATAAATCATGAACAATGTATAATATTTTCCGAAAAAAGTTCATTTTTTTACGCAGGGTATCTTCACCTGGAACTGTGTCCCTTCCTGGTAAGCGCTCCTAAGCTGCAATCCATACTCTGGCCCGTAGTACAGGCGGATCCTCTCATTAATGTTAAACAGCCCGAACCCCGAGGATTCCTTATCCCGAAGTCTGTCCCCCCGGATCAGCTGCTGTACCTGGCGGCTTCTCTCCTCCGTCATGCCGATTCCGTCATCCTCCACCCGAAATACCAGATCTTCTCCCTGCTTCTCCCCGTAGACAAAGATCTGCCCAAGCCCCCGCTTGTTCTTGATACCGTGGTACAGGGCATTTTCCACCAGAGGCTGTAAGGTGAGCTTTGGCATCTCGTACTGGAAGATATCTTCCGCAAAATGAATCTCATATTCCAGGATATCCCGGTAGCGGAACTGCTGAATCTCCAAATAGCTCTGGATATGCTTTTTCTCCTCCTCCACCGTGATGAAATCTTTTCCTTTACTCAATGTGGTTCGGAAAAAGTCGGAGAGGGAAGATACCATTTTTACCACCTGCTCCGTATCCTTTGACTCCGCCAGCCACATAATGGTATCCAGCGTGTTGTAGAGGAAGTGGGGATTGATCTGCTCCTGCAAAAGCTTTAACTCCGCAGCCCTAAGGTTTAACTGCTCCACCCGGATATCCTCCACCAGCTTTCCAAGTTCCTCCACCATCCGGTTGAAGCTGTCGTTTAACACTGCCAGCTCATAGGTGTCTGTCTCCTCCATGCGGGCATGAAAATCTCCCCGCCCTGCCTGTTTTGCCAAATTACACAGATTCTGGATGGGCTTTGTAATGCCGCTGATGATCCTTCCGCTGACGGTAAAGGCAATGAGGAAGATCAACACCAGTCCTATGCTGAGCATTACAATGGCATGCACCACATCCCTTCGTATGCCAAGACGCAATTGTTCCAGCTTGATGGCCTGATAATAGATATATTCCTGTATCTGATCCTGGATCAGATCCGTCAAAACCCGGACGTTTAAGTCCAGCCGCTCCATATTGACATCGTAGGAACCGCTGACTAATGCATCCTTCTCAATCTCTTCCACACGGTCTTCTAAGGTGTTAAGGCTCCTTATAATGCCCTTTACGCTCTTTTTCACACGCTCAGAATCCGCCATGTCATACAGTTCCAAAAAGGCATCCCTCGCCTCCTCGATCATCACCTGAGGCTTCTCGATATCCACCAGCTCTTCCGCGCGTTCCGCATTTACCACAATAATGTACATCAGGTAATCCATGTCTTCTTTGAACACGATATTGTAGGCATTTGCCCTGGTAATATTTGTTACGATAGAGTCATACCGCTCTGAAAAACCGTTCATGAGCACCAGAAGGTACACGATCATGCAGGTCAGAGGGATCAGACAAATGCCAAGCAGCAGATACAGCCGCTGCTTCATTGAAGTCTTTCTTTTCATACTGCCTCCTGCTATCTGGTACGGTATTCCCTCGGAGTGCACTCCTGGGTCTTTTTAAAGAGATAACTGAAATAGTGGGCATCCCGGTATCCTACCTCAAAGGCGATATCCGATGTCTTCATGTTGGAATTCCTGAGAAGCTCCTTTGCCCGCTCCATGCGCACGAAGGTGAGATATTCCACAAATGTCTGCCCCATCTCCTGGCTGAATATCGTGCTGAAGTGGTTGGGGCTTAAATTCACGCTTGCCGCCACCGTATTCAGAGAAATCTCCTCATTCTGAAAATTCTGCCGGATATACTCTTTGGCATCCTCCAAAAGCTGGACATACTTCTTTTGGGACACCGCATCCCGAAGCTCGATGGCAGTCCCCAGCACATGTTTCAAATAGGAAACCGTCTGGTCAGTAGTGGTAAACACATCCGCCAAAGATTTGAAATCCCCGCACTCCTCCACCATCACGGAAGAGTCGTACCCCAGCTTTTCCACTGCGCTGGCAGCCATAATGTAGGCGTCCATGGTGATATACTGGCGAAACAGCATGGACTGGATATTCTGCTCTCCCAGACTGTGAAAATACTCCTCCACAAAATCGGAAACTTCCGCCATAAGTCCCGTGGCAAGAAAACGCTCCACCGCATTTCTCTCCAGATTTTTCACATTTAAGGCGCCCAGGTTTAACTCCTCATCCACCATTTTTATCTCTTCTTTTGGCTCCCCCGTGACAATCTGGTTTCTATCCCAGATATACCGGTAGGCATAGGCGTGGCTGGCCTTTTCAAAGCAGGCATTCAGCTCGCTGAGCCTCTCCACCACAGTCCCCACCCCGCCAAAATATTCCATCTGAGGATACTCTTTTACCACGCCCTCCAATTTTTCCAGAAAGTCCGGAAGAAATTCCCCTATGGGATCATCCTCCCAGCCTTTTATAAGAAAAGCAAAGCCCTCCACGCCACGGTCGATCATGATCACCCGATGCATGTCTAGCACCAGCTCTTCCATCCTGGCAGTAAGCTGGTTTAACTCGTCGGAGTAGTTCTCTGCCTCCTCCCCGGTGAAAACCTGAAAAAGAAGGATATTGTACTGGGTCGCCGCCAGATCCATCTCTATCTCCCTGCCCTCACTGAGGAGGGTGGAAACGGGATGTTTCCCGGACACAAGTTTTCCAAACATGCGCTGTCTCGCCAACTGCCCACTCTCCACCTGCTCCTTTTGGTATGCCAGGAGATACTGCCGCTGCTGCCGCTCCTCCTCAATGGTTTTCGCCACTTTCTTTACCGTCTCCAAAAGCTTCGCCCCGCTTATGGGTTTCACAAGATATTCCGTGATCCCGATATTGATGGCTTCCTTGGCATACTCAAACTCATTATATCCGCTTAAGACCAGGATCTTGATGTCCGGCAGTTCCTTTTTTACCAGGCGGCTGAGTTCCAATCCGTCCATAAAGGGCATCTTGATATCCGTGATGAGAATATCCGGCTTTGTGCTCTGGATCAGAGGATATGCCAGTTCCCCGTCGCTGGCCTCCCCCACAAATTCAAATCCTTCCTGATGCCAGTTGATATTCTTTTTGATCCCTTCCCGGACTACAATCTCATCTTCCACTAAAAATACTTTTATTTCCTGTCTCTCCATGTTTTACCCCTGCATCTACTGTCTGTGGCTCATTTTGTCCAGATACATTTTCTGATCCGCCAGTTTTGTAAGTTCGATCAGATCACTGCACTTGTCCGTATAGACACAGCCCAGGGCAATACGGCACTGCACGGTATAGTCTTCCGGCGAGAGCATCCGCTCTCTATCCCTTTTCATCTTTTCTTCCAGCTCAGAAAAGAGGGCTTCTTCTATCCCGCAGATTACCAGGACAAACTCGTCTCCGCCCATGCGGAAGCCGCCCCCCTCCGCCGTCTGGTATTTTTTCACAAAATCTGCCGTCTTACAGATCACATCATCCCCCGCTTCATGCCCGTAGGTATCATTCATTTTCTTTAAGTTATCCACATCCAGATAGAAAACTCCCACCGGCTTTCCCTTGGCATACCCTTCCATGTACTCATAAAAATACCGTTTGTTGTAAAGCTGCGTCATACTGTCGTGGTGGCTGTTCCACTGGGCAACTGCCAGATTGGAGGAGGAGGTGAGAAGGTCTGTGGCCATCTTCTTTACCGCAAAAAACAGCCTCTCAATCTCATCCCCTGTATGTATGGAAATCTGCTCTAAAGGCGATTTCTCCCCGTTTTCATGCATGGAGCTGACATAGTTAAATGCCGCTTCCGACAGCTCGTTGATGGGACGGACCACCATCCGCCGAAGCAAAGGGAACATAAAGCAGAACAGCACTATGGTAAGAACCGTCAATGCGACTGACATCTCCGCTAAATATCTTCTCTGCCTCTCCAAAACTTCCACTGTTGAAATTTCTACGATGACATAACCGATCGGCAGGTTATAGGAAGAGAAAATTGGCTGGTACACTGCCATATAATTTCCGTAATCAATAAAGTCAATCTCTCCCCCGCTCATAAGGATATCCCTGTATTCTTCCTGCCTGCTGTCATATTCCCTGACATCCCTTAAAAAGGCCCCTTCCATGGTCAGATCCGTGTCAAAGATATAATGGCATCCCTCCTGGTCAAACCATACAAGGGACAGTCCGATAATGTCGCTGTTGGTATTGCGGTAATCAATTAATTTGTTCCAGGTCTCATAGTATCTGGTATCCCGGATGCCTGTTTCCGTATATGTCCCAAGCCTGTCTCTGTCTATGATAAGGTTGCAGGTCTCTGTAACCGTCCTTGCAGTGGAGTAGGCAAACTGCTGGTTTGCCTCAACAAAGTTGCTGTAATTCACCGCAATGCACACCAGATCCAGCACAACTGCAAACACAAACATCAGACCTGCCACTTTCATTCCCAATGATTTTTTCATCTACGCTCCTTAGTATTTGCGATCCAACAAATTCGCCACAGTGTTTTCACGGGTGAAAACCATTTCCTCGACGAAATTGACCTTTTCAATCCTTTTGCCCTGTTCCAGATCCTGTATGGCCTCTGCCGACAATTCAGCGATGAGAGGGTTACACTCCACTGTGACTAAAAGTTCTCCCCCCACAATCTTGATCAGGGCCTCTTTCAGGGCGTCAAAAGATATGGTAATCACCCCTTCTCTCCCATATTCTATCCCCTGCTGCTTCATGGCTTTCATGGCGCCAAACATCATATTGTCATTTTCCGATATCAAAACGTCAAATTCAATGTTCTGCTTTAAAATTTCTTCCATGACCTCCATTCCTTCCCCCTGGGTAAAGTTTCCGCTCTCCTGTGCCACTATTTTCCAGTTGGGATGGCTCTCCAGCCGGTCATAGATCCCTTGCGTCCTGCCAATGGTTGCTGTGGCTCCCTCCGTGCCTTCCAGAAGAACGATTTTTATCTCTTCCTCCTCCCGTCCCTTTTCCGCAAGGTGTGTTTCCAGCCATCTTATGGCGTTTTCACCCTCCTTGTGAAAATCAGAGCCTACCCAGCAGGCATAGTGGGAAGCTTTCACATTCACCTGCCTGTCGGAGACGATGATGGGAATCCCCTCTTTTTCCGCCTCCAGAAAAACATCCTCCCAGCCGTCCTCCACAATGGGATCGATAATCATGTAATCTACCTCCTGTGCGATCAGGTCATAGGCAGCTTTCACCTGACGGGCAGGGTCTGAATTCCCGTCAATATAGATCAGGTTGTAACCCCTCTCCCTGGTAAATGTCTGTAGGAAATCATTTGTATTGGCATCCCGCCAGTCAGATTCCTTTCCTGTCTGGATAAATCCTACGTTAAGCAGTGCGCTCTCCGTTTTTTCCATCTGTGCCCGGATGATCGGGGGCTTGACGTTTTCTGCCTCTTCCCCGCTCCCACACCCTGACAGGAGAAAGACTGCTAAAATCCCCAACAACAAAATCCTTCTCATTCTACATCGTCCCCCTTTCTCTCTGTTTTTCACAACAATACTGATTTCATTATAAACAGATTTGTAAATGATTACAAGAAAAAACCACCTTCAACAAAGAAAGTGGTTTAAGATTGTTTAAAATTTTATAGAATTTGCTTTAAAACAAGCGTCTATTTCCCAAGAATCTCTTTTACCGTTGCCTTTAATGCCTCATCCTTGCAGTTGTCCCAGAAATATTTGTCAAATCCCTCTGTAGATAAAGCGCCTTTGGTCAAATCTCTGTCCATAGATTTTAAGATCACGTTGATATCCTGATAGGTCACTTTTTTCACCTCATCCAGTATCTTCTTGTTGGCTTTTTCCGGAACTGCCCGCTCCCTGGGGTATCCCTGTCCGCTCTCCTCGCAGTAGAGCTTTTCAAAAATATACTGAAGGTTCAGATCGCCGCCCCAGCCAAATCCTTTTGCAAAGGGAAGAGCAATCGCATTTCCGTCATTGATCTGCGCAAAAGTGTAAGCGTCCAGCGCATCCTCCACATGTCCGCAGATCACTCCCGGAAAAGAGTTGCATGCAAGCATTGCGCCCTCTCCTGTGCCGCATCCGGTGATAACATAGTCTGCCGCCCCGGAATTTAGCAAAACTGCTGCGAGGATTCCTACCTGCACATAGGTGAGCTGTGCCTCATCCTCCGCCTTGTACATACCGTAGTTAAACACTTCATGTCCCATGGGCTCCACCACTTTTTTCAGTGCCCCGCAGATCATCTCGTTTTTTGCCGCCTGGCTGTTCTCATTAATCAAAGCAATTTTCATGTCCGTCTCCTTTTCACAGTAAAGTTTGTACCTGCCTTTATCATAGCCCTTTGGGGCAAATCCGAAAAGGTTTTTTCTTTATGTCAGTGAGATTTTCCTTAATCTGTGCCGAATTTGCCACAGCCTTTAAAAGTTTCTCCCGTTCCATCCCCAGTCCTTGGTCCCGATATAACTGACATACACGTTCTCCCCGGGAATGTCCAGTTCCTTCTTTAAAATATCACATATAGCGCCTGTCATCTTGCTGCAGGCATCTGAGGATGCGCTGCCAAAAAGCCGCACTGTCACGTAAGCGCCTTTTTCCAGATGGTTTCCCCCCAGGTACAGGTCGTAATTGTCCTCAAAACCCACCATAAGGTAGTTTTCTGTCTTGTTTAAAAGGCTGATGGACCCTCCCAGCTGTGATTTGATCGTTTCCCTTTTTTCCGGTGATACCGGAACTGTGATTTTTGAATCGATAAATGGCATATTGTTCTTCCTTTCTTTTTTCCTGTTGGCTCTGCGTCGTGCAAGGCATACAAACTGCCCTGTTTACAGCTCCTCCCCGTTGGTGCGGATCACGCCCTGATACCAGTAAGCCGAATCCTTCCAGATCCTCTCCTGATTCCGGTAGTCCACATACACAAGCCCAAAACGCTCGCCGTATCCCCTGCTCCACTCAAAGTTGTCTGTCAAAGACCAGTGGAAGTATCCCCGCAGATCAATTTCCTCCGACGCACGTTTTAGCTGTGACAGATATCTGGAAAGGAAATCGATACGGTTGGGGTCGTGGACTTTTTTGTCCAGAGATATGACGTCGTGGCAGGACATGCCGTTTTCTGTGATGTAAATGGGCTTTTTGTACCGCTCATACAAAAACTTTGGCCCCCAGTAAAGGACCTCCGGCGTAATGGGCCAGTTGTTTGCCGTCCTTGGAAATCCGGGATACCGATCCACTATTCTGGGATTTCCCTCCGGCCCCTGCTCCACACACTTTCCATTATATATATTCTGCCCATAGATATCAATAGGCTCTGAGATCAGTTTCATATCTTCCTCTGTAAATTTGGGAAGATAGGGTTCAAAACACTTTAGTCCGTCCTCCGGGTAATGCCCCAAAAGAACCGGGTCTGACCACCAGGTTACATTCCAGGTCCAGTTGCCAAGTTCCGTCATGGAAAAAAACGACTGACGGGCCGCCGCAACATCCTCCGGCTTTTCTGTCCTGGGATAGCTCACTCCGGCGGTGGGGGCGTAGCCGATGACAAGTTCCTGCTTTCCGTGGGCCCTTAACATCTGCACCGCCCGGCCGTGGGCACGGAGCACGTTGTGGGCCATAAGAAAAGAGTCCGCATAGGGCACCTTTAACCCCGGGGCGTGGTCTTTCTGAAGGAATCCCAGCCCCACAAAGCACTGGGGCTCGTTTACGGTAAAGAAGTATTTTACCCTGTCGCTGAAATGCTCCGCCACAACCTTTGCGTACTCCCCGAACCACTCCGCAATATCCGGGTTCATCCATCCCCCTTTTTTGTAGAGCTCATAGGGCAGCTCCCAGTGGTACAGGGTAATGTATGGCTCGATTTCCGCCTCTAAAAGCTCCTCTATCAGGCTGTCGTAAAACCGGATTCCCGCCGCATTGACCCTCCCGGTTCCCTCCGGCAGGATCCTCGCCCAGTTAATGGAGAAACGGTAAGCCTTAACCCCCATTTCCCGCATAATCGCCACGTCCTCCTTGTACCTGTGGTAGTGGTCGCAGGCCACGTCCCCGGTGTGCCCCTCGTAAATCCGCCCCGGATCCTTGGTGTACACGTCCCAGATGTTTAACCCCTTGCCGTCCTCCCTGTATGCGCCCTCAATCTGGTAAGCGCTGGTGGCCGCTCCCCAGGCAAAATCTTCCCGAAATCCCATAAGTTCCTCCTTGTGTCTGCAAAATTTGTTTTTTCTATTTTACAATATTTAGGGAAATAACTCAACTTTTTTAAGTAAATTTAAGTTGTCTCAGTTTCTTCCTGGCTGAGCGCTACCGCTACTGTGCGTTTTAAATCTCCATCATAATATTCATTATCACACAGTATACCTGCAGTTTTCCCTTCCACTCTGAACTTTTTGGACGTCATATCAAACGTATAAACATTTTTACGCAATGTAGTCATAGCCAGCACTAACTCTGCGCCTATGCGTGTATTTGTTGTTATAGCAATGTGTAAATCTCTAAATGACAGCGTATTCCGTCCCGACCTGAAAGTAATGCAATCTACTAAGTACACAGGCGCCTTTGCTCCATCGCCGCCAAATCCAGATACTGTCGCCATTTTACCCACCTGTCTATCACTCATTGGGAATACTTTCATAAATTCTTCTAAACCCCGGGTCCAAACGCATATATTAGCGCCAGTGTCTAATAAACACATACAACTTCTACCTGTTTTAATAAATCTTACTTTTGGCAGTGTTTCATCTAATAAAGCTAACTCTATCATAAAAATAACACCCCTTCTTCTTTTGCTGTTCTCAAAATCATCCCATTACCATATTGAGATATACATTCATCTAACTTATTTCCGGGATAATTATCTAAGGGATAAACTTCAACAACATCAACAGATGCTATCCCATTTAATTCTGCATCTTCAATGTTTGTAAGCATAACCCACTTATTAGGATATTTGTCCCGTACCTGTTCAAGGGTTAAATTTCTCTCTTTAATGTCCATAATATCATCCTCCTTATACCCTGACGAATTGCAACAAAAGACCAATTATTTTCGCTGCCATCCCATACAATTTTTGTGAAAACACTAAAACAATTATACCATCCCTGTCCCTGCTTTTAAAGATTTTATTTTACACCATACAATCACAAAAAAACCGCCTCCCGATGCGTCCCGCAATCAGGAAGGCGATTTCTGCTACGCCATCATAGCCATATGCCTTTTATAAGCGTCCGCCGCCGAACTGTTCACAAGCCTGGCCTGCACCCGATTCCTCTGCATCTGCTTAATCTGCTCCGTGCTGGTATTCCCAGAAGTCCCCCCACTGCCAGAAGATGTCCCGCTGCTGCCCTTTGTGCTGCTCCCGCTCCCATAAAGCCCGGAGAGCAGCCCCAAATTTCCATAGGGCATACCCAGCAGACTACTCCCGTAAAGCCCGCCGCTATACAGACCGCTCCCAAACAGTCCCCCATACAAGCTGTTTCCATAAAGCCCGCCGCCATACAGGCTGTTCCCATAAAGCCCCGTATTGTACAGCCCGCCATAAGCCAGATTCCCATACACGCTGCTGCCATTCGTCCCAAGGGATTTGGCGATGGCCTCCCCCAAAACCTTGGCAAAATCCTGTCCGCTCTCCGACCCGCCATTTGACGAATTTCCCGTCTGCCCGCTGACCTTGCCGCTTTGTTCCAGCATCGAGGAAATCCCCGTCACAAGCCCATTCATAAATACACTGTCCATAAAACGCTACCTCCCTTTTAACATAATCGACAAAATAAACCGCTCCCCCTCCACAATGCAGTCCGCCTCCCCGCCATACTTCCTGGCGCAGTTTCGGATATTGCGAAGGCCAATCCCATGCCCCTCCCCCTCCTTCTGGGACAGGGGCAGCGCACCATCCTCCCCAAACCGCAGGCTGCCGCAAAAGCTGTTTTCCACCTCGATAAAAAACATGCCCCCCCGGACAAAAGACCTGACGAGAATGCAGGCCTCCTTCCCAGGGTAAACCTTCCGCATCCGCTCTATGGCCTCTAAGGCGTTATCCAGGCCGTTGTTTAGCATAATGCCCAAATCGTAGGCCCGCACCCCAAAATCCTTTGCCACCAGAAAATTTTCTGCGCTCAGGCTGATTGGGGAAAGCTGGCTTTTGGCCTTGGCAAACTTGCTGCCAATCACTGCGTCGCAGACGGAATTTCCCGTGTGCAGCCCGTAATCCAGCTGCTCCACACAATGGTACATATCCGCAAGGAACTCCTGAAATTCCTCCCTCCCGCCGCCGTCTTTGGGCAAAATCCCCTGCAAGGCAAGCATCTGGTTTTTCATGTCGTGGCGGACGCTGCGGATGCCGTCGTAGAGCCGTTCCATCTCCTGCATGGCCCCCTGCATCTGGACAATCTGGTTTTGCAGCAACTCCTGCTCCACCTCCCGCTCCCTCTGCTCGCAGACCCTCTGGTACAGCCAGAAATTAAAGAGAATAGAGCCGTACAACGCCAGGGAAATCACCGGCACAATCCCGTAGAGGGCCGGGTACTTCTGGTACAAAATAACGATGCCCCCCTCCTCCCGCAAAAACATGGTCATCCTGAGGACAAGCCCCACCAAAAGCCCAGCCTCCGCTGGCAGCATACAAAACAGCAGCTCCCGGTTTCCCATTTTCCGGTACCCTTTCTGAAAAATCCCAGCCAGGAAACGAACCCCCGCAAAGAGCAGCGCCAGCTCCGCCAAAAACTCCAGGAAAAGGGAGGCGCCTCCAACCCCTGACACCGCCGCCAAGAGGGTTTCCTCCCCCATCATCCCCCCTTCATACGCACGCACCAGTGCGCCCATAAACCAGGAGCCCACCCCCAGCAGACTGTAAGCTGCAAAGAAGGACATCTCCCGCAGGGCGAAAAAAACCGCCGCCACAAACAGCTTGAACACCGTCTCCCCCTGATAAAACAAAAGGAAGAACAAAAGCATAATCCCCCAGCCGGCCAGGCTCTTCCCCGCCAAAACCACCCCGTCATTCCCGCTTTCCAAAAGGCTGCCCACAAAACGCACGGCTATCCACACAAGCCCCGCCATCCCCTGGCGCCAAAACCCATCTCCAATTTTGGGAACCAGGAATTTTTTGCAAAGCATCACCATGCAAAGCCCTTCAAAGCCATAATTCACCCACTGTATGGCGTTTGCATACCACTCAGACAAAGGTCACACCCCCATTCCGAAGGTAACGCATGTACTGCACCACAAAATCGGGATATTTATTTTTGGCCAGGTAAATCGTCTCATGGTTTAAAAGCCGGATGCTCTTGGCGTCGTACCCCGCCACGTAGGCAAAATTCACCAGATACCCTCTGTGGCATCGGTAAAACCCCTCCCCCAGGGACTTCTCCAGCTTGGACATGGCGGCGTAAAAGGCAATCTGTTCCTCCCTGGTGTGGATTAACACCTTCCGTTTCTGGTTTTCCAGGTACAGGATATCATCTACAAAGAGAAGGTAATTCTGGCCCTTTGTCTGGATAAAAATCTGCTTTTTAGACACATCTTGGCCCTGCCGCCACTCCTCCTTTGCCCGGCATAAAACCTGTTCCAGCTTGTCCTTTGAAACGGGCTTTAGCAGATACCAGAAAGCCCCCACCTCAAAGCAGTCGTACACATACTCCTTCAACGCCGTGACAAACACGATAAGGGTTTTCTTATTTTTCTCCCGAATCCTTCCCGCCAGCTCCATGCCGTCCATAGGCTCCATGCCGATATCCAAAAATACCAGGTCAAAGCCGCCCCCACGGAGAAGGGAAGGGCCGTCGGTATAACAGGAAACCCTGCTCTCCCGATCCAGCTCCCCTATCATGGCGCACAGGCTCCTTGCCATATTTTTCTCGTCATCACAGACTGCAATCTGCATACACAAATTCCCCGCCTCCTGGTTTTAATTATAAAATATTTTTTCCCGTTTTGAAACAGAAATGTAACCAACGGGGAGGCAAATGAAACAAAAAAAATCCCAATGCCAGATATCCTGCATTGAGAATCCTATAAAATATGCCCGCGACCGGAATCGAACCGGTACTGTGTCACCACAACAGGATTTTAAGTCCTGCGC
>JAMPFA010000002.1:65287-118936 GCA_023664725.1 Roseburia sp. | reverse complement strand
ACAAAGCTTAACATGGTACACATATTGGGATGGATCATACCGGAGCCTTTGCACATGCCTCCGATGGTACAGGTTACGCCCTCCACGTCAAACTGCACTGCCACTTCCTTCTCGTGGGTGTCGGTAGTCATAATGGCAAGGCTTGCGGTGTGTGCCGCATCTCTTGTATCGGAAAGCTTTGGAACCATAGCCTCGATGCCCGCTGCAATCCTGTCCATGGGAAGCTGCATTCCGATGACTCCTGTGGAGGCCACCAAAACGGAGTCCTCCGGGATATTTAAAAGTTCTGCTGTTTCCCTGGCTGTCTCCTTACAGCAGGACATGCCTTCCTCTCCGGTGCAGGCGTTGGCGATTCCCGCATTTACTACAACTGCCTGGGCAAAAGGACTGTGCCCCACCACTTCTTGATCCCATTTTACCGGGGCTGCCTTTACCACGTTTGAGGTGAAGGTGCCTGCCGCCTGGCAGGGCTTCTCGCTATAAATCATGGCCATGTCACGGCGGTCTTTGTATTTGATCCCCGCTGCTGTGTCTGCCGCCTTAAAACCTTTTGGGGCTGTGACGCCCCCGTCTATTTTCTTCATAGGATTTCCTCTTTTCTATCAGGTAATTGCGAAGTTTGCTTTTTGGCAAAGCTCCGTTGTACAATATAAACAACAAGTCACAAGGAATCCCCCCGCAAGCGGGTCTCTCCTTCTGGCAGGTGTCGAATCAAATTTTAACAGTTAAGAGGGAATTAGTCAATGGAAATCAATTATTGCTTCGTGATAACTGCCAATGCACATGGCATCCTTCCGTCAACGATGTGATACTCCACTTTTTCATACCCTGCATCCGCAAAAAATTTTCGATAGGAAGATAGATCAAACTGCCGTTTAAAATTCGCTCCTGCCAATTCCAGCAGACGCACTGCTTTTTTATTTACTCTGGCGGAGGCATTGATATATGTGGGAACTATGATCTTACCGCCTGATTTACATACCCGCTCTAACTCTTTCACTGCCTCATAGGGATCTTCCAGCAAATGGATCACATTTCCCGCCACAACTTTATCAAATCTGTTGTCACGGCATTTTAAACATGTCATATCTGCACGTCTTATCCTTATGTTGTTGTATTTGCGGCATTTTTTCCAGGTCTGTTTTAACATTCCCTTCGAGAAATCTGTTGCGGTCAACTGCTTGCACTTTGGAGCAATATATCTGCTGATGGCGCCTGTACCGCAGGCGCATTCCAGTACAATGTCATCTTTTCCGATTTCTTTTGCCACACATTCTCCAAGTCCCCGATAGACTTTGCCGTTATAAACTATTTCAAAAATATCGTATAATCCTGATATCTTATCCCAAAACATAAATTTTTCTCCTTTTCCTGTTTCGTCTGCAGTCTGGCTTTCCTAATCCTTGCAATATTCCATCTCATTCTATACTCTGCAATAATTGATTAATCTTTTTTAATATCTTCTTGTCCTGTGACTGCCAATAGAGGTATTCGCTCCATCCAGCTTCTGCAAAGGTGATCTTCATTTCCCATTCCCCCACACATTTTCAACTATTCAGAATAAATACGCTTCCCAAATTCATACGCCTCCTGCAGATGGTTTGTCCTGTCAATCTGCGGCTTCCCGTTGGTGTCACCACATCCACCTGCAAGCACCATACCTTTATCCTTAAATCCAATGTAATTTACCACTGCAAATTGATAATAGGAAACAGCCTGTTCAAATGTCCAGAAAAAATCATCTGCTGATGTCATAAGCAGCGCACAATCTTTTACCGGATATTTTTCATATCTGCCCAGTGGTGGATTGGGATCTTCCTTAGCAATGCAATAAAATCTTTCAATAAATGCTTTTATTCTGGATGACACGGTCCAAAAGTAAAGAGGCGATGCAAATACAATGCAGTCAGCATCTTTTATCTTGGGCACAAGGTCATTGAAGGAATCTTTCTGAACACATGGTTTGCCATAACGGCAGGCGTTGCAGCCAAGACATCCTTTAACCTCATTTTTTACAAGTGAGATCACTTCGACAGAATGTCCACTCTCCTCTGCACCGGTGATAAAGCTATCGATAAGCTTAGATGTGTTTCCCTGGGTCCGGCCTCCGCCTTGTATGATAAGAATATTTTTCATTGCTGGTTCCTCCCTGAAATATCTGACACGACTTATTACCATTCTTGTATATTGGGCCTTGGTTCCCGCCACCATTCCTGAAAGTCTTTTGAATATCTTGTTAAAACTACTGCTAAATCCTTAGGCGGCACGTAGGCTGTAATCTCCAAAAATTTATCTACAAAACTATCTGCATCTTGTATGTTTTGGGAAACTTCAAGTTTTCTTCCTAAACTTACCAATTCAACCGTTTTTTCAGATATAGCTTCCACCTGCTGTTCCAATCGTCTGTTGCAATCAAACAAGATCTCATTCTCTTGAAGTATCATTCGGTATATGCTGTAAATTATTTCTGATATCGTATGCATTTTCATATACCCGTCAATGGAGCACGATTTTAGAAAATAATAATAATTGAGCCAAAAATTTGAATAAAAAGATAGTAATTTTTCCTCTTTCTCTTTTTTCTGAAATATGGGAATCCGGGGCAGGATATTTTCAATTTCCGCATCATTGCAAAATAATATTTTAGCTTTTGAAAAGCCATTTCTAGCAGGTTCACTGCCTTTCTCCGCCAAATCTTTAAGATATGGCTTTGTCACATATTTAATGTCAAAATACCCACCTTCATATGTGCATAATCCATCTATTGTTTCTGTTGTTGTGTTACTTTTTTCTTTTTCTGCATACTCTTCTTCCGACAAGATAACCACGCCATCCAGATCAGAATCTGCCCTCTCCTTTCCCTTGACTACAGAACCTACAAGTATCAAGGCGATAGCCCCATGTTTTCTAAAATGTTCCTTCATATTTTCGATAGATTCTTCATGATGTTTATACATTTTTCCTCCACCAAATTTACACTTGATAATTCTTTCTTTTTTACCCAGTGCATAGTTCCTTCTTCTGACGAGATAAGTTCACCCTCATATTGATCCGCACGAAAAAGAAAAACAATTCACGAACTACCGAATCAACAATTGTCTCCCCTTGGTAATCAGACTTTGAACAAATCTGTTAACGCATTTACGATATAGTTACTCTATCTGCTCCGCTCTATCAACTTCTTATAAATCCACTCTACAAGCCATGGTTCCGTTGACACTTTTAAGGCATCTTCAAAAGACCACCATTTTACGGCCCGATTCTCTGCGCTATTTACGATTAACTCCTGGTTTTCATCTGCTTCGGCTAAATATGTAACATTCATATGCAAATGACTGGGCACGTAAACTCCTTTTCTTATATGTCCATCCACCGTTAATATTTCCAGGCTGAAAATTTCCGGGCTCACTAAGACAGCATTTCTAACTCCTGTTTCCTCTTTAAGCTCACGCATTGCCACCGAACACAAATCTTCCACTCCATCTGCATGGCCGCCAATCCAGGACCAGGAATTGTAGATATTATGATACCATCAGCGTTTTCGTGCGTTCCCTGTTTACCGTCCACATGGAAGCCGTAAAGTGGGCAATTTCATTCTCACGATTCAAGTAATCTGTGTTGTGCATCATATACGCAATCATTCTCTCTTGATCACTTGCCTCCTGTTGATTCAAGGGTTTGTAATTTTTCATATTTTCAAGTAAACTCATCGTTTTGTACTTCTATACATTTTAATGATATTTTCTTTCCATTTTTGAGGACTGCTATAGTATTTCAAATGCACCTCACATGATGAGTCACAAATGTTTTTCAAGTATTTCTCACATAATTCCATTGAAAATTTATTAGTTTGTGTAAAATAAGAAAATATACACGGATAATGCTCAGTTGTCAAAACCCATACCACATTGTTACCTGCTATATTAGGGAAATACTTATCCTTTTGCAACACATGAAATAAATCTTCATTTTCGCTGTATTAGTTTTGATCAAAATCATTAAACTTCGTAATATTGGCCTCATTCAATGTGAAATCGTAATAATTCAAATCCTCCCGGAACGTAAACCCTGCGCTTTGCCAAAACCGGTTTCCCACCTCATTGCTGGTAAAGGCAATGAGGCTCACTTTGTTGATCTGTTCTTCCTGTAGGGCTTTCATGGCAAATACCGCCATGGCCTTTCCGATTCCCTGTTTTCTGTACTCCTCGTGGACGCACACATGGTAAAAGCAGCCCCGCCTGCCGTCGTGGCCGCAGAGGATGGCACCGATCACCCTGCCGTTATCCTCCGCCACTACGCTGGTGGTGGGATTTCGCTTTAGAAACCGCTCCACCCCTTCCCTGGAATCATCAATGCTTCGGATCCCAAATCCTTTGATGCTCATCCACAGAGCGTAAACCATATCGTAATCTTCCATTGTCATCTTCCGAATCTTATAATTTTTCTTATCCATTTCTCCTACGGGAACATGGGAACTAATTCTAATCCCTCTGATTCCTTCTGGTCAAAGAGCAGGTTCATATTCTGCACTGCCTGGCCAGCCGCCCCTTTCACAAGATTATCTAATGCGCCCATCATAATGATTCTGCCGCATCTTTCGTCTACTTTAAAGTTCACGTCCACATAGTTGCTGCCTTCCACCCATTTTGTCTCCGGACATACATCTTTTTCAAGAACACGGACAAATTTTTCATAGGCATAGTACTTGTCATAGCAGGATTTAATTTCCTCATAGGTAGGATAGCTTTCTGTTCCGTCTGCCCGCTTTATCTTCTTTAAGTCTGCGTACTCTGTCGCTAAAATCCCCCGGTTCATGGGAACAAGATGGGGGGTAAAGCTCACTTTTATCTCCCTGCCTGCCCCGTAACCAAGCTGCTCTTCAATCTCCGGCGTATGTCTGTGGGCTGCCACTCCGTAGGCTTTCATATTTTCATTGACCTCGCAGAAAAGGTTTGGCACCTTTGCCCCTCTGCCTGCCCCGGAAGTGCCGGATTTTGCGTCAATGATAATGGAATCCACATCAATCAGCCCCTCTTTTACCAGAGGATATGCCGTTAAAATAGAACATGTGGTGTAACATCCCGGGTTTGCGATGAGCCTTGCCCCTTTAATTTTTTCCCGGTTCAGCTCGCAGAGCCCGTACACCGCCTCCCCGATAAACTGCGGGGATTTGTGTTCCATCTTATACCACTCCTCGTAAACTTTCACATCCTTGATGCGGTAGTCCGCACTCAGATCCACCACTTTTGCCTGGCTTAAAATCTCTTCTGTCAAAATAGATGCCAGATATCCCTGGGGGGTGGCGGTGAAGATCACATCCACCTGTTTTGCCAGCTCTCCTATATTGTCATCCAGGCAGACATCCTCCACGATCTGAAACATGTTCTGGTACACGTCCGCATATTTTTTGCCTATGTAACTTTTGGAACCGTACCATTTGATCTCTACATTTTTATGTCCCAGCAGAAGGCGCACCAGCTCTCCTCCCGCATATCCTGTAGCTCCGATAATTCCTGCTTTAATCATATGATCACTCTCTCTCCGTTTCTTTTACTAGTGGGCAACTGTTTCTATCATAGTATATTTTCTTCCATTCGTAAAGAGGCGCATCTCTTTTTCCCAGAAAGGCCTGCCCTTCCGCTTAGCCTTTTACTGCCACAGAAGCGTTTCCCGTTCCCCTGCCCAAATTG
Organism: Roseburia sp.; assembly: GCA_023664725.1. Lineage (GTDB taxonomy): Bacteria > Bacillota > Clostridia > Lachnospirales > Lachnospiraceae > Roseburia_B. Next base: position 113,246 of record JAMPFA010000002.1, on the reverse strand, counting down.
GATGATTGCATAATTATACATTAATATTTTATAATATTCAATATGAAATTCTATTTTTTTTGCAACAGCATAAGAATAATCCACTTTTCATAAGGAAGTACTTGCCTTTTTCCAGGAGTTGTTGTATATTATGTTTGTGTGAATTTTTATAACTTACATTCACTGTAAAACATCAAATTACATAAAGAAAGGAATCAAATACGATGAAAGAAAAAGTTGTTTTAGCTTATTCCGGCGGACTTGACACAACGGCCATTATCCCCTGGTTAAAGGAAAACTACGACTACGAAGTAATCTGCTGCTGTATCGACTGCGGACAGGGAGAAGAATTGGACGGTCTTGAGGAGCGGGCAAAGTTGTCCGGCGCCAGCAAATTATATATCGAGGATATCACAGACGAATTCTGCGATGAATATATCGTGCCCTGCGTACAGGCAAGTGCCGTATATGAGAACAAATATCTCTTAGGAACTTCCATGGCACGTCCCGGAATCGCTAAAAGACTGGTGGAGGTTGCCAGAAAAGAAGGGGCTTCCGCTATCTGCCACGGCGCTACCGGAAAGGGAAATGACCAGATCCGTTTTGAGCTGGGGATCAAGGCGTTAGCTCCCGACTTAAAGATCATCGCCGCATGGCGTGACGACAAATGGACTATGGATTCCAGAGAATCCGAGATCGCATACTGTGAGGCACACGGCATCCATCTTCCCTTCTCCGCTGACAACAGCTACAGCCGTGACCGAAATTTATGGCACATCAGCCACGAGGGACTGGAGCTGGAAGACCCGGCATGTGAACCGAATTATGACCACCTTCTGGTACTTGGGGTTTCCCCGGAAAAAGCTCCGGATGAGGGCGAGTATGTGACCATGACGTTTGAGAAGGGTGTGCCCACCTCTGTCAACGGCAAGAAGATGAAAGTTTCCGATATTATCCGTGAGTTAAACACTCTGGGGGGCAAACACGGCATCGGTATCGTGGATATCGTGGAAAACCGTGTGGTTGGAATGAAGTCCCGCGGCGTGTATGAGACTCCCGGAGGAACCATTTTAATGGAGGCTCATGACCAGTTGGAGGAGCTGGTATTAGACCGTGCTACCATGGAAGTGAAAAAAGATATGGGCAACAAGATGGCCCAGATCGTTTACGAAGGAAAATGGTTTACCCCTCTCCGTGAAGCTGTTCAGGCTTTTGTAGAGTCCACCCAGCAGTATGTAACCGGGGAAGTGAAATTCAAACTTTACAAAGGCAATATCATTAAGGCCGGAACTATTTCCCCATACTCTCTCTACAGTGAGTCCCTGGCAAGCTTTACCACAGGCGATCTGTATGACCACCATGACGCAGAAGGATTTATCACCCTCTTTGGACTGCCCTTAAAAGTTCGGGCGATGAAGATGGCTGAATTGGAGAAAAATAAATAGCATTTTCAAAATTCTAAAAATTTAAGCAGACCGCCCCACAGCAAAGCAAAGCTGCAGGGCGGTTACTTTTTCTTTTTTTATTCTAAATTAAATTGTTCAAATTATTGTATCTTTATTGAAAATCCCTCATATATCCCAACTGGCACTTCTTCACTAAAATTATACTGCTCTACCGACTCTTTTTCAAAACCATATACAGTTATCATTTGTTTCATAGGATCAACAATCCAATACTCTCTAACGCCAGCGGTACGATACTTGAACAATTTTGTCATATAGTCTCTTGGTTTACTGCTTGGTGACACAATCTCAATTATCCAATCAGGTGCACCGTGACATCCTTTTTCATCTAATTTGGATAGATCACAAACAACAGAAATATCCGGTTCCAGATAATTTATATCATCTTCGTTCAAAAACACGGCAAATGGAGCTGCTAAGGCTTCACATTCTCCATTATTGTCATCAATATAGTTCGCTATTGCCTGATGCAGCTTACGGCTTATTTTTTGATGACTCAAACTTGGAGGTGCCATATAATAAATATTTCCATCAATTAGTTCAGCTCTTTGTCCATCTGGCAGAGCATAAATATCTTCAACAGTATAAATTTCTTCTGATTTTAATGCATCCATGCAATTCCCTCATTTCTTTTTTATTCCTCCAAAGACACACCTTCCGATTCCAGGTTTTCCTTCAGCAAAACTTTCCCCTCCTCGCTGACTTCCACCGTATCTTTTTCCCCGGTTTTCTCCAGCCGCTCCTTAAGCTTCGCCCGCTCTTCCCGGTGTTTTTCAATGGCTTTCTCCTGCCAGCCCTTCCATGGTCTTTGTGTTCATAAGATACCTCCCTGTAAAAATTTTATCCTGCTATCTCCTATTTCGGCAGAATAAAATTTTACATAAGATTTCTGTCACAAAGAGCCGGTTTCCCGTAAGCTCCCCGGCATTTTTCAAACTGCCGCTCCCCCTTTTTCTCCTCCTCTTCCATCGTTTTATACACTGCGATCTGGGCGCTGTATCGTCCGCTTTTTAACTGCTCCACATAAATTCTGTCCATGCCAAAAACATAGACCTCTGCGGCAAACATACTAAGCAGTGTGAGGACGCAGATCTCACTGTGTGAGAAAAGCTGATCATAATACAGGTTCCTATGCAGATCAGAGAACTTATGACAGAGATGATCAGATCTCCACTCTCCCCAAGAAATGGTTCCGATATGCCAAAAAAGGTGTGATATACCGCCAGTGTGACCCCGGAAAGAAAGCTCGCATCTTCTCTTTGCGATACCCATCCGCTCCCCTGTGTCAAGCGTCACTTCCTGCCTGTTATACCCTTCCACATATCTCAGATTCACCAGGTAACTTTTGTTGCACCGGAAAAATCTTTTGACGTTTCTTTCGTCTTTTCTACTGCTTTTGCCAGCGCCTGTCCCAGTTTTCCCATATTTAGGGGCTTTAGAAGATACTGGAACGCCTCCACCTCGTAGGCGTCATAAACGTACTTTCTGCTGGTGGAGAGAAAAATCAGCAGATTATGGGCAGATTTTTTCCGAAACAATTCCGCTGTCTTCATCCCGTCTAAGTCCGGCATCAAAATATCCAGAAAGACAAGGTCAAAACTCTCCGGCGCCTGCAAAAGCTTTTCTCCACTCTCAAACTGGCGTATGACATGGGGCACTCTCATATGATCCAGAACTTTCTCGATTTTTTCTGCAATACTGGCACATTCTATAATTTCATCATCGCACACCGCTATGGACATCATAAATCAATACTCCTTTGTGATACTGTCAATGCCGTAATCTTCCATAAAGATTTTCAATTCCCTGTCGTTTCGGATAAACGCCACCTCATGAAATTTCCCGCTGTCGATATCTTTAAAACCTGCCACCTGCTCCCCGTTGCAGATACTGCACTTTAATACAGGTTTTTGCCTCTCCCTGTCAAAAGATTTCTTCTCCGCCCTTTTCGTCTTTTTCCCTTTTTTGAATAACATTATATCACCTCACAATCCCCCGCAATATCTCTATTCCACACTGCATCTCCCTCTCACTTAACCCACCGTACCCCAAAAGCAAAGTGGGATATTTTTTCTCCTTTAAGGCACTTCCCGGAATCTGGTACTCCTCTAAGGTATACACCAAAACTCCCCGCTCTTTTGCCATCCTCACAATATCCTCCTGGGAAAGATCTGAATCCACCTCCACCAGAAGATGCATCCCTGCATTGTCCCCGTATATTTTATGCACCCAGGTTTCTCTTTTCAAAAGCCCCAGAAAATAGTCATGTTTTCCCTTATAAACCCCTCTCATACGGTTTAGATAACGCTCAAAATGCCCCTGGTCAAAGAATGCCGCCAGTTTTAACTGCTGTTCTTTTGGCACGGTGGAGGCATAAAATCCGCAGTTTTCATTATACCTCTCCAAAAGCTTTTCCGGCAGCACCATGTAACTCACACGGACCGAGGGGCTGATGCTCTTGGAAAATGTCCCGATATAGATTACGCTGCCGTCCCTGTCGTTTCCCTGGAGGGAGGGGATGGGCTTTCCCTTATAGCGAAACTCACTGTCGTGGTCATCCTCGATAATATACCGCTCCTCTCCTCCCGCCGCCCAGTTTAAAAGTTCTAACCGCCGCTTCATAGGCATAAGGGTTCCCATGGGAAATTGGTGGGAGGGCATAGTGTACACAATGTCCGGGCTGGCTTTTTCCACCTCCTCCATGAGAATCCCCCCCTGATCCATTCCAATGGCACAAATTTCATACCGCATATTGGAAAAGGTGTGGTACGCTTTTAGGTAGGTGGGATTTTCCATTGCCACCCGTTTTTTCTCCCCCAGAACCTGGGACAACAGGATTAAAAGATACTCATTTCCTGCTCCCACCACAATCTGTTCTGTGGAAGCATTCACTCCTCTGGCATGGTACAGGTATTTGCAGATCGCCTCTCTTAGTTCCCGCTCTCCCGCCGCCTCCCCGGATAGGAAAAGCTCCGGATCATCCCCTGACAAAAGCTCCCTGGAAATTTTTCTCCAGGCACCGTAAGGAAAATATCCCATCTCGTTTCTGTCGGGAGAAAACACTACCTGATATGTCTCTTTCTTTTCTTCTCTGGTAAGATCCCGCCGCATTTTTTGTCCCTGCCTGCTCTCCAGATACAATTTTGATATATCGCTGGCAAAATACCCCCGGCAGGGCTGGGCTTCTACATACCCCTCTGCCAAAAGCTGCTCATATGCAAGCTCCACCGTGCTTCTTGACAGGAGTAAATGTTTGGCCAATAAACGAGTAGACGGTAATTTTTCCCCACAGGAAATCTTACCGTCTGCTATCTCTTCTCTGATATATTCATAAATCTGCTGATACAGCGGTCTTTCAGAATCATTGTCCAGAGGGATCATCAACTCTGTCATGCATTCTCCTGTTTTTTCGCTGTCTCTTTTTTGATGGCATCTACTATGTATGTCTTTAAATCCAGAGCCTTATCCTTGATCCGCCGCTGCGCTGTCTGGGAGGAAAGAATATTGCTGATGGCCTTTGACGCATAGGAATACTGTTTGAAATGGAAAGCAAGGCATGCCATAAGGTAATCCATGGTATAGCTGTCCATACCGCATATAGGGAAATCCTCGGATGAAATTGCCTGCTGGAATCCCTCAAATGCCTCTTTGTAGAATTCCTTCTGCATCTCCTCCACCGCTTTTTTTGTCTCCATCTCTTCCGCAGTTGACTCCGGCAGTTCTTTGATCAGGTCCCGATACAGCCAGGCAATCTTTAAACAGGTATAAGCCTTCTCACTGTCCCTTGCATGTTTGGTGATGGAGGTAAACAGAGACATTTTGTAACGCATGATCGCAGTCTCAATATCATATGTCTCCGGCTCATCCTCATTAGGAAAAACAAAATTGTCACAAATCTCTGTTTTGATCAGATTGATCTGGCCCTTGGTAAGATGATCAAAATAACGGCTCATTGCCGTATAACCACAGTGAGGGCAGGAATATACATCATATTTTACAGGGTCAATATCATGGAATCTGGGACGAAGATCAAAATCCGGCTGCATACGCCGAAGCCTTGCACTTTTTACGATCTTTACCTCAAAAGGATCCTGACAAACAGCACAGGTAATGCGTTTATTGTAGAGATAGTCCTTCTCTGACTGAGGCGCATCTGACTTTGGCAGCAGAGACTTTATCGGCTTTTTGGCTGTCTTTTTAAACAGTTCTTTGTCCACCTTTTCCACATTGTATCCAAATTTTTCAATTCCTGAAAATAAATTCATCTCTTTTCCTCCATCCTATTTTGTATCCGGCAGTTTATAGGAACTCTTTAAAGATACGATACGGTTAAATACCGGATTTTCGGGGGTGCTGTCTTTGGCATCCACACAAAAATATCCCTGTCTCACAAACTGAAAACTGTCATAGGGTTTTGCATCTGCCCCGTAAGGTTCCACATAACAATCTTTTAATACGGTAAGGGAGCTGGGATTTATATTCAGACTTCCGTCCTCATTGTACACGCCAAGCTCCTCATCCACAATATTCTCGTAAAGGCGGACTTCCACTTTTTTTGCCGTGGAAACGGGCACCCAGTGAATGGTTCCCTTTACCTTTCTTCCGTCCGGGCTGTTGCCCCCCTTGCTGGCAGGGTCATAGGTACAGTGAATCTCTGTCACCTTCCCGTTCTCATCTTTCACAAAACTGTTGCAGGTCACAAAGTAGGCCTGCATCAGCCTTACTTCATTTCCCGGAAACATTCGGAAATATTTTTTCGGAGGCACTTCCATAAAATCCTCCCTGTCAATATAGATTTCCCGTTCAAACGTGACAGTGTGGCTTCCAAGCTCTTCATTCTCCATGTTGTTTACAATGGTAAGCTCCTCTGTCTGTCCCTCGGGATAGTTGTCTATCACGACTTTCACCGGGTCAAGCACCGCCATCACCCTTGCCCGCTTCAGCTTTAGATCTTCCCTGATACAGTATTCCATCATAGCGTAATCCACAGAGCTGTTGCTCTTAGAGATTCCGCAAAGTTCCACAAAACGCTGAATGGATTCCGGAGTAAAGCCTCTTCTGCGAAGTGCAGCAATGGATACAAGCCTTGGGTCATCCCATCCGTCCACAATCCCCTCTTCCACCAGACGCTTGATATAGCGCTTTCCGGTGACTACGTTGGTCAGATAGAGCTTTGCAAACTCAATCTGTTTTGGGGGATACTCGTACTCTAACTCCTGCACTACCCAGTCGTAAAGAGGCCTGTGATCCTCAAACTCCAATGTACATATAGAATGAGTGATACCCTCAATGGCATCCTCGATGGGGTGGGCAAAATCATACATAGGGTAAATGCACCACTTGTCTTTTGTGTTGTGATGCTCCATATGTGCCACTCGGTAGATCACCGGATCCCGCATATTCATATTGGGGGATGCCATATCAATTCTTGCCCGAAGCACCTTCTCCCCATCCTTATATTTTCCATCCCTCATCTCCTGGAACAGCTGCAGGTTTTCCTCCACACTTCTTCCTGCGCTTGGGTCTTCCTTTCCAGGCTCCGTCAGAGTCCCTCTGTACTCACGGATCTCCTCTGCAGATAAATCCGACACATAGGCCTTTCCCTTCTGGATCAGCTTTAAAGCGGCCTCGTACATCTGGTCAAAATAGTCGGAGGCAAAAAACAGCCTCTCCTCCCAGTTCGCACCCAGCCATTCCACATCCGCTTTGATGGAGTCTACAAATTCTGTTTTTTCCTTGGTGGGATTGGTGTCATCAAACCGCAGATTAAATTTCCCGCCATATTCCTCCGCCAGCCCGTAATTTAACAGAATAGATTTGGCATGACCGATATGGAGATAACCGTTTGGCTCCGGAGGGAATCTTGTGTGCACCTCTTTGCAGTGTCCTTCCGATATATCCTTGTCAATGATCTGTTCAATAAAGTTACGGGATTCTGTTTCGTTTTCCATATTTCTTTCCTTCCTGTTTTTCGTGGGACTCCTGTTACAAATGATACTAAAGTCACACTGTTATCCTCTATTATACATAGTAACCTATATAAAAATCAAGCCTGAATGCAAAAAGTATCAAAAAATCCCACAACACTTCTGAAAACACGCTGCTATTTCCTCTCCCCGGCACTGCCATGTTTCCTTTAAAACCGCTTTTTTATAGGCCTTCTCCGTTATTTTCTCCAATGCATCTTGGTCCTCCAAGAACTGTCCGATCTGTTCGAAAATCTCCTCCGGCTTTTTCTCATCATAGAGCACCAGTTCCTGTCCATCTTCAAAATGATTTATTGTATATCTGTTTTTTTCCGTGAGACACAGCGTTCGATTGATCCTGGCGGAATATACCCGGTCATGAACGCCTCCGTAAAATCCCGGCGTAATATTTAACAGGATTTTTGCGTCGGCTATCATCTGCGCTGACACCGCAAACCCTACCCCGGGATAAAAATTCACATTTCGCTGATATAATCCCGGAATTTCCTCCAGACCATGTCCCATAACCGTGAGCGGAATTCCTGATTTTACCGCCGCCAGCAATATATTTTTTCTCTTTGAAAAGCGTAGATACCTGTCCACGATATAGTCGCTGTGAAGCCTCTTGGCAAACTCTTTTTTTGTCAGCTCCTCCCCCGTCTTTAAAAGATATCTCGCAAGGGCATCCTCCTGGTTTAATTCCGGCTCTGCCTCCATCCACTGGATCAAAGTGATCGCTTCCTTTTTCCTGTCAGGGGGATATTCCATAATCTCCCCGTAAATATCCTCCACCGGCACATAGGTTCCAAGAAATAAAACCTCAAATCTCTTTTCCTCCCAGGTCCTCTCCCGCCCCGCCCGCATGGCCCCAAGGGGGACCAGAAAAACTTGCTTTATATGGGGATAATATTTTTTTATATACTCCCTGTGGCACTCATCGATACAGATCACGGAATATTTTTGAAACTCCCTCTTAAGCCCGCCGTGGTGATACAGTGGATGATCCACCAGATAATTAAAAAAGGGAATGCCAAGGGCATCTATGTAGGGTGTGCCATCCTCAAGCTCCGCCCTGGTAAGCCTGGAATTAAAATCTAAGGCGGCAGAAAATTCCTGCCGCCGATTTAATATTTCCTCTAACTTTTCCTCCGCATGAACAGACAGGTCACAGATTTCTGTCTCATATCCAACATTTTGGAACTCCTGCTCCAACTGCTCCATAAAATAATGGTTAGACTCATAACACAAATCCCTGGACTCAAACAGCAAAATCCTCTCTCCCATATCTAATTTCCGCCTCTCACATGATTGTGGGTAAATAAGTGATCCTGACAATACTCATAATTCCCGGCACATTTGGAACAGAAACGAAATTCCAGGTTGGGATCGTCTTTCTCTGTCCTGCCGCAGATGGCACATTTATGTTTTGAGACGCCGTAACCTACCGGTGTCCTCATCTGCGCTCTGAACTTCCGTTTTCGCTTAATCTCCTTGGGAGAAATCTGGTGGTAATTCCTGGTGGATAAGTAAAATACAATGAAATTTAACAGGGAAGCGATAATTACCACTCTGCCCGCCCAATTGGTCTGAAAAAGGTCTATGGCAATCAACACCACATACAGCCAAGCCATCCACTTCATTTTCACAGGGATTACAAAATATAAAAGCACCTGCATCTCAGGGAAACACAGGGCATATGCCAGAAAAATTCCCATATTGATGTAATCTGTACTGATCACCCAGCCCATTCCATACATCTGATATCCCATCAGCGCACCGACTCCATAAAGAATAAATGCACCAATTATTGTAAAAATAATTCCGCCAAAGATGTAGAGATTAAACCGAAAGGTTCCCCATACGTGTTCTAAGCTTCTTCCAAGCTGAAAATAGAACATAATCATGATCACCGCAAACAAAAGGTTTCTGCTGGGTGGAATGAGCACCCAGGTAATGAGACGCCACACCTGTCCATGAAGGATATAATATGGCTCCAATGTGAGATAGTACAATGCCCCGGGAGCAATATAGCTCAATGTGTAACCGATGACATAACCCGCCAGGAGGTACACGATCAGATTGGGTATGGCAAACTTTCCAAATTTCCGTTCCAGTTTGTATAAAAAGTTCATAACTATTATCCGCCCTTTTCTGTTTTCTGTTCTGCAAATATTCTCCTGCAAAACTATTTCCACCATTATAATTTCTTCTAAAATTATTGTCAATCCGGCAGCAGCAATTTTTTCTCCCCTCCCCTGCAAAGTTTTACCTTAACCGGAATCTCTTCGTACTCCCGCTTCACATAAAATTCCAGGATAATGCTTCCTCTGTCTAAAAATTCTTCCCCCACCAAAGCTGATATTTCCAATATCCTTTCCTCCTCTGTCCCCGATTCCCGCACAAAAATAAAACTGCCCTCCGGGGGATTCCCCCCTGCCCTGCCGCAATAGATTAGCCTGCCTCCATCGTAAGCCACCTTTAAGGCCAGGGACTTCCCCCTGCACCCGGAAATGTCAAACACCGCCCTCACCCGGTTCCCCACCACTGCATGGCTTGGAAATTCACATGTGACTTTCACATTATCTACTTTTGTGACCTGATATACCAATATGAGAATGTACAGTATTCCCACTGCCATCTCCCATAATTTTTTCCTCATTTGTATTTCCCCCGACTGTATATTTTTGAAATGCCTGGATCATATTATTTTCCATATACTTTTCTATTATAGTCATCTTAATAACCATAGTCAAGAACGAAACTATATCATACATTTTTATTAGTAACAGCGGACAGTCTGTGGCTTAATGGCTGAACTGTTGCTGCCAGTGATAATCTTTACTGTCGCAAGGGGGGGAAACGCAATGATAGAATACAGTCCATTTTGGGATACCTTGAGCCGTTCCAGTGAAACCACTTACACACTGATCAACAAGCATCACATTTCCAGCGCTATCATTGACAAACTTCGGAAGAATAAACCCATGAACACCACTACATTAAATGACCTCTGCCGCATTTTGGACTGCGGACTGGATGAAATTGCCAGATATGTCCCCTCGGAGGAGGACCAGGCGCTGTGATAACAGAAAGGAAATGTCAGTATGAGCGAGAAATTTTTATTCTGGAGGATGACGATGAAATCCGCCAGATGGCTGCAGAATATTTGGAAAGTGAGGGCTTTTTGGTGGATGGTTTCTCCAATGGCAGCCCTACCTTAACAGCCTTTTCCCTATCGAACTGAACGCAAGCCTTTCCGGCAGAAATCTGGAACTGACTCCCATTGAGTTTTCGCTCCTCTCTCTGCTTGCCTCCCATCCCGGCCAGTCTTTTTCAAAAGAGCGGCTCTACAATCTGATCTGGAAAGAACCTTATCTTGGAAATGAAAACGTACTAAATACTCATATCAACCGGCTTTGCGGCAAGCTGAAAGCTGCTTCTAAAAACGATGCAGACTATATAAAGACCCTATGGGGAATCGGCTACAAGATGAAGGGAAAGTAAATGACGATATTTTTTGCGGTCCTGGCACTTCTGTTTTTATTTTCCTGCGGCAGGTTGTGATCACGTCCCTTAATGCGCCACAGGAGACATTTTCCCTTGTGCTGATCACAGTTGGGCTTACGGCGTTATTTTGTGGTATACCTTTGAGAGGAATATTTGTCAGTTAGATTGAGTGAGCCTGGTGCGTTCACTCTTTCCATTTGCTTAGGACGCATTTACCTCCTGATACAGGAAGTTGTAAAAATCTACCGCAATTCCCTGTCTCTCCCCGGCGATTTCTGCCGCCCGTTCCGTGTAAAATCGCATTTTATTATTTTTTTCTGAATCGTGTTTTCTCTCTATGTCAGAAATTTACGGCCCGCCATAAATACTATAATCCGTTGTAAGCCCCTGGTTATACAGGGTCCTCCACCTGTCGCAGGAAATTCCCCAGTCACTGTTTTCATTGAAGATCAAATTTTCAATCTCCTCATCGGAAAGCTTATCACTTCTGGCAATTTCCTCACCATTTACAGTCCAGACCCATATATACTCGTCAGAATCAAAATCCGTTTCATCCGCCACATCCTCTTTCAACTCTCTGGACAACACAAAATTGCCATCCTGATACACATACTCTGCCCAACTGTGTGAAACAGCATTGTTTCGCCACTGGCTGAGAATCACTTTATTCTCTATGTCGACGGCAGGATTGGCTATCTCCTCAAAAGACTCCTCCTCTGCAAATCCCTCCTCCGTCTGTAAAAGACATTGGTATCTGATCAACCCCTGATTCCCGTGTCCCCCTGTGCAAAGCAGCAGATCCGGCCCCCCATCGAAATTTACATCTGTATACTCAAATTTATCCTCCACCGAGAGCCGATCACTGACATCAAGCCCATGTACAATCTGTACCTCCTGCGCATTTCCCTCCCTGGAAATCACTAGCACGCCATCTGTCAGACGGTTATTGCTGCTTTGGTTATAATCCGACATCATCCACTCAAACACCCACCCGTCAATCCGAAAACGGTCATAGAGTGCCAGATTTCCCTTCAACAGTTCCTCCGATGAAACGAATGCCATAATCACATCCGGCGGAATGGATATGGCTTTTCCATCCGCATAAAGCTCCAGCAATCCATTTTCCTCTTCCGGCACATCGAGGATTTCAACGAAATCCTCTGTCGCCTCCTGCTGCTTTGTTTCCTCAGGCAAAGAAGTCGTTTCACTTTCAGCAGTCACTTCCAAGGTTTCCTGTTCCGCTAATAATATCTCCTTTTCTGATGACTCTGCCGCTTCTGTCTTGCTGGATGCTATAACCTGGTTTTCTGCCGGCTTGCTCCCACATCCACTTGTGAAACACAAACAACAAACACACAAAAATATCCTGTACTTATCTTTTATCATTTGATATAATCTCCTTTTCTATGGATAATTCACTGTTCTGCAGGAAATGTATTCGTAACGATCCTCAAATCTTTCCTCTACTGCACTATATTCTTCCCAGGAAACCTGCTCTCCGTCAATAAAATATTCCGAGCTTTCCCAATACTCTCTCCAACTTAAAAATATTTTTTGCTTAAAATCTTCCTCACCGTCATAAACAATGGCGCAATTGTCAAATTCTTTCGTATTAAAAACATAAGCACTGTCTTTTCCATACAGTACCTGGCCTTCCTCTCTATCCTAAGTTCGATGTGGTTGCGGAAAAATAAGCTAAATATAATTTGGTCAGTACACTAGCCGTAGCCACCGCTACGCCGTCGTTTTCTTTTCTTGCATATGAAAAGCAGTGCTGCGTTTAACATAAAACAACTTAATATTCGTTGTACTAGAGACACATATAAGGCCCTGCTACCCTTCCGCCACACCGAAAGGCTGAACACATACATTTCACTTCTTCCCCCTCCTTGGAAAAAAAGCCGGTATATGCTTCTTCGGAATCATAGAGACTTGTATAGATATATAAAACCGGCTTGCCTGTATGAGTTGTCCTCCGATGCGTCAAAACCAATGGGAAGATACTCCTTATCAATATACTCATAATTATCCAAATCCATAAAAAGGTTGCAGAAAATCAGTTCACCATAAATAATCTCATTTTCTCCGTATAAAATTCTATCCCGATCGGGACTGCCCTGCCCACTGCCATATTTCCACTCCTTAACATTAAATCTGTATCTTATTGTCTGACATAGATATTTTTTACTACAGTATACACAAAACCTTAGCAGAAAACAACTGCCGGATGTGGCCTGAACTCATATCTTTTATTCGGTAAAAAGCTGACCCGGACCATACAGGATCTGCATGGTCCGGGCCGGAAATTATTTTACTTTTTACTTTTAATGTCTTTCGCATTCCTGATCAACTACTCATTGGTTTTCGCAGCGAGACAGGAATGCAAAGCTCATCCCCTATAGTCAGATTATAAATATCCACATAGGGATTTGCATACATGATCTTCGTGACACTGACATGGTACTTTTTGCTCAACAGATAGAGCGTATCTCCTTTTTGTATAATATGAATGATTCCTCTGCACTGTCTTGGCATCATATTCTCCTGGTACTGCAAACTCTTACCTCCCAAAATTGTCACATCTGTTCTTTTTATTATATTCCCGTTCCCCCCTTTCTGACACAAAAAACAGGGTTTTAGAAAAAATTAATCTTTTCTGCCTGCTTTTCCATAAAAATGTATTTGTAATTTGTCAATTCCTGTCGTATAATACAAACGTTGCAGCAAGAAATTATCAAGCATATATTTTAATAGGAAAGCATAAAGAATAAAAGGTGAATGAATCATGGGAAAAAATCATGTAAACAAACTGGGTGTTGACATTGGCAGCACCACTGTAAAAATTGCAGTTCTGGATGAAAAGAATAAGGTTCTGTTTTCTGATTATGAGCGTCACTTTGCCAATATCAGAGAAACCCTTTCCGGGCTGATCGAAAAAGCTTTTGATAAACTGGGAGACTTAAAGCTCTCCCCTGTAATTACTGGTTCCGGCGGCTTAACTCTCGCCAAACATCTGGAGATTCCCTTTGTCCAGGAGGTTGTGGCAGTCTCCACCGCCCTCTCCGACTACGCTCCCCAGACGGACGTAGCCATCGAGCTTGGGGGGGAGGACGCCAAGATCATCTATTTTGAAAACGGCAACGTGGAACAGAGGATGAACGGCATCTGCGCCGGAGGTACAGGCTCTTTTATCGACCAGATGGCGTCACTGATCCAGACAGATGCCGCCGGGCTCAACGAATTTGCAAAGGATTATAAAGAAATCTACCCCATCGCCGCAAGGTGCGGGGTGTTTGCAAAGACAGATATCCAGCCCCTCATCAACGAGGGGGCCACAAGGGAGGACTTGTCCGCCTCCATTTTCCAGGCAGTGGTAAACCAGACTATCAGCGGACTTGCCTGCGGAAAACCTATCCGGGGACATGTGGCATTCCTGGGCGGGCCTTTGCACTTTTTGTCTGAGCTAAAGGCAGCTTTTATCCGCACTTTAAACTTGGATGAGGAACACACCATCGCACCGGACCATTCCCATCTCTTTGCGGCCATTGGTTCCGCCTTAAACTGCAAGCCGGAAACTATGACAAGCCTTGGGGAATTGAAAGAGAAGCTCTCCCACGAGCTTCACATGGAATTTGAAGTGGCCCGGATGGAACCTCTCTTTGCAGATGAGCAGGAGTATGAAGCCTTCGTAAAAAGACATCAGGGGAAAAATGTAAAAACCGGAGATATCACTACATACCAGGGAAACTGCTATCTGGGCATTGACGCTGGAAGCACCACCACAAAAATCGCCTTGATCGGTGAGGATGGCTCCCTTTTGTACTCCAACTACCGCAATAACAACGGAAGCCCCCTAACCACTGCTATGGGCTTTCTCAAAGAGATCTTTGAAAAACTGCCAGTGGGCGCAAATATCGTACACTCCTGTTCCACCGGATACGGTGAAGCACTGTTAAAGTCCGCCCTGATCTTGGATGAGGGGGAAGTGGAAACCGTGGCCCACTATTATGCAGCAGCATTTTTTAACCCCAAGGTGGACTGCATTTTGGACATCGGCGGACAGGATATGAAGTGCATCAAGATCAAAAATGACACCATTGACAGTGTGCAGCTAAACGAGGCGTGCTCCAGCGGCTGCGGCTCCTTTATCGAGACTTTTGCCAAATCCCTGAACTATTCTGTACAGGATTTTGCAAAGGAGGCTTTGTTTGCCCAAAATCCCATTGACCTTGGAACCCGCTGTACTGTGTTTATGAACAGCAAGGTAAAGCAGGCTCAGAAAGAGGGAGCCAGCGTCGCCGATATCTCCTCCGGCCTTGCCTACTCTGTCATTAAAAATGCGCTGTTTAAGGTAATTAAGCTCTCCGATGCCAAGGACTTAGGGGAAAATATTGTGGTCCAGGGAGGAACTTTTTACAATGACGCCGTGCTTAGGAGCTTTGAACAGATTTCCGGCTGCCAGGTGATCCGCCCGGACATTGCCGGGATCATGGGGGCATTTGGTGCGGCACTGATCGCAAAGGAGCGGCATGAGGAAGGATATGAAAGCCAGATGCTCTCCAAAGATGAGATCGGCAGCCTGACTTTTGAGACGGAGCTGTCCCGGTGCCAGAAATGTACCAACCACTGTCTTTTAACCATCAACCGTTTTTCCGGGGACAGAAAATATATCACCGGAAACCGCTGTGAGAGAGGACTTGGAGAAGAGCAGAAAAAAGAGGATATCCCAAACCTCTTTGAATATAAGAAACGCAGGATATTTGCCTACCCGCCCCTTTCTACAGAGGAGGCAGAGCGGGGTACAGTTGGAATCCCACGAGTGTTAAATATGTATGAAAATTATCCCTTCTGGGCAGTATTTTTCAGACAATTAAAATTCCGTGTCCTTCTCTCCCCAAGTTCAACGAGAAAGATTTACGAGTTGGGCATCGACTCCATTCCCAGCGAGTCGGAATGTTATCCGGCGAAACTTGCCCACGGACATATTTCCTGGCTCATAGAGAAAAAACCGGATGTGATTTTTTACCCCTGCATCCCCTATGAGCGGGATGAGTTTCCCGAGGCCAACAACCATTACAACTGCCCCATTGTCACCTCCTATGCGGAAAATATCAAAAATAATGTAGATGAGATTACTTCGGGACAGGTGCGCTTTTTAAATCCTTTCTACACCTTCGGGAATCTTCCGGCATTGGAGAAGGGACTGATTAAGACTTTTACTACAGAATTTAATATTCCAAGAGAGGAAATCTCTGCCGCTGTGAAAGCAGGATGGGAGGAGATGGCCGCAGTCCGCAGAGAAATGCAGACCAAAGGTGAAGAAGTCCTTGACTATTTAAAACAGACAGGAAAGCGGGGCATTGTCCTCGCAGGCCGTCCTTACCATGTGGATCCCGAGATCAACCACGGAATCCCGGAACTGATTACATCCTACGGCATGGCGGTGCTCACTGAGGACTCTGTCTCCCACCTGCACCAGGTGGAGCGTCCCCTGATCGTTATGGATCAGTGGATGTACCATTCCAGGCTCTACGCCGCCGCCAACTATGTTAAGACCCAGGAGAATCTGGATCTGATCCAGTTGAATTCCTTTGGCTGCGGTCTGGACGCTGTCACCACAGACTGTGTCAGCGACATTTTGAGCAGGTCCGGCAAAATTTATACCTGCCTGAAAATCGACGAAGTAAACAACTTAGGCGCCGCAAGGATCCGTATCCGCTCCCTTCTGGCAGCGATCCGGGTAAGGGAAAAGAAAAATAAAGAGAAAAACCGGAACATTGTCCCCGCAAATTTTGACCGGGTGGTATTTACGGAGGAAATGAGGAAGAATTACACCATCCTCTGCCCCCAGATGTCCCCCATTCACTTTGAACTGTTAGAGCCTGCCTTCCAGGCAGCAGGGTACAATCTGGTGGTGCTCAAAAATGACAACCACTCTGCGGTAGATGTGGGACTGAAATTTGTAAACAACGATGCCTGCTACCCTTCCCTTATGGTGGTGGGACAGATTATGGACGCAGTATTATCGGGCAAATACGATATGGAAAAAACCGCCGTCCTGATCTCACAGACAGGTGGAGGATGCCGTGCCTCCAACTATATCGGATTTATCCGCCGGGCTCTGGAAAAAGCCGGTTATCCCAACGTGCCGGTAATCTCCATCAACCTCAGCGGCCTTGAGAAAAATCCGGGCTTTAAGCTGAGCCTGCCCTTAATCCAGCACGGGCTATACGCTTTGGAATTTGGGGATATCTTTATGCGCTGTCTCTACCGCACAAGGCCTTATGAAACGGTAAAAGGCTCCGCCGACGCTCTCCATGAAAAATGGAAAAAAGAGGTAATCGCTTTTGTAGCCCAGGATAAATTGTTGTCCCACAGAAAATTTAAACGGATGTGCCGGGAGATTATCGAAGAGTTTGACGCCCTGCCTATGAGCGACACGCCAAAACCCAGGGTTGGGGTTGTGGGGGAGATTTTGGTAAAATTCCTTCCCGCAGCCAATAATTATCTGGTGGAGCTTTTAGAGGCGGAAGGCGCAGAGGCAGTAGTGCCTGACCTTGCCGACTTCCTGCTCTACTGCTTCTACAACCAGATTTTCCAGACAGAACATCTGGGGAAAAATAAAAAAGCTGCCAGGATTGCAAAGATTGGCATCCAGTTCTTAGAGTGGCTTAGAAGCGCTGCCAGAACAGCCTTTGAAAAGAGCAAACACTTTGATGCCCCTGCAAGGATTGAGGATTTGGCAAAATATGCCTCCCAGATCGTTTCTCTCGGAAATCAGACCGGTGAGGGATGGTTCTTAACCGGGGAGATGTTAGAGTTGATACATAGCGGCACCAACAATATTGTCTGCACACAGCCCTTCGGCTGTCTGCCAAACCATGTGGTGGGTAAAGGCGTAATCAAGGAGCTTCGCAAGGAGCATCCGCTAGCTAATATTGTGGCCATCGACTATGACCCGGGAGCCAGCGAGGTAAACCAGCTCAACCGTATCAAACTGATGCTGTCCACAGCACAGAAAAATTTGATCAAGCAGACCACTGCCACAACTGTGACTGTTCCACAGCAGACGGAGACGGCAAAAGTGGGAGCACACAGCTATCAGTAAAAAAGTCCAACATAATAATATACAGGAGATTCCCATGCAATAGCATGTATCTCCTGTATATATTTGTTGGACTATTCTTGCTCTTCTTTTTAATCTCTACAACAATTCCGCCCGCAGCTCCTCACCGCTCTTTGCGCTGAGATAAGCCGGAGCAACGTCAAATGCCGTCTTGCATCCGCTCTGCCCTTCCGCAGCCATACGGCATGCCGCCCTTGCGTAGGCAGCCAATACGCAGGAAGTAAACTCAGGATTGGAATCCAGCTTCAAGCTGTACTCAATGAGATGATGGTTCTCTTTGTTCCAACCTGTCTGCCCGCTTCTGAGCACAAATCCTCCATGCGGGATTCCGCTGTGATCTCTCAGCAATTCCTCCTCACTGATAAAATGCACGGTAGTGTCATAGTCCGCAAAGTAGTTGGGCATTGTCTTGATCTCCTCCTCAACCTTTGCGGCATCTGCCCCCTCATCAAGGACTACAAAACACTCTCTGATATGCTTCTGCCTGGTGGTAAGCTCCGGGTTCTTCCCGCTCCGCACGGCCTCCAAGGCTTCCTCTACAGGAATGGTATACTGCTTTGCGTTTTTCACTCCCGCAATGCGCCGGATGGCATCGGAATGCCCCTGGCTGACGCCCTTTCCCCAGAAAGTATAATCTTTCCCTTCCGGCAAAATCGCATTGGCATACATACGGTTTAAAGAAAACATTCCCGGATCCCACCCGATGGAGATGATTGCCGTTTTTCCCCCTTTTTTTGCCTCTGCGTCCACATTTGCAAAATGCTCCGGTATCTTTGCATGAGTGTCAAAGCTGTCCACAATATTAAACATAGAAGCCATCTCCGGCGACTGCTTTGGCAGGTCCGTAGCGCTTCCACCACAGAGGATCAACACATCTATCTTATCTTGCCAGTTCAAGATCTCACTCACCGGGCAAACCTTAGCCGTTTCCGTCAAAATCTTTACATCCCCCGGATTTCTCCTGGTAAACACCGCCACAAGCTCCATGTCCGGGTTCTGCTTAATGGCACACTCCACTCCCCGGCCTAAATTTCCGTATCCCAAAATTCCTACGCTGTATTTCTTTTCCATTTTTTCTCCTTCCACTAAAATATCTACCGTTCCCAAGATTCATCTAATAAGTCCTTTTCCTCTTTAATTATCCTCTTTGGGCCGCAGATTAAAATAAGTAAACTCCGCCGTATTGTACAGATTCCCCTTCTCATCCCGGATATCCACATGAACGACGGAAATCGTCTTTCCTGCCTTAACCACCCTGGCCTCACAGAGAATTTCCTCCACGTTGCGCACCGCTTTTAAATACTGGATACCCCCGTTTACCGTGGTGACATAATACCCGCAGCTTGCCGCCGCAATCCCTGCCAGGTTGTCCGCCATAGAATAAAGGGCACCCCCATGCATGTCCCCGTAGATATTGTGAAGCATCTCCCTGTCTCTCATTTTCGCAAGGATACGCCCCTGCTCCGCTTCCAAAAGTTCTATCCCAAGGGAAGCTGCAAAGGGATTTTCCGCCAAAATCCTTTTACACTCATTTAGATTCGTCAATTTTTAAGCGCCTCCAAAGCCTCGTTCAAATAAGGGTTCTCCGTCTCATAAAAACGCCCGGCATCCGCCATTTTTGCCATATCCGGCTCCACTGGAATTTTTCCAAGTACCGGAATGGAAAGTTCTGCCGCTGCTTCCTCCACATGGCTTTCCCCGAAAATCTTAATCTCCCTGCCACAGTCAGGACATTTCACAAAACTGAAATTTTCCACAATGCCAAGTACAGGAATATTCATTGCCTGTGCCATATTGTAGGCTTTTTTCACAATCAACTGCACCAGCTCCTGGGGGGAGGTGACGATGATAATGCCGTCCACTGGAATAGACTGGAATACGGTGAGAGGCACATCCCCAGTTCCCGGAGGCATATCCACAAACATATAGTCCAAATCTCCCCAGATCACATCTGTCCAGAACTGCTTTACCGTTCCCCCGATCACCGGCCCTCTCCAGATGACCGGTGCCTCCTCATCTTCCATCAAAAGATTGATGGACATAATCTTTGTGCCGTCCGCTGCCTCTGCGGCATAGAGACTGTCCTCCGTGCCGTACACCGGACCGTGGACGCCAAACATTTTGGGAATGGAAGGCCCGGTGATATCTCCATCCAAGATTCCAACGGAAAAACCTGCCTTTGTCATTGCCGACGCAAGAGATGCGGTGACAAAAGATTTGCCCACTCCCCCTTTACCGCTGACAATCCCAATGACTTTCTTTACCGAAGAGTACTGGTTGAAAGCCTCCTGCTCAATCCCGGAACCTGAGCCTCTGTTGCTCTTACATCCCTCGCAGCTCTCTCTGCTGCAGCTTGATGCGCTTGCACATGAACTATTTTCTGGCATAATTAAATCTCCTTTTCTTTTTCAAAATTTTTCAGTTTAATCGTAATTTAATTTTATCTCGATAAATTATATTTCTATTTTATATTTCTGCATATGCTAAATAAATAGACTTTGAATCCATTATTCACAGCAACTAGACAGATAAAGTTTTAAATCTTCTTATCTATTCTTTTCCCTGAAAATCAAGAGCAATTCATCCAGCAATCGATTGGCACACCCTTCTTTGCTGAGCATCCCAAGATCCATCTCCCCCTGGGCAGTGATCAGAATCAGATGGTTGGTGTTTGTCCCAAAACCGGCACCCTCCTCCCTCAAACTGTTGGCAGCAATCATATCCACATTTTTCTTTGCAAGCTTCTCCCTGGAGTTGGAGAGCACATGTTCTGTCTCCATAGAAAATCCGCAGATGCACTGACCGCTCTTCTTTCTGGCTCCAAGTTCTTTTAAAATATCCTTTGTCCGCTCCAGCTCAATGGACAGATCGCCCTCTTTTTTCTTGGTTTTCTCCTGATTTACCTGTTTGGGACGGTAATCCGCCACCGCCGCCGCCTTTATGATCATATCCTGGCTCTTCGCTTCCGCCATCACCACCTGATACATCTCCTCCGCTGTGGTGACGGAGACTATCTTTACTCCTTTTGGAGGTGAGAGCTCCACCGGCCCAGTCACAAGGGTTACGCTTGCCCCTCTCTTGGCCGCCTCCCTTGCAATGGCATACCCCATTTTTCCGGTGGAATGGTTGGTCAGATAGCGGACAGGGTCTATGCTCTCCCTGGTGGGACCTGCCGTCACCAGAACTTTTTTCCCGGAATAATCCTGTGTGGCGGGAACCTCTGTGAGTCTTTTTACAATGGCATCCACCAGAACCGATTCCTCCGGCAGTTTTCCTATCCCTTCCACGTTGCAGGCAAGGTGCCCAATGGCAGGTTCGATAAACTCATAACCAAATCCCCGAAGCCTTGCAATATTCTCCTGGACAATGGGATTTTTGTACATATGTGCATTCATGGCGGGAGCCACAAGCACAGGGCAGGTAGCTGCCACAATGGTGGACGTCAAAAGATCGTCCGCAATGCCGTGGGCCATTTTCCCCAGGATATCTGCCGATGCCGGGGCCACCAGAATCAGATCCGAAGTTTGTCCCAGCACAATATGGTGTATCTCCGCTGGGCTGCTCCGCTCAAAACTGTCCATAAGGCAATGGTTTTTCGTCAATGCCTCAAAGGTATCCGGTGTGATAAATTTTGCCCCGGCTTCCGTGAGGATCACCCGGACATCACAGTGAAGTTTCACCAGCATACTTGCCACATTTGCCATCTTGTATGCCGCAATGCTGCCGCTCACGCCCAAAACTACTTTTTTCCCTGTCAGCATAACCTAAACCTCTTTTAACGCACCGTGCTTCTCATATCTGGTCACAGATGTGATCTTGTTGTTCTCATCCACAAACACAACTTTCGGCGGGTTGTCCTTCACTTCCTCCGGAGTCATCTGGGCGTAACTCATAATGATCACTTTGTCCCCAGTGGAAACCATACGGGCTGCAGCACCGTTTAAGCAGATAATCCCACTGCCCTCTTCCCCTGCGATCACATAAGTCTCAAACCTTGCCCCGTTGTCCACATCTGCAATCTGCACCTTCTCATACTCTACGATCCCGGAAGCTTTCATCAGAGCCTCATCCACAGTGATACTTCCCACATAGTTAAGCTCCGCCTGGGTGACTACTGCACGGTGAATCTTGCTCTTTAACATCTCCAGTGTCATATTTTCCCTCCAAATCTGAAATTATTCACACTCAAAAATAAAATTATCGATAAGCCTTGTGGTGCCGATATACACTGCCATGGCAGTCAGCACTCTGCCCTTTGCTCTCTCTATGGTTTCAATGGAATCCGCATCCACCATCTCCACATAGTCAATTTTCGCCAGAGGCTCCGCCGAAATAATGGACTTCATATGGGAGAGGATTTTTTCGCTGTTCCGCTCCCCCTGCTCCATCATCTCTTTTCCCGCAAAAACAGCTTTTGACAGCACCAAGGCAGCCTTCCGCTCCTCTTCACTCAAATACGTGTTTCTGGAGCTCTTTGCAAGACCGTCCGCTTCCCTTACAATGGGGCATCCCACAATCTCAATATCCATATTCAAATCCCGCACCATGCGCCTTATCACCGCAAGCTGCTGAGCATCTTTTTCCCCAAAATAAGCCTTGTCCGGCATAACAATATAAAACAGTTTGCTCACCACGGTACACACTCCCCGAAAATGGGTGGGCCTTGTCTTTCCACAAAGCCCTGCACTGACACCCTGTGTCTCCACATAGGTGGAAAAGTCCGGCGCATACATCTCCTCCGGAGTGGGATGAAAGATCAGATCTGCGCCTGCCTCTTCACAGAGTTTTTTGTCCGCCTCAATATCCCTAGGATAGGTGGAAAGATCCTCATTTACCCCAAACTGAATGGGATTCACAAAATCGCTGACCACCACTTTGTCATTTTCTGCCACCGCCCGGTCAATCAGACTCTTGTGGCCCTCGTGGAGATAGCCCATAGTGGGCACAAGCCCTACGGACAATCCCTGTTTTCTCCAGAATTTTACCCGTTCTCTAACCTCTTTTATGCTTCCTGTAATTTCCATACAAAAATCTCCTTTACACCAAAGTGTGCGCTTTCCTAAAATGAAAAATGGGCCGAAACGGCCCAAATATACAATGTAATAGTGAAATCGATTCTATGGTAATGTATAAATGGTACAGTTTCTATAATAAGGCAAGAATACCGTCCGCTCACATAGTACCACAGATTTGTATACAATGCAAATACTATTTCATATGCAGTGTCTTTAAATTGTAACAAAGTAAATCTCACATCAACGGCGCAAACAGCCTTAACACACAGTCCACCCCCGTCACCACAGTAAACTTGTCCTGCCTGTACTGCTCCGTCACCTCCCTGCATTTTTTAAAGGTCTCAAGAAAATCTTTCTCAATCTCAGGAATCACCTTACATCCATACAAAAGCACTCCGTTTTCAAAATGATGGTAAAGGCTTCTGTAATCCATATTGATAGTTCCCACCGTGGCAACCCTTGTATCTGCCACCGTCTGTTTTGCATGGATAAACCCTGGAGTATACTCATAAATCCGTACCCCGTGGCGCACGAGACTTGCGTAATAAGACCGGGTCACCCGGAAGACCACCTTTTTGTCCGGTATCCCGGGGGTAATGATCCGCACATCCACCCCCCGCTCTGCCGCCATGCAAAGCTCTCTGATCATCTCATCGCTGATGATCAGATAGGGAGTTGAAGCATAAAAGTAATGATTTGCCTGTTTGATCACATTCAGATACACATTTTCCCCCACCGTCTCCTGCATGGGTCCGTCCGCATAGGGTTGAACAAAACCGTCTCCCTTTGCCACGTAGGACGTATCCATTAGATAGGGCGTAGAATCCTCCTGGTATTTCTCCGTGAGATCCCACATTTCAAGAAACATCTCTGTCAGGCTTTTTACCGCTTCCCCAGTAAGTTTCAGCCCAGTATCCTTCCAGTGGCCGTAAGGATGGGTAATATTAAAATATTCATCCGCAAGGTTATACCCTCCGGTAAACCCTACTTTTCCGTCAACCACCATAATCTTCCTGTGATTCCTGTTATTCATAAAAATCTGCATCACAGGCAGCACCGGGTTAAAGACTTTACAGTGGATGCCAAGAGCTTCCATCCGCTTTATAAATTCCGGGGTGATAAATCCAATGCTCCCCACATCATCATAGAGAATCCGAACCTCCACTCCTTTGGCAGCCTTTTTCCCTAAAGCATCTCTGAGCTGCCCAAAAGCCTCGGCCTCCTCAATTGCAAAATATTCCAGAAAAATGAACTGCTCTGCATTCTCTATTGCGGCAAGCTGGGCTTTTAACCCCTCCGCCGCATCCCCGTAAAACTCTACATCCGTATTTCGGTACAGGGGATACCCCTCATGATTGAAAAGATACCGGAACTGGTTTGCCACATCATATCCCTGCTTTTCCAGTTCCTCCATCACCTCCGGCTTTTGGTGCAAATGTCCCATAAGCTCACTGTGTATCTTGTTAAATTTTACTCTGATCTTTTTGGTAGCTTCTTTGTGCCCGAAAAGCCCGTAAATGCAGATACCCAAAACCGGAAACACTAAGATTAGCATAATCCAGGGCATTTTAAAAGCCGCATTGCTGGGTTTTCCGTAAACCCATAGCGCCAGAAAAAATGCCAGAAAACTGCTGATCAGGGATACGGTTGCCGAATATGCATTCAATCGAACGAAAATCAGCACGATCCACCCTGTCTGCAGACAGAATGCAAGCCCTGCAAATATCAACCGTCCCACACTGTTTTTTACATTTCCTTTGCTCTCCGCCCTCATAATTTATCCACCTTTTATAAAATATCTCTATCAAATTACAGTTAAAATCCCCATTGACTTCAGGAAAAGAACCACTAGCAAAACCGGAGAAATATAGCGGATCATCATAATATAAAGATTTTTTCTCCCAAACTTGCATCCGGTCTTTTCCGCCTCATCAATGACCACATCCGGTTTTAAAATCCATCCTATCAAAACACATGTGCCAATGGCCACCAAAGGCATCAGACAGTTGTTGCTGATATAGTCCATAATATCCAAAATCTGAGCATGGGCGCCATTTGGCAGAACAATATCGAAAAAGAATCTGTTATACCCCAGACACACCACAATTCCCCCAAACAGCGCAATTCCCGTCTCAATAGACGCCGCCTTTATGCGGGATACATGAAATTTATCCATAATACTGGAAACCACCGCCTCCATCACGGAGACTGCGCTGGTGATCGCCGCAAACAACACCATAGCAAAAAACAATGCACCGATCAGATTTCCAACTTTTCCCATAGAGGCAAAGACTTTCGGCAGTGACACAAACATAAGGCTTGGGCCGGAAGCCGCCATCCCTTCCCTGCCCATAAAGGTATACACTGCCGGAATAATCATAACCCCTGCCAGAAAAGCCACAAGGGTGTCAAAGATCTCAATCTGATTAATGGATTTCACCAGGTTAGCATCATCCCTCACATAGGAACCGTATGCAACCATAATCCCCATTGCAACGCTGAGACTGAAAAACAGCTGGCCCATGGCATCCAAAAGAACGGTAAAAAATCCTTTCAGCGTCAGCCCCTTCAGATCCGGGACAACATAGACTTTTAATCCTTCCAGGCCGTTTCTGGTCAATCCCGCCTCGTCCGTATGGTGTATGGTTATGGAAAATACAGCGATCCCAACCACCAGCAGAATCAGCAGGGGCATAATAATCTTGGAGGATGACTCGATTCCTTTATTTACCCCTCGAAAGATAATAAATGCCACAATAAACAAAAAGACTGCCATCAACATAATGGGCTCCACTTCACCGGAAATATACCCTGTGAAATATCCGTCCTCCGCCGCCTTCGTCCCCTCTCCGGTGAGATAGGCCAGGAGATATTTTACCACCCAGCCCCCGATGACACAGTAATAAGGCATAATGATCACAGGAACCAAGGATGCCACTACTCCCAGAAATCCCCAGTTCTCTTTCAGCTTTGCGTAAGCCGTCAGGGGGCTTTGCTTTGTCTTTCTTCCAATGGCAACCTCCGTGGCAAGCAGCGTAAACCCAAAAGTCAAAGCCAGGACTAGATACATCAGTAAAAACAATCCTCCTCCGTCTTTTGCCGCCAGATATGGGAACCTCCATATATTGCCCAGCCCCACTGCGCTGCCCGCCGCCGCAAGCACAAAGCCCAGGGAGCCTGAAAATGAGTTTCTCTTCTTTTCCATTTCTCTTCGGGAAAATCCCGTCTCCTTTCTGAATACAGCCGGACTGATCTTTAGCTTTACCCTCCGGCATATATAGAAAGTATGATACCACAGAAGCCCCTACTATTGGAAGAGATTTTTGAAGATATTTCCAAAGTCGCCGCTATTTCTTTATCAGCCTTCCCATATATACCAAAATCCTGTCAAACAGCTCGTTGCGCTGCTCCCTGCTGCAATTTGCAATATAATATTCTATGTCAAAATCTTTCATGCACTGTCCCGTGATCAGATACGTGGGGTCAATTCCATATTTTTTATACAAGATCAAAAGCTTATCCGCCGACAGACCTGTTGCGCCGGATTCATATTTCCGGTAATGCTCCTCCGAAACGCCAAAGGCAGCAGCAAATTCTGCCTGATTGATCCCAAGGTTATTTCTTGCCTCCCGCAGTCTTTTTCCAATGTGGATATTTGCCTCTTTTCTTTGTTTCTCCATGCTTTATACCTCCGTTTTTATCAAATGATATCAACAGATTTTTAAAACATACAGAATAAAAAGCAACCCAAATTCCATTACTTTTTAACCGCAAGTCGGTTAGTCTTTATCCATAGGAAATGTATATTTTTCAGCATAAAAACTTTTGTTACGCAATTCGAACACAAAATTGAAAAGCGGTATGTACAAAAGCGTATTTATTTGATATACTTATATTGATAATTTTATTATGGAGGAGAAATATGTTCAAGATTGACAAAAAGACCGGTAAAGACAAAATCCCCAGAACCATAAGCTTTACAGATGACATGTTTCATACATTAAAAGCCATTGCAGAACACGAGGGCATCTCACTTAGCTCCTTGGTACTGCAGTGCTGCCAGTATGCAGTGGACAATTATGACAAAGAGGAACTGGAAAAAAGGCTGAAGGAATCAGACGAAAAGAAATTAGATGAAAAAAACTAGACAAAAAAGAATGAAAAGAGGCAATTCTCGCATGAAAAGAAGGACACTTATATGAAATACAGAGCACTTGGAAAAACCGGATTAAATGTCAGCGAAATCGGCCTTGGCGCCGAATGGCTGGAGCGTCATAATGCTGCGGAGGTCAAGGAGATTATTGCCACTGCGCTCAGACAGGGATCAACATCTTAGACTGCTGGATGTCAGAATCAAATGTGCACACCCGTGAACTGGAAAAAGTCCAGGAGGCATTTAAAGATCTGCTAAACCGTCTGCGCACAGACTACATAGACCTTGGAATGATCCTTTTTTCTGTAAACCCTGCCTTTGATATGCTGCCGGCACATGCTGCAGACTGCATCAAATATGGCTGCTCCTACTTCTTTTCCTGATTTACCATTTGATTTATCTGTCAATTTAATTCAGACTTTACCTTCAAAGACTTTTTACAAAAAGAAATACCATATTTCACATAATGCTCATATCCCATCTCTTTGTACCAGGCGTCGTAATGCTTCTCCTCAATCTGTCTCAGAGCCGCCTCACATCGCTCCTCCATCAGAGAAAACTTTTCTGCCGTTTTTAATTCCAGGATCACCACAGGGTCATTTTCATCCAAAGGCTCCATGATAAGATCCGCCCTGCCGTCCCCGGCTTCCCTGTTTGATTTCAAGTGGTATGTCCCTAATCCTCCCAGCATCCCCACCATAAATCCATGGTAAAACTGCTCTCCCCCATCATAAAAACTGATACTCTCAATCAACTGCTTTTTCAGTATCTTTTCTATGGCAGAACAGTCACCTGACAGCAATGCCTCATAGAGCGGCTTTCTATCAGATGTTTTTACCTTTTTATCAAACCAGGTAAAAATGGAATTCTGATACACATAGCGGATTTCCCTGTTTGGAATGGTCATAGTGAGATAAATATTGTCCGACTCAAAACGCTCCCCCACTTTTTTCAAATATCCGGTAAAAAACAAGAAGTTCCACAAATTATCCTGGGATTCGTGGATATCTCCGTAAGTAATATCTTCATGTATCTGTTTCTCTATCGTTCCCCCGGCAAGAAGATTTTCTATCTCCCCTCTGGTGTCAAAATCTGCCTCCTCAATCAACTCCCGGACAATGCTGTTGGAAGAAGTGTTGGACCAGTAAGGCTTGGGCAGAATATTCTTTTTATTCTTGTTTTCATCCACATAATTGATCACGCTCCAGGGATTATAGACTTCCGTGTCTCCAAACAGATAGCCATCGTACCAGTCCCGCACTTCCTCTGTGCGGCTCCCCTTCCCATATGCTTTTAGCATCTCCTCCACTTCCTCGGGGGTAAAGCCAAAACATTCCGCAGCGTCATCCCGCAGAATCGAAATCACTTTCAGGTTATTCAGCCCCGTAAAAATGCTCTCCCTGCTGATCCTTAAGCATCCGGTGATCACCGCTAATTCCAGGCAGATGTTTGTCTTTAACGCTGATTCAAACAGAGAACGGACAAACTTTATCATGCTATCATAAAATCTTTCAAAATAAGCATTTTCCAGTGGAACATCATACTCGTCAATTAAGATGACCACGTTTTTACCGTGATATTTTTTCAGACAGACGGAAAGAAACGCCAGAGAGGTTGCATATTCCCCTGCCTCTGCCTTACCCTCTATCATCTGCAAAAATTTCTTTTTCTCATCCTCATCTAAACAATCTGATCCACACACATACTTGTGTCTGCGAAACTCCTCCCTGATCTCGTCTCTTAAAACGCTGTATGCCATCTCATAGGTTGGCTGTTTTGCCGACTTTAACGTCAGGTTAATCACCGGATACTGCCCCATTTTTTCCATATAAGTTTCTCCGGCAGATTCTATCTTTTTCCCGGCAAAATAGAGGCTGTTATCCACAGGCTTTCCCTCACGGTCACGTTCATCCTCAAAAAATGTCTGTAACATGGTAAGAGCCAGGGTCTTTCCGAAACGTCTTGGGCGGGTGAAAAGGCTGACCTTTGCACCGCTGTCCAGGATATCTTTTATCATTAATGTTTTATCCACATAATAAAATTGTTTTTCAATCATTTCTTTATAAAATTCTATCCCGATTGGAAGTGCCTTAGCCATGTGCTGTATTCCCCTTTCTGCCATATTGGCATACTCCCCTATTCGCCTTTACTTCCAGGACGATACAATTTACGTTCAATTTCTTTTCTAATAATAGAAATTTCTTCCATAACCTCTTGAGCATCCGTTTTCTTTGCTATCCGCTCTAAACGTTCCAATATTGTCAATTGATCAAATAAATATCCGTCGTATTCTTTTTCATTATTTGGCATAAGATGACCTCCGTCTTTTTATTATTCTAATTTGGGTTATATATTAATTGTGGCCGCCTCACTAATATTCCAAATCTACCTCAGCAAATAATTTATCAAATGTAATATTCAGATTTTGAAAATGAACAATTTTCAATTCTTCTTTATTCGCTTTGGTAATTGTTTCCCACAAATAATATTGTGGTTCCCCACTTTCGTCATAATCAAGATTATAGATTTCAACTTTTTTCTTTTGCCAGTCAACAATCCAATATTCATCAATTTCCTGTTGTCTGTACAATTTTTTCTCTCCACGGTCATAATTTTCTGTTGGTGGGCTTAAAATATCTGAAGATCCATTTTATCACCCCTTACAAAATTGTAATTTTATTATAGCAGAATTAATGGCTTTTTCAAGCTGCTGGCTATTTTATCTTAATCTTTACTTTTGCCTTTATTTTACTGTCACCTTACAAGATGCCTTTTTCCCACTCTTTGCAGTAACCATAACAGTGGTTTTTCCTTTCTTTTTCGCTTTTAGGCATCCATACGAATCCACTGATGCAACCTTTTTATTGGAACTTTTCCACTTTACCGTATATGTAGAATTTGCAGGTTTTAACGTGGCTTTCAAAAAATATCTTTTTCCTTTTTTCCGTGAAAGGCTTTTCTTATTCAATTTTACGGAAACTGATTTTTTACTCTTAGATAGGACTGTATGCGATCATCACATATCCGTCCGCTCTCTCAAATACCTCTCCTGCAGACACTCCCATGCTCTCCTCCCCTCAATCATTGTCCCCTATTCTTCCTACAGTCTGGGATCCCTCATCTCCCTTCTCTATGCACGCATCAAAAGACAGTTCCAAAACGTTCCTTCCTGCAGCCTGCTGACAGGCTCCGGCCAAAGATAAAAACCTCCTCCATCCCTCCCGGGGGTTATCAGATAACCTGACAGTACCTTTCTCTCTTTTCCTGTGCTGCCCTGATAACAGGAGATGATCTTACATGAATAAGAAACAAAACAATAACGACATTGCCATGGCTGCCAGACGGACGGGAAGTCAGCTGCTCTCCGGGGGCTTTTTCCTGCTGGGAGTCCGATTACCGCAGGGGGTTTCGATGCACTTATACCAAAACAGCGGGCTGACAAGGGGCACAGCCGCAGGCTGGATGCAGATGCCATAGCAAAGATCTATGAACTGAGGGAAAAATACCCAAAACTCTCTGCCACCGGCATGTATCAGGCCGACACCCTCCACGGCCCCCGTATCTGTGAGGGCGGCGTGGCGCACCAGACTTACCGCATTATGATCCTGGATGATAAATCCCGCCTGATCGTAGGCGGCAGGTTCTTTTATCAGGATAACGGTGCCAATTTCCAGAAGGTCTTCCTTGATGCTGTTGCCACCTATGGCATCCCCTCAACGCTTTATTTGGACAATGTACTAAATGTCATTTACCTACTTCATTTTCCTTAAATTGTCCGTATATATTGACTGTTCTGTTTCCGGTATCTTTAAGGCTTTCATTGCCTGTTCTACAGACCAACCCATGCTCTCCATCAGATTTTGAATAGATGCCAGGACTCCTTCTCTAATACCTTTTTCTATACCTTTTTCTATACCTCTTTCTTCTATGCCTCTGCTTAAATTACACATTTCTGACACCTCACTTTCCAATTCCTTTGTCATTTTAATATCAAAATCATCATACAGGATTTTTTTCTTTTCCGTTGGATTTTTCTCAGAGGAAAGCAATACCTCCAACAGCTTTAATATGCCTGAATATTTTTTATCCCCTGAATGTCCAAGGCAGATGATAACAGCTGTAAGCAAGTCATAATTTTCTTTTTTTTCAGCCGCTTCTCCAACTAGGTTTTCCTCCCGGACCACATACCGGGCAATGGTATTTTCACGGAACTCCGACGGATTTGCGCATACCCAGATAGAATAGACCTTTTTTATCTTCTCGTAATGACTGTTTACAAATTCCACTCCATACTGTGATGAAATCATCCGGCTGCAATAATAAATCCCACGCTTGATAATCGGATATCCCGGATAAAAGTCATTTTGTGCCTCTATATTAATGATCAGGCTTACCATCTCCCCGGATTTGGGAGCAGTGGCATAAAAACGGATATCATAGGTGATGGTTCCCTCTTTTATCGTGCTATCCTCAGTTTTTGCACCTCTTATCTGCTCACCGTCATTTTCTGTCTCCTCATCAAGATTTACTGCTGTTTTCGCTATCTGTGGCTCGCCCTCGATATATTTCTCCACAATCTCATCCACACTAAAATCCCTATATTCCTCCAGGCAGCTCTTCATAATCCATGCGAGGACTACTTTGTTTGCCAATAACCTTTTACATGCTGTGTCATAAGCAGCATAATCACCGGCGGCAGTAATGTTTTTCGCAAGTGTATTCTCAATTTCCATTTATCTTACAGTATCCTCCTGTCTTCCTGTTTTCATCTTTATCTTATCACAAATTCTTTTATTAATCTATATAGTAATAAATTTTGATTTTACCCTCCCAACGCTTTTTTATGCCAAGAACGCCACTTCCAGGCTCTCTGCAAATTTTATCATCCACAATTTTTCTCTGAGATCTTCCCTGTTCGTCACTAGTACAACGAATATTAAGTTTCTGATACATTGACGCAGGATAATTGTTCCATATGCAAGGCGGAGGAATGAGGCGTAGCGGTGGCTACGTCGATTGACGGTGCTGTGTGCCAGTGGCACACGTTTAGCACAGACCGAAACGGAGTGCAGACCAACGCAGCAAATGGAAAATCAGTATTGTCCACAATCAAAAGGATTCCATGGCTTTTTGCAATCTTTGACAGGGCTTTTATATCCGTCACATTCATCATGGGATTTGTGGGAGTCTCAATGTAGATGGCTTTTGTATTTTCCCTGATGCATCTCTCCACATCCTCCCTACAGCAGTCGATACTGGAAAAGACAATGCCATTTTTTGCCGACACATTGGTAAAAAGACGGATGCTCCCGCCATATAGATCCGCATCTGCAATAATGTGGTCCCCCGGGGAAAACAGCTCCATCAACAGAGAGATTTCCGCCATTCCTGTGGAAAATGCCAGTGCATCAATTCCTCTCTCCAGGGACGCCACCACTTTCTCCAAATTTTCCCTTGTGGGATTTTGAAGCCTGCTGTAGTCAAATCCCGCGCTCATACCCACTCCCGGATGGACATAAGTTGCCGTCTGATAAATGGGGTAGCTGATTGCCCCGTAATGGCTGCTTTCTCCCTCTTCCTCCTCCAAATGCAGACATCTCGTCTCGATACTCCTTGCCATAATCTCTGTCCTCTTGTTCTCTCTTTCTGATCTATTGCTTTCGGCTTTTATTCCAGTGTTTTCTCTTTGAACTTTGCGATTTCCTCCAAATACTTCTGCCCGAAAGGGCTGATGGGGGCATCCTTCCTTGAAATGTACCTGATAGTCATCTTCTCTTCAGACTTTAATTTCACGGCACAGTACTCCTCCCCGTATAATTCCTCGCATATGATGCCGGAACAGAGGGTAAAACCGTTTAATCCCACCATAAGGTTCAAAAGTGTGGCTCTGTCATTTGCCCGGATAAACCTTTTGTACTGGTAGGTGCTTAAGACTTCCTCCGCAAAGGTATAGCGCTGCATGGAAACGCTGAAAGTCTTTTTTGCCTCTGTGTGGGAGATGTATTTTGCATCCAAAAGCTCATACTGCTCCATTACTGACTTGGCGTATCCAATAAACTCTGCCCCCTTTGCAGTTACAGTAATCCCGTTTTTTGGCCGGATAAAAATGTCAAAGCCGATTTCTTTTTCCAGGAAACGGATTGCAGCAGAGAGGCTTGGCTGTGATATGAAAAGCATTTTGGCGGCATCGTTCAGTGAATGCTGCCCTGCCACAGTGATTGCATATTTTAACTGCACCAGTGTCGTCTCTTATTATCTCCCATTTATCCTATTGATATAGTATGTTTTTGTCTTTTTACTATAACAGATAGCAAATGATTTGTATACTGCTTTTTTTCTTTTACGGGTTATAGCCTTAGGCTATAGATCAATCGCATAAAAAAAAGCTGCGGCCGTTACCACAGCTTTTATCTGATCTCACATAAGTTTGTCTTATCTATCCCTGGATTCAATCACCAAAAGAACTCCCTCCGTAAAAGAAATCTCCGCCTCATCCTCCACAATCTCATTGCTGATCCCAAGAGAGGAAAAGCAAGCGTACTCATAGTCCAAAAGCGGATATTTCATGCCCTTTAACGTAAGCCCTGTAACTTTCGGGGTAAAAGGCAAAAGGGACACATAATCTCCGAACTGCTCTTCTCTTCTGATGGAAATCCCTTTGTCTGTCATGCGAATCCTGTTACTAGGATCTACCATAAGAATCTCAATTCCCTCTGACAGTCCGATTCCAAGTAGTCCAATATTAGAGAGTACATGGTCTAATCGGCTTCCTGTGGCCCCAAGGATGTGGATTTTTTCACATTCCCGGCGTATCATCTCACGGATGGCCGCCTCCGTATCCGTATCGTCCTTCTCTGGCACAAGTTCCACCCAGTCAATTCTCTGCTGCCCTTTGAAAAAGGCAAGGGTATCCTGTTTTACCGAGTCAAAATCCCCTACGATGACATGGGGCTTTTGTCCCGCCTTGAAAAAAAATTCCATGCCGGAATCCACTGCCCCTAAAATATCCGGTTTTTGCTCATGAATATAAGACAGGGCAAACTTAAGATCCATAGTTCCCCCTGTCACGATCACTGCCTGTTTCATCTCTTACTCCGCCATAAAATCCAAAAATTGTTTCACGTTTTCTTCCACATCCCCCTGAAACACAGAACTGCCGGAGACAATAATATTTGCCCCTGCGTCCATTACCGTTCCCAGGTTCTTTATGGTAATCCCGCCGTCCACCTCAATGTCAGTCTTTAATCCCCGCTGATCAATCATGTTTTTTAAATCCCTGATCTTGTCCAGGGTATAGGGAATCAGCGCCTGTCCGCCATAACCCGGATTCACCGTCATGACCAGTACCATATCCACCTCTGGCAGAAGGTACTCTATTGCACTTAAAGGTGTGGAAGGATTCAGCGCAACCCCTGCGATAATATCCTGCTCCTTAATCATCCGAATGGTTCTGTCCAGATGACGGCATGCCTCCGCATGGACAGTGATCAGATCTGCCCCTGCCTCCACATAGTCGTCAATGCACCTCTCCGGGTCCTGCACCATTAAATGCACATCAAAAATCCTGTCGCTTACCGGACGGATGGATTTGATCACCGGAAGTCCCATGGAAATGCTGGGTACAAACATCCCATCCATCACATCAATGTGGACATACTGCGCTCCCGCCTGGTCGATGAGAGATACCTGCTGCCCAAGCCTTGAAAAATCTGCCGCTAAAAGCGATGGTGACAAACAATTCATGGAAAAACCCCCTTTTTCAATACTAATACCGTTTTATCTGCTTTAACTCCTGATACAGTGTCACATAATTTTCGTAGCGCACTTTGGGAATCTGCCCTTTCTCCAATGCATGTTTCACGCCGCAGTCTGGTTCTTTGATATGACTGCATCCATGAAACCGACATTCTGGCTCCAATGGCACAAACTCAGGATAATATCGCCAGAGATCATTTTCTTTAAATCCCGGAATATCCAGGGAACTAAACCCCGGCGTATCCATAATATAAGTATCCTCTTTTACATATATCAGCTCCGAGTGTCTGGTAGTATTTTTTCCTCTGCCAATCTTCTCGCTGACGCTTCCCGTCTCCATGGCGGCTAAGGGCTGCACATAGTTTACAATGGAAGATTTTCCCACCCCGGAGGGCCCTGCCAGCACACTTGTCTTTCCCTCTAAGAGCAGGGCGAGTTCTCTTAAGCCCCTCTCCTCTTTCACACTGATAAACATGACCCTGGAGCCGCATTTCCCATAATCAGATGCAATCTCTTTTGCCTTTTTTTCAGTGATGTAATCGCACTTATTAAAACATATGGTCACAGGAACCTGCTGATAAGCCATCATCACCAGAAAACGGTCCAAAAGATTATAATTTGGATCCGGCTTTTCCGCCGCAAATACCAAAAGCGCCTGGTCTACATTGGCCACCGCCGGGCGGATCAGCTCATTTTTCCTGGGGAGGATTTCTGTGATATTGCCCTCCATCTCCTCTTCATCCAAGATGTCAAGCTCCACATCATCCCCCACCAGAGGCTTTTTTTTATCCTTGCGAAAAATTCCTTTCGCCTTGCACTCATAAATCCCGGAAGGTGTCACATGAACGTAATAGAATCCGGCAATTCCTTTTACGATTTTACCCTTCATACACTTCCCTACTGTTTCGTAAACGTAACATTCTCATGCTGCTCTTTGGCTGTACCGTCAGAGAGATGCCAGGTAATGTCAAGTGTCCCACTGTCGGAGCTTTCAATGTCAGAAACAGAAATGTTATAAGGGAATTTGCTGATATCAATTCCCGACCAAATCTGGAGTACCTGGCCGCTTGCGTCCCGCAGGGTAATGTCCGCTGACCTTACCTCTGAACTGTCGGGAGCCGTAATTTTTGCATTGCAGTAATATTTCGTCACTCTCGACCCAAGGCTGATCACAAGGCTGATGTTTGTTCCCTCATCCACACTCTGATCTTTTGCTATGCTCTGACTGATCACATTCCCTTCCGGTATATTGTCACTGTAATCTGTGGAGGTGCTGGTAACGATAAGCCCTGCGTTTGTCAGGGTGTTTACCGCATCCTGCTGGGTATAGTTGACCACATTTGGAACGATTACTTTTTTCACTTCCCTGCCGCTGCTGATCACAAGAGTGACTGTATCTCCCTTTTTGGCGGAAGCTCCGGCTATAGGGTTCTGAGAGATAACTTTTCCCTCCTCCACCGTATCACTGCTTGACTGGCTGGTGTTCACGATAAATCCCTGTGCAGTCAGGGTGTTTCTCGCATCGGCCTCGCTGATGCCCACTACGGAAGATACGCTGATGCTGCCGGCGCCACTGCTGATATACACGTATACCGTACTGTTTTTCGGCACTTCTTTCCCCTCTTCGATATCCTGGGAAACAATCTGCCCTTCCGGGTATTCCTCACTGGCCTGGGTTCCCGCCTCACGGATGCCAAGGCCGATCTCATATAACTCTGCTTTTGCCTCGTCAAATGTCTTGCCCAGAACAGATATCATTGTCACCTGTTCTTTATCTGTTTGCTCTGTGGTGATAATGTCT
Organism: Roseburia sp.; assembly: GCA_023664725.1. Taxonomy (GTDB): domain Bacteria; phylum Bacillota; class Clostridia; order Lachnospirales; family Lachnospiraceae; genus Roseburia_B. The sequence continues at coordinate 76,478 of JAMPFA010000002.1, read as the reverse complement.
CTTTCTGTACTGTCTTTCTTGGATTCTTTAGATCCTCCCCCGAAAAGTCCTGCCATATGGCCGAAGAAGTAGATCAAAATTGCCACGATGATAAGGCCCGCCACGATTCCGCCTATAGTTACTGCCTTCTCCATCCTGGGGTTTAAGAAACCGTCGTCCTCCTCATCCTCGTCTTCCTCATCCTCGTAATCTTCCTCTATCTCCTCCCGCTTTGGCGCATGATTCTGCCTCTGTGGCTTTGCGGGCCCTGCCTGTTTGATCTGGTTTACCTCCTGCTGGCTTACGATCCTTGTCTTGTCCTGGCTGTTCTCCGTCCCCATTGCCACAAAATCGTCATTGGGACTTATCAATACTTTTTTCAGATCCACCAAAAGGTCACTGATGTTGTCGTAACGCCTGTCTGGACTCTTCTGAGTACATTTTAAGATAATCTTTTCTAAACTCACCGGAAGGTTGGGCGCATAGTTGCTGGGTGGCACCATCTCCTCCTGCAGGTGCTGGATCGCAACAGCTACCGTAGTGTCACCGTCAAAGGGCACACGGCCTGTCACCATCTCGTACATCACGATACCCAGAGAATAAATATCACTCTTTCCGTCCACAAAACCGTTTCTCGCCTGCTCCGGGGAAGAGTAATGCACGGAACCCATCACGTCTGCGCTTATGGTGTTGCTGGATACTGCCCTTGCGATCCCAAAGTCTGTAACCTTGGCCTTCCCCTCTGTTGAGATCAGTATATTCTGAGGCTTAATATCCCTGTGGATAATATTCTTTGCATGTGCCGCCTCTATTCCCCGTCCCACCTGAATGGCAATGCTGACGGCTTCCTTGTAGGTGAGCTGGACTTTTTTCTCGATATAAGTTTTTAAGGTAACGCCTTCCACATACTCCATAACGATAAAGTGAATGCCTTCCTCACTGCCCACATCGTAGATATTTACAATGTTGGGATGCTCTAATCCCGCTGCGGACTGAGCCTCCGTGCGGAATTTCGCCACAAAGTTCACATCTGCGGCAAATTCCTGCTTCAAGACTTTAATTGCCACATTGCGCCCTAAGATATGGTCCCTTGCCTTAAATACATCGGACATTCCTCCTGCGCCGATTTTTTCTATAATTTCATAGCGATCTGATACAAACATTCCCGCTGTCAACATATTTTCACCTGTCTTTCTGCAAAACTGTTGCATTTGTAGCTTCAAATACCTTTTATTTTGCTCCTAATTCTGAAATGGTTCAATCACAACAACCGTAATATTGTCTTTTCCGCCGTTGGCATTGGCTGTCTCCACTAATTTTTCCGCCTGTTCCGCAATATCCCGCTGGCTCTTCATGATCCTTCGGATATCCTCATCCTCAATCATATTTGTCAGCCCGTCAGAGCACAGCAAAACTGTATCTTCTCCCTTTAAGCCGGCCTCAAAAAAGTCAATCTCAATCCGGCTTTCAGCACCTACCGCTCTGGTAATGATATTTTTGTCCGGGTGTTCCCTGGCAGTCTCTTTGTCGATCCCCCCAAGCCGCACCATTTCCTCCACAAGGGAATGGTCTCTGGTAATCTGTCTCATTTCCTGATTTACAATGTATAACCTGCTGTCTCCCACGTTTGCCACAAAAAGCCTGTCATCCACGATCACGGCAGCGACGATGGTAGTGCCCATGCCCCTCATGGACGCATCTTCCTCTGCCTTTTTGAGCAGCGCCTGGTTCGCCTTTTCAATGGCCTCGTTTAGGATTCGGGCAATCTCTGTCTCTCCTGACTGTCTTGCCACAGCAACAATAGTCTCCACAGCATGGCTGGAAGCATATTCTCCTGCATTATGGCCGCCCATTCCATCCGCCACGAGAAAAAGATTGGGCAGATTTCCCACCGGAATCTCAGATGTAAACATGGCATCCTGATTCATACTCCGGCGCAAGCCTATATCCGTTATGGAAAATGTTTTCATGCTATCCCTGCCTTTCCATGTATTTTTTACGTAATTGTCCACAGGCACCATCTATATCCTGGCCCATTTCTCTTCTTATAGTAACATTTATTCCATATTTTTCAAGTTTATTTTTAAATCCCTGGACATCTCTTTTCTCAGGTTTCTTAAAATCCCGCTCTTTTATAGGGTTTACCGGGATCAGATTTACATGACAGTTTATCCCCTTTATAAGCGAGTAAAGCTCTTTTGCATCCTCCTTGGAATCATTTTTCCCCGCCACCAGACTGTACTCAAAAGTGATCCTCCTGCCTGTCATTTTTACATATTCCCGGCAGACCAAAATCACGTCTTTTAGCTCATACTTGTTCGCAATGGGCATAAGCTCTCTCCTCTTCTCCTGAGAGGGGGCATGAAGGGAGAGCGCCAGGGTAATCTGCAGCTTCTTTTCCGCCAGTTCTTTTATCCCTGGCACAATGCCGCAGGTGGACACAGTAATATTCCGCTGACTCAAATTCATTCCCTTTTCACTGGTCAAAAGCTCAATAAACCGCAGAAGATTGTCAAAATTGTCCAATGGCTCACCGGTTCCCATCACCACCACATGACTCACCCGTTCCCCGGTGTCCCTGGCAATCTGATACACCTGCTCTAGCATCTCCGCCGGAGTGAGGTTCCTCACCAGCCCCTCTAAGGTGGAGGCGCAGAATCTGCACCCCATCCTGCATCCCGCCTGGGAGGATATACACACAGAATTGCCAAACTTATAGCGCATCAAAACACTCTCGATCACATTTCCGTCCGCCAGGCAGAAAAGATACTTTCTTGTGCCGTCCTTTGACACCTGAACATCCGTCTTTTCTAGTACTGTATAAATACATTCCTCTTTTAATTTTCCCTGAAAACTCTTTGGGAGATTGCTCATATTCTCTATAGATACTGCAAGTTTTTCATGCATCCACTGATAGAGCTGCCCTGCCCGAAACCCCTTTTCTCCCAGGGAAATCACATATTCCGTAAGTTCAGAAAGATTCATGGATTTGATATCTGCTTTTTCTGTCATGTTTTGCTCCGAATCATTTTTGCCAGATAAAAACCGTCTCCATATCCCTCGTCGGGAAAGATCTGGCGTTCTTTGATCAATGAAAACTCCGGATGATTTTTCAAAAACCAGCTGGTGTTGTCCTCATTTTCCATTTTATTTACCGTACAGGTGGAATACAAGAGCGTTCCCCCGGGTTTTACATACAAGCAGGCATTGGCAAGGATCTGCCTCTGAAGCCCTGCAAGCTCTTCCTCCTGTTTTCTGGTGATACGGCAGCGGATCTCTGGCTTTTTCCCCAGAACTCCAAGGCCGGAACAGGGCAGATCCGCAATGACACCGTCCGCTTTTCCCACAATAGATTCATCCAAAATACAGGCATCCCACTTTACCGCTTTCACGTTGGAGGCTTTCACACGGCGGATATTTTCTTTTATTAAATCCACTTTATATTCTGTCAGATCCCTTGCCTCCACCAGCCCGCTGCCCTCCATCAACTCTGCCGCATGAAGGCTTTTTCCTCCCGGAGCCGCACACACATCCACCACAAAATCTCCTTTCTTTGGGGCGAGAAGATAAGCCGGGAGCATAGAACTTAAATCCTGTATATAAAACTGTCCCTCATTAAACTCCTCTATTTTTGAGAGATAGTCGTAATCCCATATGTACAACCCTTCCTTAAAATCTGGATAGTCTTTTAATTCTACTGTTTCTGCCTGGATTCCCTGACTTTTTAAATCTAATATCAATTTTTCTCTGGTGGTCTGCATAGTGTTTACCCGGGCAGTTGTCCTCCCCTGTAACAGGAAAGATTCCGCCACGGACTCTGTCTTTTCCCATCCGTAATCCTTTTCCCACTGCTCCAAAATCCACTCCGGGATGGAACAGCGGATGGACAGCGCCTTTAGGGGCTGCCTCTCCCCATCCGGGTAAACCACCTGGGAAAGATTTCTGCTGATATTCCGAAGCACTCCGTTGACAAATCCCTTCAAGCTGCCAAAACCTTTCCGAACTGCCAGCTTCACCGCCTCGTTGCACACGGCAGAATCCGGCACAGAATCCATATATTTTAGCTGGTAAACACTCATCCGAAGAATACATAAGATTACCGGCTTCATTTTTTTCACGTTCACTTTGGAAAAACAGTCAATAATATAATCCATCTCAAGCTTCCGCTCTAAAGTGCCCATAGTCACCCTGGTGATAAAGCTTCTCTCCTGCTTGGTCAGATACTGATACTTATCCAGCAGGGCGGAAAGTGCAATATGACTGTAGATTTCTCCTTTTTCAACGCTAAGAAGCGTCTCAAGCACCAGCTCCCTGGTGTTTACCCCATCAGTCGTCATTTCTTCCTCCAAACAGAATAATGAGACGCAAGAGCTGTAAAATAGCTGCCGCCGCCCCTGCCACATAGGTGAGGGCTGCCGCCTTTAACACTTTTCTCGTCATGGGCAGCTCCTGCTCGCTTAAAATCCCTGTGCTGTCAAGAATCCGAACTGCCCGCCTGGATGCATCAAACTCCACCGGAAGGGTCACAAGCTGAAACAACACCGCCAGGGAAAAGCAGAGGATTCCCAGGTTGATGAGAAGAGAACCTGTGGTGCTGGAAAAGAACAGTCCGATCACAATCAGGGGCCAGGCTAGAGTGGAACCGATATTGGCAACCGGAACAATGGCACTTCTAATACTTAGAGGCGCATAGCTTTTCTGATGCTGAATGGCATGGCCGCACTCGTGGGCCGCCACGCCGATGGCTGCCACCGACGTGGAACCATACACACTGTCAGAAAGATTTAATGTCTTGTTCCTCGGATCATAATGGTCTGTCAGACTCCCCGATACATGGCGGATGACCACGTCTGTGATCCCCGCAGAGCGAAGCACTCTCTGAGCCGCCTCTGCCCCGGTCATATTTGTTCTGCTGCGATATTTAGAATATTTATTAAAAGTTGTCTTAACTCTTGCGGAGGCAATCATACAGATTACTGCTCCGATGATCACCAGAAAATAGGTGGGATCCCACCAACTGTAATATCCGTATCCATATCCCATAAGCTATCATCCTTTCTCTTTCATCCAAGTTTCATATCCGCCGCCACTTCATATCCACGGAGAAAAGCTTCGATATCCATACGCTTCTTCCCCTCCAGCTGAACTTCCAACAGCGAGAGCACTCCCTCCCCGGTATATATTTTCAGTTCTTTCTTATTTACCAAGGCAACCTCTCCGGCTTTTGAGGCATCCCCGCCAGCTTCCGGCAAGGCTCTCCATATTTTTAGTGTTTTCTCATTTATCCTGGTATATGCACTTGGCCAGGGGTTTAATCCCCGGATCAGCCGCTCGATCTCCACTGCGGGCCTTTCCCATAAGATACAGCCCATCTCTTTTTTTATCATCCCCACATGGGTGGCCTCTGATTCCTCCTGCTTTGTGTATGTTGCAGTGCCCTTTTCTATTTTTTCCATAGTGCGCACCAAAAGGCCTGCTCCCAGTTCTTCCAGTTTGTCAAAAAGGCTTCCCCCTGTCTCCTGAGGGGAGAGTTCCACTTCCGCCTTCTCGATGATATCTCCTGTGTCAAGTCCCACGTCCATGCGCATAATGGTGACGCCGGAAACTTTTTCCCCGTCTATCACTGCCCACTGGATGGGGGCTGCTCCACGGTATTTTGGCAGCAATGAGGCGTGCACGTTGACACAGCCATATTTTGGCATATCCAGGATTTCTTTTGGAAGGATCTGTCCAAAAGCGGCCACCACAATAATTTCCGGCTCTTTTTTTCGGATAAACTCCACACATTCCGCCTCCCGGACTTTTTTCGGCTGATACACTTCAATCCCTTTTGAGCGGGCACATTCCTTTACCGGGGTGGGCTGCATTGCCTTTCCCCTGCCCTTTGGCTTATCCGGCTGGGTCACTGCCAATACCACCTCATGGCCCGCAGACACTACTGCCTCCAAAATACCTGCCGCAAAATCCGGGGTACCCATAAACACTACCCGCATATTTATTCCTCCTCGTAAGATACCTCGTAGAGCTCTCCCTCTACAAACTCCGTATACATATGGCCCTCCAGATGATCTACCTCATGGCAGATGGCCCTTGCCAGAAGGTCTATCCCCTCCACGGTAATCTCGTTCATATACCTGTCATAGGCTTTTGCTACCACATGGTTTGGCCTTGTGACCTGACCTGCCATCCCCGGAAGGCTAAGGCACCCTTCTCCCCCAGTCTGCTCCCCGTCAGAGGAGATGATCACCGGATTGATCAGCACTAACGGACCGTCCCCGATATCAATGACCACTACCCGCTTTAAAATTCCCACCTGGGGCGCTGCCAGTCCCACTCCCTGAGCCTCATACATGGTCTCTAACATATCATCTATCAACATCTCAATTTTGGGAGTCATCTCCGTGATCTCCCTGCATTTTTTTGTGAGAACCGCATCTCCCTGCATACGAATTGTCCTAAGTGCCATAATACTCCTCCATCTTGCTTTCTAAAATCCCCCTATAGGGTCAAAATCAAAGGTGATGTTCACCTGTGTCATATCCTGTTTTTCTTTTATAAATAACTCCAGGCGGTCTTTTAAAGTAACCAGACTTTCATATTCCGGATGCTTTAAGTAAATTACCTGGCGATAGATATCTTTTACTTTTGCCACTGCTGCCCCGGCAGGGCCGATGACCTGCAGGTTTTCAATCCTGGTATTCTTTATCACCCGTGCCAGGCGAATAGACGCCTGCACTGCCGAGGTCTCATCTTCACTTGTGAAAATCACAACAGCCATGTGAAATACCGGGGGATAATGCATCATTTTCCGGTATGTAATCTCTTTTTGGTAAAATGACTCATAATCCTGAACTTCTGCCGTCTTTATGGCAAAATGTTCCGGATTGTAAGTCTGGATTACAACTTCCCCTGGCATATTTCCCCTGCCAGCCCTTCCTGCTGCCTGAGTGAGAAGGGCAAATGTGCGCTCCGTGGCACAGTAGTCATTCACATACATGGACATATCCGCCGCCAGGATCCCCACCAGAGTTACGTTTGGGAAATCGTGTCCTTTTACGATCATCTGGGTTCCGATGAGGATATCTGCCTCCCCTGCGGAAAACGCAGAGAGGATCTCCTCATAGCTTCCCTTTTTCCTTGTAGTGTCAAAATCCATGCGAAGAATTTTGGCTTTCGGAAAGCATGCACTCACCAATTCCTCTATTTTCTGGGTTCCCGCCTTAAAACCACTGATATACCTGGAACCACAGGTGGGACAAGTTCCCGGCAGATCTTTCTCATATCCACAATAATGACAGATTAATCTGTTATTTCTGTGAAGGCTTAAGGACACATCACAGTGGGGACACTTCATCACTTCCCCGCAGCTTCGGCAGGACACAAAACCCGATATCCCCCTTCTGTTTAAAAACAGCATAATCTGCTGCTTTTTAGAAAGCCGCTCCGACATCAACTCCATAAGTTTCCTGCTTAAAATGGAACGGTTTCCCGCCTTTAACTCCTCCCTTAAATCTACGGTATGACAGATGGGCAGAGGTTTTTCCTTCACCCGCTGTTTTAAAGTAAGGAGACGGTACATGCCCTGCTCTGCCCTGTAATAGCTTTCCAGAGAAGGCGTGGCGGAGCCAAGCACCACAGAGGCCTCTGTCATTTTCCCCCGCTGTATAGCTGTCTCCCTGGCGTGATACCTGGGAACTGTCTCACTTTTATAACTGTTTTCATGTTCTTCATCTATAATAATCAGTCCCAAATGGGAAAAAGGGGTAAACAGTGCAGACCTTGGTCCAATCATAATGTCGATTTCCCCTCTTTTTGCCCGAAGGAACTGGTCATATCTCTCTCCGGCAGACATTTTTGAATTTAAGATCGAAACCCGCCCTCCAAACCGGCCATAAAACCGCATCACCGTCTGATAGGTCAGGGCAATTTCCGGTATCAGCATGATCGCCGCTTTTCCCTCCCCGATCACATGGGCGATAAGCTCCATGTAGACTTCCGTCTTTCCGCTGCCTGTAACGCCGTGGAGCAGGTAGGTGGCAAAAATTCCCTGATCCCTGTCTGCTAATACCTGATCTACCGCATTCTGCTGGGCATGGTTTAACACAATATCATACCCTCTGCTCTGTAAATGTGCCACGGGATTCCGGTAAACTCTGGTATGGCTCACTTTTAAAATCCCCTGCTCTTCTAATGCCTTTACCACAGAGCCTGCCACATTTAACTTGTGGGTTACAATATCATAGTCAATATTACCATGACAGAGCAGCTCCTGTAAAAGCCTTGCCCTTGCAGTGTTGTGCTTTTTTTCATAAAGGTTAAGCTGTTCTTTTGCCTTCTCCATAGGTAACAAAAGTTCCACTCTGCGGTTTTCTTTTGCTTTTGTCTTCTGTTTTATGGGAATTACCGTCTTTAACGCCTGGTTCATAGTGCCGCCGTAATTTTTCCGCATCCAGGATGCCAGAGCGATGAGCTGTCCCTGAATCTCCACGCCTTCTTCTGCTATGGCGAGGATATCCTTTATCTTTTCCAGATCAAATTCCGGTTTGTCTGTCACTTCCAGTACATACCCTCTGATGCTGCGGTTTCCGCTGCCAAAGGGCACAAGCACCTGAACCCCGGGATGGACCTGTGAAAAAAGTTCCTCCGGTATCCGGTACTGAAACGTCTTATCCAGTTTTGTAAGGGATATATCTATTATAATATTTGCAAAGAATATCATATTCCTTCCTTTAGTATATCAGCGATCAAATCTCTTTCATCCATAGGATATTTTTTCCCCTTGATCTCCTGGTAGTCCTCATGGCCTTTTCCCGCAAGAACGATCACATCCCCGGGCCTGCCATTCCTAATGGCGTAACGGATCGCCTCTTTCCTGTCAATAATCTCCACATACTCTCCCTTGGTCTTTCCAATCCCCACCTTGATATCGTCGATAATTGCCTGGGGTTCTTCAAACCTGGGATTGTCTGAGGTGATGATGGTCAGATCCGCCAGATTGCCGGAAACCTCTCCCATCTCATAACGCCTGGATTTTGCCCGGTTCCCGCCACAGCCAAAGAGACATACAAGTCTTCCCGGCTCATACTCTTTTAAGGTGGTGAGAAGGCTCTCTAAGCTCATGGCATTGTGAGCATAGTCAATCATCAGGGTAAATTCATCAGAGACTTTCACCATCTCGATCCTTCCCTTTGTCTTTGCCTCCTTCAAGGCCTTTTTCATCACTTCCACGGAAACCCCGAAATGACGACAGATGGCAATAGCGGTAAGGGAATTGTATACACTGAATTTTCCCGGCACATCTATCTCCACATCAAAATCCAAAAGCCCTGCTAAATGATATGCCACTCCAAGATATCCCGGCCTGTGGATACACTGCATATGTTCTGCCCTAAGATCTGCCCTTTCGGAAAAACCAAAGGTCTCCACCTGGCAGGTATGGCCTTTTAACACATCCTGACAGTGGGCATCGTCTATATTTACGATTCCGATCTTGCACTGCCGAAACAAAAGTCCTTTGCATGCCATATACTCTTCAAAGCTGGCGTGCTCATTTGGACCGATATGATCCGGCTCCAAATTGGTAAAAATTCCAATCTCAAACTCAAATCCTGCGGTTCTGTGCATCATAAGCCCCTGAGAGGAAACTTCCATCACACAGCAGTCACATCCACAGTCCGCCATCTTGCGGAAATATTTCTGAATCAGGTAAGATTCCGGCGTGGTATTGGCGGAGGGAATGACTTCCTCCCCGATGATGGCCTCGATGGTTCCAATAAGCCCCACCTTATGGCCTGCTCCCTCCAAAATGGATTTGACCATATAAGTGGTGGTGGTTTTTCCCTTGGTTCCTGTGACGCCAATGACTTTCAGGTCATTGGCGGGATGATCAAAATAGGCCGCCGACAAAAGCGCCAGGGCATATCTGGTATCCTCCACTTTAATCACCGTCACATTTTCCGGCACAGACACCTCATCCATCACAACAAGGACGCTGGCTCCTTTTTCCGCCACCTCCCCCGCAAAGCTGTGGCCGTCCACCTGGGCGCCTTTCACGCAGACAAAGAGGGAGTCCTTTGTCACTTTCCTGGAATCATACACAAGGTCGGTGATCGTTTTGTCAAGGCTTCCCTGCGTTACTTTATAATCCAGACGCTCCAATAATTTATTCAGTTCTCTCATATTTTTCACCCTTTCCCGTCCCACTTCTCCGGGCATTTCAGAAACTGCCAAGTTCAAACAGTTCCTTACAAACACATTCACACTATTATATGATAAAAACGGGAATTTTACAAGGGGACCTTTTATAATCCCACTTACCATGTTATACTCAAAAAACTCTTGAAAAAGCTAAATTTCCCTTTCGCAGGTACAAGACCTGGACTACCGACTGCTTTTACCGGGAGACAAAAGAGATGGTACTTTACCGCAGACTCTCTTGCAGATGTGGAAAAACATTACGGAAGAAACTGGGGAAACCATACATTTCAGACAGCCATGGAACTGGCGATAAATGCTCTCCTGGAAGGCCGCATATTAACAGATTTTAGCGTGAGCGTTGGGAAGTCTGCAAAGTATCTGCACCGCTTTCTCAAAAAAGAAGAATATGAAAGTTATCTGCGCACCTATTTGGGCTGTGATATAGAGGAGACATGGACTGCTGTTTTGTCCATGCGTGAATTGTTTGATTCTGCAACAAAGTATGTGGCAGAGGGAATGGGGTATCACTACCCCAAATATGTAGTAACCCTTGATATTCCTTAAAATTTGCCAGCCAGATCAGCTGCCTGTTTACATCCGTCTGTCTTATCAATGTCACCTGCTTCCAAAATAGCCGGGGCTATGGTGTTGAAATCATCAAAGGAACAGGCCTTCCCTGATTTCAAACAAGTTTCGCAGGCGCAGCATCCCCCTACATTTCCCATTGCAGCGTCAAACCTGGTCACCTTATGGCCTTTGCTCTCCGCAGCCTTGATAAACGCCGCCGCAAGCAATGTAATTAAAATTCCTCTATTCTGTATCTCTATCTTTTATACGATAATTAAAGAAATTGAATTTTTGTTTATTTTCATTGTGGTAAGTTTGTGCTGCATTACACAGTCTTACACATAATAGCCTGACATTCACTGAATCAGTTTCTTTAATTAGTGCCTTGTCAATACTAGTGTACTGACCGAATTATACTTAGTCAAATAATTCTTCCATATATTGCCAT
>JAMPFA010000002.1:0-65187 GCA_023664725.1 Roseburia sp. | reverse complement strand
ATGATGCTCTGCGGGGAACTCAATGTGTTGTTTGGGGAGAGGATACGTAAGAAATTACTGGATCGGAGAGAGTGAAACATTGGATTTGGCAAAGTTTGACAGGAGAAGGGGCAAAAACTGCCCGTTTTCTATATGCCAGAACATAGAAATTTCAAAATGTGGACACACTTTTGACATAATTACCAAAAAACTACAATATCTGGTAGAGAAAATTAGTGGGATATGCATTATTGACTAAAATAAGCCCGGGGAGTATCATATGTTTGTAAGTTACTTTTCAACCATTTTAACAAAATATTAAAACGAAAGGAAAGAAGAAAAATGGAGAAAAACATTTTAAAACGTGTGGCAAGTCTCGCACTTGCAGTGGTAATGATGCTTTCTGTATTGGTTGTAGTTGACCCGCAGGAAGTGAGCGCATCTGAAATGAGCATTAAAGGTTCTGGTACACAGACAGTCAAGATTACAGATGAAGACTTATATAATGAATTTGCAGCAACTGGTACATTAAGTGATGTGTTTATTCAGTTTAAAGCTGCAAAGACCGGATATGTAACTTTCAAAATGACTAATAATTCCAGTGAGGTAGCATATACTAACGGTTATGTTACATTGTGCGATAAGAACAAGAAAGCTATTTCCTCACGGGATATGTTCCAGGATCAGGATAGCGGCGCTGCATACAATACTGTTACATATGGCGTAAAAAAGGGTACAACATACTGGTTAAAAGTTGAGTTATATCAGCTTGGTACAACAATCAAGGCTGATTTCAAGTCACAGTCTAAGAGTTCTGCTAATAGCAAAAAGAAAGCTAAAAACTTAGGCAAAAATAAAGAAGCAAAAAGCATCATGATCGCTAACGAGAATAAAGCAGACTGGTACAAGATCAAATTGACCAAGAGTCAGCAGCTGAAACTTACTTTCAATGTAAAGACAAATGGTACATCAAAATATGACGGTGTAAAGTTCTCCCTGTATAAGAGCAATGGAAAGACTTTATTTACTAGCAATGCATATGATTATATTTCACGTTACTACAGCGGAAAAGGAACGGTAACCTATTATATGAGTAAAAAAGGTTCTTCCAAGAAATATGGTATTCCAAAAGGAACTTACTATGTAAAAGCTGAGAGAGCTAACAAAACATCTTCTGGATATTACACCTTGAAATGGAAATAATTTAATAACTTACAACAGATAAGAGCGGGTTTTGCCCGCTCTTTTGCGTTGAAATCTTAAGAGTTCTCTTGTTTAAAAGGGCATTGGAATTGATGAGTGAAAAGTAGTTGAAAGATATAAAATTTTATGGCATTATAAATATAAAATTTTATACTTTTAATGTTGGCTTTAAAAGATTAGGAAATATGTTATAATTTATCACAACAAAGGAGTCTGAATGAAAGAGACAAGAGTACAGTGGCATCCAGGTTTTATAGCGGCTATGAATCTGGAATTAACTCAGGATAAGGAAGGTTTATTTTTTGAAAAGGAGTATAACTTAAACACAAAGCCTTTGGAAATCGATTTACTTATTATTAAGAAAGAATCTCTGATGGATATCTCCAACGAGATAGGGAAAATATTTCGGGGGAATAATATATTGGAATATAAATCTCCAGAGGATCATCTGGATATTGATGTTTTTTATAAGGCAACTGCATATGCCTGACTCTATAAATCTTATGGAAAAATATTAGATGAGATAAAAGAAGATGATATAACAGTGTCTCTGATCCGTGAGAACAAGCCGAAAAAGCTTTTTCAGTATTTTAGAGAACATGGATATAAATTGTCCAATCCTTACAGCGGGATTTATTATGTGGAAAGTCGTGTATTGTTTCCAACTCAGATAATTGTTACCAGGGAGCTGGATATAAAAAAACATGTCTGGCTAAGGGCGTTGTCTGAGGAGTTGGAGAAACAGGAGATGAAGGTGATATTGGAAAATGTGTCACAGTTGATGAGCAAAGAGGAACGAGAATTTGCGGATTCTGTTTTGGAGGTAAGCATAAGAGCAAATTTGCAGGTTGTAGAGGAATTGAGAGGGGATGGGATTATGTGTAAGGCGTTGATGGAAATTATGGAACCACAGATACAGATCATCAAACAGGAAGTAAGAAAAGAAGGATTAGAAGAAGGCAGAAAGGAAGGTATTCTGGGCACAGTGAAAGTGTTGCGAAATTTAGGGCAGAGCAGTGTGGAAATAAGACTTATACTCATGGAGATCTACGGTCTTTCAGAAGTAGAGGCAGAAGGATATTTATAAATTTAGTCGAGAATATAGAAATGATGAAATAATTGTGATTTACCGCTGCTGCGGTGTACGTTGGAGACTTTGGTGTTTAAATCGTGCTTTGCGGTGATTTTGTTGCCTGTTGTCCAACTCAGCTTTGCTAAGATCTAAGATATGTAAATCCCAATATATGGTGTCTAAAAATTCATTTTTCCCTAAAGAACAACAAGTTTTAGTTCTATTTAGTCTTTACATCTATTTCATAATCTTTTATAATAATTATAGTAGTGTTTGAAACATGGGAGGAATATAGAGATGAAAAAGGGTAAACGGCAATTCTTTGCGGGTATTTTTTGTTTGATTTTAAGCCTGGTGGGAATCATTCCATCTGAAAAGGTAAGCGCAGCTAACAATTTTAACAGTTCCGAAACAGTTACCATATCAGAAGAAAACTCTTATGCTGTTACAGGTGCATATACCTGGGTCAAGTATAAGGCTCCAAATAACGGTTATATCACGGTGACGGCGTCATCTGGACTGCCCAAGAATACGGTTTCTTCCACGAGTACGACAGTTACCATTAAAGACCCGGCTACAGGTCAGCAGTCTACCATTCCAAGAACATATGCAAAGGGGAAGTGGTGTTTATATAATTCTAAAAAAAGTACGGCATTGTCATCTAACGATGCGTTCCGTACCAACAGCACAAAGGCAACGGATCTCTCCCAGACTTACGGAGTAAAGAAAAATACCACTTACTATCTTCGGGTATCTTCCGACAGCAACCTTTCCATAAAATGCAAATTTACCAAGATCAGTGAAAACAGCGGAAGCAGTAAAGCCAAGGCGAAATCTATCAAAAAGAATACAACAGTAAAAGGGATCATTGCGGCAGGGGACAAGGCTGTTGACTGGTACAAGATCACACTTCCCAAGAAGCAGGTACTCCATATATATTTTTCTGGCAAAACAAATGACAAGATAAAGATCACATTTTCTGGTACATATTTAAAGACGGCAAAGAAATATATTGTCAAAGGAAATATAAATACTCAGCACACTTACACCACAGAGCGGGCACAGCCGGGAAATTATTATGTAAAAGTAGAGAGAAATAACAGTAAATCTTCCGGATCTTATACATTAAAGTGGAAATAGGGAAAAGAGGCAGTGGCGGAGCATGACAGTTAATAGAAAAATCAGGATGGAAAAAGAGATAAAAATATTTTTTGGCATTGTGGCCATGATGCTTATGGTTGTTCTTGAAAATACCACAGTGTCTGCGGCTGACAGAAATTTTAATAAGACAAGTACCATAAGTATTTCTGATGCGGAGGCTCACTATGTTTCCGGCAAGTATACCTGGATTAAGTACAAAGCGCCGAAAAACGGTTATATCACCATTACAGCACAGTTTGGCTCTAGAAAGTATAATGTTTCCCAGGGTTACTGGCGTTTATATGCTTCTAATAAAAAGACTGCGCTTTCAGAGTCAAACAAGAACCAGCTTTCTTACAGTGTGGGGGTGGGTAATACCGGCAGTAAATACGCCAGACAGAGTATTTTCGGTGTAAAGAAGGGAACTACTTACTATTTAAGGGTACAGGCATATGACGGAGTCAAAATCTCCTGCAAGTTTAAAGAAGTAAAAGAGAAATGCGCCAAAAAGCGGAGCAAGGCGCCTATATTGAAGAAGAACAAGACAGTGACTGGATTGATCTTTCCAAAGGACAAAAACAAGGACTGGTATAAGATTCAGATAAAAAAAGCCCAGTATATCCAGCTTTTTTATGACATCAAGACAGACGGGAAGTTTAAGATTAGCATTTGCTCCATTATCGGGAGTAAACTGCAGAGTGGAAAGTTTGGCTATACTTCTTCTACCAGAAGGCTTATGATAAAACAGCACAATTCTGTTACAAATAAAAACAGTAAAATGAATGCGGGAACTTATTATATTAAAGTGGAGCCTGTGGATAAATACAGCAGCGGCTATTATAAGCTCAAATGGAAGTAAAAGCGGCGAGGGAGGTTATAGCATGAAATTTAAGCGTCAGTTTCTGGCAATGTTTACGGCTCTATGTCTGATCTGCAGTATCCCGGTAAATGTAAAGGCCGATACAAAAACGGATACTGATAAGACGGAGAGTACAAATACAAACACCAACTCAAATGCAAGCACGTCCACAGGGAAGACCCAGGAGCAGAAGATAAAGGATAAAAGCTTTAATAAAAACAAGAACATAACCATCCGGGAGGAGGAAACTTTTAACAAAGTAAAAGAGTACATTTGGATTTCCTATCAGCCCAAATCGGATGGATATCTTACCATTCGGAATGTAAATGTGGGAAATGTTCCTGCCAATGGTTATCTTGCGCTGTATAATAAAACAAAAAGTTATGCGCTGTCTTCCCGGTCTATCTCATATAGCGGGAAGTATTCCAACAAGAACAGTGCGGCAGAATACTGGACGAAAAATGTTTTTGGACTTAGAAAAGGAGAGATTTACTACATACGGGTAAAGGCATTTACAGCGGTTACCTTAAAAAGCTCTTTTAAAAAGCTGGAGGACAAAGCCGGCGCTTTGCAGACGAAAGCGCTGAATGTAAAGAAAAATAAAACGAAAACCGGTCTGATCCCGGCGGGGGGAACCACGCCGGACTGGTACAAAATAAAATTAAAAAAGAACCAGAAGATACAACTGTACTATAATATCCATACGAAGGGCAGTTTTCGGTTGTCCCTTTATTCGGCACGCAGACGGCTGGCCAGCAAAGTGATATCCAGCCAAGGCAGTCAGAAATTGACCATTGCCGTACAACAGACAAGTACAAACGGCAAGATAACCAAGAAGGCTTTGTCAAAAGGAACCTATTATATAAAATTTGAACCGGCAAACAATCTTACCTCCGGTTATTATACCTTTAAGTGGAAGTAAACAGGAAAGATCAGGCAGAAAACATGGATGTAAAAGATTTCTATTACGATTTGCCCCAGGAATTGATCGCCCAGGACCCATTGGAGCATCGGGACGATTCCAGGTTAATGGTACTGAATAAAAGTTCCGGGGAAGTGCGACACCGTATTTTCAGAGATATTACAGAATACTTAAAACCAGGGGATTGTCTGGTAATAAATAATACAAAAGTGATCCCTGCAAGACTTTATGGGATCAAGGAGGAAACCGGTGCCCAGATTGAGATTCTTCTGTTAAAGCGAAGGGAAAAAGATATCTGGGAGACATTGGTGAAACCGGGGAGAAAAGTGAAAATCGGCACCAGGATATCTTTCGGAGAGGGAATTTTGGAGGGGGAAGTTGTGGATGTAGTGCAGGAAGGAAACCGTCTGATCCGGTTTCAATATGAAGGCATCTTTGAAGAGATTTTAGATAAACTGGGACAGATGCCTCTGCCTCCTTATATCACCCACCCTCTACAGGATAAAAACAGATATCAGACTGTCTATGCCAAGCATGATGGTTCAGCGGCAGCGCCTACGGCGGGACTTCACTTTACGCCGGAATTACTGGAAAGCATAAAAAACATGGGTATCGAGGTGGCGGAAGTCACATTGCATGTGGGACTTGGAACTTTTCGTCCGGTAAAGGAAACAGATGTTTTAAAACATCATATGCATTCAGAATTTTTTCAGATTGATGCGGATGCAGCGGAAAAGATTAACAGAGCAAAAGCCAGGGGATACAGAGTAATTTCCGTGGGAACCACCAGCACAAGGACATTGGAATCTGCAGCGGACCACCAGGGGTTTTTAACTGAAAAAAGTGGTTGGACTGACATCTTTATTTATCCCGGATATGAGTTTAAGGTGATCGATGGACTGATCACTAATTTTCATTTGCCGGAATCCACATTGGTGATGCTGGTATCTGCATTAGCGGGACGGGAGCGGGTATTAAATGCTTATAAAGTGGCAGTGGAAGAGCGATACCGTTTTTTCAGTTTTGGTGATGCTATGTTGATTATATAATGAAAAATATTTCAAGAATAACTTATAGATGGAAGAGAGGAAAAAGTTATGGATGAAAAGAGAAAAAATAAGAGGCTGGATTTGGAAGTTTCAGTGGAAATGGAACGGTTGGATCAGGATGAGAGTACTGTCACAATGAAGTTTATCCATGTGGATGTAACTAATATTTCTCGTTCCGGAATCGGATTTTTTTCCGGTAAGGAGTTGAAACCAAGTACATTTTATAATGCCAAGATCCAGATTTGGACAAAAGAAATTGTAAATACGGTGATTAAAATTGCCCGCTGTGTTCCTGAGGAAGATGGGTTTAGCTGCGGTGGTGTGTTTATCGGACTGACGGAAGCAGATGCCTTAAAAATTGATATCTATGGAATGTATAATGGTGAATAAAAAATACCCCGCTTTTGCGGGGGATTTTTTACTCTATCAATTCATATAAATCCTGATAAAAAGCAGGATAGGAAATGTTTACACACTCTCCGTTTTTCATGCTGCTTGGGCTCTCTAAAGCCAGGGCCGCAATGGCAAAGGACATTGCGATCCTGTGGTCTAAGTAGCTGTCAAATCCGGCACCGTGGAGTGGAGCACCGCCTTCAATTATCATGCCGTCTTTTGTGGCAGTCACATTGGCGCCCATGCGTTTTAAATTGGTGGTCACCGTATCAATCCGGTTGGATTCTTTTACTTTCAGTTCTTCCGCATCCTTGATCACGGTGGTTCCTTTTGCAAAAGCCGCCATAACGGCAAGAATGGGAATTTCGTCAATGAGTGTGGGGATCATAGAGCCGCCTATTTCGATTCCGTGAAGCTGACTTGAGGATACGAGAAGATCACATACCGGTTCTCCCGAAACCACCCGCTCATTTTCTTTTTTTATGTTTGCCCCCATAGCGTAAGCGGCTTCTAACATACCGTCTCTTGTGGGGTTTACACCAACATTTCGGATCAGGATTTCCGTATTTGGCAGCAAAAGTCCTGCTGCGATAAAGTAGGCAGCGGAAGAGATATCTCCCGGCACCTGGATTTTTTGCCCCTGGAGTGTTGGATTTGGCAGGACCCCTGCAGTATCATTGCCTGATATAATTTTGGCTCCGAAGGCTTTTAACATCAATTCTGTATGATTTCTGGAAGGTGCAGGTTCTCTCACGGAAGTTCCTCCCTCAGCATATAAGCCTGCCAGAAGCACACAGGACTTCACCTGGGCAGATGCCACAGGGGAATCATAGCGGATGCCCTTGATTGTTGAAGGGCGAAATTCCAAAGGAGCACAGTTATTCCCTTTTTTGCTGGTGATATCGGCGCCCATCAGGGAAAGAGGGGTGATGATCCGTTTCATAGGACGCTGCCTGATGGAGGCATCTCCGTCTAATGTGGAAGGAAAAGTCTGTCCAGCCAGAATACCGGAAAGCAGCCTTGCTGTTGTACCGCTGTTTCCCACATCTAAGGGAGAATCAGGCTCTGTAAGGCCGTGGAGCCCTTTTCCATGAACAATCACCTGATGGGGAGTGTTTTCAATTTCTATTCCCATCTTCCGAAAGCAGGAGATCGTTGAAAGACAGTCTGCTCCCTGTAAAAAGTTGGTGACTTCTGTAATTCCCTGAGAAATTGCACCAAACATAATTGCACGGTGAGAAATAGACTTATCTCCGGGGATGGATATGGTTCCATTCATTTTCTTTGCTCGTTTCAGTTCCATGGAAATTCCTTTCTGTCTATCGTTCATAAACGGTATACTGGTAATTGCGCAAAAGTTCAATGGCATTTATATATGATGGTTGATCGTACATTTCGATTTTCAAAACGCCATCTTCAAATTCACGGTTGTGTATAATGCCAATATTTTTGATACTTAAATTATGAGTGGCAAGGATCGTTGAGATTGTTGCAATTCCTCCGGCTTCATCTATCAGGTCACAGTACAGTTCAAATACAGTCTGCACGGTATTCTTGGGTGAAACAGCCAGGGAATCCCGATAATCTTTTGCGTCCTGGAAAAATCCACGGATGGATTTTGCGTCGCAATCGGCAATTTTCTGTCGGATATCTGATAAGTACTGCCCAAATGTATCGATCATGGACAAAAGCATCTCTTTGTTTGAGATGCAGATTTCTTCCCACATAACAGGGGAAGATGAGGCTATCCGGGTAATATCCTTAAATCCTCCCGCCGCAATTCTTTTCATAACTTCATCCCTGCTGTCTGAATCCTTTACCAGATTTACAAGGGCGTATGCAATGACATGGGGCAGATGGCTGATGGCAGCGGTAGCTTTGTCATGCAGGTTGTAATCTAAAACAAGAGGGATTGCTCCCAGAGAGGAAACAAACTGGCTGAATTCCTCTATCCGCTCTCTGGAGACAGAAGGAGTGGGGGTGATAATATAATATGCGTTTTCCAAAAGGTAGGCAGTGGCATTTTTCAGGCCTGTTTTCTCAGAACCAGTCATGGGATGCCCGCCGATAAAGCAGTGTTCCATACCCATGGCAAGGATCTCTCTATGAATGTCCCCTTTGACGCTGCCCACATCGGTTATGATACAGTCTGGATTTATAATTTCTTTTAACTGTTTTAAATAGCCCTGATTTTGCTGTACAGGAGTGCACAAAAAGATATAATCACAATCGGAAAAATCTTCGATTGAAGCATTTTTCTGATTTTCTATTAAACCCTCTTGAAACGCAGCATCAATGGTGGACTGATGCCCGGAAAGGGCAATTATCTTTAAATCCGGATGGATTCTCTTTGCCGTTTTTGCAATGGAGCCGCCGATCAATCCTAGACCGACGAACCCCAGTTTTGTGATAGACATGTATCTGCCTCCCAAATTTAACCGTCATACATAATTTTCCTATTAAATCATAGCGATAAATAATGAATAAGTCAATACTTGGCGGAGAAAATACGATTTTTCCAGAAAAAATATGTGCAATTTTAATAAAATAGTTGTATTATTTTTCTGAATTTAGTAAAATATAAACATAATAAATAGGACTAGTGTCTTGGCACTGGATGGGAGGATTTAACAATGAATGTATACACAACTGACAAAATTCGAAATGTAGTTCTTCTGGGACATGGGGGATGCGGCAAGACCAGCCTGGTGGAAGCAATGGCTTACTTGTCCGGGATGACGACACGCATGGGAAAAGTAGGCGACGGCAATACCATCAGTGATTACGACAAGGAAGAGATCAAACGGCAGTTTTCCATAAATACATCTGTTGTTCCGATTATTTGGGAGGATACGAAGATTAATATTTTAGACGCTCCCGGTTACTTTGATTTTGTCGGTGAGGTGGAGGAGGCTGTCTCTGCGGCAGATGCAGCGATTATTGTGGTCAGCGGCAAGGCAGGGATCGAGGCCGGAACCAAAAAAGCATGGGAGATCTGTGAAAAGTACAAACTGCCCCGAATGGTGTTTGTGACAGATATGGACATTGACGAGGCAAGTTACAGACAGGTAGTGGAAGGTCTGCAGGATTTGTACGGTAAACGCATTGCGCCATTCCATCTGCCAATCCGTGAGGACGGACAGTTTGTAGGATATGTCAATGTATTGCAGCAGCGGGCAAAGAGATGGACAGACAAGGGTGATGTGGAGAAAACCGATATACCAGAGTACTCCAAAGCAAATCTGGATATCTGCAGGGAAGCTCTGATGGAGGCTGTGGCAGAGACAAGCGAAGAGTTTATGGACCGCTATTTTAACGGGGAAGAGTTTTCCGAAGATGAAATCCGCCAGGCTCTCCGTGTCAATGTAGCAGACGGAAGTATTGTTCCAGTACTGATGGGTTCCAATATCCTCGCCAGAGGACAGTATACCCTGCTTGTGGATATCGTAAAATATCTGCCAAGCCCGGAAAAGAGAAAATGTGCAGGCATCAATGCCAAGACAAACGAAGTTTACGAGGCAGATTATGATTTTGCAAAGACGAAATCTGCATATGTATTTAAGACCATTGTGGATCCCTTTATTGGAAAATATTCTCTGATCAAGGTGAATTCCGGTGTGTTAAAGACAGATGATGTGCTGTTTAACTACCACAAGGATACAGAGGAAAAGATTGGAAAATTGTATGTGATCAGGGGAAATAAGACGGAGGAGGTAAAGGAGCTCCATGCAGGAGACATCGGAGCGTTGGCAAAACTTTCTGTTACCACCACCACAGATTCTTTATCCACCAAGAGCAATCCTGTTTTGTACATAAGGACAGTGATTTCCATGCCTTACACGGCTATGCGCTATCAGGCGAAGAACAAGGGGGATGAAGATAAGATTTCCCAGGCACTGCAGAAGCTGACCATGGAGGATCTGACATTAAAGACCGTTAATGACAGCGAAAATGGCCAGACACTTCTCTACGGTATCGGGGACCAGCACCTGGAAGTGGTTGTCAGCAAATTGCTGAACAAATACAAGATCGAGGTAGAATTGAGCAAGCCCAAGATTGCCTTCCGTGAGACCATTCGCAAAAAATCGGATGTAGAATATAAATATAAAAAACAGTCCGGAGGACACGGACAGTACGGCCATGTGAAGATGACCTTTGAGCCTTATGGAGAATTGGGAGAGTCTTATGTGTTTGAACAGACCGTTGTGGGAGGCGCAGTTCCGAAAAACTACTTCCCGGCAGTGGAAAAAGGAATACAGGAGGCAGTGTTGAAAGGACCTCTGGCAGCGTATCCCGTTGTGGGAGTAAAGGCAGTCTTGTATGACGGTTCCTATCATCCCGTGGATTCTTCCGAGATGGCATTTAAGACAGCGGCAAGGCAGGCATTTAAGAAGGGATTTATGGAGGCTTCTCCGGTGCTCTTAGAGCCGATTTCCTCCTTAAAAGTCGTTGTGCCGGATGCCTACACTGGAGATGTGATGGGAGATTTGAATAAACGAAGGGGAAGAGTTCTTGGAATGAATCCTGTAGAGGGAGGAAAGCAGGAGATCGTGGCGGATATCCCCACCATGGAACTTTTCGGTTACAATACAGATCTTCGCTCTATGACAGGTGGAGCAGGAGAATTTTCCTATGAATTTGTCCGGTATGAGCAGGCGCCTTCCGATGTGCAGGAGCGTGAGATTGCAGAGAGGGCAAGTAAGGTAGAAAGCGGAGAATAAGGAAAAGATATACAGACATAAATAAAAAGTGAAGCAACAGACTATTACAGAGAACGGAAAACATGCAGTGACGGAGTGAATAGAGGGCACAAAGAAACTGTATCCATTACATCCTAAGGAACGGAGATGATTTTATGAGGATGAAAAGGGAATGTTTTACGGTGCTGTTGATAGTTACGTTACTCCTGCAGGATCCTTTCGTTTCCAGGGTAAAACACTTAGAGGACGAAAGGAAACTGTGGGGAGGACAAAATACAATATACAGTCTGACCGACCATGTGATACAAGGGAAATCTACAGGTAACTCCGGTGAATTTCAGATTCAATATTACCTGAACGGAGGCACCAATCCACAGATAAATCCTTTTACGCTTTGTAAAGAAGATCTGCCTGTGGCATTGGCTGCTCCCCAGAGGGCAGGATACAATTTCGCAGGCTGGTATACCGACAGCGATTACCAACATAAGATTGCAGAAATTAATGAAGAGAACGTGGATGACTATACATTGTATGCGAAATGGACAAAACAAATCAATGGGCGCTATAATGTCCAGATGTATTCCTATCAGAACGCAGTAACAGGCGGACACAATAAAAAATTGAAGAATTGCAGTTATGATTTTGTAGATAATGTACAGATCCCGGGGATGCCTACCACAAGGGAAGTGGATGCGGTAGAAAACCGAATTACAGATACCAGTGTATGCCCACAGGGAATTTGTCTGGCAGATGACTATTTTCTGGTGAGCGCATATACTACTAACCATAACGGGACACTGGGATGTGTCCATGTATTTGACCGTTATAGCGGGGAATATTTAGTTACCCTTGGGATGAAGAAGGAGAGCCATCTGGGCGGTCTTACTTTTGACGGAGAAAATATATGGGTGTGTCATTCTGACAACAGTACGTTAGAGTGTATCCCCTATGATTTTGTAAAGAGGATTGCCGCAAAGAAATCCAGGAATGTGGTGGATTGTACCACCTGGTTTGAAAGTTTCCATGTATCCAATTCGCCTTCCTGCATCACCTACTATGACGGGAAGATCTGGGTGGCGACTCATACCAAAATCTTAAATTCCGTTATGATTGCCTACAAGCCTACGGAAAACGGGTTAAAGCAGGTGGCGAAGTATCGGATTCCGGATAAAGTTCAGGGTGTGGCCTTTGATGATAAGGGAAGGGTTTATTTAAGCACCTCTTACGGAAGACAGAATTCTTCTTACCTTAAAGTGTATGATTCTTTAGAGAGGATGAATAAGAAACCCGGGCACCCAATCGCAAAAGTGGAAATGCCGCCATGTTCGGAAGAAATTGATATGAAAGATGACCAGCTCTACATCTTATTTGAGTCTGCCAGTGAGAAATATTTTGAGGGAACGGACGGGAGAGGAACCAGCGTTTCTCCCATCGACCAGATTTTAACCCTGACAAAAACCTCGATTTTTCAATAAGATTTCTTGACAAATATTGGTCATGTGGTAAAATTTTATACAGTAATGTTTGTGACAGTTCAGCCGCAGGTTGAACTGTTGCTGTTTAGGAGGAAAGAGAATGTCGATACCGTACAACCACAGAGCCATTGAACAGAAATGGCGCAAGAACTGGGAGGAACATCCCATTAATGTAAACGATGGCTCCAAAGAAAAATATTATTGTCTTGATATGTTTCCATATCCGTCGGGAAACGGGCTTCATGTAGGCCACTGGAGAGGATATGTAATTTCTGACGTATGGAGCAGATATAAGCTTATGCATGGCTATTATGTGATCCATCCCATGGGCTGGGATGCCTTTGGACTTCCGGCAGAGAATTATGCCATCAAGATGGGGATACATCCCGCCAAGTCCACCGCAGAGAATGTGGCAAACATCAAAAAGCAGATTCAGGAGATTGCCTCCATCTACGACTGGGATATGGAGGTCAATACCACTGACCCGGGATTTTACAAGTGGACCCAGTGGATTTTTGTCCAGATGTTTAAGAAGGGGCTGGCATACGAAAAAGAGATGCCTATTAACTGGTGTCCCTCCTGTAAAACTGGTCTTGCAAACGAGGAAGTGGTCAACGGCAAATGTGAGCGTTGCGGCGCCGATGTGACAAAGAAAAACTTAAAGCAGTGGATGTTAAAGATCACAGCTTATGCAGACCGTCTCTTAGCAGATTTAGATAAGCTGGACTGGCCGGAAAAAGTGAAGAAAATGCAGACAGATTGGATCGGCAAGAGCTACGGTGCGGAAGTTGACTTTAAGGTAGAGGGAAAGGATCAGGCTATCACCGTTTACACTACACGTCCCGATACCCTTTACGGTGCTACATTTATGGTTTTGGCACCGGAACATGCTATGGCAAAGGATCTGGCTACAGATGAGACAAGGGCTTCAGTGGAAGACTATATTTACAAGGCTTCCCTGAAATCTTCTGTAGACCGTCTCCAGGACAAGGAAAAGACAGGTGTGTTTACGGGAAGCTATGCCATCAACCCCTTAAACAATGCCAAGGTTCCCATCTGGCTTTCCGATTATGTGCTGGCTGACTACGGTACAGGCGCTATTATGTGTGTGCCTGCCCATGATGACCGAGACTTTGAGTTCGCCAAAAAGTTTGACCTGCCAATAATCCAGGTCATTGCAAAAGACGGAAAAGAAATCGAAAATATGACAGAAGCCTACACAGAAGCTGCTGGAACTATGATCAATTCTGGTGAGTGGAACGGTATGGAATCCGCTGTGTTAAAAAAAGAAGCTCCGGCTATGATCGAGAAGAGGGGCTTTGGCAAAAAGACCACCAACTACAAGCTGAGGGACTGGGTATTTTCCCGTCAGCGTTACTGGGGTGAGCCAATTCCCATTGTACACTGCCCGGACTGTGGTCCAGTGTCTGTGCCGGAAGAGGAACTTCCATTGCTTTTGCCGGAGGTGGATTCCTATCAGCCTACAGGAACAGGAGAGTCCCCATTGGCAGATATCACAGACTGGGTAAACACTACCTGTCCCAAGTGCGGTAAGGCGGCAAAGCGGGAGACAAACACTATGCCCCAGTGGGCAGGCTCCTCCTGGTATTTCCTTCGGTATGTGGACAGCAAAAATGATCATGAGCTTGTCAGCCGTGAGAAGGCCAACAAGTATCTTCCGGTGGATATGTATATTGGTGGGGTAGAACATGCGGTGCTGCATCTTCTCTACTCCAGATTCTATACAAAGTTTTTGTGTGATATCGGGGTAGTAGATTTTGACGAGCCCTTTACGAAACTCTTTAACCAGGGTATGATTACAGGGAAAAACGGGATTAAGATGAGCAAATCCAAAGGAAATGTGGTTTCCCCGGATGATCTGGTGAGAGATTATGGATGTGACTCTTTGCGTCTGTATGAGCTTTTCGTAGGACCGCCGGAGCTGGATTCCGAGTGGGATGACAGAGGAATTGACGGTGTGTATCGTTTTATTACCCGTTTCTGGAATCTTGTAATGGAAAATAAAGATAAGGACGTGGCAGAAAACAAAGAGCTGGTGAAAATCCGCAATAAGCTGGTGTACGACATTACAAACCGTCTGGAGAGTTTTAGCTTGAATACTGTTATCTCTGGTTTTATGGAGTACAATAACAAATTGATCGACATGTCCAAAAAGGGCGGCGTGGATAAGACTACCCTTGAGACATTTATTCAGCTTTTGGCTCCATTTGCCCCCCATATCAGCGAAGAATTGTGGGAGGAATTGGGACATAAGGAGTCTGTGTTCCACTGCGGATGGCCGACTTACGATGAAAAGGCAATGGAGGACGATGAGATTGAGATTGCCGTTCAGGTAAACGGAAAGACCAGGGCAACGGTAACTCTGCCAAAAGATGTGGCAAAAGAAGACGCCATAGCAAAAGGAAAAGAGGCTTTGGGAAGCAAACTGGCCGGAAACATTGTAAAAGAGATCTATGTGCCAGGCAGAATTATAAATATTGTGGCGAAATAACAGAACATTACAAATGTGGCAATATAGAGAATTCAAAAAAGAAGAATTTCAAAGGGAGATTCTTCTTTTTTGATTCTTCTATATTGCCAAAACATATGCTAAGCACTGCGGCACACAGAGAAATTCTACTGAGAAACCAGTTCAATGCCAGTGATGTCGGGATGGATGGTGAGAGAGTAGTTTGTGTAATACACCACAAATCCTGGTGTGCTCTTGTTTGGCTTTTTCACATTTTTCTTCTGGAGATAGTCGATTTCCACCTTTTCATTGTCACGTCCTTTGGAGTAGTAGCCAGCCAGCTTTCCAGCCTCCTCGAAGGTGCGGTCGGGAAGTTCTGTCCCTTCCGTTTTTACCACAACATGAGAGCCGGGAATGCCTTTTGCGTGGAACCACCAGTCGTTGCCTGTAGCAAATTTAAAGGTAAGCTCATCGTTCTGATAATTGTTTTTCCCCACATACATGTGAAAACCGTCAGAGGAGACATAGTGGAAAGGTTTGCTTTTGATTTTTGCCTTTTTATCCCCACGCCTTTTTTTGATATAGCCAAATTCGATTAGCTCTTCTTTGATCTGTACCAGGTCATCCTCAGAAAGGGCGATGTCTAAGGAGGCGGAAATGCTCTCCAAATGAAGGATTTCGTCATGTGTCTCTTGGATCAGCGTAGTGAGCGCATCGTAGGTCCGCTTTAACTTGCCGTAGCGATCAAAATATTTTTTTGCGTTTTCTGACGGGGACAGTGTGTCATCTAAAGGAATCTTTACCATTTCATTTGTGTAGTAATTCAGGGCGGAAAGCTCCTTTGCCCCCTCCTCAAGACCGTAGCCGTAAGTGTTTAAAAGCTCTCCGTAAACCCGGTATTTTTCCCGCTTTTCCGTGTCCTTTAACTGTTTTTGCTGCAGGGCATATTTTTTCCGGTTCCGCTCTAAGGCTATGGAGACAATCTTTCGCAGGTCCGAAGACTTCTGGCGGATCCTGGTATATACATTTCTGCTGGCATAGTAGGTTTCCAAAACTTCTGAGATAGAGGAAAAATCCACTTTCTCATAATCGCTGTACTCCTGGCAGGAGACAGCGGAAAAATCTATGGGTTCTTTTCCCTTGTACACGATATTTGGAGTAAAGTTCCCCTCCTTTATATCGGCGATCAGCCAGTCAAAATTGTGATAAAGATGAAGTTTTTCCTCTTCGCCAAGAGAGCTTGTGGAAAAGTCACCATCGATACCTGCCCGATAACAGATCTCATTGGCAATGGCAGGACTGATTCCGGTATAGGAACTGTAAATTGCCTTGTTTATTGCCTCCGACTTATGAAAGACAGCGGAAAAAAAAGAAGATTCCGTAGCGGTGAGAGGATTTTCTTTGTGGGCCGTGTCTGGTATAAAATAAGTTCTTCCAGGCAGGACTTCCCGGACAGAGCTTACCTGGGCGGAAACGTGCTTGATACTGTCGATAATGGTGTTGTCCTCTTTGCAGAAAATAATGTTGCTGTGCTTGCCCATCAGTTCAACGATAAGAAGCTTTCGGCATAAATCCCCCAGTTCGTCCAAATGCTCGATCTCAAACTGGATGATCCTCTCTAAGCCAGGCTGGGAAATCTTCGTGATCCGCCCGTTTGCGATGTGCTTTCGCAGCACCATGCAGAAATTGGGGGCCGTTAAGGGGCTTGGTTTATTTTTATCTGTAAGGTATAAAAAGGGAAGGGAAGCGCTGGCGGACATGGCAAGTCTGTACTGTCCCTTAGAGCTTTTTAATGTAAATAAAAGTTCATCATTTTCAGGCTGGGCGATTTTACTAATTTTGCTGTTTAATATATATTCGTTTAATTCGTGGACAAGATCTGCCACTACAATTCCGTCAAATGCCATAATATGTTCCTCCGTCATTTTCTGTTTTTCGGCAGATTTTCAAATTGGATAGTGTAGTATTGCAAATTTTATAGGATAATTGCCGTAAATTTTATTTTAACATTCTTCTGGTTTAAACACAAGGAAAAAGTCCAACAAATAAACGTATTTCTGGTAGATTTTTTTTGATATTTAAGATATAATGGGGAAAATGTCAAAAGAGATTTACGGGTCATAAAGGAAGTATGTGAGATGAAAAAAGGATTAGGAAAGGCAATCAGAAACCGGGCATGGCTGTTTTTTAATATCGGCTGGACGATTGTCTATCTTTTGTGGAGAACATTTTATACAGTGCCTGTTCACGAAGGGATTGTTTCGTTTGTGGCGGGAATCGCTCTTCTTGTGGTGGAGATTCTTGGAATGCTGGAGGCTTTTGTCCACTATTTTAACATGCATCGGATTGAAAATCATGAGATACCGCTGGTTCCTCCGGCAGAGTACCCGGATGTGGATGTGTTTATCGCAACCTACAATGAGGCTCCGGAGCTTCTGTACAAGACAGTCAACGGGTGTGTCCATATGGAATATCCCAGAAAAGACAAAGTACATATCTATATCTGTGATGACGGAAACCGCAGGGAGATGAGAGAACTTGCGGAGAAAATGGGCGTGGGCTATATCAACCGCAACGACCATAAAGGGGCAAAAGCAGGGAATTTAAACCATGCTATGTCAGTGACTTCCTCCCCGTTGATCGCCACATTTGATGCGGATATGATTCCAAGGAGAGAGTTTCTTCTGGTGACGGCGGCATATTTTGTGGAGCAGGAGATAAAAAACAGGGAATTGGATGAAAAAGACCAGATTAAAATCGGATTTATCCAGACACCTCAAAGCTTTTACAACCCGGATCTGTTTCAGTTTAACCTTTTTTCTGAAAATACCATTCCGAATGAGCAGGATTATTTTTATAAAGATGTGCAGGTTTCCAGAAATAAGAGCAACAGCGTGATATACGGCGGTTCAAACACCCTGATTTCCAGGGAGGCTTTAAATGAGGTGGGAGGATTTTACACGAAGAGTATTACGGAAGATTTTGCCACAGGCATCCTGATCCAGAGAAAAGGCTACAAGTGCTTTGCCATTAACCATGTCTTAGCCTCCGGCCTTTCCCCCACAGATTTAAAGAGCCTGATTAACCAGAGAGTGCGCTGGGCCAGGGGCTGTATTCAGACCGGCAGGAGGATGCATCTGATCTTAAACCTGAAGTTAAGCTTTGCCCAGAAAATAAATTATCTGGCGTCTGTCTGGTACTGGTATGCCTCGTGGAAACGGCTGATTTACATTATGTCGCCGATTTTGTTTGCTGCATTCGGAGTGATGGTGGTGCGGTGTACCCTGCTCGAAGTGCTGATCTTCTGGCTTCCCATGTATATAAGCAGCAATATTTCCCTTAAGATGATGAGTCGGAACATCCGTACTACCAGGTGGACTAACCTCTACGAGACTATCATTTTTCCATTTCTTCTGATCCCTACCCTTCTTGAGACATTCTGTATCAGCATGAAGAAGTTTAAGGTGACAAAGAAGGAGAAGAAGGAACAGCAGACAAACTGGCTGTATGCCATACCTCATGTTTTGCTCATTGTCCTCTCGGTTATCGGGATTGTAAACTGCGTCTCATGGACATTTGCCACAGGAAGAATTGATTACATCGTCATTCTGTTCTGGCTGTTTTTAAATCTCTACAATCTGGTGATGTCTCTGTTTTTCATTCTCGGAAGAAAGACAGTCCGCAATGCGGAGAGGCAGAAAGTTGCCATTCCCTGCCATGTAAAGACACGTTTTGAGGAGATGGAAGGGGTGACGGAGGATATCTCAGAAAATGGTACATCTATCTATCTTGAAGTGCCCTGCGATATCGAGGAAGACGAACCGGTGACACTTACCCTGGACGACGGCGTTTACCACGCCGAGGTGGAGGGCAGAGTGGTCTCTGTGGCCAACAGAGACCAGAAAAAATGGCGATACGCCTTTATTATTGCAGATTTAAAAGACAGCAAGGCAGAGTATTACCAGCTTATTTACGACAGGGAACCCTCCCTTCCTGAAAATCTGGACGAATCCCAGAGCAGTTTTGAGAATCTTAGAAAGAATCTTGCCAGGCGTATTATCACAACAGAATATCACAACCGAAAAAAAGCAAGAGTCCCAATCCACCAGAAATTTCCTGCTGACGGGTACAATGAAGTGATGATGGTAAATTATAATTACGATTATGTGCTTTTGGAAAAGCGTCTGGGACTGGGAAAGAATGTGGATCTGGAACTGGGCAAAGGCCTAAAATTGGAGCTTGGAAAGTACAAGGAGTTAGGAAGCGGGGAAGTCCTTTACCGTGTGGAAAATGAACCTGAGTTATACGAGGATTTTGCACTTCACATAAAGGTAAGGGAATGGATCATGGAACAACTTGACAGGGAAGAAGAGCAGGCGGAGGAGAAAGTCCGTTATAACAGGAAGCATTTAATCGCAGAGGATGAATTTTCGGAAATGGAATATCTGTGACAAGGAGTAGTTGTATGAAAATAAAGAGAATCGCAGGAGTGTGTTTGATTTTGCTTTTCCTGCTGCTTCCTCACATAAACGCAGCCGGGGAAAAGGCACTGGACATTAAAGACTATATCCCCGGCGGGGAGGAAGGGGAAAACGTTTCCGTAAACACAGATAAGGAAAATGGAAGGCTTACGATACAGTTTTCTTTTGACCAGGCAGGCTATCATACAGTGACGGCATTTCAGAATAACAAGCAGAAGCTGAAAAAGGAAAAAGGTGTGCGTTTTTCTGTGGAAAATCTCACCAAAGACCCTGCAAGGATGAATATGGCAGTGATCGGCAGTGATGGAACCGTTTTTCAGGTGGGAGATGGACGTTATGTCCGGCTGATCTCAGAGGAAGAATCCTATTCTCTCTCAGAGAACGGCTGTTTTGAACTTCCCGGAGGTTTTGTCGGTGAGGTGGAGATTCCCTTTGAGCTGTTTTCCAGCGACTTTGGGGAGATGGATACAAAATCCGTGAAGGAGCTGACAGGCTATGGCATGGTCTGTGTGACAGAGGGGGAAGCCCCTTTCCATCTCGTTTTCAGCCAAATGGCTTTTGTGAACGGGAAAAAAATGAAAGACGCAAAAGAAAGTGCTTTTCTCACCATCGAAGGGCCGGATACGATCCAGAAATCTAATGTGGGGGAGAGCAAGGAAAGGTACACAGCTGTTGTCTATAATATGCTGGGAGAAGGCGCAGAGACAAAGGCAGCATTTTCTTCCGAAGAATCCACTCAGGAAATATTGGCAGATGATGAGGGGTGGGTGACAGTTCCACCGGGTCTTAGCCTGGATTCATTTTTTCTGGAAGCCGTTACACCTGAGGGGATGAAGGCGAAAAAGGAGATTGGACTTACAGAGTCCTGGACAAGGCAGGTTCTCACAGAAAACGGATATGATGCCTCCATTGCACCGCCTGCTGAGATTGCTTCTGTGGAAGGTGACATGGCGGTGTTTACCGAAGAGGCAGCATTGTGGCTGATCCGTGTTTTGTTT
The DNA here is from genome assembly GCA_023664725.1 of Roseburia sp. GTDB lineage: Bacteria > Bacillota > Clostridia > Lachnospirales > Lachnospiraceae > Roseburia_B. The sequence continues at coordinate 44,446 of JAMPFA010000002.1, read as the reverse complement.
GCGGCGGGGGTGTTGATCCTGTTTGCCTATTATGCATTTGTCCGCAACAAAAACTGCATAAGGAGGGAATAGAGGTGTTATTTTCCAGCATAGTTTTTCTTTTTTACTTTTTGCCTGTAGTCCTGGCGCTTTATTATCTGTTTCGTTTTAGCGTACCGATCAAAAATGCAATACTATTAATTGCAAGCCTGTTTTTCTATGCATGGGGAGAGCCGTGGTTTGTGCTTGTTATGCTGGCATCCATTGCAGGAAACTATATTCTGGCGCTGCTTGTGGATAAGTACAGGGAGAAAAAGGAGTTTGCAAAATTTTTTGTGATCCTCTCGGTAATTTTGAATATCGGGCTTTTATTTGTGTTTAAGTATCTGGACTTTTTGATCCGCAATATCAATCTTGCGGCAGAAAAAGAGATTCCACTGACAGGGCTTGCGCTTCCCATCGGGATTTCCTTTTTTACCTTCCAGGCAATGTCCTATGTCATTGACGTGTATCGGGGCAACGGAGAGGTGCAGAAAAATCCTTTTTATGTGGCCCTCTATATCGCATTTTTTCCTCAGCTCATTGCAGGGCCTATTGTGCGCTATGAGACCATTGCAAAACAGATCAGGTACAGGGTGGAATCAGTGGATAAATTTGCGGTGGGCACCTGCCGTTTCATTTCCGGAATGGGGAAAAAAGTGTTGCTTTCCAATAATTTTGCCATTATTGCGGACCGTATTTTTGACAGTTACCAGAACGGCGGCTGCCCGGTGACTCTGGCATGGATTGGCTCCATCGCCTACACCTTACAGATTCTTTTTGACTTTTCCGGATATTCGGATATGGCGATTGGCCTGGGATTGATGTTTGGCTTTAAGTTTGAGGAGAATTTTAACTATCCCTATATTTCAAAGTCTATCGGAGAGTTTTGGAGAAGATGGCACATTTCTCTTGGGACATGGTTTAAGGAGTATATCTATTTCCCGCTGGGAGGCTCTAAAGTAAAAAATATGGACGTAGTGCTTCGGAATATGCTGGTAGTATGGGTGTTTACCGGAGTCTGGCATGGTGCGGAATGGACATTTCTGGTGTGGGGGCTTTTAAATTTTGGAACCCTGGTGTTCGAGCGTTTTACTGATTTTGAAGAAATAGAGGGACACAGTTTCTGGAAATGGTTATACACTATGTTTCTGGTAAATCTGGGATGGGTGATCTTCCGGGCGGAAAACCTTGTCTATGCGGGGAATTATATAAAGTGCATGTTTGGATTTGGGGGCGGCGGATTTTTCAGCAACCATGCCCTGATGTACTTAAGGGAGTACGGAGTCTATTTTATCGCAGCCTTTATTTTCTGCATTCCCTTTGGGAAGAGGATGAATTACCTGATTGTGAAAGATAAGGTGTCAGCGCCGATGTTAAAGTTTATCAACACCCTCTATCCTCTGGCTATGATCGGCATGTTCCTGCTCTGTGTCACCTGCCTGGTGAAGGGAAGTTACAATCCCTTTATTTACTTTAACTTTTAAGGAGGAGAGAAATGGAAAAACTAAAAGGCAAGAAAATCGTGACAATGATTCTCTTTCTGATGTGTATTTTTCTCTATGCTGTGATTAATTTAAAAAAGGAACTGCCGATCCTTGAAGAGACTTTCGCAAACTTAGACAGAACCCAGGAGCTGAACAAGCAGATCGGGGCAGTGGAATCCGCAGTAAACGACAATGTGGCGGGAAAGTATGATTTTATTGACGCATACGGGTATTTTCAACGTCTGCTGGGGAAAAACGAGGAATCTAATTTTGAGGTGGTAAAGGATACAGAGGGGAAGCTCCACTATACTTATTTTACGACGAACCCCAACGACACCAGCGAAGTGGCAAAGAGAGTATCCAATCTGAAAAAGCAGGTGGAGACAGAGGACACAAAGCTTTTATATGTCCTTCCGCCAGAAAAATATATCAAAGGGCACACACAGTTTTCTACAGGTCTTCCCTATCATATGGCAAATGAATCGGCTGATTTATTTTTGGAACAGTTAAGAAAATCTGACGTTCCCTGCCTTGACCTTCGGGAAGGGTTAAAAGACAGCGGCCTTGACTTGTCTGAGGTGTTTTATATCACAGACCATCACTGGAAGATTGAGACGGCTTTTTGGGCATCCTCTTATTTTACCCAGTGGATGAATGAGACTTTCGGGGAAAATATGGATCCGGAAGGGTTTTACAGCGATTTGGAAAATTTCAACCAGGTGACATACAAGGAGATTTCTCTTGGATCTATGGGGAGAAAGACTGGGAGGTACTATGCGGGGGTGGATGATTTTACCCTGATCTATCCTAAATTTGAGACCAAGTATACCTACGAGAATACCATACAGCCGGATCTGGAGTATACCGGACGTTTTGAGGAGGCTCTTATGGCAACGCCTATGATCCGCCAGAGCAGCAATCCCTTTGACGCAGATATGTACATGTCCTACCTTTACGGCAACCCGGCCTTTTCCCATGTTGAAAACCAAAAGGAGACGGAAGGGTTAAATCTCTGTTTCATTAAGGATTCCTTTGCCGTTCCATTTGCGGCGTTTATCTCACTTCGATGTCATACAGTGGATCTGATCGATCCCAGATATTTTGAGGGGGATTATGAGAAGATGATTAAAGAGGGAGGATATGACTATGTGATCATCATGGTGTCTCCCCAGAATCTGGTGGAAGAGTTTTTCCCTTTCGGTGATGAGTAGGAGGTTTCGTTAGAGTATGAAAAGAAAGTTATTTTGCTTGCTGGCTGTATTTTGCCTGGGGGCTGTGATCTTTCTGATGCCGGGATGTGCAGCGCAAAAGGAGAGCGAGGCAATGAAGTTTGTCGCACAGATGGGAAACGGTATCAATCTGGGAAATTCTCTGGATTCCACCGGGCTTCGGGAATATGAAAAAGATGCGGATGATCTTGCCTATGAAACCTTCTGGGGAAATCCAGTCCTTACCAGGGAACAGTTTCACGCCGTAAAAGATGCCGGATTTGGCACTGTTCGTATTCCCGTCACCTGGGAGGATCATATGGACAAAAGGGGAACGGTATCCTCCCAGTGGATGGACAGGGTGGATGAGGTGGTGCGGATGGCCTTGGAGGAAGATCTGTACGTGATCCTCGATACCCATCACGAGGACTGGCTTGACCTGGATGCAGGGAATAGAGAGACGGCAGAAGAGAAATTTGCTCTGTTGTGGGAACAGATTGCCCTAAATTTTGCGGACTGCGGGGAAAAACTGCTGTTTGAGGGGTTAAATGAACCGAGAAAAAGAGACAGTGCCCATGAGTGGGATCTGGGGACTGAGGAATCCAGGGAAATGTTAAATGAACTGAATCAGATCTTTGTGGATACGGTAAGGCGTACCGGGGAAAACAATGAGACACGGTATCTCCTGCTGGACTCTTATGCCTCAAATCCCATATCCGGAGGCTTTGATGATTTTGAAATTCCAAAAGATTCCCGGATCATTGTATCCATACATGCCTATTTTCCCTACGATTTCTGTCAAAATATGGGGGAAGGCGCAGCTGCATCCTTTGACAGGGAGAACAAAAGGGATACAGAGGAGCTGGAAGCTGCCTTTGCAAATGCCAGTCAAAAATTTGTAGAGAAGGAGATTCCGGTAATCCTGACGGAATTTGGATGTGTGGATAAATCCAATGATCCCTCCAGGCGGGAATGGCTTTTATCTGTGATGGAGTTCTCGGGAAAATATCAGATTCCATGTCTCTGGTGGGATGATGGAAAAGACTATAAGCTTCTTGACCGAAATTCCCTGCAGTGGAACGAAGAGCTGCTGAAAACTTTTTCTCTATTTGACTAAAACAAAATTTTCCGCTATAATAAGAATAATTATGCGTAGATTAATGCGTGGAAGAGAGATAAATATCTGTGAAGGCGCAGTTTTTGCCGAAATAAGGGATAAAATCAGGGGGTTCCAATGATTAAAAGTATGACAGGATTCGGACGCTGTGAAATCTGTGAGAATGACCGAAAGTTTACAGTGGAAATCAAATCGGTAAATCACAGATATCTGGATGTTAATATAAAGATGCCGAAAAAGCTAAGCTTTTTTGAGAGCAGCATTCGCACAGTGTTAAAAGAGTATGCCAATCGAGGAAAAGTGGACGTGTTTATCACTTACGAGGACAATACGGAGGAAAACTTTTCTTTAAAATACAATGAGGACATGGCGGGTAATTATCTGAAATATTTCCGCCAGATGGCTGAAAAATTTCAGTTGGAGGATGACATTCGTGTCAGTACTCTTGCCAGATTCCCGGAGGTGTTTACCATGGAAGAGCAGGGTGTGGACGAGAAGGAACTGTGGCAGCTTTTGGAGCATACGCTCAGAAGCGCCTGCCAGCAGTTTGTTCAATCCAGGATTGCCGAGGGAGAATGTCTGAAAAAAGATTTGACAGAAAAGCTGGATATGATGCTTACCTATGTGGATTTTATTGAGGAACGCTCACCGGCTATCTTACAGGAATACAGGGTGCGATTAGAGGCGAAAGTGAAAGAATTGCTGGAAAACAGCCAGATTGACGAGGGAAGGATTGCAGCGGAGGTTACTATATTTGCAGATAAGATCTGTGTGGATGAGGAGACGGTGCGTCTGAGGAGCCACATAGAAAATACAAGGGCTACTCTTTTAGAGGGGGGCAGCATTGGAAGAAAGCTGGATTTTATTGCTCAAGAGATGAACCGTGAGGCAAACACCATCCTCTCCAAGTCCAATGATCTGCAGATTTCGGATATCGGAATCAATTTAAAGACAGATATTGAAAAGGTGAGAGAACAGATTCAGAATATAGAATAGTACACAGAGGGTTAAGACATGGCGGAACTTATGAATATTGGATTTGGCAATCTGGTAAATACAGACAAGATTGTGGCAATTATCACGCCGGATTCCGCACCTGCGAAACGTCTTATGCAGCACGCAAAGCAGGAGGAGCGCATTGTGGATGCCACCCAGGGAAGGAAGACCAGAAGTATTCTGGTAATGGATCAGCAGTTAGTAGTGCTTTCCGCCCTTGGACCGGATACTCTGGCAGGACGTTTTCATGAATTACTTAACGGAGCGGAGGAGAAAAAATAATGGGACGAAAGGGAATCTTAATCGTATTTTCCGGTTTTTCAGGCGCAGGAAAAGGAACCATCATGAATGAGTTGATGCGGCGTTATTCCGATACATATGCACTTTCTGTCTCCGCCACCACAAGGCAGCCAAGGCCTGGTGAGAGAGAAGGAAGAGAATATTTTTTCAAAACTACAGAAGAATTTGAAAAAATGATTGAAAATCATCAACTGATAGAGTATGCTAGGTACGTTGAAAACTATTACGGCACTCCGAAAGCATATGTGGAGGAGCAGCTGAATGCGGGAAAAGATGTGATCTTAGAAATTGAGATCCAGGGTGCACTAAACATCAAAAAGATATTTCCCGATGCCTTGCTTTTATTTGTGACTACCCCAGATGCCAGAATATTGAAAGATCGTCTGGTAGGCCGGGGCACGGAGACTATGGATGTAATCCTGGCAAGGCTTCAGAGGGCAAAAGAGGAATCTTTGGGAATTGAAAACTATGATTACCTGGTGGTAAATGATGAACTGGAGTCCACGGTGGAGGAAGTACATTCCATTATAAGAAATGAGCACAACAGAGTGGTGCGTAATGTGGAATTTATAGGAAAAGTAAGGGAAGATTTAGAGAGCTTTTTGAAAGGAGAATAAAATATGATACATCCATCTTATGTTGAATTAATGAAAGTGGTAAACAATGACGTCGCCATTGGGGAGGAGCCGGTGGTAAACAGCCGTTATTCTATCGTGATCGCTTCAGCCAAAAGAGCCCGCCAGCTGATTGACGGCGCAGAGCCTTTCGTTCCAAATGCGTACAATAAAAAGCCTTTATCTATTGCCGTGGAGGAACTCTACAAAGGTGAAGTAAAGATTATAACCGAGGATGAGGAAGAAGAATAGGGGTACGGGTTGACAGCGATAGAGATACGTGTTTTTGCCTTGACAAAGGAAAAGTATCCCTGTCGCTGTATCCTTTCCTGGAGGAGTACATGAAATTACTTTTTATATCACTGGGCTGTGACAAAAATCTGGTAGATTCCGAATATATGCTTGGAATGTTAGAGGATGAGGGATTGACCGTGACAAACCATGAGGAAGAAGCGGATATTATTATTGTAAACACCTGCTGTTTTATCAATGATGCCAAGGAAGAGAGCATCAACACAATACTGGAGATGGCAGAATACAAAAAAAGCGGGAAGCTAAAAGGGCTTATTGTCTCAGGGTGTTTGGCGGAGCGTTACAGAGAGGAGATAAAAACAGAAATTCCTGAAGTGGATGCCGTTCTTGGAACAAATTCCTACGATGCCATAAATGAGGCGGTCCGCCAGGTACTGGCAGGGGAAAAGTACGAGAATTTCAGGACGTTAGAGGGACTTCCCAAAATTTCTAACAGGCGGATACTCACCACAGGAGGGCACTATGCCCACCTGAAAATCGCAGATGGGTGCGATAAGCGCTGCACATACTGCATTATCCCGAAAATCCGGGGAGAATACCGCAGCGTGCCTGTGGAAGAACTGGTGGAGCAGGCAAGACAGCTGGCCTATGAAGGGGTAAAAGAATTGATCCTGGTAGCCCAGGAGACAACGCTTTACGGCACAGATCTTTACGGAAAAAAATCTTTGGGGAGGCTTTTGGATGAGTTAAATAGAATTCCGGGTATTTATTGGATCCGCATCTTGTACTGTTACCCGGAGGAGATCGATGACGAATTGATCGATGCCATGATCAGAAATGAAAAAGTCTGCCACTATCTGGATATACCGATCCAGCATGCAAACGACGGCATTTTAAAACGGATGGGTAGGCGCACAGACAAAAAAGATATTGTAGATATTGTGGAGAAACTGAGACAGCGGATACCGGATATCTGCCTTAGAACCACATTGATCTGCGGGTTTCCGGGGGAAAGGGACACAGAGCATCAGGAGTTGATGCAGTTTGTCAACGACATGGAATTTGACCGTCTTGGGGCATTTGTCTATTCTCCGGAGGAAGGCACTTTGGCAGAAGCTTTTCCTGACCAGGTGGACGATGAGACAAAGCTTACCTGGCAGGAGGAAGTGATGGAATTACAGCAGGAGGTTTCCTTTGACAAAAACGAGGAGCTGGTAGGCCATTCTTACTGGGTGCTTATCGAGGGAAAAGTGGCAGATGAAAATGCCTATATCGGAAGAACCTACAGAGATGCGCCGGGAATCGACGGCTATGTGTTTGTCCAGACAGAGGAGATTTTGATCACCGGAGATTTTGTGAACGTGAAGATCACCGGGGCATATGAATATGATTTGATAGGAGAAATAGTAAAATGAAAATGAATTTACCAAATAAACTGACTATGTTGCGTGTGATTTTAATTCCCTTTTTTGTAGTTTTCCTTTTGTATCCGGCAGTTCCATATAGCAATTACATTGCGGTGGGGATATTCATCGTGGCCAGTCTTACTGATCTGGCTGACGGAAAGATCGCAAGAAAATATAATCTTGTCACCAACTTCGGGAAATTTATGGATCCTCTGGCAGATAAGCTTTTAGTCTGCTCTGCCATGATCTGCCTGATTGAGACAGGACAATTAGCAGCATGGATTGTCATTGTCATTATCAGCCGTGAGTTTATCATCAGCGGATTTCGGCTGGTTGCATCTGATAACGGCGTGGTTATAGCGGCAAGCTACTGGGGAAAATTTAAGACCACCTTTCAGATGCTTATGATCATTGTGCTGATACTGGATATTGACCTGGCGTTTTTTGAGATACTTGGTATCATCCTTACTTATGTGGCATTGGGGCTTACAATCGTTTCACTTGTTGACTATATCGTGAAGAATAAGCAAGTGCTGCATGAGCAAAACTAATAGCTGAGGAAGGAGTACCATTTATGGGAGAATATAATTCAAGAGAAGAAAAAGTGGCAGCTCTCTTAAAGGAAAAAAATTTGACAGTCACCACCGCAGAATCCTGCACCGGAGGCCTGATTGCCGGAACTCTGGTGAATGTGTCCGGCATTTCCAGCCAGTTTGAGGAAGGGTATATCACCTACTCCAATGAGGCGAAGGAACGGCTTCTGGGAGTGAGTCATGAGACTCTGGAAACATTCGGGGCAGTGAGCGAGGAGACGGCAAAAGAGATGGCTCTTGGCGCAAGACTTAAGGCTGGAGCAGATATTTCCATTATCTCCACGGGAATTGCAGGACCTGATGGCGGCACGGCGGAAAAGCCTGTGGGACTAGTGTATCTGGGATGTGCTTTCGGGGAGCAGGTGGCAGTGGAGCGCCATATTTTTTCAGGAAACAGATGGGAAGTAAGGCACGCATCTACCCAGGCGGCGCTACAGCTGCTGGAAAAAGTGATGACAGAGGATAAAGTATGAGGATTATTGCGGGAAGCAGGCGGAGCATGCCCTTAAAAACCATAGAGGGAAAGGACACCCGCCCTACAACAGACAGAATCAAAGAGACATTGTTTAATATGATCCAATCAGATATTCCGGGGGCTTATTTCCTGGACTTGTTTGCCGGAAGCGGACAGATCGGGCTTGAGGCCGTGAGCCGTGGGGCAAGTTATGCGGTATTTGTGGAAAATCAGAAAAAAGCCGCTGCCTGTATAGAGGAGAATATCCACTTTACCAAGTCAGATAAGGAAAGCCTTCTTCTGAAGATGGACGTACTCCCCGCCCTCCGTTCCTTAGAGGGGAAGTACCGATTTGATATTATTTTTATGGATCCGCCTTATAGGGACATGCAGGAGCAGGACGTGTTCTGTTATCTGAAGGATTCTAGCCTTCTGAAAAAGGAAGGTCTGATTATTGTGGAAGCGGCAAAGGGAACGGATTTTTCTTTTGTGAGAGAACTTGGGTTTGAGATAAAAAAAGAAAAGATATACAAGACAAATAAGCATGTGTTTCTTGTTTGGGCGAAGAGATAGGAGAGTGTATGAAAAAAGCGATTTATCCCGGAAGTTTCGATCCGATTACTTTTGGGCATCAGGATATGATCATCCGTTCCTCTGGTATTGTAGATGAACTGGTAGTTGGCGTATTAAATAACAGGGCAAAAAATTCATTGTTTTCTGTGGAGGAACGTGTTAGTATGTTAAAAGAGATGACAAGTGATCTGCCCAACGTAACGGTGGATTCTTTTGATGGTCTGCTGGTAGATTACATGAAGGACCATGGAGTGACACTGATCGTGAGAGGGCTTCGGGCAGTGACAGATTTTGAATATGAATTGCAGATTGCCCAGACAAACCATGTGGAAAATCCTGATGTGGAGACAATATTTTTGACTACAAATTTGAAATATTCTTATCTGAGCTCATCCATTGTCCGGGAATTTGCGGCCTATGGAGGCGATATCTCCAAGTTTGTTCCTGCACAGTTTATTGACAGGATTTATGAGAAATACAATATTATTAAGTAAGGAGTGTATCCATGAACAGCAGAATAGAGCAGATTATTGAAGAAATTGAAGAATACATAGATGGCTGTAAGGTTAAACCTTTATCCAACGGTACACAGATTATTGTAAACAGAGAAGAAATTGAAGAATTGCTGACAGAACTGCGGACGAAGACTCCTGATGAAATTAAGCGGTATCAGAAGATTATCAGTAACAAAGAGGCGATCCTGGCGGATGCCAAGACAAAAGCGGACGAGATCATCGCTCAGGCTCAGGTGCAGACCAGTGAGCTTATCAGTGAGCATGAGATTATGCAGCAAGCTTACGCCCAGGCAAATGAAGTGGTGATGATCGCTACCAAGCAGGCCCAGGAGATTTTGGACAATGCCACAAATGATGCCAATGCCATCCGATTAAGCGCCATCACTTACACAGATGATATGTTAAAGGCTATGGAAGATGTGATTGCAAGTTCCATTGAGACAGCCAGGGCGAGGACGGACAACCTGGTAAGTTCTCTCCAGGGATATCTGGACATCATTACATCCAACCGTTCTGAGCTGGTGCCCCAGGAATTGGACGCAAAGCCACAACAACAGCCACAGGCGAAAGCTCAGGCAAATACCCAAAAAGGGGCAGCTGCCCCGGCTTCAACTACACAGCACACTGCCAAGTAGTCTGTAACAGATGAAACCCAAAAGGCAGCTAAGAGATGCAAAGACGAGACGTAAAAGCAGGTAATTTCTGTGGGAAAAATTACAGTTTTTTGTCATGGAACATGTCTGGGCGAAACCACACAGTCCTCCGAAGGAGGCAAAAAACAGAGCAAGGGCATAGGTACAGTCTGTGGGAAGGTCGGTATCTCTCAGGTAGGAAATTCCGGTAGTTACCTCTACGCATCCCGTAAAAAACAGGTTTAAAAGCGGATGGTGCCTGTTATATGTATGCAGCATTGCGGCAAAAATAGAGAAGAGGATAATATATCCCCCAAGTTTTGCCAGCGCTTCAAAGCCGTTCATAATTCCGGCGTCTATGATTCCAAAGTCCATGTGGGGAGTAGATGCCGCATTTTTTGTGTAGGAAAAGGGATGCTTTTTCAGTTTGTACCAGGCGTACACCAACGGCGGCAGATATAAGATCAAAAAACTTATGGGAATCATCTTTGGCATACCTAAAATATTTGTCAGTAGATACTGACTGAAAAATACAGGGCTTAACTGGTTAAAGCAGACGGAGAGGAGTTCCCCTTCCCGGGGGCTCACAGATTGTTTTACCGTCAGATCCCCGCTGATCTTGCTGCCCATGGGAAAACCAAAAAGGATTCCACCAAACAGTGCAAAACACCCATTCTGGCTGGTTTTGAATATATGCCTGGTCAGGGGGTACAAATATTTTGTGATAAGCTGCATATAATTGGAGTACACCAGGATATTCGACAGGATGGCAAGGGGTAAAAGGGCAGGGAGGATCTGAGTATACCAGAGCATCAGCCCGTCTGCTGCCGCCTTTGTAGAAATCCCTGGATGCGCTATAATAAATAAAAGTATGAGGATGAGGATTGGAAAAAGCAAATAATTTTTTTTCATATCAAAATATATGAAAGGATAAAGACAACTATGAGTAAATTAGAAAATTTAGAGCCTCAGAAGGTGTTTCACTTTTTTGAGGAAATTGCATCGATTCCCCATGGTTCTTTCCATACAAAATTGATCAGTGATTATCTGGCAGATTTTGCGAAAGAGCGGGGATTTACGTATTATCAGGACGAAACGGATAATGTGGTGATCATAAAAGAGGCATCAAACGGGTATGAGAATGCAGAGCCTGTGATCCTTCAGGGGCACATGGATATGGTGTGTGAAAAGGAATCCAGTGTTTCTATTGACTTTGAAAAAGAGGGGTTAGACCTCTATGTGGACGGAGATTTTTTAAAGGCGAGAGGAACAACCCTTGGTGGAGATGACGGCATTGCTCTGGCCTATGTCCTGGCAATATTGGATTCAAATGATTTAAACCATCCCAGGATTGAGGCCGTGTTTACCACCAATGAAGAGGTTGGACTTTTAGGGGTGAAAGAAATTGATCTGTCTATGTTAAAGGGACACGTTCTATTAAACATAGACTCGGATGTGGAAGGACATTTCCTCACAAGCTGTGCGGGAGGTCTTTGCGCCCACAGCCATATTCCGGTGGAATACCAGAAATTAGAAGGAGTTGGGATTACTTTAAAACTTTCCGGGCTGGAAGGGGGACATTCCGGGAGTGAGATCCACAAAGAGCACTGTAATGCAGTGATTACCCTGGGAAGGGTTTTAAAAGACATACAAGTGACGTATCCAATGGGAATCTGCAAATTATCCGGCGGGTTAAAAGACAATGCCATTCCCAGGGAGGCAAATGCCCTGCTGGTTGTGTCAAAAGAAGTGAAAGAGGATGTGCTTGCACTGACAGTGCAGCTGGAAGATATGTTAAAGAAAGAATATGACGTTTCAGAACCAGGGCTTACCCTTTCGGCAGAGGAAGTGGAGGAGAAAGAGTATTCTGCCTTAACACCTTCCTCCATGCAGAAAGTTCTGCTTTATCTTTGGAATGTGCCAAATGGCGTGATGCATATGAGCATGCACATAAAAAATCTGGTGGAGACATCTTTAAATCTTGGAATTATGGAATTGAAAGAGGATGAGTTTTATGTCTGCTCTTCCGTTCGGAGCAGTGTGGGAAGCAGAAAAGAAGAGCTTGCAAAAAAACTTTGCTATCTGACGGAATTTCTGGGAGGCAACTTTGAAATCGAGGGAGATTACCCTGCCTGGGAATACCGCAGTGAATCAGAACTCAGGGAAAAAATTAAGGAGGTCTACCGGGAAATGTTTGGAAAAGATCCTGTGTTTGAAGCAATCCATGCAGGGCTTGAGTGCGGCATTTTGTCAGAAAAGATAAAAAATCTGGATGCCGTTTCCTTTGGACCGGATAATTTTGACATTCATACCCCAAAAGAGCGGTTAAGTATTTCAAGCACAAAGCGGGTGTGGGCGTTTTTAATCCGGTTTTTGGAGAGTGCGAGGTAGTTTTTGAGATGGAGAAAATATTTCCTTGCTGTTTTACTTTTCCTGGCTCTTGTGACAGCTGACTGCCTGGTATATGACTATCTGACAGAGCAAAGGGGCGGGATTTCTAAAGAAGATTTGGATATAATACGGCAGGATATGGTCTATTTTCCTGTGCCGGAATCCTCCTTTGACCCGTCAGGGTATCAGGTCAGCTTTGTGGACAGTTACGGCTCTGCCAGAAACTTTGGAGGGGACAGGGTTCATGAGGGATGCGACTTAATGCCCTCTGTGGACAAACGGGGACATTATCCGGTTGTGAGTATCTCCGACGGTGTGGTGGAAAAAATCGGCTGGCTGAAACTGGGGGGATACCGCATTGGAGTTAGAAGTCCCCACGGCGTGTATTTCTATTATGCACATCTAAACGATTACGTCAGGGACTTTGCCGTGGGGGATACCATAAAGGCCGGGGAAGTTTTAGGTTTTATGGGGGACAGCGGATACGGGGAAGAGGAGGGAACCACCGGGATGTTTCCGGTACATCTGCATCTTGGAATTTATCTGAATAACCAGGATGGCAGGGAGGAAAGTCAAAATCCCTATCCTTTTTTGCTGGACTTAGAGAAAGAAAAATTAAAATTCTATTTTGAGTGAGAGTGTTAAGGAGTAATGGATGCGTCTGGATAAACTGTTGGCGGATATGCAGGTGGGAACGAGAAGTGAAGTAAAAAAATATATAAAGTCAGGTCTTGTGACCGTAAACGGGATTCCGGCAAAGGCGGTCATGGATGTGGCGCCGGGGGAGGATTGCGTTACTTTTCAGGGAAAAGAAATCGAATACAGACCCTATGAGTATTATATGTTTCATAAGCCTGTGGGCTGTGTGACAGCAAGAAAGGACAATCTGCACAAATCTGTGATGGATTTTATCAAGGACGGGCGAAAAGATCTTTCCCCCGTAGGCAGGCTGGATCTGGACACTACCGGGCTTCTTTTCATCACCAATGACGGGAAGCTAGGCCATGAGCTGTTAAGCCCGAAAAAGCATGTGAAAAAGCTGTATGAGGTGAAAGTGAAGGGCAGGGTTACGGCGGAGGATGTTCGTCTGTTTAGGGAAGGTCTTGACATTGGGGATGATACCCCCACAAAGCCAGCAGAGCTTACGATTTTAAAAGAAGGGGAGGAATCTCTGGTGAGAGTTTCTCTGACCGAGGGTCGTTTCCATCAGGTAAAGCGCATGTTTCTCGCAGTGGGGAAAGAGGTACTCACCTTAAAACGCCTTGCCATGGGAAGTCTCACATTGGATGAATCCTTACAGCCGGGAGAATACCGTAAACTGACAGAAGAGGAAGTGGCAAAGTTGAAAGGATTGGAGGAAGTTTTATGCTAGAGGGGATCAAGGCAGTGATTTTTGATCTGGACGGAACCCTGGTGGATTCCATGTGGATGTGGAGAGATATCGATATGGAATTTTTAGCCGCCAGGAACCTTCCTTTTGAGGAGGATCTGCAGGAAAAAATAGAGGGCATGAGTTTTACGGAGACTGCAAGGTATTTCCGGGAATATTTTGACCTGAAGGAGACTGTGGATGAGTTGAAGCAGATCTGGAATGAGATGGCAATGGAAAAATACCGCCATGAAGTTCCGTTAAAAGAAGGGGCTGGCAGATTCTTAGAATACTTAAAAGAGAGCGGCATAAAAATGGGTATTGCCACCAGCAATTCCAGTGAACTGGTGGAGGCTGTCAGCGATGCCCATAGATTAAACCGCTACATATCCTGTGTCATCACCGCCTGCTCGGTAAACAGGGGAAAACCTGCTCCGGATGTGTATCTTGAGGCAGCCAGACAGTTAGAGGTACTTCCGGAGGACTGTCTGGTATTTGAAGATATTGTAAAGGGTATGGAGGCAGGAAAAAACGCCGGCATGAAAGTCTGCGGTGTGGAGGATGACTATTCCATCCAGCAGCGGGAGAAAAAGAGGCAGACCTGCGATTACTATATCCGTTCTTTTCAGGAAATATTTGACAACACTTATGAGATCATGGAGCATGGAAGATGAATAAAGGTTTTTTGCCAGTCACAAGAGAAGAAATGTTAAGTGAGGGACACTCCAAACTGGATTTTGTCTATGTCATCGGAGACGCCTATGTGGATCATCCCTCTTTCGGACATGCCATTATATCCAGAGTGCTAAAGTCCCACGGCTACACGGTGGGGATTATCTCCCAGCCGGATTGGAAAAGAGTGGATTCCATAGATGTATTCGGGGAGCCAAGGCTTGGTTTTTTGGTTTCTGCCGGAAATATGGACTCTATGGTAAACCATTATTCCGTGTCAAAAAAACGCCGGGAAACAGATGCTTTTACCCCCGGCGGCGTTATGGGGAAACGCCCGGATTACGCAACTGTCGTGTACTGTAACCTGATTCGGCAAAAATACAAAAAAACCCCTGTGATCATCGGCGGCATAGAGGCGAGCCTCAGAAGGCTGTCCCATTACGATTACTGGAGCAATAAAATGAAACGCTCCATCCTTTTGGACTCCGGTGCAGATCTGATTTCCTACGGCATGGGCGAGCGCAGCATTTTGGAGATTGCAGATGCGCTAAATAGCGGCATAGACATAAAAGATATCACCTTCGTCGAGGGAACGGTCTATAAGACCAGAAACAGGGAAGATATCTACGATGCCATAGAACTTCCCCATTTTGAAGAAGTAAAGGAAAAAAAAGAGGCATATGCAAAAAGCTTTTACATCCAGTACTGCAACACAGACCCCTTTGTGGGAAAAAGACTGTTTGAGACCTACGACAACAAACTGTTCGTAGTGCAAAATCCTGCCGCAAAGCCTCTTTCCATGAATGAGATGGACAATATTTACGCACTTCCCTATATGCGTACCTATCATCCCTCCTATGAGGATTTGGGGGGCGTTCCTGCTATCACAGAGGTAAAATTCAGCCTGGTGAGCAACCGGGGCTGTTTTGGGGGCTGCAGCTTTTGTGCCCTTACCTTCCATCAGGGAAGGATAATTCAGGCTAGAAGCCATGAATCCATCCTAAACGAGGCAAAAAAAATGATTTGGGAGGAAGATTTCAAAGGGTACATCCACGATGTGGGAGGACCCACCGCAAACTTCCGGGCTCCTGCCTGCAAAAAACAGATGGGAAAAGGCGTCTGCCCTACAAAACAGTGCCTGTTTCCAGTTCCCTGTAAAAACCTGGAGGTTGACCACAAAGATTATCTCTCACTGTTGAGAAAACTTCGGGCTCTGCCCAATGTAAAAAAAGTCTTTGTCCGCTCCGGTGTCCGTTTTGACTATCTGATTTATGATACAGACAGGACGTTCTTACGGGAGCTCTGTGAGCATCACGTCAGCGGTCAGTTAAAAGTGGCGCCGGAGCATATCTCCAACGCTGTCCTTGAAAAAATGGGAAAACCATCGGTGGAGGTCTATCAGAAATTTGTGGAAGCCTATAAAAAGACAAACGATAAGCTGGGAAAAAATCAGTTTCTTGTCCCATACCTCATGTCCTCCCACCCAGGTTCCACGCTAAAGGAGGCTGTGGAACTGGCGGAATATCTGAGAGACTTAGGGTACATGCCCCAGCAGGTGCAGGATTTTTATCCTACACCATCCACCATTTCCACCTGCATGTACTATACAGGTCTTGATCCAAGGACAATGGAGAGCGTGTATGTGGCAAAAAATCCCCACGAAAAGGCAATGCAGCGAGCCCTGGTCCAGTACAGGAACCCAAAAAACTATGAGCTGGTGCGGGAGGCACTGCTAAAAGCGGGACGGGAAGACCTGATCGGATTCGACAAAAAATGTCTGATCCGCCCCAGAAAAGGGGAGAGCGGTTTTTCTGGCAGTTACCGTGGAAGCGGCAGCCCAGCCAACCCAAAAAAATCAGCAGAAAAGCAGAAAAAAAAGAAAACCATACGAAACGTCCATAAAAAGAAAAAGGGATAATAAAAGGGAATTTGTAAATGAGGGAAATTGTAATTGAAAAGAATCAGGCAGGCCAGAGGTTAGACAAATATTTAAAAAAATTATTGTGCAGTGCAGCCAGCAGCTTTATCTATAAAATGCTTCGGAAAAAAAATATTGTCCTGAATGGAAAAAAGGCAGATGGAACAGAAAAATTAAAGGAAGGCGATAGTGTAAAACTGTTCTTTTCAGAGGAAACATTTGAAAAATTCACCAAAAGCCAAGCTTCCCTCCGTAAAATAGAAAACCTGCCGGAGATAAATTTGGAAAACCTTCCCTTTGACATCCTGTATGAGACAAAGGATATCCTGATGATCAACAAACCCGCCGGCATGCTGTCCCAGAAAGCAGAAAAAGACGATATCTCCGCCAATGAATATATCCTTTCCTATCTGCTGAAAACAGGAGCAGTAAAAGAGACAGAACTCGCCACATTCCGCCCCTCCATATGCAACCGCTTAGACCGAAACACTTCCGGCATATTAATTGCAGGAAAAACATTAAAAGGTTTACAGGAAATGTCCCAGGAACTAAAATGCCGCTCCCTGAAAAAATATTACTGCGCCCTTGTAAAAGGAGAGCTGCCAAAACCCTGCCATTTAAAAGGATATCTTACAAAAAACGAAAAAACAAACAGAGTATACATATCCGAAAAACCGGAAAACAGCGGGGCGAAACCAATAGAAACAGAATACATCCCCATAAAGACAGAAAATGGAACTACACTGTTAAAAATCTATCTGATCACCGGACGCTCCCATCAGATCCGGGCACATTTGGCCTCCATAGGCCACCCAATCATCGGTGATCCCAAGTACGGCGATAGGAGAATCAATGAGGTATACAAAAAAGAGTACGGGATAACCTCCCAACTCCTACACGCCCAATCCTTGATATTAAGCAATGGAACAGAAATCACCGCACCTTTACCGGAAATTTTTACAAAAATAATAACAAGTCAACAATTTTAGAAGAAATTTTTTGTAAAATTGTGGAACATATGATTTCATAACCTGAGTTGTAGAATATAGACAAGCCACAAGCAGGGCTTTTTGTCCCCGTCGGTGTTTAGGCACTGTTTTCTAGTGCCTTACGCACCGCTGCGTGGGACAATTAGCGAGAGCGTGCCCTGCGGTGACTTGACTATATTGTACAACGCACCCCTGCCAAAAAACGAATACTTTCACAAAGGAGATCTTTAATATGGCAACCTGGAACTCCAGAGGACTGCGCGGTTCCTCCCTGGAAGAATTTATCAACCTCACAAATGAAAAATACCTGGAACAAAACCTGGCCCTGATCCAGAAAGTCCCAACACCCATCACCCCCATCAACATCGACAAGGCCACCAGGCACATCACCCTTGCCTATTTTGACCAGAAAAGCACAGTAGACTACATCGGTGCTGTCCAGGGTATCCCTGTCTGTTTTGACGCCAAGGAATGCCATACAGACACCTTCCCACTGGCAAATATTCACGAGCATCAGGTGGAGTTTATGCAGCAGTTTGAAAAACAGGGAGGAATTGCATTTTTTCTCATTGCTTTTACTGCCAGAGAGGAGTATTATTATTTACGGCTGTCCCTGTTGCTCAAGTTCTGGGAACGGGCAAAATCCGGCGGCCGCAAAAGCTTTCGCTATGAGGAGTTGGAACCGGAATTTTTCCTCGCCATGGAGAACTCATTTCTGGTGCCATATTTAGAAGGACTGCAGAAAGATTTAGATGCCAGGGATTGACAATAGATAAGTGATAAAATATAATAATTTTAACATAGTAGCACGGTAGCACACTAAAGTGCGGAGGGATTTTATGAAAAGAAAATTACTGCATACACCGGAGGGAGTCCGGGATATTTATAACGAAGAATGTGAGATTAAGCAGGTGTTAAAAAGCCGTCTGAAAAAAATTATGGAACAGTACGGCTATCATATTATCCAGACGCCTACCTTTGAGTTTTTTGATATTTTCGGCAAGGAGATCGGAACGACTCCATCAAAAGATCTGTACAAGTTTTTTGACAGGGAGGGAAACACCCTTGTTCTGCGGCCGGATATCACCCCCTCTGTGGCAAGGGCGGCCGCAAAATATTTTGGCGAAGAGGACATGCCCATCCGCCTTTATTACATGGGAAATACCTTTACCAACAATTCCAGCTATCAGGGAAGGTTAAAGGAGAACACTCAGTTAGGCGCAGAGCTGATCGGAGACAATTCCGTGGAGGGGGACGCAGAGATTTTATCCCTTGCCATAGAAAGCCTAAAGACAGCAGGGTTAAAAGAGTTCCAGTTGAGTGTGGGTCATGCAGACTTTTTCCTTGGACTGGTGGAAGCTGCAGGTTTAGATGAGGAAGATGAGGAGGAACTTCGGGAGCTGATCTCTAACAAAAACTATTTCGGCGTGGACGAGATAGTGTCCAAGTGGGAGATGGAAGAGAGCCTTCGGTCACTGTTTCGTATGTTGGGAGGTTCTTACTTTTCCATTGGGGAACTGGCAGATGCAAGGGCTTTAGCGGTAAATTACCCCAAGGTATTATCAGCCATTGTAAGGTTAGAAGAACTTCATAAAGTGCTTGAAGTCTACGGTGTGGACAAATATGTTTCTTATGAGCCGGGGCTTTTGAGCAATTATCAGTATTATACCGGGATTGTTTTTTCCGGCTATACATTTGGCAGCGGTGAGCCGATCTTAAAAGGTGGACGTTACGATAAACTTTTAAGCCATTTCGGAAAAGATGCCCCCTCCATCGGATTTGCGGTGGTGGTAGACCAGTTGATGTTGGCTTTAAGCCGCCAGAAGATTAAGGTGGAAGTGTTCCATTCCGGGGAGATGATCGTCTACACAAAAGAGCATGTAAGCGACGCCATCCTTTTGGCAAAAAGTCTTCGGGCGGATGATGTCAATGTGGAGCTTATCTCTATGGACAGCAGCAAGACCAGGGCGGACTATGAACATTACGGTGAGAAGAACCACATAGGTAAAGTGACATTTTTAGTAGATTAGGAGGCGAAAAGGGAATGGAAGATAGATACCTTACATTTGCTTTGGGAAAAGGCCGTCTGGCAAAAAAAACCATGGAAATGTTTGAGCAGATCGGCATTACCTGCAAGGAGATGCAGGATAGAGATACCAGAAAGCTGATATTTGTCAACGAGGACTTAAAGTTAAGGTTTTTTCTGGCAAAAGGCCCTGACGTGCCTACCTATGTGGAGTACGGTGCTGCGGATATCGGAATCGTAGGCAGGGACACCATTATGGAGGAGGCCAGAAACATTTATGAAGTGCTGGACTTAAACTTCGGAAAATGCCGGATGTGTGTCTGTGGGCCGGAGAGCGCTAGGGAGTTATTAAAGCACCATGAGCTGATCAGGGTTGCAACAAAATACCCCAGGATTGCAAAGGATTATTTTTATAATAAAAAGCATCAGACTGTTGAGATCATAAAGTTAAACGGCTCCATTGAGCTGGCGCCCATCGTAGGACTTTCTGAAGTCATTGTGGATATTGTGGAGACCGGTTCCACTTTAAGGGAAAACGGCCTGTCGGTGCTGGAGGAAGTCTGCTCCCTGTCCGCCCGCATGGTGGTAAACCAGGTGAGCATGAAAATGGAAAATGAGAGAATCACAAAATTGATCACCGGTTTGAAATCTGTGATCCAGACATCTTAAAGGAAACGTAAGCGAGGATGAATGATGAGAATATTAAAATTGACAAGTGAGACAAAAAAAAGTCTCTTAAAGGATCTGTTAAAGAGAAGTCCGGGAAATTATACGGAGTATGAAGGCCGTGTCAATGACATTATCCAGAAGGTAAGGGATCAGGGGGATGAAGCTGTATTTGCGTACACGAAGGCCTTTGACCGGGCGGATATCAGTGCTTCTAACGTAAAGGTGACAAAGGAGGAGATCACCGAGGCTTACAGCCTTGTAGATGAAAAGCTTTTAGATGTGATCCGAAAAGCAAAACAAAATATCTGGGATTACCACATCAAACAAAAACAGTACAGTTGGTTTGACAGCAAAGAAAATGGAACGATGCTTGGGCAGAAGGTGACGCCCTTAAAAGACGTGGGGGTGTATGTTCCAGGGGGAAAGGCAGTTTACCCCTCCTCTGTACTTATGAACGTGCTGCCTGCTAAGGCGGCAGGGGTGGACCGCATTGTGATGTGTACCCCGCCTATGGAAAACGGAAAAGTATATGCTTCCACATTAGTGGCTGCAAAAGAGGCCGGGGTGGATGAGATTTACAAAGCAGGGGGCGCCCAGGCAGTGGCAGCTATGGCATTTGGGACAAAGAGCATTCCGAAAGTTGATAAGATCGTGGGGCCGGGAAATATCTATGTAGCTCTGGCAAAAAAAGCGGTGTTTGGCCATGTCAGCATTGATTCCATTGCCGGGCCAAGCGAGATATTGGTTCTGGCGGACGAGACGGCAAACCCAAGATATGTGGCTGCAGATTTATTGTCCCAGGCAGAGCATGATGAAATGGCATCTGCCATATTGATCACCACCAGTGAGACACTGGCAAAAGAGGTCTCCGCAGAAGTGGACAACTTTACGAAAGTCTTGTCAAGAAGAGAGATTATAGAGAAATCCTTGGAAAACTACGGTTACATACTGGTTGCAGACACTTTGGAGGATGCCATAGAGGCGGCAAACGATATCGCTTCTGAGCACATGGAGATTGTCACAAAAGATGCCTTTGAGGTTATGACAAAGATCAGGAATGCAGGGGCTATTTTTATCGGAGAGTACAGTTCCGAACCTTTGGGGGACTATTTTGCAGGGCCAAACCATGTTCTTCCCACCAACGGGACAGCAAAGTTTTTCTCTCCCCTCTCTGTGGACGATTTTATGAAAAAGTCCAGTATCATCTCTTATTCCAGGGAGGCACTGGCTCCGGTCTATCAGGATATTGTTCAGTTTGCAGAGTGCGAGGAGCTGACGGCCCACGCCAATTCCATTAAAGTTCGATTTGAATAGGGGGGAGCGTATGTCGAGAGAAGCAAGTTTAAACCGTAACACAAAAGAGACGGATATCACCCTGTGTCTGGAGTTGGACGGCAGGGGAGAGGGACAGATCAATACCGGAATTGGTTTTTTTGACCACATGCTTTCTGGTTTTTGCAAGCATGGCTTTTTTGATCTTGATGTGGAAGTTACCGGGGATTTGGCAGTGGACTGCCATCACAGCATAGAAGATACAGGCATTGTTTTGGGCGGTGCGATAAAAAAGGCACTGGGAGACAAGAAGGGAATCCGGCGATTTGGAAGCTGTATCCTGCCCATGGATGAAACCCTGGTGCTATGTGCCATAGATTTGTCAGGAAGACCTTATTTATCTTTTGAGGGGGAGTTTACCACTGACAGGGTGGGTTATATGGATACGGAGATGGTAAAAGAATTTTTTTATGCCATTTCCTACAGCGCAGGGATGAACCTCCACATCAGGGTATTGTCCGGCAGCAACAACCACCATATGATTGAGGCCATGTTTAAAGCCTTTGGACGGGCGCTTGATGAAGCAGCTGGCATTGAGCCAAGAGTAAACGGCATATTATCTACAAAAGGCAGTTTGTAAGAAAAATTGACAGGAGAATGTTATGGAACTTAAGAATATTGTGGCAAGAATTTATATAAAGAACGGTCAGGCAGTGAAAGGCCGAAAAGATCCTACCCCGGCAGGCGATGTTTTTGAAGCGGCAAAAACATATAATGACTGCGGGGTTGACAAAATTCTGTTGTTTGACCTCTCCGATGACGAGGAGGAACATCGGTTAAACTTGAAGATAGTAAAGAAATTAAATCGAGATTTAGAGATTAAAACATGCCTGGCAGGGAACATTAAGCGCTTTGAAGATATTAAAAATGCATTTTATATGGGATGCCGCCAGGTGATGTTAAACGGTTCCAAGCTGGGAAGCATTGCCCTGGCAGAGAAAGCCAGCAAACGGTTTGGAAAAGACAGGATACTGATCTCTGTGGAAAATGTGAATTTCATTTTTAAAAACCGGGAAGCTATGGAAGAAAACTTCCACGAGATGCTGGTGTTAAATAAAAATATGCTGGATGCCATTGAGAATATCACGACAATTCCTTATGTGGTCATTATGGATGAATATAATGTGGAAGACTTTGTGTCTGTGTTAAAAAGGGAGTATGCAAGAGGCATTACCGGAAGTTTTGTGACAGACGGCAAGACAGATATTATGATGCTGAAGACAGAGTTATCCTCCCACGGGATCCGCATGGTGAATTTTACACCAAATTTGAAATGGGAGGACCTTAAGTTAAACTCTGACGGTATGATTCCGGTTGTTGTTCAGGATTATCATACGGAGGAAGTGCTAATGTTAGCTTATATGAATGAGGAGGCTTTCAACCGTACCATTCATTCCGGAAAAATGACCTACTACAGCAGAAGTCGGCAGGAAATTTGGATGAAAGGAGAGACTTCTGGCCATATCCAGTATGTGAAATCCCTGACAGCAGACTGTGATTATGATACCATCCTGGCAAAAGTTTCCCAGGTAGGGCCGGCGTGTCACACAGGAAACCGCTCCTGCTTCTTTCATCCTATTGTGAAGAAAGAATACATAGAAAAAAATCCGCTGAAAGTTTTTGAGGATGTGTATTCTGTGATCTGTGACCGCAAGGAGCATCCAAAGGACGCCTCTTATACCAACTATTTGATGGAACAGGGCATTGATCAGATTTTGAAAAAAATGTCAGAGGAGCATATTGAACTGATACTTGCGGCCAAAAATCCGGATCCGGAAGAAATCAAGTACGAGATTTCCGATTATCTGTACTATATGATGATTATGATGGCGGAAAAGGACATTACCTGGGAGGATGTGACCCAGGAACTTTCCCAGAGATAGCATATCCAGACATTCTTTACATAGTATTATAGTAAAAAGTATGAAGGAGCGTAAGATATGCGCCGGGAAGATGTAGACAACCGCAAAAAATATATACAAAAGATCCGCAGTTCTTTTGAGGACAAACCATATGCCCGCTGGGAATCGGATGAGGAGACAAAAGGGGAGGCGCTAGACAGCTTCTCCTTTTTTAAAGTCCGCATCCTTTTGGCAGTGTTTATTTTTACTGCCTATGTGCTCTGTGACCAGACAGGCACAAAATTTTACCAGTTTTCCACGAAAGATATTGCAGAAAAAATAGAAGAGAGCTATGATTATACAAATGTGGAAAAATATGTTACCATGCTGACACAAAACAAAACGTTCTAGTGCCTTGGCAAATAGGCTGTAGGGCAAGACATTAGCGTGAAAGGGATAGAACTTATGACAGAGACTGCCTTAAATGATGAGATACTTTTGAAGATTGACAAACCCGCCAGATATATCGGCAACGAAGTAAATATGGCAAGGAAGAATCCAAAAGAAATGGACATCCGATTTGCCATCTGTTTTCCAGACGTATATGAAATCGGTATGTCCCATCTGGGAATCCAGATTTTGTACGATATGTTCAATAAGAGGGAGGATGTGTACTGTGAGAGGGTGTACTCCCCCTGGCCGGATCTCCACGGTATTTTAAAGGAGAGGAAGATTCCCTTGTTTGCTTTGGAATCCCAGGAGCCTGTGAAAGACTTTGATTTTCTGGGAATCACCATACAGTACGAGATGTGCTATACAAATATTCTGCAGATTTTAGATTTATCCCAGATTCCCCTTCTTGCAGAAAATAGGACAAAGGAGCATCCCTTTGTCATCGGGGGAGGCCCCTGTGTGTACAACCCGGAGCCTTTGGCAGATTTTTTTGACCTGTTTTATATCGGAGAGGGGGAGACGGTGTATGACCAGCTTTTTGACTGTTATAAAAACTGGAAATCCTCGGGAAAGAGCCGCAGGGAATTTTTGCGGGAAGCGGCTAAGATTCCGGGAATTTACGTTCCTTCCCTCTATGAAGTCTCCTACAAAGAGGATGGTACCATTGCATCTTTCCTGCCTGAGGAGGAAGGAGTGCCGGAAAAAATAAAAAAGCAGGTAATGATGGAGATCACATCCGCCTCCTATCCGGTCAAACCTCTTGTGCCCTTTATCAAGGCAACCCAGGACCGGGTGGTGCTTGAAATCCAGAGAGGATGTATCAGAGGCTGCCGATTCTGCCAGGCGGGAATGATCTATCGCCCCACCAGAGAAAAAGAGGTTGAAACCCTGAAAAAATATGCCTGCGAGATGTTAGAGAATACAGGTCATGAGGAAATTTCTCTCAGTTCCTTAAGCTCATCGGATTATTCCGGCCTGCAGGAGCTTGTGACATATCTCATCGATGAATTTAAGGGAAAAGGGGTGAACATCTCCCTTCCCTCCTTGCGGATAGACGCATTTTCCCTGGATGTGATGAGCAAAGTCCAGGATGTGAGGAAAAGCAGTTTAACTTTTGCGCCGGAAGCAGGCTCCCAGCGGCTTCGGAATGTGATCAATAAAGGACTCACGGAGGAAGTTATTCTACAGGGGGCCGGGGAGGCGTTTGAGGGGGGCTGGCAGAAGGTAAAACTCTACTTTATGCTTGGTCTTCCCACAGAGACAAAAGAGGATCAGGAGGCCATACCGGAGCTAGCGGACAAAATTGCTGCCCGGTACTACCAGATCCCAAAGGAAAAGCGAAACGGGAAATGCCAGATCACCATCAGTACCTCCTTTTTTGTGCCAAAACCATTTACACCCTTCCAGTGGGCAAAAATGTACCCAAAGGAGCATTATCTCTCCTGTGCCAAAACAGTGAATGACGCCGTAAAAAGGCAGTTGAACCACAAGAGCATGAAATACAACTGGCATGAGGCGGATGTGACGGTCTTGGAGGGAATTTTGGCCAGAGGGGACAGGCGCCTGGGACAGGCCATTCTTGCGGCCTACGAAAACGGCTGTATCTTTGACGCCTGGAGTGATTTTTTTGACAACGAGAAGTGGATGGATGCCTTTGCAAAAACAGGGATTGACCCGGATTTCTATACCCTCAGGGAACGCTCTATGGATGAAATCTTACCCTGGGATTTTATTGATGCAGGGGTGACAAAAGAGTTTTTAAAACGAGAGTATGCGCTTGCCCTAAAAGAGACGGTAACTCCAAACTGCAGGGCAAAATGCAGCGGCTGTGGCGCAGGAGTGTTCGGGGGAGGTGTGTGCGTTGAAAGTAAGAATTAAATTTCGCAAATACGGTGTGATGAAATTTATTGGACATCTGGATATCATGCGTTATTTTCAGAAGTGTATGCGCCGGGCAGGGATTGATATCGCTTACTCCGGCGGGTTTTCTCCCCACCAGATCATGTCCTTTGCGGCACCCCTCGGGGTGGGGATCACCAGCGACGGGGAGTATGTGGACATTGAAGTGAACGCTGCAAGTTCCTCAGAAATCTCCCTTAAGAGGTTAAATGAGGTTATGGTGGAAGGAGTTGAAGTTACCGCTTACCGAAAGTTAAAGGACAGTGACAAGAAGGCTATGTCCCTTGTGGCGGCGGCGGACTATGAGCTTCGCATTAAGAATGGTTATGAGGTGCCTTCGGTAGATTTTGAGGAGGCTTACCAGAAGTTTTATGTGGAGCCCTCTAAGATCCTGATCACTAAGCAGACGAAAAAGAGCGAAAAGATTATGGACTTAAAGAAGCTGGTATATGACTTTAAAATCCATTATGAAGAGGATAACCGGCCTGTATTTTACCTTAAAGTCTGTACTGGAAGTACGGATAACCTGAAGCCGGAACTTGTGCTTAAGGCCTTTTACCGGTCATTTGGCATGGAGCTTAACCCTCTGTCTGTTCAGATCCACAGGATTGACGTGTATGGTCTGGATAGGGACAGACTGGTGTCTCTGGGGGAGATGGGAGAAATCATTGAGTAAACGGATTGTGATCACAAAAGAGAAGATAAAAGACAGGGTGTACCTAGTGACAGCCCTGTTTTCCGACAATAAGCTTATCGAAGTGTCCTGTGAGGATACAAAAAAAGAATCTATCCTTGGAAATATTTATGTGGGAAAAATATCCCGCATTGTGGACAAAATAGGTGCGGCTTTTGTGGAGATCGTACCGGGGCAGAGGGCCTATCTGTCCCTTATGGATGCAAAAGCCCCTTTTTTTGTGCGCCAGAGCAGGGAGGGAAAGCTGACCGAGGGGGATGAACTTGCTGTTCAGGTGATCAAAGAAGCCGTAAAGACAAAATCTCCCACAGTTTCCACCAAACTCACCTGGCAGGGGGAGCTAATCGTACTCACCACGGAAAACACAAGACTGGGAATTTCCAAAAAACTGCCGGAGGACACCAGAGAACGATTAAAAACTCTCTTTGCCGATAGGACAGAGAGCGATTTCGGCTTGATTATAAGGACAAATGCAGGAAAATATGCAAATTCTATTTTGCAGGAAGAATATGATTCAATTTTAAAACAATTCAGACACTTTAAGGAGACATACAGACACAGAATTTGTTACAGCACCCTCTTAAAGTCTCCTGGAAGTTACATGAACTTCTTAAAGGGAATGAACCTTGATGAAGTTGAGAAAATAATGACGGACGAAGAAGAGGTCTATAAAGAGATTTCAGAGTTTTTCCAGGGAAGAGGTTCTATGATGTCTAAGGTGGAACTGTATCAAGATTCCATGCTGTCCCTATCTAACCTCTATGGCTTAAGCCACAAGATCGAAGAAGCCTTAAAGGAGCAGGTATGGTTGAAGTCAGGAGCCTATCTGGTTATCCAGCCCACGGAAGCCCTCACCGTAATTGATGTAAACAGCGGGAAAGCCATAAAGGGCAGCCAGGGGGATTACTTTAAGAGGGTAAACTTAGAGGCGGCGGAGGAGATTGCAAGACAGCTCCGCCTTAGAAACATTTCAGGTATCTGCATTGTGGACTTTATCAATATGGATTCTAAGGAGGATGAGGCCCTTTTAGTGAAAACCTTAAAAGAGCATTTAAAAGATGATCCTGTCACTGCCAGTTTTGTGGACTTCACAAAACTTGGACTGGCGGAGATTACCAGGAAAAAGATGAAAAAGCCTCTGTGGGAGCAGGTTACCAAATAAGGGGAGAGGCTTATTAAAGAATCAAAATAATCCTTGACAAATCCCCTTCCATCCTGTATTATATATGAGTATGCCGCACAGCGAGGTCTTAAATCTGTATTTTTCAGTACCGAAACTGGCGAGTAATGATAATAGGAGGTGCCATATGTACGCAGTTATAGCAACAGGTGGTAAACAGTACAAAGTATCCGAAGGCGATATCATTACCATTGAGAAATTGGGTGTGGAAGCTGGTGAGAAAGTTACTTTTGATCAGGTGATTGCAGTGTCTGACAATGGATTAAAAGTGGGAGCAGACGTGGCAAACGCTTCTGTAGAGGCTTCTGTGGTAAAAGAGGGCAGAGGCAAAAAAGTAATCGTTTACAAGTATAAGAGAAAAACCGGCTATCACAAAAAGCAGGGTCACAGACAGGCCTTTACTCAGGTAAAAATCGAAAAGATTAACGGATAATTCTGGGGATTGTTATGACCGTTATAACAATTTTTCAGGATCCCAATGATACTTATCGGGGCTTTTCTTGCAGCGGACATGCAGGGTATGCAAGGGCAGGGGAAGATATTGTGTGTTCAGCTATTTCCGTGCTGACCATCAATACCATAAACTCCATCTCATCTTTTACCGATGCCAGATTTTCCGTGGAATCTGATGAGGAAACCGGATACTTGGAAATGCTTTTGGAGACGCCTGTAGATGGCGGGGCAGAGCTTTTGATGAAGTCATTGGTTTTGGGCTTACAGGGAATACAAGACAACTATCAGGAGTATATCACTTTAAACTTCAAGGAGGTGTAAGATTATGTTGAACATGAACCTTCAGTTTTTTGCTCACAAAAAGGGAGTTGGTTCTACAAAGAACGGCCGTGATTCCGAATCCAAGAGATTAGGGGCAAAGAGAGCAGACGGACAGTTCGTGAAAGCTGGCAATATTTTATACAGACAGCGTGGAACAAAGATTCATCCAGGTACAAATGTAGGTATCGGCGGAGATGATACTTTATTTGCGAAAGTCGACGGTGTATTGAGATTTGAGAGAAAAGGAAGAGACAAGAAACAGGCTTCCGTTTATCCAGTAGCCAGCAACGAATAAGAAGCACAAGAATAGACCCGGCTCTATGCCAGGTCTATTTTTCTATCACAGATTATCAGGAGAGAAAATATGTTTGCTGACAGAGCAAAAATTATCATAAAATCAGGGAAAGGCGGAAACGGTCATGTGAGCTTCCGCCGGGAAAAATATGTGCCAAATGGCGGGCCTGACGGCGGAGACGGCGGTAGAGGAGGGGATATTATCTTCCAGGTAGATGACGGGAGGAACACCTTGAGCGACTACCGTTACAAACACAAGTTTGCCGCTGGAAACGGAGAGGAAGGTGGAAAGCGTAACTGCCACGGAAAAAACGGAGAGGACTTGATCTTAAAGGTTCCGGAAGGGACAGTAATCAAAGATGCCGATTCCGGAAAAGTCATTGCGGATATGTCCGGGGAAAACAGAAGACAGGTCATCTTAAAAGGAGGCAGGGGCGGTCTTGGCAATCAGCACTTTGCCACCCCCACCATGCAGGCGCCAAAGTACGCAAAACCCGGGCAGGATGCCATTGAGATAGAAGTTCTTCTGGAACTTAAAGTTATTGCAGATGTCGGTCTTGTGGGCTTTCCAAACGTGGGAAAATCCACTCTGTTATCCCGTGTCACAAAGGCACAGCCGAAAATTGCCAATTACCATTTCACCACCTTACAGCCAAACCTTGGTGTGGTGGACTTAGAGAACGGCAAAGGTTTTGTCATTGCGGACATTCCGGGGCTTATTGAGGGCGCATCCGCAGGGGCAGGCCTTGGACACGAATTTTTACGGCATATCGAGCGCACAAAAATAATGATCCATATGGTGGATGCAGCCTCGGTGGAAGGCAGAGATCCAATAGAAGATATCCATGCCATCAACCGGGAACTGGAAGCTTATAATCCAATGCTTTTAAAAAAGCCTCAGGTGATCGCAGCCAATAAAATTGATGCCATCTATGACGGGGAAAATGACAGGATTGCCAAGTTAAAAGAGGAATTTGAACCGGAAGGCATGAAAGTATTCCCCATTTCTGCGGTAAGCGGCAAGGGGTTAAAGGAGCTTATCTTCCATGTAAGTACCGTGCTTGCAGACATGGACGATGAACCTATTATATATGAACCGGAATTTGATCCTGCATTATATATCATAAAAGATGAACCATACACTGTGGAAAAAGCAGAGGACGGCACTTTCGTAGTGGAAGGGCCAAAGATTGAAAAAATGCTGGGCTACACCAATATCGATTCTGAAAAAGGATTTCTGTTTTTCCAGAAATTTTTGAAGGAGCAGGGAATTTTGGATGAACTAGAGCAGCTTGGAATTGTGGATGGTGACACCGTGCGGATGTACGGTCATGCCTTTGACTATTATAAGTAACAGAAGGAGAAAACAGATGTTAAACAGCAAGCAGAGGGCCTATCTGATGAAGATGGCAAGCAATATCACGCCCATCTTTCAGATTGGTAAATCTTCCCTTACATCAGAGATTATCGAGGCGGTTGATGCGGCTTTAGAAAAGCGGGAATTAATAAAAATTTCTGTGCTGAAAAACTGTGCAGACGATCCAAAAGAAATCGCAGAGGTGATTGCGGAGCGCACCCACTCCCAGGTAGTTCAGGTGATTGGAAAAAAAATTGTGTTATTTCGGGTTTCTAAGAAAAAACCTGTGATCCTATTGCCAAAATCTTGAGCAGCGTTTCGATACAGCTTCGTTATAACCTTAACCTTTTACGGAGGCAGTTTTATGGACAGGACAAAACAGAAGAAAATCGGAATTATGGGAGGAACATTTGACCCCATCCATTACGGGCATCTCCTGATCGCCCAGAGTGCGGCGGACGAGTTTAAACTGGACAAAGTACTGTTTGTTCCCACGGGGAAATCTCCCCACAAGCAGACAGAACTTGTGACAGAGCCTGAAATTCGCTGTGAGATGGTAAAATTGGCCATTGCCTCCAATGAAAAGTTTGTTTTTAGCGATATAGAGATAAAAAACAGTGAAACCAATTACACATATCTCACCCTGCAGAGATTGTCGGAGCAGTACCCGGATGCAAAACTATACTTTATTATGGGGGGAGATTCCCTGAAAGAGTTTAAATCCTGGCGGGAGCCTGCCAGGATCTGTAGTCAGGCAGTAATCCTTGCGGCGGTGCGGGATGAGATGATCGGGCAGGAAATGCGGGAGGCAATGGAGGAAATCAGAGAGATCTTCCACGCTGAAATTTTTATGCTCCACTCCCCGAATTTTTCCGTATCCTCCCACAGTATCAGGGAAAGGCTGGAAAAACAGTATTCCGTCCGCTATCTGGTTCCAGATGAGGTGCTGCAGTTTATTTACAAGGAAAAAATATATGCGGGGGAGCGTTTATGACAGAGAAACTTCAAAAGATCAAACATATCTTGAAAAAGGAATTGGATAAGGACCGTTACCAGCATACCCTTGGGGTGATGTATACGGCCTCTTGCCTTGCAATGGCACATGGAGCCGATATGGACCAGGCAATGCTTGCCGGACTTTTGCACGACTGCGCCAAATGCATACCAAACCACCAGAAGGTAAAACTATGTGAAAAGCATCATCTTGATATATCAGATGTAGAAAAAGAGAACCCTTTTTTGCTTCATGCCAAACTTGGGGCTTTTCTGGCACAGTCAGAATATGGCATAGAAGACTCTGATATCCTGCATGCCATTTCGGTTCACACCACAGGAGAAGCAGACATGAACCTTTTGGATAAAATCATATTTGTTTCGGACTATATTGAGCCTCACCGGGACAAAGCCCCGAACCTTGCGGAAATCCGAAAAATGGCCTTTGAAGATTTAGACCGGGCGGTCCTTAAGATTTTGTATGATACGCTGCATTATCTGAACCAGAAAAAAGGTTCCATTGACAAAAAAACTCAGGAAACATATGAATATTATCAGAAATTGTTAGAAAAATAGAGAGGAAAATTATATGAATTCGAGAGAACTTGCAAAACTGGCATGCAACGCACTGGCAGAAAAGAAAGCTGGTGATGTGAAAGTGATTGACATTCAGGAAATCTCTGTGATTGCCGATTACTTTGTTCTGGCAGACGGAGAAAATCAAAATCAGCTTCAGGCAATGCAGGAGGCTGTGGATGAAGCCTTTTACAAGGCGGGAGTCCATGTGAGACAGGTGGAGGGAAATGCCCATTCTACCTGGATTTTAATGGATTACGGCGATATCATCGTGCATATTTTTTCCAAAGAGGACAGACTGTTTTATGATCTGGAAAGAATATGGAGAGACGGCGTTCTGATCGAACCGGAAGAGCTGTAAAAACAGTACAGATCAGAACTATTGAACATTACATTTCTAAATACCCGACAATCTGCAATGAGACAGATCTGCCGGGTATTTCTATTTCATTTAAAAAACCGGAACACTCCAAACACTTTCCCCAAAATATCTACCTGTTCCACGATGATCGGATCCATCGTATCATTTTCCGGCTGGAGACGATAATGGCCGTCCTCTTTGTAATATGTCTTAACCGTGGCGGAATCATCCACCAACGCAACTACCATATCGCCGTTAGAAGCGGTAGACTGCCGCTTTACCAAAATATTGTCCCCGTCAAAGATACCGGCATTTATCATGCTCTCGCCCTTAACTTTCAACATAAACGTCTCTTCATTTGGCATAAATTCCGCCGGGATAGGAAAATAATTTTCAATATTTTCTGTGGCAAGGATAGGCTCCCCTGCGGCAACCCTCCCCACCATAGGAACATTTACCACCTCACGTCTCGTCAGGTTAAATGTGTCGTCTATGATCTCAATTGCCCTGGGCTTTGTAGGATCCCTGCGGATGTATCCGTTTTTCTCCAACGTCTCCAAATGTGAGTGAACAGAAGAAGTGGATTTTAAATGAACTGCCTCACAGATTTCCCGCACGGCAGGTGGATAGCCTTTGTTTAAAATTTCCTGCTTAATATATTCTAAAATCTCTTTCTGTTTCTGGCTGATCTTTCCGTATGACATGTAAAGTCTCCCTTCCTGTGGATTTTCCCGTGGATTAATTTATGTTTATCATAACATATCCCATAAGAAAAAGCAAACAGATATTCCGAAAATTTGTTCGGAAATCTTATTGACAAACTTCTGTTCGAGTAATATAATAATTTCAAACAGATGTTCGGAACATACGATTGTATATGGGAGGCGGCTTATTATGAGAGAAAACTATTTCGTAGAGAGGAAATTTGTATTTTTGGCATTAGTGATGGCTGTTATTACAATGATTCTAGTGGCAAGCAGTATTTTTACCATGTCTGCCAAGGCAAAAGAGATTCCTTCCGGCTACAAATACTACACAAGTATTGTTGTGGAGAAGGGTGACACACTGTGGGATATTGCCAGTCAGTATATCACGCCAGAGTATGCAGATATCAGTGAGTACATAGGTGAAGTGAAATGTCTGAACCATCTGGCAGGAGATGAGATCCATGCGGGAGAATACCTGACCATTCCCTATTATTCTGACGATGTCTTGTAGAGAATATATAGATTTTTGGGGCATATCAGAGAACAATTTCTTATTTTTGTACTACCACATTCATTAGACACATATTTCTTGTTTTTTACGTTAAAACAGGATATAATATGAGTGTTTAAGGAGTGTTTAACCATGTTGAGATTTATTTTTGTCATTATTATGAATTTATTTCGGGCGCCTTATATCATACCCAAGATGCGAAAGGAATCCATGCATCCTGAGAGGTATTCCGAGGAGGAACGGTACAATTTATGCCGTCATGTGGTACGGTTGATGAAATGCTCTGGGAAAATCCATACAAAGGCTTTTGGAACAGAAAATCTGCCCCAGGAGGGCGGCTATATTATGTACCCCAACCATCAGGGCAAATATGATGCCCTGGGGATTATCCATACCCACAAACAGCCCTGTTCCATTGTGATGGACAAGAAAAAGAGCAATACGATCCTTGTAAAGGAATTTATCGATCTTTTGCAGGGAAAACGTTTAGAGAAAGACAATGTGAGGCAGGCGTTAGAAATTATCAATGAAGTAGCCGCAGATGTGGCCCAGGGAAAACGTTATATTCTCTTTCCTGAGGGAGGCTATGAATTTAACAACCAGAACAAGGTGACTGCCTTTAAGGCTGGCAGCTTCAAATCTGCTTACAAGGCGAAAGCTCCTATTGTCCCAGTTGCATTGATTGATTCCTATAAAGTATTTAACAGCTTTACTTTCCAGAAAATTACCACGCAGGTGCATTACTTGAAACCTCTCTATTATGAAGAGTACAAAGATATGAAGACTTCAGAGGTTGCCTTGCTGGTAGAAAAGCAGATTCAGGAAGTCATTACGGCAAACACTGCATCATCTGTCCCGTAAACGGACTACTTTCGCTGCCTGTCTGCGGCGTTCATCTGCCTGAGCGGCATAATGTTTCCGGGTAGTATTGACATCCTTATGTCCTAAGACATCTGCCACCAGGTATATGTCACCTGTTTCCTGATAAAGGGTGGTGCCATATGTACTTCTCAGCTTGTGAGGGGTTATGTTTTTTAAAGTCGTCACAAGCTGAGAGTATTTTTTAACCAGATTTTCTACGGAACGCACACTGATCCTTTTTTTCTGCATGGATAAAAAGAGAGCATTAGCGCTTCCCTCCATAGGAATTATTTTCTCACGTTCCGCCATATAATCCATCAGGGCTTCCGCCACCTCGTCACCAAAATACACGATAGATTCATATCCGCCTTTTCGGTGGACTTTCAAACCATTATTATTAAAATCAATATCTGTTAAATCCAGCCCCACACACTCTGACACACGAATTCCTGTGCCGAGAAGCAGGGTGAGCAGTGCCAGATCCCGCTTTTTTGTCTGAGCGTGGTAAGCTTTCTGGCGTTCCGTCAAATTCTCGCCGGATTCCACTTCATCCAAAAGGATAGCCACCTCATCCACATCCAGCCGGACAATAGTTTTTTCATGAAGTTTCGGCATTTTTACAAGCTCCGCAGGATTGCTGGCAATCCGTTCTGTGCGGAAAAAGAAGTTATAAAAGCTTCTAAGGCTTGCCAGCTTTCTGGAGATTCCCTGCTCATTGTTTGTGTGTTCCATATCATCTTTCACATAGTACTTTAACCAGTTTAAGTACTCTTCAATATCCTGAGCTTTAATTTCATCTAAAAGGGTGACAGGAAACTCTGCGATCTCCATTTTCTGGCAGACAGGATTGTTTTCATGCATGTATTGAAAGAAAATACCCAGGTCATAGGCATAGGCGATTCTTGTCCGGGAAGACGTGGTGGGCTCTATTCCGATAAAAAAGTCCCGGCAAAAGTGGGGCAGTGTGCGCAGATGTTCCCTGAGTCTCAGTTCATTTTCAATATTTACTTTCTCATAGTATGCTTTATCCTTTTTCATCCTCTATTCCTCACTTTCTAATTCCTTTTTTGTGGGCCAGCCGTCTATTTTTCCGTTGGTGATGGCAGTAAACATCCTGTTTTTCACGCCGGGATTTTCCAGATTGATCTGGCGGAGCAGCTGCTTTACATATTCTCTTTTGGTAATGCCGTCTTGAGGACATGGATTTTCCACTGTTGGAAGCTTACATTTATTCTGAAATCCGATAATATCTGCTTCTGGAATGTACATCAGCGGACGGATCACTGTCAGATCCATGCGGTCAAGATAGGTGCGTGGTGAGAAGGAGTGGAAGCGTCCTTCATATATTAACGAGAGCATCATGGTTTCCACTATATCATCCTTGTGATGGGCATAGGCAACTTTATTGCATCCCAGTTCCTTAATTTTGTCATTCAGCGCACCTTTCCGCATTTTTGCACAGAGCGAGCAGGGGGACACATCCTTTTTTTCCTCGAAAACAATTTTTGCTATGTCTGTATGAACAATATTGTATGGAACTTCCAGCTCCATGCACAATTTTTCAATGGGAGCTAGATCAAATCCTTCAAATCCAAGGTCAACAGTGATGGCAGTCAACGCAAAGGGATTGGGATAAAATCTTTGCAGATGCTTTAATGCGTAGAGCAATGTCAAGCTGTCCTTTCCTCCGGAAATACCCACAGCGATCTTATCACCTTTTTCTATCAGTTGATAATCATCCACAGCTTTTCTGGTATAACTTAATAATTGCTGTAATTTCATATGATAAATTCTCCTGTTCTATTTATCTTCAAAGCCTTTAAGTCTTATTATCAGGAACATATCTAGTACAACGAATACTAAGTTTGTTTACGTTAAACAACTTAGTATTCATTGTACTAGTTTACCATGAGAATTGCAACATTTCCACCCCAATTTGTCTTGGCCGCAAATCTGACATTAGCACAACGAATAATAAGTAATTGGCAGTTGACTTTCCAAAGGAAATTGTTTATAATAACCGGGACTGAGAAAATGTGTAAGTAATCTGCAACAGCGATTTTCAGAGAGGCCTATGTTTGCTGTGAGTATGCCAGTCGCCTGTGGATGAATTTCAGCATTGGAGTCTTCCGCGAAAGCTGATGATTTTAGAGTAAGCGGATGTAGTTGCTGCATTAAAGCAAATTAGAGAGCAGATATCTGACGGATATCTGAATTTGGGTGGTACCGCGAATCTTTTCGTCCCATAGCATTTATGCTGTGGGACGTTTTTTATGCACACGGCCCGCATAAGGAATACAGTTGCTGTATGGCATGCGGGCGGCACAGCGAAACTGTGCAATGCGCATACCCCTAAAATAATAAAGAAAGCAGGGAATGATATGCAGGACAAAAATATGTTGTCAGAAAATCTCTCCGCTTTAAAAGCGAAGATTGAAAACGAACTGGAAGTGTTAAAAAGCTCCAAAGAACTTTATGAGTTCAAAAACGTTTATCTGGAAGGCAAGAAGAGTAAGATCAGCGAGCTTATGAAAGAGATGAAAAATCTTGCTCCGGAAGAGCGGGCAAATTACGGAAAATCAGTGAATGAACTGAAAGAATGGGCATTCGGGCGTTTTGCCAATATGGAAGAAAAAATGAAAGCACTGGAGCTTTCCAGGAGATATGAGAAAGAAAAAATCGATATCTCTATTCCAGCAGAGCCAACAAAAATCGGGAATCTCCATCCGGTAACTCTGGTTAGAAATCAGCTGATCGATATTTTTGCCGGAATGGGATTTGAAATCTTTGAGGGAAGTGAAATTGAGACAGATTATTACAACTTTACGGCGCTGAACACCCCCAAAGACCATCCGGCAAGAGATATGCAGGATACTTTTTACCTGTCTACGGAATTTCTGCTCCGCACCCAGACATCAGCGGGACAGATCCACGTGATGGAAAAGAAACAGCCCCCCATTAAAATTTTATCTCCGGGAAAAGTGTTTCGATCCGATGATGACGCCACACATTCCCCTATGTTTAGCCAGATGGAGGGTCTTGTAGTAGATAAAGGCATTACGTTAAGTGATTTAAAGGGCATGCTGGATGTGTTTGTACAGAAGGTCTACGGTGAAGGAACCACCACACGTTTAAGACCATCTTATTTTCCATTTACCGAGCCGTCGGTTGAAGTTGACTGCAGCTGCTTTGCCTGCGGCGGAAAGGGATGCAGCCTCTGCAAAGGCACAGGATGGATTGAGATTTTAGGAGCCGGAGTTGTAAATAAGAGAGTTCTTGAAAACTGCGGTATCGATTCTGAGGAGTACAGCGGATTTGCATTTGGAATCGGTTTGGAGCGAACCGCTATGTTAAAATATGGCATCAACAACATTAAATTACTGTTCAACTCTGATCTTCGGGTTTTACAGCAGATTAATGAGAAATAATGAGTGACGGAGGGTTATTATGATAGTACCATTGAGCTGGCTTAAAGATTATGTAGAGATAGATGTGACACCGGATGAGCTGGAAAAGAAACTGTTTGACGCCGGTTTTGAAGTAGAAGAAAAATATGAGCTGGGAAAAGATATCGACAAAGTTGTGGTAGGATATGTGGAATCTTTGGAACCAATTCCCGACACCCATTTAAGCGTCTGCCAGGTAAATGCCGGAGACCATGGAACCATGCAGGTCTGCTGCGGCGCAGACAATGTAAAGGCGGGAGGGAAATTCCCACTGGCGTTAATCGGAGCCTCTGTCTATGCCACTGCAAAAGACCACAAGACCATCGAAGGCGTTGCAACTATTAAAAAGGGTAAACTTCGGGGATATGAGTCCCATGGAATGCTGTGTTCTGGCGTAGAGCTGGGACTGACAGAAGATTTATATCCCGGTGCAGGTTACAACGGACTTATGGTCCTCCCGGAAGATGCCAAGCCAGGCGAGGATGTAAAACCCCTTCTGGGGCTTGATGACTGGATTTTTGATATTGCCCTGACGGCAAACAGACCAGACTGCCAGAGCATTTTAGGCATGGCGAGGGAAATTTCCGCCGTTCTTTCTAAAGAACTTAAAATGCCCGCAATAGATTACACTGAGACTGAGGTTAAAAAAGAGGGATTTACTGTTTCTGTGGATGCGTCAGACCTTTGTCCACGGTACTCGGCACATTATGTATATGATGTAAAAATCCAGCCCTCCCCAGCCTGGATGAAACGGCGGCTGACACTGGTAGGAATGGCCTCCATCTCCAACGTGGTAGATATCACAAACTATGTGTTAAAAGAGATTGGCCAGCCCATGCACGCTTTTGACTGTTCTTATCTGGAAGGCAACCAGATTCAGGTGAGAAGAGCGAAAGAGGGGGAGAAGATTGTCACACTGGATGAGCAGGAATATACTATGACTCCTGCAAATCTGGTAATCTGTGACGGCAAAAAGCCTGTGGCACTGGCAGGTGTGATGGGGGGCTTAAACTCAGAAATCCGTGACACCACAAAGGATGTTATATTTGAATCAGCCAAATTTGCCAGGGATAATGTGAGAAAGACTGCCCGAAGCCTGGGGAAAAATTCCGATGCCAGCGCAAGATACGAAAAAGGTGTGGATGAATACTCCACTGTGCTTGGCATGAAACGTGCCCTTCATTTGATGGAAGAACTGGGCTGCGGAAAAGTTTCCAGCACTCATGTAGATGTGAATACAGGCAACTCAATAGAGCCAACGCCAATGAAAGTAAGCATCCACAAGGTAAACAGCGTCCTTGGCATCAAGGTTCCCGATGAAGATATTTTTAAGATCATGAAGAGCCTTAACTTTAACCCCAAGATCGACGGGGATGAACTTCTGCTTGAAGTTCCGGCATACCGTGAAGATATGCTCCCGGAGGGGGAAAATGATGTAGAGCGCTATCCGGATGTAGCGGAGGAAGTGATCCGCATGTACGGTTACGACCATATTGTATCTACATTTATGCCTTCTGCCCAGGTAACCATGGGTGGATATACCCTGCAGCAAAAAGGAGAACTGGCATTAAAGAAAACATTGTGTTCTATGGGAATTCATGAGTGTATGCATTATTCCTTTTTCTCACCGTCGGATCTGAACCTGTTAAAACTGCCGGAAAATGCAAAGGAGAGAAATGCCATTCAGATATTAAATCCTATCAACCAAGATTTATCCCTGATGAGAACCACTTTAGCTGCCTCTATGTTAAATGCCATATCCAGAAATGAAAAACAGGGAATTTTAGAGGGAAGGCTTTTTGAGACAGCAAAAATATTTATTCCGAAGGCTCTGCCCTTAGCCGAATATCCACAGGAGAGGGATACTCTTTGTGTAGGCATTTTCGGACAGGATGAGACATTTTATACCATGAAGAGCATTGCTGCGACCATTGCGGACAGCATGGGCATTGTATTTGAGTATCAAAAAACAGAAAAATCATTCCTCCACCCATACCAGACAGTTGCGGTTTCCTGTGAAGGAGAGGAGATTGGTTACTTCGGAAAAGTAGCATATAATATTCAAGATGAGCTTGACATGCGCACATCTGCATTTCTCATGGAACTTGACCTGGAAAAATTGTCAAAATGGTACGGAAGCAGGAGAGTATTTACGCCGTTGTCAAAATATGCCGAGGAAAAACGTGATCTTGCATTTGTGATGAACAAAGAAATCACCTTCGGAGAGGTGGAAAACTGCATCCGCAAGGCAAACAAATATATCAAAGAGATAAAATTGTTTGACGTGTACGAGGGCGGACAGATTCCAGCCGGAAAGAAAAGTATGGCTTACACTGTAATCTTCGAGCCAAAAAATGAATCATTTGAAGGTGATACCGTTCAGAAATTTGTGGATAAGATCTGCAAAACCCTGAAAAACGAACTGGACATTGATCTAAGAGCCTAAAAAATACAGGAGTATCTGATATGAAATTTTTAATTCAACGGGTCAATCATGCCAATGTTATGGTAGACAAAGAAAACGTGGGCGAAATCGGACAAGGATTTCTGGTTTTCATCGGTGTTTCTGAAAGTGACACAAAAGAAATTGCAGATAAAATGATAAAAAAACTCACAGGCCTCAGGATATTTGAGGATTCAGAAGGGAAAACTAACCTGGCGTTAAAAGATGTAAAGGGAAGCCTATTGCTGGTATCACAGTTTACACTGTATGCCGACTGTAAAAAAGGAAACCGCCCATCCTTTACCCAGGCCGGAAATCCCGAAAAAGCCAATATGTTATACGAATATATCATAAAACAATGCAAAGCTCTGGAATATCCCGTACAAACCGGGATATTCGGGGCAGATATGAAGATAAGTTTGGAAAACGACGGTCCATTCACCATAATACTGGATTCCAAAGAAATAACAGGATCCTAAAAGTATCACAGATACCAAACCTATTAAAACAAAAATAAATGCCCCCTCCACGATTCTGATTAATAGTTTAACGAAACAGTTTGTACCCAAACAGCCAGAATGCTTAGAACCTTAAAAATTCGGCACAAACTTTTCGTTAAACTATTCTTTTGCGAATAGTTTCTTTTATCTCCTTTCGCAATCTTTTTCATGTAAATCTCCATATTGCAATCATCATCTGATTTTTCATAGATTCTTTCATAACAAAATCCCCGCATTCCCTCCAAATAAAGAGACTGTGGGGATTTTGTTGTTTTCCTGGCTCACCTCAATTCTTATTTGATTTTAATTTTTACCGTTGCCTTTTTATTTGTCCCGTCCGTAGACATTGCGGTTACGGTCACGGTTTTTCCCTTTCCAGCTTTCTTTGCCGTAACTTTTCCCTTGGAATTTACAGAGGCGTATTTCGTATTGGAAACGGTCCATTTTAAGGATTTATTCGCATTTTTGCCGTTTGTCTTTACCGTGGCTTTTAACGTCATGCTTTTTCCTGCGTTTAACGTTTTCCTCGCCCCTTTTATCTGAACCTTTGTAACGGCGTTTTTCATTAACTTTAATTTGATCGTCGCTTTTTTCCCGCTGCCGTCTTTCGCCGTTGCAGTTATCTTTACGGTTTTCCCTTTTCCGGCTTTCTTTGTTGTCACAACGCCTTTGCTGTTTACCGTGGCATATTTTTTATTTCCTGTCGTCCATTTCACCTGTGGGTTGGATATGCCCTGGGGCTTTGCGCTAACGGTCAAATTCACCTTTTTCCCTGCGGCTATGTTCTTGGATATGGCAGATATGGACAAACTTTGGATTTTCAATGTAGAAACATCCGTATCCTCTTCAGTATCCGTGTCATCCGGTTCCGTATCCGCATCCTCTGTCGGTTCCGTTGTATCCTGACTTGGTTCCGTTGGATTGGTCTCCGTTTGTTCTGTGCCCGGCGTGTTATTCGGTTTTGACGGAGAAGGTGTCTCCCCCCCTCCGGGCGTTTCGCTGCTTTCCTTCTTTTTCTCCACCGTAATCTCGCAGCTGTCCTTTGCTCCGCTGCCGTCTGCCGTTTCTGCCGTAATCACTGTCTTTCCCTCTGCTTTTGCTGTCACAAGGCCTTCATCGTCCACGCTTGCCACATTGGAATCTGAACTGCTCCAGTGTATTTCCTTATTGGTTGCATTATCCGGACTGACGCTGGCAGACAGTTGGAAATCGTCGCCTATCAAAAGTGTTTTATCGGTAGCATTTAAAGACACGGATGCAGTTGGCACTACTGAATTGGTAAAGGCTTTAATCCTGCAGTTTTGGTTATCTCTCTCACCAATATCCGTCCAAGTCGTTCCTCTTGAACTCTTAAAACTCTGCCCTTTTTCTGCACTAACCACAGAGCTATACCAGCTGCCTGTTTCCCCATAATCAGTAACAGTCTTTGCCGGTGAACCATCTAATGTTTTATAACGAACTACAACAGAAAACCGACATCCTTTTTCCAAAAAAACGTTTGTACTTAATTTTTCTGTATGATAGCCTGCATACAATTCCTCCACATCTTTCATAGAGACAACTGACTTTCCAGAAACAGGATTCCCTTCTTCACAATCCTTATATATAGAAATCTCACATATATAATTTGGATCAGCTGTATAAAATCCTACTGCACTCAATATTTCATTAGAATTAGCCTGAAAGATATTTGCTGCATACATTGAATCACTGTTTTCATACCATGTATACCAATTAACGACTCCTCCATCATATTGATAATTATGCTCGTAATTATCTGCTTTTCCATAGTTGAAAAAATAAGCATTACTTTCGTTAATGGCTTTGTCTTCATAAGATATCCAAAAATATCCATTTTCTACATAGTTATTGCCCCACTTATTTCCCCAACTGTTTTTACAGAGCCATGCGCCATCATTTGATGGTACTGTATTTGATGATGCTGTTTTGAAATTCTCTTTAGGATACTCATCATTCCATCCCACCAATGTTATACCATGGTTTGTGTCCGTAGTACTCGGATTGTAATATGCAGGTCTGCCATCTTTTGTATCAAAGTTATAATAATTGTCGCTGGTATAGTAAGATGTCGCACCTGCACCATACTCTTTAATAAGTGCTTTTACATGCTCCTTATCCTCCATTGACACAAAATAGGCATTTTCCAGATGTGCTTCATCCTGGAAGGCCACTGCCTCTGAAAGAGACGCATCTGCATCCAATTGTGCATCTGTTTTCGTCTTAGGGTTGGCTACAGTTGCAATTGTTGTGTAAGGTGCAACTTCCTCCATCACCGGCCCCTGCCAGCTTGCCAGTTTCATTGTGGCGAATTGCACATTTCCACCTCTCATCATATAATTTTTCTTTGTATCGTTATACACTAAAGTAAATTTATCCCCTTCAGTCCCGCCTAATGGATCAGTAACCGGATGTGCCATAAAATATGCCAGATGCCATTCTGACAAATCAATGTTATCTTTATCATACATGCCCGACTTTACCAGGCTTGCCTCTGAGGCAGCCATCGTTGAAAATGCCCAGCAGGTTTCGTAGGGAGACTGTTTTTTTACCGAAGTCACATATTCAGACTCATAACTGGGATCACTTCGCATAGAATAAGTCGAAAAAGACTCTTCAATGCTTTTTACCTGATACTCTTCATCCCCATTATAGCCAGTGGCACCCTCTGTCATTGTTATGTCGCTTTCTGTTTCAGGGCTTTTCCACTCCGTTGCCAAAACTGTCGTTGTCCCTGAAAACAGCATAGCAATTACCATGAATAATGCGATACTACGCTTTTTCATCTCTTACATCCTCCTTATCTTCCCACGCCAATTTACATCACAATACTATTTCTGATTCTGGTCAAACAGCTTACGGTACGCCAGAATCATCTCCACACACCCCTCAACCCCAAGCTGGCTGCTGTCCAGGCACAAATCATAGCTGCGGGAATCCCCCCATTTTTTGCTGGTATAATAATTGTAGTAGCTCGCCCTCTGCTTGTCGTTTTTCTGAACCATGTCCTTAGCCTTGTTCATGGTCAAATCCATTTCCTCTGCAATCCGCTTTGTCCGGTATTCCAGCTTTGCATGGACGAAAATATTGAGACAGTCCCCGTGATCCGCCAATGCGTAATCTGCGCAGCGTCCCACAAACACGCAGGATTCCTTTTCCGCAATCTTCTTGATGGTGTCAAACTGGGCCAGAAAAACCTTATGGTTCAAGGGCATATCCAAAAAAGGCGCTGAGGAGTACCCGCCAAAGGAATAGGTGTCCATCACCAGGGAGTAGAGAAAACTGTTGGTCGGTTTCTCGTCATGGTTTTCAAAAATTTCCGTACAGAAACCGCTTTCTTTCGCCGCCTCCGCCAAAAGCTCCTTGCCATAGCATTTCACCCCCAGCTTTTTTGCCAGGGCAACGCCCACGTCCTTGCCGCCGCTGCCAAACTCTCTTCCGATTGTATAAATATGATTCGACATAAAAATCCCACCTTTACTTGTATGTTTTTCTATATTATAAGCTATTTTTCCCAAAATGTATAGACAAAATTGCATAACAGTTCAGCCATCGTCACCATGAATCATCAGACTGTTCCCGTTTATTTATCTAAACGATGCATCAACGCCTGAAAATATTCCGGCAACGGCGCAGAAACCTCCATATACTCTCCCGTCCCAGGATGGATAAACCCGATGGTCATGGCGTGCAGCGCCTGCCCTTGCAGATGATAGGGATTCTTCTGGTTTCCATACACCGTATCCCCCAGCAGCGGATGCCCAATGCTTGCCATATGCACCCGAATCTGGTGGGTCCGTCCCGTCTCCAGCTCAAACTCCATATAGGCGGCATTTAGGTACTGCTCCAACACCCGGTAGTGGGTGCGGGCAGACCTGCCTCCCGGGACAACCGCCATCTTCTTTCGGTCCGTGGGATGCCTGCCGATATTTCCCTCCACGCACCCCTCCGTCTTCCGGAACCGTCCAGAGACGATTCCACGGTACACCCGCTTGACAGAGTGCGCC
>JAMPFA010000029.1 GCA_023664725.1 Roseburia sp. | reverse complement strand
GTATCTGTCTCATTTGCAACTTCCTGTGCAAGCAACAGTTCCTCTAATGAACTGCTATTAAGTTCCATCACCAGACTGCTATTGCTCTTCCTGATAAAATCTTCCAGATACCCTCTCCTGATATTATCAATTTTTGCTTTTCTGTTCACACGGTCATCAAATGGAACAGAATTAAATTTGTCAAACAATTCAGAGATTTCATCCTGCTTTGCATCCGTAGTTAGTGATGCCGGTCTAATCCAGTATTTCAAACTTTTGTCTGCTTTTTCACCATTTTCAACATACACTGATTTAGGTGCTTGATAAGGACCGCTGTCACCTGCCGAACACCACAGATATATCAAGTAAGTTCCTTCATTCTTATAGTCAACCACTTCTATTCTGGGAATGTACCGTGGAATAATCTGATTACAGT
The DNA here is from genome assembly GCA_023664725.1 of Roseburia sp. Classification (GTDB taxonomy): domain Bacteria; phylum Bacillota; class Clostridia; order Lachnospirales; family Lachnospiraceae; genus Roseburia_B. The sequence goes on along the minus strand of JAMPFA010000029.1, from coordinate 25,264 downwards.
ACTGAAATATTTCCTGCTGGATAGCATCCAGCTTTTCCTTCGGAACGCCTATGAGCGGAAATACCGGCATACCATTTTTCTCTTCTACTCCTATGACGATGTACCCACCATTGGTATTATCATAGTCATTTGCAAAGGCACAAATAGAATGAATGATATCATTTGGATTCCACCCTGTTTTATATTCTACACGATCATGTTCCACGACACGTCCTTCCAACAAAGTTTCTATTTTTAATGGTATCATTCAGATGCCTCCCTTTCTGCTATGAATTGTTCACAGTAATATTATTATTCATTACCCATATTCAAAGTCCATGCTATAGCCAATACCATTAAGGCAATACGCATACATTTCAACGAAAAGTCGTTCGCTTTTTTAAACTCAGCCTCGTTTACCATACTTTCCAATCTTCCGCATTTTTCATCCTCGTATTGTCTATTTTACTACAAAACCAGCATTTTTCAATATGCAACAACGTTTGCATTTTTCTTAATACATTGTCCTTGGAATTGCTATTTTTTGTCCACCTTTATACTTTTTAGTGTTTTCGCTCTGGGGAAACGTATCTGAACATGCAAAACCTCCAGGAACTGATGCCTCACAGCAGCGACTGTGACGCCGCTCTGATGGTGTGTATCCATATGCAGCATGAAAGAGACATAAAAGAAAATATATATGAAAAGACTGCAGAAAGAAATGATTGTGCAATGTTTCTGTTTTTAGTATGATTGAAACAGACAGTATTTTATATAAGAAAAGATGGGAGATAGAAGTATGAGATTTGTGATTGTAGGTTCCGGCTGGCGTTCCCTTTATTATGTGCGCATTGCTAGGGCATTGCCGGAAAAATTTGAGTTGTGTGCAATGCTTTGCCGGACGAAGGAAAAAGCGGAGAGAATAGCAAAGGGACATGGCATTTACACAACTACATCGATTGAGGAGTGCCGGGAGATGAAGCCGGATTTTGTGGTAGTTGCAGTGGATAAAGCGTCCATTGCCAGGGTGAGCATAGAATGGATGGATTATGGTTTTGCCGTATTGTGCGAGACGCCCGCAGGGGTGGAGCTTTTGGACCTAAACGCCCTCTGGCGGTTCCATGAACAGGGGAAAAAACTTGTGGTGGCGGAGCAGTATATGTATTATCCCAGATATTATGCCATGCTCAAGGTGTTAAGGGAGAATCTGATAGGAGAACCTTACAATGTAAACGTTTCCCTGGCTCATGAATACCATGGGGCAAGCCTGATACGGGCATTTTTGGAGGAAGAGGCAGGAACTCCTTTTACGGTAAGTGGAAAAACGTATACATTCCCTACCTGTGAAACGCTAAACCGGTATGAAAGATTTTTGGATGGAAGGGTCAGTAATAAGAACCGTGTAGTTGCCACGTTTGAGTTTGAAGACGGGAAAACGGCATGGTATGATTTTAATTCTGAGCAGTACCGCTCCACCATACGGAACAATTTTGTGAAAGCAGAAGGGCAGAAAGGGCAGCTTATGAATGACAGGGTAAATTTTTTGGGGGACGACTTTCTGGATTGGAGCGGTGTGTTTCGGACAGTGGAAAATCATGTGGTTACAGGAAATCCCAATCCCAATTTGTATCGGGTGAACGAGATTGAGAAGATTGTGTTCTGCAGGGAAAAGAAAGATGTTTACGGCAAGGTGATAGACAGCGGGGAAACTGTGGTGTATGAGGCGTATTTTGGAAAATGCGGTTTGGGGGAAGATGAGACGGCTATTGCAAAAGTGATGGAACAGACATATGAATATGCCGTAAATCCAGCGCAGGAAGTGTTAAAACGCCAGACGGACGCTTTGCGGAATGCGCTGCAGGATGCTTATATGGCGTTATTGATGCAGCAGGCGTTGGATACGGGAAAGCAGATAGTGAGTGAGCGGCAGGTATGGCAGGGGTAAAACAGAGAAAATCATAATATTTTTGCCCTTATAAGGGTTCATAATACGAGGGAAAAAGATATAACCGTTAATAAATGCTATAAAAAGTGTTTTATCAGAATTCCTGTTTCATTAAAACAATATAGACCTTTTTCTTGACATTCCCCCAAGGTTAAGGTGTAAATTTGTACCATCGGATATCATAAAGAAAGTTAGGTGATGGTTATGCAAATCAAAGATGTTGAAAAACTGACAGGCCTTACCGCCAAAAGCATCCGGCATTATGAATCCAAAGGACTGTTGCAGGTGGAGAGGGATGAGGGAAATTCTTATCGCTCCTATACGGAGGAAAATGTACAGGAGCTGCGAAAGATCCGGCTGCTGCGGTTTCTGGATTTTTCCATTGAACAGATTCGAGAGATACAGCAGATGGATACAGCAAAGATCAAAGAGATGTTACTGGAAAAAACAGAATCCTTGGAAAATCAAAGCCAGAATCTGAAGTTCAAGCGTGATCTATGCCAGGCGCTTAGTGAGGATGGGATTGGCAATGATGCTATAGTAGAGGAATATAATGAAGTATTTGATGCATTGGGAGAGGAGTGGCAGGATGATCTGGCAGAGTGCCTGAGGGATCTGCGCTGTCCTTCCATTACCGAAGTCATTGGAGAAACAGCTATTTTTTCTGGCCCGATTTTGTGGCTGTTTCTCAATATTCACAATCAGGCATGGTCTGTTTTGATGTTGAATGCTTTGTTTGCTGTCCTTTGTACGGCAGGTATTACAGGGATATGGATGAACTATCTGCGAAAGAGACGGTACCAGCCAAAACGGGTGAGGAAAAACAACTATGCTTCCTGGTATCTTCTGCCGGCTGCAATCATTTCCTGTGTTTTTGGCATTTTTCTGTTCGCTTTGCTAACGGTACAGCTTGACAAAATCTTTGCGCCACAGGATTGGCTGTTTTCTCAAATGAAGCCCTGGGCAGAAACTTTACTGATGCCTTTAATCATGATTCCACTAATGCTTTTTGTGTCAGTTTTTTTGGTTTGGCTTCCCAGGAGATTTGGTAAAAAATCAGTAAGCGAAGTAGAAGTTTTAGGTTGGGAAACCTTTCGGAAATACTGGTATGTTTTGGGATTGCCCTGGATTGCAGCAGTCTATCTGTGCCTATCCAGTGTTACTTATGTCACAGAGGACCAGATTATCATACACAGCCCAATCTGCCCTCAGGGAAAAAACTATAGCTACAGCGATGTTGACAAAGTGCAGGCGGGATTTGGGCAAAAGATGCTTTCCCTTCATCGGGCGCAGAGACGCGGAACTTTCTCCTATACAGTTACCATAGGAGATAAAAAAATCGTATTTATGCAGCCCTACACCAATGAAAAAATTTCCCGCTATGAGGAGGATACCTATCTGGAACTGGAAGAGTTTGACCAGCGTTTGATGCAGCTTGGCGCAGATAAGGAATCCGATGAAACAGGCTTCGAGGCCTGTGATTTTGATAAAGAATATGTAGATCGGTTTCGACGGATCATTTCCAATGGAGTGGAATAATATTTTATCTTTTAAAAAGGCTCTCCGGAAATCACCGGAAAGCCTTTTCACCCTACTCCGCCTCCCGCACTCTGCTGCCAATCCCAAACTCCTTATCCGCCTCTAGGATAATCATCTCCTCATCGATAAACGTCCCCATTTCCAGAGCCGCAAACTCCTCGTCTTTATCGAGAACTTTCACCTTTCTCCTCTTTGCCACCAGCTCCGTGCCAAGGATCGTCTCCTGGTTTTCCACGTAATACACATAATCCTCCTGGTTTTCGCTGTGAATGGCCGCAAGGGGCACACACTCCGAATAGGTGTCCGTCTTTCTCACCAGGGAAAAGTTTCCGTTTTCCCCAATCATACGCCCCTGAGAGGAAATCTCCGCCGTCACTTTATATCCGCCGTCCTCCCCCTCCTCCAAAGCGAGAATCGGTATATCCGACAGAGATCTCCCCCCCAAAACCAATGTCATAAGATCCCCCTGGGAAACATACTTTTTCTCCTCCTTGGTAATGTATCCGGTAAAATACAAAGTCTCCCCCAAAGTGGAGAGCACCATGGCACCTGTCTCCGGGGTATATCCTCCGGCTTCCACCAAAATAGCGCTTACATAGGCGCTCTCGGTTGCAAAAACTTCTCCCCCTTTATCCAGATATTCCCTGTACACACTGCACTGCTCCTCGATCTCCCCGATCATCTGGCTAAGTTCCACGCCAGTGGCCTGCTCCGTGCGCAAAGGCTCCCCGGCATCCTCCAATGCCCTGCCTGCTGCCTGGAGCTTTTCCCTCTGGTCTTTTTTTGCACTGGAAAGATCCGCCTCCCTCTGGGCTGCATTGTCCTTCAACGCCTGCTTTTCCTCCTGATAACGGCTCTCCAATCCGCTTTCCAACTGGGCTTCATAATCCTCAAAAGCCGCCTTGTCCTCCTCTGTGGCGTCCTTCTTCTCTGCCTCTTTTTTCAGTTTCTGATACGTCTCATCCTTTTTCTTTGCCTGTTTCTTATAATTCTTTAGGGAGGGAAAACTATCCAGGGCATCCTTTGCACTCTGATACGCCCCCTGGGCAGCATTCACCGCCTCCGCACTGCTGCTTTCTGCATGATTGTAATCCTCCCTTGCACGGGCCAACGCCGTCTGGTGGTTTTTCTCCCCTTCCGCCACCCCCGCATTATAGTCACTGAGACGGGTCTTCGCCAGTCTCAGCTCCTCCTGCTTCTCCTGATACTGCCTGCTGATCTCCTCCACATCAAGGGTAAAAAGCACATCTCCCTCCTCCACCTTCTGCCCTTTCCGCACATTTACACTATTCACCAAAAGCCCGGCAGGCAGCAAAAAAGGCTTCTCCTGCTTTGCCTCCACAATCCCCTCCCCGTTTACCGTATGGTTCAATTCCCTGGACGAAATTTTTGCCGTAGTAATCCTCGGCATCTGCTCCGCATAAATCCCCCTGGAGACAATACCACACACAAACATAAATACCAAAAACCATATAAACCCCTTCAACGCTTTTCCTTTTTTTTGCATTTTCCTCCGCCTCTCTCCAACCTGTATAATATAGAGTTTGTGAAGCTCCCGTATTTCAGAATCTGAGTTGTGCAATATAGACAAATCGCAAGCAGGGCACTTTGGAGCCATCGGTACTTAGCGAGGTCTTTTCGAGCTTAGTACCGCTATGAGCGACAAGTAGCGAGAGCGTGCCCTGCGGTGATTTCGTCTATATTGCACAACGCAGAGCCAGCCAAAACCCAACTTCACAAACACTTAACTACCCTTTTAACCCCGACACCGCAATTCCCTGCTCTAAATAATCCTGCCCCGCAAAGAACACAAACATTGCCGGAACCAGCATAAGAAACGATGCCGCCAAAACCATCCCCGCCTGTTCCATGCCAATCTGTGGCAAAAATAAAGATAAAGGATATTTGGAAGGTGTCTTTAAAAATGTCATGGGCTGTTCCAGCATATTCCAGTATTCCAGATATCCTAACACCATGGCGGAGAGGATTCCCCCGGAGCCTAATGGCAGCCCCAGGTACCCAAAAACCTGCCAGTTATTTGCACCGTCTATCTCAGCCGCCTCGATGCATTCTTTTGGAATAGAGGCAAACCCCTGGTACATAAGAAAAACAGGCAGCGTGGAACACATGGCAGGAAGGATCACCGCCCAGTGGGTATCCAGAATGTTGATCTGGTTTAAAATCAGATAGGAGGGCAGCAGCATCACCTGAAAAGGCATCAGCATCAACATCACATACAACGTAAAAAACACTTTTTTCCCGGGAAAAGTAAACCTTGCAAACCCCCATGCCATAGGAGTGGCAAGGATGAACTGCCCCAAAAGGATAAACGCTGTGATCTTCATGGAATTCCAGAACACCACATGAAACTGCGGCTTGAAAAATAAGAGATCCAAAAGATGTTTTCCCGTGGGATACAAAGGCAGCAGATTCCAATGAAGCTCCCCGCCCCCTGTGCCAAGAATAGGGGCAAGGCATTTCCCAAGCTCCCCGGTACTTTTGGGTACGCCGGAGAGCACTAAGAGAATAGGAAAGCACATGAAAAGCGCCACTGCCAAAATGCAGAGATCCACTGCATGCCGGACACACTTTTTCTTCCATTTCTTTATTTTATCATTTAAACGAAACAAACGGATTTCACTCATTTCCCTAGGACTCCTTATCCCACATATGCTGCAAAACCAGAGTGACGCCTGCAAAAATAATTCCCATCTCCACACCCACCGCTGAAATTTTGCCAAGTTCCAGATTGATAAACCAGTTGTTGAAAAGATGCTGCAAAAGATACATGCTTTTTGGCGGATAAGAGCCCGCCACCAAATATGCCTCCCTGAACACCTTAAAAGAGTTTAAAAAAGATACGATAGTTATGGTGTAAAATGCCGGTTTCAGTGAGGGCAGCACCATGTAACAGATGTTCTGAAACCCGTTGCTGCCATCCACCTTTGCCGCCTCCAGCATTTCCGTGGGTATAGCAGCCATAGCCGCAAGCCAAAGCACCATAGTGTACCCCATATTTTTCCATATGTAGCTGATGACCAGGACGAAAAATGCGGCCTCGCCTCCCAGCCAGTCCACCGGCTCCAGGAAAAACAGCCCCAAAAGTTTATTAAACAATCCCTGCTTATAAAAGATCAGTTTCCAGACAAACACCACCACTGCGGTGGGCACCGCCAATGGAAGGAGAAGGGCAGATTTTAACAGCCGCATCCACTGGCTGTTAAAGAGCGCCAGAGCCAAAACCAGGGATAAAAAAAGGAGCAGCGGGATACACACCCCCACAAACTTCGCCGTATTTTTCACTGCCAGCCGCCAGGCCTCATTGTTCCAAACCTCCCGGTAATTAGAAACGCCAAAAAAATTTTTTCTCTCATCCCAGAGGGAGCGCCGCAGCGCTTCCAGAAAGGGAAGCACTGCAAAAATCAGCGTTCCTGCAAGGCTTGGCGCCATAAATGTCCATTTACTCTGCAAAATAGAGTTCCATTTTCTGCCCGATTTCATCTGCGCCCTCCTGGGGAGTCAAGTCCCCCTTTAGCACCTTTTCCCCTGTGGCAAAGACAGCTTCTTTTAACATGCTCTCCACATCCCCGGGAAGGGTGAGTGTTCCGATCATCTCTTTTACCCTGTTAAGCTCCTGGTCGCTTGGCCAGTGAATCATAAAATCTACTCTCACTCCGTCCTCGCTGCTGGCAGCGAATCCCTCCTGGTTGGTTCCGCCGCTGGGATCTACAAAAAACTGGTCAAAGGCCTTCTGGTTTACCGGGTACCCGTCGCCCAGGTCATTTTTTAACACCTGCCCGCTGAAAAGCTCTTCCAGAAAATCATAAGACAAATCTTCCTCTTTTGTCCCAGCATTGATTCCCACAATTCCCTTAGGACAGAAAACATTTTCCGCCTGCCCAGGCATAGCGGCGTAATCCAGAGTATCCACCGAATCCATCAGGGAGACTAACATTTTCACACTGGCGGAACTGTTTAAGTTACCCACGATAAAACTTGACTCCCCTGCAAGAATATTGAAAGCCGCTGCCGCATTGATCATGGCATTATACTCTGCATAGCTCATTCCGAACTCTGTGGTTGTGGTATATTGCACCCGAAGCTGTTCCTGCTCCGGCGTGATATTTTTATGCTCTGCCTCATAGATCTTTTGTGCCTGGGTCAGATAGGAAAGGACTGCATCTTTCTTAAACTCTCCCTTTTCTATCCACGCCGGTGCGCTGGCCGCCTGCAAGATGGCAAGCAGTTCATCCGGAGCGTAAGTTCCAAGGATTGTCCTTTGTCCCGGATTCTTTTCCCTGTCAGCTTCCACCGCATCTGCCAGATCCTCCAGGGTCTTCATCTTTTCCACCGCCTGCTTTTCCCCTATGGCCACGGGAATCTGAAACCGTGTGGGCAGAGCGTAAATTCCATCTTCATTTTGATAGGCAGTTAAAATATTCCAGAAATAGTCCCCCTGTCCCTTCAGCTTCTCCACAAACCCGGAGAGGTCTTTGAGCTGCCCTTTTTCCATATAGGAATCCTTTGGCATTCCATCCAGAATCATAATATCCGGCCCTTCCCCGGACAGAAGGCTTGCATTTAAGTTTCGGATGGCATCCTCCGCCACCATGCTCTGCTCGTCGGAAATGCCGATTTCCTGTTTTACAAATACTTCCGGGTGATTTTTCCGGAAGGAACTTACCGCCTTGCTTACAGTGTCATTTTCCAAAAGGCTGTAAACGGTAAGCTGCTGCTCCGGCACAGCAGGGGCGTCCTTGTCATAGATATAGGAGTCGATCTCCCCGTCATTGTATGCCACCAGAAAACCTTCCTCCTTACCCTTTAACAGGCTCACCGCTTTCCTGGTTGGATCCCCCATGTTGGAAAGCCCTCCTTCTAAAAGCTCATCCATAACGCTTCCCCCGGGAACATGGCTGTAAAGCCCGCTCTTTGATGCGGTATAAATTTGCCCTTCCCCGCTGTCCACAAGAATTCCCATCTGGTATACTGCCGCAAGCTCTTTTGAGACAAACGCATTGAAAACCGAATCCGGTTCCAGCTTTTCCCCAGTGGAAGTGCGGTAAATGTTTACCTCGTCTGAATCTGCGCAGATAATACAGTCCCCGCTTGCAGTAAAAACCATAGGGTCCCCGGATATTTTCATTACATCCGCAAGGCTTCCCGTTTCCAAATCCACCTGGTAAACCTGCCCACTTAAGTACACAAGATAAAGATTTCCGTCCTCCCCAAAGACAGAACCCCGCAAAATGTAATCCTCCAGCTTGCTCTCCACAGAAATGTCCCTCCCCTGGCCGGAAGCATCCACGTACATACACTGTTCCGTCACATTTCCATTCTCATCCACGGCATCAGAATTCCAGAGCACATAGGAAAAAAATATTCCTCCGTCCGCTGCCATGGCAAGAGATGTCACTTCCGCCCCATCCTGATTCAAAACATTGATCAGAGGCTCTAAGTCCTTTGACTCCCAGCTCTCCCCCTCATCCCCGGAAATATAGACTGTTCCGCTGTCCTGATCTACAATCCCAAGGCTTCCGTCTGCAAGCCTTACCATGTTTTCCAGATTTGAAAGCCCCTCCGGGGTGGTTTTTGGGCTTTCCATGTAACGCCCCTTTGCAGCGCTGCTCCCATCTTCGCCGGGGGATTCTGTTCCGCTAACGGTTTCCCCGGATACCTGGGGCGTGGAGGGGGTGCCACAGCTGCTTAAAATAGCCAGGCACACTGCCATAAATAGACATGTGGCAGCTTTCTTTTTTTTCCAAAAATTTTTTAAAACTTTTCTGTTCATACTATTTACCTCACCTTTTCATTGTCATTTGGCTATTACGAATGTGTTTTGGCAACGCTGCGTTGTACAATATGACGAAATCACCGCAAGGCACGCTCTCGCTACTTGTCGCTCGTAGCGGTGCATAAGGCACTAAAAGACAGTGCCTAAGCACCGACGGCTCCAAAGTACCTTGCTTGCGATTTGTCATATTGTACAACTCAGGCTGTGAAATCCTACACTTCGCAATTTCTTGCTTATGTTCAAATTATATCTTGAATATAAGCCTTATCAGATATCCAAATACGGATACACCTCACTTATCTGATATCCACCAAGATACCAGACATTTCTTTAAATTTTCTCTAAATCTTAAAGATTATTTCAAGATAACTATGTTAAACTTCTTATATACAGATGATTCTGTTAGTTTTTCTCAACCTAAGTTGTACAATATGGACAAATCGCAAGCAAGGCACTTTGGAGCCGTCGGTACTTAGCGAGGTCTTTTCGAGCTTAGTACCGCTACGTGCGACAAGTAGCGGGAGCGTGCCTTGCGGTGATTTCGTCTATATTGTACAACGAGCGTCGCCAAAAACCTAACTATGCAATCACTAATCCTATACAGCAAAGAAAAGGAGCCCCCTTTATGCGAATCTTACTCATCGAAGACGACTACAACCTAAGCTCAACCCTATCCTTCCAACTAGAACACGAAGGCTTCACCGTTGACACCTGCCAGAACGGAGAGGACGCACTGTACTACATGAACTCAAAAACCCATGACCTGATCCTTTTAGACCGCATGCTGCCCCAGACGGACGGCATCACCCTCTTAAAAAAATTCCGGGAATCCGGCAGCCAGACTCCGGTGATCATCCTCACCGCCTTAGGGGAACTGGGCGATAAAGTCACAGGCCTGGACGCAGGGGCGGACGATTACCTGGTAAAACCTTTTGAATTTGAGGAGCTGATGGCAAGGATCCGCAGTGTAAACAGACGTCCAAGGCAATGGGAAAAAGACCCCTCCCTCTGCCTGAAAGATATCACCTACTCCCCCGGGGAAAACCAGCTCTCCGGCTCTTTAGGGGGGTGCTCCCTGTCCAAAAAAGAGGGAATGCTCTTGGAAATTTTTCTCCAAAATCCGGGGCAGGTGCTTCCCAGGGCAACTCTTTTATCCCGTGTCTGGGGAGTTGATGCGGAAGTGGAAGACGGCAATCTGGACAATTACATCCACTTTGTCCGCCGCAGATTAAAAAGCGTGACCCGGCAGATTTCCATTCAGACTGTCCGGGGCATCGGCTACCGGCTGGAGGAATCCTGATATGTACAAAAGGCTGCATCATCATTTAACCATTATCTTCTCCGCAATTACCGGAAGTATTCTCCTTGTCATGTCTCTCTTTTATCTCTGCTCCTACGAAAAAGACGTGACGGAAAACCACTTCCTCTCCTTTTCCCAGAAGGCATCCTCTGTGATCTCCAATCTGGAGCAGCAGGAGAAGTTTTCTTCCCAGTGGCAGGTATCTACTGCCGCAAATAACAACTTTCTTCTGGCGTTTTATGACAAAGAAACCCTGCTGCAGTCCTGCGTTCTTATACTCAGTGATGAAGATCAGCAGTTGGCAAAAAATGCGCTGGAATATGGCTGTTCCCTCTTTCCCATGCTGGAAACTTATGCCGGATACATCCCATTTCACAGGGAATTTTTGTACAAAGCATCAGGGCACCCTGATTTTTATGTTTCCGCCGTAAAGCTTCCCAGAAACTCCGGCAGTCTCACAGGGGTTATCCTCTATGATACCACGCCCCTCCACAGCCAGATTGCACGCCAGAGGCTTCGCTTTGCCATTTTAAACGGAATCGGAATCCTCTGCCTTGTGCTGTTTTCCTGGTTTTACACCGGACGGCTGGTGCGCCCCATCCAAACCGCCCACGAAAAACAGAACGCCTTTATCGCTGCTGCGGCCCATGAGCTTCGCACTCCCCTGGCGGTAATTTTATCTGCTGTCTCCGCCTCCGGGAAAGCCAACCCAAAGGAAAAAGAGACATTCCTCCGCACCATAGGGACAGAATCCAGACGGATGTCCCTCCTGGTAAACGACATGCTCACCCTCTCTCGGGCAGACAACCAAAACTTCCTGTTAAACCTTACCCAGGCAGAGCTTGACACCCTGCTCTTAGAGACCTCGGAAGCTTTTGAGCCCCTTGCCAGGGACTGCAATGTGCATCTTGAGGTAACACTGCCAGAGCAGGGAATCCCCAAATGCACCTGTGACATTGACCGGATCCGCCAGGTCTTGGAAATCCTAATCTCCAATGCCCTAAGCTACGGAAAAAAAGGCGGAACCGTCACCCTCTCCCTGAAAGAGAAATCCTCCCACTTTCTGATTGCCGTGGCAGACCGGGGGCCGGGCATCCCGGACAAAGATAAGCCCTGCATTTTTGACCGCTTTTACCGGGGGGACAGCTCCCGCACCACAAAAGACCACTTCGGTCTGGGGCTTTGCATTGCAAAAGAAATTATGGATGCCCATCAGGGAAAAATCCAGGCAAAAGACACACCTGGGGGCGGAGCGACCTTTCTTCTGGAATTAAAAAAATTCCGCTAAAGCAGCTTGGCGAATGCCATGCTTGCTTTAGCGGAAATGACCTATTCTACCTTTATTGTAAATCCCTCATATATTCCAACTGGAACATCTTCACCGAAAGAAAATTGTTCCATTGTTTCTTTTTCAAATTGGTACACCATAATTTGTTGTTTATCAGGATCAACAATCCAATATTCTCTAACACCAGCATTTCGATATTTAAAAAGCTTTATGAAGTAATCCATACGTTTACTGCCAGGAGAGACAACTTCAATAATCCAATCCGGTGCGCCATGACAACCTTTATCGTCCAACTTTGAAAGATCACACACAACTGAAATATCAGGTTCTACATAGTTTATATCATCATTATTCAAAAAGACAGCAAACGGTGCAAGATCAACTTCGCAATGTCCCTTATTCGAATCAATGTAGTTCGCAATCTTTACAAATATAGAGCTTAAAACTCTCTGATGTGTCCTGCTCGGTGCAGCTAAATAATAAATTTTCCCATCAATTAATTCTGCACGTTCACCATCCGGCAATGCATAAATGTCATCTACTGTATAGATTTCTTCTTTCCTCAACGCATTCATCCTTCATACCTCCGCTCTTGGCTTTTTGTGGAATATTCGATGCATTATTACAAAGCAATGCTTTCCCAGAACTTGTTATCCAAACTTTTGTCGCATTAGCCGTCGCACGCCCTTCTGCAACATGTACATGCACTGGTTCCAAAGGGTCATTTTCATTGGACCAAAAATAAATTATATATGACCCAATCCTAAAAATTTGCGGCACCCTCAAATCCCCCTTTTTGAGAAAATTCCATTATCAAATGTGCGTTATTTCTTATCAACTGCCTAAAATACTCCATCTCTGCATTTGAATAACCCCGTATATCTTCCCAGGTATATTTAGGAAGATAGCACGTTGCATTATGAAAGCCATCTTTTACGTCAGGAGTTTCTATATATACCTTTACACGTCCATCCTCGTTTGGTACGAGTATTGCGGTATAGATATATTTCATAAGTAAGCCTCCTAATAAAAATATTATACGTAACAACGCACAGAAATTCAAGAAGCTTACACAATATTACGTGAAATTATATACTAAAGAAGATAACTCAATGCATTTACAGATTGCACCCATATATCGCATATGTTATAATAAACACATTGAACCAGAAGCAATATCACATGACAATAACGAGGTAGCTTATGTTACAATTTACCGACGACTGCCGCCTGGGCATCCCAGAAATCGACAGCGAACACGAAAAACTTTTTTCCCTGGTAAATGAGGGATATACACTGTTGTCCCAGGAACAAAACTTACGTCCTGCGGCCAAAAATTTACTGAAACATCTCAGGGATTACGCCGACACTCATTTTGCCCACGAAGAGGACTACATGAAAAAAATAGACGACCCGGAGCTCTTCTCCCAAAAGCAGGAACACAGGGATTTCGCCAACCGCATGCACTCCATTGATTTTTCCAAACTCACTGATGAGCAGCTAAGGCCTGCCCTGGAAAATCTTTTGGATTATCTTTCCCGGTGGCTTTTTGGCCATGTGCTGAAAAGTGATATCCTGATCGGCAAATTTGAATCCCCCTTTACCTTTACCTCCAAATACATGACAGGGATCAATGAAATCGACGAGGAACATAGACAGCTGTTCCGGATGGTGAAGGAAACCCATGAGGTCATCCACAATGACACTCTCTACGACAAATATGACCAGATCATCCAGCTGATGAACCAGCTGAAAGATTATACAAAAGAGCATTTCAAACACGAGGAAGCCTATATGGAAAAGGTGGGATATATCGGCCTTAATGCCCAGAGAGAAGCCCATCAGGCATTCTGTGACAAACTGACGGAAATCCACTTGGAGGACATAGACAATAATCAACAGGAATATCTGGAAGGTTTAATTGATTTCTTATTAAACTGGCTCTCCGTCCACATCCTGCATATGGACAAAGACATTGGAAACTATCTGTCCGATCTGATAAAGGAAACATAGTTTTGCACGCAAAAAGAGGGGAAATTCCCCTCTTTCCTTTTATAGCTTTTTACACAAAATCTTCCCGCATCGGCGTAAAGAAATCCACTAGAATTCCTTTTTCCAGGCAGACACATCCATGCTCCACAGAGTCACGCTTCAACAGCACGTCCCCTGTCTCAACCACTTTCTTTTCCCCACCAACCGTAAACTCAAACTTTCCTGCTGCCACGTAGGTAATCTGGGTGTGGGGATGATGGTGCATCGCCCCGATCCCACCGGTTTCAAAATGGTTTACCACGCACATAGCGTCATCGCCGTAAGCCATAATCCGCCGGCATACTCCCTCTCCGCAAGGTTCCAGGTCTACATCCTGCTCATAATTCCATACTCTGTTCTTTTCGGTTTTCATGTGAAATCCTCCTTCTTTTTTTCTAATAAATATAAACCGATGATAAAGGCCAAATCGATAAATACTACTACCACAATAGAACTCATGCCATAGAAAATACCTGCACTCTCCGCAATCTTTCCGATAATAGACGGCATCAGAATAGAGCCAAGGCTTGCCATAGTCAGCATAAAACTCCATGCCATATCATACTGCTTGATAATCCTTCCCCCCACGGAAACCGTGGTGGGATAAATCCCTGCCATACTGTAGCCAAATCCCATAATAGCCATCAGGATAACCCCTGTAGTCCTGCTAAAGAGCAGGATAAAAAAGAACAGGGTAAGCCCAAGACCCATTACCACCAGAAGCTTTTCCTTTCTCACCCGGGTGGAAAGCCAGGCTGCGGTAAGTCTTCCCGCCAGGATCATAATCCAAAGAACACTTGCGGTAATCTGGGAAAGCGTTGCACTTAATAATCCAGTATCTTTAAAGTAAGTAATCATCCACCCGATTACCCCCTGTTCCGCACAGAGATAGAAAAACAAAGTTCCAGTACAGATCCAGAACAATGGCTCTTTAAAAAATACAAATCCCCCCTGATTTTCCTGCTTTTTCTCCATCTTATCATTTTCCAGAGGAGTAAAGAAATACAACAGCCAGCTAATGATCCCCATAACCACCATAAACACGCAGGCATACATCCAGTTGTCGGGATTTTGGTTTGTCAGGACGATAATTAAAATCGGAAACAAAAACGCTCCCACCGCAAAGGTCGCATGGAGGGCATTGATGGTCCATGCCTTTCCCGGCGCCAGGTTGTTGATCACCGCATTGCAGAAATTGCTGGTGGCCCCACGGGATATCCCTGTTAAAAAGAACGCCGCCGCAATGAGATATTTGTTGTCTCCAACCACGATCATCAGATAGGCAATGGCTGTAAAAACATTAAACAGCAATATGGTTTTCTTCCTGCCGAGAAACACCGGAAGCGTTCCCCCTGCAAAACTGGAAATCAGGTTCCCCACAGAGTGAAGGCTTACGATAAATCCCCCAAAGGCATAGCTTAACATCTTGGCATCCCGGATAAATGGCAAAAGCGAACCAATGGACAATGCCAGCATGCCATTGATCAAAAAGGCTCCATAAGTAAAATAAAACTGTTTCTTCTTTTCCGTTGTGTCTAAAAAATCCATACTCTTTCTTACTCTCCCTTGCTTATTATTTTCTCCTCCGGGATAAAACGCTTTAAGGCTGTGGAAATCTCCTTCATATTAATGGGTTTCGAAATAAAATCATTCATCCCCGCTTCCAGAAATTCCTCTTTTACTCCCTGGACTGCATCTGCTGTCAGTGCCAGGATTGGCAGATTCTGGTAATACCCACCCGAAAGTTCCCGGATCCTTTTCGTGGCCTCCACCCCGTCCATCACCGGCATATAGTGATCCATAAACACCAAATCATACCGCTTTTTCTGCACCATGTTCAGGGCCTCCAAGCCGTTGGAGACAGCGTCAATCTCCATCTCAAAAGGCTCCAAGAGGGCCTGGGCCACCTCCCGGTTAATGTCGTTGTCGTCCACCAAAAGAATATGGACATCCGGCAGGATAAAGGTAAATATTTCCTCCTCCGTCTCCCTTGGCTCTTCTTTGACCTCCGAAAAGTCACCTATATTTTCCTCGCTCTCCACGCCTTCCCACAGGGTAAAATAAAAGTCGCTGCCCTTGCCGTACTCGCTCTCCACCGACAAATCTCCCCCCATCAGCTCCACAAGCTGGCGGGAAATGGCAAGGCCAAGCCCCGTCCCCTCTTTTCCCCGGTTCTTCTTCAAATCCACCTGGGTGAAAGCATCAAAGAGGTGCTCCAAATCCTGCTTTCGTATGCCCTGCCCCGTATCCTTCACCGAAAAATAAAGCTGCGCCTTTTTTCCCTCCCGCTGCACGGCCTTCACCGTCACCGTCACGCTGCCCTCCTCGGTAAACTTGATGGCGTTGTTCATAATATTGATAATCACCTGGCGGATACGCAGGGAATCCCCGTACAAAAGCCTTGGAATCTCCTGATCCACATCCATCACCAGTTCCACATCTTTATCCCCGATCCTGGTATCCCCGATCACCTGGATATCCCTAAGCATCTGGGCAATGTCGTAGGTGTCCCTGGTAATGACAAACTTCCCCGCCTCTATCTTGGAAAAATCCAAAAGGTCGTTGATAATGCTAAGCAGCGCCTTGCCGGAGCTCTGGATATTTAGGAGGTACTTCTTCTCCTCCATGGGCCAGTTTTTCCGCAGCAAAACCTCCGTTAAGCCCACAATGGCGTTCATGGGCGTGCGGATTTCGTGGGACATATTGGAGACAAACACGGACTTGGCCTGGTTGGCCGACTCCGCCTGCTCTTTCAGCTCCTTCATAATCTCCGCCTGCTCCTTGACCCGCTCTGTATAATGGTAATTGTCCGTCACGTCCCCAAGCACATACATTTTCCCGTAATAAACGCTCTCTTTTTCAATCATATGGCTTGCGACAGCGTAAATCCGCTTATCCCGGACAATGGTTTTCTGCTCGATAATGCAGTCATTCATCTCCTCCAAGATCTCCTCCGGCTTGCCCAGGGCAATCCCGGGGTAAATCTGCTTTGCCTTCCGGTTAAAAGAAATCACCCTCTCGTCGTTGTCCACCACCACCAGCCCCTCTGCCAGGGAATCCACCGCCAGCTCCTTTGCCAGCGTCAGGGCGTCAAAAATCCTGTGGCGGAAAATCAGAACCGACAAAAGAATCGTGTCCACCAGATAGGCTAACAATGTCACGTCATACCCCTGTGTAATGCCGCTTGCATAGACCCCAAACCCCAAAAGGGCCACCACATTGATCAGCAGCAGGTTGTTAAACTGGCTCTTCTCAAAGGCGTAGTGGGCCTTCTTGTAATGCGAATAGCACACCGCCACCATAATCGCCGCATAGGTGATAAGCACCAGGCAGTTCAGGTTGTAGACAACGCTGTGCCCTAAAACCAGATGGGGGAAAAAACCATCCTGCGTAAACGCAATGCTGCTGTAAAACCAGGTGTGCTTATCACAGTTTAACACCAGGAATATGGTGGCTATGTGCATACAGGCCAAAAGCCGCACCACCAGTCTGGGAATCGGCGCCTTGCAGATTTCCATCACAAACAGAAACAGGGAAAAGGCGATAAAAGGCTTTCCCAGGTATATAAATTTCACCGCCGTAAGAGCCTCCTCCAGGGAAGTGGCCTGCAGCTCCAAAAGATACCCCACAAAATTGATGCACAGGGACAAAATCAGAAACAGAAGGTACTGCTGCTGTTTGGAGGGTTTCTGCCCAATCACATACAACGCCTCCACCATCAAAATCACGATACCAATATACTGAACCACAATAAAAAATGTATGCATACCATTTCTCCTTCAAAAATCAGCTGTCCCGCTGCACCCTCTCGTCAAACTCCTGCACCGTCATAGGCTTTGCAAAATAGTAGCCCTGAATCATATCGCAGCCCTGCTCCGCCAGAAACTCCACCTGCTCCTTGCGTTCAATGCCCTCCGCCACAATCTTCATGTTCAAATTCTTGGCAAGCTGTATCGTCTCCCTTACCACAATCTCCCCACGCTTTTCCACATCCTCCCCGCGGAAGAAATCCATATCCAGTTTCAGCACGTCAATGGGCAAATCCTTTAACGAGTTCAGGGAAGAATACCCTGCCCCGAAATCGTCCATGGAAATCGGGAAACCGTACATTTTAAGCTCCTTTATAATCTTTTGCAGCATCTCCTTATCCCCGAAAAATGCGCTCTCCGTCAGCTCCAGCTCAACCTTCCCGTGATCCGCCCCGTAGGCGTCCACCAGATGGCAGATATGCTCCGCTAAGTTTTCCTTGGTAAAATTGGCCCGGGACACATTCACCGACACCGGGATGGCCTTCTTTCCCTGAAGTTTCCACTCCGACTGCAGCTTTGCCACGCCGGAAATCATATAATCGTCCAGCTGGGTGATAAACCCGTTCTCCTCAAAGATCGGGATAAACCGCCCTGGGGGAATCAGCCCGTCAGTGGGGGAGAGCCACCGCACCAGCGCCTCCGCCCCCACCAGCTTTTCGGAGAGGGGGCTGTACTTGGGCTGCAAATAAATCTGGAACTCCTGGTTTAGAAGGGCTGATTCCATGGTGTCCTCCACCTTCCTCTTCCAGAGCTGTTCCTCCAAAATCTGCTGGTCAAACACCCCGATATATGCGCCCTCTTTTCTCATAATATTCACCCTTGCAGCGTTGGCATAGTGGTAGACCTGATCCACGTCCACCTGCCTTTTGTACTTCTTTTTTTCCCCCTTCTGGTTGGCGATAGGCTCAATCACGTAGAGCCCTGCATGGAAATTCAGCTTTTTGTCTGTCCGGATTCCCTTTAGCTCCGCCAGCATTTTTTTCAGCCGTTTCTCACTCTGCTCTTTTGACTCGCATTTTAAGAGAATCCCAAAATCCGCCTTTGCAAACCGGGCAAAAATTTCCCCCCGCCCCACCTTGGACTGGAGAAAGCCCACAATATTTTCCAGCAGCTCCTCGCCGGACTTGCCGCCGTAGCAGGCGCAGTAATCCTGGTAGCGGTCCAGGTGCAGGTTCACCATCACATAGGCGTTTCGGCTGTTTGCCATACGGCAGAGAATTTTTTTGCCCTGGTGGACAAAGTACACCCAGTTGTTCCCCCCCGTGGTGGTGTCCAGATACAGCAGCTTTAACATGCGCCTCTGCATGACAATGGTGGAGAGCACATTGATAAACAGAAAGATAATCGGCAGGGAGAGGGCTCCCATGGCAATCATCCCCACCACCAGAAGATAGAAGATATCCTTTCTCACCAGCGTGACGCAGTCCCTGAAATACAGGTGATACCCCTCTCTATTCAAAGGCGTCTCTATCCAGCAGTTCGTGGTGAAAATCTCTTCCTTCAGCCAGATCTCCCAGTCCCTGCCGCCCCCCGGGCCATTCACCTTTGGCGCCGTCATGGTGCGCTCCCACAGCTCCCCCACGGGAAGCATTAGCATATTTTCCCAATCCCTTGGCATGGCCCCCGCATCTGGCAACACCATGTATGTATCAAAGAGCTCGATCAGCTCCATGTGCCCAAAATCCGGCTGCGCCTCCCCAAAGTTCAACAGGACATTCCTGTCCCTGTCAGTGATGCAGACGCCGTTTTCCTTTTTCAAGGCACCCTCCAGGGAAGATATGGCGTCCTCCAGATTCCCCTCCTCTATATGTGCGCTCAACGCCCTGCCCACATACTCTGCGTCCTCATAGATATCCGCCAGCTTGGAGTCTATCATATACCCCTCAAACACACTCACAATGGCGGCAATCAGCCCCACGCCAAAGCATAAAAATATAAGAAACAGCACAATGGAAGGCCAGACGCTCTTTTTGCGGAACCCCTTTATGGCCGTCTGATTTTTGCATCCTTTCATATCAAATCTCTCCTTATGCACAGTATAGTAACATAATATAAAAAAAATCGCACTATCAAAACCGATTTTACCATATTTGTGAAGGTTTTGGCACAAAAATTTCTTTCTTTACAAAAAAAGAGCGGGAAACCTGTTTTTTAGTTTCCCACCCGCTCCATAAGCCACTGTGTATCCAGGATCGGCACCAGCCTGCCCTCCATATTTGCAATCCACCGGAAACTCCTCACCGCCGTGCTCACCGCAACCGGTGATACGGGGTTTAAGCAGTCCCTGGATATATTGCAGTATTTTTCCACCCTGTTTACCGGAAACGCCACCCTGCTCTTCTGTTTTTGGAAAAGCAGAAAAGAAATGCCCTCGTAGGAGGCCGGCGGCTCTATGTCCAGGTATGCGCACAAATCGATCACAGGAATCACGTCATCCCCCACAGGCAGGATTCCAATAATGTTGTCTGGGTATATATTCGACGCCTCCAGCATCCCCACATTCTCCACGATTCCCCTCACCTGGTCAATCTCCATGCCAAAAAACCTCGCCCCAATCTGAAAAACCGTAATCTGCAATATTTCCTCCAAATGTGTACGCTCCCTTCCCGGATATTTCTTTTATTATAAATGAGCCAGAAGGAAACTCCAATGGCCAGTATTCTAAATGTGTTGCTTAATACACGCAATGACCAAAATGTAGATTAATCCTTTTTTGTTGATTATCTCTTGGTTGTACCGTATAATAAAGAAAAGCCATGTATCCATATGCCTCTGCGCCGGACGCATGTCACTGTGCGAAAGGAACAGACGCATATCCCAACAGAAATCAGACTGCGGCTTTGAAAAAATGGATGCATTCTTTCACAACTGCCTGTCTGTGCGGAAAACCCACAGAAATGGAGGAAATCGAAACCATGGAGAGAACGCCCCAAAAAGACCTGCGGTACATCAAGACGGAAAACCTGATTCAGGACACCTTCCGCAGTATGCTGCGGGAGATGGACTATGCCGACATCACCATCAAGGAGCTGACCAACCGGGCCATGATAAACCGGAAAACCTTTTACCTGCACTACGATTCCCTGGATGCTCTCCTGGGAAAAATGCAGGAGCAGATATACCAGCAGATCTTAGAGTCCTTATCGGAAGTGGAGCTGCCCGGAGATTTGGAAAAGCTGGTGCGGGAACTCTTTTTGTTCACCCCGCCGGACGAGGAAGTGGACTGGAAAATCCTTTACAGCAAAGGGAATTTCCCCGGGGGAAAAAGCCCGGGGGACTACGCCTTGAAATCCATGTACCACTATTCCCAGCCAAGAGGCTCCGCCGCCAGTTACAGCCCCCTGGAAAACAACCTGATTGACGCCTTCCTGCGGGGGAGCATGATCGGCATGTACTCCCAGTGGGTGGAGGACGGGCAGAAACTTTCCCTGGAGGAGCTGATTCAGATGACTGCCCGGCTTATCTCCAAGGGGATGGAAGGGCTATGCGGCGAAACGGAAACAGCTACCCCAACGCCACATCCAGTATCATCATAACCACAAACCCCGCAGCCACCCCAAGGGTGGCCGCTTTGGAATGCGCCCCCGCCTGGGATTTCGGTATCAGCTCCACCGCCACCACATACATCATCGCCCCCGCCGCAAAGGCCAAAAGGAAAGGCAGCGCCGGCACAACCTGCCTGGCCAGAAGAATCGTAATGAGCGCCCCCACAGGCTCCACCACCCCCGACAAAACGCCACACAAAAACGCCTTCCCCCGTCCCATCCCCTGCCCCCGTAAGGGCATGGAGATAATCGCCCCCTCCGGGAAATTCTGGATCCCAATCCCCACCGCCAAAGCCAACGCCCCTGCCCTGGCAATCGGCGGATGTTCCAGCATAGCCCCCGCAAAGGCCGCCCCCACCGCCATCCCCTCCGGGATGTTGTGGAGCGTCACCGCAAATACCAGCATCGCCGTCCTTTTGGAACCTTCCCCTTTCCCCAGCCCCTTCTCCCTGGCATACAGACTGGGCGTGATTTCATCCAGAAAAAACAAAAACGCCATCCCAGCCAAAAACCCTGCCGAGGCCGGAAACCAGGGCGGCTGTCCCTGCTCCCCCGCCATCTCGACTGCGGGGATCAAAAGCGACCAGATAGAGGCGGCCATCATAACGCCGGAGGCAAAGCCCAAAAGCAGTTTTTCCATTGTATCATTGACCCTGCCCTTCATAAAAAACACCATGGCAGCGCCGGACATGGTTCCCAAAAGAGGAATCCACAAACCAACTATTACATCTCTATACATATTAAGCCGTATTTCCTGTTTTTTCCAGAAAGTTTTCCCTTCATCTTATGCCAAAAAAGAAAAAGAGTTACAGGGCAGACAGATTCTTCCCTACAACTCTTTTAAAAAAAATTTACCTAAACACCGTCAATCCTCTTCCTCCTCCGGAAAATTCCCGTTTCCAGAATTATTTCCGTTGTTGCTTCCGATGGTGGTGCTCTTTTTCGGGCTGAACAGGATACCCAGCAAAATTCCTGCCAGGGCGCAGACTGTGACTACCAGCACCATTTCCCTCTTGTTCACCAAAACAGGCACATCCAAACTTTCCCATAATTCATTAAATTTTTTTGCCATCAAACATCCTCCTTGTTTTGATTTATTATCTTATACTTCACCAAACATTTCCCCTTGATTTACGGCATACGCTTCAACAATTCCTTCATCTGCTCATCTGAAAACTTAACTCCCAGCTGCTTGAAAGTCTCTATATTGTCCAAGGTCGCTTTTCTCACTGCTTGCTTTACTGCTTCATCTCGCATTTTTATACTTTCTAATTCCAGCGTTTTTACCGCTTCCTTCACTGCTTCATCTCTCATCCTTATGCTTTTTAACTCCAGCGTTCTCACTGCTTCCTTCACCGCTTCATCTCGCATTTTTATACTTTCTAATTCCAGTGTTTTTACCGCTTCCTTCACCGCTTCATCTCGCATTTTTATACTTTTCAATTCCAGTGTATCACTTACCATGCCGTCTACCTCCTGTTTTATATCTGCATAATCTTTAAAAATTCTCTGTTCCGCTTCCTTTATTGCCTCCAGAATCACATTGTACTCCTCAACAGTAATTACACTATCATTATATGCAAATTCAAGCAGCTCCAACATTTCTCTGTAAAATTGCACAATTTCTTCTTTTGTGGTTGGTTTCTTATTTTTCAATTTTTGCGGATATCTAAGTACAAGATATGGCAAAAAAATCAACAGCTTCTTCTGATTGATGCTATCCAAAGAATAATCGTGAACTCTGACTGTCGGCACCCTATATATGTAACTTCCATCTGGAAAGTTTACCTTCATATTCAACTCTTTTGGATTATTTCTATTTGTGGTGATATAAACCACGCAGGAACGTGGAAAATTAAATTCGTTGATACACTTTCTGCTTTTGGAATCAGACAGCCCTATCTGGAAATCATATTCAAACATGCGAAATGCCATCTCTTTGTCATTCGAAAACTGACATTCGAAATGATATAACATATCATTGACTAAAAATGCCGTATCACTTACTACTTTACTGCCATCCGCATTGTAAAATTCATTATTCATAAGAAGGATTTTTGCTGTCCTATCATAGCCCTCCTCAAATACTTCATTGATTAATGGTAAAAACATTTCCGGCATTTTAAGAAACAATGTTTTAAATATTCTGTCCCATATATTATCTTTCGTTTCTTCTTGTCCCATACATACCTCAACTTTGCTATTTCTATATACAAAATACCACAGGAACAACCCAAAAGCAATATTTACTTCATAACTTTTCTCACTGGATGTCTAATCACCGTTTTCCATTTTTCAGGCGCTACCCGCCTGACATCACTCAAATAAATCTCATGGTGAAGCCTTTTCTCTGTGATATCCAGCATATATCCCTCTCTCTCCATAAATTCCTGCATCTTTTTTACTGTCTCCGGCTCATCATCATATGGCCCTATATGCATGCACTGCACACACAGCCCCTCATCATACGCAAAAAATTCCACTTTGGAATAATCCGTTTTCTTTTTCCTTTCCGCCTCCGCTTTTGCCCACTCAAAATCCTCTTTCGTCACAAAATCCGGCAGGCGGATAACCGAAATAAAATGAAAATCCTCTTTTCGGGAATAGTCAATTTCTCCCCCAGCTTCCTGCCACCAGAACCCTTCCAACGGCGGGACAACGTAATCAAAATATCCCTGGATCTGATGATCGCCTTTTTTACTCATCTTAATGGTAAAAGCAATCCCGTATAGCAAACCGATAGACTCCTTGTATTCGCCCCCCTCTGCGTTGGGATCTCCCTTTCCCCGGACTGCAATGTAGTTCATGGAAGGAACTTCTATAATTCCCGGTTTGTTCTTGGGCAAATAAAATTCTTTGTACTCTTTTTTATAATCAAATGCCATCTATTCTCCTTTATCCTTTCGATTCCACACTAAATTTAAGACTCTGCTTTTTCCAGAATCTCCCGCTGCTTTTTCTTGCTCAATCCCCCAAGCACCAGCTTGTAGGATTTGTCCAGCATGTCCTTTAACAGATCATCCGGTACCGCCCCGTCTGGTTTTACAGAATTCCAATGCTGTTTGTTCATATAATATCCTGGGATGATATCCTCATACTGCCCTCTCAAAAAATCTCCTTCCACTGGCTCCAGCTTTAATGTAATGTAATAAGGCTCATTATCCTCCCCCAGACAGACCGCCGCAAACATTTTCCCTCCAATCTGATAGCGGATCCAGTTCCAATCCTTCTGCAAATCTTTCGTCACCCCTGGTTTCTCCAACAGGTACTCGTCAATCCAATCATATTTCATAGCTTTATCCTCCTTCTATTTCTATTGAATCCTTAGAATCCCTCAAATTCCCCAATTGCCTCCAAAAATCTCTGCCCGTATTTCTTAAATTTATTTTCCCCCACACCGGAAACCGCCAGCATCTCCCGCTTATCTTTTGGCATCTTCACGCACATATCGATCAATGTCTTATCACTGAAAATAATATAGGGCGGCATCCCCTCTTCCTTTGCAATGACCAGGCGAAGCTGACGCAGCTTCTCAAACAACCGATACCCTGCGCTTGTAAGTTCATCCGTGCTTCTCTTCTTTGCCCCAAAACTGCTCTTTGTCTTCTCTTTCTCTTCAAACTTTTTCACAATCACACGGGCATTTTCGTCCTTTAAGCTGCTGATATCCCCCATCTGTAAAACGCTGTACTCCCCAGGCGTCTGAATAATATACCCTTCCAGGATCATCTGATTGATCAAAAGACGGATATCCTTCTCACTTTTCTGGGACAAAACTCCATAAGATTTATAGGAAGCTGCCCCCACCTCCCGCACTCTGGCACGTTTTGCCCCTATCAACGTTCCAAGAACAATATTCAGTCCGTATCTGCCTTTTGTCTCTGCAATACAGTTGATCACCCACTTTGCCTCCGCCGTCATGTCCACCTCAATATATTCCCGGTGGCAGTTCCCACAGTTATCGCAGGGCGCACTTGTCTTTTCCCCAAAATATTGCAGGATATAACACCTGAGACAGGAAGTGGTTTTACAGT
>JAMPFA010000028.1 GCA_023664725.1 Roseburia sp. | reverse complement strand
TGAAATCATGGGAATGGGAAAAGATCATTACGGAAACTGCAACGGCAAGAGGACTAGTAAGAGGGATGAAACAGGGGATGAAACAGGGCATGGAACAGGGGATGAAACAGGGCATGGAACAGGGGATGAAACAGGGCATGGAACAGGGGATGAAACAGGGGATGGAGCAGGGGATAAAACAAGGGATGGAACAGGGCATAGAACAGGCAACAGTTAAAATCATCTTAAATATGTATAAAAATAATTCCCCCTTAGAACAGATTGCTCTTGCAACGGAAAAAACTATAGAAGAAATCAAGGCGGTCATTGAGCAAAACGACGCCGTTTTGGTGTAGCTGCTGGCTTATTTACATAATTTAAAGCAGTGGGC
This sequence comes from Roseburia sp., assembly GCA_023664725.1. Classification (GTDB taxonomy): domain Bacteria; phylum Bacillota; class Clostridia; order Lachnospirales; family Lachnospiraceae; genus Roseburia_B. The sequence continues at coordinate 25,633 of JAMPFA010000028.1, read as the reverse complement.
ATTGCATTAAACTGCCCGCTGTTTTTTCATTATTTCCCAGCAAGTCTTTTTGTTATCACAATAAGGAGTTCAATATCCTCCGGGATATACAAAAATCAATACCATAAGACAGAATTACAATATATGGATGCTTATGAGGACGACTGATATCAGGGCTGGGAAGACGATGTAACCTCCGGGGGGCTTCCCCTCACCATGATGATGAAGTCCGAAGAGCAAAAGGCAGATTATCTCATAAGGGTTTCTTTGAGGAGACTTATATAAAAGATATTATAGAGAGAAATCACATTAAAAATGTCATTCAGTCGGAAATAAGCTTAAACACAGTCTGCAAATAGCTTATAAAAATGTACACCCCTCCAAGGTGGAAAGTATTAATTTCCACTCTCCATCAGGCATATACTGTTATGAACAAATTTGATATGGCTGGTCATAGATGAAAAAATTAAAAAATTTTCTCGTGGCATTTGACGTATTTTTAGTCCTGGTTCTGGCTGGCTTGTGGGCGGAAAAGAGCTTTCAAAATGTGATATCGTCTTATATGGAGCTGGAAAATGTGCCGGCAATGCAGACAGAGGGAATACCAGATACAGAGCAGACAAAGGAATTGCCTACGCAGATACAGGAGGACACAAATTATATGGAACTGGAAGAAAAAAAGATAGCGATTACATTTGACGACGGTCCAAACCCCACATACACCCCCGGACTTTTACAGGGGCTTAGAGACCGGAATGTAAAAGCTACCTTTTTTATCATCGGGAAAAATGCCGAAGCAAACCCGGAGCTGATACAGGAAATCCAAAAGGACGGACACCTGATCGGGAACCATACCTACAATCATACCCAGTTAAATAATTCCAACAGAGAGGCTTTTAAGGAGGAACTGAAACAGTGCAGTGAGGCCATAAAAAATATCACCGGGGAGGAGACCTTATTTGTCAGGCCGCCTTACGGGAGCTGGGACAAAGAGATTGAAAAGGAATTAAACATGTTTCCTGTTTTGTGGGACATAGACCCCAGGGACTGGTGCAGCAATGATGCGGGAAAGATTGTGGAGACTGTCTTAAACCAGGCGGAGGAAAATTCCATCATCCTTCTCCATGACCAGTACGATTCTTCCATAGCGGCGGCTTTTGCCATTATAGACAGACTGAAGGAGGAGGGATATCAGTTTGTCACTGTGGATGAGATTTTATTTGACTGACGCATTGCTTATCCCAAAATAATGTAGTACAATACTTTATTAGGAAAAGTGTCACGGGGGATAGGATATGGATTTATTTGACTATATGAGGGAACAGAATAAGGAGAAGGAGTCGCCCCTGGCTTCCAGATTAAGACCGGTGACATTGGAGGAGGTAGTGGGGCAGCAGCATATTATCGGAAAAGATAAGCTGTTGTACCGGGCGATCAAGGCGGACAAGCTTTCCTCCATTCTGTTTTATGGGCCGCCGGGAACCGGTAAAACCACCCTTGCCCGGGTGATTGCAAACACCACCAGCGCAGAATTTAAGCAGATCAATGCCACCTCCGCAGGGAAAAAGGACATGGAGGAAGTGGTGGAGCAGGCGAAGAACAACCAGGGCATGTACGGGAAAAAGACCATTCTCTTTATCGATGAGATCCATCGGTTCAACAAGGGTCAGCAGGATTTTCTGCTCCCCTATGTGGAGGACGGGACGGTGATTCTTATCGGGGCAACCACGGAAAACCCTTATTTTGAGGTAAACGGGGCGTTGATTTCCCGCTCCATCATCTTTGAGTTAAAACCTCTGACAAAAGAGGATATCAAAACCCTGCTGCTTCGGGCGGTGAACGATGAGGCAAAAGGTCTTGGAGTTTACGGTGCCTGTATAGAGGAGGACGCTCTGGAATTTCTTTCGGATATCAGCAACGGGGATGCAAGGGCGGCGTTGAATGCCATAGAGCTTGGAGTTTTGACTACTGACAGGGGAGAGGATGGAAAAATCCATATCACTCTCTCTGTAGCGGAGGAATGTATCCAAAAGCGGGTGGTAAAGTACGATAAGAGCGGAGATAACCACTATGATACCATCTCTGCATTTATCAAAAGCATGCGGGGCTCCGACCCGGATGCGGCAGTTTACTATCTGGCAAGGATGCTCTACGCCGGGGAGGATATCAAGTTTATCGCCCGCCGTGTGATGATCTGTGCGGCGGAGGATGTGGGAAACGCAGATCCCCAGGCACTGGTGGTGGCGGTGGCAGCTGCCCAGGCAGTGGAGCGGCTTGGACTGCCGGAGGCAAGGATTCCCCTGGCTCAGGCAGTGGCATATGTGGCATCTGCCCCAAAGAGCAATTCTGCTATTTTGGCCATAGATAAGGCGGAGTCCGTAGTGGCACAGACAAAGACGGCCCCCATACCTGTTCACCTTCAGGATTCCCACTATAAATCTGCGGGAAAGCTGGGCCACGGCAAGGGATATCTCTATGCCCATGATTACCCCGGACACTATGTAAAGCAGCAGTACCTGCCCGATGGCCTTACAGAGGAAAAGTTTTATGAGCCAACGGAAAACGGCTATGAGGCAAAAATAGCATCGTATTTAAACAGTTTACGCTAAAATTCACATAAACAGCCGCATAAAAGGCAAATGCGAAGCATATTTAGAAATCAAAGGAGGAGTAAATGATGAAACCGTATCAGGAGATGACAAAAGAGGAGTTACTGCAGGAAAAGAAAGAGCTGGAAGCAGAGTACAGAAAATACCAGAAGAGAGGACTTCAGCTGGATATGTCCAGAGGAAAACCCTCCGCAGAGCAGTTAGACCTTTCCATGGGAATGATGGATGTTTTAAGCAGTGAGATGGATCTTGCTTGTGAGGACGGAACCGACTGCCGGAATTACGGGGTATTAGATGGAATCCAGGAAGCCAAGGTGCTGATCGGAGATATGATCGAGTGTAATCCGGACAATATCATCATCTACGGAAATTCCAGCTTAAATACCATGTATGATATCGTGTCCCACTCCATGACCCACGGCGTCATGGGCGGCACTCCCTGGTGCAAGTTGGACAAGGTGAAATTCTTGTGTCCGGTGCCAGGTTATGACAGGCACTTTGCCATTACGGAGCATTTCGGGATTGAGATGATTAATGTTCCCATGCTGGAAACAGGCCCGGACATGGATATGGTGGAGGATCTGGTATCAAAGGATGAGGCCATCAAAGGAATCTGGTGTGTTCCAAAATACTCCAATCCTCAGGGAATCACCTATTCTGATGAGACAGTGCGCAGATTTGCAAGGTTAAAACCGGCGGCAAACGACTTTCGTATCTACTGGGACAACGCCTACGGCGTACATCATCTTTACGATATCGACCAGGACAGCCTGATCGAGATCCTTGCAGAGTGCAAGCGTGTGGGGAATCCGGATATGGTCTACAAATTTTCTTCCACATCCAAGATCAGTTTTCCGGGATCCGGTATTGCAGCGGTAGCTACTTCTGCCAACAACCTGGAAGATCTGAAAAAGCAGTTGAAAGTCCAAACCATTGGCCATGACAAGGTAAATCAGCTCCGCCACGTCCGGTTCTTTAAAGATATTTACGGTATGACTGAGCATATGAAAAAACATGCGGAGATTTTAAGACCTAAGTTTGAACTTGTGTTAGAGAAATTCGAGGAAGAGCTGAAAGATCTTGGTGTAGGCATGTGGTATACTCCCAAGGGAGGATACTTTATCTGCTACGAGGCGTTGGAGGGATGCGCAAAAGCCATCGTTTCCAAGGCAAAGAAAGCAGGAGTTGTCATGACACCTGCAGGGGCACCTTTTCCTTATGGAAAAGACCCCAAAGATTCCGTGATCCGTATTGCCCCCACCTATCCGGAGCTTGAGGATCTGGCGGTAGCGGCAAATATCTTTGTGGTGTGCGTAAAACTCGCAAGTGTGGAGAAGTTATTGGGAGAAATCTAATATGTTTCATAATAAAAAATTTATAGCGGCAGCAGCAGGATTCCTGCTGCTTTTCGCTTTAGTGACAGGGGTTTTGTACTTTTTCTTTCAGCCGAAAACCCAGATCGGGATTGCGGCATACGCTACCTTTAAAAATTCCCAGTGGATATCGGTGCTAAGACAGTCAGAGTTTTTAAAGAACGACGATTTATCTGCGGATATTAAGTGGAATTCCGGCAGCGTGACAGGAAAGTTGAATGTAAAGTTTACCGGGGAGGAGACAGGGATCTCTTTTCGCACGGGAATTTTGGGGGCTTCGGTGGAAATTCAGGGTGTTTTATCTGACAAGACGGCAAAACTTAAGATTCCTATGGCAGGGGATGTGATCTACACCCATTCCATAGAGGAGGAGACACCCTTTTTTGATGAGCTTTTTGGCAGCAGGAACGCCAAAAGCATTGACAAAGTTTTAGAGAACCTTTCTGGTTTTCGATGGAAAAAGCTGGTAGATGCCGGGGCAAATTCAGGGGCAGGCAGGGTAGATGCCAGAGGCCTTGCAGGGATGCTAAAGGACATTGATATTGAAAAAGCGGAGCCGAGAACCCTTGATATTGACGGCGAAGAAGTTTCCTGCAAAGGGTATGTCTTAAACCTGTCCGGCAGTGTGCTGGAAAAAGAGGCAGGGTGGTCCATAGGGAAGGCGTGGGTGTATCTCTACCGGGGGAAACTGGCTTCTGTCAGATTTCCGGCAGGGGAAGAGTTTTTTGAGATACGCTTCCTCGGGGGAGAAAACAGAGATTCTAATCTTATGTTTATAAAAGAGGGAGAATTTTATGTCACTGTAAAAGGGCAGCAGGAGGGGGAGGATTTTCCCATAAGCATTGTGTTTGAAAACAGTGAGGAAAGCCATATCGCCCTGCGGGGGACCTTGGAGAAAGATGTTTTAAACGCCGAAATCCGCTCTGCCGAAATCAGAGGGCGGGACTGCCGGCTGGAAGGGGATTTATCCATTGTTTCCGGAGCCGAACCTGTGGAGCTTAATGGCGAGATCATGGATCTGGAACATCTTCCCGACACGCAGAAACAGATACTCCTTGCAGTTTTCCGGCTGTTTCGGATAAGCTGATGACTCTGGCAATCCGATTTCCTGGTTGTACTGGACAAGTATTAACAATATATGGTATGATTATTTTGGGGTATCCCAGAAAAATACAAGAGATAGTATATACGATAGCGTTTTTCTGAGAGGAAAGAGCGGGAGATTGTTAATGGAAAATACGAATTCTAACAGTCAGGCAGACAAAGGACTGGATAAAAAGATTACATATGCATATATTGTGTTACTGATTTTGGGAACCTTGTTGATCATACTGGAATATAAATATGCAGACAATGGCGTTGTATATGATGTAAAATCAGATGTGAGACAGGAGGAAATGATACCGGATCGGATTGAAGTTATAGACGAGGATACCAGGGAATTTTATTTTACTGACGTGAAAGTTTTTGGAGAGTCTGACTGCTTTGTATTCTATAGCTGTCATCTCAATGTGGAAGTGTATCAGGGAGATAAACTGCTTTACCAGGTAAAAAAGGGTTCGGGAATTTTTGACAGAACTACAGGCTTGCACTGGAATTTTGTTCAGCTGGAGCAGAAGGCAAGCTTTATCAAAGTGCGGGTTGAGGCGCTTTATCCCCAGATGCGGGAGTACAAGTTCCATTTTTACAAAGGAAATTCCTATAAAATATTTATGGAAAATGTGACAGATTCATTTTTCAATATTCTGGTAAGCATTATGGATATGGCAATCGGAATCGTGTTGTTTGCCTATTGGGTTACCCTAAGGAAAAGATTAAAATCCGGTAACGGCCTGTTGTATTTTGGGATTTTTTCGATTTTGATGGGTTTGTGGTCTTTTAATGAAACTACTATATGCCAGATGATTATCAGTAACCGTCCGGCGGCTTCCGATATGGGATATGTGCTGATCATGCTCTTTCCGGTGCCTTTCGTTCTCTTTGCAAGGGATTTCCTGGAGATACAGGAGCGAAAAATTTCCAACGCAATCTGTATTTTGTCATATATCAACAGTGTCTTTTGTCTGGTACTGCATTTTGCAGGAATACTGGCAAATAAGCAGACGGCCATTACTACGCACTTGCTGATTATCGCCGCACTGTTTTATATGGTGTATGCACTGCGGGTACATGTTCGGGAAGTCGGATTTGATTCCAGAGCGTGGGTGAATATGGCAGGGCTTTTGATCCTGATGGCTACCTGTGTGCTGGATCTGTCTGCTTTTTATTTAAAAGCGGGAAGCGTGGATGTGATTGGCAGGCTAGGGCTTTTGTTCTACATTATACTGGTGGGGTTCCAGGCAGTAAGAGATATTTTAAAACAGTTAGACCAGGGATATCAGGCGCAGCGCTTGGTACAGCTGGCGGATATCGACAGCCTGACAGGGCTTTATAACCGAAATACTTATGACAAATGGGTGAATGATCATCCAAGGCCGGAAGGGACCACAATGCTGACATTTGATCTGAATTATCTAAAAAAGTGTAACGACACCCTGGGCCATGCTATGGGGGATTTGTATATCCAAAGTGCGGCAAAGATTATTTCCCAGGTATTTGAGGAAAAGGGTAAGTGCTACCGCATTGGCGGGGACGAGTACTGCGTGATCGTAAACAGTCTTATCACTTCCGCTGAAATGGAAGAAAAATTTGCGCAGATAGAGAAGCTGGAAAAAGAGTACACCCCAAAGGAAGCGGGGATACCGATACAGATTGCCCATGGATTCGCTTACTTTGACAAGTATCAGGATGCGGATATCGAGAAGTGCAGGGAGCGGGCAGACAAGAAAATGTACGAGAACAAGCAGCTTCGGAAAGAAAAGGGGTAACAGGTTTTGATCGTCTTACCTGTTACCCGATAAAATTTTCTTACTGATTGCAGATCTGGGCATATTTCTTCGGCGAGATTCCCACGGACTTGGAAAAAGATTTTAAGAAGTTACTGTAATCGTTAAAGCCACACCGCTCACAGACTTCCGTCACGCCAATCCCTTCCGCCAACAGGGATTTTGCAATGGAGATGCGCCTGGCGGTTATGTATTTGTTGATCGTAGTGCCGGTGGTGGATTTAAAAATCCTGCATATGTAGGACTCGCTGATAAAAAATCTTGAGGCAAGGTCTGCAATGGAAATCGGCTGGTTGATATTGTTGTTGATGTAGGAGAGAATATCGTCCACCTGGGCGTTGTATGTATTGCTGATCTCCTCCGTGGGTTTTTGCTCTCTGGCACGACAGATACTGTTTATCATAATGAAGAGTTCGCTAAACACCGCCCGCTCGATCAAGTCGCTGCCGTAGTCATTTGAGGTGGTCAGTTTGTTCATAAAGAACAAAAAGCGTTTCTGCTGTTCTTTTGTGAGCTGCAGTTTGTGGGAAAAACCGGCAGGACGATTTTTAAAGCAGTATTCCAAGTCAGTCTGTTCTGTGGACATTTGTTTGATAAATTCAGGATGTATGCTAAGGACGATGCGCTCATGAACTGTCTGGTCAATCTGGGCAAGGTAATGGCTTTCGTACTGGTTTATGACAAAGAGGTTGCCAGGTTCAATTGGATAAAGCTTATTGTCGATGAGAAACTGTTTGCCGCCGGATATGGAGTAATATACTTCATAACAGTCATGGATATGCATGTCCATGGCTTTTTCATCCTTGTAGAGATGGGCAACGGCAAAATACCGGTTGCTGACGGCAGTTTGCATAGCAGCTTTGCAGGAATTGAGTTCTTTCATATCATTTCCTCCTTAGGTACAGGTTCGTTAATAAAAGTATAACACACAGAGTTCAAGATTTGCAAGTTTTTGTGAGAAAAAACAGGGAAAGAGGAGAATAAAAATGAATGAGGATTTGAAAAAGAAACTGGAAGGACTGATGCATGATGCAGTCATGGCGGGAGAGATCCCTTTTGGAAACCTTTTGGTGAGAAAAGACGGGGAAGAGTTGTGCTATCTGGAACAGGGGGTGGAGCGGGATGCCATTTTCCGGCTGTACTCGCTGACAAAGCCAATCACCTCTGCGGCGGTGATGAAGCTGATGGAGCAGGGAAAACTGCTTTACTCCGATGAGATCTCAAAATATCTTCAGGGATTTATCATGCCCTGGGCACTTTCGGAGGAGAAAGTACAGAAGACACCGAGGGAAGTTACCATCAGAGATCTGATGAATATGACCTCCGGTTTGGTGTACGGGGATTATCCGGGAAGGGCAGGAAGGGACGCAAAAAAGGTTTTTGATGAGATTGACAAGCGGCTGTTCACCGACCACGCTCTTACTACGGTGGAGGCGGCAAACCTCTTTGGGATTGGGGTTTTAAGTTTTGCTCCGGGGGAATCCTGGAATTACGGTACTTCCGCAGATATTCTTGGAGCCATTGTGGAGATTGTCTCCGGAATGTCCTTTGGGGAATTTTTGCAGAAAGAATTTTTTGAGCCTTTGGAGATGGAGGATACAGGATTTTTCGTGGAAGAGGACAAACGTAAACGGCTGGTGAGAAGCTATAAGAAGACGGAGATCGGCTTTGAGTTTTACACCGGAAACTATCTGGGAATTATTAACGCCATGGACAGGAAACCCGCCTTTGAGTCCGGCGGGGCAGGGCTTTGCTCCACGATTGACGATTACAGCCATTTTGCGGATATGCTGATGGAGAAAGGCATCTATAAGGGCAGGCGGATTCTAAATGAGCGAACGGTAGAATTTATGACGTCACCCAAATTAAATGCCATTCAGAAAAAGAGCTTTGGATCGGGAGTGGACAATCCCGGATACAGTTACGGCAATCTTATGCGGATTTTAGAGGAACCTGGTCTGGCATCTATTTTGGGAAGTGCGGGAGAATACGGCTGGGACGGCTGGCTTGGGACATATTTCTGCAATAGCCCCAAGGAGCGGATGACTGTACTTTTTATGACACAGCGCACAGATTCCGGCTGGCTTCCTGTGACGAAGAGGATAAAGAATGTGCTGTTTGGGGAGTATGGTGTGTTGGAAGGGCAGGAGTAGGATCCGAATAGGAGGGAAGTCATATGTTTCTATTGAAAGAAAGACAGAGGCAGTCTCATTCTGTGGGGAAGAAGAGAAGTCAGGATGAATTTGCCGTTTCCAGGACAAACCGGTGGATTGGGTGTGGAAGTTGGTTTCCCGGGTCGTTTCCTGTGCAGATGAAACCGGTAATCCAGAGGTGTGGAAGCGATGAGGAAGAGGAAAAACCAGAAGCGAATTATGAGGGAACATTGTCTTTTTTTCGCAGCAAAATAGAAGATGTAGACAGCGTTGAGATATTTGAGGAAAATGCTGAATATGAAGAAGAGGATTTTTATAAATGTATTCTCTACATTATTGACAAAAGGCCGGAACTCTTGTTTTCGGACAAGATTCGCAGAACAATGGGGGTCATAAATGATTGCGGTATTACGATAGAAAATCTTCATGACTTTGGCTGTAAATTGTTTCAGTATCGCCCTGGAATTATACAGAAAATAATTGAATCAGGAGAATCTTATGAGCAATATGATGTGATTCTTTTAAGGTCCAATCTTCCAAAAGAAATAGAGCAGATTTTTATCAAAGTAAAAAAGGCTGATCTGGACGCACTTGCAGTACAAATTGGAATGCAGACCTTGGAATATCTTTTGTATCAGTCTATAGAAGCAGTATCTTTTATTGAAAATCAGTCTGTTTTGCGCCCGTGGCTTGTGGCTGCAAGGATAGAATCCACTTTGAAAATTGGATTTGAAAAATGTATGTGGCTGGCACAATGTTTTTCTCCGGATCAATTTTTCTCGATTCCCTTATCGGCAGAACGGATACAAAATGAAGATTTAGAAACCTTTTTTAGACAATGCCATGATTTGTTCCTGGGAGATCATACCATTGAGGAAATGACACGTAGGAAAAATCAGGATGCGGATACTGCCAAACCGCCAGAGTATCAGAGGTTAATGAAGGACGACCCCCTTGTGCTATTGTCCTTCAGAAAAGAAAACCATTTTGTGGATTGGATTAAAGTTTTAGGTTATTTGTTTAGTAAGGGAAAAGTGATTTTAATACCTGGTAAAAGAGAAATGCTTCCGGTTTATTCGGGCAAACCTGTTACGGAGGAAATCAAAATTTTGGTGGGAGACACTTCCGGCGGACTTCTTGAGGATTTTGTCTACCATGAACATCCCAAAGAAAAGGACAAGGCCCTTTCTTACAGGCATATCAAACCAAACAGGGGATCTTCTGCGACAGTGCATATTAGTTATGATGAGATACCGGAGTTTATAAAAACGCTCCTTGGTATCTGAAATTTTATATTTGTTCAAATTTTTCCCCTTTTGGGTAAGAGAATGACAGGAAATTGAAAATACAGTATGTTATACTGTTTTCAGAAGAACAGAAAAGGAGATGGAGCAGAATGGAACTTAGAACAGCAGCTTCCCCAAGGGACGTGAAGCATTACACCACAGAACGGCTTCGGGAAGAGTTTTTAATTCAGAATCTGTTTGTTACGGGGGAGATCAAATTAGTATACAGTCATATTGACCGTATCATTACCGGGGCTGCAGTGCCGGTAGAGCCAATCACTTTAACTGCCGGGGACGAGCTTCGGGCAGATTACTTTTTGCAGAGAAGAGAGATGGGGGTTATCAACATTGGCCCGAAGGGGATCATCTGCGTAGACGGCAAAGACTATGAAGTGGGTTATAAAGAGGGAATGTACATTGGCTGCGGGGCAAAGGATATCGTGTTTAAGAGCGCAGATGCGAAAAATCCTGCCAGATTTTATATCAACAGCACACCGGCCCACACATCATATCCCACGGTTTTGATCAAACCGGAAGGAACACCGGCAGATGATGTGGTGATCATTAAGGATGAGAACAAAGTGGAGCTGGGATGTTTAGAGGAGTCCAACCACAGAGTGATCAACAAGTATATCCTGCCGGGACAGGTGGAGAGCTGCCAGCTGGTTATGGGAATGACAGCGTTAAAGCCAGGCAGTGTCTGGAACACCATGCCCTGCCACACACATGACAGGAGAATGGAAGTGTATCTGTACTTTGAACTGCCGGAGGATGCATTTGTTATGCACTATATGGGAGAGCCTGCGGAGACAAGACATATCGTGATGCGAAACGAGGAGGCAGTGATCTCTCCAAGCTGGTCCATCCATTCCGGAAGCGGCTCCAGAGCATATACTTTTATCTGGGGCATGTGCGGGGAGAATCAGGCATTTGACGACATGGATGGCGTTGACATGAAGGATTTAATGTAATAATCTTATAGAAAAACAAATCAGGAGGACAAAGAAATGGCATTTATTGACAATTACTCATTAAAAGGAAAAGTTGCTCTGGTAACAGGCGCATCCTACGGAATCGGTTTTGCAATCGCTTCTGCTTATGCAGAGGCAGGTGCAACCATCGTGTTTAATGACATCAAACAGGAGCTGGTGGACAAGGGACTTGCCGCATACAAAGAGAAAGGAATTGAGGCACACGGCTATGTGTGTGACGTTACCAACGAAGAGCAGGTACAGGCTACGGTAAAGAAAATTGAGGAAGAGGTAGGAGTGATTGATATCCTGGTAAACAATGCAGGAATCATCAAACGTATTCCTATGACAGAGATGTCAGCAGCAGAGTTCCGCCAGGTAATCGATGTTGACTTAAACGCTCCATTTATCGTATCCAAGGCAGTGATTCCCGGAATGATCAAGAAGGGCCATGGAAAGATTATCAACATCTGCTCTATGATGAGTGAGCTTGGACGTGAGACAGTTTCCGCTTACGCAGCAGCTAAGGGAGGATTAAAGATGCTCACCAGAAATATCTGTGCAGAGTACGGCCAGTACAATATCCAGTGTAACGGTATCGGACCTGGCTATATTGCAACGCCTCAGACTGCTCCTCTCCGTGAGAAACAGGCAGACGGAAGCAGACATCCATTTGATGAGTTTATCTGCTCCAGAACTCCTGCTGGAAGATGGTTAAATGCAGAAGAGTTACAGGGACCGGCAGTATTCTTAGCATCTGATGCTTCCAACGCAGTAAACGGACATGTATTATATGTAGACGGCGGTATCCTGGCATACATTGGAAAACAGCCGTAATTGCGGGAATTGTTAAAAGTTTAAAATGGGAAAAGTTATGTTTGTATAAAAAATGAGCCGTAACTGGCTCATTTTTTTTGACGGATTTTCAGGTTATTTTTCAACCGGACCAGAATCAGAAATTTTTGAGGCACCGCAAAACCCAAAATGATGCCAAGGGCGATAGCTCCTGCAATCTTAAAGGTCTCCGTCCCTTTTGCCACAAAAGATTCCATATCATTCATGATAAAATGGTAGGAGGTATAATAAATACCAGATCCGGGAACCAGTGGGAAAATCCCTGCCATAAGGTAAATCGTCACCGGATGTTTCCGGTGCAGGGCAAAAAGCCTGGCCAGAAAGGTGAGGATTAAAGTAGCTGCCAGGGAAGATGTGGCAGGATCTGCCCCCATCTGTGAGAAGGTAAGGTAGCAGAACCAGGCAATCCCCCCGTTGATGGCAGCAAGCAGGCATTGGTTTTTTGGAATGGAAAACAGTATGGAAAAAGAAGCCACGGCAAGCATGGCCACAATCATCTGTAAAATCATGGCAGCGGTACACCTCCCGGAACATAGCGGTACAATATGATCATAGAGCCCACACCTACGGCAATGCACATGGCAGTCAAAAGTGCATCCAGAAGGTGGATGGCGCCGGAGAGATAATCTCCGTTAAAAAGGTCTCTGATCGATGTGGTCAGGGCAACTCCTGGCACCAGGGGCATAATGTCTCCGATAACGATCTTATCCTGTAAGACAGGCAGTCCCCCATGGTAGAGTAAAAGGCTTGCAGCTGTCACAAAAGCGCTTCCGAATATGTTGGTGATAAATTTGGAAGTTTTTTTCTTTTTTTCATGGAGGAGATATGCTTCCAGGATCATACCAAAGAGAAAGGCAAAAACTGCGTCCAGAAAATGTCCTCCGAAAATATACGTGTAGCAGGAGCAGCCCAAACCCGCAAAAAAAATGAGAATTTTCGGGTCTGGTGTCGGAATATTCCGGCACTGTTCCAGCCGTTCCCAGGCAGTTTTTAAATCGCATTTCTTTTCGGAAATTTCCCGGGAAAGCTGATTTATGGCAGCAATCCTCCCCAGATGCACATCCCCCAGTGGGACATGGCGCACAATGCTGCAGCTCTCGTCACTGTCCTCGTTGGCGCTGGCAAAAATACCGTTGGAAAGCACGTACACATCATAGTGCTGTATGTCAAATGCTTTTAGGATATGGAAGATCGTGTCCTCCACCCGGTAAATCTCACCGCCGTTTCTAAGAAGCTCGTCTCCGATTTCCACAGCAAGGGTTAAAATTTCTTTATTGTATGACATAACAATCTCCTCAAACAATCTTCTGTAGATAGAATATTATTATACGCAAATTTTAAGCTTTTTTCTACTGTAATTTAGAAAAATTTTTCAGTGATCCTGCAATGCATAATCGGAAGAAAAACAGAGATACTAAAAAGAAAAAAGGATGTGAGAAATTTGAACAGAAACACATACAGAATATGTCTTATCATGCTTATCGCCATTGCAATTTTTTCCACAGTGCTGTACTATCAGGTGTTTGGAAAAAAAGAGCTGCATCCCAAAGACGGAGTATTTGTCTTTGAAACCTGTCAGGAAGGATATCATGTATGAGCGCAAACGACGAGACAATTTATATAAAGATAGACCAGAATGTGCTGGTAAATGACAGCAGTGTCACCATCGGGGATGTGGCATCTGTCACAAGTTCCAATGAGTCCATGGTGCGGCAGGTTCGCCAGATCAAGATCTTTCAGTTTCCAGAGAAAGCGGTAAACGGAAAAAAACTGCCAAAGGTTCAGCGGAAAGTTTTTTCCATTTTAAAAATCGTGGAGCTGATCCATAAGGACTACCCAAATGCAGAGATCAGCAATGAGGGAGAAGCGGATTTTGTGCTAGAGTACAAATCCCAGGAGAATTCAAAGGTTTGGGAGGCAGTAAAGACGGTTCTTTTGTGTATTTTAATCTTTTTTGGCGCAGCTTTCACCATTATGTCATTTAACAATGACATCGCTATCACAGATATGTTTGAAAAATTTTATCTGCAGATTGTGGGAGTGGAGTCCAATGGAGTGACGGAGCTGGAGATCAGCTACTGTATTGGAGTTTCCGTAGGTATCCTGGTATTCTTCAATCACGTGGGCAGGAAAAAACTGACCCCTGACCCCACACCTATACAGGTGCAGCTGCGCTTGTACGAGCAGGATGTAGATACCACGTTCATCGATAATTCAGGCAGAGGAGGGACTGAGGCAGATGTGGATTAACCATGCGTTTTTGTCCCTGGTAGGATTAGCAAGCGGGTTTGCAGTGGCGGGGGGAACATTTGCATTGATCGTTTCCTTAAAGATCATTCCAAGGATTGTGGGAAAAAGCCACCTGGCAAAGAGGACGATCTGTTTTGAAAATATGGTGATCCTTGGGGGCATCTGGGGAAATCTATTTGCGGTGTTCCCCATGATAAGATTTCCGGCAGGGCACTGGTTTATCGCCCTTTATGGATTTTGCAGCGGCATCCAGGTTGGATGTCTTTTGATGGCCCTGGCGGAGATTGTAAATGTATATCCTGTTCTGTTCCGGCGGGCCAACTTAAAATCGGGCCTGTCCTGGATTATCCTATCTCTTGCGGCAGGAAAACTGGCAGGTTCTCTTTTCTATTTTTACAGAAACATGTCAAGCTAACCAAAAAAGAAAGAGAGGTTATTTTTATGCAAAAGGAAAAAACAACAAACGAAGAAAAACAGGCCAAGCAGAAAGCCTACAATGAATATGTGAAGCAGGTGACGCCCACCCATTCTTTGCCGAAAAATATGGCAAAGGCATTTCTTGTGGGAGGGATCATCTGTGCCATTGGACAGTGTATTTTAAATTATGCCCAGACCCTGGGATTGGATCAAGACACTGCGGGAAGCTGGTGCAGTCTCACATTGGTGCTTTCCAGTGTGGTTTTGACTGGATGCAATATTTATCCCAAGCTTGCCAACTTCGGCGGTGCGGGAGCGCTTGTTCCCATTACGGGGTTTGCAAACTCTGTGGCTGCCCCCTGTGTGGAGTTTAAGAAAGAGGGGCAGGTCTTTGGAATCGGCTGTAAAGTGTTTACCATTGCCGGGCCGGTGATTTTGTTTGGAATATTTACGAGCTGGCTTTTGGGGCTGGGGTACTGGATTCTTTCGGCGTTTCAGATAGTATAAAATTTTTTTAGAAAATTCCCAAAATCATGGTATAATTTGAGGAAACAAATTACTTTCGATGGAGGGAAATATGGTAACATCAATCGCAAGGCAGGGTGTGATCATCAAATGCAATATGCAAAGCTCTGTTATGACAGGAAACTATGAGTTCTATTATGGGGCAGGGCTGTTCTGTAAAATAAAAGGGATACAGGTGCCAGAAGACATTACACCAAATAATCTTCTGGAACTGATCTCACCGGAGCTTAAAAAATTCTCCGGTGGTGAGAAAAGGGAGAACTATCTGGTAAAATTACTGCAGGGATATCATCTGTCGGAGGAGTACGATGAGGATATGCGAGAACTTCTCCAGTGGGGATTAAAAGAAGAACATATGTGGCAGGTTGTAGTGTAGAGTTTATGTGGTTTTAAACGCCTTTTCCAAACTGGGACGGGGAAGAAAAATAGCAGACAGTTAAAAGTAAAAATGGATAGAACGGTAAAAAGTGTCCCGACAGTCTGGATGGCTGCCGGGACACTTTCTGACTGCAAAACAATTATCTGAAACTCTTGATCCAGTTGATCAGAGAATCATGGTACACATTATTGGCAACATCTCTTCGCATCTGATCTGTCAGAGGGCCGTTCTTTTCCATCGTTGCAAGGATGGCCTCCTGCAATCCTGCGATTTTTCCCTTCTCGAATGCTTCCCGTTCTTTCTCCGTCATATTGTCAGAAGAGGAATCTGCCTGCATGGGAGCCTGCGGTTTTGGCGCTTCCTGGGAAGGAGTATCCACCTTTTCCGATTCAGGCATTACAGCCTCTGGATTTTTTGCTTCGGCAGTAGTTTCAGCAGAAGCATTCACGGCAGGGGAAAACTGGGGTGCTGTTGAAGCGGAAAGCTTTACCGGAGCAAGATCGGAAGACTTGGATACCACTTCCTCCGGGAGCCACAGCTCGCCATAGTTCGCCTTTACATTGACAGTAATGCTTCCGTTGGCGGAAACTTTTTCGCCGGAAAGAATCCCCACATAAGTGCCGGAATTTTCTACGGCAACTGTCATGGTGAAATCACTGTCATCGTTGTTTACTGTGACAACAGCAGATTCCCCTTCAAAATTCCTGGAAAATGCGTACTGTCTGTTGGTAAGTAAAAGTTCTCTGTAATCACCGTATGCCAGTGCCTTTGATTTCTGCCTGGCATGACCCAAAGCAGAGATAAGCTCTGTGGCGGGATTGGTTTTCACAGCATCCTTGAAATCTGAAAGATTCAGGGCAGGGCGAAGGGAGGCGTCGGACCATTTCTCTTTTCTTCCGTCAATGGCAAATTCTGAGCCGTAATAAACGGAAGGGATACCCGGCAGGGTATACATCACAATATGTACCGGGGCAAAATGTGCCTTGTTGTTCAGTTTTGTATAGATACGCTCCACGTCGTGGTTGTCAACAAAATTGTAGAGTTTTAGTCCGTCCGGCCTGCTGCCACCCATCTCATAGAGACGTTTCACAGTGTGGGCGATCTCAAAGTAATTGTGGTCATTGTGTCCGGAGTACAGAGCCTTGTGAAGCTGGTAGTTGGTAACGGAGTGAAGGGTTCCCTCGTTTACCCAGCGGCTGTAATCGCCGTGGATTACTTCGCCCATAAGCCAGAAATCCGGTTTCACCTCGTTTGCCAGATGGCGCAGCGCCTGCATAAAATCAAAATCCAAAACGTCTGCAGCGTCTAATCGGATACCGTCCACGTCAAATTCGCTGACCCAGAACCGGATGGCGTCGCAGATATGATCCTTTACGGCAGGATTTCTCTGGTTCAATTTTACTAAAAGATTGTATCCTCCCCAGTTTTCGTAGGAGAAACCGTCATTGTACTCTGTATTTCCGCCAAAGTTCACATTGCAGTACCAGTCACGATAGGGAGAACCTTCTCGGTTTTTCTGGATATCTTTAAAGGCAAAGAAATCTCTTCCGGTGTGATTAAAAACCCCGTCAAAAATTACCCGGATGCCTTCCTTGTGACACTCTGCCACAAAATTTTTAAGATCCTCATTGTCTCCCAGACGGCTGTCTAATTTTTTGTAATCTGTTGTCTCATATCCATGTCCCACAGATTCAAAAAGCGGCCCAATGTAAAGGGCGTTACACCCGATTTCTTTTATGTGGGAAATCCATGGGAGTAATGTATTTAACCGATGCTCTACCGGGCCATAGGAATTTTCCATAGGCGCACCGGCAAGTCCTAAGGGATAGATGTGGTAAAAAACTGCTTCATCATACCAAGCCATAATAAAAGCCTCCTGTTTGTAAAAAATTGTCATTTGTGATTATAACATAAAAACCAGGTTGGCACAAGGAGCGGATTTGTCAGTTATTCCTTGCTAGGAAAGGATTCCTGTTGTATAATTGATAAGAATTAGGTAAAGATTTTGAAACAGAGAGTAGATAGTGAAACAGTGCGGGAAAAGCGGGAGGTTTTTCATGAGAGCAGAGACATTTACAGGTACAAAGAGCAATGAAGTCAGAGCATATGAGGCAGAAAACCGAAAGGTGGCAAGAATGGCGGCAGCAGAAGGATTTGTTCTTCTGAAAAACGAAAATCAGATTCTGCCCGTGAAAACCACGGAAAAAATTGCCCTCTACGGTGCAGGGGCCGGAAAGACGATAAAGGGAGGCACAGGATCCGGCGATGTAAACGAGCGTTACAGTGTGAGTATCTACGAAGGGCTGAAAAATGCGGGATATGAGATTACCACAGAGGATTGGATCACAAATTACGAGAAGGAATTTGACAGGAAGAGACTGGAATGGAAAGAAAGTATCTGGAAAAAGGCAGAGGAGGAAAATGTTCCGCTGTTTGATGCCTATGCGGGAATGCCTTTTTTGTATCCTGCCGGAGATATGCCGGAAAAGACAGATGCGGATACTGCCATTTATGTGCTCAGCCGTGTGGCAGGGGAGGGCAGTGACAGATACGACAAGAAAGGGGATTACTATCTCACAGAGGAAGAGAATAAGCTGTTAAAGGAAATCTGTGAGCTTTACAAAAATGTGGTACTGATTTTAAATGTGGGAGGCCCGGTGGATTTATCCTATCTGGAGGAATATAAAAATATTTCTGGTATTGTACAGCTTTCCCAGCCGGGATGCGAAGGGGGAAATGCCCTGGCAGATGTGATCTCCGGAAAAGTAAGCCCCAGCGGAAAACTGACGGACACCTGGACTTATCACTACGGGGATTACCCCAATTCTTCCTCTTTTTCCCACAACAACGGGAGTGTGGACAAAGAGCTTTATGAAGAGGGGATTTTTGTTGGATACCGGTATTTTGACAGTTTTGACATCAAGGTGCGCTACGGCTTCGGCTATGGCCTTTCCTACACAGATTTTAACATAGAAACTATTGGGATGAAGCACTATGGCCTTGGCACAGACCATGCTGAGATCGGTCTTGACGTAAGAGTTACCAATACAGGAGGGGCAAAGGGAAAAGAAGTGGTTCAGATTTACGCTTCCTGTCCCCAGGGAAGACTTGAAAAAGAGTACAGAAGGCTTTTGGCTTTCGCCAAGACTAAGGAGCTCTCTCCGGGAGAAAATCAGCAGTTTGAGATCCGTTTTCCGGTTTACGCTATGGCCTCCTACAGTGAGAGTGAGCCTGGATGGGTGCTGGAGTCTGGAGTCTACGGCATTTTTGTGGGAAACAGTCTGGAAGCTTGTGTACTGTCGGCATCCATTCAGATGCAGGATACGTTTATTATGGTGAGGACAGAGCATATCTGTGAATTGAAACAGGAACTTAAAGAGTTAAAGGCGCCCATAGAGAAAATAGAAAAGCGAAGAAACACATGGATGTCAGAGATAGATGCAAATCCAACGGTGATCCTTGGAAGCAAAGATATGGTTTCAAAGACCATGGTGTACGGGACAGAGTATGACAAGCTTTCAAAGAGGGCAAAAGAGTTTGTGGATACCCTGTCAACGGAACAGTTGATTTCTCTCGCCACAGGGGATCCCTCCCAGTCACAGGGAAGCAGCAATCTTGGAGCGGCAGGATTTTCCGTGCCCGGGGCGGCAGCCCAAACAAGCAGCTGTGCAAAGGAAATGGGGCTTTTTGATCTTGTGCTGGCGGATGGTCCTGCGGGGCTGCGGCTGCAGTCTGCCTACTATGTAAAGGATGGAAAAATTGTGCCGGAACCCATTGAGAGAAGTCTGGAAAAAGGATTTCTCTGTAGAGAGACAAATGAGCCAGAGGGAGAAAAATATTATCAATACTGTACTGCATTTCCGGTGGGAACACTGCTGGCCCAGACCTGGAACATGGAAGCGGTAAAGGCCGTGGGAAAGGCAGCAGGAGAGGAAATGACAGAGTTTCAGGTCACCCTGTGGCTTGCCCCAGGTTTAAATATCCACAGAAATCCTCTCTGTGGCAGGAACTTTGAGTATTTTTCGGAAGACCCTGTGCTGTCCGGAAAGATGGCATCAGCCATAACGGAAGGTGTCCAGAGCGTGCCGGGGTGTGGAACCACCATCAAGCATTTTGCATGCAACAACCAGGAGGATAACCGTATCCACTCGGATTCCATTCTGTCGGAGCGCACCCTTCGGGAAATTTATCTGAAAGGATTTGAGATTGCCGTGACAGAGTCTGATCCTATGGCCATTATGACCAGCTATAATCTGATCAACGGGGTACACGCCGCCAACAACTTTGACCTCTGCACAAAAGCGGCAAGGAATGAGTGGGATTTTAAGGGAGTGATCATGACAGACTGGACCACCACCCACAATGGGCCGGACTGCACAGCCTCCGGCTGTATGCGGGCAGGAAATGATCTTGTGATGCCGGGGATACCTGCAGACCATGAAAATATAAAAAAGGAGCTTTCGGAAGGAGCCCTTGATATCCGGGATCTGAAAAAAAGTATCTGCCGTCTGGTAGAAACCGTGTGGAGAGCAGGAAAGGTTTAAATTCCTGTTTCCGTAATGGGTATGATTCCCAGTTTTTCAAGATTTTGGAAAGCCAGTTTTACGGCTTCATCCCATAGACATTCCGGGTCATGACAATCTGAGCCAACGATTACCCTGACATTTGTCTGGGATGCCATTTGCCAGAAAGAATTATGTGGATAAGGATAACGGATTCCGTCGGGATAGCTTCTTTGTTCCTGGCGGAGTCCGTTTGCATTATATTCAAGAATCGTATCAGTGGCAATGGCGGTGTTAATGATCAGGTCGGCAGCTCTTTTACAGTCGTCATTCCAGGAAAAAGGATTCAAAAGATACAGGTCCGGATGAGCAGCTATTTTAAAAAGACCGGTCCGCATACCTTCTGCCATGGTACGGGCATAGTCCAGGTACTGTTTTGTAGAAACGTTTATCCCGTAAGTACTGGCGTGCTCCCCATTAGAATTTATGTAAATATGCTCTCCCATCAATAGGTAATCAAGTCCAAAACGGTCTAACAGTGTTTCGTAATATGCCAGATATTCCGGTAAATATTCAATTTCCAGGCCTTTTCGGATGATGATATCATCCTGATATTTTTGCGCCAGTGTGTCCAGGGTTTCCAGATAATCTTCCAGTTCCTGGAAAAGCATCCGCCATCCCAGGTCAACGTCGGGAAATGGCCCGTGGTCGGAGATGCCAAGCTGAGAGATGCCATTGGCTATGGCGGATTTTATGTAATCTTCCTCAGAGCCAATGGCATGTTTGCAGCGTTTGGTATGTGTGTGGAAGTTGATTCTTATGGTATGCATTGGTTTTTGTCCTTATTCTTTGATTTTATTAATATCGGTAAGATTTACACCGGAGACGTTTCATAATGCTTTCTTTATGCGGCTTGTATTGCTGTAAAATAAGTATATCACAACCTCAGAGCAAAATCTATGGAATTATCAAAGCTGGCACTCTGTAATAACGCTTGAACTTGCACATGGGGATATGATAAAATGTGTAGAACAAAACATGACAGCAAAAGACATAAGGAGTACCGTTATGAGTGTTTACGACACATTGAATGAACCACAGAGACAGGCAGTTTTAAAGACAGAAGGGCCGCTTTTGATCCTGGCGGGAGCAGGCTCGGGCAAGACAAGGGTGCTGACCCATAGAACTGCATATTTAATAGAAGAAAAAGGTGTAAATCCCTGGAATATTCTGGCCATTACTTTTACCAACAAGGCAGCAGGGGAGATGCGGGAGCGCATCAACTCCATAGTGGGCCACGGCTCGGAGAGCATATGGGTGGCTACGTTCCACGCTGCCTGTGTGAGAATACTAAGGCGTTACATAGACAGGATCGGGTTTGACACGAATTTTACCATATATGATGCAGATGACCAGAAATCCTTGATGAAGGATATCTGTAAACGGCTTGAGATTGACACAAAAATATATAAGGAAAAAATGTTTTTGGGTGCAATCTCATCCGCCAAGGACGAGATGATCGGAGTGGAGGAATTTGCAAAAAATGCGGGGATGGATTACGGTCTGCAGAAACAGGCCCAGGTGTACCGGGAATACCAGAATGCCCTGAAAAAAAACAATGCCCTGGATTTTGACGACCTGATCTTTAAGACGGTGGAGCTGTTTCGACAGGATGACCAGGTTCTGGAAGCTTACCAGGATCGGTTCCGCTACATAATGGTGGACGAGTATCAGGACACCAACACGGCACAGTTCCAGTTGATCCATCTTTTGGCAGGAAAGTACAAAAATCTCTGCGTGGTGGGGGATGACGACCAGTCTATCTACAAGTTTAGGGGGGCAAATATCTACAATATCTTAAACTTTGAAAAATATTTTCCGGAAGCTACGGTGATAAAACTGGAGCAGAATTACCGAAGTACCCAGAATATCCTGGATGCGGCAAACCATGTGATCGCAAACAACTATGGCAGAAAAGAAAAAAGCCTCTGGACCGCCAACGGAGAGGGAGAGAAGCTGATACTAAAGCATCTTGACACGGCCTATGAGGAGGCGGAATTTGTAGCCAGGGATATCACAGAGAAAGTGTACAAGGAGAATTACAATTACAAAGACTGTGCCATCCTCTACCGCACAAATGCACAGTCCCGTCTTTTTGAGGAAAAATTTGTGGTGAGCAATATTCCATACAAAATCGTTGGGGGCGTAAACTTCTATGCCCGCAAGGAGATCAAGGATCTGCTGTGCTATTTAAAGACCATTGACAATGCCAGGGACGACTTGGCGGTGCGGCGTATCATCAATGTGCCAAAGCGGGGCATCGGCGCCACCACCTTAAACAAGGTGCAGATTTATGCGGACAGCAATGGAATGAGTTTTTATGATGCCTTAAAACAGGCGGAGGAGATCTCCACACTTGGAAAGTCGGCTGCAAAAATAAAACCCTTTGTCACCTTTATCCAGGCAATGCGGAGCAAAGTGGGATTTATCAGCATTACGGATTTGTTGAATGAGATCATAGAGACCACTGGGTATGTGGAGGAGTTGGAGCTGGAGGGCACAGATGAGGCTGCTGCCAGGATTGAAAATATCGACGAGCTTATAAGTAAGGTGACAGCCTATGAGGAGGATGCCGAAGAGCCCACCTTAAGCGGATTTTTGGAGGAAGTGGCTCTGGTGGCGGATATCGACAGTTTGGAGGAGGACAGTAATTACGTGGTCCTTATGACACTGCACAGCGCAAAAGGGCTGGAATTTCCCAATGTGTATCTGGCAGGTATGGAGGATGGGCTGTTCCCAAGCTATATGTCCATCGTCTCGGACACTGCCGCAGAAGATTTGGAGGAAGAGCGGAGGCTGGCCTACGTGGGCATCACCCGGGCAAAAGAGCATCTGGTGATCACCAGCGCAAAACAGCGGATGATCCGGGGACAGACACAGTACAACAGGCTTTCCAGGTTTGTGCAGGAAATACCGGCGGAATTGTTTGGAAAAGAAGAAGCTCCAACTGCGCCAAAATTTACTCGGGAGACAAAAAATCCTTACCGCCAGGCGAAAGATGCCTTTAAAAAGAAGCCTGTGGCAGTCAGCGGCCTTGCGGCTGCCAAGAATTTCGGTGTGGCGGAGAAGAAAGAATTGGATTACACAGAAGGGGACCGGGTTTCCCACATAAAATTCGGGGAGGGCGTTGTAACCCACATTGCGGAGGGCGGCAGAGATTACGAAGTTACCGTGGATTTTGACAAGACGGGGGTAAAAAAGATGTTCGCCTCCTTTGCAAAACTTAAAAAAATATAAAAATTTCAGAAAATGTGAAAAGAATTGTAATTTTTTATTTTCCTACAGGGAAAGATATGTTATAATACCTGTATGAATCTTCGGAGACAAAGAAAAGGAGTGTGCACGATGAATAAAGTGGATGATTTTTTAACAATGACAAAGCTCAATGATTTCCTGAACAAGAAAGAGGAAGAAACCAAGAAACCTTCTAAAGTCCTGTGGATTTTTGCTGTTGTAGGTATCGTAGTGGCCGTTGCGGCAGCAGTATACGGGATTTACCGTTTCTTCACACCGGATTATCTGGAAGATTTTGAAGACGATTTCGAAGATGAATTCGAAGATGACTTCTTTGATGATGAAGACGACGATGATGAGGATGACGAGGAAGAGGACAACTAAGATTTCCTGTGATGATTGTCAGGATTGTTTTTCAAAAACCAAACAGAGAGATTATGTGAGAGATACCCTGCAGCTTGCTGTGGGGTATTTGCTTATATGCGCACGGGTGCAGTAAGGATGTATGTGCTTGCGCACAGCTGCACCCGGCGCACGAGCAGGGAGGAAAACGTCCCCTGCTTGATTGAAAACGGGTGCACAAGCAGAAGGATGAACCTTCTACTCGATTGTAAAGGAGTTAGTAGATGAAAAAGAAGCAGCAGTACGAGGGCAGGATTGAAAAAGTAGTATTTCCCAACAAGGGAATCGCAGTGACACCGGAGGGAGAGCAGGCAGTGGTGAAAAACACTATTCCCGGTCAAAAAGTCTCCTTTGCAGTAAATAAAGCCAGGAAGGGTAAATATGAGGGAAGGCTGCTTGAGGTGCTGGAGAAGGCAGAAAATGAGCTGGCGGAGCCGTTTTGCCCCCACTTTGGGATATGCGGCGGCTGTACCTACCAAAATTTAAGCTATGAAGACCAGCTGAAATTAAAAGAAAGTCAGCTTCAGGAGTTGTTTACCCCTGTCCTGTCGGCGTCCGGCAAAGAGTTTGACCAGGTGTTTGAGGGAATTAAGCCAAGTCCCAGAGTGTTTGGCTACCGGAACAAAATGGAGTTTTCTTTTGGGGATATCTGTAAGGACGGGCCTTTGGCTCTGGGGATGCATCGACGGGGAAGTTTTTATGATATCGTAAACGTGGAACAGTGCAGGATTGTGGATGAGGATTATCGGAAAATTTTATCGGCAGTGCTGGGGTTTTTCCAGGAGAAAAACGTTTCCTTTTATCACAGGCTGCGTCACGAAGGGTATCTGCGGCATCTCCTGGTGCGAAAAGCCGCTGCCACGGGGGAGATTTTGATCGATTTGATCACCACCTCCCAGAGGGAGGGCTTTAAAGAGGAGACTCTTTTGGGGGAATTTGCGGACAGGCTGAAAAACCTTCCTTTGGAAGGAAAGCTGGCGGGGATTTTACATACCAGGAATGACAGTGTGGCGGATGTGGTGAAAAACGAGGGTACCCAGATTCTTTTTGGGGAAGATTTCTTTTTTGAGGAGCTTTTGGGGCTGAAATTTAAGATTACACCGTTTTCATTTTTCCAGACAAACTCTCTGGGGGCGGAAGTGCTATATTCTTTGGCGAGGGAGTTTATCGGAGATACAGCAAAAAAGGAGAGCACAGTCTTTGATCTTTACAGCGGCACGGGAACCATTGCCCAAATGCTTGCTCCGGCAGCCGGGAAAGTTATCGGCGTGGAGATCGTGGAGGAGGCAGTTTTGGCTGCGAGGGAGAATGCTAAGCGCAACGGTCTTTCCAACTGTGAATTTATTGCAGGGGATGTGCTAAAGGTATTGGATGAGATTGGGGATAGGCCAGATTTTATCGTGCTGGATCCGCCCAGGGACGGGATTCATCCCAAGGCGCTTTCTAAGATTATCCGTTATGGGGTGGAGCGGATGGTGTATATTTCCTGTAAGCCTACCAGTCTGGTGCGGGATTTGGAGGTTTTGCAGGGGAGCGGGTATGAGGTAGTAAGGATGGGGGGGGTGGATATGTTTCCGGGGACGGGGCATGTGGAGACGGTAGTATTGATGTCAAGGGTTGAGAAATAGAAGTACGAAAAAGTGTAGAAAACAAGGGGTTTCCGGGAGCCTGGACAGTTTGGGAAAATTGTTCCGGCTTCCGGATTTTTTGTTTGTTGTACCATGCGGAAACATATCCACTGCTTTTGGGGCGG
>JAMPFA010000027.1 GCA_023664725.1 Roseburia sp. | reverse complement strand
CAGGGTATTGCAGTCTGTTAAAAATGGCTTCCCCCCAAGCTCCTTTACATAATCCGCCACCACTCTGGCATAGTTGGGGCGAAGAAAGGCCAGATTGCCATACTCGCCAAAGTGAATCTTAATTGCCGCATATTTATCCGAAAAATCGATAGTCTCAAACCCTGCCGTCTTCATCAGACGGTGAAGCTTCTGCAGTAAATTCTCATGCTCCGTTGCCTTAAAACTGGTAAAATAAACTTTTGACTGTTCCATATTTTTCTCCTTTTTCTCACTTAATTTCGCTGACACTTACAAATGACCAGGCATGGATATTAATTTCAATCAGCGGAGTGCCGCAATATGCGCAGACCTTTGCCCCAAGAGAGGACAAAGGAGCGCCGCAGTTGGGGCAGTTTACCCCCAGAGCCAAATCCCGCTCATCCTCCACCAGGTTCCGGTCCTGAATGTAAACTAAGTCCACATTGTATCTGGTCTGATATTTATATTCCCTGCTTCCCTCTGTCACTCTGCCCTCTGAATCCTCCACATAGTGGATACACTCCAGGGCGGACTGGAAAGTGATCATACATCTCCCCGCCGATTTTTTGTACTGGGAAATCTCCGTGCGGTGAATTTTGATATCCCGAAAAAACTCTTTTTTCCCCTGGGCCTGCAGCATGGAGATCTCATTCCCTGCCTGGTCTTTTAACTCTGTGGTCCCGTCTGTGATCAGAGCCGCATTTTGCTCCGACAATGCCCTGAGATAGGAAACCAAAAGATTTTCTGCCCGCTCCCGCATCTCATGATATTCAAAATCCGGAAAATCCCCTGTTATCCTGGGCAAAAGCAAACTTGTCATGGCAGATACGGACTTGGGGGTGGAGGCATATTCCTTTTTCATCTGTGCCACACCCTCAGCCAGAGTATCCGTCCCCCACAGAGTCCTGGAAATCTCCCTTGTCCTTCGTTTTATATACAGCACCAGCGCCCAAGCCCCCAAAACGATCAAAAGCAACAGCGCCAGCGCAGTCATCCTTCCAACCTTCATCCTTTACTCCTGCCCAAACTACTGTGCATCGTTCTCGTCAAAAACATCCCCGCACTCCGGGCAGAATTTCGGTGGATGATGCGGGTCTTCCGGCTCCCAGCCGCACTTATCACAGCGGTATAAAGGTGCGCCTTCCGGTTTCTTTTTTCCACACTCCATACAGAATTTTCCTTTATTTACCGTTCCACAGCTGCAGGTCCATCCCGTCTCTGCCTCAGGTCTTTTGCTTCCGCACTCCACACAGAATTTTCCGGTGTTCACCTTGCCGCACTTGCAGGTCCAGCTGCAGGGTCCCTCTGGCTGGTTTGGGGCCTGCTGTGGCTGGCTGTCCATCTGCATTCCCGGCTTGGGCTGCGCTTCCTGCTGGGGCTGACCGTTCCTCTGGGCCCCCATCTGATACAAATCTCCGGCATTAAAACCTCCGGCAGAATTTGCCATATTCATCCCTGCAAATGCCATCATAGGCCCGGTCGCCGTATTTGCTGCCGCTGACTTCATAGCCTCCGCCTGAGCCCCCACCAAAGTGGCTGCGGCCATATTGGGATTTTTCAGCACTGCTGTCTTTTGCAGGTCTTTTATCATAGCCTCGTCTTCCTCAGAAGCCTTTATGGCATTTACACCGAAAGAAACCATCTGAATTCCCCGAAGCTGCTGCCATTTTTCCGACAGCACCTCATTCAGGGCATTGGCCACATCCATGGCATGGGCAGGCACTGCGCTGTACCGGATGCCCATGGCGGAAATCTGGGCAAAGGCAGGCTGTAACGCTGTCATAAGCTCAGACTTTAACTGACTGTCAATCCTGTCCCTTGTGTACTCCTCCGTCACATTTCCGCATACATTGGTATAAAACAAAATCGGGTCTATGATCCGGTAAGAATATTCTCCGTTACAGCGGACGGAAATGTCCACATCCAGACCAATATTGGCATCCACTATGCGGAATGGCACCGGATTTGCCGTGCCGTATTTGTTCCCCATGATCTCTTTTGTATTAAAAAAGTAGACTCTCTGGTCTTTTCCCGTATCTCCTGCAAAGGTAAACCTTCTGCCGATATTGGCAAAGGTCTTGCCGATATTCTCTCCCAGATCACCAAACAGAAGGCTGGGCTCTGTGGACGTGTCGTAGAGAAATTCCCCCGCCTCGGCACATATCTCTGCCACCTTTCCCTGATCCACGATGATCATACACTGGCCCTCATTTACCGCCACCACGGAACCGTTGGTGATCAGATTGTCATTTCCCTTGTTTCCGCTTCCAAACCGGCCCTGCGTACGTTTTTTTCCCTTTACCACTAAAACCTCTGTATCCAGTGCATCACAGTAAAAATACTCTTTCCACTGGTCAACAGCTTCCCCCCGGATCGCACCTGCAATTGCTTTAATTAATCCCATATTTTTCCTCCTCTTGTATTTCATTTTGCTTTTCCTATTTTACCTTGTTTTTGGAAAAAGCACAAGTCCGCCGTTTTGTTAGTGATAATTATTTCATCATCATCAACTTCATTATGAAATCCTTGTTCATCTATAAATACTTTCTGCCTGGCTTCTTTTGCATAATTGGGAATACCCTCATATATCACGGTCTTCATAATAAATTTTTCACAGATTAGTCAAGGGGACATGAAAAATCTTTGTGAAGGGTGCTTATCAAGCGTTGATTGACAGGGGAGTCATTACAAAAGATATACTGACGCCTTCCACGGTAACAGACGAGATGCTAGTACAGCGAAAATTAAGTTGTTCTACGTTAACTTAATATTCGTTGTACTAGATGCATTTGAACAGGAATACGATGTGATGAGGCAGATACGGTCTATGGGCATTGACGAAATAAATGAATTAGACGAGGAAGAACTGCCGTATATTGATCAATTCACCCCCCTCCGGAAACTACCAAAGAATAATAGGGTTATAGGGATTCAGGAATGCACTTTAACTGAATCCCTATTAATTAATGCTCTGACTCTCTTTCTTTAAGTTCCAACAGGTCAGAAATATCGCAATTAAGATATTCGCACAACCTTGCCAACAGTTCGCAATCATATCTTTGTGCTTTGTTGTTATAGTAACGATTAACGTTTGACCTCTGCAAGTTTAGGTCATATGTCAATTTAGTTCTTGAAATCCCTCTTTCCTCCAACAACTCAGGTAATCTCATATATACATATTTCATGCTGCCACACTCCTTCTACAATTATTATAAACAAGCAAGGTTTAAATTATAATTCTTTGTATAGACAAGATGCATTAAAGCAAGATATAATAAGACAAGGATTATATAAACACATAATTTTAAGTAAATTGTTTTCAAAAAAAGATAAGGGGGATAAGTATGATCCTAAATGCGATTTTTGGTACCGTTCTATTTTGTTTTTATGCATATTGTATTATTTGGAATGTTGCTAGATTTGTCTATTTTCTGAAATGTTTTAAGGTAAAAAAATGTTCAAACAGAGAGTGTAAGTTCAATTCTTTTTGTGACAAATACAAAAAAATTTTGACACAAGAAGAGTTTGAAAGACTATTAAAAATGTTAGACGAATAATATTCATACTGACTTCATGCGGGGTGGATATCCCAGGGATCTTGTTTATGGTCTTTGCGTATACAGATAAGGGTTTGATCAAAATCATACGCACGATAGACGCTGACTAATATAGGACGCCGATTCACCAAAAGCAGCGAGGTCTCTGGCCGTCGCTGCTTTCGTCAAATATACATACTTAGGAACTGTTCAGAAATAACTTTTAAATAGTGCTATCGGAGAAAAAGACAAGCAATATTAAAAGTTATTTTTGAACAGTTTCTTAATTCTCAACCACTCCGTCATCCGCAGTATAACCTTCCAGGGAATTTTCTTTCACCTGAATGCATGCTTCCATCCGGCTTTTCAAATACCATGAAAGAAAAAAACGTTGACAATCCCAACACCGCTAAAGCTGCATATAACGTCATCTTATCCTCTTTTTTCATTTGGCGCATCCTCCTTAATTTTTCAATCTATTGAGAATCTCATAATTTTTGGCATAGCTCATCCTACAATCTCACCATACATCTCCGGCCTTCTGTCCCGAAATAGTCCCCAGGAAAGCCTGTTTTTTTCTATCTCTTCCAAATCATAAGTATGCAAAAGAATTTCCTCCCTATCCCTTTTTGCATCCTCCACAATTTCCCCTGTCTCCTCCGTCATAAAAGAGGAACCGTAAAATGTCAGCGCAGAAGACTGTCCGGCGTTTCCCTCACAGGGCGCTACCTCTTCCTTCCCGATACGGTTTGCTGCGATCACAGGCACAAGATTTGCCCCTGCATGGCCCTGCATTACTCTTCTCCAATGGGGCATGCTGTCACAGCCAAGCACCGGCTCCGAGCCGATGGCAGTGGGATAAAACAAAAGCTCCGCCCCCTTTAACGCCAGACACCTTGCGGTTTCCGGAAACCACTGGTCCCAGCAGATGCCCACACCGATTTTTGCGTACATGGTATCAAATACCTGAAATCCCGTATTCCCTGGTGTAAAGTAAAATTTTTCCTGATAAAAATGGTCGTCGGGAATATGGGTTTTCCGGTAAATCCCAAGATTTTTTCCATCTCCATCGATACAGGCTAAGGAATTGTAGCAGGTGTTCCCCTGCCGCTCAAAAAAACTCACCGGAAGCACAACGGAAAGCTCCCTAGCAAGCCTCATCCCCATCTGTACTGCCGGGTGCTCCTCCGCCGGATGTGCATACCCGTAAAACTCGTACTGTCTCTGCTGACAAAAATATTCCCGCTCAAACAGCTCCGGGAGCAGGATAATCTGTGCCCTTTTTGAGGCCGCTTCTCTTATCATCTGCTCCGCCTTTTTCAGATTTTTTTCTGTATCTGTGCTGCACTGCATTTGAATGGCAGCCACCGTCACTTTTTTGTATGGATAAGCCTGCATTATCTTTCCCCTTTTCAACTGTTTATACTGGAATTTTGACAGTTTTTCATGGATAAGTCAAGGGGGCATAAAACAATTCTATCTATAATTCATTTACATTTTAGATACTAATGTGTATAATTAAAAAGCTGCCACCCAAAGCACTAATGAGATTTTCCAAATGAATATTTATATCGATGAATCCGGTTCCATTAATAATCATTCTCTTCATGTACCATATTTTGTAATTGCAATGATTCATGTAACGGAAAAAGATAAATTAACCAGAACCTATAAACGTTTCGTATCATCAAACTATCAAAGACTGTTAGAACTTGATACAAACAAAATAGATGCTAAATCGGGCCAAGTCATAAAGCAAGGTGGAAAGATTTTTCTTGAAAACTACCTCAACACACAATTGGCACTGAGCCAGATTACCACTGGGAAATTTACCGTAAAATATTTCGATTCTTCAAACAATAAATTAATCCAAATTGCTGACGTTTTTTCAAAACTCCAACTCAAACACATTCCATCCCCTCTCCCCCCTTACAAAGGCGCGAAACATAACATTCTGCACATCGGTTGAAATCTCCTCCCCCGTCCCGTTGTGCTTTTTGGCATTGGTGAGAAGATTTCCGATGACCCTGGCCAACAGTTTTTCATCTGCCCGGACAAAAACCTGCTCTTCGGAAATGTCAATTTCAAATGTAAATCCTGCCTCCACAATCTCAGCATAATATTCCCCGCAGATCCTTCGTGATAGTTCCGCCAGATCTACAGGCTTTAACTCTAACTGATAATCTGCGCTTTCCATTTTAAGCATAGTAAACAAATCCTCAGACATGGTATTTACCCGTTCCGCTTTTTGCAGATGGAGCTGCTCTGTCATTCGGTTAAAGGCCTGTCCGATTTCCACAAACTCACCCTCTGCCTGAAGGGGAAGCTCCACCTGCTCCTCTGTCTGTTTTTCCCCATAAACCTTTACCACCCGGTAATCCCTGTCCAGCTCCTCCACCCATCCGCCAAAATGGTACACCAAATCCAGGCTGCTGATGGTTCCGTCATCCCCCATATAAGGTTCCTCCCAGGAATAGTCAAAAATCTGCTGTTTTGTGTAAATCCTCCCTGGTGATCTCATCAGCAACTCCAGAATTTTAAATTCTGTTTTTGTAAGGGCAATCTCCCGCCCCTCTTTCTTTAACATACATTCCGCCAGATTCAATTCCAATCCAAAAACCTTTATGGTTTCCTCCTGGCATTTCTGTTCCTGATAATCGTAACACCGCCTTAACTGTGCCTTCACCCGGGCCATAACCTCCAGGGGATTGTAGGGCTTTGTAATATAATCATCCGCCCCTAGCTCCAATCCCAGAATCTTATCATAATCCTCTGTCCGGGCCGTCATCATAAGAGCCGGAAGATCTATCCCCTTCCTCGGCAGAAATACAAGATCGGCAAATCCTTCCCCTGCAATGAGCCTTGTCACCTTTTGGTTTAATCCGTCAAAATCCATGGCAATATAGGCTTTTAAGGCCTCATAAGTTTCCATTGCCGTCCAGTAATTATTGAAATATCCGCCTGTAAGCGACATGACAACAGAACGTGGATTGTACACCAAAGCCCCCATCAGATTGTAGCCGTCATACCATCTTTTTACTTCCTCAAAAGGCATATGGTATTTCTCACAAAGCTTCTTTACCTCACCCTCAGTAAATCCCGTAAACTCTGCATATTCCCTTGGGTCTGTCATGGACACTTCCGTAAACATATTCAGTGCAGAATGAATCCCATATTTTTTTATAGGCAACATCCCTGTCATATAAGCGAGGGCAACATAATTTTGATTTTTCAGTAAATTCCGCAAAAAATCAAGATAAAGCGTCTGGGCTTCCGTGTCGTTTTTATGCTCTCTGAAAATGCAGTCCCATTCATCTATGATAAAAATGAAAGGGATTTTTGTCTTTCCATAAACATCTTTTAAGGTGCGCACTAACTGGCTCCGATCAAAAAATCTGATATCTGAAAACTCTTCTGTAAGATCAAATAGAAGCTCCTTTTCCACTTCTTCCGGCGCAGAAGACATATCCTTCACACTGGAAAACTCTGCCATATTCAGCCGGATCACATTGTATTTATTCAAATGCTTCTCAAAACTGCCGGAAGCAGAAATCTTGTAATCCGAAAAGATTTCTTTGGAATCGCATCCCCTGCTGTAATAGGCAGCCAGCATATTTGCCGCCATAGATTTTCCGAAACGGCGGGGACGGCTGACACAGACATACTTTTGCTCCGTGCGGATCACCTTATTCGTCAACTCAATCAGACCTGTTTTATCCACATAAATTTCGGAATTTAATGCCTCCAAAAAATCAATATGATCAGGATTGAGGTAAATGCCCATAGAAATCTCTCCCTGTAATAATGTGACGCCCCCTCACCTTTGGACCGGCGGCAAATCGTCGGAAGGCATCCTGAGAAAAGCTTCGCATTTGCCTTCCTCCTAAACTACCTTGGCACCTGTTGGGTAATGCAGTGTATATTCCCGCCCCCAACCAGAATATCCCTGGCAAATATCTGGATCACTTTCCTCTCCGGGCAAAGATTTCTCAAAATCTCTGCCGCCCTCTCATCACTGTCACGGTTCGCTCCCCCAAAAGCCGGAAGGATAACTGCCTCATTTGAAAAATAGAAATTCACATAGGAAGCAGCCAAACGCTCCCCCACTTCCCGCAGATCCTCCCCAGGCTCAAACACATACCCCTTTAAATCCTCCTCTGTGATACACACCGGAACATCCGGGATAGGAAGCTTGTGGACTTTTAATTTTCTGCCCATAGCATCCCTTGCCAATTCCAGAGCTTTCAGACTTTCCAGAGACAATGCGTACTGAGGATCCTTTTTCTCCTCCGTCCATGCCAGAACCACTTCGCCGGGCCCAAGGAAGGCACACATATTGTCCACATGCTCGTCCGTCTCATCCCCGTAAACCCCCCTTGGGATCCAGAGAACCTTTTTCGCCCCAAGATACCCACAGAGCCTTTCTTCAATCTCCTCCTTAGAGAGTCCTGGATTTCTCCCGGGGCTTAAAAGACACGCCTCCGTTGCAAGGATTGTCCCTTCTCCGTCGGAGTGAATGCTTCCCCCCTCCAGCACAAAGGGAGCGGCGTCATAACAGAATGTACCGTGCCAGTCCGCAAAAAGCTTTGCAAATTTATCATCTTTTTCCCAGGAAGGATATAACCCGTTGTAAGTCCCCCCCCAGGCATTAAATTCCCAGTTTACGCAGCGTCTCTCCCCTTTCCCGTTTACCAGAAAAGTGGGGGCAATGTCCCTTGCCCAGGCATCATCCGTCTCCGCAGGAAAAACCGTCACTCCGGGAATCTCTCTTAATGTCTCCCTGGCATCCTCTATGCAGGACTCCCCTGCTGCCACATAGACTTTCTCGCTCTCCCCAATCTTTCGGATAATCTTGGTAAAAGCCTTCCTTGCCGCCTTTGCCCCATAGGGCCAGGAGCCTGGACGCTCCGGCCAGATCAAAATACACCCTTCATGGGGTTCAAATTCCCCGGGCATGTAAAATCCGTCTGTATCCGGTGTTGTAAATTTTCTCTCCATCAGGACAACCTTCCCTTAAAATCTTCGTAGCCAAACTGCTTTATCTTTTCTATCTTCCCGTTCTCCCGAAGCAGACAGATCTCCGGCAATGGAATACCATTAAAGGTATTGTTTTTTACCATAGAATAAATCGCCATATCTTTAAAAATCAAGCGGTCACCGATCTGTTTCTCTTTTTCAAAGCTGTAATCCCCGATTACATCCCCCGCCAGGCAGGTCAGAGAAGAAAGCCGGTAGGTGTAAGGCTTAACGCCTGGCTCATATCCCCCTTCCAGGGGCGGCCGGTAAGGCATTTCCAGCA
This sequence comes from Roseburia sp., assembly GCA_023664725.1. Taxonomy (GTDB): domain Bacteria; phylum Bacillota; class Clostridia; order Lachnospirales; family Lachnospiraceae; genus Roseburia_B. Next base: position 19,119 of record JAMPFA010000027.1, on the reverse strand, counting down.
CATCCGGCATATGACAGGCCGCAGAGACATCCAAAATCAAAATCTCCATGCCGTTTTTCACCACATCCATCACCTCTGTCACAAGATATCCTGCATTTAAGGCGATGGCCTCCCCGGGTTCCAAATACACTTCCACCTTATATTTTTCCCTCACCTTACGGATAAAGGAAATCAAATCCTCCCTGCAGTAATCCTCCCTTGTAATATGATGGCCTCCTCCCATATTAATCCATTTTACCATTGAAAGCTGCTGTCCGAACTGCTCCTCCACAGCCGCAAATGTGGAGATCAAATCCGCTGCATTCTGCTCACATAAAGTATGAAAATGAATCCCTTCGATATAGCCTTCCCCGAATTTCGCATCCGCAGGGAATTCCTCCAGCGTCACGCCAAGCCTGGAAAACTTTCCACAGGGGTCATAAATCTCATGCCCTTCCTGAGTAGAAAACTGAGGGTTCACCCGGATTCCCACGCTGACATTTTTGCACAGATCCCTGTATTTTTCATACTGTCCAAAGGAGTTAAAGATTATATGGCCGCAGATCTTTACCAGCTCCTCCATATGCTCTTTTTTGTAGGCCGGGGCAAAGACATGATTTTCTTTTCCCATCTCCTCATGAGAAAGCCTTGCCTCGTAAAGACCGCTGGCTGTTGTGCCGCTGATGTATTCTCCAATCAGGGGATACAGGGAAAACATTGAAAAAGCTTTCTGTGCCAGAAGGATGTGGGCGCCCGAGCGCTGCTCCACATCCTTCAATATCCCAAGATTCTCTTTTAACTTTTTTTCATCCACCACATAACAGGGGGTTTTTACATGTTCAAACATCCTACTCCACCAGTTTAGGATTCTCCTCCACTACCCAGGGAAGCCCGTATTTATTCAACATTTCCATATAGGGATCCGGATCAAACTCTTCCACCGTAAACACTCCTGGCCCCTTCCACTGCCCCGAGGCCACCAGTGCCGTTCCGATCATTGCCGGAACTCCTGTGGTGTAAGAGATTGCCTGAGAGCCTACCTCTTTATAGCACTCCTGATGGTCACACACATTGTAAATGTAGACCTTCTTTTCTTTTCCATCTTTTTTCCCGGTAAAAATACAGCCGATATTTGTCTTTCCCACAGTCCTTGGCCCCAGGGAAGCCGGATCCGGCAAAAGCGCTTTTAAAAACTGGATGGGAACGATCTTGCGTCCCTCATACATCACAGGAGTGGTGCCAAGCATCCCCACATTTTCCAGACATTTCATGTGGGTTAAATAGCTCTGTCCAAATGTCATAAAGAAACGGATCCTCTTTACTCCCGGAATATTTTTGGCCAATGATTCAATCTCCTCATGGTGCAGAAGGTACATATCCTTTTTCCCAACCTGGGGAAAATCATACTCTCTCTTTATGCTCATGGGCTCTACCTCCACCCACTTGCCGTTCTCCCAGTAAGAGCCCTTTGCGGACACCTCCCGCAAGTTGATCTCCGGGTTAAAATTCGTGGCAAAGGGATATCCGTGATCCCCTCCGTTGCAGTCCAGAATATCAATCGTCTCGATCTCATCAAAATAGTGCTTTAGGGCATAGGCGGTAAACACACTGGTAACTCCCGGGTCAAATCCTGATCCAAGAAGCCCTGTGATCCCTGCCTGCGCAAACCTCTCCCTGTACGCCCACTGCCAGGAATAGTCGAAATAGGCGCTAAACCCAAGCTCTTCGCACCGCTTATTATAAACTTTTCTCCACTCCGGCTCCTCTATATCCTCCGGCTCATAATTGGCCGTGTCAATATAATCCACCTTACATTCCAGACAGGCATCCATAATGGTAAGATCCTGATAGGGAAGGGCCACATTTAAAACTGCCTGGGGCTGATATTCCTTGATCAGCGCCACAAGCTCATCCTTATTGTCCGCATCCACTTTTGCAGTGGTGATCACTGTCTTCGTCTTTCCCTCTAACTCTGCTTTCAAATCATCACATTTCTGTTTCGTCCTGCTGGCAATACAAATCTCTGAAAAAATCTCACTGTTCTGGCAGCATTTATAGATTGCTACCCGTGCAACACCACCGCACCCAATAATCAATACTCTGCTCATCTTTGCCTCCTGCTCCTGCTACTTCTCCTCTTCCATCAACATATCCTCCACATACTTTGGAAGCATAAACGCCCCCTTGTGAAGATTTGTGGTATAATACCATGTCTCTATATTCCTGTCATTCCACCGTTTTTCATCCAAATCCCTTAAAGGATGATATTTCTTTGACACAAATCCGAAAAGCCAGTACCCGGAAGAACAGGTGGGAATATGTGCCTGGTACACCTTGCTGATGGGAAAACTGTGGCTTGCCTTTCTGTGCATGGCACGGCAGGACTCCTCATCCTCATCATAAAAAGGACTCCCATGCTGATATACCATGATCCCATCCTCCCTAAGAGCCCGATAGGAGTTTCCGTAAAACTCTTTTGTAAACAAACCAGCCATATGTCCCAGGGGGTCTATGGCGTCGTTGATGATCAGATCGTACTCCTCGTGCCTGGTGCGAAGGAAACGCAGTCCGTCTTTAAAGTACACCGTCACCCTGGGGTCCTTTAACCCGCAGGCATTGTCGGGAAAATACTCTTTGCACACATTGACAAAGACTTCGTCCGGCTCCACCACGTCAATCTGCCGGATTTCTTTATAGTAGGACAGCTCTCTGCACACACCGCCGTCACCGCCTCCGATGACCAGCACTTTTTCTACATGGGGGTGTACCGCCATAGGGACATGGACGATCATCTCGTCATATGTAAACTCGTCTTTTTCCGAAAAGACAATGCTTCCGTCAGAACTGATAAACCTGCCGAACTCCTCCGACTCAAAAACATCCAGCCTCTGATAATCCGTCTGGGCTCCAAACAGTTGTTTTTCCACTTTGACAGATACTTTCACCTTCTCTGTCTGATAATCCGAAAACCATAACTCCAACTCTTTTTCCTCCTGCTAAAAGAAATGTCCCTCCTATATACCGTACCAAATTTGTTAATTTGCCAGCACATTCAGCTTTTCCACATAAGGATCCTGGGGTCCCTGCATAGAACATCCCTTCTCTTTGGCATATGTAATATACTGGATAATCTCAGGGGTAATAATCTCCCCCGGCGCTAAAATAGGAATCCCCGGAGGATAACACATTACAAATTCACTGCATATTTTCCCGGCCGTCTCCTGGATGGGAAGTGAAATTTTATCTGCATAAAACGCCTTCTGGGGAGAAATGCATACCTTCGGCGCAATATACTCTGTCTTTAGCATATGCGCCGGGTTTTTGCTGTACAGACGCTTAATATCTGACAATGCTCCCACCAGCCGTTCAATATCCTGTATCCTGTCGCCAATGGAAATATATGCCAGGATATTGGTAATATCTCCAAATTCAATCTGGATATCGTACTCATCCCTAAGCAGGTCATAGACCTCAATCCCCGCCAGGCCGATATCCCTGGTAAACACAGAGAGCTTTGTCACGTCAAAGTCAAATACACTGTTGCTGTTGATCAATTCCCGGCCGTAAGCATAATAGCCCCCGATGGCATTGATCTCCTCCCTGGCATATTCCGCCATCTCCACCACTCTTGCAAAAGATTCCCGGCCCCGCATTACCAGATTTCTCCTGGAAATGTCAAGGCTTGACAGTAAGAGATAGGATGCGCTGGTGGTCTGGGTCAGATTCACGATCTGACTCACATACTCCCAGTTTACCGTGTGGTTTACTAACAGCAGGGAACTCTGGGTAAGGCTGCCCCCGGATTTGTGCATGGAGACAGAGGCCATATCCGCCCCGGCTTCCATGGCGTTTACCGGAAGGTTTTCCCCAAAATAAAGATGGGTTCCGTGAGCTTCATCCACCAATACCAGCATATTGTGTTCATGGGCCAGCTTTACGATACTCCTAAGGTCAGAGCAGACACCGTAATAGGTAGGATTGTTCACCAGGACACACACTGCATCCGGATTATCCAAAATTGCCTGCTTTAAATCTCCCATTTCCATTCCCAGGGAAATCCCAAGCCTTTCGTCTACTTTCGGATTCACATATACCGGAACTGCACCGTTTAACACAAGGGCATTGAGTACGCTTTTGTGTACATTCCTGGGCAGGATGATCTTCTGTCCTGCCTGACAGGCCGTCATCACCATACTCTGCACCGATGATGTGGTTCCCCCCACCATAAAAAATGCATGGTCTGCTCCAAAAGCCTCCGCCGTCAGTTCCTCTGCCTCCTTGATCACAGACATGGGATGGCAGAGGTTATCTAAGGGTTTCATGGAGTTCACGTCAAGGCTGACGCACTTTTCCCCTAAAAGTTCTCTAAGTTCAGGGTTTCCCCTGCCCCGCTTATGTCCCGGCACGTCAAAGGGTACCACCCTCTTTTTTCTAAGCCTCTCTAAAGCTTCATAGACCGGAGCATGTTTCTGCCTTTCCATATCCATCCCTTTTCACCTCCAACCAGTGTACATACAGCAGAGAAAAAAAGGACAGGTGAAGTCAATCACCTGGCCGCTTCTACATTCATGTAGTTGTAGAGTATCATATTGTGCCTTAAAATGCAAGAAGTTTCTGAATGTCCACCCAGAAATATTTGCGGTTTTCTCCCGTCTACAGATATTCCCGCAAATCCTCCACAAGAGTTCCCTCCGCCCGGATTACCTCTTTTGCTAGATCCTTCACTTTCTGCTCTGCCGCCTGATACTGATTCAGATATTTATACAGCGACTTTACCCCCATATTACAGCCGTCCGTGATGACATCCGCCGCCATGGCATCAGAATTGTCTCCCTCCAGCTTCATGTTGGACTTAAACCAAGACATTACTTTCGCCATCATTGCAGGTTCTTTCCCCTCATCCTGATATTCCAGGAGATAAGCATGGGTCTTGTCTCCAAGCCTGGAATGGGTGTCTTTGCTCTCCAGCAAAAGTTTTTTCAAGCGTTCGTCTTTCACATGGTCAAGGACATCATCTAAAGAAGTCACTCCCATCTTAATGCCTGCATTGCACTCCCGCAGCAGCTTTATCGTATCATCATTCATAATAGAAAACCTCCTTTTGGAAAGTATTGTCTCCTCTGAGAAATTATTTATGCATGATTTGTGCGGCCCTTTTTCGGATAAAAAGCGAGGGTATCGCTTCCGCATCTCATGATGCTAAAACGACACCCCCGTTTAAAAATCATCATTTATTACTTTGTAATTTTTGCCTTTGACGGTACTTTGTTCTTCAACAGTTTTTTGTATGCCTTAAGCTTACTCTTCGGCACTTTGATCGTTGCATTTGACTTGATTCCCTTAAATGCGCCAGATCCAACTTTCTTTAACACTGTAGAATTGATCGTCACTTTCTTTAACTTCTTGCAATTCTGGAATGCTTTTGTTCCGATAGTTTTAACTTTTTTCGGAAGCGTTACGGATGTCATTGCCGCACATCCGCGGAATGCATAATTGCCAATTGTCTCAACACTTGCACCTAATTTCAGAGTTTTTAATTTCTTACAGCCATCAAATGCATTCTTGTTGATGGTTTTTACTTTTTTCGGAATTGTGATGGATGTGATTGCCGTACATCCACGGAATGCATAATTGCCAATTGTCACAAGATTTGTATCTAACTTCACAGTCTTCAACTTTGTACAGCCGTCAAATGCATTCTTTCCAATGGTTTTAATATTGGATCCCAAAGTAATCTTGGTCAGCTTCTTATTTTTCTGGAAAGCCTTGTCCGCAATTTTTGTAACCTTATATTTCACACCGTCTGACGTAATCGTAGCCGGTATGGAGACAGTCTTTGCAGTTTTTGATGCAGGTGCCGTAAACTCAACTTCTGATGCCCCAGCCTTTGATTTTGTTACTTTAAATGATCCTTCTTTTGTTGTAATCTTTTTGCCAACAGCCTTTGGAGTCTCTGGCTCTTCAGGTTTGTTGTACTGTTCGATCAGTCTGGACAGATTCAGATAGTCATTGTCCCACTTGGTATCCCTCATGCTGTCTCCGTCTGTCTCACCTGTCTTAGTAAATCCTGAATAGATTATGGTATCCACATACTTGTAAGGTCCTTCAATGCTTTTACATACAGCATATCCGATACAGGAACGTCTCCATGTAGAAGATGCACAATAGTAGATCATCCATGCGCCTGTGCTTCCATCTGCCCACTTGTAATCTTTATTCCAGAATACATCCGGTGCCCATACGCCAAGTCCTCCTCCTGCACAGTCTCCATCGTCGTAGCCTGCCCATTTAAATGACCCTGAAAGGTTATTAATGATATCGCCATAAATAGACTTCATCTTCCAATTCCATTTCGGTGATGCATTATAATCTATATGCATCTGCTCCCAGTTGATCAAGTCTTTTGATTTTGCATCGGCAAGGTGGGAACCAAATACATAGTATGTACCATCTGTGTTCTTTACGATAGACGGGTCATGGACAGATACACGATTGGTAATCTCTGCCGCATAATGCTCTATCACTTCTTCCTCCAACTGCATGTCTGCCAGCTCCTCGTTATTCTCACTCAGTTCAGATATGGAGGCTGTCACCTGGCCGCCGGTGGACGCATACAGTGCCTGTATATCTTCCGCTTTCATTGTGCCATTGTATACAACGACATTATCAAACATAGCATTCTCAACGTCACGGTCTTTCCACGGGGAACCGGAACCTATGCGGACATCATTTGCATTTTGAATGTTGTTATTAAAGCACGCTGTCAAATCCTTTTCCTGGGACGCATCCAATTTGCCATCAAGCCAAATCTGAACACCCTTCGGATTAATGCTGTACGCCACATGATGCCACTTGCCGTCCCTTATCGCATTGGAATGTGCATCCTCATTCGTGGGTTCATCAATGTATACAGGACCTGCATTGATACGCCCAATCAGGTTCACGCCAAGCCTGGTCATAGGATATGTACCCTCTCTCATCGCATTAAACAATGCACTGTGCTCAAAAATACCCGGCTCACATTTTACCCACATGGCAACCGTGTAACCGTAATCTTCCGCTGAAACATTGGCCAGTGTAGCATCTGGAAGTTTCAAGTAGTTTTCATTATAAACTTCTGTTGAACTTACAATCTGGAGAACCTTGCCCCGGGTTGCATCGTCTACAATCTGTGCCGTTCCCTTTAATTCCGCGTCATCGCTAATTGTGCCACCTGCAGATTTTACCCCATCCTCAAAGTCATAAGCACAGATTGCTGACGGCTTAGGTGCCACTGTCACCGTATAAGTCTTTGCAGAGGTTGTGCTCCCCACTGTAAATGTTGCCGTCAATGTCACTTGTGTACGTGCATCTCCCCTAGTAACCACACCTGTATTCGAGATAGCAGAGGGATTGGAGGAAGACCAGGAAATATCTGCACCCTTCAATAGAGTTGGCAACGTAATATTTTCATTTACTACGGAAACCATACGCTGATTTAACACTGTGGCCGCATACTCTATCACTTCCGCATCCGTCATCTGGAGACGGGAACCCCACAGGGATTCATTGTTATTGCCAATAGCGGTAAAGGTCATAACCGTATTCTTTGCAGCCGTCTCATCCTGCTGTTCAAAGAATACGCCCTTGTAGGTCACGCTGCCCGCTGTGATGGTCACATAGTCGTATTCCGCCCCCGCCTTTTTAGACCATGTACCCGTCATCTCGCCGGACACCGTTCCATCCGCATTGAGCGTGATAATCTGGGACTCTATCATATCGCCACTGGAATCTGTGCCATGGTTGATTACCTCGTAATTGCCAACCACCTTTGCGTCATCATAATGCCCTATCTTTTCTTGGCGGTATTCGTACACTGCCGTCACCGGCCAGTTGTCCTCATTCAAAAACTGCTGGCGTACCCGAAGTTCATGACGCTCCGTCTGGTTTTCCGGCTCGTCAAACCTCTGGTGGAAAAACAGGTAACGAGAACCGTCATCGTCAATCAGGGAAGAGTTATGCCCTGCCGCACGGTACCCCGGCTGATTGAAAAACCGATAATTGCCAATGAGTTTCACGCCATACTTATTGTTGTCCTTCCCGCTGTCTGCCGCATTGTTCCCCGCTGCATCCAGATAGGGTCCATAGACATTTGTGGAACGGAACAGACGCATATTGTAACCGCCCATCGCCGTCAGCCCGCCGTATGTCTCATACAGCCAATAATAGCCCGTCGCCGGATCGTACTCGATAAAAGGCGCCTCACCGGACTGGTGGTTTCCACCCGCAATATGTGTTCCAAAGTAACGGTCTACCCTATTGCCGCTTGTAGGCTCTGTACCGTCTACTCCCGGGTAGATTGCCTGTCCTGTTTCCCTGTCTACTTCCAGGATAAACAGGCCTCCTGACCATGAACCGTAGACCATGTACATCTTACCGTCCGCAGCTTCAAATATGGTTGGATCGATGGCATTTGGTGATTTGCTGTTGTCCCAGCCTCCCTCTGCGGTAAACCAGTTGTCACTGATTTCCTTGAAACCGTTATGCGCTAATACCCCCCCCTGGTATTTCTCTGAGGCGGCGGCCGCCTCCACCGGAGTGGCAGATGTTACCAGCATGACTGCTGCCATAGCGCTGGCCAATGCACGTAGAAATTTCTTTTTTCTCATGTTATTCCTCCTTTAATATTTGATTAGTTCCTGTTCAGATTTTTAAAATAATCTAAACTATTTTTGAACTATCTAAAATATACAATTAATACCAAAGAAAAGCAAGGATTTTTCGTAACCTTACATAATAATCGTTATTTTACATAAATTAATTTGTCATATTTATACAAAAGTCACAATCCATATCTGATGCAGAAAAATAAAAAATGCAAAAACACTGCCTGTTGCCATCATAAAATAACCAGACACAGGCGTATTTTTGCATCATTAATCAAACGTCAAAAATATAAAATTCTATACCTCTATTGCAATGCCTCCATCTCTTTTTGCACCCGCTTTAAATCTTCCCTGATATGGATCTTCTGGGGACAGACTGTCTCGCATTTGCCACATTCCACACAGTTTACAGGCCTTGCCTCAGCTTTCAGCTCCCCGTTCCACCTCTGCAGGGTGTCTTTGACGTTGTTATATATATGATAGGTATTCCAGATTTTAAAACTTCCCGGAATATCTACCCCCGCAGGGCAGGGCATGCAGTAACGACAGGCCGTACAGCCGTTTTGCACTCTGGCGTGGAGAGCGCCTGCCACCCTCTCCACCACTGCCTTCTCCTCCTCATTGAAAGGCTCAAATGTTCCAAAAGTCTTTAAATTATCTTTCACCTGAGAGAGATCCGACATGCCGCTTAAAATCACTTTCACATTTGGAAATGTCCCCACATATCTAAGAGCCCAGGAAGATGCCGAATCCCCTGGCCTGCTCTCCTTGAAAATCTTTGTGATATCCCCCGGAAGGTTTGCCAGGGAACCGCCCTTCACCGGCTCCATCACCACCACAGGAATCCCAAGGCTCTCCGCCAGAGCAATTCCCTTGTCCGTGGCCTGGGTGTCTCTGTCCATATAATTGAACTGGATCTGGCAGAAATCCCATGGATAGGAGGTTAAAATCTCTTCAAAAGCATCATAGTCGTCATGGAAAGAAAATCCCAGATAGCGGATCTTCCCCTGATCTTTTAACCCCTTAAAATATTCCAGGATTTTAAGCTCTTTTACGGTTTTCCACCTGTCCTTATTCAATGCGTGCATCAGATAAAAATCCACATACTCTTTCTGCAGCCGATTTAACTGGTCAGCAAAAATCTTTTTTGCATCCTCCAGTGTCTTTACCGACCAGATGGGAAGCTTGGTCGCCAGATAATAGGACTCCCTTGGATAACGGTCTAGAGCCTCCCCTGTGACGCCCTCACTGGTTCCCCCGTGATAGGGATACGCAGTGTCAAAATAATTTACCCCGTTTTGATAGGCCTCGTCAATCATGGCAAAAGCCTGCTCTTTATCAATCTTCCCCTCTGCATCTGTGGGATAACGCATACAACCAAACCCAAGCAAAGACACCTTTTCCCCAATATTTTCCATTTTGCGGTACTCCATATAAACCTCCTAATATAATAATGTAATGTTCGATTATTTCCGAAAATCGATCTTATCCTCCGGCAGATAATGTAAGATCATCCGCTCCAACTTGTCTCCCCTTACCGGTTTTGAGAGATAATCCACAAAACCGTAGCTGAGATATTCCTCCTTGACACCACTGATGGCATTTGCGGTAAGCATGATCACCGGTGTACGGGCATTTGGAGAATCTTTCATCTCCTTCATCTTCTGGTACGTCTCCACCCCGTCCATCTCCGGCATCATATGATCCATGAAAATAATATCATATTGCTTCTCTGCTGCCATCTCTATACACCGGGCGCCGCTCTCTGCGGTATCCACCTGGACTTTTGTCTTTTTCAACAGATTCACAATTACTTTTAAGTTTACCGTCACATCATCAACCACCAGAATTTTGGCCTTAGACGCCTCAAAACTCTGCCGATACTCACTGTTCTCTTTGGAGACATCCCTGTACTGCTTTAAAAAGTCCCCGATGGGCGCATCATCTACAATCTTCTGAGGAATGGTAACGGTAAAGACAGAGCCCTCGCCGTAAGTGCTCTCCACCTTGACCTCACCTAGCATAAGATCCAAAAGCTGTTTTGTAATGGCAAGCCCAAGGCCTGTTCCCTCAATATTTCTGCTTTTCTCCAGATTAAATCTGGCGAACTGGGAGAACAGATCATCTATATTCTCCTCCTTAATGCCCATTCCCGTATCTTCCACTGTGACCACAAGAAAAAACTGCTCCCTCGTCTGTCTGCCCTCAACAGTCAGTGTCACACTTCCCGTTTCCGTGTATTTTACTGCATTAGACAAAAGGTTTGTGACAATCTGGCGGATGCGGAACTCATCCCCCAAAAGCCGGCAGGGAAGATTAAAATCACAGGCAATCCGAAGCTCCAGCCCTTTCTTTGATGCCCGCTCCGCAATCATATTGCAGCTGTCGTGGAGAAAGGAAGATGTCTCATAAACTGTTTCCACAATATCCAGCTTTCCGGATTCCACTTTTGAGATGTCCAGCACATCGTTGATCAGAGATAACAAAAGATTTCCGGCAGACTGGATATTGTCCGCATACTCTGCAATCTGTTCACTCTCATTCTCCCTGAGTATCATCTCATTCATCCCCAAAATTGCATTGATGGGTGTACGGATTTCATGGGACATGTTTGCAAGGAAAACACTTTTCGCCTCGTTGGCCGCTTTCTCCCGCTTGTGCGCCTCCCTGGAAGTTTCTGCATAATCGATAAGCTGACTTTTCTGCCCCTCCAGCATAGTTAAAAGGGTCAGCGCCACACGCTCCACAATGAGCACCAGTGCCACAGCTAAGAGGCACTCTGGAAAATACCAGACTCTGCCACTCGGATCTCCCGCCGTAAAATAATGTTTCACCGTAGCCAGAATAATACTACAAATACTGATATATGTAATTTTTCTGCACAGCTTCTTTTCCCCGAACACCGTAGTCATAAAAACTGGGATACAAAAAATGCTCAGGGTGTTGAAAAATGCACAATGTGTCACACTGATCACTGTACAGATCAACACCAGAGCCAAAATCGGGATATCGTTCTGCCGCATATCCTCCTCAGAAAAACGTTTCCGAAAAGTCCTTGCGGCAAGCAATATCGCAGTATTCATCAGAGTTGGAAGAATCAAGTACAACAGCAGATACACGCTTGTGCTCTCTTTGATCAATCCCATAGAACCCAATAGCACAAACATGACGATTTCCATCAAAAACGTGATCAGCGCCACCAGATAATCCACCCTGAAGTAAGTATCCCGCCATTTTTTCAAGTCCGGCATAGCATTCACATCAGATGTTGGTTTTTCTCCATTCATCAAACTGCCCCCTCTAAAAAACAGGCAACTTATTTATCCCAGCTCATGAGATATATGGGCAGCGCCAAAAGCACCGCACCTCCCAGCATATTGCCGAGAGTCACAAACAGCATACTTCTTAAAATCAGTTCCAGATCAAGGCCTCCCATGAGGAAATAACCTATCGTAAAAAAACTCATATTGGCAATGCAGTGCTCAAGTCCGGTTTCCACAAAGGTCATGATTACCAAAAAGATAATCACCAGCTTGCCCGTCTCTGTCTTCATCCTTGTTCCTGACCACACGGCAAGACATACCATAAAATTACAGAGTATTCCGCGAAGCACCATCTCCGCCGGGCTGATTTCCAGCTTGCCATAGATAAAGCTTTCATAATACGTTGTCAAAAGTGCCTTGGATGCACCGCTCTTCACAAGCAAAAATGAGAGGAAAAATGCCCCTAGAAAATTGCCAACGTAATTCACCAGCCAGACTTTCCACATATCAAAAAACGTAACCTTGCTGTTATAATATCCCAGCGCCATGGTGAGGTTGTTTCCCGTAAACAATTCTCCACCGATAAACACCACCAGGGCAATGGCAATTCCAAACACTCCCGCTGAGATCACCTTTCCAAACTGTGGGAACGTGGGATACAGCACTGCTGCCGTCACATGAGATATAGTCGCCGCTATTACTATGTAAAATCCCGCCATAATCGAGCGTATAAAATATTTTCCAAACTGCTTGCTGCATACATCGGCCTTATTTGCCGCCGCCATAGAGATTGTATTGATATCACTTGTCAACATAATGTTTCCCCTTTCTCTCCCTTATTCGTAAGCTGCTTTTTCTCAAGTTCTCTCTCAAATGCTGCTTCAAATTCCAGTTCCTCTTTGCTTCCCAGTGCAGGAATCTCTATCATCCGGTTCTCCCAGGAAGAGAGATACATTGCATTGGAGAGCAAAAGACTTTTCCTGGCTTCTTCTCCAGGTGCGGTCAGCGTTTCTCCCTCAAAAAACGCAGCCGCAAAATTCTTTAGTATTTCCACATAAGGTTCTCTTTCCTTTTCACAGAGAATCTCCCTGAAAGTTCCTGATGGTTTTAAATACAGATCCTCTTTTTCCTCCCTGTATTCTGCCTCCGGCCTGTCTAATTCAAAGATTCCAAGCCCGCCTTTATCACACACCAGCAGGGCGTCATCCAGAGAAATCTCAAGGCGGTTGATACCGGATGCCTCTCCCGTAGTTGCGAAAAACACGCCTGTCGCCCCGTTATCCCATTCCAGATAGGACGTCACCTCATCTTCAACCTGGATCGGATGATATTTCCCTTCGTGGCAAAAGCTCCGGGTCCGGGCGGGCATACCACAGATCCACTGTAAAAGATCCAGATTATGAGGACACTGATTTAACAGCGTCCCTCCTCCGTCTCCTTCCCATGTAGCCCGCCAGGTTCCCGAAGTATAGTAAGCATTGGGTCTGTACCAGTCACTCATCACCCAGTTGACCCTCTTTAGCCTGCCGTATCTGCCGCTTTTTACAATATCACGGATCTTCTTATATACGGGAAACGTCCTCTGGTGAAAAATAAATCCATATAAGAGTTCATCTTTTCTGGCACATTCCATATTTCTTGACTGACGGCTGTAAACTCCTGCAGGCTTATCGCACAGGACATGAAGCCCTCTGGCAAAAGCCTTCAACGCAATATCTTCATGAGAATAATGAGGAGTTACGATTATAACCCCGTCTATGTGCAGCTTCTTCTCATCGACTGCCATAAACAAATCATCTGCCGATTGATAGATCGGCAAACCTTCAGGCAACACATTCTTTAACTGCTCCAACCGTTCCCTATGTACTCTGGTAACCGCAGACAATTCCATGCCAGGGACCTGACCGGCGGCAATAAACTCTGCATATCTGCTGCCCATATGTCCCATTCCGATAACTGCCATTGACATAATTTTTTCTGTACACATCCTATATCCCCACGTTAATACTAAAGTACTATAACCTTATGTTTTCACACATTCTTTTCTGCGCTGTAGAATTATATTATACCAAATAAACTGTCTGAAATAAATATCTAATTTACATTTTTTTCGCATAATTCCCATATTCCCGCAAATAAAAGCAGAGAAATTCCGCAGAGAGCAAGGACAATAGGCAATCTAAGACACTCTGCCAGCTTTCCGGCCAGGGGAAACAGGATGATCATGGCCACGGAAAAAAACATGCTCTCCACAGAAATCAATGTGGCACGCTGTCCAGAGGGAATCAAACTGTTTATCGTCTCCGACTTAACAGGGTAGAGTACAGAATTAAAAAATCCTGCGAAGACAAACACCGTCACTGACAAGACTGGTCTCTCAACCCCAAAGCACGCCAGAGAGAGGGCAATGACAGCCGCCGAAACCATTCCTGTCCGCTTTCCACACTTCCCGGCAAACCACGCACTTCCCGTTGCCCCCATACAGGAGAAGATTCCCGCAAAGAGCATAACCACGCTGATCTGGATTTTGCTGTAACCCAGATTCCAGAAATACTCCTGACTGTAAAAAAAGAGGAGTGTATACATGGCAAAGATCACAGCATAGTAAACCATAAGCTTTAAGATACGCAGATCATTTTTTAATATAATGTAACTTGTCTTAAAATGGCTGCTTACCGTAACCCCAAAAGAGGCCTTTCTCTTTTCCACCAATCCCTCATTGGGCACTTCCCTCATAAGCAGCACCGGGATCAATGCCAGCACTGCTATGATAAAGCAGGCGGCATAGCACCAGAACCAGGAATATTCCGCCAGTATGCCCCCCGCAACTGTGGCAATTCCCTGGGACACCTCAAGCACCATATTCAACCTGCCGCAGACCCCGATATACTCCTCTTCCTGCCCCAGATATTTCATGCTGTCATACACCAGAGCTTCCTCTGAGCCGGAATTAAAGTTATTGCCCATAGCCTGAATGATAAAACTTAAGGCAAACAGCCAGAAACTCTCAGACAAAAGCATGAGAATACAGGAAATAGCTGCGCAGACCCTGCTTAGTATCATGCTTCTCTTTCGCCCCAGCAGATCCGCCACGACCCCGGAAGGAATCTCACACACAACACTTGTAAAATGATAAATCCCTTCCAATACTCCAATCTCTGCCAGATTCAATCCGCAAAACGCCAGGTACAGCACCCATATGGAACTTTGCATATTCAGATTTGACAGAAAGGTTCCGATATAGTCCAGTTTTATGTTTCTCAGTAAATTTTTTTCTATATTCTTATTCATCGTAATTCCCCTTTTATGCATTTTTTGCTGCAGGTCTTTTGCCTGCTGCTTCATACAGTGGACAGGCCTTTTACCTGCCGTCCCTGCATACGCCCAAGCGCACAAAAAAACAGCCTGGCCTTCTGTCACATAGGTCAAACTGTATTCGGAATTACTGCTAATCTGTCAGCCCTAAAGTTTAGTAATTAGTATACAAAAATTGGCGCAGTAATCCCGTCTGCGTCAAAAGTGCAAGTTTTTGATAATGCACTGCTGCTGCATATTGGTGTGTAACCAAAGCCGTTCATACTGCATTCTCCTCTCCTATTTATTACTTTTGCCATTATACTACAAAAATTGCTTTGTGGCAAGAAAAAAGAGAACCGCCCTGATCGACCTGATCGACGATTCTCTCTATGGTACTATTTATTTCTCCATTCTCTTTCGCACATAAGTTTCCAACACGTCTACCGTATCTTTTACTCCCAGGAAGCTGCTGTTGATACACAGATCATAATTTCTGGCATCTCCCCATTCCCTGTCGGAATGCCTGTTATAGTACTGTCTCCTCTTTTTGTCGTGGCGTGCCATCTTCATCAGTGCCTCCGGCTCGCTCAGCTGAAATTTCTCCCTGACATGTTTTACTTTCGCTTCCTTTGTACCGGTTATATAGACCGTGATCAGGCCTTCCGTTCCCTGAAGTACAGAATCTGCACAGCGTCCTACAATTACAAAAGACTCTCCGCTCCCTGCTTTTTCCCGGATAAAGTCAAACTGCATTTCCGCCACGATCTCTTCCATAGAGTTCGTGTACTGCCCTACCCTTCTGGATAAGAACATATTCCTGGGCTTTTCATCGTGCTTTTCCAAAACTTCCACTTTGATACCCATATTATCAGCCATTTCATCTAACAGGCTTCTGTCGTATAACTTTAATCCCAGCTTTTCTGCAAGCTCTTTTCCGATTGCATGTCCTTCGCTTCCAAATTCACGCGCAATGGCTATAATTGTCTGTTTTGCCATATAAATCCCTCCTTTCCTTTAGCAATACCGCACGAAAATTATGATCATGGATACCCCGATTACGACCACTGTGGCAGGAATCGCCGTAATACAGTATTTGCCCCATCCAATGGCATGGCCGTTCTTAGCCGCCACAGAGGTTCCCACAACGTTTGCGGATGCTCCGATTGGCGTAGCGCTTCCGCCGATATCTGTTCCCATGGACAGCGCCCATGCCAGGGTTGTCAGCTCCACGCCCTGGGTAGCTGCAAGGCTCTGGATAACCGGAACCATTGTAGCCGCAAAGGGAATATTATCCACAAATGCACTTGCTATTGCTGATACCCAGATAATGATTGCTACCATGACTTTCAGATTTCCCTGACTGACATCGCCGATAAATCCTGCGATAATCTCCAGTATCCCTGTCTGCTCCAATCCGCCAACTACTATAAACAGACCGATAAAGAACAAAAGTGTCTTATAATCTACTTTCTTTAGTATTTCCAATGCATATTTCCCTGATGTGATCAGAGTGATAATTGCAATTACCGTACCGATAAAGGCAACGGTAAGTCCTGTCTGGGCATGGCTCACAAGCATTACCACTGCACAGGCAAAAATCACGCAGCTGATGGCAAAATCTTTTTTATTGGTTATCGTCTCTTTCGGTGTAGGCATTGCAGATATATCAATATCCTTGGCTGCACCTGCCAGGATTTCTTTCCGGAAAGCAAAATAGAAATAAACCACCACGAGAACAAGGCTGACTAACGCCATCAAACCGGTATTGGTAATAAAGTCGGCAAAAGAATATCCCAGTGAAGTACCGATGATAATATTTGGCGGATCTCCGCACATGGTTGCGGAACCTCCCAGATTCGCACAGAAAATTTCTGAAAGGATCATAGGTACCGGATTAAACTTTAACAGCTTCGACAATTCTATGGTGACAGACGCCAGGAACAAAATTACTGTTATACTGTCGATAAACATGGCAAGTATGGATGACATGATCATAAATGCAATAAAAAGCGGAATTGGCTTATAGTTTACCGCCCTTGCCAGCGTCATACACAGCCATCTGAAAAATCCGGCTTTCGCCATTCCTTCCACCATCACCATCATTCCTGCGATAAAAATAATGGTGGCCCAGTTAATTCCCGAAGAAGACTCACTTGCACTTCCCGCCTCATACCAGAAACCAACGGTAAAAATACTTCTGATGTTCAATGTTTCAAGGACGGCATCCATGCTCCGAAGGGCAATGCCAAACACGCCGACCAGCGTAACCAGCCCGCAGCCAAGAGTGACATACTGCCTTTCCACCTTGTCAATGACAATCATCAGAAACATCGCAATAAAAACAATTATTGCTAACACTTGAGCAACTAACATTTCTCTCCCCTATCCTTTCTTATTTATTATAGCACTTCAATCCACACATTATTTAACAACTTTCTTTTTTATTTGTCAATAAGCAATTTTCCCTATGTGGAAAAGTCAAGAAAAATAGGAAATACTGTAAAAAACTGTAATTTATCATACAAAATCAGCCATCCTCCAAGAGATCTTTTAAAAATTGTAATCCACTTATTTTTTATCTTTCTTAGCAATCCGCCACACAGCAAACTTTCCTGCCGTCACTGCCACAGGAAGTCCTCCCGGCGCCATAATCCACTGGCTGGCTACATATAGATTTTTTACCCCTTTTACCACTCCCTTGACACGGAAAGATTTCACTCCCTTTTTTGTGATAAACGCCATATATGCCCCGTGGTATGCGTTGCAATACCGTTCGTAGGTAAGGGGCGTCCAACAGTCCAGAATTTCCATATGTCCCTGGAGTCCGGGGAACTGAGCCAAAATCCTTTCTTCTATCGCTCTTATGGCCTCCTTCTTCTGGTTTTCGTATTCCTCCTTTGTAAGTCCCTTCCAGTACAAATATTCCTGATCAAACTGGGGAACGTTTACCTGCAAAACTGTCTTCCCCTCCGGGGCAAATTCCGGTTCATACTCATAACTTTTCACCGAAATCCGATCCACTTTCCTTCCTCCCGTTTCAAAAGGAGCACAGTCGAAGAAAATCGTTTCTTTCTCGTTATAGGCCTCCCGATCCACCATAAATGCAGCCTGAACCGCACTAAAGAGAGGATATTTCTCCATATCTGCATAACAGGATTTCCATTTTGCATCCATATACTTCTTTCCCATTAATCTGTCAAACATTTCCATGGTATCCACTGCGGAAATCACATAATCCGCCAATATCTGTTTTTTATCTGCTGTCTCGATTCCCACTGCTTTTTTGTCTTTGATCAGAATCCTTGATACAGGAACATTACAATATAATTTTCCACCCAGATTGCGAAAACGCTTCACCATACGGTTTGTCATTGCCAGGGAACCGCCTGCTGGAATTTCACCGTTACCGGATACCATGGTAGCGTAAGAAACGAGATAGGAACTTGCAACATAATCCTTTGGCATATAATCTGTAAACAATGCCTTAAGTGCCGGATGTTTGAAACGATCAGCCAGCTCCTTAAGGTCAATGGAGCCATATTCCTTCATCACTTTAGGCATATTGGCCATGGAAGCCCCCATATGGATATAATCACCGATTCCAAAAGCATCCATAGGCTTTTCGGCAGGCACCTCGCATTCCATGGCATATCTCACATGTTCTATAAATTTCTTTATCTCCTCCTCATCTTCCGGGGATAATTTGAGAAGCTCTGCCTTGGTCCGATCCAGATCCTTCCACAGGGTTACCCGGACATCCCCTGTAATACTGGTATAAAAGCTGTCACCGTCCACAAATTTTGTATGTTCATCCAATGCTCCTACCGTCTCCCAGACTTTACGAAGCTCTGTGCCCTTTTTCGTTCCCGTAAGCCAGTGGATACAGTTGTCAATATGGCATCCCTTCCGGTTCCATCCCATACACTCTCCTCCGG
>JAMPFA010000026.1 GCA_023664725.1 Roseburia sp. | reverse complement strand
CCGCAGGCTTTTTCTCCAGACGCCGCTGCATAAATCCGGGCAGTTTCCCTTTCCTAAACATCCCGGACAATATTCTGGCAATCAGCCAGCTCTTAAATCTGGCGGATGGCCCGGTTTCCTGATCCAGATCGCTGCTGCCAAGGATGGCATGGCTGATATGTATATTCCCCCTCTGCACCAATAACCCCACGAAGCTCCCGCCCAAAGAACAGCCATAAGCTGCGTGTACCTTGCCGCCGCAATTCTTCCCGACATAGCTTTCCATCTTTTCTGTTTCCGTCAGCATATCCCGGAAGATGGTATTTTCTGTCTCATCGAAACCATCATAAGATACACAGACCACATGAAATTCTTTCTCTAAAAGCGGGATTACCGTGCCAAAGTTTGCCTCCCAATGGCAGCAGGTTCCCGGCAGCAAAAGGACGACCGGATGGTTCTTATCCCCAAATGTATAAAATTTCATAATCCCTCCTGCTTGCAAAATTTTTTCCCTGCCACAACAGCATATCCATACTGTCATCTCCTAAATCCAGAGAAAAAAACCTTCTTTTCATAAGGTTCACTGTTCACCGACACAACACTGTAACCGGCCTTTGCAACCACGTCCTTCAAATCCTGAATCGGTATGTTTTTCTCTGTAATGATAACGGTCTGGTTCTTCGTATGCGAACTGGCCACCTTTTTTACCCGGAACGCATTTCTCACAGCCTCGTTGACATGTGCCTCACACATGCCGCAAGCCATCCCCTCTATCCCTAATGTAATCTTTTCCATGTAAATCCTCCTGGTCTTTTAACATCCCAAAACTGGTTAGCCATAGCTAACATATATGGATAATATATACGGCTGACTTCTGTTAGTAGCCGCTAACACATTCTTAGTATATCCCTTTACACTAACTTTTGTCAATTGATTATTCATCATTATTTGCTCAAATCATGCTGAATCCCTGATTCAATCGGCAAGCAATGACCTACGATGATTATAGCAGACAGCTATATGACGGGCGGAGAAAAAGAAAGGAGAAGGCATGGACGGTTATGAAAAGACGGGCAACCTGCGCACCCTGCATTTTAAGGGAAATGATACACTACACTAGATTCCTGTCCTAAACATTCATTCCTATTCCCTTAAGGATATCAAAGAGAAACATCTGTGCATTCACATGCCCTTCCTGCCTGCCCGATTCCGCAAATCTCTAAAATGCCCAAAAGGCAGAATTGAATTTTCTAAAAAGGAATTGACTTCTTTTTATCAGGAGATTATACTGATTTTATACGAAAAGACAAAAATTATTATTTAAATGAGTAGGATAGAAAAGTCATTTTAGAATTGCTGCGCAAATCGCTTATACGTGTTTTTTACCAAAATAAACATCTTTTGAAGGGGTACTGACCATGACAAAACGAATTTTAATATTAGGCGCAAGCGGAACAATTGGCGCCTCCTTATTCAGACACCTTTCCTGCAATAAAAACTTCACAGTTACCGGAACCTATTTTTCCGCTGCGAAAGCAAATTCTCCATCTATGATACGCTTTTCGGTAGAATCTCCTGGCGACATCTGTTCTATACTAAAACAGGTGCAACCCGATCTTGTAATCTCCGCTCTTCGTGGAGACTTTGACAAACAGCTTATCACCCACGAAAACACAGCGAAATATCTGGCAGCCAACAACAGAAAACTAATCTACCTCTCTACCGCAAACGTATTTGACGGAGATTGCAGCCAGCCCCATTATGAGACAGACCCCCGGATTTCGGACAGTGACTACGGGAAGTTTAAAATACAGTGTGAGGATTTATTGCAGGATCGCCTTGGCAGCCGGGCTGTGCTGCTTCGGATTCCTTTCGTCTGGGGCAAAAACTCCCCAAGACTTAAGGCAGTGAAAAAAGGATGCGAAACCGGGCAGTTGGATGTCTACACGGAATTTTTTAGCAATCATGTATCCGATCTGCAGATTGCCAGGTTCATCCAATGGATCATCGAAAAAGACAAAGAAGGGATTTTCCATGTGGGAACCTCTGATGTGATAGCCTATCAACAATTTATGGAACAGTTGATCAAAGCAATGGGAATGAAACATCCTGCATTTGTGTGCGAAAAAAGCCCGGGAACTATGGCCGTTTTGAGTCACCGAGAGGATGTCCCTGACGAGTTAACGTTGAGCGCCAAACAGCTGATACAGTACCTTTGCAAAACTGAAATAACTACGTCAGTCAGATAAAATATCTCTTTTACAACTTTCCATTTTTTCCCTCTGCCTCCGCCTTTCCCAAAAGCTAGAGAAATACCATTGCAGGGACACGCAGTGTTGGGACTGCTGTTTCATGTCCTGTAACTCCAAAATCATCTAATTGTTTCGTGATCAAAAAGGCATTGGTCGCCTTAGATTTTTCGTCCTGGCATAATTCCACAATGGCATCTGTGTCCAGCTCTTTTGACGCCGTAGCCGCATTAAAAATCTCTGTTGAATTCAGGCAGAGATAAAGAAACAATTTTTCCATTAGCAAAGGACTTCTGACATGAAATAATGTCATCACATCACGTTTGGTTACTTTATCCACCACATCCTCACGGAGCATCCGCCGGGCATAAATGTCATCATCAGACAGTACAAGCTCGGAAAACCTCCGATCATCAGATAGCGGTTAAAATGATTTTGCAATGGAGTAAAATAACTCATTACATCACCAAGCTGAGCTTTATTCTTTTTACAAGGCCGGAAAGCCGAAAGTTTTCCGGGATCTTTGGCTCTTCAAGCTCAAGCAGCCTGCAATATTCGTAAAATGACATAGTGGAAATTTTCGAAACATTCCATCTGCCTGTGCCGCTGTCCGCTGAACCTTTTTCCAGAACAGGACTGGCTGAACCTGTGGCGATGAGGCGTATATCTTTCCTGCTGTCATAGATAACTTTCATCCAAAGTTCCCAATCATTTTCCCGGCCTTCTTTTCAAAATATTCTTTCAATTCCACATTCCTGTCCCACTTGCTTTGGGGATAATACCCGTACCTCTCCTTGACCTCTTGCATCCGCTCTTCCAGAAATACAACGCCCTCCCAGGTGGCCAGGGAATCACAGAGCTGAATCAGCCTGTCGCAATCATCCAATTCTGCTTCAATCAGCAGTTTTTCAAGCTCTGCTACTTTCCGACCTTCCAAATCAAATTTTCCAATATAATCGTTGATGTCCATAAGATTGAAGATATCCTCCCATCTGCTATTTCACATACTGCCCCAGCACATTGATAAAGACATCCATATCCAACGGCTTTGAAATATGGGCGTTCATTCCATGTTTGATGGCCGCTTCCTTATCTTCCTCCATGGCGTTGGCTGTCATGGCAATAATAGGCAGCGTCTTCACATCTTTTCTCGACATATTCCGAATGGCTCTGGTTGCCTCGTAGCCGTTCATAATGGGCATCTGCACATCCATCAAAACCACATCATAATAATATTCTTCCGCCTTCTCCACCATAGCCACAGCATCTGTTCCGTCCGGCGCAGTTTCCACAACAAATCCTGCTTCTGTCAGAATGAATTCTGCAATCTCACGGTTCAGCTCAATATCCTCCACCAAAAGGACACGTTTTCCACTAAAGTCAGCTAACGTCCAGGCGGCAGCCTTCTCTTCCTTCTCCGAAAGGTTGTTTGCGGCTAAGAGGGCGGATTTCAAATCCGACATAAACAGGGGCTTTGCGCAGAAAGCTGTCACCCCGGCGGCCTTTGCCTCCTCCTCGATATCCGACCAGTCGTAGGCGGTGAGGATAATAATCGGCGCATCCTCCCCCACGGTCTTTCGGATTTTCCTTGCCGTCTCCACGCCGCTGGTCTCCGGCATCTGCCAGTCGATGATATAGGTGTGGTAAGCATCCCCCTCGTTGTGGGCAATCTGGGCGCGGTAAACTGCTTCCCGCCCCGAAGTCGTCCACTCGGAGCGCATACCAATTTGTCCAAGCATCTTGCTGACGCTGCTGCAGGTGTTAAAATCATCGTCCACCACCAACGCCCGCAGACCATGAAGTTCCTTTATCTGCTCCGCATTCTTCTCCACATCCTGGAGCTTTAAGCCAAGAGCCACGGTAAACACGCTCCCCTTCCCCGGCTCACTGGTGACGGAAATGGTTCCATCCATCATCTCCACAATATTTTTTGTGATTGCCATTCCAAGTCCCGTACCCTGGATACCGGACTGGGTGACGCTGGTCTCCCTCTCAAAGGGCTCAAAAATATGCTCCACAAACTCCGGCGACATGCCGATTCCATTGTCCTTGATGATAAACACATAGTCTCCATAGCCGTGGCGGAAGGTGGTTTTCTGCATAATGCGCAATGTTATCGTTCCCCCTGCCGGGGTATATTTTACCGCATTGCTCAAAAGGTTGATAAACACCTGATTTAGCTTTAACGGGTCTCCTATCACGTCCTCGTTTGCCACCTCAAAGGTATCAATAAACAGCTCCAACTGCTTTGCCTTTACCTGGGGCTGAATAATATTCACCAGATTGTGCATCATCTCAGAGATATTGCACTCCTGCTCCTTAATCTGCACCTTCCCGCTCTCAATCCTGCTCATGTCTAAAATGTCGTTGATCAGGCTTAAAAGATGGTTGCTGGAGGAAAGCACCTTCTGTAGACAGTCCTTCACCTGCTCCTGGTTGTTAATATGGCTCACTGCGATGGTTGCAAAGCCGATAATGGCGTTCATCGGGGTGCGGATATCATGGGACATATTGGAGAGGAAGGTGGTCTTTGCCCGGTTGGCATGCTGTGCCTGCATCAGCGCATCCTGCAGTGCCTGGGTCTGCTCCTTCTGCTTTCTCACACTCTCCGTGATTTCTTTTGTCACAACCATGACCATAACGTCCCCGGTGACGTCATCCCTTGCCATAAGGAAAGACTGTCTGACGCAGATTTCTTGTCCCAGGGCATCCATCGTCCAGTAATCCACATTGGACTCCCCGCTGCCCCGCTCAAAACATCCTCTGAGATACTCTAAATCCACGCTGGCACGGTAATCCTCCAGGGATTCCTCCGAAACAAACTGCTCCCATGTCTTAAACCACAGGGAAGCTCTGCAGGGAGCTTCGAGTCCCACTCGCTGCAGCATGGACACCTGTCTGCCCTCCACTTCCCGGACAATGTCCCTGGATATCAAATCCTTTGACAAATTAAACTCAAAGGTGCAGATGGCATTGGAGGTAATGGCAATCTGATACTGCTGTTCCTTGCGGTTGGCAATGGACATCTCCTGCTGAATCTTTAACTCCTTCTCCTTTACCTCCGTAATATTCTGACGAATAAACAGAACCTTGCTGGCCCTGTCCTCCTTCCGCTCTAAACAGACAATGTTCATATGCTCCCACACCGGGCCCTCCTGCCTTCGCACATGGCACTCAAAGCGCAAATCGGTATGGTCGGACATGGCCTCGATAATGGAATCCTTCTCCATAAACTTCGACATCTTCTGACGCTCCCCGTCGTCTATCATAATAGAGCAGAGATGCTCTGCCAGCTCCCCATAGCTGCCGCTAACCCCGATAGCGTCATTTTCCGGTCTGGTACCCGACAGATACTGGTATCTCCCTGTCTCAAAATCTACCATGACAAAACGGGAAAACAGGGTGTTCACCCCATTGATAATATAGCCCATCTCCCGGTTTTCCTTTGACAATGTCCTCCTCTCCTGCCCTTCCCGCACAAGCAGCACCAGGATATAAACGATAAACATGCCGATGAGCATTGCCTCCAGCCGGATCCCTACCAGGTTTTCATCCCGCACCATCTGCTGGGTCACGTTCTTGGGGAAGGTCTGCACCAAAACATAGCCCTCCGCCCTGAGGCTCCTGACACAGAGATTGTCGGTCTTACTGTCCCCGTCGCAGATAAACGCCCCCTCGCCGCCGTTTGCAAAGACATCCCTTGCGCCCTCCGCCGTAGCCGCATCAATCACCCGTGACGCTTCCAGCTGGTCAATCAGATTTTCCCCCCCTAATTTTCCACCGGAGCTTGCAATCACCCTCCCGTCGGACAGGCACAGATACACCTGCGCCGTCTCGCCAAAATAGGTGGTGGCAAGCATATCCTGAAGGTACTCCTCCGCCAGGTAAGCGCCCCTGAGCACTCCGATAACCTCCCCTTTATAGCGGACAGGGGCATAAAAGCACGCCACCGTGGTCTCTTTAAAAAAATGAGGGTCAAAAATAATGCAGTTGCCGCTCTCCCCCTTGATGCCCTTCTGGTAAAAAATTCGTTTCGTCACGTCCGCCGTCCTGCCGTCCGACGTATAATCCACCCCCTTTGAGTCCGTAAACAAAAGGGCGTCATACCAGGAATTTTGCTCCATCTCCTTTAGCATATCTGCGGTGACCTCCGGTTCCGCCATACCCTCCCCCAGAAAATAGGCATAGGTATTAATCAGCCTCAGGGCATTGTCCAGCTCCTGGTCAATCTTTGCCGCCATCTGCCTTGCCGAATCCTTGGCATAATTTTTGTTTCTCTCTTCCATCCTGATGCTATTCTGTGTTGTGTACCAATGAAATAAGAGAATAATCGCCATCAGCAGGATAAAAACATAAAAAATCTCCCGCCATAATTTCTTTCTCTCCATTTTTCCCTTCATCGGAACTCTCCTCCTTCTGTAAATTCCTTTAATAACCCAAATTTTCACCATCTTTGATTATACTCTCGACAATCGCTCAAATCAATGTTACTTTATAATTATTAGGAAAAAATTTTGTGAAAAGAGGAATTTTTATGGCCAGATACCGCTTACAAAAACAGGAGGGCCTCGCCAAGCGGGGAGAATTTCACACCGTCCACGGCGTCATCCAGACGCCGGTGTTTATGAACGTAGGCACCGCCGCCGCCATCAAGGGGGCAGTTTCCACGGAGGATTTGGAGCAGATTAAAACCCAGGTGCAGCTCTCCAACACCTACCACCTCCACGTAAGGCCGGGGGACGCCCTGATTCACGAGCTGGGGGGACTGCACAAATTTATGTCCTGGGAGCGGCCCATCCTCACGGACTCCGGCGGATTCCAGGTTTTTTCCCTGGCAGGACTCCGGAAAATCAAGGAGGAGGGAGTCTACTTTAACTGCCATATCGACGGCCGCAAAATTTTTATGGGGCCGGAGGAGAGCATGCAGATTCAGTCCAACCTGGCCTCCACCATCGCCATGGCCTTTGACGAGTGCCCCAGCAGCGTGGCGGACCGCTCTTACGTGCAAAACTCCGTGGACCGCACCACCCGCTGGCTTTCCCGGTGCCAAAAAGAAATGCACAGGCTAAACGCCCTGCCAGAAACCATCAACAGAGAACAGCTCTTATTTGGCATCAACCAGGGAGCCGTCTACGAGGACATCCGCATCGAACACGCAAAACAAATCACGGAGATGGATTTGGACGGCTATGCGGTAGGGGGGCTTGCAGTGGGGGAAACCCATGAGGAAATGTACCGCATTTTGGAGGCGGTTGTGCCCCATCTCCCCAGGGAAAAACCCACCTACCTTATGGGGGTTGGCACCCCCGCCAACATTTTGGAGGCGGTGGAGCGGGGCGTGGATTTCTTTGACTGCGTATACCCCTCCCGGAACGGCCGCCACGGCCACGTTTACACCAACCAGGGCAAATTAAACCTCTTCAACCAGAAATACCAGAAGGACAGCCGCCCCATAGAGGAGGGCTGCGGCTGCCCCGCCTGCAGGCGTTACTCCAGAGCTTACATCCGGCATTTGCTGAAGGCGAAGGAAATGCTTGGGATGCGGCTTTGCGTGCTCCACAACCTGTATTTTTACAATACCATGATGGAGGAGATACGGGATGCCTTAGATGAAGGGCGCTATTCCTCCTACAAAGAGGAAAAACTTTACGGCATGGGACAAAATAGGAAAGGGTAATCCTAAAAAATGTATAAAAAACCTTGCCCATTCCATCTCTTTTGTGTACAATGAGAAACGTGAGAGGAGGAAGGCAAATGCGAAGCATTTTTCAGAGTGCCTTCCGACAATTTGCCGCCAAGCCTAAGGTGAGGGGGCATTACATTATTACTAGGAGGAGAAAAAATATGTCCATTTTATTAAGCCAGACAACGGCCAACGTATCCATGGTGGTTTCGCTGATCATACTTTTTGTATTTATGTATTTCTTTATGATTCGCCCCCAGCAGAAAGAGCAGAAGAAGAAAAGCGCCATGTTAGCAGAGCTTGCAGTGGGAGATACCATCTTGACCACCAGCGGATTTTTCGGCGTGGTCATCGATATCTCGGACGACGACACCATTATCGTGGAATTTGGCAGCAACAAGAACTGCCGCATCCCCATGCAGAAGGCCGCCGTTTCCGCAGTGGAAAAGCCTGAGGCAGCGGAAAAATAACAGGAAAATCCAAGCATACAAAACAGGAAGTGAATTTCGTCACTTCCTGTTTTGCTTTTCACAGACACAAACAAGTTTACTGCATAGAATAATAATACCCCTTCAACGCCATCAGCTCCTCATGACTGCCCTGCTCCTTAATCTCCCCGTCCATAATATAGAGGATCCGATCCGCATTTCGTATGGTGGAAAGCCTGTGGGCCACAATAAATGCCGTTTTTTCTGCGAGGATCGTATCCAGTGCCTCCTTGATCAGCTGTTCCGTCTCCGTGTCGATGGAGCTGGTGGCCTCGTCCAAAATCACCACAGAAGGATTTTTCAGTATGATCCTGGCAAAACTGATCAGCTGCTTTTCCCCGGCGGACAATCCCTGCCCCCGCTCGTCAAGCATGTGATGGTATCCATCCTTCATCTGCAAAATATGCTCCTGGGCATGGATCACCCTTGCAGCCTCCATGCACTCCTGGTCTGTGGCATTTGGCCTTCCGTAGCGTATATTATCCAGGATTGTCCCCTTAAAGATAAAAGGATCCTGCATCAGCACCCCTACTTCCTTCCGAAGGGAGTGGAGCGTCACATTTTTCACATTGGCGCCGTCAATTTTTACCTCCCCAAGCGTCACGTCATAAAACCGGGTGAGAAGGTTAATGATCGTAGTCTTCCCCACCCCGGTAGGTCCCACAAGGGCAATCGTCTCCCCCGGCTTCACATGGAGATTGAAATCTTTTAAAATGGGATTGTCTTCCTCATATTGGAATGTGACATGCTCAAAATCCACTTTTCCCCGGACAGAGGAAAGCTCCCCCGCATCCCTGTCGTCAGAAATCTCCAATGGATAATCTATCGTGTCAAATACCTGCTCCAGATTGGAGCTGATCTGGGCAAGCTGCTGGATAATGTAGGCAATCTGGGTTAAAGGCCCGGAAAACAGGCTCATGTAACTGGTAAACACAATTACCGTTCCGGCATCCATCCCCGTATTTCCCTTTAAAATCAAAGACAGTGCCAGTCCATATAACATCAGCGTCCCCACATTCCAGAAAAATTCCACGATGGGAGTATTCCACTGGGCGCGCCGCACGATCCGAAGCCAGGTATTCACGCTGGTCTGATGGATCTCCTTGTAGATTTCCCTGTTCAGTTCAAAACGGTTGTAGCTTTTTACGATTTTTTCCCCCATAATGGTCTCCACCAGAAATGCGGTACGGTTTGCTATCTTTGCCCGGTGGCTGGGAAAGATTTTCCTGACACAGTACCGAAGCCCAAAGACACATGCCATCATGGGAAGCACTGCGAGGAAGACAACCCCGGTAAGGGCAGGGGATATGGAGAGCATAAAAAATGTGACAATCACGATTTTTGCAATGTAAATTAACAGCAGCACCAGAAAATTGGTAAAAAAATTTGCCAGCTCATTAATGTAATCTGTCACCCGTATCACGATCTTCCCGTCAGGCCGGGAATCAAAATAGTCAAAGGGAAGTTTCTGCAGCTTGTAAAAAATATCCTGCCGGATAGATGCGATGACCCCATGTCCCATAATTCCTGTCAATCGCTGGTGTACAAAGGTTATGCCAATTTCTGTGGCAGCGAGGAGCGCCATGCCCCCCACCACCAATGCCAGCATCCGGTAATCCTCCTCCACTGCCACCACATTGATAATGTGCTTTAACAGCAGGGGAGAGATCATGGAAATGACAGCGGAAAACAGCATCAGGGACACCGTCAGCACAATGGTCTTTTTGTAGGGAACGACATACCGCAGGATTTTTGCCAGCTGCCGGACATCGATCTTTTTCATCACCAGCTCATCTTCAAAATAAGTATTACGCTTTGCCATTACCGATACTCCCTCCCTTCTTGGCCTATGAGCTCCTTATCCTGGGCTTTCTGTATCTCGTAAACTTTAGCAAAATGCCCGCCAAGCGCCATAAGCTCCTGAAATGTTCCCCGCTCCCTGATCTCACCCTCCTGCATGTACAGAATTTCGTCGCAGTTTTCCACCGAAGACAGCCGATGGGCAGAAATGATGACTGTCTTATTGGGGTAATAACGGGCGATATCCGAAAGCAGATTTCTTTCCGTGTTCACATCCAATGCGCTGGTGGAGTCGTCAAAAACCAGGATGGGCGCATCATTTAAAAGTGCCCTGGCAATGGAAACCCTCTGTTTCTGTCCACCGGAAATGCCAAGCCCCCGCTCCCCCACAATGGTGCCATATCCGTCGGAGAGCTCCTCAATAAACCTGTGAGCCTGGGCATGCTTTGCCGCCGCCACTACCTCATCTTCTCCCGCCTTTGGCCTGCCGTAAGCAATATTGGAATCAATGGTATTGGAAAACAGGAACACATCCTGGAAAACATAAGAAAAACATTCCCGCAGAGAATCAAGCTCATACGCTTTCACATCTTTTCCGTTCAGCTGTATACTCCCTTCCGTCACGTCAAAAATCCGCACCAAAGACTCCATGAGAACGCTTTTCCCGCATCCGGTTTCCCCTGCGATACCCAGCTTTTTTCCATAGGGAATGGACACAGAGATATCTTTTAAAATCCGCTCTCCCTTAATGCTAAGCCCCACATGGGATAGCTCTATGTCCGCAGTTTTTTCTTCCACTTTCTTATCTCCGTCCAGAATACGGGAGGGCTTATCCATAAATTTCATCATCTTCTGTCCCGCCACAAGCTGCTGCTGCATCTGAAACAGTGCATTGTTGATCTGGGTGATATAGTCCATGATCTTTAACACATAGCTGGTGGAAGCCGCCAGGTATCCCACCAGGATATCCCCCCGGATCACAAGGACTGCCCCCACTGCCACACTTCCCACATAGGCAAGCTGCTTGATGGTAGAAAACACCACCTCAAAACTGGATTGAAGCTTGATCTGCCTGATATAGGAATTTTTCAGATTTTCGTTTGTCCTGTCAAACTTCTCTTCCTCCAGTTTCTCGTTGGTAAAAGAACGAACCAGCCTGACAGCCTCAATATTTTCCTGCACTGTCAGATTCATAGCGGAATTGTTTCCCCGGATCATTCCGTAATTCTCCCAGGCCTTTTTGCGGAATCTCATAAGCGCCGCACAAAATACCGGCATAAGACACACCGGGAATGCCAAAAACCAGGGATGGATTCTGGCCAGAAACACAGCGCTTGCCGCCAGCACAAAGACACTGTCCAAAATAATGGGAAGAATCCGGCAAAACAGATCCTTGAACATAATGGTATCTGAATTGATAATCGTCAAAAGTTCCCCTGTATTGTATTCCCCGATCAGTGCGCTGTCCAAAGAGAGGAGCTTGTCAAATGTCTTCATCCGAAGATCCGTCTCAAGTTTTAACCCAAGTTTCTCATTCCAAACATTTTTCACGTAGACCAAAAGGATGCGGACTGTCAGAAAAATCATTAAAAGAACTGCCAGAGAGCGAAACAGTGCAAAGCTCTGCACCTGCCCATATCTGCCGGAGAGCATAAAGGAAAAGACGCCTCCCTGCTCCAGGGTATTTTGGCAGATCACATAGTCGATAAACATTTCCGCTATCATAGGTATCATAAGGTCTGCCGTAAGAGCCACATAACTGATAAGCTGAACCAAAACTGCAAAAGGCAGATATTTTTTCCAGTAATGCAGCCCAAATTTAAACACATCCATAACTAAATTTCCCTCCAAATCCATACCAGATCCGCTTAATTTTCATCCATCCAGCATCTGCCCCGTCACCGCAGAAATTCTCTTTCTTACAAGGAAACATTCCCCTTCTGCTTCATTTCACGCTTCCTTGTGTACATTCTCTCGTCCGCCAGACGCATCACTTCCTCCACCGCCCCGGCATCTATTTCCCCGCTGCAGGCGCTGCCGTAAGCCACAGAGGCCGTAAAAGGAAACTGCTTTTTCTCATTGGCGTCTTTTAAAATTTCCTCCATCTGTTCAAAAAACCCCTGGATTTTTTCAGTGGCAGTCTCTTCCACCACCGCAATAAACTCATCGCCGCCATATCTGCCGCAAAAACCTATGGAACCAAAAATATCCTTTACCATATCTGCCACAAAACAGATCAATTCATCCCCCACATCATGTCCGTAGGCATCATTGGCATTTTTTAAGTTGTTCACGTCGATAAAGACAATGCTGTAATTCTTTTTTGACTTTAGCCCTTCGATATGCTCCAGGCAGGCCCTGCGGTTTGGGATGGCAGTCATGCCGTCCAGGTATGCCATAGCCTCCAGCCTCTCTTTTTCCTTCTCCCCGATAAAATATTCCATGACATGGAGCATATAACTGATGAGAAGAACCGCCAGGAAAATATACAGTCCCAGCGAGGTAACGCTCTTGCATCCCATATTTACATGAAAATATTCTATTTTATCCACATAAAACAAAAGCAGATCCAGCACTGCAAAAAACAGATAGAGAAGCACTGCATAGCGGACCAGAATCTCTTTTAAATTCTGCCCGGTGCGCACCAGGATAAATTCCGCCAGTATGGCCACTGCAATCACCAGGATTCCCCCGTGGACGATGGTGATATAACGGCAGTAATGATGTTCTTTTGTGGTGTAATTCAAAATTGTCACCAGGAAAAACACAAGGAAAAGGATCCTGGCAAGAATCTTCATCAACCGCCTAAAAAATGTATTGTGCTCTACTTCTGACAAAAACAGGCAGAACGGCACCGGCGCTATAAACAGGCCGATATACTCTGCATTGCCGCACACGGGCACATTGTTGGAGGTGACGTAAAACATTCCTTCGTACCCCATCTGCCACATTGTAATTCCCACACAGAAGGAAGACAGATACAGCCCCTCCCTGCGGATCCGCCCTCCGTTCTTCCAAAACAGCAGGAGAAAAAACATAATGCCAAACAGCAGAAAGATCATAATGGAAATCATATAGGAGGATACTCTGTTGTTTAACAGATACTGGGTTCTGTTTTTTGCCTCACAGACTGTCACCGAATTTATTTTGGAAAAAGAGGTGTGGTCCACCATAATGCACTCTAAACGCAGTTCCTCCCCCCAGGCTTCCTCCGGGATATCCCCGCAGACCAGCACGTTTCCAATCTGTCCCCTCACCCCTTCCCCGTAGGTATAGAGCACTTCATCTTTATAATACAGGGTGACGATGCAGTTATAGACATTACAGCACAATACTCCGTCCTTTATCTTTTTTTCCATGGGAAGGGGGATATATGCCGTCACCACATCCCCCATGCCTACCGTCTCAAAATAGTTGCTGTCATAATATTCTGTTCTTCCGTCTGCCCGAAGCGCCTCTGTCCGAACAAATTCATCCAAAGTGCCGCCTTCCATCGTATCGTTGACGTTCAGATATGTAATGATCAGCGCTATCAAAATAAGCAGCAGGATAATTCCTCCCACCAATTGAAATAACTTCTTTTTCTCCATCTTTTTTCTTTCTCCTGAAAAACTGTCCCTGGGACAGGTTCTGTATCCTTAAACAAAAGATAAACTAATTTAAGTTATATTTAATCATAACAGATTGCATGGGAAAATAAAAGTGAATTGAGATTTTTTCTTTGATATGGTATGATAAAAAGCAAAGCATTCATTACGGCAGGAGAAACCTATGGAATTTCAAAAAATCAGTTCCCCCTCCTTGCGGGAACTCTTTGTAAATCAGTTTGAAGAACTGATCTTATCGGGAAAACTGAAAATTGGAGAAAAACTTCCCCCGGAACGCCAGCTTGCAGAGGAGATGCAGGTAAGCCGGGCCGTGGTAAACAGCGGCATCCGGGAACTGGAAAAGAAAGGCTTCCTCACGGTGAAATCAAGAAGCGGCACATATGTTTCGGATTACAGGCAAAAAGGCACCATCGACACACTTTTAGCCATAATGAATTACCGGGGAGGCCGGTTAAAGAGCAGTGAGATCCGCTCTATCTTAGAGATCCGCATTGCCCTGGACACATTGGCTGTGCAGCTTTGCATCCCTTCCATTACAGATGAGGACATTGCCCTGCTCTACGAAAAAATCGAGGCCATAAAAACTGCAGGGGATGCCACAGAAGCCGCAGATGCCGCATTTGCCTTTCAGCATGCATTTGCACTGGTTTCCGGCAATACCCTTATTCCCCTGATCATGCAGTCCTTCCGCCCTCCTGTGTTTACCCTCTGGGAACGGTTCTGCATCCTCTATGGCATCCCCATCCTCTACGAGAACAACTACAGGATGTGGACATATATCCGTGACCGGGACAAAGAAGGCGCCATTGCCTATATCCAATCCTCCGTGGGAGATGTGATTTCTGGTTCGCACCAGATTTATTTTGACTAAAAACTAAGACTTGCCGACGCAGCGTCAGCAAGCCTCTATTTCTTTGATCACAAATTCACTGCCCCGCAGCAGATAAGTATTCTCACTGCCACAGTGCGGGCAAGTCTTCCCGTGCTTTACTGTGGGATATTCCTTTTCGCAGTCCTCACAGAACGTCACTGCCGGGATCGTCTCAAAATAAAGAGCCGCCCCTTTCATCAGATCACTTCGCTCCACTGCCCATTTCCAGCAGTCCTTAAGGTAGGAGGGGATCACGCCGGATACCTCTCCCACCTCAAGGGTTACTGATGCCACCTGGGTCAGCTGATTTTCTTTTCCGATATTTTCCACACTTTCAATGACATGAAAGACAATGCCCAACTCATGCATGGCAATCCTCTTTTCCAACAACCTGATCTATTGCAGGCTGAACTTTTACTTTTTATCTCTATTGTTTTTGTTCATCTTAATCTTCACTTCACGTTTGATCATATAGGGCAGGATCACTTTCAATTTGTCCTCTGACTTGTACATGCGGCTGCACTCAGGATGCTCCCTGAACAGGTGAATGGCATCAAATTCACACTTTGTTGTGCAGACGCCGCAGCCGATACATTTGTTTTCATCCACCACGGAAGCGCCGCAGCCCAAGCACCTTGCAGTCTCGGTCTTTACCTGCTCCTCCGTAAATGTCTGCCTCGTATCCCGGAATGATTTTTTCCGCTCCTCCGCAGAGGAATTGTAACCCGGAATCTGGCGGGAGGAATTGTCGTACTCTTCCACCTTGAGATTTTCCTTATCCAGCTCAATAAACTGCCGCCTGTTCCTCCCTATGGTCATGGAGGTGTGAGGCTGTACATAGCGGTGGATGGAGATTGCCCCCTCTTTTCCCGCCGCAATGGCGTCAATGGCAAATTTCGGTCCGGTGTACACGTCTCCGCCTACGAAGATATCTCCCTGTCCGCTCTGGTAGGTAAAGGAATCTGCCACTACCCTGTTTCCCGGTCCCAGTTTTACCTTGGAACCCTCTAAGAGACTGCCCCATTCGATACTCTGACCGATGCTGACAAACACATTTTCACAGGGAACGGTAATGGTGTCGTTCTCATCATATACCGGGTTAAACTTCTTTTCTTCGTCAAATACAGAAAGGCATTTCTTAAATACCACTCCTGTGACCCTGCCGTTGTCGGTGAGGATCTCCTTCGGCCCCCATCCGCAGTTTACAGAAATGCCTTCCTCTTTTGCCTCTGCCACTTCCTCGTCTGATGCGGGCATATGTTTGGCATCTTCCAGGCAATACATGGAAATGCTCTCAGCGCCGCAGCGCACATTAGTGCGGGCAACATCGATGGCCACGTTTCCTCCGCCGATCACCACCGTCTTTCCGTATACCTTGTAATCTTCATTGTCCGTCACAGCCCGAAGGAAATCTACCGCCGTCATAACGCCCTGGGCATCTTCTCCCGGAATTCCGGCACGTCTTCCACCCTGACAGCCAATGGCAACATAAAATGCCTCATATCCCTCTTCCCGTAGGCCGTCAAGTGTCACATCCTTACCAACTTCTATGCCGCATTTGATCTCAACACCCATCTCCCTAAGCACGTCGATCTCTGCTTCCACCACGTCCTTCTCCAGCTTGTAGGAGGGGATTCCGTATACCAGCATACCGCCGGCCCGCTGGTTCTTTTCAAATACCACTGGTTTGTAGCCTTTTTCTGCCAGGTAGAAGGCACAGCTGAGGCCTGCAGGCCCGCCGCCGATAATGGCAATTTTCTGGGGGAATGTTCCCCGCATGGAGGGCTGTACCACAGGCGGGATATAACGATGCTCCGCATCCAGATCCTGTCTGGCAATAAATTTCTTTACCTCATCGATGGCGATGGCCTCATCGATCGTTCCCCTGGTACATGCGTCCTCGCATCGTCTGTTGCACACATGTCCGCAGACTGCCGGGAAGGGATTTTCCTTCTTGATCAGCGCCAGGGCGTCACGGTATCTTCCCTGAGCCGCCATTTTCAGATAACCCTGCACTGCAATATGGGCAGGACAGGCAGTTTTACAGGGTGCGGTTCCCGTATCGTAACAGTTGATCCTGTTGTTGTCCCGGTAATTTTCATCCCACTTTTCCGGTCCCCATTTTACTGCATCCGGCAATTCCTGTTTGGGGTAGGTTATCTCCCCCTCTTTTGTGCAGAGCTTCTGCCCCAATTTTACTGCGCCTGCCGGACAGTATTCCACACAGCGTCCACATGCCACACAGTCCGCTTTTTCCACCCTTGCCACGTAAGCAGACCTTGACATGTTTGGGGTGTTGAAAAGCTGGGAAGTGCGCAGTGCATAACAGACATTCACATTACAGTTACAGATGGCAAAGATTTTGTCGTGTCCGTCAATATTGGTGATCTGATGCACAAAACCGTTGTCCTCTGCCCTCTGCAAAATCTGCATCACTTCTTTGTATGTAATATAGTGTCCCCTCTTAGTCTCCACCAGATAGTCCGCCATATCACCCACGCCGATGCACCAGTCTTCCACATCGTCCCCGCAGCCCTCATCGTAGGTCTTTCTGGACATGCGGCAGGAACAGGGGCTTGCAGCATATTTGCCTTTATACTTTTTCAGCCAGTGGGAAATGTGCTCCACGCTTGCGGTTTTATTCTCGGAACGGATGGCTTTTTCCACCGGAATGACGTGCATTCCGATCCCTGCCCCTCCCGGAGGCACCATGGGAGTCACTTTCTCTAAGGGCTCAAATGCCATGCGCTCAAAGAAACGTCCAAGCTGTGGATTCTGGTCGAGCTGTGACTGGCGCATATTGGTAAACTCTGCGCTGCCCGGCACAAACATGGGAAGGATATACTGTTTTTCCCTTCTGGGATTCTCCCAGTTGTACTCTATAAGACCTATGTACGCCATCTCTGCCAGCAGATCTTCCAGGTTCTTTTTGTCTTTTCCTGTAAGCTTTACCAGCTCTTCCAAAGTCTTTGGCTTACGCACTTTCATTTTGAGAGCCACTTCCGCCATCTCGTCTGTAACGATGCACGCAAGACCCCAGTATTCCGGGTCGTCTGTGGTGATCTTTCTCCCCAGACGGTCGGTGATCATCTGCCCCAGCTCTAAGATCAATTTTCTTGGTTCTTTGTTCTTATTCTCCATTATTTTCCCCCTTCTATTTCTGCCAGTCTGCAACCTGTTCTCTAAGCCAGTCTGCCCATTCCTCAATGCCTTCTCCTGTCCTGGCGCAGATCGGTATGATCTTTGCCTTGGGATTTCTCATTAAAATATTCTTTTTGCACGCCTCCATGTCAAAGTCAAAATAGGGAAGCACGTCTGTCTTGTTGATCAAAACCACGTCGCAGATGGAAAACATCAGCGGATATTTCAATGGCTTGTCGTCCCCCTCCGGCACGCTTAAGATCATGGCATTTTTTGCCGCCCCGGTGTCAAACTCCGCCGGACACACAAGATTTCCCACGTTTTCCAAAACCACCAGATCCACTTCACCGGCGTTTAACCCCCGAAGTCCCTGGCAGGTCATATCTGCATCCAGGTGGCACATGCCCCCGGTGTGGAGCTGAATTGCCTTTACCCCAAGCTCCGATATCGTCTTTGCATCCACATCCGAATCGATATCCGCCTCCATCACACCGATGGCCATCTCATTTTTCAACGTCTCAATGGTTCGGGTAAGAGTGGTGGTCTTGCCGGATCCCGGCGAGGACATCAGGTTTAAAAGGAAAACTTTTTTCTCCTTTAACTCCCTGCGCAGTTCCTCCGCCCGTCTGTCATTGTCCGCAAAGACACTCTGCTTTACCTCTAAAATCCGAAAATCTCCCATAACCCCTCCTGACTTTTTCTGGTTGTTCCAGTTACTATTTATCTGTTACCATTATACTGTGCGCCAGGAATATAGTCAATCTTTTTCCATATTTTCACAGTGAATTGCCGCTGTTTACGCCATTTTGGCTTCTGGTATGACCAGATTCTTTTTACATTTCGGGGAATTTGTAAAGATTATATATGTATTTTATTTCCATCGGATTTTCAACAAAATTTTGCATGTCCATAGCAATAGTGTTATAATGCTAATATCTTTTGGGGTAAACAATCCTCACAATCACTTAGAAAAGGAGTACCCACATGGATTCAAAAAAGCAAACCCTCTACCTGCACTGTGTTATGTGCATGATCGGCGGCTTCCTAGGCGCCTACGCCATTCTCTGCCGCCTAATGAATTTCGGCTCCTCCCAGACGGCAAACATGATCGACATCATCTGTACCCTGTTTGAAGGGGACATTACCGACTTCCTTTTGCGCCTGTCGGGGCTTTTCCTTTATGTCCTGGCAATCGTTCTATGTCTGGTTTTCCAGAAAAAAACTATACTGAACGTGAAACGCTATGCCATCCTTGTGGATATGGCGGGGCTTATTTTCCTCTCTTTTCTCCCCGCCGAGATCAACCCGATCCTTGGCCTTTTGCCCATCTTTTTTATGATGGCAACCCAGTGGAGCGTGTTCTCCGGCAACGGTGAATTTACCAGCGCCACCATTTTTTCCACCAACAATTTAAAGCAGTTTACTTTGTCCCTTGGCAGCTACCTTCTGGACAAAGAGGAAGCACAGCTAAAGAAAGCCAAATTCTTCGGCACTTCCCTGCTGTGCTATCATATCGGTGTCATTTTTTCCTTTTTCGCCTGCCGCTCTTTGGGAATACGTGCAAGTCTATGCGCCCTTCCCCTTACGCTCTGTGCGCTGATCCCAACGTTTTCCCGCCAGCCGAAGCAAAAACAAAATCCCGCGCACACATAATTCTATGCACATGGCAATCCAGACACCTTCCAATCCAAACCTGGGAGCCAGAAATGCCGCCAGTGGAATCCTCACCGCCCACATGCTGAAAAAATTCATACAGCTTGGAACCAGAGTGTCCCCCGCTCCCCGAAAAACTCCCGATGCCACAATAGATGCAGCGTACATAGGCTCCGCAAAAGCCTCAATGCGAAGTACTTTTGTGCCAAGTTCCCTGATCGCCTCATCAGGGGATAAAATTCCGATCATAAAAGGTGCAAATATGTAGAGAAGCACGCCGCTTCCCGCCATCACCGCCATTCCAAGGCATGTGGTCAGCCACCCCAGCCGTCTTGTCATATCTTTTCTCCCTGCGCCGATGCTCTGTCCAATGAGGGTTGTGGCCGCCGTCCCAATCCCGTATCCCGGCATATAACAAAGGCTCTCTGCCGTAACGGAGAAGGAGTTTGCCGCAATGGCCACCGTCCCGAGGGGAGCCACGATTTTGGTGCTCATAATCTGGGCGCCGCACATGACAACCTGCTCAAATCCCACAGGCACTGCGATTTTAACCGCCCGGGCGAGATCTTCCCTGGCAAACCGTGTTTTCTCCCCCTTCCGAAGATGGAGCATAGGGGATTTTTCCAGAAGAAAATACAGCATCAAACATGCCACCACAACTTCCGCTAACGCAGTCCCAAGGGCCGCCCCCATAACGCCAAGCCCTGCGCCAGGGCAATAAAACTGATGCCCCAGCAAAGTTATATTTCTGGCCGGAAAGATCAGCACACTGTTAAACAGCACATCCAAAACGCACATCAGAATATGCAAAATGCTGGGAAGCCGCATATTTCCACTGCACTGCAGCATTCCCCCCGCCGCATTGTTCATCTGGATTGCCGGGAGGGATATGGCGTACACAAGAAAATATCGGGAGGCATTTTTACAGATCTCCTCTCCCCCTCCCAGCCAGACAGGGAGAAAACCGCTGATCCCCGCACCCACAGAAAAAAGCAGTCCGCTGAAAAGCAGCACTGCCAAAAGTCCCTGACGGACAATATTCCTCGCCTTTTTTTCTTCCCCCGCCCCGATCCTCTGGGCAATCTGCACGGTAAAACCGATGCTGGCGGCAGAGCAAAGCCCCCCCATCATCCAGGTACTGGAGGACACCAGCCCGATGGATGCGGAGTCGTCTGCCCCAAGCTGGCCCACCATGGAAGCGTCGATATACTGCATCACAATGGAAGAAATCTGAGCCATAATTGCTGGAACACTCAGCTGAAAAATCAAAAGGAGCTGCTGACCGAAAGCCAGCCTCTCTCCTTTCCGCATCTTTTCTAACAAATTCTGTTTCATATGGTTATCCGACTATAACTTTTCCTTTCGCATTGCTATCGTCCATAATGATCTCTCCCACCGCCGGAACTTTTATGGTTCCCTCCGCCGGGTTTTTAATGCTGATCATGGGCTCGGTAAGCTCCGCCTCCACCTGGGATTTTTCAAAGGCCAGATCCGTGTCTGTCATCTTACAATTAATCAGCTTTAAGTTTTTGCAGTAGCAAAGGGGCTGTGTTCCGATAATGTGACAGTTGATAAAGGTGAGCCCGTCGGCGTACCAGCCTAAGTACTCTCCCTTTACGATACTGTCTCTTACCACCACGTTTTTCCCGTGCCAGAAAGCGTCTTTTGTGTCAAAGTTACAGTGGTCAAATTCTGCATTTTCAATATACTGGAAGGAATATTTTCCCTGAAGGGCCACTTCCTCAAATCGAATGTTTTTTGAGCGCATAAAAAAGTATTCACTCTGTGCCCTGCACCCTTTCATATCAATATTGCCCACAGACCAGCCAAATTCCGGGGACACAATATCACAATCGGTAAGCTTGACATCCCTGCACTCCCTGAGCGCCTTGATGCCGTGAAGCTTGGTGTCCTTAATTTCAATATTACCGGAATACCATAATGCAGCACGGCAAAGCTCCGTCATTTCCGAGCCCTGGATTTTCAGGTTATCATTGTGCCAGAAGGGGTAGCGCAGGTTAAAATAGCAGTCCTCCACCTGTATGTCTCCTGCCTCCTTAAAAGCGCTTTCCCCGTCCGCTGGCCCGTCAAAGGAGCAATGCCTTACCAGCAGGGCTTTCTCGCCGTACAGGGCACGCTCCATGTCAAACTGCTGCTCTTCCACAACTCTCATTACTTTCACTCCTTAAGAAATTCCAACCACCTCATAATCCTGCTCTTCCACAGTTTTCTTTAACACATCATCGGAAAGCTCTGCATTTAACTTTACCACAGCGGTTCCCTTTTCATGGCTCACCACTGCCTCGTCCACCTGTGCCAGTGCCTCTAAGCATTTCTTTACCCTTGCCTCACAGTGTCCGCACATCATTCCCTTGATCTCCATTGTCTTTTCCATTTGCATTATCTCCTTTTCTCTTTTCTTTTTTACTTTTATTTTTTTATCCCTGCGGGTGTCATACATGGAGAAAAAATTCAGCCGCAATGCATTGCTCACCACACAGAAACTGGATAAACTCATAGCTGCCGCCCCAAACATGGGATTTAATGTCAGCCCAAAAACAGGATACCACAAACCGGCCGCCAGGGGAATACCTATTACATTATAGAAAAATGCCCAAAAAAGGTTCTGGTGGATATTTCTTAAAGTGGCACGGCTTAACCGGATTGCCGCAGACACATCTTTCAGCCTGCTCTTCATTAAAACCACATCCGCCGCATCAATGGCGATATCCGTTCCCGCTCCGATGGCGATTCCCATATCCGCCCGCTTTAAGGCCGGGGCATCGTTGATGCCGTCCCCAACCATCACAACTTTTCCTGTGTTTTTTAATGTGCGGATCACCGATTCTTTTCCCTGGGGCAAAACTCCTGCGATCACTTCGTCCACCCCGGCCAAACTGCCAATAGCATTTGCGGTTCTTACGTTGTCCCCGGTGAGCATCACCACATGGATGCCCATGTTTTTAAGCTCTTCGATGGCCTCTTTGCTGTCCTCCTTCATCACGTCCGCCACCGCAATAATCCCCATGAAATCTCCCTCGCAGGAAAAATAGAGCGGCGTCTTTCCCTCACTGGAAAGCTGGTCTGCCAGGCGTCCAAACTCCTTTGGCACCGAAACGAATTCTTCAATAAAACTTCTGTTTCCCCCGGCTAATTCATTTCCATCTAACCGGGCCCTAAGGCCGTTTCCCGCCACTGCCTGAAACTCTGTAACTTCCTCCGGCCTATAGCCCTTTTCTCTCCCCAGGGATAAAATGGCCTTGGCCAGGGGATGCTCACTTTTTTGTTCCAGGGAAAAAGCCATGGAAAGAAGTTCCGCTTCACTGTATACCTCTTTATTCGGTATCACATCTGTCACCACCGGCTCCCCGTTTGTGATGGTTCCGGTTTTATCCAACGCCACGATCTGAGTTTTCCCCGTCTCCTCCAGAGAGACTGCCGTCTTAAACATAATGCCGTTTTTTGCTCCCATGCCGCTGCCCACCATAATGGCAACGGGAGTTGCAAGACCTAGGGCACAGGGGCAGCTGATAACCAGCACGGAGATTCCCCTTGCCAGTGCAAATCCCACCGTCTGCCCGGCAAGAAGCCAGATCAGGATTGTGATTGCCGCAATGGTGATCACACTTGGAACAAATACACCAGATACCCGGTCTGCCACTTTTGCAATGGGGGCTTTTGTTGCCACCGCATCGCTGACCATCTGAATGATCTGGGACAGGGTTGTGTCCTCCCCCACCCTTGTGGCCTCACATTTTAAAAAGCCCGACTGGTTTAAGGTGGCTGCAGAAACCGTATCCCCCGGCTCTTTGTCCACGGGAATACTCTCCCCTGTCAGGGCGGACTCATTCACCGCACTGCTTCCCTCTGTCACCACGCCGTCCACCGGTATATTTTCCCCGGGGCGGACTACAAAGATATCCCCTTTTGCCACCGTTTCAATGGGTACTTCCACTTCCTGGCCATCCCGGAGGATCACGGCGGTTTTTGGTGCAAGCCTCATAAGCCCCTTCAATGCGTCTGTTGTCCTTCCCTTGGACCGGGCTTCTAACATTTTTCCCACAGTGATCAATGTGAGGATCGTGGCCGCAGACTCAAAGTAAAACTCGTGCATATAGGCCATAACGCCGGCGTCATCCATCCGCATCTGGGCGTCTGTCATGGCAAAGAGCGCAAATATGCTGTACCCGTAGGATGCCCCTGCCCCAAGCGCCACGAGAGTGTCCATATTGGGTGACCTGTGGATCAATCCTTTCCATCCGTTTACGAAAAACTTCTGGTTGATCACCATAATTGCAGTGGTAAACAGGAGTTGGAAAATCCCCATTGCCACATGGTTTCCCTCCATGATTTCAGGCACTTTCCATCCCCACATCATATGTCCCATGGACACATACATAAGAGGGATCAAAAGAATCAATGAGGCGATGAGCCTTTTTTTCATCAGAGGCGTCTCTTTATCCTCCAGCATATCCGCATAATCTGGGGCTTTGGCTCCCTCTTTTCCTGCGCCTTTTTGCTTTGCCCCGTAACCTGCCGCCTCCACGGCTTTTATGATCTCTGCCGGGCTGTAAGTTCCCTCCACTCCCATGGAGTTGGTCAACAGGCTCACCGAGCAGCTGACCACCCCCGGCACACTCTGCACCGCCTTTTCCACCCTGGCACTGCATGCCGCACAGCTCATGCCTGTCACACTGTACTGTTCCATTTCTTTCCTGTCCTTTCTATTTCATCATTTTTTTCAGGGTCTGCACCAATTCGTCCACGACCTCATCATTGCCCTGGCGGATATTGTCCACCACACAGGTTTTCAGGTGCTCTGTGAGAAGAACTTTGTTAAAGCTGTTGAGAGCCGCATTCACTGCCGCCACCTGAACTAAAATATCCGGGCAGTATGCTCCCCGCTCCAACATTCCCTGAATGCCCCGCACCTGACCTTCAATACGTTTCAGGCGGTTCATCAGATCTTTGTATTCCTTGTCTGTCCGCTGCTTTTTCTTTCCGCTGCAGCAGGTTTCTGCTTCTTCTGTGAATTCAGCCTTTTCTGCACTTTCTGTTATCTCATTCTTTATTGTGTCCATAAACGAATCATCCTTTCCTTGCAAAATTCGAGTAGAAACAATTTTTTCTGCCCGATGCACCACTCGCATGTCGCATGGCAACTGTATTCCTTATGCGGGCGCATGGAGAAAAAATGCATGGAGAGGTAATATTTCCCTTCCATACAATTATACTATACCCTTGTTGGGTATATGTCAAGCATTTTCTTAAATTTTTATAAACCTGTTGCATATTCCAATACTTATGTGTATACTATAAATAGTAGATAGGCTATATGCCTGTCATGTGGGCTGACACAGAAAATCCGAAATTCTTTCCGGACTTCGGGTGCCGGACAGTTGGCTGGCAACAGAAAAACCAGAATTTTCTTATCGGACTTCGGGTGCCGATCAGTTGGCGGACAACAGAAAAATCAGCCATTAAAGGAGGGTGTCATCTGTTACGGCAGAAGAACCTTCCTTTTAAATTTCAGTAAATCTTTCTTATACATATCCATTAAACTGACAAATCCCTTTTCGTCCTTCCAACTTTGACACAATAAGATTTCAACAATTTCCATGCCCCTTTCCCCAGAAGGCAAAGACAGACTCCCACCACAAGCGCCACCAAAAACTCTAAAATAGGATTCATAATTGACACACCATTCACACTGAACACTCCCACATTTTCAATATAGGGAATCCCAAGGTGAAAAATGTAATCCACCATTTTTATTCCCACAACAATAGGTGACAGTATCCCCACAAAAATAAAGGTAGGTGCAACGATGGCCAGGGTAGGTATAATGATCATACCGGAAAGTCCCACCACACTGTAGAACGCACAGGCAACCAAAAAACTGTTCAGGCTAAAACCGGATTCTTTTGCCAGCAGATCCCCCAGATATGCCTTGGCCAGATCCCTTGGCGGTCCAAGCCTCTCTATAATCTCCTCGGCAGAAATATTTTCCTGTTCCATCTCCATCATGGAACCCTTGATCTCCTTTACGATATCAACCCGCTCCGACGTGGGAAGTGGCCTTAAATGTCTGTCAACAGCGTCTAAGTATTTTTCTAATTTTGTGTTCATAATCTCTCTCCTTTCAGGCCTTCAATGGCTTGCAACAGATTTTCCCATTCCTTTGACATAAGCTCTATATACTCCTGCCCCAAAGGTGTCAGGGAATAATATTTCCTGGGGGG
Organism: Roseburia sp.; assembly: GCA_023664725.1. Classification (GTDB taxonomy): domain Bacteria; phylum Bacillota; class Clostridia; order Lachnospirales; family Lachnospiraceae; genus Roseburia_B. The sequence goes on along the minus strand of JAMPFA010000026.1, from coordinate 2,695 downwards.
CAGTCCTTCCGCAGAATCTTTCCAGACTGACTCCAGATAATTTTCTTTCAGAAGGCGCCGTAAGAGGGGATACACCGTGCTCTCTGTGGATGCCAGCATGGGGTACTTGTTCAATTCCTGCAGGATTTCGTATCCGTAGCATGTCTTTTGGCTTAACATAAGCAGAACGCAGTATTCCAGGGTTCCCCGGGCAATCTGGGATTTCCATTTGTCTAAGTTCATTTTGTACCTCCTGTTTTTAAGTACAATGAATGTGAAACTGTATTTGCTTATATACATCGTACTACATAGTACTGGTTTTGTCAATAGTACTGTTGCAAAAGTGTTATCAGTCTAAAAAGACGTTTTGTTGTAAAATACGAAAGAAAATGATATACTAACAATAAAGATATACTTCATAGAATATAATTACGGAATAGGAAAAATATGAATTCTGCAACCATAGAAATAAATCAGCTCTTGGAAAATCTGGATGAAAAAGACTATGACAGAGCAGTTTCTTATATAAAATTTCTGATTGGCTCCAGAAAAAAAGAAGAAATTAAAAATGAATCATTAAAAGAAGCAGAAACAGGTGTGGAATCTCTTGTCGCTTCCCTGATCGGTATCATCCCGGATATCGGAAAAACTTTAGATGAATACAGAAATGAAAGGCTTAAAAAGTATGATAACAAAACTGACAAGAATTGTTTCTATTGCATACGTTTCAGAAGATGAGATTAAAATGGCTCTCACTTTGCCCTGGAGTGATTTTGAAGACTCTGTACAATATTCTGTCTCTTTGTTACAGAAAATGGATGGTATTGTAACACGCAACCCAACTGATTATAAGGAGGCTGAAATCATGATATGGAAACCTGAAGATTTATTGTCAAAGATAACAATACCTGAATAAGCGACAACAGCTACTCAGGTATTTCTAAAAAATTTATTAAAGTTTACCACCGATGCAAAAAATTTTTTTGTTAATCTAGACTTGACTTTTCATAGCTAGTCTCCTTTTTCTTCTGATAACGTTAAGCCCCAAATCTTCCGATGTGGCTGTTTCACATTGTGATTCATGGCGGATTTATTAGGTTCTTATGCCATGAAATTGGCTATTTCGCATCATTGTTTTGACGGTTGCCTTTTATTATTTTCTCATTGAATGTTTTTAATATGTCATTACAGCTTTTTAGACTAAATCCTTTGTCAAGAGCATACTGAATGATAATATCTCTCTTAATAGAATTACAAAGGCAGTAATGATTTGAGGCAAAAAACTGTTGCGCTTCTTCGCTAGAAAAACCGAATGCAAAAGCACTTGCTATAAGTCTGTCGCCTGTAACTTTTTCGGAACCGTATAGAATCTTATCAGGATTGAAATTGGCATTTTCCAATGTAGTTCTTATGTTTGTTGATCTCTTATTAATTTTTTGAGTCCAATCAAAACTTTTTGGTTTATTTTTTATTCTCTTTTCAATCTCTGCTCGATGTTCTTGAATCTGCTCTGATGACAATCTTATCCTTTTAGATTCGCACATCTTTTTATTATCCAATGCACCTTGTTGAAAGTATTTTTCTAACTCTTCCCTCTTGTTTTCCAACTCGATAGTTTGAAAAGCGTTTTTCAAATAAAGATACATATCCGTTTTGCAATAGATTTGCGTGCAAGGCATCCTTGTTCGTATCATTGGATGAAAATACTGGTTTTTTCCATCTGGACGTGCCCGATATTCGTCTTCTTTGTTTTTTATAGAACAGAAAGTTGGAAGATAGTCGTAAAAGGGCACTGGCATTTTTGTAGTCGCAAGAGGTTCCATCTTTCCTTTATCAGACATTACTACTCGTTCTCTGGGCTGGTTTGGATATAGAGGATGGCCATACAGAAAATTTATATATATATTCGGTAACTGTGACAAAAGCAAATATAATTCCTGACCACTGCGGAAATATTCTTCCGTATCTTGCTGGTAAGTACTAAGTACCCATGATTCCCAAATAGCTGCATAATAGCATGGTAAACAAATGTTATATTTATGTACAAACTTATGGGCAGTTTCGTATTTTTCCACGAATTCTGTCTTAATCCATTGTTTCTTAATCTGATTTTTATCATAAAGAGCAAAAAAACAAGAAACCAGATAGTCACTTCGATCTTGGAACCAGCCCTTATATAGATTAGATTGAATCAGCGCATTCCCACAGCATTCCAAATATTCTAACATCCCTAGTATCGGTTTAGATTTCTGATAAAATTTTTTCGTTGAAGATATAATCTTCTGAACCATAAATGACCATTTTTGTTTTCGCTTATTTTGCCATTGTGAAACTATATCATCATATTCTTTCGCAAGTTTATAATCCAATCTTACCGGAAGTTTGGACAAATTATTTTCTTCTCTGAATTGATCAGTATCTCTTTTGATTTCTTTTCCCATCAAAAGGTAGCATAGTGTGGAAAAAGCATCATAATCTTGATCTTTTAAAAACGGAAGAATATGTTTTTTAAATGACTGTTCTAACGTTTTATCTTCTGATAACAGATAATCCGCCTGTTCAATAAATTGACTTTCATCTTCCATAAAAATATTTTCTTCCTTTCAGTAATACTTGATTTAAATGACATCACCAATCCCCATATATACTAGTATAATCCATTTTAATTAGCTTTATGTTTCAAGACTGTTCTTTCTGTTTACGGCTTTTCCTTGGT
>JAMPFA010000025.1 GCA_023664725.1 Roseburia sp. | reverse complement strand
ATGGCAATATATGGAAGAATTATTTGACTAAGTATAATTCGGTCAGTACACTAGTTTCATATATTTTTACATCTCCTTTAGTATGCTCTTTGGTTAAAAAAACATTACGCAACGGTATGTGTCGCCATATTCATCCACTGATTTCAACTTATTATTTGAAACTTTTATTACCCGAAAGAAATTTGAAATCTCTGCTGTCTTGCCTGGTCTTCCTCAAATAATTTAATTGTGTTTCTCTCTGTATTGACCTTTGCCCTGTCCTTTTCCCCGGACACCTTAGTCTTTGCTGCCAACCTCATTGTACTGTTCGCCTCGCCTAAAGCAGAGAACTGGAATGCCCTTGCCTTTTGTTCCTTTTTCTCCATCTTTTCAAGCTCAGCCTGCTTTTTGTCTGTATCTACGCCGTGACTCTTATCCTGATTCATTTCTCCCTTAAAAATAGCAATGCCGTCTCTGATCCTTGCTATCACAACTCCCTGGCGGTCTGCCCGTTGTATAGAATTGTCTGCTGAAACCATGGCATGCATCTCTCTGTGGGATAATCCGGTATCTGCAGCCAGATCCGTGTCTATATTTTCCTTCGTCTCATCTGCCGCATCTGCACTAGTCTTCTCATCCTGAATCTTTTCTTCCTTTAAAATCACAGTGCCGTCGTTATTTTCTGTTATGACAGTTCCCTGACGGTCCGCCTGCTGCCCGTCGGCTGACAGCTCCTTTCTGTCTTCCTCATCAGTGGATGTCTCCCTTTCCTCCTGCAGCTTTGCCATCATAACTTCTCTTTTCTGAGACTTGAGAAGTTCTTCCTGATGCAGTTTTAATTCTGTATCGAGGCTGGCTTTTTCATGTTGAAGCTTTTTTTGTTCAATTGCCTTTTCGCTGACAGAATATTCTTCCTTAGAAGAAAGTTTCTTTATCTCCTGCTGCACATCGGTTATTTCATTTTGGATACTTTTGCTTTTTGAATCTGTCGAACCTGTCGCAGTCATCTGCATGCCTGAAGTACGATTCCATGATGCTACACTGCCAATTCCCATACTTAATCTCCTTCCCTATGAAAGAATGTTCAAAGACAACATATCCTTCATATGTATTTTCGTTCTCTATTATTTATATTCTACTATCTTTTGCAGGTAAAAAGCAAGACTATTTTGCATTTGTGAACTGCAATTCCTGCTCTCTGACGCTTACCCTGGTGTCATTTCCAATGGATTTTGTGACAAAAGTATTGCCTCCCACCACAACATTATCCTCAATCACCGTATCGTCTCCCAAAATAGACGCCCCGGAGTAGATCGTCACATGATCGCCTATGGTTGGATGACGCTTCACTCCCTTTAATTTCTGTCCGCCTTTTGTGGACAGGCCTCCCAGGGTAACCCTCTGATAAATTTTCACATGCTCTCCGATCACGCATCATGGGCACGCCGAGAAGAGACAGTTCATGGGCAACCCGATAAACAGAACTGGCGTAAAGACCAGGATAAGATAAGATAAAATAATCTCATCCCTGCTTCCCGCCGCCGGATCGCCCTCATAAGCTGCCTCTATATCCGTGTCCAGATAGGAACGGATCTTAGGAATCTGTTCCATAAAATCACATGTGAGATCCGCCGCCCGCTCATCCAGCTTTTCCTCTGTCAGGCCATGAACTGTATCACAGTATTTCAACACAACCATAATCTGCTTTTTCAGATGAAACATCACATCCTCAATGGCTGCGGACATGTTGTTTCTCAGACTGTAAATTTTGTAGACTTTATCGCTGTAATATCCCGGATACAATATCTTCAATAATTTTTCCACAATGTCGATAATTGCCTTTTTGTCCGGCTGGTTATAGATGTCCGTCTTATTGATGGCCCGTTTGTCCTCATAATCATCTAAGATAAGTTTTACAATACTCTCCACTCGCTCTTCATCCAATCGGCTCATATCAATACTCCTCTTCTTCCACCTTTTCCCCAATATCCTCCACCGATTTCTCAAGACCTTCAATTACAATATTGTTTTTCTGGGCATAGTCCCACAAAGCTGCGTGGATCGCCTCCTCCGCCAAAAGGGAACAGTGCACTTTTACCGGCGGAAGCCCGTCTAACGCCTCCATCACCGCTTTGTTTGTCACTGTCAAAGCCTCCTGTACTGTTTTTCCCTTCACAAGCTCTGTGGCCATACTGCTGGTGGCCACCGCCGCACCGCATCCAAAGGTCTTAAATTTCCCATCCCGGATTACTCCCTTATCGTCAATATCAAAATACATGCGCATGATATCCCCGCACTTTGCATTTCCAACAGTGCCTATGCCGCTGGGGTTATCAATCTCCCCCACATTTCTAGGGTTGTTAAAATGGTCCATTACTTTTTCGCTGTACATATTATTTCCTCCTTCTCGTCCTGTTCTTTGGACATATGGGTATGACTGTGGTTCTTCTTTTTGGGATATACTTTTCTAATTCTTGTTTTTCATGAAATCTTCATACAGGGGAGACATGCTGCGAAGTCTCTCAATAATTTTTTTCAGTTCATCCACCACAAAATCTATGTCCTCTTTTGTGGTTTCCTCAGACAAAGTAAGCCGCAGGGAACCGTGGGCGATCTCATGGGGCAGTCCGATGGCAAGGAGCACAGGTGAGGGATCTAACGCCCCGGATGTGCAGGCGGAACCGCTGGAAGCACATATTCCACGCTGGTCCAGAAGGATCAGCATAGATTCCCCCTCAATAAATCGGAAACAGAAATTTGCGTTGTTGGGGAGCCTGTCCTTTGCAGGGCCGTTTAACCTGGTGTGGGGAATTTCTTTCAATACCCGCTCGATCAGGTGATCCCTCAATTCTGTCTCCTTTTTGCTCCGCTCCTCCATTGTCTTTCCTGCAATACTCGCCGCTTTTCCAAATCCCACAATTCCCGGCACATTGGATGCCCCTGCCCTCCTGTTTCTCTCCTGGGCACCCCCGTGGATAAAGGAGCGGATTTTGACCCTTTTTCTGATATAGAGGATTCCGATTCCCTTCGGCCCGTTTAGTTTGTGGCCGCTGGCGGAGAGCATGTCTATGATCATCTCATCTACATTCAGTGGGATATGCCCATAGACCTGCACCCCGTCTGTGTGGAACAACCCCCCGTGCTTATGGGCGATTTTTCCGATTTCCGCAATAGGCTCTATGGTTCCGATCTCGTTGTTTGCCGCCATAATGGAAATTAAAATGGTATCGGGACGGATTGCTGCCTCCAGCTCCTGAAGAGATATCTTCCCCTCCTCATCAACATCCAGATAGGTCACTTCACAGCCCTGCTTTTCCAGATAGGCGCAGGTGTGCAAAATGGCATGGTGCTCTATTTTGCTGGTGATGATATGTCTGCCTTTCTCCCCATAGGCCTCCACCGCCGCTTTTAAGGCCCAGTTGTCAGACTCGCTTCCGCCTCCGGTAAAATAAATTTCCTGCGTCGTTGCCGCATTGTCCAGATAAATAATTTTACTCATAATAATCTCCTTCTTTCCCACTTCTCTATATCACATACTGGTCTGCCATTATTTCTCTCTGCCAGTCCGGCATATCTGCCAGAGTAATCCCTGTCAACAAATCATTTATCGCCCTGTCTAATTTTTCCCATAACCGGAAGCTGACACAGGTTGCCTTATTCTCGCAGGGTGTTCCCCGTTCCCCCACGCAGTCCGTAGGTGACATACTGCCCTCTACCGTTTTTAGGATCTGCCCTACTGTATATTCTTCCGGGGAAAACCGAAGGATATACCCTCCATGTGCCCTGCGGATACTTTTTACCAGCCCGGCTTTTTGGAGCACGGATATGATCTGTTCCAGGTATTTTTCAGAAATATTCTGTCTTCTTACAATATCCTTTACTTTTATCGGCTCCCCCTGATAATAGGTGCCCAGATCCAGCATAAGCTTGATGGCATTTTGTCCTCTCGTCGATATTTTCATATACGCCTCCTGGATCATAGGCGGTATGATCATTTATTGTATTTCTCTAATCTTTAAGTATGTCTGTGATCTGCAGCGGGAATCAGATGAAACTTTGTGAGGTGATGATATGCCAATTATTATGAGGTTAGACGGGGTTATGGCAGACAGGAAAATGTCATTGAAAGAATTATCAGAAAAAGTGGGTGTTGCAAATGTCAATCTGTCAAAAATGAAGACGGGGAAAATCAGTGCCATCCGTTTTTCAACCCTTGAAGCAATATGTAATGTCCTGGATTGTCAGCCGGGGGATATTTTGGAATATAAAAGGGGCTGAGGTCCCTTTTACTCCATCAAATTTTTGCTCTGCTATAAGGGTTTGCCCGTAATCAAATAGCATCATCTTTGGCAACTATGACCTTTTTTATATCTTCGTCTGGCTGCCATAAATCCGGAACCATTATTGGTTTACATCCTGTTCTGTATGCAGATAACAAACCATTTTTAGAATCCTCCTAACCTATGGTTTTATTAAAACTTTTTCTGTGTCAAACATGATTCCGCAATGTCACTTAGTTAAAGAAAGTTGATGTTGAGAATCCATTAAGTTAAGAATTGGATTAACCATTTTCGGTCCGAAAGGCGGTCTAAATACTTTGTAGTTGGCGAAATATTTGTTTTTTTACACCACAAAAAGACAGATTGTGTATCTGCCCCACTGTGTACTTTAACTCACCGTCAGGAAGATCCCAGGCAGACAGGATTTTTGTTACTGAATATGTCCTTCAGGCGGACCACGAATTTCTGCCCATTTTCAATAAAGAGGGCAAAGACGTTCTAGCTTTCATACCCACGGCCAGCAATGAAAATGGCAGGGAGACCATGATAGTGGTCGGCCATATGGATCAGTGCAAGACGCTCATGGAGTTTCTTTTCCCCCTGAATGTCAATATCGATATGGACGTGGTTGAGAAGGTCAAACAATGCGTATAATAAAAACCGTTTTAAACGGATTGCTTAAAACGGTTTTGAGTGATAAAATATTTCTCTACATTTAAATTAGAACTTACATCGCAAAATCCCTGCAAATTCTTCTGTCATCTTTTCGTATTTTCTTTTTTTCCAAAATGCACAATAATTTTGTCTGATTGGCTCATTCCCCCGATACAGCAAAATCCTTACAATGTTTGTTCCAAGAAGTGATGCTCCGAATTGCATCCAGGCTGGATGCCACCGGTGTGACAGTATAGTCGCTGGACAGCAGACTGATATGTGGGGGGATCCTGCTTGAATATCTTGTGGAACTGCTCATAGGACAGAAAATCTTCCAATTTTTACTCATGCAGCGTACTATTTTCCCACCCTGTATCCAATGCAGCATTACAGGTCTCATCCAGCTTCTTTGCACATTCCTGCGGTGTGATGCTCTTTGCCAGCAGTTCATGGATATTTGGCCAGAACACATTGCGGACAGAAGTATCTTCTCCCTGCCAGTTCGGGCTGTTATTCATAAAATCTACCACATGCTTTGCATTGCTGGTAAATTCATCCAGCATTGTAATCTGATCCTTATATTTTTCTGCAGTCTTTCTGCTTGCCGGAATATTGCCCGCAGACATGTCCAGCCACTTATCATTTTCATAAATATATTTGATGAAATCTTTCGCTGCCTGTACCTTAAGCGCATCGCCGTTGTCAAACACTTCAAATCCGGTGGCAAAAGAAGTTGCCACATTGCCCGGAAAATTGACATATCCATAATTTTCCATATTATCATAGAGTACAAAATTGGCATTATTAAAGATATGAACCGCCAGCTGTCCATTGCTAAACAACTCATTGCAGTCTGAAATCTCCAGGTTTTCCGGATGGGGCGGATACCAGCCTTTGTCAACACCGGACTGTATCCATTCCAGTGCCTTGACAGACAGCTCATTCTCAAAATCAAAATGTCCATCCGCATCAAAAATTTCACTTCCAAAAGCCCGGATATAGGACATGATATGGGTGTCTCCCTGATTATTTTTGCCATACATCATCATCGGATAGGACTGTTCCGGAAGTTTAGACGCCAGTGTATCCAGAATATCTGTCCATTCCTCCACCGTCCAATTCTGTATCGTAACCTCATCCGAAAGATATTTCTCCAAACCGCAGTCTTGGAAGAGTTCTTTGTTATAAATCAGGATATTCTGCATACTTAAAAACGGCATCATATAGGTTTTTCCATTTGACATGCTCATGGCCCAGGATGCATCGTCAATATCCTTCCGCAATTCGTCCGAAATAATATCATCCAGCGGAACCACCCTGCCCGTATGCAGATAGGATGCCATATTAAAATATCCTTCATAGAGAAGATCCGGCGCCTCCTCCGTATCAAAACTGTCCGTAACCGCTTTCACTTCATCCACATAGGCAAAAGTATCCACACGAATCTTGACATCGGCATCTTGATATTGTGCCGCAAATTCCTCTCCTGCACTCTGTAAAAATGCAGTGGAATCCAAAATATCAGGATTACTGACTGAGTTCATTGCCAGCTCAGGTACTTTAATAATAAGGGTTACTTCTTTTTTGGTCTCCTTGCCGCATCCGGTCAAAAGACTGCATCCTAATACCAAAGCCAGTGCTGTTGCAAATATTTTTCTTCCCATAACTGTTACTCCTTAACATACAAATTTTTTTCTGGCCTGACTGTTAAATCCGGTTTTACTGCACACCCTGTTTGGCATTCGCCCTGATTTTTTTCAGCAGGACATTTATGTCGATTGGTTTCGTCAAAAAGTCATTCATTCCGCTGGCAATCGCCGCTTCCCTGTCCTCCTGGAACATATTGGCGGTGCAGGCATAGATTACCACAGACTTGGCATCGGCCCTTTGCAGCTGTCTGATCTTCGCAGCTGCTGTACAGCCATCCATGACAGGCATCTGCATATCCATCAAAATAAGATCAAACTCTCCGATTTCCGATTGGTCAAAGAACTCCACTGCTTCCTGCCCATTCTGTGCAAGCACAGTCTCAAACCCCTCCATTGCAAGTATTTCCAGCAGAATCTCTGCATTGAGTTCCACATCCTCCGCTACCAGAATTTTAATCGGCCTGCCATTCGCTTTGTGCGTAAATCCGGTTAACTCCTCATCTGTAACTTCCTGCATTTCCAGGTCAGCCGGAATGTCCTTAGCAATCTGGGAAGGGATGGTGACGATAAAGGTGCTTCCCTCGTTGAGTTTGCTCTCCACCGTAATATCTCCGCCCATGGCCTGTGCAAGGAGTTTGCTGATTGCCATCCCCAGCCCGGTTCCCTTGATGCCATTCGCATTCCTGTTCCGCTCCTGGCTAAATGAGTCGAATATTTTGTCTATATATTCCTCCGAAATGCCGATTCCGGTATCCTCACAGCGATATGTCGTGACCACATGCATATCATCTGTTTTCTTCTGTGCAACTGACAGGCGGATGCTTTTGCCCTCTGGCGTAAATTTAGCCGCATTACCGACAATATTCATCAAAATCTGCTTCGTGCGGGTGATATCGCCCTCGATACAAGGCTCTATAATGTCGGTCTCCACGATGAAATCCACCCCCCGGCTTTTGATATTGTCTGCCTGCATTGCCGCAATTTCATCTATCATGGCGGAAATTTGCATGGGTTCCTTCACAATATCCACTTTTCCTGCCTGAAGTTTTGACATATCCAGAATATCATTTACCAGTGACAGCAGATAGTTCGCTGTACTGTGGGATTTTTTCAGCCATTCCTTAATTTGCGGCTTCTGATTTTCATCATCAATATTTACCATCATCAGATGGTTCATGCCAATCAGTCCATTTAACGGCGTCCGTATCTCATGGCTCATATTAGAAAGAAATTCTTTCTGGGACTGTGCCGATGCCGTTGTCCTTACCGTTTTTATTTGAAGCTTCATGATAATCAACAGCATAACAATAACTGTAATCACAGAGAAAACCGCCATTGTCATACTGAGGGATACAAATGTCCTTTTCTGCTCCGCAAAGACTTCCTCATTGATCGACATAATGAAATACAGGTCAAAATTGTCACTAAAGGGTATGAAATAAAAGAGCTCCCTGCTTTTTTGCCCCACATGGGAATGATAAAATCCAAATGTCTCCCGGTTTTGAAGTTTTTCCATAATCTCTTCATCTTTTAAATCGCTGCTTTCCGCTTCCGACAAATGATCAAACAGGTTATCCGTCCTGTTTAGGTAAACTTCTTTATTGACATTGACGATATAATTCCCATTCATGTCGATTAGGGCGCTGTGCCCGCGGCTTTTACCTTCCTTGACAAAACTATCGATTACCATACTGTCCTGAATGGATGAGATGTCACTGATTCCGATCAGTGCAAACATTTTTATGCCGTCTACGCTATAGTCATGCAGCCGGATTCCATACAGAATACTTTCTTTTTGCAGCCATCCGCCCTCTGTCTTATCATCAAAACGGCAGACTACCTTTTCCTCACCTTGTTCAAAGTAGGGCAGAAAATCCAGGTTCCGCTTCACAATATCATTGCCCGGCGTATAAATGACATATTTATCTGTATAAACTGTACCATCGTCAGCAACCAGATAAATGTGGTTAAATCCATTAGACACACTCTCCAGGCTCATCCTGGTTTCAATATCTTCAATAGTTTTGCACTCAAAGCTGTCAAACCGTTCCCTAATCTCGTAGAGATCCTGCCAGCAGATTTCAATATAAGTCTGAATCGTTGTTTTGTCATGTTCCGCAATTTCACTGATGGAGTTGATGATGTTATCTGAAATTGTCTCATTCATCCGTCTGATATATAAAAATATCACCAGATAAACAATTAAGAATGCAGATACAATGACCAGCAGATAGAATCGTCTATGTTTCTTTTTCACTTCTCGTACCTCTTGTTACATTTTTCCACGACTTGCTGTATATAACATAACATATTTTCCAAAAACGTGCAATCCGATTTCAAAATTCCGGAACGCCTGCGGCAATGTTACGATTCACGGTCCAGCGCCTAAATAGCAAAAGCAAAAGTCAGCGCAAGCACGGCAAAAAATATAATCAGTACGATTGCAAAGAGATAAGCATACTGCTTGAAAAACTCCATAAAGATAGGCTGTGATCCTTCATTAATCGCCTCATTAAAGCTCTCACATTCTATTATCGCAGACAGATTTATCGGAAAAGACGCATTGGCGGCGGAAGGAATTGCTGGTCCAATGATGAATCTGGTAATTCTTGCCATAACTGGTCTGTGTATTGGAATTGGTGTTCTGATGAGTGTTTTTTTCGGTGCCAAAGACTTGAAGCGGTATAGACAACGTCTAGGTACTACCATGAGTGTTGGTGCTATTTTTAGGAATGCTTCATCTTGGTATTGTCTGTAGTGCAGTAACAACCGTTGTGGCGGAAGCCATCCCTGCCCTTTTGGCGATTGGTATTTGTTAAAAAAGCTTCCAGATCTTTTTCCCAGAAAGGAAGAATGGAAAGCGGACATGGCAGCCTTTAATGCAGTGATGAGAGTAGATGACTTTGCTTGTATTCCAGAGCAGGGAATTGCAACCTCTATTTCCACATTTATAGCACAAAACAGGGGGCAAAAAAAGAGGAACACATTCAGCTGGGATTTTGCACAGGACTTCGGTTGGAGATCAGTTACTGGATTCTGATCGGAGTAATCACAGCACTGTTTCAAATGCCTATAGTAAGCCTGTTTGTGTTGGGGAAAAGTGCGGAGGAGGTAATAGAGACAGGAAGTCAATATCTTGGTCTTATGGCATTTTTCTATTTATTCCATTCGAACTCTGGCTGCCTTTCTTCTGGCGCCGCAAATGGGAATTGTGGGTATTGCCTATGCCTGTGCGCCGGATGGACGGTCGTGCTGCTGTTTGCCCATGGCTGACATTTTTGTAATAAATCTAAAATAAGTTGATCCGGTCTTTCTGTAAAAACAACTCTTAGTATGATGGAACAATTGGGATATTTTTCTTGAAATACTTCGCTCTTAGTGTGATTTAAATATCCTTCCATCTTCCAAATCATTTTCTATTGAAATAATTATCCCTACACCAACCTGATTGGCTCCTTCCATAATCTCAAACAACTGGTTTGGCACCACTTCTTGATAATGGCAGTCTTGAAAAGAGAATTTTATAATTGCAGGTGTTGGATCATCAAACTTTTCAATTGGTAATTCAATAAAGGTAATCCCCCAATAATCTCTGGACTTATTAAATACCGCATCCGGGCGATATCCATTTCCAGGCAAATGTTTTCGTTTTCCGGAATAGAAAACAACCTCTACAAATAAATACATAAGATATCCCCTCTGTTCCCCTACAATTCCCGAATTAGCCATCTATTGAAAAATACTGCAAATCCTTAAATTCATCATCCAAAAAATCAAATGTAAATACGTGTATATCATCAAACGATTGTTCAAGGTAATTCACTTGTCCATTGTCATAGTCAATTACAGGCTTACCTAACTTCTCTTTTATTTCTTCAACGCCAAACTCACCAAAAACTTCTGTAATATCCAACATCATAAACTCTGCAATTGAGTTTAGATGCGAATTATATTGTTCAGATATTGCTTTGACCTTATCCATATAGCCTTCTTCAGGTTCTTCATCCCAGGCAAAAATCAGTCCATTATACTCAAATATAAATTGTTCTAAATCTTCATGAAATTCCATAATATTTTCTCCCTGCAAGTGAGATAAGTGAAAGAAACCGATAACAAATATAACACAAATCAGGCGAAAAGAACTGATTGAAATGTTAGCCTATTTTCTCCAAAAATATAATAAGCAAAAAAAGAACAAATAAGATATAGCATAATTATGTATTGGAAACAATAGAAACATATAATATATTCAAGTGGAAATTTTCGGATGCAAATTTGCATGCAAAGCGAGGAAATTTTCCAATTGACCAGTATTTGGCGATTTTATGCATAAATTTTGTGGCGCTAATCGGCTCATCTGTGATGTTTTTTGCGGCAGTCTGTCTGTGGCCCAGCGTTGCACAAAAAAGAGGAGAGACAATTAGGGCATTGACACTGTTTACACTCCCTCATAATTGAAAGAAGGGATAAAACTTTTCTCCGCTGTATCCCCCTCCTGCAAAAAACCATTTTCAATCCCCCTGTCTATGGCAAACTGCAAAAGCGTCTCATACTCTTCCTCTGTAACCCTGCGGTTTAATTCCGGCAGATCCGAAAAATTCTTTACCGGAGTATACTGGTTCATAATACTGATATAGATCTTTGTGCCATAAGAATCCAAAAGGTACGATAATATCTTTTTACTATCCTCTAATCCCCCCGGCAAGATAAGATGCCGGACAATAGTCCCCCGGCGCATCACAATGCCCTCCGGCTCCTCTATGGCATTGTAATCTTCACTGCCCAGGATTTTCCCATCTCTCCCCAGAAACTCCGGTTTCCCCTGCTGGCGCACCATCTCCCGGATCGCCTCTTTTGCGGTGCTTGGATAATCCCTGGCTCTGGCATAACGATAAGCCAGCTCCCCGTCATAATATTTAAAGTCCGGCAGATAGATATCCACCAGACCTTCCAGAGATTTCAATGTATCCACTTTTACATAGGAAGAAGTATTGTAGACCACAGGAAGATATATTCCCTGGTCTTTTGCACGTTTCAGGCTCCGTATGATCATAGGCACAAAATGATCTCCCGTCACCAGGTTGATGTTTTCCGCCCCCCTCTCCTGCAATTCCAGAAATATTTCCGCCAGCCTTTCCATGGAAACTTCTTTTCCCACATTGCCATTTGCTATGGAAGCGTTCTGACAAAACACGCAATGGAGGGAACAGCCAGAGAAAAACACGGTACCGGAACCGCCAAGACCTGTGATGCAGGGCTCCTCCCACATATGCAGAGCCGCCCTTGCCAGACGCACTCTGTCCGTCTCCCCACAGACGCTGGTTCCTCTGCCATTCTCTTCCCGCAATACGCTCTGTGCCCCAGCACTGCGGTTGACACCGCAATCCCTGGGACACAGCCTGCATTCTTTCATCTCATCCAATAACTACACGACCTCCACCCTGTTTTTCCCTGATTTTTTCGCCTTATACAGTGCAGCGTCCACTCTGGTGCAAAGTGAGTCTATCGTATCGTCCTCCCTTGCCTGTGTCACTCCAAGGCTGATGGTCTGCATCCGCACTGTGGGGAAAGTGGTATTTGCAAAGCACTGGCGGATGAGTTCGGCGATAAAGGATGCCGGGGAAACCTCCGTGTCATGCAAAAGCAGCATAAACTCCTCTCCGCCCCATCTTCCAGCAGCAAACTGATGCGCAAAGGTGCTCTCCTCATTGCCAAGTATTTTTGCCAGGGCAATGATCACCATATCCCCTTCCTGATGGCCGTATGTATCGTTGACCTGCTTGAAATTGTCAATATCCAGCATGATCAAAGAAAATTTCCTGTTCTTTACGTCTGCAAGCTCCTTCTCAATCTGGGACTGGATCTCTTTCCTGTTGTAAAGCCCGGTAAGGCCGTCTATAATCGCTGCCATCCGAAGCTTTTCGTTGGCGTATTCCAGCTTCTTATTTGACTCCTCCAGCTCCAGGGAAGTGACGCTTATAAATGTGGCAAGCCTGGAAACCAGCGGAACTCTTGAAAGCTCTTTTCTCTCCGAAAGCTCCGGGAGTCCTGCAGAATCGCTCTTTTCCCCTTCCCGCATAGCGGCAATAACCAGGGTTACATTGTGCTGGTTTAGATTTCCCTTTGTCCGCAAAAATTCCCCGTGGGAGAAAAAGCCGCAGGAGGGAGAGATATCCCTGAACGGCTCAATCTCATAGGTCGGCTCCTTGGATGTCCAAAATGTCCGCCTTGCCGCACAGGAAAAGATATGTAATAAATCCGGCTGGAACTGATGGATTTTTTTACTGTCTTCTCTTATGCTCTCAACAATGGTGCTGGGATCGCCGTAGGAAATCTGCACAACAGATCCCACATCTATATCGGAAGTCATAGTGATGGAGCCGTCGGCGTTGCTAGCTACAGGAGTCCGCAGAATGGTAGTTCCGTTATGCTCATAAAACAGCGGAAATTCCAGGGTATTGGAGAAAAAGTTTTCATCGTTTTTTATTTTCAGATATTTATGGTACACATCATAAGCTAAAATACCGTCCAGCTCATGTAAAATCCATCTGTCAGATTTTGTGACATGAAATTTTCTTCCCAGGGGCTTCCAACCTGTAACGTTGATGGAATCCACAAAAAACTCTTCCCCGCCGTAAAATATGAGTACCACAGATTTGGAAGAAATCTTCCCGCCCTTGGAAAACACCAGGCAGGCATTGCTTGTAATATCGTCGCTGCAGACAACTCCCCCGAAAATCTGAACCTCCGGCGCAATCTCTTTCATGCCGTCGCAAAACTGGGTAGTGGAGCCTTCCGGGATGGTATAAAACATCTCGATGGCTTTTACCCAGGGATTTTTCCTGGTCTCCTCCACAATCTGCCCTGTGATGCTGCCAATATTCTCTGAGGGAAGGTCATACTGATAAATCTGAAACTGTGTAGACTCTTTCTCAAGAGCGGTACACACCACGGTGATGTCTCCGGAAAGCTGGCAGTCGATAATATTCCCGCTGGTAGAGCCTCCCATATACATGGTATCAGGGAACATGCTCTCCAACGCAAGACATACCTCCTCTATTTTCTCTTTCTCTAAATTTTCAGAATAGATCTGAAAAAACATTTTGGAGACACCGTGAGTCCTGTACTGCTCTTTAAATTCTGAAAGTTCCTCTTTAAAAGAATCCGAATCCTTGTATACAAACTGAAATTGTTTCATACCATCCGCCCCTCGTATTTCTGGTACAGCAAAAATAAAATATACTCTGTGAGCATTTTTCCATATCCGCTGTGCAAATTAAAAAGTTCCTGTTTTTATTATATCCGACAAATGCCTTGTATGCAATGGGATTTCTCATTTCTGAAAAAATGTTTTTTCCCATTGCACTTTTGACACTTTTTCTATATTATAGTGAGTATAATTTCATAAATGACAAGGAGAATTTCTATGAAAACAAATTGTATCGCAGCCCAGTCCGGAGGACCTACTACCGCCATCAACGCCAGCCTTGCCGGCGTAGTGAATGAAGCCGTTTCCTGTGGGGAATTTGACACTGTCTACGGCTCCCTAAACGGCATCACCGGAATCTTGGACGACCGCTTTTTAAACCTTACCAACTTGGTAAAGGAAGACCCAAACAACCTTTATACTCTGCAGAGAAGCCCAGCTATGTACCTTGGCTCCTGCCGCTATAAGCTCCCTTCGGAGACAGAAGATGATGAGACTTACAAAAAGATTTTTGACACCTTTGAAAAAATGAATGTCTCCGCCTTTTTCTACATCGGCGGCAACGACTCCATGGACACGGTGCTGAAATTATCCACCTACGGGGAAAAGATCAAAAGCCCTGTCCGCATCTTAGGCATCCCGAAAACCATTGACAATGACCTTTGCATCACAGACCATACACCGGGATTTGGCTCTGCCGCAAAATACATTGCCTCAACCATGTTGGAGATTGCCCATGACACCTATATCTACAATATAAAGAGCGTCACCATCGTGGAGATTATGGGAAGGGACGCAGGATGGCTCACCGCTTCTTGTGCACTGGCAAGAAACGCCTACAGCAAAGTTCCCCACCTGATCTATCTGCCGGAGGCGCCTTTCTCCACCGAGCAGTTTTTGGCGGATGTGAAGGCTCTTCTGGAGAAGCAAAATGACGTTATCGTGGCTGTCTCTGAGGGAATCCGGGACAAGGATGGCAAGTATATCAGCGCCTCCGACGAAAAACTAGACAATTTCGGACATGTTCAGCTAAACGGTGCAGGAAAAACCTTAGAGTATCTGATCTCCGAAAAACTGGGCGTAAAAGTCCGCTCCATAGAACTTAACATTTTGCAGCGCTGCGCCGCACACCTTGCATCCAAAACCGATCTGGATGAAGCTTTCAAGTCGGGTGAGACAGCGGTGAAGCTTGCCTTAGAAGGAGTGACTGCCTCCATGGTTGCCATGAAGCGGGAAAAGGAAGAACCCTATACGATCTCCTACCAGGCCGCTCCCATTGAAAGCATTGCCAACGAGATCAAATCCGTTCCCAGGAAATGGATCAACGATGCCGGCAATGACGTGACTCCTGAGATGGTCTCCTATCTCCTGCCCTTGATCCAGGGTGAGGTGGAACCCTCCTTTGAGAACGGCATTCCGGTATATCTTCCAGTAAAACATTTAATCCATTAAACAAAAACCACAGGGCATTGTCAGGATTTTACAATGCGCCTGTGGCTTCTTTTTATTTCCCCATCACATAAAAGTTCTATAAATTTTCCGGCCTCCCGCCATGCCTTTTTTGACTCCGGCATTAAAAACATTGCCATCTGGAACACATGGAACATTCCCTCGTAAATGCTGAACCGCACCTTCACTCCCTGTTTTTTGGCCTTTTCCACCATAAGAACAGAATCGCTTAAAAGCATTTCGTAGGAACCCGCCTGCACTAACATGGGGGGAAAACCGCTGAAATCTCCAAATAGCGGTGACACATAGGGAGTTTTCGGATCCTCAAGTCCCAGGTAATCCCTGTTGTAGATCAGGCTGTCCTTTGTATTCCCAAAAAGAGGGTCCAGGTGGTAATTTGTCTCATAGGATTCTCCCGACGCCGTCATATCCGTCCAGGGAGACATTGCTATGATCCCACAGGGAAGGGGTATCCCATGGTCCTTTAGATACATGGTGAGAGCCAGCGCAAGCCCGCCTCCGGCAGAATCCCCTGCCAAGATGACCTGGTGTGCCTCGTATCCTTTTTCCAAAAGCCACTGATAAGCGGCATAAGCGTCCTCCAACGCAGCAGGATAAGGTTCCTCCGGCGCCACCCGGTAATCAATGGTAAGGACACAGATGCCTTGGCCAAGCTCTGAGTAGGCTGCAGCAAAATTCCGGTAGGCGTTTCGCATTTTCCCCACATAGCCTCCGCCGTGAAGCTGGAGCAGCACTTTTTTCGGATTAATCAC
This sequence comes from Roseburia sp., assembly GCA_023664725.1. Classification (GTDB taxonomy): domain Bacteria; phylum Bacillota; class Clostridia; order Lachnospirales; family Lachnospiraceae; genus Roseburia_B. Next base: position 12,961 of record JAMPFA010000025.1, on the reverse strand, counting down.
CTCCCCCTCCAGCCATTCCATGGTAAACTTTTCCATGGCAATCTCTGTGACATGAAATCCCTGTGGCGGGATCCAGGGAGGCTCTACCAGTTTCTTTCTCAGTTCTCCGTTTTTTATCTTCTTCCCGATCAAATGGTCAGAGGTAAACCGGGCGATCAGCTCACGGATCACAGTTCCCTGTATACTGGCCTCATGCTCTTTTACATTTATATGTTTCATTTTCTCTCCTATTTTTACCTGACATGAAATCTTCTGTGAAGCTCCATCCTGGCCCGCCTGTCCCCCAGAATCACCGTGCCCAGAAACAACAACACAGAGATGGTAAAGGCCAGGCCGCTGATAAATGTCTCCGTCACAATATCCAAAAAAACCATCACTAAGGGAATCGCACTTAAACATATCATAAAAATTTCCAGCATCATATAGCTCTGCCAATTCCTCCTGTTTAAAAGCATCAGCACTACAATGGCAAAATCCACAAAGAGAAAGCCTCCGGGCAGGGCATAGTTTACCGACCAGCCATGATACCCCACTACGCAGTCAATTAAAATCACATACAAAATCCCAAGGAGGGTTATGGACACGATTTTTGTCTTGTAACCGATATTTTCACCTAAAATCCCAAACTGCAGGATAAAATAAATATATGCCAGGCCTGCCCCGGTAATCACACTCCACCACATTCCATTAAAAAATTTGTAGTTTAAATATCCGAATAAAACTTCCAGGATAATGGCCACAAAAAGATAAATCCTCACCGCAAAGGTAAGCTTTCTCACACGGAAACGGATATCCGGGTAACTCTCTTTTCTGTTCTCGTTTTGCTCCAACACAAATTTGCACAGCGGGCATGCCGCCGTATGATCCAACACTTCAATTCCACATTGTTTACATCTGCTCATCATACACTCCATTACTTGCAATCGAAACTTCAAGTCCATCCTCCGCCAGCCTCCGAAAAAAGCCCCTCTGCACCGAAGTGTCTAAAAGGATCGAGCTAAAGGTAAACATCAAACGGTCTTCATAGGAACAGATGGTTCCCTTAATCAGCTGCCCTTTGGACACTGCGAGAAATGCGCCGAACATATCAATATAAGGCTTGTACTCCTGCTGCACAGAGATATTTCCGATATTGGTAACTGTGGTGGTATTCGCAAGGGCTGCGCTGGTATAGACGTAGCGCATGGCGATATTTTTTAAAAACAAAGGCACTGCCCTGGCAATAATATTTTTTTCATTTGAGACATTGTAGGAAAATAACTCCTCCAAATGCTCTTTATTAATCTGTTTTCTGAGACTTTCCTGGGTAATCTTTAACACTTCCCCAAAGGTATAACTTTCTTTTTCTGGAAGAAACTCTGCACTCACCATGACAAAAAAGTTTTTGGTAGTAACGGAATGAAAATAAGGCCTTAAATTCACCGGAACTGCCACCCGTATAGGCTTATCCCCCGGCATCCCGGAAAGGCACTCAGTATAGGCACTCCAGATAAACGCCCCCACCAGATACTCATTGATGCTGACACCATAACTGTGGCATACTTCCTTTAAACTGGGTATGTTAAGGGTACCGTGAATCACCCCAAACTCCCCTGTTCTCAATTTTTCTCCCTTAATCAAATACGCCTTCTGGGTTTTGTAGCCCTTGGCATGGCTTTTCTTATAGTTCTTTAAAAAGCTGTCCTCCCTGTTTAAGGAAGTGTCCATGGAGAGGGAATCCCCGGCAATTTCCTTTAAGGATGGATGAACCAGCCGCAGGTACTGGTAGGTAAGCTCTTTTAAAAAGTTGATGCCTCCCATACCGTCTGTGAGCACATGGAATACCTCTAAATTGATCCGGTTTTTGTAATAAGTCACCCGAAAAAGATAGCTGCGGTTTTTATTTTCATGGATAAACCGGCAGGGATAGGTGTTTTCCTCCCTGACTTTTGGCGCCGGCTTGCCGTTTTCCTCAAAATAGTACCAGAATACTCCCCGCATAAGCCGCAGATTGAACCCGTCAAATTTGGGCAAAACCATATCCAGCGCCTTTTGCAGGTATTTCTCCTGCACATTTTCCGTAAGACACACAAAAATACGGTACACATTACTCATGCTCTCCCCGGCAATCACCGGAAAGAGATGGGCTGTATTATCCAGCTTGTCCCAGCGGATATTCTCGTTTGTACCGTAGCGGTGTTCTTTTTTCAAAGCCTCTTTATATTTTCTGCGCTCTTTTCTTTGCGCCTGCTTTTCCAAGGATTTCTTTTCTCTCCTTGCCTGTTTACTGTCCTTGTCCATATAATAAATCCAATTTCTCCCGTATATAGTCAAGCCGCCAGAATTTGCATTTGCTGCTCACTGACGGTAGGCCTGCATCTTCTTTTCAAACACATCCTCCGAAAGTTTCGCCTTTTGGGATGCCTCTGCGATGGAAATCACTCCATCATAGACCAAGTCAAAAAGCATCTGCAGACGTCCCTCGCTGCGGCCTTCCTGACGGCCTTCCCTGCGGCCCTCAAATAACCCTTCATTCCTTATGGTCTTTGCCTCATACTCTAAGATTTTTCCTCCCATCACAGACTTCACTCCTTCCCTGACTGCCTCATAGGACGATGCAATATGCTCCAACACCCTGCCGGACATATCCATAATCGTACATTTTGTATACTCGCTGATAATTCCCTGCTTTAAAAACTCCTCCAGCCTGTTTTTTATCTGCTCATACTCCTGTTTCAAAAGCTCCAGCATCTCTTCATCCCTCTCGTACTCCGCCAAACGGCTCTCGTGGGAAAAAATATAAAAAGGAATCAAGAACAAAAGCCTTTTCACAAAAATTTCTTCTAGGGAATACTGCTTTGACTTCATGACTAGAATATCATATTCCTGACAGCCGCCAGGGGTGACCATCCTGATTTTCATTTTATCCGGCGTGGATTTACTGCACCGCAAAAACAGCACCGCCGAATGTGGAAACGTCACCGTGAGGACATTCCCCACAAGCTCCCCCTGGTCTAAGGCTATCTGGGTATCGTACTCAAAAAACCTCACCAGCATACTGTTATCCGGGATGCTCTGGCATTCCAGATGATATTTTTTTACAGTCTCCCCCCGGATTTCAAAGCTGGTGTCGGTAATCCGCTCCTCTTCCACCCCGTCCTGCCTGTTTAAAAAATGCTCACTGGGGGAAAACACGATTGTTTCCTCTCCTGTATACCGTTCCCCAAACACTTCATTGATAACCGGAATAATCAAACTACTGCAGTCATTTAAAAGCGTGCGGAACACGTCATCATAAGGTGTGTTGGTCAAATTCATCTATCTGTTCCTCTTCTACTTCTATCTTATCACGGTTCCCTCCTAAAGACAATCCCGCCTCTTTCTACCACAGAAATCAATACAGCAGAATTTTTTAATTTGATATCCTAGGCAACGCTACTGCTTACTCCGCTCTCCCCATCTCCGATGGAGCCTAATGGATGTTTAATTAAACTGGTTCTATCATATCGTAAAATATTGTTCTGTGCAATATGTTTTCCCTGTATTTTGTGAAAAAATTCTTTTCTTGTGTATTTATTGCACAAAAATCCGCCCCATGTAAAATAGGACGGATTTCTGTCTTTTTAACTGATAGGCTTTTGTGGCGCATTATTTTTTTACTTTGGTAGTTTATACCGTTTTGTCTGTCTGTTGTGTTAATCATCATTGCTGGTAAGTCTTCATTTTTTAGAAAAAACCATTAACTCTTCTTCCTCTTGCTTTTCACCACTTCTAAGGCCTGAAGCAGTTTCTCCATCTGGAAAAAATCTCCCTGCAAAGACTGTATCTTCTTCCTGTTCTCCTCGGAAAACCCCACCAGGATATTGTGGTTTGCCTCCGCAAGGTAGTCGATAATACCGTCTATATCAGACTTGATATTTTTCGGGCAATGGATATACACATGCTTGTTGGCGGTGATGTTTAAGGTATAGGAAATGCTGAAATGATACCAGAACAGTTTGTGCAATGTGGAGTGCTTATAAATCCACACGATTTCCTGGATTGGCACGATGGCAATTCCATATCGGGAGGTCTCGATAAAGAAATGCTCTGTAATAAACATATCCTCCGTGGCAAGCTGTGGCAGCGTTGCCAGCTCCTCCTCCGCCTGGGCAAAAAGCTCCCTGCGCCTCCCGAAATTTCCAAGAAGCTGGCAGGGGGGAGACAGCTCCGGAACCATAATAAAGATGATATTTAAAAACAGTGCAGTCAGGGCAAATACCGTGCTTGCCCCCATAAGCACAAACAAAATCCAGCCAAACAGAGTGCGAAAATCCGGCTCGCTTAGATAAAATACGTCCACTTTTGTGGAAATCCCCACCTTTGTCCAGTGTAGATCCGAAGATAATTTTTCCAACAGTGCAACATAATTTTTATCTTTTTTCATGATTTTTCCCCGAAGGGAAAGTTTTTTGATCTCCGGCAGACCCTGCTCACAGGTAGAAGGGTTCAACAGTACCATATATGCCCTGTCATTGTATTTGCAGTAATAAAAATACCCGGTGGTCCTCCCATAACGTGTTTTTGTGTAGCCGGTAAAATGAAGATTTCTAAGCTCTGTGGCCACATAGTATTCGTTCTGTCCATACATGGTCTCCATGGCTCCAATATCTTCCATCTCTGTGGGAAACAGCACGGAAAACACTGGTAAAAATACCCACAAAAAACTAATAAAAATCAGATATATAATAGGCGCAATCAATCTTCTGCGATATAAACTCTTTATGCTTCGTGTTATGTAATGTTCGTAGTTATCCTGCATGATACCTCTCCCTTAGAAACTGCCGCAGAGCTTGGCAGCCCCTTTATCAACAATTCCAGTATAAGGGTTTTGGGAAGAATAATCAAGACAGACAAAACATGTTCACATAACTGTAACAATCTAATACTGATATTGTTTCTGCTTCACCTTTAGAAAAAATACCGTAACAATGACAGCCATTACTTCCGCCGCAACAATAGAGAGCCATATGCCGTCCACTCCCCAGACCATAGGCAGGAGCATGACTGCGGCGATCTGAAACACCAGCGTCCGAAGGAAAGCGATGGACGCCGACACCAGCCCGTTGTTTAACGCCGTAAAAAAGGAAGAACCAAAAATAGCAAATCCGGAAAACAAAAAGCAAAAGGAAAATATGGAAAATCCCCTTACCGTCAGGGCAAGAAGCCCCTCATCGTACCCTACAAACAGGGCTGACAAGGGTCTTGCCAGCATATATGCCCCGGTAAACATAAACACTGCAAATATTCCTGTGATCATGAAACTTTTTTTGCGCAGGCTTTTTAACTCCTCATGATTCCTTGCCCCGTAATGATAGCTGACAACAGGTGCCGTTCCCACGGCGTATCCGATATATACTGCCTGAAATATCATGCTGACATACATAAGCACCCCGTAGGCTGCAATACCGTCCTCCCCGGCATATTTTAAAAGCTGCACATTGTAAAGCATACTCACCAGGGACATGGAAATATTGCTCATAAGCTCCGAGGAGCCATTGGCACAGGCTTTTAAAAGTTCCCTGGCATCAAACCTCGTCCTTCCCAGCCGCAGAAGGCTGTCATTTTTCCGTGCAAAATAGACAAGGGGTATCAGGCCTCCCACACACTGGCTGAGAGCGGTGGCGCCTGCTGCCCCTGGGATCCCCCAGCGGAAAACTGCCACAAAGAGTCCGTCCAGTATCATATTGGTAAATCCTGCCGCAATGGTCACATACAGTCCCAGTGTGGGCTTTCCAGCTGTGGCAAACAGACACTGAAACTCATACTGCAAAATAAATGCCGGTATCGCCAGAAGAATGATCCGCCCGTAAAGCACGCTGTCCTCCAGGAGCTGTCCGTCCGCTCCCAACACCCTTGCAATAGGGCGGACAAGGAGAATACCCAAAACTGTCAAAATCACACCGCTTAAAATAGATGTGTAGATGATCATGGAAAACAGGCTGTCTGCCTTCTCCCTTTTTCCCTCTCCCAATGTCTTTGCGTTGAGAGCTCCTCCCCCAGTTCCAAACATAAAACCAAAAGAGCCTAAGATCATCAGAAATGGCATAATGAAATTCACTGCGGTAAAAGAAGTCTTCCCCACAAAATTGGACACAAAGAATCCGTCCACCACACCGTAGATAGAGGTAAAAGCCAGCATGACAATAGAGGGAACTGTATATCGCAACAGCTTTTTGTAGGTAAAATGATCCGATAATTGAATGCTCATCTTTCCCTCCCCCTCATACGTTGCGCCTTTTCCCGTATGGCATTTAAATATTTCTCTGTCAGGTTCAGGTATGCCTCCACGTCCTCACTTGGCCAGGATGCAAATATCTCGTTCTCCGCCTGTATCACCTGGGCAACCGTCCCCTGAACCAGTTCTTTTCCCTTATCCGTCAGACAGACATTTTTGTTTTTGCTCCCTGCGGATTCCAGGTACACAATCCCCTCCCCCTCCAGTTTCCGCAGGGCGGAGTTGACTGTCTGCTTGCTTACGCCGCAGACCTTACAAATTTCCTGCAGCATCCGGCTTTCCCCGCTGTCGCAGATGGCATAGAGAATCCGCAGGGCGCTGTCGGAGAGCCCCAAGTTTCGGGCAATCTCATGGTATGCCCGGTCTATCTCACTGTTTAAGTAATTGCACCGTTTCATTTCCTTTGAGAAATAAGTTCCCATTTTTCCCTCCGCTCTGCATGGTTTTCTGCACAGACAGGCAGCTGTGCGCTTTCCTTTACATAGTATGAAATCGTACCACATATTGTAGTACGATTTCATACTGTTGTCAAGACCTGATTTCATTTCACATCATGTAACCATTCAGCACAGGCCGCCGGGCAGTTCATTGCAACGCCGTCTGTCACTGTTCCTTATTCATAAGCACTGTTCCAAACACATTCTTTTCGTAGCAGTCAAAGGCCTCCAGGGAAAAGCTCTCCCCAAGCTCTATCTTATCCAGGTTCAAGGCCGCTTTCCATTTCCCCTCCCCAATGCTCTCCGTGCCTCCGCTTGTCAGATGCGCCCCTGTCTCCTCCGGCAGCCGGAAGGTAAGACCGGAGCTAAAGTCCGGGTCATCCTCATAATAGGTAATCTCGATATAAGTGCCCACCTCCGTCTGAATCACTTCCGCCAGTTCCACCCGGGCATCTGTTCCTGGAATCACCCCTATCTCTGGCACATAGCAAAGCTTTTCGCTGCTGCTGGTGTCATTTAGGGTAAAGGTGATTTCCGTCCGCATCACGCCGTCTATGTCCACGCCATCCTCCCAGGCCGTGCCCTGGCAGATGACATCTAAGGTTTTTCCGTCCTGGGTTTTTGCACCGCTTATCATAATGTCCATCACATCATCGCTGACAGAGCGGAAATCCAGAGCGCAGGAGCCAATGCCAAGCTCCTTGGTATTGGAAATCCCCCCGCCGATATGGACTGGGGTAAGACCCTTGGAATCTGCGTACTCCGCAGCGGTCATGGCACTGTCTACCCCCCAGTCAGACATAGGGTCCTCCCCTGTTATGGCATCCTCCGGCACAAACAGGTATTTCCCCGGCTCCGTTGCGCTTGCCTCTATCACAATGTAAATACTCTCGCTGTCGCACATGGCTTCTTTTACCTGATAGGACGCCACCCCCTTCTCCGTCACCGGCTCCTCGCTCTGTGGGACATCCTTTACCACCAGCTCTTTTGCCTCCTTGGGCATACTCCCCCCTCTCCATTCCATAAAATCCCAAAGCCCGAAATAGGTGGTGGCCGCATAGGTGGTGGTTCCCACTAAAACCAACGCCATAACCGCCGCTGCCGCCGCCCACTTTCCAGTATGCCTGTTTCTTCGCACTTCTTTTTCCGGAAGGTTTTCAAGGGTCTGTACATACTTTGCCCAAACCTTCTCCGGCACCTCTAACTCCTGTCCCAAGCCCTTAACCATATTGTCAAATTTATTCATAAGAAAACTCCCTTCTAAGTTTATGCCTTGCCGCAGACATGCGGCTCCTCACCGTGCTCTCGTTGGTGTCGAGAATTGCGGCAATCTCCCTGGTAGTAAACCCCTGGACGTAGTACAATAGCACAATAGTGCGGTATTTCTCATCCAGGCAGTCCAGAAATTCTCTCCACTCCAGGCTTAAAAATTCATCCTCCTGGTAAAATGCCTCTTTTATTTCCTCCCCGGAAATCGTCTTTTTCCTCTGACGGTAGATGGCATTGCAGTGATTGATAAGGATACGGGTCAGCCAGGTCTTAAAATATTTGTCTTTCTGCAGGGTATCTATTTTCTCCCAGCAGGTCAGCGCCGTCTCCTGCATGGCGTCCGACACATCTTCATCATTTTTTAAGATGGCTTTTGCCACTTTATAAAGTTCAGGGCCGTATTGCAGCATCAATGTCTGAAATGCTTCTTTGTCATGCTTTTTTGCCTTTCGTACTAAAAAATCCATCTCAAATTCCTTTCCCAAAAGTTCCGGAGCTCTTGTTTTTTGTTTTTACACTTATTAGATGGATGAGTTGGGGGTTTTGTCCAAAAAAATATAATATCTTGATTTCTATGGTTGAACTATACATAGTACTCCTCCCAAAAATCTTTCTACCTATTTCAACAAAAAGTTGTAAATATTCCAAAAAAGTTTTGTCGTGTTTTAAAGAAATTCTGTTTTACTTATTCACAGGACATAACACGCATAATGCTTTGGATTTGGCTTAACTTAATGATTTTTCTATACATTTACCTTGGATTATGCTATATTAAATAAGGAGAACAACATATAATGAAACTGCTTAACGAAGAAGCCACCATTCTGAAGTGAGGGGCGTTACATTATTATATCAGGAGGACTATGATTTATGAATATGTTTCTTATGAAACCCAAAATAGATTTTGCTTTCAAAGAAATTATGACAGATGAAAAAGCACGTACCGGCTTTTTATCCGCCATACTGAAGCTGGATCCGACTGAAATCAAAGAAACACTCCTTTTAAACACAAATCTTCGCAAAACCTACGAAGACGACAAACAAGGCGTTCTTGATGTCAGGGTTTTAATGAATGACGATACCGAAATTGATATCGAAGTACAACTTACAAAACTAACGGTATGGGCAGAGCGCTCCCTGTTCTATCTTTCTAAAATGTATGTAGACCAGATTAGCCCTGGGGATGACTACGGAACCTTTAAGAAATGTGTAAGTATTTGCATTCTTGATTTTACACTTTTTGATGACTCCCAAGATTTTTATTCCTGTTTTCACATAGCAGAGGACACAAGGCATACACTACTTACAGACAAAATGGAATTCCATGTGTTAGAACTTCCAAAACTCCCCAAAGAGTTAAAAGATGACAGTAACAATATTCTTTTATGGGCAAAATTTATTGATGCAGAGCAAAAGGAGGAATTTGATATGATCGCAGAAAAAGATCCTTATATTGAAAGTGCCTATCAGAAACTCCAGGTCATCAGCCAGGACAAACAGAAGCGTTTAGAATACGAAGCCCGTGAGAAAGCCGTAAGAGATCGTAACCAGTTTATCCGTGAGGCCGAACAGTGCGGGACAACACTTGGTCTGGAACAAGGACTGAAAGAAGGACTGAAAGAAGGACGTAAGGAGGGACTGAAAGAAGGTCGACAAGAAGGAATTTTTGCTATGATTTCTCTTCTCACAGAGATGAATGTTCCTTATTCAAATATCATCCAGGCGATATCTGACAAATTTGACATACCAGAGAATTTAGCAAAAGAATACGTGAACAATTTTAAAATCCAAAAAGGAGCAGCCACTTAACAAGCGGCTGCTCACTTTTATCATACAAACTAATTTCTATTTTCCTGCAAATGGATTCTCCGTAGGATACATCATACTCTTCGGCCTGTTAAAGTCGATTTCCTCCACAGCAACCCCAACATATTTGAACACTTCATACAAAGTTTTCCCAAAATGCCCAAAGGCCACAGCCCCGTGGTGGGGATAATTCTTCTCAATCAGCACATGGCGGTAAAACCTGCCCATTTCCGGAATTGCAAACACGCCGATGGCGCCGAAGGAGCGGGTTGCCACGGGAAGTACCTCGCCCTGGGCTATGTAAGCCCTGATTTTTGCGTCTGCGGTGCTCTGGAGGCGGTAGAAGGTAATATCCCCCGGCGCAATATCTCCCTCCAAGGTTCCCTGGGTCACTTCCTCTGGAAGGGTTCTCGCCATAATCAACTGGTACTTCATCTCACAGAAGGAAAGCTTGCTTGATGCGGTGTTGCCGCAGTGGAATCCCATAAAAGTATCCTTCTGAGTATAGTCGTATTTCCCCTTGATTTCGTTGTCGTACATATCTCTTGGCACAGAGTTGTTGATGTCCAAAAGGGTCACCGCATCCTGGCTGACAACCGTTCCGATAAACTCGCTCAATGCGCCGTAAATGTCCACCTCGCAGGAAACCGGGATTCCCATTTTGGTAAGGCGGCTGTTGACATAGCAGGGCACAAAGCCAAACTGGGTCTGGAAAGCAGGCCAGCACTTCCCGGCGATGGCCACATACTCCCGGCTCCCTTTGTGTTCCTCCACCCAGTCTAACAGGGTAATCTCATACTGGGCGAGCTTGCTTAAAATCTCCGGCTTTTTGTTCCCTGCCCCAAGCTCCTTTTCCATATCCGCCACAACCCCTGGGATCCTCTCATCCCCTGCATGTTTATGGAAACTCTCAAACAAATCCAGCTCGGAATTTTCCTCAATTTCTACCCCTAGATTGTAAAGCTGTTTGATTGGGGCATTGCAGGCAAGGAAGTTCTGGGGGCGAGGACCAAAGGATATGATCTTTAGGCTGTTTAAACCGATAATGGCCCTTGCAATAGGCGCAAATTCAGAAATCATTTCCGCACATTCCTCTGCCGTTCCCACCGGGTATTCTGGAATATAGGCTTTTAAGTTTCTCAGTTTCAAGTTATAGCTTGCGTTTAGCACGCCGCAGTAGGCGTCCCCTCTGCCCTGCACCAGGTTGTCCCCTGTCTCTTCCGCAGCCGCAACCACCATAGCGGGGCCATCAAACTCCTTCACAAGCAAAGTCTCCTCCGTCTCCGGCCCAAAGTTTCCAAGGTAGACCACCAGTGCGTTGCACCCTGCCTTTTTCACATCTGCCAAGGCATTTTTCATGTGAAGTTCATTTTCCACACAGATGGGACATTCGTAAATCTCCCCGTACTTTTCCTGGTAGGCCTTCACCACCGCCTTCCTCCTGTTTTCCGACAGGCTCATTGGAAAACAGTCACGGCTCACCGCTACGATTCCGATTTGTTCTTTTGGCATGTTGTTCATGTTATTTATCCTCCCATATTTTTTGAAATACCGGTTTTAATGCCGGGTAAATCTCTTTAAATTTATCATATTGCTTTTCATACTTTTTCACAAGTGTTTCTTCCGGTTTTATCACTTCTTTTACCTTACAGATAGCCTCCGCCGCCCTTTGCACCGTGTCATACTCCCCGCATGCCACCATTGCCAGCATAGCGCCACCCATGGAGGGGCCTTCCTCATTCTCTGGCGCCTCTAAGGTTACATTCAACACATTTGCCACGATTTTTTTCCACAGAGGGCTCTTTGCGCCGCCACCGCAGATTTTCGAGGCCAAGACCTGAATCCCAAGCTGTCTAGCCACATTCAGGGAATCTTTCAGGGCAAAAGCCACTCCCTCCAAAACTGCCTGGGTCATATCCGCCCTGTTGGTATCCATAGTGATCCCGGTAAAAGTCCCCCTTGCCAAGGGGTCATTGTGGGGGGAACGCTCCCCCATGAGATAGGGCAGGAAATACACATGGTTGTCCCCCAGATTTTTGATGTTTGCCTGCTCCTCCCCGTACTCCTTTGTGCCGATAATCTGATCCATCCACCACATATTGCAAGAGGCGGCGGAGAGCATACAGCCCATCAGATGGTAGCTGCCGTCTGCGTGGGCAAAGGCGTGGAGGGCGTTGTTTTCATCCATGCGAAAATCCTTGGAGGCGATAAAGAGGGTGCCGCTGGTGCCAAGGGAAATATTTAAGGCCCCGTTTCCCACCGTCCCGGTGCCAACCGCCGCAGCCGCATTGTCCCCTGCCCCCGCCGCAATTTTTACATTGGGGGAAAGCCCAAGCTCTTTCGCAATCTCCGGTTTTAAGGTGCCCACCGCCTGAAAGCTCTCATAAATCCCTGGCAGCCATTGTTCTTTGATGCCTAAAATCTCACACATCTCCCTCGACCACCGCCTGTTTTTTACGTCGAAAAACAGGGTGCCGGAGGCGTCGGAGACGTCCGTGGCATGGACGCCGGAGAGCTTGTAGCAAAGGTAGTCCTTTGGCAGCATCAGCTTGGCAATCCGGGCAAAATTTTCCGGCTCATGTTTTTTCATCCAGAGAACCTTTGGGGCGGTAAACCCGGTAAAGGAAATATTTCCGGTGTACGCCGCCAGTTTTTTCTGCCCGATTTCCCGGTTCAGGCAGTCGCATTCTTCCGTGGTCCTGCTGTCATTCCACAGGATGGCGGGGCGGATCACCCCATCCTCCCCATCCAAAACCACCAGCCCGTGCATCTGCCCGCCAAAGCCAATCCCCGCCACCTTGGACTTGTCGCAGTCCGCCAAAAGCTCCTTTAAGCCCTCCATGGTCTGGGCAAACCAGTCGGCGGGATTTTGCTCCGACCAGGCGGGTTTTGGGAAAAGCAGGGGGTATTCCCGGCTGGTGATTTTTTGGATGATGCCCTTCTCATCCATCAACAGAAGTTTTACGGCAGATGTGCCTAAATCAATTCCTATGTAGTACATATCAAACCTCCTTTTTCTATGTTTATGAATCATGGTGTTGCATGTTTCCTCTGTGCCATAATAAATGTAAAAATTTCTCGATGCCATCCCGCAAAAATCCCCACCCCTCTTGCCCTGCCGCTTATAGATAAATCGGGATTTGCAGATAAATTTCTTGAACTTTCCTTATTTTTCAAGGCTTTCAGAGCCTCA
>JAMPFA010000024.1 GCA_023664725.1 Roseburia sp. | reverse complement strand
ACCCCCTTTCAGGATTTAGAAAATCCTTCAGCATCTATTCTAGCACAAATCGTAACTCAATAACAGGACTATGTTTAAAAGGAGGCTGGGATGGAGAACAAGGAAGAAATTGTTGAACGCCTGAAGCTGTTGCTGATGGCAACCAGGCTAGGGGACAATGTCGCTGATCTGATATTGTCTGAGAGACAGGATAAAGTAACAATCCTGTTCAAGCTTGGAGGATGCCGGGAGGTGGATATTGAAGGGGACTCTGGTTATGCAATTATCAAAGATGTAATGAAAATGTTATAGGAGGCGCAGAAATGAAGAATGGAAAAACGCCAACTTTAAACCAGAAGAAACTGATCACGAGCCATGGGCTTGATCCGGACAACCACTTGGTTGTAAAGAATACGGCAGAGTATTTAGAAGTTGTCAGCCGGACAGCGTTAAAAAAGCTGGATTTATACGGAAAAAAGCCAAGGACAAGAATACTCAGAAAAGATTAAGGAGGTAAAAACATGGGAATGGAATTGAAAGAATCAAACCATCCTGATCCAAATGCCACAGGAATATATGGAAATCATTCAGGGGCATTGGATGAACACTGCCAGAGGATGCAAAGATGGGCAGAGAATGATAGGAGGGCACTTGGAATTATTGAAACAGGTTTGGATGTTCCCGTTTCACATATTAAAGGGAAAGGGGACAGGATGGAAATTACCGTTGATATTTCTAAGGAAATCAAAAATGTAGAGGATTTATATTTTTTAATAGATTCCTTAAAGGGAACTATGTCACAGATGGAACATATTAAAAGGAAGGAGATAGGTAAAGGGGTGAAGATAGAGATAGGAATTTTAGAAGATGAGCTGGATGCAATCACATGGATGGATGCGGTTCAAAAGATCGTGAATGAGGCAACAGAGGATCCAGGAGTTTTAAACGCCCTGGAAACAGTGCGTTTTTTTCTGGATCGGGTTTATGAAGTGGCAAGAAATGAGCAAATCATCCAGGAAGATAAAATCCAGTCTAAGGGGATTGGAAATGCAAAGTTTCCTCCCAGGAAAAAGATTTTATCGGATCAGGAAAAGAAAGGGCTTAGCAATGAGCAGATCTTTATGAAAGAGTATGGATTATATACAAGTTTTGCCATTAACAGATATTGGAGCAGCGTTTTTAAAGAGATTTACGGATGTAGTCCATCACTGCTCTGATCACGGCAGCATCATGGGAAATGCAGACGGAATTGCAGGCTTCCATTATGACAAGGGCAGACAACCGGATAGCATCTTTCATATTATCAGACAATGTCTGGTCTTTTGGCAGACGGCTGAATACTTCCAGTTCCAGGTTTTTAAGCATTGTCTGCTGATCCTTGATGAAGTTATCCATTACGGAATCTTCAATTTTGGCGAGAATGGGTTCCATTTCTTTTTTTGTAATCATTAGATAGTTCCTCCTTTGCTAAGGAGATTATAACACAGACAGGCGGTGATGAAAATGGCCCAGTTAAAAACAAGGAACTATTCGGTATTTGGAAAAAAGATTGTTAAGCAACTAATAGACAAAGATATGACGGCCAAGCAGCTTGCAGACGCACTCGGTACCACACCGCAGTACCTGAATAAGATTATCCACGGGGAGAGGAGTGGTAAGAAGTATATCGAAGCAATAAAAAGCATATTGGACATAGCTGCATGAAGGGAGGTATACGATGGTGGAAGCATATGTCACGCTTGGGGAAGCGGCTGAACTGGAAGGCATAGGTTACGACACTATGAAAAAAAGGGTTCAAAGAGATCCGGAAAAATTTTCTGTCACAATGGGACAGCGAGGCAGCGGTGGGAAGGAATTGGTGATGGTAGCAGTATCTTCCCTGTCCAAGAAGGCACGGACAGCCTGGAAGGAGAGGGAGAAATTAAAGGCCGATGCAGGGACGCCCATCCAGGAAGCAGAGGGAAAAGCAGAAGCCCCCTGGTATGTGGAAGAAGACCTGGACTGGTTCATTGAAAACCACCGGAGCGAATGGTACAAGGCCATGGAACTTGGGAATATCGTCCGGGAATTCATGGAATACGATGAAAAAGGCCGGACGGAGTATGCTGAGGCTTTTGCATTGGAGAGGCTCGGGAAAGGAAAACGGACATTGTACCGTTACACTAAGTCTTATATGGAAGCCCAGGCATGGGCAGACAAGCTGCATAAGGAAGACGGAGGCAACTATGATTTCTTTAAGGTGCTGTGCCTTTGCAGGAAGCCGAAGGAGGCAGGGACGTTCCCAAGCTTTACGCCGGAAGTAAGGCAGGCAATAAAAAACATATGGTTCAACCCAGGGTTTGCACAGAACCAGGGAACCAGGGAGATGCTCTACGAGAAGCTCACAGCCCTAAAAAATATTAATAAGTGGGAGAAGATACCTTCTTACCAGTCGGTGGCCAGATACATCAATTATCTGATGGAAGATGAGAACATGAGGAATGCCTGGTACCTGGCAAGCAGGGGCGAACGTGAGTACCGGAACAAGGTCATGGTCAAGGGGGAGCGCAACACCAAAGACCTGAAGGTCATGGAAGTGGTCATGGGGGATGAGCATACCTTTGACTGCTGGGTGGCGTATACGCTGCCTAACGGGAAAGTGACGGCCATTAAGCCGCACCTTGCAGCCTGGATTGACATCAGGAGCAGGATGGTCTTAGGGGACGTCATGTGCAAGGATGCCAACAGCGACATTTTAAAACAGTCTATGCTAAAGATGCTGTACCACGATGCAGGGAGTGTGCCTCAGTACATCTACATAGACAACGGGAAGGACTACACGGCTCAGGGCATGACCGGGTATGCAAGGAATGACCGGCAGAGGTCAGGGGACTTGGGGCAGGATGGCCAGAGGACGGGATTTGATGATGCTACAAAAGGTTTTTACCGTTCTATCGGCATTGAGGATTTCCACCGTGCCCTTCCATATTACGCATGGACGAAGGGGCAGATAGAACGTTTCTTTGGGACGGTCTGCAGCCAGTTTTCCAAATGGTTTTCAAGCTATACTGGGACGCTGACAGGTTCAAGGACATTTGCAAAGGTAGAAAAGGATGTCAAAGGGATGTTGGAGCGTGGGGAGCTTTTAACCATGGAAGAGTTCTATGGGATATGGACGGAATGGCTGCACAATGTATACATGGTCAAGGCGCAGCGTGGGCTGAAAAAGCAGGGTGAAGAGTTTGTTACTCCTAAAAGCTGTTTTGAAAATGCAGAGAAATATGAGAAAGCACTTCCGCCAAAGAGTTATGCAACGCTTCTGATGATGAAATCGGAGCGGCGGTTTGTCAGGAATGTGGGAATCCAGCTGGAGGGACTTTCTTATAGATCGGATGACTTATGTGCCTATATCAACAGTTATGTTGACATTAAATATGATCCCCACGACATGAGGACTATTTATGTATTCAAAGATGGGAAACAGGTGTGTGAGGCATATGCCCAGGAACTTTTAGTGTTTGCATCAGAAAATGGAGTGGAACAAAAAGCTTTAAAAGAACATCTTGGAAGGCAGAAAAGGCAGATACAACGGGACAGGAAGATACTGGAAGAGGCAAACGTTCCTTTTACGGAAATCAATGGCCAGTATGTGGGATTCAATGAAACCACAGGAGGCATTGACCTTATGAAAGGGAAGAAGCCGGATAAGAAGGCAGGAAAAGTCATTTCACTTCCAAGTGACAGCACATTCCGCAATGGTTTCCGGGGAAAGAAAGCTGAGGAGCCGGAAGAGGAGAATGAGTACATTAATAAGAAAGCAGAGGAGGCGTTAAAAGCATTAAGGGCATTATAGAATCATTATTTTTGTCACATTTATTTTACAAGAAAGGCAGGTCAATTATGGAGGCGTTAAATTTATACACAAAGGAAGTATCTTTACGGGAAAGGGTTCTTGAAATCTTAGGAGAACTGAAGATGACAAAGGCGGAGCTGGCGATCAAAATCCAATATTCAAGGAGTGCGGTGAGCCAGTATCTGGGCAACAAGTATAATTCCAATCCGGCAGAGATTGAAGCCAAGCTGATGGAGTTTGTGAAGGCATACGAAGAGCAGACAGGGGAAACTGGCAGGGAAGGAAATGCGAAAGGGTTTGCCCCGATCCAGGCGGTGAAGCCCAAAATGGAATATTTTGAGAGCCGGGATTTTATCCAGACGATCGGTGTCTGCAAGTCCTGCCAGGAAAATATGGCTCTTGGGATCATCGTGGCAAAATCCGGATATGGAAAAACCCATGCATTGAAAAAATATGCCAGGATGCCCCGGGTGGCTTACATTGAGTGTGATGATACAATGGCATGCCGGGATTTAGTGGAGGCCATTGAGATACAGATAGGGATGCCGAAGGGTGCCGGAGGGACGATATGGAGCCGGGTAAACCGCATCAGGGATTTCTTTAATGCCAATGAAGGGTATCTTCTTATCATTGATGAAGCGGACAAGCTGATCAATAAGTATACACAAAAGAAGATGGAGATCATCCGTGGGATTTTTGACCAGTCGGATGTTGGCATTGTGATCGCAGGGGAGCCGAGGCTTGAAGCGGAGATCAAGGGAAACCTTGCCCGGTTTGCGAACCGCATGGATTTTTATTATAAGCTTAAAGGCCTGTCAGAGCAGGAAGTCAGGGATTACCTTGAGGGGTATGATGTGGAGGATGCTGCCATGGTGGAGTTCATCAGCAGGGCACAGAATGCACAGACTGGATGTTTCCGGCTGCTTGACAGGACATTGAATAACGTTCTGCGCATTTTAAAGGACAGTGGGCAGACCAGGGTAACCATGAAGATCGTCGGGCAGGCATCCAATATGATGATGCTGTAAAGGAGGATGCATGAAAAGAATATTAGTGGCGGCATCAGCTTTATTATTTACAGCAGCCATTTCTGCATCCAGAGTGGATGTGCCGGAAAAGGAAGCTGTAAAAGGGCAGGATGTATGTGAAACGGCAGGGACAGCAATGGAAGAAACAGGAGCGGTGCAAAAGCCAGACATGACATATGCATTTGTCCAGGCTTGTGCAGAGGATACATATATTTCGGAAGAGTACCAGAGGTACTGTGTGGAAATTGGAGAAATGTATCATATCTGTCCGGAACTGCTCATGGCAATGATCGAACAGGAGAGCAGCGGAAGAACAGGCGCACGGAATGATGCAGGTGACACCGGGCTGCTCCAGATAAATCCTAAGTGGCATTATGACAGGATGGAGAAGTTTGGGGTAACAGACCTTTATGATCCTTATTCCAATATCCTTGTGGCTGCGGATTACCTGGCGGAGCTGTTCAGGGATAACGGAGAGGTATACCTGGTGCTCATGAAGTACAATATGCCTCATTCAAATGCGAAGGAGCTGTTTGACCAGGGGATATATTCAGAGTATGCCCTTCAGGTGGCAGAAAGGTCATGGGAGTTAGAAAGGATTCACAGCCAGGAAGGGGGATTCACATGGGAAAGAAGATAATCATTGAACTGGATGGAAACGAGCAGGATATTAATGAGATTGTCAAAAATATTGAAGCTGTTGCAGTGGGCGAGATTGGAAAGCACGAGCTGGAAAATTACAGCATCCGTAAAGAAACATTTCCAGAAAAGAATTCCCAACCAACAATAAAAACGCCTTTATTCATGGAAGAAAGAAGGCTGATCAGCCAGCAGGAAAAAGGCCTGGTTGAGGCGATTCATGGGAAGGGAGGGATGCAGAATGGCTAAACCATCTATCCGGATGCTCTGGGGGCTTGCTAAGTCTTCTGAATTATCCCTTACGGATGAGGAACTGCACCTTCTTGTTATGGCACATACGGGAAAAGACAGCATCCGGGATTTAAACCAGAGGGAGCTGCAGACAATGGTAAGGACACTTGGGAATATGAAAAGCTCTGCTGTAAAAAGCAGCAGACAGGCCAGGGGAAGTACAGGGACGGCCAATCAGCGTAAAAAGATATATAAACTGACGGAAGCACTGGGCTGGGAAAAAGAGGCAAGGGTTAATGGATTATGTAAGAAGATGTTTGGCGTGTCCAGCGTTGACTGGCTGGATTATATGCAGTGTTCCAAGCTGATAGAGGCGTTGAAAGCCATGGTGGAAAGGAAGGAGAAACAGGATGCAGGACTGTAGGCTGGTACTGGAAGTGAAAGGCGGAAAGGTGTCGGTCATTGCAGAAAAGATGGATATGGTAGGGCTTGCCACTATGTGCGGCATCCTGGAGCAGTTTATGGGAGCGGAAGCCCTCAGGCGTGGAAAGTCTTTAGAGGATGTGAAAGACAGCATGCTTGATATACATCTTGCGGCAATGGATTCTCTAACAGGTCAGATTATCAGGGAAAGAGGTGAAAATCATGGCTTCCAGCAGGAAACGGCTGACCCAGAAGGAAAAAAAGTACAATGCCCAATTTAAAAAGGAAATGCAGGAAAAAGGGATCATTCCGCCAGACAAGCCGAAACTGAACCGGAAGAAATTCGTGGATGAGGCACTGGCGGAATGGAACAACAGGCCAAAGGACTATGTATGGGAAATATATCTGTTAAAAGCCTTTGGGTTTATTCTGGCAAAAACGGAGGGCAGAAGCTTAAGAGTATCTCTGGAGGCAGTAGGAGCTGCCAAAGTTTTAAAACTTGCAATCAGGCTTTATCAATTTCATAAGAAACTGGTGGAGGAGGGCAGGGCAGAATATAAACTAATGGAACAATTGGAATATATTAAGGATATCTTGGATGCGTAAGGAGGTGGTTATGATGAAAAAGACTCTTTATTTCTGTAACCGTTGTAGCAAAGAGATTAAAACAGAAGGGACACGCATCATTCCGCAGTTCTTTGACACAACGACAGATGAACTGCTTAATGAAATTGGAATTCCAGATAATGACGTCCATTTCTGCCTAGACTGCACAAAAAAGATACTGCAGGAACTGCTGGATCTGCCAGGGATGCAGGAGGAAGAGGGGACGGACACCGAAACAGGGGAGCAGAATGTCCCTCCGAAACGAAGGGTGCGGCTGGATGCAGGGAAGGTTATGGCATTGCACAATGCAGGATGGAGCAATGAAGAGATTGCAGCTGAAATGAAAGTCACCGAAAGGCAGATATACCAGTGCATCCGTTACCAGAATAATAAGAATAATCCGGCATGTGAACCAGATGGAGAGGAGAAGGAAGATGAAGAGCAATTATAAAAAGGTATCCAGCCATGGCTCAATTAATATTCCAATAGCCATGAGAAGGGAAATGGGAATCCAGGGAGGTGATCCGATGGAAGTGTCACTCCATAATGGAGTGGTTACAGTTGAACCTTATATGCCACGCTGTATTTTCTGCGAAACAGCAGAGAACGTAAAAAGGATGTCAGGCAAGGGGATCTGTCCCAAATGCGTGAAAAAGGCATTGGAGCTTATGGAAGGAAGTGGAGAATCATGAGAATAGAAGATTTAAAGAGAATGGAAGAAAAACAACTGGTCTGCGAAGCGGTAAAGCTGGATAAGCAGCAGAAACAGTCCAAAATGGAACTGGATGCGGTAAAGGCGGAACTCCAGGCAAGAGGGCTGCAGGTTCTGGAGGACAGGAATACAAAATATGTTAAGTATTATTCCCCGGAGGGAAGTGCGGCGGTGGCAGATACCCAAAGCCTGGAAGTTTTAAATGTGGACAAGCTGAAGGAATTTCTGTCGGAGGGTGTGTGGAAGCAGAATGTGACAGAAACCACGAAAACAGACTACAAATACAAGCCAATGCTTGAACGTGTCTTAAAGGCAGTCTTTATCGGAGATTATACTTTTGAGTATTCCTTGGAGGAATTTGTTGAAGGTCATCTCCCCATAAAACCGGATGAAAAGCAGAAAAGGCTGCTGCTGAAGAAACTGAAAGGCGATTATGTGAAAGACAGGGAGACGCTGATCAGTGCGTTGGGATATGGAAGCGGGGAAGATGCCCCTGATTTTGATGTCGAGCTCTATTATATTTATAAAATTAAAAATGGGGAGCTGATAAAGGCTGTGCTTCCAGAGGAGTTTTTGGAACAGACAATAAAGGACATCAGGAAATGCCTGATCGTAGAAAGCAAGACAAGCATCACTATTGATTATGACAAGGAGGAATCATAATGAAAGATATTTCAAGCGAAGCAAAAAAAGCAGGGCTGAAAGAGCCGGAGAAACCAGTAGGAGAGATGAGCGAGAAGGAATTAAAAGCGTTCCGTACTTCCTTTGACCCGGACATGATGGGATTTGATGGGGAGGAAGGCATTGACGAAGAGGAAGGAGATGGCGACAATGGCAGTAAGTAAACCGGACATTAACAGACTTATCACTAAGGTGAATTTTAGTGATTCAAACAGGAGCAAAGGGCAGATCAAGTATCTCGTAAAGCATTATGTAGGAGCAACGGGAGGGGCGGAAGCCAACTGCAGATATTTTTATGATACATACAGAGGGGCTTCAGCGCATTTCTTTGTCGGGCATAATGGGGAAATCTGGCAGTGTGTAGAGGAAAATGATACGGCATGGCATTGCGGGGCAAAGTCATATAAACACAAAGAGTGCCGCAACAGCAATTCCATCGGGGTGGAACTTTGTGTCAAAAAAGATGCAAATGGCAAATGGTATTATACTGATGAGACAAAGAAAGCGGCAGTTATTCTTTTTGCTTACCTAATGGAAAAATACGATATTGACATTGACCATGTGCTCAGGCATTTCGATGTTACAGGGAAGACATGCGGCGAGCCGGATGTGCGTTCAGGGAACCACGTATGGGCGCAGTTTAAAAAAGATATCAGTGCATCCATCGGCAGTAAGGCTGACAGTTCATTGACACAGATCGAAGGGGAGGCACAGGCAACGGCCAGCCAGATGGAACATTATATTTTGTCAAAAAACAGTTCTGTGCCGAAGAGCGTAAGGGATATGATCCCATATTATCTTTCGGAAGGGAAAGCGGAAGGAATCAGGGGGGATATTGCTTTTGCCCAGAGCTGCCTGGAAACAGGGAATTTTACTTTCAAGGACAGTGCCGTCACATTAAACCAGAATAATTTCTGCGGAATGGGCGTGACATCCAATGGGATGAAGGGAAATTCCTTTGATACCCCGCAGATTGGCATCCGGGCACAGATACAGCACCTGAAGGCATATGCATGCAGCAGCAGTCTGAACCAGGCATGTGTTGACCAAAGATTTGGTTATGTAGAACGTGGCTGCGCACCTTATGTAGAGCATCTTGGCATACAGGAGAACCCTAAGAAAAAGGGCTGGGCTGCCGGGGAAGGGTATGGCAGAAAAATATTGGCTATTATCGATGCAATTAAAAAAGCGGATGCAGGAGATGTCCAGAGCGATAATAATAAAAAGGAGACCAATGAATTTCAGCCATATACCATTGTTACGACCTGTGACGCCCTCCGTATCCGTGCGGGGGCGGGCACAAACTATGGGATAACAGGATGTATCCGGGAGACTGCCGGAGAGAAGAAAAAATATACCATTATGGAAGAAAAAAATGGGTGGGGAAGATTAAAAAGCGGGATTGGCTGGATTTCGTTGGCTTATACAAAGAAAACCGCATAAGGAAAGGCGGGCTGCAATGGATGAGGGACTGTTGAATGAATTGATAGAAGATACTACGATAGAGGACATCGGGGAAAGGTACAAAGAAATCGTTGAGCTGATTGGCATCAGGAAGTTTATACTGCTGAGCAATTATGCCCGTGGAGATGAATTGTATTTCCCAAAGGTTGAAAATGTGGTCAGCCCGGCAAGAAACCGGAGGATCAAGAAAGAATTCAACGGTTACAACAGCAAGGAGCTGGCAGACAAATATAACCTGACTGTAAAACAGATACAAAATATCATGAAAGATGAACCGCCTGTGGGACAGATGAGTATTGAGGACTGGATGAATGGTACAGGAATAACTCCAGTATAGCCAGGGTATTTGGGATGATTATATTTTTCAGTTTCCGGAAAATATTTTCCTAAAATGCTTCCCCTAAAAAATTCACGGGAAAAAACATAAAATAAGCATGTAAATCCTTTACATGCTTATTTTTTTGCAGCATTTTGCCCGGAAGGAGGAAATTTTATGACAGAAATTTTGACACAGGCAGGAGTTCAGAACATGACATCTACACTTGGCATTCTTTTGGCTTTTATCGGGGTATGTGCGTTTCTGGCTTCGATTGTCACAGAAGGCCTGAAGAGTATTGACAGAATTAACCGTATCCCTACGAAGCTGGTGTGTTACATCGTGTCATTGATTCTTACGCCGATGATTTTTTGCACTATGATGGCATACATGAACCATCCGGTGGAATGGTTTATGGTATTTGCGTCATTCCTTGCATCATTTGTGGTGGCCAAAGTCAGCATGAATGGATGGGATGATGTGACAGAATTGGCACAGAGGCTGATCTTGAGGTAAGAGGTAGGGTTTATGGATTATATTATCACTTTTTCAGACGTCATGGCCGGGGTGATTACCTTTGGAATCGGCATCATGAGTTTTTTCATCAAACGATGGTTTGAGGGAATGGAACAGAGAAACAAAGAAACACAACAGAAAATTGAAGAGGGCAATCTTGCAATCCAGAACAGGATTGAGAGAAATGATGCGAAAGTAAATGAGCGGATTGACAAGCTGGAAGAAAAAACAGAAAAGGACATCCAGAATATCAAGCAGGAAATCAACGATATCAAAGGTGATTTTGCAACAACCTTTGTGCTCCGGGAGGATTTCTTCCGGTCAATGAACGGGGTAGAGGACAAGATCAAGGGCATAGATTCTAAAATTGACAGGCTGCTCTTGATGAACAAAGAAAACAAGTGAGGTGAACAGCAATGACAGACATGGAACAGGCAGAAGCCAATCAGAATAAGGCCATCAGGGGGTATATTATACGCTGCCTGGTTAAAGGGTTCAATAACACAGCGCTTACCCGGCAGATATCCAATTCCATGATGGCAGCGGGACTTATCATATCCCCGGATATCAGCAAATATCTCAACTATCTTCAGGGAGCGGGATATATTGAGTTTACAAGTGGGAAGGTCACGGCCTACACAGCCTATGCAAAAGATGCAGTGATAAGGCTTACTAAATTAGGCGTTGACCTTGCGGAAGGAACCATTGACGATCCGGGGGTGGATGTTTAGTGGCAAAGCAGCGGGCAAGGAAGAGAATATCTTCTAAGATTGATGAGCTCCCTGAAGAGTTGAAGTTAAAAGTGGATGTGATGCTTGCAGATACTTCCAACACATATGCCTATATCAGCGAGTTTTTGGGCAGTGAGGGGTATAAGGTATCCAAGTCAAGTGTCGGGAGGTATGCTACCAGAACAAATACGGCAACACAGCGGCTGCTTGAAGCACAAGCGCAGACGGAGAAGCTGATCCAGGTGGTGAAGGATAATCCGGAGGCAGATTATACGGAAGCTGCAATCATGATGATGATGAACGGTCTGGTAGACAAAGTTGCAATGGCAGAGGAAGAGTTCAGTGAGATGCCCTTGGATAAGGCGGGAAGGCTGATTGCATCCCTGTCCCGGACGAAAGTGTATAAAGACAGGGTAAGGCAGGACATGAAAAAGAAGGCGGATATTGCTTTCAAGCAGATGGAAGCGGAGATGATGGCCGTCATTAAAAATGACCCGGAATCAGCAGAGCAGCTCAGGGTAATCCTGATCAGAGCCAAAGAGAGGATGATGGAGGATGCTTGAAATTGATGAATGGCTCCGGGAACTGGAGGAAGAACCCGGCCAGGAGATTCTTGGCCATGCAGCCTATCAAAAACAGCTCTTTTTGGATTATGTGCTAAGGAATGATGATTTTAGGGAAAAAAGGGAAGAGCTTTTCAAACGTTTTCAAGCGGGAGAAAAGATAGAAGGGGAAAAAGGACTTAGGAAAGAACTGGCAGCATTTGACCTGGGCTATTTTGGGAAGGCATACTTGCCCCATTATTTTAAAAGAAAGTCTCCACAATTCCATGAGGAATTAGACGGGATATGGACAAAAGGGGTATTAAAATCCTGTAATCCCACCAGAGAAGCAAAAAAGATTTCCGTTATGAAGGGATCGAGACAGGTGATTGCCGCCCCAAGAGGGCATGCAAAGAGTACAAATTTTACATTTAAAGATACTCTCCATGCAATTCTTTATGGATATAAACACTACTGCATCCTGATTTCTGATTCTTCCGAACAGGCAGAAGGTTTTCTGGAAGATATCAAGACAGAGTTGGAGGAAAATGGGGATATCATAGAGGACTTTGGTTTTCTGAAGGGGGATAAGGCATGGAGGTCAGGTGTTATTCTCACCAAAACTGACATAAAAGTTGAAGCCATCGGTTCAGGGAAAAAAATAAGGGGAAGGAAGCACAGGAACTGGCGGCCGGATCTGATCGTCCTCGATGACATAGAGAACGATGAGAATGTAAATACGCCGGAACAGAGGAAAAAGCTCAAGTCATGGTTTGAAAAGGCTGTATCAAAGGCAGGAGACACCTACACAGATATCATGTATATCGGTACGGTGCTCCACTACGATTCCCTCTTAAATAATGTGCTTTCAAATCCAAGATATCATGCTAAAAAATACAGGGCAGTTATCTCATGGGCGGTAAATCAGAAATTATGGGATGAATGGGAGGGAATTTACACTAACCTTTTTAATGAAAACCATGAGGATGATGCGAGAGCATACTATGAAGCGAATCAGGAGGCAATGCTTGAAGGCGTGGAAGTCCTATGGGAAGACAAGCTCTCTTATTATGACCTGATAGAAATTAAGGTAACAGAGGGAGAGGCATCCTTTAACAGTGAGCTGCAGAATGACCCGATTGATCCGGACAATGCCACTTTCAATCCTGAGTGGTTCGATTATTACGAGCCGGAGCTGATGGACTGGAAAAGCCCCGAATATATTTTCGTTGGTTCAAACGATCCTTCGCTTGGCAAAAATAAAAAGTCAGACACAAGCTCCATTATCAATTTGGCATTGTCAACCAAGACAGGGTACATGTATGTAGTGGATGCCTCGGTGGAGAAACGGAAGCCGGATGTCATCATTCAGGATGTTTTTGAAATGTCAAAGCGTCTGAAAAGGGACTATGGAAAAGGATTTTATAAATTTGGAGTGGAAACAGTTCAGTTCCAGTTCTATTTCAAGGAGGTTATGGCACAGAAATCAGTGGAGGAGGGAGAGTACATCCCGATCGAGGAAATACAGAGCACTGTCAACAAGGTGCTGCGCATAGAATCCCTGCAGCCAGTGATTAAAAATAAATATCTGAAATTTAACCGGGAACACAAGACGCTGCTGAAGCAGATGCAGGAATTCCCCATGGGAAAGAATGATGATGCCCCGGATGGGCTGCAGATGGCGGTGCAGCTTGCACAGGCCATCAAGGGGATTGTAACCAGTACGAAGTATAAAAGCCTTATCAAGCGGAAATTCCGCATGGGTAAGGGCGCCTATTAGGAGGTGGCAACCGTTGGCAAAGAAAAAGAAAGGGAAGATGGAACCAAAAGAGCAGCCATTTAATCTGGAAGCGGATACCGGGCAGGGAAAACCTGTGAGGGCAAGGGTGGCAGTTGGGGATGTAAACGATAAGTATTCAACTTATCCGTCCAATGGACTGACGCCGAAGAGGCTTGCAAGGATATTCAAGGCTGCGGATGATGGGGATGTTTCCGAGCAGATGGAGCTGTTTGAGGAAATGGAAGAGAAAGATCCCCATTTATTTTCACAGCTCCAGACAAGGAAGCTCGCAGTCACAGGGATTGATTGGGAAATCCAGCCTTTCAGTGATGACGAACTGGATAAACAGGTGGCAGCCTTCATAGATAAGCAGCTCAATAGCATTGAAAATCTGGATGACATTTTTATTGACATGCTCGATGCCATTGGCAAAGGCGTGAGCGTCATGGAAATAGAGTGGGATGTTGACGTGGACGGAGCGAACATCATTAAGGATATTGAATACGTGCATCCGAAGAAACTTGTCTGGAACTGCCAGACGGATGAAATGGAGATATGCACAAGGGAGTTCCCTTCTGGCGTATCTCTTCCAGAAAATAAATTCGTGGTTCATAAGTACAAGGCAAAGTCAGGGCATGCAAGCCGGAATGGAATACTCCGAGTGGTATCTTGGATGTACCTTTTTAAGAATTATGATGTAAAGGATTGGGTTGCATTCTGCGAAGTCTTTGGGATGCCCCTGCGTTTGGGAAAGTACAGTGCAGCAGCTTCCGATGATGACAAAAAGGCACTCATGGAGGCAATCTACAGCTTGGGAAGTGATGCAGCTGGCATTGTGCCTGATTCTACTGTGATTGAGTTTATTGAAAGCCAGAAGACCACGAGCGTTGAAATTTATGAAAAGCTTGCAAGGTACTGTGATGAACAGGTCAGCAAGGCAGTGTTAGGCCAGACGCTTTCCTCTGATTCCGGGGGCGGTTCCTATGCACAGGGAAAGGTGCATAACGAAGTCCGGCATGACCTGACGGTTGCGGATGCAAAGGCGCTTGCTGTTACAGTACGAAGGGACATTATCAGACCTTTGGTGGAATATAACTTCGGTTACAACGTGGATATGCCGTTTTTTTTGTTCGACTGCCAGGAGGCAGAAGACCAGAAGGAAACAGTTGAGATATACAAGACTTTGGTGTGCGACATGGGATTAAAGGTTCCGGAAAGCCATATATACAAGAAGTTTAACATACCGAAACCGGAAGATGGGGAAGATGTGCTGAAACCAAGTCTTATCATTGGAACCAGGCAGCCACATGAACAGATGGATGAGGAGGCAGATGAGAAAAGCCTGAAAGACAGCACCGGGCAGACAGAGCAGGATCAGATTGATGCTATGGCAGCGGAGGCAATGAAACACGCAGAGAGTGCTTTTCAGGAAATGATGAAGCCTATCCTTAACATGGTTGACACAGCGGATGACTTGGAAACACTCCAGGAAATCCTGAAGGATGAAAAGGAAATCAAAAAGCTCTATGAGCAAATGGATTCCCCAGAACTGGAGGACATCCTGCATCAGGCAATCTACTTGTCAGGGCTGATAGGGAGGAGCATGGAATGAAAAAAGCTGAATATGGACTCGCTGGTGACTTCATATTCAAGGAGGCAGTTGAGTTCCTGAACAAAAAGAAGCCGCTGACAGCAGCGGAGTATAAGGCACTTGATGATGAGTGCAGGGCGAAAGCTTTTTCTGTGTCAGGATATACAAGCCTCGAAGTGCTTCAGAAGTTCCTCGATGAACTGACAGATGCCTGTGAACAGGGAAAGACAAAAAAGGATTTCATGGATGCCATGAATGGCTTTCTGGAGCGTAATGGGTATGAGGGGCTGAATCCTTTCCATGCCGACGTGATATTTAGGACTAATATGCAGACCGCATACAATGCAGGGCATTACAAAAGCATGACAAACCCGGCAGCCAAGAAGCTCCGTCCCTTTTGGAAATATGTCACAGCAGGGGATGGTCAAGTCCGGGAATCACATGCACAGATGGAAGGGCGTATTTATGCAGCGGATGATCCAATTTGGAATATATGGTATCCGCCAAACGGGTTTAGGTGCAGATGCTCCGTTGTAAGCCTGACAAAAAATCAGGTGGAGCGTTCAGGAGTTCCTGTCAGCAAAGGCCTTCCGTATGGCGTGGACTATTCGACAGGCGAGATGCTCAGCCAGTATCCAGATAAGGGATTCTCAAATAACCCGGCAAAGGATACGTGGAAGCCAGACCTGACAGGCGTGGATGAAAACCTGAAGAAAGCATTTAAAGAAAGGGATAGCAGAAAATAACATGATAAACGCACAGAAACGCCCGTGACGGTTTTTAATAGTGCTGTGATATTATTTCCACAGTTAAATCAATAATGGCGTTATAACGCG
Organism: Roseburia sp.; assembly: GCA_023664725.1. Lineage (GTDB taxonomy): Bacteria > Bacillota > Clostridia > Lachnospirales > Lachnospiraceae > Roseburia_B. The sequence continues at coordinate 14,335 of JAMPFA010000024.1, read as the reverse complement.
TAATAACGCTATCAGAAAGGCAAATAAAAAGGAGATGATGGTGTGAAAGAAATTGTAGTGTGCTCCGGCGGCATGATTGATGTTGAAGGAGTACCAGAGGAGATTAAGATTCTGCCCCTCGGACATGTGTATTCACAAAAAGGTGATTTTGAGGTGGATGATGAAAGTGTTGAACTGATCCGGAAGCAATTCAAGAACCGGAGCCTTGACATCGTGATTGATTACGAACACCAGACACTGAAAGACATGCAGGCTCCGGCAGGGGGATGGATCAAAGACATTTATAAGGGAGAGGATGCTGTTGTCGCAAAAGTAGAGTGGACAGACAAAGCAAAGGAATACCTGAAAAACAAAGAGTACCGTTACCTCTCGCCGGTTGTCATGGTAAGGAAGAAAGACCGGAAAGCAGCATCCATCCACTCTGTTGCTTTGACAAACACACCGGCTATTGACGGAATGTTCGCACTTGTGAATTCCGATGGCATAGCAGATTTTGAAAAAAACAAGGAGGAAAATCAAATGGATATGAAAGAATTAGCTGCTATTCTTGGGCTTCCTGAAACAGCAATGGAAGAGGATGTCAAGAAAGCACTGGGGGCAGCAAAGGCGGCACTGGAGGCAAATAAGGCTGGCGAAGGGAAGCAAGAGGGCGAAAACTCCGAGGACGGGGAAGCGGTTCCGGTTGCAAATTCAGTTGTACTTTCACTTCTTGGGCTGAAGGATGATGCAAAGACTGAGGATGTGGCTGCTGCGGTGATGGCACTCAAGGCAGGAAGCGGAAACGATGAAATACTTGCCCTGAAGGAGGAACTGAAAGAACGCAATGCGGAGGACATGGTTCAGATGGCCCTCAAAGAGGGCAAAATTACAGCAGCACAGAAGGAATGGGCGAAAACCTATGCCCTTAGCGACAAAGAGGGCTTTAAGTCCTTTGTAGAGAAGGCTCCGGTTGTGGTTCCGCAGGGGAAGATGGAGCTGAAGGATGCCCCGGCAGAGGGAAAGCAGGATTATGACATGGAAATCCTGAAAAATTGTGACATCTCAAAAGAAGATGTTGAGAAATATTACAAGGAGGACTGATCATGGATAGAGCAGGAAACCAGAAACTTTCCGGGATGGACATCAATATCCCGGTAGCAGAAAGTACAACCATCAATGAAGCAACGATGGTGGCGGTCAATGAGGATGGGTACGCTGTCCCAGCATCCAAAACGGAAGGGCTAATTGTGGCAGGGTGTGCAATGAGATTCACAGACAATGCATCTGGCATAGCAGGGGCGGTGAGTGTCCCGGTCAGGAGAGGGGTGTTTGTCTGGAACAATGATGGCACTATCCAGGAAACAGATATTTTAAAAGATGCCTATGTTTCCGATGAGAAGACCGTCACAATTACGGCAAAAGATTCAAGCAGGGCAGGAAAAATCCTTGCAGTTGATTCCGATGGCGTAACGGTAGAAATGTTATAGAGAAGGAGGCAGGAACAATGATCGTAAATCAGGCAAGTTTAAGAGGGCTGAATGTAAGCTATTCAACAGCTTACAACAAGGCTTTTGAGGATACTAAAACCAATTATGAAAAGATCGCAACAACAGTACCAAGCACGACAGCGGAAACCAGTTACAAGTGGCTCGGGCAGATGCCACAGATGCGTGAGTGGATTGGTGGCAGGGAAATCCAGAAAATGTCCGGATATGGTTACAGCATTAAAAATAAAAAGTTTGAAATGACTGTATCCGTACCAAGGGATGACATCGAGGATGACCAGTATGGGGTATATACGCCGATGTTTTCCCACATGGGGGAAGCGGCAGCACAGCATCCGAACACACTGTGTTTTGACGCATTGAAGGCAGGGTTTAAGGAAAAATGCTATGATGGAAAGGCTTTCTTTGCAGCAAATCATCCATCCGGAGAGGGTGGCAGGACACTTGTGAGCAACCTGTCACACAAGAAACTGGATGCGGATTCTTATATGGAAGGAAGAACCGCAATTATGAGCATTACCGGGGATAAGGGCAAGAGCCTCAATCTTGTACCGAACCTTTTGGTGGTATCCCCTGCGAACGAAATGGCTGCACGTATGATCTTGGAGGCAGACCAGATCAACGGGACAACCAACGTATTGAAGGGTACAGCAGAACTGCTTGTTGAAACAGAACTCGCAGACAAGCCGGAGGCATGGTTCTTGCTGGTTACAAACCGCTTCTTGAAGCCGATCATCTTCCAGAAAAGAAAGGCGATCAAGATGACGTCCAAGACGAAGGATGATGATGAAAATGTATTCTTAAGGGATGAATTCATTTGGGGTTCAGACGGACGTTCCAATGCAGGATATGGCTTCTGGCAGATGGCGTATGGCTCTGACGGTACTGAAGAAGTACAGGGTTAGGATGGTGTGACAGATGGCATATTGTATTGTTAGTGAAGTGTTAGACATGTTGAAAGAAGATATGCTGAATGCAATTATTGGTGATGATTACATCGAGGATGAAGCGGAGCGGATCAAGGCAATCACGCCACTTGCAGAACAGGCTATTGATGACGCACAGGCAGAAATAGACGGATACCTTGCAAAGCGGTATAATGTGCCATTTCCCAAGACGCCAAATGTGATTAATAAATTTGCAAAAGACATCGCACTGTATAATCTGGTATCCCGGAAGGGCGTGGATGAAAGCGACCGGGAAAAAACATACCTGACAAGGTATAATGCGGCCATTGCGTTTCTGGCCAAAGTTGCCGAGGGAAAAATTGATATCGGGGTACCGGAAGGGTACACGACAGAGGATGCCGCAAAAATTGGCTTTTCTATGAAAAGCTCAAGGCGGACATTCACAAGGGACAGCATGAGAGGATGGTGAGGAGATGTCTTCCGTTTCTGTAAGACTGGATGGTGAGTTGGATGAACTGCTTGCCAGACTGAACCAGATGTCCGGCATTGATAAAGCCGGGGTGATGAACGCCATCGCAGAGGGACTAAGGGCTTCCACGCTGGAACGATTCCAGTCCGAGGAATCACCAGAAGGTTCTAAGTGGAAACCGTCTATCAGGGCAACACGAAAAGGCGGGAAGACGCTTACAGCATCAGCAAGCCTGAAAAATTCTATTGAAGCAGAAGCTGATGGCAGCGGAGCGGCAGTTGGAACCAATCTTATATATGCAGCAACTCACCAGTTTGGGGCAGACAGGACGATCAGGGCAAAGAACAGCAGATACCTCCGGTTTCAGATAGGGGACAGATGGGTAAGCGTGCCATCTGTCCGTGTCAATATTCCGGCGAGACCGTTCCTTGGAGTAAGTAAAGAAGATGAAGCTGACATCAAGGAAATTTTAGAAGAAATATTTGAGGAGTAATCAGTGAAAAAAGAAAGGGATTTTTTAGTCCAGGCATTAAAAGATGCAGGAATTCGTGGAAAGATACATGAATCCATGAAAAGCCTTAAAAACTGTAATGAACTCCATGTGGGTGCAGTTCTTAGGACAGGGGAAAGTTTTGTACGTTCAGGCTCAAAAAAGAAATACACAGACCAACAGGGGCATCGGAAACAGCGGAACAAACTGTTTGTAAGGACTACAAATCTGCATGTCGTGATAGCAGATACAGATGAAGAGAAGGTTGAGGAAATCCTGACAAATTTTCTAAAGGGCATTTCTAAAGGATTTGGAGTGGATGGCAACTGGACAGGCATTGAGATCGGGGATGCAGACTGGGTAGAGAAAGAAGACAGTATCCTAAAGAGCAAAATAGCAGTGGAATTTGACGTTATCCTGACGGGCGGCATTTATACGGATACAGAAATTATAGCTGTCGAGTTGGGTAATATTGAAGGCCATTTAGACAGGGGGTAAGAATATGAAAAAACATTCAGAGGAACAAGGATATGCATCTATCGAGGAGTTAAAGGCAAAGCTTGGGACAACGGATGCAGTATTTGAGGGAGCCAAAACAGCAAATGGCTGGAAAATGGGAAAAATGATGACGGAAAAAGAATTTGCAGAAGCAGTGAGAGCCTTTGAAGCTGCACCAATGGATGGGAGGGAGAGCAGAAAAGATGTTCAGTGAGATAAATGTTACAGTAGAGGACGGCAATTTGGGGAGGAATTCAAGCGCAGCAACACATGCCCAGGCTAAAATAGGGGTGTCTGATGTTAAAAGCAGTACCCCTTTGTTGATCACAAATACAATGAAACCGGATGAAATCAGGGAGAAGCTGGGAAATACCCCTCTTGCAGATGCATGTATCGATGCGGCGGAAAATGGACTGAAAACAATTTATGCCATTCCTGTGCCGGCCGATGTGGCAGGGGAGACCGGTGATATTACACATACAGGAATCGGAAATGGGACATTTGCAGTCCAGGGAGAACCGAACAACGCCTATGACATTGTTGTTCTGATTACAGAGACAGGCAACATTAATGAGGGCAGCTTCCAGTATTCCATGGATGGAGGAAATACCTTTTCTGAGGAATATACTATTCCGTTGGATGGCAGTCATGATATGCCTGGTACTGGACTGACCTTGAAATTTGAAGACAGTACTGCAGATGAAAAGAGTTTTATGGAGGGGGATGCCTATTCTTTCCATACGACTGCCCCAACCATGAACAATGCAAGCGTATTAAAAGCAGTGGAGAAGTTGAAAGGATACAACAAAACAGTTGAAGTGTGCCATATTGTGGGGATTTCCACAAAATCTTTGTGGGCAGCCCTGCAGAGTGAAGCGGAAGAATTCCTGACTATTTATAAGAAGCCGTTAATTTTCCTTTGTGAAGCGAGGCCTTGTGCAGATGATGAAACTTTGGACGAATACAAGGCGGCCATGGAAAAAGAGAGAAAGGGCATCAGCAGTTTTTATGTCTGTGTATCTCTTTCTTATGCAACATATCTTCGTAAAGACCAGCGCATACAGAATATCAATGCTGCAGGAATTATTTCCGGATTGATCGGGAAAGCAAAGGAAAGCCTCTCGATCGGATGTGTGGAGGAATTCCCAATCAGTCCAGCAAAACTCATTAAACTGCTCCCGGAAGGTATTGAGGAGTTGGGCAGGGAGTTTGACGAGATGGGATATACCATATTCCGCCAGTACAATGGAAAAGAAGAATTTTTTGTGTCAAATGCAAATGTCATGGCTCCGTCTGGGAGTGATTTCCAATATGTGGAAAGTGTCCGGGTTTTGAACAGGATTGTCAGGGAGATAAGCCTGAAAGCGACAGATAAGATTCAGACAGAAATTGATCCGGAAAATCTGGAGGGAAGCATAAAAGCCATTGAGGCACATCTTAGCATTGCAGTGGAAGACTGTGAAAGGGATAAGATCATCAGTTCAGGGGATGTATCGATTGACACGGAGAATTTGGATATCCTTGCAGATGAAACATTGAACCTGGAAGTGACATGGGTTCCTATGGGGACAGCCAGGAGATTCAATATCAAATTTGCGGTAAATAATCCGGCATCATCCAGTGCCGGGGCATAAGGAGGAAGACATGAGACAGTTGATCAACGGAAAATGCTATGACTGGTCAAGTGTGACTATCAATGTGTCAGGCATGGACAGCATAGAGCTTCAGGAAATTTCTTATGATGATGAGCAGGAATTGGAAGCCATCTATGGCAGTGGTGGAAAAATCAGGGGATATGGCACAGGCAATCAGAAGAATTCCGTTAAAGTTTCTATGCTTAGAGAAGATTTTAATGAGATGTGCCGTGTGATAGCCAGCCAGGGATATACAAGTTTTTATAAGTACACGATTCCCAAAATAACGGTAAGTTATGCGGATGAAGGCGCAGCAACAACAACGGATACGCTCACAAATGTAAAGTTTTCAAAGCGTTCGCTGAAAGCAGCGCAGGGTGATAAGAGTATGAAAGTTGACCTTGATGGAATGGCATTGGGCGGCATCAAACTCAATGGACTTAGTGCTTAAAAATCATTATTTTTGACAAAACAAGGAGGATTAATCATGGAACCAATGGAAAAGAGCGCAACACAGGAAATGGGGCAGGATACAAAGGAAAAAACATTGCTGCCACAGAGCAAAGGATACAAGATGGAAGATCTTCGAAAGAAGTATAAGGAAATTGATGGCAAAATTTATGAGCTTACCACTTCCATCCAGGAGGATGATGAGACAGAGACAGAATTTGATTTCATCTTCAGAAAACCCGGGACAGCTTCTTACGACAGATATGTGAAGACATCGGGCACTTCCGGAACAAAAGCATTAAAGACCTTTGTGCTGGACAATATCTGCGATGAGCAGCGTGATGAATTGAAGAGTACTCTGGAGGAATATCCGGCTATGGCGATCAGCTTGGGGGAAAAGCTTTTGAATATGCTTGGCCTGTCTAAAGACACCACAGTAAAAAAGTTATAGAGGAACATGCAGAAAATATTAAAAACAATATTGTGGATTATGGGAGGCTTCTGATTTACCAGTATCTCCCAGGGGAAATGATTCCCGATAACTTTGAAAACGTGGATTTTGATGAATTCTTCCGGCTTATGGGAATGGCACAAGCGGCAAGAGAAATGAGGATTGAAGATGTTGAAGTCGGCGTGAATAAAGGTTATGTGGAGGCTCATCCAGATGCAAACTAAATCCACGCATCCACAGGATGTGTGGATTTTTCCATAACAGAGGAGGTGGGGCTATGGGTATGGAGTCTGTTTTCCGGCTTTCGGTAGTTATGGGCATGCAGGACAACCTGACTGCCCCACTCTCTGGGGCTGCCACTCAAGTTACAGATTCAACAAAGAAACTAAATGATGCTTTTGGGACAGTTCAGAAAGCAGGGGCTGCACTTGCTGGAGCAGGCGCTGGCATTACAACGGCATGCCTGGCAACCGTAGCATCAACTTTCGATACACAGGATGCTCTTGGGGAACTTTCTTCTTTAGGCGTTACTGATCTAAAAGCAGTGGAAAATGCTGCAAAGAGTTTTTCTGACACATGGGCTGGGACAACAAAAAGCGATTTTATAACAGCAGCGTATGATATTAAATCTGGTATTTCTTCCCTGACAGACGAGGGTGTAGCTCAGTTTACAGAACTTGCAGCACTTACTGGGAAAGCCACAAAATCTACGACTGAGGAAATGGGTTCCTTGTTTGCAACTGGATACGGTATCTATAAAGGCGCCTACGAGGATATGTCGGATTTGGAATTTGGGGAAATGTTTTCTGCCGGCATATCTACAGCAGTTAAGAATTATAAGACAGCAGGTTCCGAGATGGCAAGTTCCATTTCTGTGTTAGGGGCAACTGCAACAAATAATAAAGTACCGTTGGAAGAACAGCTTGCAATATTAGGCCAGCTCCAGACAACCATGAGCGGATCAGAGGCTGCTACAAAATACAAATCATTCTTAAACCAGGCGGCATCGGCAGGAAAAAAGCTGGGACTATCTTTTGTAGATGCAAATAATCAGCTGTTGTCAACACCAGAAATTCTTACTGAGCTGAAAGGAAAATACGGGGACACTATTGATGCGGTTGAAAAGCAGCAGTTGAAAGAGGCTTTTGGAACAGATGAAGCGGTGGCTATGATTGATCTTTTATACAATGATATAGACGGTCTGTCAGGCGGTATTGATTCCATGGCGGAAAGCATGAAACAGGGAACTGCTGTCACCACAGAAATGGCTGAGGCAATCAATAACACTCCGGCACAGAAATTCGAGGTATTGAAACAACAGATCCATAACAATATGGAAGAACTTGGAAGTGGCCTGCTCCCTGTTGTGAATGAGACTATGGACAAGGTGAGCGGAGTTATCCAAAAAGGGTCTGAATGGATCAGCACTAACCAGGAAACTGTGCAGAGCATTATGAATATAGCTTTGCGGTTAGGAATTATATTAACAGTACTAGGAACGGTGATAGGCACTGTCGGGACAGCAGGAAAGGCAATTCACACGGCAAAAACGGCTATACATGCTGCTAAAGCGGCCTGGGCTGTTCTAAGCAGCAGTTTTTTAGCATCACCTGTCGGCTGGGTTATTATAGGAATAGCCGCCCTGGTGGCTTCGCTTGTACTTCTATGGAACAAGTCAGAGGCATTCAGGAATTTCCTGACAGGGCTTTTCAACAATGTTAAATCTGCTGTTATGGATACATGGGGTACGCTGCAGCCCGCATTGCAAAATCTGGGACAAAAGTTCATGGAGCTTTATGTGGCGGCACAGCCTATTCTAAATGTGATGCGTAAGATTGCCGAAGTAATAGCTACGGTATTTTTAGCACAGTGTGTTGGAGCCTTCCAAGGCGTACTTTCAGCATTGACGCCCTTGACAGATGCATTTTCCAATTTAGTGTCTTTTATCACTAATGTGATCAATGCGATTGTAGCATTGTTTAAAGGCGATTTTGCCGGAGCCTGCGATTTCCTATCTGCGGCAGTGGATGATGTAAAGAATTTTTTCATCAATGGATTTGATGCCATTCTTTCTTTCATTGGCGGATTTGCAGATGGTTTTTTAAATGTTGTAGGCGGTGCGCTGGATGCAGTCGGGATAGATGCATCAGGTGCTATCTCGGATATTAAAAGCACGATATCTTCAGGGCTGGACGCCGTAAAGGGATTCTTTTCAACTGCGTTGGGGGCGGCGGCAGAGACGGCAAAAACTAATCTGAATAACATTAAGAATGCATTCCAGCAGAATGGAGGCGGAATCAGAGGAATTGCTGCTGCAGCATTAGAAGGAGTAAGAGGGCATTTTACCTCCAAGCTTTCATTTATTGACAATCTGACCAATGGAAAATTAAGCAGCATAAAAAATAAATTTGCCAACGGGCTTCAGGGAGCGCTTGATACTGTAAATTCAAAAATGGAGAGCATGAAAAACAAATTTAATGAGAAAATGACTGCTGCCGGCAACCTGGTTAATGCGGGTATCCAAACTATGAAAAATTTATTCAATATAGACTTTCCTATTCCAAGGATTAAAATGCCGCATATCAATATATCCGGAAGCTTCAGCCTGAAACCGCCAAGCGCTCCATCTTTTTCCATAAACTGGTACGCAGATGGAGGAATCATGACGGCTCCTATGATCTTTGGCGCAGCTGGGGGCAATCTCCTGGGAGGAGGGGAGGCTGGGGATGAAGCAATCCTTCCACTGTCCGTTCTATGGGAAAAGCTTGGAAAGTTTATCCATGGTGAGTTAGAAAATGAGAATGGAGGAGAGAGGCACCCTGGAATTGGCAATATTGTCCAGGAACTGGCAAGGAAAGAGAATAAGACGATTGACAGGAAAGAGAGCAGGGTAACAGAAAAAGAGATACATAGCATTAAAAATGGAAAGGATAAGCGAACTGTTATCCAGAAGCTGGAGATAAAGGCTGATATCAGCAAATTAAAGGATCTTCCATTGTTATTTAAGCTGATTGACGAACTGAAAGATGAGCAGAATTCTACGGCTGAACCGGATGGCGTATAGCAAGGAGGTGCAGGATGCTTCTTGTACAGGAATATTTAATTAAGCTCGGAGGGGTGAAACTCTCCGGGCAGATGAAGAGTATAGAGATATCGGAAACGGCTACGATCGATGACATTGAGGATGACAAAGGGAAAAAGAAAGCAAATCAGCCTACTGGATATGAAGCTGCTAAAATTACCATTGAATTTGTCCTGGAAGATTCAAAATCCCAAAGCCAGCTTGAGCAGATATCTGCACTACAAAGGCTTTTTAAGCCTTATAAGCAGAAAAAGGCGAAGCTTTTAAAAGTAGTGAATGAAGATTGCGCTGCAAGAGGAATTTCAAAAGTCTATTTTCAAAAGCTGGATACAAAGAATACCATTGGGGAAAGTAGCAGGACTGCGGTGTTGGAGCTGTTAGCCCCAACTATAGCAGGAATCAAGCTAAAGCCAGCCAAACAGGCAAAAGCGATTGAAAAGAAGATAAAGTCTACTTTTGGCAAATCCAAGAAGAATAAAAACAAAAGCCCGGCAAATAAAAAGAAAAATACAAACAGCTCCAAAAAGAATGCAAAGAACCTTACGAAATAGGTGATATAGATATGGCATATAAAAAGTTAATCAGCCCAGATTTTAGGGTATGCACACAATGTTATGAGATTGCAAGCGGTATAGAAGTAGAGTGCTTCAGCAGCAGGGAGGCACGGTCAGACTGGTGCAAAATAGAATTGACATCACAGCTTCAGGGCATTGTTACATATGAGGATATGGAGGCGGCCACAGTTGAGCTTGGGTACGGAGATGATTACGATATGCTGCTTTCCGGATATTGCAGGAAATCCAACAATGATTACTGGAAGGAAATTCTGGTGCGTGATGCGATGATTAAGATTGAACGTGCTGCAATAAAGGGCACCTTTGTTGGGTGTGCGCCGCAGGATATCATCAAATACATACTCCTTCAGGCGGGGATCACTGACTATAAGCTGTCAGACGAAGATTATGGAAAAAGAGAAACATTCTTTGTAAACAACTTGGACGGGGTAAAAACGATAGCACAGGTAAATACTGCATGGGGCATAAAAAAAGACTTTTTCTTCCAGAATAATGTATTTTACTGGGGATGCAGACCAGCTCAGGAGACAGTCTATATTCTGGAGGAAAATGAAAATATACTGTCCTTGAAAAAGTATGGAGATCTGTATGAAATAGAGACACTTGGAGTTCCCTGGATACACCACAGCCAGGAGATTGAAATCTTGCATTCTAAATATTCCGGTACAGTGACGGTAGAAAAAACAATTGTGAAAAGTGATTCCAATGGATATACCAGGATGTATCTCTATTTTAAAGGAGGATGAGAAAGATGTCAGGGATGCTCCAGATATTTGTTGAGAAGGAAATTGACAGGCATATCAGAGAAAAATATACACATATCCAGTATCCGTATGGATTATGCGCCAGGGTTATCCGGGTTGAGAAAAGGAAAGATGCATTTGTGTATACCCTGAGAATACTGGAACAAACGTTTGAGGATGACAATGATTTTCCGGAAATTCCGAATGTAAAGTCACATCTTGAATTAGCGAAAGGAGACATAGCAGCAATCGTTTTTCTGTATAGTGGAAAATATATTTATATATTGGGAAGGTACGAGCCATGAATATTGTTGGAGAAAATTGTATTGACATTGAGCTTGACGCTGATGGACAGCCTGTGTGTGATGTAAATGGGGATTTTAGCACAGTATCTGGCGATGAGTGTTGGAAACAGGATCTGAGGATGGAGTGCTATACGGAAGAGGCAGAATTGTTTTATGAAGACGAAGATGGAGAAGATGCTTATGGATTTGGAATGCTTGATTTTGCACATGCAGAGAATGATGAATTTACCATGACTGAAATCCGGCAGCGGATTTCCGGGAAACTGGGGAAAAGGACATATCTTGACTCAGCCAAGACAGTGCAGGAAATCACATATAATAATGGGGACTATCATGTAGATCTGACCATTGCAAAGCAAGATTCTAATGATGATTACAATATTGAACTTTCAACGGAAGATGTGGAGGTGGAAAAAGAATGATTGATAACATGATTCTGGATAAAATCTGTCCTGTTCCAGACGAGGAAGAAGAAATGGAAAGCATCCGTAAGGAGCTGAATGATGAAGGGTTTGTGATTAATAATTTTAATAAAGGCGGTATTTTCTACACTATTATCAGGATATTTGTCACAATTTATATTGAATTAAAAAATCTTGCACGAAACATAATCAACAATTCATTTGTTAGGCATGCAGATGAGGATTGGCTTGAAGTCAAAGCAGCCGATTACGGGAAAAGCAGAAAAGAAGCAACTAAGACGCAAGGATATGTTACGATTTATCGCTATGATTTTAAAAATGCCCTGCAGATTACCAGAGGCCATATGTTCAAAACGACTCCAGATGTAAATGGGAGAGAACTAAAATTTTACAGTTTACAAGAGACAGTGATTGGTGCAGGGGAGGAGGTTGGAAAGGTTTTAGTGGAAGCCGAGGAAGCAGGAAGTGCCTATAATATCGAGCATGGAAGAATTGTGTCTTCAATGATACATTTGGAGGGTGTTGATCATGTAGTAAATGAAAGTGACTGGCTGCATTCTGAAGGCTCTGATATAGAGGATCTGGAGGCTTTTAGGGAACGGATATTAGAATCTTGGTCTGAGGTTGCAGAACTTACGACAGAAGAAAAGCTTAAAAGTGTAGCAAATAAGGTCAGTGGTGTTTTGGACGTGAAAGTGGATGCGCAGCATCCAAGAGGGCAGGGAACCACAGATATCATTATTACTGGAACAAATGGCGAAGCTACACAGGAGCTTCTAAGAAAAGTGGAAGAAGCAACAAGCTACTTAAAAAATAACTACGATGATTTTCTTTATAAGTCTGCAACCATAGTACGACAGGAAATGGCAGTGAAAATATATATATCGGAAAATGAAGCAACCGATGATATAAAAGAACTTGCTGAGAATATCATAAGGGATACCATGCAGTTATCTAAACGTACAGATTTAAACTGCATGTATATGGATGACATCAGATATGCCTTAAAAAAATCTATTTCCAGTTACAAAAGAACAATCTTTACAAAACCGGAAAGTGATATAGAACTTGAAAAAGACAAAGTAGTAATGCTTGATACATTGAGCGTAGAAGTCTTGAATGTGGGGGTAGAGCAGATTTATGTTTGAAAAATTTTGTGATTATATGTATTATCTGCTCACCTCTCCATTTAAGCGGATCAAAAAGAAAGTGAATCAGTGGTATATCCTTTTTAGAGTTCTTGGACGGCGGTTTGATGATGCCATGGAAGATTTGTATGATGCATTAGAGCAGACCATGGCTGCTTCCTGTGATCCTGTAATGTTGCCGGTTCATGCTGCTGAGAGAAGATTGGTTAGGTACCAAGGGGAAGAGGATGAGAATTTCCGAAAAAGGATTTCTTCTTACATGGAAGTTTTGAAACTTGGGGGAAGCAATCCAGGAGTCCTGCTTGCGGCGAAATCTCTTGGTTATGATGATATAGAAATCATAAGGGCAGATATCGTAACAGGTGATAAAGAACGCTGGGCAGAATTCTTTGTAATAATCCAGATGAGCGCAGAGCACCCACATCCCATAAGTTTTCCAATTCTTGTTAAGAACGTCCGCAAGGCAAAAGCCGTAGGGGCAAAGGATAATTATCTGTTCCGCTATCAAACAGAAAATGATAATAAATTGGAAGAACATCTTTATAGAATTATAATACGGAATGCGGTTACAGTCAGTGAGCCTATAAAAAAGAGAGTGGTTTACAGAATCAGGGCAGTTAATGAAAATATTCAGTCGGTAAGTATGGTTATTATCCATGATGCTTGGAGATTTGATGGAGAGCATCGTTTTAATGGCGAAAAGACATTTAGTGCGTATATAAAGGAGGACTTATTGTAATGGACAGTATAATAACAAAGATTGCAAGAAAGAAAATGGCGGAGGCTCGGAATGGTTCAATTCAGCTTCCACCGATTCAAAGCATCGCTTTAGGTGATGGAGGTCTGGATGGAGATGGAAATCCGATAGTCCCTCTTGAACAGGATATCCGCCTGAACAATGAATTGCTAAGACGGGATTATGATAGTGTAGTGAGGCTCTCTGATACATCTTTCCGTTACAGGATCGATTTAAGACCAGGAGAGTTGCTTGGGAAGGAAATTTCAGAGATAGCACTATTTGACAGCGAAGGAGATATGCTTTCAATAAAGACTTTTTTACCGAAAGTTGTTGAAGCAGACATGGAAATCTCTTTTGAAATTGATGATAAATTTTGATGGAGGATGATGAAAAATGGCATATCAGGAAATACCGGAAAATCCACAATTCTGCAATGAGGTACGTAAAATAGAAACGACAGATCTGGTACATGCGGACATAATGAATGAATTCATCTCAAAATTATTAGAAAATGATGTCTTTCTAAAGCGGTTTGCAGACAACTTGGCTGCAATGTTGCAGAGCCATATGGATAAAAAAGAAGTTCATGTGACAGCAGCTGATAAAAAAGCATGGGATGAGACATATCAGCAATCTACTGGATATACGGATCAGAAGATAGCAGGACTTATTAATGGAGCCCCTGAGACTCTGGACACATTAAAAGAGATTGCAGATGCCATGACAGAAAATAATAATGTTGTGGAAGCACTAAATGCGGCTATCGGTCAAAAGGCTGATGCAGCGGAGTTTGAGACGTTACAGAAAAAGTATTATAGTACGATTGGTGCTACAGATATCTCCTCGATTGGAGATGGGACGGTGACGGGGGCACTTCGTGAGCTAAACACGGAGACTAAAGCGATATCCAAGCCATGTATGATATCGTGCAATAATT
>JAMPFA010000023.1 GCA_023664725.1 Roseburia sp. | reverse complement strand
CCGCTACGCCGTCGATTTCTTTTCTTGCATACGAAAAGCAATGCTGCGTTTAACGTAAAACAACTTGGTATTCGCTGTACTAGAGTTTAAACCTACGCTGTTGTTTGTGGAGAATGACAGGGCTTTTTGTGAGAAGGTGGCCACAAAGGTGGTGGAGATGGAATCATAATGAAAAGAAACAAAAATCACTGGATAGAACCCATATCCAGTGATTTTTCAATGCTATGTGCCGGAAGATGTATTATTTTCTTCCGACTGTTGTTTTTTTAAGGCCTCAAGTCCAAGTCGTATGAGTTCAACTGTCGCCTGAGAACGTGTTTGATAACGATGTTCGTAGCGGAAGTCTTCAATCCTCTGGAATAATTCATCATCCACGGAAACGGTATATCTTGGTCTGTTTGTAGCCATATGCATCACCTCATTTGTGATTATACCGAAGTAATGCGAGGATGTAAAGGAAACAAAAGCCTAAAAACACATGGTTTGCAGTAAAATCTATGGTAGTATTGGAAAAGAAAAACCAGAAAATGTATTTTTTTATACAGAGGTTCACTGAACCCATATAATTGAACCTATTTATTTTATGAGTGTAAATTTCTATTGCCAAAAGAAGGGAGAAAAAGAGTATGAAAGGTTTTGGCAAAAATACTTGGAAAAAGGAATTGCGCTTATGCTCTGTGGTTGCATATTGTCTAGCAATTCTGAATTTTCTGTCTTTGCATCAGAAGTGTCAGTGTCTGGGCAGGATGAGGTGTTGAAAGAAAATGTAGAGGAAAAGGGGGATACCCTGAGGGTAGAGAATTTACAGAATATGGGGACAGTGATGCTTCAAATGGCAGTCATCGAATGAAAAAAATCAATTATGTATTGACAGTGGGTTACTGAACTTTTATAATATCAATATAGCTAGTGGTTCACTGAACCGATAGAGAGGAGGGGGAGACAATGGCTGCAAGTCCGAAACGCTATTCTATTTCTGTTTCTGCTACAATGAAAAAGGAATTGGATTCTTTAAAGTCTACACAATACGCAAAAGTAACAGCAAATAGTATGCTTTGCGATTTGATTCTTTTAGGTTTAAATTCTATCGAACAGCAGAGTAATGTCAATGGAAATGCGAAGTAAGTTTACAGTGGTGGTAATCCACCACTTGCATGAAACAGCCAAAATCTCCATCTATTGTACTATACCAGATTGGTATTTGTAAAATAGGCAGTCAGACAAAAATTGTTTTTCTCATGTGAGCCGGTGTATTGGGCACCGGCTTTTCCTTTGGAATAAAAATAGAAATAGCAGGTGTGTTAGAAAAGCCTGTGGAAGAAGTAAAGACTGCTATAGAAGAAATGAAATCTCTTTTAGTGTAACATAACATATTAAAGCGGAAGGGTTAGACATACATAAAATCTCCGCAAGGTAATTTGAATTGCCTTGCGAAATTTGTTTTTAAGTGGTTTTTACATCCTTTGGGTACAAAAGTTTAATTTTATAGTTGACAGTGATTCACTGAATCGATATAATAAGATATGCATCAAAGTGATTCACTGAATCACTGTATGGGAAACGTCAAGAATGTCTTGAATACGCCATACGAAAACGATAAAAAAGTAAAATAGGAGGACATGAAAATGACAGAACTGAAAGTAAAGTTCACAAAAGGTTTTGTGAAACGTGCTGTGGCAGTTGCTATGGCAGTATGTTTGGGAGCAACGTTGATTCCGGTTGATTTTGCGGCAATTGCGGCACAGTTGACAGAAGCAGAGAGTGTGTTGACAGTTTCGGGGAACGAGACTTCCGGGAACGAGACTTCCGGGAATGATACATCTGGAAATCCAACGGATCCAACTCAGCCAACGGACCCAACTCAGCCAACGGACCCAACTCAGCCAACGGATCCAACTCAGCCAACGGACCCAACTCAGCCAACAACTCCAACTGAAACCGTAAAGCAGGTTTCCAAAGTAGCTATCACCTTAAACGGACAGACGGTAAAAGGCACCCTGAAAGCAAAAGTGGGCAAAACCTACAGCTTCAAAGCTACTGTAACACCGAAGGATGCAAAAGACAAAAAAGTCACTTGGTTAACATCCAATAAGAAAATTGCAACTGTAGACAGCAAGGGTAAAGTAAAAGTTAAAAAAGCTGGAACAGTTACGATCACTGCAAAGACCAGCAATGGGAAAAAAGCAACAGTTAAATTAAATGCGAGCAAGAAAGCAGTTAAGGTTACAAAAGTTGCAATCAAGGGCAATAAGTCCATGAAAGTAAAGAAGAGCCAGACATTAAGTGTAACGGTTACACCAGCAACTGCTGACAACACAAAAGTGACATGGAAATCTTCCAATAAGAAAATTGCAACCGTTAATTCTAAAGGTAAAGTTACCGCAAAGAAAAAGGGAACGGTAAAGATTACTGCAACAGCAAAAGACGGAAGCAAAAAGAAAGCTACCTTAAAAATCAAAGTAAAATAATCTGTATCCCTATAACATCTGACAGATTAGAAAAAGCAGGAGTAATAATAGAAGGAAACTTTTTATGGCTCCTGCTTTTTGTTGTCAGAAAAAGGGAAATAAACAATAAGAGAGTGAATTATGGAAAAGGAAAGAGATAGCCTGGCAGATTGGCTGGGGCAGCAGGTGACATGCTTTTATATTGTGGTGATGTGTGTAGTTTTCCCGGTAATTTATACCAATAAAATGTTTAGCCTTACAAAAGATAAAAAGTATTTCTTTTTGACTACGACATTTGTGTATGTTTGTCTTTTGATTCCGGCTGCCATGAAAAGACTATGTGAGTTTCGAAAAGAAAAAAATAGTATCAGAAAGGATACGGTATTTGCGGGCATATTGTTTCTGGCAATTGTGGTATCCACTGCATTTGCCATAGATACGAGGGAAGCTTTTTGGGAGATGAGCAGCAGGACAGTGTGCGGCATATGTTTCCTGTGCTTTGTGTTTCTCTACTTTGGAGTAAGGGCTTACGGGATATTTGACAATATTGTGATCTGGGGCTGGCTGATCGGAAGTGCAGTGATCTATCTGTTTGGTATTTTTTGTGCCTGTAAAATTAATTTCATGTATATTCAGACAGGCTGCACCTTACCGAACTTTTTTCTGACCCCTCTTGGGAATACAAATTTTAATGCATGTTTTGTGTCCCTGATGCTGCCCCTTGTGATGGTTATGTTTATGCTGTGTAAGGAACGTTTTTCCCAGCGGATTTATAGTATAAATTTATATATGGGCTTTCTGTTTGTCTTTTTTATCAGGACTGAAAGTGCATTACTTGCAATAACAGCCGGAATGTTTCTGTTGGCATATTTCGCAGTGGGAAACAGCAAATGGCTGTTGCGGTATATGCAGATATTGGGGATTTACCTGGGGGCAAAAGTGACAATCTGTCTGCTTTTGCATTTGTGTAAAGAGCATTTGTATCCCTTTGACGGAATCGGGGAGCTTGTGTTAAGGGATAGATGGGTCTTGGCTGAATTGTGCTGTTTTGCCTTAGTGGCAATGTTTGTGATGAGAAAAAAAGATTTTATTGTAGATATATTTTTAAAAGTAAGAAATGGGATGGTATATGTTCTGCTGGCTCTGGCAGTTGTTGGTTTATTTGTTTTAATAGGAGTCAATGTCAGAAGCAGCAGTGTGCAGGAAAGTTCTTTTTGGAGCCGCTTAGTTCTTACTAATGAAGCATTTAACGATAGAGGTTTTATATGGAAAGGAACGTTAAAGGCTTATAAGGAAGAACCCTTGTGGCGCAAATTTTTTGGGAACGGACTTAACTGCTATAAATATTTTATGCCGGAGGAGTTCAGGGAAGAATCACTTATCTATCTGGATTCATATCTTCGGGATCCCCACAATGAACTGCTACAAATGCTTGTGGATATGGGGATTTTGGGGGTGGTTGGATATTTTGGTTTACTGGCAGTGACGTTTGTGCGGGCACTTCGCATGTGGAGGAAGAATGAACTGCAAATCGTAGTCATAATAACCCTGTGCGTGTATCTGCTGCAGGGGCTTGTAAATGGATATTCCATCTATCATCTGCCGATACTTTTTATATTTCTGGGGCTGGCCAACGGAAGTATTGGAAAACTTTGTAATGAACAAAAGTCCCCTTGACGCAAGAAGAAAAAACAGGTAAAATTTACATAAAAAGAATGCATAAGCAAAGGAATTGCAGAAAGGAAAATATGGGGAAGACAAATCATAAAACAAAACTTATTGCTTTTTTATTAGCTTTTACCTTAGCAGTTTTGCAGATACCTGTGACAGCTTGGGCAGCGTCCATACGTCCGGCGGATGTGGAAAAGGCAGACAGTGGAAATCTTCTTGTGGGAGTTTCCGGTTCTTTTGAGAGAGTGAGTAAAGATAAAATACTAAAAAGAATTAACAAGATCCGCAAAGAAGCCTGCGATAAAGGTTATATCAATCCGGCCACAGGCAAAAAGTTGAAATCATCAGACTATGTAGAAATGAAATGGTCTTCTGACCTGGAATGGATTGCTCAGCTTCGGGCGGCAGAAGCTGCTGTAAATGAGAGCCATACGCGTCCAAATGGCAAGAGTTGTTTCAGTATTAGCTATAATGGCGCACAGAGCTGGGCGGAAAATCTTGCATGGAATTATTCTGGGCTTATGCAGGGAATTGAACAGTGGTATGGCGAAAAGGGAGACTGGGTGAAACAGAATAAAAATGCGGTAACCGGACATTACACCAGTTTGATTAATCCAAACTATCAATGTATCGGATTGGGTTCTTTTGTACGCAGTACCGGCGGCTGGCATGCTGTTTCTGCTGAGTTTGGCTATAGTGCCAGCGGCTCCCAGAAACAGTCGAATGTCAAAGGAAAGGTAATCCAGACACTTGAGGTCAAGCAAAAGAATGTAAAACAGCCTCAGTTAAACGCCCCTTCTTCCATTAAGAAGAATCAGAAAAAGCAATTGACAGTTATCTGTAATGTTGCATATCCGGGGATTATGGGAGGAACCAATACCACGAAAAAGGCTGAAATTATAAAAGGTATTACCTGGAAATCATCCAAACCATCTGTGTTGTCTGTTAGTAACAGCGGAAAGGTTACGGCAAAAAAAGCCGGAAAAGCTGTCATTAGCGCTAAAATGAAAGGTGGGAAAACTGTAAAGAAGACGATTACTGTAAAGAAGTAATAACTATGCGAAAAAAATCTCACGAGAATCAAGAAAAACCCTGATTCTTGTGAGATTTTATTTCTGCGAGCAATGAGGAGGGAGAAATATGTTTATCGCAGATTTACACTGTGACACGCTGTCAGCATTGTACACAAAGGAGAGGCTGGGAGAATCGGTAAACCTTATGGAAAATGACTTACAGTTAGATGTGAAAAAAATGGAAAGAGGAAATTACATTCTCCAGAACTTTGCGGTGTTTGTGGACTGGGGGGAGGAGGAACCTTACGTCTGTGCAAAAGAGCAGATCCGTCTGTTCTCACAGCAGACAAAACTGTGTGAAGGGAAATTACGTCAGGCTAGGACCTTTCAGGAAATGGAGGAAAATGCCAGAAAAGGTATTATCTCTGCTGTGCTGACTTTGGAGGAGGGGGAGATCTGTCAGGGGGATCTCCGCAAATTGGAAGAAATGTATCAATTTGGGGCAAGGATGATGACCTTTACCTGGAATTATGAAAACTCTCTTGCAAGTCCTGCAAACCCGGATGATCGGAGAACACCTGTCAGAGGGCAGGGAGGTCTGACGGAAATCGGAATTGCCTTTCTGGAAAAAATGGAGGAGCTGGGGATGATTGTGGATGTATCCCATCTGTCAGATGAGGGAATTGCAGATGTGCTGAAATACAGTAAAAAAAGGATTGCAGCCAGTCATTCCAATTCCAGGAGCCTCTGTTCTCATCCCAGAAATCTAAGAGATGAGCAGATACGCAGTATCGCAGAAAAAGGCGGTATCATTGGCGTCAATTATTACGGCAGTTTTCTTACGGAAAAAGAGACAGGGGGCGTGTACTTTAGCAGAGTGGAGGATATTGCCAGGCATATGGAACATATGGTACAGACAGGTGGAATTGGCTGTGTGGGCCTTGGCTCCGACTTTGACGGCATGGACGACAATCTGGAGCTAAAGGGAGCTTTTGCCATGGAATTATTGTGGGAGGCATTAAGGAAGCGTGGGTTTACGGAATCCGAAGTGGAGGCCGTCTGTTACAAAAATGTCTGGGAGTTTTACAGAGAGATGCTTTGAGAGAAAAGAGAAGTAAAGTTTTTCTACAGGAAAATTTGTCCCAGTCTTTGCATATATATAAAGAAAAAAGCAAAGGGATCCAATGAGAGTAGGAATGATCAGAGAACCTTCCGTTTTTTTATATGACAAAGACTTCATAAGTCCCACAGACCAGTTGTTTATGGGCTGGGCAGTGGGGATTTTAGGGGAGCGCAAAGATTACTATCAGATTGTGACTCATTATGGCTATCCGGGATATCTGAAAAGAGATGCAGTAAAAATTACCATGGAGGAAAAATTAAGGCGCAGGGATGCAGAAGGCAGGACAATGGTTCTTGCAATGCCTTTTGCGGATGTGCTGGAGGAGGCGAGAGTGCAGGGGAGGCGCCTTGCCACCCTGGACAAGGGGAGTTTTGTGGAATGTGTGGACTTTGACAGGAGAGGGGACAAAGGAAGCAGATGGGAGAAAAAAGGATTTGCCAAAGTAAAAACAGCGTCGGGGATCACCGGATATATCCCCCAGATCTCCATGGTAAAACGACAAGACAGCGACGGATATCTCTATTCTGACAGGCAGCAGGGGTATTTTCTCTGCCAGAAAAAAATGCCGGAACATCAGTTTCGGGACCGGGTGGTAATGTTTGCCGCAGGCTATCTGAACACGCCCTACCGCTGGGCGGGAAAGAGCCAGCAGGGAATTGACTGTTCGGGACTTACGTTTATGTGCTATCTTTTCGGGGGAGTTTTGATCTACCGGGATGCGAAGCTTCATCCGGGATATCCGGTAAAAAGTATTTCTTTTGACAGGATAAAAAAGGGAGATTTGCTGTACTTTCCGGGGCATATCGGGATTTATATCGGGGACGGGAGGTATATCCACGCCACAGGGAACGAAAACAGCTTTGCCTGTGTGATCAACAGTTTTTATGAGGAGGACAGTCTTTACCGGGAGGATCTTAGGAAAAGCCTGTATGCAGTGGGCAGTATCTTTTAGATTTTCCGAAATGAAATGGAATTGTTATTGAGGGGTGCATATGCTATAATTTCAGTATCAGTGAAAAGAGATGTTGAGGGTTTGATATGAAAAGATTCAATGTGACAGGTGTGTGTGTCCCTGAAAAACATTATATGGTAGATTTGTCGGAGAAGGTAGACAAAATAATTGACAACTATATCAGTCAGGGGTCGTATTTTGCGATAAACAGGGCAAGACAGTTTGGAAAGACTACGATACTCAATGCCCTGGAAATGCGTCTGCGAGATGATTATATTGTGATCAGCATCAGTTTCGAGTCCTCGGATGATTATTTTGCAAGTCTGCCCATTTTTGTCAATGGAATTTCCATGGATATTGCAGAGGAATTAAGGCGGAATGGAATAAAAGACAGTATTCTAAAAGAGTGGGAGCAAAAGATAGAGGGTGATTATCCATTAAAAATGCTGGGGAAAAAAATATCTCATCTGTGTGGGCAGTCTGATAAAATGGTGGTTCTCATCATAGATGAATCCGATAAAAGCCTGGATAATCAGATATTTCTGAGCTTTTTGGGGATGCTTAGAGATAAGTATCTGAAAAGGGAAATGGGCAAAGACGCTACGTTCCAAAGCGTGATTTTATCTGGTGTGTATGATGTGAAAAATTTAAAGTTAAAAATTAGGCAGGAGGAGGAAAAAAAGTATAACAGCCCCTGGAACATCGCAGTAAATTTTGACCTTGATATGAGTTTTTCCCCAGGGGAAATTGCCGGAATGTTGGCGTCGTATTCCAGGGATGTGGGTGTACCTGTAGACTTTACGGCAGTGAGTGAAAAGATATATTTCTATACGAAAGGGTATCCGATGCTTGTCAGCTGGATTTGCAAATGGATAGACGAGTCTGGCGGCAGGGAGTGGACGCTTGAAAATGTAGAACAGGCGGAAAAGGAATTGCTGAGAAGTGATAATACCCTGTTTGATGATATGGTAAAGAATCTTGAGAATAACCAGGATTTTCGGAAAACTGCCACAGAGATGCTCTTGGATGGCCTGCGGCTGCCTTTTGTGAAATCAGACCCTGTGATCAATCTCGGCGCAATGTTTGGAATATTTTCAGAGAGAAATGGGGAGACTGCCATTGCGAATATAGTGTTTGAAACGTTTTTGTATAATCATATCATAGTCGGAAAAATGCAGTCACAAAATGCCTTTGAACTGGAGCGAAACCAGTTTATTACAGAAGGACGGCTTGATATGGAACAGGCATTGAACAAATTTCAGGAGATTATGAGAGCGGAATACCGGAAGGAAGATTCTGGCTTTGTGGAGCGTCAGGGACGGCTGTTATTTTTATGTTTTATGAAACCCATTATAAATGGAAAGGGAAATTATTATGTGGAACCGGAGACCCGCAGTAATTCCAGGATGGATGTGGTGATTTCTTATGGGGGCTTTGAGTATATTGTAGAACTGAAAGTATGGCACGGAAAGCAATATCGAAAAAAGGGGCTGGAACAGCTGGAAAGATATCTTGACAGCAGAAACGCTAAAAAGGGATATTTGATCAGTTTTTCTTTTAATGAGAAAAAGGAGTATTTACAAAATTCAGTCGTTTTGAAGACGAGTAAAAAAGAAGTGTATGAGATTGTTGTGTGACACATTGTGTCATATTGATCTGTAAACCGGCAGGGGATTTTTTCTGAAATGGCAGTCAGAAATACTCCCTGCCGGCTTTGATGTTTCTTGTCTACAGGCGGATCAGTTCCCCTTACTGCTCAAAGGATTGCTCCTGGCCGTAAAAAAGGGATTATTGTCTGGTGCCGGTTTGTCTTCCTCAGTATAAAATCCCTGTTGTTTTACCGCTGCCGGGGATGAATTTCCGGGGATAGCATCTTTTATCCCGTTCGTGACGCTGTTTTTGATATCCGTCTCTTTTGCCTGGCTCACACGATCTGTGGCAGAGTTCAAATTTACATTTCTTTCCATATAAAATCCTTTCTGTTTCTGTTGTTATAATATAGTCTTAAAAAAAATACAAAAATTATTCCCATAAAATAAGAAAATAGTTATTGACAAAAATATCCAGTGCATATATACTTTGGGATGTCTAATATTTTGATGGTCAAAATATTTGAAAATCAAACATTTATAAAGGTGAAAAAGGAGAAAATCACAATGTTGGAAAAATTGAAAGCAATTATCGCAGAGCAGTTAAATGTATCAGAGGATGAAGTAAAGGCAGAGAGCAGCTTCAAAGATGATTTGGGAGCAGATTCCCTGGACTTATTTGAGCTTGTGATGAGCCTTGAGGAGGAGTACGGTGTGGAGATTCCCTCTGAGGACTTAGAGAAGATCGCAACTGTCAATGATGTAATTGAGTATATGAAAGCAAAAGGCGTAGAGGCATAAGATCATGAAAACCAAGATTACAGAATTACTTGGAATTGAATATCCCATTATCCAGGGAGGTATGGCATGGGTTGCGGAGTATCATCTTGCAGCCGCTGTGTCAGAGGCCGGAGGTCTTGGAATTATCGGGGCAGCCAGCGCACCTCCCGAGGTGGTGAGGGAGCAGATCCGGAAGGTAAAAGAGCTTACAGATAAACCCTTTGGCGTCAATGTTATGCTGATGAACCCCAATGCGCCGGAAGTTGCCCAGGTGGTTGTGGAAGAGGGCGTGAAAGTTG
Source organism: Roseburia sp. (assembly GCA_023664725.1). Lineage (GTDB taxonomy): Bacteria > Bacillota > Clostridia > Lachnospirales > Lachnospiraceae > Roseburia_B. Next base: position 20,773 of record JAMPFA010000023.1, on the reverse strand, counting down.
TAACCACAGGCGCAGGGAATCCGGGTAAGTTTATTGAGATGTGGAAAAATGCCGGCATTAAGGTGATCCCTGTGGTGGCAAGCGTTGCCATGGCAAAGATGATGGAGCGGGGCGGCGCAGACGCAGTTGTGGCAGAGGGCACGGAGTCCGGCGGACATATTGGAAGCGCAACCACCATGACACTGGTTCCCCAGGTAGTGGATGCCGTGAAGATCCCTGTGATCGCAGCGGGAGGAATCGGAGATGGCAGGGGACTGGCTGCTGCTGTGATGCTTGGAGCCCAGGCAGTTCAGATGGGGACAAGATTTGTTGTGGCAAAGGAGTCCATCGTACATGCCAATTACAAAGAGCGCATTATCAAGGCCAGGGATATTGACTCCGAGGTAACAGGAAGAAGTACAGGACATCCTATCCGTGTGCTCCGCAACCAGATGACCAGAGAGTATCTGAAAATGGAAGAAGAGGGCGTGGAGTTAGAAGAGTTAGAACGCCTTACCTTAGGTTCTTTGAGGAAAGCTGTTATGGAGGGTGACGTGGTAAACGGAAGCCTGATGGCAGGACAGATTGCAGGGCTTGTGAGCAAAGAGCAGACCTGTAAGGAAATGATGGATGAAATTATGGAACAGGCGGAGAGTTTATTACACTCCAAAGCATACTAATTTGCCAAATGATTTGGCAGCAAAGCATTTGGCAAACGGGTATAGGTAACCGATAATCGTCAACACAGAAGAGTTTGCTTAAAAAGATAGGAGAGGTTGGTATGGGTAAGCTGGTATTTATGTTCCCCGGACAGGGTTCACAGTACGTAGGAATGGGCAGGGAATTTTACGATTCGATTCCCGCCTGTAAAAAAGTGTATGATCTGGCATCTGAGGCATCAGGCCTTGATATCCCCAAATTGTGTTTTGAGGAGAATGACAAGATCAATATTACAGAATATACACAGATTGCAATGCTGGCAACAGAAGCTGCCATTTTTGCAGCGTTAAAGGAAGAGGGAATTACCCCGGATGTGACAGCAGGACTCAGCCTTGGAGAGTACGGCGCATTGATCGCATCGGGAGTTATGGATATGAAGGATGCTTTTTCTGTGATCCGGAAAAGAGGAATTTATATGCAGGAGGCTGTTCCCACCGGAGGGGCAATGAGCGCAGTGCTGGGGCTGGATGCCGGCATTATCGAGGAAATCTGTGAGAAGACAGAAGGGATCGTGTCCATTGCCAACTATAACTGTCCTGGACAGATTGTGATCACCGGAGAAAAAGCGGCAGTAGATGCAGCAGGGGAAGCGTTGAAAGAAGCAGGGGCAAAACGTATCGTGCCCTTAAAGGTAAGCGGACCTTTCCATTCCCAGATGTTATCCGGTGCAGGAGATAAACTGGGGGAAGCATTAAAAGAGGTGAAGATTGCTGACAGTTTTATCCCTTACCTTGCCAACGTCACCGCAGATTATGTCACATCTGCCTCCGATGTAAAGCCTCTGCTTGCAAAACAGGTGGCTTCTTCCGTGCGCTGGCAGCAGACAGTGGAGCGTCTCATTGCAGACGGCGCAGACGAATTTTTGGAAATAGGGCCTGGAAAGACACTGACCGGATTTATGCGGAAGATCAGCCGGGAGGTGAAAGTGAATAATATCGATAAGCTGGAGGACTTTAAAAATTATGTTGGAAAATAAAATTGCCCTGGTGACAGGCGCCAGCCGTGGAATTGGAAAAGAGATTGCCCTGTCCCTGGCAAAAGAGGGAGCTGCTGTGATCTTAAATTACAATGGCTCAGAGGAAAAAGCGAAACAGGCGGCAGAGGAAATTGTATCTGCTGGGGGAAAAGCAGAAATTTACCAGTGCAATGTCTCAGATTTTGAAGCCTGCGGCCAGATGATCCAGGAACTGATCAAAAAATTCGGCAGGATTGATATACTTGTGAACAATGCAGGAATTACAAGGGACGGGCTTTTGATGAAAATGTCTGAGGAAGATTTTGACGCTGTGGTAAATACAAACTTAAAGGGCGCATTTAACACCATCCGCCATATGTCCAGATATTTCTTAAAACAGAAAAGCGGAAAGATTATTAATATTTCTTCCGTTTCCGGTATTTTGGGAAATGCAGGGCAGGCAAATTACAGCGCAAGCAAAGCGGGAGTCATTGGGCTTACAAAAAGTGTGGCAAGAGAGCTTGCCAGCCGTGGGATCAACGTAAACGCCATTGCCCCGGGTTTTGTTGCCACAGATATGGTAGATGCCATGACAGAGGATGCAAAGGCAAAGATGACAGAGGCCATTCCTTTAAACAGGATTGGAACCACAAAAGATATTGCCAATATGGCAGTATTTTTGGCGTCAGACCTGTCAGATTATATTACCGGGCAGGTATTTGCCGTAGATGGCGGAATGAGCATATAGGATATCGGAGGAAATAAAGAAATGAGTAAGAGAGTTGTTGTAACAGGAATGGGTGCGGTCACGCCCATCGGACTTTCCGTAGAAGAATTTTGGCAGTCTGCGAAAGAGGGAAAGATTGGTTTTGCAACCATTACGCACTTTGATGCGTCGGAATATAAATGTCATATTGCGGCGGAAGTGAAAGATTTTAATGCGAAAGAACGTATGGACCCTAAGGCGGCAAAGAGGATGGAGCTGTTCAGCCAGTATGCGGTGGCGGCTGCAAAAGAGGCAATTGAGGACGCAGGGCTTGACATGGAAAAGGAAGATGCTTACCGGGTGGGCGTTTCCATTGGTTCCGGTACGGGAAGTATCCAGTCCATGGAGGCAAACCATTCTAAAATACTGGAAAAAGGGCCGAACCGTGTAAATCCGCTGATGGTGCCTATGATGATCAGCAACATGGCGGCAGGAAACGTATCGATTCAGTTCGGGCTTAAGGGAAAGAGCTTGAATGTAGTGACTGCCTGTGCCACAGGGACAAACAGTATCGGTGAGGCATTCCGAACCATTCAGTACGGAGATGCAGATGTGATGGTTGCCGGAGGTTCCGAGGCAAGTGTAACGCCAGTAGGTATCGCAGGATTTGCAGCTCTTACCGCTCTTTCCACCGTAGATGATCCGGAGAAATGTTCCCTCCCGTTTGACAAAAACAGAAGCGGATTTGTCATGGGCGAGGGCGCAGCTATCGTTGTATTAGAAGAGTTAGAGCATGCCAAAAAGAGAGGGGCAAAGATCTATGCGGAAGTTTTAGGCTACGGATGTACTTCCGACGCATATCACATTACTTCACCGGAAGAGAGCGGTGAAGGGGCAGCAAAAGCCATGTTAAACGCAGTAAAGGATGGCGGGATTAAGCCGGAGGATATTGATTATATCAATGCCCATGGAACGGGAACCCACCACAATGACCTCTATGAGACAAGGGCCATCAAGCTTGCCTTTGGGGATCATGCAAAAGAGATCAAGATCAATTCCACCAAGTCTATGGTAGGACATCTCTTAGGGGCGGCAGGCGCAATTGAGTTCGTGGCATGTGTAAAAGAGCTGGAAGAAGGATATCTCCACAGGACAGTGGGTTATACCACACCGGATGATGAGATTGATCTGGATTACTGCAAGGAGCCTGCAACGGGAGATTATAAATATGCGCTCAGCAACTCCCTTGGATTCGGGGGACACAATGCAACTCTTTTAATTGCAAAATATGAGGGGTAAGCTATGTCATTATACAATACAAAACAGATTATGGAGATCATTCCCCACAGACAGCCCTTTCTGCTCATCGACACCATCGAGGAGTTAGAGGAAGGCAAACGGGCAGTGGGAAAAAAATGTGTCAGCTACAACGAGCCTTTTTTTGCAGGGCATTTCCCTGCGGAGCCCGTCATGCCGGGAGTGCTGATCATTGAGGCTATGGCACAGGTTGGGGCAGTGGCAATTTTGAGCCGGCCGGAAAATAAAGGTAAGACAGCTTATTTTGCAGGCATTAACAATGCCAAGTTTAAAAACAAGGTGCTGCCCGGTGACGTATTGGAGCTGGAACTTGAGATCATCAAGGAAAAAGGCCCAATCGGAGTCGGAAAAGGAACCGCAAAAGTAAATGGCAAAATTGCGGCATCCGCAGAACTAACATTTGCAATCGGAGGCGAAAATTAGAGATGGCACCATTATTTAAAAAGAAAACGGTCACAAACGGAAAAGGAAATGATACCAAAGCACCGGAGGAAACCGGGAAAGCAGAGCAGGTAAAAAAAGACAGTATGGTGTGTCCTGCCTGTAAGAAAGAACTGGTAAAGTCAGATGTAAAAGAGAATAAATATGTCTGCTATGCGTGCGGCAACTATTTCAGAGTGCGTACCTCAAACCGGATCAAAATGGTGGCGGATTCCAAGAGTTTTTCTCCCTGGTTTGAGGAGTACGAGACAAAGAATCCCCTGGATTTTCCGGAATATGAGGAAAAGGTTGCGGCAACCCAGGAAAAGACGGGACTTCATGAAGGCGTCACCATCGGAGAGGCAAAAATCTATGGAGAGGATGCTGTGCTCGGCGTCTGCGATGCCAGATTTTTAATGGGAAGTATGGGCCATGTGGTAGGGGAAAAGATTGCTTCCGCCGTGGAGCGCGCCACAGAGAGACGCCTTCCGGTGATCTTATTCTGCTGTTCCGGCGGCGCCAGGATGCAGGAGGGAATCATATCATTAATGCAGATGGCAAAAACTTCCGCAGCATTAAAGAAGCACTCCGATGCAGGGCTTTTGTATATCCCTGTTTTGACAGACCCCACCACCGGAGGGGTGACGGCAAGTTTTGCCATGCTTGGGGATATTATATTAGCAGAGCCGGGAGCTCTGATCGGATTTGCAGGCCCCAGGGTAATTGAGCAGACCATCGGGCAGAAACTGCCAGAAGGGTTCCAGAGGGCAGAGTTCCAGCTGGAGCATGGATTTGTAGACGCTATTGTAGAGCGTAAAGATCTGAAAAAAACTCTCTATAAGATATTAAAGATGCATCACAGACAGGAAGGATTTTCCAACTTTACCCCGGCAACAGACTTCCAGTTTGCACCCAGTGAGCTGATGAAAGAGCGCAGCGCAAAGAGCAAGATTTTAAGTGCATGGGATAAGGTAAAAGCGGCCAGAAAAACAGACAGACCCGCCTCTGTGGACTATATGGATGTGATTTTTGATGATTTTCTGGAGTTCCACGGGGACAGATATTTCCGGGATGACCCGGCAGTAGTAGGCGGGATCGCATATCTTGACGGCCAGCCGGTGACTGTGATTGGCGTCCACAAAGGAAAAGATATGAAAGACTGTATGCTCCATAATTACGGTATGCCTTCACCGGAAGGGTACAGAAAAGCATTGCGGCTGATGAAGCAGGCAGAAAAATTCGGCCGTCCCATTATCACTTTTGTCAATACTTCAGGAGCTTTCTGTGGTATGGAGGCAGAAGAGGGTGGACAGGGGGAGGCTATCGCCAGAAACCTCTATGAAATGTCAGCTGTAAAGGTTCCTATTCTCTGCCTTATGATCGGCGAAGGGGGAAGCGGCGGCGCCCTGGCTCTTGCAGTGGGCAATGAAGTGTGGATGATGGAGAACGCAACTTATTCTGTCTTGTCACCGGAAGGCTTTGCATCCATTCTCTGGAAAGACGGAAAGCGGGCAAAGGAGGCTGCGGAGGTGATGAAGATCACCGCCCAGGATCTGCTCCACCTGAATGTGGTGGAAAAAGTGATTCCCGAGTATGGCGGTGCGGATGATAAAGCGCTTCATGATATCGCTATGTTTATGAAATTCCATATACGGGAGTTTTTGGAGAAATACAAGGGGAAAAACGGGCAGGAGATTGCGGAGGAACGGTATAAACGTTTCAGAAGTTTTTAGGGTTAGGAGAATGAGATGAAGACCAGGATATGTGGTACCGGCAGTGCGCTTCCAAAGCGGATTGTCACCAACGATGATTTGAGTAAAATTATGGATACCTCCGATGAGTGGATCAAAAGCCGTACCGGGATTGGTTCCAGGCATATTGCTGTGGAGGAAACCCTTACTGCTCTTTCCGTAGAGGCATCCCGCCAGGCAATTGAGGAGGCGGGGGTTTTACCGGAGGAGATAGATATGATTCTGGCAGCTACTCTGTCCCCGGATTATATACTTCCCTGCCTGGCCTGCGAGCTGCAGCGGGAGCTTGGGGCAGTAAATGCGGTGGCATTTGACATTAATGCGGCATGTTCCGGTTTCCTCTTTGCCCTGCAGACGGCAGATGCCTATGTGAAAAGCGGACGGTATGAGAAGATACTTGTAGTGGGAGGGGAGATTCTCTCTAAAATGATGGATTGGAATGACCGCAGCACCTGTGTGCTTTTTGGAGATGGAGCAGGGGCAGTTTTGGTAAAGGCAGATGCAGAGTACGGGATTTTAGGTATCAGCCAGGGTTCTGACGGCTCAAAAGGAGCAGCTCTTATCTGCGAAAACCGAAAAATCAACAATCCCTACAAGATAAACTCTACAGAGCTTGCCTATACCAGTATGAATGGCCAGGATGTATATAAATTTGCGGTGCGCACTGTGCCGAAGGCCATTTTGGAGGTAGTGGAAGAGGCGGGTCTTGCCGTGGAGGATATTGATCTGTTTGTCCTTCACCAGGCAAATATCCGGATCATTGAGTCTGTTGCAAAAAGGCTGAAAGTGCCCATGGAGAAATTCCCCACAAACTTACAGGAGTGCGGGAACATTTCAGCGGGAAGCGTCCCTGTCCTGCTGGACAAGATAAACAGTGAGGGAAGGATAAACGGAGGGGACAAAATCGTGCTGGCAGGGTTTGGCGGAGGACTCACATGGGGAGCGGCAGTTTTAAACTGGTAAAAATGGAGGAAGATATGGAGGCAGAAAGGTTGTCCGGTGCCGATGAAGTGCTGAATGAATTGTTGGTAAAACTTTTTAAGGACATTTTGGAAATAGAAGAGAGATGTCTGATCACCAGAGACTTTAAAGATATCAGCGTCAACGATATGCATGTCATAGAAGCCGTTGGCATGAAAGAGCCGAGAAGTATGTCTACAATAGCTAAACTTTTAAATGTGACTACCGGAACTCTCACCAAAGCCATGGACGGCCTGGTGGAGAAGCATTATGTTTTAAGGGAGCGGGGCAAAAAAGATAAGCGGGTGGTCTTCGTATCCCTGACAGAGAAAGGCAAAAAGGCATACCGCCACCATGAGGGATTTCACCGCAGGATGATAGATAATGCCAAGAAGGGATTAAACGAGCAGGAGACAACTGTGCTTGTGTATTCTCTGGCAAAGCTGAATGATTATTTCCATAAGATTTATGAGCAGTCTTAAAGGCTGCTCTTTTTAGCGCAATAAATATGGTGAGGGCGAAATATAGGAAAAAAGTCTTATATGATTATAAGAAAATTATTGAAATTGGACTGTCAAAATGATATGATATTAAATGAGTTATTGATAAAGGGAGGCCGAACATGACAGTGTTAATCTGGCTTATAATAATGATCATATTTCTGATTGCAGAGGCAATTACCGTAGGGCTTGCCACAATCTGGTTTGCGGCGGGCGCTTTGGCTGCGATGGCGGTTTGTGCCCTGGGATTTGGCACATTTATACAATTTGTAGTATTTTTTATTGTCTCCATGGCGCTTTTGGTTTTTACCAGACCTTTTGCACTGAAATATGTGAATCCCAACAAAATCCGCACAAACTATGAAGACGTGGTAGATAAGACAGTGAAGATTACAGAGCGTGTAGACAATATTAACGGGACGGGCACGGCTGTTTTAAACGGTCAGGAGTGGACGGCACGAAGCAAAAAAGATGATGAGATCTTAGAGCCGGGAAATCTGGCAAAGGTAGTGGAAGTGACGGGAGTAAAGTTGATTGTAGTTCCGATTGCGGCAGATTAGAACCATAGAAAATACTTAAGTACTTATGTGAGGAACGGTATCTGAAAGGAGAACTGCGTTATAATGAGTAAGACAAATGCGCAAGTGAACAGTGCGAAAAAAAGAGGCCTTCAGCTTATGGGCAAGATTGTCCTGATTGTGGTGGTCCCTATGCTTTTGATTGTATCTCTGGGGTGCCTGATCGGTTCCAGCGAGATCAGGAGCGTGGGAGAGAACATTATCAAAGATGAGCTGGCAACGGCATGCTATGCATTCAGGAGCCAGATGGATATGCTGTCTGAGGGAGATTACAGGTATGAGGACGGTGTGCTCTATAAAGGTGACCTCAATGTGACGGAGAACCAACAGCTTCTGGAAGAGTTTCGGGACAATACTACAGTGGATCTTACAATCATACTGGAGGATAACCGCTGTGCTACTACTATGATAGATGCCAACGGCAACAGCATGAAAGATCAGCCGATTGTTTCCTCGATTTATGCCCAGCTGCAGGAAGGGAATAGTGTTTATAATCCAAGTCTCAGGCTTGGTGAGAGACAGTATATGACATACTATGAACCTATGAGAAATGCCCAGGGGGAGATATACGGAAGTATGTTTACCGGGTATAGCAAAGACAAGATGACAGCTATGACAAGGGCGGCTATGTTTAAACTTATAGCTGCGCTTTGCGCCGTTGCCGTTATCGCTATGGTGATGGTCGTATTGATGGTTCGTTCCATCGGCAAGATCCTCAGTCAGACAGTAAACCATATGGAGATAGTGGCAGACGGAAGTCTGGACATAAAAGTTCACGATAAATTGATGAACAGAGGGGACGAGCTGGGAGCGGTTGCCCGTTCCATGCAGAATCTGGTGTCATCCCTGACAAGTATTATTAAAAATATTATCATGACTTCTTCCGAGCTGGACGGATTTTCCAGTGAGTTTCAGAGTTCCTTTGACAATATCCGCCATTCTATAGACAATGTGAACTAGGCGGTAAATGAGATAGCCAATGGCGCAACACAGCAGGCAGGAGAGGTGCAGCATGCAAATTCAGCAGTGATGGAGATGGGATCTGCCATTGATGTCACATCGGACAATGTTTCTACGCTGACGGAGAGCGCTCAGAAGATGAGCGATTACAATCAATCTGCAAATTCCAACCTGAAAGAGCTAAAAGAGATCAGCCAGAGGACAAATTCTGCTGTGGATGAGGTGCAGCGCCAGACCAATGAGACAAACAAGTCTGCTTTAGAGATTCAGGAGGCAACCAATCTGATCGCCGACATTGCAAGCCAGACCAATCTTCTATCCTTAAATGCCAGCATTGAGGCGGCAAGAGCAGGGGAACAGGGCAAGGGATTCGCAGTTGTGGCGACAGAGATCCGTTCCCTGGCAGATCAGAGCCGGGAGTCGGCGGAGAGGATTGCCGATGCGGTAAATATCTTGATTGGCAATTCCAACCGCAGTGTTGACACTATGGGAAATGTAATGGAAATTATTGTGGAGCAGAATGAAAAGCTGGAAGACACGTTAAATATGTTCCATGAGTTAAATGTGGAAATCGAGATTGTCAGAAGTGCCATAGGAAATATCTCCAATCAGGTAGAAGGCCTGGGAAATCTCAAAGGCAATGTGCTGGATGTGCTGGAAGGGCTTTCCGCAATATCGGAACAGTATGCGGCAAGCACAGAGGAAACTTCTGCATCTATGATAGAGTTAAATGATGTGGTGGACCGGTGTACAACAGAAACCCAGGGGTTAATTGTCTTGTCCAGTGAGTTAAAGGATAACACTACGAAGTTTACGCTTGATTCTATTAAAGATGCAGTGGCAGAGAACATTCATATCCCGGAAATAGGCGAAGCGGATGAAGAGGATACAGAGGAATAAAAAGTACATACAGTCTGCATAATCATTAAAGAGGAATTCCTGAGTCTGGGGGTTCCTCTTTCGTGAACTCACAGACCGGTACGACATAAGCGTTATCAATAGGAAAATGGAGAAATTGATCAGATGAAACTTGGAATCACTATGGAGGGCGGTGCAAGCAGGACAGTTTTTTCCTGCGGTGTAACCGATTGCTTTTTAGAGGAAAATATTATGCCGGACTATTTTATCGGCGTGTCAGCGGGAATGGCCTTTGGGGCATCTTATCTTTCCAGGCAGAAGGGAAGAAATCGGATCCTGGCGGAAGAGTATATGTCGGACAAGCGGTATATGGGAATGAAATATCTGCTGGATAAAGGGAAAAAGACATTTTACAATATTCCCTTTGTCTTTGGGGAACTGCCAAATGAGATCCTTCCCTTTGACTTTGAAGCTTTTGGAGCCTATCCCGGGGAGGTGGAGGCAGGAGTTACCAATATCCATACCGGGAAGCCGGAGTATTTGGAAGTGCCAAGAGATGACAATTCCTTTCAGACCATTGTGGCAAGCTGTGCTCTGCCTGTTTTGTTTCAGCCGGTGAAAGTGGGAAAGCATTACTATATGGACGGTGCGGTATCAGATTCTGTGCCCTTTCTCCATGCCATAGAAAAGGGATGCGACAAGAATATCGTGATACTGACCAGAGAGCCGGGATATCGGAAGAAACCGGGGAATTCCTTCCGAATGATCTCAAGGCTTTACCATCATTATCCCAATCTGGTGGAGGCCATAAAGAGCCGGGCAGAGAGGTACAATCAATGTATGGAGGACTTATGGCGGAGAGAAAAGAGAGGGGAAGTGTTTGTGATCGCACCGGATTCCACCCTGGGAGTGGGAAAGACGGAATCGGATCCGGCAAAGCTTCATGCGTTGTATGAAGAAGGGTACTACAAGGCAAAAGAGAGTATGTGTGCCCTGAGGGAATATCTAAATTCATAATAAAAAAATAAGTTACTTTTAAGAATTTATTCATGGAAAAGACATAGAGATTCGCTATAAGTATGGTGAAGATAAAAGATGGATTTGAGGGCGGGGCATATGAAGAGGAGCAGGAAGGCGAAAGAAGAGAACTATAACAATGCCAAATACTGGCAGATAGGTTTCTTTTCATTGAATAATGCGGCGACAAATTTGTATTTGGCGCTGATGGGGTATATTTCCTATTATGCAAATTCTATTGCGGGATTCAGCGTGGTTCTAGTGTCCTGTATCCTGACGGGGATGAATGTGTTTGATGCCATTACGGATCCGATGGTAGGATTTATGTTAGACCGCTCCAAGGGGAGATTTGGAAAGTTTCGTCCTTTTATGCTGGCGGGAAACCTGATCATGGCTGTCAGTGCGGTGCTTTTGCATTTCATGACCCATGAGATTAACCGGTATATGCGGATTCCTTTTTTTTTGGCGGCTTATGGACTGTTTGTGTTGGGATATACCTTTCAGACTGTGGTGGCAAAATCGGGACAGGCAATTCTCACCAACAATCCAAAGCAAAGACCGGTTTCCACGTATTTTGATTCTCTTTTCGTGATGGCAGCCTTTGGGGGAACAGCGGTTTTCGTGGCAAATTATCTCGTGCCAAAGTACGGAGGCTTTACCAATGAGATGTTGTTTAAGGAATATGTTATGTGGGTGATTTTATTATCTCTTTTGTGTACGATTCTGGCGATGATGGGGATTGCGTCCAAGGATAAGCCGGAGCTGCTAAAAAAGCAGAGCAGTGTACAGAAAGTAAGGGTCAGGGATTACTGGGATATTATCCGCCACAATAAGCCCATCCGCATATTGATCCTGGCGGCATGTATGAATAAGTTTGCCTCCACTGTATACGCCCACACCACTGTGGGGGTTATGCTTTTTGGAATCCTCATGAATAATTACGCCATCGCAGGACTCATTGGTATTGTGACGGCTGTGCCCACAATGTTTGTCATCAGCGCAGGGATCCGTGTGGCACAGAGTATGGGGCAGAAGCGTTCCCTGATGCTTTTTACCGCCCTTGGAATCTTTTTTCAGGTGGTGATGACAGGGGTGTTGATGCAGGAAAATATCAATACAGTGAGTTTTAATCCTTGGCACATTAATGGGATCACGGTGTGGTTTGTTGTGGTGTATATCCTGTTAAACGGCTGTAAATCTATTACCAACAACATGGTGGTGCCCATGATCGCTGACTGTTCCGACTATGAGAGATACAGGAGCGGCAGGTTTGTGCCAGGTCTTATGGGTGCCCTGTTTTCCTTTGTGGATAAAGTATTTGCGGCTCTTGGCACGGCCTTTGTGGGGCTTGTAATGCTGATCATGGGGTACAATCGGCGTTTTCCACAGATTGGGGATGAGTTGACGGCAGAGATAAAGGGAACCACGCTGTTTTTGTACTGCGGTCTGCCCATGCTATGCTGGCTCCTCTCTCTGTTTTTTATGAAGTTTTATGAGCTGGATAAGAGAAAGATGCATGAGGTTTCAAGGAAATTAAGGAGAAGAGAAAAATGAAGATTGTTTTTTTGGATGCAAAAACCATTGGGGATGACTTGGATTTAAGAGGATTTGACGAGCTTGGTGAAGTGGTAAAATACGAATTTTCCACAGATTGGCAGATTCCGGAACGGGTAAGGGATGCGGATGTGATCGTTACAAATAAGGCAAATGTCAATGAGCGGACAGTGGGATGCGCAGAGAAATTGAAAGTGGTATGCGTCACTGCCACCGGGACGAATAATCTGGATAAATCCTACCTGGAAGGACGGGGAATCATCTGGCACAATGTGGCAGGATATTCCACAGAGTCGGTGGCACAGCACACATTTGCCATGTTATTTTATCTGTTGGAGAAACTCAGATATTATGATGACTATGTGAAAGAAGAAAAATATGTAAATGACAGGATATTCACTCACTTTGAGAAAACCTTCTGGCAGCTTTCCGGGAAAACATGGGGTATTGCAGGGCTTGGGACTATCGGAAAGAGAGTGGCGGAGATTGCCAGAGCTTTCGGGTGCCATGTGATCTACTATTCTACTTCCGGGAAGAATCATGACACAGAGTACGAGGAAGTAGGATTTGATGACCTTCTTACCCGGTCTGATATTTTGTCAGTACATGCGCCTTTAAATGAACAGACAGAAGGTCTGATGGATGGGGAAGCATTTGGGAGAATGAAGCCTTCCGCAATTTTTCTAAATCTTGGGAGAGGTCCCATTGTCAAGGAGGCGGATCTGGCAGAGGCGTTAAATCAGGGAGAGATAGCGGCGGCAGGTCTTGATGTGCTGTCTGTAGAGCCTATGAGCAGGGAGAATCCGTTGAAAGAAATAAAGAGCAGCGAAAAGCTGCTCATCACCCCTCATATTGCCTGGGCAAGCCTGGAGGCCAGAGTGAAACTTATGGAGATTGTCCTTGAGCAGATTAAGGAATCCATAAAGTAACTCTGGCAGTCTTTCTTACATTTTGTCGCTGGCAAGTCCGCTGTGGTAGCTTTTGTCTCCAAGGTGTCCGATCAGGACTTTTAACGCTGCCTTTTTTTCCTTTGGCGTGCGCTCTTTGCGGAAGAAGTAGGCAGTGTCGTCTAAGATCCGCCGGTAATCTTTTCTGGCTTCCTCAAACAGCTCCGGAAAACTCTTGTAGGAAATCAGGGATTCATCCCAGGGGTTGATCCAGGGATGGTGTTTCAGGTTCAGCGGGTCTTTGTGGTACAAAATGGTATCGCTTGGGATCAGGGAGGATAGCATGGCGTACCCGGGGCAGATCGATTCCAAACGGCGCACCAGTATTTTTTTGTATCCTGTGGCATCGTACAAAAGCCGGGTTCCCTGCTGGATGGCGTGAATAGAAGATTTCACGATCCCGGGGGAGATTTTTAAAGAGGGGTAGGCCTTTTTAAAAGCGTAAGAAACTGCTTTGGAGACCACATCCTCCTGCTCTTTGGTTAAAGTGATGCACTCTGCTCCGTGAAATTCGCTGGGGAGTTTCCTCTGGTATTCCCAGAGCAGTGTGGCGTCAATGTCTGTCTCCAGGCCGATGTGATGTCCCAGATAACCCTTTTTCTCGGGATCATATCCGGTTCTGCCGTAGACATAAGGATGGCAGATACTGTCTAAAAGGTAATGTCCAATAAAGCCAAAGACGTATGTCTGGGCAATTTTCTGCTGTCTTGGAGAGTCGAATATCTCCGGGCTTTTTAAGAGATAAGCCAAAAATTTCTGAGTGTTGGTGGTGTGGGCCAGTGAGCCCGGAATCCCGCCTTTCCAAAAAAAGAAGGGAAAAAAGTAAAAGAAAATATCTGGGCCCTGAAGACCTAAGGCAAACACGGTGTGATATCTCTGAATGGTCTGCTTTAAGTCAGAGGGATGTAATTTCTGGTAAGTCTGTTGTCCGAACAGGTAATGTGTGGTAAAACCGGGCATAGGAAACCTCCTTTAAATCAGCTTGTGTCCTGCGTGCATCAGCGTATTCCCTATTATATCATATTTTCATCCAATTGTGTCCATTTTATGACAGGTGATTGATTTTTAGTAATTTCCTGTGCTATACTTCCATAGGAACTTTGGATACAAATAGAACGTAGGAAGTGATTTTATCAGTAAAGGACAAAAGCAATTAATGAAATGGGGGCTTGTGATACTCCTTGTGGGGGTTATCATATATACATTCCGGGATCAGGCGGGGCCTATTCTGGGTCAGCTAAAGGAAACCAGCCCCTGGGTAGTAGTTCTGATCTGCCTGGCGTCTGTGGGATATGAGTGCATGGAGGGGGCTGTCACCACGGGGCTTGCCAGACAGTATCAGCCGGATTTTTCTTATCTCACAGGGGTGGAGAGCGCATTTTTCTGCAGCTTTTACCGGGTGGCCACGTTAGGCAGCGGCTCCGGGGTGGCGGCAGTTTACTATTTTAATGAAAAGGGGATTCCGGCGTCTAAAGGAACAGGGATGTACATGATTGAATATGTGCTGCACAAACTGAGCATTGCCATATTCAGCGTGATTTTCTTTGTGGGAAGCTTTCGGTTTATGATGGAGCATTTCGGGGATTATGCGGGGCTTTTGGCGGCGGGATATATCGTCACTGTGCTGATTGCAGCGGCCATGGTTCTCGTGTGCTATTCCACAAAGCTTCACAAGTGGGTTTTTCTTCTGTTGGATAAGATAAACAGGAAGCATAAATTTAACACACAGATCGGGATGCTTCGAGAGCAGTGCGGGATTTTGGAGGAGGCATCGGCGTTTCTTTTAAAGAAGCCCGGACTCATTGCTTTGACAGTGGGAAAGAATTTGGTGAAACTTGCATTCTGGTATGGGATCCCCTATGTGGTATTTTGCGGGACAGGGGCGATCACACTGGCTCAGACACTGGCAGTCACCTCTCTTTCTGTGATGCTGGCGGCAGTGCTTCCCTCCCCGGCAGGGATTGGCTCTACAGAGTTTATGTTTACGCTGCTGTTTGCCATTGTGACAGGAACCGGGGCGGCAGGTTCAGCTTCCCTTTTGTATCGGTTTGCAACATTTGTATTTCCCTTTTTGGTGGGAGCGTTTATTGTGATAAGACGAAGAATCGGAAAGAAAAAATGAAGATTACAGTAGAGATAACGAAGAAAAAAATAGTATTTACAGGAATTGTGGCTCTGATTTCCGTTTTGGCTCATTTTCTGGCGGGAATCTCTATATTTAATATGTTTCTGTTTCCCGTTTTGTATTTTGGGGCCATTGCCTTTGAGATAGAGCTGAAAAAGAAATGGAACTGGGCATTTGTTGTGCCTGTTTTTGCTGTCAGCAGTTATGTGACCACCTGGACAGTGCAGTATCTTCTCCTGGAAGAGGATCTGCGGGGAAAAATTTCGGAGGACAAATTTCTGCTGAACATGTTATGCTGCCTGTTCTGTTATATGTTTGTCCAGACTATTACAAACAATACAGCCCTTACCTGTACCATTGCCCACATTACCCTGCTGGTCTTTGCAGGGGTAAATTATTTTGTATATGGATTTCGGGGAAATGAGATTACCTTTGGAGATATCAAGTCCCTGTCCACAGGTTTAAGCGTTGCTTCCAATTACCATTTTTCCCTGAATGCCCAGGCAATGAATGCTATTCTTTTTACAGTGGTGTGGATTGCCGGGATCAAAAAGATCCATATCCAGTTTAAAAAGGAGTGGATGATAAGGATTTTATCTGCGTCTGTGGCAGTGTTTGCCTTTGTGTATGTGGGTCTACAGTCAGTGAACACGGTGACGGAAACCTGGGAAAAAAAGGGAACATACCGCAATGGATATTTATTAAATTTTGCTTTAAGTATCAGAGATTCCTTTGTAGAAAAGCCGGAACGCTATTCTGACCAGGCAGTGACGGCAATAGAGTCAGCATATGCGGATACAAAAGATACAGGGTCAGATTCAAAAAAGCCAACGATTATAGCCATTATGGATGAATCCTTTGCAGACCTTGGAGCAATGGGAAATTTAGAGACAAACCAGGAAGTGATGCCTTTTATCAGCTCCCTTACGGAAAATGCTGTTTACGGTAAAGCCATAGCTTCTGTCTACGGGGCAAAGACACCCAATTCCGAGTGGGAGTTTTTGACAGGGAACAGCATGGCATGGCTGCCTTCCGGCTCAGTGGCCTATCAACAGTATCTCACAGAAAATAATGCCTATTCTGTGGTGGATACCTTAAAAGACCAGGGATATACCTGCGTGGCGATGCACCCATACTATGAGACCGGGTGGAGCAGAGATTTGGTGTACCCTTTGTTTGGGTTCGATGAAATGTATTTCCTGGATGATTTTGACCAGACGAATCTTATGAGAAAATATGTCTCCGATGAAACTATGTTTGATCAGATCATTGAGCGCTACGAGGCAGGCGGAGACAAAGAAAATCTGTTTTTGATGGGGGTTACCATGCAAAACCATGGGGGATATACAGATAGTTACGATAATTTTGTCACGGACACCTTCAGTACCAACATTCCCTACCCGGATGTGAACCAGTATCTCACCCTGGCACATCAGACAGACCAGGCGGTGGAAAAACTTATATCGTATTTTAACAATGTGGATAAACCTGTAGTTGTCTGCTTTTTTGGGGATCACCAGCCAAGCTTAAATACTGCTTTTTATCGGGCTTTAAATGGGAAAGGGCTTTCCGGCCTCACTTTGGCGGAGCTGGAGGAGCTGTATGAGGTGCCATTCTTTATCTGGACAAACTATGCCAGCGAGAGCAGGCATTTAGAGCATACCAGTCTGAATTTTCTCTCCACGATGGTTTTGCAGCAGGCAGGGTTGGAACTTCCGGCCTACCATCAGTTTCTGGCGGATCTGATGGAGGCGGTTCCCGCCATGAATGTCCGGGCCTTTTTCTCCAACAGTTACAACCGGTATTTTCACTATGAAGACGCTGTGGGAGAGGATGCGGCATGGCTGGAAAAGTATCAGATTTTACAGTATAATGGACTGTTTCAGAAGAAAAATAAAAGTGAATTATTTTTTGGGAGGTAAGAGATGGATAAGAGAATACGAGTTGCGGCAGGGGCGTTTTTGGCAGGGTTTGCCGTGGTTTTGGCAGTGTGTGTCTACAGGGGAGAAAGGGGGGGAAGTGTGGATGTGTATGAGTTGAAGGTTCCGGAAACCGCAGGGGAAGACAGTGGAAATGTATTCCGGTTTGCGGTGGATCGAGGGACTATGACCTATGTGCAGGAGGCCGAGATCGGAGGAGAGACTTTTACTTTAGATTCCGGAAGCTTTTCTGTGGAAGAGGGCGGGATTCAGCTCTACTCTGAGACGGATGATGCCAATTCCTTGTTTGCCGTGATAGATGGGGAATATATTTTTGCAAAGGAGTATCTCTATGAGGGAAATATCCCCGACAGCAGAACTTTTGAGGCAGTGTGTAATTATGAGAGAAATGGAGGTTCCGGCGGGATTTCTTTTCATGAGGATGGGACCTATGAGGAGATTACGGCTGAGGGAGAAAGTCTGCGAGGAACTTATGAGAGGGATGGAAATCTGATTCACCGTATGTTGGAGAGCGGAAGCCCGGAACTGGATTTCTATATTTATGAGGGCAGGATTACCAACTCTTTTTACAAAAAATAAAGGAGAAATTAATTTTATGAAAAACAAGCGGATAGGAAAGGTTATATTGTGCTTATTAGCTGTCTGTACAATGTCCGGCTGCGGGGATAAAAAGACAGAACATAACGGGATCTCTCAGCAGGCGCCTGAGCATATGAAAGAGGAGTTAGAGCCTTATCTTAATGTGGATGCAGAAGTTGCCGCAGATCAGCCGGAGGAATTGTATTCCTACCAGGCAACGCATGTAATGCCAGATGGGGAAAAGTTAAAAGAAGCTTTTATGCCGGAAGAGGAATGCGACACAGAATATGACGCTGAGTTTGACAGATATAACTGCAGGTCGAAAGACGGAAAAAAGCGGGCGTCAACAGTGCTAGGCGCCAGATTTTCTGATCAGGAATATTCCTATTATTATGTGTTGACGTCCACAGGCGATGTGGATCATATGTATCCGGAGAGTTTCCCGGATCTTCCAACCCAAAAAGAGCTTCCTTTTGCGGACAAGAAAAAGGCGGCAGAGACAGTGCGGGAAACAGCTCAAAAACTGGATATTATTCTGGACGAGGAGCCCTTTGTGTTTGAAGGGCTGGATGCAGAGTGTCTTTCCGGTTTATATGAGAAAGAACTGGAAGTGACCGGGGGAGAGCGTTTGCAGCAAGTTTTTCCTGATTTTCAGGTTCAGCCGGATATGGAGTGCTATTATATGCTGTGGAGAGTATTGGCGCCCCATGGGGAAAGGCTTAGAAATGGGAACAGGGATGCCGGAGGGGTTCTGGAACGGAACGGAGCTTATGTTACGGCAATCTATACTTCCAGCGGTATGGTGCATTTTCACGCAAACGCAACCTTTCAATATGAAGAGGAACAGGCTGTCTCGCAGATCCTTTCGGTGGATGCAGCGTTGGAACAGGTGAAAAAACAGTATGAAAATGTGATCTTAACAGAAAAAGATGCGATCACAATTACGGAGATTTCCCTGGATTATGTTCCTGTCTTACGGAATATAGAAAAGAAAAGCTATGACATTCTCCCTGCATGGTGTATGTACGGCAGGTCAGGGGGCGGGGATTTCCCGTTTTTTGTGATGGTGGATGCACAGACGGGGGAAATCCTGTAGAAAAGAGGGAAGAATGAGACAGTCAATGTATCGGTCTGATGTGTTTCGTCTGGTTCACGGCCGTGATTTTTGGATTTCTATTGCAGGGGTTGTGGCAATTGTACTGTTCAGCAATTTGTCGGAGATACCGAAGACACTGGAATTTGTGGCGGTAGACTATCTGATGGACAATTTTCTCTATGGGGGCTGGTATAGAAATCTCCTTTTTGTTGTGGCTGCCTATCCTTTTGCAAGAAGCTATTGTCAGGATGCAGCCTATGGGTTTAGAGACACGGCGATACAGAAAACAGGGGTATTCCGTTATGTGTGGTCGAAGGCATGGTGCACTGCCGCCAGTGCCTTTTTTGTTACATTCTCCGGGCTTTTTATATCAGCCGGGATTTTCCGGCTTTTTTGTGAGCCCTGCTATTATGAAACATTTGGAGAAATGAATTATACATATCCCTATGGAACGCTGGCGGCAGGGGGGAACACCATACTTTTTCTTGCGGTGCGGTTTCTGCTTTTTTCTCTTGGGGCTGCTCCTGTTATGGGATTTTATGATCCAGTCAGATCCCATAGTGTGGAAATATGCCTATTTTTCGCCGGTTTCCTGGTCAAATTTAGCACGTTTGGATCTGTCCTTTAATGTGACGGAGTTCCCCTCCTTTACCTATGGTTGGGTAATGTTTATCTTGTGTGATATTGCATTGGCAGTGACGGCAGTTTTTCTCAGTAAACAGATTAGGATTTTTGAGGAGCAATGAGTATGGAAGAGATCATAAAACTGGAACATGTAGGAAAATATTTTGGAGAGGTGAAGGTGCTTGGAAACCTGACATTTTCCTGTCATTCATCAGAGATCCTGGGGATTGTGGGAAGGAACGGATCGGGAAAAACGGTTCTTTTTAAGTGCATATGCGGGCTCTTTCCGGTTTCTGAAGGCGAGATCCGAATCAGGGGAAAACTGCTGGGGAAGGATGTGGACATACCGGAAAAAATGGGTGTGCTAATTGAGAATCCCGCTTTTTTGCCGGAATTTAATGCCTATGATAATTTGCGGATTCTTGCCAGAATAAACAGGGAGGTAAAGAATGATGAAGTGAAAGAAATATTAGAAAAGTTTGGTCTGGATTGGAAAAATAGGAAAAAGGTAGGGAAGTATTCCATGGGGATGCGCCAGCGTTTGGGATTGGCCCAGGCCGTGATGGAAAATCCGGATATTCTGATTTTGGATGAGCCTATGAATGGTTTGGACACGCACTGGATCGAAGTTACGAGAAATATGCTGCTGGCAATGAAAGAAGAAGGAAAAACGATTCTTTTGGCGAGCCATAATAGAGAGGATCTGGATATTCTCTGTGATGGGATGATACAGTTGAAGGATGGGGAGATTATGCAAATACCGAGTTTGTGCAATGAATTGAAAGAAAAATTTTAAGGAGATGGTGTAGATGTGCAGGGTTCCTGGCAGTATATGGGGACAATGCTGAAAGGCAAATGCGTGTTTTGGCTGGATGAAACGGCTGGCGGACGAAAATTATTCCTGAACAGCGTCGGCACGGACATAGTAGGTGTTTCTGCCTGAACCGCATTTTAAGATAAGCCCCTCCTCGGTCAGTTTTTTGATTGCACCAAGGGCTGCGCTTCGTCCTATGCTCGGACAGGCAGAGATGATTTCAGCTCCGGTCATTTTTCCGATTTTGCCCATCATATAGGCTTTCACTACATCGTAAGCGGTGCTTCTCGTGCCTTTTCCGTTCATCATGCCGACACGTTCTTCAAATTCCACATAACAGGCAAGCACCATTTGCAGCATATACTTGATAAAC
>JAMPFA010000022.1 GCA_023664725.1 Roseburia sp. | reverse complement strand
CTTTCATTACTATTTGTGCCGCCAACTGAAAGGCGGCGGAATGGAGATTTTTATGAAAGAAAAGAGTATTTTGACTAACAAATTTTATCTTTACCTCACCGAGTTTTTCGCAGGAATGTCGGTGATGGCTGTGGAACTTGGCGCCAGCAGGCTATTGGCGCCTTATTTTAGTTCATCCCAGATTGTGTGGACGATCATTATTGGGACAATAATGATCGCCATGGCATTGGGCAATATCTACGGGGGCCGTTATGCGGACAAAAATCCCAACCCGGACAAGCTCTATGGCAGGATTATTATTGCGGCATTGTGGATCGGGGCTATTCCGGTTTTGGGAAAATATATTATCCTTGCCATTTCCGGTGTTTTGGTCCTGGCAGTGAACACAAACTTTCTCATATGGGCGGGATTTTTAGCCTGCATGGTGATTTTTGTCTTTCCTTTGTTTCTCCTTGGAACAGTTACACCGTCCCTGGTAAAATATACGGTGGACAGGCTGGAGGACAGCGGTAAGACAGTGGGACAGCTAAACGCCTCCAACACCATAGGAAGTATTTTAGGGACATTTCTTCCTACCTTTGTCACTATTCCGGCAGTGGGGACATCTATTACTTTCCTTATTTTTGCCGGCATTTTGCTGGCACTGGCACTGATCTATTTCATCAGTGCAAAAACAGGGACAAAAAAGACAGCGGTGGGAATCCTTTTGTTTCTTCTCTGCTGTTTTACCGGATATTCTGACAGTTTTGCGTTTTGGGAAGAGGGACTGACCTTTGAGGGGGAATCCATTTATAACTACCTTCAGGTAAAAGAGGATGAACGGCAGGTGATTTTGTCTACCAACGTGTTGTTTGGGGTTCAGTCCATTTTAAAAAAGGATGACAGCTTTACAGGCATGTACTACGATTATGCCCTGGCAGCTCCTTTTATGGCAGGGGTGGAGGAGAAAGAAGACTTTGACATTCTGGTTCTCGGCAACGGAACAGGGACATTTGCCAAGCAATGTAAAAAATATTTCGGCCATTCAGATGTGGAGGGAGTGGAGATTGACGGGAAAATCACAGAATTGGCGAAACAGTACTTTGAGCTGCCGGAGGATGTGAAGGTTACAACCTACGATGGACGGGCTTACCTCAATGTCATTGATGAGAAATATGATGTGATTATGGTAGATGCCTATCAGGACATTACCATTCCCTTTCAAATGTCTTCCCTTGAGTTTTTTACCCTGGTGAAAGGCCATCTGAAAGAGGACGGCGTAATGGTGGTGAATATGAATATGAGAGGACAGCGGGAGGGGAATATCAACCAGTACCTGGCGGACACGATTTCCCATGTGTTTTCGGAAATCTATACGGCAGATGTGAAAGGCACTACCAATCGTGAACTGTTTGCCTCAAACAATAAAGAGATGATTTCTTTTATGGAGAGAAACCTGGAACTTTTGACCGGAGGGCAGGAAGAGTCGGTTGTAGAGCTGGCAGAGATGATCGGACAGGTGGGGGATGGGTTAGATCGGTATGAGCCGGGAAATTATCTTATGACAGATGACAAGGCTCCAGTGGAGCTTCTGGGAATGGAGGTGATCGACGATCTGATCCAGGTGGAGATCGGATACTATAAAGATGTTTTTAAGCGGAAAGGAATGAAAGGACTTTTGGAGGAAATGTAAGAAAGCCTGCTGCATAGATGAAAAGCCCCGGTAAGTTTTCCATACCGGGGCTTTTAGGGGAGGATAAGTATTCTTGCATCTTTCGTTGACATCCCAGAGAAACAGGTGGGGGTTGTTTCTTTGGGAACAATAATAGTATTGCCTCAAAAATCACTTTTATTCAGAAATTTTATAGAAAATCTTAAACAGAAGAAAGACAGCAAAAAATATTTGAAATATAGGAAAGTATTTGCTATAATACATTTGTATTTGCGTGGATATGCAGTGAAATAGTATCCCCAGAGGAAAGAAGGAGTAAAGAATGGCATTATTAGAGAACTGGCAAAAGGTTGCCTATAATGAAAAGACAAACAAACAGGAGCTGCAGAGATTTTGGCAGAGATATTTTCTGGTAGAAAAAGGCGTGTATGAGAAGCTTTTGGTGAATCCCGACGAGAATGTGGAGGGGACAGTAAAAGAGCTGGCGGAAAAGTACGAATTGAGCATTATGGATATGACAGGCTTTCTGGACGGGATCAATGACAGCCTGATCACACCCAATCCTATTGATACCATGGAAGAGGATACGGTGGTAAACCTGAATTTTGATAAAGAGAAGCTCTACAAAAATATGGTGGAGGCAAGGGCAGACTGGCTCTACGAGCTTCCTATGTGGGAAGAAATTTTCGATAAGGAGACCAGACACAAACTGTTTATGGAACAGAGAAAGTCAGGAACCATTGTGACAGGCAAAAAAGTGGGCAGAAATGACCCATGTCCCTGCGGCAGCGGTAAAAAATACAAAAAATGTTGCGGCAGATAAGAAAAAATGCTTTACATAGGATAAAATTTAGAGTAGTATATACAATATCTAGAAAGAAAACACGTGGACAAGAACAGTAAGCTGTGGAATGTATCAGAGAGAGATGCCTTTTGTTTTATAAAAGTGCTGGAAGCATCTTTGCAGGAAACATCCGAAGACCATCTTGGAGTGGCTCTTAATCTGGCCCGGTGACTCCGTTATCGTCAGAATGAGTTTTTCTTTTGCGTTTGCAAAGGAAAAGAAAAAGGGTGGAACCACGGTAAATATCGTCCCTGCTATATAAAACATAATATAGCAGGGATTTTTTTGTGCACAGGGGTGCGTAAGGAATATAGCTGCTTTTGCACCCCGCATCCTGTGCGGCGAGCAGGGAGAAGTTCTTCTCTGATCGATTGCGCAGATATATATAGAGTAGAATGAAAGGGTGATCGTAATGAGTGAAGAATCAGAAGAATTTTATGCTTTGCCAAAAGAACCTCCGCCTAAAGGCAGATTTCCCTGTCCATGCTGCGGATATCTTACATACCCTACGCCAAAAGAGTATGCGGTTGCATACATTTGCCCGGTATGTTTTTGGGAAAACGATGTCTTTATCTCAGATGAGGATGAACACAGCATGGAAAACCATGGAATGACTTTAAATGAGGGACGTAAGAATTATAAGGAATTTGGAGCCAGTTCCAAGGATATGTTGGTTCATGTGAGAGAACCCAAACCGGAGGAAATACCAAAATAGAAAATAGTTTTAGCAGATAGAAAGAGAGGAGTAAAATCATGAAAATCACATTAAAAGACGGCTCCGTAAAGGAGTACAACGAGGCAAAATCTGTGTATGAAATTGCAAAAGATTTAAGTGAAGGCCTTGCGAGAGTGGCATGTGCCGGGGAAATTGACGGCGAGATCGTTGACCTTCGCACTGTCATCGACAAGGATGTTAACTTGAATATCGTGACAGCAAGCGACGAGGCGGGACTAAAAGTCATCCGCCACACCGCAAGCCACGTGCTGGCGGAAGCGGTAAAACGCCTGTTTCCAGACGCAAAAATTACCATAGGGCCTGCCATTGCAGAGGGATTTTACTATGACTTTGACGCAGAGCCTTTTTCCCGGGAAGATCTGGATAAGCTGGAAGCCGAGATGAAAAAAATCATCAAAGAGGGACACGAGATCACTAGGTTTACCCTGCCAAGAGATGAGGCAATCGCATTTATGGAGGAAAAAGGGGAAAACTACAAAGTAGAGCTGATACAGGATCTGCCGGAAGATGCAGAGATTTCTTTTTATGACCAGGGGGGATTTGTGGATCTTTGTGCAGGGCCTCACTTGATGAGCACAAAGGGGATCAAGGCTTACAAACTGATCTCTTCCTCCATGGCATACTGGCGGGGAGATTCCAGCCGGGCGCAGCTTCAGAGGATCTACGGTACGGCCTTTAACAAAAAAGAGGAGTTAAAAGCCCACTTAGAGCATCTGGAGGATATCAAAAAGCGTGACCACAACAAGCTGGGCCGTGAGATGGGGCTTTTCACTACTGTGGACGTCATCGGACAGGGTCTGCCTCTCCTTTTGCCAAAGGGCGCAAAGATGATTATGAAAATGCAGCGTTGGATCGAGGATCTGGAGGATAAGGAGTGGGGATATGTCCGTACCAAGACGCCTCTTATGGCAAAATCCGATTTGTACAAAATTTCCGGTCACTGGGATCACTACACAGACGGAATGTTTGTGCTGGGAGATGAGGAGAAAGACAAAGAGGTGTTTGCCCTTCGTCCCATGACCTGTCCCTTCCAGTACTATTGCTACAAAAATGAGCAGCACTCCTACAGGGATCTGCCCATCCGCTATGGCGAGACATCCACCTTATTCAGAAACGAGGATTCCGGGGAGATGCACGGGCTTACCAGAGTGCGCCAGTTTACCATATCCGAGGGACATTTGATCGTCCGGCCGGACCAGATGGTGGAGGAATTTAAAGGATGCCTTGCATTGGCAAAACATTGTCTGTCCACTTTAGGAGTGGAGGAAGACGTGACATACCATCTCTCCAAATGGGATCCCAACAACCGGGAGAAATATATTGGGGAGCCGGAAGTGTGGGAAGAGACAGAGCAGCATATGCGTGACATTATGAATGAGCTTCAGATTCCTTATGTGGAGGATGTGGGAGAAGCTGCCTTCTACGGTCCCAAAATTGATATCAATACAAAAAATGTCTATGGCAAAGAGGATACCATGATCACCATTCAGTGGGATGCACTTCTGGCGGAGCAGTTTGATATGTACTTTATTGACAAGGAGGGCAATAAAGTCCGTCCCTACATTATCCACAGGACTTCCATGGGATGCTACGAGAGAACCCTTGCATGGCTGATTGAAAAATATGCGGGGAAATTCCCTACCTGGCTTTGCCCCGAACAGGTGCGTATCCTGCCAATCTCTGAAAAATATGAGGATTATGCAGAGAGTGTTCGCAAAAAACTGGCACAAAACGGAATTGACGTTACAGTAGATAACCGCTCGGAAAAAATCGGATTTAAGATCAGAGAGGCAAGGCTTGACAAACTTCCTTACATGCTTGTAGTGGGACAGAAAGAGGAGGAAGAGGGAACAGTCTCTGTGAGAAGCCGTTTTGCAGGAGATGAGGGCAGTAAAAAAATAGTAGATTTTATTGCCTTTATCAAAAAAGAAATCGACACTAAGGAAATTCGTAAAGAAGAAGTGACGGAAGAAAGTAAGTAGTATAAAATGAATTAAAATTTCAGATACTAAGTACGGCTGAATTTATCCAGCCGTACTTTTTTCGTTACTAATAATAAAAGGAGTGATAGAAGATGACAAGATTAGTTTGTTCTGCCACAAATTGTATCTACAATGATGACAGATATTGCTGTAAGGGCGATATCCAGGTAGACGGCAGGGAGGCCACCGCATCTAACGGTACCTGCTGTTCCAGTTTCCGGGAGAGAAAAGGGGAAATGGGAAGAAACCGGGCTATGGAGCCAAACCGTGATATTGAAATCGAATGTCAGGCATGTCAATGCAAATATAATGAGGACAGCCACTGCAATGCCGAACAGATTGGCATAGGCGGAAGCAATGCATGCAGATGCCAGGAGACAGAATGTATGACATTCTGCTGTAGATAGAAAAAAATTATAGTAGAAAAATTCATATTTAGTGCCGGAAAAAAACGGGAACACAATATGTAGAAAATGCATCAGATACTTGAATTCTGATGCATTTTTTTTTGTTCATTCTGCTTGCAATTTTCTAATTTCTAAGATAGAATAGACAGTACAAGTGGAGGAAAGTGGATGGAAATGGTTGAAAGTGGTTCAAAATACCATTTCTGGGAGAGCAGGTGTCCATTATGTTCATGGGAGAATACAGTCACACAATCGATACCAAGGGCAGACTGATTGTTCCATCCAAATTCAGAGAACAGCTTGGAAATGAGTTTGTTGTAACCAAGGGATTGGATGGGTGTCTTTTTGTGTACCCCAATGAGGAATGGACAAACATCGAAGAGAAATTCCGAAATATTCCACTTACTACCAAAGACGCCAGAAAGTTCTCCAGATTTTTCTTTGCAGGAGCAGCAAGCTGTGAAGTGGACAAGCAGGGGAGGATCCTGCTTCCCCAGGTTTTAAGGGAATTTGCCGACCTTACGAAAGACGTAGTCTTAGTGGGGGTTCTAAGCAGGATTGAAATCTGGAGCAAAGACAGGTGGCAGGATACCAATTCCTATGATGACATGGATGAAGTGGCAGAGCATATGGCGGAATTGGGACTTAGTATCTGACAAGCTGTTTAGAACCGTGAAAATGGAAGAAAGGCGAAAGAGGTTTTTACTATGGAGTTTTTGCACAGGCCCGTTTTACTGGAGGAGACAATTAAATATCTGAATATCCAGCCGGAGGGGACTTATGTGGACGGCACTTTAGGGGGAGCAGGACATTCCTTAAAGATTGCGGAAAAACTCTCAGAAAAAGGAAGGCTCATTGGGATAGATCAGGACGGAGATGCTGTTATGGCGGCAACAAAACGCCTTTTGGACTATTCGGACAGGGTGTCTGTTGTGCGGAGCAATTACAGTGAAATGCGCCAGGTTTTAGAGGGGATTGGCGTAGAAAAGGCAGACGGGATCCTGCTTGACCTTGGAGTTTCCTCTTTCCAGCTGGACACACCGGAGAGAGGGTTTACTTACCGTAGAGAGGATGCGCCCCTTGACATGCGCATGGATGACAGGCAGAAGCTTACGGCGGAAGATATCATAAACGAGTACAGTGAGATGGAGCTTTACCGGATCATCAGAGACTATGGGGAAGACCGCTTTGCCAAAAATATTGCAAAACATATTGTGGCAGCAAGGCAGGAGAAGCGGATCGTGGCGGCAGGGCAGTTAAATGAGGTGATTTCCGCAGCCATACCAAAAAAAGTCCAGGTGACAGGAGGGCATCCCGCAAAGCGCACCTATCAGGCCATCCGCATTGAGTTAAACCATGAACTGGATGTGTTAAGGGACAGTTTAGATGACATGATCGAACTGCTAAATCCCGGAGGAAGACTATGTATCATTACATTTCATTCCCTGGAGGACCGCATCGTAAAGACAGCTTTTAAGAAAAATGAAAACCCATGCACCTGCCCAAAGGAATTTCCGGTATGTGTATGTGGAAATGTGTCGAAAGGCAGAGTCATTACCAAAAAGCCCATTTTGCCGAGAGAGGAAGAATTAGAGGGAAACAAAAGAGCCAAAAGCGCAAAGCTTCGGGTTTTTGAACGGATAGAGGAAAAGATTGACAGAAAATGATGAGACAGAAAGAGAGAGAAGAAGATGAAAAGAGAAGCAAACACTGGCACGTACCGGAGACAGCCGGAATTTAAGACCAATTATTATGTGGACGGAAATACGGTCAGAAAGTTAGAGGGAGAGCCGGAAGAGCGCCGGCAGAGACAATTAGAGAAAGAGCGCAGACAGCAGAGGCAGATCAACCGCCATGTGGCAAAGAGAAATCAGGAAAAGGCATTAAGGATGAACATGGGATATGTGTTATTTTGTACCATGGCAGTTTTAATTACCTGTGGCGTGTGTGTAACA
This sequence comes from Roseburia sp., assembly GCA_023664725.1. Taxonomy (GTDB): domain Bacteria; phylum Bacillota; class Clostridia; order Lachnospirales; family Lachnospiraceae; genus Roseburia_B. Next base: position 24,401 of record JAMPFA010000022.1, on the reverse strand, counting down.
TATATCCAGTTACAGTCCGATATAACCAGCAGGATGAAGCGTATCTCAACATTGGAAAGCCAGATTGCGGATCTGAAGGCGGACAATGATGCTGCCATCAAGAGGATCGATCTGTCCACGGATCTTGAGGACGTAAAGTACAAGGCTATCCACGAGCTTGGGATGAAATATGCCGGACCGGGACAGATTGTGTACTATACTGTGGAGGACAGTGATTTTATGAATCAGTATTCCGACATTCCAAAGTAACAGGAGAGTAGTGTGCGAAGAAGAAAAAAGCGTGTAGTAAAAAAGTTTCATAAGAAAATGCAGAAAAAGCTTCTGGTAGAGTTTATGTTTATAACACTGATTTTGGTAGGACTGATCGGAAGGCTGATGTATATCGAGTATACCAGCGGGGAAAAGTACGAGAAAATCGTACTATCCCAGCAGGAGTACAACAGCCGCACCATTCCTTACCAGAGGGGGGATATTGTAGACACAAAAGGGACAGTTTTAGCTACCAGTATCGATGTATATAATGTGATTTTAGACTGTAAAGTGTTAAATCAAAAGAAAAAGGATATAGATCCAACCATTGAAGCGCTGGTGTCCTGTTTCCCTGATTTAAAAGAAGCGGATTTGCGCCAGGAGCTATCAGACCACCCTGCCAGCCAGTATACTGTGCTGGCAAAACGTCTTCCCTATGAGGAGATCCAGCCCTTTATACAGATGCAGGCGGACAAGGAAAAATATCCCAATGTCAATTCCACCGCAGTATGGTTTGATAAGGAGTATATCAGAAATTATCCCTACAAGACACTGGCATCCTCCCTGATTGGCTTCGTCTCATCGGGGAATGTGGGGACTACGGGACTGGAAAATTATTATAATTCCACGTTAAACGGGATAAACGGAAGGCAGTACGGATACTTAAATTCTGACAACAATTTTGAGAAGACGATAAAAGATCCAAAAGACGGCAATACCGTTGTCAGCACCGTTGACGTAAACATCCAGTCAATAACGGAGGAAAAGATTGCGGCCTTTAATGAAAAGCATAAAGACGGATTTGTGCAGGGATCAGGAACATTGAACACGGCAGCGCTCATTATGAATCCTCAGAACGGGGAAGTGCTTGCCATGGCAGACTATCCCAGTTTCGATCTCAACAATCCAAGAGATCTGACACCATTTTTTACGGAGGAAGAACTGGCTCTTTTAAGTGAGGAAGAGCAGATGGACGAGTTGAATCAGATTTGGAGAAATTACTGTGTAAATTCCACCTATGAGCCCGGGTCTACCATAAAACCCTTCACAGTGGCAACAGGGCTTGAGACAGGTGCATTAACCGGAAATGAAGTCTATACCTGCGACGGGGAGGAGGTTTTTCCCGGAGATGTTCATATTCACTGCGTCAGCAGAGCAGGACATGGCCAGGAGACGGTGGAAAAAGCGTTGATGGATTCCTGCAACGATGCCCTGATGCAGATGGCAGCCACAATTGGAATTGACAGATTTACCACATACCAGAGTGTCTTCGGCTTTGGGGAGAGGACCAACATTGACCTTCCCGGAGAGGCGAGAACGGATTCCTTAATGTTTACAAAGGAAACCATGATGCCTATAGATCTGGCGACAAACTCTTTCGGGCAGAGCTTTAACTGCAGTATGGTTCAGCTTGCCAGCGCATTTTCATCGCTGGTAAACGGAGGAAATTACTACCAGCCCCATGTGGTGAAAAAAATACTGGATTCTGAGGGGAACACCATAGAAACCATACAGCCTATCGTATTAAAGCAGACGATTTCAAAAAGGACATCGGATACATTAAAAACTTATCTTGAGGCAGTTGTGGCGGAGGGAACCGGTAACACGGCAAAGGTAAACGGCTACTCCATGGGTGGGAAGACAGGTACAGCTCAGAAGCGCCCTGTGGAGGATAAGAAATATCTCCTTTCCTTTGTAGGCTATGCACCGGCAGACAATCCCCAAGTGCTGATCTACGTTATCGTGGATGAGCCAAATGTGGATGACCAGGCTCACAGTACTTATGCCCAGGAGCTGGCAAAAGATATTTTGGAAGAGGTTTTACCCTATATGAATCTCTATCCGGACGAGCCACTAAAAAAGGAACCGGAAAATCCCGAAGAGGGACAGCAGTCTCCGGGAGAGGGCCAGGAGGGAGAAGGAGAAGGCAAAGAGCCGGAAGACTCCTTGGTTTGGGGAGATATCTTTGAGGACGGCTATGAAGATGCATATGAAGACAAATTAGAGCGGGAGCAGGAAGAAGGACAGCCTGGAGAGGGGCAGGAACCTGAATATGGAGAAGAGTCCCAGCCCGGGGAAGGGCAGGAGCCCCAGCCAGAGCAAAACCAATAACATAACCTCATAAAAGCAGGAATAAAATGAACTAAAAGTGCTTTTATGAGGCGTTGCTTTATGTTTCGGTATAAAACATTTAACAGACAGAAAACCATGGTAATCTTTGTCTGCGTCCTGTTTGTACTGATGTTTCTCATCGGACGTCTGGTATATCTTATGGTGTTTTGTTCCGAGTACTATGGAAAAAAGGCAGAAGACCTCCACGAGAGGGAACGGGATATCAAAGCGGCCAGGGGCAGGATCATCGATGCCACGGGAACCGTTCTTGCGGCAAACAAGACGGTGTGTACCATCTCGGTAATCTACAATCAGATTACGGACAAAGAAAAAGTCATTGCCGTGTTGACGAAAGAGCTTGGCATATCGGAGGAGAAAGTGCGGGCAAGAGTGGAGAAAGTCAGTTCCATTGAGCGCATCAAGTCCAATGTAGACAAGGAGACGGGAGATAAGATCCGCTCTTACGGTCTTGCGGGAGTGAAAGTAGATGAAGATTATAAGAGGTATTATCCCTATGACACCCTGGCCTCTAAAGTGCTGGGGTTTACTGGAGGGGATAATCAGGGGATTATCGGTCTGGAAGTAAAATATGACGAGTATATGCAGGGCACAAACGGGAAAATTTTAACCCTCACAGATGCCCGAGGGGTGGAGATTGAAAATGCGGGGGAATCCAGATTAGACCCGGTGGATGGAAATGACCTCCATATCACGCTGGACTACAACATTCAGATGTACGCAGAGCAGGCAGCGGAAAAAGCCCTGGAGCAAAAGCAGGCGGACAGTGTGTCTGTCATTGCCATGAATCCCCAGAATGGCGAGCTGATGGCAATGGTAAACGTCCCGGAGTTTAATCTGAACGATCCCTTTACTCTAAACTATGAGCTGACAGAGGAAGTGACGGCAGAAAAAAAGCAGGATCTTTTAAACCAGATGTGGAGAAACCAGTGTATCAACGACACTTACGAACCAGGATCCACTTTCAAGATCATCACAACAGCGGCGGCTTTGGAGGAGGGAGTGGTAAAGCTTGAGGACAGCTTTTACTGTCGGGGGTACTATACGGTGGATGATCGGAACATACACTGCCATAAAGTTTCCGGCCACGGTTCGGAAGATTTTATACACGGCATTATGAATTCCTGTAATCCGGTGTTTATCGAGGTTGGTCTTCGGGTAGGGCCGGAGCACTACTATGACTATTTCAGTCAGTTTGGGCTTTTGAAGAAGACTGGGATAGACCTGCCGGGAGAGGCTGCGACCATCATGCATTCAAAAGAGAAGATCGGCCAGGTGGAACTTGCCACCATGTCCTTTGGCCAGTCCTTCCAGATCACCCCTATGCAATTGCTCACAACGGTTTCCGCCATGGTCAACGGGGGAAACAGAGTGACGCCTCATTTTGGGGCAAGTATCAAAGACAGTGAGGGTAATGTGTTAAAGACATTCCAGTATGATACAAAGGAAGCGGTGGTATCAAAGGACACATCAGAAAAAATCCGTTTTCTCCTGGAAAAAGTGGTGTCTGAGGGGGGCGGACAAAAGGCAAAGATCGCAGGATACTCCATCGGGGGGAAAACGGCCACCTCCCAGACACTGCCCAGAAGCGCACACAGATATATTTCTTCTTTTTTAGGGTTCGCTCCGGCTGAAAATCCTGAAGTTATCCTGTTGGTGATCATCAACAATCCCCAGGGCGTCTATTACGGCGGAACCATAGCAGCCCCTGTGGCAAAGGAGATTTTTGAGGATATCCTCCCTTATCTTGGCATACCTTATGATGAAAATGCGGCAAGAGAAGCAGCGGAAGAGGAAAATTAAACTTGCACAATAAGAAAAAATAACGTATACTGGATAAGTTAGAATTGTAAGTATGGATGCCATACAAATATACATGCGGTTTCGCAGAAGTAAAGAGGTAGAGGATATGACAAGTCATGTAGCAGCTCCGGTGCTCATTGCATTTGTGATCAGTGCCGTGTTAGGACCGGTAATTATTCCGTTTTTAAGAAAGTTGAAGGTAGGGCAGACAGAGCGGGAGGAATTGAAATCCCACTTGAAAAAGACAGGGACTCCGACTATGGGAGGGCTGATCATTTTGGCGGGAACGCTGGTCACGTCCCTTCTGTTTGTAAAAGATTACCCGAAAATCATTCCCATACTGTTTTTAACTGTGGGATTTGGGGTGATCGGTTTTCTGGATGACTATCTGAAAGTGGTGCTTAGAAGGTCAGATGGACTTTTGGCCTGGCAGAAAATGATATTGCAGATTGTGGTGACCGGGATATTTGCCTTTTACCTTATGAACTATACAGATGTCTCCCTCATCATGCTGGTGCCATTTTCCGGGGGAAAATATTTAGATATCGGAATCTGGGCTGTTCCCCTTCTATTCGTGGCAGTGATCGGAACGGTAAACGGAGTGAATTTCACAGACGGGCTGGACGGCCTTGCCTCCAGTGTGACGGTACTTGTGGCAACATTCTTTACTGTGGTGGCAGTTGGGACAAAAAGCGGCGTTGAGCCTATTACCTGTGCGGTGGCAGGGGCTCTTTTGGGATTTCTCCTGTTTAACGTCTATCCCGCAAAAGTGTTTATGGGGGACACCGGTTCCCTGGCGCTGGGGGGATTTGTGGCGGCAACGGCGTATATGCTTCAGATGCCCCTGTTTATTCCCATTGTGGGATTTATCTACATGATAGAGGTCATCTCCGTAATGCTCCAGGTGTCCTATTTCAAGGCCACACACGGAAAGCGGATTTTCCGCATGGCGCCGATCCACCACCATTTTGAGCTTGGTGGATGGTCTGAGACAAGGGTTGTGGCAGTATTTTCCATTGTGACGGCACTTTTGGCGCTTGTGGCGCTGATGGCATTATAAGGAGGCGGAAGATGAATCTTATGGAGAAGCGTTTCCTGGTGGCAGGAACGGGAAAAAGTGGTGTTGCAGCTGCAAAACTATTAAAAAAACAGCAGATAAATGTGACACTCTACGATGGCAATAAAGAATTGGATATCCGGGGTTTTTATGAGAAAAATCCCGATTTAAGCGAAGTGGAGATCCTTTTGGGAGAGATTGGCAGCGATGTGATGAAGCAGTTTGACATTCTGGTGTTAAGCCCCGGAATCCCTACAGACATTCCCATGGTAAATGAAATGCAGGACATGGGTATTACAATCTGGGGGGAGGTGGAGCTTGCCTACGCCTTTTCCAAAGGCAGGATCCTCGCCATCACTGGGACAAACGGAAAAACTACCACCACATCTTTGCTTGGGGAGATTATGAAGAGCAGTTTTTCTGACGTAAAAGTGGTGGGAAATATTGGGATACCCTACACAAGCGTGGCAGCGGAGACTACAGAGGATACGGTGACGGTGGCTGAGATCAGCAGTTTCCAGCTGGAGACCATAGAAAATTTCGCCCCTGTGGTGACGGCTATTTTGAACATTACCCCGGATCATTTAAACCGACATCATACCATGGAAAATTATATTGAGGTAAAAGAGTCCATTACAAAAAATCAGGGCAGAGAGGATTTGTGTGTTTTAAACTATGAGGATGAAGTTCTGCGGAAATTCGGGGAAAGCCTTGACATTAAAGTGACATATTTTTCCAGTAAACGGGAGCTTGTGAACGGTATTTTTTATAAAGATGACGGTATTTATCTGGCGGAAAGCGGAAAAGTCAGTGAAATATTGCCGGTTGGGGAATTAAATCTCCTTGGAAAACATAATTATGAGAATGTGATGGCGGCAGTGGCTATGGCTTTGGGATTCGGAGTGGAGCTTGAAAAAATTAGAAAGGTCCTTCGCACATTTCAGGCGGTGGAGCATAGAATTGAATATGTAACGGAAAAGCGGGGAGTGAAGTTTTACAATGACTCCAAGGGAACAAACCCGGATGCGGCCATACAGGGGATCCGGGCCATGGTGCGCCCCACGTTTTTAATTGGCGGAGGCTATGATAAACAGTCCGAGTATGGCGAATGGATCGATGCTTTTGACGGAAAAGTGAAAAAGCTTGTCCTCATCGGGCAGACGAGAGATGCCATTGCCAAAACAGCAAAAGAACATGGTCTTACCAATATTGCCATGGCGGACACTTTGGAGGAGGCAGTGAATATCTGTTATGAGAATGCCCTATCCGGCGATGCGGTACTCTTATCTCCCGCCTGTGCAAGCTGGGGGATGTTTAAGGACTATGAGGAGCGGGGCAGAATGTTTAAAGAGATCGTAAATAACCTAAAGGAGTAAGTCATGAGCCGAAAACCTGAAAGAGACAGGGAGAAGCCAATTAAATATTTTGACTATACAATGCTGTTTATCATTATATTTCTGGTAGGCTTTGGTCTGGTGATGCTCTACAGTACCAGCTCTTACAATGCTCAGCTAAAATTCAAGGATTCGGCATGGTATCTGAAAAAGCAGCTGTTTGCCACGGCGCTGGGGTTTGGCGGAATGTTTGTGGCGGCCCATATTGATTACCGCTACTGGATGAAGCTTAGCGGTCTGATCTACATCATATCCTTTGGACTTTGTGTACTTGTTATCTTTAGCGGTGAAAATTATAACGGTTCCACTAGATGGTTGAAAATTGGCCCTATCAGCTTTCAGCCTTCGGAGATCGCAAAGGTAGCCACAATTCTGTTTCTGGCCACAGTCATCAACAAGATGCCGAAGCAGATGGGGAAAATGTCCACCATCATGAAAATTATGCTCCTCACCCTTCCCATTGTAGGAGTGGTGGCAAAGACAAACTTAAGTACTGCCATTATCATTCTGGGGATTGCCGTGTGTCTTACCTTTGTGGCGAGCCCAAAGTATAAGCCTTTTTTTGTGATGGCATTGTTGGTGGTGGGATTCGGTGCAATATTTATTATGGCAGAAGGTTACCGGGCAGAGCGTTTTGAGGTTTGGCTTCACCCGGAGGAGCATGAGAAAGGGTATCAGACCCTACAGGGACTTTACGCCATCGGTTCCGGCGGGCTTTTTGGAAAGGGACTGGGAGAGAGTATGCAAAAGCTTGGATTTTTGCCGGAGGCTCAGAACGATATGATCTTTTCCATTATCTGTGAGGAACTGGGACTCTTCGGCGCAATCTGTGTCATCCTCCTGTTCCTGCTTTTGATCTGGAGGTTTCTGGTAATCGCAAACAATGCGGCTGATCTTTTCGGCGCTTTGATTGTAGTGGGGATCATGGCTCATATCGCCATCCAGGTAATCTTAAATATTGCGGTTGTGACAAACAGTATCCCAAACACGGGAATCACCCTTCCCTTTATCAGTTACGGAGGTACGTCCGTTGCAATCCTTCTGACAGAGATGGGATTGGCTTTAAGCGTTTCCAGGGGAATTAAATTAGAGGTGGTATGACATGGCAAGAGACAAAGAGCTGTTGCGGGAGAAGCGAAGAAAAAAAAAGAAACGAAAGATCAGGCTTATTACTGCCCTGATACTTTTCATTATCCTGGCAGCGCTGGCGCTGATCGTCTGGCAGGTATACAGAGTAAAAGATGTGATCGTAGAGGGGAATGAGCACTACTCCAAAGAGCAGATTGAAAAGTTTGTCTTAGATGACGAGTATTCCTGGAACTCTCTGTATGTGTATCTGAAATACCGCTTTATGGAGATGGAGCAGATCCCCTTTGTGGATACCATGGAAGTTTCCCTGGAAAATCCAAAGACCCTAAAGATATTTGTCTACGAAAAAGAAACCATCGGATATCTGTATATTGCATCCATTGACCAGAATGTGTTTTTTGACAAAGACGGATTTGTGGTGGAGACTTCAAAGGAGATGATAGAGGGGATTCCCAGAGTGGAGGGCTTAAACTGCGATCAGGTGGTTTTGTATGAAAAACTTCCCATCAAGGACAAGGACATTTTAAGGAGCCTTCTCTCCGCCAGCCAGTCCTTAAAGAAAAACGGAGTGGTGCCGGATGAGATCCAGTTTGAGGAAAACGGGGATTTGAACCTCATTTACGGAGATATAAAGGTTCTGCTGGGAGGAGGGGACAGGCTCACCAATAAGATTCTGCGTCTGTCCTATATCCTTCCTCAGCTTGAGGGGAAAAAGGGTGTTTTGCATGTGGAGAACTGGACAGAGAACACCACAGACATTATTTTTGATCAGGAAAAGTAAGAAAAAAGAGATTTCCTGAAAAAAAATCTAATTTCTTATTGATTAATTTTGCAAAAGATTATATTATAGTCTATATAAGTTTGTTTGTGTTCTGATTGATACAAGATGTAGTAGCATACATTTAAGTTTTTTGCATATATAGGATAGATTGGAAGTCAGACAAATAAAGGGTAGAGAAAAAGGAGGAAGTACCTTGCTTGAGATAATGAATCCGGAAAGCAATTCCAGTGCAAAGATTATTGTGATCGGTGTTGGAGGCGCTGGGAATAATGCGGTAAATAGAATGATTGACGAGAGTATCGGCGGTGTGGAGTTTGTTGGTATCAATACGGACAAGCAGGCATTGATGCTCTGTAAAGCTCCTACATTGATCCAGATCGGAGAGAAGCTCACCAAAGGACTTGGAGCTGGTGCACAGCCGGAGGTAGGTCAGAAAGCTGCCGAGGAGAGCGCTGAGGATCTGGCAGAGGCAGTGAAGGGCGCAGATATGGTATTTGTGACCTGCGGTATGGGAGGTGGAACCGGAACCGGCGCAGCGCCTGTAGTGGCAAGGCTTGCCAAGGAGCAGGGAATCCTCACAGTGGGGGTTGTGACAAAGCCATTTAAATTTGAGGCAAAGACCAGGATGGTAAATGCCATTTCTGGTATTGACCGTTTAAAAGAGAGCGTGGACACGCTCATCGTCATTCCCAACGACAAACTTTTGGAGATCGTAGACAGAAGGACGACTATGCCGGATGCACTGAAAAAGGCGGACGAGGTATTACAGCAGGCAGTCCAGGGAATTACGGATCTGATCAATGTGCCTGCACTGATTAATCTGGATTTTGCAGATGTGCAGACCGTTATGAAGGACAAGGGTATGGCGCATATCGGTATCGGAAGCGCAAGCGGCGATGACAAGGCCAACGAGGCGGTGAAGCTTGCAGTTGCAAGTCCGCTGTTAGAGACAACGATCAAAGGGGCATCCCATGTGATCATCAATATATCCGGGGATATCTCTCTGATGGATGCCAACGATGCGGCAAGCTATGTCCAGGATTTGGCCGGAGACAACGCTAATATTATATTTGGTGCAAAATTTGACGAAAATATGACAGACGAGGCAACCATCACAGTAATTGCCACAGGTCTTGAGAATCCCGCATCGGCAAATAAGATTATTCCTGGTATGAAATATCAGAGTAACACTACAGTGAACAGGCCAATGTCATCCATGACAAGACCTGCTGCAGGCCAGACAGGCACAGGTGCAGGGTTACATAGTGCCGGGTTAGGCGCTGGGGCCACGCAGGCAGGCGTTGGTGTAAATACAAATGCCACACCCTTTAACTATGGCGGGATCAAAAAGCCTCAGAAGCCTGAGAGCAGTGTACCACAGAAGAATATTGAGATTCCTTCATTTTTGAAAAATACGAAGAGATAGGATCAGGTAAAAGACCTTGAAAGCATGGCTTTCAAGGTCTTTTTTTGTCTTTTTATGAGGATGAATTTATTGGAAAACGGAACTTTGTTTGACAAAATACTGAAACTTTTTCTTCTATAATAGCATCAGCAAATCTTTGGGAGGTGAAAAGTGAAGTATGAATTTTATGCGGATGTATTTTTCCTAACCAATTTCTATCTGGATTTTCTGGCGGTTTATGGGGTAAGTGAAATTCTGGGAAAGAAAAAGCGGATTTGCCGTTACCTGTTTGGGTCTGCCATTAGCAGCCTTTTGGGTTGCGTTCTTTTCCTTTCATTGAACCAATACGATCTTTATTTGCTCAGTATACATTTTATAGTAAATCCGGCAATAACAGTATTCTGTTTTTTCCCGGCGAATAAAAAGAGTTATGTTCATGGGTATCTGCTTATGTACTTTGTTTTGCTGATGCTGGGTGGAAGTATGCAATGGTTATATGGCACAGTAACAGGTGGGAGATATTACGAATTATGTCTTCTTTTAACCGGAGTACCTGTAATGCTGTTTACTTATATCATACGCAGAAAAAGGGAAAATGTGCAGATCCATTACGAGGCGTGGGTCTGCCATAAAGGAAGGGAAGTGAAGGTGTGTGCCCTGCTGGACACGGGAAACCGTCTGGTAGATCCCTACACAAAGGAGCCGGTACATATCCTTTCCGAGAGCATAAAAGAAAGGCTGGGAATTGAGATACCGGGCAGGCTGGTTCCCTTTCAGTCTCTGGGAGAGTCCGGCGGGTTGATTGAGGTTTTTACCATAGAAAAGCTCCGGGTGTGTCACAGGGAGGAGGATTTTGTGGTTTCCCCTGCGGTGGTGGCTGCCGGGGAAGATATACTTTTTCTAAACAAGAGATATCAGATGATATTACATAGCAGCATGGCGAATATAAAATAAAATTTGGAGGTCAATATGTATTTAAAAGTAAGTGTGCCAAAACAGATGAGGATTTCTTTCCTTGCGTCTTTTAAGAAATTTCAGGAGGAGGCAGAGGAGGTTCATTATATTGGAGGGGCGGAGGTGCTTCCGCCCCCATTAGATGCGGGGGAAGAGGCGGAATGTATCAAAAGCCTCTGTGAAGATGAGGGGGATGCGGCAAAAAACAGGCTGATCGAGCACAATCTAAGGCTTGTGGTATACATAGCAAAAAAATTTGACAACACAGGGATCGGGGTGGAGGATCTGATTTCCATAGGAACCATTGGGCTGATAAAATCTATCAATACCTTTAATCCACAGAAAAATATAAAGCTTGCCACCTATGCTTCCCGGTGTATTGAGAATGAGATTTTAATGTATCTTAGGAGAAACAGCAAAACCAGGATGGAGGTCAGTATTGATGAGCCTTTAAATGTGGACTGGGACGGCAACGAGCTCTTACTATCCGACATTCTTGGGACGGATGAGGATGTGATCTACAAAGATATCGAGACGGAAGTGGAGCATCATCTGCTGGGGAAAGCCATCGATAAGCTCTCAGGGAGAGAAAGGATGATCGTGGAGATGCGCTACGGACTTGGAAACAGGGGAGGACGGGAGCTGACCCAGAAGGAAGTGGCGGATAAGCTTGGAATATCCCAGTCCTATATCTCAAGACTTGAGAAAAAAATTATGCGCCGCCTGAAAAAAGAAATTGTGCGGCTGGAATAAAAAGGGTGAAATTTACCATGACATATGGTACAATAGAACAGTAAAGAAAACAGATGAGTGCCTGCAGAGGATAATCTATGCTTTGCGGGAAAAATACAGGGGTACCCACAGGGCATAACTCATGATGCGCTTTGCGGGAAAGACAAAGGAAAAAGGAGATGGTAGGATGCGGCTGAATTTTTTAGGAGCAGATCATGAGGTAACAGGCAGTTGTCATTTTATGCAGTTTGGAAACAGGCATCTGTTGGTAGACTGCGGTATGGAGCAGGGGCCGGATCTGTACGTGAATCAGGAAATACCTGTGAATGCGTCAGAAATTGATTACATATTTATCACCCATGCACATATCGATCATTCGGGACTATTGCCGCTTCTCTACAGCCATGGTTTTAGGGGGCAGGTTTTTGCCACAAATGCCACCTGCGAATTGTGCAATATTATGTTAAAAGACAGTGCGCATATCCAGGAATTTGAGGCGGAGTGGAGAAACCGAAAGGCAAGGCGTGCAGGACTTCCAGAAGTCACACCGCTGTATACTATGGATGATGTTATGGGGGTGTTGGGACATCTCGTTCCTTGTAGTTACAATGACATGGTGGAAGTGGAAGAAAATCTTACGGTGCGTTTTGTGGATGCAGGGCATCTCTTGGGCTCTTCCAGTATTGAAATGTGGGTTCGGGAGGAAAATGATGAGGTAAAAGTGGTGTTTTCCGGCGATATCGGCCATGTGGGGAAGCCGCTTATCAAGAATCCCACATACATAGAAGAGGCCGATTATGTGGTGATGGAGTCCACATACGGAGACAGAAATCATGCAGCATCAGTAGATTTTGCAAGAGAACTTGCACAGGCTATCGATACTACATTTGCAAGAGGGGGAAATCTTGTGATTCCGGCGTTCTCTGTGGGCAGAACCCAGGAACTTTTGTATTTCCTGCGGAAGATCAAGACAGAAAAAATGTTAAACCGTTTTCTGGACTTTGAGGTCTATATCGACAGCCCTCTGGCAATAGAGGCCACCAACATTTTTCACAAAAGCGTGGCGGAATGTTTTGACGAGGAAGCGCTGGATCTGGTGAGAAAAGGAATCAATCCCATTGGCTTTGAGGGACTTAAAGTGGCAGTTACCAGCGATGAATCCAAGATGGTGAATTTTATCCAGAAACCCATTGTGATCATCTCCGCCTCTGGTATGTGTGAGGCAGGGCGTATTCGCCACCATTTAAAACACAATCTCTGGAGAGAGGAATCTACCATTCTCTTTGTGGGATTCCAGGTGCCGGGCACTTTGGGAAATGCACTTTTGGGGGGAGCCAAAGAGGTAAAGCTTTTTGGTGAGACTATCAACGTCCGGGCGGAGATCAGAAATATGCCCGGCATCAGCGGTCATGCGGACAAAGACCATCTGACCCAGTGGGCAAAGGCTTTTAAGAAAAAACCCAAAAAGATATTTGTGGTCCACGGAGATGACAAGGTCTGTGACGCCTTTGCCGAACATCTTAAAGAAGAACTGGGCGTGGAGGCAGTGGCGCCTTACAGCGGTGATGGTTTTGACCTTGTAACCGGACTGCAGGTAGAAAAGGGCAGCCGTATGCTGGCAGAGAAACGCAAGGACAAACCAATGCGCGCATCTTCCAATGTATTTGCAAGGCTACTTGCAGCGGGACAGCGTCTGCTTACTGTAATCCACCGCTGCGAAGGTATGGCCAACAAGGATGTGGGAAAATTTGCAGACCAGGTAAATTCCCTGTGTGATAAGTGGGACCGCTAGTTTTAAGAGAGGTAGTTTCGCATACTCTTTAAGGCGGATTTTTCCAGGCGGCTGACCTGGGCCTGAGAGATGTGGATTTCCTCAGCAACTTCCATTTGAGTTTTCCCTTCAAAAAAACGGAGTTTTATGATATAATTTTCCCGTTCATTCAGACGCTTCATGGCGTCGTTTACGGCTAAGGATTCCACCCAGTTGTCCTCTTTGTTTTTCTTGTCCTTCACCTGATCCATGACGTAGAGGGTGTCCCCTCCGTCAGTGTAGACAGGGTCGTAAAGGGAGAGAGGACTCTGGATGGCGTCTAAGGCAAAGACCAGATCCTCCTTGGGGATGCCGGTGGAGTCGGCGATTTCCTGGATGGTGGGTTCTTTAAAAGAAGTTTTTGCCAGCTCTTCTTTGGCGTGGATGGCTTTGTAGGCAGTGTCCCTGAGAGATCGGCTGACCCGGATGGAGGAGGCGTTATCTCGAAGATAACGGCGGATCTCACCGATGATCATAGGAACAGCGTAAGTGGAAAATTTTACTCCGATGGTATCGTCGAAGTTGTCAATGGATTTGATCAGACCAATGCAGCCAATCTGAAACAGATCGTCTACATTTTCATTGTTGCGGTCAAAGCGTTTGATCACGCTTAGGACAAGGCGGAGATTGCCTTTGATGTAAGTTTCCCTGGCGGCGGTATCGCCGGCTTTGATACGTTTAAACAGGGCTTCTTTTTCTTCTTCTTTTAAGATGGGCAGTTTGGATGTGTTTACACCACAGATTTCAACTTTGTAGACAGCCATAAGAGACCTCCAGTTTCTTTGAGTAATAATTTGATATTAAAATCATTCTCATTTTGAATGATTTTTATGCATGTATAATTTGTCATAAAATAGCACAGAAAGGATTAAGGAATGTTATATGAGAGACATGATTGATGAAAGAAATGAAAGAGAGCGCAGCAGCCGCAGTATTGTGAAGTCGTATAATGTGCATTATATGACTGCGGAGGAACTGGCGGAGCAGGAGAGGCTTAGAAATCAGGCAAATGAACAGCCGGCAGCGTCCATCCCTGAGGAGGTACCGCAGGATACACCCAGTCAGGAGCCTGTGAAAGAAGAGAAAAATCTGTCTGATGACCCTGTTACCCAGGAGCAGATTGAAAAGATCTTAGGGGAGAGGGAAGAACAAAACCAGCACTTAATTGAAGAGATAAAGCATCAGTAGAGGAAAGGACTTGCGGGAAATGAAAAGGATTTTGGATATCATAACAGACGAGGTAAAGAAAGGATTTCTTTCCTGTGGATATGAGGAGAACTACGGGCGGGTTACATTGTCAAACCGCCCGGATTTATGTGAATATCAGTGTAACGGTGCCTTGGCTGCGGCAAAAGCGTACAAGAAGGCACCGTTTCTGATTGCCGATGAGGTGGCGGAGAAATTAAAGGGAAATGCCATATTTTCCTCTGTGGAATCTGTAAAGCCGGGATTCCTTAATTTTAAATTGGAGGAAAGTTTTCTGGCAGAATATTTGGGGGAAATGCAAAAGGATGGGGAGCGTTTCGGCTGTGAGAAAGTGGAGCATCCCATGAAGATCATGATCGACTACGGCGGGCCAAATGTGGCAAAACCCCTTCACGTGGGACATCTGCGCTCTGCCATTATCGGGGAGAGCATAAAGCGCATGGGGCGTTTTATGGGCCATGAGATGATCGGAGACGTACACCTGGGGGACTGGGGGCTTCAGATGGGATTGATCATTACGGAGTTAAAACTGCGGGAGCCGGATCTGGTCTATTTTGATGAAAATTATACCAAGGAGTATCCGAAAGAACCGCCGTTTACCATCTCCCAGCTGGAGGAAATCTATCCCACGGCCAGCGGGAAGTCCAAGGAGGATAATGCTTACAAAGAGGCTGCCATGGAGGCAACCTATGAACTGCAGCACGGAAGGAAGGGGTATCAGGCACTGCTTTCCCATATCTTAAATGTGTCTGTCACAGATCTGAAAAAAAATTATGAGAATTTGAATGTGTCCTTTGACCTTTGGAAAGGGGAGAGTGATGCCCAGCCATTTATCCCGGATATGGTGGAGAAGATGAAGGAAAAGGGATATGCCTATATCAGCGAGGGGGCCCTTGTGGTGGATGTGAAAGAGGAGACGGACACCAAGGAGATACCGCCCTGTATGATCTTAAAATCCGATGGAGCGTCTCTTTACAATACTACCGACCTGGCAACCATTGTCTGGCGTATGAGAGATTACCACCCGGATCAGATCATCTATGTGGTGGACAAGCGTCAGGAGCTGTATTTTACTCAGGTATTCCGGTGTGCAAGAAAGACAGGGCTGGTGGAGCCTGAGACAAAGCTCACTTTTTTAGGGTTTGGCACTATGAATGGCAAGGACGGAAAGCCCTTTAAGACAAGGGAAGGCGGCGTCATGCGCTTAGAGAGCCTTTTAGCTGAGATTAATGATGAGATGTACAAAAAGATTTCCGAGAACCACACTATGGAGGAGGCAGAGGCAAAGGAGACGGCAAAAACAGTGGCTCTCTCCGCCATTAAATACGGAGATCTCTCCAACCAGGCTTCCAAGGATTATATTTTTGACGTGGAGCGTTTTACCTCTTTTGAAGGGAATACCGGACCTTATATTTTATACACCATTGTCCGTATGAAATCTATACTGGCAAAATATGAAGCCCTGGGAAAAGAAGTAAAAGACGCTAAGATCCTTCCGGCAGAGACGGAGAGCGAGAAAACCTTAATGTTAGAGCTAAGCAAATTTAATGCGGCAATGGAAAATGCTTTTTCGGAAGTTGCCCCCCACAAAGTCTGCGCTTATATGTATGATCTTGCCAATGCTTTCAACAGCTTTTATCATGGGACAAAGATCATGGCGGAGGAAGAGGAAACCAGACAGGCAGGCTATATACGCCTATTAGAGCTTACCAGGGGAATCCTCGAAAAGTGCATTGACCTCCTGGGATTTTCTGCTCCAGACCGTATGTGATAAGTGCGTTCGTCATTACAGGAGAAGAAAATGAGTACAAATCTAAAGAAAATGATTTCCTATTACAGGCCTTACCGCAGAGTATTTCTGGCCGACATGTTTTTTGCCATACTGGCATCAGCCATTGCCCTTGTGATTCCTTTAATTGTGCGCTACGTCACCTCCACAATTATATACATGGAACCGGAGGAAGTGTGGAGCAAAGTGCTGTTTCTTGGCATGATCATGGTGATCTTAGTGGCGGTGTCCTGTTATTGCAACTACTTTATCTCTAATTATGGCCATGTGATGGGAGCGAGAATCGAGTATGATATGCGAGCGGAGATTTTTGCCCATTATCAGAAGCTGTCCTTTGCTTTTTACGATAACCAAAAGGTTGGGGCGTTAATGTCCAGGATCACCACGGATCTGTTTGACATCACAGAGCTTATGCACCACGGGCCGGAAAATATCGTGATTTCCCTGATCAAGATCTTGGGGGCTTTTGTGATCATGATGTTGATTAGCCCCAGGCTTACCCTGGCGGCTTTTCTGCTGGTTCCAGTGATGTTTGTCTATGCCCTTTTGTTTTTTAAAAGGATGAAGCGTGCATTCCGGAAAAACAGGGTAAAGATTGCAGAGATTAACAGCCAGATTGAGGACAATCTTTCCGGCATCCGGGTAGTGAAATCTTTTGCAAACGAGGAGATTGAAGAGGAAAAATTTAAAGTAGGGAACCAGGGGTTTTTAGAGGCTAAGAAAAACAGTTACTTTTACATGGGAGGATACCACGCAGGGTTAAATTCCTTTTCCATGCTGATCACTGTGGTAGTTTTAGTGGCGGGAGCCATTGGCATTTCCAGGGGAACGGTGAAAGTGACGGATTTGATCACCTTTTTGCTCTATATCAATATATTGACAGAGCCCATCAAGACACTAATCGATTTTACGGAGCAGTTTCAGAACGGTTACACAGGGTTTGAGCGGTTTCTTGAGATTATGGCGGTGGAGCCGGATATTGAGGATGATAAGGATGCCTGTCCTCTTACCAACGTAAAGGGGAACATTGATTTTATGCATGTGTCCTTTCGGTATGAGGATAATACAGAGACTGTGTTAAGGGATATTAACCTTCATGTGGATGCCGGGGAGTATGTGGCTCTTGTAGGTTCTTCCGGTGCGGGAAAGAGCACCTTATGCAGTCTGATCCCCAGGTTTTATGATGTGACAGCGGGGGAAATTTTCGTGGACGGCATGGATGTGCGGAAGCTTCAGCTAAAGAGCCTTAGAAACCACATCGGCATTGTCCAGCAGGATGTGTATCTCTTTGTGGGAACGATTTATGACAACATCCGTTACGGAAAACCGGATGCCACAAGGGAAGAAGTGATCCAGGCGGCAAAAAATGCCAACGCCCACGAGTTTATCATGTCCCTTCCAAAGGGGTATGAGACGGATATCGGACAGCGGGGAATCAAGCTCTCCGGAGGCCAGAAACAGCGGCTTTCCATTGCCCGGGTGTTTTTAAAAAATCCGCCTATCCTGATTTTTGACGAGGCCACATCTGCTTTGGACAACGAGAGCGAGAAGGTAGTCCAGGATTCCCTGGAAAAACTGGCAAAGAACCGTACCACCTTTGTGATTGCCCACCGTCTTACCACAATCCAGAATGCCAAGAGAATCCTCGTCTTGACGGAGGAAGGGATTGAGGAGGAGGGAAGCCACCAGGAGCTTCTGGCAAAAAAGGGAATTTATGAAAAATTGTACCATATGCACAATATGTAGTGTATATGGTACTTTTTTTCTGAGAATACATCCATTTCCATCCATCTGAAATTTGACAAACGCTCATTTTATGTCTATAATAAAATCGTATGTCCGTAAGAAATTATTGCGGACAAATTTCCTTAGAAATAAGTAAAGAAGAAAGAAGGAGCAGCCATGATAAAAATTGATATTATTTCCGGGTTTTTAGGTGCAGGAAAGACAACTTTTATAAAAAAAATGTTAGAGGAAGTTTTTAAAAATGAAAAAATCGCCCTGATCGAAAATGAATTTGGCGAGGTGGGGATTGACGGCGGATTTTTAAAGGACTCCGGCGTAAATATCACCGAGATGAATTCCGGCTGTATCTGCTGTTCCCTGGTGGGGGATTTTGGAAAGAACTTAAATGAAGTGATTTCTACTTACCATCCAGACCGGATTATCATTGAGCCATCCGGCGTGGGAAAACTGTCGGATGTAATGAAGTCCGTGATCGATATCGAAAAGGAGCAGGATGTGAAATTAAATGCTCTTGTGACAGTGGTGAATGCAAAGAAAGCGTCAAAACAGATGAAAGCCTTTGGTGAGTTTTTCAACAACCAGATTGAATTTGCCACAACCATTGTGCTCTCAAGGACACAGAGTACCAGTCCGGAGCAGCTGGAACTCTGTGTAAAACAGATGCAGGATTTGAATAAGAAAGCTGCAATGATCACAACACCCTGGGATGATATCGCAGGAGAACAGATCTTAAAGGTGATGGAAGGCCAGGATTCCCTGGAGATGAAAGTTCTGGCAGAGGAAGAGCATAAGAGAGATGAGGCAGAGCATGAACATCATCACCATGAACATGAGGAGCATGATCACGAGCACCATCATGAGCATGAGGAACACGATCATGACCACGAGCACCATCACCACCACGACCATGAAGGACATGACCACGAACATGACCATGGCCATGGCCATGAGCACCATCACGGCCATGGTCATCACCATGCCGATGACATCTTTACAAGCTGGGGCAGAGAGACACCTCACAAGTTTACGGAAGAGGAGATTGAAAATGTGTTAAAGACTCTTTCAGAGACAGAGGAGTACGGCTCCATCCTTCGGGCAAAGGGTATGGTGGAAAATGCCCAGGGAGGCTGGATCTACTTTGACATGGTTCCCGGCGAGTATGAGATCCGCCAGGGGGAGCCGGACTACACCGGGCGTCTCTGCGTCATCGGCACAGATATCAAGGAACATGAGTTGGAACATTTATTTGGCATTGCATAAAGAGCAGGCGGAGGTTATCACATGGAAGAGATACCAGTATATTTATTTACCGGTTTTATGGACAGCGGCAAGACAAGCCTGATCCGGCAGACTTTGCTGGAGGAGAACTTTGGCGACGGTGCAAAAACCCTCCTCATCGTCTGCGAAGACGGGGACGAGGAATATGATGAGGCAGAGTTAAAAGAGGCAAACACCAAAATGCTTATGGTGGAAAAAGAAGAGGATTTTAATGAGGCTTTATTGAAAAACATAAATCTACAGTATCTTCCAGACCAGGTCTTTATCGAGTACAATGGAACCTGGAAAATGGATAAAATGTTGGAGATGAATCTGCCAGAGGGATGGATCATCGTCCAGTCCTTGGCCACAGTTGACGCTACAAGCTTTGAGATGTATCTTGGCAATATGCGGGCAATGATCATGGAGCAGCTGTTTCAGGCAGATGTAGTGATCATAAACCGCTGTGATGATGACACACCCAGGGGCAAGTTCCGCCGTGCCATCAAAGCGGTAAACCGCCCGGCACAGATTGTGTACGAGAGGGCGGATGGAACCATAGATGAGAGGGAGGAGGAGCTTCCCTTCGACATAAACCAGGATGTAATCGAGATTTCTGATGCAGACTATGCCATCTGGTATATGGATGCCCAGGAAAATTATAAAAAATATGACGGCAAGAAAATCGAATTTTTAGGTTTGGTGTACAACCCGGAAAAAATGAAAAAAGGCATCATGGTGCCTGGAAGGTTTGCCATGACCTGCTGTATCGAGGATGTGCAGTTTTTGGGATTTAAGTGCAAATATACGGATTCCAAAAATATCCCCCACAAATCCTGGATAAAGATTCTGGCAGAGATCCGGGTAGAATTTGCAAAGGAATACAGGGGAAAGGGACCAGTTTTATATCCCATTTCCGTAGAGCCGGCAGAAAAACCGGAGGATGAGTTAGTGTATTTTTCATAACATATGAAAATAAGGAGGAATAATGAAGTATATAAGAGAAAAAGACGGTAAACGCATTATTGTGGAAAAGAAAAAGCACACCAGAGTATGGATGATCCAGGCGGTGCTGAAATGGTCCGTGTGTATCAGCGTACTGTGCTTAACCGTCTTGTTGTGTGTATTTTTAGATAAAAAGCTGGATGACGGAAAAATTGTAGATAAAATTGCCAAAGCCGTATCAAATATGGGGGACGAGAAGGGAACGGAAAAGCTGGAGCCCACCGAGACAGAGCCTGTGGTACAACCCCATGTGCTTACGGTATGCCTTGACCCGGGACACGGGGGGACAGACCCAGGTTGTGACTATAACGGAAGAGTGGAAAAAGATGATATCTGGGCATTGGCGCAGGTAGTGAAAAAAGAAATGGAAGCCCAGGGAATTAAAGTAGTGATGACAAGGGAGGACAACGACACAAAGGTTTTCCTGAAAGAAAGGGTTACCATTGCAAACAATTCGGATGCGGATTACTATATCTCCCTTCACAGAAACAAGGGAGACGGGTACGGAAACGAGACCTGGATGACGGCAGGCACCAGCAAAATCGTGGAAGACCTTACCAGCAATGTCCATAATGCAGTAGTGGAAGCGGGAGTTTCCAGAGACAGAGGAATTAAAACAGGAACAGAGACAGGGGAAGATTCCGATTACTATGTGCTGAATAATACCACAATGCCTGCCTGCCTGTTGGAAATCGGATTTATCAACAATGCAGAGGACAATAACATTTTTGACACCAAGATGGAGGATTACGCAAAGGCCATTACAAAGGCAGTGAAGGATACCTATTCTGCCTATGGTCCCACCAGTGAACTTACCCAGGAACAGCTGGAGAGTACGGAGGAGGGAGGAGACGGCCTGTTTACAGGCATGGTTCTCGACAATCCAAAGGTAGATAATGTAAGTTCCCTAAGCGGGGAGAATCTGGACTGGGGACAGGGCAGCAATGTAGACGAGTATAATCGTCCGGCGGGGACGTTGAGCTATCAGGAGAAATTTAAAGATTACTCTGCAGATTTCATTATTCCTACCATGGACAAAAAGATATACCTGACATTGGACGAGGGGTATGAGTATGGGTGTACACCTTCCATACTAAGCACCCTAAAGGAGAAGGATGTAAAGGCAGTGTTCTTTGTGACAAAGCCCTATGCGGAGCAGGATCCGGAGCTGGTGCGGCAGATCATAGACGACGGTCATATTTTGGGAAATCATTCCGTTACCCATCCCTCTGCCGGACTGCCAAGCTTATCTCTGGCAGACCAGGAGCAGGAAGTAATGGGCAATCATGACTATATCAAACAGAACTTCAACTACGATATGTTCTTATTCCGGTTCCCAGCAGGAAAGTTCAGTGAGCAGTCGCTGGCGGTGGTAAACAACTGTGGATACCGCAGCGTGTTCTGGAGTTTTGCTTATCTGGACTACGATGTAAACAATCAGCCTAACGAGACGGAGTCCTTACAGAAAATGATAGATAAGCTGCATCCGGGGGCAATTTACCTGCTGCACGCAGAGTCCTGGACCAACACAAATGTGCTGGGACAGTTTATTGACCAGGCAAGGGAAAAAGGATATGAGTTTGCATTATACACGGATACCTTAAAGTAGACTTAAGCAGAAAGCTTTTTAGATCATAAAAATATCAGGAGGAAAAAAATGTACCCAATTGTAAGAAGCGAAAAATTGGCGGATAAGATCTACCTTATGGAGGTAGAGGCGCCGAGAGTAGCAAAATCATGTGAGCCAGGGCAGTTTGTAATCGTTAAGACGGATGAGGTGGGGGAGCGCATTCCCCTTACTATCTGCGATTATGACAGAGAAAAAGGCACAGTTACCATTGTGATCCAGACCGTAGGGGCATCTACGGAGCGTATGGTGACATTAAAGGCAGGGGAAGCGCTTATGGACTTTGTGGGGCCCTTAGGATGCACTTCAGAGCTGGTTCACACAGAGATCGAAGAACTAAAGAAGAAAAATATTGTCTTTATTGCTGGAGGCCTTGGAACTGCTCCGGTGTATCCACAGGTAAAATGGTTACATAATCATGGCGTGGACTGTGACGTGATCATGGGTTCTAAGACAAAAGACCTTTTAATCTATGTGGATGAGATGAAAGAGGTTGCCACAAACCTGTATGTGACCACAGACGACGGAAGTTACGGGTTCCATGGAATGGGGACCAACCAGTTACAGGCACTGGTGGACGAGGGAAAAAAGTATGATCTCTGCATTGCCATCGGGCCTATGATCATGATGAAATTTGTCTGCAAGCTCACAAAAGAGCTTGCGATCCCAACTATCGTCTCCATGAATCCCATTATGGTGGACGGAACCGGCATGTGCGGCGCCTGCCGTCTTACCGTGGGAGGTGAAGTGAAATTTGCCTGCGTGGACGGACCGGAATTTGACGGTCACCTGGTGGATTTTGACCAGGCCATGAAGCGCCAGCAGACCTATAAGACTGAGGAAGGAAGAGCAATGTTAAAGCTTGCGGAGGGAGATACCCATCACGGCGGATGCGGACATTGCGGAGGTGATAAATAATGAATGTATTAGAAAAAGTACCGGTAAGAGAGCAGGATGCAAAAGTCCGTGCCACAAATTTTGAGGAAGTCTGTCTTGGATATAATGAAGAGGAAGCAGTTGCAGAGGCAGAGAGATGCTTAAACTGTAAAAATGCCAAATGTGTTACGGGCTGTCCCGTATCCATTGACATTCCGGCATTTATTCAGGAGGTAAAAAACCGAAATTTTGAGAAAGCATACCAGATTATCAGCGAATCATCTGCTCTTCCCGCTGTCTGCGGAAGGGTATGTCCCCAGGAGAGCCAGTGTGAGGGGCAGTGTATCCGGGGAATCAAAGGAGAGCCGGTTTCCATCGGAAAACTGGAGCGTTTCGTGGCTGACTGGGCAAGGGAGAATGGCATTAAGCCGAAAAAGGCGGAAAAGATGAACGGACGCAAGGTGGCTGTCATTGGTTCCGGCCCTGCAGGCCTTACCTGTGCAGGAGACTTGGCTAAATTAGGTTACGATGTAACAATTTTTGAGGCACTGCACGAGGCTGGAGGAGTTTTGATCTACGGTATTCCAGAATTTCGTCTGCCAAAACAGGACGTAGTGGCAAAGGAAGTGGAAAACGTAAAAGCCCTCGGGGTGAAAATCGAGACAAATGTTGTCATCGGAAAATCCACCACAGTGGATGAGCTGATGGAGGAAGAGGGATTTGAGGCCGTGTTTATCGGTTCTGGTGCAGGTCTTCCAAGATTTATGGGAATCCCCGGAGAGCAGGCAAACGGCGTATTTTCTGCCAACGAGTTTTTGACGAGAAATAATCTGATGAAAGCCTTTAAAGATGAGTATGACACACCTATTATGAGGGGAAAGAAAGTGGCCGTAGTAGGAGGCGGAAACGTTGCCATGGACGCAGCGAGAACAGCCTTGCGCTTAGGTGCAGAGGTACATATCGTCTACAGGAGAAGTGAGGAGGAGCTTCCCGCCAGAGTGGAGGAAGTCCACCACGCAAAGGAGGAGGGGATTATTTTTAACCTTCTCACCAACCCGGTGGAGATCCATGTGGATGATGAGGGCTGGGTAAAGGGAATGACCTGTATCAAAATGGAGCTTGGAGAGCCGGATGAATCCGGCAGACGTTCTCCCGTGGAGATCAAAGGTTCCGAGTTTGATATGGAGTTGGATACCGTGATCATGTCCCTTGGAACATCTCCAAATCCCTTGATCTCTTCCACCACCAAGGGCCTGGAGATCAACAGAAGAAAATGTATCGTGGCTGAAGAAGAGAACGGCGCCACCTCCAAGGCAGGCGTGTTTGCCGGAGGGGACGCAGTGACAGGGGCAGCCACAGTCATTCTTGCCATGGGAGCAGGAAAGGCAGCTGCAAAGGGAATACACGAGTATTTATCGAAAAATTAAATGATAGCATAAAAAAGGGGCTGTGAAAAAAGTGGAGTTGATATGCTCCACTTTTCACAGCCCC
>JAMPFA010000021.1 GCA_023664725.1 Roseburia sp. | reverse complement strand
ATGTAGTTCTGCGTATTCTTGAAATTGCCGCCATAGGAAAGACCTGCGTGTTTTAACAAATCTCTGTGAAGCTGAAGGATATAGGACGGTGTTATTGGAATATAGTCGTGGCTTTCGTGAATGGTGTTCAGGACATCCCGATACCCTAAAATCTCGCTTTCATCACGGTTCCTCGGCGTGGTCTTTTCCTCCACCAACTGTTTGATACGGGTACTCGTAGTGACTATACCCTCAATTTTATTGGAAGCCTCGGTGCTTTGAATCTTTGCAACTTCGGTCAGTCGGTCAAGTTCTATGGGCTTTTGTCTTACAAATAAGTCCTGTCTGCCTTTGCATTCGTGTATCTTGGCGATATAGGAAAGTGCTTCGTTATCCCACTTATAATTTTCTAGCTTTGTATAATCAAAATTTCTCATAGGATCTCCTTACTCGAAATGGGTTCATCCACTCCTGTTTTCTTTCGTCCATATTATAGTATATAATGGACGAAAAGTCAATGAAGCGGACGAAAACAGCATCAGGGAAGCACAGAGAAAGGATTGAAAATATGGCAGATGCAAACAGTTAAAGCTGGAATAACTTGACAGGCATATCCCTGTATGTTATGGTTATAAATAAAGAAAATAGAAAATCTTCAGGGCAGGGTGAAATTCCCTACCGGCGGTAAAGCCCGCAAGCCGAAGGGAGCGAAAAAGGTTCCCCAGGCATGATTTGGTGAAATTCCAAAGCCGACAGTACAGTCTGGATGAGAGAAGATAGAACGTGTGCGATAGTTAAAGTTATCGTTGATTTTTGCCCTGGAGCTTTTGCTCCAGGTTTTTTATAGGCAAGGAAAAATTATTTAATTTAGATTTAATTTTTAAGCAAAGGAGGTGTAATATGACACCGGAAGATTACATGAGAATTGCCATACAGGAGGCAAAAAAGGGGGAGGGGTGGACAAATCCCAATCCCATGGTGGGGGCGGTGATCGTGAAGGACGGAAAGATCCTGAATAAAGACTACCACCATAAGTGCGGAGAGTTCCATGCAGAGCGCAATGCCATTTTAAACTGTAAGGAGGATATGCGGGGAGCGGAGATCTATGTGACCTTAGAGCCCTGCTGTCATTACGGGAAAACCCCTCCCTGTACGGAGATCATTATCGAGAGCGGCATCCGAAAAGCCTATGTGGGCTCTATGGATTCCAACCCTCTGGTGGCAGGAAAAGGGGTGGAGATGCTCACCGCCCACGGAATCGAAGTGATCACAGGAGTTTTGGAGGAGGAATGCCGGGCGATGAATCAGGTATTCTTCCACTATATGGACAGAAAAACGCCTTATGTGGTGATGAAATATGCGATGACGGCAGACGGGAAAATCGCTACGGTCACCGGGGCATCCAAGTGGATCACTGGAGAGGCCGCAAGGCAGAGGGTTCAGGAAAGCCGCCACAAATATATGGGAATTATGGTTGGCGTGGGGACGGTGCTTGCGGATAATCCCAGTCTTACCTGCAGGATTGAAGGGGGGAGAAATCCCATTCGGATCATCTGCGATACCCATCTGCGAACGCCCCTTGAGGCAGAGGTGGTGGAGACGGCAAAGGAGATACGGACGATAATCGCCACCTGTGAGAGGGATGCAGGAAAGATAAGCCCCTATGAACATGCCGGGTGTCAGATTGTAATCACAGAGGAGTATGAAGGCCATGTGGATCTGCGGAAACTGATGAGACGGCTGGGGGATATGGGAATTGACAGCATCCTCTTAGAGGGGGGCGGAAGCCTGAATGCCAGCGCACTGGCCCAGGGGATTGTTCAGAAAGTAGAAAGTTATATCGCTCCTAAACTTTTTGGAGGGGCATCAGCAAAAAGCCCTGTGGCAGGGGCGGGAGTGACCGAACCTTCCCAGGCCTATGGACTGAAAAATCCCAAAATCAGTCAGATAGAAGAGGATATTCTAATTGAGTGGGAGGTGGCGGATTGTTCACAGGGATCATAGAAGAGATCGGAAAGATGGTGCGCATGGAAGCGACAAGCATTTCCGGGAAAATAGAACTAAAAGCGGACAAGGTATTAGAGGACACAAAAATCGGGGACAGCATTGCGGTAAACGGCGTTTGTCTTACGGTAATCGAATTAAAGGGCGACGGCTTTGTGGCTGATGTGATGCCGGAGACATTAAAACGCAGCAATCTGGGGCAGTTGTCTCCCGGAAGCAGAGTGAACCTGGAGCGGGCCATGGCAATGAACGGCAGATTCGGAGGACATATTGTATCCGGTCATATTGACGGCACAGGAATTATCGAAAAAGTCTGGCGGGAGCAGAATGCGGTCTGGTATACTGTTCACACACCGAAAGAACTGATGCGCTATATTGTGGAGAAAGGCTCCATTGCCATTGACGGCACATCCCTGACAGTGGCAAAAGCGGCGGAGGAAAGTTTTTCCGTGTCTATCATTCCCCATACCCTGGGAGAGACGATCCTGGGGGAAAAGAAGGCCGGGGATGCGGTAAATCTGGAAAATGATATGATCGGGAAATATGTGGAGCGTTTGATGCAGCCGAAAGAGCAGGAAAAGACCAGCGGCGGGATTACCAAAGACTTTTTGCTCCGGGCAGGATTTTGATTATTAAAAGAAAATATAATATATAAGCATTAGGAGGAATCGATATGTTTTTGTACAATACCATTGAGGAGGCAGTGGAGGCTCTCCGCAAGGGAGAAGTCATTCTGGTGACAGATGATGAAGACCGGGAAAATGAGGGAGATTTCATCTGTGCGGCAGAGTTTGCGACTACTGAGAATGTGAATTTTATGGCAATGCACGGAAAAGGGCTGATCTGCATGCCCATGGGAGAGGCGTTGGTGAAAAAGCTGATGCTGCCTCAGATGGTGACAGAGAATACGGACAACCACGAGACGGCTTTTACCGTATCCATTGATGCCATGGAGACAACTACAGGTATTTCCGCCCAGGAGCGGGGATTGACCGCCAGGAAATGTGTGGAGGATGGCGCCAGGCCGGAGGATTTCAGGCGTCCCGGCCATATGTTTCCCCTTCTCGCCAAGAAAAACGGGGTGTTAGAGAGAAACGGCCACACAGAGGCGACCATAGATTTTATGCGTCTGGCAGGGCTAAAAGAGTGCGGGCTCTGCTGCGAGATCATGCGTGACGACGGTACCATGATGCGGACACAGGAACTGCAGGAACTGGCGGAGAAATTTCAGATAAAGATGGTTACCATCCGGGCATTGCAGGAATATCGGAAAATCCATGAGAAGCTTGTTGAGTGTAAGGCAAAAGTGAAGATGCCCACCAAGTACGGGGAGTTTACCGCCTATGGCTATGTGAATAAGCTGAATGGGGAACATCATGTGGCATTGGTAAAAGGAGAGATTGGAGACGGGGAAAATGTTTTGTGCCGTGTCCATTCTGAGTGCATGACAGGAGATACCTTTGGCTCCCTGCGCTGCGACTGTGGGGAACAGCTTGCCTCTGCCCTAAAGCAGATTGAGGCGGAGGGAAGAGGAATTCTGCTCTATCTTCGCCAGGAGGGACGTGGGATTGGTCTCATCAATAAGCTGAAAGCATACGAATTGCAGGAGCGGGGCATGGATACAGTGGAGGCAAATCTTGCGTTGGGATTTGACGAGGATTTGCGGGAATACTACATTGGTTCCCAGATTTTAAGGGATCTGGGGGCAAAGAGCTTAAGGCTTCTCACCAACAACCCCCAGAAGATTGACGGTCTGTCAGAATTTGGGCTGAGTATTGCAGAGCGTGTGCCCATCCAGATGGAGCTGACGCCCTTCGACGCCTACTATATGAAGACAAAACAGAAGAAAATGGGGCATATGCTGAATTACAGATAAAATTAAAAATAAATTAAATTAATTAAAGGAGAGATAGAAATGAACACATTTGAGGGAAAAGTCGTAGCAAGTAACGCAAAAATCGGAATTGTTGTAGCAAGATTTAATGATTTTATCACTTCCAAACTTCTGGGAGGAGCCATTGACGGACTGAAACGTCACGATGTGCCGGAGGACAATATTGATGTGGCATGGGTTCCGGGTGCTTTTGAGATTCCGCTGATTGCATCCAAAATGGCAAAAAGCGGAAAATATGACGCAGTGCTCTGTCTTGGGGCAGTGATCCGGGGAGCAACCTCCCACTACGATTATGTGTGCAGTGAAGTGTCCAAGGGAATCGCCCAGGTATCTTTAAATTCAGAAATTCCTGTAATGTTTGGCGTCTTAACTACAGATAATATAGAGCAGGCAATCGAGCGTGCCGGAAGCAAGGCGGGAAATAAAGGATTTGAATGTGCAACCGGGGCAATTGAGATGATCAACCTCATTCGTGAAATTGAAAAATAAGGGGGAATTTGCAATATGGAAAAACCGGTACTGGTAGTTATGGCAGCAGGTATGGGAAGCCGTTACGGCGGCTTAAAGCAGATGGACCCTATGGACGATTACGGTCATGTGATTTTGGATTTTTCTGTATATGATGCGATGCTGGCTGGTTTTGAAAAAGTTATATTTATAATTAAGAAAGAGAACGAAGCCTTATTCAGAGAACGTGTAGGGGACCGCATGAGCAGAAAGATAAAGGTGGAGTATGTGTATCAGGAGCTTAGTAATCTGCCGGAGGGATTTTCTGTTCCCGAGGGGAGGGAAAAGCCTTTTGGCACAGGCCATGCGGTGCTCTGCTGTAAGGAAAAGATCCACGGGCCTTTTGCGGTGATCAATGCGGATGACTTCTATGGCAGAGGGGCGTTTCAGATGATTTATGACTATCTTACTGATACCCGGGAACAGGGCGCCTATCAGTTTGCCATGGCAGGGTATCTTCTAGAGAATACCTTGACGGAAAACGGCCATGTATCCAGAGGGGTGTGCAAGGTAGATGAACAGGGAAACCTTGTGGAGATCAAAGAGAGGACCCGCATTGAAAAACATGGGGATGTGGCAGAGTACACAGAGGACGACGGGACTTCCTGGAATGTTCTGCCCCGGGGAACGGTGGTGTCTATGAATATGTGGGGATTTTCGGCGGGGATGATGGAGGAACTGCAAAAACGTTTTCCAGTATTTTTGCAGGAGAATCTTGAAAAAAATCCCTTAAAGTGTGAGTTTTTCCTTCCATTTGCGGTGGAGGAGCTTATGGAGGAGGGAAAGGCCAGGGTTCAGGTTTTAAAATCAAAAGACCGCTGGTACGGCATCACCTATCAGGAAGACAAAGGGACGGTGATGCAGGCAATCTCTGATTTTAAGAAAAAAGGGATTTATCCCTGTCAGCTGTGGGAAGATTAGTCTGCGGCTCAGCCATCAGCAGGAATTGTTATACAGGGGGTTTGGGATATGGAGAAAGAGAAGATTTTACAAAACTTTCAGCTTAGATTTTCTCCTCTGTCAGTAAAAGCTTACGGCCAGGGGCACATCAACCATACCTTTCTGGTGGAAACTTCAGGGAAGGAACGCTATATCTTACAGAGAATGAACAAAAACGTTTTTCCCGAGCCGGAAAAGTTGATGGAGAATATTGTTAAAATTACTTTTTATTTAAAGGATATAATAAGAAAATACGGAGGAAATCCAGACAGAGAAACGCTGACTCCTGTTTTTGGGACAGATGGAAAAAGCTTTTTTAAAGATGAGGACGGGGAATACTGGAGAGTTTACCGGTATATCGAGGATGGAGTTACCTTAAATGCGGCGGAAAGTCTGGAAGATTTCTGTGAGAGCGGCATTGCCTTTGGCCGTTTTCAGGGGATGCTTCGGGATTTCCCGGCGGAGGCACTGCATCCAGTGATACCGGATTTTCACAATACGGCAAAACGTTTTCAGACTTTTGAAAAAGCGGTAGACCAGGATATATGCGGGAGAGCAAAAGAAGTTAAAAAAGAAATTGATTTTATAAGAGAGCGCAGCTTTGAAATGTCCATGCTGGGAGATATGCTGCAGAGGGGTGAATTGCCTCTAAAGGTTACCCACAATGACACAAAGTTGAATAATGTGATGCTGGACCGAGAAAGCCATAAGGCCCTCTGTGTGATCGATCTGGATACGGTAATGCCGGGGCTCTCGGTTCATGATTTTGGAGATGCCATTCGTTTTGGCGCTAATACTGCGGCGGAAGATGAGCCGGATATCGGGAAGGTATCTTTATCTTTAGAACATTATGAGGCCTACCGGAAAGGTTTCCTGCAGGGCTGTCAGGGAAGTTTGACGGAAAATGAGATTCGTATGCTGCCAATGGGGGCAAAAATGATGACCTTAGAGTGCGGGATGCGATTTTTGACGGATTATCTTCAGGGTGATACTTATTTTAAGGTTACAAGAGATAAGCATAATGTAGATCGTTGCCGCTGCCAACTTGAATTAGTGGCAGATATAGAGCGGAAGTGGGATAAGATGCAAATGAGATAAGATGAATGATACAAAATAAAATGCCTGTGCATATTTTTCTAATTCTTACAGATACTAACAAAACAAAACAAAAGAAATGATGATATAAAAATAAATTATACGAAACAATGGAAGAATATGGAGGAATCAGAAAATGAAGGCGACAGGAATTGTGCGAAGAATAGACGATCTGGGAAGAGTCGTTGTACCAAAGGAAATCAGAAGAACATTAAGGATCCGTGAAGGCGATCCCCTGGAGATTTTTACAGACCGGCAGGGAGAGATTATTTTAAAGAAGTATTCTCCCATCGGGGAGCTGTCTCAGTTTGCAGGGCAATATGCGGAAAGCCTTGCCCAGACCACCGGAAATCTGGTATGTATTACAGACAGGGATCATGTAGTGGCGGTGGCAGGCAACGGAAAGAAAGAGTTTGACGGAAAACCCATCAGCAAACAGATGGAAAATATTATTGAAAACAGGGAAGACAGAGTGGCAAGCAAAGAGGATGATCAGTTTGTGAAAGTGACGCTGGATGATGCGGGGGAGTTTCATTCCCAGGCCATTGCCACCATTATCTGCGAGGGAGATGCCATTGGTGCAGTGGTGCTGTACAATAAAGACGATAAGCGGTCTATGGGAGATACGGAGCGGAAACTGGCAGTTACAGCGGCAGGATTTTTGGGAAAACAGATGGAGCAGTAAAATGTTGGGAGCAGGGGAAATACCTCTGCTCTGTTTTATGGTAAAACTACATAACAGGCGGAATCTTATCTTGTATAATAAGTACAAAACGTGTAAAATAGGTTTTATCAGAAAATAGAATTGACATAAAGGAGAACTATGGCGCGAAAGAAGAAAAAGAAAAAATACCGTTTATTCTGGTTTTTTGTATGGATGCAGTTTTTGCTGATGATCCTGGTGGTAGGCGGTGTGGGTTATTATTATTACGGGGGATACGCAAAGCAGATTGCAAACATGAAGGATGAGGCACTGCAGTATGTCCGCTCATCCAACGAAAATACATTCCGCTCATCACAGACCAGCGTGGTATACGACAAAAACGGAGAAAAAATTACCACCTTAAAAGGGGAGAAGGACGTTTATTATCTTGAATATGAGGAGATGCCGGTGGACGTAGGCGCCGCCATTGTAAGCATAGAGGATAAAAAATTTTACAGCCATAAAGGAATTGATTATAAGGCAATTATAAGGGCGATAAAGGCAATGATTGAAAACGGGGAAGTGACCCAGGGAGGAAGTACCATCACACAGCAGCTTTCCCGCACCGTTTTTCTGAACCAGGATAAGACCTGGCAGAGAAAGGTGGAGGAGATGTTTATCGCTACAGAACTGGAAAAGAAATACAATAAGAATCAGATTTTGGAATTTTATATCAACAATATATATTTTGGCAACGGGTACTATGGAATCCAGGCCGCAAGCATGGGCTATTTTAATAAGGAAGTTTCTCAGTTAGATTTGTCCCAGATTGCTTTCCTGTGTGCCATTCCAAACAACCCCACTCTGTATGATCCCTTAACAAATATCGAGAATACATTGGGGCGCAGAGACCGTATTTTAAAAAATATGTACGAGGACGGGAAGATCACCGAGAGCGCTATGTATCTGGCGAAGGCGGAGGATATAGAGCTGAGCCGGCCGGAGACGGAAAAAAATAATTATGTGGAGACTTACACCTACTACTGTGCGATACGGCTTTTGATGGAAAATGACGGTTTTACCTTCCGGACAGAGTTCAACTCTGAAGAGGACAAAGAGGCTTACCAGAAAAATTACAGCAATGTGTATGAGCAGTGCCAAAAGCAGCTGTACACAGCGGGATACCGGATTTATACTTCTATGGATCTGGATGCCCAGGCAAAACTCCAGCAGTCCATCGATGAAAAGCTGATAGATTTCACAGATGTAAATGAGGAGGGAGTATACAAACTCCAAAGCGCCGGAGTGTGTATTGACAATGCGACTGGATATGTCTGTGCCATTGTGGGAGGCAGGAGCCAGGATTTTGACGGATACACTTTAAACCGTGCGTACCAGAGTTACCGACAGCCGGGAAGTTCCATAAAGCCGTTGATCGTATACGCACCGATTTTGGAACGGGGTTACACACCGGAATCCATTGTGGTGGATCAGCCTATTGAAGATGGACCTTCCAATGCAGATGGGGTGTACAGCGGAGAGATGACGCTTAGAAATGCCCTGTCAAAATCCAAAAACTCTGTGGCGTGGCAGTTGTTTGAGCAAATTACGCCAAAGGCGGGGCTTTCTTATTTAAAAGCCATGAATTTTTCCAGGCTGTCAGCAGAGGATGAGCGTCTTACCTCATCCCTTGGAGGACTTACCAACGGGGCATCCCCGGTGGAGATGGCATCGGCCTATGCCACACTGGAAAACGACGGGGACTACCGAATGCCCACCTGTATCATCAAAATTACGGATGCCCAGGGGAATGAAGTGGTGTCCACTGACCAGGAGGCCACAAAAATATATAAGACAACCGCAGCCAGGATGGTAACAGACATGATGCAGACAGTGGTGCAGGAGGGAACAGGAAGAGGACTTGGTGTGACCAATATGCCAACCGCAGGAAAAACGGGAACCACCAATGACAATAAAGACGGTTGGTTTGTAGGTTACACGCCCTATTATACCGCCAGCATATGGGTGGGATTTGACATGCCGGAGAAACTGCCGGGACTTACAGGCTCCAGTTATCCCGGGGAAATCTGGCACGCTTTTATGGAGAGATGCCACGAAGGTCTGGCTCCAGTGGAATTTCTGCCCTATGTCCAGGCAGACACATATGAGAGGGAGCAGGAGGAGCTTAGAAACCAGGAACAGGAAGAAAATTCTCAGGATGGTCAGGAGCCGGAGGGGGAAAGTACTCCGGAAGAAAACTCTCCGGAGGAAGGCCAGGGCTTGCAGGATGGCTAAGAGGAAAACAATTTGTCAGCGTTGTAAGCGGCTGTGCAGATTCAAAAAAGAAGAATAGGAGAATGATAAGCATGAAAAAGTATGGATTTGGAGTTGACATTGGAGGAACTACCTGTAAGATAGGATTGTTTGAGACAACAGGAGTTTTAGTGGAAAAATGGGAGATTCCCACCCGCAAGGAAAACAACGGGGAAAATGTGCTTCCCGACGTGGCGGATTCCATTGAGAAGAAGTTGAGTGAGAAAAATATCGGAAGGGAAGAAATACAGGGCGTTGGAATCGGCGTTCCGGGTCCAGTTACGTCGGAAGGAATTGTGCAGTGCTGCGTCAACCTGGGATGGGGCGTAGTGAACGTGGCAGAGGAGATGGAAAAACGCACCGGATTTAAGATCAAAGTGGGAAATGATGCAAACGTGGCGGCTCTTGGAGAAATGTGGCAGGGCGGAGGCAAAGGCCACAAGAATGTAGTTATGGTAACTCTTGGAACAGGAGTGGGCGGGGGAATTATCGTGGACGGAAAGATCGTGGCAGGAAGCAACGGAGCCGGAGGTGAGATTGGACATATCATGGTGGACGAGGCAGAGACAGAGGTTTGTGGCTGCGGAAAGCGTGGATGTCTGGAGCAGTATGCCTCCGCTACAGGGGTAGTTCGTCTGGCAAAGAGAAAACTGGATTCGGCAAAGGATGAAACAACTCTTCAAAAACTTCAGCATATCTCGGCAAAAAGCGTTTTTGACGAGGCAAAGGCAGGGGATAAGGCAGCAAGCGAAGTGGTAGAGCAGATGGCAGATATTTTGGGAAGTGCTTTGGCAAACATTGCCTGCGTGGTAGACCCGGAAGTGTTTGTAATCGGCGGCGGTGTCTCAAAGGCCGGTAGTATCGTTACGGACAGTGTGAAAAAATATTTTATGGAGAAAACATTCCACGCCTGCAAAAATACAGAGTTTGCGCTGGCAAAGCTGGGAAATGATGCGGGGATGTATGGGTGCATGCAGATGATTTTGGAATAGTATTTTGGATTACAAAGAGGGACTATCTGAATTGGGATAGTCCTTCTTTTTTTGGAATTATGGTTATGAAAATGGTTGTATTAGCGGTTGTATTATTTCCAACTGTTTTTGGTTATATTTATAATAAAAACATTGATGGGGGAAATATGATGTTCAGGATTGATAAAACATTTGCGAGAGCGAATATTGCAAAAACCATTCGGTTTACAGAAGAGTTAAATAGTACATTGACAGCACTGGCAAATGGAGAAGATATCTCTTTTAATGAATTAGTGCTGCGGTGCTGCCAATATGCGATAGATCATTATGATGGTGATGTGGATCTTGGTAGTATACAGGAAGAGGATGAATGAAAGGAGTTCAGATGATAAAAATTGCTATCTGCGATGATAACAGTGAAGAGATGGAACTGTCAAGAGAAATTGTAGCTAATATAATGAAAGGCTATACAATTCCCTATGAAATAACTGAGTTTGAAACAGGGGAAAAGTTACTGCACACAGACTTGGATTTTCATCTGGTATTCCTTGATATCATAATGGGTGAGAAGAATGGAATAGAAGTGGGAAATGAAATTTATCGGAGAAACCGAAGGACAAAAATTATATTTCAGACAAATTATATAGAATATTGCCAGGATGCAATAAATATTTCCCATGCATTTGCTTTTCTGGAGAAGCCATTGACGGAAGAGGAAGTACAACCCCAGATAGAAGTGTTTATTGAAAATAATGTGGCGATAGAAAATCCCAGCATGGAATTTCAAAATGTCATTTACGTGGGTGGGGATAAGAAAAAAATTAAGCCGTTTGTCAGACTTCCGATTCAGGATATTATGTATTTTGAGTATATGAAAGCGCAAAAGAAAATCAAGATCGTTACAAAAGATTCATCATACATATATAAAGCGGCTATGAACGCTGTTGAGGAAAGAATGAAACCCTTCAGATTTGCTATAAGCTGCCGTGGTATATTAGTGAATCTGGAGAATATAGAAAAAATTCAAGGATATAAAGTCTATTTAAAAAATGGAGAGAGCGTTTCGTTGTCTCAGAAGCGGGTGCGGGAATTTAAACAGAGAGTACAAAATTATATATAAAATTTTATCAACAGATGGGAAGACTTGAATGAAATAAATGTTTTGTGAAAAGGAGGGACATAGAAATATGTCTCTTTTTAATGCTTAAAATTATTTTTGACATTATATTTCCTTTTTTTGGCAGGAAACCAGAATATTCGACATTTTATGATAAGCTAAATAAGAATTTAGGAAAAACAAATAAGAGTTTCGGGCGTATGTGTAAACATTAATTATTAAATGGCAGGAAGGAGGAATGGAAGTCAAAAAATGACAAAAAAATGGATATGGTTATGTTTCCTTATATTATATACCATCATTCCCCAGGCAGCCAATGCAGAGGAAATTGTTTCCCAAAAGGAACCTTTTGAAATAATTTTTGTCATTGATGGCAGCGGTTCCATGAAGGCTAATGATTCCTCAAAAATTGCATTAGATATGGTACAGGCATTTGTTGACACCCTGCAGACAGAGGAAATCCGGGCAGGGTATGTGGCTTACAATGACAGCATTATCTCATATGCAGAACCAGAATCCATAAAAGATGCCGGAAAAAGAGAAGAGCTGAAAGGGAAAATTTCTTCCATAGAGTATTCCGGCGATACGGATATCGGATTGGGTGTGTCTTATGCGTATCAGTTGTTTTCCAAGGAAGAAAACGCCAGGCGGGTTATGGTTCTGATTTCAGATGGAGAAACAGATCTGCCGGAAAACGGCGGACGTACAGTGGAACAGTCTAACCAGGAACTGGCATTATGTGTCAGGGAATGCCGGGAAAATCAGGTACAGGCATACACGGTGGCTTTTGGGCAGTACCAGGGAAATCAAGAGGCCCTTGAAAATATTGCGAAAGAAACCGGGGCAAAAAGCTATTCCGCCCAGAGCCCGGAAAACCTGATAGAAGTGCTGTATGGCATTTTTCAGGACAATCTGCTCTACCGCATACAGCAGTTCTCCAGTGGGACGTAT
Organism: Roseburia sp.; assembly: GCA_023664725.1. GTDB lineage: Bacteria > Bacillota > Clostridia > Lachnospirales > Lachnospiraceae > Roseburia_B. Next base: position 22,055 of record JAMPFA010000021.1, on the reverse strand, counting down.
GCAGGAGGGAGCCAGGAAATCCGCTGCGTATTGGATGCGCCTTATCTGGATGAAATCAATATCCTGCTGCTGTCTTCGGCTGGGTCTGTAGGGGATACTGTTGCACGATATGGAGAAACGGAAATCGCCTTGGCTAATCTTTCCCATTATGCAGTGGGTAAGATAGGGGCGGACAAGATTGATAATTCCATAAAAGAACTGGTGGTTCAGACGGCTACCACACAGGAACAGGATTTGCAGACCTATGTCATAAGCTACCGCGGCCTTATGCCGGTATTGGAAATGGAGCCAAAAGCAAAAAGAAACCAGGAACTGAAATATAAAGTTTGTTTCAAGGACAGAAATGGAAACCTGGTGGCTGACAGGGCATTTTATGAAAAGTTTTCATGGGAATTGGTCTGTGACGACCCGGATTCAGGGGAAGAAAGCATAAAAATAACAGAGGTGAAAGCGTTAGATGATGGACTGTCAGGAAGTATCCAATTTTCTGCCTCCGGTACATATAGGCTGAATGGGACGCTTTCAGATGAGTTTGGTGATTATAAATTTCAGGCACAGGCAGAGGTGGAAAACACAGTGCCATCAGGAAGCATTCCCGAGGAGGAATACACAGTTTTAGAGAGGGAGAGGATTATCTGCCTGGATGATTATTTTACAGATGAGGATGGGGATAAACTTTCCTACACCCTGCCAGAGGGACAGACGGAAGGGGCTGGCATCAGTTTGGAAGGGAACCTGCTGACGCTTATGCCCAGGGAAAAAGGCAATCATTTGATTATGATACAGGTAAGCGATGGGGAGGACGTTATCCAGTATGTTTACCGGATGGAGGTAATCCCCTTGTGGAAGGCTTACTGGTGGGCAGTTATGCTGGCACTGGCGGCTTTGGCAGTTATTGTGTGGTTATTGACCCACAAGCCCAAACCGGAACTGGAACGTTTGGCGGAAGAAAAGAAACAAAACCGATTTTGTGGGAAGCTGGATGCATATTTTGCATTGCAGCCACAGGACGAGGAAGAAATCCCGCCCCTTTCCTTTCAGATGAACAAAATAAAAGACAGCAGGGTATCACTGGGAGATCTTTTTGGGCTGTATCCCGAACAGGCAGAGGCGCTACAGCTTCAGAAAATATTTTTAATTGCTGACGAAAACCGCAATATGATCCTCTATCATACTTCAATGGCCGGCGTTATGGTGGGTAATGGCATTGCATGTAAGCAGATCCAGTACAGGATAAGCTTTGGGGATATTATTTACATTACTTCGCCTGACGGGCGTTATGATTTGGAAATACATTATATTGCAGTACTCCAATAATGGGAGAAAACAGGAGGAAATAGACGTCTATGGAGACAATTACACAAACAAACAGAACAATGCTCTTTGCAGAAATCAATCCGGAACGCCTGAACTTATTAACATTAATTGGGGATGTGCGGGGGAAAAACAGCCTGGATGACGACAAAATCAAAGAAATCAATGAAGAGCTGCTGGTGGGAAGTTTTGAGGAGTTTTTGGAAAAATTTAATCCGGTAGTGTATTCATGGTGTGACGCTGCGACAGGAAGCATTCTGTACAGCCTGGTAAAGCCTGAAAATATACCGCCAAACTGCATTACAGAAATGCCTTTAAATGAGATGAACGATTTACTGAATATGCTCATTACCCTTTTGGATGCAAAGGATGCCCAGGGAGTTGCCAACGTGGATTTCCAGTTTGCCAATGTGCTGGATATGATATCCCCGAGGAAGATTATGGATGATATCCGCCAGGTGCGCCGGGAAATCCAGTATACCTATGGAAAATATATGGAGCTGGACGAAGAGGACCCGAAGCGCCTGGATTTGGGGGATAAGCTGAATTACCAGTTTGAGCAGGCCAGCCAGAATTATAACAATGTGCTTGCCATGCTGCCCTTAGCCATTGAAGACATTAAGACAAGGCTGCTTTTGGGGGATGGCGAATCAGGAAAAGGGGAGCCGGACTTCAAGGCAGGGCTTCTTAGCATGGGGGAAGACGGAGAGCTGAAAATCCTTGAAATGAAGCAGGAGGAGAGCACCCAGCTTGCTGTTGTGGATGATGAAGTCAATGCAAGCCTTATGGAAAATTTCCGGGAAGACTATGATGCATTAAATGAAAATCCCTCCGATTATGTAAGGGATTTGGTGGTCCGGACATTCTGTCCGTTAGGCGGTACGACAGAAAGCGGCATAGACCGGGAGCTGGAAGTGCGCAATTACAATAGTTATCTGGAATTTTATAAAAAAAGCAAAGATGATTTTGTAAAAGCAGTAAAACCCCTCATTGAAAAAATCCTGGGTGTAAAGACATTTTTTGACCAGTACCAGACAAAAGAAAAAGGGATGCAGCCCAAGCTTCTGATTACCAATACGCCGCTGGATATGATGGTGAAGGCCAGCAACCTGCCCAGGCTTTTGGCATTTTTAAATACAACAAATGATAAAAACGAGTTTGACAACACCATTTGGTTTGGAATCGTGCCAAATATTGAACTGAACCAGACAGCGGGGGGGAGGCTTCAGAGAGTCCGGTTTGCAGGCAACCAGAAAGAAGAAAAGCCGGGAACCAATACCATGGAAAGCCTGGCAGCCCTGATGCATGCCATAGAACCTTACCGGATTACAACATTTTTCAATTTTGTTACCGGTGAGGAAACCACCTTTAATTATGTGGCCACAGAGGGGATCGAAATTTATAAAGAAAAATGCGCACCACTTATGAAAAAGACTTACAGCGAATTTGTGGTACCCTGCATACCAAATGCAACCATTATCCCGAAAGATAAATCCGGCCTGGTTTTAGATAAAAGGATGGTCATGGATGAAAGGGGGGCGGTGTCCCTTTCCTCAGAAAAAGAGGACATTATGAAAATGTGGCTGGAAGGGATTTATGTGGGGGCGGCCTATGAAGCGGCGGGAATCGTGGCTGCATGGCAGTGCCCGGAGTATTTAAAACAGCGGTTTAAAAATACCAGCATGGAATATCCGGGAGTGAGGTTTGACGTGGAGGCGGATGACAATGCGCTTCTGACAACAACCAGCATGACAAAAGAAATTTCAGGCTTTACCAATGCCATTAAAAATTCCATAAACCGTACAGGCTTTGGGTTCGTATTTTCATCAGACAACGCCCAGTATAAGAATCGGGAGATTAAAAACATAACCGTCTATAAGGCAAGGAATCTTTTAAGCGACGGCGTTGAGTTTGAGCCTATTTACAAGACGCTGGTCATTACATACATTGAAAGGATGCTGCGGTTTTACAGCGGAGATTTTAAGCAGGATAAGATTTTAAAATTTTTCAGCAATAATCCAAACAGCCAGAAAAGCCGCTGGGATGCAGGGCGCCAGTATGTAAACTCCATTCTTCAGGACGGGGATGAACTGGATTTCAGCATTGACGAGAAGTATGGCGTCTGTGACGTGCTGGTGACTTTTTCAAATACAACAAGGAACTTAAAAGTGCAGCTTACAAGAAAAGCTGGAAATGAGTAACCAATCTGTGCCTTTTGGCGCAGTCATATAAAAAAGGAGGAAATAAAATGGGATTACGATTAAAAGTTGAGGGAAGTGAATCAATCAGCCTGAATGAGACAAGCATCACAAATATACGATTCGGGGCAGATATCCCTCATGATTCCAATGCCAGATCTACGGATCTTGGCTCAACCGTACTGATCGAAGGAAAGATTTTAGCGGCGGTGGACGGTGAAATGGCAGATGATACTAGCAAGCTGGCAAAGTGGTCGCTTGTTGTGGCAGAAAATTCGGACTGCTACCGCAAAGTGGAAATCAACGTGGTAAATGCGTCTCAGATTGTCCGGCAGATTTCAATTCCAAATGCATTTGTGGTGGATTATGAAGAAGATTTTACGGATGATACCGGCGCTGGTGTATTCCGCCTGTTGATCAAGCAGAAAAAAGACAAAATGAATAATCTGAAATTTGAAGGCGGATTCAGCGGAGAATAGTAAAATGAGAAACGGCAATGAAAGGAGTTTATTATGGGATTTACATTAAAAGTGGAAGGAAATTCCACCATTGAATTAGATACAACAAGCGTTACAGGGGTTAAGGTAAAGACAGACATCCCTTTGGACAGCAATGCGCGTTCCACCGATTTGGGAAGCACAGTGACCATCACAGGGAAAATATTGACGGCAGTAGACGGAGACCCGTTTGACAGTACAAGGCAGTTAGGGCTTTGGGCACTGGTTCCCGCAGAAAACGCAGACTGTTACCGCAAAGTGACGATAGAAGTCATTGCGGCATCCCAGGTAGTGCGCAAGTACAGTTACCCCAATGCTTTTGTAGTGGATTACAAAGAGGATTACGGCGATTTAGAAGGCGTTGGAATCTTTACCCTGGTGTTAAAACAGAAAAAAGATAAAATGTCACAGATTTCGGTAGAAGGCGGATACAGTACCACTTAAGGTTGTGTATGCAGCTGTGGTGATTACATAAAGGGCTGTCTTTGGGCAGCCCTTTTTATGAACTGGTGGTTAAATCCATATGAAAAATTATTATAACATACTTGGAATAGACAGGCAGGCATCGAAAGACCAGATAAAAAAGGCGTACAGAAAGCTGGCAAAACAGTATCATCCGGATGTGGTAAAAGATGATGAGGAAAAGCAGAAACGCATGTACGAAATCCAGGAAGCTTATGAATGCCTGGGAGATGAAGAACGCCGTAAAAAATATGATGAATCTGTCTTAAGGAAAAACCCTGGGGGAGAGAAAAAAGCTGCTGGAAATAAACCTGGGCATTCTGCGCAAAAGAGGCAGGACATGAGCCAGTTTGAACAGTTTTTTGGATTTCAGCCGGGAAAAGGGATGGAGACATATCATGATAAAGGGATGAAAAACCCTGAAAAATCCTTTCATACAGATGAGATGTTTGCTGCATTTTTTGGGATAAAGAATCAAAAGGGAGACGGGAAATAAAATATGGAACAGGAAAACAGAGAAAAAGGAATCAAAGTAATTCTTGACCTATTGATTTTGCTATTTGGCACTGGGATATCCGTGTATATTTTTTCCCGGGAAAAGATGCAAAACTGGCATGTCCTGATTCTTTTTGCCGTATTTCTTTTTATGGTATGGACACTGCTGGATTTGATGTTTTCTTTTTCTCGGAGGGATGCAAAAATCCAGTTTTATGACGGGGAAGTATACCGGGATAATGGCCTTTCGCGGTTAATTTTGTTGGATGAAAACGATAAACCTGTAAAATCATGGGATATGCAGGGCAGGACATCTCTGATTATCGGGAAAGAAGGACAAAACCAGGAGCTTGATATTGATCTGTCAGGCTGCGAGTACAGCAGTTTCATTGACTTCCAACATGCGGTATTAAATTTTTCCCTGGATCAATGGTATATAGAGGATATGGAATCCCAGAATGGGGTGAGAGTAAGAAAGGTAGAAGACGGAGAATGCTACAAGGTCATACACCGCCCCTGTAAAGTGGTGGCAGGAGATATTCTGTATATTGCCAATACAAAACTGTTATTAACCTAAGACGGTGCATCCAAAGACAAAACAGAAAGAGGTAGAAGATAGAATGAGTTTAGCAAAATGCCCCAATGGACATGTTTACAATCCCAGGCGGTATGGGAAAATATGCCCTTACTGTAATATGAAGACCCAGGAAGAAGCTTTTGCCCCAAAACCGGTGGGTTTTGAACCTCCGGTAGAGATTTTAGATGAAAAAGTGCGTCCGGTGTGCGGCTGGATTATCTGTATCGAAGGAGCCAGGGTAGGGATGGACTATAAAATCCATGAAGGGAAGAATTTTGTGGGCAGGGGGGATGAAATGGATATCCAGATTCTTGGGGATAACGAAATCAACCGGAAGAACCATGCCATTATTGTCTATGACCCCCATAAATTAAATACGATGATTCTGCCGGGGGATTCCGCAGGAATCGCCTATCTGAATGATGAACCGGTTTACGTGCCCAGTGAATTAAAGCCTTACGATACCATCATTTTAGGAAAAAGCCGGTTTATATTCGTGCCCTTATGTGGGACAAATTTTTCCTGGGCGGATTTGAAATGATGGGTGGAATTTGGGCAGCCTTGGGGATTGTTTGTTTTTTCATATTGGCAGCAATCCGTTTTGCTTTTCTTCTGCGGGATATCAATATCCATCAGGCGGTGGGAAACAGCGCTAAGGAGGGTATCTGCCAGACTACAGGAAGCCGGGAAAACCAGGCAGACCGGGCACAGGTCTGGAAAAATACTGCAGGGACCATGGCGGTTTTGGCAGATGGCATCGGCAGTGCCAATACCGGGATGCTCTGCGCCCAGATTGCCGTGGACACTATTCTTGATCGTTTTGAACCCTACAAAAGCTTAAACGATCCAATCTATTTTTTCAAAACTGCCTTTTACGAAGCCAACCGCCATATCCAGGATACCATAGGGGAGCGCAATGGCGGGGCAAGCGCAGGGGCAGTGTTTATGGACAAAACCCATTTATACTATGCGGCGGCCGGCAATGTGCGTATTGCCATTCTCCGCGGTGAAGAGCTGATCCCTTTAAGCAGGGGGCAGACCATGGATGTGCTGGCGGCCCAGGCATATGAAGAGGGAAAGATCTCCAGGCAGGAAGCAATATGGAGCATGGGAGAAAAACGCATTTGGAATTATCTGGGAGGGGACGGGTTTCATGAAATCGAGGTCTGCCACCAGCCAATCCGCTTAAAACAGGGGGATAAAGTGCTCCTTGTAAGCAAAGGGATTTTTGAGGAACTCTCCTGGAGGGAGATGGAAGATATTCTGCTGGATACACAGCCGCCCCAGAAATTAGCGGAGCGGCTGGTTTTTGAGGCGGAGAGAAAAGAAAACCCGGAAAAGGATAATGGAAGTGTCATAGTCATAGGAGGAGGACGGTTTTAATGAGAAGAATGAATTCTGAGTTTCAGACGCTCCATATTTCCGAGGAAGGGCAGGAATTTTCTAACAGGGATTACTTTGGATATGTGGAAATGGATGATTTTGCCTGTTATGTATTAGCAGACAGCTTAGACGAAGAACCTTCTGCCAACAGTGCAAGATTAGTGGTGGATACTATTATCCGGGAGTTTACGGAGAAACCCACCATAAAGAAAGGCGCACTGAAACGTTATATCCGAAAAGCCCACAGGGAACTGTTAAATGAGAAAAAAGGGATGCATTTAAAGGCGGCTGTAGTGGTGGCAGTGACAGACTATCGGAAGATCCGTTACTGTCATGTGGGGAACTGCCGTCTGTACTGGATACGGAATGCAAGGATATTAGAAAAGACAAAAGACCAGTCTTTGACCCAAAACCTTCTTGAGGAAGAGAAAATACCGTTAGATGAAGCGGCAGCCCACGAGGAGAGGAATAATCTGTATTCCTTTTTGGGGGAAAGGGGCACTCCCAAAATCCCGACTTCCAGGAAAAAGAAACTGGAGAATGGGGATTTGTTTGTACTTCTTACCAGAGGGGCCTGGGAACAGTGCCAGGAGACAGACCTCCTTGGGATCATCAATGACGCAAAAGAGCCAAAAGACATACTGAACCAGGCAGAGGATTTCATATTAAAAGAGCAGGAAAAGAAAAAAATCGACAATTATACCCTGGCAGTTACATTTGTCAATAAAGTTTACCAGTCCCCGAAGAAGCCCTGGACATGGAAAAAAGTTTTAATGATTGTGCTCCCGGTTCTGCTGGCTGCAGGGGTTACGGCCACAGTATTGTATATGCGTTACAGAAACATCCGCACAAAAACGGATTCTTTGTATCAGTATATGGAAAGCGGAGGAGAATATATCGATTGTGACAACTATCCCAAAGCCGCAGAAGAATACGGCCAGGCAAAGGCCCTGGCGAAGGAGTTAAAACGGGAGAAAGAATACGGGGAATCTGATCAGTATATAAAGCTTGCGGAACAGATCATTATGGCAGATGAGGCGCTGAATGCAGGGGAGTATGAAAAAGCCAAGGAACTGTTTTTAAAAGCCAGGGAGATGGCGGTGGAAGCGGGCAACGTAGGGATTGCCTATATTGACAGCCAGCTGGCCAGGACGGAAGGGTACATAGAAGTCTTTGACCTGATTGCCCAGGGGGAATACAAAGAGGGATATGGCAACTTAAAAGGGGCCATCGAATTATATAAGAAAGCCAAGGAGAAAGCGGCGGGCCTCTATTTTAATGACGGAAAGGCAGAGGCGCTAGGGCTGCAGATGTCTGCGGAAGAGGAACTGGAAAAACAGCAGGCGGAAGCGCAAAAACGCCTCCAGGATAAAATAGATGAGCAGGCAGCCGATCTAGCGTTGGAAAATGAGCAGAAATCCAAGGACCAGCAGAGCGCCATAGAGTTAGAAAACCAGGGAAACGAACTGCTGTCACAGGGCAATTATGAAAGCGCCCTTACGTTTTTCCAGGCGGCCCAGTCGTTATACAGGGAACTGGAGTTGGAGGAGATGGCAGAGCGGATTAATGAAAAAATCAATGCTGCCAAAGCAGGGATTGCAGCACAAAATGCCATGGCAGAGCAAAATGCTGCGGCAGAACAGCCATTAATGGATCAGTGAGAAATGGGGGATAAGCATGAGCCGCTACACGTATATTTTGAACCCTGGGGTGGAAAAAGAAAAAAACCATACATATAAACAGAGTGAATTGGAAAAAATGACTACTTTCCGTCTGCGGGAAATATGCAGGACGGAGCATCTGGTGGTTCCCACGGCCCAAAACACAGACAGGGAAGGGCTGATACGTTTGATCATGAGGTTCCGCGGGCAGAAAGAGTACCGGCACATCAAAGAGGGATATGAGGAGGGACTGGATCATATCCAGACTTTTTTAGACGGGAACGGGATTGAGTTTCTGGATGAACCGAAAGTAATGATTCCTGGTACGATCATGGTTTACCGGGGAACAGAAATGAATGAACTGGATGGCTATAAGGTCAAATTCGAAAACGGCTGCGTGCATTACTGCGGCAATCTCCTGCTGGTAGATGAGGAATTGAAACTGTATACCTGTTTCTACCTTGAAGAAATTGAGGGGGAGACATATCTCTTTAAAGGGAAGGACGTTGAACTGCGCCAAATGGAAAAGCACCAGTATTTTATTCTGTATTTTCCCAGCGCAAAAGCATCAGAATTTTTTTACGACTGCTATTTTGGGAAACGTGTGTCTGCGCCCGGTTATATTGAGGCGGTAAGAATCCCTCTTTTAGACATCCAGGAAAAAGAAATCCAGGAAGTGGAGCTGCCGCTGGTCATTGATTTCGGAAGTTCCAATACCACCATGGGCATGTGCCTGCCGGACGGGAGCACAAAAACAGCCAGAGTAAAGGGAAGACCCATCATCCCCAGCGTAATCGGTGTGCGGGAGAAGGAGGGCAGTGAAGCGGAATTTCTGTTTGGATACGACGCCCAGATGATGGACGGGCAGAATTACCGTGACGAAGATGCAGCGGTTTTTTATGACATAAAGCGTTGGATCAGCAATGCGGACAGGATAGAGAGTGTAGTGCTGAAAAACGGATGCAAATATCAGTTTTCAAGGAAGGAGATGCTTAGAGCCTTCTTTGACTATCTCCTGGAGCTGGCCAGACAGCAGTTTAAATGCAGTTTTACCAATATCCAGCTTTTAGCCCCTATACGGCAGAAAGATAAGTTTGGGAGACTTTTTAAGGAATTGCTGCCGGATTACAAAGTGAACTGCCAGCTGGATGAGGGCATGGCCGTTTTGTTCCACAGTATCCATGGCCTGATCCAGCAGAAAAGCTACAAAGAACGCAGGTGGTACCACGCCCTGGTAATCGACTGTGGAGGAGGCACCACAGATTTGACCTCCGGCCGTTTTTTCATCGAAAATACCAGGGTTTCTTATATTGTGGACTTAGAGACCCGCTATGAAAACGGGGATACGAACTTCGGAGGCAATAACCTGACTTACCGCATCCTGCAGTTTTTAAAAATACGGATTGCAGAGGGCATTGCGCCTTTAGAGGGAGAGCGGTTTTCCATTGATGAGATGAAGGAGGGGGACCAGGCCTACGAAGAGCTGGAAAAAAAGTACGCCCAGGCAGAAAAATGCCTGCCCACCCGTTTCAAAGAATATGAGGACACCAGCAGGGAACAGTATTTTTATGTGAAAAACAACTACTATTATCTGTTTGAACTGGCGGAACAGATAAAAAAGAAATTTTTCCGGTCAGAGTTCTGTTACAAATTGAAACTGTCAACGGAAAAAGGGAGTGGCATTTTCCTGGACAAATGGAAGCTTTCTGTCTGCCGGGGCGGGGAGTTTGCATACCTTTCCGGTTCCCTGGAAATTGACTTGTATTTAAATGAAATAGAAGAAATCCTAAGGCCGGACATATACCATCTGATGGGCCGTTTTTTGGATAAAAAGTTTGAAAACGGGGAATTAGGGGAATATGAAATGATAAAGCTCACAGGGCAGTCCTGCAAATCAAGGCTGTTTCTGGAAGCCTTAAAACAGTATGTGCCGGGGAAACGGATTCAGGGGACGAAAAAAAATGATGTGGGGACAGAACTGAAAATGTGCTGCTTAGAGGGGGCACTGTCTTATTTTTTAGACTGTAAATTAGGATACATGAAGGTAAATGAGAATTACCAGGTAGGAAGCCTCCCCTATGAGATTATGGCATACACCCACGAAAACCAGGAGAAAATTTTAATCAGGAGCATGGATAAAGAGGACCACATCGGTTATATTTCCAGGTTCCATATCGGAAACCAGTTAGACCTGTATTTAAATGACGAACAGGGGGAACGGCTGAAGACCTACTATTTTGAATACAATACTTCGGACTTTAAAAGGACTACCCAGGAGTCTATTGACCAAACTTACGCAGGAACCGTGATTCAGGAGGAGACAGATACCATTTTAGAAGGTGAGATGAAGTTTTTTGTATGGATCTCCAGGGAGCGGTGGGGTTTTGTGGTGCTGCCGGTACTGAGGGATAAGGAAATCCTCTATATGGGGGAGGAGGCGTTTTTTGATTTTGAGGATGACACATGGGAACTGAACTTTTTTGACGGGAGAAAGTAGGGATGCAAAATGGAATGGCCGGAACATAAAGAAGATGAATTAGCGGTAAAAGAGTTGATCCAAAGGGAGATACAGTCAATTGCCAGTTTAGAGGAGAGGGTGGTTTTTAAGGACTTAATGGAAGGGGTTTTCTGGTCGCTGTATGAGACAAGCCAGTCCATGTACAAAGGGTTAGAGAACCGGGTAGAAAAACAACTGGACTTTGGGCAGAGCCATTATCAGGTAAAGACGGGCATAATGGAAAAAGAATATTTTGATGTCACTCACCATCTCTTATCCCCCATGGAGGAGGGGGATTTAAAAGAGGCGCAGTATGACATGAAAGAACTTTATCAAGCGGTCTTGGAAGAGGGGGGATTTCCCCTTACAAAAGTCATGCTCCACTGTGATTATCTTGAGATATTAAGGCTGTGGGAGGAAAATCCGGTGTTTGAGGGAGTTATTTATACGGAAAACCCCGAAAAAGAGTGGAAGATAAAAGTGTGCCTGAAAGAAAACAGGGAATACATAGAAAAAATAAAGTATTTATACAAGCTGTTCATTAAAAACGGAATCCCCTGGCAGACGGTGAATGCGCCTTATTTATATAAAATGGCAGATGCGGTAGTGACAGAAATCCCCAAGGAGATGACCGGCAGTGAAAAAATCCAGAAAGTCACAGTCCAGTTTGGGGAGTACAGCCATATGATCCAAAGTGACGTTATCCCGGTGTGGAACATGAAAAAAATAACCTTAGAAGGCATCGGGTTCCCCACACCCTGCATAGACCATAAAAATTATGAACACAACATATCCATCAGGGAATACGGCCAGGAAAATGCCTATCTGGTGGAAGACGACAATATTATCCTAAGCGTAAGCCAGGAGGAGGATAAATTGCGGATCATAAGTGAAGCCGGGGAGGCAAAAAAGTGGGATGTGTATATGCTGAAAATTTCAGGAGAACGGAAAATTGACAGCTATTCCTTCCCTGTCATGGGAAACGGGAGGGCGGAAAGTTTTTCGGATAAATACCGGCGCAGGTGGAATCAGGATATCAGGACAAAAACAGAGCTGGCTCATTTCATAAAAGGGTTTAGCCTGGAGGATTATGTTGTATACCAGGACTGTGAGGTGGCAGACCATTTCCCACGCAGAAAAGAGACATATTCCATGAACCCCTTTATTACAGAGGAAATCAGAGACCCCAAAGCCCAGAAGAAACTGGTCTTATATTTTAAGAAAGGGGAAAAAGAATCCTGGCTTCAGAGGGATATCTTAAGTTTTCTTACTTCGGAAGTCCAGAGGCTTTATCCGGAATATGACTGTGGGGGAGTGATTCTATGAGGTATCTGTGGGAAGCGTTGATCCAGGCAAAGGAGGAAAAAATCCCCCAGCAGGAACTTCGTTTTGTCCATGCAAACAACGGAAGCGCATATATGGAACTTTCCTTAGAGTGTTTAAACCAGACATGGCTAAAAGAGCAGGAATTAAAGGAAATTCAGGTTGAAGTCAATACATATTACCGGTTTTATGAGATATTTAAGGATTTCTATGGGCCGGAGCAGTCAGAATTTTATGGGCTACGGGAGAGCCTGGCCAACTTAATCCTCCATATGCTGGCTCAGAATGACGTGTGTTCCGGGATGACCAGGGAAGATTACCATAAAAGGATGCTTGCAGCGGAGATCTTAGAGGGAAGGTTTGGGGAGACGGCTAAGGAGGTTTATCTCCTGCTGGATTATGCACAGCGGGAGAGGCTACTTAGTGGGTGGCTTAACTGTTTCCGTGTAGGAAACGCCCTGCCGATTTTTTTGGACATGGTCCACGGGCTGGTGGACGACAGCATCGTGTATTACAACAATGACCTGATTGATGAAATCTATCTATATACCAGGCAGAAAAAGGAGAAACATTTAGAGCAGAGAATTATGTTTCTGGTGGATACGTTTCTGGACTTTAAATATAACGTAGAGATTTTTTATGAGTATCATTTCGGGATCATTGGAGTGGAAGAGACCATGAGCATAGATGAGATTGCTATTTGTTAAGGGGGGAAGGCAGTGTTTTTAAATATTTATCCTGTTTTTGAAAAAAAGCGGCTGCTTAAAAAGGAAATGCTGGAAAACATCAGGGATTACCCCAGGAACCTTTTTGGGCTGCTTTACCAGGGCTACAGTGACGGCGTCCTGGCTGGCTGTGATCTGGAGTCAGATGAGGGAGGGGTTGTGGTCCGACCCGGGATTTTATATTACAAAGGCCTCCCTTATTTCCTGGAGGAACCCTGGCGGGTTCCCTGTGAACCGGAGGGAAAGCTTGTGTATTTAAAAGTGCGTTTCCTGGATAAATCCGTGGGAATCGGGCAGGTAGAATATCTGACAAAGATCTATCTGGATGGGAATGGGCCGGATGCCGGCCAGGAAATAGAGCTTGGAAGGTTTAAGCTGCAGGAAGGCGCCAGGCTTCGGACAGACTATGTGGATTATTATGATTATTCTACAGAGTTTGACACCGTCAACCGGATTCATGTGCCATATGCTGCGCCGGGGGGAAACCATGGGATATGGCCACAGCTGCTGAGGTGTTATGCCAAAGCCCTGATGGGATATTCCCCGGGGAATGCGTTGGACTGTGCGTTCTGCATGAACTGTCTGCAGCTTTGGGAAGCCGTGCCCTATGAGATGGTCAGGGTATACTTAAATTCCCGCCTGGGACGGGAGGGGGAATATACCAATGAGGAGATTTACCTGGGATTAAAAAGAATCTTGTCACAGGCAGGGGGAAGAGGAGAAGGCCTAAGGGAGGCAGAAAAAAAGGAAAGGACTCTTTTGATGATATAGGGATAGAGGGAAATTGTGGACAGGAAGGAGAAAGAGATGAAACAGGATGATTTTTTTGATGAGCAGATTATTGACATGATTAATTCTGTGGAGGAGAAGCCGGCAGACTCCAGGCCGGAAGAACGAAAAGAAGCAAAAGAAGAACGAAACATTCATACAGGAATTAAAATTTTAGGAAAGTGGATTTATTTTAAACGCTGTCCATTAGCAGACAATAAGATTACGATGATGATTCCAGACAATTTCTCTCCGATGAATCCGGAGACTGCCAGGCAGAAATATCCGTCTGAGCAACGGCCGGAGACTATCCTGACAGATGATACAGGGACAGTGAACCTTATGTTTCAGTTTATGGAAGGGGAGGAGAGCGATGCTACCATAGAGACTCTCAGAAACCAGGTTTTTGGCATGATGAAGAGGGTAAACCCGGGCATTAAAGAACAGGAAATCGGGACGGCTGACATTTTTGGGAAAAAAGTTGCCTATGTGGAGTTTTCAAACCCTGTTCTTGATGGGAAGTTATACAATCTGATGTTTTACCTGTCAGTCGGAGGGCGGCCCTTGATGGGAAGTTTTAACTGCAGGACGAAAGAGATGCGGTATTGGAGAAAACATGCATTTGAAATGATGGAGTCAATTGAAATAACAGAGCCGGAGGAGAGGATATAGATGGAACAAATAATTTCTTTTGAGAATCTGGTAGTTGCGCCCTATGTTGTAGAGAGGCTGCTGGATGTCCGCTTGGAACATCAGATTAATGAACACAGCACATTTTATTTTAAAGCATTGCTGCCTGAGGAGAAAAAAGACAGTTATGTAAAAGATGGCGGCCAGGGGGGGGATGTAAGCCTGTTGTCCACAGGTTCGGGAGCACAAACGGAAATCCTGTTTCAGGGAATGGTACAGGATGTGGAGATCATGGCTGTGCAGGGTTCTTATTACATTGAAGTATATGCCATTTCCAACAGTTTCCAGCTGGATACGGTGAGAAAGAGCAGAAGTTTCCAGGATAAGCAAATGACATATGAAAAATTGGTGAAACAGGTAACGGCGGATTATCCGGGAGCAGCGGTAAAGGATATGGCCTCCAAGGGAGCAAAAACAGGGCAATTGATTGTTGAGTTTGAAGAGACAGACTGGGAATTTTTAAAAAGGCTGGCATCACATTTTCATACAGGTTTAGTGAGTGATGTCCAGTCTGGCAGTCCCAAGTACTATTTTGGAATACCAGAGAATGAAAGGCACACATTAGATATACCAAATTATAGTGTAAAACAGGATATAGGCTGGTATTTAAAATTAGCAAAGAGCGGCGTTAAGGGAATTGGAAAGCAGGATTTTATTTACTATCAGGTGGAGACCAACCAAAATGCCCATATTGGAGATGCAGTAAAATTCCAGGGACAGACACTGTATGTATATCAGATGAAAGGGTGCGTGGAAAAAGGAGTTTTCCTGTATTACATAACACTGACTACAAAAAAGGGAATGAGCCAGCCTTATCAGCAGCACGACAGGATAGCTGGATGTTCTCTGGGAGCAAAAATAAAAAAAATAAAAAATGACCAGGTTAAGGTTTCAATAGAAATAGATGAAATTTCGGGACATAATCCAGGAGAACCCTGCTTTTTTCCATATTCAACCATTTATTCTTCCCAGGATGGCAGCGGCTGGTATTGTATGCCGGAAATCGGCGATCATGTACGGATATATTTCCCGGACGGCATAGAAGAACATAGTTATGCCATTAGTTCCGTGCATGAGGAAGTGGATCTTTCCATGAGCCAGAATGCTGGCAGTGGTTCTTTAGCAGATGCCGGAGGCGGCCAGGGCGGGGAAAGCGGCGGGGCAGGAGACGCTGCTGGGGGATACAGCGGCCAGAGAGATGATCCCAGCGTAAAATCCCTGCGCAATAAAGATGGAAAAGAAATCCGGCTGACTCCGGAAGGAATCTATATTATTGCTGACGGCACAATTATAACTTTGCTGGATGAGGGCGGAGTTTCCATTATCAGTGATCAGGACATTGAGTTTAAATCTGAAAAAAATATTTTTATAAGCGCCGAGAAAGAAGTAAATCTTTCGGGGCTTCTGGGGGTGGAATTAAGCTGTGACGAAACTGCTTCCATAAAAATGAAAGATAATGTAGAGGTAGTAGGACAGGAAGTAAAGGCAAATTAAACGGGAGGTGAACCGGATGCAGGAATTTGATCTGCAGGGAAAAAGCAGGGAACTGACAGGTTTACTGGATGAGTATGTAACAAGCCATCTGGAAGAACTAAAAGAAAAATTCACAGACTGCTTTTGCAATTATTGCGACAAGATTTATGAAATGCAGCAGCAGGGAAAAAAGGGGGCGGTTGCATATATCCAGTTTTCTGTGCTGCGGACAAATATCTTATTAAACCGGCATGAAATCCGTTTGGACGCTTATGATGAGAACTGGTATATGGACCGGGTGGAATGCAGTGGTTCTTATCCAGTGAAAGAGTTTTATTTATATTTGGAAAAATATGGAGAAGCAGTAGAAGAATTGCGGGTGAAGTCTCAGGGCGGGGTAAGTTTGGCTCAGGCTCAGAAGCGGGTATTTGATGAAAGTAATCTATATCTTTTTTATGTGGCCGAATTGATCCGGATAGGGATGAGGCAGGTTGTGAAAAGAGAATCATATCAAAGAATAGAACGGGCACCGTGTTTCATGGTCTGCATCGGCGGCTATTTAGATCGTTTTGACATTTTATATAAAGAAGACAGCACAATAAAAGACAGCAGTGCAGTGAAACATGACCTGCAGTCTGGAGAGAGAAAACTCTTCAGTTATGAAATCTGTGAAAATCTGGATTTATCCCAGGGAAATTATGAAGGGCTGGAATTTCAGTACTCCTCCTTTGCAGGGTGTGACTTCACAGACAGCAGATGGAACAGGAGCAGGCTTCTTTTCTGTAATTTCCGAAATACAACCTTAAAGGATGTAGGAATGGAGAAAATGAAAATTTTTGACACAGATTTTTCAGGAGCCAGGTTAGAGAGAATCAGCTTTGCAGGAGCAAAATTAAGGTATATTTCTTTTGCAGGGGCAGAACTTTTGAATGTGGATTTTGAGAAAGCCTTATTAGCGGAAGAAATTGATTTTACAGGCGCTAAGATTGTGGATTGCAAACTTCCAGGGGGGAGGTAGAGGGTGGATTATTTTATTATGAAAACAGACAGGCGGATACGGAAGTTACCTCAGATACAGATGCCAAAAGAGTTTTCTGGTATGGGAACCAGAAGGACATCTGTCGCCTATGTCAATAAACATAACGGTGTGAATATAGAATATGCGGATTATCTGGAAAAGCCATTTCCTTTGATTGCAGATAAATTTCAAAAGGTGCTGCAGAAATACCAACAGGATATCAAATTTTGGCGGGTTATGCTGGTGGAACAGGAGACAGGATTGCAGAGACCATACTGTGTGATGCATCTCCCCCAAGTAATATGCGCAGATAAAGAAGAATCCCGGTATGATGACAGGGGAGAGATAAAAGAGTTTGTCTTAGATGCGGAAAAGGCGGAAGGCAGAAGAATATTTTTGGCGGAGGATTATAACCAACAGCTTCTAGTGCGGTTAGATGCAGCGGAAAGCATTTTACGGCGAGAAGCCAATGGGATTTGGTTTGAGCCAGTAAAAATTTCAGAGAGGAGCAGATCATATGTCAGAAGCACAAAATAATACGGAAAACGAACAGGAAGAGGAAGTGCATTATCCTTATGTGGTGCGCGGGGCAACGATATATTGTACGAAAGGAAGCCATAAGAGAAAACTGGATATGCCAGCTTCCCATGGCTCTTATATCCGGGATAAAGCAATGATGAATAAGATGGACTGCAAAGTGGGGATTGACCAGAATATCCCTCCTTTCGGAGCCTGTACGTCAGAGGAAAAAGATGGGATTGACATTAAAATTGAGGATGAAAAGGATGCGATCTCTTATGTGGACGAAGAGGGGAACGAAGTTTTGCCAACTATGCCGATTGAGGGAAAACTGTGTGAGCCTGAACTGTTAAAAGAGTGGCTGGATGCCCAGGAAGAAACACTGGTAGACGGGAAGCCAGCCATTACCGCAAACTGTACCATTACTTGTAAATACGGGGGAACCATTGGTTTTGCAGACGCCGGGCAGGATGTTTATTAAAAAAGGGATGCAGGGATTCCGGGCAAAGGAGGAATATGCAAATGGATAACAATAAACAGTCTTTTCATGAGGGCTTGGATGAATTTACCCAAAGCCAGATAAAAGTGGAATGTCCATATCCAATCCAGACAGTGAATGAACTGGAAATTACCAAAAAGTTAAATGACCATGGCCAAGTGCTGGTGAAGGGGATTTTGTGGGAAGAAAAAGGAGCAGGATGCATTCAGCAGACAGGCAGCAGCGATCCTATTCTTGTGTATGGTAAAAATGAACGGGGAAAAACGCTTCTTTTTTCCGGCGTTGTCACTTCTGTTGACGTTGATTTTCAGGATGGTATATATTATGTGGAAATCAGGGGCCAATCCTGGACAAGTTTGCTGGATTATGAAGAAAAGCGCCGCTCTTTTCAAAACAAAAAAATAACTTATTCCTCCTTAATCCAACAGGTGCTGGGAGATTATCCGGGCGGTACGTTTATAAACTGTACAAAACCATCAAATAAAAAGACGGGTCAGTTTCTTCTTCAATACCGGGAGACGGACTGGGAGTTCCTTAAACGTCTTGCAACCCATTTTGGAACGGTACTGACGGCAGATGTGACCGGGAAAGCGCCCCGGTTTTGGTTTGGCCTGCCCAAAAACAAGATAAAGATAAATCATGTAGACAGGGCAGAGACATGGAAAGCAGCAGAACAGTACTATATCCAGGCCAAAGACCGTCTTGAGTTAGGGGATTTGGCAGAGTACAATGGCCATTCTGTGATTATAGAGGAAAGCCATGCCTTTTTAGAAAAAGGGGTACTTTATTATACTTACATACTGACGCTGGAATCTTCCTTGTGGATGCCTAAAAAAGAAAACAGCCGCATCCAGGGGATTTCCCTTCTGGGTGAGGTTCTGGAGTCAAAAAACCAGCAGGTGAAAATGAAGTTAAAAATAGACAAAAGCCAGGATGCGGATACTGCCTGCTGGTTTCCTTATGCTTCCCAGGCCAATAACCTCTTTTACTGTATGCCGGAAACTGGAACTTCCATTTCCCTATATTTTTCAAGCAGTGACGAAACTGGCGGGATTGCCATGAATGCTGTGCGCAAAAACGGCGGAAGCTGTGCAAAGACTTCTGATCCCAGCCAGAAATATATGGGAACCCCGGAAGGAAAGGAGATGAAATTAGGGGTAACAGATATCAGTTTTGACGCTGCGGAAGAGTTGTTCCTGAAAATGGATGCAGGAACCGGCGTAACGGTGCAGAGCCATGAGGATATCAATATTTTTACGAAACAAAAACTTGCTTTGGAAGCACAGCAGATGATAAAAATTTTTGCCAAAACAGGTGATATCATTGTAGGTGCAAAACAGGAATCCTGTCTGTATATAATGGGCGGGGCAGATGGTGACGCCCATATCAAGGCAGGGAAGAAACTGATTTACAACGGGCGGAAAAAAGAGGTTTTTGCAGACCGGCTTAATGAAGAAATTGCTTATGAGGAAAAGAAAATTGACTGGGGAAAGCTTGCAACGAATGTACTGTTTGGGTTGGCTGTAGTAGCAGTAGTAGCAGCCGCAATAGTGTTTACGGGGGGAGCGGCTTCTGTGGCTATAGGGGCGGCTATCAGCGGAACAATAGCGGTCGGGGCAATGGCAGTATCAGATATAGTAAGGGGAGAAGTAAGTGACTTGCAGTATTATGCTATGGCAGGCCTAAAAGGTGCAATTCAGGGGGCTGTTGAAGGTGCAATTTTGGGGATAAAAGCGCTGGAAGGGTTAAAGCTTATTGGAAAAATGCTTGTGGGGGGAGCGACAGGTTTTTTGTCCGACGCTATTGGACAGGGGCTGGAATTTTTATGTTTCGGCAAACCTTACGATTGGTCTCAGGGGCTGTTTTCTTTCGGGTTAGGGTTTATCACGCCGGCGGCATCAGCAGTATTGCGAAAAGGTTTACGGAAGCTGATGGAGAAATTCGGAAATGGGATGCCAAAATGGCTGGAAAAAGAATTCTGTAAACTGGGAGGAGACCCGGTTGACCTGGTCAGCGGAAATGTCATATATGATACCATTGATTTTGAACTGCCAGGACCGCTGCCGCTGCAGTGGAGGAGGATCTGGTGCAGCGCCAGCCAGGTTATGGGGCATCTGGGCCATGGCGCCCGTTATAATTATGAGATGGGGTTAGAAATCCTTGAAGAAGAATCGGCATTGGCGGTTTTTCTTAATGATGGACGTGTCTGTATTTTCCCTGAGATTATGGTGGGGGAGGAGTTTTTTGGCCCTGACTGTAAGATGCTTTTAGTGAGGCATAATGACCATTACCGGTTATTTGACCCGGAAAGCGGCTGTACATATTTCCTTTATGAAAGTCCTGGCGGATATCTGCCCTATAAACTTACCAGGATCCAGAACCGCCAGGGACACCGGATAGAATTTTTTTACGACAACAATGGATACCTGTGTGGGATTACAGACAGTGCAGACAGAACGCTGGAGGTCACAACGAATAAGCAGGGGCGTATCATCCAGGTGTCATTGAGGGAAGAAGAGAGTGCAGGGAAACCTCATGTGCTGATTGGTTATGGCTATAATATGGAGCAGGATTTAAAGACAGTTACAGACGCAGTGGGAGCAGACCTCTGTATGGATTATAAGAATCACCTGTTAGTAAAAAAGACAGACAGGAACGGACATTCCTTCCAGTGGGAATATGACAAATATGAAGACGGAGCCAGGGCGGTAAGAACCTGGGGGGAGGAAGGCGTCTTAAGTTTATGGATTGATTATCATGATGAGGAAGGGTATAATACTGTCAGGACAGGCCAGAGTAATATGCCCAGTGAATATCATTATGATGAGAGAATGCTCTGCACAAGAATTGTTTACCCGGATTCAACGGAAACAAGGGAAGAATATGATGAACATTGGCAGTTAGCCAGCCAGGTGGATGAAGAGGGACGCATGACGCTGTATCAGTATAATGACTGGTCACAGATTACGGCAGTTATCTTTGCAGACGGAAGTAAGCTATGCTTTTCCTATGATGGGGAAGGGCGGCTGGTCCAGATGATTGACGGGGAAGGAGGCATAAGGAAGTGGGTTTACAATGCTGACGCTACACTGGGGAAAGTTGTGGATGAGGAAGGTGCAGAACTTTCATATGAGTATAACCCCCATAAACTTGTGGAAAAAATAGTCTATGCAGACAAAGGGGAAGTCCATATAGAGTATGACAGGGATTTCAATATAAGAAAGACCACTCTGCCAAATGGAAGTTTTTCTGCCTGGGAATATGACCGGAGGGGAAACTGCCTGTCTGCGCAAAACCCTCTGGGGGCAGTGGAAAAGTACCGGTATGACAGACTGAACCGCATGATAGGTGCAACCCTGGCGGATGGAAATGAAATTGAACTTTCCTATGACGGCTATGACGGCGTGCTGCATGCAAAAGACAAAAAGACAGAGGTGGACTATACCTATACCATACTGGGGAGCATGGCTTCCAGGACGCAGGACGGGCATAGGTCTGTATACCAGTACGATACGGAAGAACAGCTGGTATCCATTACAAATGAAAAAGGGGAAGTTTACCGGTTTGAATGGGATGCCAAAGGGAATGTCATCAAAGAAGTGGGATACGATAACCTTACCCGGACGTATGAAAGGGATTATTCCGGGCTTATCACCAGGATCAACCGTCCCGGGGGAAGGTTTACAAAATATCAGTATGACAAGCTGGGACAGGTCACCAGGGTCGATTACCACGATGGCAGCTATGAGGTATTTGCCTACAATAAAAACGGGGATTTAGTCAGAGCGGAAAACCAGGATGTAAAAATCAGATTTGAACGGGATAAGGTGGGCAGAACCACCAAGGAATGGCAGGATAACCACTGGGTTTCCGTTAAATACGATGAAATGGGAAACCGCATACAGACCAAAAGCTGTTTTGGGGCAGATATTGCAGCCAGAAGGGGCGTAATGGGA
>JAMPFA010000020.1 GCA_023664725.1 Roseburia sp. | reverse complement strand
TCAGTTACATATCTGAAAATCAGCAAGGTTTTCTTTATGCCATTGATGTAATTATCCAGTGCGTGATGTTATAAATGTTGCCAAATCGTTGCCAACGCTTAAATAAATTTGCTTGCAACCCGTATAAATACTAGGTTTCAAAAGCCCATTTCATCACTCGAACTCAATCGTCCCCGGCGGCTTACTCGTCAAATCATACACCACCCGGTTCACCCCTTTCACCTCATTGATAATCCTCCCCATCACCCTCTGCAACACCCCAAATGGAATCTCAGCCGCCTCCGCCGTCATAAAATCAACGGTATTCACCGCCCGCAGCGCCACGGCGTAATCATATGTCCTCTCGTCCCCCATAACCCCCACGGAGCGCATATTGGTAAGGGCCGCAAAATACTGTCCGATACTTTTGTCCAGTCCCGCATTGGCAATCTCCTCCCGGTAAATCGCATCCGCATTCTGAACGATCCGCACCTTATTGGCTGTGACTTCGCCGATGATCCGAATCCCAAGGCCAGGCCCTGGGAAGGGCTGACGGAACACCAACTTTTCCGGAATTCCCATTTCAAGTCCGGCCTTTCGCACCTCGTCCTTAAAAAGATCACGAAGAGGCTCGATAATCTCTTTAAAATCCACATAATCCGGCAATCCTCCCACATTGTGGTGAGACTTAATCACTGCTGATTCTCCACCAAGTCCGCTCTCCACCACATCGGGGTAAATGGTTCCCTGCACCAGGAAATCCACTGCGCCGATCTTCTTTGCTTCTTCCTCAAAAACACGGATAAACTCTTCCCCGATAATCTTCCGTTTTGTCTCCGGATCCGTTACTCCCGCCAGTTTATTGTAAAACCGTTCCTGGGCGTTGACACGTATAAAATTCAGCTCATAAATCCCCTGAGAACCAAAGACTTCCTCCACCTCGTCCCCTTCGTTTTTGCGGAGCAGGCCATGGTCCACAAAGACACAGGTAAGCTGATTTCCGATGGCCTTTGACAGCATTACTGCCGCCACAGAGGAATCCACTCCGCCGGAGAGGGCGCAGAGCACTTTGCCCTGACCTACTTTTTTTCGTATCTCCTGAATAGAATTTTCCACAAAAGAATCCATGCGCCAGGTGCCAGAACATCCACAGATATTCCGCACGAAATTGTAAAGCATTTTTGTCCCTTCTTCTGTGTGCAGTACTTCCGGGTGAAACTGGATAATGTACAAACCTTTCTCCCGGTTCTCTGCCGCCGCCACCGGGCAGTCCTTTGTGTGGGCAACAATTTCAAACCCCGGCGCCGTCTTTGAAATATAGTCATTATGGCTCATCCAGCAGAGCGTCTTTTCTGATACATCCGTAAACAATAGTGATCCCGTATTCACCATAACTTCTGTTTTTCCATATTCCCGCACAGGCGCCTTCTCCACAATACCGCCAAGCACATGCATCATAAGCTGTGCCCCATAGCACAGTCCAAGCACCGGAATCCCCAGCTCAAACAATTCCTTTCTGTAAGTCGGAGCGTCCGGCCCATAACAGCTGTTTGGCCCTCCGGTCAAAATAATACCCTTGGGCTTCATCGTTTTTATCTGCTCCAAATCGGTGCGGTAGGAATAGATTTCACAATATACATTACATTCTCTGACACGTCTTGCAACCAACTGATTATACTGACCGCCAAAATCAATGACTATTACCTTTTCCTGATCCATGAACAGTTTCCTCCCTATTGTTCTTCATTAATTTCTTATTATAAAGTAGCTTATAGAAGTTTACAAGGAAAATTTATTATAGAATCCGCAAATAGCAACAGGAAAAGGAACTTGTTTTTTCTATCCACGGAAAGGATGGAAAGAACAAGTTTCTTTTCCTGCCTTTTACACCATAAATTTCACTCTCAAAACTGCCTTTTATCCATGGTGTTGGTGAAGATATTTCTCTCTTGTAGCAAGACCTCCCCGGATATGCCGTTCTGATTTATTGATATCTAAAACTTTCCTTGCTTTCTGGGCAAGAGACGGATTGATCTGGGGGAGGCGTTCTGTCACGTCCTTATGTACCGTACTCTTACTAATCCCAAACTTCTTCGCCGTCTGCCTTACCGTTGCATTGTTTTCCACAATATATCTGGCGATATCCATCGCTCTCTCCTCTATATAACTTTTCACAAAAAACCCCTGCGATACTTGTTGTTACATTGTATGCAGGGGATGATTTCCTTATTCCCAGGATTTTGAGAACATAGCTTTCTATCTCTTTTAATGCAAAAATTACCGATGTTTCCATGCCGACTTGGAAAACAGGATCAAAATTGGGAAGATCTCCAGGCGCCCCGCCAGCATATCCACAATCAGCACCATCTTTGAAAAAATGCTGTAAGCGGAAAAATTACAGGTGGGCCCCACAGCCTCCAGCCCCGGCCCGATATTGTTAAAGCAGGCCATGACAGCAGAAAAATTCGTGGTGACAGAAAAATTGTCAATGGATATCAATATAAAACTTAAAGCAAAAATAAAGGTGTAAGCCGCCAGATACGCATTGGTGTTCTCCACAATCTTTTCTGCCACCGGCCTGCCATTCATCCTCACCACCTGGACTTTCTGGGGATGCAGCACCTTTTGCACATTCCTCTTCAGATTCTTCATCACCAGAAGGATACGGATACATTTAAAACCGCCTCCGGTACTTCCTGCACAGGCTCCCACCACCATCAGGCTGAGCAGAATCGCCTTAGAAAAACCGGGCCACAAATCAAAATCCGTGGTGGCATACCCTGTGGTTGTGACAACGCTGACCACCTGGAATGCCGCATGGCGGATGGTCTCTCCCAGAGTGGGGTAATATCCCCTGAGGTTCCAGACAATCAGTGCAATACTGCCAAACACCATGCCAAAATACAACCGCACTTCCTCATCCTTCCACACCGTATAAAATTTCTTTAAAATCAGAAGGTAATAGCAGCTGAAGTTCACTCCGAAGAGAAACATAAACACGGTGCACACATTCTGAATATAGGGGCTGTAACCGGCAATACTGTCATTTTTCACCCCGAAGCCTCCAGTCCCTGCCGTCCCTAACGCCGTGCAGACCGCCTCAAACACCGACATCCCCCCAAGCAGCAGAAAGACTACATTTATCACGGTCAAAACAATATACAGAATGTACAGAATCCGAGCCGTGGTTTTCATTTTCGGCACCAATTTCCCTACATTTGGACCTGGGCTCTCCGCCCGAAGCAGATGCATGGTAAATCCCTGTTTGCTGTCCGCTGTAGATGCCACTGCCAAAAGAAACACCAGCACACCCATGCCCCCCAGCCAATGGGTAAAACTCCGCCAATATAAAATACTTTTTGAGAGACTTTCCACTTCTGGAAGAATGGACGCTCCTGTGGTGGTAAATCCTGATACCGTCTCAAACAGCGCATCGATATAATGAGGAATCTCCCCGGAAAAATAGAAAGGCAGAGACCCCAGAATACTGAGAACAATCCAGCTAAGCCCCACACATACAAGTCCTTCCCTTGCGTGAAAGCTCCTTCCTCCCTTGCGGCAGACCTGCAAAAGTATCACTGCCAGCAAAATTGTCACCCCGATACCCATACTAAAACCTTTTACCGCATGACCTTCCCCAAAATACATACCTATTAAGAGAGCCGGCAGCATAAAGGCGGCCTCCACCAGCAAAATCCGCCCCATAAATCTGCCCATAATTTTATAATTCATTGTCTTCTCCTGTCATTGTATCTTCATTTGCAGCCGTATCCTATATACGAATCTGCCAATTCTTTTATTCAAAAATATCATTGATCTGATAGATTACCCGACCACTTGTGATAATGATCACCGTATCTCCTTTTTGGAAATAAGAATCTCCATTTGGAAGCTCCGGTACCAGAGAGCGCATAATACCTGCAATGCGGACATTCGGTTTGATCCGCAGATTTTTCAACGGCTCATTGCAGTGCATTGTGGAATCGTCCACGACAAACTCCACCGCCTCCGCCTGTCCGTCCGCAATGGTATGTACCGCCAATGCCGCGCCGGCCTGTTTTTTCACTGCTCTGACATAACGCACGATCGTATTACAGCACAGTTCCTTGGGGCTGATAATACTTCCAATTTCCAGGCTGTCCAAGATTCCGTTGCTGTTTGTGCGCCCAAGTTTTGTGATGACCTGAGGCACTCCGCACTGGCTTCCATACAGGGAAACAATCATATTCAGCTCATCCAGGCCCGTCATGGTGATCAACGCATCACAGTCTGCAATTCCTTCGCTCTCCAAAAGCTGTTCATCGCTGGCGTCTCCCTCCACGATACAGGCATTTGGCAAAAGTCCTGCCAGCAGTTCACATTTTGCTCTGTCCTTCTCAATGATCTGGACAGTGATCTTGCTCTTCTCCAAAATCTTTGCCAGATAGATACTGACCCTTCCTCCGCCACAGATAATGATCCGCTTTGCCTTATGGGTAATGATCCCCAGGTTTTTTAAGAGCATGGTCAGATTTTCAATGGATGCGGTTACAAAAATATGGTCTCCTTCCCGCAGTACAAAATTACCGTCAGGAGTTACCGCTTTTCCTTCCCGCACCACAACACACACCAAAATCTGACATTTCACCACGCTGTCCAGATCATTTAACGTGACATTGCCAAGCTTGCTCCCCGGCATCACCTTAAGTTCTACCAGCTCCATCCTGCCTTTGGCAAATGTCTCCCGCTTTAAAAATCCCGGATATTTTAAGAGCCTCTCGATTTCCACCGCCGCCTGTCTCTCCGGGTTCACTGTCATAGACAATGCGAAAGCATGACGCATTTTATAAACCTGCCCGATGTATTCGGGATTCCTTATTCTTGCGATAGTATGTAACTTGGGATTTAGCACGTGGGCTGTCAGGCAGCACAAAAGATTAATTTCGTCCGCACTTGTGGCTGCAATCAAAAGATCCGCTGTCTCCACCCCCGCCTGTTTCAAAACTTCCATAGAGGCACAGTTTCCCTCCACCGCCAAAATGTCAAACCGCTCAGAGCTGCTGTCCAGCCGGTTTGGGTTTACATCCACCAGAGTCAGATCATAATCCTCTGCCGAGAGCTGCCGGACTAAAGTGGCTCCTACTTTCCCGTCCCCCGCAATAATAATTTTCACGAAACCCCCTCCTTATCCTTTAAGCGCCTTACAGATTTCTCTGCAGATCTCCTCTGTGGTCTTCCCGTCCGTGGCGATCACAATGTCTGCCGCTGCCTGATATTTCTCCCGGCGTTTTTCCATTAATTCCCCAATATATTCCACATTCATATTTCCGTTTAAGATCGGACGATTCGTACTGTGTTTCACCCTCTCATACACAGTTTCCGGCGTTGCGGACAAAAGCACTACCTTCCCGCTGTCTTTCATGTATCCGATATTTTCCGGCCGGACTACCACTCCGCCGCCGCAGGAGACGATGACATCCTCCCCCTCCCGAAGTTCCCGCAAAAGCTGGCTCTCCACATCTCTGAAATAGTTCTCTCCATACTTCTCAAAAATCTCTGGAATAGGCATCCCCTGCTTTTCCTCGATCATCTCATCCATCTCCATACATTCCATATGCAGCATCCTTTTTAATGCTTTTGAGATGGTGCTCTTTCCGGTTCCCATAAAGCCAATGAGAAAAATATTTCCCTTCATCGCTCTTCGCTCCTTTTTCAATTATTCTCCAAAGAGTATTTTCTTTACGCCTTCTACCGGCATATCCTTCCCTGTGTAGAGCTTAAAGGCCGCCACTCCCTGCCACAACAGCATACCCTCACCGCCGATGCATTTGCATCCCTGCTCTTTTGCCTCCCGAAGAAGTTTTGTCTCCTTAGGATTGTAGACCACGTCACACACCACAAGGCCTTTGTGAAAGGCAGAGACATCCTTTACCACACTTTCATTTTCCATGGGCTTCATCCCAACAATCGTGGCATTGACAAAAATATCGCTGTCCATTATCTCCTCTTTCATTTTCGACTGGTCATCCATATCGAACACATTCACTGCGCAGTTCGGACAGGCTTTTTTTATTTTCTCCGCCGTCTCCACCGTTCTTCCGAAAAATGCGTCTTTCCTGTTAAAAATAGAAATCTCCCTCGCTCCGTCTAAGGCACACTGTACCTGCACCGCTGTGGCCGCACCGCCGCCTCCGGCGATGGTCAGCTTCTTTCCCGCCACATCCGTTCCATGGTCTTTTAAATTGTCCACAAATCCAGTTCCGTCTGTAATGTGGCCCACCAACTTGCCGTCCTCATTTACAATGGTATTTACCGCACCGATAATTTTGGCAGCATCGGAAAGCTCATCCATGTACTGTACCACTTCCGTCTTACAGGGCATCGTCACATTGCACCCCCGCATGTGAAAGGTCTTGATTGCCTGGATGGCATTTTTTACCTCAGAAATAGGCACGTCAAATGCAAGGTACGCATAGTCAAGCCCCAGCTCCTGAAAACTATAATTATACATTGCCGGGGAGCCGGAATGACTCACCGGGGAGCCGATAAGCCCCAATAATCCTGTACTTCCTGTAATACGCTTCTCCATTTTAAAAGTCCTCCTGTTTATTCTTTTTTAATAAACTTCAAAAATATTTCCATATTTATTCAAATTGTGAACACATTTGTTATGTATACTATACTCATATTCAAAGGAGTTGTAAAGTTCTGCGGAGCTTGGTCGGCTCCGACAAAAAGTTATCCCTGGCAACAGGGTTTACCATATTCCAGTTTCTTTCTCTCCCTTTTTTCCTGCCTGACCGGGCAGGAGATGTACACAGCAGGCATGAGGTACTGTCCCATCGACAGTAAATCTCATGCCTGCTGTGTTTTCTAATTAAACTTTCTACAAAAATATATATTTACATATAAACAATACTGCCAGAATATACATCAGCGGCGTGATCTTCTTCCCATTTTTGCACACCAGATTGATCACCACATAGGAGATCACCCCAATGGCAATTCCCTCGGAAATGCTGTATAACAGCGGCATTGCCAGAAAGCACAGATATGCGGGAATACTCTCTGTTAGATCATCAAAATCTATTTTTACAATAGAAGAAACCATAAGAAATCCCACAAAGATCAAAGCCGGCGCCGTTGCGAATCCGGGAACCGCCGTAAAGATCGGCGCAAAAAAGATTGCCAGCAAAAACAGAAATCCTGTTACCACGGAAGCCAGTCCGGTTCTCGCCCCTTCCCCTACTCCTGCAGAACTCTCCACAAAAGTGGTAGTGGTAGAAGTTCCCAAAACTGCCCCTGCGGAAGTTGCAATGGCATCCGCCAGCAGCGCAGGCCGGATCCTTGGAAGCTTCTCGTCTTTATCCAGCATCCCCGCCTTGGAGGACACACCAATCAATGTACCTATGGTGTCAAACATGTCCACAAACAAAAAGGACAGCAGGATCACAATAAAATTAAAAATACTTACACCGGAAAAATCCGCCTTAAAGCACTGGCCAAATGTACTTCCCAGGGAAGAGAAGTCTGTCAGTGCCATGGAAGGATACAGGGAATAAAATCCATTCTCCACATCAACCACATAGATTCCCACTGCCTGGGAAAGCATTCCAAGCGCCCAGGTTGCCAGTATCCCGATAAGGATAGAGCCTTTCATCCCCTTGATATAGAGGATTGCCGTAAGCATCAGTCCGATCAGTGCCAGAACAGCACAGATCCCTTCCGTATGCCAGTTGTCCGCAAAAGCGACATAAGTTACAAGGGTGGAAGGATTTGCCACCACAAGATGCGCCCCCTGAA
This sequence comes from Roseburia sp., assembly GCA_023664725.1. Taxonomy (GTDB): domain Bacteria; phylum Bacillota; class Clostridia; order Lachnospirales; family Lachnospiraceae; genus Roseburia_B. The sequence goes on along the minus strand of JAMPFA010000020.1, from coordinate 26,875 downwards.
GGCCGATAAAAGCAATAAAAAGACCGATACCTGCACTGACGCCTTTTTTTAAAGTGCTTGGAATTGCGTCAAAAATTGCCTCCCTGACATTTGTCAAGGATAGGACAATAAAGATAATACCCTCCACAAATACCGCCAAAAGAGCGATCTGCCAGGAATATCCCATGGCCCCGCATACGGTGTAGGCAAAATAGGCATTCAGCCCCATGCCAGGTGCCAGGGCGAAGGGATAATTTGCCATCAGCGCCATTGCCATAGTTCCCACAAAAGAAGCCAGACAGGTGGCCATCAGCACCGCATCCCGGTTCATCCCCGCATCCCCCAGCATAGTGGGGTTTACCGCCAGGATATAAGCCATGGCCATAAATGTGGTAATTCCCGCAATGACCTCTGTCCTCACCGTAGTATGATTCTCATTCAGCTTAAAAAACTTTTCCAGCATGATTTATTTTCTCCTTTTCTGCTACTTGCCCTCGTATGTAATAACCGAAGCTACGTCATATCCGCCAAGTTTGTCTCTTCCCTTTAATCCCGCAAGTTCCATAAGAAAAATGATCTTCACCACTTTTCCTCCCAGCTCTTCCGCCAGACGGATGCAGGCTTCCACTGTTCCTCCGGTAGCGATCAGATCGTCCACCAAAACCACTCTCTGCCCCGGTCTAATGGAATCTCTGTGCATCTCAATCTCCGCACTGCCGTATTCCAGCTCATAACTGGCCGTAATCGTCTCACAGGGAAGTTTCCCCTTTTTGCGGATTGGGACAAAAGGTTTTCCAAGAGCGTAGGCAATGGGAACACCGAAAATAAACCCTCTGGATTCCGTCCCTGCCACCACGTCAAACTCCACACCGTCCAAGAGTCCGATCATAGAGTCAATGGCAAGCTTGAGCCCGTCCGCATCCCCCAAAACACTGGTAACGTCCCGGAAGATAATTCCCTTCTCCGGGAAATCCGGTATACTTCTCACATATTCTTCAATTTTTTTCATCCTCTGTTCCTCCTGAAATTTTTTCTATTTTATTTTTACAAAGGTTCCTATATTTTCATATTCCGGCTTTACCACCAGCTCACCTGCCCCGTTGATGCAGCCATAGACTCCGTCTGATTCCACAATGGCAAGACCGGATTCCCCAAAAGCGCCGGCATACTGATACTCCATATCTCCTATCTCCTGGCCTTCATTGTTCACATAACCCCAGCCGGAATCACTGCTCACCGCCGCAAGACCGTTAGCGGCAAAATCGCTGACATATCCATAGCGGATGGGAACCACTTCCTCCCCCTTTTCATTGATGTAGCCGTAGCTGTCCTCCTCACACACTGCCGCAAGGCAGATTCCCTCCCCTGCCTCTGAAAACTTTCCGGCATTTGTATAAGAAAACGCAATGGCCTCTTCTCCCTTTTTATTGATATAACCGTATTTTCCGTCTTTAAACACCGCCGCAAGGCCGTTGGTGGAAAAAGCGGAGGCCCCGTCATAAATAAAGTCGATCACCGTCTCTCCGTCCTTGTCAATATATCCCCACTTATTGTCTTTCTCTGCCAGCGCAAGACCGTTTTCCCCCAGATCGTCCAGATATTGATACTCCACAGGAACTGCCTCACTGCCGTCCTCTCGGATCATACCATAGAACTCATCTTCCATCACAACAGCAAGCCCTTCTTTCGTAAATGCTTTTGCCATGGTATAGCAGGCGGGGATCGCTTCTTCCCCCTCCACCGACAGATATCCATACTTTTCTCCCTTTTGGTAAACTGCCAGTCCGTTCTCTGAAAAGGTAAAAATACCTTCGTACTCCGGTTTGATTACAATATTCCCCTCCGTATCAATAACACCAAACTTTCCCTGCTGCCCGATCACCGCATATCCATGAGAAAAAATGTATCCCTGGTCAAACTGAGGCTCGATTGCCATCTCCCCATTGCTGCTTATATATCCATATTTTCCATCTTTTAACACATAGGCCAATCCGTTTTCTGAAAAATTTCCCGCATCATCATAGATAAAATCGATAACTTTTTTTCCTGTGCCGTCTATATAACCGAATTTCTGCTCTTTTTGGACAAGGGCATAGTAAGCTTTTGCCTCCGAGTCTCCTTTTTCCTCCCCGCATCCGGCAAGAGCGCATATTACAGCCAATACAAATCCCGCTGCAATCTGTATCCTTTTCATACTTCCCTCTTTTCTAGCGTTCCTGTAAATCAGTAAGAGATAATCTCGTATCCCTGCTCTGTCACCAGCACCTGCACTTCCCACTGGGCAGATGGTTTTCCATCCTCCGTGTACACCGTCCAGTTATTCTTATCATCCACATATATCTCCACTTTCCCCATGTTTATCATAGGCTCAATGGTAAACATCATTCCGGGCACCATCAGCATCTCACAGCCCCGTTTACTGTTATAGTTCACCCAGGGATCTTCGTGGAACTCCACCCCCACACCGTGGCCTCCGATCTCCCGGACTACTGTATAACCATGGGCATAGGCATAATCGTGCACTGCCTGCCCCATATCCCCCAGAAATCTCCAGGGTTTTACTTCCTTTAATCCCTCGTCAATACATTCTTTTGCCACCTGAACCAGCTTCTGCTTCTCCGGGCTGACTTTCCCAATACAAAACATTCTGGAGGAATCCGAATAATATCCGTTTAAATTGGTGGACACATCTACATTCACAATATCCCCCTCTTTTAAGATCACATCTTCCGAGGGAATCCCATGGCACACTTCATCATTTAGAGAAGTGCACACGCTTTTAGGAAAGCCCTGATAATTTAAGGGTGCCGGAATCCCTCCCATTGCGGTGGTGCGCTCATAAACCAGACGGTCAATTTCCTCTGTACACATGCCGACATGGATCTTTTCTTCCAGCTCATCCAAAACCGCTATGTTAATCTTTGCGCTCTCCTTTATCTTTTCAATCTGCTCCGGCGTCTTAATCATATCACGGGTAGGCACAATATGCCCTGCATCCTGAAATCTTGCGATCCGCTCGTCAAATGCCTGATGGCAAATTTTATACTTTTTCCCACTGTGGCACCAACAGGGGGCATTTCTTCCAATCTTTCCTGTCATACTAAGCTGCTTCCTTTCTCAATGTTCCAATATTATATTTCCAAAATCAATTCTATCGATAAACTCCTCATTTTTCTCAACTTCATGGTCAGCCAGCATTTCCTGATACGCCTGGCCTGCTGCCTCATACTCACTGTTATCCGCCCCCCTCTCCAGCGCATACTGCTGCTGCATTTTTTGAGCCAGCGCCATCTTTAAAAACGCATCCTCCACTTCCTCCTTTGACATGGCTAACTTTTCCCGCTGCTCCTCCTCCAGATCATTCCAGAAATCCATCTGCTCATTGGCAAGGTATTCCCTTTCATTTTCATCCAGGTAAATCCCCGTTTCCTCTGCCATCCTGTAAAAGATTGCATCATGGATCAAAAGATCAATGGCCGCATCCCTGGCTGTAAGCTTTAAAAATCCCCCATTGGTGTGAGCGTTCCAGTACTTTTTCGTGTCATCATCATAGACCCTGGCCTGCTGCTGCACCAGAGTCTCCTCGTGAACCGCATATATGCCGAAATCCTTCAGCGTAATGGGAATCTGGTCCACCGTGGCGATCACCTCATCTAAATTTTCAGCATAGATCACTTTTCCCATCTTTTTGGCCCTGCTCTGTGCCCCGATCCATGCCACTATTGTAAAGACAATGACTGCCACCCCAAAGACTGCCAGCTGCTTTTTACTTACTTTCTTTGAGGTCATAGCACTCTCCTCACACATACAATGGTACGGTAGGTCGCAGCGCTGGTGGTGATCCCCACTGCGGCGCTCTGGGCGTGAACGATCCTTCCGCCTCCCATATAGATTGCCACGTGGCCGCTGTAACAGATCAGATCCCCAGGCTGGGCATTGGCATAACTCACTGCTTTTCCACAGCCCTGAAGAGCCGCAGAACTGTGAGGCAGGCTGATTCCGAATTTTGCATACACGCTCATGACAAAGCCGGAGCAGTCTGCTCCGTTTGTGAGACTTGTCCCTCCCCATACATAAGGATTCCCCACAAACTGACAGGCATAGTTTACTACGTCACTTCCGGATACCCCAGTGGAGAATGAGGGATTTTCCCCGCCTCCGCCGCCTGTACTTCCTGTGTTATCGCTGGCACTTCCCGTACTGTCAGAGGTATTTCCCGTGCTGCCTCCGCCACTGTTATTGTCTGCAGTATTGTCTGTGTTTGCCGTGTTATCTCCTGAATTTGCGTTTCCGGCGCTGTTACTATTTCCGTTCCCGCTATTTGCCGCCGCAGCTGCGGCTTTTGCCGCTGCCGCAGCCTTTGCCTTTTCCTCCGCTTCCTTTGCCTTTCGCTCTTCCTCCTTGATAATGGCATTCTGCTCCGCTATGGTCTGCTTATATGCCGCTGCCGCAGCCTGGGCCGTTGCAAGCTGATTGTCATAGCTTCCCATCTGGGAACGTTTTTCTGCCAGGACATTTTCCAGAGCATCCTGCTGCAGGGCATACTCCTCCTGCATAGCCTCCATCTCTGCTTTCTCTGTCTCCACCGTAGTCTTTAACTCTGCCACCTGTTTTACCGTATTCTGATACTGGGTCAGAAGATTTCTATCATACGCATAGATATCTGACACATACTCCACCCGGTTTAAAAAATCCGACATATCCTTTGAGCCCAGGATTGCCTCGATCATGGCTCCGTCTCCCCGCTCATACATAAACTGGATCCTCTTTTTCATAGCTTCATACTGTCTTTTTTCTGAAACCTGAGCATCCTTAAGCTCCACGGTAACCTGATCCAGCTGTTTACCCTTCTCATCCAGCTCCTCTTCCAAAATCTCCATATTTACCAGGAGATTCACGAGCTCCGCATCCTTTGCGTCAATTTCCCCCTGCAGCTGCGACTGTTTCTGCTCAATCGCCTCAATCTGCTCATTGGCATTATTGAGATCCTGTTCCGCTTTCGCCTTCTCATCTTTTGCCTTGGACATATTGCCTGCCCAGACAGTGTAGCTGCCCGTAAATCCCAAAACCGCCGCCAATGCCAGAGCCACTGTTTTTCTATGTACACTGCTGTTTTTCATACCATCATCCTTTTATGCGTTTCCCACTGTTTCCACATCACTGTATTATAACATTTTCACAACTTCATTTCAACAGTGACAAAACGATAAAGGGCATCAAAAGATGCCCCCGTTTCTAAAATATTAACCTTCCAGGCTATGCTGTAGATCCTTGGCCAAAGAATAGATCGCATCGAAGATTTCCTTGCATTTGGCCACCTCCTGCACGGTAATCTGCGAATTGCCCAGCCCCTCGCTGGAGGAAGACGCAACCTCCTGGCTGGCTGCAGAGAGCTGGGAAACATTGTCAAAAATGACATTTGCCGCATCCACTGTCTCTGTCATAATGTTGCTCATCTGGTTGATATTTTCTACCAGTCCGCTTACCTTCGTCTCCACCTCCGCAAATTTGCCGTTGGTGTCCATAATAACCTGATTCTGTTCCTTCACAGAATCCATGGCGTTGGCTATACTCTCATTGGCCCGCATGGCCCCTGTATTTAACTCCTGAATAATCTTTGTGATATTGTTGGACGCCTGCTGGGTATCCTCCGACAATTTGCGGATCTCTTCCGCCACAACAGAGAAACCTTTCCCGGCAGAGCCTGCCCTTGCCGCTTCAATAGACGCATTGAGAGCAAGGAGATTTGTCTGGCTTGAAATATTTAAAATCGCATCCACAAAACCTCCCACTTCATGTACTTTATTTGTCAGTTCCTCGATCACTTCCTCCACAATGCCGCTTGCCTTTACCACATTGTCCGCCTGAGTGCGAAGCTCACCAACCAGTGCGACTCCATCGCCCACAGATATCTCCACGTTTCCGCTTGCCTCATTCATCTCCCCGGCTACCACCTTGCCTTCATCCGCATATTCCCTGATGTTCTGGCACATCACCGCCTGCTCCTGAATGGCCTCCGCCGTGCTCTCTGTGCTGTCCGCAATATTGCTCATGGAAAAATTGCTGGTGGAAAGGCTTTCTTCCAACGTATCCATCATATCCATGGCGTCATGGAAATGCCGGATAATGTCCTCTGCGATCTTTAGACCTGTCTTTTGGTTTTCTTCCGCTTCCCTGGCGGCTTCCTGAATCACATCTATATTTTCCTGGTTAAACTGTTTTAAAAGCTTTGTCACATTAATGGAGGCAAATGCTACCAGTATAGAGACAAACACATTCACCATCATAGTGGAACCCTGCTCCGTAGAAAACATCTGCAGATTTAACAGGACATGAAGCACATTGACAATGGTTATGACCGCATTTCCCACAATGATAAGGCGCAAATTGGTATATGTGATAGCCGCAAACAGCACCGGAAATGCGTAGGAAAAATTGTCTTCCCTGGTTCCTACCACCCGAAGCACTGCATACACCACAGTTGCCGCTATCAGCATGCCATTGGCGCAAAGCCTTGTGCTCCGCCTGGTCAGATAAAGCGCCAGGCAGACGATAAAGCCCAGAACCGATACAATCAGCTGAACATATGTTCTGACAGAAACATTTTTTCCCATAAAGACAAATGCGATCAATGTAATGCATACGTATCCCAAAATAACAATGAGCGGTGGAAAAACCGTTCCGTTTGCTCTTCTATACTGTGTTTCAGTCATACCTTTCCTCCCTTTACGTACCCTCAAAAACCCAATACATCAAGATAATTATATCACGTTCCTGTCATTTTTCCAGTATCTTATTCCACTTTTTTGACGATGAGCAGTTTCTCCCCCGGCTTTACGGAAGGCTGCGTAAGGTGGTTTGTTTCCATCAGATTTCCCACTGTGGTGTGGTGTTCTTTTGCAATACAGAATAATTTGTCCCCGGGGCGCACAATATATCCCACAATCCCAGGACTTTGCTGCAGTGCTTTCAGATCCAGTTCTTCCTCTTCAATGTTTGTGATAAGCTGCCGCTTCTGCTTCTGGAAGGCCAGGAGGTTAAGACTTGCAACCGCTTTTACTTCTATCATTCTGCTGTCTAAAAGCACTGTTGTCACCTGATCGATCTCCCCGTGGAGCCAGATCTGCATATCACCCTGTCCCTCCGGCATGTCAATCATCTGCTGGAAAGGAATAAAGGCTTTCTTTGCCCCCAGAGGCATGGAATCGTCCGATGTCATATAAAGGATTTCCACGATAAGAGTTCCCTCTGCCAGAACCCCCTCATCGGTAACCGTTGTCTGCTCAATATTCAAAGTTTCCTCATTGACGCAGATCTGCAGGATATCCTCCTCACTCTCGTCAAGTTCTATCTTATCCGTTATTTTAGATTTTACCTCATTTTTCATCCACAATTTGTGGAAGCATGCGGTTTTAAACTCCGGCTTCACCTGCCTATCCAAAGCATAGATATCGGAGATCATCTCTATGGACTCTTCTCGCCAGAGACCGATTTCAAGCTGAACCACCATCTCCAGCATAAGATTTCTTTCTTCTCCGTCCTCATCCTGACGGATCTCCAGACTCCACTGTTCAAGGGAAGGTTTCACCCAATAAATCTGCTCTGACTCACAGGAACTGCACTCCACACTTCCATGGATCGGCAGGGTAGTCTCAAACCACTGGATCCCTGCTTCCTCCTCCGCCCCCATATAGAGCACATAGATCAATGCCTCCCCCGTCACTTCGATCTCCCCGCTTTTGAGCTTACTGTTCATCCCCCGAAGCTCCACGCTGCTCCATAAGATTTCCTCCATATTGGGCTTATTGGAGGAAAGGGACAGCTCCTTTCGGATGCGCAGGGTATCTTTTTTGTCCGTGATAAGTTCCAACGCATCTAAAGTTTCCTTTAACATCTCACAGGAATCTTCATTTTTTATTCCGGTGAGGATTTTTTCCTCTCCCGCTGTCTGAGCCGTGGCGGTAAACTCTACCAGCGATCGGATACTGAGTTTCCTGGAGTTGATGACACTGACAGAAATATCCTCAATCTTCCCCTCCACTTTCACAGGATTGTGTTCCTCCACCCCGTCTATGGCCAGGCTTTCCTGAAAGGGTATCTCCCCCTGAAGCTGATTTAACTTTTTGTTGTCCAAATCTGTCCGGTACAAAATGGAAAAGGAAAGAACGCCCTTCAGCCACACGTGGCCGCTGCTCACATGGGTTTCCTCAAAACGGATGGTTCCTCTCTCCCGAATTACCTTTGTCAGATCCGGCTTATAATCCGGAAGATTATAATCATCATCCAGCGTAATCTGGCTGAATGCTCTTCCCACTTCCTGATTTCCATGCAGTTTTTTATTCTCTAATTCCACTAAAAAAGCCCCCTGTTCTGAATTAATACATCTTATTCAAAACAGCGGGCTTTTATGCTCTCTTCACTAACAAAGTTTCATTCGTATGTCTCTTGTAATAATATCGGTATAGCTAAAGGATAACAATTGAGGCGGGTTATCTTTATTCTGATCGTTTACCAGAATGGTAAAAACGCTGGGGTATGCGTCTACAATTACGCCTTCCTGAACATCAATCTTATTTCTTCCGCGGTCAAGCTGGATCATTACCTTGCTTCCACATTGCTGGTGTACAGATGCACGTACTTTGTTGATGTCTGTCTGCTGCATAGTCGTTCCTTCCTTTCTTCCGGCATTGATGGTAAGTTTACTGCTCTAGTATATCACTGCAATGCACTGATGTCAAAAAGGACATAAGTACTATATTTTGTATATTGTTTATTCAAATATTACATTTTTGCCCATATTCTGTATTTTCAATACAACATATGGATAGCTGGGAACTGCGTTTTTCACCTCCTCTTTGGAAGGTCCTACCAAATTAGAACGAAATACCACCGCATTTTTTGTTAAAAATACATCAGTCACCTGAATACTGTATCCCCCTGTCTCCTGCTCCCCGTATCCCCGGACAATATACACAAAATCATCGTTCTCAAAGACCATCTTAAGATCTGCAGCCTTTTTTTCCTGTATTTTCGCCATCAGCTCTTTCGGAATATCACTCTCCTCCACAATACAGTAGTCAATATCTTCCACTTTGCTCTCATCTGTTTTTTCCACCCCACATCCAAAGAGGCATAGCGCCATATAAAATACCGTAAGAATCAATATCCCTGGATAAAAATATCTCCTTTTATAAATTCTCATACTTTCATTCCTTAATATTTACCATTTTTTACATAATATTCAAAAAACCTGGTTGTAATTCCTCTTTACAGTTAGTATAATAGGAATGATTTTTAATTTAGGAGAAAAAATGTAATTGGAGAAGGTGTCATGATAAGACTGATTGCCGTTTTGGTATTTGTAACACTCTTTTTGATCTGCAGCATTCCCATCTGGGGGGTGGAATGGCTGATCGCCAAAAAGTATCCCCATGCTGCCGACCTGTCTCAGCTTCGCATTGTCCAGTGGGCTTTTAAAGTGGTGCTGCTTTTAAGCGGTACAAAGGTATTTGTATATGGGGAAGAAAATGTTCCAAAAGATGAGGCCATACTCTACATCGGAAACCACCGGGGATTTTTCGACACAGTAGTAACCTACGCCCGGTGTCCCGGGCTTACCGGCTACGTTGCCAAGGATTCCATTGAACATGTGCCCCTTTTGTCCATGTGGATGAAACGCCTGCACTGCCAGTTTTTAAACCGTGACGACAATAAAGCTGGGTTAAAGACGATCCTCGCCTGCATTGAGCTGGTAAAAAAAGGAACTTCTATCTGTATTTTCCCTGAGGGAACCAGATGCGAAAGTGAGGACGATACGGAAATGCTCCCCTTTAAAGAGGGCAGCTTTAAGATTGCGGAAAAAACTGGATGTGCCATTGTGCCTATGGCTCTCACCGGTTCGGCGGATGCCTTTGAAAAACAGCTCCCCTTTATAAAATCCGCCACAATAATCCTGACTTACGGCAAACCCATTTATCCCAAGGAACTTGACAAAGAACAGCAGAAACACCTGGGAAGCTACACACAGGGGATCATACGGGAAATGCTAAAGGAGCAGACAAAAAAATAGCAAACAAAAAATGCCCTGACGCACAGCGGTAAACCATGCGGCAGGGCGTTTTTTATATTATGACCTTGGCTATGTTTCTTTTAATGCCTCCACAATTTGGGGATACTCCATAAAGTGAGATGCCTTTACCAGTATGGTATCTCCCTCTTTGATCTTCTCTTTTAAAGCGGGAATCAACTCCTCTTTTGACGGAAAATACCGCACCACACACCTGGGATTTTGCTTTGCCGACTGGGCGATTTCTCTTGAAAGCTCCCCTGCGCAGTACAAAAAGTCGATATTTTTTTCCGCCAGATAATTTCCAACCTGGGCATGAAGCTCTCTCTCGTCCCGTCCCAGCTCACCCATATCTCCAAGCACTGCGATTTTCCTCCCCGAAGCTTTCGCAAGCACATCGAGGGAAGCCTTCATGGAAACAGGGTTGGCATTGTAGCAGTCATCTATTATAGTTATGCCGTTAACCTGAATCAAGTTACTTCTCCCGCCGATGGTCTCAACACTCTCAATCCCCCGGCAGATTTCCTCTATATCCATCCCAAGGGTATGCCCCACACAGGCAGCTGCAAGAGCGTTGAAGATATTGTGCTCCCCGGGGATTGGAATGGTCACCTGACGCACTTCCCCGCAGAGATGAAGATTGATGCGGATTCCCAAAAGCCCTAAATCTGAGATATCTGTTGCGTAGGCCTTATCTGTGTCTCTCCCGTAAAATACCGGAGCCTTACCATTTACCGTATCGATGGTACAAAGCTTATCATCCAGCCCATTTAAGATTACAGTGCCATTCTCTTTCATATGTTCAAAACACTCTGTTTTTGCCTTTAAGATGCCGTCTCTCGTCTTTAAATTTTCCAGATGGCACAGCCCGATATTGGTTATGACGCAGATATCAGGATTTGCCATGGATGCCAGTGTATGCATTTCCCCGAAATCGGAAATTCCCATCTCAAGGACTCCCACCTCATGCTCTCTTTCCAGGCCGAAAATCGTCAATGGCAGGCCGATATGGTTATTAAAATTTCCTGCCGTCTTGTGCACTTTGAAATGCTCTTTTAACACGGAGGCGATCATTTCTTTTGTACTGGTTTTCCCCACGCTTCCGGTAATCCCCACCACTTTAATATTTAGCATATTGCGGTAAAATGCCGCAATCTTCTGCATTGCCGCAAGAGAAGAGGAAACCAGAATATGATTTCCCACATCCTCCCCCAGAGGCTCTTCTGTCAGGGAGGCCAAAGCTCCTGCCTCCATGACCTGGGGGATATATTTGTGACCGTCTGTCTTTTCCCCTTTTATAGGAACAAACAGATTACCCGGCTGGGTTTTCCGGCTGTCGATCACAACCCCGGTGACTTCTTTTTCCAAATCTTCTTTTTTTCCCACATACTGTCCCTGACAGCAGTCTAAAATCTGTTTTAACGTAATTCCCTGCATACCTGCTCCTATTTTTTCAACGAAATCTGAATCAGCTTTTCACAGAGCTGTCTGTAGTTCATTCCCACTACTGCCGCTTCCTGGGGGATCAGGCTGGTCTCTGTCATTCCTGGAAGTGTGTTTGCCTCCAGACAGAAAATCTCCCCCGCCTCATTTAAGAGGAAATCCATTCTGGAATAGGTGTCAATCCCCAAAATCCTTGCTGCTTCCTCTGCGTAATGCTGCATTTCTACCGCCACAGCTTTGGGAATATCTGCTGGACAAGTCTCTACTGTGCTCCCTGCCTGATACTTATTTTTATAGTCATAAAATCCTTCTACAGGTGCCATCTCAATAACCGGGAGAGCCTTGCCCTCAATCACTGCCACAGAGAACTCTCTTCCCTTTATGTAGTCCTCTATGATCACCTCGTCCTCCCACCTGAAAGCCTCCTCCAGGGCTGCTTTATACTCCTCTTTGTCCCTTACAATGGAAACCCCGATGCTGGAACCTCCGCAGCAGGGTTTTACTACACAGGGAAGTCTAAGCCCTGTCAGGTCAATATTGTCCTGCCGGTCTTCTTTCGTCATCTTAATGCCCTTTGGCGTGGGCACCCCCCCCATATCAAAGAACATTTTTGTGATGTTCTTATCCATGGCGATGGCACTGCTGAGATAATTGGAACCGGTATAGCGGATGCCAAACAGATCAAATGCCGCCTGGAGCTTGCCGTTCTCCCCGTTCTCCCCGTGGAGGGCGAGAAACACAATATCCGCCATGCGGCAGATGGAAATCACATTCGGCCCGAAATAACAGTCTGACTTGTCTTTCCGGGAAGCCTTCACTGCCGCTATGTCCGGTGCGGCTTCTTTGATCCCCTCTGTCTTTACACTGAGCTCTTCTGTATGGTCAAAAACATCCGAAACCTCTCTCTCTGTCTCATAAACCCCCATAAACACGTCAAGGAGCAGCACTCTGTGGCCGTTTTCCCGCAGCGCATTTGTAATCATTCCCCCGGAACGCAGGGACACATCCCGCTCTGCGCTCAAACCTCCTGCCAATACAACGATATCCATATATTCTATTCTCCATCCTTTTCTATTTCTGTCTGTTAGAACTTTTTAGAGTATACCACATTTTATTCCGGGGGGCAATTACGCATGAATATTTTTATGTATCCAATATGTATTGATCTGTCAAACGATTTTAGGATAGAATGTAATTAACGTGGCGGTTGCAAAATACAGCATACAGATGATTTTTCGTCAAAAAACACAACCATTTCTAGTCTACCGGCAGTAAGCAAATTCCCACAACCACCGCCAAAAGCAGACATCCCGCATTGACAAACAAAATCGGCACAAAGCACTGTTTCCAAGATATCCCCACCACAACCGGAATACATATATTAGCCACATTGGAAATCGTGGTTAAAAGCCCCAACACGATCGGAGCATCCTCCGGTTCTCCCAGCCTTTCAATGCAGTGGTACATATATCCAAAGGACACTGGTGCAAACATATCCTTTAACAAAGAAATTCCGTACCCTGCCAGAAAAACAAGCGGATTTTCCGATATCACAAAAAACAACGCCGACAAAATATCAAAGGCTATATCAAAGATATACACCGCTTTTTTATTGTCCCCCTTCACCCCGTAGGCCAAAACCAAGGAACCCACGCAATTTACAATGGTAAATACGCTGGTATACTTCAAAAAAACGGCAATGGAAATCCCCTTGTCCATCGCCAGCAGGGGGACAAATTTTAAGGTCACGGAATACACCACGGATGCAATTTGAATCACCAGCAATGCCAGAAAAATCTTGTTTTTGAGAATAGTTTTCATCTGACCCAGATATTCCCGCAACGTGGGGGACTTTTCCTTCTGATTCTCACGGCTTACCATATGACGTACCCGAAAAGTGCAGATGCCCGCAAAGGCAAATCCCACTCCAAGTATCACATAGACATACTCTATCCTTGTCCTTTCAATAATTTTTCCACTGAAAAATGTGCTTACCGCAACCGCCCCGTAGAGAAAAATATCCCGCACCGCAAAATATTCACTTCTCTCCTCCGAGGGGACGGCAAGGTTTATCTCATTTCCCACAGAAAAATTAAAGACAATCCGCACCAAATAAATCACAAGCAAAGCCCCGAATACAAGCCCGTTACTTCCCGCAAAACCAATCACCCCACAGGATATTATGGCAAGCCCAAGAAACGCCAGGTTAATCCCCCAGGGGGCAAATTTTTGGTTTAAAAACACGATAACCAGCGGAAACACCACCTCCGCCACATTTAGTATCGACCAAAATACGCCGTAGAGTGTCCCGGACATCCCCTTTGCGTCAAACACAAAGGGAATATTGTTCTCCATTCCCCCGTTTGCCAGAAAAAAAGAGAAGTATAACAGCAAAATAACGGCATAGGACTTCAATATATTTTTAAAAGAATACATCATTTTCTTCATATCTTATAATTCTTCCCCATCTTCCCCATTCTCCCCCATCCCCCTGATTTTCTCCACCACATCCATATACCTCCCGCAGTACTTCTCGTAAATCTCCCCCGTGGCCTGGCGAAACAGCTCCGTCTCCTCCAGGCTAAGCTCCGTCACCACCGTCCCCTCCGAAATCACCTGCTCCATGGAGGCCTTCTCCCGCTCTTCCCAAAGCTCCCTCTCATAGAGGGCGGACTCCCTTGCGCATTTCAAAATAATCTCCTGCTCTTTAGGCGTTAGCTTTTCCCAAGTGTGCTTGGAGCAAAGCTGCATCTCCGGAATCCTGGTGTGCTCGTCCAGGGTAAAATATTTCGCCACCTCGTTATGGTTCATGGACTCGTAGGAGGGCCAGTTGTTCTCCGCTCCGTCCACATTGCCCCGCTCCAGGCTGGAATACACCTCCTCGTAGCTGATTGGAACCGCCACCGCCCCCAAAAGCTCCACAATATCCACCATCATGTCCGCCTGCTGCACACGAATCCGCATCCCCTCCATATCTGCCGGGCTTTTAATCGGGCGCAGGTTATTATAAAAGCTCCTCGCCCCGGCGTCGTACCAGGACAGTCCCACAAGGTCATACTCCCCCACCCGCCTCAAAAATTCCTCCCCGATTTCCCCGTCCAAAACCGACCACATATGGCTGGAATTTTCATAGAGATAGGGGAGCTGGAGCACATTCATTTTATCGTCCATGGCGGAGAGCTGGGATAAAGAAATCCTGGCAAAGTCCACCCCTCCATGCTGCATCTGCCAGATAACCTCCCCCTCCTGCCCAAGGCCGCCGTCCGCTGTCACCAGAATCCTGATTTTCCCCTCCGTCCGCTCCTCCACAAGTTCCGCAAATCTGTAGGCCCCCATGGTGGTGGGGTAGTCCTCCCCCTGGTTCTCCCCGTAGGAAAACACATACACCGGATAATCCTGGGTAAAAACCGGGCTGCCGGCCCACACCTCCCCCGTCAAAGCCAGGATAAAAACGATTAAAACTGTCAAATCCACTGCTCTATTTTTTCTCATGTCCCTGCCCGTCCCCTCTTTTGTTCTGCAACGCCCTCAGGCGGTACTCGCTGGGGGTGCAGCCGTTCATCCGCTTAAAAACCTTTGCAAAATAATTGGAATCCCGGTATCCCACCCTGCTGCTGACATCCTTGATATTTACCATGGTATCCTCCAAAAGTTCCTTAGCCTTCTCCACCCGAAACTCCGACAGATACATGATAAAGCTCTTGTCAAAGCACTGCTTAAAAATCTTGCAGAAATAAGCGTCTGAATACTCCATCATCCCCGCCAGGTCCTGGAGGGATACATCTTCCTGATAGTGAAGGTCAATATAATCCCGGATCTTATCAGCCGCCACGCTGATACGGGTAATCTCCGGGTTCTCCCCCTCCCCCAGCTCCTGTCTTTTCACATCCGCTTCCTTCCCCGGCTCTTCCAAAGATCTCCCTTCCCTTCGCTTTCCGGCAATCTGCATGGCCTCCTCGATCACCGTCTGCAGTTCCCCATCGTCCGCAGGCTTTAACAGGTAATCCAGAGCCCTTACAGAAATTGCCCGTTTCGCATAGCCAAACTCGTCAAAGGCCGTCAAAAACACAATACTGCACTCCCTGTCTTTCTCCCGGATAAACTCTGACGCTTCCAGCCCGTTCATTCCCGGCATCTCGATATCCAAAAGCGCAATGTCACAGTTCTCCTTCTCAAAAATTTCCACCGCCTCCCTGCCGTTTACCGCCTGAAAAATTTCAAGCTGTCCAGGAAAAAACTTCTGTAACTTTTTTGTTATCACCATTCTCTCAATGGGCTCATCATCTGCCACCAGAATCCGATACATCTTCTTCTCCCCCTTTCCCGGGAATCTCAATGCGGATCACCGTCCCCGCATTTTTTTTACTGAACACCTCAAATCCTCCCCCCGGATACATGGAAAGGATTCTTCTATATATATTGCCAAGCCCGATTCCCTTATTCTCCCCCGACTTTAGCTTTGACACTAATGCAGATAATTCCTCTTCCTCCATCCCCACGCCGGTATCCCCAATGGTGATAAAAAGCGTCTCTTTCCTCTCCCAGATACGGATGCGGATCTTTCCTCCCTCCTCCTTCTGGGACAGACCATGGATAATGGCATTTTCCACCAGGGGCTGTAACGTGTACACAGGAACTTTTGCGCAGGCCGCATCCACCTGGCAGGAAATCTCATAGGAAATCCTGCTTCCAAAACGCATCTCCTGCAGGTACATATAATCCTCCACCACTTTTATTTCCTGAAACAACGGCACCTGGGGATCTGTGGTCTTTAAATTGTAGCGGAAAATAGAACTTAATGCCCGTATCATTTTTTCCGTGGTAAACGCCTCCTCCAGATTCGCCATACCGCCGATTACATTCAGCGTATTAAACAAAAAATGAGGATTAATTTGGTTTTTTAACAGTTCCAGCCTTGTAATCTCTAAATGTTTTTCCAGATTTAACCGTTCCAGTTCCTCCTGATGGAGCAGGTCTAAAGTCTTACGTTTCTCCTCCAAAGCCTGGATATACTGGCCTGTGGCATATTTCATCTTGTTAAATGCATGTACCAGCTCGCCCAATTCGTCCTGGCTTTCCGTTTTTATATCTTCCCCGGAAAAATCATTTGCCCCAATCCTTTTCGATGCCTTTGCCAGCTCCAGTATGGGAACCGTAATATTTTTATTCAAAAGTTTCGTCTGCTGAACCACGCCAATCAACAGGATCACGCCTAAAAGAACCATAAACATGGGCGCCCGCATTATGCCCGGAACCTTTGCCTGATATACGTCATTTCCATCATGAAGCGTATCGCTCATAAGCTCCCTGGCATATTTTTGCAGATACTCCTGCATATCATACACCTCATACAGATTTGCAATATACTCTTTCCCGTAACCGTTCATCTGAAACAGTGCATCCCTCTTTTCCTGGTAGACTTCATAAAAGTTCTGGATTGCCCAGGTTTTATTGTAGCGTTTTTCCCCAATACTGCTGCAGTCATAGGGCAGGTCCTGCACGGCCTTTTTCGTATTCTTTATCGCTTTTTTCAGTTCTTTTTCCGTATTCCCATTTCGGTTTTTTGTGTACTCTGCAAAAATCTGGGTTTCCTCCTGGATACACTGCAATAGCGTACCGCTCTCCAGATTATCTTCCAAAATTTTATTAAAATCAAAAAGGGAAAACTGCACTACCCATAGATCAAACAGAATAACCACAAAAAACAGAAAAAATATGAGTTTTGTAAAAAAAGAGCTTTTCTGTTCAATGTTAAATGCCTGCCACTTCGATACTATTTTTTGTTTCAAATCCATTCTCCCATCCTTGCCGGAATACATAAGCTTTCAGTCTTTTCTACGCAAAAAGGGCGCTCATCACAGTTTTTCTGCCTGAGTCACCCTTTTTATTTACCTATGTTTTATATGTGCTCTCAGATAATCCATAAACTCCTGGGACTGATCTGAAAACGTGCGTTCCATCAGGATATATCCATGGCTCCCGTCCGTATAAATTGCCAGCATATCCCGCTGTTTTACAATGTGGTCCACCTTTTTCCAGGGAATTTTTTCTTCCGTTCCCCCGGCAGATACACAAATCCCATAATCGTCAAACTCCAGCTCAAGGTCTTTCGGAATATCTTCCACCTGCCTTTGGCACCGGAGAAAAATACACACCGGCTGGATCACAGGAAACAACACACAGCCAAACAGGATAAAGCCTATCCATACATCACTGATATTGCCCCAAAAATGAACCAACAGCCCAATCATCGCTGCGGTAAACACAATGTTGCAGATTCCTGCTACAGCGTGATAGGTCTTATACATGGACAATTTCCAAAAATCCAGCGCCTTCACTTTACTTTTAAAACGGTATTTCATGAAAGAATCCTTTCCTTTAAACTGTAACAGTTTAACCCATCAGATTTGGCAGGAACATGCTGATCTCCGGGATAAATGTCAGCAGCAAAAGCACCACGATCATACACAGATAAAAAGGAAATGTTGCTTTTACCACTCTCTCCATCTTTACTTTACCCACAGCAGAACCGATAAAGAGCACGGCCCCTACCGGAGGTGTCAAAAGGCCGATGCCGCAGTTAAGCACGATCATAATACCAAACTGGATCGGACTGATCCCGATAGATGTTGCGATGGGAAGCAAAATCGGCGTTGCGATCAAAATAATAGGTGACATATCCATAATACAGCCAAGGAACAAAAGAATCAAGTCCAATAAAAGTGCAATGACAACGGGATTTCTGCTGATACCGATAATGGCGTTTGCCGCCAGATCCGGCACATGCAAAGTTGTCAGGCAGAATCCGAAAATACTGGAAGTGGAAATCAAAATCAACACGATGGATAAAGTGTCAATACAGGATTCCAGCACTTTCCACACGCCCTTCCAGTCCAGTCCCTTATAGATAAACACGCTGACGATGAGACTGTAGATAACTGCGATAGCTGCGGACTCTGTGGCGGTAAACCATCCGCCTACCACACCTACCACAACGATGATAACTGCAGCCAATGCCCAGAAGGAAATCAAAAACTGTTTTCCCAGATTTTTCAGGCTGAACTTGGCGCCCTTGGGATAGTTCCTCTTTTTGGAGATGATAAAGGAACCGATCATAAGGGAGACTGCAAGCAATGCACCCGGTATATACCCTGCCAAAAACAGGCTTCCAACGGAAACTCCCCCGGCAGCCATGGCGTAGATTACCATATTGTGGCTTGGAGGCACTAACAGTCCCTCACAGGAAGAAGTAATGGTAACTGCAGTGGAAAAATCGTCATCATATCCCTGATCTACCATCATGGGAATCAATATACTTCCCAGAGATGCAGTATCCGCAGATGCGGAACCGGAAATTCCTCCGAAGAAATAGGAAGCCACGATATTCACCATAGCCATTCCTCCGGTCATCCATCCCACACAGGCATCTGCCAGGGCAATCAGCTTATCCGATATACCTCCCGATCCCATCAGCACACCCATGGTGATGAAGAAGGGCACTGCCATCAAACTGAAAGAACTGATTCCCTTTACCATCTGCTGACAGATGGTGGTCAGTGGAAGTCCCTGGGATAAAAGGCAGAAGAGAGAGGACAACGCAACTGCATATGCAATGGGGAAACGCAATAGAATCATAATTAAAAAGCTGATCAAAAGAATTGCGATCGCTGTACTGTTTACTGTCATTCGCCTGTTCCCTCCTTTACAAATATACTTTTCACATGGCTGTAGATTGCCTCAAGCTCAAATACCACCATGGCAATGCCAGCCAACGGAATTGGGAAATACTGCCAGAACTTGGAAAGCCAGGGCATACTTACATAAGTTCCCTTTCCTCCGATATTTACGGCATATTTCCAACCAACCGTGATCATCACGATAGCCAGGGCAAAAACGGCGATATCAGCCAGAATATCTAAAAACTTCAGCAGTGCTTTTGGAAGATATATATCCAATGCTGTCATACGGATATGCGCACCCCTGCGGATTGCCAATGCGGCAGATAAAACAGCCATATAGGACATCAGTGTCAACACTACCTCCTCACTCCATGCCGGGTCAGGCACAAAGGAGACATATCTTCCGATTACTGCCATACTTGTGATCAAAATGTCCGCCACCAAAAGCAGTTTACAGATAAAAAGTACGATCTGGTAAACCACATCATAGGCCGGACGGATTTTATCCATGGATTCAAAAAACTTTGGCATACCATCCCTCCTTCTATAAAGTCAGGGCACAAAGAGCACTGCCTCTCTGTGCCCCAAAAAGCACTTACCAAATATCTTTGTATGTCTTACTGCATATCAACAATCTTCTGATATAAATCAGCATTGTCCTTTGTGTTATCCTCGATCACTTTTTTACATGCCTCCTGCCATTTTGTAACATCCGTTACTTCTATTACGTTGACTCCCATTCCCTTAAGCTCTTCCAATACTTCATCCTCAGCCTGCTGGGAAATCTCATGGCAGAAGTTAGATGCGTACTCGCTGGCTTCTGTGATCCATCCCTGCTGCTCCTCTGTCAAAGAGTCCCAAGCCTCATCTGTAATAACAACCTGAACTGCGCCCAGTGTATGTCCGTCTAAGATCAAGTTCGGTGCAACTTCCTGGAATGCATTGGATTTGTAGTTAGCGATCGGCTGCTCTGCTGCATCTACCACGCCAGTCTGCAATGCGGAGTATAACTCACCAAAAGATACCACGGTGGGGGATGCGCCAAGACCTTCCACAAGACCGTTCATGATGGGGTCATTGGACACACGGATCTTCATGCCTGCCAGGTCTTCCATATCTGAAATTTCATTTTTTGTGAAGAAATGACGGAAACCTTCTTCGCCGTAGAATAAACCTCTTATGCCTGTTCCATTGTCATGGGGCTCCATCAAGATCTCTTCTGCCAGGTCGGATGCTGCAAAATTCCAGAAATGCTCACGGCTTACAAATACAAACGGTAAGGAGAGCAGAGAAGATTTCTGTCCGCCGTAGTTTGTCAATGCAAATGCGGAGATACGGGACATCTGAATGGTTCCGCCGCCGCCAAGCATAGAATCTAAAACATCCTGCTCTGCGCCAAGCACACCGCTTGCCTGAAGATCGATCTGGATGGTTCCGCCGGATAACTCTTCCACTTTATCTTTGAAAGCGGAATCCATCTGTCCAACGATGGTATCCAATGGGTTTACCTCTGCAAATGTCAGAACTACTTCTGCCTCGCCTGCAGGCGCTGCTGCTGCATCATCTGTTTTCTCCTCTGCTGCATCGTCTGCTTTGTCATCTGTTGCTGCATCTGCTGCATCTGTCTTTGTGTCTGCGGCGGGTTCCTCCGGTGCAGATAAACCGCAGGCTGCCATAGACACCGTCATTGCTGCACATAAAAGTGCGGATAAGAGTTTCTTTTTCATATGAATATCCTCCTTCTTTCTCCCGCACAGCCAAAAGATATTTCTGACTGCGCTTTTCTTGATATATACATTATACACCGGCAGCTTGTACAAAAGAAACAAGACATTTTTCACAGTTACCGTAAATTTTTGTCATTTTTTATTATTTTTGTCCTGTTTTTACCATATCTCACACTTTGATTTCTGTTGAATTTGTTTCTTTTCTGTGATAGCATATACATGAATTTTGGCGAAATTTAGAAAAAGAAAGGATTCAACTATGTGGCTGGCAGATAACTGGAAAGATTATGAAGTG
The DNA here is from genome assembly GCA_023664725.1 of Roseburia sp. Lineage (GTDB taxonomy): Bacteria > Bacillota > Clostridia > Lachnospirales > Lachnospiraceae > Roseburia_B. The sequence continues at coordinate 5,686 of JAMPFA010000020.1, read as the reverse complement.
ATAGACTGTTCCAACGGAGAAAAACTGGAGCGATGGGGGAACTATCTTTTAGTCCGCCCTGACCCCCAGGTCATCTGGAACTCCCCAAAGACAGAAAAAGGCTGGAAAAAGAAAAACGGTCATTACCACCGAAGCAAAAAAGGCGGCGGCGAATGGGAATTTTTTGATCTGCCCGAGCAGTGGAGCATCCACTACCGCTCTCTTACCTTCCAGCTAAAGCCCTTTCGCTTTAAGCACACCGGGCTTTTTCCAGAGCAGGCGGTAAACTGGGATTGGTGCAGTGAAAAAATCCGCTGTGCTTCCCGCCCCGTCAAAGTGCTTAACCTCTTTGCCTACACCGGCGGAGCAACACTCTTTGCAGCAGCCGCCGGAGCCAGCGTCACCCACGTGGATGCCTCAAAAGGCATGGTTGCCTGGGCAAAGGAAAACGCCCACTCCTCCGGCCTCTCCAATGCCCCCATCCGCTGGATTGTGGATGACTGCGTCAAATTTGTGGAACGCGAAATACGCCGTGGAAACACCTACGATGCCATCATTATGGATCCCCCCTCCTACGGCAGAGGCCCAAAAGGGGAAATATGGAAAATCGAAGACGCCATCCATCCTTTTATTAAACTCTGCACGAAACTTTTATCTCCGGAACCGCTTTTTTTCCTGATAAACTCCTACACCACCGGACTGCAGCCCGCTGTCCTTGCCTATATGCTTGGCCTGGAGCTAAAAAAATATCATGGAAAAATCACGGCGGATGAAATCGGGCTTCCTGTTTCCTCAAATGGGCTGATACTTCCCTGCGGCGCCTCCGGGCGGTTTGAACTGAACTAACAAATTTTATCCCGGCTTTACAATTATACAATTTTTTGCAATTTATTTTATTGCAAATTCTTCATTCAGGGAGTATAGTGTAATTATGTATCCCAACGAAGGAGGGAAGTCATGAAACCAGAGAAAAAATATAATAAAACAGCCAGAAATGCAAAACCCGTCAAAGCCAAGAGTGAACGGAAATGGAAGGGATTTTTTTCCAGAAAGGCCGGGCGGCATTTAAAGCCTCTAAATTTAAAATTTCAGATCTTAGTTGGTTTCGTGATTCCGATCCTCATTGTCATTGGGGTTGGCGTCTACTCCTATCAGCAGGCTGCCGACGGCCTGGTTGAGACCTTTGAAAATTCCAACATGACTTCCATAGAGATGGCATCCCAGTTAATCGATTTCGGATTAGACAGTATTATCTCCAGTTCTTCTGAGATTTCTACGGATTCTAACTTCCTTAACTATGTCTCACGCTCCTCTACCTTAGTTTCTTTACAGGCAAAAAATGATATGAAGAGCACCATATTAATGAAGCAGTTATCCAACGATTTTATCAAGAACATACACATGATCCCGGAAAGCGAGAGCGCTGTCTTATCCACCAACAGCATCGGCACTTTCATGGGGGAAGATATTTATACAGACATCAGGGCGGAGATGGAGGCGCAATGCACCGGAGCAACCAGGCAGGATCGGTGGGGCGCAAGCCATGCCGCCTTAGATGAGCTCTTTAAGTTGGAAAGCAGTGAATATGCTGGAAGTTTCTGTCTGGTGGGCAACTACAAGCGCACTCTGATTATCGTGGACATTGACGCAAACCAGATCTACTCCATCCTCTCCCACATTGATTTGGGCAGTGGCAGCGTGATCAGCTACCACACCAAGGAGGGCAAGGAGGTTACATACGGCTCCGACGAGTTCACCTTTACCGACAAGGACTACGCCCAAAACGCATTTTCCTCCGAGGAGGTCAGCGGCAAGACCTATGTCAACGTAAACGGAAAACCGTACCTTTACATGTACCGCCGATGCGACACCAACAATGCGGTTATCTCCGCCCTGGTGCCAAAGAGCGTGATTACGGCCCAGGCATTGAAAATCCGCCACACGGTCATTATCTCCATCATTATCTCCTGCTTTGTGGTGGGCATTGTGGGACTGTTAATCCTCATTGGCTTACAGCGGAACTTAAAGCAGATTACGGAAGGACTGATGAAAGCTTCCCAGGGGGATTTGACCGTGGACTTTGCCATGGAGGGAACAAGTGAGTTTGCCATTTTATCCAAGCATGTCATGAACACCCTGGGCAATACCAAGAATCTGATTTCCAGCGTGCAGAATACCACAATGGATGTATCCCTCTCTTCCAGCAATGTGGGGAAGGTATCTGATGTGATACACTCTTCCGTTGCGGCAATTTCCGATGCCATCGAAGAAATTAACGGCGGTGTCATCCAGGAGGCAAATGATGCGGAGGAATGCTTATCCAAAATGGATGCTCTTTCCGGCAAGATCATTCGCACAGGAGACAAAATTTCAAAGGTGGAGCAGCTTGCGGACAATACCAAGCAAATGGTGCAGGATGGCTCCAAATCTATGGAGCAGTTAATCGAACACTCCCATGAGACATATGACGTAACCGCAACGGTAAACGAGAAAGTAGACAAATTAATCGAACATTCTATCCAGATAGAGGAATTTGTAAAGAACATTAACGATATCGCAGACCAGACTACTCTCTTGTCATTAAATGCCTCTATTGAAGCTGCAAGGGCCGGTCAGATGGGACGTGGATTCACTGTCGTGGCGGAGGAGATTAAAAAACTCTCCGAAAATTCCATGGAATCCGCAAAATCCATTGAGGAGCTGGTAAGACAGATTCATCTTATGACAGATGACACGAAAGCTGCCACTTCCCAGGCTCAGAATATTGTAAAAAACCAGCAGGCGATGGTGGAGACTACAAAGCAGATGTTCTCTGATATGAATGAGGTGATCGAACAGCTTTTGGAAAATATGAAGCAGGTAGCGATTGAAATCGAGAGCATGGATGTAGACCGGGCTGAAACACTTAATTCCATCAAGAATATCTCTGATGTAATTGAAGAAACCTTAGCATCCACTAATCTGGTAAGCGAGCGGATCAGAGAGCAGGCGTCCATTATGAACGGGCTGACCGACGCTACGGAACAGTTAAACGACAACACAACAGAATTGAACCATGCAGTAAGCAAATTCCAATTGTAAAAAACAAAAAGAGCATTGACAAGGAGCATGTTATGGAAAACTTTACCTATTACACCCCTACAAAAGTGATTTTTGGGCGGGATGCGGAAAAACAGATCGGAGTTCTGTTAAAAGAGATGGGATATAAAAAAGTACTGCTTCACTACGGCGGCGGCAGCGCAAACCGAAGCGGATTGCTTAACCACATTGAAACTCTGCTGCTTGACAATGATATCTCTTTTGTATCCCTGGGCGGTGTAAAACCCAATCCCAGGCTTTCTCTGGTATATGAAGGGATTGATTTATGTAAAACATCAGGTGTTGACTTTATCCTTGCCATCGGCGGCGGAAGCGTAATTGACTCCGCAAAGGCCATTGGATACGGCGTGGCAAATGAAGGGGAAGTGTGGGAATTTTATGAAAAGAAGCGCATACCAAAAGCCTGTCTCCCTATTGGTGCAGTCCTGACCATTGCCGCAGCAGGAAGTGAGATGAGCAATTCCTCTGTCATCACCAACGAAGATGGATGGCTAAAACGGGGATGCAGCGCAGACGTAAGCCGATGCAAATTTGCCATTATGAACCCGGAGTTGACCTTTACCCTGCCAGAATACCAAACAGCCTGCGGATGCGTGGATATTCTGATGCACACCATGGAACGCTATTTTAACCAGTCCGGCAGCATGGATCTGACAGACGGCATCAGTGAAGCTCTGATGCGTGATGTAATGAAGTATGCCAAAATATTGAAAAGAGATCCCACCGACTACAATGCAAGAGCGGAAGTAATGTGGGCCAGTTCCCTCTCCCACAACGGTCTGACAGGATGCGGTACAGACGGAGGAGACTGGGCTTCCCACCAGATGGAGCATGAGCTGGGCGGTATGTTTGATGTAGCCCACGGTGCGGGACTTGCCGCCATATGGGGAAGCTGGGCGCATTATGTATACAGAGAAAATCCCATGCGCTTTGCGGGTTTTGCCGTAAAGGTACACGGCATTATCCCTTCCGACAATGATCTGACAAAATTGACACCGGAGGAAATCGACTCTTTGGCTTTATCCGGGATCAAGGCAATGGAAAACTTCTACCATTCCATTGATATGCCCACCTCCATTACAGAACTGGGCATCAACGTAACGGATGCGCAAATCGAGGAACTGGCAGAAAAATGCTCTTTTGGCCAAACGAGAACTGTCGGTATTATTAAAAAGCTGGATAAACAGGATATGATCCAGATATTCCAGTCAGCAAGATAATATACATATTTACAACCAGGAAAGAGAGGAAAGACATGAACATTATCAGTACCCAAAAAGCTCCAGGCGCAATCGGACCTTATTCTCAGGGTTATGAAGTAAACGGATTCATATTTACTTCCGGCCAGATTCCAATTAACCCTCAGGACGGTTCCATTGTTTCCGGGGGCATTGAAGAGCAGACAGACCAGAGCTGCAAAAATGTAGGAGCCATCTTAGCTTCTGCGGGAAGCGGCTTTGAAAACGTAGTGAAAACCACCTGCTTCCTTGCAAATATGGAAGACTTTGCTGCATTTAACCAAGTCTATGCCAAATATTTTATCTCCAAACCGGCCAGAAGCTGTGTCGCTGTAAAAGAACTTCCCAAGGGTGTTCTCTGTGAAATTGAGGCCATTGCCATCAAATAAAAAAGTCCCCGCTAATGCGGGGATTTTTATTATCTACACAATCTTATCTACCATAATACCCTTTAAATCTTCTTCCAACTGCTTTTGCAATGCCTCCATTTTCTTCACCTCGGCATCAACTTCTGCGCTCAGGTCATCACTCTTTGCCATCTGTTTCGTCATCTCCTGTGCGGCTTCCTGTGCAGCTTCCACTGCTGCCTCCTTCTGTTCCTTGTCTTCCTTGACAGCTTCCAGGCGTTCTTCCATCTCTTCTTTCTTTTCTTCCCGTTTCTCTGCTGCCTCCTGGATCTCCTCTGCCTTCTCGTCAATTTTATCCTTGGCATCCTCAACAAGCATCCCAAAAATCTCCTTGGAAGCTGCCTCTATAAGCTCTTCCTTGGATTTCTGCGCATCGATCATCCCATGGCTGGCCAGTCTGTCAGTTTTAGCCTGACGGATCCCTTTTCCAAGACCAACTATTTTGGATTCCTGCTTAATCCTCTCCATACTGTAGTAATTTTTCTCTTTCAGCAGATTAAGTGCTTCCTGCTGATATTCTGTTGGCTCTCCCATATCTTTGAGACGCTCTATCTCCTCCTCTGTCAACGCTCCTCCGGATACTCCTGAAAGACCTTCCTGGATTTTTACCAGGATCTCCAGATCTTTCTGCTCCTGGCTGTCATCTGCCACGCCAAACTGTTCTTTCAGCTGTGCCAGGCGTTCATCCACATCTTTCATTTTCTTACCGTATTCATCCATCAGGTCAAAACATTCCTTGACTTGTCCTCTGGCATCCTCAATGCTCTTATCCATTTTCCGTTCGCCTTTGTCTGCTTCTTTCACTGCTTTATTGGCCTGTTTCAAATACAACTGACGTTTCTGCGCAATCCTCTCCTGAACCGTCATCTCATTTCCATTTTTTAAAAGGTTTCCTCCAAACAGGGTATTTCTCTCCTGATTTACATTTAAATTTACATTCATGCCTTTCTGCCTCCTTGCCAT
>JAMPFA010000001.1:964050-996464 GCA_023664725.1 Roseburia sp. | reverse complement strand
TACCCGACCTATACCCTTAGCAGGGGCACCTCTTCGGCCACTTGAGTACTTCTCCAAAGTTATATTAAAACAAATATTAAATTATTCTGCGCCGTAACGCATATTATATAATACTAAAAAAAGGACAGTTTGTCAACACAAATTTTAATATTTTTCATCTTTCTTTTATTTTGACAGAAAACCTTAATATTTTTTTCTTAACCTGCTATTTCGATTAAAAAAATGACACTTTCATTCTCTGAAAGTGCCATTTTAATATCTACCTTCTATTTTTCCATATCAATTACAATATGCTGTGGTCTTCCGGTTATCATAATCGGTGTAAGCTCTGCCTGGATCAAAGGATAAATATAGTTTATCATTTCCTGGCTTACATTTGTTCCATCGTCAGTAATCCACTCGTCAGGAACCTTCTTTTCAATATTGGCAATCTTATGAACATCATGGATATCTGTAGTGCAGATATAGGGATCACTGGAAACTCTCTTTAAAATCACTACTTTTCCTGTCTCCCCCTCTGAAGCAGCCTTTACCGCTGAGCCGCCTACCTGGTATGCTTCCGTGATATCTACACGGGATGTCAGATGTCCGGCACATCTCTGCAATGTAGAAAGCTCGATAGGTCTGGTCTTACAGCCATATTTTTCACTGATCAGGCTGGCAAGATAACGTGCTGTACCGCTCAACTGTTTGTGCCCGAAAGCATCCACATACTCTGTATGGCTTGTGAGCTCAAATACATATTTGCCTTCCGCTGTCTTGATTCCCTCGGAAACTGCAACTACAACAGAACTCTTCTTTTCCAGCAGATCACCGATGCGTTTTACAAATTTATCCACATCAAAGGGAAGCTCTGGAAGATAGATTAAATCGATACCTTCACAGTCCTCACCCTTTGCCATTGCTGCAGCAGCGGTGAGCCATCCTGCATTTCTACCCATAATCTCTATAATAGAAACATTTTTCACATCATGTACAAGGCCATCACGAATGATTTCTTTTGTGACAGAAGCGATGTATTTTGCCGCACTTCCGTATCCCGGTGTGTGGTCAGTCTCTGCTAAATCGTTGTCGATGGTCTTTGGAACTCCCATAAACCGAATATTGCTCTTAATCTGAAAAGCGTAATCTGATAACTTTTTGATGGTATCCATGGAATCATTTCCACCGATATAAAAGAAAGCAGAAATATCGTATTCTTCTAATATCTCAAAAATTTTATCATATAACTCTTTGTCATCGTTGATTTCCGGCAGTTTAAATCTACAGGAACCTAAAAAAGCGGAAGGTGTACGTTTCAATAATTCCAAATCCAGATCGGAACGGATTTTTTCATCCATATCCACGATATTCTTTTTCAAAAATCCCTGGATTCCATATCGCATACCATAAACTTTCTTTGCTCCAAGGTCTTTTGCAGTTTTGTATACTCCTGCAAGACTGGAATTAATTACTGCTGTAGGTCCGCCTGATTGTCCTACAATTACATTTCCTAACATATGAAATACCTCCTATAATTTAGTAAAACCCAGAAAATATTATAACATACAGAAAATTTTTAAAAATGCATTTTCACTAAGTAGAATTGATATTCCTAATTTTGTATTATTTTTGCAGACTAAATCTTGGAATATTGTAAAATTGCTGTTTCATAGAGATTGTTTCCGTCCTTGTCAATAACAACAATTGCGGGAAAATTTTCTACTTCGATTTTTCGGATTGCCTCAGCTCCCAGATCTTCATAACACACAATTTCAGATTTTTTGATGCATTTGGAGAGCAATGCTCCCGCTCCCCCAATTGCGGCAAAGTAAACTGCTTTGTTTCGGATGATCGCATTGATCACTTCCTGACTTCTTTTTCCTTTGCCGATCATTGCCTTTTCTCCCAGATCTAACAGGGTAGGAGCATATTTATCCATCCGGCTGGCTGTGGTAGGGCCGGCGGAACCAATTGCCTGTCCCTCTTTGGCAGGAGAAGGCCCCATATAATAGATGGTGGAATCTTTTATGTTAATAGGAAGTTTTTCTCCACGATCCAGGGTTTCTATCATGCGTTTGTGGGCTGCATCCCTTGCCACATAAATAGTTCCGGTAATATAGACATAATCTCCTGTCTTTAAATCTGAAGTTGTCTCTTCTGTGATCGGAGTGCTAATATATTTATCCAAATTCTATTCTCCCTTTCTTTTTTTCATTGCAATATGTACACCTTAAAGTTCACGGATTACATGGCGGTTCACGTGACAGCAGATATTCACTGCCACCGGAAGACCTGCAATATGGGTGGGGAATGTATTGATATTTACTGCCAGAGCTGTTGTGGTTCCCCCAAGACCTCCCGGGCCGATTCCAAGACTGTTGATTTTTGCAAGCATCTCTTCCTCAAGCTCTTTCACATAGGGGATATCGGAGCGTTCTTTCACACTTCTAGTCAAAGCCTTTTTTGCAAGAAGGGCACATTTTTCAAAAGTTCCTCCTATCCCTACTCCAACAACCATAGGCGGGCAGGCATTTGGCCCTGCATCTTTCACTGCTGTCAGAATTGCATTTTTTACTCCTTCTATGCCATCTGCAGGTTTTAACATAAAGACGCAGCTCATATTTTCACTTCCAAAACCTTTTGGAGCCACTGTAATCTTCACTTTATCTCCGGAAACAATAGAATAGTGGATCACTCCAGGAGTATTATCCTGTGTGTTTTTTCGAAAAATAGGGTCTTTCACTACAGATTTCCGAAGATACCCTTCCTGATATCCCTGACGGACACCTTCCTGTATGGCATCTTCCAGTGCGCCTCCCTCAAAATGCACTTCCTGTCCGATTTCCATAAAGATCACAGCCATTCCTGTGTCCTGACAGATAGGAATTTTCTCTTCATCTGCAATTTTGAGGTTGTCCTGAAGCTGATTTAATATTTTCTTTCCAATTTCAGATTGTTCCGTTCCCTCGGCGCTTTTCATAGCCTCGTCCATATCTTTAGAGAGATAATAGTTTGCCTCAATACACATTTCCTTAATATTTTTTGTAATCTCCTGGGTATGTATATTTCTCATAATACCTCCTTAGCTATTTCCATTCCAGATCTTTTTTCTTTAATTTCTGTAAAATCTCATTGTGCTCTATAGATTTCATATTTGGAAATGCCCTCATAAGACGGCTGGATACAGCATTTCTGTATTCAAATAATTCCCTGTATTTTGCCATAAGCTCTTCCTGCTCTCTTTTATGTTTTTCATTAAATTCTTTTTGGCTCTGTCTTATTTTTTCTTTGATCTCAAGGGCTTCCATTACATTTTCATAGACATTTTCTCCAATTTCGTTAGAAATTACCTTTAAGTCTGCCGAAATTTCATTTAAAAGCTTCATACGCTTATTGAATTTGTTAATGGTGGAGATGGTGACAAACAAATCAACTGCAAAAACAACTAAAAATGCTATAAGAATTACCACGCCTAGAATGTAAGGTATCACTTTTATAAATCTGTATATTATCGGATGAAGCACCAACATAATAAAGGAACATGCAAGGCCCCAAAGTATTGAAAATTTCAAACAAACATAGCCTTTGATGTTAAAAGGCTTGTCGGAGTAATCCCACCATTTGTTTTTAAATATTTTTTCTAACAGAAATCCTGTTAGAAATTCCAAAGTGGAAGTCAAAAGAAAAGAACCGGCAAACAGTATAAGAAGATTATCCTTTAAAGGTGTTAGAACTGCCACAACTATCAGTACTCCACATCCATAGATTGGGCAATAGGGACCGTTTAGAAACCCTCTATTGATAAAAATTCCTTTTTCCGTGGCTGCGTAGGCAACTTCCGTACACCATCCAAGAAATGCATAAACCATAAATATCCACAATACATCATAAAATGTCTGAGGCATAATTTCATCTCCCGTTTATAGTAAGGAACTGTATGCAAATAATGGAATTTTCCTTTTATTTCATACAGTTCCAAAGAAAGAGTGTTCTGTCTGTAACTCTTTCCCAATTTTTATTTTTTCTCTGATTCATTGGAATCTTCGCTTAATTTCGATTCCTGTTTACTTTCTTCAAACTCCTCCTGAGAATTTTCGGATTCCATAATGGATTTGTCCTCTCTCACTTTTGCAATGCTTGCAACTGTAACACCTTCATCCAGATTAATGAGTTTCACACCTGAGGTCACACGTCCCAAAAGTGCCGTTCCATTTACCGGAATACGGATGATAATTCCCTCTGTGGTGATGAGCATAACTTCATTATCAACGTTCACTGCCTTTACACCAACAATATTTCCGGTTTTTTCTGTGATCTTATAACACTTGATTCCTTTTCCGCCCCGGTTCTGAGGTGTAAATTCTTCTAACAGGGTACATTTTCCAAGACCCTTTTGGGATACGATCATCAAAGATTCTCCCTGGCTGTCTAACTGCATACCGACAACCTCATCCCCGTCCACAAGGTTCATACCGATCACGCCCATAGAATTACGACCAGTACTCCTTACATCTGTCTCATGGAACCGAATACATTGTCCAAATTTAGTTACAAGGACAATATCTTTTGTATTATCTGTCTTTTTAACTTCAATCAGCTCATCGTCCTCCCGAAGGTTAATCGCTGTAAGTCCGCTCTTTCTAACATTGGCGTAATCACCAATCTGTGTCTTCTTTACGATTCCTTTTTTAGTCGCCATAAAGAGGTAATTGCCGTCCACATATTCGCTGATAGGTATCATGGCGGTAATCTGCTCTCCCGGCTGAAGCTGCAGAAGGTTTATAATTGCAGTTCCCCTGGCGGTTCTTGAAGATTCTGGTATCTCATATGCCTTTAAACGATATACTTTTCCTGTATTGGTAAAGAACATAAGGTAATGGTGGGTGGTGGTCATTAAGAGTTCTTCGATATAATCATCTTCAATGGTCTCCATCCCTTTTATGCCTCTTCCACCCCGATGCTGGCTGCGGAAATTATCCACACTCATCCTCTTGATATAGCCAAGCTTTGTCATGCAGATCACTGTGTTGGATTTTGGGATAAGATCTTCCATGGAGATATCATACTGGTCAAATCCAATGGAAGTCCTTCTGTCATCACCGTATTTGTTGGCAATAACCATGATTTCCTCTTTGATCACGCCAAGCAGTTTCTTTTCATCTGCCAAAATTGCCTTCAATTCTGCAATTTTCTCCATTAATTCTTTATACTCTGCCTCTAATTTTTCACGCTCCAAACCTGTTAAAGCCCTAAGACGCATATCCACGATTGCCTGCGCTTGAACATCGGTGAGGGCAAATCTTTCGATTAAACGCTCCTTTGCCTCCACTGTAGTACGGCTGCTTCGGATAATAGAGATCACTTCATCGATATTGTCAAGGGCAATCAACAACCCCTGTAAAATGTGAGCCCGCTCCTCCGCCTTGTTCAAATCGTACTTTGTCCTTCTGGTGACAACCTCCTTCTGGTGCATCAGGTAGTAGTCCAACATCTGGTAGAGGTTTAACACTTTAGGCTCGTTGTTTACCAGGGCAAGCATAATCACGCCGAAAGTATCCTGGAGCTGGGTGTGCTTGTAGAGCTGGTTTAAAATCACGTTGGCGTTAGCGTCACGTCGAAGCTCAATACAGATTCTCATGCCCTGACGGTTAGATTCATCCCGTAAATCCGTGATTCCATCAATTTTTTTATCACGGACAAGTTCTGCGATTTTCTCAATTAATCTTGCCTTATTTACCATATATGGCAGTTCAGAGACAATAATTCTTGTCTTTCCATTGGGCATTGTCTCCATATCCGTCACTGCCCGGACTTTAATTTTCCCCCGACCGGTGCGGTAGGCCTGGTCGATGCCGGAGGTTCCAAGAATCATTCCCCCTGTGGGAAAATCGGGGCCTTTCACAATTTTAAGAATCTCTTCCAGATCCGTTTCCCTGTCTTCCTCAATCTGATTGTCAATAATCTTTACCACAGCTCCGATGACTTCTCTCAAATTATGAGGCGGGATATTGGTAGCCATTCCCACTGCAATACCGGAGGTTCCGTTTACCAGCAGGTTTGGATACCGGGAGGGCAGGACAGTGGGCTCTTTTTCCGTCTCGTCAAAGTTTGGCATGAAATCCACAGTATCCTTGTTGATATCCGCAAGCATTTCCATGGAAATTTTGCTGAGCCTTGCCTCTGTGTACCTCATGGCGGCTGCGCCGTCCCCGTCTACGGATCCAAAGTTGCCGTGGCCGTCCACCAATGGATAACGGGTGGACCATTCCTGAGCCATATTCACCAGTGCGCCGTAGATGGAACTGTCCCCGTGGGGATGATATTTACCCATAGTATCCCCTACGATACGGGCACATTTTCTGTGTGGCTTATCCGGTCCGTTATTTAATTCTATCATGGAGAATAAAACCCTTCTCTGCACAGGCTTTAAGCCGTCCCGCACGTCAGGCAGAGCCCGGGATGCAATGACACTCATTGCATAGTCGATATAGGATGTCTCCATGGTTTTCTTCAAGTCTACATCATGAATCTGATCAAAAATATTGTCATCCATCTACAGTATCCTCCTATACGTCCAGATTCTGCACGTATTTTGCATTTGCTTCGATAAATTCACGCCTTGGCTCCACTTTATCTCCCATCAAAGTGGTAAAAGTCACGTCAATCTCTGAGGATGCCTCCTCGTCCATCATCACACGGCGCAAAATTCTCTTTTCTGGATCCATGGTGGTCTCCCAGAGCTGTTCTGCGTCCATCTCCCCAAGTCCCTTGTAACGCTGGATCTTATTATTGTTGTCCCTGCCAATTTCCACAAGAATTTTGTTTAATTCCTCATCGCTGTAAGCATACCAGACTTTCTTATTTTTCTCGATTTTATAGAGAGGAGGCTGGGCAAGATATACATACCCCTGCTTAATAAGCTCCGGCATAAAACGATAAATGAAAGTTAACAAAAGTGTACTGATATGGGCGCCATCCACGTCCGCATCAGTCATCAGGATAATCTTGTGGTAGCGCAGCTTTGTAATGTCAAAGTCTTCATGGATTCCCGTTCCAAATGCAGTGATCATTGCTTTTATCTCTGCATTTCCATATATTTTGTCCAGTCTTGCCTTTTCCACATTTAAAATTTTACCACGAAGAGGTAAGATTGCCTGGGTGGCACGGCTTCTTGCAGTCTTTGCAGATCCCCCTGCAGAATCTCCCTCCACAATATAAATCTCACAGTTTTTTGGATCTTTGTCAGAACAGTCAGCCAATTTTCCGGGAAGAGAAGTACTCTCCAGGGCAGTTTTTCTCCTGGTCAGCTCTCTGGCCTTTCTGGCAGCTTCCCTGGCGCGCTGAGCCAAAAGAGATTTCTCACAGATAATTTTAGCAACGGTGGGATTCTGTTCCAAAAAGTAAGTGAGCTGTTCGCTGACCACCCCGTCCACCGCAGCCCTTGCCTCACTGTTTCCCAGTTTTATCTTTGTCTGACTTTCAAACTGTGGATCCTCTATTTTGATACTGATAATGGCAGTCAACCCCTCACGGATATCATCCCCGGTAAGTCCTGCATCCGTATCTTTTATAATTTTATTTACTTTTGCATACTGATTAAAGGTTTTCGTCAAGGCATTCCGAAAACCTGCCAGATGAGTTCCCCCCTCCGGCGTAATAATGTTGTTTACAAAACTAAAAGTCGTGTCATTAAAAGAGTCGTTGTGCTGCATGGCAACTTCCACATAAACACCATCTTTCTGGCCTTCGCAATAAATAATTTCAGAATACAGCGGCTCTTTACTTTTATTCAGATAAGTGATAAACTCTTTTATTCCCCCGGCATAGTGGAATTCCTTTACCACTTCCGGCTCCTGCCTTGCATCTTTTAACGTAATGCGGATATCTTTCGTAAGGAAAGCTGTCTCCCGCAGCCTCTGTTTTAGCACATCAAAATCAAATACGGTTTCCTCAAATATGGTATCATCCGGCAAAAATGTAACTTTTGTACCTGTTTTTCCCTCTTCACAATCCCCGATTACTTCCAGGGGAAGAACGGTTTCTCCCTTTTCAAATCTCTGCCTGTACTTTTTTCCTTCACTGCAAATCTCAACTTCCAGCCAGGTAGACAGAGCATTTACCACGGAAGCGCCTACACCGTGAAGTCCGCCGGAGACTTTATATCCCCCGCCTCCAAATTTTCCACCGGCATGAAGGATGGTGAACACTACTTCCACTCCGGTAAGACCTGATTTATGATTGATCCCCACCGGAATTCCACGTCCGTCGTCAATAACCGTCACAGAATTGTCCATATTTATCGTTACATATATATTTTTACAGAATCCTGCCAATGCTTCATCTACTGAATTATCCACAATCTCATAAACCAGATGGTGCAGACCTTTGGATGAAGTGGTTCCAATATACATTCCCGGCCTCTTGCGTACTGCCTCAAGCCCTTCTAAAATTTGAATCTGATCTGCTCCGTATTCCGTGCTCATTGATTTCCTCCTATTCACAGCTCTTTTCAAAAATCTGTCCCTCAATCACTTCAAATGTCCTGTTGATCTCAAAACGATTTCTGACAAACTCATCCAGGCCCGTACATGTAATAATTGTCTGGGTCCCGCTTATATTGTTTAACAGGTAATTTTGCCTGCTGCTGTCCAATTCTGATAATACATCATCTAATAATAAAACCGGCGAATCCTTGATCACTTTTCTCACCAGCTCAATTTCCGCCAGCTTTAGAGAGAGCGCAGAGGTTCTCTGCTGTCCCTGGGAACCAAACTTTCGGATGTCAATTCCTTTGATCCGAAAAGAAAGATCATCTTTGTGAGGTCCCACAAAAGTCTGTCCCATCTTTAAATCCCTTGCCATGGAATTTTGAAGCTCCACTTCAAAATTTTCCTCCTCCACATTAGGTTCATATTTTAAAACCATTTCTTCTTTTCCGCCGGAAATCTTAGAATGGATCTCAGTTACGATATCATTTAACTGGTCTACAAATTTTCTCCGCTCTGCAGTCACTTTTTTCCCATATTCTGATAACTGCATATCCCACACAGGCAGAGTATCTTTTAACTCCGGCCTGAAATAGATATCTTTTAACAATTTATTTCTCTGCATAAGGACTTTATTGTATTTTGTAAGGTCGGAAAGATAGATTCTGTTGAGCTGACAGAGTTCCAGATCAAGGAACCTTCTGCGCTCTTTCGGACCATTTTTTATAATATTTAAGTCCTCTGGTGAAAAAAAGACAATATTTAATATTCCAAATAGTTCACTCGCCTTGCGGATGGGAATTTTGTTGACAGCGATGCCTTTCGTGCGGTTCTTCTTTAAGTGCATGTCAATCTGAAATTCTTTTTTATGCTTTTCAATTATTGCCCGTATATGAGCTTCTTCCTGGGAAAATCGGATCATTTCCCTGTCTTTGCTGCCCTTGTGGGACTTTGTGGTACCACTTAGATAAATGGCCTCTAAGACATTTGTTTTCCCCTGGGCATTATTGCCATACAAAATATTTGTTCCGTCTTCAAAATTGATATGCAGCTTTTCATAGTTGCGAAAATTATTTAATTCTAAAGTTTTGACGGTCATTTCACTACTTTAAAAGTCTCTCCATCATAAGATACAACATCTCCCGGATAGAGCTTCCTTCCTCTTCGTTCTTCAGTTTCACCATTTACAGTGACTTTTCCGTCCTGGATGATCATTTTTGCATCTACCCCAGAGCCTACAAGTCCTGCTTTTTTCAACGCCTGACCCAATTTTATAAATTCATCTGTTTCACGGATCATTATTTCCATTCTAGCTCACAGTCCCTTTCCACTAATTAACTGCCGTGTTGAAATTTACCGGAAGAATCAGATAGATATAACTCTCCTGAATATCTTTGATAAAACAGGGTGCCTTCGGATTCACCATATAGAGGGTGATTTCCTCGTCATCAATGACCTTCAACGCATCGATAAAGAATTTCGGGTTAAATCCGATCATAATATCTTTTCCGTCTTTCTCAATATCGATATCTTCATTCATAGATCCAATAAAGGAATTGATCCTAAGCTCCATATAATCATCTGTGACATTCATAATAATAGGTTTTTTGTCTCCCTCAGTGATCAAAAGAGTTGCCCTGTCAATACAGTCAAGGAGTTCACGTTTATTAATATTTATCTTTGTCTCATAGTCGGAGGACAGCATCTGCTCAATCCTGAAATATTCTCCTTCGATCAAACGGGAAACTACTGTTGTCTGATCAAATTCAAAGATAATATGGTTATCCGTGATAAAGATATTCACATCTTCCTCTGTCAAACCGGGGATGATCTTACTGATTTCATTTAATGTCTTTCCCGGAACAACCACTTTTTTGGGCTGATAATTATCTTTCAGCTCGATATTTCGGATTGAGATCCTGTGTCCGTCAAGAGATACGACTTTCAGACTGTTTTCATTGATCTCAAACAATTCACCTGTCATCAGTTTATTGCTGTCGTTGTCTGCAATAGAAAAAATAGTCTGACGTATGACTTCTTTCAGGGTAAACTGGGAAACGGTTATGGATTCCCTTCTTTCCACGTAAGGAATGTAGGAAAAATCTTCTCCCGATTTCCCGATAATATTGAAATTAGCCTTCTCGCAGGTAATCAATGTCTTAAAGGAATTGTCTGTCTCTATTGTAACTTCATTGTCCGGAAGCTTTCTGACAATTTCTGAAAAGATTTTAGCATCCAGAGCGATAATTCCAGGTTCTAAAATCTCACCTTCAATTTTTGTCTCAATTCCAAGCTCCGTATCATTTGCGGTAAGTTTTATATCATTAGCAGATGCATCAATCAGAATACACTCCAGGATTGCCATTGTTGTTCTGGTAGGAACAGCTTTGGAAACAATATTGACTCCTTTTAACAGATTCATTTTTGAGCATATCAATTTCATAATGTGTATAACTCCTTTCAGGCAGCATAGATACAATATAATAAAATATTTCAAAGTAGTATTCGTAGTAGGTGTGAATAAGTTCATAACTCTTCTAAGCCAGATTTTATCAGGGTTTCAGTGAAAATTAAGGTCTTATAAGTGTGTTTAAACCCTGAGGATTCCTTCTGGATGAAGTGTTGAAAAATGAAACTTAATTTGGATTGATTTTTTTCTTTATGGTCACAATCATGTTGCGGATATTTTCATCCGCATCATATTCCTCTGTTATCTTGTTGATACCGTGGATAATTGTGGAATGATCCCTTCCCCCTAGTACTGCGCCTATAGAATCAAGCGGTGTGTTTGTCATATTTTTACATAAATACATGGCAATCTGTCTTGGTTTGGCGATATCTTTACTTCGTGTTTTCGATATCATCTGATCTATAGAAATCTGGAAGTGGTCTGCAACTACTTCAATAATAAGCTGAGGAGTGATTTCTCTTGGCTTGTCCGGCGTGATAATGTTTTGCAGCTCTTTCTGTGCAATTTCCATAGTGATCTCTGTCTGGACAAGATTTCCAAAAGCCAGAAGTTTATTCAATGCGCCCTCCAGCTCACGGATGTTGGATTTTATATTGTTGGCAATGTAGTTTAAGATTTCGTCGCTCAACTCTATATCGTCCGCTTCCACTTTGCGGCGGAGAATTGCCATACGGGTCTCATAGTCCGGTACACCGATGTCAGCCATCAGTCCCCACTCAAACCGGGAGCGGATACGTTCTTCCAGTGTTTCAATATCCTTTGGCGGTTTGTCAGAAGTGAGGATAATCTGTTTTCCAGCGGAATGAAGCACGTTGAAAGTGTGGAAAAACTCTTCCTGGGTGCTTTCCTTTCCTATTATAAATTGTATATCGTCTATCATCAGCACATCTACGGTCCGGTATTTTTCTCTGAATTTGCTCATAGTAGTAGCATTACCAGATCTGATGGCTTCAATCACTTCATTGGTAAATTCTTCCGAAGTTACATACAAAACCCGTGACTGGGGGCTTTGCTGCAGGATAAAATTTCCAATGGAATGCATCAGATGGGTTTTACCCAGCCCCGGTCCACCGTATATGTAAAGGGGATTGTAAGATTCCCCCGGCGATTCTGCCACTGCAAGAGATGCAGATTGGGCAAATCGGTTATTGTTACCAACTACAAAAGTTTCAAATGTATAGCTTGGATTTAAATTGGAATGTTCAGCCGTCTCAGAAACAGCCTGCTGCTTTGCAGGAGTTTTTCGCAGTGCCTTTGCCTGTTCAGACAGCACAAAAACCAGCTCGTACTCAATGCCGGTAATCTCAGCGATGGCGACTTTTAAAGGAAGTTCATATTTTTTTGAAATATAATTTAATCCTACCTGTTCACCAGGAACAAGGATATATAATTTATTTCCGTCAACTGCACAGATTTCTAAAGGCTTTAGCCAGGTATTAAAAGAAACTGGTGTCAGTTCGTGTTCTTCCTTTACTGTATTGAGGATTTCATCCCATTTTTGTAAAATAGCTTCCATTTAAAATTCTCCATTACGTTTCTTTACTTTATCTGAGAAAAGCACATTACTCCCATTCTCTATAATAAACTAATTTTACTCATTTATCAATGGAAAAATTGAAAGACATGTTAATTTTAAAAAGTTATCCACGACTTATCCACAAATTGTGCATGAAATTGAACAAATTAACAAAATGTAGAATAAAAAATGAATAAAATTGTGGATAACTTTAAAAAAAGATAAAAAGTATGAAAAAAACTGAAATTTACTTGACTTGGGCTACTTTTTTGTTATAATTGAAATGATGTTTTCTAAAGTAGAGGAGGTGGATAGATATGAAAATGACATATCAGCCAAAAAAGAGACAGAGATCTAAAGTTCATGGATTCAGAGCCAGAATGAGTACAAAAGGCGGAAGAAAAGTTTTAGCTGCAAGAAGATTAAAAGGAAGAAAAAAATTGTCAGCTTAGACCACAAATTTGTGGTCTTTTCTTCTCTTATGAATTAAAGGGGTAAAAGGCCATATGAAATTTTCAGAGTCACTGAAAAAGAATACTGATTTCCGAAGGGTATATAATAAGGGAAGTTCTCTTTCAAACAAATTGCTTGTAATGTACGTCCTTCCAAATAATAAAGAAGAAAACAGATTAGGAATCTCGGTAAGCAAAAAGGTTGGCAACAGCGTGGTGAGACATCATCTGACACGTTTGATCCGTGAAAGTTACAGACTACACGAAGAGATTTTTCAATATGGATTGGATATTGTAGTCATTGCCAGAGTAAGTGCAAAGAATGCCACATATCATAATCTAGAAAGTGCACTGATTCATCTGGCAAATCTTCATCATATTATAAAAGAAAATTGAAAAGAAGATGGAATCATTTTGAAAAAAATTTTAATTGCCTTGATTAAATTTTATAGAAAATATTTATCCCCAATGAAAACTACAAAGTGCCCGTATTATCCCACATGTTCCACGTATGGTCTGGAGGCGGTGGAAAAGTATGGAGCCATAAAGGGGGGAGCTTTGGCTCTTTGGCGAATAATAAGATGTAATCCTTTTTCAAAAGGTGGATATGATCCTGTTCCATAGGAGGAAGGCAAATGCAAAGCATTTCTTAGGATGCCTTTCGACAATTTGCTGCCGAACGAAGTGAGGGGCGTTACAATTAGTAGGAGGTATATTATATTGTATGATATTTTTTTAACAGCCTATGACGGTGCCATTCTTGGCCCTATTGCGAAAATCTTAGGCTGGATCATGAATGGTATTTACAATATCATTTCTAATGTATTTGGATTTGAGAACGTTGCACTTAGTATCATACTGTTGACTTTTGTCATTTATATGTGTTTATTTCCTATCACTTATAAACAGCAGAAGTTCTCTATGTTATCCCAGAAGATGCAGCCGGAATTACAGAAAATTCAGAAGAAGTATAAAGATAAGAAAGATCAGAATTCCATGATGGCCATGCAGGAAGAAACCCAGGCAATTTACCAGAAATACGGAATATCCCCAATGGGAAGCTGTGGATTTATGTTGATAAACTTTCCGATCCTTCTGGCATTATATCAGGTATTTCGATATGTTCCTGCCTACATTACCGGTGTAAAAGATCAGTTTTCTTCTCTTGTAGATGGGATTATGTCAACTGTTGGTTATCAGGATACTATGGCAAAGATTGTAGAAGAGTTGAAATTAAACACAATCAGGGTTGATTTTGCTTCTACAGACAAAGGAGCGCTTTCCAATTATATTGTGGATGTTCTCTATTCCATGAATTCTAATGGATGGGACATGCTTTCGGAAAAATTTTCAGGACTTACAGATGTGATTGCGTCTACACAGGTACATTTGAGCCAGATCAATAATTTATTTGGAATGAATATATCAGACAGTCCTTTGTCTATTATAACGACAAAT
This sequence comes from Roseburia sp., assembly GCA_023664725.1. Taxonomy (GTDB): domain Bacteria; phylum Bacillota; class Clostridia; order Lachnospirales; family Lachnospiraceae; genus Roseburia_B. The sequence goes on along the minus strand of JAMPFA010000001.1, from coordinate 982,100 downwards.
TTTCCAAATCATAATTATCTGATCGCATTTTTAGCTTTGATGATTCCTGTCGCTTCTTATCTTACACAGGTGTTGAATATAAAGTTGATGCCTCAGGCGCCTACTACCGGGGACAGTGCTTCAGATTCCATGGCGAATTCTATGAAGATGATGAACATTTTTATGCCTTTGGTGTCATTGTTTTTCTGTTTTGGTGTACCTGTGGGACTTGGCCTTTACTGGATCATCAGTGCGTTGATCAGAAGTGTACAGCAATTCTTATTAAATAGGCACTTCCAGAAAGTTGATTTAGATGTTATGATAAAGAAGAATCAGGAAAAGGCAAAGAAAAAACGGGAAAAACTTGGAATTTCCGAAAACCAGATCAACAACATGGCAAGAATGAATACCAGGAAAGTTTCCACATCAAGTATGTCTAATGCGGAAAAAGAGCAGGCTTTGGAAAAGGCAGCAGCTCTTAGAAGCCAGGCAAAACCGGGGAGTATGGCAGCGAAAGCAAATCGTGTGAAGGAATTTAATGAAAAGAATAGCAGATAGGGGGTATGTATGATGGATTTTATTGAAGTTTCAGCTAAAACTTATGAAGATGCGGTGACAGACGCATTGATTCAGTTAGGGGCAACAAGTGATCAGGTTGAAATTGAAGTTTTAGAAAAAGGCAGTGCCGGATTTTTGGGAATTGGAAGTAAGCCGGCAAAAATCCGGGTTACAAAGAAATTCAATGTGGAGAGTTATCTGCGGAAGTTTTTAACTGACATCTTTACGGCAATGAAGCTGGATGTGGAGATTATGATCGAAATTGATGAGAATAGCCATAATATCGATGTTGAGTTGAAAGGACCGGAGATGGGAGTGTTGATTGGAAAGAGGGGACAGACCTTGGATGCTTTGCAGCTTCTCGTCAATAATACCGTCCACAAAAATTTTGAAGTTTATTATAAAGTAAAACTGGATACGGAAAATTACAGGATCCGCAGAAAAGAAACTTTGGAAAATCTTGCGAAGAATATTTCATTTAAGGTTAAGAGGACAAAACGTCCAGTTTCTTTGGAGCCCATGAATCCTTTTGAGAGAAGAGTGATCCATTCCGCATTACAGAATGACAGATATGTAACTACACACAGTGAAGGGGAAGAGCCTTTCCGTCATGTTGTTGTAACTTTGAAACGATAGCTAAGTGTGGAAGCTGCTGCAGAACATTACTTATTTAAGTTATGTGCAGCGGCTTCTTTTTATATGTGCAGGGATGCGTAAGGAGATAGCTGCTTTCGCAGTATGCACCCCACACGGCGAGTAGGGCAGATTTCTTCCCTACTCGATTATAATTAAAAATAAAAGGATAGGATTATGAGAACAGATACAATTGCGGCAATTGCCACGGCAATGACAAATTCCGGAATAGGAATTGTCAGAATAAGTGGAAAAGATGCTATCAAAACTGCCGATAGCGTGATAAAATTAAAAGAGAAGAATAGAAAGATTTCCGATTGTGAAACCCACACGCTCCATTACGGCTTTGTCATGGAGGGGGACAAGAAGATTGATGAAGTGATGGTTCTTATTATGAGAGGACCGAAAAGTTATACGAGAGAGGATACAATTGAGATTGACTGTCATGGTGGTACACTGATCATGCAGAAAATTTTTGAACTTGTAACTGCAAATGGGGCGAGACCGGCAGATCCAGGTGAGTTTACCAAGCGGGCTTTTTTAAATGGAAGGATTGATCTTGCCCAGGCGGAATCTGTGATGGATGTGATTTCGGCAAAAAATGATTTTGCCCTTTCCTCTTCTATGGAACAGCTTTCCGGCAGGGTTTCCGAAAAAATCCATTCTTTAAGGGAGCAGATTCTTCATGAAATTGCCTATATTGAGTCGGCTCTTGATGACCCGGAGCATTACAGTTTGGATTCCTATGGAATGGATTTAGAAGAAAAAGTGTTAAAGATTTTAGAGGAACTGGAAAAACTTTTGCAAAATTCTAAAAATGGTTCTATATTAAAAGAAGGGATCCATACTGTTATCGTTGGAAAACCAAATTCGGGAAAGTCTTCTCTGTTAAATGCTCTGGTGGGAAGAGAGAGGGCAATTGTTACAGATATTGCCGGAACCACCAGAGACGTGATTGAAGAACAGATAAATCTTGGAGGTATTTCTCTCAATGTGATTGATACCGCCGGAATACGTGACACAGAGGATTTTGTAGAAAAAATAGGTGTTGATAAGGCGAAGGAACATCTGGAAAAAGCGGATCTGGCAATTTATGTGGTGGATACTTCTGTTCCATTAAATGAAGATGATTTTCAAATTATGGAAATGTTAAGAGAACGGAAAGCAATTATACTCTTAAACAAATCTGATCTGGATGCTGTAGTTTTGGAAGAGGATATCAGAGAGCATTTAAGTCAGACAATTCTTTCTGTCTCGGCAAAAAATCATCTTGGAATTGATCTGTTGGAGAAAGAAATCACAAAACTTTTCTTTGAGGGAAAAGTCAGTATGAATGATGAGGTGTTTATTACAAATGCCAGGCACAGGACTTCATTGATGGAAGCGAAAAATAGTCTGGAACTTGTATTAAACAGTATCCGGGATGGGATGCCGGAAGATTTTTATTCTATTGATCTTATGAATGTATATGAGGAGTTGGGATTGATCATAGGAGAGTCAGTGGAAGATGATCTGGTGGATGAGATATTCAATAAATTTTGTATGGGTAAATAGATGGAAGGGAAAGGAGCAAAATTTATGCCCTGTATTGTGGAAAATTATGATGTGTGTGTAGTAGGGGCAGGTCATGCGGGATGTGAAGCTGCTCTCGCCGCTGCGAGAATGGGTTTTGAGACAATTATCTTTACAGTGAGCGTGGATAGTATTGCTTTGATGCCCTGTAATCCCAATGTGGGAGGAAGCTCTAAAGGACATTTGGTTCGGGAGATTGACGCTCTTGGGGGAGAGATGGGAAAAAATATTGATAAAACCTTTATCCAGTCCAAGATGTTAAATAAGTCAAAAGGTCCTGCGGTTCATTCCCTTCGTGCCCAGGCAGATAAAGCAATGTACAGCATGGAAATGAGAAAGACTTTACAGGGGCAGAAAAATCTTACCATAAAGCAGGCGGAAGTTTCGGAGATTTTGACAGATGATGATAAGAAAAAAGTGACAGGTTTGAAGACGGTTTCCGGTGGGACATATTATGCAAAAGCTGTGATTTTATGCACCGGAACTTATCTCTGTGCAAGATGTCTCACCGGGGAGATGGTAGTTCACACTGGGCCAAATGGTTTGCAGGCTGCCAATTATCTTACAGATTCCCTGAAATCTTTAGGTATAGAAATTTACCGCTTTAAAACTGGTACTCCGGCAAGAATAGATAAAAATTCTATTGATTTTACGAAAATGACAGAACAGTTTGGCGACGAACGTGTAGTGCCTTTTTCTTTTAGCACAAATCCTGAGGATGTTCAGATTGACCAGGTTTCCTGCTGGCTGACTTACACCAATGAACAGACCCATGAGATTATCCGTAATAACTTAGATCGTTCTCCTATTTATGCCGGGATTATTGAGGGAACAGGTCCAAGATATTGCCCCTCAATAGAGGATAAAGTGGTAAAATTTTCAGATAAGGACAGGCATCAGGTTTTTATTGAACCGGAGGGAATTCATACAAATGAGATGTACGTTGGGGGGATGTCGAGTTCTCTTCCTGAGGATGTACAGTATCAGATGTATCGGACAGTTCCCGGATTGGAGCATGCAAAAATTGTAAGAAATGCCTATGCCATAGAATATGACTGTATTAATCCAAATCAGTTGTATCCAAGTCTGGAGTTCAAAAATATCAGAGGACTTTTCAGCGGGGGACAGTTTAATGGGAGTTCCGGTTATGAGGAAGCTGCATGTCAGGGATTGATTGCTGGAATCAATGCTGTTCGCAGTATTCAGGGAAAAGAACCTTTGATTTTAGACCGTTCTCAGGCTTATATTGGAGTTTTGATTGATGATCTGGTAACAAAAGAAAATCACGAACCTTACCGCATGATGACTTCAAGAGCGGAATATCGTCTCATTCTTAGGCAGGACAATGCGGATCTTCGTCTCTCAAAGATTGGTTATGAAATTGGTCTTTTGCCAAAGGAGAGATATGACTGGGTAGTGAAAAAAGGGGAACTGATTCAGGAGGAAATGAAACGTATTTCTAAGATAATGTTTGGCGCTAACAAAGAAGTTCAGAGTTTTTTAGAAAAGTGTGGAAGTATCCCTTTAAATACCGGCACCAGTTTGGTAGAATTAATTAGAAGGCCGGAATTGTCTTACGATTTGCTGGCTCCTTTAGATGAGGGAAGACCAGAGCTTCCGGATGAAGTGCGGGAGCAGGTGAATATCAATGTAAAATATGATGGTTATATTACAAGGCAGATGAAACAAGTAGAACAGTTTAAAAAGTTAGAGAAAAAGAAAATTCCTGCCGATATAAATTATAAAGATGTTCACAGTTTAAGAAAAGAGGCGGTTCAGAAACTGGATCTGGTAAGGCCTGTTTCAATTGGCCAGGCCTCCAGAATTTCTGGTGTTTCACCTGCTGATATTTCTGTTTTGTTAGTTTATTTGGAGCAGATGTATGGCAGAAAGAATTCCTGACAAAGATTGCAGAAGATTGTAGAACAGGAGGAATCGTTTCATTGGAAGACTGGGTAGCTTATATGTCGGAAAGGTTTGAAAAAGAAAAATTTACTTTTTCCAAAGAACAAAAGCGGAAATTTTTTATTTTTTATCAACTGTTAGTAGAAAAGAATAAAGTGATGAATCTTACGGGAATTACGGAATTTTCTGAGGTTGTGGAAAAGCATTTTCTGGATTCTCTTATGTTGAGCCGGGTGTTTGATTTAGAGAAATCTGTCAGAGTGATTGATGTTGGAACGGGAGCAGGTTTTCCTGGTATTCCATTAAAAATCGCATTTCCAAATCTTCGGATTACTCTTATGGATTCTCTGAATAAAAGAATTCTTTTTTTACAGGAAGTGATTGACGCATTGGAATTTACAGAAATCGAGGCAGTACATGCCAGAGCGGAGGAGCTTGCAAGAAAAAAAGAGTATCGTGAAAAATTTGACCTTTCTGTATCCCGTGCAGTGGCAAATCTTTCTACTTTAGAAGAATATTGTCTTCCGTTTGTTAAAACAGGGGGACAGTTTATTTCTTACAAATCTGGAGAGATTGAGGAAGAGCTTAGTATGTCCGAGAATGCATGTAAGATTCTTGGGGGGAAAGTAAAAGAAGTTTACAAATTTGATCTGGGTGAGCAGAAACGTTCTTTTGTTGTGATTGATAAATGTAAAAATTCTCCCAGGGCATACCCGAGAAAGGCGGGGACACCGGGGAGGCAGCCTTTATAGTGAAAAATATTTTAGGTAAACATGAGAGGGAGGTACTTTATGAAGTTTGTAAAAAAGGCGTTAGTATTTTTGTTTGTAATGATTTTGTCTTTGAGTTCTCTAAAATCAATTTCTGTTCTGGCGGCGGAGCCATCACTTTTGACCATTACAAAAACTTATGGTGACGGGCCATTTAATATTGGATTTAGTTCCAACGGAAATGGAAAAATGACATACTCTTCCAGCAACAAAAAAGTTGTAACTGTTTCAAAAAGCGGAAAGGTTACGATTAAAGGCTGTGGCGTTGCTGATATTAAGATCAAAGCAGCGGCAAATGGAAAGTATAAGGCAAAAAGCAGCACGGTAACAATTATAGTAAAACCTACAAAACAGAAAATTACTAATTTAAAGCTTCAAGAGCGGAATATCACTGTAAAATGGAATAAAGACACAAAGGCGGATGGATATTACATATATTATTCTACAGATTACAAATTTAGTAATGATCTTCATATTATAAAAGTTTCAAAGAACAAGACAACTTCCAGAATCATAAAGAATTTAAAGACTGGAAAAAAATATTATGTAAAGGTTTGTTCTTATAAGAAATCAGGGAAGCAGACTGTTCTTGGAAGTTTTAGTAGTATCCGCAATGTAACAATAAAGAAGTAGTAAGTTTGAGAAAAATATTCTGTAGCGATAAGGTTTATCAGAAAGCAGGTGTTTCATGAGAAACAGAAGGTTAAGAATTTTAGTTGGGATTGTGTTTTCCTCTCTTATGATCAGTCAGGTGGGGATGGTTCCGGTTTTTGCTGATACTCATTTTTCTTTGGAAGAGGTGAATGAGGAGCGGTGGACTGGTTCTGATGAGAATGGATTTTATTATAGTTATGATACACATAATTGTTATCTTGACTATTATAATGGGGATAATGTCAATGTAGAAATTCCAAATCATGTGATAAGTATTAAGAATGGTGCATTTTCTATTTCTAATGTTGGTACGCCCAATGAAAATGGAAGGAAAATTCAAACTGTTAAAATTCCAAGCAATAGACTTGAGTTGATAGGGGATAGATGCTTTGAAGGATGTACGGAACTTATGACAGTGGAATTTGCAAAGACTTATCCTATAAGTGAGAAAGGATTAGAGATTGGTTATTCCGCCTTTAAAGGTTGTACCAGTTTAAAGACTATTGATCTGTCATCTGGGATGGATAGGATTACAAAAGTTGGGATAAATGCTTTTGAGGGATGTACCAGCTTAGAGGAAGTTACATTGTCAAAGGGAATGACGCAAATTCCAGATGGTATGTTTAAAGATTGTACCAGTTTGAAATATATAGAAATTCCCGATACGATTGAGGAAATACTTGGAGATCCCTTTAGTGGAATAGAAAATTTGACAATTGTCTGTTCAACGAAATCTGATGCAGTAGCAGAGTATTTAGAAAATCATCCAAATGTTAATACGATTTATTCAGATTCCTCTTCTTTTGAAGAGACACCTAAAATCCTTCTTGATGTTGAATCGGAAAATGATATAATTTTACGTTTTCATGATGATGCTGATTTTAATCTCGGTGCTCATACGAAGTATAGAGATAAGGTTAAAAATAAAGATGTTGGAACTTTTTCATATAATTCTGACAGACCAGATATAGTTTCAGTAGATGAAAATGGATTGGTATCTATTTGTGGAATTGGAGCCGTTCATATTAATATAAAATTTAATGGTTCAAATATTTTTAAAGAAAATGATTATTCTGTTACAGTCATAATTACAAAAAGAGGAGAAGATCCTGTGATCCCTCCTGATGATCCGAATAATCCGGAGAATCCAGAAAATCCTGAGGACCCAAATAAACCAACGGATCCAAACAGTCCAACAGAACCAAACAATCCAACGGATCCAAACAATCCAATAAATCCAGAGAATCCCAATCCTGGAGGTGGAAATTCTAATCAGGGTGGCGAAAATGAAAATGTGGATCCTTTCCAGTTTGAAGAACAGAATATTGAAGTGAAAAAGATAGAACTGACTTACGGGGATGCTCCTTTTACAATCCAGCCCGGAAAGGAAATGGGAAAGAAAGTTTCTTTTTCTTCTTCCAACAAAAAAGTTTTTACTGTAAATTCAAAAGGAAAGATTACGATTAAAGGCTGCGGTTTGGCAAAGCTTATAATGAAATCGTCAGTTTCCACGAAAACAATAGAAATTACAGTAAAACCAAAGAAAAATAGTATTACCGCTTTAGAAACTAAAAAGCGGAATATAACAGTAAAATGGAAGAGAGATAAGAAAGCGGATGGATATTATGTATACTATACCACAGATTCAAAATTTAAGAAGAATGTGAAAAAAGTACAGGTTCCGAAAAATAAGACAATACAATTTACTTTGAAAAAATTGAAGTCTGGCAAGAAGTATTATGTAAAATTATATTCTTACAAGAAGTCAGGAAAAAATATAATTCTCAGTGATGCAAGTAAGACAAAGAATATCAAAGTAAAATAATAATAATAATACCGCTCTAAATTGTTTAGAGCGGTGTTTTTTAATAACTTAATTTTCATAAAACATACGGACAATTTCGAAAAACTTTTTTGGATCTTCCAACTGAGGAAGCTTATTGCAGTTGGAGATAAATGCCGTCTCAATGTTTTCGTCAAACTTTACATAGGAATCTATTATATGGATCGATGATTCCTTGTCTCTGTTTCCAATGAGATAAATGGGATTTTTGATTTTCTTTAAAGCGGGAATAATATTTATGTTGGTATAATTTGCAATGATGCTTCCATATAAATATTTTCCTTTGCTTCCATCCAGGTGAGCAGCTTCATGGTAAGTATTTTTTATCTCATCTGAAATCAGATTTTTTCTTCTATAATACTGTCGTTCAAACAATTGTGTAATTCTCTGTTCCCGCATTTTTAGGTTATAATAGAAGGTTCCGATAATGGGAAACTCAATTACATTTTTTAGGAAGTTGTTCTTTTTGTTTGGATTTCCCTGGAGGGATTCTAAAGAGGAAGGGCTTACTAAAAAGATACGGTTAAAAATATTCTCGTCCATATTGGCAGCCATCAGTGTAAAAGAGCAGGAATCTCCTGTTGCAAATACATCGGTTTTTTCTTCAATAATTTTTTTAACAAAATCCGTGATAAGCTGAACATACATATAATTTGTATATGTGAAATTAGGTTTGTCAGACCGGCCACAACCTAATAGATCCAGGGTATAAACGGTATGATCTTTTTCCAGTTTCTTTATCACTTTTTCCCATTCTGCAGAAGAGCTGGCAGGATGGAGATCATGGATCAAAAGTATTGGGGAACCATCGCCCTGTTTTGTATAAAATATATTTCCATAACGCCATTCAAAAAAACGTCCTGATGTGGTATTTAAATATTTCCGGACACCGATCGTAGCATCGATTAATTTATTCATTCCATATATGGTGCCTGTTGCCAGGGCGCTTAATAAAAAGAAATGCCTTATGTTTTTTTTCATATGAACCTCCTTAAAATAGTTATTATATATATTATAGACGAAATGGACATGATATACAAATAATTTTGCCAAAATTACTTTATTTTTATTGAAAAATGAAGTAAAATATATATGTATATATTTGTTTTCTTAAATGTTAATATTCTATATAGAACAAATGTTTTAGGGGGATTTATGGTTATTACATATTTGGAAAATATCTATTCTGAGTTGATGGAAGAAAAAATTAAATTGGAACAGCGTCAGAGTGATATTCTTTCTAAAATGAATGAACGTTTAAAATATTTGGAGCACTTAAAGAAGGAAGATGAAAAGAACTATGATGCTTTTTCTCCACGAAAGCAAAATTCTGATTTGAGAAAACAAATTCGTATGGTAGAAAAAGAACAGAATACTTTCAATAAGTATCTGGATGAAAAGAAAAAAGAAATTTTGGAAATCAATTCTAAAATAGATGAATTGAGCAGTGTGATCAGAATTGCAAAGCAGCAGGATGCCACCAGTGAAAAAATTATTGAAAATAGTTTGGATGAGAATGAAATTTTTAAATTGAAATTGTTGGAGACTCAGGAGTTAGAGAGACAGAGGATTGCAAGAGAACTTCATGATTCTACCGTACAGTCTTTAACGGGCATGGCATTTAAGACTGAGCTTTGTACAAAATTAATTGACTTAGATCCTTATCGATGCCGGTTGGAAATATTGTCTATGTCTAAAGCATTAAAGAGATTGATTACTGAGATGCGTCAGATGATTTATGACTTGCATCCTATGCCGATGGATGATATAGGATTTGATACGGTGATTGAAAATGAGTTGTTTAAAATTGAACAGAAAAGTGTCATCTCTACAAAATTTTCTGTAGAGGGGAATCCATATCAGTTAAAGCCTGTGGTTGTTTTAACACTTAACCGTGTGATTTTGGAGGCATTTAACAATGTATTGAAACATGCAGATGCTTCTATGTTGTCTGTCAAGCTGTGTTATAAGAAGAATAAGTTTAAAATTATTATTTCAGATAATGGAAAAGGATTTTCTTTGGAGGAGAAACAGGGAGAGATAAAAGATGATAATTCGGGATTCGGTCTGTCTACGATGAAAGAGAGAATATATCTTTTATCGGGAAAGTTGGACATTAGCACCAAAGTAGGAAAAGGAACCAGGATTACTGTAGAAGTACCAACCAACGGAGAGGAGTAATGAAATGGTAAGAAAAATTAGAGTTATGATTGCGGACGACCATTCAATGATTCGTGAAGGATTAAAACAGCTTTTAGAATTGGAAGGACGTTTTGAAGTGGTAGCTGAGGCAAATGATGGTGAGGAATGTTTGCAGATTATAAATACCATGAATCCAGACGTATTATTGTTGGATATAAATATGCCAAAGAAGAATGGATTGGAAGTATTACATGAATTAAAAAATAGACATTCAAAAATGAAAGTTTTGGTTTTAACTGTACATAATGAAGTGGAGTATTTGATGAAGGCTATGGATATTGGAATCAATGGGTATCTTTTAAAAGATTCAGAATCAGCCAAATTAAAGAAGGCTATTCTGACAGTGATCAGAGGAGAAACTTATATACAGCCAGATTTAATACCAATACTTAATTCTAAAATGAAGAATATGAAAAATGATCAGGATAAGTTGGAAAGTTTAACGAGAAGAGAGTTAGATGTTTTAAAAAATTTAGCTGTGGGTATGTATAATAAGGAAATAGCAATAAAGCTGGATATCAGTGAACGTACTGTTAAAAATCATGTTTCTAATATTTTTAAAAAAATTAGTGTTTCCGACCGAACCCAGGCTGCAGTATTTGCGATACGAAATAATTTAGTAGATATTAATTAAAAATAATAAAAAGGGAAATGTTTCACGTGAAACATTTCCCTTTTTATTATATGATAACAGGAATGATTATTTTCTTATATTATTAAAAAAATATTATAAAGATATCGACAAAGAACGACAAAATCAAAATGTTTCACGTGAAACATCCACAAGATGTAGTAATAAGAAAATATAGAACCACTAAATTAGAAATTTTATAGAAAATCAAAAAAATTAGTGTTATAATAAAAAACAAAAAAGAAAGGAAATGAAATATAATAATTATGGGACGTATAATAGCAATCGCTAACCAAAAAGGTGGTGTAGGTAAAACTACAACTGCAATAAATTTGTCAGCATGTTTAGCAGAATATGGAAAGAAAGTGTTGACCATTGATACCGATCCACAGGGAAATACCAGCAGTGGTTTAGGAATTGATAAGGATGAGTTGAAAAATACAATATATGAATTAATGTTGGACGAATGTACAATAAAGGAATGTATTGTAAAAACAGAAGTAGAAAATCTGGATATAATTCCTTCCAATGTCAACCTTGCAGGAGCAGAAATTGAGTTATTAGGAATAAATGATAAGGAATACATATTAAAAAATGAAGTTGACTATATCAAGGATGACTATGATTTTATCATAATTGATTGTCCGCCTTCTCTTAATATGTTGACTGTCAATGCTATGACCACGGCCAGTACTGTGCTGGTTCCAATACAGTGTGAGTATTATGCTCTTGAAGGATTAAGCCAGTTAATACATACAATCAATCTGGTTCAGGAACGTTTAAATTCCAATTTAAAAATGGAAGGTGTTGTTTTTACAATGTACGATGCAAGAACAAATTTGTCTCTACAGGTAGTTGAAAATGTAAAAACAAATTTGGAAACCACCATTTATAAGACAATTATTCCAAGGAGTGTGCGTTTAGCAGAAGCGCCCAGCCATGGTCTGCCTATTAACAAATATGATTCCAGGTCAACTGGAGCAGAGAGTTATCGTATGCTGGCAAAAGAAGTGATTGATAGAAAGGATTTATAATATGGCAGTTAAAAAAGGCGGATTAGGAAAAGGATTAGATTCTCTGATTCCTTCAAAAGCATCAGTGGAAAAAGAGACGGAGCCAGTGGAAGTCAGCAGTTCAGTATCAGAAAATGCATACAAAGATGCAGTTATGGTGGATATTCAAAAGGTTGAGCCAAACAGAGAACAGCCCAGAAAAACTTTTAATGAGGATGCTCTATTAGAATTATCAGAATCAATCAAACAATTTGGTGTTCTTCAGCCGCTGTTAGTCCAGGATAAAAATGATTATTATGAAATCATTGCAGGCGAGCGGAGATGGCGGGCAGCAAAATTGGCAAAGGTGAAGGAAGTTCCTGTTGTCATAAAGAACCTGTCAGAACAGGAAATTGTAGAAATTTCTCTGATTGAAAATATTCAGAGGGAAGATTTAAATCCTATTGAGGAGGCTCTTGCCTATAAACGTCTCTTGGAGGAATTTAATTTAAAACAGGACGAAGTGGCAGAGCGTGTATCAAAAAGCAGAACGGCGGTCACCAATTCCATGCGTCTGTTGAAATTAAGCGATGAAGTTCAGCAGATGTTAATTGATGATATGCTTACTACCGGACATGCAAGAGCTCTTCTTGCCATAGAGGAGCCGGAAAAACAGTACAGCCTTGCTCAAAAAATATTTGATGAAAAGCTAAGCGTCAGGGAAACAGAAAAGTTAGTAAAGAAAGTACAGAATGAAAAACAGGAATCTCCCAAAGAGGAAAATATCATTGATCCGAAATTAGAAATTATTTATCAGGATCTGGAAGAAAAAATGAAATCTATTTTAGGCACAAAAGTTGAAATCAAAAGGAAAGATGCCCAAAAAGGAAAGATAGAAATTGAATATTATTCTTCCGAGGAGCTTGACCGGATTGTAGATTTATTTCAATCCATACAAAATTGAAAGTAAAAGAGGAACAAAAACATGATAGAATATTATTTAGGAATTGATTCCGATTATGTTGTTATAGGGCTTGGGGCATTGATTGCCCTACTTTTGCTCATTGTTTTTATCAATATCATTCAGATGCACAAGTTGAAAAAAAAGTACAAAATGTTTATGGATGGAAAAAATGCTAAGACTTTAGAGGAATCCATTATGAGCCGTATGGATGAAATTGACCATCTGATCTCTTCCAACAAAAAGAATGAAACAGACATTCAGGCAATATATAAAAATATGAAAAGCACATTTCAGAAAGTTGGTCTGGTAAAATACGATGCATTTCATGAGATGGGTGGAAAATTAAGTTTTTCTCTGGCTCTTTTAAATGAGATAAACGATGGTTTTATAATCAATGCCATGCACAGCAGAGAAGGCTGCTATACTTACATCAAAGAAATTATTGGTGGTAATTCTATTATTGCTTTAGCTGACGAAGAGCAGGAAGCTTTGGATATGGCAATGAAAGGAAAAGAGTAGACAGAAAAAGGAAATTTATAATTTGGAAAAACAACTGGTATTTTTATTAATAACATGATAGAATGCTTTTAGCAATTTATCAGAAAGAGGTAAGCCATGCATAGTTTTATGAGAGCCGTTGGTTTTGAGCAAATGAGTAATGCACAATTGGATGAGATTTTACATCAGGTGGTGGAATCTCCAGATTATATAAATACTGCTGTTGATTCCCAGAAAAATGAGTTTATAGAAATTCGTAAAAATTTTGGGGAGTCTATGGGGATTTGTGTCTGCGGTTCTTTTGTGGAAAATGGTGAATTTGGAATGGATTACTATTATCCATATTTTACTGGCACCGGCATCACAAGTCAGGAACAGGTTGTAGTGGAGAAACATGCTGATAAAGAAGCTTATGCAGCAGTTTGTGATGATATAAAAGTGGGAGTCACTTTGATATTTTATCTGCAAAATGTGGCGGAATATTTAAAGATGAAAACAAAAAATGAGAGAGGTTTTAATACAAACATCAGTTCTACTCTGGCTGGACTGTCCCTGGGAGGAAAGATACTTTTTCCAATCAGTAAAAGTGAAAAGCAAATACAGCGAAATGAGAAAATAACCAAGAATAGGAATCATTTAATTGCTGCGGCCAGAGACGGGGATGAGGATGCTATTGAAAGTCTTACTTTAGAAGACATTGATACTTATTCTATGATTTCCCGAAGAATTGTCCATGAGGATATTCTCAGTATTGTGGATTCCTATTTTATGCCTCATGGAATAGAGAGTGACCAGTATGCAATCTTAGGAGAAATTCTGAATTACTATTATGTCACAAATGAGGTAACAAAGCAAAGAATATGTGTCCTGACGGTTGATACAAATGATCTGGTTTATGATATTTGTATTAATGAGATGGATCTGTTGGGAGAGCCTGAAGTGGGAAGAAGATTTAAAGGAAATATCTGGATGCAGGGAACAGTTAATGTTACAAATTAGTTGATTTTTTTCTGTAGAAGTGTTAAAATGATTGAGTGATAAAAAAGGAAAACTAAATATATTTTTATTAACTGTCGCTATAGCTCAGCTGGATAGAGCGACCGCCTCCTAAGCGGTAGGCCGGAGGTTCAAATCCTCTTAGCGACGCGGATATTCCGCCGAAAACATTGATTTATCCATGTTTTCGGCGTTTTTTGTTTTGTTTTATAATAAAAAACTTTGTTATTAGTATTATAAAGTGATATAATTAAGATGATACATTGACGAAAATACGAATCTTGGGAGGAATAATTATGGATTTAAAAGAATTTTATGTGAGAGTTGGAGGAAGTTATGATTCCATTATGGGCCGTCTGATGAAAGAGGACCGTATTAAGAAATATGTCTATAAATTTATTGACGATACTTCATATGAGACATTGTGTAGATCAATGGAAGAAAACAATATTGAAGAGGCATTCCGTGCTGCACATACCATAAAGGGTCTTTGTCAGAATCTGGATTTTCTGACTCTTTTTCAGTCCAGCAACAATATGTCAGAAGCGCTGCGCAATGGAAAGGCTGATAATGCGGATTCTATTTTAGAGCAGGTAAAAAAGGATTATGAGCTTACACTGACTGCAATCAAAGAATTGAAAGCAGAGGAAGCATAGAAAGTATAGAAATAAAAATAAGCAAGTTTGGGTGAATGAATATGAGTTATGTTCTTGAAGCAAATGATTTGAATCAGATTGAAAAAGATACTTTATTATTCAAAAAAGGTGAGAGGGTAAGTTTCATCGGATGGATAATAAAAGGTAGCATGAGGATCGAGAATAACGGAGTAAAACGTATTGCAAAGGCAGGAGAAATGGTTGCCATAGCTGATGTGTTTGCAAATGAATATCTCGGTGACTACACCACAGATGAATATACAATATTTTATGCTTTTCCTACATGTGATACAGATGCTTTGCAAAATTTTATGAGCATCAATAAAGAATACCTGGGAATTATTATTGACTCCGTCGTAAAAGAATTTTCAGATTATTTGGAAGAACAGGAACATTTTTTAAATCGGGCTATTGAACTGTACCTTTTTTTAGAAAAGCATTATGAGATTGCTGTGAAAGATGGTATGAAGGAACAGGTACCGGAGAATTTCTTTAAAGAGCATCCAAGTGAAATGTTTGGATTGGATACGGAAGAACACAAGATTGCTTATTACAGGGAATTCAATAAAGTTCCCCTGGATCTAAAAAAAAGTTTTTTTAACAGAAGCAGTATTATGACATTGAGCCAGTCAGAGGAGGCTTCGTTCATAGTGCATGAATTGAAAGATTCCTGCAATGAGATTATAAATTATATCAAAGAAATCTATTCCTACTATTACAATGAAGATGGAAATGGTTTATTTGATAAAGAGATCCGTTTTGCAAAAGAGATGAAAAAGAACGGTAATCTTCAGATGGAGCAGATTGTTCATATCAATGAAACAAAAGAAAAAATTTTATCTGTCAGCAGGGAGATAGAAACCTGGACAGGAGAAAAGCTTCTTGCAGATGAAAAGATTTTGGAAAGCAAATTGTCTTCTATTATGAATGCGTCTGTTGTAAACAGTGAAGATGAATTGATGAAAGAAGCTGTTGAGCTGTTAGAAAATTCTCTTCAGCAGATTTTGGATTTTTCAAAGACAGTACCGGAAGAACAAAAAGAGATCAAGAAAACGATAGATGATTTCCTTAAGATTTCAGATAAGCTTTCTACCCAGGATGATGTGAGAAAAGTAAAAAAGAAAATTACCGGATTTTTCTTTACTCTATATAAAAAATGTCTGTTTCCTTGGTTGGAAAACCAGTCTGTTCCTTTGGCAGTAAAACTTTTCCTGAATTATGGATATATGGATGAACGCCTCCTGGACAAAGACCAGATTGTTTTCTTATGTGAAATGGTAAATAAAAAAGAAAAAAATCTTCCTTTTGCCATCTATACAATGCCAGAATGGTTAAGAGAAATTTACGAGGGAAGAAAAGATACCTCTCGAAATTCCTTTGAACAGGATTTCAGGGATTCTTTAAGAGAGGCAAAGCGCAACGGTGATATTACCGCTGAACAGGAGAAGCTTTATCTCCAGGACAAAAACAGAAAAGTTGCATTTGAAGTTGATAATATGTTTATGAGTAACAATAAAATTGTGAACGGAAAATTGTCTACATATGTCCCAATTTTGTATAAGGACCAATTTTATGGAGATATGTCCCGTATTTTTGTATCAAAACGACAATTATGTGATACTATTTTGGAGTTAGAAAAGAAAGATTTCACTGTTTTTTACCGGGAAGTATTCTACAGCAATCGGGAATTGAAGATTGATAAGGAGTACGTGATGAGAAAGGTTTACCCCGATGTGATCCTGTGTCCGGTCTATGGTACAACATCTTCCATGTGGCAGGAGATTACAGGAAAAAGGCGTGATTCCCCCGCCAGGTTTATCTTTCCGGTTTTAATAGAAAGTGATTTAGACAAATCTGTTACAAAAGCATTTGGAAGGTTCCATTGGGAATACTGCAGATGTGAACAGGGAGCGTCCTGGAATAATATTCAATATAAATCTCTTACATCAGAGTATATGGACTATATTCAGTATTACCGTAAAAACCATGATCTTTCTGATGAGAAGAGAGAAAAAATCCGCAGCCAGATTCAGAGGGCAAGGAATAACAGCAGGGAGATATTTTTGTCTGATTATGAAACATGGATTTATTTTGAATCAAAAGCGGCATTAAAATTAAATAAAGTTTCCAGACAAATACTTGCCACTTACTGTCCTTTTGTAAAGCTAGTGAGAGAGTTTTTAAAATCGAATGTGGCCTTTGAACATGCAATGCAGGCACAGCAGAGACGTTTTGGTGAAAAGGCAAAAGAATGGGAGCTGCGTATTCGTAAAAGAGAAAATAACGGACTTGAAGTTCCAAAAGAATTTTTAGAGACTCTTTCTTATTATTCGGATATGTAATGCGAAATGTATTTTAAATTTGAATACAGTATGCTAAAATAAAATCAGTAAATACAAAAAACAAGGGATGGTAGTATATGAATAAGGATTATGGATCAATGCAGGAAAGTGCATCAAAAAAAATTTCACACATTAAATTGGGTATGATTGTTTTGACACTGCTGCTTTTAGTAGAACTTTATCTGATGATGAATTTTCCAAAAGTTTATATTTTGCTGGTAGTGATTGGAGTGGCATCTCTTTTTCTGATCTATCGGATTGCGAGTTCGATTTTAAAAATTCAGGAGGAAAGGGAAAAGAAACGAAGAGAAGAGTTTGAGAGTATTTTTAAGTCGGAAAAGGCTTCTTATATTTTACTGCGTAAAAATTTTGCGGATTTAGCAGAGATGCTGTATTTATTAAAAGGTGATTCAAATTTTCCAATAGAAGATCTGATTGCAGTTCAAAAGTCTATTGCAAAAGTTACAATCAATAAAAACAGAGAAAGTTCAAAAGTACTTTTAAGTTCAACTGAAGAGTTAAAAAATTATCTGTTGGAGATGAATAAAAAATTTGCTGAAATTAAAGATTCGGTAAAAGAAAATATGGACAATGTCAGCGAGCTGGTAAAGAATGAAGTGCAGAGTAAGAATTTGGATGTTATTATTCGCCTGAATGAATTGGAGAAAGCTTTGGGCAGTGAAATGGAACGCAGTCTCAGTTCCATTACAATTTCTTCTAGTCAGACAGTGATGGAGCCCCAGGAGTTATCAGAAACTAAAATTGCAGAAAAAATAGCGGAGGCAGAGGAATTAAAAGAGGAGCCGGAAGAATTAGAGATACCAAAGATAGAAGAACTGGCAGAAGAGCCGGAAG
>JAMPFA010000001.1:930548-963950 GCA_023664725.1 Roseburia sp. | reverse complement strand
TAGAGATACCAAAGATAGAAGAACTGGCAGAAGAGCCGGAAGAATTAGAGATACCAAAGATAGAAGAACTGGCAGAAGAGCCGGAAGAATTAGAGATACCGAAGATAGAGGAACTGGCAGAAGAGCCGGAAGAATTAGAGATACCGAAGATAGAGGAACTGGCAGAAGAGCCGGAAGAATTAAAGATACCGGAGATAGAGGAACTGGTTGAAGAGCCGGAAGAACTGGAAATACCAGAGATAGAGTCTTTGGAAATGCCAGAGATGGAAGAAATTGAAAGTCTTGAACCAAGAGTAGAACCATTGACAGATGATGAAAACAATGCAAGCTTAGATGATTTGGAAGAGAAAGTAAGAGAACTGCAGCAGATGGCAGCAGAGGAGGAACCTGAGATTGCATCCCTTGAAGTGGAAAAATCAGACGAGGATTTCTCCACACTGATTGATGAGATTATTTCTCCTGTGGAAGAAATAAATCATAAAATGAGCCCGGATGAAATCGAGCAGTTAATAAATGAAAATAAAGAAGAAGAATTTATACCGGAGATGGATCTGTCAAAAATGTCAGATGAGATTCCTACCATGGAAGAAATCGAAAAGATGTTGGCGAGTATTCCGGTTCCAGAGGAATATATTGAACCAGAACCGAAGAGAGAATCTTCTGAAAATGATTCTGGCCACGTTATGACACCGGACGAGATTGCTGCTCTCATCGGAGAGACCACAGCAGAGATTTCTGAACCGGAGCCAGAACCTGTGTCGGTAACCCCGGCTGCATCGAATGATGCCAATCATGTAATGACACCAGATGAGATTGCAGCATTGCTGGCGAGCGTATAATAAAAGAGGTTGTACATATTTTTGTACAACCTCTTTTTATACGCAGAAGGGTGTAATGGGTTTGACAGCTAAGTCCGCATACACGCTTTGAAGCAGACAGGAGAAAAATCTCTCCCTACTTACTTACATGAGATGCAATATAGCAAATGATTTCAACTACCTTCTCCATACTTTCCAGAGCGATATGCTCCATAGGACCGTGAAAACCATGGCCCCCTGTTCCAAGATTGGGGCAGGGAAGACCCATAAAACTTAGTCTGGCACCGTCTGTCCCGCCTCTTACCGGTGTAGAAACAGGTGTGAATCCCAGGGATGATATAGCTTCCTCTGCCAGATGAATAATCTCCATATGTTTTTCAATTACTTCCATCATATTTCGATAGCTTTCTTTTATCTCTAATGATACTGTGTTTTCTCCATATTTCTGCTGCATCAGCTCTTTTACTTTTTCAAGATAATCTATTTTTTTCTGAAAGAGGACAGCATCGTGGTCCCTGACAATGTAGGACAATTTTGCAGAGCCGATATCTCCGGTAATATTTTCAAGATGATAGAATCCCTCTCTGCCTTCCGTGTGCGCCGGTGTCTGTTCCGGGGGAAGAAGTGACTGGATTTCACAGGCAATAGAGGCAGCATTGATCATAATATTTTTTGCCTCTCCGGGATGGACATTTTTTCCCTTTATTGTAAAAGTGGCGGAGGATGCGTTAAAATTTTCGTAGGAAATTTCTTCTTCATAATCTCCATCTACCGTGTAGGCAAAATCTGCCTGAAACCTGCTCAGATCAAAATGGTCGGAGCCTTTCCCTATCTCCTCGTCAGGAGTAAATGCAATATAGATATTGGGATGAGGCAGGTTTCTATTTATAATCTCTTCAATGGCAGTCATAATCTCTGCGATTCCCGCCTTATCATCTGCTCCTAAGAGAGTATTTCCATCTGTAGTAATTAAAGTTTTACCTCTCAACGAAGATAAGTGCGGAAAATCACTTACTAAAATAAAAACTTCTCCATTTGGAAGCAAGATATCCTTCCCATCATAGTTCTCTATAATATTTGGTTTTACATTCTTTCCTGACATATCCGGAGCAGTGTCCATATGAGCAATAAAGCCGATGGATTTTTCGGAGGGATAGCCATTTGTGGCAGGAAGATAACCATAGACATAACAGTGTTCATCTAAAAAAACATCTTTTACCCCAAGGGTGGTAAGTTCCTTTTCCAGTACTTTTGCCAGCTCAAACTGGCGATCCGTGGAAGGTGTTTTTCCGGTGGATTCATCAGAAGTGGTCCAATAAGAAACATAATTTAGAAATCTTGGTAAAATATTCATAAAAATCTCCTTTTTTTAATAAAATATTGGTTAAGTTTTTTTAAAAATTCTATTGATTTTTTATGTATTCTAATTTATAATATACCTTGTCGTTGAAAAACACAAGCAGGTATGCGCCACTAGCTCAGCTGGCAGAGCACCTGACTCTTAATCAGGGTGTCCAGGGTTCGAACCCCTGGTGGCGCACTATAAAGTACCGATTTTGCAGCAGAGGCTGTGGGGTTGGTGCTTTCTTTTTTTGTATTTGGCATATTGTGAAAATACCTTACACAGAATGGAGGAAAATATGAATCACTATAAAGCGGTTATTTTTGATTTGGATGGAACATTGTTAGATACTTTAGAAGATTTGAAGGACAGTGTAAACGCTGCCTTAAGAGCATACGGATGCAGGGAGAGAAGTCTTGATGAGATCCGTGATTTTGTGGGAAACGGAATACGAAATCTTCTGATAAAAGCAGTGGAGGGGGGAAGCGAACATCCCGAATTTGAAAATATTTTCCAGTATTTTCAGGAAGACTATAAGAAAAATTGTAAAAATAAGACAAAGCCCTATGATGGGATTATGGAACTTCTCTGGAAGCTAAAAGAAAATGGAACAAAGCTTGCAGTGGTTTCCAATAAGGCGGATTTTGCTGTGAAGGATCTGAATTTGTTTTATTTTAAGGGTTTAGATATGATTGCAATTGGGGAGAGAGAAGGGGTAAAGAGAAAACCATCTCCTGACGTGGTGTATGAAACTTTGAAAGAACTTCAGATAGAAAAAGAAGAAGCAGTTTATGTAGGGGATTCCGAGGTAGATATTCAGACAGCAAGAAATGCACAAATTCCCTGTCTCAGTGTCCTTTGGGGATTCCGCAAAAAAGAATTTTTAATGGAACAGGGGGGATGTGTCTTTGTGGAAACCCCAAAAGAACTGTTAAGTTTATTGTAACATTAGTGTAAGTTCAAGATATGGCAGACTTCCAGAAAAGAGCGGTGCAGGCAGCAGATTTTTTTCTGAAAATAGGGATGCCTGTAAAAAAAATAACAGCATTTACCGTGAGAATTACGTCGACAATTTCCCATAAAAACTCCAGACATATAAGAATTATATACTCTAATATATGTCTGGAAGTTTTTTTTGTCACCGGGAAGCAATTAATTTGTAGATAGGATTGCCCAGAGCAGAAAATTTTTTTTCGTACTCCGTCATGACATTTCCCTGGTTCATGGATTTGTCATGGTGAAGGTCCGTAGTGTAAGCGTTAATTTTCCAACCGTTCTCTGGTATCTCTTCCAGGGAAAATTCAAATAATCCTTTATTGTCTGTTTTAAATTCAATCGTGCCCTCCGGTTTTAAAACAGCGTCATAACAGGATAGAAATACACCGGAAGTCAGTCGGCGTTTGGCGTGGCGGTCCTTTGGCCAGGGATCGGAAAAATTCAGATAAATTTTATCAATTTCTCCCGGCGAAAAGATCTCGGGAAGAATTTTTGCGTCCACGCAGAGAAATTTTAAATTTGGAAGAGGTTCTATTTCCATTTTTTGCAGGGCACGGAAAAGAACACTGGTATAGCGCTCCACGCCGACATAATTGATGTTGGGATTTTGCCTGGCAAGTTCCATAATAAATTTACCTTTTCCCATACCGATTTCCATGTGAATGGGGTTGATGTTGGAAAAGCAGGTGTGCCAGTTTCCCTTTTGTTCGGTGGGGTTTTGTATGCAGTAGGGACTGTTTGAGACGGCTTCGTCAGCGCCTTTAATGTTTCGTAATCGCATGAGTGGGCTCCTTCAATATTATATGTGGCTGCAGATTTAGTGTTTTGGCAACGTTACGTTGTGCAATATAGACGAAATTACTATTTCGCAAATTATCTATTGATATTATATTATTCTATAGCATTTGGAGGAAAATGAAAAGTAATAGTAGAAAAAAAGATTGCCTGTCCAGAACGATAAGTTTATACTATACTTAGAAGGCATTTTTAAAGATTTGTGAAGTCGGAATTTTTCAGGATATAAGTTGTGCAACGTAGAGCTAGCCAAAAATACATAGTTACACAACTACCTAAATACAATAATTTTGAGAGGTGTACATTGAAGATAGATACAAAAAAACTAAAAAAGAGAGTAATAGGCTTCTTCAGTGCCATCACTGTTGCTATCTGCAGTTTTCCCTCACCAGGCAGCGCATCGGAGCTGCAGTACTGGCCACAGGGACCAGAAGTCCAATCTTCCTCAGCTATTGTTATGGAGCTTAGCACGGGATTGATTTTGTACGAGAAGAACATCAATGATGTCCATTATCCCGCAAGTATTACCAAGATTCTAACCACCCTTCTTGTGTTGGAAAACAGCACCATGGATGAGGTGGTGACTTTCTCCAAGGATTCCGTTTATAACACGGAGGGTTCCAGTATTGCCAGAGATGTGGGGGAAGAGATGACTATAGAGCAATGTCTCTATGCGGTAATGCTGGCCTCCGCCAATGAATGTGCCTATGCAGTGGCGGAGCATGTGGCAGGGGATATCAATTCTTTTGTGGATATGATGAATGATAGGTGTGTAAAATTGGGATGTAAAAATACTCATTTCAATAACTGCAATGGCCTTCCCGATGAACAGCATTATACCAGCGTATATGATATGGCTCTGATTGCCAGAGAAGCTTATGCCAATGAGGCGTTTCGTATTATCTGTGGTACAAAGACATACACGATTCCTTTTACCAACAAGCACAAAGATGAAGAAACATTTTTGCAAAATCATCATCAGATGCTTTACCCCTACCGGACAAGGGAACATCTCTATGATTATTGTCTGGGGGGAAAGACAGGATATACCACAGTTGCAAATTCCACTCTGGTCACCTATGCGGAAAAAGACGGTATGGCGTTGGTATGTGTAGTGATGGATGCCCCGGGCAGTGGTCATTATGAAGATACAAGGGCATTGTTGGATTTTTGCTTTGACAACTTTAAGAAGATGAATGTCTCAGAAAATGAGGACACATATGAAGTAAAAGACGAAAATAAGAGTGGTAGTTTTAATAACAGTCAACCTTTTGTGTCTTTAGATGAGCAAGGGAGCATAATTCTTCCGGTGACAGCAGAGTTTAAGGATGCCAATTCTGAGATTATTTACGATAATGCTGATAATGACGTACTTGGCAGCATTCAATATACCTATTCAGGTAGAATTGTGGGACAGGCTGACATTGTGGCGACAAATGCACAGATTGATCAGTTCCAGTTTCATGATCTTGATAGTGAAATAGAAGGGGAAGAAGAGGTAGAAGAAACCGAAAGTATCGTTCCAAAAAATGAGAAAAAAGTGTTTCAGATAAGTCCCCGGCTTATCATTAGTGTTTTGGCAGGTATTGGAATTATCCTGTTGCTCATTCTGATCATTTACAAGATAGCAGACAATTTTTACCGCATTAAGCGAAAATTTTCGATGTACCACAAAATAAAAACTCCGTATAAAGAAATAAAGAAAAATAAGATATTTAGAAGGCGGAAACGGTACTAAAGATAAAAAAATAAATAATGTTAGAAATAAAAGGACAAGATATTAAATTATTTCTTGTCCTTTTTAACATAAAAAGACCTCAAGTAAATTGTTTCAAAACAACAGATAATTAACTTAATAGACTAACAAATCAAAGGATCGCAAAATGTCTGGAGCATTTTTTCAAGTTCTTCCGGCTGCTTTGTATACAAGATCAGTCCATTGGAAGTCTCTGCAATAGTGATAAAAAGATCCTGAAAAGATACAGACTCTGTCAAGAGCTTTCTCAAATAGGGGCACAGTTCAGTATCCGCCTCAAGAAATATGGGAGTGTAATTTTCCAGGGACATGGCTTTTACATGAGCCTGGGAAAAAATGGTTTTTAAGGCTGAGTCCTGTTCCATCTGTTCCATAGATTTATTGACTATAAAATATCCGTTTTCATCTTTTGGCATATTCATAGATTTGACTGCCCGCTGCACCTGTTTGGTGAGACTATCGGATGTGGGGTAGAGAGATTCAAAATAGCTCATGAAATCTACCGCATGTTTAAAGTGGCGGTTTTCCCCTTGTTGGGAAACTTCTGTCATTAAGATTCTTCGGATGATAGATTCACAGGTTTTCCGGGAGGGGTTTTTTCTCAGGAAACCATTTCTCTGTGTGGTATTTTCAATATCCATGCTGTTATCTCCTTCCATGTAAAAAAGAAAATATGCTTTGTGTGTATTTTAACATACTAAATAGTATAAAACAATCCTTTTCATATTGACAAGTGGAAACAGAACATAATATAATAAAGAAAATACCACTGAGAAATATATGGAGCGGAAAAATATATGGAAAAAATGTCAAGAGAGGAAAAGACGGATTTTTTACTTTCAGAGATCAAAAAAAAGATGGATGAAAATGGCGGTATTGTAAAAACCAGCCAGATCACAGAATTGGGTGTGGACTATCGGAGAATTTTGGCCTGGGTAAAGGACGGTACCTTAGAGCGGGTGAAAAGCGGCTATTATTCTTTTGGATTTCGGGAGAGAAGTGAGGAGGATCTGATTTTGGGACTGTTCCCGGATGGGATTTTATGTCTGGACAGTGCTCTTTACTACCACCACTATATCGATCAGAAACCATACCAGTGGCATATTGCGATTGATAAAAATACTTCAAAGTCCAGGTTTAAGATGGATTACCCTGTGATACAGCCCTACTACACGGAACCGGAAGTTTTAAAATTGGGAGTGACGGAGATTCCCTTTGCAGGGGGAACGATGAAGATTTACAATAAGCAGCGGATGATCTGTGACTGCCTGAAATTTGAGGAAAAGTTGGACAGAGATGTATTTAAGAGAGCGCTGCTCTCCTATATCGCAGACAACACAAAGGATATTGCAGAATTACTTACGATTGCCAGAGAGAGGAAAGTTTTACAGAAAGTCCAGAGTACGTTAGGAGTGTGGCTGTAATGCAAAAAGAGCAGAAAATAAAAACTGCCTATTTACAGGAGATATCGGCTCAGACAGGACTTGCCTTTTCAAAGCTTCTGGGAGCTGCGGTGCTGGAGGAAGTGGCCAGGATAATCTGTGAATCTGAGTATTCCGGTGAATTCTGGCTTAGGAATGCCAGTGCTCTGACCAGAGAGAGTTATGAGCGCAATTTAAAACTTCGGCTGGAATTTGACTATGTGATCCAGAAACCGCCCATAGGCCTGGAAGAGCTAAGTCCTACAGAACTTTTAATAGACGTTACTTCCCATTTAAAAGCGGAAGTCTTTGAAGAACAGGATGGGCATCGGGTAGAATTGGAAGTTGATATGAAAGCCTATCCAAAATATGTGAGATTTGACTGTGTGGGGAAGATTGAGGACATGAAGGTTCCGGTAACCGTGATTTTTCATTATTTGCAGGATGAAAATCTGGCACCAAAAAAAGAGACATTTTCTCTGACAGCATTTCCGGGAAAAGAAGTGTCCTACAACTCATTTCAGCCAGAAAGTATTTTAGCTGAAAAGTATATGGAAATTGTCACAAAACTGGAACTGATTCAGAGTCTGAAATCCTACTATGATGTGTACTATCTCCTTGAGCGGGAGAGTGTGGATGGAAGAAAAGTCAGAGATTATATCAATGACCAGTGCGGCAATTGGAATGTGCCAAAAGATATGACCAGGCTTGAAATGGTAAAAATGTATAAAAATTACGCTTATATGAAGAAAAAGTGGAAAGTTTTTTTACGTTCCATCCACTGCAAAGAACCGGAATGGGATCAGGTTATGGAGCGTTTTGTCAGCTTTTTTGAGCCAATCTGGAAAGCAGTGATAGAGGACTTTATTTTCTTTGGAGACTGGATGCCAGAGCTGAACCGTTTCCTGTAAAAATGTATCTATCTTCAAAGAGAATGGTGAAAGACATGGACGATTGGCTGTTGGATAAATTAGACCAGTATGGAGAAAGTGATTTTTATCCCTTTCATATGCCGGGTCATAAAAGAGCAGAACTGGATTTTCCAAATCCCTATAAAATAGATCTTACGGAGGTCGAAGGTTTTGACAATCTTCATCATCCTAAGAAAATTTTACGGATAGCACAGAATAAAGCGGCAAATTTATACAATTCTAAAAAGACCTATTATCTGATAAACGGCAGCACCTGCGGAATTCTTGCAGCCGTCAGTGCGGGGACAAAAAGGGGAGATAAAATCTTAATCTCCAGAAATGCCCACAAATCTGTGTACCATGCTTTGTACTTAAACTCCCTTGTGGGGATTTATGTTGACCCTGTGGTTACTTCTCAGGGAATCCAGGGAGTGATACCGCCGGAAGCGGTGGAAGAAAATTTGAAAGAAAATCCTGATGTCAAGGCTGTCCTGGTGACAAGTCCCACCTATGAGGGAATTGTAAGCGACATCTCATCTATTGCGGAGATTGTACACAGACGGGGAATTCCTTTGATTGTAGATGAAGCCCATGGCGCACATTTTGGTTTTTCAAAATATTTTCCAGAGACAGCGGTGCATCTTGGAGCGGATGTGGTGATCCAAAGCCTTCACAAGCAGTTTCCAAGTTTTACCCAGACTGCTTTGCTTCACCTTAATTCTGATCTGATCAAAGAGCGGGAGATAGAAAAATTTTTGGGAATATTTGAGACTAGTTCACCCTCCTATATTCTAATGGCGGGAATGGAAAAATGTATCCGCTTAATAGATGAAAAAAAGGCAGAACTATTCAATAACTACGAAAAGAAGCTTATAGATTTTTATAATAGAGCAGAGAAACTTCATTATATAAAGGTACTTGGGCCTGAGGACTTTAATGCCAGGGAATGTTTTTTGAAAGATGCTTCCAAGCTGGTGATTTCTGTGAAGGACACCAACATGACAGGAAGAGAACTTTACAACCTTCTTCTGGAAAAGTATCATTTGCAGATGGAGATGGAATCGGGTTTTTATGTTCTTGGAATGACCAGCATAATGGACAGGGAAGAAGGATTTTTTCGTTTGTCTAAGGCTTTGGAGGAAATTGATAAAACTCTCAGGGAAGAAAAGAAAGATATTTCGGAAGTGATAAAAAACGTTTATCTTCCTAAGGAAAAGAAGATGGAGCTGTTTGGGGCAATGGAAGAAGAAACGAAAGTTGTCTCATTTGATGAGGCAGCAGGAAAAATTTCCGGTGCAATGGTTTCTCTTTATCCTCCGGGGATCCCTGTTTTGCTTCCCGGAGAGAAAATCACAAAGGATTTTATAAAAAATGTCAGAGAGTGCCAAAAACTTGGATTGAATGTCCAGGGAATTGCCGATATATTTAATGAGAGGATAGACGTTATAGCATTTTAGCGATATAATTAAGGGACAGACAATGGGTAAAATTTTTTGTTTAATGGGTAAAAGTTCCTCTGGAAAAGATACGCTGTATCAATTATTATTAGAAAAGAAAGAATTGCATTTATCCCGGGTGATTCCCTATACCACAAGGCCGAAAAGACATCTGGAGGAAAACGGCAGAGAGTATTTCTTTGTAGATGAAAAGCGGCAGCGGGAAATGGAAGAGGCGGGAAAGATCATTGAACTTCGGTCTTACAATACCGTACATGGGATATGGAAATATTTTACTGCAGATGATGGGCAGATTCAGCTAAGCCAAAATAGTTATCTTGTGATAGCCACTTTGGAGGCCTATGAAAAAATGCTCCTGTTTTTTGGAAAGGACAGTATGGTTCCCATATATGTGGAAGTGGAGGACGGAGTGAGACTGCAGCGTGCCCTAGACCGGGAAAAGCTTCAGGACATTCCAAAGTATGCGGAGCTTTGCAGGAGATTTCTGGCGGATACCGAAGATTTTGCAGAGGAAAAGCTTTTACATGCCGGAGTTGAAAAGCGTTTTTATAATGAGCGTCTTTCCGACACTTGTGAAAAGATTGCAGCATATATCAGATGTGAGATGGATACCCTCTGATCTCTTTCATAAACCGGAGGTATGGTTATGGAATTAAAGGTAAATGAGATGACACCGGTTTCCAATGTGGAACCTACAGTAAAAACAGATGCCAGTGACGGGGCGTTTAAGTTTACACTGACCAGCGCCATTGAGGAGGCACAGCTTCAGGAGCGTTTAAATACCCTGTTGGATGAGATTACCAACCAGGGAGAGCGGATTGCCCAGCATATGGATATTCGGGACATGAAAAAGTACCGGGGACTGGTAAAAGATTTTCTTAATGAGGTGGTAAACCGTTCCCACAAGTTTTCCAGGGAAAACTTTTTAGACCGAAAGGGAAGGCACCGTGTATATGGAATTATCCGGCTGGTGGATGTAACGTTAGATGAACTGGCCAGTGAGCTGGTAAAAGAAGAAAAAGACCATCTCTCAATTTTGAGTAAGATCGGAGAGATACAGGGTTTGCTTTTGGATATTTTTACATAGAAGGAATACATTTTATAAAAAAAGCCAGAATGGAGGTATGAGTATGGGAGATTTTTCAAAAATCCTTGGACATGAAAATATTATCGGTTATTTCAAAAATGCAATATCTATGGAAAAGGTGACTCATGCCTATATTTTAAACGGCGAAGAGAAATCTGGAAAAATGATGCTGGCGGAGGCATTTGCCATGGCGCTGCAGTGTGAACAGGGAGGAAGCAGCCCATGTAATACCTGCCATTCTTGTAAGCAGGCGTTGAGCCATAATCAGCCGGATATCATTTATATCACCCATGAAAAGACAAATACCATAGGGGTGGAAGATATTCGGGAACAGATCAACAATGATATTGTAATAAAGCCATACAGCAGTAAATTTAAGATATACATCGTTGATGAAGCGGAAAAAATGAACGTTCAGGCACAAAATGCACTTCTGAAAACAATAGAAGAACCGCCTGCTTACGCAGTCATCCTTTTGCTTACCACCAATGCAGACAGTTTTCTTCCCACGATCTTATCCCGATGTGTACGGTTGGACCTTAAGGCAGTTCCCGATGCCATGATTCGTAAATTTTTGATGGAGGAAAAAGGGGTTCCAAGCTATCAGGCAGATATCTGCGTAGCATTCGCACAGGGAAATGTGGGGAAAGCAATTACGCTTGCTTCCTCAGATAATTTTAATGAGATGAAAAATTCCGCTTTACAACTTATAAAGAGGTTAAATGATATTGACTTATATGAGATGATGCAGGCAGTAAAACAGATTTCAGAATATAAGCTGGAGATTCATGACTATTTTGATCTCATGATGATCTGGTATCGGGATGTGCTTTTGTATAAGGCAACTGCAGATGCAAACCGTCTGATCTTTCAGGAAGAAATCTACAGTATCAAGAAAGCGGCGTCCCACAGTTCCTATGAGGGAATTGAAAATATATTGAAGGCTTTGGATAAAGCGAAGGCACGTTTGAAGGCAAACGTAAACTTTGAACTTTTGATAGAATTATTATTATTGACCATAAAGGAGAATTAGAATGACAAAAGTAGTTGGAGTCCGGTTTCGCAATGCCGGTAAGATTTATTATTTCAATCCGGCAAAGCTTGAGATGGAAACTGGTACCCACGTAATTGTGGAAACTGCCAGAGGAGTGGAGATGGGCACTGTCATCCTTGCCCCAAAAAATGTGGAGGATGACGCTGTGGTCCAGCCCTTAAAAACTGTGATCCGGGTTGCCACCGAGGCAGATGAAAAGATAGTTAAACGAAACAAAGAAAAGGAAAAAGAGGCATTTAAAATCTGTCTGGAAAAAATCGAAAAACATCAGCTTGATATGAAGTTAGTGGATGCGGAATACACTTTTGACAACAATAAGCTGCTTTTCTACTTTACGGCGGACGGTAGAATAGATTTCAGAGAACTGGTAAAAGATTTAGCTTCAGTGTTTCGAACCAGGATAGAGCTTCGTCAGATTGGCGTCAGGGATGAGACAAAAATTCTGGGAGGCGTGGGAATCTGCGGCAGGGCACTGTGCTGTCACACCTACTTATCTGAATTTGTTCCTGTTTCCATTAAAATGGCAAAGGAGCAGAACCTTTCTCTGAATCCTACAAAGATTTCCGGTGTCTGCGGCAGGCTGATGTGCTGTCTGAAAAATGAGCAGGAAACTTACGAATATCTGAACAGCCGTCTCCCCTCTATGGGAGATCACGTCACCACCCCGGAGGGGTTAAAGGGTGAGGTGCAGAATGTCAATGTGCTGCGGCAGCTTGTAAAAGTAATCGTAGATGTAGGGGATGAAAAAGAGGCCAGAGAGTATTCTGTGGAGGAATTAAAATTTAAGCCCAGAAGGAAACATGTGAAGCTCTCCGCAGAGGAATTAAAAGAGCTGGCAGCTTTGGAAGATAAGGGAGGAAAGTCAAAAATTGACGATGGAAAATAATCTGAAACCTATGGAACGGTTAGATGAATTACATCGGAACGGTTATTTTATCATTCAGAATCCCGAAAAATTCTGCTTTGGCATGGATGCAGTTTTATTGTCTGGTTTTGCCGCTGTAAAATCTGGTGAGAGGTCAATTGATCTTGGAACAGGGACAGGCATTATTCCTATTTTACTGGAGGCAAAGACAAAAGGAGAGCATTTTACAGGGCTGGAGATTCAGGAGGAAAGCGCAGATATGGCAAGACGCAGCGTTGCCCTGAACAGGCTGGAATCTAAAATTGATATTGTGACCGGCGATATTAAAGATGCCTCCAAAATTTTTGGGGCATCTTCTTTTGATGTGATCACCACCAATCCTCCTTATATGATCGGTAATCATGGAATTTCATCCTCCAGTGAGGCGAAAGCCATAGCCAGACATGAAGTACTCTGCACTCTGGATGATATTTTGAGGGAGAGTGCAAAACTGCTAAAGCCCAAGGGCAGGTTTTATATGGTTCATCGCCCTTTTCGTCTGGCGGAGATTATGAGTAAAATGGTGTCTTACAAAATCGAGCCAAAGCGGATGAAGCTGGTATATCCCTTTGTGGATAAGGAGCCAAATATGGTTTTGATCGAGGGGCTGGCCGGAGGAAATTCCAGGATGACAGTGGAGAAGCCTTTGATCGTGTATAAAGAACCTGGTGTTTATACGGAAGAGATTTATGATATCTATGGGTATTAGATAGTAAAGATATTCCGCTTCGTAGATTAAGAAAGGGTAAAATATGGAAGGACAATTGTTTGTATGTGCAACGCCGATTGGGAATATGGAGGATATTACTTTGCATGTGCTTCGGATATTAGTTCAAGTGGATCTGATTGCGGCGGAGGATACGAGAAATTCTATCCGTCTCTTAAATTATTATGACATTAAAACTCCTATGACAAGTTATCACGAGCACAATAAAATTGAAAAAGCTTATGAGCTTGTAGAAATAATGCGGCAGGGGAAGAATATAGCTTTGATCACAGATGCGGGAACCCCCGGAATCTCCGATCCCGGGGAGGAACTGGTGCGGATCTGCTATGAAGAGGGGATAGAGGTTACCTCACTTCCTGGTGCAGCGGCATGTATCACGGCTCTTACTATGTCGGGACAGAAAACCAGAAGGTTTGCTTTTGAGGCTTTTCTTTCCAGAAAAAAGAAGGAGCGGGAGGAAATTTTAAAGGAGATGGCAGAGGACACCAGAACATTGATCGTCTATGAAGCGCCCCATCGTCTTTTAAAGACATTAACAGAATTGAAAGAAGCTTTAGGGGACCGAAAGCTTACTATATGCAGAGAGCTGACAAAAGCACATGAAGAAAAACTCCTAATGACACTTTCAGAAGCGGTAAATTACTACGAAAAGAATAAACCCCGGGGTGAATTTGTTCTTGTGATTGAGGGAAAGAATCGGGAGGAAATCAAAAAGCGGGAGAGGGAGTCCTGGAAAGATATGAGCCTTGAAGAGCATATGGCCATCTACGAAGAAAAAGGCATGACAAAAAAAGATGCCATGAAAGCGGTGGCAAAAGACAGGGGAGTAACCAAAAGAGAGGTTTATCAGGAGCTTTTGTAGACTGAATATTTAGTTTGTTTTTTTATATATTCCATGTATAATAAGAAATAACAAATATAAGAAAAAGGAGAAGGTTAAATGAAATTGCCAGAAACAAAAATATTACAGAGCGTATATGGGGAAACAGAGATCAGTGGAAAGAGGTTTAAATCCTTAGCAGAAAATTTTAAAAAGTGCTTCGGCGGAGAAGAGGCAGAATTCTTTTCCTCTCCAGGCAGGACAGAGATCATCGGAAATCATACAGACCACAATGGTGGAAAGGTTTTGGCCGCAAGTATTAATATGGATACCATCGCTGCAGCTTACCCCAACAATTCCAATGTCATCGAGATTGTCAGTGAGGGGTACAGGGATAAGATCCTGGTGGATATCACAGATGTGGATGCTGTTCCAAAAAACAAGGGCACGCTTTCTTTAGTGGCAGGCATGGTAAAAGCCATCAAAGAGTTTGGCTATAAGATATCTGGTTTCCAGGCATATGTCTCCACAGAAGTCATCAGTTCCGCAGGGGTAAGTTCATCTGCTTCCTTTGAGATGCTGTTTTGTGCTATAGCAAATTATTTCTTTAATGACAATAAGATGAGCTGCCTCGACTGTGCCAGGATTGGCCAGTATGGGGAGAATAAATATTGGGACAAAGCTTCCGGGCTTATGGATCAGCTTGCCTGTGCAGCAGGAGGGGCAATCGTTCTGGATTTTGCAACAGAAAAGGTTTATGAAAAAATCGATTTCAGCTTTGAAGACTTTGGCTATGACATGGTAATCGTAAACACTGGAAAAGGCCATGCGGATTTAAGTGACGAGTACAGCCAGGTTCCCCAGGAGATGAGAGCGGTGGCAAAGAGCCTTGGATGTTCTCTGCTTCGTGAGGGGAATATGGATCAGCTGATTAAAAATATTCCTGAAATCGAAAAAACAGTCAATAACGATAGAGCAATCCTTCGTGCAATTCACTTTTATCAGGAAAACAGGAGAGTTGAGAATATTATTTCCGCTATAAAAGATAAGAAGGGGGATATTATCTTAGATATTGTCTCAGAATCCGGAAGGTCATCCTGGGAGTTTTTGCAGAACTGCTATTCTCTGGCAAACTTCAAAGAGCAGAAAGTTACCCTTTCTCTTGCATTGACAGAGCTGTTTTTAAAAGAGAAAAAGGATGGCTGCTGTAGAGTCCATGGAGGTGGTTTTGCAGGAGTGATCTTAGGGGTGATTCCAAAAGGATGTACGGATGAGTATGTGGAATATATGTCCGGGTATGTGGGAAAAGAAAATGTGTACCCTATGAAGATCAGAGATACCGGAGCGGTTCATTTAGGATAATAATAATCGTGATTAGAAAAAAGCAGGACTGTCATAATGACAGTCCTAAATAAATGTTATTCTGTTTCATATTCTTCGTCTTCGTCAATCTCCCTTTATAATCATCCTGCAAGATGTAGAACTGCTAGGGTACACGTCATCTCCAAAAGGCAGGTCAAAAGTTACAACTTGATAGGATGAATTCTCTTTGACTTTTGGCAGGTCAATTTCATAATAATATGGTGTGTCAGGAGGCAGTTTTGCATAAAAAACTTCTTCACCCGGCAATATATCCACCTGCTCCCAATTACAAAATGCCACTGTTGCAAAATCCGCATCTTCTTCATAACGGTTTCCTATAGAAAGACATATTTTTGTTCCACTCTCTGCTTCTGTAACATCAGTAGCAATGTCTTTTTTGAATAAAGAAACCCCATCAAAACTTTGGCCTTCTTCCAGGGGAACTTGTGTGCCTTCTATGTATTTTAGACTGCCCGAAGGCTTTTCGGAAGAGGAAAAGCGAAATCGTTCAATATAGGCAGTGTTTATATAAAATAAATTACCCAAAATTACATCGCTAAAAGAAAATTCCATGCAGTCCGGCTCATCAAAGACAAGATATTCCATTTCATATGCATCCCCAGGCAGATTGTATAACTTAAATTCTATTTCACATTTGCTTTCATCCTCTAAGGAAAAACGGTAATTTCTGTAGGATTTCCCATCTACTTCAAATTCTGTCTGTTTGAAATCTACCATAATGATTAAAACATAATTTCTAATGCCAGAATAGTCTTCTTGTCCAAAGGAACATGTGGCGGAAAAAGTTCCGTCTGTGATAGAAACAGGATTATCAGTATTATGGTAAAGTTTACCTTCAAGATCATATAGCCCATAAGAGTTGACGATTGCATTGTTGTTATCTGTAACAACATGATTCTGGCTTTCCTGAAAATCCAGGAAAAATGAAGTTATTCCCGATAGTATCATATAGAAAAAAAGAAAAGCTGCCATTAGTATCCGTGTAAATATTGTTTTCATTTGACCGATCCTCCTGTATTATTTTCATATTGTTAAAGCGCTGTATGTATATTTTCTACAACTAAGATACGGCATAGAATAAGGAATTTCAAGAGAATAGGAACAAACGGTAAATTTTAGGAATAAGCGGTCAGATATAAGCAGATTTTAGCTTCAAACCAGTTGTCTTCTACCAGAAAATCTACAGTGCCGCCATATTTCTCTACGGCATCCATGATATTTAATATTCCATAGCCGTGATGAAGCCTGTCCTTTTTCGTAGAGAATTTTCCAAGATTCTCTGTTTTAATATCCTCCTCAATGGGATTTTTAAAAGAGAGGACCATCTGATTTTGGAAAGTACGAATGGATAGTAAAATAATCTTTTCCTGTTCTTTCAGTTTGCCACAGGCCTCTATGCTGTTTGACAGTAAATTAGAGAAAATGGTACATAAATCAAATTCCTGTATTTCCAATGTGGGAGGGAGTACACCTTCCACTTTAAATGCTATTTCCGGGTCAATATTTTCCAATCCGCTGTTTAACACAGCATTTACAAGGTCATTTCCTATATTTATCAAAGGCTTATAGTTCCATTGCTGATGGTTTTCTATTTCTTTCAAATAATTGTGTGCCTTTTCCCAATCCTTTTGTTTGATATATATTTCCAGAAGCTGAAGATGATTTTTCATATCATGCCTGATTTTTTGAACTTCCGAAATATGGTTTTTCAGGTTCTGATAGTGTTCTTTGGAATTTTTCAGATATTCGTCTTTTAAAATACTTTCCCGTCTGTAGTTTTCTTTCAATAAGTCAATAAATGCAATAGCAATTCCAAAAGAATACAGAAAAAAAGAAAGAATTAGCTGTAAGATTTGCATAAGTACCTGCACTTCCCTGTTCAGTAAATTGCTGCTGTAAGATGTATAAACTGAGATACCACCGGCGGAAAATGCGAAGAGAAAGCCAATAAAAAAATAGCCAGTGGGCATATTTTGAATCCAACGGACCCATTTTTTATGCTTCTTAATCTGCAATCCGATTAGAAAAACAATACAAATTGTAGCGATACTGATCAGTTCATTTTCATATCGAAAAAACATATAAATTTTATCTAATTGAAAGAGAGAAAACAATACTCTTATGGGAAAATATATAGCATTGAGATAAACAGCGCTGAATAGTGATTTCATAATATTTTGTGTAAATTTCCCCTGAAAAATAAGGGAGTTAAATATTATTTGTATGACAGTAGCTGCAGATGAAAAATAAATAGACATCTCTTGTTCAAATCTTAATTTCAACCATGTAAGAAAAAAAGCTGCCAGTATAGGGAATATCCCATAAGCTAGAACAATATTTCTTTTTTTAAATTCTGCCTGGCAGATTCCCCACATCCAGACAGATATCTCTATACATCCTAAAATTTTAATCAACGCTTCTCCAATCATCTATCTTGCCCTTCCCCACACAAACTTTTTATATTCTGCCTCGATCTCATTCCTTTTCCGTCTGCTCACCGGAATCCTTGTCCCATTATGCAGCAGAATCTCATCCTGGAATTTCCTGATATTAAAGTAATTCACCAGGTAGCTCCTGTGGCACTGTCCAAATCCAAACATTTGCAATTCCTCTGCCCACTCCTGTATTGACTTGGAGGAAAAAAGGTATTCCCTGTCATCCCTGACATAAATCTCCGTATATTTCCCATGGGCCTTTATATAAAAAATATCCTGCACATACACCTTTTCCATACCGCCATTTTCTTCAATAACTACAAACCGCCCCTGGTCTGTGATGTCCTGGGTCATGGCATCCATCTTTGCTGCGAATTTCCCATACTGCACCGGCTTGCCCAAAAAACCGTAGACTTCTCTGCCAAAAGCTTCCGACAGCATCTCCTCGTGGCTGGAAACGAAGAGGATCTTGGTTCCCTGTTTCTGTCTTTGGAGAGAATCTTTAATTGTGATTCCGTTTCCTTCATCCAATTCAATGTCCAATAAAAGAATATCCAGCTTATCAGTAGATGAAGCGGCAAATTCCTCCCCTGAGCAGTATTCATATATTTTATATTCTGTTGTTTTATCCTTAAAATACTGTTCACAGAAGCTGATTAATTCCATTCGGTATTCTTTCTGGTCATCGCATATTCCTATGTTCATTTTGTTCTCTCCCCAAACTTAATAGCAGTTTTCCAAGTATTCTCTTAAAATATAAAAGGGCATAGGCCCCGCTTCCACAATTTTTTTGTGAAATTCAAGGTCAGAATACTTCTTCCCCCAGTCCTCTTTCATCTCTTCCTTTAACTGCATAAATTCCAGGTATCCAATATAGTATTTCAGGTAGTGGGCCGGCTCCTGCACGATAAGTTCATAGATGCTTTTAATGGTGCCTTCGTCTTTTACGCCGTAATCTGCAAAAAATTGTGTTACGTCCTCTAATGACCATCCATCGTAATGGATTCCCATATCTACCGTGGCATAAAGGCTTAGCAGGGCGGACTGGTTATACATTAATATGTCTGAAATTTCCGCTTCCAAATCCATATATTTGTAAGAAATCATTTCCACATAAGTAGCCCAGCCCTCCACAAAACCGGGATAGCTTATCAGAGTGCGGACAGGTTCTAAGCCGGCGGCATTGGAACCTGTGGTCTGGTAGAGGTGCCCAGGATAACCTTCATGGGCAAGGGTTGTAAAAAGCTGTACACCTTCGTAACTGTTTTTTCTGTTTATGTAGATTACGTTATGATTCAGGTCGTCCAACGGAGCAGTGAGGTAGAAAGCAGGGGCAAGGGCATCCTGAAGGGACTCGTGCACATAGTTTACTTCAAAAGAGGTATTGGTGGCAGGGGGAAAATCGGAGAGCATTTTCTCCTGAAGGAGATTTAACGCCGATTCCGGACTCTCCACTGTCACCTCTGCTTCCTGGGAGGCAAAAAGCCGGGAAGGATTCACTGACACAATTTTTTGCATGTTTGCGATATCGGAATTTCTCTGGTTCTCCGTAAGCTCCTGCAGTTCCTGAATCTTTCTGTCAGAGCCTGTATAACTTTTTACAAGATAAGTATAGTATTCCTTTCCTTTTGGAAAATGGCAGAGACCTTCCTCGTTTTTTCCTGAGCCCTTCAGACCGGTAAGGGCCTGGATCATGGACTCATAGGCGGGAATTACTTTTTCCAAAACCAGAGTGCGGTTTCTTGTCTTGTAAGATTCCTTTTTTTCATCTGGCAGTTCAGAAAGTTTATCCAGCCTGGTGTTAAATGTAGAAATCAGGTAGTTATTTTCCGGGTCAGTAGTAAAAGAGCGGCAGGATTCTAAAATTGTATCCACTGCTGTATCCGACATAAAAAGGCCCTCTTTTGCTTTTTGTTGTTCAAATGCAATGATGCTGTCAAAGTATTCTTGAATACATTCCAGCAATGCGAGATAATCTGTGATGTCTCTCTGGGTGGAAAAGGAGTATTCCGCCAGAAGTACAGGAAGTTCTGAGGTCACGCCGGTGGTGGGACGTAAGGGTTCTTCGTAATAAGTAAGCTCAGAGGCTCCCAGTTCTCCTTCACAGTAATCTTTTAAAATTGTTAAAGTCATCTGCTGTCTCTCATTTAATTCCTTTGGATCAAATGAGTTTAATGCGGCTTTCATGTTTTCCAACTGTGAAACGGAGTTTTCAATGTCTTCATTGGATAGGTCTCCCAGGGAGATTTCATAGTCTTTGATACCGTAGGCTTCCGGGTCTTTTAATGTGTAATGCAGGTTTATGGTATTTGAACTTACTTGCTGCACGAAAAGTTCCCTTGTATAATTGTCGAATTTTGTCCGCTCATCCGTCTTTGCAGAGGTAATACTATTAATTTCCGTATTGGGAACAGGGTTATTTATGGGAACCTGGCATCCCCAAAACTGAGTGAGGGATAGCGCCAGACAGATCAGGGCTATGACCATAGATTTTATTCTTGTTTTCTGCTTCACGTGGTATGTCCTTTCTATATTTCTACAATTGATATTCTTATCATAGCATATGAGACAAATTTGGGAAATATTATAATAGAAAGAGAAAAGGAGTTTTAAACCATGAATTATCTCTGGGGTTTTATGATTATAATCGGGATAGTGTACGCTGCTTTTACGGGAAATCTGGCAGCTGTCACCGAGTCGGCGGTTAATTCCGCCAAAGAAGCTGTGACTTTGTGTATTACTATGATCGGAGTGATGTCTTTTTGGGTGGGAATGATGCGGATTGCGGAACGTGCAGGAATTATCGAGGGGGCAACAAAGAAACTTATGCCTGTTCTGCGATTTCTTTTTCCACGGATTTCCCCGGAGCATCCGGCAAACCGTTATATCGCCACCAATATGATCGCAAACATGTTCGGTCTGGGGTGGGCGGCAACTCCGGCGGGACTGAAAGCTATGGAGTGCTTGGAGGATCTGCGGAAGGAAAAAAAAGAGGATATGGGGAAAAATTTACATATTTCGACTGAAATTTCCGCTTCAAGAGGGGTTGCGAGTAATGAAATGTGCATATTTTTGATCATAAATATCTCTTCCCTGCAGTTAATTCCAATGAATGTCATTGCCTACAGGAGCCAATATGGCAGTGTAAGTCCCACGGCTGTAATCGGGCCGGGGATTGGGGCCACGGTGGTGAGTACGGTGGCGGCGGTAGTGTTTTGTAAAGTGATGGACAGAAGGCTGAGAGGATAGTATACAATCTTAATCCTGATAAGAAGTCATCTGCATATTTTTAAAATCCTTTGGAGAAATCCCGTATTCTTTTTTAAAGGCCCGGTAGAAACTGGAATAATCCCCAAATCCATATGTCTGGTAAGATTCTGTAATTCCCACGCCGGAAACAATGGATTCCCGGCAGAGCAGCAAACGCTTTTTGGTAATGTATTGATGGATAGAAAGTCCAAAATTATTCTTAAAAACATGGGCGATATGGTATTTACTCACGAAAAACTCCAGGGAGAGACGTTCCAGTGACAGATCTTCCTCTATATGTTCTTCAATAAAGCTGCAGAGATTCTGGTACAAAGACAGTTCTTCGGCAGCTTTTTTTGGATGCTTCTGTTCATAGACAAGCCGGTTTAGGTGAAGAACCAGGTCATTGACGCAGAGAGTGATCTGAGCAGATTTTCCGAAACGCTCCGAATGCATTTCCTCAATAAGGCGGAGAAGTTTGGACTGCAGAGTATGAAAGGCAATTCTCTCATTGTGAAAAACATACTCTTTACTGTTTATGATATACTGCATCAGATAAGCATAGTCTGTGGAAAGTTCTGTCAGGTAATTACAATACTCCTGACTGATCCAGAACACGAACCGCTGATAAGGCTTTTCAAAACTATGAATAATAGGACGGTGGATCACATGGGGAGGGATCATCATAATATCTCCATATTTTACCGGATAAAGCTGGTCTTCGATTTCAATGCTTACATCCCCTTCCAGAAAAAAGTAAAATTCATAATAGTCATGGGCATGTTTTGACACTTTGTCCAGGAATGTATCGCTGTAATAGTAAAGCTCAAAGTCTTTGGAGAGCATGTACTGTCTGGTAAGAAAAGGGCTCTGATATTTCTTTTTCATGGAAACCTCCCTGAATGAACTATTTTTTATGCACCCCTGCACATAAATAAGGGTGTCCCAAAATATCTGAGGGACACCCGTATCATCTTACTGTCTATTCTGTTACATTTAGAATATTAGAAAGAAGTGTTAAACCAATCACCGGAATTGTAATTGTAAGTGTAATTTCCATCGTTATTGTATGTATTAGATTTTGATGCCTCGTTTTCTGCATACATATCAATCTTAGAAATCTGCTGCTCTAACTGTTTGCCAAGGCTGCCTTTATCCTGGAAGAGAGATTTAACTGTTGCCATGTCAGCCTTCTTAAATGCCTCTTCGTTGATGGAAATCTTATTGTTGGAATCAATGGTAATTCCCATGTCGGAAAGTTTGCTCTTGTTTGCTGCCACATAATTGATCATAGTCTTTCTGGCCTGAGTAATACTCTGTGTCTTGGAATCCTCTGTCTTGTCTAACAAAGTATTGTAGTTTTTAATGAAATCTTTCACTGCAGAATAAATGGCATCTTTGTCGTAATCCATATATATTTTGCCATTTTCATCTGTCTTGTTCACTTTATTGAACTTTGATTTATAGCCGGTTTCAAGAAGTTTTGCAAGGGACTTGCTTGCAGATTCAGCTGCATCTTCAATAGTTCCTAAAGTCTTTGTACTGTCACTTGATGTTCCAAATGATTTCAAAGCGGAAGACTGGCCGCTCTTGCCTGTCTTGGAACTGTCCACTTTCTTAGCTAAATCAGTGGTAGTGATGCTGATCCGGCTGGCCTTTGAGCTAATCTGATAAGCAAATCCGCCTGTGGACTGGAACAGGGACTGTACTCTTGATTTGCTGGCCTCTTTGAATTTGTCTTCATCAATAGAAAGCTTGCTGTCTGAACCAACTGTAATTCCTACTGCTTCAAGAGCCTTTTTGTTTGCAGCAGTATAGGTGGTCATGTTCTTTGCTGTTTTTGAGATACTGGAAGTTTCAGATTTTTCCGCTGAATCAATCAAGCTGTTGTAACTTTTAATAAAATCTTTTACAGCAGAATACATTTCATCCGTATCATAATCTACCTGGCTGTAACCTTTTCCGGTATTTGTTGTCTTAAAGAGAGATCTTACCTTGGAAGCTGCGTCTTTTAATTCAGATGCGGCATCGCCGATGGAAGTCAAGGTCTGCTTGCTGTCCTTTACTCCGTTAGAAGAGGATGTAGAGCCTTCTTCTTCAGCTTTTTCGTTTGCGTAATGCGCAGCAACCAACTTGCGGTAACTTCCGTTTCTGATGCTGGCATAGTCTACAAGGTTAACACCAAATAAACCATTAGAGGATGATGAAGAATTTGATCCATATGAATCATACCCAAAAATATTAGACATACTATCACTCCTTTGAAATAAATTTTTGGCATCCGTGCCGTGATTTTGATATACTCTTTCATTATCTATATCGTCACTTTCCTTTCCATAATTTAGTGAATTTCAGCAAATATTTATAGTCTTTTTGTGCTGTTGCAATTTATTTTTAGGTGAGATAAACTGTTAGGAAATAAAGTACGAGGAGGAGAAAGATTTGAAAGAATTATTTCAGGAGCCTGCGGCAATCCGTCAGGCAAAAGAAAGTCAGAGAGGTATGTTTATTCTCTGGGAGATTTTGGTATTTATAGGGGTATTCTTAGTGTCATCCATCCTGCAGGGAATTTTTATCCTGCCCATGGAATTTGTGATCCAGCTTCAGCATCCGGAAATACTTTCCGCTCTGACGTCCGGCGATATGAATAATTATCTGGAAACAGTAAATGAGATATTGTCAGGAGATTTATTCGTGG
The DNA here is from genome assembly GCA_023664725.1 of Roseburia sp. GTDB lineage: Bacteria > Bacillota > Clostridia > Lachnospirales > Lachnospiraceae > Roseburia_B. Next base: position 940,097 of record JAMPFA010000001.1, on the reverse strand, counting down.
CAGTCTCCCTGTTTTCTACCGTAGGTATTATCATCGTTACAATACTGTTTTGCAAGCTGATCCAGAAAAGGCGGATGACATCTCTTGGATTTGTAAAAAAAGATCTGCTAAAAGAATATCTGGTTGGACTTTTGATGGGATTTCTTTTCTTTACTGTAGCAGTTCTGATCTGTGTAATGACAGGTACGATGAAATTTAACGGTTTTTCCCAGAGTTTTTCCATCGGCATGTTTCTGTTGTTTTTACTTGGATATATGGTTCAGGGAATGTCGGAGGAAGTGCTGTGCAGAGGCTATTTTATGGTCTCTGTGGCAAGGCGTTATCCGATAGTGGTGGGAATTCTGGCAAATTCTTTGCTATTTGCGGCGCTTCATCTATTTAACAGCGGAATTTCTATACTGGCTTTTATTAATCTGGTGTTGTTTGGAATTTTTGCTTCCGTCTATTTTTTGAAAAGAGGGAATATTTGGGGAGTAGCGGCATTTCATTCGATCTGGAACCTGGTTCAGGGAAATGTCTATGGTGTTTTGGTCAGCGGCATGAGTACCCAGTGCAGTGTTTTTTCCACAACAATGGTTGAGGGAAAGGAGCTGATCAATGGAGGCGCTTTTGGATTGGAGGGAGGCATTGCTGTAACGATCGCATTTATTGCAGGAATTTGTTTTATGTACACCAGAAAGACAGTGGACAAGGGGGAAATCGATGGAATTGAAGAAAACAGATAAAGGTTGCATTTTGTGGATGGCAGAATTTGCTGCTGTATTTCTTGGAGTTGTATTTTGCCGGTGAACACTGTAGTGATGATCCATTTGCTTCATATATCTTTCTGGAAAGATATTGTGATTCTCTTAATCGGAATCGTGGGAGCGGCTGTTCTTTTCTTTCGATACAAATTATAATGAATAGAATTAAAATTAAATTCCGCTGATAATTTTATACAGCGGAATTTAATTTTTCAGTCCAGAATCATATTGTTAGATGGTGGCATGCAGGTATGGTTTGTACACACATAATAGGTAGTTCTGTTTTCTAAAAGTTTATACTCTTCTGTAGGGTGCTCCAGGATTGTAATTATGGTATCCAGAGGAATATTCTTTAAAATACTTGCTTTATCTTCATCCTTTTGAAGAACAATAGTCACATGCTTTGGATAAAGCCAGCAGGAAAGTGCCAGCAGATAAAAACTGTGTGCCATTGGAACCTGAAATGCAGATCCGGCCAGAAATTCCAGCTGCCTTTTTGCAATGATTTCCCATTCTTTCTCTTCTGTCATGTGAAAGAGCCGCACCAGATTGTGAGCCATGACAGAATTTCCGCTTGGAAGAGCGCCGTCATGTGTTTCTTTTGTCTGAAGAATCAGTTCTTCGTTATTTAAACCGGATAAAAAGAATCCTCTGTTTTCGTCATCCCAGAAATCTGTTATGGCCTGTCTGCATAAATTCTGGGCCCATTTCAGATGCTTTGGGTCATTTGTAACCTGGTATAGCTCCAATATACCGAAGGCCATAAAAGCATAATCATCCAGATAGCCAGATACGCCACGCCTGCCTTTCCGATAGCTGACATAAAGATGATTCATTTGATACATCTTTTCATAAAGAAAATCTGTGCATTTTAGTACAGCAGAAAAATACCGCTTGTCGTCTGATACTCTGGCAAGTTGTGTCAATGCAGCTATCATCAATCCGTTCCAGCTGGTTAATATCTTATCATCCAGGGAAAGCCTGCTTCTGGATTTTCGATATTCCCGTAAAGCTGGCAGATATTTTTCAAAGGATTTTTCATCCCCCGGTTTTCCTGTCAGATGGGGGATGCTGGATCCTTCAAAATTTCCCCCTGGAGTAATGCCGTAACAGTGATTAAAAGCATCTCCGATTTCTTCTCCAAGAACGGTCTTTATTTCATTGGGAGTAAAAATATAAAATCGTCCTTCCACTCCTTCACTGTCCGCATCCTGGGCGGTATAAAATCCTCCCTCCGGGCTTTGCATCTCCCGCAAAACATAATCCCCAGTTTTTTCTGCCACATACAGATAAAAATTATCCCCTGTTACACTGTAGGCTTTTACATATGCCATGATCAGAAGGGCATTGTCATAGAGCATCTTTTCAAAGTGGGGAATCTGGTATTCCCGGTCAGTGGAGTAACGGGAAAATCCATATCCCACATGGTCAAACAATCCTCCCTGGTACATATTTTTTAATGTGGTTTCCGCCATAAAAAGGGAAGATTCATTTTTTGTTTTTGTGTAGTTGTCCATTAAAAATATAAGGTTGTGGGGTGTTGGAAATTTTGGGGCGTCTCCAAAACCGCCATACGTCCTGTCAAAGGTTTTGGAAAATTGCTTAACAGCTTTTTCCAGAATCGCCGGGTTTATTTCTCCAGAAATAGCATTCTGGCGTGACAGTGTCATTATTATTTGCCGGGCAGACTGTATCAAAGCGGAAGAATCTTCTTTCCACTTTTTGGAGATTGCTGTCAGAAGCTGGCGAAAGCCAATCATACCTCTCCAGCCATCTTTTGGAAAATAAGTTCCTGCAAAAAAGGGCTGTTTTTCCGGTGTGAGAAAAATAGTCATAGGCCATCCTCCGCTGCCCGTTAGGGACTGACAAACTTCCATATAAATACTGTCCAGATCAGGACGTTCTTCTCTGTCCACTTTGACAGAAATAAAGTTCTCGTTCAGCAGTCGGGCAATCCCCTTGTCCTCAAAGCTTTCTCTTGCCATCACATGGCACCAGTGACAAGTAGAATATCCAATACTCAAAAATACAGGTTTATTCTCCTGCCTGGCACGGGCAAAAGCTTTTTCACACCATGGATACCAGTCGATCAAATGCCTGGCATGGGAGAGAAGATAGGGACTGCTTTCATTTATGAGCCGATTATTCATACAGAAAAATTTCCTCCAACTTTTTAATTATGTGAAGACAATACCATCTGATCTTATTTTTACAAATATTATCTATAAATATGTAACAAAGAAAGAGAAAATCTTATCTTGTGATATATCCTGCAATCAGAATGCTTGCAGCAATTCCACAAAAGGTAGAAAATAACGCTCCGAGAAGCGTAAAGCGTGTTTTTTTAATCCCTACATGAAGGAAGTAAATGCTCATCGTATAGAAAATTGTCTCCGTACAGCTCATCATAATAGAACCACACATGCCCAAAAAGGAGTCTGGCCCATAGGTCTTGTATAAGTCCAGCAGGAGCCCGTTGGCGGCAGAGGAAGAAAACATTTTTACAATAGAAATGGGTACTAATTCCGCTGGAAAATGTATATAGGCGGCAAATTTACCAAAAATTTTGGATAGAAAATCCAGAAAACCGGAAGCCCTTAAAATTCCTACTGCTGTCATCAGCCCAACTAATGTGGGAAGGATACCGATAACGGTATGAAATCCATCTTTTGCCCCCTCCAAAAAATCCTGATAAATATTCTGACGGTTTAAGAGTCCATAGCTTACAATCAGAAAGATGATAAGTGGAATGATGGATTCTGACAAAAAATAAAAAAAATTCATTAAATCTCCGGGATTTTTTAGTATAATATATGAGAGAATATTTACACTCATGAAAAAATCTGTAAATCTTATATTATTTAAAACAAAGGAGAGACTTATGGAACAGTTATTAGAGTTAGACGGAAATATTCTGCTGTTTTTGCAGGAGCATGTAAGGCAGGATTGGTTGAATCCCATTGTGCTTTTCATTACAAAACTGGGAAATGCCGGATGGTTCTGGCTGGTGCTTATGGGAGTTTTGTGCTGTATCGCAAAGTATCGCAAGGTGGGAATGACAGGTCTTGCTGCTATTCTGATCGGATTTCTTATTACCAACGTGGCGCTGAAAAATTCCGTGGCAAGGATACGTCCTTACGAAGTGGTGGATGGTCTGGCGCTGTTGGGAAATAAGGCTATGGACTGGTCTTTTCCTTCAGGACATTCCACCTGTTCTATGGCGGCGGGCATTGTGCTGTTAAAAAAGATGCCGAAACAGTTCGGCATCCCTTTCTTTATACTTGCAATCTTAATTTGTTTTTCTCGCCTTTACATCGGCATCCATTATCCTACGGACGTACTTGGAGGGATAATTATTGGAACTTTTTCAGCTTTTGCCGCTCTTTATATTATGAAGCGGAGAGAAAGTAGAGAAGTTAATTAAATTTAAATCCAGACAGGAGGGAACCCAGGTTGGTGGAAGCCTCCTCATTGGAGATATATTCCTCTACGCTTTCAATCTCATCGGCCTTAGTGTCCACCATCTCGTCTTCCAGTGCTCGTATGCTAAGGCTGATCTTATTGTCATTGGTGTTTAAGATTTTTGCTTTTACCTTCTGCCCCACGCTTAAAACTTCGCCAGGTTTTTTGATGCGCTTCTGGCAGATCTGAGAGATGTGGACCAGGCCGGAAAGTCCGTTTCCAAAGTTGATAAATGCACCGTAGGGCATCAGGCTTTCCACAGTCCCCTCTACGATGGAGCCGGGAACCAGCATGGAAATTCTGTGGTTTCTCTCTTCTTCCGCTTTTTCTCTTGCAATGACTTTGGCGGAGAGCACAAGTTTCTTGGCGCTTTCCTCAACGGTGATAACCCGCACATCCAAGTCCTTGCCAAGCCAGGGATTGCAGTCCTCCACATAGTCAAGGCTTAAGTGGGAAGCAGGTATAAATCCCCGGATGCCTTCCACATAGGCGATGACTCCGCTGGGCACAATACCTTTAATCCGCACGTGCAGAGTGGTTCCTTCCTCTAAATACTGATTCAGTTTTTCCCAGGCAAGAATCTCATTTGCCTCTTTTCTGGAAAGTAAAAGATTGCCTTCCCCGTCATCCATGCGGATAATGGTGGCCTCCAAAGTGTCTCCCATATGGATGGAGTCCATAATGCGAAAATCAGGATCGTTGCTGATCTCTTTTGCCTTGATGATACCGGAAGCAAAATATTTCAGATCCAGGGTAACTTCCTCTTCGCTAAGTGCGATCACTGTGCCGGTTACGATATCTCCCTCAGAGAGTTTTCTAAAAGAAGACTCCAACTCTTCTTTAAAATCTTCCATAGATTCTGCTTTTTCAAAAATTTCTTCTGACATTTGATTTACTCCTTTTCGTTTTCCTAAAGATATCTTAACACAAAATATTGAGGATGCAAGTAAAATATATATTCAAAAAAACTATTGGAGTGTGGCATACTGTCCCATTTCCTCAAAACCTATTTTGCAATGCATAATTTTCGTGCTGGCTGTATATGATATAGTAGTCATAGTATCGAAACGCCAGGGAGCCAAATTTAAAAAAGTCAATTTGACAATCGCAGAATAAAAGAATATAATGTTATTGTTGACGCGGGGTGGAGCAGTCTGGAAGCTCGTCGGGCTCATAACCCGAAGGTCATAGGTTCAAATCCTGTCCCCGCAACTTCTGACATTATCGCAGAGATTTCTATGAATCTGGCGGTAATGTTTTTTTATCTAAAAAAGTGTAAAGTTCTGATATTCAAAGACTTTACACCTTTAATTTCCAAGTTACTGATTATCTATAATATTGCTGGATGAAGTCATGCCCTTATCAATACGTTTGATGGCATTTTTTAAGATTTCTTTTGCTTTGTCTACATTGTTTGTTTCTAATAATGCTAAAATAGAATCCAGTAAAATACATAATTCATCTTTATTCATAATACTATCCTCCATTTAATCACCGCCTTTTTTGTTTCATTATAACGGCATATTTGATAGGTGTAAAGTCTTTATTGAATTGTCAAAGTACAATTACAACTTACAAAGTGTATATGATCTCAATAAGATATTCTGGCAAAACTGCCGGATACAGCATTGCTGTATTATATAAAGGAAAATCCCATATGAAGAAAATAAAAGACGAGAAGTCTTTTGATATAATTACAATAGCCTTTTTTACTTCTGAAATCAAGAGATATTATTACAATTTATAAAATATTTATTTTTATAAATAACAAATAATGAAATCAAGAATTGTAGATTCCTGTTTTTTCCTATATAATAAGAAAGGAACCTATTGGAAGGAAGTTATACTATGGAAAAAAATGCAAAGACAGCCCTTTTTGAGGACTACCCCATCCCAAAGGCAGTGGCATCCTTAAGTGTGCCCACGATTATCAGTTCCCTTGTGATGGTGATCTATAATATTGCAGATACCTATTTTGTGGGATTGTTAAACGACCCCATTCAAAATGCTGCCGTGACACTGGCGGCCCCGGTGCTTTTGGCATTTAATGCGGTGAACAACCTTTTTGGCGTGGGCAGTTCCAGCGTAATGAGCAGGGCACTTGGAAGAAAAGATTATAATACCGTAAGGCAGGGCTCTGCATTTGGATTTTACTGCGCTTTGTTTAGCGGAATACTGTTTTCCCTTTTGTGCCTTACATTTGAAATGCCTTTGCTAAAGCTTTTGGGTACAGATGTGTCTACCTTAAATGCTACAAGGTCATATATGAGATGGACCGTACTTTTTGGAGCAGTTCCTTCTATATTAAATGTGGTTTTTGCCTATCTGGTAAGAGCTGAGGGGGCATCTCTCCATGCAAGTATCGGAACGATGAGCGGATGTGTGTTAAATATGATCTTAGACCCCTTCTTTATCATGCCCTGGGGACTAAACTTAGGGGCAGCAGGGGCAGGACTTGCCACTTTTCTCTCAAACTGTGTGGCATGTATTTATTTTCTGGTTTTAATCTTTTATAAAAGAAAGTCCACTCTGGTGTGCATCCACCCCAAAATGCTGGCATTCCGAAGGGATCTTGTCTTAGGAGTGTGCTCCGTGGGAATACCTGCATCCATTCAGAATCTTTTGAACGTGACAGGCATGACGATTTTAAACAATTTTACTGCGGGATACGGTTCCGATGCGGTGGCAGCAATGGGGATTGCCCAGAAAATCCAGATGGTTCCGATGCAGATTGCTCTGGGCGGCTCCCAGGGTATCATGCCATTGGTAAGTTACAATTACGCCAGCGGCAACCGGAAGCGCATGAAAGATGCTGTTCTCTTTGTCACGAAACTGATGCTTGGATTTATGGCAGTGGTAGTGCTGGGAGGAATTTTCGGTGCAGGTGCGCTGATCCATATGTTTATAGACAACGAAAATGTCATAGGGCATGGGATTATATTTTTGCGGGGACTGATGCTGGCATTGCCTTTCCTCTGTATGGACTTTATGGCAGTGGGTGTTTTTCAGGCAATCGGTTCCGGAAAGAGGGCGCTGCTCTTTGCCATTTTAAGAAAAATCGTATTGGAGATCCCTGCAATTATTATTTTAAATAAGATAGTGCCTCTGTATGGAATGGCATTTGCCCAGTTTGTGGCAGAGTTTGTGCTGGCCATTGCGGCAGTGGTTATGTTAAATGGGATTTTTCAGATGAAAGACAAAGGACAGTAAAATCATAAGGTTATATTTATGATAATGAATATATTTACCAATTTAAAACTTGACAGGAGGTAACAAATATGGACAATATGGAACAATTTTTGCAGTGGGTGAAAGAATCTGACAATATTGTGTTCTTTGGCGGCGCAGGAGTATCCACAGAGAGCGGCATACCGGATTTCCGCAGCGTGGACGGGCTGTACCACCAGCAGTATGACTATCCACCGGAAACGATTTTAAGTCATAGTTTTTATGTGCAGAAAACATCGGAATTTTACCGTTTTTACCGGAATAAAATGCTGTGCCTGGATGCAAAGCCAAACAAGGCCCACTTAATGTTGGCAGAGCTGGAGGCAGCGGGAAAGCTGAAAGCAGTGATCACACAGAACATTGACGGACTGCACCAGGCTGCCGGAAGCAAAGAAGTAATGGAACTTCACGGAAGCGTCCACAGAAACTACTGCCAGCACTGCGGAAAACTTTTTGATGCAGCTTATATATTAAATTCCAAAGATATTCCGCTTTGTGACGAGTGTGGTGGTCAAATAAAACCAGATGTAGTGCTCTATGAGGAAGGTCTCGACAACGAGACAATGACAAAATCTATCCGCTATATCGCCAATGCAGATATGCTGATCATCGGCGGCACCTCCCTGGCGGTGTATCCTGCGGCGGGACTTATTGACTACTACCGTGGAAACAAGTTGGTACTCATTAACAAGTCGGTCACGCCCATGGATAAACGTTCTAATCTTAGAATAGAGGGTAAAATTGGAGAAGTATTCTCGAAAATTAGTTTATAAAGAAAGGACATCCATGCAATTTGAATTAGGAGACATCATAAGGTTAAAAAAGAAACATCCCTGTGGCAGCAGCGAGTGGGAGATATTGCGGGTAGGCGCAGATTTCCGCCTGAAATGTTTAGGCTGCGGCCATCAGATCATGGTTTCCAGGAAGCTTGTGGAAAAAAACGTAAAAGAAATAAGAAAAAATGCTTGATTTGGCAAGGAATTTGTGGTAAAGTATCTACTTGTGAAAAACTACAAATTCCTTGCTCTTTCTATAATAAAGGCGAAAAGAAACGCCGCAGGAGAGGGCCAGAGACCAAAAGGAGGTACAACAGCATGAACAAATATGAGTTAGCGCTTGTTGTTAATGCAAAAATCGAAGACGATGCCAGAACTGCTACAGTTGAGAAAGCAAAAGAGTACATCACTCGTTTCGGCGGAACTGTAACAGAAGTTGAGGACTGGGGCAAGAAGAGATTAGCTTATGAAGTTCAGAAGATGAGAGAAGGCTTCTACTACTTCATCCAGTTTGAGGCAGAACCGACTGTTCCTGCAGAAGTGGAGCAAAACGTTCGTATCATGGACAATGTTCTTCGTTTCTTATGCGTTAAAAAAGACGAGGCGTAGATAGAAAAGAGGAAAATATATGAATAAGGTAATTCTTATGGGACGTCTGACAAGAGACCCGGAGATTCGTTACTCCCAGGGTGAGCAGGCGACAGCAATCGCAAGATATTCTCTGGCAGTTGACAGGAGATTCCGTCGGGAAGGCGATACACAGACAGCAGATTTTATTAACTGCGTGGCCTTTGGACGCCAGGGAGAATTTGCAGAAAAATATTTGCGCAAAGGAATTAAAATTGCAGTTACCGGCAGGATCCAGACCGGAAGCTACACAAACAAGGATGGACAGAAAGTCTATACCACAGATGTTGTAGTGGAGGAACAGGAATTTGCGGAGAGCAAAGCAGCCAGTGAGCAAAACAGCGGAGGATTCACTCCCGCTGACAGACCATCACCCACCGCAGCGGCAGGGGATGGCTTCATGAACATTCCAGATGGAATAGATGAAGAGTTACCATTCAACTAAATGGACAGTGTACATTTTGTACAGGCAGTTTGACAGGAGGTAAGACCAATGGCTTTTAATAAAGAAGGTAAAGATAATGGTTCTTTTAAGAGAAGACCCATGCACAGAAGAAAAAAAGTTTGTGTTTTCTGTGGAAAAGATAATGTGATCGATTACAAAGATACCAACAAATTAAAGAGATATGTCTCTGAGAGAGGAAAAATCCTTCCCAGAAGAATCACAGGAAACTGTGCAAAGCATCAGAGGGCTTTAACGGTAGCTATCAAGC
>JAMPFA010000001.1:917254-930448 GCA_023664725.1 Roseburia sp. | reverse complement strand
AAAACGGCTGAAACAAAGGCTTTTTTGTGCAAAATATATAAGAAAGTATAGAGAGATAATACTATGAGTATAAAATATGGGATTTCCATAGAGAACTTTATTTGTGATGAAGTTTCAATTTGCCGGGAAGAAAGACAGTATGCGGTATTTTTGTATAATATTTTGCAAAAGTACCGTGATCCAGATAGCCGTAAAGGGAAAACGAAGGTTCAGGAAATATTTCAGGCATGTGGATTAGAGGGGAATGTTGTTGTAGAGCATGTTTTTTATGAGGCGACCTTTATGCGGGATTTTTTTGAGAGAGATCGGCGTTTAAGGTTAAGCAATGAGAGTGAATGGCCAGAAAAATTGAAAAATAAAAAATTTACTCCAAGCAAAGGTAACGTTTTATCAGAAAAAAGTTTTAATGAAGAATTAATTCGATATGTATGGAAATGGGGGAAAGAAGACGAAAAGGACGGCGATGAGATAGAAATGGAATATGCTAAGTTGGAACATAATTTGGGGCAGGAGAAGATAGGGGATGATAAGCTGTCTATTAATGGAAAAGAAGTGCCGGAGACAAAGAAAAAGTGGATATTATACAGAGTGAGATGGATGATGAATGCCAAACCGGATATTGCGGTGATATATCGTACTTCTGATGGGCAAAATTATCTTTTGTTTCTTGAATGTAAATTTAATTTTGGCGAAAGTTCATATTCTTATGAGGATGAAACAGGAAAGCAAGTGATGAAACAAAGCGAGATACAGTGGAGGGTAGCAGATTTTCTAAAGCAATACTTAGGCGGTATAGAAGTGGCAAACTGCAAAAAAGAAAAACGCTCACAACTGGTTAAGTTTGTACGAAAAGATAAAAAAGAAGATAATGAAATTCAGATAGAGGATTTAATAGAAATGAACAAAGAAATGTTTAAATAAGAAGATTCCGGAAAGCATCTACTAAAATTTTCCTGGTCAGAAGGACCACTATACGAGGAGGCAGCAAATGAGAGACATCTTTTACACAGAAATCAGAAATAAGGTTCGGGAGATTACAAATGATCAGGAAGATGCAAAAATGCTGATAGCGGCAGCCGATAAAATTTTAGAAATGGCACATATTGCCAGAAAAGAGGGACTGTTTGCATTGGAGGAGGTATCAGAGAATCTTGGCAAGGATGATTTTTGGCATTATTTTAGGGAAATGATTGCCCTTTTAATAGATGGAACGGATGAAGAAGTGATTGAAGATATCTGCCTTTCACAGTACTTCACACTGGATTTAAAAGGCGCAGAGGGTCTGGTTTATCTGATTTTTCTAAGAGGAACTTTGGCGATACAAGCTTGTGAATGCGAATATTTCTTAACGAAGAGATTGCAATCACTCCTGCCTGTACAAGTTTTGCAGATTTATGAACCAAAAAGCTGGAACGTGGAGCCGACGTATGCAGAGAAGGTGGAAGAACTGTGTCAAAGGGGTTCGGTTGTGGACAGGGAAAGCGATGTTTATTTTTTCCATCATATGGCAGACTATACTTTTGCTAATCTGACAGATGCGGATATGAAGAGGGTTCTTAAAGATGTGCCGACTGACGATTTGGCGAAAGCTTTGAAGGGGATGGATGGCAAGGCGTCAAAAAAGGTGTTTGACAATTTGCCACTGAGGATACAGGAAGAGGTCGTTGAGGATATGGAATATATGTGCCCTATACGTCTTATGGATATCGCTGATGGCAAGCATAAGATTTTAAATATTCTGGTAAATCTGATCAACGATGGGGAAATAAATGGTGCGAACTACGGTCATTTATCTGCATTTATGTAGGAGGAAAGCAAATGCTGACAAAACCGTTCAATGGACGCTGCCTATTTTCACTGGGCAATTTTAACATTCAAATGAGCTGTGTCACAGACATCCCTTTTGATTGGCTGGGAACCTGTAAATTTGGACTGGAAAATTATACGGATGTTTCTTTGATTCTGGCTGACCATGGAAATGAGTATATTGTGCTTTTACTGATGGATAAAGAGAGCCGTTTATTAAAAGATATAGAGGGGAAAAGATCCGTAGATGCCTACGAAATAGGTCTGGCAGATTTTACAGAGCGTTTGCTCATGGATATTCAGGATGATTTTGAAGAATGGGTAAACTGGTATCCTGCAAAAATATTGGGAGGACCGGATGCGGGAAGAAAGGAAAGCCTGGAAACCTTGCTGGCTGATACCACAGAAACCCTGGAAAATTTCAAAAATAGCCTCCAGTTTGGCAGGGCTGAAAAGAAAGAGGATAGAAGTGTTTCGCAATGCCTGTGCGGCAATGTCGGAAAAGGATAATCTGACCGTGTATTTCCCCTGCAGAAAAAACAGCCGTCTGCTTCTGGACAGGTATTTTTTACCGGAGCCTGAATGGATGGAGTTTGTGGATTTGGTACTTATGAAACCCAATTCCTTGAAAATAGCGGACTGGAAGGAAATCAGAAAACGCCTTCCCAGGATGACAAGCAGACCGTGGGGCTATGATTTCCCGGATGGTTCCGGGTTTACATATAAGGGAAAAAAGAAAGCATACCGCAAAGAAACGCTGAAGATGACGTATCGTTATAATACGATATTTTTGAATGCTTTGAGTTGTGAATATGCGGACTGGGTATCTTATGTGGAAGAATTTTTAGAACCGAATCTGGAAAAAATTTTTTGGAAGATATGGTCAGCTACCATAACGGCAAAAAGAGGGCATGGCTAAGAGGTGAGAATGCCTCTTTATTTGGGTGGGGTGCTCCGAGGACGAATGGCACAGGAGTATTTTTTTGGGATGATGATATTTTTCAGAAGGCGGGGGCAATATAAGTTTATGAGAAGAAAAATATTTGACAATTGGGAGAAGGACAATTTATTAAAGGATAGCTTACCGGAGGACGAAATTTATGAAACAGATGATGCCGGAGTGTTATACAATAAAGGAAAAACAACCCTGATTTGTTGTCCGGCAGGCACAAAAGAGACAAGCATAAAAATACCAAGCAGTGTGGGCGTTATAAAAGAGTATGCTTTTCATAGCTGCAAAAATTTAGTCAGTGTGGATATACCAAGCGGAGTAACTGATATAGGGGATGAAACTTTTGAGAACTGCACAAGTCTGATGCATATAGAGATACCAGAGGGCGTGGGTCGCATAGGGTTGGGAACTTTTAAATTCTGCACAAGTCTTTTGAGTGTAGAAATCCCAGACAGCGTGAGTTGGATAGGATTTGAGGCTTTTTTCCATTGCAAGAGTCTGACCAGTGTAGATATACCAAGCGGAGCCAGGATAGGGGGCAGGGCGTTTGAGAATTGCATAAGCCTGACACATATAGAGATACCGGAGGGTGTGAGTGATATATCAGATTCTTTTTATGGCTGTGAAAATCTCAAAAGTATAAAAATACCCATCAGCGTGAACTATATAAGCGATTTTGAGGACTGTGGCAGTCTGAAAGAGGTATATTATGCTGGAAACAGGGAACAGTGGGAGGCAATAGAGATTGATATGGATGGGAATGATGCTTTAAAGTTGGCAACCATCCATTATGGAATGGGAAAGAGGTAATGTACGTTATATGAAAACAGAGAAGGAAAGAAAATTTGGTGGCGTATTGTAAATAGTATGCAGGAAAGACGAAGGAACTGTTATAAAAGTTCCCTTGTCTTTCCTGCCAGATACAGAGGAAGATTAGTAATAGCTCCATCCTTCCGATATCCACGCTTGGAAAAGCGAAGGGCGCATTCCGGCTGGCATTTGGAAATATACTGTTTAAAAGAAGGAGCAGATTTGTCTTCGCCGCCTTTTACTTCTATGGGGATAATTTTTGTCCCGTATTGAAGTACAAAGTCGATTTCTCCGGTCTTGTTGGAAAAATACCGTGGCTCCACCTCAAACTGTCCACGGAGTTGCTGCAAAATAAAGTTTTCGGTCAGCGGCCCCTTAAACTGATAATCTTTTTTCAGCAGAATAGCACTGTTGTCAATGCCGGCCATATGTTTCAGCAGACCTGTATCAAATACAAAAAGTTTAAATTGCTCCAGCTTGTCAAAAGCGGCAAGGGGATGCTCCATTTTAGAAACGTTGTAAATTCGATTTAACATTCCAGCGGAAACCAGCCACTCTATGGCCTCTTCAAAATCTCTGGCCCGGCCGCCTTCACGGACGGCACCGTACATAAACTTTTCATTGGATTTGGCCAGTTGGGAGACGATACTGCGGAATACCATGAGGATACGCCCGCTGTTGACGCTGCCGCCATGTTTGGAAAAGTCATTTTCATAAATTTCAACCAGTTCCTGCTGAATCCGGGTAATTCTGGCAGGGTCTTTATACTTTATCCAGGAAGACACACATTCCGGCATTCCCCCGATAATAAGATAGTTGTTACAGGCATCTGTCAGACGGTTGTGAAAAATTTCTTCGATATTCTGTTCTTTCTTTATATTCCAGTAGTAGTCGTACAAAAGAGGCTCAGCCGCCTGCAAATACTCGTCAAAAGTCAGGGGCGCAATGTGCAGAAGATTCACCATGCCTACGGGATAGGATTTAGGCTGCGCCAAAAGCGTTCCCAGCAGGCTGCCCGCTGCCATCACATGGTATTCGTTGGCCTTTTCCCTGAAATATTTGAGGGCATTCAGTGCAGCAGGGCATTCCTGTATCTCGTCAAAGATAATCAGAGTTTCACCGGGAAGTATTTTTTCTCCGGCAATTAGGGACAGCAGTTCTATGATGCGCTGGGGATTTTTATTTGTCTCAAAGATGGATTTCAGTTCTTCCTCTTCATCAAAATTGAAGTAAACAGAATGTTCATAGTAATTTTGTCCGAACTCCTTCATCAGCCATGTTTTGCCAACCTGTCTTGCGCCCTTTAGCACCAGTGGCTTACGTTCTTCGCTGGCCTTCCATTGAATTAAATCTTTTATGGCATTGCGTTCCATCCAATCACCTGTCTTTCTCTATGCACTTATAGTATGCCACATTTTTCCATGGTTTACAACAGGAATGAAACACATTTTTCCTAAAAATAAACACATAAAATTACACATAATTCCGAATTTTATAGGACATTTGCCGCCGTCTCTTTGTATTTCTCAAATTATTTGATATAAAGAGAATCCATCTTTTCATTATCCCCAAAACATGATATACTATTTTATATGGAAACGAAAGTTTATAAGATAGACAGAAATGTCATAGATATGGTAAAAATAAAAGAAGCCGCTGATATCCTTCAAACAGGAGGCCTGGTGGCCTTTCCCACCGAGACAGTCTACGGTCTTGGGGCGGATGCCATGAACCCACAGGCATCCCGGAATATTTATGCTGCCAAAGGCAGGCCAAGTGACAATCCTTTGATCATCCATATTGCAAAATGGGAAGATCTGGAGTTCATCGCCAGCGGCATCCCGGAAAAAGCAAGAAAACTTTCCCAGGCATTTTGGCCTGGGCCTTTGACCATGATATTTAATAAGAAAGAAGAGGTTCCAAAGGAGACTACCGGAGGACTTGACACAGTGGCAGTTCGTATGCCAAAAGATGAGATTGCGCTTAAGCTGATAGACAAAAGCGGATGTCTCATCGCAGCGCCAAGCGCCAATACATCAGGCAGGCCAAGTCCTACACTGGCAGATCATGTATTTGAAGATTTAAATGGCAGGATTCCTCTGATCTTAGACGGGGGAGAAGTGGGAATCGGCATTGAGTCCACCATACTTGACCTTACAGAAGAGGTTCCGGTTATTTTGCGGCCGGGATGCATCACAAAAGAAATGTTGGAACAGGTGATTGGGGAAGTAAGGATTGACCCGGGACTTTTGGCGGAGGATTCCAAAGTTAAGCCTAAAGCGCCGGGGATGAAATACCGTCATTATGCGCCAAAAGCCAATCTGGTGCTGGTGGGGGGACAACAGGAAAATGTTATTGCAAAGATTAATGCACTGACAGAGGATTTGCGTAAACAGGAGAAAAAGGTAGGTATTATCGGAACAGATGAGACAGTTTCCCGCTATGTTGGGGATGCGGTGATAAGTATCGGGGCAAGGGAGGACGAAGAGTCCATTGCCAGGCATCTGTACCGGATTTTAAGGGAGTTTGATGAACTGGGCGTGGAGATGATCTACTCAGAAAGTTTTTCGTCTCAGGGAATTGGGCAGGCGATCATGAACCGCCTACTGAAAGCCGCAGCGCATCAGGTAATTGAGGTATAATACATGAAACTGTATGATAAAGTAATATTTGTAGATGAAAACGGAACCTGCAGGGCGCCTATGGCCACAGAGATATTTAGGGATATCGCCAGTGACAGTGAGATAGAGGCATGTCCCAGGGGTCTGGTGGTGCTGTTTCCTGAGCCGTTAAACCAAAAGGCAGAGGCGGTAATGGCCAGCAACGGATTTAGCGTGGAGGGCTATATGTCCAGCCCCTTTTCAATGGAGGATGTAGGAAAGAATACCCTTGTGGTCACCATGGAATCGGCTCAGCGCTTAAAGATACTGGAAATGTTTGAAGGCATCGAAGAGAGACAGGTGAGGGTTTTAACGGAACTTGTGGGGGATGAACTGGAGATTGTAAACCCTTACGGCGGTACCCTTCAGGTATACGGGTTATGTTATGAGACATTGTATACTTCCGTGAAAAAGTTAGTGGATCTACTGACATAAAAAATTTCGGGATAAAAAGAGCAGGAGGTTTTGGTATGAGCGGCAAGAGACAGGATTACATTAGCTGGGATGAATACTTTATGGGGGTAGCAATGCTTTCCGCCATGCGTTCCAAAGATCCCAACACCCAGGTGGGGGCGTGCATTGTCAGCAATGACAATAAAATCCTCTCCATGGGTTACAACGGGTTTCCTTCGGGATGTTCCGATGATGCTTTTCCCTGGGCAAGGGAGGGGGAACCTTTGGACAACAAATATCTCTATACTACCCACAGTGAGCTGAATGCTATTTTAAATTACAGAGGGGGAAGTTTGGAGGGGGCAAAGCTTTACGTGTCCCTGTTTCCCTGCAATGAGTGTGCAAAAGCAATCATTCAGGCGGGGATTAAGACGGTGGTGTACGACTGTGACAAATACGAGCACACGCCTCCGGTGATCGCCTCAAAGAGGATGCTGGATGCGGCGGGGGTGCGGTACTATAAGTACGAGCATACCAATAGAGATATTCTTTTAAATGTATAAAGGTATAAGTAGGGCAGACTTATCTAACAGGGTCTGCCTTTTCTGTGACTTTGTACTCACTTTTTACCAAAAATTATGGAAAAATGGGATTAATTAATAGACAATATTTCATAAAATGGTATAATAATAGAATAGAGTTTTTGCTTTGACAGAGGGTTGGTTCCAAAACAGATTTTCAGGAGGAAAATATGAAGATTCAAAAAAATGTATACCAGTCTTTTGCGTTAGTGATGCAGTTTGGAATTAACATGTTAGTTCCAATCGGTCTTTGCATGGCGATTGGATTATACATCGGAGAGAAGTTTGACATGGACTGGGTGTTTATCCCTCTGTTTGTGATAGGGGCTTTAGCAGGTTTTCGGAATATCTATGTTATGGCAAAAAAGATATTTGAACAGGAAAGTGACAGGGATACAAAGCATGTTAAGAAGACTAAATAAAGTATTGCCGGAACTGATATTGGGTATTATTTTATATGGAATCATTTTGCAGGCATCCGGCGTATGGTTTGTGTCAGATAAGCTTCGCTATTCCAGCGGCCTGTGGATCGGAATTGCTCTTGCATGTGGCATGGCCATCCATATGGCAGTAGTGATCCAGGATGCCGTCAGCGTAGATTCCGGTCAGGGAAAACTTATCGCCCAGAATATGATCCGCTACATCGTGGTGGTGGCAGTGTTTTTTGTCATGATGTATTTCCATCTGGGAAACCTGTTTACAGCTTTTTTAGGTGTTATGGGATTGAAGGCGGCTGCGTATGCACAGCCTTTCATTCATAAAATGATTTACAAATTAAGAGGGAGGGAAGAGGATAAAAGATGAGTTAGAAAACGAACAATTCAATAAGGAGGTGAAAATGTGAACAATGCAATTTTGATGTCCAGTTCATCGGATATTGACTTTATGGTCCATGGGATTTTTTCTTATGAAGTATTCGGGCAGACCTGTTGGATTACAACTACCCACGTATGTGCCCTGATCGTGATGGCATTTCTGATTATCTTTGCAGTAGTGGCCAAACGTAAGATGGATAAGGCCACGGAAGTGCCGGACGGTTTCCAGAACGTCCTAGAGCTTATCGTGGAATCCCTGGACGGTGTTGTGAAAGGAGTTATGGGGAAAAATTATATTAGATTCTCCAATTACATCAGCACCATATTTATCTTCATTTTAATGAGCAATATATCCGGTATTTTTGGACTGAGGCCGCCAACCGCCGACTATGGCGTGACACTGTCTTTGGGACTTATCACTTTTGGATTAATCCATGTGAACCAGTTCAGATATCATAATTTAAAGACGATCTGGGTGGATATGTGTTCTCCCTTGCCGCCATGGCTGCCGATCTGGTTCCCCATCAACCTGATCAGTGAGATTGCAGTGCCAATTTCATTGTCCCTGCGTTTGTTTGCAAACGTTTTGTCAGGAACGGTTATGATGGCACTGGTGTATGGGTTGCTTGGCTGGATTGCCACAATTTGGCCGGCAGTATTGCATATATACTTTGACTTGTTCTCTGGGGCAATCCAAACGTATGTATTCTGTATGTTGACAATGACATACATCAGCCAGCAGCTTGAGACAGAGTAAACTTTAGCAGAAAAAATGACGTATTTTTATTAAGGAGGAAATTCAATATGAATATTTCAGGTAATGATTTAATTTTAGCGTGTTCAGCAATCGGTGCAGGTCTTGCAGTTATCGCAGGTATCGGACCTGGTATTGGACAGGGTATCGCAGCAGGTTATGCAGCAAACGCAGTAGGAAGAAACCCGGGAGCAAAATCCGACATCATGTCTACTATGTTATTAGGACAGGCGGTAGCAGAGACAACCGGTCTTTATGGTCTGTTAGTAGCTATGCTCTTACTTTTCGTAAAACCATTAGTAGGCTAATTGAAGGCAAGTGGATTCATTACGGAAAGGAGGGGGAACTTCTAGGCTATGACAAGACTGTTTAATCTTGATATGCAGTTGGTTATGGATGCTCTGCAGTCAGCAATCTCAGTATATGTGCTGTTTACAATATTATCTTATCTTTTGTTCAATCCTGTCCGCAAAATGTTACAGAATAGGCAGGAATCTATTAAGAATAACATTGACTCCGCCATTGCTGATAAGGCAAGCGCAGCAGAACTGAAGGAACTGTATGAAGGAAAACTGAAGGATGTAGACAAAGAGGCAGAGCAGATTTTAAGCGAAGCACGTCAAAAGGCAATGAAAAACGAGGCTCGTATCGTTGACGAGGCCAAGGAAGAGGCGGCCCGGATCATTAAGAGAGCCAAGGAAGAGGCAGAGCTTGAGAAAAAACGTGCTATGGATGAGGTAAAACAGGAGATGATTGCTGTTGCATCCATGATGGCAGCCAAAGTGGTTGCAGCTTCTATTGATACAACCATTCAGGATACGCTGGTAGAAGAAACATTAAAAGAAATGGGTGATTCGACATGGCAAAGTTAGTATCAAAAACATATGGTGATGCATTGTTTGAGATTGCAGCGGAAAGCGGAAGAATGGATGCTTTTTTTGAGGAAGTAAAAGACGTTCTCACAGTGCTTTCGCAGAATACAGAGCTGGCCAAACTGATGAATCATCCAAAGGTAGTAAAAGAAGAAAAAATTCAGGTTATAGAGAACATTTTCAAAGGACGTATATCAGATGAGATCGTGGGCTTGATGCGTATGATCGTGGACAAAGGTCATTTTGGAGAGATAGAGAACATACTGAACTATTTTATCGGGGAAGTAAAGGAATCCAAAAATATCGGGACTGCCTATGTGACCACGGCTTCAGAGTTGTCTGATGCACAGAAGGCACAGGTGGTAGACAGACTGATAGCGACCACCAAGTATGTGGAATTTGAGATGCACTATGATGTGGATACCGCTTTGATCGGCGGAATGGTAATTCGGATCAAAGACAGAGTCGTTGACAGCAGCATAAAGACAAAGCTTTATGACCTGTCCAGAGAATTATCCAAAATACAGTTGAAAGTAGGTGAATGCGCTCCATGAATTTAAGACCAGAAGAAATCAGTTCTGTGATCAAAGAGCAGATTAAAAGATATGCAGCGCAGCTCGAGGTAGCAGATGTGGGTACCGTTATCCAGGTGGCAGACGGTATCGCCCGTATCCATGGCCTGGAGAATGCAATGCAGGGAGAGCTTCTTGAATTCCCTGGTGAAGTATATGGAATGGTATTGAACTTAGAGGAAGATAACGTTGGCGCCGTACTTTTAGGTGACAGCAGAAACATTAACGAGGGAGATACCGTTAAAACCACCGGACGAGTTGTGGAAGTTCCAGTTGGCGATGCAATGCTTGGACGTGTAGTCAATGCATTGGGTCAGCCTATTGACGGAAAAGGGCCGATAGAGACAGATAAGTTCCGTCAGATTGAGAGAGTAGCAAGCGGCGTTATCTCCAGAAAATCTGTAGATACACCATTGCAGACCGGTATCAAAGCTATCGATGCTATGATCCCCATCGGAAGAGGACAGCGTGAGCTGATCATCGGAGACAAGCAGACAGGTAAGACAGCGATTGCCATTGACACCATCATTAACCAGAAGGGCAAAGGTGTGAAATGTATCTATGTGGCAATCGGACAGAAGGCGTCTACCGTTGCTTCTATTGTTAAGACTTTGGAAGAGTTTGGAGCAATGCCTTATACCACGGTAGTAGCTTCTACTGCCAGTGAGTTGGCTCCATTGCAGTATATTGCACCTTATTCCGGATGCGCCATCGGTGAAGAGTGGATGGAAAACGGACAGGACGTATTGGTTGTGTATGACGATTTGAGCAAACATGCAACTGCTTACCGTACACTTTCTCTGCTCCTTAAGAGACCGCCAGGACGTGAGGCATACCCAGGTGACGTATTCTATCTGCACTCAAGGCTTTTAGAGCGTGCAGCAAGGCTGTCAGATAAATTGGGCGGCGGTTCCTTAACGGCATTGCCGATTATCGAGACCCAGGCCGGAGACGTTTCCGCATATATTCCGACCAACGTAATTTCTATTACAGACGGTCAGATCTATCTGGAGACAGATATGTTTAACGCAGGTTTCCGTCCCGCTATCAACGCAGGTCTTTCCGTATCTCGTGTTGGTGGTGCAGCGCAGATCAAGGCTATTAAAAAGATTGCGGCGCCAATCCGTGTGGAGCTGGCACAGTACCGTGAGCTTGCAGCTTTCTCCCAGTTTGGTTCCGAGTTGGATGCAGACACAAAGGAGAAGCTGGCACAGGGTGAAAGAATCCAGCAGATTTTGAAACAGCCCCAGTATCAGCCAATGGATGTAGAAAAACAGGTATTGATCATCTATGCAGCGATTAAGAAATATCTGTTGGATATTCCGGTGGATGCTATTTTGCGTTTTGAGTCAGAGCTCTTTGAGTATGTGGAGACAAAATATCCTGAAATCTTAACTTCTATCCGTGAGACCAAGGAGTTACAGGAAGATACAGAGCAGAAGCTGGTAAAAGCCATTGAAGAATGTAAGGCATCCTTTAAGTAGAAATTAGATTTTTATAAAGGCGGTGAGTAGATATGGCCTCAATGAGGGACATAAAGCGAAGAAAAAGCAGCATACAGAGTACGCAGCAAATCACAAAAGCCATGAAACTGGTTTCTACTGTTAAACTGCAGAAAGCAAAAAACCGTGCAGAAGAAACAAATCCATATTTTAACTATATGTATCAGACCGTATCCTCCATGTTACGGCGTTCCGGGACGATACTGCACCCCTATCTAAAAGCCAACGACTCTCAGAAGAAAGCAGTGGTTGTCATTACCTCTAACCGTGGTCTTGCGGGAGGTTACAACTCAAACGTTGTAAAGCTTGTGACAGGAAGCGGACTTGCCAAAGAAGATGTGCAGGTGTATGCCATCGGACATAAGGGCAGGGAGGCATTGGAGCGAAACGGATACGAGATTAAATCGGATGATTCTGAGGTGGTTGAGGCACCAACCTATACAGATGCGGCAGAAATTTGCAGCCGTGTGCTGAAAGCTTACCAGGAGGGAGAGATCGGCGAGATTTATCTGGCTTACACCCATTTTAAAAATACGGTGAGCCATGAGCCGAAGCTGATGAAGCTGCTCCCGGTAGAGCTTGATACAGGGGATGGTGAAGCAGAGGATACCAATGTTCTGATGAACTATGAGCCAAATGAGGAAGAGGCTTTGGATATGATTATCCCTAAGTATATTACCAGCCTTTTCTATGGCGCACTGGTGGAGGCAGTTGCCAGTGAGAACGGAGCCAGAATGCAGGCAATGGATTCTGCAACCAGCAATGCAGAAGATATGATTAGTGATTTGTCACTGAAGTATAATAGGGCACGTCAGGGCTCTATTACACAGGAATTAACAGAAATTATCGCAGGCGCTTCTGCGATATCATAAAAAAATAAGGAGTGATAGAGAAAGATGGCAGATAAGAATATTGGTAAAATCACTCAGATTATCGGTGCCGTCCTGGATATCAAGTTTTCCGAGGGACGTCTGCCGGAGATAAATGATGCTATTAATATTACTATGAATGATGGTAAGAAATTAGTAGTTGAGGTTTCTCAGCATCTGGGAGATGATACGGTTAGATGTATCGCCATGGGTCCCACCGACGGACTGGTTCGCGGAATGGACGCAGAAGCAACAGGAGCTTCTATTTCCGTGCCGGTTGGTGAAAATACCCTGGGACGTATCTTTAACGTATTAGGTGAGCCAATCGATGAGGCAGCAGCCCCATCAAATGTAGAATACTGGCCAATCCACAGAAAAGCGCCTACCTTTGAGGAACAGGCAACTTCCCAGGAGATGTTGGAGACAGGTATCAAAGTCGTTGACCTGCTCTGCCCATATCAGAAGGGTGGTAAGATCGGTCTGTTCGGTGGCGCCGGTGTAGGTAAGACCGTATTAATTCAGGAGTTGATCCACAATATCGCCACAGAGCACGGCGGATATTCCGTGTTTACCGGCGTTGGCGAGCGTACCCGTGAGGGTAACGACCT
>JAMPFA010000001.1:888025-917154 GCA_023664725.1 Roseburia sp. | reverse complement strand
TCAGCATTAAAAACCCTCTGTCCGGGCGGATTTTCGTGCCGGAAGTCGGGGAGATTATCATGGATGACGAAAACGCCGGAGGGAAAATCATTGGCAGCAGGCAGGCGGAATTTCCGGCTGTGAAACAGTGCAGTTGTGCCTGACGGGGCGGCTGCCGATGGCAGGGATATTTAAGGAATGGGAGGGTTAGTATGAAAAGATACATAGCGGCTATATTCACCCTGCTTTTGCCGCTTGTCATGGCGGCTTGCGGGAGTGATAGAAAGCCAGAGGAAAGCGGCGGCACGGCGCAGAATACAGAAACGATCCACACAGACAGCGCTCCGGAACCGGGTATTGAGCCAGAGCCGGAACAGGAGCTGCGGGCGGGCGGCATGGAAGAAATGGAGGATGGAACAGTGGAAACGGATCAGTTTTATATAAAAGTGGGGGAAAGCACATTGACAGCAGTTTTGGAGGACAATGAATCGGCAGAAACCTTAAAAGAGTTTTTAGCTGACGGACCGGTCACAATATCAGCGTCCAACTACGGGGGCTTTGAAAAAGTATGCTCCCTTGGAACCAGACTTCCGAGAAATGACAGCCAGACGACCACCCATGCAGGGGATATCTGCCTGTATAACGGCAATCAGATCGTCATTTTTTATGGTTCCAATTCATGGGCATATACAAGGCTTGGCAGGGTGTCAGATGCGGATGCGGCAGAGCTGGAAGAAGTTTTAAGCGGGGAAGAAACAGAGATAACGCTTTCTCTTGAACCGTTTCATTGATCGCAGGGAGGGAAGAATGAACATTTTAGTATTGAAAGAGTGCCGGGAATTTGGGCGCAGGCTGTAGAGAGGAGGAAGATATGGAATATCGCATTTTGCCCCATGGCGGTGAGAAGATCAGCGTCATCGGACTTGGGAGCGGCAGTATTACCGGCACGGAGCAGGAAATGGCTGCGGTGATAGATGCCGCTATGGAAAGCGGCGTGAATTACTTTGATATGGCGCCTTCCGTGCAGGCTCCGTTTTATGCCTATGCAAAGGCATTTGCCGGACGGCGGGAAAAAATCATTACACAGATGCACTTCGGTGCAGTTTATGGCGGCGGGAAATACGGCTGGACAAGAAATCTGGATCAGATCAGGGAGCAGTTTGCATGGGAGCTGAAGCTGCTGGACACGGATTATACGGACATCGGGTTTGTCCATTGTGTGGATGATGGGGACGATTTAAACGAGGTAATGAATGGCGGATTGTGGGACTACATGAAGGAACTGAAAAATCAGGGGACAATCCGGCATCTGGGTTTTTCTTCCCATAACCCGGAGATTGCCCGCCGCATCCTGGATACCGGCCTGGTGGATCTGTTCATGTTCAGCATCAATCCCGCTTATGACTACCAGAAGGGGGAATATGGGATCGGCGAGGTTTCCGACAGGGCGGCCCTTTACCGTGACTGCGAAAAGATGGGCGTCGGCATTTCCGTTATGAAGCCTTTTGCGGGAGGGCAGCTTTTGGATGCAAAGACTTCACTGTTCAAAAGGGCGCTGACGCATACGCAGTGCCTGCAGTATGTCCTTGACCGCCCCGCTGTCCTGACTGTCCTGCCGGGTATCCGTAATATGGAGGATTTACAGACAATCCTAAAATACCTGACAGAGGCGCCGGAAGAGAAAGACTATTCCGTCATCGGTGAGTTTATGCCCCAGAGCGCATACGGGATATGCGTGTACTGCAACCACTGCCAGCCCTGCCCTATGGGGCTGGATGTAGGGCTGATCAATAAATATTATGACCTTGCGCTGGCGGGGGATGGGATGGCGAGGGGGCATTACCATAAGCTCCCCGTCCATGCGGATGCCTGTGTGAAATGCGGCCATTGTGAATCACGCTGCCCGTTCCATGTAAAGCAGGAGAAACGGATGGAAGAAATCAATCAATTTTTTTAAAATGAAAGGAGAAAACGATGGAAAAAATTATTCAGACCGCAGGGCGTGACCAGCTCGGCGATTTTGCGCCGCAGTTTGCGCATTTCAATGATGATGTGCTGTTTGGGGAAAACTGGAACAATCCGGACATTGATCCCAAAACCCGAAGTATTATTATAATCTCTGTTTTTATGGGCAGAGGGCTTGCAGACAGTTCGCTGAAATACCATCTGATGACAGCGAAAAAACACGGCGTCACGAAAAAAGAGATTGCCGCCATCATCACCCATGCCGGATTTTATGCAGGATGGCCTATGGCCTGGGCGGTATTTCATATGGCAAAAGAGGTATGGGCAGAGGATGAGCCGGAGCTTTGCGAAAAAGAAAAATTTCAGAAAGAGATTTTCTTTCCCATTGGCAAAGAGAATCCTTTTGGGCAGTATTTCACCGGGCAGAGCTATCTTGCACCAGTATCGACGGAACAGGTTCCCTGCTTTAATGTGACTTTTGAGCCGGGATGCCGGAATAACTGGCATATCCACCATGCGAAAAACGGGGGCGGGCAAATGCTTGTATGTGTCGGCGGGTGTGGATGGTATCAGGAATGGGGCAGGGAACCGGTGAAGATGAGTCCGGGCACTGTTGTCAATATCCCGCCGGAGGTTAAGCATTGGCATGGAGCCGCGGCAGATAGCTGGTTTGCACATCTTGCCTTTGAAATTGAAGGGACGGATACATCCAATGAATGGTGTGAGCCGGTTTCTGATGAAGAATATGCAAAGGTTTCAGGAAATTTTTCAAGATGAAAGGAGAATATGATGGATAGGATAAAAAAATATTTCGGCTTGTTTTTGGCAGCGGCGATTTTTATTGGAAGCCTGATTGGACCGCTGTCCGTGCAGGCAGCATCAGGCAGCAAGATTATACTGAATTATAAGAGTGTCACAATGCGGGCTGGCGATACATTAGACCTGAATGTGGCGTCAAGCGCCGGGGTAAAATCATCGAAGAAAGTAACCTGGAAATCTTCAAATAAGAAAGTAGCGTCCGTGGATAAAAACGGGGTTGTGAAAGCGAAAAAGACCGGGACGGTGACAATCACGGCGACGGTAAAAAATAATAAAGAAAAGGCGTCCTGCAAAATAAAAGTGCAGAAGAAGCAGGCTTCAAAGACGAAGGCGCTGGTGGCATATTTTTCCTGCACGGGCACGACAAAAGGGATTGCGGAAAAAGTTGCCGATGTGACAGGGGGAGACCTTTACCGGATTACCCCGGCGAAAAAATATACTTCTAAAGATTTAAACTATGACAATGAAAAGAGCCGGACGTCAAAAGAGCAGAATAATAAGAAAATGCGGCCGCAGCTGAAGGGGAATGCCGTGAGCATGAAAAATTATGATGTTATTTTTCTCGGCTACCCCATCTGGTGGGAAGATGCACCCCGCATCTTAAGCACGTTTGTGGAGAGCTATGATTTTAAGGGAAAGACGGTGGTTCCGTTCTGCACGTCCGCATCAAGCGGGATTGGGAAAAGCGCAAAAAGGCTTGCCGCACTCTCAAAAGGCACATGGCTGAAAGGACGCAGATTTTCAGGAAATGCTTCGCAGGAAACCGTATCGGACTGGGTGCAGGGGCTTGGAGTTCTGGAAGGGGCAGACGGGAATGGAGGAGGCAGTACCATGAACCTTAAAATCGGGAAAAAAGTTTTCACGGCAAAGCTTGCGGATAACGCCTCCGCAAAGGAACTTGCGGCAAAACTTGCCAAAAAGCCAATCACAATCTCCATGCAGGATTATGGCGGCTTTGAGAAAGTCGGGGATTTTGGATTTACCCTGGCTGCAAATGATAAGCAGATGACAACGGAACCTGGGGATCTGGTTTTATATGAAGGGGACCAGCTTGTGATTTTCTATGGGAAAAATTCATGGAGTTATACAAGGCTTGGAAAAATACAGGATGTTACGGCGAAGACGCTGAAAGCGGCGCTGGGGAGCGGGGATGTCACGGTTACGCTCTCCCTTCCATAAAAGCGGGCAGAATATCAGGGAAGCAGAGTGTACGAAATGGAGAAAAAAATTCATTTATCCTGGAAAAGAGCCGGAAGACGATTTCACCAGAGAATTAGATGAAGCAGTGCAAGAGGTCAGGAAGAATGAGAAATGGAGGCTTGATTATATGACTTTACAGATGTATTATCAGGAGAAATATGAACAGGGTTTGGGACAGGGCTAGAACAGGGGAAGATTGATTCAGCAATGCGGATGATAGAAGCCGGGGATTTGCCAGTGGAAAAGATTGCATTGTATTCCAGTCTTACTTTGGAAAAGGTATTGAAACTGGAGAAGGAGAGAGATTGGCAGCAGATTTAGGAAAAATGCTAAAAGAAAGCCCGAATGTAGAATATGCAGATGTTCTTGAATATATGTTGGAAACGGGTGTAAAATTGGAGCAGGAATGTTTAATTTTGTGATGACAACTTTTCACTTAGAAATTAAGATGCATAAGCACAAGGGGGATAACTCATGGAGACGAACAGCATATTATCAAGAAATATACTTTCAAAAATTGAAGAGAATGTATCAAAAGTGATCATCGGGAAAAATGAAGTGACGAGACTGATGCTCGCCGCTGTGGCGGCAGGGGGGCATGTGCTTTTGGAGGATGTTCCGGGAACGGGAAAGACGGTGCTTGCAAAGGCACTTGCAAAGTCTATGGGCTGTAAATTTGACAGGGTGCAGTTTACACCGGATCTGCTTCCAAGTGACGTGACGGGGCTGTCATTTTTTAATCAGGAGAAGGCTGTGTTTACATTTAAGAAAGGTCCTGTGTTTACAAATATTTTGCTGGCGGATGAGATTAACAGAGCCACACCGAGAACACAGTCAAGTCTTCTTGAATGTATGGCGGAAGGACAGGTGACTGTGGACGGAGAGACACGGATGTTAGATGCTCCTTTTTTTGTCATTGCTACCCAGAATCCCGTGGAGACGATCGGCTGTTTTCCACTTCCTGAAGCCCAGCTTGACCGCTTTATCATGAAGATTTCCATGGGAGGTTTAACGGGAAGTGAAGAGCGTCAGATGGTTGACCGCTTTATCAATGCAGAGCCCCTTGCCGAGATAGGACCGGTATGCAGCGCAGAGGAGATCAGGGAATTGCAGGACGCATGCCGCCAGGTATATGTACATGCCGACCTTAGGGACTATATTGTTGCATTGGCGCAGGAAACCCGAAAAAATAATGTGGGCGTCAGTCCGAGAGGGACACTTGCATTACTGCGTGTGTCACAGGGGTATGCGCTGGTGCAGGGGCGGGAGTACGTGGTGCCCGAGGATATTAAGGAGGTGGCGCATTTCGTATTGTGCCATAGGCTTATCGGTGAATTTGATGAGTCACAAAAAACAGCCGTTGTTACGAATATTTTAAACAGTGTTGAACTGCCAACTGAGGACTGGTCAAAGAGATGATACTATTACTATTGATTGGGATTTTGAGCGTGAGCGTACTGTGGGAGAGTTATTATAAACGCCAGTGGTCAAAATCTGTTCTGGTGAACTTGTGGTTTGAGTCTGCTTATGTCTATGCGGGACAGGAGACAAAACTTTATGAGGTGGTAGAGAACAGAAAGGGCATCCCCATTCCTGTTCTTGAAGTGGGATTTCACACCAAAAGAGAACTTGATTTTGTGGGTGCCGGCAATGTTAATGTCAGCGATTATATTTACAAAAGGGATGTTTTTGCAATACTGGGCAGACAGAAGATTACCCGGGAAATTCCTGTGAAATGTACAAAGCGGGGCAGATATACCATAAATGATGCGGAAATCACGACCCGCACCCTGCTTTATGGAAAGCTTTATAATAAAAAGATAGAAACGTCTGCGGAAATATATGTGTATTCCAAAATGACAGATGTGTCAGAAATAGTAATCGTATGTGAGCAGATGCTGGGGACGCTTCAATGTGCGAAGCGTCTCTATGAAGATCCCTTTGCTTTCCGAACCATCAGAAGCTACACGACAGAAGATCCAATGAAGACCATCAACTGGAAGGCAAGTGCCAAGACAGGTTCCCTGATGGTCAATACCTATGACTCCATGCAGTCACCAAAAGCCATGATTTTTCTCGATGTGGAGGATGCAGGCATACGAAAGCAAGAGGAACTGGTAGAAGAGAGCATAGCTATAGCGGCGACTCTGGTGAGAAAACTTCTCAGGAGGAACATTGAGGTTGGATTTTCTTACAATGGGGACGGGCAGACGATGATGCCCACCAACAGCAAAAGCAAACTGACGGGATTTGAACGGATGCTTGCGGAATATGATTCCAAAACGAAAAATAAGGATTTTGGGCAGTTGATCAGGGAACTTTTTGCAGTTGCATTTTCCCAAAAGCCCCTTTCACAGGATACGCTCCTTATATTTATCTCGAAAAACCTGAATCAACAGCTGATGGAGTGTATCAGGGACAGTGCCGGGGAACATCAGACTTTAGTTGTTGTGCCTGTGTACAAGGGGGAAAAGACGGATCAGAGAGATAACATAAATGCCATAAAAAGCAGGGATAATGTACAGGTATTGGTCAAGGAGGTGGCGAGAGGGTGAGTTTAAATCGAAGCCTGAAAATAATGGGATATATCCATGCCACACTTATTTTTGCCCTGATCATTCCGTTTCTGTATGCGGTTGCAGGGCTGTCGGACCCGGCGGGGAGCGGTGTATTATATATCAAATGCCTGCTGGTTTTGGTTCCGGTTATCATTGCTGACCGGGCAGCGAAGGGCACGAAATATCTTACGGTATATCTTGTGATATGTGCGGCATTGATCGCAGGTGTGTGGGGTATTGCCGCATTGTTTTACCCATCTGAAGCATATGTGATCTGTTATTGTATTGGAATGTCTGCGGAGATATTTTGCATTGCGTTTATGAGACTGCGAGGCAGGTTAAAGGAGTCTCCCCGCAGAAAAGAAAGTGACCCCTTAGCGGCAAAGGAGGAGGAGTTTCTGGATACCCCGTCACTGGCATTTTTGTGGTATTTTGTGGTAGTTTATGTGCTTGGTATATTTCTGATGTCGAAGGCATTATGCGATATGGCATTTTATAGTGCCATTGTGTATCTTTTTCTGGCATTGTTTGTCACATATTTTCGTGAGACCCGGTCATATCTGGATATGAATAAGCGGGTAAAGGGAATTCCTAAAAGACGCTTGTACGGCATAGGTTTTTTTATGCTTTTAATTTTCTGTGTTCTGCTTTTGACAGGTATTCTTCCTTCTGTTTTTTTGGCAAAACAAAGACAGTATATAGATGTCAGCCGTTGGTTTGACGGCATGTCGTTCGCACCCGTTGAGTTCCCGGAATTTGAGGGCAGCTCATCGGATGATATGAGTATGATGGAGATGATGTATGGTGACGAACCGGTACCTGAGCCGTCGCAATTTCTCAATATACTGTTTGGGGTGATAACTTTTGCCTGTATGTTGGCTTTTGCCTATGGGATCCTTCTGGCAGTCAGGCGGGTGTTTAAGGATTTCAGGAACGGACAGGATGAGAATGGAGATATCATAGAGGAGATACCAGACAAAGAAAAATCCGACAGAGAAGAAATGCTGGTGAGGGGACGCCGCCCCGCAGGCAGTGAGACGGAAAGGATCAAGCGCAGATACCGGAAGATGATACGAAAACACAGAAAAGACAGACCAGCACCTCATGAATCGCCTGCTGAGATTGAGGAGGGCGCAGGGTTAAAGGACGATGAACAGATGCAGCAGTTGCACAAAGCATATGAGGAAGTGCGTTATGGGAAGCATGATTAAGATGAAATTACTATTTGGGACAGTTTGCGCTATTGCTATTCTGTTTCGCTATTCTTTTTCTGCTCCTTTTCTTTTTTCTTGGCCACTCTGGAAAAAGTTCTTCCGGTTTCAATATATAAAGGTTTCATGCCGTCAGGCATGCCGCGGTAAATATTTACCAGATGCCGTTCCTCCGCATTAAAAGGTGTGACAGGGGGCTCCCTAAACGTGGTGAGCCCGTAAATGTAATCTGTTGTGGTGTGAAAATAAGAGGCAAGCCGTATGGCCATCTTAGCGTCCGGCTGTCTGCGGTTCTGGACATACCCGTTCAATGTGGTGGTGGATATATTTAATGCCGCTGCCAGCTGTTTCTGGGTAATGCCGTCCTGTTCAAGTAAATTGCGTAACTGGGTTCCGATATCCAATACGATTCCTCCCTTCCATTGAGAGTAATTGTAATGGAAAATGATAGGGAAAAAACGGGAAATGTGCAATTAGCAGATAAAGAATATTCGACAGAAATGATTATTCGCTTTATGCGGATTGGAGACAGCGCAGGACAGATATGCACTAGATCCAGCCGCCGTCTAATCCGATCACCTGCCCGGTAAGATAGGAAGGAGATTTGGCCAACTGCAAGATCAATTCCGCAGTTTCCTCCGGCGTGCCGAATCTTCCGGCAGGGATTTCTTCTGTGAGGACAGCTTTTTCTTCCGGGGAAAAGCAACGGTTCATATCTGTGTCGATAACTCCGCAGGCAATAGCATTTACCTGAATGTTGCTGGGGGCAAGCTCTTTGGCAAGGGCTTTTGTAAAGGCATTGATCCCGCCCTTTGTGGCAGAGTAGGCTGTCTCACAGGAAGCGCCAACATTGCCCCAGGCAGAGGATATGTTGATGATCCGCCCCTGCTTTTTGGATACCATGTAGGGGATGGCTAGTTTGCAGCAGGAGAATACAGAGGTCAGATTGGTGTTTATGATCTGATTCCACTCTTCGATGGTCATATCGCTCAAAAGGCCGATATGATCGATTCCCGCATTGTTTATCAGAATGTCTACGCCCTGGGAAAAATTTTTTATCTCCTGAAAAAGTTCATATACAAAATTGTAATCTCCGATATTTCCGCAGCAGGTGAGGACTTCAATGCCATATTCCTTTTTTAGATTTGCCGAAAATGTTTCCAGCTTTTCTTTTGAGTGATGGCAGTTTAAAACCAGGCGGTATCCCCCAGCGGCAAAGACACGGGCAGCCGCATGCCCAATACCCCGGGAGGCCCCGGTGATCAGTACGGTTTTAGAATTCATAGTTTTGCTCCTCATCTTATTCAAATTGTACTTATTATAAAGGATAAAAAGAGGCGGTGCAAGAGTGATAAAAATTGCTTTCCAACAGAGAGAAATGCAGTATAATAGATTTATCCGAAAATGAAAGGTTTTGGCGCCTGGAGATGCAAAAGAGAGAAAAAGATAGGAAAAAAGAAACTGTTCGGTGATTTCGCCCTTTGTTCTTGGCCTTGTCCTGGGATTTGCTGCAAAGCTGACGGATAGCAGATATATGCCATGTATTTTTCACATATTTTTTGATGTCATGGGAAGGTTTGGGATATGGGTCTAGTACAACGAATATTAAGTTGCTGCATTGATTGCTGTATTTTCAAAGAGGCCTGTGTTTGCGGCAGTGCGTTCCTTTGTCTTTTTTTCCGGTATGCTGACCGCTTATAATTTCTCCAACGGAACAAAAATGCACAAAGAATTCAGGAAATTTCTTGAAATTATGTACTAATGTGATATAATTGGTACATACACAGATGGAGAAAGAGATGAGATTTAATCTGTGAACCAAGGAAAGGGGTTGGACATCATGCGTATTACCATTACAGGCAGAAACATTGAACTCACAGAGGGGTTGAAAGGGGCAGTAGAAGACAAGCTGGGCAAACTGGAGAAATATTTTGCACCGGACACAGATGTGTTTGTTACATTGAGCGTGGAGAAAGAGAGACAGAAAATAGAGGTTACCATACCGGTGAAGGGCAATATTATCCGCTCTGAGCAGGTGAGCAATGATATGTATGTATCCATTGATCTGGTGGAAGAAGTCATTGAGAGACAGTTAAAGAAATACAAAAAGAAGCTCATCAACAAACAGCAGAATGCGGCTAGTTTCCGCAAGGAGTTTATAGAAAAAGAGACGGATGTAGATGATGAGATCCGCATTATCCGTACTAAGAAGTTTGACATGAAGCCTATGTATCCGGAAGATGCCTGTGTGCAGATGGAACTGTTGGGACACAATTTCTTTGTATTCTGCAATGCAGAGTCAGAGAAAGTAAACGTGGTTTATAAGAGAAATGGCAACACTTATGGATTGATCGAGCCGGAATTTTAAACGAATGGCTCTTGATCTGACAGCTGTAAAAATTGGATAGAAAAGGAACACAGCAGAATTGTCCGGGAGAGGATGGTTCTGCTGTTTGTATGTATGACGGGCATGCCCGTGTTCTATGGTGAAAGTTAACATGATAGCGGCTTTGGTTTTAGTTAGATTTGCCTTTGGAGCCCAGCCATTGGCAGGGTATAATTACAGGGCGAAAAATTTTGGCCGGTTAAAAAAGATCCTGCGTTTCTGTTATGGATTTGGGACAGGGGGTGCCGAATATGGCTTTATCGGCGGAATCTTGAAAAAAATTATACTAATGGCATAGATAGGTAACAACTTAAAAAGCGTAAAGACGTATGGATTAGTAATTGTAAACCATGCGTCTTTTTTGGGGCTTACGAGGTATATTTCCATGTTGAAAATCATTACAATGCACGATGAATGTGCATAACGAGTACCTATGTGCGCTTTGCGGATTGCCCCCATAGAGAGATGGCATTAAACTTTATTGCAAGGGGAAAATATATGGTAAATTCTTACAAAAGAACTGAAAAGTTTGTCTACAAGCAAAGGTATCTTTGTCTTTCTGTTGAATTCTATGCTCAAAACATAATTGGAGTGAAAGTCGGGTTCCCCTGACAATATCCGGCCTGGAAAAATGCTTTCCGGGCTGGAATTGTGTTTGCAGATTCACAATATTAAATGAATATATATCTTGAATACATAGACAAATTATAATATTATATGTCTATAAAAGAATGGGGAGTTGCCATGTTTGCATTTCAGGAAACAATTAGGCCATCAGCGGATTTGAGAAATCATTATAATGAAATATTGAAGCAGTGCAGGGAAAATAATGAGGTTGTTATTATTACAGTAAATGGCAGGGGTGACACGGTTTCATTGGCATATGAAGAGTACAAGAGGATGAAGGCAAGAATTGAACTTCTGGAAATTTTTTCAGAGGCAGGATTACTTAACGATAATGCAAGGACTGTAAAGCAATGAACATAAACGAAGTATGGGAACTGTTGGAGATAGAACCCACCAGTGACAAAAAATTAATCAAACAGGCCTACGCCAGGGCAGTAAAAAAATATCACCCGGAGGAAAATCCCCAGGAGTTTCAAAAGGTTTATGCCGCCTACAAACAGGCAATTGCGATGGCGGGAAAACCTGGGGGCGGCCAGACGGTGGATGCAGCAAATCTGGTTTATCAAATGCTGTTACAGGGACAATACCGGCAGGAAACCCTAGAGGAGACAAAAGAGAAAGACATTAGCCGGGAAATCTTGGTGGAGACGGAGGAAGAGGATAAAGGGCAGGAAAGCTTTGAGGAACAACGGGAGACGGTCTTTCGCAGCGGGGAAGAGGAGCAGATACATAAAATGTTCCGGGAAATGGCAGACCAGCGTGAAAAGAAACTTTCCATATTCCGGTGCAAATGGCTGTGGTATCTAAAGAATCAGGGGAGAGACGACGCAGAAAAAGAGATGCGGGAATATATGCAGAGCGCCTGGTTTAAAGACATTATGGAAGAACCTGAGGTATTGTCCCGGTTGGTGACAGGAATTGACATGTACTGTCAGAATTACGGCGGAGCGCTGAAGGAAGATATCTGGCAGCTCTATTCTCTGGGGGATCCCAAAACCCAGGAGGATAAAAACCGCCACCGGACACTGTTCCATGTTCTGGAGGCAGACCGGGAGCGTCTCCGTATAAAACAGCGGCGGGAAGCGGCGATGCACAGGAGAATGATACAGTCGCAGACTCCTGATAAAAACCTTAAGCTTCATAGGGCATGGAAGGCTCTTGGCAAAATGCTGGTGGTTTTGATTGCACTGATTTCTGTATTTGCAGGGATTGGGATCTATTTCCATGGCAGCTCTGGGGGAAAAATTATCAGTCAGGAGGAGGAGCAGGCGGAAATTTTCTCTTATTTACAGGAGACCTATCCAATGGCAGACTTTTCTCAGCCGGAGCCCTTCATAGAGGCGACAGAGGCGCAGTATGCGGATGCAGACTTAAGCGGCAGGAATTACAGGGTAAAGGAGAAGAATTTCGATATAACGGTAAATGTCTATACCGTTTATAAGGATGGAACCAGCTATATCGGAGAGGATTTCGGAAGACAGTATATGCGGCAGCTTGGAGAAAAATGGGGTCTGATATGCGATCTGTGCCGTGTGGAGGAACCTTGGACGGACGGAAAGACCCACAGCCTTATGCTGGGAGGATACGAGATAAGCCCGGATCTGTCCGAATTGAGGGGAGAGCTGAGGGAGTACATGGAACGCTTCCGGGAGTTTGCCAAGAGCGAGGAAGTCCGGGAGTTTGTCAATATTGATGGGGTGTCTTTTTGCGTGTCAAACTGTTTTTGCCCCAAGGCCTTTCTCATGGAAGCGGGCGGTGTTCCAAAGCCTCTGCTCTACGACCTGGAGGAGCTGCCGGAGTCGGAGGTTATGGCGGAGGACATGGCAGAGTGCATCACAGATTACTATATCCATATGGAACCCTGGCAGTTAGAGCATGACCCTTTGTATGATGAGTGGCTTTCTTCTTACGAGCAGAGAGTAAAAGAGATGGATTTAAAGCCCTCTACTCCGGCGGGAAGTGCGGCGGTAATGCTGGCGGAGGAACTCGAAGTTCAGGTGGTGCCTTATACGTATAGAGCATTTGAGTGGCTTTCCCTGGGAGATCTGTACCGCATGGCAAAAAAGTCGGGTCATCCCACAAGTGTACTGGCGGATGGAAGTGGCTTTACGTGGAAAAACGGGTGCAGCTATAAGTATGATGGTACTGGTGATGATCTGGGATATACCTGTGAAAGTATAGTGGAAATATTTGCGGAGGAATAAAATATGGCAATTATCGGAATTGATTTAGGGACGACAAACAGCCTTGTATCCGTATACCGAAACGGAAAAACAGAACAGATCCCAAACGCACTGGGGGAATACTTGACCCCCAGCGCTGTAAGCCTTGAGGGGGAAGATGTGATCGTGGGGGCAGTGGCCAAGGAGCGGCTTGTGACAAATCCTGGAGAGACAGCCACGGGCTTTAAGCGGAAAATGGGAACAGATCAGATGTTCACCCTGGGAGAAAAATCGTTTCTTCCTCAGGAGCTGTCTGCCTTTGTGCTAAGACAGCTGAAAGAAGATGCGGAAAACTATCTGGGGGAGCCTGTGGAGGAGGCGGTGATCAGCGTACCTGCCTACTTTAACGACAACCAACGAGCGGCGACAAAAGAGGCGGGGCTTTTGGCAGGGCTTAAAGTGGAGCGTCTGATCAATGAGCCCTCTGCGGCGGCTCTTGCCGGAAGGATGCAGCAGGAGGAAGAGGGAGTTTTTCTTGTCTTTGACTTTGGAGGAGGCACACTGGATGTCTCCATTGTGGATATATTTGAAAATGTCATCGAGATCGTGGCGGTAAGCGGCGACAATCAGCTTGGGGGAAACGATTTTGACAGAAAGATCGCAGAGTATCTCTGCGGCTGCCACAACATTGAGTTCCAGGAATTAGAGCCGGGGCTTAAGGCCACATTGCTCCGCCTGGCAGAAAAGAGCAAGCGGGAGCTGACAGAAAAAGAGACGGTAATGTTTCATTATGAGATAGAGGGGGAGGATCGAGGCGTATTTTTAAACAACGAAGTGCTGGTAAAGTGTTTTGAAGAACTGTTTATAAGGATTGGAAACACCATTGAGCGGGCTCTTCGGGACAGCGGCTACCACGCAGAGGATCTGGAGGATATCATTTTGGTGGGAGGTTCCTCCAAAATGCCGGTGGTGTCCTATTTTCTCACCAGCTTTCTGGATCGAAAGCCCACCCTTTTTGGCTCGCCGGATGAAGTAGTATCCCAGGGGGCGGGAATCTACGGGGGCATGAAGGAGCGGAATGAGGAGTTAAAGGAGCTGCTTTTGACGGATATCTGCCCCTTTACCCTGGGGATTGGGGTGGTAAACCCAAACCGCCGGGAGGACAACCGGCTTGTGTTCTCCCCTATTATAGAGCGCAATACTGTGCTTCCCAGCGCAAACACAGAGAGATACAGCAATGTCTGCGATTGGCAGGAGAAGATCGTGCTAAAGGTACACCAGGGGGAGGAATACTACTGTGAGGACAATCTTTTTTTGGGAGAGCTGAAATTGCAGATCAAACCCATGCCGGCAGGGCAGGCCTGCATTTATGTCACCTTTGCCTACGACATCAACGGAATTTTGGTGGTGGAGGCAAGGGACGGGGCCGAGGGGGAGGAGGTAAAGAAAGTCTTTGTCAACAAGAACTTGAGATTATCCCCGGAGGAGCTTGAGGAGAAAACCAGAGAGTTGGAAAAATATAAAAACAAAGAGAGCGCAAATAGCCGCAGCGAATATACCCTGGCCAGGGCGAGGCGTGCCTTTGCGGAATCCACTGGGATCAATCGGCAGAGGATCGGAGAATTGCTGCGGCAGTACGAGGGGGTTCTATCGGTTCACGACAGGGAAAGCGCCATAAAGCTTCAAAAGATTTTGGAGGAATTTCTGGATAAACTGGAGTCTTTTCGGTAATTGCTCCTGTAAAAAAACAAAAAAATACTTGCATTATTGGAAACCATGCTGTATAATACCAAGTGCTGTGGCATGATAGCGATGAAGCGTGAGGTTGCTGCCCAGGTGGCAGGTTTTTCCGTGGAGCGAATGTCAAGTTAAGAAACTGGCGACAAGTCACTGTATCACAAAGTAATCTACAAGAAGTAGAAAACCGTGAAATGTCTTTATGACACACACGGGAGAGTGTGCAGTCACCGCTTGTCGTACTGAGGTAAAGTGCGAAAAGGAGGCGACTTTTTTTATGGCAAGTCAGGTAATGAGAATCACATTGAAAGCTTATGATCATGAGCTTGTAGATGCATCTGCCAAGAAAATCATCGAAACGGTAAAGAAGAACGGAGCTCAGGTGAGCGGCCCTGTGCCACTTCCCACAAAGAAAGAGGTAGTTACCATTCTTAGAGCTGTACACAAGTACAAAGATTCCAGAGAGCAGTTTGAGCAGAGAACTCATAAGAGACTGATTGATATCATGACACCTACCCAGAAGACCGTGGATGCATTATCCCGTCTGGAGATGCCGGCAGGCGTTTACATTGATATCAAAATGAAGAACAAGTAATTGAAAAACGAAGACAATCCTCGAAGGTTTAATATAGAAGCTATGTTTTTACATCCACTTATATTAACTGTTCTAGGATGAACGCAAAAAGCGTTCCGCTGTAGGAGTTAGGAGGTAAAAGAATGAAGAAAGCTATTTTAGGCACAAAAGTCGGAATGACTCAAATCTTCAATGAAGACGGCGTTTTAGTACCTGTAACCGTATTACAGGCTGGACCTTGTGTCGTTACCCAGGTAAAAACTGTTGAGAACGACGGTTACAGCGCAGTGCAGGTAGGTTTTGTAGACAAGAAAGATAAGGTTGTCAACAAAGACGCCAACGGTAAAAAAGAGATCAGAAACAGACATGGCGTAAACAAGCCGGAAAAAGGACATTTTGAGAAAGCCGGAGTTTCCGGCAAAAAGTATGTCAGAGAGTTCCGCTTTGAGAATGCTGAGGAATACAATCTGGCAGACGAGATCAAAGCTGATATCTTTGCTGCAGGCGACAAGGTAGACGCTACTGCCATCACAAAGGGTAAAGGATTCCAGGGTGCCATCAAGAGACTTGGTCAGCACAGAGGACCTATGGCTCACGGTTCTAAATTCCATCGCCATCAGGGTTCCAACGGTGCATGTTCTTCCCCAAGCCGTGTGTTTAAGGGAAAAGGAATGCCCGGACAGATGGGACATGTAAAAGCTACAGTGCAGAATCTTGAGGTTGTGCGTGTAGATGCAGAGAACAATCTGCTCCTGATCAAGGGTGCAGTACCGGGACCGAAGAAATCATTAGTAACCATCAAGGAATCAGTGAAAGCAGCAAAATAGCGCTTACAGGAAAGGAGGAACTTACAGATGGCAAAAGTATCTGTTTTAAA
This sequence comes from Roseburia sp., assembly GCA_023664725.1. GTDB lineage: Bacteria > Bacillota > Clostridia > Lachnospirales > Lachnospiraceae > Roseburia_B. Next base: position 901,059 of record JAMPFA010000001.1, on the reverse strand, counting down.
TATGCAGGGTAACGAAGTTGGAACCATGGATTTAAATGATGCTATCTTTGGTGTGGAAATAAACGAGCACCTGGTACACATGGCAGTGGTTCAGCAGCTTGCAAACAATCGTCAGGGAACACAGAAAGCGAAGACACGTTCTGAAGTTCGGGGCGGTGGAAGAAAACCATGGAGACAGAAGGGAACCGGCCATGCAAGACAGGGTTCCATCAGAGCTCCGCAGTGGACTGGCGGCGGTGTGGTATTTGCCCCCACCCCAAGAGATTATTCTTTTAAACTGAACAAAAAAGAGAAGAGGGCGGCGTTAAAGTCTGCACTTACTTCCAGAGTTCAGGAAAACAAATTCATCGTAGTTGACGAGTTGAAATTCGATGAGATCAAGACAAAGAAATTTGTAGAGGTAATGAAAAACTTAAACGTTGAGAAGGCATTGGTAGTCCTTAATGACAATGATGTGAACGTAGTGAAATCCGCTGCAAACATCCCCACCGTCAAGACGGCTTCCACAGCAACGATCAATGTGTTTGATATCTTAAAATACAACACGGTAGTGGTTACAAAAGCTGCTGTGGAGACGATTCAGGAGGTGTATGCATAATGGCAAACGTACAGTATTATGACGTGATCCTCAAACCGGTGGTTACCGAAAAGAGCATGAATGCAATGGCTGAGAAGAAATACACTTTCTTCGTTCATCCGGACGCAAATAAGTTTATGATTAAAGAAGCTGTGGAAAAAATGTTCGAGGGAACAAAAGTGGCAAGTGTCAACACCATGAACATCCAGGGAAAGAAAAAGAGACGTGGAATGGTGACAGGAAAGACCGCAGCCAGAAAAAAGGCAATTGTGCAGCTCACTGAGGACAGTGCTGACATTGAGATTTTTAGTGGTTTATAGAAAGGAGAATTACAATGGGAATCAAGACATATAACCCGTATACACCTTCCAGAAGAAACATGACTGGTTCCGATTTTTCCGAGATTACAAAGACCACACCGGAAAAATCCCTGTGTGTTTCCTTAAAGAAGCATGCCGGACGTAATAATCAGGGTAAGATTACTGTAAGACACCATGGCGGTGGAAACAGAAGAAAATACAGGATCATCGATTTCAAGAGAAAGAAAGACGGTATCCCCGCAACTGTGATCGGTATCGAGTACGATCCCAACAGAACAGCAAACATTGCATTGATCTGTTATGCAGACGGCGAGAAAGCATATATCCTTGCTCCCGAAGGGCTGACAGACGGCATGAAAGTGATGAACGGGCCTGAGGCAGAAATCCGCATCGGAAACTGCATGCCTTTGGAGAACATTCCGGTTGGTACACAGGTACACAATATCGAGATGCTTCCGGGCAAGGGCGGACAGATGGTTCGTTCTGCAGGAGTGGCAGCGCAGCTTATGGCAAAAGAGGGAAAATATGCCACGCTTAGACTTCCCTCCGGTGAGATGCGCATGGTGCCCATCGGATGCCGTGCGACTATCGGCGTGATCGGCAATGGCGACCATAACCTGGTAAATATCGGTAAGGCAGGACGTAAACGTCATATGGGTATTCGCCCTACCGTCCGCGGTTCTGTTATGAACCCCAACGACCATCCACACGGCGGCGGCGAAGGGAAAGCTCCGGTTGGACGTCCCGGACCATGTACACCTTGGGGTAAACCGGCACTTGGACTTAAGACCAGAAAGAAACACAAACAGTCGAATAAGCTTATCGTGAGAAGAAGAGACGGTAGGGCAATTAAATAGGAGGTAAGGAGTTATGGCTCGTTCATTAAAAAAAGGACCATTTGCGGATGAGAGTTTATTAAAAAAGATTGATGCAATGAACGCTTCCGGGGACAAGACAGTAATTAAGACCTGGTCCCGCCGTTCCACAATCTTCCCTTCATTCGTTGGTCATACGATTGCGGTGCATGACGGAAGAAAGCATGTTCCGGTATATGTTACGGAAGATATGGTAGGGCACAAGCTGGGTGAGTTTGTGGCAACAAGAACTTACAGAGGACATGGAAAAGACGAAAAGAAATCAGGCGTAAGATAATTTTGAAAGGAGGCGGATTCCATGGCAAAAGGACATAGATCCCAAATAAAGAGAGAGAGAAATGAAGTAAAAGACACAAGACCTTCCGCTAAGTTATCCTATGCAAGAGTATCAGTTCAGAAGGCTTGTTTCGTGTTAGATGCCATCCGTGGGAAAGACGTTGAGACGGCGCTTGCTATTGTAGCTTACAATCCAAGATATGCTTCAAGGGTGATTGAGAAGTTATTAAAATCTGCCATTGCAAACGCAGAGAACAATAACGGAATGAGAGCAGAAAACCTTTATGTTGCAGAGTGCTATGCAAATAAGGGACCAACAATGAAGAGAATCAGACCAAGGGCACAGGGAAGGGCTTACCGGATCGAGAAGAGAATGAGCCACATTACAATTGTGCTTGATGAGAGATAAGGAGGGCAAACATGGGACAGAAAGTGAATCCACATGGCTTGAGAGTCGGCATCATTAAAGATTGGGACTCTAAGTGGTATGCGGAAGCAGATTTTGCAGACTTTTTAATTGAAGACTACAATATCAGAACATTCCTGAAAAAGAAATTGTACGCCGCAGGCGTTTCCAAAATCGAGATCGAACGTGCATCCGGCAGGGTGAAAGTGATTATCTACACCGCAAAGCCCGGCGTGGTAATCGGAAAAGGCGGAGCAGAGATCGAGAAGATTAAAAAAGAAGTACAGAAGTTAACCGACAAGAAACTTGTGGTTGATATCAAAGAAGTAAAAAGACCGGATAAGGACGCTCAGCTTGTGGCAGAGAATATTGCATTGCAGCTGGAAAACCGTGTATCCTTCCGCCGTGCAATGAAATCCTGTATGGGACGCTGCATGAAGGCAGGCGCAAAGGGAATCAAGACTTCCTGCTCCGGACGTCTTGGAGGAGCTGATATGGCTCGTACCGAGTTCTACAGTGAAGGAAATATTCCTCTTCAGACGCTGAGAGCTGATATCGACTATGGGTTTGCAGAGGCAGATACCACCTACGGAAAAGTCGGCGTGAAAGTATGGGTATACAAAGGAGAGGTACTTCCTACAAAGGGAAATAAGGAAGGAGGAGCTCAGTAATTATGTTAATGCCAAAAAGAGTAAAACATCGTAAGCAGTTCCGTGGAACCATGCGCGGAAAGGCAACGAGAGGAAATAAGATCACTAACGGTGAATACGGTATTGTTGCTATGGAGCCATGCTGGATTAAATCAAACCAGATCGAGGCAGCCCGTATCGCCATGACCCGTTACATCAAGCGTGGCGGTAAAGTTTGGATTAAAATTTTCCCGGATAAACCGGTAACTGCAAAACCGGCTGAGACCCGTATGGGTTCTGGTAAAGGAACATTAGAGTACTGGGTAGCTGTGGTAAAACCAGGACGTGTATTATTTGAAATCTCCGGAGTGTCAGAAGAAATCGCCAGAGAGGCATTGCGTCTTGCTACACATAAATTACCTTGTAAATGTAAAGTAGTTTCTCGTGCAGACTTAGAAGGCGGTGAATCAAATGAAAACGAATAAATATTTAGAAGAATTAAGGTCCCAGTCTGTTGCAGATTTAAAGGCGCAGCTGGTGGAAGCAAAAAAAGAGCTTTTCAATTTGAGATTCCAGAATGCAACCAATCAGTTAGAGAATACCGGCAGGATTAAGGAAGTAAGAAGAAATATTGCCAGGATTCAGACCATTATTACTGAGAAAGCAAGTGTAGCGGAATAAGACGGGAAGGAGAGCATAGACCGTGGAAGAAAGAAATCTTAGAAAAACACGTACAGGTGTGGTTGTAAGTGACAAAATGAATAAAACCATTGTTGTTGCCGTTAGAGATAATGTAAGACATCCACTTTACAATAAGATCGTGAAAAAGACCTACAAATTAAAAGCACACGATGAGAACAATGAGTGCAAGATAGGTGATACTGTAAAAGTAATGGAGACAAGGCCTTTGTCAAAAGATAAGAGATGGAGACTTGTGGAAATCATCGAGAGAGCAAAATAATTAAAGGAGGCTGCAAGCATGGTACAACAGGAAAGCAGACTGAAAGTAGCCGATAACACAGGGGCAAAAGAAATTCTCTGTATCCGTGTTATGGGTGGATCTACTAGAAGATATGCGAATATCGGCGATATAATCGTTGCTACGGTTAAAGACGCAACACCAGGCGGTGTTGTCAAAAAAGGCGATGTAGTAAAGGCCGTAGTTGTTCGTTCCGTAAAAGGTGCCCGTCGTAAAGATGGTTCTTATATTAAGTTTGATGAGAACGCCGCTGTGATTATCAAAGAGGACAAAACCCCAAGGGGAACACGTATCTTTGGACCGGTGGCCAGAGAGCTTCGTGAGAAACAGTTTATGAAAATTGTCTCTTTGGCTCCAGAAGTATTGTAGGAGGTGAAACGAAGATGGCTACAATGAAAATCAAAAAAGGCGACATGGTAAAAGTGATCGCCGGAAAAGACAAAGACAAAGAAGGAAAAGTGATTTCCGTTAACAGGAAAAAGAATACACTCCTCGTGGAAGGTATCAATATGGTTACCAAGCATGCAAAACCAAGTATGCAGAACCAGCAGGGCGGTATCGTTCATCAGGAAGGGCCAATTGATGCGTCAAACGTCATGTATCTTCACAAAGGAAAAGCTACCCGTGTTGGCTTTAAAATGGATGGGGATAAGAAAGTTCGTTTTGCCAAATCAACTGGTGATGTAATCGATTAATCAGAGAGGAGGACAAATCAGTTGAGTAGACTTAAAGACCAGTATCAGAATGAGATTGTAGATGCGTTGGTAAAAAAATTTGGATATAAAAACAAACTGCAGGCGCCAAAGCTTGAGAAGATCGTAGTGAACATGGGCGTTGGCGAGGCAAAGGAGAATGCAAAAATCCTGGAGGCTGCCGTAAAAGACTTAGAGACAATCACAGGCCAGAAAGCAGTTACCACAAAGGCAAAGAACTCTGTTGCTAACTTCAAGATCAGAGAGGGTATGGCAATCGGATGTAAAGTTACCTTAAGAGGAGAGAAAATGTATGAGTTCCTTGATCGTCTTGTGAACCTTGCACTGCCTCGTGTGCGTGACTTTAGAGGGATCAACCCCAACGCATTCGACGGCAGGGGAAATTATGCCCTTGGTATCAAAGAGCAGTTAATCTTCCCTGAGATCGAGTATGACAAGATCGATAAAGTCAGGGGTATGGATGTTATTTTCGTAACCACAGCAAAGACCGACGAAGAAGGCCGTGAACTTCTGGCTCAGTTCGGTATGCCATTTGCAAAGTAATCAGGAGGAAATTTTAATGGCTAAGACATCTATGAAAATAAAACAGCAGCGCAAACAGAAATTCTCTACCAGAGAGTACAGCCGCTGCAGAATCTGCGGACGTCCACATGCATATCTTAGAAAATACGGTATTTGCAGGGTATGTTTCCGTGAGTTGGCATATAAAGGACAGATTCCAGGTGTGAAGAAGGCATCTTGGTAGGCCGGGCCGAAAGCAACTTGGTGAAATCGAGCCGCAGGCGACGATTGAGCCTAGTGCGAGGCCGTTCTGTGAGGTTAGTGAAACCGAGCCGCAGGCGAAGGTTGAGCTTAGCGAACAGAACATACCTTCCGCATCACAATAAAAATATAGGAGGAAAACACAACATGACTATGAGTGATCCAATTGCAGATATGCTTACAAGAATCCGTAACGCAAACACTGCAAAACATGATACAGTTGATGTTCCAGCGTCTAAGATGAAAATTGCGATTGCCGACATCCTGGTGGATGAAGGATATATTGTAAAATACGATATCATTGATGAGAACAATTTTAAGACCATCCGCATCACATTAAAATACGGTACAGATAAGAACGAAAAAATCATTTCCGGTATTAAGAGAATTTCCAAACCGGGACTTCGTGTATACGCAGGAAAAGATAAGATCCCTCAGGTGCTTGGAGGACTTGGCATCGCCATCCTCTCCACAAACCAGGGAATCATCACCGACAAACAGGCAAGAAAGCTCCAGGTAGGTGGGGAAGTACTTGCTTTCGTATGGTGACATTGAACACTTAATGAGTGCGAGCCGTAGGCGAAGGACGAATTTAGTGTGAAAGTCGTTCCCGACACTTAGCGGTGTCGAGCCGTTAGGCGAAGACAGCGTGTTAGTGGAGTGGAACATACCTTAGAAACAGAAATCAAATAAAATAGGAGGTACGGGCATGTCACGTATAGGAAGAATGCCAATCGCAGTTCCCGCAGGCGTTACTGTGGATATTGCAGAAAATAATCATGTGACTGTAAAAGGTCCGAAAGGGACTCTGGAAAGAACACTTCCAGCAGAGATGGAGATTAAGTTAGAGGATTCTCAGATTACGGTTGCAAGGCCAAACGATCTGAAGAGAATGAAATCTTTACATGGTTTGACAAGAACTTTGATCAACAATATGGTTGTGGGCGTAACAGACGGGTACACCAAAGAGCTGGAAGTAAACGGTGTTGGTTACAGAGCTGCTAAATCAGGAAAGAAATTAACCTTAAATCTTGGTTATTCCCATCCGGTAGAGATGACAGATCCGGAAGGATTAGAGTCTACTGTGGAGGGCAATAAGATCATCGTTAAGGGTATTGATAAAGAAAAAGTCGGCCAGTACGCTGCTGAAATCAGAGACAAGAGAAGACCTGAGCCTTACAAAGGAAAAGGTATCAAATATGCTGATGAGGTAATCAGACGTAAAGTTGGTAAGACTGGTAAGAAATAAGTAAAGGAGTGGACAAAGAATGGTAAGCAAAAAATCAAGATCCGAAGTTCGTGAAAAGAAGCATAGAAGACTTCGTAATCATCTTGCCGGGACAGCAGATAGACCACGTTTGGCTGTTTTCAGAAGCAACAATCATATGTATGCTCAGGTAATTGATGATACAGTTGGCAATACACTTGTGTCTGCTTCTACTTTAGACAAAGAAGTAAAGGCAGAGGTAAAAAAGACCAATAACGTGGAAGCTGCAGCATATTTGGGAACTGTAATTGCCAAGAGGGCATTGGACAAGGGAATCAATACTGTTGTATTCGACCGCGGCGGTTTCATTTATGAAGGTAAAGTCAAAGCTTTAGCTGATGCGGCAAGGGAAGCCGGGTTAGAGTTTTAGAAGGAGGAAGCGAATACATGAAACGTACAATTATTGACCCTAGTCAGTTAGAATTAAATGAAAAAGTAGTTTCCATCAAACGTGTAACCAAGGTTGTAAAGGGCGGACGTAACATGCGTTTTACCGCACTGGTTGTTGTGGGTGACGGCAATGGCCATGTAGGTGCAGGTTTGGGAAAAGCCACTGAAATTCCCGAGGCGATCCGCAAGGGAAAAGAAGATGCAATGAAAAAGTTGATCACCGTAAAATTAGATGAGAACAACAGTATTACACATGATACTATGGGTAAACATACTGGCGCATCCGTATTGTTAAAGAGAGCACCGGAAGGTACTGGAGTTATTGCGGGCGGTCCTGCTCGTAATGTCTGCGAGCTGGCTGGCATCAGCAATATCCGTACAAAATCCTTAGGCTCCAACAATAAGCAGAACGTTGTACTTGCTACGATCAATGCTTTAAGCCAGTTAAAATCTCCGGAAGAAGTTGCAAAGCTTCGTGGCAAATCCGTAGAAGAAGTCCTGGGTTAAGGAGGCATTTAAAATGGCAGAGAAATTAAAAATCACACTTGTAAAATCTACAATTGGAGCAGTTCCAAAGAACAAAAAAACTGTGAAAGCTTTAGGGTTAAACAAAATCGGCAAGACAGTTGAGATGCCGGACAACAAGGCAGTTCGTGGAATGATCCAGAATGTCAGACATTTAGTAAAAGTAGAAGAAATCTAATATACAGATAAGGAGGTGTCAGCATGGATTTATCAAACTTAAGACCTGCAGAAGGTTCTGTGCAGAATGATAATTTCAGAAGAGGACGTGGACACGGTTCAGGAAATGGTAAGACTGCCGGCAAGGGACATAAAGGACAGAAAGCCCGTTCAGGAGCTACAAGACCTGGTTTTGAAGGCGGACAGATGCCATTATACAGAAGAATTCCCAAGAGAGGCTTCAAATGCAGAAATTCCAAAGAGATCGTTGGAATCAATATGTCAGCATTAGAGAGATTTGAAAATGACGCTGTTGTAACAGTTGACAGCTTAATCACAGCGGGAATTGTAAAGAATCCCAGAGATGGCGTGAAGATCCTGGGCGGCGGAGAACTTACAAAGAAACTTACCGTTCAGGTAAATGCATTCAGTGCAAGTGCAAAAGAAAAGATTGAGGCTCTTGGTGGAAAAGCAGAGGTGATTTAATGTTTAAAACCCTTCGTAATGCATTTAAAATCAAAGATATACGGGATAGGATACTATTCACATTCTTTATTATGGTTGTAATCCGAATCGGAAGCCAGCTTCCGGTTCCGGGTGTTGACAGGAATGTGTTCGCCAACTGGTTTGAGAGCCAGAACAATGATGCGTTCAATTTCTTTGATGCGGTTACCGGCGGTTCCTTCTATCAGATGTCTATCTTTGCATTAAATATTACACCATATATTACATCTTCCATTATCATGCAGCTTTTGACTATTGCCATCCCCAAAATGGAGGAAATGCAGAAAGAGGGGGAAGAAGGCAGAAAGAAGATTGCGGAGTTTACCCGTTATCTGACAGTGGGCCTTGCTCTTTTCGAGTCTGTTGTAATGGCAATCGGATTTGGAAGAGGCGGTTATCTGGAAAGCTTCAATGCATTAAATGTAATTATGGTGGTGACTGCTTTGACAGCAGGATCAGCCGTTTTGATGTGGTTTGGTGAGAGGATTACAGAAAAGGGAATCGGAAACGGTATCTCTATCGTGCTGGTGATCAATATTATCTCCAGGCTTCCGGAAGATCTCACTTCACTGTATCAGCAGTTTGTAAACGGTAAGACCGTGGCTAAGGGAGTCCTTGCGGCAGTGATCGTCATTGCGATCATTGTTGCCATGGTAGTGTTTGTCATTCTTCTCCAGGATGCCCAGAGAAAAATTCCGGTGCAGTATTCCAAGAAAATCCAGGGGAGAAAGCAGGTGGGCGGACAGTCTTCATTCATTCCCTTAAAGGTGAACACAGCAGGAGTTATCCCGGTTATTTTTGCCCAGTCACTGTTACAGACACCTGTAATTATTGCTTCCCTTTTGGGAAAGGGAAACGGAACCGGCATAGGGAGCCAGATTTTAAGGGGATTATCCCAGTCAAACTGGTGTGACCCCAATGCTCCAATTTATTCTATTGGATTGGTGGTATATATTCTATTAATTATTGCATTTGCATATTTTTATACATCCATCACATTTAATCCTTTAGAGATTGCCAACAACATGAAAAAAGCTGGCGGGTTTATTCCGGGTATCCGTCCTGGCAAACCAACCAGTGATTATTTGACGAAACTATTAAACTATATTGTCTTTATCGGGGCAGTAGGTCTGGCATTTGTTGCGTTTGTACCCATCTTTTTCGACGGCGTGTTTAACGCAAACGTGTCCTTTGGTGGAACCTCTATTATCATTATCGTTGGTGTGGTTATTGAGACCATCAAACAGATCGAATCCCAGATGCTTGTGCGGTATTACAAAGGATTTTTGAATGATTAAGCCCACTGGCAGAGGATAATATATTATTTTGGAGATACTGGCATAGCCGTATCTCCAAAAATGTTATTAAAAAAGAGCGCCCGCAGGACACACATATGCCACACTGCGTAGGCAAAATAAAGGAGGATCATTGATGAAGATTATTATGTTAGGGGCTCCAGGAGCCGGAAAAGGAACACAGGCAAAGCAGATTGCAGATAAATATCAGATTCCCCATATCTCCACAGGAGATATTTTCCGTGCAAATATCAAAAACGGTACAGAGCTTGGGAAAAAGGCAAAAGAGTACATGGATCAGGGAGCGTTGGTTCCGGATGAGCTGACCTGTGACCTGGTTATGGACCGCATCAAACAGGATGACTGCAAAAACGGATTTGTTCTGGACGGATTTCCAAGAACTATTCCCCAGGCAGAGGCTTTGGACAATGCGCTGAAGGGAATCGGTGAGAAAATGGATTTTGCCATTGACGTGGATGTGCCAGATGAGAATATCGTAAACCGTATGGGCGGCCGGAGAGCCTGCTTAAACTGCGGTGCAACTTATCATATCGTAAGCATTCCCACAAAGGTAGAGGGGATCTGTGACAGATGTGGAAGCGAAGTGGTGCTTCGTGACGATGACAAGCCGGAGACGGTACAGAAGCGTCTTCGTGTTTACCATGAGCAGACTCAGCCATTGATTGATTACTACAAGAAACAGGGCATTTTGAAATCGGTGGACGGAACACAGCCAATGGAAAGTGTATTTTTCGCTATCGTACAGATTTTAGGAGCTTAGTTTATGCCGGTAACGATAAAATCTGCCAGAGAAATTGAGCTTATGAGAGCTGCCGGTAAAATACTGGCAAAGGTACACCAGGATTTGGGGAAAGCATTAAAGCCGGGAATGACTACTTTAGAGATTGACCAAATAGGCGAAGAGATGATACGCAGTTACGGCTGTGAACCTTCTTTTAAAAATTATCAGGGGTATCCCGCATCTGTCTGTGTTTCCGTAAACGATGAAGTGGTACATGGGATTCCCACCAAAAAGAGACGGATAGAAGAGGGAGACATTGTAAGTCTTGACATCGGAGTGATCTACAAAGGGTATCACTCCGATGCCGCAAGGACTCACGGTGTGGGAGAGATTTCAGAGAGTGCGGAAAAGCTGATAAAACGCACCAGGGAAAGTTTTTTTGCGGGAATCCGTTATGCCTTGGCAGGCTGCTATCTTCATCAAATATCCAGAGCCATCGGAGATTATGCCGAGAAAGCAGGCTACGGTGTAGTGAGAGATCTGGTGGGACATGGAATCGGCTCCCATCTCCATGAGGAGCCGGAAGTGCCAAATTTCAGAAAACTCACGAGAGGTATAAGACTTCGGCCCGGAATGACATTGGCGGTGGAGCCCATGATAAATCAGGGAACCGGAAATGTGGAATGGCTGGATGATGACTGGACGGTGGTGACACAGGATGGAAAACTCTCCGCCCACTATGAAAACACGATTCTAATTACCAGAGGGAAACCGGAAATCCTCTCCATTACAGAGGAGGAGATTGCCGCAGGAATCTGGGTTCCGGAGGGCGGCGTATGACCATAGAGTTTGCAAAATCCTTGTCGGGACATGATAGGAATCACATCTATTACATTTTGGAAAAAGAGGACAGAGCGGCATATCTGGTAAACGGAAGCACTCACCAGATTGCCAATCCGAAAAAGAAAAATGTGAAGCATTTTCAGATCATAAAAGATATTCCAAAAGAAGTGCAGGATCTGTTGAAGAGGGAAGAGGAACTGTCCAATCTGATCATTCGCAGGGCAATCAGAGAATATGAGAAAATTAGTTCAAAAAAGGAAAAGTAAGTAGGAGGCTTAAAAATGTCAAAAGCAGATGTTATTGAAGTAGAGGGAACAGTAGTGGAGAAACTTCCAAACGCTATGTTTCAGGTAGAGTTGGAAAACGGGCATCAGATCTTAGCCCATATCAGCGGTAAGCTCAGGATGAATTTCATCCGGATTCTTCCGGGAGATAAAGTGACGATTGAAATGTCACCCTATGATCTGACAAAAGGACGCATTATCTGGAGAGATAAATAAAGATAGGAAAAAAAGAATTGACAGACAAACATATTTGTGATATCATTTGAAATGGACTTTTTGGAAACCGGCAGGATAAGTCTGCCCAACGGATAAGAAAGGAGGATTTGCTGTGAAAGTAAGATCATCAGTTAAACCTATTTGCGAGAAATGCAAAGTTATCAAGAGAAAAGGAAGCATTCGTATTATCTGTGAAAATCCAAAACACAAACAGAGACAGGGCTAATTTGTTTCCTAAAACCGCGTAAGCGGCAACTATTATGTGCGGCTGCAGCGAAACACCTGGATAGGTTGTTACGTTGTTCATAATAAAAAGCAGTAAAATGCTTGTCCGAAGAATTCATCATACCGGGATTCTTTGGATTTTTATGGAAAGGCTAGTTCTGTAGGGGATGCCCTTTGGGACGGGGAATATTTTTGTTCCCCTCTTTCGTGGGTGGTAAGTGTATGCACACATTTCAGGCCGGGACACCGGAGCTGCATAGGTTTACTGTCACATTACAGCAGGTAGGCGCAATGCGCCAATTTATAATTTCAGTGGAGGTGCAACGACACATGGCTCGTATCGCAGGTGTAGATTTACCAAGAGAAAAACGTGTTGAGATTGGCTTGACTTATATTTATGGAATCGGCAGGGCAAGTTCCAACCGTATTCTTGCAGAAGCAAAAGTTAATCCAGATACTCGTTGTCGTGATTTAACAGACGAAGAAGTAAAGAGGATCAGTGAAGTTATCGATGCTACCCAGACGGTAGAAGGTGATCTGAGAAGAGAGATTGCTCTCAATATTAAGAGATTACAGGAAATCGGATGTTACCGAGGCATCCGTCACAGAAAAGGACTTCCGGTTCGGGGACAGAAAACTAAGACCAATGCAAGGACAAGAAAAGGACCGAAGAGGACTGTAGCAAATAAGAAGAAATAGGCATTGAGCACTTAACGAATACGAGCCGGAAGGCGAAGGATGAGTTTAGTGGGAAAGCCGTTCTTTGAGATTAGCGAACCCGAGCCGAAGGCGAGAGGTGAGCTTAGCGAAAAGAACATCATTAAAAAAGAAAGTAGGTTAGTTTTATTATGGCTAAAGTTACAAAAAAAGTGACAAAGAAGCGTGTAAAGAAAAACGTTGAACGGGGACAGGCACATATTCAGTCATCATTTAACAATACGATCGTAACAATCACAGATGCTGAAGGAAATGCTTTATCATGGGCAAGTGCCGGCGGTCTTGGATTTAGAGGTTCAAGGAAATCTACTCCATATGCTGCACAGATGGCAG
>JAMPFA010000001.1:872088-887925 GCA_023664725.1 Roseburia sp. | reverse complement strand
GGAGGTAGTAACGATTATGATGAGTTTATTTGATGATGAGCAGATAATGAAAACCTATTGGAAGGATATGGAAAATACTCTTACTCATAAGATTACTCACGAGATTACGCATAAGGTTGCGCATGAGAAAGACAGGGAAACAGCCGAAAGAATGATAAAAATGGGAAAGCTATCACTGGAAGAAATTGGTCTATGCGTTCCCTCATTATCCCTTGACGAATTAAAGGAACTGGAAACCGAGGTCATGCAGTTAGCGTAACCAAACTACTAATGTTTGATTGTATCACTCAAAATAACAGTGTTAGGACACATAGAAAATAAAAACTCTATGTGTCCTTTTTGTATGTAAAGGAGCAGAGAATGAAAAAAGCAGACACCGCCTATGATGTTTGTTGACTTTTCATTTCCTGGAATTATAATTAACTTAAATACGGAATGTGGCCTGCCTGTGGAGTTTGTGTTTAGCGACGGGACGACTGTGGAGTGGCAGTCACGGTACGCATATTATGAGGTGACGGCGGCGCAATGCCTGGATGTCACGGGGGACGGAGTGAAGGAGCTGCTTTTGTAGCAGGATTTGGAGGGGTGTGGGGAGTATTTGTATGAGGAGGAGAAATAAGGGGAAAATAGAAACGGTTATCTGTACCCGATTTTCCACATTCCTGCCAAGAAGACATGATTAAATCCATTGATTTTTTACCTAAAAAATACTATAATGAATTTAAAAATTAGCAGAATTTCTGAAAGGAGACCACACCACATGATTACATTCGACGAAACTGCCAAAATATTCAAGCTTGACACCCCAAACACCAGCTATGTCATGGGGATTGCAGACGATAGTTATCTGGGGCATGTATATTACGGAAAAAAATTAAGCGACACAAACCTTTCCTATTTGATGCGGACGGAGGAACCACCCTTTGTCCCCTCCGAAAATCTCAGGGAAAAGGTGACATTCCTCGACTGTTTTCCCATGGAATATCCCTGCGGCGGCCTGGGGGATTACAGGGAGAGCGCACTGGTGGTTTCCTGCAATGGGCAGGAGGGAGTGGAACTTTCCTATGTCTCCCATGAGATTTTTTCCGGGAAAAAACCTTTAAAAGGACTTCCCGCCACCTGGGGGGAGAACTGCGATACATTAGAGATTACCATGAAAGATGAAATCCTGGGGCTTACAGTGGTTTTAAGTTACACAGCATTTTCCGATACGGATGCCATTGCCAGAAGTGTCCGGTTTGTAAACCAGGGCAGTGAACCTTTGTATCTGAAAAAAGTCCTCTCTGCCTGTGTGGATATGGACGATAAGGATTTTCAGTTTTTGTCCCTCTTTGGCTCCTGGGCAAGGGAGCGCCATATGGAGACTGTGCCCGTGGGACATGCAGGGACTTATATAGAATCTCTCCGGGGGGAATCCGGGCATCAGGAGCATCCGTTTTTCGCCCTCACCACGAAAAACTGCAGCCAGACCTGCGGGGAGGTCTATGGATTCCACTTTGTGTACTCTGGAAATTTCGTGGGCAAAGTGCAGAAGAACCAGTTTGGAAATGTCAGGGCGGTTATGGGGATTCACCCGGAGCATTTTACCTGGAAATTGGAGCCAGGGGAAACGTTTATCGCACCGGAAGTGATTCTTGTCTACTCTGATGAGGGCCTTGGGAAGATGAGCCGCACCTACCATGATTTGTACCGGAATCATCTGATCAGAAGTAAATGGAAAGATAAGAAAAGGCCGATCCTGATCAATAACTGGGAGGCCACCTATTTTGAGTTTGACGATGAAAAGCTTTTGGCTATCGCCAAAGAGGCGTCAAAGGCAGGGATAGAGATGCTGGTGATGGACGACGGCTGGTTTGGCCACAGAAATTCCGACAACAGCAGCCTGGGTGACTGGGAAGTGGATGAGAACAAGCTGAGAGGCGGGCTGGAAAATCTTGTGGAAGGCGTCAGGGAGCTTGGCATGGAGTTTGGCATCTGGTTTGAGCCGGAAATGATCTCCCCGGACTCCGAGCTCTACTGCAGGCATCCCGAGTGGGCGTTGCAGCTTAAGGGAAGAGCTCCCGGTCTTGCAAGGGAACAGCTTGTTTTGGATCTTTCCAGGCCGGAGGTTTTGGAGTATGTGTATGAATCTGTGGCGACTATCCTAAGGAGTGCACATATCCGTTATGTGAAGTGGGATATGAACCGTCCCCTGGCGGATGTGGGAAGTTCCTATCTGCCGGAGGATCGGCAGGGGGAGATTTTTCACCGCCATGTGCTGGGGGTATATGAGCTCCAGGAGAGACTGACAGCAGAATTTCCAGATCTGCTCCTTGAAAACTGCTCCGGCGGCGGCGCAAGGTTTGACCCGGGCATGCTTTACTACAGCCCCCAGATCTGGTGCTCCGATGATACGGACGCCGTGGAGAGGCTGATGATACAGGAGGGAACCCAGTTAGTGTATCCCCTGTCCGTAATCGGCGCCCATGTGTCAGACTGCCCCAACCACGCCACCGGAAGAGTGACTCCTTTTGAGACGAGAGGCATTGTGGCAATGGCGGGGACATTTGGCTACGAGTTGGATATCACTAAAATTTCAGATGAAGAGCGGGAGATGATCCCAGGGCAGATTGAGACTTTTAAAAAGTATTACCCTCTGATCAACAGCGGAGATTATTACCGCCTGGCCTCCTATCGGGAGAACCACATTTATGACTGCTGCCAGGTGGTGTCCAAAGATAAAAAGCAGGCGCTTATTACCTTTGTACAGGTGATGGCAGAGCCCAATATCCATAGCAGAAAGATTTACCTTCAGGGACTTTTGGAGGATGTAATGTATGAGGTAGAAGGAAAGCGGTATATGGGAAGCACTCTGATGTATGCAGGGCTTTTAGTACCCGGATTGTGGGGAGATTATCAGGCAAAACTGATAGAGGTTTTGGCAGTTTAGAGCCAAAAAGGAGAATAGAATGGCAAAGACAATAAAAATGGCTGATATTGCCGGGCGCCTGGGAGTCAGTGTGGTGACAGTCTCCAAGGCGCTGTCAGGCCAAAAGGGTGTCAGCGATGAGATGAGGGAAAAAATAAAACAGGTGGCGGATGAACTGGGGTATGTCCGCACCGTCCAGGAGAAAAGCAATATGGTCCAGAAAAGCTACACGCTGGGCATTATTGTGGCGGAGCGTTTCCTGGCGGACAACCAGTCCTTTTACTGGTCACTGTACCAGGAGGTGTCCCGGAGTGCCGTTAGGAAAAGCTGTTTTTCTATGCTGGAGGTTATCAGCCATAAAGATGAAACAGAATGTGTGATGCCCAAAGTCCTGTCGGAGGATAAGGCGGACGGACTGATTCTTATGGGGACTTTTGACAGAGAGTATCTGAGTTTTGTAAAAAAGAAATCCCTAAAGCCGCTGGTGAATCTGGACAGCTTTGATGTGGAGGGGGAAATGGACTCTGTGGTGTCCAATAATTTGG
This sequence comes from Roseburia sp., assembly GCA_023664725.1. Lineage (GTDB taxonomy): Bacteria > Bacillota > Clostridia > Lachnospirales > Lachnospiraceae > Roseburia_B. The sequence goes on along the minus strand of JAMPFA010000001.1, from coordinate 884,472 downwards.
TGGGGGCCTACACAGTGACAAACAATCTTTTTGACATGGGACACAAAAACATCGGTTTTGTGGGAACCAGGCTTGCCACTGCCAGCATTGACGACCGCTATTTCGGATATTTGAAATCTCTGATGGAGCACGGGATGGAAGTGAAAAAAGAATGGGTTTTGGATGACAGGGAAAGAAGCACGGGAAAAGTGGATTATGAGAAATATTTTCCCTTGCCAGAGGGGGAGATGCCCACCGCATTTTTCTGCAACTGTGACCTGACCGCCAGCCTGATGATCCGAAAGCTGACAGAAGCTGGATACCGGGTGCCGGAGGATGTCTCTGTGGCGGGATTTGACAATTTTTTGGATGTGCAGATGGTTGGTACAGGGATAACCACCTATGAGATCAACATAAAGAGGATGGCAAAGAGGGCAGTGCATATCCTGACGAGAAAAATTGAGAACCCGGAATACTATTCCGGCATGTGTGTCATAGCCGGAAAATTTATTCCAAAGGGGAGTGTCCGTCAGGTTGGTTTTCCCGTGCCTTTTGTTTAAATGCGTTTGGAGTTGTTCCGATATACTTGCGAAACAGGGAGATAAAATGATTTACATTTTCATATCCCACATAGCTGCTTATTTCATAGATGTTCAAATCTGTGGTAAGCAGCATTTCTTTTGCCGCATTCAGCCGTACCTGAGTGAGATAAGCCAGGGGAGAGGCGTGGAAATAGCGGGAAAACTCCCGGCAGATCCGGTATTTGTTGATGGAGAACAATTCCTCATACTGGCTTAAAGAGAAACTTTCTGCATAGTGATGGTCCAGACGGTCCTTTAGCTCATAGAGATAAGAGGGGATATTTGCATCCCTTATTTCTTCTTTTGGCAGCAGAGGCAGTGACAGATTTGTCAAAATATCTGTCAAAAGCTGATGTACTTTTAAGGCGTCAGAGAGAGAGTATTTTTCCGGTATTCCAAGGAGCGTGCGAAAATATTGATGCAGCGGGGAGTACTGGGATAGAGCATGACAGTAGGTTCGGCTGCTGCCTGCGATTTTGGCAAAATGATTAAGCTGCCTGCCCTCTACAAAAAACAGAAAAAAGTTCCAGGGCACCATTGAGGTGGTAAGGGTGAAAGGTTTACTGCAGTCCCAGAAGAGAACACTGTTTTCGGAAAGGGTATTTCCGGCAGGGATTTCCGGGGCTTTCTGAATGCCCGACCCTTCCGTGGTATATAGGAGAAGATACACTTCTGCCATAGGGGAGAAGGATATGGAGAAAAGCTGGTCGCTTTGTACGCTCCCCCCTCCCAGAAGGGAGAGGAAAGCGCCATCTGTTTTATCCATTGCCTCGTACTTGTTTGGAAGCAGCGTCTCCGGGTCGATGGTGTAATTTGCAACTATTTTGGCGGAAGCGGACTGGTGGAAAATCTGGGAAAATGTCATAGGGGTTTCCTCCTGTTTTTGGCAGTCTCCTAGTTCTTAGCGTAGTTTAACATTGCCTGGTTTAACGCCTCTAACTTCTCTGCGCTGTCCTGCAAGTTTTCGCCAACTACCCCAAAGTAAAATTTAATCTTTGGCTCTGTTCCTGAGGGGCGTACACAGCACCAGGAATTGTTGTCAAGCTCATAGTACAGTACATTGGAATCTGGCAGCCCGGTCTTTGTGACTTCATTTGTGGCAAGGTCCCTCCGTGTGTCCTCTTTGTAATCCCTGACGGCTAGAACCTTAAGGCCTGCCAGCTCTTTGGGGGGATTTTCCCTCATCTTTGTCATCATGTCTGCAATTTCCTGTGCGCCGTTAATGCCTTTTAGGGTCATAGTTTCCAAGCCTTCTTTGTAATAGCCGTACTTTTTGTACATCTCAACCATTGCATCCCAGAGAGTCATATTTTTTGATTTGCACCAGGATGCCACTTCGCAGAGCATCATGACAGCTACGCAGGCATCCTTGTCCCTGGCGTAAGTGCCGGCAAGACATCCGTAGCTCTCCTCTAAGCCAAAGACATAGTTGTGGGTACCTTTTTCTTCAAACCACTTGATCTGCTCTCCGATGTATTTAAATCCGGTGAGGACTTCGATCAATGCCACGCCGTATTCCTTTGCAATGGCTTTTGCCATATCTGTAGTTACAATGGTTTCCACCAGGGCGGGATTTTCTGGCATGGTGTTTGTTACAGTTCTTTCTCTTAAAATGTATTCTGCGATAAGCATGCCGGACATATTCCCGGTAAAGGTCACATATTCTCCTGTTTTTGTGTCTTTGCAGTAGACACCCAGGCGGTCCGCATCCGGGTCTGTGGCCAGAACGATGTCCGCATCCACTTCCTTTGCAAGCTTTAAGGCCAGCGCAAAAGCTTTCGGGGATTCCGGGTTGGGGTATGCCACTGTGGGGAAATTGCCGTCTGGCAGCTCCTGTTCAGGAACCACATACACGTTTTCAAATCCAAGCTCCTTTAACACCCGGCGCACCGGAAGATTTCCTGTGCCGTGGAGGGGCGTGTAGACGATTTTAATATCCTTTGCCATAGCTTTTATCACTTCCGGGTGGATGGACTGCTTCTTTAATTCTTCCATATATAAGTCGTCAATTTCAGAACCGATGGTCACCAGAAGTCCAGCGTCTCTTGCTGCCTGCTCATCCATAGTTTTTACCATGGAAAACTCTGTGACTTTTGCAACCTCTGCCAGAATGTTTTTGTCGTGGGGCGGTGTGATCTGTGCCCCGTCCTCCCAGTATACCTTGTATCCGTTGTACTCTCTTGGGTTGTGGCTTGCGGTGATGACGATTCCGGCCATACATCCTAAGTGGCGGAGGGCGAAGGACAATTCCGGTGTGGGACGTAAGCTTTCAAATAGGTAAGCGTTGATCCCGTTGGCGTTTAAGCACAGGGCTGCCTCCTTAGCAAATTCCGGGGACATGATCCTGGAATCAAATGCGATGGCCACGCCTTTTTTCTGTCCGTTCTGGGAAATAATATAGTTGGCAAGGCCCTGGGTAGCCTGCCGCACCGTGTAGATATTCATACGGTTTGTCCCTGCTCCGATCACACCGCGAAGTCCTCCGGTTCCAAATTCAAGCTGGCGGTAAAAACGGTCCTCGATTTCCGCATCGTTTCCCTCAATGGCTTTCAGCTCTTCCCTTGTCTTTTCATCGAAGTAGGGATCACTGCACCATTTGTTGTAGTTCTCCAAATATCCCATAGTTTTCTCCTTTTCTTAAAGATTTCACAATTAAGCTAAATATTGCTTAAATAAATTATTGTATCTTTATTTTATCGGAAAAAGCCAAAAAGTGCCATATACAAAATAGACAATATGCATTTTCAAAATTGTGAAAATTATACAAAAAGACGAAAAGAATCAAAAATACAAGATTTATAGCAAGAATAATTGATGTATTATTTACTTAAATTGTTATAATTAAATTAAGTTAAATGAAACAAACATTTAACAAAACCAACAAATATTTAATTCTATTCAGGAGGAAAAAAGTATGAAACTGAGAAGAGCAGCAGCACTTATGATGGTATCAGTTATGGCCCTTGCAGCAGCAGGATGCGGAGGCGGAAGTGACAGCGGAACAGGCAGCGCAGATAACAGCAGCGCAGCAGACAATGCAAATGATGCAGCAGACGATGCAGCATCAGATGAGGGAAGCGATTCATCATCTGCAGGCGGAGATGTAAAGTATGCAGATATTAAATTAGGAGAGGATTACACAGACCTGACAGCAACCATCAGCCTGTTTAATCACAGAACCGATCTTGAATCTGATGATTACAACGGAACAAAATGGAGTGAGTACATTTCAGCATTTAACGAGATGTATCCAAACATCACCGTAGAGCTTACTACAGATACAAATTACGCAGATGACGCTCTGATGCATTTACAGTCCGGTGACTATGAGACCATCATGATGATCCCGGCAGTAGACAAGGCAGACTTAAGCACTTACTTCCTTTCTTACGGCGACCTTTCTACCATGCAGACACAGATCAATTACGCAACCACGTGGGAGTATCAGGGAGAGGTATACGGGGTACCTTCCACAGCAACTACCCAGGGTATCGTATATAACAAGAAAGTATTTGAGGCAGCAGGGATCACAGAGCTTCCGAAGACACCGGATGAATTTATCGAGGCACTGCAGAAGATTAAAGACAACACAGAGGCAACACCTCTTTATACCAACTATGCAGCAGGCTGGACAATGGGAGCGTGGGATGCTTACATCGGAAACAACGCAACAGGTGACAATACATATATGAACCAGAAACTGGTACATACCAAAGACCCCTTCAAGGATTACGGCGATGGCACACATGCATACGCAGTATACAAAATCCTTTATGATGCAGTTGCAAACGGCCTGACAGAGGATGACTTCTCCACAACAGACTGGGAGGGATGCAAACCGGCCATCAACAACGGTGAGATCGGATGTATGGTACTTGGCTCCTGGGCATATCCTCAGATGGAGGCAGCAGGGGAAAACGGCGCAGATATCGGATATATGCCATTCCCAATCTCTATTGACGGAACACAGTACGCTTCTGCAGGTGCAGACTACTCTTACGGAATCAATGTAAACGCTTCTGATGATGAGAAAGCGGCAGCTATGGTCTTTGTAAAATGGATGACATTGGAATCTGGATTCTCCTACAATGAGGACGGACTTCCTGTAGCGGCAGGCTCTACTGAGACAAAACTTGCATTTGACGGTGTGACATTCCTTGAGGATGAGCCCTCCGTATCCGGCGAGGAAGATTTCTTAAATGATATGAACTCTGAGTCTGAGCTGAATATCAATGCCGGTGGTGACAGCAAGCTGCAGAACATTATCGAGTGCGCACATGACGGCAGCAAGTCATTTGACGACATTATGGCAGAGTGGAACGAGGCATGGTCAAGAGCTCAGGAGGCAAACGGAATTGAAGTGACTGAGTAACCATTCAGGCAACAGGAGGAAGGCAAATGCGAAGCATTTTTCAAAATGCCTTCCGACGGCTTGCCGCCGAGCCAAAGGCGAGGGGGCGTTACATTGATACAAGGAGGAGTAATCTATGGAAGCAGGGAAAAAAAGAATGAGCCCTATGCAGTGGGCGAGAAGCAGAAAGGGACAGCAGATTATCATTAGTATCGCATTTATGTTTATTCCATTGCTGCTGTTGTTTGTCTTTACCTATCTTCCCTTTGGAGAGATGGTAAAGTTCAGTTTTTACAAAATGAAATATACCACTCCGGTTAATAAGCGGGAGTTCGTGGGATGGAGAAATTATCTTGACGTATTCAGAAGAGACGACTGTTTTGGAGCATTGAAACTCAGCCTGTTCTATGTGGTGGGTGCAATTTTACAGCTGGTGCTGGCACTTTACCTGGCAACGATTTTAAGTTTTAAAGTGAAGGGAGGAAACTTCTTTAAAGGACTTATGTTTTTCCCCTACCTGATCAGTGGTATTGCTATTGGTTTTATTTTTAAATTTTTCTACACCAGAGGATTTGTGTTTGATACCATTCTTCAGTGGTGCGGATTTCAGTTAGACAATCTTCCATACTGGTTAAAGGACCGGAACATAAACAACTGGTCTCTGGTGGCTACCTCCGTATGGCGTTACTTTGGACAGAACATGGTACTCTTTATCGGAGCCATTATGTCTGTGGACGCAGACCTCTACGAGGCGGCAGACCTGGATGGTGCAAATAAATTTCAGCAGTTTATCCATATTATACTGCCAAGTATCAAAACTATCGTTACTTTAAATGTAATTTTATCTATCACAGGTTCCTTGAGTGCATTCGAGCAGCCCTACGTTATCACAGACGGCGCAAATGGAACCGGAACCTATTTCGTAATCATGAACGAGATTGCCCACGTCAGTCAGAAGGTAGGATTGGCATCCGCAATGGCAGTTGTACTGTTGCTTATCATCTTTGCATGTACCATTTTGCAGAAGCTGTTCTTCAAGTACATTTTCAGGGATGCGGAGAGTGAGGACGAATCCTATCAGGCAAAGAAAGCGAGATTAAAAGCAGAAAAGGCTCAGAAGAAAGCACAGAAAGGGGTGGCTTAGATGATCAAGATGGGAAAAAAGAGTTATACACCGTTAGGAATTTTATGGATTATCGTAGAGTATGTATCTCTTATCTTCTTTGGACTCTGCGCAGTGGTGCCGGTGGTCTCCTGCGTCATAACCGCATTCAAGACTTCTGAGGAATACCAGCAGACCAACGTAATGACGCTGCCGGAGAGCTGGTTGAATTTTGATAACTTTGTAAAGGCATTCCAGACGGCAAACATGGGCAGGGCGTTTTTAAACTCCGTGATTGTGATGGTCTGCGTGCTGTTGGTGTCCGTAATCCTTGGGACCCAGCTGGCCTACGTGTTAAACCGTTTCCATTTTCCGGGAAACAACCTGATTCGCAGCCTGTACCTTTTTGCCTCCCTGCTTCCCGCAGTTGCCATGCAGGTAACAGTATTTAACATTATGTCAGCCCTGCACCTGGTAAACAGCCTTCCCGGCTACATCATTATGATGTGCGGTACAGATGTTATTTCCATTTACATATTTATTCAGTTTATGGAAAACATTCCGGTTTCCTTAGACGAATCCGCAATTATCGACGGTGCATCTTACTGGACGATTTACTGGAAGATCATGCTTCCCCTGTTAAAACCCGCAATCGTGACTTCCTGCATCTTAAAGGGAGTGGGTGTTTACAACGAATACTACTGTGCAAACCTGTATCTGATGGACAAAAAGCTTCACACCATCGCAAGATGTCTCTACACTTTCGTAGGACCTATGGGAAGCCAGTACAACCTGATCTGTGCAGGTGTTATCATTTCCCTGCTACCGGCGCTGATCGTATTCATTTTGTGTCAGAGACAAATCTACAGCGGTATTGCAGCAGGAGCTGTAAAGGGGTAAAATAGAGAGAGGTTACATTTACGGAGGTAAAAATTATGAGTGGATTGCAGGAACTGTCTTTAGAGGCAAAGGAACATCTTTGTTCCGGCATTATCCCTTTCTGGAAGGGGCTTAGGGATAATGAAAACGGGGGTTATTACGGTTATATGGACTACGATCTGAACCTTGACAAAAAAGCGGAGAAGGGCTGCATTTTAAACAGCCGCATTACCTGGTTTTTTGCCAACGCCTATATGGCGCTTGGGGATGCATCCTTAAAGGAGGAGGCATCCCACGGGTTTGAATTTATGAAAAAGTATTGTTTTGATCAGGAAAACGGCGGGGTATTCTGGTCGGTAAACTACGACGGAACCCCAAAGGATACCACAAAGCATACATATAACCAGGCATTTTCAATTTATGCCTTATCCTCCTACTACGATGCCACAAAAGACAAAGAGGCTTTAAAGCTGGCGGAGGAACTGTTTCATATTATCGAGACGAAATGCCGGGACAAGGACGGATACTTAGAGGCATTTGACCGGACATTTTCTCCGGCGGAAAATGACAAACTCTCAGAAAACGGCGTGATGGCAGAGCGGACAATGAACACTCTGCTCCATGTCCTAGAGGCATACACGGAACTCTACCGGGTGAATCACAGTGAGGAGGTAAAAAAATGCCTTCACTGGATTTTGGATACGGTGGCTAAGAAGATTTATAATCCAAAATTAAAGAGACAGGAAGTGTTCTTTGACAAGGATTATCACACTCTCATTGACCTGTATTCCTACGGCCACGATATCGAGACCGCTTGGCTTTTGGACAGGACACTGGAAATCCTTGACGAAAAAGAGTACACCAAAAAAATGTCTGTCATCACAAGGACTTTGACAGAGCAAATTTACAAAATCGCCTTTGACGGACACTCCCTCTCCAACGAGTGTGAAAAAGGAGTGGTGGACACCGGAAGAGTCTGGTGGGTGCAGGCGGAGACGGTGGTAGGTTTTGTAAACGGCTATCAGAAGACGCCGGAAAAAACAGAGTATTTAGAGGCAGCCCAGTCAGTCTGGGAGTTTATTAAAACGTATGTGGTGGATAAGAGAGAGGGCTCCGAATGGTTCTGGCTTGTAAGACAGGATGGAACCCCTGTGGAGGGAAAACCGATTTTGGAACCCTGGAAATGTCCCTACCACAATGGAAGAATGTGTTTTGAGTTGATAAGGAGAGGTGAAAATGCTGCATAAAAATTATTATATTGAACAGGAAAAACAGGAGAAACTTTTAAACAGAAAAAATGTGAAGTCCGATTTCTACAACGGCACCTATGACCGCTATGAGTATCCGGTGCTCACAAGGGAACATATCCCTCTTACCTGGAGGTACGATCTGAACCCGGAGACTAACCCCTATTTTATGGAGCGTCTGGGGATCAACGCAGTGATGAACTCCGGTGCCATTGAATTAAACGGAAAATTTTATCTTGTGGCAAGAATTGAGGGAGCAGACAGAAAATCATTTTTCGGTGTAGCGGAGAGTGATAACGGCGTGGACGGTTTCCGGTTCTGGGATTATCCCATTCTTTTGGATGATACCTGTCCGGAGGAGACAAATGTGTACGATATGCGTCTCACCAAGCATGAGGACGGATATATTTACGGTGTGTTCTGCTCCGAGAGCAAGGACACATCTGTAAACGACCTCTCTGCGGCAGTGGCAGCAGCAGGCATTGTGAGGACAAAGGATCTAAAAAACTGGGAGAGGCTTCCAAACTTAAAGACATTACATTCCCCACAGCAGAGAAATGTAGTGCTCCACCCTGAATTTGTAAAGGGAAAATATGCTTTTTACACAAGGCCAATGGATGATTTTATCGAGACAGGTTCCGGCGGCGGCGTGGGATTCGGGCTGTGCGATGACATTACCAACGCAGTGATCGACGAGGAGATCATGACAAGCCTTCGGAAATACCACACCATCACAGAGGCAAAGAACGGGGCAGGCGCACCGCCCATCAAGACCGACAGGGGCTGGATCCACATTGCCCACGGCGTGAGAAACACGGCAGCAGGCCTTCGCTATGTCATCTATGCCTTTGCCACAGATTTAAATGACCCCTCAAAGGTCATTGCAGAGCCATCCGGTCTTTTGATCGGGCCAAGGGGCGAGGAGCGTGTGGGAGACGTGTCCAATGTAGTGTTTACTAACGGTGCCATTAAGGCGGAGGACGGAACGGTTTACATTTACTATGCTTCCAGCGATACCAGAATGCATGTGGCAACTACCACTGTGGATAAACTGATTGATTATGTGTTCAACACCCCGGCTGACCCCATGCGGTCTGTGGAGTGCGTGGCACAGAGATGTGATCTGATCAGAAAGAATCTGGAGTTTTTAAAATCGGAGATGTAGGATTTGTTGGCAGGGGACGAAATTTCCCCTATCAGGCAAAAAATATTAAATGGATAAGGAGAAATGAAATGAGCAAATATACAATGATAAGCCAAGAAGTGCCAAATGTGCCATGGCAGGAGAAACCCGCAGATTTAAAGGGAGCTCCGGTTTGGAGATATAAGGAAAACCCGATTATCGGAAGAAACCCGGTGGAGGGTGTGGCGAGAATTTTTAACAGTGCGGTGATTCCCTACGAGGGAGCATTTATCGGAGTGTTCCGTGCAGAGCAGACAAACGGAATCCCTTACATATATCTGGGAAGAAGCAAAGACGCCATCCACTGGGAGTTTGACAAAGAGAGGATCAATTTTGTGGATGAGGACGGAAAGGACTTTATGCCTGTGTACGCTTACGATCCAAGGCTGGTAAAAATCGAGGACACCTACTATATCATGTGGTGCCAGGATTTCTTTGGAGCGTCTATCGGCCTGGCAAAGACTACGGACTTTAAGACATTTGTGAGACTGGAAAACCCCTTCCTTCCATTTAACAGGAATGCAGTGATGTTTCCCAGGAAGATTAACGGCAACTTTGTGATGATGTCAAGACCCTCCGACAGCGGCCACACGCCCTTTGGGGATATCTTTATCAGCGAGAGCCCGGATCTGGTTTACTGGGGCAAGCACCGCCACGTGATGGGGAAAAACCCGGAGTGGTGGGAGATGTTGAAAATCGGCGGCGGCGCAGCTCCCATTGAGACAAGCGAGGGATGGCTGCTGTTCTACCACGGTGTGACGGGAACCTGCAACGGATATGTGTATTCTATCGGCGGAGCGATTTTGGATATCGACGAGCCCTCCAGGGTAAAATACAGATGTGAGACATTTTTACTTACACCGGAAGAGTGGTATGAGGAGCGGGGCTTTGTGCCAAACGTGTGTTTCCCCTGCGCCACCATCCACGATTCCAAGAGTGGAAAGATCGCCATCTATTACGGAGCGGCAGACAGCTATGTGGGGCTGGCGTTTACCACTTTGGATGAGATCATCGATTATATTAAAGACAACAGCGTTGTGAGAGAAGCAGACACAGAGATTGGCAGGAGATAAAACATGCATATTTCACCAGAACATGAATTGCTGCAGTATTGCGGAAGAATTGATTTTGACGACCCCAAGGCGCCGCTGCTGGTGTTTCCCTGCAGCTTTGTGCGGATGAGATTTACGGGGAACGAACTGTGTGTGAGACTGGAAAACAGGCGGGCGTACTGGGATAACTATATGGGCTATATCTTAGACGGGGAGCAGGGGCGTTTCCTGCTTCCCCTGGAAGAAAAATGCTGCATTGACATCCAGGTAAAAAAGGAACAAAAAGAGCATGAGATTTTGCTCTTTAAACGCATGGACGCCTGCCATGTGGTCAGGTTCCTTGGGTTTTCCATCGGGGAGGGGGAGAGCGTTTTAAGCCTTCCCCCTTTGCCGTCCCGTAAAATAGAGGTCTACGGGGACAGCGTCTCCGCCGGGGAGGTATCGGAGGCGGTGGATTTTGCGGGGAAGGAGGATCCAGAGCACAACGGGGAGTACTCCAATAGCTGGCATTCCTACGCCTGGATCACCGCCAGAAAGCTAAACGCCAGGATACACGATATCGCCCAGGGGGGCATTGCCCTGATGGACGGGACGGGGTGGTTTTGCGAGCCGGACTATATGGGCATGGAGAGCGTGTACGACAAAATCTGCTATCGGCCGGATTTGGGGGAGGTAAAAAAGTGGGATTTTTCCAGATACCGCCCCCAGGTGGTGGTGATTGCCATTGGGCAAAACGACAGCCATCCGGTGGACTTTATGAAGGAAAATCCCGGCGGGGAGATGGCGGTGAAATGGAAAACCCGCTATAAGGGGTTTGTGGAAAAAATCAGGGGGATTTACCCGAAGGCTGTGATTATTCTGGCTACCACGGTGTTAAACCATGCGAAGGAGTGGGATGAGGCCATAGGGGAGGCTGCGGCTGATTTGAAGGACGATAAGGTGTATCATTTTCTTTACAAAAAGAATGGATGTGGGACGCCGGGTCATATCAGGATTCCCGAGGCGGAGGAGATGGCGGAGGAATTGGCAGGGTTTATTGAGGGGCTGGGGGAGGAGATTTGGGATTAGGACAGTAACAATGGCGGGACGGGAGTTTGCTGGCGGCGTGCGTTGCAGAGGACAGACGAAATCACCCCCAGGGCACGCTCCCGCTTAATTGCCCCTCGCAGCGGTGCGTAAGGCGCTAAAGGACAGCGCCTAAACACCGGCGGGGGCAAACAGCCCTGTTTGCGATTTGTCTGTCCCCTGCAACGCAGGCTGAGAAAAATCTTTGCGGCGGCATTTTTACTGAGAGATAAGGGTGTGGCGGAATTTTGATAAATCGGGATTTTGTTTAAGGAGATAGTAATGTGGAGAGCAGAATAATCATAGCAGAAACCAAAAGACTAATTTTAAGAAGATACAGCAAAGAGGATTTGCAGGACTTATTTGAATATCTGTCTGATATAGAAGTTGTGGAATATGAACCGTATAAGCCGTTAACCATTGATGAAACAAAAGAAAATCTTGAGTGGCGCATTGGAACAGATGAAATGATTGCTGTTGAATTGAAAAATTCCCACAAAATGATTGGAAATGTATATATGGGAAAGTGCGATTTTGAAACACTGGAAATAGGATATGTATTTAATCGAAATTATTGGAGGTGCGGTTATGCTGCCGAAAGCTGTCAGGTTTTAATTCAACAAGCATTTTCTAATGGCGCACATAGAATATACGCAGAATGCGACCCCTGTAATAAGCGTTCATGGAAATTACTTGAAACATTAGGATTTCAGCGTGAAGCCCATTTAAGAAAAAATGTATATTTCTGGAAAGATGAAAACGGGAAAGCAATTTGGAAAGATACATATATATATTCCAAATTAAATATTGACGAATAAATAAATTCCTGTTTATATACTAACTGATTTAACTTTCCCCTATTTTCAAGGCTTTGCGGTATGCCTAACCTTAAAATATGTATCCTTTTCCCTTGTTTTTGCCCTTATGGGCAAGTTACAAGGGAAA
>JAMPFA010000001.1:849854-871988 GCA_023664725.1 Roseburia sp. | reverse complement strand
AAAGACAATGCTTGCTCCCACAGAGCTTAGCATCAGCACCGTGACGGCGATTTTTGGTGCCCCGGTGGTACTTTGGATTATGATCACAAAACGAAAAGAAAACCATGGAACAGGAAGAGAGCTATGAATAATTTCTATTTTTCTACGAAAAAAATGTGTGTGGGATATGATCATAAACCACTGATCAAAGATATGGAAATTGCGCTGCCCAAAGGGGAAATCTTAAGCCTGATCGGTCCAAACGGCGCAGGGAAATCCACAGTTTTAAAAAGCATTGCAGGTCAGCTTCAGCTTCTTGGGGGAAGGGTGTATCTCGGGGAAGATACCTTGTCTGAAATGAAACAGTCGGAGCTTGCAAAGAGGATGTCTATTGTGTTTACGGAGAGGGTAAGGGTAGAGATGAAAAGCTGCAGGGATATCGTTGCCACAGGGCGTTATCCTTACACCGGATGGTTTGGCACATTGTCCAAGGAGGATCAGCGGATCGTAGACGAAGTGATGGAGCTTACCCAGATCAGGGAGATCAGTGAAAAGGATTTTGATCAGATCAGCGACGGGCAGAAACAGAGGGTAATGCTGGCCAGGGCAATCTGCCAGGAGCCGGAGATCGTAGTATTGGATGAGCCAACCTCTTATCTGGATATCAAATATAAGCTTGAATTTTTTTCGCTGTTACAAAAGATGCGGGAGAAAAAAGGCCTGACAGTTATTATGTCCTTACATGAACTGGAATTTGCGAAGCTTGTTTCCGATAAAATACTCTGCCTGAAGGGGGAGTATGTACAACGGTACGGGACGCCGGAAGAAATCTTTGAATCGGATTTTATAAAACGGTTATTTGACATAGACGAGAAAAGCTTTTCGGGAAATGAAAAGCTTTTGGCGTATATCAATGGTTTAGAAAATATGTAAGTTGGAAAGTATGGACAGGGCAATTTCAGAAGCCTTGCTTCCAGAGGCATTCCTGTCAGTTTCCATATTCAAGGCAAAAAAGTAAGTATTGTCTGAGTTTTCCACCTAGCCGATGAACCATCCGCTTATGTTTTCACCGTTCATATTCCCTGTTCCGGTTTTTCCGTATAAATTGCCGTTGGCAGCGGAAGGGAGGTACAGGGAATTTTTAACTGTCTGAATATTCTCTTCATCAAAATGAAAATCGTTTGCAAACAGGCGTCTTAACATTTCAACCTGCTCAAGGGGGATATTTTTAAGGAAGACCTTGACCAGAAAGAGGAAATATCTCCTGAGAGGTCGTGATTGCCATAATTTATTTTGGTTAGGATATTCCATGCCATATCATTTGAAGCCGATGTGATGGTTCCGTTTTCCAGGGCCAGCAGGGCACTGTATATTTTGTAGGTGGAATAGGGTTATCCCCAGAATGCTGGCAATCCAGATACCAAAATTATCTGGAAAAGAATGAACAGGTTTTAGAAGATGTAGATGCAATCAATGAAAGAAGCCAATATTACAGAGCCAGTGCCTATGGCCATGTACAATTATAAACACTAACTGCGCCATAGTCTGTATGCAAAACCAGATTACTTTTTGTGAACTCGAAACAAACTTTTTGGACAGTAAGCAGATCCTCTATTATGGTAAGTAGTTTCCCGCTATTATAATCCCAGATTTCTATAGGCTCATTCCGAATACCCTGTTGCACTGCCAAAAGTTTCCCATTGGTTTTCACAGTGCAGGTATTATAATATGTGAGATTTTGTTTTATTTCAAATGGAAAGGGGTTATGTATTTCTTCTCCGGTTTCGCAAAGATAAAATCTGCCACCCACCGAAAAATACTGATCATCGGGAGAAAAAAACGGATGCCATTCTTTGTTTTCAATAAAAATCTTTTGTCCTGATTTCAGATCTACCAGTACATATCCGTTTTTCTGGGTGCGGTATGCTGCTTTCGTTTGACTTGGAGAAAGCAGCCCCTCATGATAATAACCTGCAAATGCTTCTTTTGTTTCCTGACATTTTACTTTTTCGGACCAGACTTCTTTATGATTCTTAAAATCATAGACAACAATTTCCTCTCCAGTATACCATAATGCGATTTCCTCTTTGGCATCCAGCATGGACTGCAGACTATCTTTTTGACTGGGTAAAGGAGTGATTTCTCTGTTTTTCAGAGAAAATTGTTCAATGAGATGACTGTTATTCATTAAAATCATCTGGTCGGCGCATAAAACCTGGCTGTATGTCATTCGTTTTGCACCAAGGGACTGTTTTTCTATCCAATTACCATTTCCATCAAAATGATAAAGTATTTCATCAACAAAATCACCAACGATTCTGGTAATGAAAAAATCTTCCCTTGAAAGTGAGGCGGCAATAGGCATAAATCCATTATAGGCTCTTCCAACAAACTGGTAGCTTTTCACTTCTCCAAATGCAGCATTTGCATTTTGATAAATGAATCCTTTTCGCATTTTTTCCATAATTATCTGAGAAGTTTTATTCCTTACATCATAATCGTTTATATAGGTAAACTCTTTGATTTTTCCATTGTTAAGGCAGCTTTTTATATGGTAGTCTTCAACTTCAACCCACCATTCTTTAGATGTGTCAGGATTGATAAAGGTTTTTTTGTCTTTCATATAAAATTCTCCATTCTATAACAATGTAAAGTTGACGATTTATTCTTATTACTCTTTGATATAGTCAATTTCTGTAAGATTTACACCAGAGGCTGTAAGTATGACTTTTAATGCCATATAGCGTCTTTTCAATTTTTTATAGACCTCAGTATCTTTTTCACATGACATCATATAATCCTGTATTCGGTCAAACTCTTCAACAGATACTTTTAACATCTCTTTTTCTGTCATATCTTCACCACCCTTATAAATATTGCTCAATTATTACGATATGATTATAGCAGATAACGCAAAGAGTGTAAACCGTTACTTTGCCATGAAAACCTGCTTCAACCATTGACAATCCCCCCGTGGCAAAGACACTGTAGAAATTTTCTTCATCGATGGGCTTTAGCAGGTAGTGGAATGCCGACACGTCAAAGGCTTCATTCCTATATTTTTCGTGGCCGGTTACAAAGATAAGAATGCTCTTTGGACCGTCTGCTTTTCATCTGCATCGTCAAGAAATCTAGCCGTAGCCACCGCTACGCCGTCGCTTTCTTTTCTTGCATATGAAAAGCGATGATGCGTTTAACGTAAAACAACTTAGTATTCGTGTACTAGTCCTATAAATATTATATCAGCTTTTTATGATTTTGTATTGATGGGGTCGGTGCCAGATACGGAAATTTTGGTGTGAAAAAGTATACAGACTATTTTTCTGTATTATCTTGTATTTGCCTCCTTAAAATGGTAAAGTTTCAATAAGAAACAGTCAAGTCAGAGAAAGAGGGAGAGTTGCGGTATGTCCTTTGCACATTTACATGTCCACACAGAGTACAGTCTGCTGGACGGTTCCAATAAGATAAAAGAATATGTGGCCAGGTTAAAGGAGCTTGGAATGACGGCGGGAGCCATCACAGACCATGGGGTGATGTACGGCGTCATCGAATTTTACAAGGCGGCAAAGGCGGCAGGGATCAATCCGGTGCTGGGGTGTGAGGTGTATGTGGCTCCCAATTCCCGGTTTGACAGGGAAAAGGTAAACGGGGAGGACCGATACTATCATCTTGTGCTGTTGGCGGAAAACGACAGGGGATACAGCAATCTGATGAAAATCGTATCCATTGGGTTTGTGGAGGGATACTATTATAAGCCCAGGGTGGATATGGAGGTTTTAAACCAGTACCACGAGGGGATCATCGCCCTCTCTGCATGTCTGGCAGGGGAGGTACAGCGGTATCTGGACAGAGGCCTGTACCAGGAGGCAAAGGAAGCGGCGTTTCGGTACGAGAACTGTTTTGGAAAAGGAAATTTTTTCCTGGAACTTCAGGACCATGGACTTGACAGGCAGCAGGAGGTAAACCAGCAGCTTCTGCGGCTCTCCAAAGATACGGGGATTGAGCTTGTGGCCACAAATGATGTGCATTACACTTTTGAAAAAGATGCCCAGGCCCACGACATTCTTTTGTGTTTACAGACAGGGAAAAAATTAAATGACGAAAACCGTATGCGCTATGAGGGAGGACAGTATTATGTAAAGTCTGAGGAAGAGATGCGAAGGCTGTTTCCCTACGCCCTGAATGCCCTGGAAAACACCCAGAAGATTGCAGACAGGTGTCATGTGGAGATTGAATTTGGAAATACAAAGCTGCCTGACTTTCCTGTGCCGGAGGGCTATACTACCTACGAGTATCTGGAGAAGCTGTGCTATGAAGGATTAAAAGAGCGGTATCCGGATAAGGAGCAGGAGTTAAAGCCAAGGCTTGAATATGAATTGAAAGTCATTCAAGATATGGGGTATGTGGAGTATTTCCTAATCGTGTGGGACTATATCCGCTATGCCAGGGAACATGATATTATTGTTGGGCCGGGGAGGGGAAGTGCGGCGGGAAGCCTGGTTTCCTACACTACCGGAATTACCAATATAGATCCCATCAAATACAGTCTGATCTTTGAGCGTTTCCTAAATCCGGAGCGTGTGTCTATGCCGGATATCGACGTGGATTTCTGCTTTGAGAGACGCCAGGAGGTTATCGACTACGTAATCGAAAAATACGGCAAGGACTGTGTGACCCAGATTGTCACTTTCGGTACCTTAGCGGCAAGAGGTGTCATCCGTGATGTGGGGCGGGTAATGGATTTGCCTTATGCTTTTGTGGACACCATCGCAAAGAGTATTCCAAACGAGCTTGGCATTACCATTGAGAAAGCTCTGCAGATGAACCCGGAACTGAAAAAACTCTATGACAGTGACGACAGGGTGAGGGAGCTTATCGACATGTCAAGGCGTTTAGAAGGGCTTCCAAGACATACCTCCATGCATGCGGCGGGAGTGGTGATCTCCCAGAAGCCTATGGACGAGTACGTGCCCTTATCCAGAGGATCCGACGGTATGATCACCACCCAGTTTACCATGACTACCATAGAGGAATTGGGGCTTTTAAAAATGGATTTCCTGGGACTTCGGACTTTGACGGTTATCCAGAATGCGGTGAAGATGGTGGGGGAGAGCACCGGAAAATTCATTGATATCGACCAGATTGATTTTGATGACAAAGAGGTTTTCAACTCCCTTGGAACAGGAAAGACAGAAGGAATCTTCCAGCTTGAAAGTGCGGGGATGAAGAACTTTATCAAGGAGTTAAAGCCCCAGAACTTAGAGGATATTATCGCCGGGATCTCTCTGTACCGTCCCGGGCCTATGGACTTTATCCCCGCCTATATCCGGGGGAAAAACAGCGAAGGGCCCATCACCTACGACTGCCCTCAGCTGGAACCGATTTTGGCTCCCACCTATGGGTGTATCGTCTACCAGGAGCAGGTAATGCAGATCGTAAGGGATCTGGCAGGGTATACCTGGGGGCGAAGTGACCTGGTGCGCCGTGCCATGAGCAAGAAAAAACAGGCGGTGATGGAGCAGGAGAGGAAAAATTTTGTCTACGGAAACCCGGAGGAGGGGGTAAAGGGATGTGTGGCAAACGGCATAGAGGAGAGTGTTGCCAACAAGATTTACGATGAGATGATCGATTTTGCAAAGTACGCCTTTAACAAATCCCACGCCGCAGCCTATGCGGTAGTTTCCTATCAGACTGCCTACTTAAAATATTACCATCCGGTGGAATATATGGCGGCTCTTATGACTTCTGTTCTCGACCACACCAGCAAAGTGTCGGAATATATTTTGACCTGCCGGAGAATGGGGATCAAAATCCTGCCGCCGGATATCAACGAGGGGCAGGGAGGGTTTTCCGTATCCGGCAATGAGATACGCTACGGCCTCTCTGCCATAAAAAGCGTGGGGAAACCTGTGATAGAGGCCATTGTCAATGAGAGGGAGATCAGGGGAAAATTTACTTCTCTGAAAGATTTTCTTACCAGGATGAATGGCAGGGAAGTGAATAAGCGCAGTGTGGAGAGTTTTATCAAAGCAGGCGCCTTTGACGGCCTTCCGGGCAAAAGAAAGCAGAAGATGATGGTGTATGCTGCCATTATGGACAATATCAACCAGGAAAAAAAGACTTCCATGGCAGGTCAGATGACGCTGTTTGACTTTGCCCCAAAGGAGGATAAAAAAGATTATGAAATTGCCATGCCAAATGTAGGGGAGTACGAGAAAGAGGAACTTTTAGGATTTGAAAAAGAGGTGCTTGGCATTTATGTCAGCGGCCATCCCCTGGAAGAGTATGAGGAGAAATGGCGGAAAAATATCACGAATACCACAGCGGATTTTCTGATGGATGAAGAGAGCGGGGAGGCGAAAATAAGAGACAATGCCACAGCTATGATCGGGGGAATGATCACGGAGAAAACCATCAAGTACACAAAGACAAACCAGGCAATGGCTTTTCTCACGGTAGAGGACTTGCTTGGAACAGTGGAAGTGGTAGTTTTTCCCAGAGACTATGCAAAAAATCAGTCTTTACTGGAAGTGGACTCCAAAGTGTTTATTCGGGGCAGGACAAATGTGGAGGAGGAAAAAAACGGAAAACTGATCTGCGAAAAAGTCTATTCCTTTGATGCGGCAAAGCGGGAACTTTGGATCCAGTTTTCCAATAAAGGGGAGTTTCAGGCAAAGGAGGACAGCCTTTATCAAATGCTGGCGGATTCTGACGGAAATGATTCCGTGGTAATCTATCTTTCTACAGAAAGAGCCAGAAAACGACTGCCGGACAGCAGGAATATCCTGATTGAAGAGGGGATTCTCAACAAATTAACCAAGATTTTTGGTGAAAATAATGTAAAAGTTGTGGAAAAGGCTATTGAAAACCTAAGGTAAACAGATTAAAATATAAAGGATTAGGATGATTTAGGAACGTGAAATAGGTTTAGGAGGGATTAGGATATGTCAGAAAATGTGAAAACAATCGGTGTATTAACCAGCGGCGGAGATGCTCCGGGAATGAATGCTGCCATCCGTGCGGTGGTTCGTGAAGCGTTAGTAAAAGGGTTGAATGTTAAGGGAATCAAAAGAGGATATGCGGGGCTTCTCTCGGAGGAGATCATTGACATGGATGCCAGAAGCGTATCTGATACCATCCAGCGGGGAGGTACAATCTTGCAGACAGCCCGGTGTATGGAATTTGTCACAGAGGAAGGACAGAAAAAAGGTGCGGAGATCTGCAGGAAACACGGTATTGACGGCATCATTGTTATCGGTGGTGACGGCTCTTTTAGGGGGGCGCAGAAGCTGGCGTCACTGGGAATCAACACCATCGCTCTTCCTGGAACCATCGACCTGGATATCGCCTGTACAGAGTATACCATCGGATTTGACACAGCGGTAAATACGGCAATGGAGGCTATTGACAAAGTAAGGGATACTTCCACCTCACATGAGAGGTGCAGTATTATTGAGGTAATGGGACGTGGAGCAGGTTACATTGCACTTTGGACAGGAATCGCAAACGGTGCGGAGGATATTCTGTTACCGGAGCGGTACGATTACGATGAGCAGAAACTGGTAAACAATATCATTGCAAATAAGAAGCGTGGCAAACAGCACCATATCATTATCAATGCAGAGGGTATCGGACATTCTGCAAGTATGGCAAAGCGTATCGAGGCAGCTACAGGCGTGGAGACAAGGGCAACGATTTTAGGTCACATGCAGCGTGGAGGAAGCCCCACATGTAAGGATCGTGTCTATGCTTCCATTATGGGAGCCCTTGCGGTAGACCTTTTATGCCAGGGCAAGTCCAACCGTGTGGTAGGATACCGTCACGGAGATTTTGTGGACTTTGACATTGACGAGGCGTTGGCTATGAAGAAAGAGATTTCAGAATATCAGTTTGAAGTCTGCGAGAATCTTTCAAAATAAACGTGAATCTGTAGAAGGGAAATGGGTGCCTTTGAGACAATGTCGTTTTGAGGCACCCTTATTTTTTATATGATTACCAGCATGTCAAACAGTCAGGTGAAAACCCTGGCGCTTTTGGGGAAAAAAGCGAAAGAGAGGCAAAAGCAGCAGGTTTTTTTGGCAGAGGGAAAAAAGATGTTTCTGGAAGCTCCCAGAGAGCTTTTAAAAAATGTGTATGTGTCGGAATCCTTTCTTTTGGAAAAAGGGAATAGAAATATACTTTTCGAGACAGAGTATGAGGTGATAAAGGACAGTGTGTTTCTGGCAGTCTGTGGTACCAAGACGCCTCAGGGGATTTTATCTGTCATTAAAATGCCAAAATGGGACATAAAAAAACTGCTTCGGCAGAAAAACGGTTTCTTTTTGCTTTTGGAGGGGATACAGGACCCTGGAAATCTGGGAACTATGATCCGCACCGGGGAAGGGGCCGGGATTACGGCGGTGATCGCCAGCAAGACTACGGTGGATGTATTTAATCCGAAAACCATCCGCTCCACTATGGGCAGTATTTTCCGGGTGCCTTTTTTTGCGGCAGAGGATTTTTTTGAGGTGATCTCCCAGATGAAAAGTCAGTCCGTAAAAATATTTGCTGCACATCTGGAGGGTAGTGTTTCCTGCTATGAGCCGGATTACAAAGGCAGTGTGGGATTTTTGATCGGAAATGAGGGAAACGGGCTTACAAAGGAGGCTGCGGCTCTTGCAGATACCCCCATCAGAATCCCCATGGAGGGAAGTGTGGAATCTTTAAATGCTGCGGTGGCTGCGGCTGTTTTGATGTATGAAGCAAACAGACAGAGGAAGGGATAAAGAATATGTTTCGGTTGTGGGCCAGAGAATTTAAAGATAACCGTATGCTAAGAGATATGACGGTGTGCAATGATAAAGAGGATACTAGAACCCATAAAGTCTTTGGGGCATTGGATGAGGTGTGCTATGCCTTTGATCTGGGAAAGCCAATCTGGCTGGACAAAAATATTGCGGACTTTAAACGCCATGCAAAGACCAGGTTTTCCCAGGATAATTTTGTGGAAGAAATAGAGTTTGATTATCTGGAAATTTATGTGATAGAAGAAGACTAAAATATCTGGGAAATTTTTCCTAAGAATAATTAATAAATGTTTAAAAATCTCCATGAAATTAGACAAACAACACAAGATATGGTATACTAGAAGTGTTTAGGGAACTAGTACAACGAAAAGTTTGGGAATAACATTTTGGGTTTGTGAATTTGTATCAGTAAATGGAGGTTGTATAATGGAACAGCAGCAAAAAAATCTGGGGGAGGGCATTGACAGTTGGAAATCTATGATGTTTTTATATCAGAGTGCCATTAAAGAAGTCAGGACAAAGTTAGAAATTTTAAATGATGAATTTCAAAACGTACATCAGTACAATCCCATCGAATATATCAAGTCCAGGGTGAAGTCTCCGGAAAGTATTGTGAAAAAATTAAAGCGCAACGGGTATGAGAGCACGATACATAATATGGTGGAGCATGTAAATGATATAGCAGGGATCCGTATTGTCTGTTCCTTTACCTCTGACATTTATAAGATGGCGGAGATGATCGGAAAGCAGAACGACCTCACGGTTATTTCTGTAAAGGACTATATCAGACACCCGAAGGAGAGCGGGTATAAGAGCTATCATATGCTTTTGACAGTGCCCGTCTTTTTGTCCGATAAAGTGGTAAATACAAAAGTGGAAATCCAGATCCGCACAATGGCCATGGATTTCTGGGCCAGCCTGGAGCATAAAATTTTCTATAAATTTGAGGGGGATGCTCCGGATTACATCAGCAGGGAGCTTAGAGAGTGTTCCGAGATCGTGTCGGTTTTGGATGATAAGATGTTAAGTTTGAACGAGGCCATTATTCTGGCAAAAAAGCGTCATGAGCTGGAACAGGAACAGGAGCATAAGCATAAGCAGGAACGGGAAAGATTTGTGAGTTAAAGAGTTTTATAAGACAGACGACACAATTTCAGGGAAAGAGGGAAGAAAATGTTATCAAAAAAGGTCAGGGAAGCTTTGGCAGGAAGTTCTGCAATCCGTGCCATGTTTGTGGAGGGAAAGGAACTGGCAGAAAAAGTAGGAGTAGAAAACGTGTTTGATTACAGCCTTGGGAATCCGGC
This sequence comes from Roseburia sp., assembly GCA_023664725.1. Classification (GTDB taxonomy): domain Bacteria; phylum Bacillota; class Clostridia; order Lachnospirales; family Lachnospiraceae; genus Roseburia_B. The sequence continues at coordinate 861,916 of JAMPFA010000001.1, read as the reverse complement.
AACACCGGTGCCGGATTCTTTTAATGGAGTTGTAAAAGAGCTGCTGGATCAGGAGGATTCTTTAGTGCTCCACGGCTATATGTCAAACTCCGGTTATGAGGATGTAAGGGCTGCCATTGCGGACAATTTAAATCAGCGTTTCGGGACAAAATTTTCTGGGAAAAATGTTATCATGACCGTGGGAGCTGCCGGGGGAATGAACGTGGTGTTTAAGACGATTTTAGACCCGGAGGAGGAAGTCATTGTCTTTGCTCCGTTTTTCGGGGAATACAGAAATTACGTGGCAAATTTTGATGGCGTGCTGGTTCCCGTGGCACCGGACCATGCTACATTCCAGCCGGACTTGTCCGCATTTGAGGCTGCGGTAAATGAGAAGACAAAAGCGGTTATCATCAACACCCCAAACAATCCTACCGGGGTGGTGTACTCAGAGGATACCATGAAAAAAATTGCAGAGATCCTGGAGAAAAAAGAACAGGAATACAAAAAGGAAATCTATCTTATCTCCGACGAGCCTTACCGTGAGCTGGTGTATGACGGAGTGCAGGAGAATTTTCTCACAAAGTATTACCACAATACCATTGTGGGTTACTCCTTCAGCAAATCATTGTCGCTGCCGGGAGAGCGTATCGGATACCTTGTGGTGCCGGATGAAGTGACAGAGTCAGAGGATATGCTTGCAGGGCTTGAGGTGGCGAACCGCACCCTTGGGTTTGTAAATGCGCCTTCTCTCATGCAGAAGGCCGTTGCACAATGTGTAGGTGAGAAAACAAATCTGGAGTTTTATGACAAAAACCGAAGGGTATTGTATGAGGGGCTTAAAAAGCTTGGGTTTACCTGTATCAAACCGGAGGGGGCGTTTTATCTGTGGTTGAAATCCCCGGTGGAGAAGGAAGAGGAATTTGTTAAAACAGCAAAAAAATACAATCTGATCCTGGTAAAGGGCAGTGCCTTTGGCTGCGGCGGATATGTCCGTCTGGCATACTGCATCGCCCATGAGAAGGTAGTCCGTTCCCTTGATGCCTTTGCAAAATTGGCGCAGGAATACGGGCTTAACGGGCAGGGAGAATAGAAATGGCAAACTGGGAAGATAATATACGAAAAGTGACTCCCTACGTGCCGGGAGAACAGCCGAAAGCACAAAATATCATAAAATTAAATACAAACGAAAATCCTTATCCCCCTGCACCTGGAGTTGTGCGGGTCTTGAGGGAGTTGAACACAGATCTGCTCAGGCGTTATCCAGACCCGGCGGCATCCCTTCTTGTGGATGCCATTGCAGAGTATTATAGGGTAAAGCCAGGGCAGGTATTTGTGGGAGTGGGTTCTGACGATGTGCTTGCCATGGCATTTCTTACCTGTTTTAACGCTGACAAACCTATCCTGTTTCCGGATATCACCTATTCTTTTTACGATGTGTGGGCGGAACTGTTTCGGATTCCCTATGAGGTGATTCCACTGGATGAGAATTTTCTTATTCGGACAGAAGATTATCAAAGAGAAAACGGGGGCGTTGTATTTCCCAATCCCAATGCGCCCACAGGAGCGTTAAAGTCTCTGGGGGAGATAGAGGAGATCATAAAATGTAATCGGGATGTCATTGTCATTGTAGACGAGGCATATATTGATTTTGGAGGAGAGTCTGCGCTGCCTTTACTTAAAAAATATGACAATCTTTTAATTGCCCAGACTTTCAGCAAATCCCGCTCTATGGCGGGGATGCGCATCGGATATCTTCTGGGAAATGAAAAGCTGATCAAATACATCAATGACTGCAAATACTCTTTTAATTCCTATACCATGAATCAGACGGCCATTGTCATGGGTGTGGAGGCAGTAAAAGACAACGAATACTTTTTAGACTGCACGAAAAAGATTATAGACACCAGGGAGTGGGCAAAAGAGAAGTTTTTGGATTTGGGATTTACTTTTGCAGATTCTATGAGTAATTTTCTCTTTGTGACACATCCGTCCTGCGATGCACAGAAATTGTTTGAGGCACTGCGGGAGGCAGGGATTTTTGTGAGACATTTTAACAGGCCGGAGAGGATAAAGAATTATCTTAGAATTTCTGTTGGCACTAGGGAAGAGATGGAGCAGTTGTTTGCGTTTTTGAGTGATTATATTAGAAAACAGTAGGAGAGATTATGTCGGATTTAAAAAAGTATTTATTTATATTTTTGGTTTCCATGGTGCCTTTAGTTGAATTGCGAGGGGCAATTCCCTTTTCTCAGGGATTTAAACTTCCTTTTATACCCTCTTATATCGTATGTATCATAGGAAATATGCTTCCGGTTCCCATTATCTATCTCTTTGCAAGAAAAGTGCTGGAGTGGGGGGCGGATAAGCCGGTGATTGGCGGTTTCTTTAGCTTCTGCCTGGAAAAAGGGGAGAAGGGCGGAAAGAAACTACAGGAGAAAGCGGGGCGTGGACTGTTTCTGGCACTGCTTTTGTTTGTGGGGATTCCCGTGCCTGGCACAGGAGCCTGGACAGGAACATTGGCGGCAAGTATCCTGGATATGGATTTTAAATCAAGCATTACGGCGGTGATGCTTGGGGTGCTGTTGGCAGGTATCATCATGGGGGTGGCAAGTTATCTTACCATAGGGCAGATTGTGTAGAGAAAATTTGCATATTAGTGTTCATGGAAATAGCGTCAGCAGACTGACGCTATTTTTTTGATGATTGATGTTTATTTTGAAGCTTTTTCTGCAAATTCGGTATTGACTAAAACGTTATAATCCGGTCTTGCACTTAACTGGTCGGATTCATCTAAGATATCAAGGAGCAGGGTAAAGGCATCCTGGGTGAAGATGACATCCGTTTTCCAGGTATCCTGTTCATGATATCGGGTTACGATGGCGGCAATGGTAGCTTCCTCCGTATCCGGGAACTGCGGGGCAATGGTCTTTGCAATTTCCTCGCTGGAATGGCTTTCTATATATTTCATTCCCTTTTGCAGCGCATTGACAAAGGATTGGATGGTGTCCGGATGTTTTTCTATGTAACTCTCTTTGGCAGAGAATGCGGTATATGGCACATACCCGGAATCTACTCCGAGGGAAGCTACCACATACCCGGCGCCTTCTGATTCCAATGCGGTTGCCGCAGGCTCAAATTCTACGGTAAACTTTGCGTCAGGGCTTCCGGTAAAAGCGGCAGCGGTGGAACCAAAATCGATACTCTGGTCAATGGTCAGATCGTTTACCGGGTCAATGTTGTTTTTCTTTAACACATACTCAAAGACCATCTCCGGCATACCTCCGGCTCTTCCGCCCAGGACGTAGGAACCTTTGATATCCTCCCACTTAAAGTTTTCTATGGGCTCTCTTGCCACCAGGAAGTTTCCAGCACGCTGGGTAAGCTGGGCAAAGTTTTTTACCACATCCACAGCCCCTTCGTTGTAGGTGTAAACGGTGGTTTCCGGTCCCATAAAACCGATGTCTGCCTCGTCGGAGAGAACGGCGGTCATGGTTTTGTCTGCCCCAAATCCCGTCACCAGTTCCAGGTCAATGCCCTCCTCGGCAAAATAACCTTCCTCAATGGCAACATACATAGGTGCATAGAAGATGGAATGGGCAACTTCGTTCAACACAACTTTTTCTGTTTTTTTTGCTTTTGATGTCTCTGTTTTTGTCTTTTCAGAAGAAGTCTCTGATTTGGAGTCGGACTTAGCGTTGGAACTTTTATTCCCGCCGCATCCGCAGAATACCAAGAGCAAAGCTGCCGTCAAAAGCAGAGCAGCGGCTCTTTTTCTTTTTCGTAGGAATTTGGTCTGATGAAAATGAAATGACAATAGTAAATCCTCCCTAAAAATAGAATCTTTTTCAGGAAACCGGAGTGGCGTCCTGTGATTCTAGTGTATGCGTTCGGGGAGGAAATGTGCTTTTTGCGCCGGATAATTTTTGAGGAAAGGTTTACTTTGGTACTTTAGTATGTTAAAATAGTCTAAGCTGCATGGGATTTAGTTTACGAAACATGAATGCAATTCTGTTTGGGGTAAAAATTTGCATTGAGGAGAAGGGTATGAGTAAGAATATCAGGACAGAAGCGGTAGACCGTTTGTTTGATGCGATTTTAAGTCTGAGAGACAGAGAAGAGTGCTACACTTTTTTTGAGGATGTGTGTACGGTAAACGAATTGCTGTCTTTGTCTCAGCGGATGGAAGTGGCCCATATGCTGCGGAAGCAGAAGACCTATCTGGATATTGCAGAGAAAACTGGAGCTTCCACAGCCACCATCAGCAGGGTCAACCGCTCTTTAAATTATGGAAAAGACGGATATGATATGGTTTTTGAACGGTTAAAAGAAAAAGAAGAGTGAAAAGAATTATTTCTTTTCCTCTTTTTTTCCTTTCAGGGAGATAGATGTCATATCATCTATGGTCTGTTCAATGATCATTTTTTTAATGTAGACATCGAAACTTAGCATACAGATAAAAGCAAATTTGTGGAGCATTTCCGCTTCCGACGGAGAGACGTCCGGGAAAGTTTTTGTGCTGGTTTTATATTTTTTTGCCAGGTCCTTTAAAATATGCTGGACTTCCTCGTGCTCCAGGCCGAAAACCTCACGGTAAATACCTTCCAGATTCAGTCCTTTCGGATCTTTATTGCCAAAATATTTTTCCGTCAGAGGATTTAGGATGCTTTGAATGTCGCTGATGCTCAAGATGTTTTTAAAATAGTAAATAAAAAGCATTGCAAGGACATGTTCTTTGGAGTATTTTTTCTTGTCAGGCGGGGGAAGGAGATTGTTCTTGGCATAATTGTTTATCATTGTCTTTGTCAGAATCTTGTCATCCTTGTAGCGTTTTGTGGAAGCAAGCTGGGAATCCATAAAAGTAGTGACCTGATCCATATACAGGTCAATGTTTGGCAGCGCTTCCGGTTTCACGTAATCTATGGTCTGAAGTTTTTCTAATATTTCTTTTAAAAATGCATGGATGTCAGTAGACATATTATCACCTCTTTGTTTATTATATAGTAATTAAAACTAGATGACAAGGGGTGAATATTTGAAAGGGGAAAAGTATGTGGGCATTGATTTTCGGTTCGATTTTTTTGGGATCAGTTCTTGGAATGATTTATCTTTCGGGACGGTTTGCAAAATTTGCGGTGATACAAAAATATGCTGGAGGCAGGAAAATCAGAGGGTTTCTCTTTGGATTTCTCCCTGTCCTTCTGATATTACTTGGTACGGGGATAAGCCTTGGAACGATCAATGCTATGATCATTATCCTGCATCTCATGGGAATCTGGTTCCTCTGTGATGTGGTCAGTATGCTGGTGGAAAAAGGGAGAAAAGAGAAGTTTGAAAAGTATTATGCCGGCGTGGCTGCAATGGCCATCACTGTAGTATATCTGGCCCTTGGCTGGTATCTGGCCCATCATGTTTGGCGTAAGGCGTACATACTGGAGACGGAAAAACAGGTGGGAAATTTTCGCATTGTGCAGTTTGCGGATTCCCATGTGGGGTCTACCTTTAGCGGAGAGGGATTTGCCGAAAAGGTGAGAGCCATGGAGTCAGAACATCCTGACATCGTGGTGATCACAGGGGATTATGTGGATGACGACACCACAAAAGAGGACATGGTTTTGGCATGTCAGGCCCTGGGAAATTTAAAGACGACTTACGGGGTCTATTACGTTTTCGGAAATCATGACAAGGGGTACTATGGCTCGGAATACCGGGGGTATAGCGGCGATGATCTGATTGCAGAGCTTGAGAAAAACCATGTGACTGTTTTGCAGGACGAGACGGTGCTGATCGATGACCGCTTTTATCTGATTGGAAGGCAGGACCGCTCAGAAAGACAGCGGGCTTCCATGGAAGAACTTACCGCAGGTCTTGACAACAAGTACTGCATTGTCCTTGACCATCAGCCCTACGAGTATGCGGAGCAGACGGCGGCAGGAGTGGACCTTGTGCTGTCCGGCCATACCCACGGAGGGCAGATGTTTCCCATCAACCATATGGGGGAGCTTACCGGGGTGGATGCAAAAACTTATGGTTTAGAGGAGCGGGGGGATACAAATTTTATTGTGACCTCAGGGATCTCAGACTGGGCCATCCAGTTTAAGACCGGGTGCAAGTCGGAGTATGTGGTGGTGGATATACAGGGGAATTAGCGTAAAAATGATGAAACCAAAATTTGGCATACCTATTTTTTTTATTTCTTGGAAGAATAATATCAGTATCAGAAATAATGATTAAAAACGAAAAGAATGGAGAGAAGACGTATGCCGGAAAAAGTAAATTATTATGTGGGGGAGCAGAGCCTTCGTTTTCCAAGGGATGTCTACATTATATCCAGCGCTTCTGTCGTGGGAAAAAAAGAAGGGGAAGGTCCTTTGGGACAATGCTTTGACATGGTATGTGGGGATGATAAATTCGGTGAAGATAACTGGGAGCAGGCGGAGAGCACCCTGCAAAAGGAGTCGTTAGCCCTTGCTATGGGGAAGGCAAAATTAAAGCCGGATGATATCCGATATCTTTTTGCGGGGGATCTGCTGGGACAGAATATCGCCACATCCTTTGGCCTTATGGACTATGAAATTCCATTATTTGGATTATACGGGGCATGTTCCACGGCAGGGGAATCCTTATCTCTGGGTGCCATGTGTGTGGGAGCCGGGTATGCGAAAACGGTGGCGGCATTGACTTCCAGCCACTTTGCCAGTGCGGAGAAACAGTTTCGATTTCCCCTGGAGTATGCCAATCAAAGACCCGTATCAGCTACCTGGACGGTTACAGGAAGCGGAGCCTTTATCCTGTCCGGCAAGAGAAGCAGGATTAAAATTACCGGGATTACCACTGGTAAGATCGTAGATATGGGGGTAAAGGATTCCATGAATATGGGGGCGGCCATGGCACCTGCGGCGGCAAATCTTATCGCCCAGAATCTGGAAGATTTTAAGAGGAAGCCGGAGGATTATGATAAGATCATTACCGGAGATCTGGGGTATGTGGGCCAGGAGATATTGATCGATCTGCTGAAAAAAAAGAAAATTGATATATCTCTTGTTCATGAGGACTGTGGCATCTTGATCTATGATAAAGAAAAACAGGGGACTGGTTCCGGCGGTTCCGGCTGTGGCTGTTCTGCGGTGACACTCAGTGCCCATTATCTGCCGGAACTGGAGCAGGGAAAATTAAAGAGGATACTTTTTGTTCCAACAGGCGCCCTGCTGTCCACTGTCAGTTTCAATGAGGGACAGTCGGTGCCTGGGATTGCCCATGCAGTCGTGATCGAGCAGGAAGGAGAGCAGGAATGATGAATTATATGGATTATATTAATGCGTTCTGGGTAGGCGGCCTTATCTGTGCCCTGACTCAGATTTTAATGGATAAAACCAAAATGCTTCCGGGGCGTATTATGGTGCTTCTTGTGTGTACGGGAGCCGTTCTTGGGGCAGTTGGAGTGTATGAGCCTTTTATGGAATATGCCGGGGCAGGGGCGAGCGTTCCCCTTCTGGGATTTGGAAATACCCTGTGGAAGGGGGTAAAAGAGGCAGTGGAGCAGGAGGGATTTATCGGAATTTTCATGGGAGGTTTTAAAGCAAGCGCCGTGGGAATTTCTGCTGCACTGATCTTTGGATACTTGGCAAGCCTTGTGTTTGAGCCAAAAATGAAATCCTGAGATGTCTGTTTGAAACAGATTATTTGAGAATAGAAAAAGAAAAACTGCGCAGACTATCTCTGGAGATATGGAAATTTGGTTTGTAGAGGAGGAAGGCAAATGCGAAGCATTTCTAAAAGTGCCTTCCGACGACTTGCCGTCGAGCGAAAGCGAGGGGGCGTTACATTTTTTACTAGGAGGTAGCAGAAAATGAAAGTAAAGAAATTACTTCTTTGCAGTGTAATGGCTTTATCTTTGGTTACTTTTGCAGCCTGTGGAACAGACAATAATTCCAATGACAATGGAAACAACAACGGTTCTAATGTGGAATCCACCACAGGCAATACGAACAACGGCAGCAAAAACGATAACACCGGAAGTGGTGTTGTGGATGACGCCGCAGATGCTATCAAAGATGCAGGAGACGCCATTGTAGATGGCGCCGATGATATCGGCAATGATGTGGAAAATGGTGTAGACAATGCAACAGGCGGAGCCGGAGCCACAGAGAATGGAACCGGAACCGGAACAGGCGGTGCCACAGAGGGCGCCGGAACTGGAAACAGTGCAACCGGAGGAACAGGCGCTGGAGCAGCACAGTAACAGGGAAAGTGGAAACGGGAAACCGTTTCCGCTTTTTTTTGATTGAAACATGGTGAAATACTTGCTATGATTATGATGTGATCTGAAAAATGTAAGGGAGAGCTTTATGACGGCGAAACAGTATGAAAAAATATCAGCCCCATTTCGGAAAAACGAAAAGGCGTTAAAGGGAATTGTATATCTGGATAAAGGACTGGCCGGGGGGATTTTTCTGGCATATCCGCTCTTTTTGGTAGATCTGTTGTTGTCAGGTTCGCCGAAATGGTTTCCCTGTCTTGTGGTTCCTGCAGTTTCCTTTCTCCTGGTGTCTCTCTTTCGGCGATTGTACTCGGCAAAGCGGCCCTATGAGCTTTTGGATATCAAACCTTTAATCCCAAAAGATACCGTAGGAAAATCCTTTCCCAGCCGTCATGTGTTTTCTGTATTTATCATAGGGATGACTTTTTTTTATGTGAATAAAATTCTTGGGATGCTTGTCTTTTGTATTGGGATTGTGACGGCTTTTGTCCGTGTGGCCGGGGGGGTGCACTTCCCGAAAGATGTGGCGGCAGGAGCTGTGATTGGAGTGCTGTGTGGGGTGGTGTATTATATATTATAAAAAAACAGATTTCTCAAAGCGAGAAATCTGTTTTCTATTTCCTGAAAAATCTATTTACTCTTCAATGGAGTAGTTCGGAGCCTCCTTGGTGATATGGATATCATGAGGATGACTTTCTTTCAGAGAAGCTGCGGTAATTTTTACAAATTTTGCCTTGTCATGGAGTTCTGGGATGGTGGGGCAGCCACAGTAGCCCATGCCGGAACGGATGCCGCCCACCAGCTGGAAGATGGTGTCCTCCACACTGCCTTTGTATGCAACTCTTCCCTCTACACCTTCCGGCACTAACTTTTTGGCGTCTTCCTGGAAGTAGCGGTCCTTGCTGCCGTTTTCCATAGCGGCGATAGAACCCATGCCTCTGTACACTTTGTATTTCCTGCCCTGGTAAAGCTCAAATGTTCCAGGCGCTTCGTCACAACCTGCAAACATACTTCCCATCATGCAGACATTTGCACCGGCGGCGAGAGCCTTTGTCATATCGCCGGAATATTTGATACCGCCGTCTGCAATCACAGGCGCGCCGTATTCTTTGGCTGCCTCATAGCAGTCCATAATGGCGGTCATCTGGGGAACGCCGATACCTGCAACTACACGGGTGGTACAGATAGAACCAGGTCCGATACCGACTTTTACGCAGTCTGCGCCGGCTTTGATCAGATCCCTTGCGGCATCGCCTGTTGCGATGTTTCCGGCAATGACCTGAAGGTCGGGATATTTTTCTTTTACCTGTTTTAATGCGTGGATGATATTTTTGGAATGGCCGTGGGCGGAGTCGATGACGATCACATCCACATGGGCATCTACTAAAGCGTCCACACGGTCCATCATATTGTGTGTGATGCCCACGCCGGCACCGCACAGCAGGCGGCCCTGTTCATCTTTTGCAGACAATGGGTACTTAATCTGCTTTTCAATATCTTTAATGGTAATTAATCCTTTTAAATTGTATTCGCTGTCCACAAGGGGAAGTTTTTCTTTTCTGGCCTTGGCAAGGATTCCCTTTGCCTCATCTAAAGAGATTCCTGTTGGAGCGGTGATAAGCCCTTGGGAGGTCATGGACTCTTTAATCTTCTTGGAAAAGTCCGTCTCAAATTTCAGATCACGGTTTGTGATAATGCCGATTAATTTTTTGCTGTTTGCCTCTACAATGGGAACACCGGAAATACGAAATTTGCGCATGAGATTTTCTGCGTCCTGCAAGGTGTTTTCCGGATTTAATGAAAATGGGTCAGTGATTACGCCGTTTTCTGAACGCTTTACCTTATCTACCTCTTCTGCCTGTGCCTCAATAGACATATTTTTGTGGATGATACCGATACCGCCCTGCCTTGCCATGGCAATGGCCATTCTGTGTTCCGTTACGGTATCCATGCTGGCGCTCATCATAGGAATGTTCAACCGAATCTTGTTGGTCAGCTGTGTGGTCAGATCGATCATATTCGGAGTTACATCAGAATACTGTGGAACTAATAAAACGTCGTCAAAAGTTATGCCTTCGCCGATAATTGTACCCATTTTTAAATCCTCGCTTTCTTTTGAAATATGTTTTACAGTGTTTAGGTAATTAATGCATCATTTTAACAAAAAAGAAAGGAAATGTCAATTTGTTTTAGAGAAAAATTTGCGGGTTTCATGAGACTTTGGATACCTTGTATTTGACGGCGGCTTGGGGTATAGTATGATTAAGATTCGGTTTATTTGAGGACAAGGAATGTTTTATTGGATGAGTGTGCCCCTGTGTTTTGCATTTAGAAAGTGGATGAAGAGATGAAAAAAGTATATGCATTTTTATTGGTGGTGTGCATATTGTTGTCCGGCTGTGGAACAGGAAACATTTTTCTTTTGTAATGACAGATAGGAAAGAAGGGGGATTTCGCCGTAGCCGGCGTTGTGGGCTATGTGTATAACTGGCTGTTTATGGAGTTGTTGATAACGCTGTTTGCACATTGTCCACAATGCAAAGGTAAGGATATAATCTTTCTCTAATATTTTTCATAGTTAAGATGAATGCCTGCTGCTTTTATGGCTGCGTTTCATAAAGTGTAAATTCATTTTTATGGAAAGACAATATTCCTTCATCCCGCATTTTGCAGAGCTCATTTGACATTGCGCTTCTGTCCACGGACAAAAAATCTGCAAGCTGCTGACGGTTAAAGGGGATTATAAAAGAACTGCTGTTACTGCGCCTTGCCTCGTCAGAGAGATATGAAAGCAGTTTTTCTCTCGTTGAACGCCCAGACACATACCCCAGCTTTTGGACGAGGATTCTGTTCTTTTCCGAAACAGCGTAAAACATATTTTTTACAACTTGCGTATGAAACTGGCAGGCAGAAGGGCAGACAGATAATATACGCTCCGTGTCAAACGAAATAACCACGCTGTTTTCGGCTGCCACAACATCATTCATAAGCACGCCGCTGTCCGGGGCAATGTATGCCTCACCAAACATTTCACCAGCACGGATTTCGTTCAAAATGCTTAAATTCCCCCAATAGTTTTCTTTCTGAATATGAAGCCTGCCTTCTGCAAGTAACATAATACTGCGGATATAGGAGCCCTGCCTAAAGACGAATTCGCCTTTTTCAAAACGGTGCATTGACATATCCAGGCATTCAAGCATGGCAGCAATATTCTTCTCTCCAACACCAGAAAAGAGCTGTGTGTGTTTCAACACAGATATATAATTTTCCATAAAAATCTCACTTTCGTTGTAAAAACAACAGACTTATGAAACGATATTATACTATAATCAAACAAGAAAAGCAACATAGAGAAAGAAAGGAGTCAAACAATGCGTAGGAAAATTATTAAAATTGATGAAGAAAAATGCAATGGCTGTGCTGCTTGTGCCAATGCCTGTCACGAAGGCGCTATTGCTATGGTAAATGGAAAGGCAAAGCTTATCCGTGATGATTATTGTGATGGCATGGGTGACTGCCTGCCAGAGTGTCCGACTGGCGCTATCTCGTTTGAGGAACGTGAAGCTGCCGCATATGATGAACGGGCTGTGGCTGAAAACAGAAAGAAAGTTCAGGGTATGAATACGATACACAGTCATGGCTGTCCCGGTTCACAAATCATTGAGATGGAACGGAATGGACAGGCTGCAAAAGATGCTGGCAGATGGGAACAGGTATCTGCACTTCGCAACTGGCCAGTGCAGATAAAACTGGCTCCAGTCAAAGCGTCTTATTTTGATGGGGCTAAGCTGCTGATTGCTGCCGACTGTACCGCATATGCCTA
>JAMPFA010000001.1:798670-849754 GCA_023664725.1 Roseburia sp. | reverse complement strand
TGTCTGAAAACGGCTTAAAATAAGGAGGATTTCGTAGAATGGAGCAGTACAAACAGGAATTTATTGAGTTTATGGTTGCCAGCAATGTGCTGAAATTTGGAGAGTTTACATTAAAAAGCGGCAGAAAATCACCATTTTTTATGAATGCGGGGGCATATGTGACAGGATCACAGTTGATGAAATTAGGAGAATACTACGCAAAAGCCATTCATGATAACTTTGGAGATGACTTTGACGTGCTCTTTGGACCGGCGTACAAGGGGATTCCCCTTTCCGTGACAACAGTGATCGCCTTTTCCAAGCTGTATGGAAAAGAGATCCGTTACTGCTCCAACAGAAAAGAGGAAAAAGACCATGGGGATGCCGGAATCCTTTTGGGCAGCAAGATGAATGACGGGGATAGAGTGGTAATCATTGAGGATGTGACCACCTCCGGCAAATCCATCGAGGAGACATTTCCGATCATTACAGCTCAGGGAAAAGTGGAGATCAAGGGGCTGATGGTTTCTTTAAACCGCATGGAAGTAGGTCTTTCCGGGAAAATGGGAGCATTGGATGAAATAAAAGAAAAGTATGGATTTAACGCCAAAGCAATCGTGACGATGGAGGAGGTTGTAGAGCATCTTTACAACAAGCCCTGCATGGGGAAAATTCTGATTGATGACGAATTAAAAAAAGCTATCGATGAATACTATGAACAGTACGGAGTGAAATAGAATCAATACAAGGAGAGTATCTTGGAGGAAAGGAAAAAAAGAAAATTACTTCACAAGATAGAACTTCTCTTATTTGCAGCTTATGTAGCCATGTTGTGTTATTTTCTGTTTTTTGCAGAAAACCTGGATCGCAATTTAGAGCGCATGTATCATTACAATCTCACACCCTTTAAGGAGATTTTTCGTTTCTGGACTTACCGGGACACCTTAAATGGCTGGCTGGTGATACTGAATCTAGTGGGAAATGTGGCTGCATTTATTCCTTTTGGCATGTTCCTTCCGGCGCTGTTTCAAAAATGCAGGAATATTTTTTTGACTGTGCTCCTTAGCATGGAGTTTAGTCTGTGTGTAGAAATTATTCAATTGATAGGGAAAGTGGGTATTTTTGATGTGGATGATATTATCTTAAATACTGCGGGAGGATTGCTGGGATTTGTCCTGTACTGGATAGCAAGTATAATCTGGAGAAAGAAAAATGAGACGGAGAAGAAATAATTTTAAGTTTACGAATAAGACACACTCCAGGCGTGGGATAAGGTCCTGCGTCCTGTCAACTGCATCGATCATCGTTATGGGATATATGTTTTTTGATTCCTTTCGCCACAAGGGGCAGGGAAGCATTTACCTGGGAAGTGGCGGTTTCCTTATGATGATCTTATCTGTGATTGCTTTTGGATGGGCGGTAAAAAGCCTGGGGGAGGAAGATTCCTTTAAGGGAATTCCAGTGACGGCAGCGATTCTTTCTTTTCTTGCGGCAGGAGCCTGGGGAACAGTTTATGCGGCAGGATTCTTATTTTAAAAGAATCTTGATCAAATAGGAGAATGAGAAGTAATTATAAAGCAGAAAGGTTACAGGAGGATTAAAATAGAGTCAATGGGATGTGAGGAATTATTTAAAGAATCCAACGAGATGGTGGCAGAGCGTTATGATCTGGTGATAGAGAGGATCAGGGAAATCCCGAAGGAAAAGAGCGCTTTGGAAAAATATCAGGACTACTTTTCTAAGGTGGCAGAGTTTCTTTTGCTGGCAGATCAGGTGCTTCGCCAGGTGGAGTCAGGGGAGATTGAGGGGCTTTCACTGGAAGAATGTCAGGAGATAAACAGAAAGCTTTATCTGGACATTTTGCCGGAAAATTATGAGGAGAGCTATGGAAACCCTAAGGCGGCGGTAAATCTTCTGGGAGAAAAATTCGGTTCCACCCTCTGTTTTTTATATGCGGAGCTTCGGGCAGTGATCGGGTACGCATTCGAGAACAGAAAAATGAACATGGCCATACTCTGCGAGCTTTTTGTGGAGATTTACAACTGCTTTGAGTCGGAGGAGGAGCCAAAGGAAAAAGAAATTTCCGATATCATCTACGGGTTTTTCCACGATTACAGTGAGATTTTTGCGGAAGATAAAGTGCGGGATATGGTGGAGCCATCTTATGACTTTTTCACAGGGATTATTATGAAATCCGATTTGAAAGATATGCGCTACCTCTATCGCTGCGGGGAGTATATCGGTGAAAATGAGATTGGTATGGCAGAGTTTTTAAATACCCTTTCGGAGGAGGAAGTCCAGTCCATGGCAGATACCATGACGGAAGGATACCGGATCGGCTATGAGCATATCGGTAAGGATTTAAATTTAAAAGATACCATCTGTCTGGAGTACCCCATTGGATTTGAGCGGGTGATCCGAAAAGCGATAAAGAATTTTGAAAAGCTGGGGTTAAAGTCCACGGCCTACAGAAATCCTGTCTCCTCTTTTTCCAGAGGACTTCGGGGAATGCGGGGCTGTTATGTGAGTTCTGTCAACAGGCAGTACGATTTTGACCACAAGGCGGACAAAGGATTTTATCTGGACAAAGCCTTTGTGGAACGCCAGTTGGAATCTATGAAGGCCGCCTACGAGAAATACAAAAAACAGGCAAAGGGACATGCAGGCCCTGCGGTGACAGAGATTTTTGGGGAAGTGCCCTTCCTGCCAGTGATAAAGCCTGAGGCAAAACAGTACACCCTGGCGCAAAACGAGCTGAATGTGTACCAGATGAGCCGTATGGGGCAGATGTCAAATGAGTATATTCCTGGGGATGAGAGAAGTTTTACCATTATCGCCTACCCAATCCCTGCCATCGGAGAAATGTTTGAAGAGATTTTCCGAGAGACGATAAAAATAAATACCCTTGATTATGTGAGCTATCAGAATATGCAGCAGAGGATCATTGATGTTTTGGACAGAGCAGAGAAAGTCCATATCACAGGTTCCAAAGGAAATAAGACGGATCTGTGGGTGCAGATTCATCCCCTGAAAAATCCCGAAAAGGAGACTGCTTTTGAAAACTGTGTGGCGGATGTGAATATCCCTGTGGGAGAAGTGTTTACCTC
This sequence comes from Roseburia sp., assembly GCA_023664725.1. Classification (GTDB taxonomy): domain Bacteria; phylum Bacillota; class Clostridia; order Lachnospirales; family Lachnospiraceae; genus Roseburia_B. The sequence continues at coordinate 846,668 of JAMPFA010000001.1, read as the reverse complement.
CCCGGTTCTTGAGGGGACAAAGGGAAAACTCCATGTGACAAAGGTGTATCTGGCGGGGCTTCGGTATCTGAATCTGGAGCTGGATTTCGAGGATGGAAAGATCACATCTTACACCTGTACCAATTTTGACACAGAGGAGGAAAATCATAAATTCCTCTATGAAAATTTATTGCAGCAGCACGACACCCTGCCCATGGGAGAATTTGCTATTGGCACAAACACCAGGGCATACCGCATGGCAAGGGACTATGGAATAGAAGATAAACTTCCAATCCTCATTGCGGAGAAGACAGGGCCCCATTTTGCAGTGGGGGATACCTGCTATTCCCACGGGGAGGACACGGCAGTGTTTAACCCTGACGGCAAGGAGATTATTGCAAGGGATAATTCCATTTCTATTTTAAGAAAAGAAGATATGGCAAAGGCGTATTTTAACTGTCATACAGATATTACCATACCCTACGAGGAGCTGGGAAATATTACGGCAGTGTCAAAGGATGGAACAGCCATGGATATTATCCGGGAAGGAAAATTTATAGTGCCCGGGACGGAAGAATTGAACGAGCCTTTTATGTGATTTTATGGAGAACTTTGGACAGGGAAAAGGGTTCCCTGTCTGTAGAAGAACAAACAGGGCAGGACCCAAAAGGAGGAAATTATGGCAAAAGTTGGAATTGTGATGGGAAGCGACTCAGATATGCCGGTGATGGCAAAGGCGGCAGACATTTTGGAACAGCTGGGGATTGACTATGAGATGACCATTATCTCTGCCCACAGGGAGCCGGATGTGTTTTTTGCGTATGCAAAGACCGCAGAGGAAAAAGGGTTTAAAGTGATCATTGCAGGAGCCGGAATGGCGGCACATCTTCCGGGAATGTGCGCAGCGATTTTCCCAATGCCTGTCATTGGAATTCCCATGCACACCACCTCTTTGGGAGGACGTGATTCTCTGTACTCTATCGTTCAGATGCCCTCCGGTATCCCCGTTGCGACCGTTGCCATAAACGGCGGGGCAAATGCAGGGCTTCTTGCGGCGAAAATTCTGGCAACCAGCGACAAGGCTCTGTTGGAGAGACTGAAAAATTATTCCAAAGACTTAAAGGAGCAGGTGCAGGCAAAGGACAAGAAGTTACAGGAAGTTGGCTATAAAAATTACAAATAAAAAGGAGAAGACAATGGATTACAAAAACGCAGGTGTGGATATTGAAGCCGGATACAAGTCAGTAGAGTTAATGAAAAAGTATGTGAAAGAGACGCTTCGCCCGGAGGTTTTAGGAGGGCTTGGAGGATTTTCCGGGGCATTTTCTTTGGAGAAAATCAAAACCATGGAAAAACCCATTCTCTTATCCGGCACAGACGGTGTGGGAACAAAGATCAAGCTGGCATTTCTTTTGGACAAGCATGATACCATTGGAATTGACTGTGTTGCCATGTGCGTAAACGATGTGGCATGTGCAGGGGGAGAACCATTGTTTTTCCTTGACTATATTGCCTGTGGCAAAAATTTTCCGGAAAAGATCGCAGCTATCGTAAAAGGCGTGGCGGAGGGCTGTAAGCAGTCCGGGGCAGCTTTGATCGGCGGTGAGACGGCGGAGCATCCGGGGCTTATGCCGGAGGATGAGTATGACCTGGCAGGGTTTGCTGTAGGCCTGGCGGATGAGAAAGATCTGATCACCGGGGAGGATATCATAGAGGGGGACGTGCTGATCGGACTGGCCAGCACCGGCGTCCACTCCAACGGTTTTTCTCTGGTGCGGAAAGTCTTTGCCATGGAAAAAGAGGTGTTAAATACCTATCATGAGGAGCTTGGAGCTACTTTGGGTGAGACACTTTTAACCCCCACAAGGATTTATGTAAAGGCATTGCGGGAGATCAAAGATGCAGGAGTGAAGGTAAAAGGATGCAGCCATATCACTGGCGGGGGATTTTATGAGAATATTCCAAGGATGCTGCCGGAGGGCAGGTGCGCAGTGATTGAGAAGGACAGCTACAAAGTGCCTCCTATTTTTACCATGCTGGCAAGAGAAGGGAACATTGAAGAGAAAATGATGTACAATACATACAATATGGGACTTGGCATGGTGCTTGCAGTTGCACCGGAGGATGTGGATAAGACCATGGAGGCTGCAAAGCGGGCAGGGGATACCCCCTACGTGGTAGGAAAGACCAGGAATGGGGAGAAAGGGGTTAAGCTATGCTAAAGATCGGAGTTTTAGTCTCCGGCGGCGGGACAAACCTGCAGGCTATTATGGATGCCATAGATGGGGGAACTATAGAAAATACAGAGATTTCTGTGGTGGTCAGCAACAATAAAAATGCATATGCCTTAGAGCGGGCAAAAAATAAGGGCATCCCAAATCTTTGTGTTTCCCCTAAGGATTATGACAGCAGGGAAGAGTTTAACAATGCCTTTTTAGAAAAATTGGATTCTTACCAGGTGGATTTGGTGGTGCTTGCCGGTTTTCTTGTAGTTTTGCCGGAAGAGATGACCAAAAGATACGAAAACCGTATGATAAATATCCATCCTTCCCTGATTCCCTCTTTCTGCGGAAAGGGATTTTACGGGTTGAAAGTCCATGAGGCGGCCCTTGCCCGTGGAGTGAAGGTCACAGGAGCCACCGTGCATTTTGTGGATGCAGGTACAGATACCGGGCCTATCCTATTACAGAAGGCAGTGGAGGTAAAGGACGGGGACACGCCGGAGATTTTGCAGCGCAGGGTGATGGAGGAGGCGGAGTGGAAGATCCTGCCAAAGGCCATTGACCTCATCGCAAAGGGAAAAGTGTCTCTTAAAGATGGAAAAGTAAAAATTGCCCAGTAGAAGATACAGGAGGAAGATATGAAGGTATTGATTGTAGGAAGCGGCGGCAGGGAGCATGCTATTGCCATGAGCGTGGCAAAGAGCAGCCGTGTGGATAAGATTTACTGTGCTCCGGGAAATGCGGGAATCGGACAGCTGGCAGAGTGCGTGCCCATCGGTGCCATGGAGTTTGAAAAACTGGCGGAGTTTGCAGAGGAAAAGAAGATTGATTTTACCATTATTGGAATGGATGACCCCTTAGTGGGAGGCGTAGTTGACGTGTTTGAGGCAAAGGGTCTAAAAGTTTTCGGCCCAAGGAAAAATGCGGCGATTCTGGAGGGTTCCAAAGCATTTTCCAAGGATCTGATGAAAAAGTACAATATTCCCACAGCCGCCTATGAGGTGTTTGACGATGCAGGGAAGGCACTGGATTATCTTTCCACAGCAAAAATGCCTATCGTATTAAAAGCCGATGGACTTGCCCTTGGAAAAGGGGTTTTGATCTGCAATACCTTAGAGGAGGCAAAGGCCGGGGTAAAGGAGATCATGGAAGATAAGAAATTTGGAGATGCCGGAAACCATATGGTGGTAGAGGAATTTATGACTGGAAGGGAAGTTTCTGTATTATCCTTTGTGGACGGAAAAACCATTAAGATCATGTCCTCCGCCCAGGATCACAAGCGGGCAGGAGACGGGGACACAGGACTTAACACCGGCGGCATGGGAACTTTTTCCCCCAGCCCTTTCTACACAGAGGAAGTGGACAGATTCTGTAAAGAGCATATTTACCAGAAAACTGTGGATGCCATGGCAGCTGAGGGCAGACCTTTTACCGGGGTAATTTTCTTTGGATTGATGATCACAGAGGAAGGACCGAAAGTCCTTGAATACAATGCCAGATTTGGTGACCCGGAGGCCCAGGTAGTTCTGCCCAGAATGAAAAATGATATTATGGACGTGATGGAAGCCTGTGTGGAGGGCAGATTGGATCAGGTAGATCTTCAGTTTGAGGACAATGCGGCAGTCTGCGTGGTCTTAGCTTCCCAGGGGTATCCCGTTTCCTATGAAAAAGGAAAGAAAATTTCCGGGGAAGAAAATTTTAAAGACAAGGACGGGTATTACTGTTTCCACGCCGGGACAAAGCTTGACGATGCCGGGACTGTTGTCACTAACGGAGGCCGGGTGCTTGGGATTACGGCAAAGGGAAAGGACTTAAAAGAGGCAAGGGAAAACGCTTATGCAGCCACAGAGTGGATTTCCTTTGACAACAAGTATATGCGAAACGACATTGGAAAAGCCATCGATGAAGCGTAGGCCGGGAGCGGATGGAACCATGAAAAAAGGAATTATTTTTGATATGGACGGAACACTTTGGGATTCCTCCGAAAATGTGGCAAAGTCCTGGGATGAAGTGATATCCTATGAGACAAAAGGGGCATTAAGCGTAACCACAGAGGACATTCAGCATGTCATGGGACATACCATGGCAGAGATTGCGGAAATGCTCTTTTCCGATCTGGGGGAAGAAAAGGCAAATGACCTTATGGAAAAGTGCTGTGACTATGAGAATGAGTATCTGGGCAGGCATGGAGGGATTTTGTATCCGAAAATTCAGCAGACTCTGGAACTTTTGTCGCAGAGTTATCCTTTATATATCGTCAGCAACTGTCAGGACGGGTATATTGAGGCGTTTTTAGAGTATTACGATTTCGGCCGGTATTTTGCGGACACGGAATGCTTTGGAAGGACGAAGAAAAACAAGGGGGACAATATTGCTCTGGTGGTTGAGAGGAATCATCTGGAAGATGCCGTCTATGTGGGAGATATCCAGGGAGATTATGATTCCAGCAGACAGGCGGGGATAAAATTTATTCATGCGGCTTACGGCTTTGGGAATATAGAGGAAAAAGTCCCTGCCATAAAAGAATTTGCGGAGCTGCCGGAGGTTTTATCCCAGGTGTTTTAGAAAAACAGTCTGTAAATCTAGAGAAATAATCAGACATCATAATAGGAACATTGATAATTGCATAGGGGCTTGCGGGGTAGAAAGAAGGTCTGTGTGACAGAAGATGAGGTAAAGCAAAACCTTATTGACAGATATGTTATGTTGTTACAAATAAAAGCAGCGGAAACAGGGACGAATAAAGTGTTAGATATTCAACTGGCAGTTACAAAAGTGAAATTATCTTCCTACAACATTGATATCGAGCCACTTGAAAAAATGATACTTGAGCAATAGAGTTTAAATCCCTGTAAGTCTTTATTCAATTATCAGTGTGCAGATTTGATGATATGCAGTATCTAAATAAAAGAAAAAAGGAGATCAGGAAAATGGAAAGAAAAGTATTTGGGCAGGATGGCAAAGGCAATACCGTAGAGAAAGTGATCATTGCAAACAGCAAGGGGATGCGGGCAGAGGTATGTACCCTTGGCGCAGCTCTTACATCTCTGTTTTTTAAGGACAAAAACGGAGTGGAAAAGGATCTTGTGTTGGGATATGACGATCCGGCGGACTATCTGACGCACACGACATATTTCGGTGCGACGGTGGGAAGAAACGGAAACCGTATCAATCATGCAAAAATACAGATTGACGGGACTGAGTATGCACTGGAGAAAAATGACGGGGAGAACAATCTTCACAGCGGATCAAACGGTCTGTGTTACAAGATCTGGGACATTGAAAAAGCCACAGACAACAGTGTGACTTTTTCCTGTGTGAGCAAGGATTTAGAGCAGGGATTTCCGGGGAATATGACGGCAAAAGTGACCTATACCATAGGGGAGGAGAATGACCTTGTCATTGGCTACGAGGCAGTTTCCGACAAAGATACGGTGGCGAATTTTACAAACCACAGCTATTTTAATCTGGGAGGACACGACAGTGGAACGACAGTAAATCAGAAGCTGAAACTGTACTGCGGCAAATTCACCCCGGTGGATAGCACTTTGATCCCCACGGGGGAGATTAAGGATGTGGCGGGAACGCCTATGGATTTCACAGACTTCAAAGCAATCGGCAAAGAGATTGATGCAGAGGATGAGCAGTTAAAATTTGGAGGCGGATATGACCACAACTTTATCGTGGACGGGGAAGGATACCGCATTATGGCGGAAGCAGTCTGTGAGGAAAGCGGCATACATATGAAAGCCTATACCGATGCCCCGGCAGTGCAGTTCTACGCAGGGAATTTTATTCATAAACAGGTGGGAAAAGGGGGCTGTGCCTACGATGACCGCCACGGTTTTTGTCTGGAATCCCAGTATTGCCCGGATGCTGTCAACAACTCTGCATTTGAGTCACCTATTTTAAAAGCAGGAGAGATGTACCGGACCAAGACGGTATATCAGTTTAGTTTAGATTGATATGAGGAAAAAAACAGGTTGGATCCTCTCTGTGCTTCTGGTGCTCTGTGCCGGGATGCTGATTTTTACCGGAGTCTTTTTTCTGGAAAAAAGAGAAGAGCATCAGAAAAAGGAGGCCAGAGAGGATGAAGATGAAAATAAGGAAATAGAGCCGGAGGAAGCGAACAAGGAAGATATTGTGGGAGAAGTGCTGGTGGGAGACACCCAGGAGGAGAGTACGCCTTTGGGAGAGCCAGCCAAAGAGGAGCAGGAGGACAAGGAGACGGTGCTGGTGTTTGCAGGGGATGTGTATATCAGCCGTCATGTAGAGGCAAATTATGACAGGGAGGGCATTGACAGAGTACTTTCCCAGGGACTGCTTGCACAGATGCAGCAGGCAGACCTTTGCATGGTGAATGAGGAATTTCCCTTTGGCACTGTTGGCACGCCTATGGAGGACAAGCAGTACACTTTCCGGGTAAATCCATTTTATGTGTCAGTCTTTGAGGATATGGGTGTGGATATCGTAAGTCTTGCCAATAACCATGTGTTGGATTACGGTACGGACTGTTTGAAGGAGACCTTTGAGACACTGCAGCAGACGGGCATTGCCTATGTGGGGGCTGGGAATACAAAAGAGGAAGCCTCGGCCCTTAAAACCTATGAGTTTTCCGGGGAGACTTACGGCATTCTCTCCGCTTCCAGAGTGATCCCCGTGCCAGAGTGGAATATCGACAACCGCCAGCCGGGAGTGTTTACCACCTATGATGAGACGGCGTTGGTGGAAGCGATCAAAAAGGCAAAAGAAACCTGTGATTACGTCATCGTCTACGTCCACTGGGGAGTGGAGCACACCACGCAGCTGGAGGAGCATCAGACCTATCTGGCCCATGCCTATGTGGATGCCGGGGCGGATCTGGTTTTGGGAAGCCATTCCCACGTTCTTCAGGGGATTGAGAATTATAAGGGAAGTCTCATTTTTTACAGTCTGGGAAATTATATATTTAACCAGAATATCGAAAAGACAATGCTCGTGAAACTCCAAAGCCATGGGGAAGAAAAGCAGATTTCCCTTATTCCTGCGTATGCAGCAGGGGCAAAAACGGTGGAGTATGAGGACAGGCAGGAGTTTTTTTCTTATCTGGAAGGACTGTCTTCGGGTCTTTGGATTGAGGACGGGGTAGTTGTGTTACAATAAGATGATTTGGGCAGAACATGTAGGAAGTGTTCTGCCTTTATTTTTGGAAAACAATGGATAGTGTATGATTTGGTGGAAAACTTTTTTTGAGACAAGGCAAAATAAAAACAAAAAAATTGTTTTTAGATGTTGATAATTGCGAAAAAAATGGGTATAATAGACAAATAAAAACAAAAAGAATGAGGATAGACATATGAAATTATTAAAGCTTGTGATAGAGGGATTGCCGCATTTCAGTAATGAACTGAATATAGACTTTGTGGCACAGCAAAGAGTAGCTACAGATAATCAGGATTCACTTTATCCCGTTTTTTCAAAAATATACTTAAATAAGACCATTTCTTTTGCCGGGATTAACGCTTCTGGAAAAACAACAATATTGAAGGTGGTTTCTTTTATACTAAAAATGTTGAATAATGAGCCAGTCAATACAATATCGTCAAAAGAAATATTTAATGATCTGAAGGTAAATCAGAAGGTAGTTATTATCTCCTACTTCTATGATGACGGTATCGTATATAAATTAGAGACTTGTATGGAAAAAGAAATTCACGATGTAGACGAAAGCGAAAGAATGGTTATTTGTGATGAAAGTCTGTGGTCAAAAGAGAGCCGTAAGGTAAAAACAAAAAAGAATATGTTTGATTTTGAAGATTCAAATTTAGAAATAAAGAGGGATCAAAACGAAATGTATCTAATGGATGACGTAAGTATCATAGTGGCAGTAAATAAGAAAAGGGACAAAAGTTTTTTTGTGCGGGATATGTTGGTTTGGACAGATCATAATATGCTGAGTGTTATGGGTAAGTTCCCGAAAGAGCTCCTTACTTTTTTGGATCCGAGTATAGAGTACCTGGAATGTACCAAAAAAGAAAAAGAGCTTGATATTCATCTGAAATTTTATAGTAAAGATGAAATAATGATAAACAATCTTCACACGTTGGAAAAGTATCTTTCTTCGGGGACAATAAAGGGGTTGGGTGTGTTTATGAGTGCGGTTTTTGCCTTTTCGGAGGGGGGATATCTTATCATAGATGAGATAGAAAATCATTTTAACAGAGAAATTGTTGCTACCCTGATCCGTTTTTTTATGGATGCGAAAGTAAATAAAAATGGCGCTACTCTTATATATTCTACGCACTATTCGGAATTGCTAAATGAATTTGACAGGAATGATAGTATTTATATTGTCAGAAATATAGGGGGGATTACTGCGGAGAATTTGTCACATATCTTAAAGAGGAATGATATGAAAAAAAGTGAAGTTTATGACAGTGATTTTTTGGGAGGTACAGTACCATCCTATGAGGCTTATATGGCGTTAAAAAAGGTCCTGCTTGTTTAGGAGGATTTGTATGGGAAGATATATGGCATGTATTTGTGAGGGTGGCGCTGAGAGGGCAATTCTAGATCTGCTTCTTGATGCTCATAAATTAATATTTGAGAGGGAGGATTTGATAGAAGAAGAGGTATTGCGCTGCAGAAAGGGAAAGGAGTTTGAAGAAAGATATTTGAGAAAAGGATTTGCGGAAAAAATCACGATATATAGAGTGCTGGATTCACGAAGTGAAAAATTTCGATTAAGTAAGGTCTATGAGCCAAAAGTAGATATTGTAAATGTGATAACTGCTCCGGAAATCGAAATCTTGATTATCTGCAATGAAGGCAAATACAAAGAATATGAGAGAGAAAAGAGAAAAAATCCAGAATTGAAACCCAGCGGATACTGTAAATCACTTTTACATAACAAGAACATTAAAAGCTATGATTTTGTAAAAAAATATTTTGCAGATATAGAGGTTTTAATTCATGCACTACATGAGTATCGAAGAGTATCAAAAGTTCATGGAAATGAGAAATCACTGTGGGATTTGCTTCAATAAAAGAACTTTATTTGTTTTTTCTATGGTAAAGATACCAGTTGTTCTGATTTACAATTTCCTGCATAGGATAGAACAAGTATTATTTCAGGACAAAGATATGACAAATGGAAAAATGGAAAACCTTTTAAATCTGGCTCTTGGCGCTACGGAGGAGGAGAGACAGAAGTCTCTGAATCTGGATGTGGGCTATTCCCCCCTTACAAAGACCTGGGAGGTGATCATCCGCCATACCTCAGATGGGCTGGCTCAGATTTTTGCCCTTGCAAATCAGGCAGGAAAAGAGCTAGGAGAACAGGTAAGAGTGGTGCCCCTGGACCAGTCTTACGCCATACTGACATTGCCGGAGGTATTGGTGGAGCCGGTGTCAAAACTTAGCAATATAATTTATATGGAAAAACCAAAGAGGCTCTTTTTTGCTGTAGATGCGGCAAAAAGAGCCTCCTGTATTACTGCCCTTCAAAGTCCTCAGACAGGCAGCGGGGATATCGGGGTGGAGGGGACTTTAAACCTTACGGGAAAAGGAGTTCTGGTGGCGGTGATTGACAGCGGCATCGACTACGCCCACCCGGATTTTTGCAATCCAGGTGGAACCAGCAGAATCCTGGAACTCTGGGATCAGACTTTGGACGCAGACCGGCTTAACAGTACAAAGACAGAACTCAATGAGAATATTACCTATGAGCCGCCAAAGCCCTATGGGAGAGGCGTTCTGTTTACCAATGAAATGTTAAATCAGGCACTGTCTCAGAGCAGTGGGCAAAATCGGCAGAAAATTGTGCCAAGCAGGGATTTAAGCGGGCACGGCACCCATGTGGCGGGGATTGCGGCGGGAAATGGCAGGGCGTCCATGGGAAGATACCGGGGAGTGGCATATGAGTCGGAGCTTTTGGTGGTAAAGCTGGGGAACTCTGGGGAAGAGGGATTTCCAAAGACCACGGAGCTTATGAGTGCGGTGGACTTTTGCGTTCGGGAGGCGGAGCGGTTTGGAATGCCCCTGGCGGTCAATCTGAGTTTTGGGAACAATTACGGTTCCCACAGCGGCAGCAGCCTTATTGAAACATTTTTAAATGACATGTCTGACCATCATCAGTGCAGCATTGTGGTGGGCACAGGAAATGAGGGGACCAGCAACAAACATTTTACCGGCAGGCTTTCCACCGGGGAAACCCAGGAGGTGGAACTCTCTGTCACCAGCTTTGAGCCAAGGCTCAATGTTCAGATGTGGAAACGATACCAGGATGAGATCCGTCTGGAGATATTTCTGCCCAACGGGAGGAGTACCGGAGTGCTTTTAGGGCAGGGCACTCTGCGGGTGGATTTTGATGCATTGCGGCTCTTGGTGTATTATGGGGAGCCGTCGCCCTACAGTATCTATCAGGAAATCTACATTGATTTTATCCCCAGAGAAAATTATATTCCCTCCGGCCTATGGAAATTCAGACTTACCGCAGGAAGGATCCTGGACGGCACTTACGATTTCTGGCTGCCTTCCGGGGGAATTGTAAATGACGCCACCGGATTTCCCTACCCTTCAGAGATTCGCACACTGACCATACCCTCCACCGCCGGCCGGGTGATCAGTGTGGGGGCATACGATTCCCGGACAGACAGCATAGCCCCGTTTTCCGGCAGGGGGTTTACTGCGTGGAGCAATCAGGTGAAGCCCGACCTGGCGGCGCCTGGAGTGGACATTATGTCAGCTTCCCCGGGAGGCGGGTATGCGGCCAGGAGCGGGACTTCCATGGCAGCCCCCTTTGTCACGGGAAGCGCAGCGCTTTTGATGCAGTATGGCATTGTGGATGGAAGGGACAGCTTTTTGTACGGGGAGAAGCTAAAGGCATATCTCCTGCGGGGTTCCAGGGAGATTCCGGCGCAAAGGGAGTATCCAAATCCACAGGTGGGCTGGGGAGTGCTCTGTGTCAGGGACAGCCTGCCGGTATAAGTTTCCTCTTAAAGACAGCTCTTTTACGGAAAAACTTGCAATTTGTCTTTTGGGACAATATAATAATATTGCAGGTACTGTCTGTATGTTTTAAGAGCAGGAGAAGAAGGGGACTTATCATGAGTAAAAAAGCGCTTACCAAAAAAAATCTGCTGCGCACAGCATGGATTATATATGCTTTGGCCAGTATTCTTGTATGGGTGCCCCAGATTGACCATCTCCTGACTAAGGACTATGAAGAGATATCAAATTATCTCTCCCTGGATGACGACTGGGAGGTTCGCATCAACGGTGACGATTTCCCGGGGGTTTCCCTGGACAGCTTCCATTTTCCGGCAGTGAGTACAGGGGATGAGGTCATCATGGAGCGCACCCTGCCGGATGACTGGGATTTAGAGCAGATGTCCCTTCGGATTTATATCAGACATTCGGCGGTCAATGTTTACATAAATGACGCATTGATTTATGAGTACGGGCATGACAGGATGGAGCAGCACAAGACGGTTGGAAGCGGTTTCCAGTTTGTCAATTTTCCATCGGAATACAAGGGCCAGAGGATTAAGATTGAGTTTTATGTCTCAGAGGATAAAATTTTTTCAAAACTGGATTCCGTCCGGCTCTACCCCTGGAAAAATGCTTATCGGGTGATTATGACAGAGAACAGGTTACCTTTATTTTTCGGAGATTTCCTGTTTATTTTCGGGCTGGTTGTCTGCATAATGACAATCTTTGCCATTGTGTTTTCCAAAAAATATATAAGGCTTTTATGCATCTCCGCTTTTTCCCTGTGCATGGGACTTTGGACAGTGTGTTACTACCGTGTGCTGCTGGTGTATGCCATTCCGCTGTACGCCATATCCCTGATGGAGTATGTAGCCTTCTATATAGCGCCAATCCCGCTTTTGCTCTATCTGCGGGAGGATGTGATCAACCTGGGCAGCAAAATTTTCAGGATGATCTACCGTGTACTTTTACTGGCTTACCTTGCGGCTTTTGGCACGGCTATGGCGCTGCACAGCACAGACAAGGTTCATTTGGTGACAGTACTGCCTTATATGGTGGCATTTTTAGTCCTCTGCCTGGGATTTTCCTTTCTTGTGGTGGTTTTAAATTTCAAGGGGAGCAAGATCCAAAACAGGCTGTATCAGGTGGGGATGCTGATCGTTGTGGTCTGTATCGGTTACGATCTGGTGGGATATGGCAGCGACCGCTATTTCGGGAACAGTTCTTTTCTGGCGGTAAAAGGCGTGTCCTCCATCGGGGTGATGATGTTTATCATTATCCTGTTTGCTTCCTTTTATATAGAAATGACTCAGAAGATGATACTTGAGACGGAGCGGAATTCCCTGATCAAAAGCGCATATACCGATGAACTGACGCAGCTTCACAACCGCCGTTACTGTATGGAGTATATGCATGAAATTGAAGAGGAAAAAAATTCTGATTATACGGTGATCTGTTTTGACCTAAATAACCTTAAAATTGTGAATGACACTTACGGCCATGGAAAAGGGGACATTTTGATCAAAAGTTCAGCGGATGTGCTGCGGGAGACATTCGAAGACTATGGAGTGGTGGCCCGGATGGGCGGTGACGAGTTTATCTCTGTGATACGCACAGCCGACAGGGGAAAGATAGACAGGCTGATGGAACGCTTTGGCGTAAATATCCAAAAAAAGAACCGGCAGGCAGGAGACCTTAATCTGTCAATTGCCTGGGGGGCTGCAACGGGAAAAGAGAGTGAAAAGGGTATTGAAAAAGTATATCAGCTGGCGGACAACCGTATGTATGAACATAAGAAGAAAATGAAAAAAGAAGCGCTGGATAAGCAGCAGCCAGGCAGTAAGCACATGGGCGAAGGAGGAAAGTGATATGTACCATTGTCATGTACAGATTTATTTATTGGGCAGAAAGTGCAGAATGTTTGAATGGATAAAGGAGATGTCACCGCTTGAGCACTTTACACATGAGTATTTGGAGAGTGAAGAGCCGGAGGAACAGCTAACGGCCAGAGCCGACTTGATTTTGGCTGATTTGCAGGGGGAAGCTGCAAAAGAGACAGCTGCGGGCCTCATCTTAGCAAAGAAGAAGGACGCAAAGCTTATTGTGCTGGCACAGAAAAGCTGCATGGAACTTTTGTCAGAACATTTGTCAGAGATAGAAGATGTCTGGATCTGCCCTATGTCTGAGGAGGAGACAAAATTCCGTTTTTTGAGATGGCAGCAGGGTTTTAAGATGAGCAAGGATTTCTGGCAGACAAGCCATTACTTTGAGACAACCATCAACAGTGTTCCCAATCTGATCTGGTATAAAGATAAAAACGGTATCCATGAGAAGGTCAACGACAGTTTCTGTAAGGCAGTCAACAAAACAAAGGAGCAGGTGCAGGGCCGGGGGCATGCCTACATCTGGGATGTGGAGCAGGATGATCCGGCATGCATAGAATCTGAACGGGAAGTTATGGAAAAACGGGAAACCTGCATATCAGAGGAAGTCATTCAGACGGGGGCGGGCATCCGCACCCTTACGACTTACAAATCTCCGCTGTATGACGTGGACGGCAGTGTCATGGGAACTGCGGGAGTGGGAATTGACATTACGAAGGAACGTGCTTTCGAGCAGGATCTTTTGCAGAAAAATCAGATACTGGAAAAAATATTTGCCACACTGGACTGCGGCGTTGTGCTCCACACAGCAGACGGGTCAAACGTTATCAGTGCAAATCTTGCGGCACTCAAAATCCTGGGATATGAGACAGTAGAAGAAATGATGGAGGACGGGTTTGCCATGGTGGCAAAAACAGTGGTGGATGAGGATAAGGTAAAGCTTCGGGCGTGCATGAAGACCTTGACAACAGTGGGGGACAGCGTCAGTGTAGAGTACCGTGTGCAGCACAAAGACGGGGAGCTTCTGCACATTATGGGAAACATAAAACTTTTGCAGGAGAACGGGCAGCTGCTTTACCGGCGTTTCCTTTTGGACTGTACACAGCAGAAGCTTATGGAGGAGAAAAATGAGAAACGGCAGATGGAGCTGATCCATGCATTAAGTATTGACTACAATATTATATGCTCTTTCGATCTGGATACAGATGCTGGCACGGCTCTTCGGAGCAATAAAGAGGCGGGAGGCATTTTCGCATGTTCGGAGGGAGAAGAGCTCTCCTATACGGAGAGCATGAAGGATTACACACAAAGGTTTGTCCATGAGGAGGACAGAGAAATACTAAGACAGCGTTTTTCTGTGGATGGGTTGAAAAAAGAGCTGGCAGAAAAGAATGCATACTCTTTGAATTACAGGGTGTGTACAGATGAGGGGATTGCATATTATCAGATCAAAGCAGTGCCCACGGGAAAATGGAGCGAGGATAAGGGTATCGTTTTGGGATTCCGCAGTGTGGATGAGGAGATCCGAAGCGAGATGGAAAAGAAAACTCTGCTGGAAAACGCACTGCAGCAGGCAAACAGGGCAAACAAGGCCAAAAGTATCTTTTTGTCAAATATGTCCCATGATATCCGCACACCGATGAACGCCATTGTAGGGTTTACTTCCCTTGCCATGACCCACATTGACTGCAAAGAACAGGTGGAAGAATATCTGAAAAAGATTATGACATCGGGGAACCATCTGCTCAGCCTGATCAATGATGTTTTGGATATGAGCCGCATTGAAAGTGGAAAGATACATCTGGACGAGAATCTCTGCCGTCTGCCGGATATTCTCCACGGGCTGAGCAATATACTTCTGGCGGATGTCCATGCAAAGCAGCTGGAGCTCAATATCGATGTAGTGGACGTGGTGGATGAAGAAATTTACTGCGACAAGCTGCGGTTAAACCAGGTGCTTTTGAATCTTCTCGGCAATGCGGTGAAGTATACAGGCGCAGGCGGCACTGTGAGCATGAGACTCACGGAAAAGCCTGCAACACAGGAAGGCTATGGAAATTATGAGTTCAATATCAAAGACACAGGGATTGGCATGAGTGAAGAATTTGTGTCCCATATTTTTGAACCCTTTGAGCGGGAAAACAGCAGCACAGTCAGCGGGATCCAGGGAACAGGACTGGGAATGGCGATTACAAAAAATATTATTGAAATGATGCACGGAACCATCGACATAAAAAGCCGGAAGGGGGAGGGGACGGAAATAAATGTCTGTTTTAGTTTCCGGCTCCATGACCAGATAAAAGAACCGGTGGATATACCACAGCTGAAAAACTACAGGGCACTGGTTGTAGATGACGATTTCAATGCCTGTGACAGTGTTACCGATATGCTGGGCCAGCTTGGAATGCGCACGGAATGGACACTCTCCGGCAAGGAGGCGCTTCTTCGCACACGCCAGGCGGTTTCCAGGGATGACATCTACAATGTGTATGTGATTGACTGGATGCTGCCTGACATGAATGGGATTGAAGTCACGAGAAGGATCCGAAAAGAAATGGGGGATGAAGTGCCGATCATTCTCATGACGGCATATGACTGGGCAGATATTGAGGAGGAGGCAAAAGAAGCCGGGATTAACGCTTTTTGCACGAAGCCCCTGTTTTTGTCGGATCTGCGCAGCTGCCTGCACTCTATTGTGAATGCGAAAGAAGACCAGGAAGAAGACCCCGGGGAATCAGAGAAAAATTATACCGGGCGTATTTTGCTGGCGGAGGACAATGCCCTGAACCAGGAGATCGCCACAGCGATTTTGGAAGATGCAGGGTTTACCACAGAGGTTGCCGATAACGGGCAGATTGCAGTGGAAATGCTGAAAAAATCCCAGCCGGGGTACTACCAGCTTGTGCTTATGGATGTCCGGATGCCTGTGATGAACGGTTATGAGGCTACCGGGGAAATCCGGCAGTTGGAAAATAAGGAACTGGCATCCATCCCGATTCTGGCAATGACGGCCAATGCCTTTGAGGAAGACAGGAGGGAAGCGTTAAGGTGTGGGATGAACGGGCATCTGGCAAAGCCCATTGATGTGAAGAAACTGTTCCAAATGCTGGATAAAATGCTGCCGGAGGGATAGAACAGCCCTGTGGATGGGGTTGACATTTTTACTCAATCATAGCATAATTAAAAATAAACTGCCCATTTGTCGGGCATGCAACGATTATAACAAAGGGATAGAGTATGGTTAATGCATTTATTGTAGCAGAAGTGCTTGGAATCTGTATAATTTTTGCCGCCATGGTGCTTTTAATCACAGATGACAGCGGTGCCCGGGAGCAAAAGCTAATGGGCTACTTTTTGTGCGGTGCGGCGGTACAAAACGGTGGATATCTGCTGGAGCTGACAGCCCCTGCGCTGGAGGCGGCGGTTTCCGCTGTCAAAATGCAGTACCTGGGCTCCACCTTTGTCCCCTTATGTTACTGCTGGTTTATCTACAGTTACTGTTTCAGAAAAGCGCCCCGGATCTTTCTGGATGTGCTTGGGATTTTAGACGTTATTATGCTGGGACTGATCTACAGTTGTGATTACCACAGCCTCTACTACAAAAATATAGAATGGCTGGAGACTTCTTCGGGGCATCATTATCTGGGGATTACCTATGGACCGGTTTACTATCTGTTCCTTTTCAGCGGATGTATCATACCCTACGTTCTGTCCTTTTTTACCCTGATCCGGGCAATCCACACCCAGTCAGGCATCGGGGACAGCAGAAAATACAGGATCATCTTAGGGCTTTCCGTCCTGCCTACGGTGTCACTCTTTGCCTATGCTGGAAAGATTACCTATGTGTTTGACCCTACTCCGGTGGTGCTTGGATTGACGCTTTCCCTGGTGGTGATCTTAATCTGGAAAAGGAGAACTTACGATTATAGACATCTGGCCTCCGGCGTTTTGATCGACAGCATGAGTGACGGTGTAGTTGCCTTAGACAGCCAGAGAAGGATCCTGAATTATAACCATGCGGCCACATTGATCTTTCCGGGGCTTGCCGGTTACAATCCGGGGGATTATGTCGAGGAGCATCATGACATTAAGCCCGGGATGTTAAAGGAAGACCATAAAGTTACATTTGAGTTAAATAATCGGATCTATGAAAGCCATACAAAGCAGATTTTAGATAAAAGCGGGCAGAATCAGGGCTGGGTGCTCCTGATTTTGGATATTACAGAGACAACGAGATATATAGAAGAGATCAAGCGGGTGCGGGAGGAGGCAGAGCGGGCAAATGCGGCCAAAAGCGAGTTCCTTGCCAAGATGTCCCACGAGATCCGCACGCCCATGAATGCCATTGTGGGGCTTAGCGATATTATTATGGAAGAAAGTCTGGGCAGGAAAGTATATTCCTATGCCTGCGACATAAAATCAGCATCCCGAAATCTTCTTTCCATTATAAATGATATTCTTGACCTGTCTAAAGTGGAAGCCGGGAAGATGGAGCTTGTGACATCGGATTACCATGTGAAGTCAGTGGTGGACGAAGTGGTGCATATGATGAGCATTGCCGCCTCGCAGCGGGGGCTTTCGTTAAGGCATGAATATGATACTTCCATTCCCTGCCGTTACAATGGCGATGCAGGCAGGATCAAGCAGATTTTGATCAATATATTAAACAATGCCGTGAAATTTACGAAAGAAGGGTTTGTAAAAGTTTCCATTGGCGGAGAGCCGGGAAGGACTTTGGAGGAGGAAATTTTGATTTTCCGGATCCAGGACAGCGGGTGCGGTATCCGAAAAGAAGATCAGGAGAAAATATTTGATAATTTCCAGCAGGTAGGCGCAAAGAAAAATTACAGCACAGAGGGCACAGGTCTTGGGCTTTCGATCACGAAACATTTTGTGGAGCTGATGGGGGGAACCATTGAACTTTACAGTGTCTATGGCGTTGGAACTACATTTACAGTGACGATTCCCCAGAGGATTGTGGACAGGAGGAGTTTGGAAGAACTGCCGAAGGTCTCTGGGGTGGAAGAAGAAAAGATGGAGGTCTTTGTGGCAAAACAGTATAAAGTACTTGTGGTAGATGACAATTTGATCAACCGGAAGGTTGCAAAAGGGTTTTTAAGCACCTATCAGTTTAAGATCTGGGAGGCTGAGAGCGGTTACGAGGCCATCGACATGGTAAAGAGCATGAAGTTTGATATGATCTTTATGGATCATATGATGCCGGAGATGGACGGGATTGAGACAGTGCAGATTATCCGGAGGGACTGCGGGGAGAATGGCCAAAGCCCTGTGATCGTGGGGCTTACCGCAAATGCCATGGAAGGGGTAAGAGAGCAGTTTTTAGAAAGCGGTTTCCAGGATTTTCTGACAAAACCGCTGGACAAACTGCAGTTGAACAAAGTGCTTGTGGAATGGGTTTCCGATGAGTTTAAAGAACTGCCGGAGGAAGAAAAAGAGGCAGCCTTCGTGACGCCGGATGATGAAAGCGGAGGAATAGCTGGAATAGACAAATCTGCGGTGATAAAATACCAGGGCGGTTTCAGTGAGGATTACAGAGAACTTTTGCAGCTCTTTGTCCTGGATGGAAAGCGCAAGCTCACACTCCTTGAGAAACTCTTTAGGGAAAAAGATTTAGGGCAGTACGGTGTGGAGGTACATGGCTTAAAGAGCGCATCTGCAAATATCGGCGCCGTGGAACTTTCGGAGATGTTTTTAGCGCATGAAAAGGCGGCCGGGAGCGGAGATGGAGAATTTGTCGCCGAACATTTTCAGGAATTGCTTTTGGCCTACCAGGAGCAGATGGGGCAGATCAGGAAGTTTTTGGATGAGAAAGAGGAGAAGACAGATAATGTCAGGGAAAAAATTGCCGATATAGATAAAAAGACTGTTTTAAGGGAAGTGAGGGCGGCTTTGGATCTGCTTTTGAGTTTCCGCTCCAAAGAGTGCCTGAAAAAAGTAGAAAACCTGCTGTGCTATAACCTTTCCGAGGAACTTGCGGCAAAGCTTTCCGAAATCAAAGCTCAGCTAAAATTGTACGAGGACACCGAGGCGGAACAGCTTTTGTATGGGCTGTTGAATTGGATAAATGAGGAGGAGTTATAAAATGCGTATGAATATCCTGGTGGTTGATGACAGCGTGATCAACCTGGCAAATGTGGAACAGAAGTTGAAGGATCGATATGAAATTATCACGGTAAATTCCGGTGACAGGGCTTTGCGTTATCTGAAGAGCGAGAAGCCGGATCTGATCCTTTTGGATATCAAAATGGCGGAAATGGATGGAATCCAGACATTAAAGGAGATCCGCAAGCTGGGGAACGGAGCAGATGTTCCCGTTATCATGCTCACTTCCCAGGGGGATAAGGGAAGTATCGTCGAGACCCAGAAGCTTGGAATCTGTGATTATGTGTTAAAACCCTTTGATCCCCAGGAACTCCGCAGCCGCATTGAAAAGGCTCTGCGAAGCAAAGCCAGGGACGAAGCAGATGCCACAGCCGATGTGGAGGATATGGAGGATATGGAGGATGAAGATTCCTGATAAATCCTTTTTTAGCAGTATTTAGTATTTTTGTGAAATCATTTGTGGAAAAAAACACTAGATGTAGTTGGGTTTTTGTAAAATTATTGACAAAGAGATATAAAAGCGTTATGATGATATAGTATATATGGTTTAAAAATTCAAAAGAAACGCTACTTGATGTTTAGGAGGCGCATTAGTAAGTGATTACTGACAATGAATTCAGGCGAATCGTAACTTACGTGAAAGGCAATTACGGTATTGATTTAAGCCAGAAAAGAGTCCTGGTGGGCGGCCGGCTTGAAAACTATCTTGTTCGTAATGGCTACGCAAGCTGTGATGAGTATATCAAGAAAGTCGAATCAAATCCTAAAGGAGGGGAGGCGGTCGACTTAATTAACGTGTTGACGACAAATCATACATATTTTATGCGGGAAAGTTCTCATTTTGATTATTTGAGGCGGGTGGTTTTGCCCTGGGTAAAGGAAAAAGCAGGAAGGGAGCATGATCTTCGGATCTGGTCCGGTGCATCTTCCACCGGGGAGGAACCTTACGCACTGGCAATGGTGCTTCTTGACTATTTCGGCATTGAACGTTCCCAGTGGGACACCAGGCTTTTGGCCACAGATGTTTCCACGAGGGTTTTAGAGCATGCCATCAGGGGCATTTACTTAAAGGAAGAGATTGCGCCTCTCCCCCCCCATTGGAAGCAGAGATACTTCAAACAGATCAGTGCGGAGGAATTTAAGGTAAAAGACGAATTGAAAAAACAGGTGATCTTCAGGAAATTTAATCTGATGAATCCCTTCCCCTTTAAGAGAAAATTTCACGTTGTATTCTTGAGGAATGTGATGATTTATTTTCAGGATGACACCAAGTATCAGCTGGTGCAGAAAATATATGATTATATGGAACAGGGCGGATATCTCTTTATCGGCACTACGGAGAGTCTTGACCGGGACAAAACAAAATTTGAGTATGTTCAGCCATCCATATACAGAAAAATATAGGAGCGATAGAAAGCAGGGATTAGAGATGAGGCCGTTAAAAGTTTTAGTTGTAGATGATTCCATGGTTTTTCGAAATTTGCTTGTGCAGGGACTCAATTCAGATCCCAACATCGAGGTGGTTGCCCAGGCGGAGGATGCATATGAGGCGAGGGATGCGATTCTAAAATATAAGCCAGATGTGATGACTTTAGATATTGAGCTTCCAAGGATGAGCGGCATTGAATTTTTAAAGAAGCTGATGCCCCAGTATCCTATGCCGGTGGTTATGATCAGCTCCTTAAGCGACAAGGTGTTTGATGCGTTGGATGCGGGGGCGGTAGATTTTGTCAATAAGCCGGAAACTAACGACCCGGCAAAGTTAAATGCATTTTTCAGCAAGGAGCTTGCCACAAAGGTAAAGATTGCCTCCACAGCAAAGGTGGGAAGGCTGAAGAGGGCGGCTGCCGGTTCTGTGCTGACCAATCTGAGTGTGGGGAAAGACCGCATTGTTGCGATTGGCGCTTCCACTGGAGGGACGGAGGCGATTTATGAGGTGGTAAAGAACTTTAAGAGGGATATACCGGGCGTAGTGATTGTACAGCATATGCCCCCCGGATTTACGAAAATGTACGCAGACCGTCTGAACAACCAATGTGCGGTGGCAGTGAAGGAGGCAAAGACCGGAGACAAGGTTCTTCCGGGACAGGTGCTTATCGCTCCTGGTGACAAGCATATGCGCCTTGTGAAAGTAGGCAGGGATTACCAGGTGGAATGCAGCGGGACAGACAGGGTAAACGGTCATTGTCCTTCTGTGGATGTACTGTTTTATTCGGTGGCAAAGGTGGCAGGAAAAAGCGCTGTGGGTGTGATCTTGACGGGCATGGGCGGCGACGGAGCCAAAGGGCTTTTGGAAATGCGAAATGCGGGAGCTTTGACCGTAGGACAGGATGAAGCCTCCTGTATCGTGTATGGGATGCCAAAGGTTGCCTACGATATCGGGGCTGTACAGCACCAGGTTCCCCTGTCGGCAGTGGCAGGAAAGGTATACAGCCTGCTGTCAAATAGAAAATAATTTAGAAGGGAGAGCGCAGATGAAGATTTTATTAGCAGAGGATGATTTTGCCAGCCGTAAATTTATGGATAAACAGCTGTCACGGTATGGAGAGTGTGACGTGATGGTGGACGGCGAGGAGGCGGTGGATGCCTTTATGATGGCGTTGGAGGACGATGAGCCCTACGATTTGGCCTGCCTGGACGTGATGATGCCGGTGATGGACGGCTACCAGGTGTTAAAGTCCATCCGCAACATCGAAAAGCAGAAAAAGGTTCCCAAGAGCAAGCGGGTCAAAGTGGTTATGACCACGGCGTTAAACGAGGAGCGCAACGTGAAGATGGCGTTTGAGCTGGGATGCGAGGCCTATGTGGGGAAACCCATCGATGTGGAAAAGTTTGAAAAGGTATTAGAAAAGCTGGGTCTGATTTAGTGCGCAGACAAAAGAGAACTCTTTTAGATAGGAGGAAGTATGGCAGAAGAATTTAATACAGACAGTATGCTTTCCGTTTATTTATATGAGAATGGCCAGCTTTTGGAAAAACTGGAAGGCATAATACTGGAAAAACAGGACGAAGAATGTTTCGATGATGCCGATATCAATGAAATTTTCCGTATCATGCACACAATCAAAGGTTCATCGGGCATCATGATGTTTGAGAACATTATGAGAACCGCCCACAAGCTGGAGGATGTATTCTATTATCTGAGGGAGTCCCACCCCGACGACGTGCCACATATGGAGCTGGTGGAAAAGGTTTTGGACGTGTCCGACTTTATCAACGGGGAGATGGACAAAATCAGGGAGGGGGATGACCCGGACGGCGATGAGAGCAGTCTGCTAGAGGAGTTGGATGAATTTTTAAGCCGTATCAAGGGGGAGATTAAGAAACAGGGCATTCAGGTGCCAAAGGCCAGGAAGAGCGAGGAGCCAGCACAGTTTTACGTGGCTCCGGTGGCGGAGCCGGACAGCCATTTTTACCGGATTGTCATCCACTACCGCAACGACACCCAGATGAGCAATATCCGGGCCTACTCGGCCACCTATGCGTTGAAGGAGATTGCGGAGGATCTGCTCTACTCCCCGGATGATATTTTAACCAACGAGAACAGCTCCGACACCATCCTTGCGGAAGGCTTTCACATGCTTTTGCAGACAAAGATGGACAAGGACGGGGTGCTGGGCCTGATAGACAGCTCGGAGGCGGAGGAGATTGAGTTCGAGGAGATTTCCTCGGAGGCCTACGGCAAGGAATTGGTGAACCTTGGACGGGAGGACACTTCGGAGGCGGCGGAGCCGGAATCCGATGCACCAGAGCAAAAGGAGGAGAAAAAGGCGGCTCCCGCCCCCGGCGATTACGTGGTAAAGGCGAAATCGGCGGGCAAGGGAAAGACCCTGGCCAAGAACCAGCCCAAGCAGCAGGCCATCATCAGCGTGAATGTGGAGAAGATGGATGCGCTCATGGATTTAATCGGGGAGCTTGTGATTGCGGAGGCGGTGGTTTTGCAGAACCCGGACTTAAAAGTGCCGGGATTGGAGCTTGGCAACTTCCAGAAGGCATCGGTGCAGCTGTCTAAAATCACCACGGAACTCCAGGAAGTGATTATGTCCATGCGTATGATGCCCCTGACCAACACCTTCCAGAAGATGAAACGAATCGTCTTTGACGTTTCCCGAAAGCTGGGCAAGGAGATTGAGCTGGAGGTGATCGGCGAGAACACTGAGGTGGACAAAAATATTATCGAGCATATCTCAGACCCCCTTCAGCATCTGGTGCGAAATTCCGTGGATCATGGAATCGAGGAGAATGTGGAGGACCGGACCGCCTACGGCAAGCCGGAAAAGGGCAAGATAACCCTGGAGGCAAAGAACGAGGGGGGAAAGGTTTACATAAGCGTAAGGGACGACGGAAAGGGATTAAACAAAGAAAAGCTCTACGAGAAAGCCCTCGCAAAGGGGCTGATAGACGGCAGCAAGGAGCTTGATGATTTCCAGGACAAGGAGATATACCGGTTTATCACGCTGCCAGGATTTTCCACCAAAGAGCAGATTACGGAGTATTCCGGTCGAGGAGTGGGCATGGATGTGGTGGTGAAAAACATCCAGGACATCGGCGGGCGGCTTGACATTGAGAGCATCGAGCACGAGGGCTCGGAGATGACGCTGATTATCCCGCTGACCTTAGCGATTATCAACGGAATCGTGGTACAGGTGGAAGATTCCCTGTTTGTCATTGAAACGGCCTCCATCAAGGAGTTTGTGAGGGTTTCGGAAGAATCCCTGATACAGGAACCGGGAGGGGAAGAATACCTGGTTTTACGAGGAGAATGTTATTCTTTTATCCGTCTCAACGAAAGGTACCACCTGTCAAAGGAGCATCACAAGATAGACGATGGCATCGTGGTGGTGTTGGAGCACGAGGGAGAGCAGATTTGCGTGCTGATTGACAAGCTTTTGCAGGAGCAGGAGATTGTGGTAAAGCCCATTCCTCCCTATGTGAAGAAAATCAAGGGCCTTTCCGGGTGTACCCAGCTGGGAGACGGAAGCATTGCACTGATTCTTGATATCGGCGGTTTAATACTGAGCGAGGAAAGGAGATAGTACATGGCGGAAGAATTAACGGAAGAAGTCGTGGAGGAATTTGAAGAGGACGGCCAGAAAGGCATGTTCATGACATTCCAGACAGGCAAAGAGTTTTATGGCATAAGTATCAGTTATGTGAATGAGATTATCACCATGCAGCCGATTACGGCGATACCCGAAGTGGAAGATTATATCAGGGGATTGATCAATCTTCGAGGTAAGATAATTCCTGTCATTGATGTTCGGGCAAGATTTAAAATGAAACCGGAGGAATACACAGATAGAAACTGCATTATCGTCATCGACGTGAAGTCCACAGTGGTGGGATTGATTGTGGAGAAGATTGCGGAAGTGGATTCCATCTCGGAAGAAGATATTATGCCGCCGCCTGCCCTAAGCCACAAGAACACAGAGAGAAACAAGTATGTGTACGGTCTGGCCAGGACGGGGGATACGATGAAACTGTTGTTGGACCCGGAGCGGTTAATCCAGCAGGAAGTGATAAAAGCGCTTGAAGAAGTTCAAGAAAAAGAACAATCATAAAAAGGAGAGAGTTTACCATGAAGAAAAAGAAATTTTCAATCCATGACATGGCAGTCAAGAAAAAGCTGGTTATGTTCAGTGTAATGATGATACTGATTATGGTTCTGATTTCGGGGGTTGGCCTCTGGTTTTCCTTCCAGATCAACACGGCAAGGGCTGCCAACTACAACAACTTTGCCATTGGCAAGTACTACCTGAGCGAGGCTTACAGCAACTTTGCAGACATCAAGGTGTGCGTGAGGAACGCAGTGTTTATCTACAATGACGACCCGGTGAATATGCAGGCGCAGCTTGACCAGATGCAGCAGTATGAGGCGGACGAGAAAGCGGATTTAGCGGAGTTTGAGACAAGGCTTACTGTCCTTGGCTCTGAGATTGCCGACCAGTACGACGACGTGACGGAGGGCATGGAATCCTACATAAGCATTGCTGACCAGGTGGTGGAAATCGCAAAGGCCGGAGAATTAGAGCAGGCAGAGCAGTTAATCCAGGGTGAGGCCGCAGTGGTGGCTGGCACCGTGGAGACGGAGCTGGTAGAGCTTATGGCTGCCATGGACGCAGCGGCTGACAAAAACAACCAGCGGGTGCAGACACAGCTGATCGGCATGACAATTATCTTGATAGCTTTTACAGTGGTTGCAGTGCTCATTACCCTGATATTCTGCACGATGATTATCAAGTCCATCACCATCCCGGTGAAAAAGCTGTCCATTGCGGCAAAGCAGATGGCTTTAGGGGATGTGGAGATAGACTGCGAGAAGGTTTACGACGACGATTTGGGCGAGTTGCTGGACAATTTTGCGGCAATGGCGGATTCTATCAAGGAGCAGGTTCATATTGCAGATTTGATTTCCCAGGGGGATTTGACTATGGAGGTAAACCCCAGGAGCGACAAGGACGTTATGGGGCTTTCCTTCCGCAAGCTGTTAAACGACCAGAATATTACCCTGAGCAACATCAAGGAATCCGGGTCCCAGATTGCCATCGGTTCCGACCAGGTGGCGCATGCAAGCCAGGCTTTGGCGCAGGGCTCCACAGAGCAGGCCAGCGCACTGGAGGAGGTTACCGCATCTATGGATGAGGTGACCCAGCGTACCAAGAACAACGCAACAGAGGCCGGTGAGGCCAACACCCTTGTAAACAACATCAAGGAGAAGGCGGCAGAAGGAAACGGACAGATGAAGTCCATGATTGAGGCTATGGACAGCATCAACGAATCCTCTGAGACCATTTCCAAGATTATCAAGACCATTGACGACATTGCATTCCAGACCAATATCCTGGCGTTGAATGCGGCTGTTGAGGCTGCCAGGGCAGGTATCCATGGAAAGGGCTTTGCCGTTGTGGCAGAGGAGGTCCGTAACCTGGCTGCCAAGAGCGCATCTGCGGCAAGTGAGACGGCGGAGATGATCGAGGATTCTATTAGAAAGATTGCAAACGGCACCAAGCTGGCGGAGGAGACCGCAAGCTCCTTAGACGAAATCGTGCAGTCCATCGACGAGATTGTGGGCTTAATCAGCGGCATCACCGTATCCTCCAGTGACCAGGCGACGGCAATCTCCCAGATTGACCAGGCAATTTCCCAGGTTTCCACCGTGGTACAGACCAATGCGGCTACCAGCGAGCAGTGTGCGGCTGCCAGCGAGCAGTTGTCCAACCAGGCGGCTACCTTAAAGAGCTTAATTGGCCAGTACAAGCTCCTTGCAACGGGCCAGTCCAGTGGCTTTGGCGGGGACAATACAGACAGTTCCTATGATGACAATGAGCAGGTGATTTCCCTAGAGGGAGATTTCAGTAAATATTAAGAGCCAGCCAGTGTTGGTTAGGGGAAAAGTACATGCCAGGGGGCGGTTCCGGTTGAATCGCCCCCTTCTATGTGCAGGGGTGCGTATAGAAATTTGCACAGGGATATGATAACGGAGGGGATAACAATGGACAGGACAACGATTTTGATTGCAGAGGATGTGGAGATTAACCGTTCAATCCTGAAAGAAATGTTTGAGGAGCAGTATGAGGTAGCAGAAGCGGAGAACGGCCAGGTGGCCATCGACTACCTGAGGGACAACCGGGATAAGGTGGCTTGCCTTTTGCTGGATTTGGTGATGCCCATAAAGACCGGCTTTGACGTGATGGAGTACATGAAGGAGGAGGGGATGATGGATTCCATTCCCATTATCCTTATCACCGGGGACAACTCCAAGGAGACGGAGGAAACGGCCTACAATTACGGCGCTGCTGACATTATCTACAAGCCCTATATCGAGCGGGTGGTTATGCGCCGGGTGAAAAATGTGGTGGATCTTTACACCCACAAAAACCATATGGAAGACCTGGTAAAGGAGAAAACCCTGGAAGTCCAGGAGCAGTCCAGGATTTTGGAGGAGACCAACGAGATGATTTTGGACGCTTTGGGCAGGGTGGTTGGCTACAAGACCAACGAGTCCAAGGAGCACACCAGGCGTATCCGTAAATTTACCCGCATTATGCTAAACTATGCGGCAAAGCTCCACCCGGAGTACGAGCTTACGCCGGAGAAGATAAACCTGATTGTGCGGGCATCCGCCATGCACGATATTGGCAAGCTGGGGATACCGGATAACGTGCTTTTGCACTACGGGAAACTGTCACCGGAGGACGAAAAGCTGATGCAGTCCCACACCACTATCGGCTGTGAGATTCTTCAGTCCTTCAGCCAGATAAACGACCAGCAGTTTTACCACTACTGCTATGACATCTGCCGCCACCACCATGAGAGGTGGGACGGCAAGGGGTATCCCGACAGGCTCTCCGGGGATGAGCTCTCCGTGGTTGCCCAGATTGTCTCTTTAGTGGACGCTTACGAGGAGTTGATTGTGGAGAACGCCTACCACACGCCCTACACCCATCAGACGGCGGTTCAGGCCATCAAAGACGGGGAGGAGGGGGCATTTTCCCCTATGGCATTGGAGTGCTTTGAGCTGGCAAGCGAGGAGTTTCGGAAACTGGTGGAATTTTCAGATAATATGAGTCTTTTGTAGTGAGAGAGGGTAGCCATGAATAATAAAATTTTAATTGTAGACGATTTGGATATAAACCGCGATGTGCTGGAGATGATTCTGGGGGAGAGCTATCAGATTATCCAGGCAGACCGGGGCACTCAGGCGTTGGAATTTATAGATAAATACGGCGAGGAGATAGTTACAATTCTTTTGGATCTTATTATGCCTGAGATGGATGGATTTGCAGTGTTAAAGGAATTGGATAAAAGAGGGTATATAGGAAAAATCCCGGTGCTTGTGATCAGCGCTGAGACTTCATCCATGTCAGAGAGGAGATGTTTTGACTATGGGGTTTCCGACTTTATCGCCAAACCTTTTGATGTTAACCTGGTGAAAAGAAGAGTAGATAATATTGTGCAGCTTTATCTGTACAAGAGGGAGCTGGAAGGTACGGTGGAGAAACAGACAGACACCATTCTCAGGCAGTATGAACAATTGAAAGAACAGGCAAATAAACTGAAGCAGAGCAATGTACGCATCATTGAAATTCTGGGAACCGTAGTGGAAAGCAGGAATTTAGAGAGCGGTGAGCATATTCAGAGAGTGCAGGGATTTACAAAAGTTCTTGCCAGGCAGGTTAAGGAAACCTACCCGGAGTATGGCCTGGACGATGCAATGGTGAAGATGATCTCAGAGGCAAGCGTGCTTCATGATGTGGGAAAAATTTCCATCCCGGATAGTATTTTGCTTAGACCCGGCAGGCTTACTCCGGAAGAATTCGAGGTGATGAAGACCCATACAACCAAGGGAAGTGAGATCTTAGAGAGTATCACGGATGTCTGGGATGAAGACTATGGCAAACTTAGCTATGACATCTGCCGCCATCACCATGAGCGCTATGACGGCAAGGGATATCCTGATGGATTAGTTGGAGAAGATATTTCTATTGCTGCCCAGATCGTTTCCATCGCAGATGTATATGATGCTCTGGTCAGTGAGAGGATCTATAAGGGCGCCTATTCCAAAGAGGAGGCTTACCGCATGATCATGGAAGGGGAGTGTGGAGTATTTTCACCGAAACTTCTGGATTGTTTTGAAAAGGCGAGAGAAGAATTTGAGAAGCTGGCAGATACCAATCAAGAATAGGGACAAAAAAGCGGTTCAAACCTTACAGGTGAACCGCTTTTCTTTATCTTAATTTTTACAGAATATAAATTTCTCCCTCTTTGCTTTGGGAAGAACATACAGGTTTAAAAATTCATCATAGGCGCATGGTTTTCCATAGTAGTATCCCTGAATAAAATCAGGGGAAAGGTCAAGCACCATAGACAGCTCCTGATCTGTCTCCACTCCCTCCACGCACATGTGAAGATTCATGCTGTGGATCATGCCGCTCATGAGAGATAAAAGTTTAAACTCGTACTCATTATTCAGTGCCTGAGTGGTGAGAGTGCGGTCAATTTTGATAATATCCGGTTTCAGATTGTACAGGTAATGAAAATTGGAATATCCTGTGCCGAAATCATCCAGAGCAAGCCGGACACCTTTTTCCCGCATACATTCCCACAGTTTGGCAAAACGCAGGTCAGAATCCAAAACGCCGCTTTCCGTCAGTTCCAGCACCACACTGGAAGGAGAAATCTCGTAATAGGTAATGGCGGAGGCAATTTCTTCAATGATATCGCTCTTCATAATCTGTATATAAGATACATTGATATTAATGCGGAAGTCCGGGATATATTTCTGAATCTGTTTGCATGCCTGCAATGCCTCGTGCAAAATCCATCTTCCTGCCGGGATGATCAGGCCTGTCTCTTCCAATATGGGGATAAACTCTGCTGGAGAGATATTTCCATAAGGCTCACATGCAAACCGCATCAAGGTTTCCGCACCGTAGAGCACGCCAGTCTCTGCGTCGATCAAAGGCTGGAAATAGGCTTCAAATCCCTCATAATCATTGAAAACAGACTGCCGTAAAAGCTTTGTCAGCTTCTTTTTCCGAAGGAACTGAGAGTAATCAGCCGGGTTAAAAACATAGCAGCGGTTTTTTCCCAGTCGTTTGGCTTTCTGTAGGGCAAATTCTGACAGCTTCATCATATTGGAATAGGTGTTCTCTGTATTATGTTTCCAGGTCAATATGCCTCCGGAAATTGTGTAGGAAGCTTCGTATTGATTTTCTTCCACAAAAGTATGAATCGTTGTCTGGATTTTCTCAAAGAGGGAAATGGCTTCTTCCGTGCTGTTGCAGTCCTTGTCCATAATAATAAATTCATCCGCAACTATACGGTAGAGCTGTTGAGACGGCCTGGTGCAGGCGGTAATACATTCTGCTGTTTTCCTGAGGATCAAATCCCCGTATTCCATACCCAGTTTCTCATTGATCTCTTTAAAATCGTCCAGTCCAAGGCGGATCAATACACCAGATTGATGTCTGCTGTCCTCCAGGTAATTGTGCAGGCTGGATTCGCTCAAAAGTCCGCTGACATTGTCAGCTTTCTGCTGACGGCCGATCTCGTTGGCACAGCCGATAATGTAGAGAGCCTCATTTTCACGGTTTCGAACCACATAGCCCCGGTAATTTACCCAGAGGGGTTTTCCGTTCTTGTCTACCAAACGGTGTTCTAAGTTATGGAAAGTTACATTTTCTTTGATGTGTTTTTTAAAATCTGTCTTTAAGTTGTCATAATCTTTTGGATAAATAAACATGGAATAAGTTTGAGAAGCATTATGGAAGCAGTTGGTAGGCATGGAAAAACGTTCTACCGCACTGGGAGAAATGTAAAAGAAATCATTATGAAAGTCATAAATATAGAGGTAATCGTCCATACATGGATGTAATAAGTCGATTACCTGGCAAAATTGCTGAACGGTTATTTCTTCATAAACGTGTCCTTGATATTCCATCTCTTACCTCCAAAATATCCCATCGCTTATTTTTGAATAATATTATAGTGGAATATAAAAGATTTTGCAATCCTTTGACATAAATTAGGACTTTTGTCCTACAAACAGAGTTTCTCAGTAAAGATTTGAGGTATAATTTTTCATTATGTTCTTGACAACTAATAGATATTAGAATATACTAACCTTGTAAAAAGAAAGTGATATCGATGATAAGTACAGGGAAGGGGATGGTAGAATGCCGTTATCTATGGTCAGAGAAGGAGAGAAAAACACGATCAAAAAAGTAGGTGGCAAAGGGGAAACCAGACGCTTTTTAGAGAACCTGGGTTTTGTGGTGGGAGGATTTGTCACTGTGGTCAGTGAGAATGACGGGAACCTGATCGTCAAGATCAAGGACTCACGTGTTGCCATCGGAAAAGATATGGCAAACAAGATTCTGGTATAGGAGGAAGGCAAATGCAAAACATTTTTCGGAATGCCTTCTGACGATTTGCCGCCGAACCATGGGTGAGGGGGCGTTACACTATTACTATAGAAGGAGGATTATTATGAAAACGCTAAGGGAAATCGACTGTGGTGAGACTGTGAAGGTGAGAAAACTTTCCGGTTCCGGTCCGGTAAAAAGACGGATCATGGATATGGGAATCACAAAGGGTGTAGAAGTTTTTGTGAGGAAAGTGGCACCTTTAGGTGATCCGGTGGAAGTGACGGTAAGGGGATATGAACTGTCTCTTCGGAAAGCGGATGCGGAAATGATCGAAGTGGAGTAAGTATTTTTTTACACACGTGTTAGCAAAAACTTACTTTTGGAAGCAAAAACAAATCAGAAGTAGCAATAGCAAATCAAAAGTAGTCAGAACAAATTAAAGAGAAAGAAAAAGGAGCAGAATTATGGCAGTGAAAATTGCGTTGGCGGGTAACCCGAACTGTGGCAAGACTACGTTGTTTAATGCCCTGACAGGTTCCAATCAGTTTGTGGGAAACTGGCCCGGAGTTACCGTTGAAAAGAAAGAGGGAAGATTAAAAGGAAACAAAGATGTGGTGATCATGGATCTGCCGGGAATTTATTCCCTGTCCCCCTATACATTGGAGGAAGTGGTTGCCAGGACATATCTCATCAACGAAAGACCGGATGTGATTTTAAATATCGTAGACGGAACCAATATCGAGAGGAATTTGTATCTCTCCACCCAGTTGATGGAGCTGGGGATCCCGGTGGTCATGGCGGTAAATATGATGGATATCGTGGAGAAAAACGGAGACAAGATCCACGTAGATAAGCTGGGAAAGGCTCTGGGCTGTGAGGCGGTGGAGATTTCCGCATTAAAAGGAACCGGAGTGGAGAAGGCTGCGGCAAAGGCTGTGGCACTGGCACAAAAGAAGGCTGTGACACCGGTACATAAATTCGGAGAAGAAACTGAGAAAGCCATTGAAAGCGTGGAGGCCAAGCTGGATTCCGCCATTCCCGGGGAGCAGAGAAGATTTTTTGCAATAAAAGTTTTAGAGGGAGACAATAAGATCGGGGAGCTTATGGGGAAAATCCCGGAGGCAAAGGCAGAGATTGAGGCTCTGGAAAATGCCATGGATGACGATGCTGAGAGTATAATCACAAACGAGCGTTATGAGTATATCTCTTCCATTATCGGAGAGTGTGTCACAAAAGCGAGAAGCGGCAGGAAGTTGACAGTTTCCGACAAAATTGATAGAGTAGTTACAAACCGCTTCTTCGCACTGCCGATTTTTGCAGCAGTTATGTTTGTGGTATATTATGTTTCCGTTACAACAATTGGAGCGTTTGTGACAGACTGGACAAATGATGTGCTGTTTGGCGAGATCATTCCTCCTGCAATAGAAAGCGCTCTGGAAGCAGTGGGATGTGCAGACTGGCTCATGGGATTGATTCTTGACGGTATTGTGGCAGGTGTGGGTGCTGTTCTTGGATTTGTTCCCCAGATGCTTGTGTTGTTTATTTTTCTGGCTTTCTTGGAGTCCTGCGGCTATATGGCAAGGGTAGCGTTTATTATGGACAGGATTTTCCGTAAATTCGGATTGTCTGGCAAGTCTTTTATCCCGATGCTCATCGGAAGCGGTTGCGGCGTTCCGGGTATTATGGCAAGCCGTACTATTGAAAACGACAGGGATCGTAAAATGACAATTATGACCACCACTTTTGTTCCCTGTGGGGCAAAATTGCCCATTATCGCATTGATCGCTGGAGCATTTTTTGGCAATGCAGGCTGGGTGGCATGGAGTGCATACTTTGTGGGAATTGCGGCAATTATCTGTTCCGGCATTATCTTAAAGAAGACAAGAATGTTCTCTGGTGAGCCGGCTCCC
The DNA here is from genome assembly GCA_023664725.1 of Roseburia sp. GTDB lineage: Bacteria > Bacillota > Clostridia > Lachnospirales > Lachnospiraceae > Roseburia_B. Next base: position 813,711 of record JAMPFA010000001.1, on the reverse strand, counting down.
TTTGTTATGGAGCTTCCGGCATACCATATGCCAACAGTGGGAAATGTCCTTCGGAGCATGTGGGAGCGGGGATGGTCCTTTATCAAAAAAGCGGGAACGATTATCCTTCTCTCAACTATTGTACTTTGGTTCCTTATGAGCTTTGGATGGAGTGAGGGAAGCTTTGGAATGGTAGAGGATTTGGATACCAGTATTTTGGCAGTTCTTGGCGGGGTTTTCGCACCGATTTTTGCTCCTCTTGGATGGACACAGGGAGGAGAAGGCTGGAAGATGGCAGTGGCAGCCATTACCGGACTGATTGCAAAAGAAAATGTAGTGGCGACATTTGGTATGCTTTACGGATTTGCGGAAGTGGCAGAGGACGGCGAAGAAATCTGGGGTTCACTGTCAATGGTTATGACAGGGGCTGCAGCTTACGGATTCCTGGTGTTTAATCTTTTGTGCGCACCCTGCTTTGCAGCAATGGGCGCAATCAAACGTGAGATGAATAATATAAAATGGTTCTGGTTTGCCATTGGATATCAGACAGTTTTAGCTTATCTTGTGGCTATGTGCATTTACCAGATCGGTTCTGTGATCACTACCGGAGCATTTGGAGTGGGAACTGTAGTCTCTATTATTTGTGTGATCGGTTTTATCTATCTGCTGTTCCGTCCTTACAGGGAGAGCGACAGCCTGGATGTTAATATCAGAATGGCAAAGGTAAAATAGGAGTGAGGGCGTTACATTATTATGGAGGTTTGTTTCTATGGGAACTTTTGTGGTAGGAGCAATTCTTGTGGGAATTGTGGCATTAATCATACGAAGCATGATGAGAGATAAAAAAAGCGGAAAATCTCAGTGCGGCGGCGACTGCGGCCACTGCAAAGGCTGCCATTAAGGGAAAAGGAGAAAAAGCCGGGAAACCTGGTTTTTTCTCCTTTTTTAGGCACACGATCGCATATGGAATGCATAAAAAATAAAATTCTGTGTATAGCTAAAAGTATATATTTTGAGAAAGAGGAATACTTTTATGTACTATGTCCTGGGAGATGATGGAATCAAAGAGGCAGGGGAAAGAGAGTGGGAGTGTTGTGAGGCGGGAATCGGGATATTTGACGGGGAGAGCTGGGGAAAGGCCTTAAAGCTGAAAGAGGAATTTTCCATTGAAGGGAATCCGGATCGTATTTTTTTCTGCAGGACGGAGCATCATGGGAGCTATCTGTTTAGCACCTTTCATATCCCTGTAAAGAAAAAGGAAAAACGTCAGAATACCTTTCACCTGTATCTCCTTCACGGAAAGATTATTTTTGTGGACGAGGGGGAGATTGCCAGGGAGACTGTGGAGAAGATTGTAAAGCGGGGGATGGGGAAGCAGTATTCCCCGGATCGGTTTCTGGGGGAGTTTCTTATGTCTCTGATCGAGGAGGACACCATGTATCTGGCGGAGCTGGAGCGCACCATAGCGGAGCTGGAGGAGACGGTGCTTCGGCAGGATACTGAGAATTTCAACTATGAGATGCTGGGTCTGAAAAAGGAAATCTCCCGATTTTACTGCTATTACGGGCAAATGATCAATCTGGGGGAGGTTTTGTCAGAGGATGCAGTGGACTATATGGACATCGGGGAGGGCAGAGGCTGTCAGTTGTTTATGGAAAGATGCCAGAGATTACAGCAGGAGATACAGGTTTTAAGGGAGTATGCCATGCAGGTCCAGGACGTGTACCAGGCGGAAATTGAAATCCGCCAGAACAGCATTATGAAACTTTTGACCATTGTCACGACGATTTTTCTGCCTCTCTCCCTGATCGCAGGCTGGTATGGCATGAACTTTAGATATATGCCGGAGCTGGAGTGGCTGTACAGTTACCCGGTGGTCATCGGGGTGAGTATTTTGATTGTCATTGTAAGCCTGATTTATTTTAAAAAGAAAAAGTTTTTTTAATTTTTCGGTAAAACAGTATCCCCATAAGGGAGACCAAAATTTCCGTGGTAGGGACGGAAAGCCAGACCCCCATCATCTGAAAGGCAGAGGACAGGAAAAAAGCCATGGGGAGTATGACAAAAAGACCTCTGGACAGTGATATAGTCTGTGCCGGAAGGGCTTTTTCCGTGGAGGTAAAATAGGTGGAGAGAATAATGTTTAACCCCATAAAGGGAGAGGAGGTAAAGTACAGCTTCAGTCCCGTCACGGCGATTTCCTGTAATTCCCGATTGTTTTCACAGTTAAAAACCGAGGTAATGGGCTGGGCACCAGATAGAAATGCATCGTAAATGCAGCAGGAGAGAAAAAGAACCGTAAGGCCTGCGTACGTTAAAATGGTTTGCATATCGCCTTTTTCTCCTTTGCCGTAGGCACGGCTCTTAATATAGGCTGCATGCCCTGGGCGATGCCAGTGTAGATGGCAGTTGCCACCAGGGAGAGAATGTTTGCAATCATGCCCAGCACATTCAGGAAAACATAGCGGAAAAATTCTTTTAGAAGCATTTGTCTTCCTCCTCAAAAAAAGCGTCAAAGCTTTCTGTCTGCAAAGACCTAACGACAGAAAGTTTGACGCTTCCTCTCTTTACCCGGTGTAAAAGAGTACGTTTTCGTTTCATTTATTTAGTGCATTTTACACCGGAACAGGAAAAATGTCAACATTTTTTAGTTGGTTGCAGTCATGCCGTTCTGCTGTTTGTATTTGTAGATCATTTCCGCATGCTGCTGCTCCTGGGTCTGGATGCGGTTTAACACCTTTCTCACCTCGCTGGAGCCAAAGCGGAACACACCGGCATTGTAATCGCTGGATACCATTTTCTCATTGCCGATGCTGTCGGAGCAGAGAATCTCATCATGCTGCTTGTCTCCCTGGTTGGAGGTGCTGTCATAGGCTGCGGCAGGATGGTAGCTGGCAGCATCCAGGCGGCTTTCCGGCAGAGTAGGAACTTCCCCTTCCATCAACTTTCCAAGCACTCTGTAATGGTCCTGCTCGTCCTTGGCGATCTGGGAGAATAAATCTTTAAGGCCCTGATCCTTTGCGTTTGCGGCACACATATTGTAGTGGTCCATACAGATTTTCTCCTGGGTCTGCAGTTCTTTTAAGGCAGTAGTTTCTTTTTCTGTTAAAATCATAGTAGCTCTCCTTTACATTAATAGTATTTTCATTTGGTAGAATTACCAATTTGAGAAAAATTATACTTTTTTAGCTGGAAAAATTTAAATCCTATAGGCTGGCTGAAAATATGGTAAAAAGCGCTCTTTAAAAGGTGTAAAAAAAGAGAAATGTTATTTGGAAAATGTGAGAGAAAAGTTTTTTGGATAATGTGATTTTGCCGTGGTAAAATTCCGGAGAAAGGATTATACTATAAAAGAGCAGAGGGAGTGAAAGGGGAATCGACATATACAGAGAGACAATGAAGCAGTTGGAGCAGCGGAGGGCAGGAAAAGGAAGGAGAAGGGAATGAAAAAGAAGAAAGGGCTAATTAATTGGAAAGAGAATATTTGGTTTGCCTCTGGCAGCTCTTTTGGCGGTATCGGCAGGGTGTGACAGCGTTTCTGATATGACTGGAGAAGAAACAAAAGATTCTGTCATAGAAGAGTATTCTTCTGTCCAGGAAGAGGATATGTCTGTCAACGAGGAGGCCGCACCTGCCCCAGGAAGCGGTTATAAGTATCAGGCAGAAGAGACTGTAGAGGAGGATTTATCCGACAGCGGCACAAAGGATAAGATCAGCTATCAGGTTATTGAGGAGGACAGCGGGTTATGGATTGTTTTTATATTATGGATGTTTTGGAGGGGGATGGCTCTTTGGAGATTGCTGTCCTTGATGAGGGGATGAGTGAAGAGTCGGTGACTTACTTTTTCCAGTATAATGGTGAACTCTCCTATATCGGGCGAGTTTTGGGCTTCCCATTTGCAGAGATGAATAAACCTGCCAGTGAGGTTCTTTCTGATCTGAATTTTTTTGATTGAAAGGGAGAAAATTGACTTTACATAAAAAACTTGTTACTATGGAGAAAGGAATTAATGGCGAGTATATAAACGGGGGGATTTTCATGGAAGCATACAGCGGATTTGCGGAGGTCTATGACCTCTTTATGGACAATGTACCCTATGAAGCCTGGGGAGAATACCTGATAGAACGCCTGAGGGAAAATGGCATTGAGGACGGGCTTGTGTTGGAGCTTGGCTGCGGAACTGGGAAAATGACCAGGCTTCTCTCCAGAGCGGGCTATGATATGATCGGCGTGGATCTTTCCCAGGAAATGCTTGGGATTGCCGCAGGGAAGGAATCCGAGGGGAAGCCGATCCTGTACTTAAACCAGGACATGCGGGAATTTGAACTTTACGGAACGGTGCGGGCGGTGGTATCTGTCTGTGATTCCATGAACTATCTCACGGAGCAGGAGGATCTGCTTCGGGTCTTTCAGCTTGTGGATAACTATCTGGATCCCGGCGGCATATTTATCTTTGACCTTAATACCATTTATAAATATGAAGAGGTCTTAGGGGAGAATACCTTTTGTGAAAACAGGGAAGAATGTAGTTTTATATGGGAGAACTATTATGACAGGGAAAGCCGTATCAATGAGTACGATATGACTTTTTTTGTAAAGGGTGAGGATGACAGGTATGAAAAATTCCAGGAAATCCATTGCCAGAAAGGCTATGACCTAAAGGAAATCCAGGTGCTTCTGGAGATGGCTGGGATGGAAATTTTGGCATGTTTTGGAGAAGATTCCATAAAGCCTCCGGCAGAGGATTGTGAGAGGGTTTATTTTGTTGCCCGAGAATGTAAAAAAGCAGGAAGCAGGGGAATCTGGAAGTCAGAGATTGTAAATGGGTAGACTTTGGTAACGGTGCGTTGTACCAGACAGACGAAATTCCCAATTTTTACAATTCTCAGTATAAAAAGGAAGGATAAGGAAATGTCAGATTATATGGTGAGGGCAACAGCGGCGGAGGGGCAGATCCGCATCTTTGCCGTTACAACAAAAGATTTAGTGGAAAAGGCCAAAAATCATCACAATACAAGCCCTGTGATGACGGCGGCTCTGGGACGGCTTCTCTCCGGCGGGGTGATGATGGGAGCTATGATGAAGGGGGAGAAGGATATCTTGACCATCCAGATCCAGTGCAGCGGGCCGGCAAAAGGGCTGATGGTCACATCGGATGCAATGGGACATGTAAAGGGATATCCTTTTGTACCGGACGTGATCCTTCCTGCCAACGACAAGGGCAAGCTGGATGTGGGGGGAGCCCTGGATCTTGGGGTGATGAGTGTCATTAAGGATATGGGCATGAAGGAGCCCTATGTGGGGCAGGTGGCATTGCAGACAGGGGAGATCGGGGATGATCTGACCTACTATTTTGCCACATCGGAGCAGATTCCCTCTTCGGTGGGCCTTGGAGTTTTGATGAATAAGGATAATACGGTAAAGGCGGCAGGAGGATTTATCCTGCAGTTAATGCCCTTTGCACCGGAAGAATTGATTGACAAGGTGGAAAAGAGGATTGGGGAACTGAAATCTGTCACTGCACTGATCGAGAACGGGGAGACCCCGGAGCAGCTTCTATCTGCCGTGCTTGGAGATATAGATTTTGAGGTGACAGACACCCTTCCGGTGGAATTTCGCTGTGACTGCTCTAAGGAGCGGATTTTAAAATCCCTTGCAACATTGGGAAAAAAAGATTTGGATGAATTGATTCATTCCGGGGAGGGCATTGAAGTAAAATGCCAGTTTTGCAACACTGCCTACACATTCAGCCCGGAAGATTTAAAGGAGATCAGGAGTTGAGAGACGGATATATCAAAGTAGCTGCCGTCACCCCCAGGGTTTCGGTGGCAGACACAAAATTTAACGTAGAACAGATTTGTCAGAAAATCGAAGAGTGTAAAAACAATGGGGCAAAGCTAATGGTGTTTCCGGAGCTTAGCATTACCGGTTATTCCTGCGGGGATCTTTTTTTGCAGGAATTATTGCTAAGACAGGCCGTGGAAGGGCTTTATGCCATTGCAGATGCAACAAAAGAAACAGACGGGATTGTCTTTGTGGGACTTCCGGTGTGTTACAGGGGCAAGCTCTACAATGGGGCGGCAGGCATAAGCAGCGGGGAAGTCCTTGGAATTGTTCCCAAAAGCAATATTCCCTTCTACAATGAATTTTACGAGGGGCGGCATTTTACACCGGGAGAAAAAAATATGGGGGAGATCACTCTGATGGAGGGGAGAAAGCCTATACCTTTTGGAACGGGATGCCTGTTTGAGACGGAGAGTATGCCAGGGCTTGTAGTCGGTGTGGAAATCTGCGAGGATATCTGGTCGCCTATGCCTCCCAGTATCGGTCATGCCCTGGCAGGGGCAAATGTTATCGTCAATCTCTCTGCCAGTGATGAGACTACCGGAAAAGATGTTTACCGCCGGGATCTGGTGAAAGGACAGTCTGCAAGGCTGATCTGCGGCTATATCTACACCAGCGCAGGAATCGATGAATCCACCCAGGATTTGGTGTATTCCGGCCACAATATCATTGCGGAAGACGGAAATATTCTGGTGGAATCGAAGCGTTTTGCCAATGAAGTTATATATTCTGAACTGGATATTCAGAAGCTTTTGGAGGAGCGCAGGAGAATGGGAACATTTTTCTTTTCCTGCAAAGAGGCGGAGGAGCATTTTTCCAAAAGCTTTTCTCTCAACAAAGAAGAGACGGAGCTTACCCGTTTTATCGACCCGGCACCTTTTGTTCCTGGAAACAGGCAGGAGAGGGAGAAGCGCTGTGACGAGATTTTGTCTATCCAGTCCATGGGCCTTCGCAAGAGGCTTGCCCACACCCACTGCAAATGTGCGGTGGTGGGGATTTCCGGGGGACTAGATTCCACACTGGCGCTGCTTGTGACAGTTCGGGCCTTTGACAGCCTGGGACTTGACAGGAAGGGCATCAAAGCAGTTACCATGCCGGGATTTGGCACCACAGACAGAACCTATCAGAATGCAGTTACCATGATAGAGTGTCTTGGGGCAGATTTTACAGAGGTATCCATTAAAGAGGCAGTAAACGTGCATTTTCGGGATATCGGGCATGATGCCGACATCCATGATGTGACTTACGAGAACAGCCAGGCAAGGGAGCGCACCCAGATCCTTATGGATATTGCCAACAAATACAGCGGTCTGGTGGTGGGCACCGGGGATATGTCTGAGCTTGCCCTTGGATGGGCCACATACAACGGTGACCACATGTCCATGTACGGGGTAAACGCCTCCGTGCCAAAGACGCTGGTACGTCATCTGGTTCGCTACTATGCGGACACCTGCGGGGAGAAAAAGCTTTCCAATGTGCTCCTTGACGTACTTGATACGCCGGTGAGCCCGGAGCTTTTACCGCCAGCGGAGGGGCAGATTTCCCAGAAGACAGAGGATATCGTAGGTCCCTATGAACTTCACGACTTCTTTCTATATTATATGTTGCGTTTTGGCTTTTCGCCCAAAAAAGTATTTCGCCTGGCAAGCATTGCTTTTGCCGGTGTATATGAGGATGATGTACTTGTCAAATGGTTGAAAAACTATTATAATAGGTTTTTTATGCAGCAGTTTAAACGTTCCTGCCTGCCCGACGGACCGAAAGTGGGAACCATTGCAGTTTCCCCCAGAGGGGATCTGCGGATGCCCTCAGATGCCAGCGCAAGGATCTGGCTGGATGAGGTAGCAGAATTGGAGGAGAGATATGCAGTACCGCAAAGATAGAAAAGGAAATGATATATCCGTGCTGGGGTACGGTTGTATGCGTTTTACCAGAAAAGGCAACGGCATTGACATGGAAAAGGCGGAAAAAGAGCTGATGTACGCCTTAAAATCCGGTGTCAATTATTTTGATACAGCGTATATATATCCCGGCAGCGAGGCGGCTCTTGGTGAGATTTTAAGCAAAAACAATTGCAGGGAGCAGGTGTATATAGCCACGAAGCTGCCCCACTATCTGATCAAATCCATAGACGGTGTGGAAAAAATGTTTCAGGAGGAGCTCAGACGTCTTAGGACAGACTATATTGATTATTATCTAATGCATATGCTCACAGACGTGGACACCTGGGAAAAACTAAAAAAGCTTGGGATCGTGGAGTGGATCGGGGAGAAAATGAAATCCGGCCAGATCCGAAACATCGGTTTTTCCTACCACGGAAACACCGCCGTGTTCAAACAGCTTGTGGATGTCTTTGACTGGGATTTCTGCCAGATCCAGTACAATTATATGGATGAGTTTTCCCAGGCAGGGAGGGAAGGGTTAATGTACGCCAGCAAAAAAGGGCTTCCGGTGATCATTATGGAGCCTTTGCGGGGAGGGCGTCTGGTAAACCTTCTGCCCTCCAGTGCAAAAAAACTCTTTGAGACAGATAGTGAGAAGCGGACTCCCGCAGAGCTTGCCTTCCGGTGGCTTTACAATCAGCCGGAGGTCACCTGTGTGCTCTCCGGCATGAATTCTATGGAGATGGTGGAGGAAAATTTAGAGACGGCGGACAAAGCTTTGGCAGGTTCCTTTACCAAGTCCGATGAGGAGCTGGTAAATCAGGTAAAGGCGGAGATAGAAAAGACAGTAAAAGTGGGATGTACCGGGTGCAGCTACTGTATGCCCTGTCCCATGGGGGTGGATATCCCCGTTACCTTCCGCTGCTACAATGAAATCTATTCTGAGACAAAATCCGGCGCAAGGAAAGAATATCTTCAGTGTACGGCTTTTAGACAAAATCAGAGCAGTGCTTCCCAGTGCATCCAGTGCGGGAAATGTGAAACCCATTGTCCTCAGCACATTGAAATCCGCAAAGAGTTAAAAAATGCGGTGCGGGAATTGGAGCCGATCCACTATAAGGCGGCAAGGAAATTTATTAAATTGTTTAAACTGTGGTAGGAACTGAATAAAAATTCTAAAAATGGAAATTCTCTTGATTAATGGCAAGGCTATGAAATAGGTGTGCCGTTACCTTATAAGAAAGTCAGGAGGATTTTAAGGATGAAAAAGACAGTAATTTACATAACATTGGCACTAGTGTTGATTGTCGGGGCATATGAGTTTCGGGTAAGCAGATTCCAGCAGGATATTTCCCAGGAAATTTTGCGTTTCCATGTTCTGGCAAATAGCGATAGTGAAGTTGACCAGTCAGTAAAATTAAAGGTCAGAGATGAAATTGGCAGATTTATGCAGGAAAATATGCAAGACGTCGGGGGTTTGACAGAATGCATGCAGGCAACAAGAGAGAAATTACCGGAAATTACACAGCTTGCAGAGGAAGTGCTCTGCCGGGAAGGATTTTCTTACGGCGCAAGTGCAAAAATCGGGACAGTGGATTTTCCGGAAAAGAAATACGGCTCCTATACCTTCCCAAAGGGAAGATACCAGGCATTGGAAATTACCTTGGGGGAAGGGGAAGGGAACAACTGGTGGTGTGTGATGTATCCCAACATGTGTTTTGCAGGCAGTGTGTATGAAGTGATTGAGGAAGATGCAAAAACAGAGCTTCGGGCAGCGCTCACACCGGGGGAGTACGAGGAGCTGATAGCGGAAAGCAGCATTTCCGTGAAGTTTAAGTACTGGGAAAAAATAAAAGAGCTTGTGGGAATAGATTAAGGGGGAAAAAATGACAAAAGATGTGTTAGTGACTATCAGCGGGCTGCAGGTCATAGAGCAGGAATCCGGCGTGGAGCCGGTGGAGATTATCACAGCCGGGGATTATTATAAGAAGAATAACAAACATTATGTGATTTATGACGAGATCATGGAAGGTTTCACGGGAACTACAAAAAATATTATAAAGATAAAAGATGACTGTGTGGATATCACAAAGAAAGGTCTTACAAATGTACACATGGTTTTTGAAAAAGACAAGCAGAACCTGACCTGTTATGAGACGCCTTTTGGCAGTCTTATGGTGGGAATCCATGCGAAATCTATCCATTTGGTGGAAAAGGAAAACGATATCCTGCTGGATTTGGAGTATTCTTTGGATGTCAACTATGAGCATATGGCAGACTGTACCATAAAAATGGAGATACAGTCAAAGGACAGTAGGGAGTTTCGGATTTGTTCCTAGTACAACTTAGTATTCGTTGTACTAGCGTATTGGTAATAAATGTTCTATTACATATAGTCGAGATGAAATAAAACAGAGGCTGTCATATTTGACGCCTCTGAATTTTTTGATCATTTCTTTTTTTTCGTCTTATTCTTCTCTGCCTTTTCTTTTTCTAAAGCAGCGCTGGTCTCATTATATTTCTTGCGAAGTTTGTCCCGAAAGCTCTGTTTCTTAGGAGCTGCGGGAGCAATAGAACCGTGAAGCCCTTTTACTGCGGTGATATAAAGACCGCTGACGGTGGCTTTGACTTCCTTTTTCACGGGGATGGAATCAAATATGGATGCCTCGCAGATAAAGGACATAACCTTTGGGCCGACCTTTGCCTTTACGATTGGCAGCTTGGAGCGGCGCATCAGTTTGGGCATCTGGTCAACTACAGCGGAGGGAAAACCGGCTTCGGTAATCCGCATTTTTTTCTTATCAATGATCAGCATAGAAACTGACTGGGCAGCAGCGGCAATCTGTTCATCCTGTTCGGCTTTCTTCTTCTCTGCTTTTTTGCCTAAAAAATACAGAACTACGAGAGCAGCTGCCATTATGATGGCGATAATCAACAATACAATCGTTACTTTTGACACGACATAATCCTCCCTTACCTTTTACAACTCGCAGATTATTGTAACATTATTTTGGAGAAAAAGCAATAACCAAGAATCTTGCAGTTAGGATAAAGGTTTATACTTGTTGATATTCAGACATAATGATATAATCTTATCACAAACCAAAAATAATATAATAAAGTGAGGTAGAGGAAATGAAAAAAGATTTAGGGTTGGTACAGGCAGTTTATCCTATGCCCGTGTTGATGGTTGCCGCATATGACGAGAATGAAAAGGTGAACGTGATGAATGTTGCATGGGGGCAGATCTGCGCTGGAGATAAGATCATTCTTTTTATCGGAGAGGGAAAAAAGACCTGGCTAAACATTAAGGCAAGCAAGGCATTTACCGTTTCCCTTGCAGATGAGAGCCATGTGGATGTGGCAGACTTTTTCGGTATTGCATCAGGAAATAAAATGGATGATAAATTTGAGAGAACCGGATATCATGCGGTGAAAAGCGATAAGGTACATGCGCCTGTTATTGAGGAATTTCCGGTGGTTATGGAGTGTGAGCTTCTTGAGTTCCTGAAAACAGAACATGTTTCAGGGATTGTGGGAAAGATCGTCAATGTGAAAGCGGAGGAAAAGGTGCTTGGTGAGGACGGAAAAGTAGATCCTGTAAAATTAAAGGCGCTTACATTTGACCAATTTCAGCATGGGTACTATGCAACAGGCGAGAAAGTTGCACAGGCGTGGAATGCAGGTGCAGAACTGATGAAGAAATAACAGTGACAGGTCTTAATTTTTTCCCTCTTTTGCGTTATACTTAGGTTATATCATTATGCTAGGAGGACTCAAAATGGAATCAGGAAAATTATTAGAAGAAGCTGCACGGTTAAGGGAGACACTTGTTTTTAACAGAAGGTATCTGCATACACATCCCGGGACAGGATTTGAGCTGAAAGATACCTGTGAATTTGTGAAAAAAGAATTGTCGGATATGGGATATAAGCCACAGGCTTGCGGAAAAGCAGGCCTTGTTGCATTGGCAGGAGGAAAAAAGGAGGGGAAAGTATTTCTGATCCGGGCAGACATGGATGCACTGCCCATAAAAGAAGAGGCAGAGGTAGATTTCCCTTCTGCCAACGGGTGTATGCATGCATGTGGACATGATATGCACACGGCGATGCTGCTTGGCGCAGCAAAATTGTTAAAAGACCATGAAGATGAAATTGAGGGAACTGTAAAACTGATGTTTCAGCCTGCTGAGGAAATTTTTGAGGGTTCCCATGATATGATAGAGGACGGTCTTCTGGAAAATCCAAAGGTGGACGGTGCACTGATGATCCATGTTATGGCAGGAATGCCTTTTGAGGCAGGGACAGTGATCGTCTCTGCGCCAGGAGTCAGCGCTCCGGCAGCAGATTATTTTGAGATCAGGGTGCAGGGAAAGGGCTGCCACGGTTCCATGCCAAATACAGGGATTGACCCTTTAAATGCTGCCGCCCATATGTTGATCGCCCTCCAGGAAATCCATTCCAGGGAGCTGGCAATGAATGACAGAGCTGTTTTGACGGTGGGAACTATGCATGCCGGAACTGCCCCCAACGTAATTCCTGACGTGGCACTTATGGGGGGAAGTATTCGGACTTTTGACGAGGAGGTGCGCTCTTTTCTGAAAGAGAGGCTGGTGCAGATTGCAGAGGGGATTGCAAAATCTTTCCGTGCAGAGGCAAAAGTGACATTTGGAAGCGGCTGCCCGACTTTGGTAAACGATAAAGAACTGTGTGTATGTGCGGAAAAATATGTAAAGGAACTTTTGGGGGAGAGAAAATCATTTTCGGTGGGGGAACTGGATGCCATGAGCGGCGGGCAAAAGACAACGAAAACGGCGGGCTCAGAAGATTTTGCCTATGTCAGCCAGGAAGTGCCCTCCGTTATGCTGGCTCTGGCAGCAGGGCAGCCGGAAAAGGGTTATATTTACCCCCAGCATCATCCCATGGTGAAATTTGATGAGGATGCCCTTGTAAACGGCAGTGCGGTTTATGCCTATACGGCGATGCGATGGCTGGAAGAGCAGAGGGGTTAAAAAAGTCTGAATAGGTTGAAAGTTGAGGTAAATATTATGAAGAAAAAAATAATGTTGTTATTGTTGTGCCTGTTCTGCGCCTTTCCGGCGGGCTGCGGGGGGGACTCCGGCGAAAAAAGCGTGGATGGAACGGAAGTTTCTAAGGAGGCCCCAGGGGTAAAGAGCACGGATATCCAGTATGACGTCAACGACTATGTGACCCTGGGGGATTACATGGACGTGGAGGTGACCATAGGGGATGCGTCGGAGTATGAGGTGACGGAGGATGCCGTCAAGGAATACGCAGAGCAGCTCATTGCCCGTTACAGCCCCTACATGGCGGATGACACCAAGACAGAGGTGGGGGAAAATGACATTGTGGACGTGGATTATGTGGGAAAAAAGGACGGGGTGGCCTTTGATGGGGGCACCGCCCAAAACCAGTTTATCGACGTGGCAAACAACTGTGACGCTGTCCAGCAATCAGGCTATATTGAAGGCTTTACCGATGGGTTAAAAGGGGCAAAAGTGGGGGAGACTGTGGATAGCAACGTGACTTTCCCGGAAAATTACGGCGCAGAGGAGCTGGCGGGGCAGGAGGTGACCTTCACCTTTACCGTCAATGCGGTGGTAAAGCCCACCACGGTGGAGGGCATGGACGATGCCACGGCAAAAAAATATTATCAGGTGGACACGAAGGAAGTGTTTATGGAGCAGGTAGGGACTGTGCTAAAGATGCAGTTGGAAAACGTAAAGCAGTCGGCTATCCGCACCCAGGTCATTGACGTAGTCACCGAAAAGTCCCAGGTAAAGGAGTTTCCCAAAGGGCTTTTGGAGGCAAGGGTGGAGGAGTATATGGCCGGGTTTGAGAGAGCCAACTGCGCAGACGGAACCAGCCTGGAGGATTTTGTGAAAAACAACTACGGGAGCACTCTGGAAGATTTTCGGAAAGATGTAACGGAAAATATGGAGGAGAATATCAGGCAGGAGCTGGTTTTTGAGGCCATTGTGGAAAAAGAGGATATCCAGTTTGACGAGGAGGAGTACAACACCTACATTTCCAATCTGGTGGAAAGCGGCGGATATGGGGATGAGGATACCCTGTATGAGACCTACGGGGCGGACAGGGAATCCGGCAAAATTTATATGCAGAAGGTGTACCTGCAAAATAAGGCATGTCAGATGATTGCAGACAAGGCAAAAGTAAACTATGGAGAAAAGGAGAACAGTTAAAATGGAACTTGTAAACATCCGGGATTTGTACCGGAACAAAGAGGAGTATCTGGATCAGGACATTTCCATTGGGGGATGGGTGAGGAGCATCCGAAGCTCCAAGGCATTTGGGTTTATCGTGGTCAATGACGGGACGTTTTTTGAGCCCCTTCAGGTGGTTTACCACGACAGGCTTTCCAATTTTGAGGCGGTGGAAAAATTAAATGTTGGGGCGGCAATCATCGTCTCCGGCAAGTTGGTGGCAACCCCCCAGGCAAAGCAGCCCTTTGAGATTCAGGCGGAGGAGGTAATGATAGAAGGTGAGAGCGCACCGGATTATCCCCTGCAGAAAAAACGCCATAGCTTTGAGTATCTGAGAAGTATTTCCCACCTGCGTCCCAGGACAAATACCTTTGAGGCGGTGTTTCGGGTGCGTTCCCTGATTGCCTACGCCATCCACAAATTTTTCCAGGAGAGAGATTTTGTCTATGTGCATACCCCGCTGATTACCGGGAGCGACTGCGAGGGGGCGGGGGAAATGTTTCAGGTCACCACCCTGGATTTAAAGGATGTGCCAAAAAATCAGGAGGGCGGCGTGGATTTTTCCAAGGACTTTTTTGGCAAGCCCACCAACCTTACCGTAAGCGGCCAGCTCAACGGGGAGACTTACGCCATGGCCTTTAAAAATATTTACACCTTCGGCCCCACCTTCCGGGCGGAAAACTCCAACACCACCAGACATGCGGCGGAGTTTTGGATGATTGAGCCGGAGATTGCCTTTGCGGATTTGAATGACGATATGATTTTGGCGGAGAGCATGTTAAAGTACATTATTAACTATGTGCTGGAACATGCCCCGGAGGAGATGCAGTTTTTCAACAGCTTTGTGGACAAGGGGCTTATTGAACGGCTTACACATGTGGCAAATTCTGAGTTCGCCCGGGTGACCTACACGGAGGCCGTGGAGATTTTACAGAAAAACAATGACAATTTCGAGTACAAGGTTTCCTGGGGGGCGGATTTGCAGACAGAGCATGAGCGTTACCTCACGGAGGAAGTGTTTAAGCGTCCCGTGTTTGTCACGGACTATCCCAAGGAAATCAAGGCTTTCTATATGAAACTCAACGAGGAC
>JAMPFA010000001.1:764923-798570 GCA_023664725.1 Roseburia sp. | reverse complement strand
AGTTCTGTACGACGGCATACCAGAAAAGGAAATACATAGGAATGTATACGCCGGATTTTCTGATTTTACAGCGTCAGAATGGACAGATTCATAAGGTTGTCATAGTGGAGACAAAAGGCGAAATTTATAAAGATAAGTTTGAGGATAAGCGTATTTTTATGGAAACGGAGTTTACCAAGCAGAACAATCAGGCTTTTGGCTATACACGTTTTGACTATCTATATCTGGAAGATGTGCTGACAGAGAGTGAGAGAATAGCAGTGACACGCCAAAAAATAATGGATTTTTTTGAGGAGGAATAGGAAATGCCGATGAAATATGTTCCCTTTGTGCCGGAGCCGATTGAAGGGCAGGCGGTTCTTGGCAATTTTAACAGAATATTAAAATATCGCGGCGCAGATGATGTCTCTATGGTTTTGCAGCGGGGAATGCCGCTTTACGAAATGGAAAAGAAGGAGACGGTTGGCAAAAACAATAGTGGGAATATGGTTATCCGGGGGGAATGTGTATCATCCTGCGCTTATCTAAAACAGAAGGGAATACAGGTTGACCTTGTATATATTGACCCGCCATTTGCCAGCGGAGCTGATTATGCGAAAAAAGTTTATCTCCGCCGCAATCCGAAACTTGCAGAAGTGGTTCAACAGGCCGAGGAAGAATTGGATATGGACGAGTGGAAGACATTTGAAGAAAAGATGTACGGGGATATCTGGGACAAAGAGAAATACCTTAATTGGATGTATGAAAATCTTATGGCGATTAAGAGCGTTATGAGTGAAACGGCATCTATTTATGTGCATTTGGACTATCACATAGGGCATTATGTGAAAATTTTGATGGATGAGATTTTTGGCGAGGATAATTTTTCAAGTGAAATTATTTGGAAACGAACGACGTCACATGCTCAAAGGGAAGGTTTTGCCCAAATTCACGATAGTATTTTTTGCTATCATAAGAGTAATGATGATTTTATTTGGAATCCACAATATACATCGCATTCTGAAGAACATATAGGTAAATATTATTCTAATACGGACGAAAATGGCAGAAAATTTGCACTTGATAATCTGACAGCGCCAGGGGCAGGGGAGGCAAGGACTTTTTTTGGTGTTTCAATCGAGCCGCCGGCTGGAACTCATTGGAGGTATTCCCAAGAGAATATAGATAAATTGTGTGGTGAAGGTTTGATTACTATGACGAATAATAACAGGCCACGTTATAAACGGTATCTGGATACATTAAAAGGCAGAATTATTAGTGGTTTATGGGATGATATATCTCCTGTTAATTCCCAGGCGGAAGAACGGATTGAGTATTCTACTCAAAAACCAGAGGCATTATTGGAACGTATTATCCATGCATCTTCCAACCAAAATATGATTGTGGCTGATTTTTTTGGCGGAAGTGGCGTGACATCGGCAGTGGCGCATAAGCTTGGCAGGAAGTTTATCCATTGTGATATAGGCGTTAATTCCATTCAAACCACTCGTGACCGTCTTGTTGCGGATAAAGCGCAGTTTGATGTGCTTGAAATTAAAGACGGGGTACAGTTTTACCGAAATCCTGTACAGACAATGGACAAGATAAAATCTTTGATTCTGGGATTAAAGCAGGATGATTCTTTAAATTCCTTTTGGGCAGGTTCCATTTCTGACAGTAAGAGGGGAACGATTCCTGTGTATATTCCAAATTTGGAGGACAGCGCATCAAAGCTGCTGGATACCGTTCAAATGAACCGCATAATCCATCAGGCAATCCCAGAGCTGGAAAGCAATGTAAATAAGGTAATTGTATATTATATCGACCTTGCGAATCAGAAAGAAATAGAAGATTTTATTAAGAATGATGACAGTACAACGGTTGAGATAGAGCTGCGTGATTTGAAAAATATTTTGGATGATGTTGTAATTGGGGATTATGCCCAGTTTCATTGCGA
This sequence comes from Roseburia sp., assembly GCA_023664725.1. Taxonomy (GTDB): domain Bacteria; phylum Bacillota; class Clostridia; order Lachnospirales; family Lachnospiraceae; genus Roseburia_B. Next base: position 796,634 of record JAMPFA010000001.1, on the reverse strand, counting down.
ACCGATACAGGAGGATTTATTTGGCGGATATGCCGTTACCATAGACAGGTTTGCCAGTGACCGTGTGATGCAGAAAATAATGGAATTTAATCAAAAGGCATTTCTTAATTCTTCAAGTAAGAGGCCATATAAACCAATCGAAGTCAGTGAGGAGGGGGTGGAATTTATTGAATTTTTGAGCCTTGACTGTACTGCATTTGAAGGTGAATGGCATTCTGACAGTGAGATTAAGATTGATAGGAATGGTTATGTCATAAAAAATGGCATTAAGACAAAGGATTTTTGGGATGCAAGGATATGCAGCAGGGAGAGACCGCTTAGGGTAAAAATCCGTAATATTTGTGGGGATGAGACGGAGTGGTTAGTGGATTAGAGACAGCGGTGGATAATAGAAAGTATGTAATGGACACTATGTTTTAGTATTAGGGATTTTGTGGATATGGTCAATATTGATTTTAAAATTGCAAATGAGGCAATGGCTTTTTTTGAAGTTGGGGAAAGAGAATATCGTTCTCAGTCGAAAATTACAAATGAAAAAGATATGTATTCTATTATTCCAGCTATGGTTAATTTGGGATTTTCCATTGAGTTGTTCTTAAAAAGCATGTTGGACGAAAAAGTAAGAGGACATGATTTAAAAAAATTGTTTTGCCAAATTCCTAATAATGAACAAAATATTATTTTACAATTGACAGTAACACATATGCAAACATGGGGATTTCCATGTGATGAAGAATCGTTTTGGAATTATTTAGAAAAAAATAAGTTGGTTTTTGAAGAGTGGCGATATTTATATCAAAGGGGAAAAAGCGTAAATATGGTTTTTTTATTAGCAATGGGGTGCTCTTTACGCAACATGCTGACTTTATTGAAAGAAATATATATTAAGAAATAAGTTCTTGTATATACTTGACGTGTGTTTAAAAGTAGTATTTGATAATTGAAACAAAGGGTAATGAATCAAAAACTATAAAATGTTGGCGATGTGTTATAAACACAGGGAGGAAGATGATGGCGAAAAGTCTTTTGTTAGGAAATGGAATAAATGCAAGAATAGGGATAAAAGGGTTGGATGTATCTAAGATAAAGGAAAGGTTTTGGCATAATATGTACAAAAATTCTTTTGTATCAGAGGCAAAATCTTAGCATTGAGCTAGTAATTGAATATCGGTGGTGTTTGGTTTCGGAGTTTGGCAATACCTGTTTTTGACGACAGTATGGACGGATTAGATATGATATGTTTATGGCAAGGATATTGGTACACTATGCATAGGATGAAGGATAAAAAAGAAACGAGCAAGCCGTTTGAGCATTAGCTGTACGGTCGAAAAACTCATTTCTTTATAGTTTAGATTCTAAAGGCACAGGGCAGTTATGTCAAGTATAAAAATTATTATTGATGCAGACAAACACAAAGATACGATTGTGAATTTTTGGCAAGAATATGTGAATATCTTGACTGTGATATCTCTGATTTACTGGAACTTCGAGAAAAAGAATAATTTTCCAAATAAATGCTAAATTTTTTATGACGTGCAATATTGATTTTTCACGTCTGATTGAGTACAATATAAAGGAATAAATGTATTTGTTAAAAAAGAGAAATGCTAAATTCAGAGGAGGTGTCAATATGGCTACATCCAGTATACTTACAAATATTATAATCCGTGACCCGCATCAGGCGGAGGCATTGGCCAATGCACTGGAGGAATCCAGTCTCGACCCAGAATGGAAACCATCTATGCCAACGATGCCGGTGCTGACCGATATAGATGATATCCGTAAACTTATGGAAAAGAGGGAGCAGAAATTACAAATTTTCTGATAGATAAGACGATAAGAGCAAAACCAGCAGGTGTTTCACAAAGGCGCCAGGCTGGTTTTCTTTTTTCAGGAATAAGGAACAAAAAAACGGAGATAGTAATGGTATGACAGACGGCATCAAAAAGAATCCGTACAGAAAAAGGAGCATACCATGACTACATTAAAAGAACTGTACCACAAAATAGCCAGGCAGGAGTTAGAAAAAGGCAGGGACATTACCAAACAGGACGAGGACCAGTCCCTAGACTGCCTCCTCCACCCGGAAAACTACCCGCCGGTGATACACACCGGGGACTGTGTAGACTGCGGGGAGGAGAGCGCATGTGTGAAAAGCTGCGAATTCGGGGCCATAGAAAAAACGCCGGAGGGAAAGGTGCGGATTCACCCGGAGAGCTGCGTGGGCTGCGGCGTCTGCGTGGATGCCTGCAGGCTGGGGCACATCAAGGAGAACCGGGAAATTTATCCGGTGCTAAAGGCGTTGGAGGAGGGAAAACAGCCGGTGTACGCCCTGGTGGCCCCCGCCTTTACCGGGCAGTTTGGCAGGGAGGCGACCCCGGGACGGCTGCGCAGCGCCTTGAAAGCCCTGGGGTTTCAGGGGATGGTGGAGGTTGCGGTGTTTGCCGACATCCTCACCCTAAAAGAGGCGTTGGAATTTGACCGCCATGTGAAAAAGCAGGGGGATTTCCAGCTCACAAGCTGCTGCTGCCCAATCTGGATTTCCATGATACGGGGCATCTACAAGGAGCTGGCTCCCCACGTGCCAGGGGCGGTTTCCCCAATGATAGCCGCAGGCAGGGTGGTAAAAAAGCTGCACCCCGACGCCGTGACGGTGTTTATCGGCCCCTGCATGGCAAAGAAAAAGGAGGCTAGGGAGGAGGATATCAAGGATGCGGTGGACTACGTGCTGACCTTCCAGGAGACGGGAGAAATTTTTGAGGCGGCGGATCTCAAAATAGGGGAACTTGCCGAGGAGGAGAAGGAGCACTCCTCAAAGGCGGGGCGAATCTACGCCAGGACAGGGGGGGTCAGCCAGGCGGTAAAGGAGACCGTCAACCAGTTAGACCCGGAAAAATCCATAAAGGTGCAGGCGAAACAGGCCGACGGAGTGGCGGACTGCAAAAAGCTCATTGAGCAGGTGAAAAACGGGGAGACGGAGGCAAACTTTTTTGAGGGGATGGGCTGCAAGGGTGGTTGTGTGGGGGGGCCAAAGGCCATGATTCCCGCCGACGAGGGGAAACAATTTGTGGAGGACTACGGGGAGATGGCAGAATTTAAGACGCCCCTGGAAAACCCTTTTGTCAGGGATTTGCTGGAGCGTCTGGGGTTCCACAATATTATGGATTTTGTGGAAAACAGCGATTTGCTGATTCGCACCTTTTAGCGGAAGGCCGCCAGCGTTTACTTCCATTTCAGGGAGTAGAAACCGGACTGCTGCCAGCCCTTCATGCCGTAGACCTTCACATAATAAGTGCCTTTTTCCAGTTTTTTCTTGGGCGAGTCACTGTAATGTCCGTTCCGGGAAGTGAGGGATACGGTTTCATTCCGGCTGTCGGTCTGCTTGTAGGCAAGGCCTTCTATGGCTTTGTTGAGATTTTTGGAAGAGAAGACCTCCACGCACAGGCCGTTGTTGGATTTTGTGGTAAAGGTCAGCTTTAAGGCCTGTTTTTTGGTGAGCTTGATTTTGTACCAGTCCGTTTTGTTTTCCCCGGAGATCAGGAGGCCGGATGCGGTTTTGTTCTTTTTCAGGCTGTACGCCTTGGATTTTTTGCTGCCGCTTTTGTCTGTGACCGCTTTATATTGATGGTTGATAACCACGGCGTCGTTAAAGTCCACCTTTAAGTAGTAGGTCTTGTTTTTCTTTATGGCAAAAGTGACGGATTCCTCCATGCGGAACATATCGCTTTGGGTCAGGGACTGTCTGGAAGAATCGCACAGCCGCCAAAAACCGTGGAAGGCTCCACTGTAATCCTTATCCACTGGGGTTTTTGCGGTAAAAATCACATACCCGTCTTTTTTTGCCTTAAATTTCAGCAGGTAATAATCCACTTCCCCGGTGATTTCGGTTTCCCGAAGTTCCGTGTTTCCATTTTTGGAAAGATATCCCGCATCGGTGATAAAATATTCCTGCGCCTGGGCTTTGCCTGAGGGCATAAGAAGGGCAAAGATAAACGCCAGCAGGAACAGTATTTTTGTGATAGGTTTTGAACTTGTGTTTTTCATCAATATTTCCTCCTAAACAGAATGATAGCCACATTATAGCATCAGGAGAAAAATTTGGGGGATTTGTGGGACGAGCGGCGGGTCCTAGTGGGATAAACGGTCAGGAAACGCTGATAAAAGCGTTTTTTGCATCGAATTTTCACTGCAAAACAGCATATTCCTCTGCAAATCCGTGTGCATCCGCCAGAAGTTCTAAGGAAATGAGGATTTAATCAGTGTTTCTTTAGACATCAGAAAGAAGTATCCGGGTGATTAGCGTATCTCCCCTCTGTTCATAGCTTAACGTCCCGTGATATTTTTTCAGCGTTTCCCTCATATTGGAAATGCCGAAACCGTGGAGGTTTTTGTCCTCCTTGTCGGTGTGAAAAAATGTTTTTTTATCCCGCCCCTTATCGGATACAGGGTTTTTCATGCAAACCATGGTGTGGCAGGAAAATTTTTTTGCCCCAAGTTCAATATAACGGTTTCCCGTGACCTTCTCGCAGGATTCCATGGCATTGTCTATGGCATTGGAAAAGATAATGCAGATATCCACAGGATCCATGTGGGAAATCACGTCAAGACTATTCACAATGCGAATCGAAATATTCAAATCACATATTTTCTGGTATTTCATTTTGATCAGCATATCCAGTATTTCATTCCCCGTAAACACAGGAAAGAAGTCTGTATCCCGGGTTTTCGTAAGCTGTTCCATGTAGGCGGCGGCTTTGTCGTACTCTTTCCCAGAGAGTATTTCCTGCATCACCAGAAAATGGTTGTCCTGGTCGTGGCGGAAACGGTCCTGCCTGGCCTGGGATTTTTTGTAGGCGGAAAATTGTGCGTACTGGGCGTTATAGTATTCCCGGTAAGCCTCCGACAGGTTGTGGTAATGATTCGTTTTCTGCTTGTGGAAAAAATAGGCGAAAATGGAGATATTCAGCCCCAGGCAGAAGAAAATCCACAGGCTTGTTTTAAAGCCCTTGGAGCCATTTTCCAGGTAGGAGTAGAAAATGTCATAAAAGGGGAAGGCCACCCCAAGCATGGTGAGAAAAATCCCTTCCCCCAGGGTGATAGAAAGGGTGAGTTCCCTTTTTTCCACCTGCAGGGCAAGGCAGATGAGACAGAGAATCCAGAGGCAGTCCGCCAACACCACCGCCACTTCCACCGGCCCCTCCAGGGTGGGGACGGCACAGCCCGAAATGCCGAAATGCCTGGCCAAAAGCTCCACCACGCCGTCCAGCTGGGCGTAGAAGGCGCTGGCGGGAATCAGGCAGAAGGCTTTCTTGAAGGAATGTTTTGGCAGCGTGAAAAGCAGGACCGCCAGCAGAAAAAAATGGAGCCCAAGGGTCTCCACAAGGGGCGGGGCAAAGGACTCCAACAGGAAATCATAGGCGAAAAAAACCAGGGAGGCTAAGAGGAACCCCCTGAAATTCAGCCGGAAATTGACCCCAAAGCCATACTTCATCAGCAGGAGGAGGATTAGGGCGGACAAAAAATTGACAAACAGGGTGCAAGACAGCTCCATACTAAAAAATTCCCCTTTCCATGGCGTCGTAAAACAGCTTTTTTACGTTTGAACGCTGGCTCCTGGCCACAGGCAGCAGGATGCCGTTGGAGAGGGTGAGGCCGGCGGGGGTCAAGGCTTTCACGTAAAAGCAGTTAATCAGGTATTTTCGGTGTATCCGGAAAAAACCGTTTGGCGTTAAGAGGGATTCGTATTCATTCAGGCTGGTTTTGCTGGAAAACTCCTGGGAGAGGGTGTAGGCAAAGGTGTACTTGTTTTTGGCCTCCAGGTAGACAATGTCGGCAATGTTCACAAAGTGGACGGTGTCCCACTCCTTAAACACCAGTTTTTGGTACTGGCGGCATTCCCGCTTTACCGCCGCCATAATGTCCCTGGCCGAATCCTCGTCCAAGGGCTTTAGCAGGTAGCGAAACGCCCTTGTCTCGTAGGCTTTGATGGCATACTGGCGGTAGGCGGTGAGGTACACAAGGACGATATTTTTGTTGTGGCGGCGTACCGCCTTTCCGGTTTCGATGCCGTCCTTGCCCTGCATTTCAATGTCCAGGAACAAAACGTCAAACTCCCTGCCCCGCTCCATGTCGGCCAGGAGATCCTCGCCACAGGCGTAGAGGGAGAAGAGGGGGGCGGTGTTTCCGGCGTTTCGCCGGAGGATTTCGTGGCATTGGGAGAGGTGGGCGGGGTTGTCCTCGCAGATGGCGATGTTTAGTTCTGGGTTTTTGAGCGTGAGGGAAGTGGTCATATAGACTCCTTATTTTTTGTACAATTTTGAACAGGGATAAGCGTTGGGCTGGTCGGTGCGGTTTAAAAGATAATCCGTGCTGGTGCAGTAAAAATCTGCGAGCTTGGAGAGGATTTCCAGGGGAATCCCACGTTTTCCATTTTCATAGCTGGAATAGGCCCGCTGGGAAACATGGAGGTATTCAGCAAGCTGCGTCTGTGTATAGTTGTAGTCTGTCCGCAAATCACGGATTCTTTCATAAACCATATGCATCACCAAGGCTATTATATTTTAGAACAAAATGGACTATTGCATTTTATACCATTTTGTTCTAAAATATAAAAAAATATAAATTTAAAAGGAAAGTGTTTCACATGAAAAACAGGATAATGGCTTTTGTGCTGGCAGTGACGCTGGTCTGCACAGAACTATCGGCTTTTTTGACCGGGGAGGCGGTTACGGCGGAAAAGGGTGTACAGACAAAGATTCAGGCGGTGGATAACCAGAAATATCTTGGGGGCATGTCTGCCCTTTCTGGAAACCAGTTGGATATTCTAAATGGCCAGGCATCGGGAGCAAGGGCAGGGGAAGATTTTGTCTTGGAATGTTACAGGGCGGACTATTGCATGAATCCGGCTACGGGAACATACAACGATTTTGCAAGCCTGGGGCAGTATGAGATACCCTCAGATTTGATGGTGCGTTTGTTGGATGAGAACAGTACCTTTCAAAATTCTGTAAAAGCCTGGAAAACTGCAAACCTTGCAGTCAGCCCGTCACAGATTGCAGGGGGGATGCTGGATGAAAAGGGATATTATGAGGCTATTATATTCAGCGTGTTTATGGAACAGACAGGCAGCCGGGATTTTCTGTATGACATACAGAAGAAAGCGGTAAGTGAGACGAACCGTATGATTTCCCAGGTAGAAAAGTGGGTAAAAGAAACGGACGGGCTGGATGCAAAGATTGATATCAGAAATGGAAAAATCAGCGGTTTATCACTGAAGGATAAGGAAAAGGTGCAAAAGTATTTGTCGGAGGCATACGAAAACAACCATCCGGCGTTGAAAAAGATTGGCGGGATTGGCAGTGCAGTGGGAACGGTATTTCAGACAACGGACACGATTGTCGGCGGGGTGGAGGCGTTGACGTCTTACATGCAGTTATCGGAAATGTCTGAGGATATGAAAAATGTTGTGATGCAGATGTATAACCAGTGTCCCAGTGACAATCCGGTGATGAAGGAGGCTCTGCTGGAGGCGGCCACGGCCATGCAGAACGCCCAGGGAGGCTTTCTGTCTGCGGTGATGAACCAGTCGATAGAGATAACAGCAGACGCTTTTGGCGGCATTGTGGACGGGTGGTGGCAGCGTTTGTTGTCCTCCACGCCATACAGCAAGATGTTTTTAGATGGAGCAAAATTGGGGATGGCAATTTCCAATGTTCTGTTTTCCACGGACAAATCCATTGAGCAGTATGAGAAGATGCGTTGTCTGGGAAAGTTTTACCAATTACTGACAAAGGTAAACGCCGGGCTGGGGAATGCTTATAAAAGCTCCCGGACAAAAGAAAATGCCGGCAGTTATCTTGCCTCTGTGGAGGCATTGTATATTGCCAGCCAGCTTAGCTGTGATTTTGCCATATCTTATGCGGATGTTATCTATAAAGATGCGGCGGTGGGAGGCATACTCTTAATCTTTAAGCAGAGTACATATGAGGAATATACCAGTGCCGTCCAGGGGATAAAGCATGTGTATAAGGTATCCCAGAATACTTTTTTTAATGAGTATTTGTACCAATTGGAAGTGGATTATCCGGAAATTTATGCCACATTTGGCGAGGCAAAGGCGCAGGCTACGGGTATGCATTTTGAAATGGATGAAATCACGGTGGGGTTGGAGGATGCGTATATTGTCTTTCCGTCACCTGTGCTGACGCCGGAAGGGGCGGGGATGGCTTATGCGGATTATGTTTCGTCGGATGAGTCTGTTTTTGAAATCCACGGGCCGATTGTTGTGTGTGAGGCAAAGAAGGCTGGAACGGTTACGGTGACGGCTACGTCACGGGAAGGGGGGTATACGGATACCATAACGGTTCATGTGGTGGAAGGGAAGAGCAATGTCGTGCATGAGATGCAGGGGGAGACTGTGATTCATTCTGGAACATGTGGTAACAATTTGAAGTGGGAATTGTTTGATGGGGGGAGGATGGTGATTTCAGGAAAGGGGGCTATGGAATCTTATGGTATGGAAAATGTTGAAAATTCTTATAAAATTAAAATTGTAAGTGTGGAAATGGGAGATGATATTACAAGTATCGGATATATGGCCTTTAGAAATCGTAGTAATCTAAAAAAAGTTAGTTTGCCAGCAAGATTGGAAGTAATAGAGGAAAGAGGCTTTGAAGGTTGCAGTAATTTAAAAACGGTTACGATTCCTGAAAGTGTGAAAAGTATAGGAGAGGATGCATTTTATGGTTGTAGCAGTTTGGAAAAGATTTTTATCCCTCAAAGCGTAAATCGCATAGAAGAATTCTCTTTTTATGGTTGCAATAAGTTGAGGGAAGTATATTATAACGGAAAAACTTCAGATTGGAAATGTATAAATATATGTAATAGTACTGGGTTTGGAAAATCAAACTCAAATTTATTGCAGGCCACAATTCATTGTAGTGATGGAGTTATTACCGGAAATACGACAATTAATGATGGAGGGAACAGTAGCGTACCAGGAATGAGTGATAATGAGAATAATAGTGCATCAGAAACTGCTGACTCTCCTAATGCATCTAATGAAAATATTCAAAATAACTCTAATTTGCCGGTAACTTACATAGTAACGTTTCACCCCAATGGAGGGAAAAAGCTAACGCAAAAAAATAAACAGGTAGAAAAGAATCAAACAATAGGAGCACTACCTAAGATAATAAAGAATGGATATATTTTTAAAGGCTGGTACACACAAAAGTCAGGCGGAACAAAAGTCACAAAACAATATTTGGTAACATCAAATCAGACCCTGTATGCCAGGTGGAGCAAGGTCAAGAAACCAGGTAAAGTGAAAAGCTTATCTGTAAAAAGTAAAAAAACCGGAAAACTGCTTATTACCTATAAAAAAGTAAAAAATGCCTCCGGTTACGAGTTATCCTATTCCACCACCAGCGGCTTTAAACCCAAAAACACGAAAAAAACATATGTTTCTTCCTTGAAAAAGGAAATCAGGAAACTAAAGAAGGGAAAAACATACTATGTGAGGGTGCGGGCATATGCCGAGGATTCCACAGGCAAAAAGTATTATGGGGGGTATAGTGCAAAGAAACGGATAAAAATCAAATAAGTTTTAAAATATGCATAGAACAAACAGAACCATTAAAAATACAAAAGGAGGGAAAGGTGATGCAAAAAACAACTTTAAATGACGTTTCATACAGTTTTGCACCCTTAGAACTATATGAGCCTGACCCAAATTATCAGGTGGACAGGGAAGAATTAGAAAAGAGCATACATAGGAGTCAGAGGTTCATTGCACTCCTCCACAAATACAAAGGTGAGAATAAGAAAAAAGAAAAGCATACGGTATAGAATAAGATTTGTGCATATTTGGGACAACGATTTCATAAGATTCCATAGAAGTTGTCCCAAAAACACTGCATATGGTAAAAAAATCTAAAGCACAGGAATATGGAAGGCTGCTTGTTTTAAATTTTGTACCAAAAAATGTAGTCGAAACTATTGATTTTTTGGCACAATTTCTATATATTTATATGTTAGAGGCAGTTCTTATCAAAAACTGCCATGAAGTCTAGTAACATTAAATCTTTTAAGGAGGAAATCAAATGTCTAGAGCAAAACAGTCAATGGACGGTAACACAGCCGCTGCTCATGTAGCGTACGCTTTTACGGATGTTGCCGCCATTTACCCGATTACCCCGTCAAGCCCAATGGCTGACACGGTTGACCAGTGGTCCGCAGCAGGACAGGAGAACATTTTCGGAAACCAGGTGAAGGTTGTGGAGATGGAGTCCGAGGCAGGAGCAGCGGGAGCTGTCCACGGTTCCCTTGCAGCAGGCGCATTAACCACCACCTTTACTGCATCCCAGGGACTTTTACTGATGATTCCCAACATGTACAAGATTGCAGGCGAGATGCTCCCCTGCGTGTTCGATGTATCCGCGCGTACCGTGGCTACCCAGTCCTTAAACATCTTCGGTGACCACAGTGACGTATATGCCTGTCGTCAGACCGGTTTCGCTATGCTCTGCGAGACAAACCCGCAAGAGGTTATGGATTTAAGCCCTGTTGCGCACCTGGCAACCATCGAGGGCAAGGTTCCGTTTATCAACTTCTTTGACGGATTCCGTACATCCCACGAGATTCAGAAAATCGAGAAGTGGGATTACGCAGATTTGAAGGAAATGTGCAACATGGATTCCGTGAAGGCTTTCCGTGAACATGCGTTAAATCCGGAGCATCCGGCTATGCGTGGTTCCCACGAGAACGGCGACGTATTCTTCCAGCACCGTGAGGCCTGCAACACCGCTTACAACGAGCTCCCGGCTATCGTTGAGAAGTATATGGCAAAAGTCAATGAGAAACTTGGCACAAACTACGGCTTATTCAACTACTACGGAGCAGCGGACGCAGATCGTGTCATCGTGGCTATGGGCTCCTTAAACGACGTGGCAGAGGAAGTAATCGACTACCTTACCGCAAAAGGCGAGAAGGTTGGACTGGTAAAAGTTCGTCTGTACCGTCCATGGGTTTCCGATGCATTCGTAAAAGCCCTTCCGAAGACAGCAAAGAAAGTTGCCGTATTAGACAGGACAAAAGAGCCAGGCTCCCTTGGAGATCCTCTGTACTTAGACGTTGCAGCTACCCTTCGTGAGGCAGGATTGAACGATATCGTGCTGGTTGGCGGACGTTACGGCTTAGGTTCCAAGGATACGCCTCCTTCTTCCGTATTTGCAGTATATAAAGAGCTGGAGAAAGACGCTCCAAAGGCACGTTTCACCATCGGTATCGTGGATGACGTGACCAACTTAAGCTTACCGGAAGTAAAACCTGCTCCTATCACAGCGGCAGAGGGAACCGTTGAGTGTAAGTTCTGGGGTCTTGGCGGAGACGGAACCGTTGGCGCAAACAAGAACTCCACCAAGATTATCGGTGACCACACAGACAAATATATCCAGGCATACTTCCAGTATGACTCCAAGAAGACAGGCGGTGTTACTGTTTCCCACCTGAGATTTGGAGACAAGCCAATCAGGAGCCCCTATTACATCAACCAGGCTGACTTTGTGGCATGCCACAACCCGGCATATGTAAACAAGGGATTCAAGATGGTACAGGATGTAAAACCGGGCGGAGTGTTTATGATTAACTGCCAGTGGTCTGACGAGGAGTTGGAGCACCACTTAAACGCAGAGGCAAAGAAATATATTGCCGACAACAACATTCAGCTCTACACCATCAACGCTATCGACAAGGCAATCGAAATCGGCATGGGCAAACGTACCAACACGATTTTGCAGTCTGCATTCTTCAAACTGGCAAACGTAATGCCGATTGACGATGCAGTTGACTTTATGAAACAGGCGGCAAAGAAATCCTACGGCAAGAAGGGTGACGATGTCGTAAACATGAACTACAAGGCAATCGACGCCGGCGTGGACGCAGTACATAAAGTAGAGATTCCCGCATCCTGGTCTAACCCGGCTGCAGACCCTGCTCCCGCAGAGTTAAAGGGACGCCCTGCAACCGTAAAGATGGTAAAAGAACTGATGAACCCGATTTCCTTAATGGATGGCGATTCCCTTCCGGTTTCCGCATTTATGGGCAACCCGGACGGACAGTTCGAGCACGGCGCAGCAGCATATGAGAAACGTGGTACGGCAGTAACCGTTCCTACCTGGGACGCTGAGAAGTGTATCCAGTGTAACCAGTGTGCGTTTGTATGTTCCCACGCAACCATCCGTCCCTTCATGTTAAGCGAGGACGAGGTGAAAGCAGCTCCTTCCAATATCAAACTTGCAGAGACAAAGCCAAAGGCAAGCGAGTACAAGTACACCATGAGCGTATCCCCGTTAGACTGTATGGGATGCGGCGAGTGTATTACCGTGTGTCCGGTGGGCGCAATCGCTATGGTTCCACAGGAATCCCAGGCAGAGGAGCAGCCAGTATTCGACTACCTGGTTGCAAACGTAGGCAAGAAACCTGGTATGCCGGCAGACAATACCGTAAAAGGTTCCCAGTTCAACCAGCCGCTGCTTGAGTTCTCAGGCTCCTGTGCAGGCTGTGCAGAGACATCCTACGCAAGACTTATCACACAGTTGTTTGGTGAGCATATGTACATCAGCAATGCTACCGGATGCTCTTCCATCTGGGGCGGACCTGCAGCTACATCACCATACACTGTAAACAAAGATTCCCAGAAGGGACCGGCTTGGGCAAACTCCTTATTCGAGGACAACGCAGAGCACGGTCTGGGTATGGAAATCGGACAGAGAGTGCTCCGTGAGCAGGCAATCGCAAGCGCAGAGAAATGTGCGGGCAGCGACAAGGCAAGCGCAGAGTTAAAGGCTGCATTTGACAAATTCATGGAGACAAAGAACGACACCAAGGCTAACACCCCTGCAACAGAGGCGCTGGTGGCAGAGCTTGAAAAAGCGGCATCAGCAGGATGCCCGGATGCAAAGGCAGCATTGGAGAAGAAAGATTACCTTGCTAAGAAGTCCATCTGGATCTTCGGTGGTGACGGCTGGGCATACGATATCGGATTTGGCGGATTAGACCACGTGCTTGCCTCTGGCGAGAACGTAAACGTGATGGTATTCGACACCGAGATGTACTCCAACACCGGCGGACAGGCCTCCAAGGCATCCAATATCGGTGAGGTTTGCCAGTTTGCCGCAGCAGGTAAGGACATCGGCAAGAAGAGCCTTGCAGAAATCGCTATGAGCTATGGCTATGTGTACGTGGCACAGATTGCCCTTGGCGCAAACATGGCACAGGCAGTCAAGGTTCTGGCAGAGGCAGAGGCTTACAACGGGCCTTCCTTAATCATCGGCTACGCTCCCTGCGAGCTCCACGGTGTAAAGGGCGGAATGAACCACTGCCAGGATGAGATGAAGAAGGCAGTAGGCGCAGGTTACTGGAACCTCTTCTCCTTCAACCCTGCATTAAAGGCAGAGGGCAAGAATCCATTTACCCTGGTTTCCAAACCTGGCGATGGAACCTATCAGGATTTCTTAAACAACGAGACACGTTACAGCAGACTGTCCCGCTCCTTCCCAGACAGGGCAGAGAAACTGTTCAAAGAGTCTGAGCAGGCAGCAAAAGACCGCTACGAGCATCTGCAGAGATTGGTTGAGTTGTACAAATAATTTTGGACATGGAAAGGGCATGGCTGATATAGGCCATGCCTTTTTATGTGCAGGGGTGCATATAGAAATTAGCTGCTAACGCAGCACGCACCCCGCACGGCGAGTAGGGGAAATCTCCCCTACTTGATTGTGCAGGGAAAAATTCCCTGCTCGATTACGATTGATTTTAATCATTAAAAAAATGGGTGCCGCTGTACCAGCGATTACCACACAGGCAACTTATGCTTAAAAGATTCGCACACGGATACAGGCTTACACACCCACCTAAGAAACAATATATGTTATTTATTTATAAATCATACCATTCGCACATCAAAAAATCAAGATGCTTTTCTTATTTTCTGAAAAGTTTTGTCATTTTCCAAAAAGACGCCAGGGAAAAAGGAGCTGATGCTTTACCTTGTGTGCAAATTGGTTATAGTAAACCTTATCTCCATACTCATAATATCCATAGACTGCGTTTGCGACATAGTCGGCGGCTTGAACGATATAGGCCTCTTTACTGTCGGAATCCAGATATTTTACATTTATTTGCATATCGTATTCTTTTTCATACACTAAAAATAATTTTATGTAGTCAGAAAAGGAGTTGGCGGATGCCACTTTGGTTGTATGGTTGTCACATATCATATGGACTGCATCATCTTCTGGTGTCACAACTCGTTCAATCAACAGCCGCATCAGATAATTATAGAGTATGTTTTTATCGTTCAACAGATTGGTACGGATATGACATAAATCCGCTACAATATAAGAAATGTGTATATCCTTTCCCGCTATGCATTCCAACAAATGAAATTTAATGCAGGGATAGGCATCTTTCGCTTTTATTTCATTCGAGTGCAGGGCAGATAGCTCCTGAAACATTTTTTTGGCAATGCCAAGTTTTCGCCGCATCATATTGTGGAGTGGTTTCCAGTCATATGTATCAATACATGCGATAACAAAGTACCGGCCTCTGTTCCCCAGATTGCCGGATTCATCGAATATTAAATAGTGTGTATTTTTTGTATCCTTCATAAAACATATGGTAAATCAACCCAAATGAATTGTCAATCTTTTTTATGCACACCTCCGAAAAAGGAAATTTTTATGTTATGATGAAAAAAATAAATTTCCCTGCATCGAAAACCCCCTTTTCCCTATCTAATAATTGTAAAACAAAAAAAGCTGACGTTAGCAAAACCAAAAAGGACGGAGGATAAAAACATTGAAAGCATTAGTACGACGGGCGCAGCGTGGAAATGCTGACAGCTTTATACGCCTGATAGAAGAAAACAAGCAGACGCTGATGCGGGTTGCCTACGGTTTTTTCCAGAATGAGGAGGATGTGGCGGACGCCATGCAGGAGACTATCGCAGACGCCTACGAGCATCTGGGGGAGCTGAAAAAGCCGGAGTATTTTAAAACCTGGCTGACCAAAATCCTGATCAACAACTGCAGCCGCATCTACAACCAGAACAGGAGAACTGCGGGAATCGACCAGATACCGGAGGAGGGTGTGATGAGCAGCGGCATTGCGGACGTGGAGTTCCAGGAGATGATTGCCTCCCTGCCAAGGGAGGATCGGGCGATTTTCCAACTGTATTACGGGGAAAATTTTACCACAAGGGAAATTGCACAAATGCTGCAAAAGAAGGAGAGCACCGTAAAGAGCAGGCTGCACCGGGGCAAAGAAAAGCTCCGCAGCCAGATTAAGTTAATCTGCTGATGTTGGGTGAAACTGCATACAGGCATATTTGCGGAAAAATCCAGGAAGGCGGAGGTTACAACAATTTGGAACAGGAAAAGAAAGCAGAAATTACAACAATTGGATGCAGGAGGTAAGCGATGAGAGAATATACAGAGCAGGAATACAGGGAGGTACTGGGAAATGCCCTTTTGGAGAGTCCTTTCGTGGATGCTAAGATGGAGCAGGCCTATCAGAAAATCCGAAAAGCGGAGAGGAACAGGAGGAGAAGGAGCAGGGGAAAAATGCTGGCGGGGTTTTCCGCCGTGGCGGCGGCCTTTGTCCTTTTCGTGGTTGTCTGTGCGGCAAACCCGGCCTTGGCGGCAAAGCTCCCGCTTATGCGTTCCTTTTTTCAGGATGTGGAGGAGAAGGTGAGCTACAAGGGGGATTACAGCAGCCGTTCCGTGAAATGGATACCGGAGGAGACAGAGGAGCCAAAGGAGGGCACGGAAGGATTGGGGGAGGGCGCAGCAGAATCCAAAGAATCAGACAGCCCCTATATTCAGCGGGATAACGGCGTCACCGTCACCCTGGGGGAGGTGTACTGCAATGACATGGCAGTCTATATTGGGATTCATATACAGACAGAGGAACCGTTGCCCAAGGAATATATGGAAGACACAAAAGGCCAGTGGGAGTTCAGCACGGTTCAGCTCCAGACAACGGCAGTGGCTGATATGACGGAAAGCGGCGGGCCAGTGATAAAGGATGGAGTGGCATTGGCGCCGAATAGCGTGGAGGGCACTTTTGAGGATGACCAGAATTTCACAGGGATTATCCGTATTGATGCAAGCGAATTTGTAGAGGATTTAACCCCGGGCTATGACGGATGGATTACGGAAGAAAATTGGGATGAGCATTTTAGAAGAATCGGAATACCGGATAAATTCCAGTATCAGTTAAATATTGAAAAAGTGTTTTATGGTTATAATTGGACAGGGGATTATGACAATCCTGGAGAAACCATACAAATACCGGAATGTGTGGAGGGAAACTGGAATTTTACATTGGATATCGAAAAAGATAATTCTGACTGTCTGGTAAAAGAAATCAATGAGACAGATGCAAACGGATATGGGATTGCAAAAATTACAAAAACGCCTTATGAAATCCAGGCGGAGGCAATTCTGCCTGAAGGAGAGAGCATTGTAGATTACGTGGTTGTAATTCGTGATGCCCAGGGTAAGCCTTTGGAATCCCAGGGGGACAATGCAGAAGTGTACAGTATTTATAACCGGGATGTGTCAAAAGTCACCGTGTATATCTGTGATTACATTACTTATATGGATGAGTGTAAGGGTGAGAACTGGGAAAATCTTCCAGGGAAAGCAGCTTATGCAAAAGAGATTATGTTTGACGAGTAGCCGCAGGCAAAGCATTCTGATAGAAACAATATGTATTCTTTCCAAAAAAACGGGAAATCCTATAAAAAAATGAAAAGAGGATTTTGCTATGGAAAGAAAACGAGCAACCATGGACGGCAACCACGCCGCCGCCCATGTGGCATACGCCTACACCGATGTGGCGGCCATTTACCCAATCACTCCCTCCTCCGTGATGGCGGAGGTGACGGAGGCCTGGTCGGTGGAGGGCAGGAAAAATTTATTTGGACAAAAAGTGGAAATCTCTGAGATGCAGTCGGAGGCGGGGGCGGCGGGGGCCGTCCACGGGGCGTTGACCGCCGGGGCCTTTGCCACCACCTTCACCGCATCCCAGGGGCTTTTGCTGATGATTCCCAACCTCTACAAAATCGCCGGGGAAGGCCTTCCAGGGGTGTTCCATGTGGCGGCCAGGACTGTGGCTGCCCACGCCCTTAGTATTTTCGGGGATCACTCCGATGTGTACGCCTGCAGGCAGACCGGGGCGGCCATGCTCTGCGAGGCCTCCGTCCAGGAGGTGATGGATTTATCCCCGGTGGCCCACTGTGCGGCAATCGAGGGAAAAATCCCCTTTCTCAACTTTTTTGACGGGTTCCGCACCTCCCACGAGATACAGAAAATTTCCGTCTGGGATGAGGCGGATTTAAGGGATTTATTTCCAAAAGAGGCGGCGGATGAGTTTCGCAGCCACGCCCCCAACCCGGAGCATCCCTACCTGATGGGGCAGGCACAAAACCCGGACACCTATTTCCAGGTCAGAGAGGCTTCCAACAAACACTACGAAGAGATTCCGGCCCTGGTGGAATCCTACATGGAGAAGGTCAACCAGAAAATCGGCAGCAGTTATCATATTTTTAACTACTATGGCGCCAGCGATGCAAAACACGTAATTGTTGCAATGGGTTCTGTCTGTGAAACCATTGAGGAGGCGGTGGATTATCTCATTACAAAAAATGAGAAGGTGGGCGTGATAAAAGTCCGGCTGTACCGTCCGTTTTGCAGTGAGTCATTTGTAAAAGCATTGCCAAAAACTGTAGAGACGATTTCTGTGCTGGACCGGACAAAGGAGCCTGGCGGCGCAGGAGAGCCCTTGTATCTGGATGTGCTTGCAGCTTTGCAGCAGCAGAAAGTGGAAGGGATCAAAGTTTTAAGGGGACGTTACGGCCTTAGCTCCAAAAATACCACACCGGGACAGATTTTGGCTGTTTTTGACAACCAGGGAAAGGAGGAGTTTACCATCGGCATCCGGGATGACGTGACGAACCTCTCCTTAGAGGAAAAAGAGACGCCGGACAATTTAAATGAAAAAATATACAGCTGTAAATTCTGGGGTATCGGAGCGGACGGTACTGTGGGAGCAAACAAGAACTCTGTAAAGATCATCGGAAACAATACAGATCTTTTTGCCCAGGCATATTTTGACTACGACTCCAAGAAATCAGGAGGACTTACCGTCTCCCATTTAAGATTTGGCGAGCACCGGATACGTTCCCCTTATCTGGTGGAAAAGGCGGATTTCGTGGCATGCCACAAGCCTTCCTATCTCTGGACTTACAATATGGTGCAGGATCTGGTGCCCGGGGGAATCTTCCTCTTAAACTGCCCCTGGAAGCCGGAGGAAGTGGAAAAGCATCTGCCCAAACAGGTGAAGCGGTTTATCTATGAGAACCACATTCAGTTTTATGTTATTGACGGTGTAAAGATAGGGCAGGAAACGGGAATGGGAACTACCAGGATCAACACCATTTTGCAGGCGGCATTTTTCAAGTTGACGAAAATCCTCCCCCAGGAAGAGGTGACAAGGCTTTTAAAAGAAGCAGCAAAAGCTACCTACGGGAAAAAAGGAGACGAGGTAGTACAGAAAAACTGTGCCGCTATTGATGCGGGCATGGAGGGAATGCAAAAAGTTGAAGCCACAAAAGACTGGGTAAGCGAGGACAGCGACAATCTCTTTGGAGAAAAAGTCAAAGGGGAAAACAAGGAGCAGGAAGAATACGTCAACAACATCCAGCGGGCGGTGAACGCTTTTGAGGGAAATAAGCTTCCGGTGTCTACCTTTGTTCCCTACGCCGACGGACATGCCCCTTCCGGGACTACGGCATATGAGAAGCGGAATGTGGCGGTGACCGTTCCTGAATGGATCCCGGAAAACTGTATCCAGTGTAATATCTGTTCCTATGTCTGTCCTCATGCCGTGATTCGTCCGGCAGTGCTTAACCACAGAGAGCGGCAGGAAGCGCCCACGGGTATGAAGACTCTGGATATGACAGGGGAAAAAGAATATCAGTTTGCAGTAACAGTTTCAGTTTTGGACTGTACCGGCTGCGGCACCTGTGCCGCCTGCTGCCCTGCAAAAGAAAAGGCTCTGGTGATGAAACCTGTGGAAGAGCAGTACAAAGCTCAGGAATATTTTAATTATGGAAGAACCTTAAAGAAAAAAGAGGATGTGTTGAAAAAGACAAATCCGGCAACGGTAAAGGGAAGCCAGTTCCGTCAGCCACTTTTGGAGTTCCACGGAGCCTGCCCGGGATGCGGGGAATCGGCCTATGCAAAACTGGTGACACAGCTTTTTGGAAACAGGATGTATATCGCCAATGCCACTGGGTGCAGCTCCATCTGGGGCAATTCCTCCCCGGCAACCTCCTACGCCATCAATGAGAAGGGACAGGGGCCGGTGTGGTCAAACTCCCTGTTTGAGGATGCGGCGGAATTTGGCCTTGGAATGCTTCTTGCCACCGATACCATCAGGGAAGGACTAAAGGAAGATGTGCGGAAACTGGCAAGAGAGACGAAAGTGGAAGCTTTGCGCCAGGCAGCGGGAGAGTGGATTACCACTTACGACAGCGGTATGGAAAACCAGGATGCCACGGAGAAGCTGATCGGACAACTGTTAGAGTGCCAGTGTGAGCCAGGAGAGCAGATTTTAAAGAAAAAAGATTTCCTGGTGAAAAAATCCCAGTGGATTTTCGGCGGCGACGGATTTGCCTACGATATCGGTTTTGGGGGCTTAGACCATGTACTTGCCAGCGGAAGAAACATCAATATCCTGGTTTTTGACACGGAGGTATACTCAAACACTGGAGGACAGGCGTCAAAATCCACCCCGACAGGAGCCATTGCCCAGTTTGCCGCCGGGGGAAAAGAAGGAAAGAAAAAAGATCTGGCATCCATGGCAATGAGTTATGGAAATGTGTTTGTGGCCCAGATTGCCATGGGAGCGGACTACAACCAGTGCGTCCGGGCTTTGACGGAGGCGGAAAACTATAACGGGCCGTCTCTGATTTTGGCCTACGCTCCCTGTATCAACCAGGGAATCAAAGCGGGGATGATGATGGCCCAGCAAGAGGAGAAAAAGGCGGTGGAGACAGGCTATTGGCATCTGTTCCGGTATCAGCCTCCTGTGGGAGAAATAGGGCATCCTGTATTCCATTTAGACAGCAAAAAGCCTTCTATTGACTATATGGAATTTTTAAATGGAGAAGTGCGGTTTAACGCCCTGATGCGTTCCAACAAGGAACGGGCCGCAGAGCTGTTTGGAAAAGCAAAGGGAGAAGCCGAGCTAAGATATGAGAGGCTTTTGGAATTGAAGGAAAAGTATCCCATGCCAAAATAGTATTTTTTAATGACTGTCCCCGGAGAGCTGTTTAAACGGGGACAGTTTTTTTCTAGTAAAAAGCTATATCATAGTGTTTGACCTGGAGATAAAAATAGAAATCCGCTCTTTACAAGATTTCCCTATAATGCTACAATAATTGCACAGAAAGTCGTAAAATGACAATTTTCGGCGGGAAAGGATTAAGAATGAACGTGGAAAAAGATGATTTTTTACTAAGCCAGATAGATGAATTCAGGGAGAAGGCAAAGCAGCTCCAGAGCCTTCTGGCGACAAAAGAAAATAAGGTACAGCAGCTGCAGGAGATCGTGGAGGAGAGAGAGGGCAAGGCAAAAGAACTCTCCGATATGTTGGATGTGAAGAAAGATGCGGCAGACAGAGTGGTTGCAGGTGTCAGAAGCCAGATTGACAGCATGGTTGGTCAGGTAGATGCCAAGATGAAAGAACTCAACGAAACTTTTGCCGAGCGTCTTGCAGAGAATGCCTTAAACAGCACAGAGCAGTACGAGGAAGTGAAAAAGCTCATTGACAGCCAGAATGAGGAGATACGCAAGATCATCGATGAGCAGAACGAAAAGATTTCGGAGACCATAGCCGGTATACAGGAGCCTTTAGAAAAGATAAAAGGGGATTTAAATGACAAGATACATACGGAAAACGTGAAATGTTACCGTAATATTCAGACTTTATTTGAAGAGTCCGATAAAAAGACAGAGCTGATCAAATCAGAGGTATCAGAATTGCTTGCTGTAAAAGGGTTTATTAAAGTGGCTTCTGTAGTTTCCATTGTGAATCTGGTGGGAGTAGCTGCACTTGTTTTGCATGCTTTTGGATTATTATAGGAACTTTTTTGGGATAATGGAATAGGATAGATAGCAGAAGTAAAAATGGGGTGTCACGGGAGCAGCAGACTTGGCTCTGTGGGGCAGCCCTATTAGTCATAGAGATTGCATGGTGTCAAAGGACGCAAAGTGCAGGAGAGGAACGGGATAGGGTTGAGACGGGAAAAACAGGTGTGGGTGATTGGGCATAAGAATCCTGACACAGATTCCATCTGTGCGGCGATTGCCTACGCAGATTTGAAAAACAAAACGGAAAACGTTCATTTTGTGGCAAAACGGGCAGGAAATATCAATGAGGAGACCAGATATGTTCTGGATCAGTTTGAGATGGAAGAGCCGGAACTGGTGACGGATGTGGGAGCGCAGATCAAAGATATCTCCTTTCGTCAGACAGCAGGGGTAAGTGAGCATATTTCCCTGAAGCGGGCATGGGAGTTGATGAAGACGGAGAATGTGGTAACTCTTCCGGTGACAGGGCCAAATCACAAGGTCAAAGGCCTTATCGTCACCAGCGATATTGCCACTTCCTATATGGATGTATACGACAATCATATCCTGTCAATTGCAAAAACCCAGTATAAGAATATATTGGAGACGATACAGGGAAATATTTTAACCGGAAATGAACATGCTTATTTTGTAAAAGGAAAAGTAGTTGTCTCTACAGGCCCCGACTGGATGGAGATGCATGTGGAGCGGGATGATCTGGTGATCTTGGGAGATGCGCTGGAATCCCAGATGAAGGCCATCGAATTGAACGCAAGCTGTATCGTGGTCTGCTGCGGTTTTGACGTGAGCAAAGAAGTGTTGGAAGCTGCCAAAAAAAGGGACTGCGTTGTGATCGGGACACCCTATGAAACCTTTACGGTGGCAAGACTGATCAACCAGAGTATGCCCATTAAATATTTTATGACAAAAGACGGTATCATTTCTTTTGATCTGGAAGACTATGTGGATGATGTAAAAGAGATCATGTCCAAGGTTAGGCACAGGGATTTCCCAGTTCTTGACGAGGAGGGCGATTATGCAGGAATGATCTCCCGCAGAAATCTTTTGAATATGCAGAAAAAACAGGTGATACTGGTAGACCACAACGAGAAGAGCCAGGCGGTGGATGGGATTGACGGTGCAGAAATTTTGGAGATCATCGATCATCACAGGCTGGGGAGTTTAGAGACGATCTCTCCGGTGTTCTTTCGCAATCAGCCCTTAGGATGCACATCTACCATTATTTACCAGATCTACCAGGAAAAGGATGTGGAAATCCCGGAAAAGATTGCAGGACTTTTGCTTGCTGCGATCCTATCGGATACGCTGATGTTCCGTTCTCCCACATGCACTTCGCTGGATCGGACAGCTGCGGAAGAACTGGCGAATATTGCCGGAATTGATATTGAGAACCTTGCAAAGAATATGTTTCGGGCGGGCAGTGACTTTAACCGCAAAACGCCGGAGGAGATTTTTTATCAGGATTTCAAAAAATTTACAGCAGGGGAATACAATTTTGGAGTGGCGCAGCTTAGCGCTATGAGCAGAGAAGAATTGGAATCTGTCCGGGAGAGATTAAAAGATTATATTGATACAGCGTTAAATCAAAACGGGCTGGATATGATTTTTGTTATGCTCACCGATATTATAGAGGAATCCACCATGCTGCTTACCGCAGGAGAAGGGGCGGAGGCAATCATAGGGAAAGCCTTTTCTGCCAGCATAGAGGAAGAGGGGTATCTTTTAAAAGGTGTGGTTTCCCGCAAGAAGCAGTTAATACCATCCCTCATGGCAGTCATGCAGGAGTAGGGTAAAGGATGTGATAGAATGAAATTTGAAAAAATGGGAAATGGTGTACTTCGATGTACCCTCACACAGGAGGATCTGGCCAGAAATGGCATAGGGCTTGACGATTTTTTTACCAATACCCAAAATGCCAGAAACTTTCTGGAAAAATTGATTCATATAGCAGAAGAGGAAGTGGGATTTCATGCCAGTGGCAATATGATGTCTATTCAGGCGGCCATAATGTCTGAAGATGAGATTGTCCTTACCTTTACGGAGAGCCAGGTCAACGGATCGGAGATCATAGAGCATTTGAGGAATATGTTAGCAGGCAGACAAAGTTTGCAGCAGGATAAGGAAGAGGAGCTTGACGTTTTAAGGGAGCTTGGATATTCGGGCGCACGGCAGCAGGAGGCCAGCAGAGATGCGGAGGGATATGCTTATCTGGTAAATTTCGTGTCTTTTGCCAGGGTTAGGGATTTCTGCAGGGTTTTGCCCAGCCCGGAAAATGCAAAGAGCCGTCTTTATTACCTGGATAAGAAACAGCAGTATTTCCTCTGGGCAGATCTAAACCAGAGCAGCAGACAATATATCTATGAGTTTGTTGCCTCCTCCATGGAGTATGCCACTTCCATTGAAAAAGACAGCAGCCGGAGCAGCTATCTGGAGGAGCACGGTAAAGTGATTTTAAAAAATAATGCGCTGGAGACATTGGCGAGGTTGTAAAGGCAGGAAATATGAAACAGGAATTTAAACCGGGAAATATGCTCTATCCCCTGCCTGCTGTTATGGTGAGTTGTATGCGGCGGGGAGAAAAGCCAAATATTATTACCGTGGCCTGGGCGGGGACGGTCTGTTCCTCCCCGGCTATGGTGTCCATATCCATCAGAAAAGAGAGACATTCCTATTCTATTATAAAAGAAACCGGAGAGTTTGTGATCAATCTGGTGACAAAGGATCTGGTGTTTGCCACCGATTACTGTGGTGTCCGTTCGGGGCGGGAGGTAGATAAGTTTCAGGAGATGAACCTGACCCCGGAACCATCCAGAAAGGTTTGTCCTCCTTCCATAGGAGAGAGCCCGGTGAATATTGAATGCAGGGTAAAAGATGTGATTTCCTTAGGCAGTCATGATCTGTTTTTGGCAGAGGTGGTATCTGTCAGTGTGGATGAGAAATACATGGATGATACAGGCAAATTTCATTTAAACAGTACAGGCCTTGCGGCCTACTCCCATGGGGAATATTTTGAGTTGGGAAAAAAATTGGGAAGCTTTGGATTCTCCGTAAAAAAGAAGAAACCGAAAAAATCGGTTGGCAAAAAGCGGTCAAGATCATGAGTGGTTTTGACTGTTTTTTTATGCACAGGTGTACTATTGTCAGTATTGCACAAAAATGGTTTTGGAATTTTGTGAATGAATGTGATTGATTGTGAATGATTTTGGCGTTATAATACTATCATCAAAAACAGATAATAAGGAAAAGAGGTGAAAAAATGCTGGCGGAGGAACGGCTGGCCCGGATCAAAGAGCGGGTGAATGAGCAGGGCAGCGCAACTTTACAGGAACTGATGGAGTATCTGGAAACTTCGGAATCCACCATCAGAAGAGATATCGTCACACTGGATTCCATGGGAGAAGTGCAAAAGGTTCACGGCGGGGCAGTATCGCTAAATACCTCCTTTCAGATGCGGGATGACGAGGTAAAAGACAGACGTGTGATTCACCTGGAGGAGAAAAAGCAGATTGCAAAATATGCGGCAGGACTGATCAAAAAAGATGATTTCGTATACATAGATGCCGGAACGACAACAGAGCTGATGATAGACTATATTACAGAAAAAAATGCAATCTATGTGACCAATGCCGTAAACCATGGCCGTGAGCTTTCCCACAAAGGCTGTGAGGTCTATCTTCTGGGAGGAAAACTAAAGGCTGCCACGGAGGCGATTGTCGGGGCCGGGGCCATTGAGACACTGTCAGGTTATCATTTTTCCATCGGTTTCTGGGGGACAAACGGAATCCATGGCAGGGCAGGGTTTACCACACCGGACAAAGAGGAGGCAGGGGTAAAGCATATGGCCATGTGCCACTGCAAAAAGCCTTTTATCCTGGCAGATTCCTCAAAGTTTGATTCTGTCAGCCCTGTAAAATTCGGAGATTTTGGGGATGCCATTATCCTGACAGAAAAAATGGCAAAAGGATATGAAAACTGCGAAAATATTATCCTGGCAAAAAAATAGAAGGGAGGAATACAATGATCTACACAGTTACTTTTAACCCGGCAATCGATTACGCCATAGGAGTGGAAAATCTGGAAACGGGCATGACAAACCGTTCCACATTTGAGCAGCTTTTGCCCGGGGGGAAAGGTTTAAATGTTTCCACCATTTTAAATCATCTGGGCATGGAAAATACAGCCCTTGGATTTATTGCTGGATTCACAGGGGCAGAGATCAAGAGAAGTTTTGAAGCTTTTGGTGGAAAGAGTGATTTTATTGAGCTGAAAGAGGGGATTTCCCGGATCAATGTAAAGATCAAATCCGTGGAGGAGACGGAGATCAACGCTGCAGGCCCTGTCATTGACCAAGAGGCAGTTTCCCAGCTGATAGATAAGCTAAATTTGTTAAAAGCGGGAGATATTTTAATCCTGGCGGGAAGCATTCCATCTTCCATGTCGGATTCCCTCTACAGCGATATTATGAAAATGCTTAACGGCCGTGACATTATGATTGCTGTGGACGCAACCAAGGATCTGCTCTTAAACGTAATGCCCTACAAACCATTCCTGGTAAAGCCAAACAACCATGAGCTGGGAGAGATTTTTGGAGTCACATTAAACAAACGGGAAGAAGTAGTTCCCTACGCCAAAAAGCTTCAGGAAAAAGGAGCCAGAAACGTGTTGATCTCCATGGCGGGAGAAGGAGCTGTTCTCATTGCAGAGAACGGAGAAGTCTATATGAGCGAAGCGCCCAAAGGGGAGGTGAAGAACTCCGTAGGTGCAGGGGATTCCATGGTAGCAGGATTTATCGCCGGATGGTGCGAAAGAGGAGATTACGCCCATGCTTTTAAAATGGGGTTGTCGGCGGGAAGCGCCAGCGCATTCTCAGAGCTGCTTGCCACGAAACAGGAAATAGAAAAGGTATATCATTCATTTGAACTTCTAAAATAGTATAGTATAGATTGTGAAAGGAGCGATAAGTATGAAGATTACGGATTTGCTTGACCGCCGTGCCATTGATATCAACGGTACAGCCGCATCAAAGGAGGAAGCCATTGACAAAATGGTGGAATTGATGTGCAAGAGCGGGAAGATCAAGGACAGAGAAGCCTATAAACAGAAAGTGCTTGCAAGGGAGCAGGAAGGCTCCACAGGCATGGGAGAGGGAATTGCCATTCCCCACGGAAAATGTGATGCGGTGACAGCTCCGGGACTGGCAGCCATGGTGTTAAAAGACGGGGTGGACTTTGATTCTATGGATGGAGAGCCTGCAAATCTGATCTTTTTGATCGCAGCGCCAAATACGGAAGATAACGTGCATCTGGATGTACTTGGAAAACTTTCCGTTATGATGATGGATGAGGAATTTATCAGCAGCTTAAAAAATGCAGGGACTGTGGATGAATTTTTGAAGATCATCGACGATGCGGACGAGGAGAGCAAAGGGATTGATTCCTACGGCGCAGTGGTATCGGATGCAAAGTGCAACATTCTTGCAGTTACCGCATGTCCCACCGGAATCGCCCACACCTATATGGCTGCAGAGGCGTTGGAAAAGGCAGCAGTTGCAAATAACTGTTCCATAAAGGTGGAGACAAGAGGTTCCGGCGGTGCAAAGAATGTGATCACCCCGGAGGAGATCAAAGCAGCGGACTGTGTGATCATCGCCTGTGACGTAAATGTTCCCATGGACCGTTTTGCAGGGAAAAAGCTGATCAAAGTTCAGGTTTCCGACGGGATCGGCAAGGCGGATGCCTTGGTAAAACGTGCTATGGCGGGAGATGCCCCCATATACACGGCAGAGGGTGGAGACGCCCAGGAGGAGAGCGGAAATGGTCAGGAGGGTATCGGCCATTCCCTTTACAAACATTTGATGAGCGGCGTTTCCCACATGCTTCCCTTCGTTATCGGTGGAGGAATCTTGATTGCCATTGCCTTTTTATTGGATGATTTTAGTATCAACCCCGGAAACTTTGGTAAGAATATTCCCATTGCCGCATTTTTCAAGACCATCGGTGAGGCTGCATTTGGACTGATGCTTCCTGTGCTGGCAGGCTATATCGCATACAGTATCGCTGACCGTCCCGGACTTGCAGTAGGATTTGTAGGCGGGATCATGGCGGCAAATGGAAATTCTGTCCTATCCTGGGTAAATGAGAGCGGAGATTCCTTATCCTACGGCGGCTTAAACGGATTTATCCAAAATACAGTATTCGGCGCAAGCGGCAATACCGTATCCGGATTTTTAGGGGCTTTGGTGGCAGGTTTTGTGGCAGGCTATATCGTACTTTTCTTAAAGAAGGCCTTTGAAAACCTTCCACAGAGCATGGATGGCATCAAACCAACCCTGCTTTACCCGGTGCTTGGTGTGTTCATTATGGGAACACTGATGCTTCTGGTATTTAACCCATTGATCGGCATTGTAAATTCTGCACTTGCAGATCTGTTAAATGCAATGGGAAGCAGTTCAAAAATAGTTCTTGGCATTGTGCTTGGGGCAATGATGGCAATCGATATGGGAGGGCCCATCAATAAAGCGGCTTATGTGTTTGGCACCATGGCTATCGCAAATGGAAATTATGACATTATGGCGGCTGTTATGATCGGCGGCATGGTTCCGCCAATCGGAATCGCCCTTGCAACTACATTTTTCAAAAACAGATTCAACCAGGCGGAGAAAAATTCAGGTATTACAAACTATATTATGGGACTGTGCTTTATTACAGAGGGAGCAATTCCATTTGCTGCCAGCGACCCGGTTCATGTGATCCCGGCCACAGCGGTGGGGGCAGCAGTTGCAGGAGCCCTGTCCATGATGTTTGGCTGTACACTGATGGCGCCCCACGGCGGGATCTTCGTATTTGCAGTGGTAGGCAACTGGCCCATGTATTTAGCAGCTCTGGCAGCAGGCTCCGTTGTAACAATGTTTTTATTGGCTCTTTTAAAGAAGCCCATTTCAGAGTAAATTAATTTTAAGAACAAAAAAATATATATAAAAAATTTAAGGAGGATATTGTCATGAAAGAATTCAAGTATGTAATCACAGACCCGGAGGGAATCCACGCAAGACCAGCAGGAGAGTTTGTAAAGGCGGCAGCGTCCTTTAGCTCTGATGTGAAGATCGCAAAAGACGGAAAAGCGGTAAGCGCAAAGAAGATTTTTGGTGTGATGGGTCTTGCAGTGAAACAAGGGCAGGAGATCACCATAACAGTGGAAGGTGAGGACGAAGAGACTGCTGCAGCAAAGCTGGAAGAGTTCCTGAAAGCGAATCTGTAAAATCTGTAAAAATTCCCTTAAGCCCATCCAAAATTTACCGGGTGGGCGAAGAAAGGATGATCGAAATGGTTGAATATAAAGGAAAAAGCGTATACGGTGGAATTGCCATAGGAAAGATACATATTATGGCAAAGAGCCAGCAGAATATTGTAAGGCAGAAAATAGAAGATACCGTCCAGGAAATAGGACGTTTTGAAACTGCCAAGGAAGAGGCCAAAAATCAGCTTGCCCAGCTGTATGAAAAGGCAAAGACAGAGGTGGGGGAGACAAACGCAGCCATATTTGAAATCCATCAGATGATGCTTGACGATGAGGATTATGTGGATTCCATTAAAAATATCATTACGGGACAGAGTGTCAATGCAGAGTACGCCGTGGGCGTGACGGCAGACAATTTTGCGGAAATGTTTTCCTCTATGGAGGATGCCTATATGAAAGAGCGGGCAGCCGACATTAGGGATATTTCTGAACGGGTAGTGAGAGTCCTCTCCAACGCAGAAGGGTCAAAGGATGAGGCAGGGGAGCCTGCCATTATACTTGCGGATGACCTTGCTCCAAGTGAGACAGTTTTGCTTGACAAAAATCTTGTGCTTTCTTTTGTCACCGTTCACGGCTCCACAAATTCACACACTGCAATCCTTGCCCGTACCATGAACATTCCGGCGCTTGTGAGCGTAGGGATGGAGATCTCCCCGGAACTTGAGGGAAAGATGGCAGTTGTTGACGGGTTTAACGGAGTGTTCTATATCGAGCCGGATGAAGAGACGTTAACGAAAATGCAAAAGAGCCTTGAGGAGGATTTGGAAAAACAGCGGCTTTTACAGGAGCTGAAAGGGAAAGAAAATGTGACAAAGGACGGCAGAAACGTTCTTGTCTATGCAAATATAGGCAATGTCAAAGACCTTGCCTATGTCCTTGCCAACGACGCCGGTGGGATCGGACTGTTCCGCAGTGAGTTTGTCTATTTAGAGAGCAGCGCCTATCCCACAGAGGAAGAGCAGTTTATGATCTATAAAAAAGCTGCTGAGACTATGGCGGGAAAACGGGTGATCATCCGAACCCTGGATATCGGCGCAGATAAGCAGGCAGATTATTTTAATCTGGACAAAGAGGAAAATCCTGCTATGGGGCTTCGTGCCATCCGAATCTGCCTCACCAGGCCGGATATCTTTAAGACACAGCTTCGTGCGCTCTACCGGGCATCTGTTTATGGAAAGATCGCTGTGATGTATCCCATGATCACTTCTGTGGAGGAAGTGAGAAAGATCAAAGAGATCTCGGGGGAAGTGAAGGCGGAACTGGATGCGGAAAATATCGCTTACCAGGATATCGAGGAGGGTATTATGATCGAGACTCCTGCGGCGGTGATGATAAGCGACCTTCTGGCAAAAGAGGTGGATTTTTTCAGCATCGGCACAAACGACCTGTCCCAGTACACCATGGCAGTCGACCGCCAGAATCCCAAGCTGGATGAGTTTTTCAATCCCCATCACGAGGCTGTGCTTCGGATGATCGGGATGGTGTGCGAGAATGCCCACAAAGAAAATGTATGGGTTGGCATCTGTGGAGAGCTGGGAGCTGATCTGGAGTTGACAGAGCGTTTTCTTCGGATGGGCGTGGATGAACTTTCTGTCTCTCCCTCCTATGTGCTCCCACTTAGGAACAGGATTCGGAATCTGGATCTGCGTAAATAGAAAATAGAAGATTTCAATTCTGAAAGGGGCTGTCGTGTGACAGTCCCTTTTAGAACTATTTTATGCAATTTGATCAATACGGCATTTTTGACATAATGGATAACTTGAAACAAAAGGATTCATTTTTTCTTTCATTTCAGAAAAGGATGTACCATAAAAATACAATGCGGTAAACTCATTGAGTTCCCGATAGCTGTACATGTGTCCAATCCCCTCAACGGCTTGTTCCAATTGTTCAATTGCATAATTTATATCACAGCTTTCGTATATTTCTTCCGCCAGATCTGTTCCATTCATATAAATCGCTAGGCCTTGTAATGTGCCAACATTAATTGGTGGTTCAATTCCACGTAAGGCAGACCCTTTCGGAATACCTATGTTATTGAGTAGATTTACAAGCCATTCTATACTTTTTTCATCATCATAAAAATCAATTTCGATATCGCAGCTGTCTATTTCGCCATTCTCCTTTAGTAATGTTCCTCCGCCTGTTATCTCCCCCGCTTTATTTTCCTGAAAAATCTCTTGTAAAGCATCTTCCAACTCAAATCTGTGTTTAGGCTGAAAACGGGCATTCAAATGTAATTCTAAGTGCATTTTACTTCCTCTCTATACGTTCTATTTGTAATGCTAACATGATACCACAAGCACATTGATAATTCTATCATTTTCTTTGTTCTTTCTTTAACCAGATTTTTGTGTAATGAAAGGTGGCCCTTCTGTTACCAAATAGTACCAATACTTATATTTTCTGTTGCTACATTCCCCTATTTTCCGGCATTTAATTTTATGATAGAACACCAATAACCACATAAACGGAATTGATACAAAGTAAGCTATTATCAGCCACCCGAAAAAATAAGAAATAAAGTCCATTCTCTTACCTCCTTGCCAATCGTGTATCATAAAATTTTTTCTGGAATAGGTCATACGATTGACAGTTCTTATTTTTTCAATGTTTCAAAATCAAGGTTAAAATCATTTCATATATGTTATTTTATCATTCCTTTTCAATTATGACCAGTATTGCGGACAATATTTTTATTAAAACATTCTTACAATAATATTGACCTCAATATTGGTCTAAGAAGGGATGTTACAAATGGAACAGAAATACAATGGCAATAGACAATATTCTACATATGATTGATAACTATAAGAAATGTTCCATATGTAAAATGATTGTACTGGTATGGCTCATGGATAATCAATGGGTGTATGAAAAAATTATTGACGGAATCTTTGAAATGGGCTTAGAGGTAAAAAGTGTTGTTTTGGTATGCAATAAAAATGATTTGATAAATAGATGGGAAAATAATAAAAATTGTGAATGGAGAACACAAGAGTGGCTTGAAGTAAGTTTACGGTCGTTATCACTTTTTTCATCCTTGGATAATTGCATTGATACAAGTGGTCTGACGGTTGATAAGATAGCGGATATGATCATGCGTTAGATAAAAGTGAATATATGTGGAGAGAATGTGAGTTACCGGAATATCTGACACAAAAGGACATTTAATGTGAGAATTGTAGAACAAT
>JAMPFA010000001.1:748490-764823 GCA_023664725.1 Roseburia sp. | reverse complement strand
GTAACCACCACAAGATCCTTAGTCTTGCTCGTCTGCCAGTTCCGACACTTCCGCTTATCTTTGATAATGAATTACCAACGACTTAAACATGATATCAAATACAACGGAATCTGTCAATATGGAAATATAATTTTTTTTGATTATTTTTTTAAATTTCCTATTGACTTTAAGCTCAAAAAAAGGTAATATAATTTTTGTCAGTTTTCAGCAGGAATGGCGGAATTGGCAGACGCGCAGGCTTCAGGTGCCTGTGGCAGCAATGTCGTGAGGGTTCAAGTCCCTTTTCCTGCATGATGTAAGAGGAAATCTTTCGAGAGAGGGATTTCCTCTTCTTTGTATCAGTATCACAGATATTAAGGAATAGACAAGTGGGTTTGCCGGGTGTCAATGAGGCACTTAATGCCAGGCAAAAGAGGAGAGAAGAATGAAAAATTTGGCAGTTATTTTCCCGGGATTGGACTACAGTATAGAAAAGCCATTGCTGTACTATGCCGGAAAGATTGTTCGGAAATTCGGGTTTGAAGTGGTGGAGGTTTCCTATGGAAGGCTTCCAGAGGGAGACAGACAGAAGGTTTTGGATTATGCTCTGCTGGCGGCAAATGTTGCGGTAAACCGGATTTCTTTTGAAACTTACGACAACATATTTTTTATTTCCAAGGGGGATGGGACGGCTGTGGCAGGCAGTGTGCTGCAGAATATGGTGCAGAAGGTGTATCATATCCTCTTTACACCGGTAAATGATGCGGTGACATCTTTCAGCGAGGACTGTCTGGTGTTTACCAGCAGCAATGATGAGAAAATACATATGGCAGACGTGTTGAAACGTCACGGGGAAATGGCATTTGAGCTTCACGTGTCCAAGGAGGCAGATCACAATCTGGAGCTGGGGGATGTCCAGAAAGATATTTCCATGCTCCGAAAGATTGAGGAAATCTGCCAGAGGTATATCACAAGGAGAATCTCTGTAAAGGAGGCAGGAGATGAAGCCGGTAATAGTTAGGAATGTCAGGATCGGGGAAGGTATGCCCAAAATCTGTGTGCCCATTGTGGGGTTTACAAGGGAACAGATTTTAGAAGAAGGGAGAAATCTGATCTCTCACCCGATGGATGTGGTGGAATGGCGGGTGGATTTTTACCAGGATTGCTATTTGACAAAGCAGGTTGTGGAAACGGCAGGATTGCTTCGGGAAATCCTGGGGGAGATTCCGCTGCTCTTTACCTTCCGCACAAAAGGAGAAGGCGGGGAAAAGGAGATTTCGGGGGAACAGTATAAAAATCTGAACCTTGCGGCAGCATCCAGCGGTTTTGTTGACCTTATCGATGTGGAGGCCTTTTTTGATGAGAACCTTGCAAGGGAAATCATTGACAAAGTGCATCAGGCGGGAAAGAAAGTGATCGTTTCCAACCATGATTTTAATAAGACCCCGGACAGGGAAGAAATTGTGAGACGGCTTGCATTTATGCGGGAATTGGGAGGGGATATCCCCAAAATTGCGGTGATGCCCCAGTCCGAGGAGGATGTGCTCACCCTTCTTTCTGCAACCCTTGAAACATCAAAAAATCTTATGGATTGTCCCATCATCACCATGTCCATGGGGAAATGTGGAATGGTCAGCAGGCTTTCCGGAGGGCTTTTTGGTTCTGCCCTTACTTTTGGAACAGTGGGAAAATCCTCTGCTCCCGGGCAGGTTCCGGCAGGAAGGCTTCGGGAGATACTGGAAATGCTCCGCTTATAGGATTTTGTTTGAGATATTAGAGTTTTTAATAAAAAATTTGAAAAAAATAAAGGAAAAAGTATTTTTATGCGGAATATATATTCATAGAGGTTTTTATGTAACATTTTCAATTGAAATAGGAGCCAGATGAATGACGATCCGTGAAAATATAGAAAAAATGGAGCAGGACTCTTTAAGTCCCTACGCAACCTTAAGTATCAATTCCAGGGGAAGGGAGCGGGAGGAAGAGCCATGTGATATCCGTCCAGTTTTCCAGAGGGACAGGGACAGGATTTTACACTGCAAGTCTTTCCGGCGTTTAAAAAACAAGACACAGGTATTTTTAACGCCCAAAGGGGACCATTACCGCACAAGGCTGTCCCACACACTGGAGGTATCCCAGAATGCCAGGACTATTGCAAAGGCTCTTCGGTTAAACGAAGATCTGGTGGAGGCCATTGCACTGGGGCACGACCTGGGGCATACGCCTTTTGGCCATGCGGGGGAGTTTTTGCTGGATTCTCTGTGTGAGGACGGCTTTAGCCACAGCAGACAGAGCGTGCGCATTGTAGAAAAACTGGAGAAAAACGGGAGAGGGCTGAACCTTACCTGGGAGGTACGGGATGGCATCTTAAATCATCAGACCAGCACCATTCCCCACACTTTAGAGGGAAAGATTGTCCGATACTCCGATAAGATCGCTTATATCAACCATGATATTGACGATGCCATCCGGGCACATATTATGGTGGAGGAGGATATTCCAAAAGAACTGAGAAATACCCTTGGCCATACCACCAAAGAGCGGCTGAATACCCTGATACATAATATTATCACCAACAGCCTTGGCAAAAACGACATTATGCTCTCCGCCGAGGTGAATGAGGCCATGCGGGAGCTGCGGCTCTATATGTTTGAGCATGTCTACAAAAATCCCGTTGCCAAAGGGGAGGAAGTGAAGGCCAGGGCATTGTTAGAACAGCTTTTTATGTACTATATGGACCATACAGAAATGATCCCGGAAAAATATCTCACCATGATGGAGCAGGGGGAGAAAAAGGACCGGGTGGTGTGCGATTACATTTCCGGGATGACGGATCAGTATGCCATTGCCAAGTTCAGTGAGTTCTTTCTTCCACAGGCATGGCAGGTGGATGGGTATTGACAGGAGGCAAAAAGGGAGCAGATGCCATTTTATGATGAAAATGTGATAGAGGAGATCCGTTCCAGAAATGATATTGTGGATGTGATCTCTGGCTATGTGAGATTGCAGAAGAAGGGCAGCAACTATTTCGGGCTGTGTCCCTTCCACAATGAGAAATCTCCTTCTTTTTCCGTTTCCCAGGGCAAACAGATGTACTATTGTTTTGGCTGCGGGGCAGGGGGAAATGTGTTTACCTTCCTGATGGAATATGAGAATTTCAGCTTTGGAGAGGCGGTGGAAAGTCTGGCACAGCGGGCAGGGGTAGAACTGCCCAAACAGGAAAACCCCGGCATGAGGCAGGAGGCAGATTACAGGCAGAGGCTTTTGGAGGTCAATAGGGAAGCAGGGAAATTTTATTACACCATGCTTCGGGGGGAACAGGGCAATAGGGCAATGGACTATTTTAAAAACCGG
The DNA here is from genome assembly GCA_023664725.1 of Roseburia sp. Lineage (GTDB taxonomy): Bacteria > Bacillota > Clostridia > Lachnospirales > Lachnospiraceae > Roseburia_B. The sequence continues at coordinate 761,490 of JAMPFA010000001.1, read as the reverse complement.
GGACTTTCCCAAGAGACTATGCAGAAATTTGGTCTGGGATGCTGCGGGCGTTACAGTGACATGCTTTACCGCTATCTCAGACAGAAAGGATATGAGGATTCACTGCTTAAGGACAGCGGGCTTATTACCTACGATGAGAGACACGGGGGAAGGGACAAGTTTTTTAACAGAGCCATGTTTCCCATTATGAATGTTCACAACAAGATCGTAGGTTTTGGGGGCAGGGTGATGGGGGACGGTGAGCCCAAGTACTTAAATTCCCCGGAGACTAAGATTTTTGATAAGAGCCGTAATCTCTACGGGTTGAATTTTGCCAGGGCTTCAAAGAAACCCCAGCTTCTTTTGTGTGAGGGGTATATGGATGTGATCGCACTGCACCAGGCAGGGTTTGACAATGCGGTGGCTTCCCTTGGGACATCCCTTACCAGCGGACATGCAAGTCTGTTAAAGCGGTATACAAAAGAAGTGTATCTGACCTTTGACAGTGACGGGGCAGGCGTGAAAGCAGCCCTTCGTGCCATTCCCATCTTAAAGGAGGCAGGGCTTTTGGTAAAGATCATCAATATGGAGCCCTACAAAGATCCGGACGAGTTTATCAAAGCTTTAGGGGCAGAGGAATATCAGAAAAGGATTGAGGAAAGTGAAAATAGCTTTCTCTTTGAAATCCGCATGCTGGAAAAACAGTTTGACCTTGGGGATCCGGAGGGAAAGACCGCTTTTTATCACGAGATTGCAAGGAAACTGTTAGGATTTACCCAGGAGCTGGAGCGGAACAATTATATTGAGGCGGTGGCGGAGAAATACCAGATCGGTTTTGAAAATTTGAGAAGGCTGGTATATCATGTGGGTACCTTACAGGGCATGGCAAAGCCAGAACGGCCTGTAAAATCCGGTTTCGGGGCCAATAAGAAAAAAGAGGATGGAATGAAGCAGTCCCAGAAGCTGCTTTTGACTTGGCTGGCATCGGATCTGGGGTTGTTTCGGGCAGTGAGACGCCACATAACTCCCGAGGACTTTACGGAGGAGATCTACCGCAAGGTGGCGGATCTGCTCTTTGAGCAGTATGAAAATACGGGAAATGTAAATCCGGCACAGATTATCAGCCTTTTTGACGGCCAGGAGGAACAGAGGGAAATTGCCTCGCTGTTCCACGCAAAGATACAGGATATCGATTCCAGGACAGGCATGGAAAAGGCGTTGAAGGAGACAATTATACGGGTAAAGAGAAATAGCATTGAAAACCGTTCACGAAGTCTTGCGCCCACGGACTTGGCGGGGCTGCAGCAGCTCCTAAAGGACAAGCAGGGGCTTCAAGAACTGGAAAAACTGCATATTTCTATTGAATAGGGACAGAATAGTTTACAAGAAACGAGAGGAAGAAAGCATGGAAGAAAAAAATAGCAAATCTGCAAAAAGCGGAAAAAAGCAGAAAGCAGAAGGTATTTCAGCGGAAAAAGCCGCCAGGGCAGAGAAGTTGAACGCCAAGTTAAGAGAACTGGTGGAGATGGCGAAAAAGAAAAAGAATATTCTGGAATATCAGGAAATCAATGACTTTTTTCAGAATATGGAGCTGAATGCAGAGGAGTTTGAGAAAATTTTAGACTGCCTGGAATCCAACAATATCGATGTGCTTCGCATTAGCGACGACGATGACGACGACGATATTCTCCTGGATGAAGAGGACGATATCGAGGTGGAGAAGATCGATCTCTCTGTGCCTGACGGCGTCAGTATCGAGGATCCGGTGCGGATGTATTTAAAAGAGATCGGCAAGGTTCCTCTTTTAAGCGCTGAGGAGGAGATTGAGCTGGCAAAGCGCATGGAGCTCGGTGACCAAGAGGCGAAAAAGAGGCTGGCGGAGGCGAATCTTCGTCTGGTGGTGTCCATTGCGAAACGCTATGTGGGGCGGGGTATGCTGTTTTTGGACCTGATCCAGGAGGGAAACCTGGGACTTATAAAGGCGGTGGAGAAGTTTGATTACCGCAAGGGTTACAAGTTTTCCACCTACGCTACCTGGTGGATCAGACAGGCCATTACAAGAGCCATTGCAGACCAGGCCAGGACAATCCGTATCCCTGTGCATATGGTGGAGACCATCAACAAGTTGATTCGTGTCAGCAGACAGTTATTGCAGGAACTGGGCAGAGAGCCCACCCCGGAGGAGATCGCTGAGGAGATGAATATGCCTGTGGAGCGTGTCCGGGAGATTTTAAAGATTTCCCAGGAGCCGGTTTCCTTAGAGACTCCTATCGGTGAGGAGGAGGACAGCCATCTGGGAGATTTTATCCAGGATGACAATGTGCCTGTCCCTGCAGATGCGGCGGCATTTACCCTTTTGAAAGAGCAGCTCCAGGAGGTTCTTGGAACTTTGACAGAGCGGGAGCAGAAAGTGCTGACACTCCGGTTTGGTTTGGAGGACGGCAGGGCAAGGACATTGGAGGAAGTGGGAAAAGAGTTCAATGTCACCAGAGAGCGGATCCGCCAGATTGAAGCAAAGGCATTGCGCAAGCTGCGCCACCCAAGCAGAAGCCGCAAGCTGAAGGATTATTTGGAATAATGTTAAAAATGTCAAAAAGACTGACCCTTCTCTCCCAGATGGTGACGGAGGGGAACGTGTTGGCAGATGTGGGAACGGATCACGGATATATCCCGATTTACTTGGTAAGGCAGGGGAAGATACCAAAAGCTATCGCCATGGATATCGGACAGGGGCCGCTTTTTCGGGCAAGAGAACATATTGCCGAATACAACTTGGGTGGATACATACAGACCAGACTTTCGGACGGAGTGACATCCCTTGGTGCGGGGGAGGCGGACACCATATTGATTGCAGGTATGGGCGGAAGCCTTATCCTCCACATTTTAACGGAGGGGATAAACGTCATCGAAAGCGCAAAAGAGCTGATCTTACAGCCACAGTCAGAGATAGAAAAGGTTCGGGAATATCTCTTTCGTACGGGGTATAAGATCACAGAGGAAAATATGTTATCTGAGGATGGAAAATATTACCAGATGTTTTCCTGCAAACCGAAAAGTGACAGCACTCCCATGGACGTGGATCCAGTTTTCTGCAGGTACGGAGAAATACTTCTCACACAGAATCATCCGGTGCTGAGGGAATATCTTTTTTACAGAAAAAAGCAGTATGAGAGCATTTTGGACAATATAAATTCGCAGAGGGAAAATGCTGCAATCAGAGAGCGAAAAGAACAGATTGGATTAGAACGTGCCTATTTGGAACGGGCATTGACGTATTGGAGATGATGAAAAATGGTATGTGAAGAGATTATGCAGATTTTGGAGGAACAGTCTCCTACCGCACTGGCATGTGAGTGGGACAATGTAGGGCTTTTGATCGGAAACCCGGAAAAAGAAGTGAAAAAAATCTATATTGCGGTGGATGCCACAGAGGAAGTGTTAGAGGAAGCGCAGCAGGTGGGGGCGGATATGCTCTTAACCCATCATCCCATGATCTTTCAGGGGATAAGACATATTACTTCCGGTGATTTTATGGGAAAGAGGATCATAAGATTAGTACAGAAAGATATAGCGTACTATGCCATGCATACGAATTTTGATGCCCGGGGAATGGGAGAATTGGCTGGAGCCATTATGGGATTAAAGCATGACAGCGTTTTGTCAGTTACGGGAGAGTATAAAGGCACTCCGGTGGGAATCGGCAGGGTAGGAGACCTGCTTGCTCCCATGACGTTAGGACAGTGTGCCAGATTTGTGAGAGAGGCATTTACCTTAGAGCAGGTGAAAGTTTTCGGGGATACCAACCGGATGGTCATGCGGGCGGCAATCTGCCCCGGTTCAGGAAAAAATTATATTTCCGCTGCGGTGGAGGCAGGTGCAGGAGTGCTCATCACCGGGGATATTGACCACCATGAGGGGCTTGACGCAGTGGAGAAGGGGCTTTGCATCATCGATGCAGGCCATTATGGACTGGAACATATTTTTGTTTCCTATATGAAAGATTACCTTGCAAGCAGATGCGTTGGGGTGGAAATTGTAGGCCAGGATTTGGCGTTTCCCTTTTGGGTTTTATAGGAGTAGAAAGGAAAATGCGAAGCATTTCTTAGGAGGGAGGAGGTAACATGGACGAGATAATTTGTTTTGCGATTCACGGGGAAAAGAAGGAGTACAAAAAAGGAATACCTTTTCTTGAGATCGCAAAGGAGTATCAGAGAGAGTTTTCCGACGATATCATTCTGGTGTCCCTGAATAACCGGCTCTGCGAATTGTGCAAAAAGGCAGAGAAAGGTGGAGAGCTATCTTTTGTCACGGTAAAAGATAATGCGGGGAGAAAGGCGTACCGCAGAAGCGTCACCCTTATGATGCAAAAAGCTGTGTACAACATTTTGGGGAAAGAAAAATCCAGGGTGCGGGTATGCCACTGCATCAGCCAGGCATATTACTGTGAGCTTACGAATTACGGAAAGCCTGATGAGAAATTTGTGGAAGAGTTAAAAGCGGAAATGCATAGGCTTGCGGAGAGCGGGATTCCTATCTTAAAGGACAACATATCCACGGATGATGCGGTAAAATTGTTCCATGACCTTGGTATGACGGACAAGGAACGGCTGTTTTGTTACCGGAGAAGTTCCAGGGTAAATATTTATTCCCTGGACAATTATATCGATTATTTTTACGGGTATATGGCTCCAAACACCAGTTATCTCAAATATTTTGACGTGCAGATTTACGGAAATGGATTTGTGCTGATGTTTCCTAATGAGAATACAAAAGTGGTGGCAGAGTTTGCGCCTTCCCCCAAGCACTTCGAGACATTGAAACGCTCCAGCAAATGGGGGCATACCATGGGAATCGGATCAGTGGGTGCGCTAAACGACGCCATTGCCTCCGGCAGGATGCAGGAGATCATTATGGTGCAGGAGGCTCTGATGGAGCAGCGGATCGGGCAGCTTGCGGAGCAGATTGCAAAAACAGGTGATAAGAAATTTGTTATGATCGCAGGCCCCTCATCATCAGGAAAGACCACGTTTTCCCACAGGCTGTCTATCCAGCTGTCCGCACTGGGGTTAAAACCACATCCCCTGTCTCTGGACAATTACTATATCGACAGAGAGTTCTGTCCCAGGGATGCGGAGGGCAATTATGATTTTGAGTGCCTGGAAGCTCTGGATGTGGAGAAGTTTAACGTAGATATGTGCGATCTTCTTGCAGGGAAGACCGTGGATATGCCCACATTTAATTTTAAGACGGGAAAGCGGGAGTATAAAGACCGTTTTCTGACTCTGGGGGAAAACGATATCCTTGTGATCGAGGGTATCCATGGTTTAAATGACAAACTGAGCCACACCCTTCCGGCGGAGAGCAAGTTTAAGATATTTATCAGCGCATTGACCCAGATCAATCTGGATGAGCACAATTATCTTCCCACAACAGACGGCAGGCTGATCCGCCGTATCGTCAGAGACGCAAGAACCAGGAACACGACGGCGGAGGAGACCATCGCCATGTGGAAGTCGGTGCGCCGGGGAGAGGAAAAATATATTTTCCCATTCCAGGAAAGTGCGGACGTTATGTTTAATTCTGGGCTGATCTACGAGCTGGCAGTGTTAAAGTCCTATGCGGAGCCGCTTTTGTTCCATATCGATAAGGATTCTGTGGAGTACATAGAGGCAAAGAGGCTGTTAAAGTTTTTAGATTATATTCTTCCAGTTCCCAGTGAGGAGATCGCAAGGAATTCCATTATCCGGGAGTTTATCGGGGGAAGCGTGTTTAACGTGTAAAAATTGTCAAATAATAGTTTATAAGAATAAGTAGGATAAATGATCGCAGCTGCTAAGCCGAAAGGCTGCAGGTGAGGAAAGTCCGGGCTTCAGAGGGCAGGATGCCGGATAACGTCCGGTGGAGGCGACTCCAAGGAAAGTGCAACAGAAATAAACTACCTCTTAAAAGGGGAAAAGGTGGAAAGGCAGTGTAAGAGACTACCGCCCCTCTGGTAACAGAGGGGGCATATGTAAACCCCATCCGAAGCAAGACCGAAACAAAGCGTTGACGTGGCCCGCCAGCTTTAGGTAGGTCGCTTGATGTGGCTGGCAACAGTCATACTAGATAGATGATCATTCACGACATAACCCGGCTTATCGTTCTGCTTATTCTTATAAAATTATAAAAAATATCTTAAAAGATAATACCTTTGTTGACAGGGAAAAGAAAATGGGAGTAACATGAGTTTAGTTCCATTTTTTAATTTTTTCTGGAGGTATTTGTATGAGACAAAAATTGCAGCAGTTTATGTATGGCAGATATGGTTTTGACGATCTGTCGAAAATATATCTTTTGTTGACGATCGTGTGTATAGTGGCATCTATGTTTACACGAAAGTCTTTCTTTTACCTGCTTGGGATCGCACTTTTGATCTATACCTATTACCGGGCATTTTCCAGGCAGACCGCCAAAAGGCAGATGGAGAACCAGAAGTTTTTAAATCTCCGCTATCAGGCGAAAGTGCGGCAGAATAAGAGGAAAGTCCGCAGGGAGCAGAAAAAGATTTACCGTTTTTACAAATGTCCCTCCTGTAAGCAGACCGTGAGAGTTCCAAAGGGAAGAGGAAAGATTTGTATTACCTGTCCAAAATGCAATATGGAATTTATCAAAAAAAGTTAGGATATGACCCATGTTTGGATATATTAACATTAACCGGAATCAACTGACAGAGGAGAGCAGAAAAGCTTATCAGGCGTATTACTGCGGGTTGTGCCAGCAGCTTAGGGGTTCCTGTGGATCTAAGGGACAGCTGCTTTTAAATTACGATATGACATTTCTGGTCGTTCTTTTGACAGGGCTTTACGAGCTGGAATCAAAGCAAGTGGATTTTACCTGTCCTATGCATCCCACAAAAAAACAGACTGCCTGGATCAATGAGGCTACAGATTATGCGGCAGATATGAATATCCTTCTGGGATATCATAACCTGCAGGATGATTGGAAGGATGACAAGTCCTACACGAAAAAGGCTCTGGCAAAAATGTTGGAGAAAGATTATGGAAGAGTTCGGGAGAAATACGAAAGGCAGGCAAAGGCTGTGGAGACTTATATGCAAAAGCTTCAGGCGGCAGAAGAGGACAGAGAGCAGAATCTGGATGTTACCGCAGGGCTTACCGGTGAGATGATGGGTGAGATTTTTGACTGGAAAAAGGATGAGTGGTCGGAAGAGCTGCATTGTCTCAGTTTTTATATGGGAAAATTTATCTATCTTATGGATGCCTATGAGGACATGGAGAAGGATAAAAAGAGAAAGCAGTACAATCCCTTACGTCTTATGGCAGATCAGTGCCAGGGGGATTTTGAGACATTTTGTAAGCTGATGCTCACCAGCATGATGTCGGAGTGCGCCAGGTCCTTTGAACGGCTTCCCATACTGACCCATGCAGATATTTTGCGCAACGTGCTCTACTCCGGTGTGTGGTCCAAATATGAGTATCTGCAGTTAAAGAAGAAAAAGCAGCAGGAGAAGAAAGAAAAACGAGGAAAGTAATATGTTGAATCCCTATGAGGTGCTGGGGGTGTCTCCCGGCGCCAGTGACGAGGAAATCAAAAAAGCATATAGAACCCTTAGCCGGAAGTATCATCCCGATGCCAATATCAACAATCCCAATAAGGAGCAGGCGGAGGAGAAATTTAAGCAGATCCAGCAGGCCTATGACCAGATCATGAAGGAGAAGCAGTATGGCAATGGATATGGGTACAGCGGGTTTGGCGGCGGTTACTCTTCCGGTTATGGCTATTCCGGCAGACAGGGCAGCAGTCAGGAATCCATCCAGCTGCAGGCTGCGGCGAATTATATTGCAAACCGTTGTTATGACCAGGCGCTTCATGTCCTAAACGAGGTGCCTTTTGCTTCAAGAGGAGCCAGGTGGTATTATTTCAGCGGAGTTGCCAATGCGGGGATGGGAAACAATGTGACGGCAAAACAGCATGCCGAGAGGGCTGTGGAGTTAGAACCCAGCAATCTGGAGTATCGGCAGTTTTTACAGCATTTGGAGTACGGGGGAACCTGGTATACCAGTATGGGACAGGGGTATGACAGGCCCTATTCCGGCAGCAGCTGGTGTCTGAATATGCTGCTTTTGAATCTGTTTTGTAATTGCTGCTGCAGGCCGTGTTAGAAAAAGGATAGAACGTGCATGATATGATGCATGTGCTATCCTTTTCTGATCTGAGGATTGATTGTCCCTTATTTCCTGTTCTTTTTCTTCTTCTGCTGCTCTTCACAGTACTTGCACCGGTAAATTTCTTTTTCCGGGTCTGTGAGGATAAACACCTGATCCAGTTCCTGTTCGATAGAAGTGATACATCTGGGATTTTTGCATTTGATGACATTAACGATCTGTTTTGGCAGATGCAGCGTTTTCTTTTCCACGATACTGTCATTTTTAATGATATTTACCGTTATATTGTGGTCGATAAAACCTAAAATATCTAGATCCAAGGCATCAATGGGGCACTCCACTTTAATCATGTCCTTTTTGCCCATCTTGTTGCTTTTTGCATTTTTTATGATTGCCACGGAACAGTCCAACTGCTCCAGCTTTAAATCTTTGTAGATTGAGAGGCTTGTGCCAGCCTGGATATGGTCTAACACAAAACCTTCATGAAGTCCGCTGATATTTAACATGAACCTTCCTCCTTCCATTTAAGCAGGGTAAGAATTAATGCCATCCGTATATAGACGCCGTACTGCACCTGTTTGAAATATACCGCCCTGGGGTCGTCGTCCACCTCCACGGAAATCTCGTTGACACGGGGCAGGGGATGCAGTACCAGCATATCTTCCCTTGCCAGGGAAAGTTTTTCTTTGGTGAGAATGTAGAAATCTTTCATCCGCACATAATCTTCCTCATTGAAGAAACGTTCTTTTTGTACTCTTGTCATGTAGAGGATGTCCAAATCCGGCATGGCATCCTCCAGCCGTTCTATCTCCACAAAAGGAATGTTGTTCTTTTTTAGCACGTCCTCCCGGATATAGCTGGGAATCCGAAGTTCCTCCGGGGAAATCAGCACAAATTTGATATCTGGATAGCGGATCAGGGCGTGGATCAGAGAGTGTACGGTACGGCCAAACTTTAAATCGCCGCACAGACCGATGGTAAGGTCACTTAATTTTCCTTTTAAGGAATGAATGGTCATTAAATCGGTGAGGGTCTGGGTGGGATGCTGGTGTCCGCCGTCCCCGGCATTGATAACCGGAATTCCTGATTTGGAGGATGCTACAAGGGCTGCACCTTCCTTGGGATGACGGATTGCACAGATGTCTGCATAACAGGAAATGACACGGATGGTGTCGGAAACACTTTCCCCTTTGGCGGCTGAACTGGAATCAGCGCTGGAAAAACCTAAGACGGAACCGCCTAAATTTTGCATGGCAGCTTCAAAGCTAAGTCTTGTCCGGGTGCTGGGTTCATAAAAACAGGTGGCAATTTTTTTCCCGTCACATGCATGTGCATATTTTTCAGGATTCTTTTCAATATCACTGGCCAGGTTGATCAGATGGTCCAATTCTTCCACGGTCAGGTCTAACGGGCTCATGAGATGGCGCATAGAAAACCTCCTTCTTTATACAATCTCTTGATATCATATACTTTTGCAGTGGAAAATACAAGAATTTTTCTTTGCTTTTTTAAAAAACATGATAAAATAGATAATGAAATAGAAAATAGGGAAAATACTATATAGTAGGATAGGATAAAGGAGCGCATATGGAAAATTATGACATTGCAATTATCGGCACCGGACCAGCGGGAATTTCTGCCGCAATCACCGCAAAGCTGAGAAATAAGAATATTCTGCTTTTGGGAAACAGCAGGTTTAGCAACAAGATAGAGAAGGCCGAGAAAATATATAACTATCCGGGACTGCCGGAGATCTCTGGGGCACAGCTTGGGGAGGCATATGCATCCCATTTAAAGGCAATGGAAATTGAGGTGACAGAGGATAAGATAAACGCCGTGTATGCCATGGGAGACTTTTTTGCCATACAGGGCACAGGGGGAAATTATCAGGCAAATTCCGTTATCCTGGCTGCCGGTATCCACCATGAAAAGGCCTACCCTGGAGAGCAGGAATTTTTGGGAAGAGGAGTCAGTTACTGCGCCACCTGTGATGCGCCTTTGTACAAAGGGAAAAAGGCGGCTATTGTGGGATTTTCCCAGGAGGAAGAAAAGGAAGCAGAGTTTATGGCAGAGATGGCGGAAGAGGTTTTGTATTTTCCCATGTATAAAGAGGAACCCGTATTTTCCCATGACATAAAAGTGATACGGGAAAAGCCTGTGGCTGTGGAGGGAGAGGAGAAGGTGAAACGGTTTGTCACCGACAAAAACAGTTATGAGGTTTACGGTGTATTTTTCCTTCGTGAGAGTGTGGCGCCTTCCCAGCTGGTGCCAGGGCTTGCCATGGTAGGAGCCTATGTAGAGGTGGACAGGAGCATGAAAACCAGTATAGAGGGGTGCTTTGCCTGCGGTGATATGACAGGCCCGCCTTTTCAGTATGTGAAATCTGCCGGAGAAGGAAATGTGGCAGCATTGTCTGCAGTTTCCTATCTGGATACAAAAAATAAATCAAAATAGCGAAGGAGGATATCGTATGGTTCAGAAAATTGCAGATCAGGAGTTCGACAAGGTAAAAAAGGAAGGAGTGTCCATCATAGATTTTTCCGCTGCATGGTGCGGGCCTTGTCAGATGCTTGCTCCGGTGTTTGAGGAGGTTTCAAACGAATTTGCGGACACAGCGTCTTTTTATAAGGTGGATGTGGACGAAAGCCGTTCTCTGTCAAAGGAGTTTTCCGTCACCAGCGTCCCCACTCTTGTGGTGCTGAAAAACGGGGAGCAGATGGAGACTCAGATTGGTTTTCAACCGAAAAAGAATCTTGAGAATTTAGTGAAAAAGTATTTGTGATGTATAATATTTTTTAAGCTGTATATCCTATTTTCATGAAAAAACATCAATGGGAAAAAAATTTTGCCATCTGCGGTTTAACCGGATGGTGTATGGAAATTATTTACACATCCCTGGGTTCTATCCGAAAAAAGGACTTGAAGCTGATGGGAAACACATCCGTGTGGATGTTTCCCATCTACGGTCTGGCGGCGGTGATTGGGGAAACCTATCCACTTCTAAAAAAGTGTCCCACGCTGCTTCGGAGCGGGATTTATGGCGTTGGAATTTTGTCTGTGGAATATATAAGCGGCAGTTTCTTAAAACGCCACAATCTCTGTCCATGGGATTACAGCAAGGCAAAACTGAATATTAACGGATTGATCCGGCTGGATTATCTGCCTCTCTGGATGGGGGCGGGGCTTATCTTTGAAAAGATTCTCTGTCCCAAGGGGTAGAAGTGTGGATGCTAAGAAAAGGCTATGACGTAAGTCAAGCCTTTTTGTCAATTTATGAGATATCATCCGCATTCATGCCGATATCGTAAGTTGTCACAGTTCTCCGTTTGATCCTGGCTTTTTCCGAGGCATCCAGGATGAAATTTTTCACCTCTTTGGATTGCTTGATATGTACCAGAGTCAGATCCGGGTTGGTCACATCCCCGGAAAAACATTCCACTGTGCCAAGGCCAAATATTTTTTCGATCAGTGTCTGAGTCAGGCGGACATCCTGGATTTTGTACATGTAACAGTCGTTTTCCACCGTCTTGAAAAGTCCCTCGTCCATAGTGAGCATGGATGGTGTGATGGTATATTTGGTAAAAGTCCAGGGCAGCCCGAAAAATAAAAGGCATTTTCTTAATGAGTAGACAACTTCGTCGTTTTCTTTTTGATTCATTTCTTCTGACATATATTTCTCCATTTCTGTAAAAAGTTTGATCGTATTTAGTATACATGATTTTATACTAACCTGCAATAAGAAATCCATTGGGGAAAGAAAAATCAAAAATGCAGTTGACAAACCCTGTTTAATTGTGTACAATCAAATTAGATTTGAAACAATTTAATTTTAAACAATAATATTAGGAGGTTTGATATGGGAATTTATGATTATTCTGTAAAGGCACAGGATGGCAGTGAAGTTTCCCTTGCAGATTACCAGGGAAAGATTCTTTTGATCGTAAACACAGCAACAGGCTGTGGTTTTACGCCGCAATATGACGGCTTACAGGACTTGTATGAGAAATATCGGTCACAGGGGTTGGAGATTCTTGATTTCCCTTGTAATCAGTTTGGGCATCAGGCACCTGGCAGCGATGAAGAAATTACAGATTTTTGTCAGTCACGATACGGTGTGACTTTTCCGCAGTTTAAGAAAATTGAGGTAAATGGTGAGGGTGAAGAACCATTGTATACCTTTTTAAAGTCACAAAAGAAAGGCGTTATGGGCAACAATATTAAATGGAATTTTACCAAGTTTTTAGTTGACCGAACAGGAAATGTAGTTGCTCGTTTTGCCCCTACAGTCACACCGGAAAAGATAGAAGGGCAGATAAAGGAATTGTTATAGATTTCAAACAGGGAGAGGATGATACGATGAATATTTATGATTTTAATGTGACAAATGCAGAGGGTAATGAAACATCTCTGAAAGACTATGCAGGAAAAGTGATTCTGGTTATTAATTCTGCGACAGAATGTGGGTTTACACCCCAATATGATTGCTTGCAGGATCTTTATGAAAAATACAGTGACGAGGGATTTGTTATTTTAGATTTTCCCTGCAACCAGTTTGGGCACCAGGCACCTGGAAGCAATGAGGAGATTGTAAGTTTTTGTGATTCCACATATGGCATTACATTCCCGATTTTCTCTAAAATAGAAGTGAACGGCAGCAATGAGAGTCCACTCTATGCCTACCTGAAATCACAGAAGGGATTTGCAGGATTTGATCCGGAACATCCTTTGACGCCGATGATTGAGAGTTTTTTGGAAAGAACAGATCCGGATTATGCAAAAAGCAGTGATATTAAGTGGAACTTTACAAAATTTCTCATCGACCGGCATGGAAATGTGGCAGAGCGTTTTGAGCCTAC
>JAMPFA010000001.1:724264-748390 GCA_023664725.1 Roseburia sp. | reverse complement strand
GGAATTGCTTAAAGGCATGTCATATCTCCTGTGATCAGCTGGTGGTTTTTAAAAGTTTTTGTTCCAGCTTGTCATAATTGTAGGTGCGCTGCGGAAAATTGTGAAAGCGACTTCCGGCAGCAGGAGCCGCATTCAATGTCTCTTTCGGTTTTGCGGCAGTTCTGGCTTTGTGTGCCGTATCTAATTTTACAACATCACCGGGAGTATGTACATGGTTTTTGTGCCAATTTGTTAAAATTGTATCTGCATACTCAAAGCTTGCCTTTCCGGTGGCGGCAATGGTGCGGCGGCAGGCTTCCTTTACAATGTCCATGGTAAATCCGTATTCTTTTGTCCATTTTTCCACAAAAGCCACTTCCGGGGCAATAAGGTTTCGCCCGCTGATGCCAAAGGCATTCATAACGCCGTAGACGCTCTGGGAGTAAACGGTGTGTTCCGCCCTGGCCTGGGCCACGGTGGTAATGCCTTGTTCCGCCCAGGAGAGGGCAATTTTTTCCATATAGCGAAGGCTTGTGTGGCCGTTGCTGATACAGGTCTCGATCAGGTATTCTATTAAATCCGAGTTAAACTTTAAACCGTCATACCAGTAGAGGATTATACGGATGTCTGAAGTGTTTAAGGTGCGTCCAAGATAATTTTCCGTGATAAAGAGGATTTCCTGGACGGCTTCGTTGTCCTGGAACTGCTCTACCTGCTCGGCTGTATAGGAATCTCTTATGCTGTTTGGGTCGGGGGACTCTGCCCCGGGCAGTGCATCCTGCTGTGGGGCTTCACAGGGGGCAGCTTCCGACGGCTCCCTCTCACCAAGCTCATTAGGATTGGAAAGCCATATGCCCGCCAGGGTCTTCTGATCGTCAAATTCAAGCCGGATGAGACCTTGCTTGTCCCAGTAGTACAGTGCCCTGAAAATGTCCTTTTCTGTGTATTCAAAAGTATCTGCCATATGTTGGATGGAAAAGGAAGTTTCTTCTCTTTCCATAGAACGAAGCAGATACAGATATATTTTTATGTATTCTCCGTTGGCATTTATCATATATTTATCTATAAAGATGTTTGGAACGCTGGTAAAGGACGCAAGTCCGCTGCTGTTTAGTTTGATGTTTGCCATAGGATACCTCTTTTCCGTCATGGACGCCGAAATTTTTTTAAAGCGGCATCCGTTATGTTCCAGATTATAACATGTGTTTTTTAAAATGAAAAGGGGTGATTTTTTATAAAATACCAGTAAAATCAAGGGCTGGCGGGAATGTGGATAAGTGGATAAAAAAGTGGAAGAGACGGCAAAAAGTCGATGGATGCGGGAAAAACGAAATAAAAAAATCCACATTTCAAATGTGAACAAAACAACATTTAAAATGTGGATAATGTGGATAACTTAGTGTATAACTATGTGTTCTCCGACTTTTACAATATCTCCGGCCCCCATGGTTATCAACAGGTCTTCGTCTAAACATTTTTTTTGCAAAAATTTTTCGATTTCAGAAAAAGAGGAAAAATAGTAAACTTCTCTGTCAAGTTTTTTCAGCCTGCTCTCGATATCTCTGGAGCTGATGCCTAAGGTATCTGTCTCTCTTGCGGCATAGATGTCTGCCAGAACAACAATATCCGCAAGGGAAAGGGCGCTGGCAAAGTCGTCTAAAAATGCCTTTGTCCTGGAGTAGGTATGAGGCTGGAACACGCAGATTATCCTTTTGTGGGGGTAATTGGCGGCAGCTTCTAGTGTGGCTCTGATTTCTGTCGGATGGTGGGCGTAATCGTCGATCAAGGTGGCGCCGCAGGGCAGTTTTCCTTTATACTGGAATCTGCGGTCGGTTCCCGTAAAGGCGGATAGACCAAAAGCTGCATCCTTAGGGGAAATGGACAGAGCCAGAGCACATATTGCCGCAGCGATGGAGTTTGACACGTTGTGAAGTCCGGGCACATGGAGCTGTATGTCGGTGACAGCTTCTCCACGGTGCATCAGAGTGTAGGAGGCGCAGCCCATCTCGTCAAAGTCTATATTCTCCGGGTAATAGTCAAAGGAGGAGGACATGCCGTAGGTGACAGCTTTGGCGGGAAGTCCGGAGACGATCTCCTCATAATCCGTTATCTCTCCGTTGATAAAAATGGTACCGTCATCGGCGGTGTTTCCTGCAAATTTCCGGAAAGAGCTGCGAATGTCCGCCAGATCCTTAAAAAAGTCCAGATGTTCTGCCTCCACATTCAAGATCAGACAGTATCTGGGATAAAAATTTAAAAAACTGTTGGTATATTCGCAGGCTTCCGTGAGAAAGATATCAGAAGCGCCCACTCGGATGTTGCCCTGGATAGACTGCAGGATTCCGCCTACGGAGATGGTGGGGTCGGTGCATGCAGACAGGAGGATCTGGCTTAACATGGAAGTGGTGGTAGTTTTTCCGTGGGTTCCGGCAACAGCGATGGAATTTTTGTAGTGGGACATGATCTGTCCCAAAAGTTCCGCACGGCTTAATATAGGAAGTCCTTTTGCTCTGACGGCGGAAAATTCCGGATTGTCTTCATGGATGGCAGCAGTGTAGACCACCGCATCAATGTCCTTCGTGATGTTGTCGGCGGACTGGGGATATGCAATATGCACTCCGTCAGCCGCAAGCTGTCTTGTGATTTCCGACTCCTTTGCGTCGGAACCGGAGATGGTAAAACCTTCCTTTAAAAGAATCCGGGCCAGACCGCTCATGCTGATGCCGCCAATACCAATAAAATGCAGATGAATAGGTTGATTAAAATTAATATGATACATAGTTATCCGTCCATTCTAAAATAATAATAACAGGTATTTCTATAATAGTATTATAACCAACAAATCCGGTTTTGCAAATTACTATTACTAATTTTTTAAAGATGGAGACATAACTGGCATGGATTTTGGTATCTTTGCTGAAATTGAAGAGACAAAACATGTGATTTTTCACAAAAATTGGATAAAACAGGTAAAAAATTTGTTAAAACTGTTGTACTAAAAGTAGAGGTTATGCTATAATTTCTATATCTAAAATACAGATTTGGCGAGAGGTGAGAGACATGATTAGAAAAGAAATGATTGCCATGCTTTTGGCAGGCGGCCAGGGAAGCAGACTGGGCGTGCTGACGGCGAAAGTGGCAAAGCCGGCAGTGGCATTTGGCGGCAAATATCGCATTATCGATTTTCCCCTGAGCAACTGTATCAATTCCGGGATTGACACAGTGGGTGTTTTGACACAGTACCAGCCCCTCAGGCTGAATTCCCATATCGGAATTGGCATTCCCTGGGATTTAGACAGAAATAATGGAGGTGTTACCGTATTACCTCCTTATGAAAAAAGTGATAACAGCGAATGGTATACAGGAACAGCGAATGCGATTTATCAGAATTTAAGCTACATGGAGAGTTATAATCCGGAATATGTACTGATCCTTTCCGGAGATCACATTTATAAAATGGATTATGAGGTGATGTTGGATTTCCACAAAGAGCACAATGCGGATGTCACCATCGCAGCTATGCCGGTACCCATTGAGGAGGCAAGCCGTTTTGGTATCGTAATTACAGATGAAGACAAACAGATTACGGAGTTTGAGGAAAAGCCGGAACACCCCAGGAGCAACCTTGCATCTATGGGTATTTACATTTTTACCTGGAAAGTGCTCAGGGAGGCTCTGATCGCAATGAAAGACCAGGGGAACTGTGATTTCGGCAAGCACATTATCCCTTACTGTCACGAGAAGAAACAGCGGCTCTTTGCCTATGAGTACAACAGCTACTGGAAGGATGTAGGAACCTTGGGCTCCTACTGGGAGGCCAACATGGAGCTGGTGGATCTGATCCCGGAGTTCAATCTCTATGAGGAGTACTGGAAGATCTACACCAAGAGCGATAATATTGAACCCCAGTATCTCTCCGCCGACGCAGTTGTGGAGAAGAGCATTATCGGCGAGGGGACGGAGATTTACGGTGAAGTGCACAATTCTGTGCTTGGAGCGGGAGTTGTGGTTGGAAAAGGAACTGTGATCCGGGATTCCATCATTATGCAGGACACGAAGATCGGTGATAACTGTGGTGTCTACAAGGCAATCATCGCAGAGGACTGCCAGATCGGCGACAATGTGGAACTGGGCATTGGGAATGAAGCAACGAGTAAATTGAATGACAAGGTATATGCATTTGGACTGGTGACCATCGGAGAAAATTCCTGCGTTCCATCTAATGTAAAGATTGGCAAAAATACAGCGATTTCCGGCGTGACAGACAAATCAGACTATCCAGACGGTGTTCTTGCCGGAGGAGAATACATTATTAAGGCAGGTGACAGTAAATGAAGGCATTAGGAATTATTCTCGCAGGTGGCAGCAACAGGGGGATGCAGGAGCTGACAACCCGAAGGGCGGCAGCAGCTATGCCGGTAGGGGGAAATTACAGATGCATCGATTTTGCGCTGAGCAATATGAGCAGCTCCCATATTCAGACAGTGGCAGTGCTTACTCAGTTTAATGCAAGAAGTTTAAATGAACATTTAAGTTCTTCTAAATGGTGGGACTTTGGTAGAAAGCAGGGAGGGCTTTATATCTTTACTCCCATGATCACCACAGAAAACAGTGATTGGTTCAGAGGTACTGCGGATGCCATGTATCAGAACCTTGACTTTTTGAAGAGGCGTCATGAGCCATATGTGATCATCAGCAATGGAGATTGTGTATATAAGGTAGATTATAACGCTATCCTGGATTATCACATTGAGAAAAAGGCAGATATCACCGTGATATGCAAGGATATGCCGGCAAACGTGGATGTGAGCCGCTACGGTGTGGTGAAGATGAATGAGGATGCCAGGATCGTGGAGTTTGAGGAGAAACCTCTGGTAGCCTCCTCAAACACGATTTCAACAGGGATCTACATTATCCGCAGACGCCAGCTCATCGAGATGCTGGAGAGATGTGCGGAGGAAGAACGCCATGATTTTGTAACAGACGTGCTGATCCGTTATAAGAACCTGAAACGGATTTATGCGTATAAGATGGACACTTACTGGAGCAATATCTCCACCGTGGAGTCCTACTATCAGACAAATATGGATTTCTTAAAGCCGGATGTGCGCAAATACTTCTTCAGGGATGAGCCGAAGATCTGCACCAAGGTGGATGATCTGCCGCCGGCAAAATACAATGCAGGCTCTGATGTCCGCAACAGTCTCATTGCAAGCGGATGTATTGTAAACAGCAAAGTGGAAAATTCCATTTTGTTTAAGAAGGCATTTGTGGGCAAGAATTGTGTGATTAAAAATTCTATTATTTTAAATGATGTGTATATCGGGGATAATACTCACATTGAGAACTGTATTGTGGAGAGCCGCAATACGCTCAGGGCAAACACTTATTACTGCGGGGACAAAGGTATTAAAGTTGTACGGGAAGACAATGCAAGATATGTAATGTAAAAATGAAGCGGTGAAGCTTTTGGCTTAACTGCATAAAAACTTCAAGAGGACAAAGGGGGGCAGCGTATATGCAGATTACAGACGTTAGGATTCGGAAAGTAGATAAAGAAGGCAAAATGAAAGCGGTAGTGTCTATCACCATTGATGAAGAATTCGTGGTACATGATATCAAAGTCATTGAGGGCGAAAAGGGATTATTTATTGCTATGCCCAGTCGTAAGGCTGCTGATGGGGAGTACAGAGATATTGCGCATCCTATCAATTCTAACACCAGGGACAAAATTCAAAGTTTGATTTTGGAGAAGTATCAGGCCGAGATTCTTACCATGGAAGAATAACAAATCCATTGTCTGTGATAGACAAAATCTGAAAATTACGTTAAAATAGTTAGCACGAAAAACGTGCTAACTATTTCTTTGTTTACAGAACCTGGAGGTAAAAGGATGTATGTAGTAGCAGGATTGGGAAACCCTACAAAACAGTATGAGAAGACCAGGCACAATGTGGGGTTTGATGTCATTGATGCCCTGGGAAAAAAATATAATATAAGGATGAAAGAGAAGAAACACAGGGCACTCTGCGGAAGAGGCATGATTGCGGGAGAGAATGTGTTATTGGTAAAACCTCAGACATTTATGAATAACAGCGGGGAAAGCATTGCGGAAATCATAAGATTTTATAAGCTTAAGCCGGAGGAAGAACTGATCGTGATCTTTGATGACATCAGTCTCCCCCCGGGAAATATCAGGATCCGGGCCAAAGGCAGCGCAGGAGGCCACAACGGGATCAAGAGTATTATCCAGTGCTGCGGCAGCAGTGATTTTTCCAGGATCAAGGTGGGCGTAGGGAGCAAACCGGAAGGATGGGATTTGGCAGACTATGTGCTGGGAAGGTTCTCAAAAGAAGACAGGGCATATGTTGAGGACGCAATAGAAGATGCCTGCCAGGCGGCAGAGTACATGGTAAAAGGTGAGATAAATAAGGCAATGAATACCTTTAATGCGGGGAAACGGGAATAATATGAGAGCTTTTTTGGAACCTCTTGACAGGTTAGGTGAAATAGAAAAATTAAATAAAACATTAACAAATGAGAAGGGAGTACAGATGATCTCAGGATGCATCGACTCCCAGAAGCCGCATCTCTTTTACGGGATTGGCAGAAGTTTTCCACATAAAATTATAGTTACATTTAATGAACAGAGAGCCAGAGAGATATATGAGGAATATCTGTTCTTTGACAGTCAGGCGGTCTATTATCCGGCGAAAGACATTTTGTTCTACCAGTCGGATCTTCGGGGAAATGTGTTGACCCGCGAGAGGATTTTGGCTTTGAAGCGCATTGCGGAGGGGAAAAAGATTACTTTGATCACTACCTACGACGGGCTGATGAATAAAATGCCAAACCCGGGTCAGTTTATGCAGGCGGTAAAGACATACCATGTGGGAGATGTAATAGATTTGGAAGGCCTGCGGGAAGAACTGGTGCAGATGGGATATGAATCGGCTTTTCAGGTGGAGTCTGCCGGCCAGTTTGCCATCCGGGGAGGGATCATCGACATTTTTCCGCTGACGGAGGAAAATCCCTACCGCATAGAGCTCTGGGACGATGAGATTGACTCAGTCCGGACTTTTGATGTGGAGAGCCAGCGCTCCATTGAGAATATGGAAACTGTGGAACTCTATCCCGCCACAGAGCTGATCCTCTCCAAAGAGGAAAAAGAGGACGGAGTGAAGCGGCTAAGGGAAGATGCGGACAGACTCTATGAAGCTTACCGGAAAGATATGAAAACCGAGGAGGCTTACCACATCAAGACCATGGTGGATGAGCTTACGGAGAGCATACAGGAAGGTGGGAGCGTGGGACTAGACGCATACCTCACCTATTTCTGTCGGGAATGCGTCTCTCTTTTGGACTATTTAAAAACAGAGGATACCCTGGTGTTTTTGGATGAGGCGAAACGGTGCCTGGAGCGGGGATACATGACGGAGCAGGAATTTTCCGAGAGCATGAAACACCGGTTGGAAAAGGGGTATATTCTCCCTGGACAGGTGGAAACCTTATATACCTGTCAGGAAATCGCCGCAAGAATTGAGAGGCGAAGCGGTGTGGCTCTTTTTGCCTTGGAACAGAAAATAAAAGAGTTTGGCCAGCACAGCCGATTCTCCCTTCAGGCAAGGACAATTAACCCATATAACAGCAGCTTTGAGCTTCTTGTAAAGGATTTAAAGCAGTACAAGAAAAAGGGATACGGCGTGATCCTTTTGTCCGGCTCTAAGACAAGGGCAAAGCGTCTGGCGGAGGACCTGATGGGGGAAGGCTTGAACTGCTTTTATTCGGAGGACTATGATCATACGGTAAAGTCCGGTGAGATAATGGCAATATATGGAAAAGTTAAAAGAGGATATGAATATCCTTTGATAAACTTTGCGGTGATTTCCGAGAGCGATATTTTCGGAACAGAAAAAAAGAAAAAGAAGAAACGGCGGCTTTATGAGGGGGAGAAGATTGCCAGCTTTACCGATCTGTCTGTGGGAGATTATGTAGTGCATGAAAACCACGGTCTGGGGATCTACCGGGGAATTGAAAAGCTGGAGGTGGATAAAACCGTTAAAGATTATATTAAAATTGAATATGATAAAGGCGGAAATCTTTATATTTTAGCTACGCAGCTTGATATGATCCAAAAGTATGCCGGCAAGGATGCAAAAAAGCCCAAGCTAAACCGTCTGGGAGGAGGAGAGTGGCACAAGACCAAGACCAGGGTGAGAGGGGCGGTGGAGGAAATCGCAAAAGACCTGGTGGAGCTCTACGCAAAACGTCAGGAGAACAACGGGTACGTCTATGGGCCGGACACTGTGTGGCAGAGGGAGTTTGAGGAGATGTTCCCCTTTGAAGAGACCTATGACCAGGAAGCAGCCATTGAAGCTACGAAGCGTGATATGGAGAGCAAAAAGATTATGGACCGGCTGATCTGCGGGGATGTGGGCTACGGAAAGACGGAGATTGCCATAAGGGCAGCGTTTAAGGCGGTGCAGGAGGGGAAACAGGTGGTTTACCTGGTACCCACCACTATTTTAGCCCAGCAGCACTACAATACCTTTGCCCAGAGGATGAAGGATTTCCCGGTGACGGTAAATCTTCTCTGCAGATTTAACACTGCCGGGGAGCAGAAAAAGACCATTGCAGAGTTAAAAAGGGGCATGGTGGACATTGTGATCGGAACCCACAGAGTATTGTCGAAAGATGTGGTGTTTAAGGATTTGGGGCTTTTGATCATCGATGAGGAGCAGCGGTTTGGGGTGGCCCACAAAGAGAAGATCAAGAAAATGAAGGAAAATGTGGATGTCCTGACTTTGACCGCTACCCCCATCCCAAGGACCCTTCACATGAGCCTTATTGGAATTCGGGATATGAGTGTGTTAGAGGAGCCGCCCATGGACCGTCTCCCCATTCAGACCTATGTGATGGAGTACAATGAGGAGATGGTGAGGGAGGCAATTTCCAGGGAACTGGCCAGGGGAGGACAGGTCTACTATGTGTTTAACAGGGTAAATCAGATTGAAGACGTGGCGGCAAAAGTGGCCTCTCTGGTGCCCCAGGCAAGCGTGCAGTTTGCCCATGGGCAGATGAAGGAGAAGGAACTGGAGAATATCATGTACCAGTTTATCAATGGAGACATTGATGTTCTGATAAGCACCACAATAATTGAAACAGGATTAGATATTTCCAATGTAAATACCATCATTATCGCCGACGCAGATAATATGGGGCTCTCCCAGCTTTATCAGCTTCGGGGCCGGGTGGGCAGGAGCAACCGCACCGCCTATGCCTTTTTGATGTATAAGCGGGATAAGATGCTAAAAGAAGTGGCGGAGAAGCGTCTGGCGGCAATCAAAGAGTACACGGAGCTTGGCAGCGGTTTTAAAATTGCCATGCGGGATCTGGAGATCAGAGGTGCGGGAAATCTTTTGGGGGTGAGCCAGCATGGCCACATGGAGGCTGTGGGTTATGACCTTTACTGTAAGATGTTAAACGAGGCGGTAAAACAGGCAAAAGGAATTGCGGTGGAGGAAAGTTTTGAGACCTCCATCGATCTGGATATTGACGCATTTATCCCGCCTTCCTACATCCGGGATGAGGCTCAGAAGCTGGATGTGTACAAACGGATTGCGGGGATTGAGAATGAGGAAGAGAAAGAGGAGATGACGGAGGAGTTGATCGACAGATTTGGAGATCTGCCAAAGCCTGTGGAAAATCTTCTGACTGTTGCTAAGTACAAGGCGAAAGCCCACAGATCATATTTTACGGAGGTGGCACAGAAAGGGGAAGAAATCCGTTTTGCCCTCTTTGCGCGGGCGAAGGTGGATCCGGCAAAAATACCGGAATTTGTAAACCTCTATCAGGGAAAAATGAAATTTGTCCCGGACAAAAAGCTGCCCCTTTTTATCTATAATCTGAAGTTGAATTCCAGGCAGAAAGAAAGCCCTATGGAAGTGGTGGAGCAGGTGTTAAAGGACAGTGAGATCTTAAGGCAGTGAGGCATAAACTGAATTGTTGCGAAGTTTTTGTGAAAAGTCTTGCGGCATAATAAAAAAAGCACTATAATGTACAAGTGGCAAAAAAGTATCAAAAACAGGTAATCCGCACTTACCTGACAGCAGGAGGAACTTATGAGAAACAAAAAAAGGGCAGTGAAGCTGTTTGCAGCTGCCGCATTAACAGGAATAGCACTCAGCGGATGTGGTAATACTATTGACAGAGACGCTGTGTTTGCGACATTAGATGATACCAAGATCACGATGGGAGTTGCTAATTTCAGCGCAAGGTACCAGCAGGCAATTTATGACTCCTTCTATACGGCCTATTTTGGGGAAGATATGTGGGAGCAGGATCTCTACGGAAACGGCAATACTCTGCAGCAGGATGTAAAAACAGATGTGGCAGATAACCTTCACGATATGTATCTCTTGAAGGCTCACATGAGTGATTACAAGATAGAGCTTACAGCGGAGGAGGAAGAGGCCATAGGAAAAGCGGCAGATGCTTTCCTGGCTGACAATTCCAAGGATGCTATAAAACAGGTGGGCGGCGAGAACCGTGAGGATGTCATCGAAGTACTCCGGCTTTACACCATAAAGAGCAAAATGCAAAAAAGCATTGAGGATGAAGCTGATGTGGAGGTGACAGATGAAGAGGCAGCCCAGCGGACTTTCAGCTATGTGCTGATCGGCACCAGCGGTTATTATGACAGTGATTCCAACTATATAGAGTACACAGAGGAAGAAAAAGACGATTTAAAGAGACAGGCGGAAGAGATTGCCGCAGCCGATGATTTTGAGAAGGCAGTTACCGATGGGGGATACACTTTGAGCACGGAGTCCTACGGCGCTGAGGAAGACAGAGGTTCCACCCTGGATGAGACGGTGCTTGCAGCGGCGGACAAATTGAAAGAGGGAGACATCTCCGGTGTAGTTGAGACAGACAACGGTTATTATGTCTTAAGGCTTGACAGTGAACATGACGAAGAGGCAACGGCATCCAAAAAAGAGGAGCTGATCGTCCAGAAAAAGAATGACCACTATGAAGATGTTTTGTCCGGATGGCGGGACGAGGCAAAATGGGAAATCAACGAGAAAGAGTGGGAAAAAGTGGAATTTAAAGACAGGTTTACCGCAAAGGCAGAACCCGAAAGTTCAGAAGAGCCATTGGAAGAGGAAGGGTTAGATGCCACAGAAGGTGTGGAATTGAAATAGAAAGCATGCTGCAATGAGACTATCTCTTGCAGCATTTTTAAGCGGAAACAGATTTGAGTAACAGGAGGGCAAGGTGAAAAAACTTCTACTTTATTTGAAAGATTACAAGAAAGAATGTGTTCTGGCGCCTTTGTTTAAAATGCTTGAGGCCATATTTGAACTGTTGGTTCCCCTTGTGATGGCTTCGGTCATTGACGTGGGAATTGCAGGAAATGACATCTCCTACATTGTAAAAATGTGTCTGATCATGATCCTTCTTGGCATTGTTGGGCTGATCAGTGCGGTGACGGCCCAGTATTTTTCCGCAAAGGCGGCGGCAGGCTTTGGAACAGGGGTAAGACATGCGCTTTTTGCCCATATCCAAAAGCTTTCCTTTTCCAACCAGGACAGGCTTGGGGACGCTACACTGATCACCAGGATGACAAGTGATGTGAACCAGGCACAGTCCGGGGTAAATATGGTGCTGCGCCTTTTTTTGCGCTCTCCTTTTATCGTGTTTGGCGCTATGATCATGGCGTTTACCATTGACGTGCCATCGGCAGTCACATTTGTGGTGATCATTCCCCTTTTATCATTGGTGGTTTTTGGCGTGATGGCGGTCAGTATCCCGCTGTACAAAAAGGTTCAGGGAAAGCTGGACGCAGTTACTC
This sequence comes from Roseburia sp., assembly GCA_023664725.1. GTDB lineage: Bacteria > Bacillota > Clostridia > Lachnospirales > Lachnospiraceae > Roseburia_B. Next base: position 736,557 of record JAMPFA010000001.1, on the reverse strand, counting down.
AGACAGCCAGGGAAAATTTGACAGGAGTCAGAGTGATCCGTGCTTTTCACTTAGAGCAGCAGGAAAAAGAACAGTTTGCTAAGAGAAATCAGGAGCTTACAGGGATGCAGATGTTTGTGGGAAAAATATCCGGTCTGCTAAACCCTGTCACCTATGTGATGATAAACGCAGCCACGGCATTTCTGATCTACCAGGGGGCTTTGCGGGTAGATTCCGGGGTAATCACCCAGGGAGAAGTGGTTGCCCTGGTGAATTATATGGGGCAGATTCTGGTGGAGCTGATCAAACTTGCCAACCTGATCGTTACCGTCACAAAGGCCATTGCCTGCGGCAACCGCATTGAAAGTGTTTTGGAGATCCCGGAGGGGGAGCGGGAAGTAGATCCTGTGGTGACAGAAGAGATCCCAAAACAGGAAGACGAGATGGTGGTGTTTTCCCATGTAGGACTTACCTACCAGGATGCGGGAGGGGAGTCCTTAACGGATATCAGTTTCACAGCCAGGCGGGGAGAGACCATAGGAGTCATCGGGGGAACCGGGTCTGGAAAAACATCCCTGGTTCATTTGATCCCGGGCTTTTATCCCTACACTAAGGGTTCTATCCGCATTGGGGGAAAAGAACTTTCTTCCTACACGCCAGAGGAGCTCCGGGAAAAAGTTGGGATTGTGATGCAAAGAGCGGTTCTGTTTCAGGGAACCATCCGGGAAAACCTTAGCTGGGGAAAGGAAAATGCCACGGACCAGGAGATGCTTGAGGCGTTAAAGACCGCCCAGGCATTGGAGGTGGCAGAGAAAAAGGAGGGGCTTGACACCCCTGTTTCCCAGGGGGGCAAAAACTTTTCCGGGGGTCAGAGACAGCGCCTTACCATTGCAAGGGCATTGGTTCGCAAACCGGAGATCCTGATTCTTGACGACAGCGCATCTGCATTGGATTATGCTACGGACGCAGCGCTTCGGGGAGCCATTGCCGGGTTAAAAGAAAGACCCACGGTGTTTATCGTGTCCCAGAGGGCATCCTCCATTCAGTATGCGGACAGGATACTGGTGCTTGAGGACGGGGAGCTGGCGGGAATCGGAACCCATAAGGAGCTTCTTAATAACTGCCAGGTTTATCAGGAGATTTACTATTCTCAGTTCCCGAAAAATGAGAGAGGGGAGGCGGCTTTTCATGGCAAAGCATAAAAAGACCCAGTGGGGGACAGTGAAAAAGCTTTTGCGCTACATCAAAAGATATACCTGGCTGATTGCGGCATCTTTGGTGTTTGCCGCTGTATCTGCCATTTTGACTCTCTATGTGCCCATCCTAACCGGCCGGGCCATCGACTGTATCGTGGCAGAGGGACAGGTAGATTTTCCAGGGATCTTTCAGGTTATTGGGACAATGCTGATTGTAGTCCTTGTGACAGCGGCGGCCCAGTGGCTTATGAATGTGTGCAATAACCGCATTACCTATCAGATTGTCCGGGATATGCGGATGGATGCCTTTTCTAAAATAGAAGTTTTGCCCCTGAAATATTTAGACGCCCATTCCTACGGGGAGCTGGTGAGCCGGATCATCGCCGATGCAGACCAGGTGGCGGAGGGGCTGCTCATGGGCTTTACCCAGTTTTTTACCGGGATTATCACTATTTTGGGAACACTCTGCTTTATGCTTTCTATCCAGTATAAGATAGCTCTGGTGGTCATCTGTATCACGCCTGTGTCCCTTTTTGTGGCAAGCTTTATCGCAAAGAGGACATTTGTGATGTTCAAACGCCAGTCGGAGACCAGGGGAGAGCAGACGGCCCTTATTGAGGAGATGATTACAAATCAGAAAGTAGTGCAGGCCTTCGGCCAGGAGGAGCGGGTGTTAAACCGGTTTGACGAGATGAATGAACGATTGCGGAAATACTCTCTGGAAGCCACATTTTTTTCCTCTATGACAAATCCCAGCACCCGGTTTGTCAACAGTCTGGTGTACACGGGAGTAGGGATTTTCGGGGCTATCGCAGCAGTGATGGGGCAGATCAGCGTGGGACAGCTTGCAAGTTTCCTAAGTTACGCAAACCAGTACACCAAGCCCTTCAACGAGATTTCCGGCGTGGTGACGGAGCTGCAAAATGCCATCGCCTGTGCTGGAAGGATTTTGGAGCTTATAGAGGAAGAGCCCCAGACGCCGGAGGATGAAGATTTTGTGCGTCTTACAGATGTCCGGGGAAATGTGGATCTTTGGCACGTGGATTTCTCCTATGTAGAAGGGCAGAATCTGATCGTGGATTTTAACCTGAAAGTTTCACCGGGGCAGAGGATTGCCATAGTAGGGCCTACCGGCTGCGGGAAGACTACCCTGATCAATCTTCTCATGCGGTTTTACGATGTGGACGGGGGAGTCATCAAAGTGGATGGCGAGGATATCCGCCATGTGACGAGGGAGAGCCTGCGGACCTCCTACGGCATGGTGCTTCAGGACACATGGCTGCGAGAGGGGACTATATTTGACAATATTCGAATGGGAAAAGATGTTTCCAGGGAAGAGGTGATGGAGGCGGCAAAGGCCTCCCACGCCCACAGCTTTATCAAAAGGCTTCCCCAGGGGTACGACACATGGATTACCGAGGAGGGAGGCGGGCTTTCCCAGGGACAAAAGCAGCTCTTATGCATTGCCAGGGTGATGCTCTCCCTGCCCTCCATGCTGATTTTGGATGAGGCCACCTCCTCCATTGATACCAGAACGGAGATCAAGATCCAGAAGGCCTTTGCAAAAATGATGGAGGGGCGCACCAGTTTTATCGTGGCACACCGCCTGTCCACCATTAAGGAAGCGGATGTGATCCTAGTGATGAAGGACGGACATATCTTAGAGCAGGGAAGTCATGAGGAACTTCTCTTGCAAAACGGATTTTATGCGACATTGTACAACAGCCAGTTTGTGGCGTCAAAAGAGACAGAATAGAGGGAACAGATGAAGACAAGGCAAAAGATAGAAGCAGGATGTGTGGGAGTGGCAGGGGCAGTATTTCTTTTTGCTGCCTGCACCCAGAATATTTCTCTGGGGCAGCCCTACTATGAAATTTACGTGGACGGGGAGAAAGTTGGCTCCCTGCCCAGATCTACGGATGTGGAGAAACTGATCATAGAGGCAAAACGGCAGGCAATGCAGGAAACGGACGGATATGCCTATATTACCTCCCAGGTGACCTATGGGATCCAGAAAAAGGCATTTGAGCCTATGGGAAAGTTTGAGGAAGTGGAATGGGAGGTAAAGGAGAAGTTAAAAGAAAATAAAATAAATGGAAAAGTTTCTGCGTACACAGTTACTACAGAGGGATACTCTGCCAATTTTGCCAGCAGGAAGGAGGCGGAGAGGTTTCTGGAGCAGGTAAAAAACCATACAGACGGGGGCAGCGGCTTTCATACCATTCTCAGGCAGCCTGCAGGATATGAAGGAGCTTATCTGGCGCAGATACAGGGAGGTTCAGGGGAAAACGCTGTAGACACTCTCTTTGCCGGCATCAGCGGGGAGCTGATGAGAGCAGAAAAATATCAGGAGGATGAAAAAAACTACCAGGAAAAGACAGGTATTCTCACTATGGATTTTGCAGATACTGTTTATGGATATGAAAATGTTGTAGGACTTGACGAGCTTTCGGATGTGTCTCTCCAGGTGGGAGAGGTAACAAAAGAAAAGGAAACGAATACAATATATGTAGTAGAAGCAGGGGATTGTTTATCCATTATTGCGGAAAAATTTGACACTTCCGTAGATTCCATTATGAGTCTCAATGAGCTTTCCGGGGAGGATGCCCCGGTGTACACAGACCAGGAATTGATCGTGGCGGTGCCAAGACCTGACATTTCTCTTAAAGTATCCCAGGGGGTGGTGTACGAGGAGTCTTACGAAGCGGAAGAACAGGTGATAAAAAACGATGGATGGTACACAAACCACAGAGAGGTGCATCAGGAAGGTACGGCAGGCCTTAGAAGGGTCAATGACATTGTCACCAGTGAAAACGGAATCGAGATTGCCAGAGAGACGGTGCATACTCAGATTTTAACCGAGGCCATTCCCACTATAGTGGAGGAGGGAACTATCGTACCTCCAAGCTATATCAAGCCTTTGGGCGGGGGGCGCTACACTTCTGGTTTCGGGAGAAGATGGGGAAGGATGCATAAAGGGGTAGACTGGGCAACGCCGATCGGCACAAATGTCTATGCCTCCAGCGGCGGCACGGTGTCCATAGCCGGTGCGGTGCGGGGATACGGATATGCGGTCTATATCAACCATCCCGACGGACGGCAGACCAGATACGGTCACTTAAGCAAAGTGCTGGTATCTCCGGGACAGTATGTGGAACAGGGACAGAGTATTGCATTAAGCGGTAATACGGGGCGATCCACCGGGCCTCATGTGCATTTTGAAATATTAATTAACGGTTCTCAGGTGAATCCATTGGACTATATCCGATAGATGTGGTATACTAATGCAAAGTAGGCAGGTTATATTGTTACCAAATTATTACACATGTTACATATACAGAAAATTCTTGACAAAAGAATTATATAGTTACTATAATTATTGTTTGTATGTGAATTCTATAGTTGAGCATAGAGGTGCGATATGGATCAGTATATTATCAAGGGTGGCAATCCTCTGGTTGGAGAAGTGGAAATAGGGGGAGCCAAAAATGCGGCACTTGCTATTTTAGCGACGGCAATTATGACGGATGAGACCGTTACAATAGAAAACCTTCCTGATGTGCGGGATATCAATGTGATGTTAAGCGCTATTGAAGGCATTGGCGCTATGGTGGACCGGGTGGATGCCCATACGGTGAAGATCAATGGCTCCATGATCAATAATCTTACAGTAGCCTATGAGTATATTAAAAAAATACGGGCATCCTATTATCTTTTAGGGGCGCTGCTTGGAAAATATAAAAAGGCAGAGGTTGCCCTTCCCGGAGGATGTGATATCGGAAGCAGACCGATCGATCTGCATTTGAAAGGTTTCCGTGCCCTGGGTGCGGCGGTGGATATCCATCACGGGCTGATCTCCGCTGTGGCAGATTCTCTTCGGGGAACCCATATCTATCTGGATAAGGTTTCCGTTGGGGCTACTATTAATATTATGATGGCAGCAGCTATGGCAGAAGGGAAAACTACGATTGAAAATGCGGCAAAAGAACCTCACGTGGTAGATGTGGCAAACTGTTTAAACAGCATGGGAGCCAATATCAGGGGTGCAGGGACGGATGTGATCCGTATTGCCGGTGTGGAGCGATTGCACAAGACAGATTACTCCATTATCCCTGACCAGATTGAGGCAGGTACCTTTATGTTTGCGGCTGCGGCCACCAGAGGGGATGTGACGGTAAAAAATGTCATTCCAAAGCACTTAGAGGCAACTACAGCCAAACTGATCGAGGTGGGCTGCGAGATTGAGGAGTTGGACGATGCAGTGCGGGTAGTGGCGTCAAAGCCTTTGCATCACACCCAGGTAACCACATTGCCCTATCCGGGATTTCCTACCGATATGCAGCCTCAGATGTCCTCTGTGCTGGCAATTTCCGAGGGAACCAGCACCATTACAGAGAGTATTTTTGAAAACCGCTTTAAATATGTGGATGAGCTGACCCGCATGGGGGCTTCCATCAAGGTGGAGAGCAACATTGCCATTATTACAGGAATCGAGAAATATACAGGCGCCAGGGTAAGTGCGCCGGACCTTCGGGCAGGGGCGGCACTAGTGATTGCAGGGCTGGCTGCAGAGGGCATTACCATTGTGGATGATATCTATTATATTGAACGTGGATACGAGGCATTTCACGAAAAATTGGAAAGTCTGGGAGCACAGATCGAGAAGGTCTCCACAGAGAAAGAGATTCAGAAATTTACGTTGAAGGTATCCTGACAGGTTCAGATGCCTGCCAAGTTGATAATACAGTGATAATCGAGTAGGGAAAAAGTCTTCCCTACTCGTCGTGCGTGTTGCGAGGGCAACGATATTCCTCATGCGCCTCTGCACAAAAAACCGCTTGAAATTTTAGATTTCAAGCGGTTTTTTTGGGGTAAAACCCCATATAAGGAAAATATGGAAAAACTATCGTAACTCCTAAAGTATAGATTGAATGCATAAATCTGGTGTGGAAGATAAGTCCACGCAGGTCCCGTCACTTAATTTAACAATAGGCCTTGACAACTGTTTGTTCAGGAAAATAATATCGCCGGCTCTTCCGTCATTTAACAGGATACGGTTATTCTGGTAAGCGTTGGCAATTTTTTCCAGAAATTTTAAAATGTATTTGGGATGATATTTCTGCAGCCCTTCCTTCTCAAAGGCAGCAATTACCTGGAAAGGACAAAGGGGCGCCCGATAGGAGCGGGCAGCCGTCATAGCATCATACACATCCGCCACGGCGATCATCATGGCAAAATCGTCAATCTGGTCCCCTACTAAGCCATCAGGATAGCCGCTGCCGTCCAGTCTCTCATGGTGCTGTAGAGCAGCTAATTTTATCCGTGGGTCAAGGAAATCATCAGGATAACCTACCAGAAGCTCATAACTCAACTGTGGGTGGCTCTTTACCAGGGCAAACTCTTCGTCTGTATACTTGCCGGGCTTGTTTAAAATCTCCGGCGGAATTTTTGCTTTTCCAACATCGTGGAGCAGACCTGCCAGAACAAGAAGCTGGATATCTTCCCTGGGAAGCTTAAGCCATTTGCCTAAGATTCCTGCGATCAGTCCCACATTCATGGAGTGGGCATAGATGCTGTCGTCCACAGAGCGCATATTGTGGAGCATATCAAAAAGTTCAATGGAGCGTACACCGTCAATCAGCGGGAACGCAATCTCACAGAGCATATCTTTGTCGAAAGGACTGCTCTGATTTATGATAGGCGCAAGCCCTGTGGCCAGATCGTGGATGCCTTTTGTATAATCAAACTGGAAACGCTGAAAAGAGGGAGAACTTTTGATTCTCTGGGAATATGTAGGATTCTGAGCATTTCCTTTCTGCACAGGAGCGGCTTCCGGAGCAGCTTCTTTGGCTTCCGGGGCCGGGATGTCATCAGGCTCATCGTCCTTGATCTGAATCTCGGGGATCCCGTATGAATTGAGTTGGGCAATTAAGTGCTGGTCCAAGGAAACACCTGCATCTGCAACTAATTGTCCGTCCTGGGTTTTTATTGGAAGGGCAGTTACCATTCCCTCTTCCAATTGTAATGTTCTAACAACATGCATTTTTATATTCCTCCTTAGTTGTCAGCTAGGTTTCACATAATATGACGGGACAACTAACTATATATAATAAATTATAAAACATTATCTCCAAAGTAGCAATGAAAAGTTACGAAAAAAATTAAAAATTTAAAAAAATCTGTAGGATTGTGCTTGACAAAGGGGAAAAAATAGTGTAGCTTAATATCAGGCAGGAGCCTGTATAGAAAATAAATAGTGAAACCTCTCTTATTTAGAGTGATGGAGATACATAGGATCTGTGAAGTCACGGCAACCCCAGTTACTGGAAGGTGCCAACCTGAGCGAGAAATCGATCAATAAGAGGATTTGGTTTGTTTGTGATGTAGAATCTTATCCGCTTATTTATTAAGCGGATTTTTTATGCGCAGAGGTGCATAAAGAAAATGGCTGTTTTCGCAGTACGCACCCTGTGCAGCGAGCCGGGGGAAAGTTTTCCTGCTCGATTGATCAAACGGGTGATAGAGAGGTGTACAAGGAAGGAGAAAAATAAAATGGAGAAGAGATTGTTTACATCGGAATCGGTTACGGAGGGACATCCAGATAAAATCTGCGATGCTGTTTCTGATGCCATATTAGATGCATGTATGGAGCAGGATCCCATGAGCCGCGTGGCCTGCGAGACGGTGGCATGCACCGGCTATGTGCTGATCACAGGGGAGATTACCACAAAGGCAAATCTGGATTTCTCAGCCATTGCCAGAGAGACGGTTGTGGAGATTGGCTACGACAGTTCCGAAAAGGGATTTGACGGAAATACCTGTGCGGTTATGGTGGCGGTAGACAAGCAGTCGCCGGATATTGCCATGGGTGTGGACCAGGCGTTGGAGGCAAAGGAGAGTAAGATGACGGATGCCCAGATCGAGGCCATCGGTGCAGGGGATCAGGGAATGATGTTCGGCTATGCCACCAACGAGACGGAGGAGTATATGCCCTATTCTATCTCTCTGGCACACAAGCTCACCAGGCAGCTTACAAAAGTCCGCAAGGACGGCACTCTGTCCTATCTGCGGCCGGACGGAAAGTCTCAGGTCAGCATAGAGTATGACGAGAATGGAAAACCTGTACGTTTGGAGGCGGTGGTGATTTCCACACAGCACGACGAAAAAGTAGACCAGGAGCAGATACATAAGGATATCAGGACTTATGTGTTAGATCCCATTCTTCCGAAAGAGCTTTTAGATGCTGATACAAAATATTATATTAATCCCACAGGACGCTTTGTCATCGGCGGCCCCCAGGGTGACGCAGGTCTCACCGGCCGCAAGATTATTGTGGACACCTACGGCGGAGTTGCCCGTCACGGCGGTGGGGCGTTTTCCGGCAAGGACTGTACAAAGGTGGACCGTTCCGCAGCCTACGCAGCCCGCTATGTGGCAAAAAATATCGTGGCGGCAGGATTGGCGGAGAGATGTGAGATCCAGCTGGCTTATGCCATCGGCGTGGCACAGCCAAACTCCATTATGGTGGAGACATTTGGCACGGGAAAACTGTCGGAGAGTAAGCTTGTGGAGATTATCCGGGAGAACTTTGACCTTCGTCCCGCAGGAATCATTAAGATGCTGGATCTCAGAAGGCCGATTTATAAACAGACCGCATCCTATGGACATTTCGGCAGAAATGACTTAAATCTTCCGTGGGAGGCATTGGATAAAGTGGAAGTACTGAAAAAATATTTGTAAAATTTTATGAAAAATTAATAAAGTATTTGATTTTTTTAGTGGGACTTGGACTTTTTCATGATATAATGTGTCGTAGGGGCAAATTGTCCCTGCGACTTTTTCTATGCAGGAGTGCGTAAGGGTATGAAGTTAAAGACAAGACTGACAATTTCATTTTGTATTATCATGTTTGTGCCCATCGTACTGGCAGGGATCACATTTATCGGATTTTGGAAGGTGCAGATCAAGACGCTGGAGCAGACCTATGGCTTTGAGGACAGCGATTACAGTTATCTGATGAATTCCGTGCAGCTTTTAAACCGTTATACCATCAAGGATTACAGTAATCTGGTGGAGATTGCCGGAAATTATCCGGACAGGCTTTTGGATGAGGAATATCTTGACAGGCTGAACCAGGAGTTGAAGAAAAAGTATTCCTATCTGATTATTCGGAGAGAAAATGTGATCATGTTCAACGGAAATGAACATTCCATGCTGGATTACAGAGTTCTTCCCGGATATGGAGAAAATGAGTGGAATTACAATTCGGCTGTGTTTATGGACGGAGAAGAGCAGGTGCTGGTGAAGCAGGTGGATTTCTTATTTTCTGATGGAGAAGAGGGAAGCGCTTTTATTATCACCGGAACATATGAACTTTTGCCGGAGATGAAGCGACTGCTTTTGGATATTTTTATTTCGATTTTATTAATTTTGCTGTGCACGGCGGCAATGCTGATCATATGGATTTACAGGGGGATCATCCGGCCCTTGAAAAAACTGGAACTGGCCACGGTAAATATTCAGCAGGGAAATCTTGATTTTACCATTGAGGCAGACGGGAACGATGAGATCAGTGAGCTTTGCTCAAGCTTTGAGGAGATGCGAAAGCGGTTAAAGGAATCTGCAGAGCAGCAGATGGCAAGCGAGCGGGAGAGCAAGGAACTCATAAGCAATATCGCCCACGATCTGAAAACACCCATTACAACGGTAAAGGGGTACTCTGAAGGCCTTTTGGACGGTGTGGCGGATACGCCGGAAAAGAGGGACAAATATCTGCGCACCATAAACAACAAGGCAAATGAGATGGATGCGCTGCTAAATGAGCTGACCCTTTATTCCCAGATTGACACCAACCGTATCCCGTACAACTTTACAAAGCTGAATGTATCGGAATATTTTAACGACTGTGTGGAAGAGCTTGGCATGGATCTGGAGTCGAAAAATATCAGATTGACATATTTCAATTATGTGGACAATGATGTGTTGATTATTGCAGACCCGGAGCAGTTAAGGCGTGTGGTGAATAACATTATCGGCAATTCGGCAAAATACATGAAAAACCAGAGGGGACAGATCAACATCCGGATCAAAGATGTGGGAGACTTTATCCAGGTGGAGATCGAGGACAACGGAAAGGGGATTGCCCAGAAAGATCTGCCCTATGTGTTTGAGCGGTTTTTCCGTGCGGATGCCTCCAGAAATTCTGCCACAGGGGGAAGCGGCATCGGGCTTTCTATTGTAAAGAAGATCGTGGAGGACCACGGAGGGAAAATCTGGGCAACCAGCAAGGAATCGGTGGGCACAGTAATGTATTTTGTGATTCGCAAATATCAGGAGGCCATTAGAAATGAGTAGGATTTTGATTATTGAGGACGAGGTAGCCATAGCGGAGCTGGAAAAGGATTATCTGGAACTTAGCGATTTTACGGTGGAGATCGAGAGCCAGGGAGATCTGGGCCTTAAAAGGGCGCTGGGTGAAGAGTTTGATCTGTTTATCCTGGATCTTATGCTGCCGGGGATAGACGGATTTGAAATCTGCAAAAAGATCCGGGAGGTAAAAAACACTCCGATCCTTATGGTTTCCGCCAAAAAAGAGGATATCGACAAGATCAGAGGACTTGGCATCGGTGCAGACGATTATATCACAAAACCATTTTCCCCCAGTGAGCTGGTGGCAAGGGTGAAAGCCCACCTGGCACGGTATGAAAGGCTTATTGGCAGCAGCCAGGCGGAAAACAGTATCATTGAGATCCGGGGGATCAAAATCGATAAGACTGCCCGGAGAGTGTGGGTAAACGACGAGGAAAAACCATTTACCAGCAAGGAGTTTGACCTGCTGGCGTTTCTGGCGGAGAACCCCAACCGGGTGTTTACCAAGGAAGATCTGTTCCGGGAGATTTGGGAGATGGAGTCTGTGGGAGATATCGCCACTGTGACTGTACACATTAAAAAGATCCGGGAAAAAATTGAGTTGAATTCCTCCAAACCCCAGTATATTGAGACAATCTGGGGCGTTGGATACCGGTTTAAGGTGTAAATTATGGTTTCTGTTATCTATGAAGATTATGCAGTTCTTGTTGTCCACAAGCCGGGGGGAACTGCAGTGCAGACAAAGCGGCTTGGAGAAAAGGACATGATAAGCCTGCTCAAAAACTACCGGGCAGGGAAGGGGGAGGAGCCTTATATCGGCGTGGTACACAGGTTGGACCAGCCGGTGGAGGGAGTGATGGTCTTTGCAAAGACCCCACAGGCAGCGGCGGATCTTAGCAGGCAATTTTCCCACGGGCAGACGGAGAAATATTATCATGCCCTTGTGTATGTGAAAACACCCCGGGATATTGAGACAGGAAAGGAATATACGCTGACGGATTATCTGGTAAAAGACGGGAAAAACAACTGCTCTTTCGTGGTGGAAAAAAGCAGTCCCGGTGCAAAAAAAGCGGTGCTGACCTACCGTTTCTTAAACCAGGGCAAAAATCTGGCCAGGGTTGAAGTGAAGCTTCAGACAGGCAGACATCACCAGATACGGGTGCAGTTTAGCCATGGGGGATATCCCCTTGTGGGGGATCGGAAATATGGAAGCAAAGAGGCGGTGGAGTCAGCGGAGGGAAACCTTGTGGCGCTATGCTCCGTAAGAATTGTGTTTACACATCCCGTTACTTTGAAAAAAATGGAATTTACTACAATTCCTGAAAATCCAATTTTTGAGAAAGCTTTACAGCGGGGATAGAAAACATAAAATTACATATAATTTTCCCATAAAAAAATACATGGATGATGAAATTATGGGAAGTAAAATTTTAAAGCTATTATTGCTGGTGGGAGCAGTCTATCTTGGAATGAAATATATCTTTCCGATAGTGCTGCCCTTTTTTATTGCATTGGTATTGGCCAGGCTTTTGTACCCCCTGGCAAAAAAAGCAGAACGCATTTTAAAGGGAAAACGGGCGTTGGCCAGGAGCCTGGTGTATGTCCTGTTCCTTTTGTCCCTGGGATTGGTGTGCGCTGTTCTTATCTATCTGTGCTACCGCATGGGATGTGGCTGCGCAAAAAATTTTAACCTTATCGTGGAGCAGATTCAGGTGGTTTCCGGAGAGTGCTGCAGGAAAGTGGAAGAGA
>JAMPFA010000001.1:704427-724164 GCA_023664725.1 Roseburia sp. | reverse complement strand
GTTCCGGGCGGCAAGGCAGGAGATCAATTCCGGCATTGCCGGGATGGAGGCGCAAGGCGGGTTTGATGCGAGGGCGTAAATGAATACAGTAGATAAATAACAACAAGGCAGACAGACTTAACAGCGTTTATTGAAATCATCAATAGGCGCTTTTTTATTTTATTTACAAACACACTTGACAATCTCTCTCTGAAGAAACAAACCATAAGAAGTGCATCTTTTCTAGTACAACGAAAATTAAGTATTGGATAGTTTCTCACAGATAGAATTAATTGCTATTTGCAGGCATCAAGCGCCTGCGCCAAATCTGCAATCAAATCCTCCTTATCCTCGATTCCACAGCTAATGCGAACCAGCTCCGCCGGAACCCCGGCCTCTTTTAACTGCTCATCATTCATCTGCCTGTGTGTGCTTGTGGCAGGATTTAAACAGCAGGTTCTTGCGTCAGCCACATGAGTCTCTATGGCGGCAATTTTTAACTCCTTCATAAAGGTCTCCGCCGCAGTCCTTCCTCCTTTTAAGCCGAAGGAAACCACGCCGCAGCTTCCGTTTGGAAGATATTTTTTTGCAAGTTCATGGTAAGCATCTCCTGGTAAATCACAGTAGTTTACATAAGCAACTTTCGGGTGCCCTGACAAAAATTCTGCCACAGCCAATCCGTTTTCACAGTGGCGCTTCATTCTCACATGAAGGCTTTCCAACCCCAGGTTTAAAATAAAGGCGTTCTGGGGGCTTTGGATGGAGCCTAAATCCCGCATAAGCTGAGTGGTGCATTTGGTGATAAAGGCGCCTTCCAGGCCGAAACGCTCCACGTAGGTGACGCCGTGGTAGCTCTCGTCCGGCGTGCAAAGCCCCGGATATTTGTCCGCATGAGCCTTCCAGTCAAATTTGCCGCTGTCCACGATAGCCCCGCCCACGGCTGCACCGTGCCCGTCCATGTATTTGGTGGTGGAGTGGGTGACAATGTCCGCTCCCCACTCAAAGGGGCGGCAGTTTATTGGGGTGGCAAAGGTGTTGTCCACAATCAGGGGAACCCCGTGGGCGTGAGCCGCCTCTGCAAATTTTTCAATGTCCAAAACGGTGAGGGCGGGGTTGGCGATAGTCTCCCCGAACATTGCCCTGGTGTTCTCTTTGAAAGCGGCGTCTAGCTCCTCCCTGGTGGCGGTGGGGGATACAAAGGTCACGTCAATGCCCATGCGTTTCATGGTGACGGAGAGCAGGTTGTAGGTTCCGCCGTAGATGGAGCTGGAGGAGACGATATGGTCCCCGCACTGGCAGATATTAAACAGGGCAAAAAAGTTGGCGGCCTGTCCGCTGCTGGTGAGCATGGCGGCGGTGCCTCCTTCCATCTGGGCGATTTTGGCCGCCACATGGTCGTTGGTGGGGTTTTGCAGCCTTGTGTAAAAATATCCGCTGGCCTCCAAGTCAAATAGTTTGCCCATATTCTCGCTGGTGTCGTATTTAAAGGTGGTGCTCTGTATAATCGGAATCTGGCGGGGCTCCCCGTTTTTCGGAGTGTAGCCGCCTTGCACGCAGGTTGTGTTGATTTTCATAAGTGTCCTCCTGAAATTTTTAATATGGTCATGTTCAATACTTTCTTTGTTACTTATATCAATAAATAATCATCTGCCTCCGTCTCAGAAAGACCATATGTCTCCATGAGAACTGATTTTATCTCCGGACTGCTCTGTCCCAAATTACGTAACACTTTTACTGTGCCCAGAATGCCTTCTTTTCGTCCTTCTTTTCGTCCTTCTTTTTGTCCTTCTTTTCGTCCTTCTTCTCGTCCTGTTCTCAGTCCTTCTTCTCGTCCTGTTCTCAGTCCTTCTTCTTTAATTAATCGTATCTCAGGTTCCATAATTTCCATTAATGCCTGGCACATATTTTCATCTCCTCTCAATTCTTCTATAATCTCCATATTTGCCCGTACAGTTACTTCTAATATAGAATCTGCATATTCCCGTTCTTCTTTGCCAATTAGCTGTGACGCCTTTTCCAGGATTGCCTTCATGTCCGATTTTCTCAATTTTTCAGACAATGCCTTTAACCAGAGATGTTTTTGCATATCCAGTTCCCGGGTAACAATGATCTGAGTTGGAAACAATACACGGCTTTCCACATAATAAATCCCACGGTAAGGATTGGACAGTTTATAACCATGTTCCCCAAAATACCGAAAAAGATTTTGCGGCTTGTTTTCACGGACCAGAGACACAGTGATCTCATCTTCTTTTATCTCATCCAACGTTCTTCCATAGGACTTGTAGAGGCAGGCATATGCAGTTGCCTTGTAAAATACATCGATATCCATATGATCCTCTGGGGACTTATATTCTAATATATTATGCCCACGAAATATTTTTCCTATCTCGTTGGAAATATCCGTGAAAGTTTCTTTTTTGATAATGAGCAGATCGATTTCCAATGGCTTTGTGTTTAGGTTGTGTTCTTTTTCAAAAAGTAAATCGTTTTTGTTTTGAGTTAATTCCAGATTCATGGCTGCGATAAACCCCGGATGCCACTGTATTTTTGTCTCTTTCATTCCTTCTCCTTTGTATGTATTGATTATAGCATACTTTTTCATATTTTGAAATTGAGATTTTTACGCATAGCTTTGTTTGCATTCCTCTCAGGTCCTTCCCACAGGAAATCTTAAATTCGTTTCTTCTAAAATTTGATTTTTAAAGACTGTCCTTCCACGGCAACACCTTTTGAGAGGGTTATGGGCAGCTTCTGCCTGGCAGTTAAACCCACAGTTTCCCCGTCCCTTAAGACTGCGCCTTCCTGTATGATATAAGCACAGATACTCCACATCAAATCGTAGACCCTGGAGGGAGACTTTTTGCTTTCCACAATTTCCAGTTCTTCCCTGCCAAAGGAGTGCAGACCATTACTCCAACTGCTGACACCTTTTTCGTTTTGATACAATCCGATAAAAACCAGATCTGCTAGGGGCGGTTCCCCTTTTTTCATCACCATTGCCGATTCAATAAAATTTTCCGGCAGCCATACAGTGCCACAGTCGTAGATGCCCAGAGCATTGTCGGCTTTCAGACAGGAAGAAGCGATTTTGACATAAAGTTCCCCGGCTTTAAGGGGGGCTTCCTTTCCAAATACAGCTACTATTAAATTTGCGGTGTGATTTTTGGCGGCTTCCACAGATTTTTCCCTGGTCATAAAATTGCTGTTAGCCCAATATTCTGCCTCGTCCTTTGGAACTGGCTTTTCTATTAAGGTGACGCCGACCATCATACCGTCTACATCAAAAGCAATTACTCCTTCTTTTTTTGGCTTTTCAGTTTCAATATCCCAGTCTTCTTTTAAAACAGCACGGAAAGCGTCCACATCAAACTTTGGCGTAGACAAAAGCACAAATCCCAAAAAGTCTCCGCCAGGATGCACTTCACTTTGATTTTCGTCTCTCTGTTTTTCAGCCTGTTCCATCCAATGTTGGCGGACTTTTTCCACCATTGCCACACATTTTTCCTGTGCAGTGGAGGGGTCATAGGCTTCCATTTCGCTGTAGATATGGCCGCAGTGCCCAAGTTTATCTCCCTCATAACCACCGCAGACAGCTACCTTCCATGTGGATAAAATTGATTTTTTAAATCTGAATATGTAGTAGTGAAGGTCGTGGAGATCAAATTCACCTGCAATTTCAAGTTTTGCCGGTTTCTTTCCAAGTTCGTCGGGATGGGAAAGCCATTCCTTCATTACCGCAGTTGCGGCTTTTGCCTGTTCGGTCATCTGTTATCCTCCTGTGTTTTGGTTATTTCATGCAGGAACTTTGAAAATTCCCCAGACTTGGATTCTAGTACAGCGAAAATTAGTTGTACTAGCAGTCCGTGTATTGTGTCCTCCATGATATACAGCTCTTTATAGGGAGCGTCAATTTCATCAAAAATCATTTTGGTTTTTGTTGCAGTTTTTCCCACAATTTCTCTGATCCCATGTGACAACGGTATAGACATCTGCCCACTTTCTTGTAAAAGCATAATCGTAGGCGCTTGTGGCTGAACCGGGCCGCCGTGGAGATACAGGAGAGCCGGATTATTTATGTCCTTTCGCATTTAAAGTATCTTAATTTTACAATATATGTGCTTTGTTTTCAAATAAAACTTAGATAAATGATTGAAGTAACGGAAACATTGTGATTCAGTTGGGTATATGATATAATTTCGGTATTGTTGAGGGCAACAGGTAAATATCATTAGAGGAACAGCCAGTTTTACTTGATATTCCAAATTGTTATGAAAATTTTTATTTCCATAAACGTATGTTGGAAATGTGATCAAAGAATGAAGAAAACTTGGATTTATCAAATTTTATGGAATATCCCTCTCAGAGAAGAAGAATTATAGAAAAAGCCACTTGACAAAAGAAAACATTTATGCCTAAAATAGTAAACATAAAACTTCAAGAAGCACATAGCAAAGAAGAGGAACAGTAAAACAGTGACATTCCAAAGAGAGAAGATAATATGCTGAGATATCTTCGTTTGAACCTGTTTGAACCCGCCTTGGAGCTTTTCATAGAGATATGACGTAATTCCGTCGTTACCGGAAAAAGAGAGCATATATGCATGTCATATGTGAACCAGGGTGGTACCGCCGAAGCGATTCGGTCCTTGCAGGACGAATTGCCCCGGCTTTTTTTATGCACACGCCTGCAAAAGGAAAATTCAAAGTGTGCGAAAGCAAAACAGAAAGGAGCCAGGTTATGGCAAAAGAAAAAAAATTAGTGGAAGCAATCACCTCCATGGAGGAGGATTTTGCACAGTGGTACACAGATGTGGTGAAAAAGGCAGAGTTGATCGATTATTCCTCTGTCAAAGGCTGTATGATCATAAAGCCCGACGGCTATGCAATCTGGGAAAATATTCAAAAAGAGCTGGATGCCCGGTTTAAGGAGACGGGGGTGGAAAATGTGTATATGCCCATGTTTATACCGGAAAGTCTGTTAAATAAAGAAAAAGACCATGTGGAAGGCTTTGCGCCGGAGGTGGCCTGGGTGACCCACGGCGGGTTAAACCCACTGCAGGAGCGTCTCTGCGTCCGCCCTACCTCAGAAACCTTGTTCTGTGATTTTTATAAAAATCTGATCCAGTCCTACCGGGATCTTCCCAAGAACTACAACCAGTGGTGTTCTGTTGTAAGGTGGGAGAAGGAGACCAGGCCTTTCCTTCGTTCCAGAGAATTTTTATGGCAGGAGGGCCATACCGCCCACGCCACGGCGGAGGAAGCAGAGGAACGGACCATACAGATGTTAAACGTCTATGCAGATTTCTGCGAGGAAGTGCTGGCAATGCCTGTTGTCCGTGGAAAAAAGACAGAGAAGGAAAAATTTGCAGGGGCGGAGGCAACCTACACTATTGAAGCGTTAATGCATGACGGCAAGGCCTTGCAGTCCGGTACCAGCCACAATTTCGGGGATGGATTTGCAAAAGCCTTCGGCATCCAGTATACAGACAAAGACAACAAACTGCAGTATGTACATCAGACATCCTGGGGTATGACTACCCGTCTGATCGGCGCCATTATCATGGTACACGGTGACGATTCCGGCCTGGTGCTTCCCCCAAGAGTTGCGCCAACCCAGGTGATGGTGATCCCCATTATGCAGCACAAGGAAGGTGTTTTGGAGAAGGCAGAGGAAGTGAAAGAAGCACTAAGGGCAGCAGGGATCCGGGTGAAACTGGACGACACCGACAAGAGTCCGGGATGGAAATTCTCAGAGCAGGAGATGCGGGGCATCCCAATCCGTGTGGAGCTTGGCCCCAAAGATATAGAAGCAGGGCAGTGTGTGCTGGTGCGCAGGGACACCAGAGAAAAGACCATAGTTGCCATAGAGCATGTGGCAGAGGAAGCGGCAGAGCTTTTGGAGACGATTCAGAAGGATATGTTTGAGCGGGCAAAGAAACACAGGGATGAACATATTTATGACGCTCACAATTATGCGGAATTTACTCAGATCGTGGAGAGCAAGCAGGGTTTTATCCGGGGAATGTGGTGCGGTTCCCAGGATTGCGAGGACAAGATCAAAGAGGATTATGCTGCGACGTCCCGGTGTATGCCATTTAACGATCAGGAGCAGATATCGAATGTGTGTGTGTGCTGCGGGAAACCGGCCAAGAAGCTGATTTACTGGGGAAAAGCGTATTAAGAAGCTTTTCTAAGGCGTGGATAATGGGGACGGAACCAGAATGTGAGGGATGCAGATGCCAGGACAGATAAAACTGCCCCAAAAGGTGCAGTATATAATAGAAACATTGGAATCTCATGGCTATGAAGCCTATGCCGTAGGGGGCTGCATCAGAGACAGCCTTTTGAACCGAAGCCCCCAGGACTGGGACATTACCACCTCCGCAAAGCCGCAGGAAGTTAAAAACGTTTTTAAGAAAACCATAGATACTGGAATCCAGCATGGAACAGTGACAGTTCTTTTAGACAGGGAAGGATTTGAGGTTACCACATACCGGATTGACGGAAAGTATGAGGACGGCAGGCATCCAAAGGAAGTGGTGTTTACCCCGAACTTAAAAGAGGATTTAAAACGCAGGGACTTTACGATTAATGCTATGGCTTACAATGAGAGCCAGGGTCTTATAGACCTGTTTGGCGGGGAGGAAGACCTGAACCAGGGGATTGTCCGCTGTGTGGGGGATGCCAGGGCCAGGTTTTCCGAGGATGCACTGCGGATGATGCGGGCGGTGCGGTTTGGGGCACAGCTGGGATTTTCCATCGAGGAGGAGACGAGGGCAGCCATAAAAGAGCTTGCGCCTGCATTGTCTAAGATCAGTGCGGAGCGGATTCAGACGGAGCTGGTGAAGCTGGCGGTTTCAGACAATCCTCAGGAGATGCGCACCCTCTATGAGACAGGCCTTACGGCAGTAATGCTGCCGGAGTTTGACGCCATGATGGAGACAGAGCAGAACAATCCCCACCACAAGTATACCGTGGGGGAGCACACCATTGAGGCCATGAGGAATGTAACCGGGGAAAAAGTCCTGCGCCTTGCCATGCTGTTTCACGATGTGGCAAAGCCGGTGTGTCTTACCACGGATGAGGACGGCATCCATCATTTCCATGGTCATCCCTTGATGGGAAAGGACATGACGGAAAAAATTTTAAGAAGATTAAAGTTTGATAATGATACCATAGAGCGGGTCTGTGCACTGGTAAAAGGCCATGACGACAATCCACCGGTAACTCCCAGGAATATCCGGCGGGCAATGGTGAGACTTGGGCTTAACGCCTACCCGGATATTTTTGCGGTGAAGCGGGCAGATATCCTGGCACAGAGCGGTTACCAGAGGCAGGAAAAATTGGAATATCTTAAGGAATACGAGGAATGTTATAAGGAGATTATAGAAAAACGTGAGTGTCTGTCCTTAAAGGGGCTGGCAGTAAATGGCAGAGACTTAATGGAACTTGGTATTCCTTCGGGACCGGAGCTTGGTGAGGTTCTTAAAAAATTATTAGATATTGTGCTGGAGGAGCCGGATAAGAATACGAGAGAAGAACTTTTAACGGCAGTAAAGAATGATGGTATACTTTAAGCAATCCCTTCATATGTTAGATAGACGTAACAAAAATCGAAAAGAGTTACGAGTCATATGGAGGGGTTTTTGTGTATAATCGGGAAGAAGAAATTCTGGAACAGTATGATATTGAGATTCGCAATACCACAAGGGGAAGAGGGGCATTTATCTGCGATACGGACAAGGGAACGATGCTGTTAAAAGAGTTTCGGGGGTCAAAAGAGCGGGCGGCATTTTTATATGATATTTTAGAGTTTTTATCCATGGAAGGGTTTCTGGCGGAATCTATCGTCCCCACAAAAGAGGGGGAGATGCTGGCAAAGGACGAAGTGGAAGACAAATACTATCTTTTGAAAAACTGGTATCCCGGCAAAGAATGCGACGTGAAGAGCAGAGAGGATATTCTGGCGGCGGTGAAGAAGCTGGCAGGGTTCCATAATCTGTGCCATTCCTACGAGAAGGAGATCCCGGCGTTTTTAGTGGCGGAGTACGACGGTCTGCAGAAAGAATATGAAAAGCACAACCGGGAACTGGGTAAGGTGAAAAACTATATCAGGAGCAAGCACAAGAAAAATGAGTTTGAGATGCTTTTCATGCAGATGTATGACAGTTACCGCATCCAGGCAATGGAAGTGACGGACCAGCTGAAAGAGCAGCTTTCCATGCTGTCTGTGGAGGACAAAAAGCAGATGTACGGCCTCTGTCATGGGGATTACAACCAGCACAACGTGGTTTTTTCCCAAAGGGAGTGCGTGCTCTTAAATTTTGAGCAGCTGGGCTATGATATCCTGGTGTCAGACCTGGCAAACTTCACCAGAAAGATTTTAGAGAAATATAATTGGAATACAGCAATTGGGATGGAAATTATAACTACATATAACAAAATTCGGGAACTGCTGCCCCAGGAGTGCAGGCAGTTGTACCTCCGCCTTGCCTATCCAAAAAAGTACTGGAAGATTGCGAACCACTATTACAATTCCAGAAAAGCCTGGATTTCCGGGAGGGACATTGAGAAATTAAAGAAACTTATGGCGCAGGAGGAAGAAAGAAAGCAATTTTTGCGCATGTTATTTCATTTCACAAGTTGATTGCAACGGCATAGGTATGTTATAATAGGAAAGTACATGAAGTGATATATGGAGAAAAATATGATGAAAATACAAAAAAGATTGATCATAACCATTTCCCTGTCTCTTCTCCTTTTTATGGCAGGGGCCTGCGGGGGCAGGAGACAGAGTACCATTATGCAGGGGCGTATGGGCAGTGCTGCCACCCTGCAGCAAAAGGCAGAGGAAGTGCCGGAGAAAGGGAATATTGAAGAGGAAGCCGGGGAAGAGGAGACGGAAAGCGAACAGGGCACACTTTCTGGGATTTACCTTTTAAAAAAGATTGATACAGCAAATAAGACGGTGTCACTGGTGAAAGCCAGCAATGGCAGGCTGGAGCAGTACAGCTTTGAGACAGTGACCATGTTTTTGGATAAGTACGGCAACTCCAAATCCCAGACATCCTTTATTCCCGGGGAGGCGGTGGAAATCCAGCTTGATTCCGGGAAAGAGAAGCTGCAAAAGCTGTGGATAACTGATCGGGTGTGGGTGCAGGAGGATATTACAAACTACTCCATAGAGGAAAATGCCCATGCAATCACCATAGGAAAGACAAAGTACTCCTATGATGAGGAACTGCCGATTTTTTCCGGGGATGTCACAGTTGGATTTGACACTTTCGAGGAGGAGGACGAGATCCGGGCGGTGGGGATGGATAAGAAAATCCTCTCTTTGAGTATTACAAAAGGGCACGGATATCTGATGCTCTCTAACACAAAGCTTTTTGACGGCAGTTTTATCTGTGTGGGGGATAAGATTTTTGAGGAAGTCAGCTCCAACAAAAAGATCACGGTTCCGGAGGGCACCCATCTTGTGACGGTGGCAAATGACGGATACGGCGGAAGCAGGGAAGTAACCATTGAGCGGGGGCTTACCACAAACCTGAACCTGGATGAACTTAAGGGAGAGGGGCCAAAAATGTGTAAGATTACCTTTCACGTTGGGATTGAAGGCGCAGTCCTTACCATTGACGGGGAAAAGGTGGATTATTCCAAGCCTGTGGAAGTGCGCTACGGTGTCCATAATATCGCAGTGGGTGCGGAAGGATATGACACAGTAAAAAATAAGCTGGTGGTAAATTCCAAAGAGGCGGAGATTGAGATTGGACTGACAAAGACAGACACTTCCGGGGGTTCAGGTTCCACAAACAATACTGCCAATAACAACAGTGACAATACCAGCAACAATAATAGCAGCAATAATACAAATAACAATACAAACAACAATAACAATACGAACAATAACAGCAACACGAACAATAATAACAACAATACAAACAATAACAATAATAACTCCACAAACGACAATACTTCCACAGATTATCTTACCACGCTGTACAATCTGTTGACTTCTATCAACAACAGTGGGACGGGCAGCGGGACAAGCAGCAGTGGGAGCACAACATCGAATATTTTAGACAGCTACAATGACTTGAGAGATCAGTAACCAAGAGCGGTGAAACGCCTTAGGATAAAAGATTTACAAAACAAAGCAGGAGGTAAAATAATGGACTACAAAAAAGTGTATGAGGAGTGGCTTTCCAATCCCTATTTTGATGAGGATACAAAAGCAGAGCTCCGGGGGATCTCAGGGGATGAAAAGGAGATTGAAGACAGATTTTACATGGAGTTAGAATTTGGTACGGCAGGTCTTAGAGGAGTCATCGGGGCAGGAATGAACCGCATGAACATCTACACGGTGAGAAAAGCCACCCAAGGTCTTGCAAATTATATCAAAAAAGTGGGAGGACAGGACAGAGGAGTGGCAATCGCTTACGATTCCAGAAGAATGTCTCCGGAATTTGCAGATGAAGCAGCCCTGTGCCTTGCAGCAAACGGGATCAAAGCTTACGTGTTTGAGTCTCTGCGCCCCACACCGGAGCTGTCCTACGCAGTGAGAAAGTTAAACTGTATCGCAGGTATCAACGTAACTGCCAGCCACAACCCGGCAGAGTACAATGGTTACAAAGTATACTGGGAGGACGGCGCACAGATCACACCGCCTCACGATACTGGAATTATGGACGAGGTGAAGGCTGTAACAGATTTTAACACAGTTCTCACTATGGACAAAAAAGAGGCGATGGACAAGAATCTCTATACGGTAATTGGAGACGATATTGACCGTCCCTACATGGAAGAGATCAAGAAGCTTGTAATCCACCAAGATGCAATCGATAAAGTAAAAGACGATTTGAGAATTGTGTACACACCGCTTCACGGAACAGGAAATATTCCAGTGCGCACCATCTTAAAAGAGCTGGGATTTGAACACGTATTTGTGGTAAAAGAACAGGAACTGCCCGACGGCAATTTCCCCACAGTAGATTATCCCAATCCTGAGGCACCGGCAGCCTACAAACTGGCTCTGGAGCTGGCAGAAAAAGAAAATGCAGACTTAATTTTGGCTACTGATCCGGATGCAGACAGACTTGGTGTGTATGTGAAAGATCAGAAAACCGGTGAGTACCACATGCTTACCGGAAATATGTCCGGATGCTTAATTGGTGATTATATTATTGGGGAGACAAAGGCAGTCAAGGGCTCTCTCCCGAAAGACGGAGCATTTATCCGCTCCATCGTGTCAACCAACATGGCAGATGCCATCGCAAAATATTATGGTGTGGAACTGATCGAAGTTCTTACAGGATTTAAGTTTATCGGACAGAAAATCTTAGAATTTGATAATACAGGAAAAGGAACATATCTCTTCGGTATGGAGGAGAGCTACGGATGCCTGCCGGGGACCTATGCAAGGGATAAGGACGCAGTGGCAGCAACCATGTTCCTCTGCGAGGCGGCAGCCTTCTATAAGACAAAAGGCAAGACATTGTGGGATGCTATGCTGGATATGTACGAGCGTTACGGCTACTATCAGGATCATGTAGAGTCCATTACCTTAAAGGGAATCGAGGGCCTTGAGAAGATCAAGAATGTATTGGAGACTTTGAGAAAAGAGCCGCCAAAGATCATCGGTGACTATCAGGTGCTGAAAGTTCGGGATTATCAGAAGGATACGGTAGTGGACGTGGCAACAGGAAATACGGTGCCTACCGGACTTCCGAAATCTAATGTGCTCTACTATGAATTAAACGATGATGCATGGGTTTGCGTGAGACCTTCCGGAACTGAGCCAAAAGTGAAATTCTACATTGGCGTAAAGGGAACGACAATGGAAGATTCTCTGGAAAAATCTAAGATTTTAGGCAAATCCGTCTTAGATATGGTACAAAAGTTGATATAATTATTAAAAATCCATGATTTTCCTTGACAAATAGAACCAAAACAAGTATAAATAAATTTGAAGTTGTTTTGAGGATAGCAAAATATTTGAAGGATTATAGGAGGAAGTTTAATGAACAAGACAGAATTAGTATCAGCAATGGCTGAGAAAGCTGGGTTATCTAAGAAGGACGCTGAGGCCGCATTGAAGGCTTTTACCGATGTTGTTGCAGAGGAATTAAAGAAAGGTGAGAAGATCCAGTTAGTTGGTTTTGGAACATTTGAAGTTTCCGAGAGAGCAGCTAGAACAGGAAGAAATCCACAGACAGGAGCAGAGATGACCATCCCGGCTTCCAAATCACCGAAATTCAAAGCAGGAAAAGCATTAAAAGATTTAGTAAATGCATAAATCGTAACATTGGCGGGGGCAGACATGCCCCCGTTTTTCTTTACAGGGAATTTTATGGAGGACAGAATGAGATTAGACAAATTTTTAAAAGTATCCCGCCTGATCAAGCGGAGGACTGTGGCAAATGAGGCCTGCGATGCAGGGAGGGTAACGGTGAACGGCAAAGTGGCAAAAGCCTCCGTGAATGTAAAAGTGGGAGATATCATTGAGATACAGTTTGGACAGAAAACGGTAAAAGTGGAAGTGTTATCTTTGGCGGAGTCCACAAAGAAAGAGGATGCCAAGGACATGTTTCAGTATTTATAAAGCATATCTGAAACAACCCTCTCATATAATGAAATGGGAGGACAAAGATATGGATGAAAAAACAGTAAAATCACACAAGGTATTGTTGAGCAATCGTAAGACAGGCAATTTCAGCGGGGTAGTGGATGTGCTTTCTTTTGATGTCTCGGAGATCCTTTTGGAGACGGAGCAGGGGATGCTTTTGATCAAGGGGAATGACCTTCATGTAAATCGTCTGAGTTTAGAGAAGGGTGAGATTGATCTGGAGGGAAGGATTGACTCCATGGCGTATTCCGATGTGAAAGATTACGGAAAACAGGCGGAATCTTTTTTCGGGCGGTTATTTAAATGAGCGGTGGGGTAAGCCCTGCCATCACCCAGGAGGGAGGATTGCTTCTTTTATCCTTTGGAGTGGGCGTGCTGCTGATGTTTTCCTATGACATTTTGCGGATATTCCGGCAGATTATTGCCCATGGCACATTCTCCCTGGGAGTGGAAGACGTGATCTACTGGCTGGCATGTTCTCTGGTGGTGTTTGCCATGCTCTACCAGGAAAATGACGGGCTTTTGCGCTGGTTTGTGCTGGCGGGAATCGCCCTGGGGATGATGGTGGAAAATCATTTTTTAAGTCCCTTTATAGTAAGGTTTTCTTCCAGGGTCATAAAGAAAGCGCTGCATCTGTTTGGAAAAATTGTGAAAGTTGCTTTAAAACCAATGGGAATAGCGGCGGGGAGAGGGAAAAAAATTTATATCTTTCTGAAAAAACAGTTGAAAAAAATAGGAAAAGCCATTAAGATAGGGGTAAGAAAGTTGTAAGGCAAAAGGATCAGGCGGCAGGCGAAAGGGGCAGATTTTATGGGCAGAAGATACAGGAAAAAGAAAAATAAAGCCGGAAGGGCAAGTATTGCGTGTATTGTGATGCTGCTTTTAATCGTGATGTCTTTTCAGATCGTGCGTCTCTATGACAAAAACCAAGAATACATAGCCAGGGAACAGGAGCTTTTGGAGCAGTTGGAGGAGGAGACGGAACGCCAGGATCAGATTGCGGATTATGAGCAGTATATTGGAAGCAAGGATTACATAGAAGATACAGCTAAGAGTAAATTAGGCCTGATCTATGACAATGAGATTGTGTTTAAGGAAAAGAAATAGAAATTCTTAAAAAGGATAAATGCCCTCGAATCTACATTTCGAGGGCATTTTTGACGAAAAGTTTTTCAAGCCTTCTTTCTTTTTTGACAAAAATCGCTGTGACGGGATTGTATAATCGTGGACACGTGAAAATGTGAAAAGAAAGAGAGGATTGGAAAATGAAAAAAGCAGGATGGAAACAATTTGTCTTGGGGATCTTAGGCGCATGTCTTTGCAGAGTGGAAATTATGGGTTGCTTTCCGTTGATACCTTCCTATTTTGCGGCGGCTTATCTGGAGGAATCCGGCAGAAGTTTTCTTCTTCTGGGGGTTATGGCAGGGATAGTGGCCTTTCTGCCTGTGACAGCAATTGCAAAGTATGGAATGTCCGTTCTTTTTATTGTAGTGGTGATCCGGCTCTCCGAGTGGGTGGACAAGCGTTGCTACACCGTGGTGGGAGCGTTGGCGGCAGCGGGGGGGACTCTTGCCCTCTCTGTGTTCGGGGGAATCTTTGATATGAGAAACCAGATTTCCATGGGGGCGGCAGTGTGTGAGGCACTGTTTATTTTCGGTTTTGTCATTCTTGCAGCCAGGATGTTACATATGTTCCTTGTGGCAAAGGAACCTGCTATAAAGGCAGAGTACCCCGAGGGCTATCAGGAACAGAAGTTAAAAGGCTATGCTAAAAGTTTTGAAGGGCTTTCCCATACATTTTTGTCTATGAGTCAGACCACCCAGTATAAGCCGGAGGAAGTGGGAAGGATGCGGGAGGAGGTAACAGGGAGGATCTGCAGCGGCTGTGACACCTGCGCCATCTGTTGGGAACCCTCCAACCACACCATGTACCATATTTTCAGCAAACTTTTTCAGGGCCTGATCAAAGAGGGGGCTGCGGATGAGGAGACGGCAAGAGAGTTAAAAGACCACTGTATGTATGCGGATCACATTGCGGCGGAGGCGCTAAATGTGTTTGAAAAAGCCCAGGTAAACCGGGCGTGGTACAACAGGCTCTTAGAAAATCGTGAGGTGATCGCCCAGCAGTTAGATGCCATGGCCTTTATCATGCAGGACTGTGTCAGTGAGTGCAGGCTTGTGGACAGGGAGGAGAAAAAACGTCTGGCGGAGATTAAGTACCGGGCAAAGGAGGGGGGGATTGTAATAGAAGAAATCCATCTCTATGAAAAAAATGACGGTCACAGTCAGATCCGGCTGAAAGCACATTCCCGCTTCGGAAACTGCATTGCGGTGAAACAGCTTACCAGGGCAGTGAATCAGGTGATGGCGTTAAATATGCATCCCCACAGGGAGGATCGGATTTTTATCGGCAAGGAGACGGCGGAGTTTGTGTACGAGGAGGAACCGCCTTTTCACACTGTTTCCGGGGTGGCAAAGCTGATCAAAGAAGGCTGCCATGTGTCCGGCGACAATTTTTCCATACTGGAAAAGGAGAACGGAGAGTATGTGCTCTCCCTCTGTGACGGCATGGGTTCCGGCATGGAAGCCTCAAGGGAGAGCGAGCTTGTGGTGGAGCTTTTGGAGCGGTTTGTGGAAGCGGGGTTTGCAAAGGAGACGGCCATCAAAATGCTCAATTCCGCTATGGTCTTAAGGGGCGCTGACGATAGGTATTCCACTGTGGACATGGCATCGGTCAATCTTTATACCGGAGAGGCGGAATTTCTTAAAATCGGGGCTGCGGCAACCTTCCTCAGACATAAAAACGGGGAGGTGGAGTGGCTTTTGTCAGATTCCCTTCCTGTGGGGGTGTGCTGTGAACTGGAAATCTGGAAAGAGGAGCGGGAGCTTGGGGACGGAGATTTTCTTGTCATGGTTACGGATGGTGTGTTAGAATATCTGAATACAGAGTGTCCGGAGGAGAGGCTGGCAGAGATCATCGGAGGAATCACCACAAACCATCCGGGGCTTTTGGCAAAGAAGATTTTAGACTGCGTAATGGAGGAGACAGGGGGCAGGATCGGAGACGATATGACTGTCTTATCGGCGGCTCTCTGGGAGAAATGATGACGGAAAAGGTAATATGTTATTTAAAGCAGCATAACATGATAACAGAGAAAGACCATGTGATTGCAGGGGTATCCGGCGGGGCGGATTCCGTGTGTCTTTTTCTGGTGCTTTTGGAGCTTAGGAAAAGGCTGGGATTTACGCTGTCTGTTGTCCATGTGGAACATGGGATCCGGGGGGAGGAGAGCAGAAAAGACGCAGAATTTGTGAAAAAGCTTGCTGGGAAATTTGGGACAGACTGCACTGTACTGCCCTATCAGGTGCCTTCCCTGGCGAAAGAGCAGGGGCTCTCTTTGGAGGAGGCGGCAAGGCTTGTCCGATATGAGGCATTTGAGCGTCAGGCTTTGCTGGCGGCGAGGCGGCATGGACTGAGAGATGATCAGGTAAAGATCGCAGTGGCCCATCACATGGAAGATCTGGTGGAAACCATGGTGTTTCATCTGTGTAGAGGCAGCGGTGTGGAAGGGCTTTCCAGTATTCCCCCAATGCGGGGCAGGATCATCCGGCCCTTTTTGTGTGTCACCCGCCGGGAGATCGAGGGGTATCTTTTGGATCGGGGACAGGATTTTTGTACAGATGCCACCAATGACAGCAGGGAGTACAGCAGAAATTTTATCCGCCATGAAATCCTGCCAGGGCTCTGCCAAGTAAACAGCCAGTCGGTGAGGCATATGGCAAAGGCAGCGGAAGAGCTTTCTGACATTGCCGGCTATCTCAGGGAGCAGGCTACGCAGGCGTTTCGGGAAGTGGTCCGCAGGGCCGGGGATAACATTTACTGTGATGTGAAAAAGCTCGGGGAAAATCCCGCTGTGATAAAAAGCAGAGCACTTAAAATGGCGTTGGAGGAGGCAGCGGGCAGCAGAAAGGATATTGCCAGGGAGCATGTGGACGCTCTTTTGAATCTGGCAGAGGGGGGAGTGGGAAGAAAAGTCAGTCTTCCCTACGGTTTGGAAGCGGTGAGAACCTATCAGGAGATAGAACTCAGAAGGAAAGAGGAAAAACGCCCCCGGGAGGCAGCCGTATTTGGCAGGTTGCAAGAGAGTGAGGCAAGAAGGGGATGGGGGGCAGAAATATCCACCCCAAAGGGGAAAATCTGCTGCCGGATCTGGGAAAAAACAAAAAAAGATACAGAAATTCCCAAAAAAAAGTATACGAAATGGCTGGATTATGATAAGATAAAAGGCGGACTTTTATTTAGGACAAGAAATCCGGGAGATTTTTTTATCCTGGACGATAAGGGGCACAGGAAATATCTCAAAGACTATTTTATCAATGAGAAAGTGCCAAGGGAACTTCGGGATGAGATTGTGCTGGCGGCGGATAACTCCCATATTGTGTGGGTGGTTGGCTACCGGATCAGCGAAGCGTATAAAGTGACGGAAGATACCAGAGAAATTTTGGAGATACGTTGGATGGAGGAAAAAGATGAGTGAGAAGATTCGTGTGCTCTTGTCTGAGGAAGAGGTGGATAAGAGGATAGCAGAGGTTGCCGGAGAGATCAGTGCGGATTACGGAGAGGAACCGGTGCATTTGATCTGCGTGTTAAAAGGCGGCGTGTTTTTTACCTGTGAGCTGGCAAAGCGGCTTACAGTGCCGGTTTCCATGGATTTTATGAGTGTTTCCAGCTATGGAATGGACACAAAATCCAGCGGTGTAGTGAAAATCGTAAAAGATTTAGATGATGGAATTGAAGGAAAAAATGTTTTAGTGGTGGAGGATATTATCGATTCCGGCAGGACTTTAAGTTACCTGCTTCGGAATTTACAGCATAGAAATCCCAAAAGCTTAAAGCTCTGCACCCTTTTGGATAAGCCGGAGCGCCGGGTGGTGGAAGTGGATGTGGATTACACCTGTTTTGAGATACCGGACGAGTTTGTGGTGGGATATGGATTGGATTACGCACAAAAGTATAGAAATCTGCCCTATATTGGCGTGGTAGAGTTAGATTGAGTAAAAAGGAGGTATCCATTTGAAAAAGCAAAGTTATAAAGGATTTGGCTTTTATGTGCTGTTAGTGTTGGCAGTGGTTTTGTTGTGGGCGATCTGGGATTCCAAACTGGATGCGTCAAATGCCTATACAATGACAGAATTTAAGGCTGCCCTGTCCGCAGGGAATGTAATGCAGGTAGAAATTGAGCAGAACCGTGAGATCCCTACAGGTACCCTGACTGTCCGGTTGAAGGACTCCGGGGTGAAGGAGTTGTTTGTCTCAGATGTAAACGAAGTGCAGCAGATGTTTGAGGAGGAAGGGTTCCACAACTATATTTTGCGGGATGTGCCCCAGGAGAGCTGGCTGATGAACCTGCTTCCCCTGTTGATCGTGCTTGCCAGTATGTTTATTTTGTTTATGATTATGAGCAACCAGGCAGCAGCAGGGGGCGGCGGCAGCAGAATGATGAATTTTGGGAAAAGCCGCGCAAAGCTGTCCACAGATGCCAACAAAATGAATTTTGCCAATGTGGCTGGGCTTAGAGAGGAAAAGGAAGAGCTGGAGGAGCTGGTGGACTTTTTGCGGGAGCCCAGAAAATACACAAGGCTTGGCGCAAGGATTCCCAAGGGAATTTTGCTTGTGGGTCCTCCCGGTACAGGAAAAACCCTTCTGGCCAAGGCGGTGGCGGGGGAGGCAGGCGTGCCCTTCTTTAGCATTTCCGGTTCTGATTTTGTGGAGATGTTTGTGGGTGTAGGTGCGTCCCGTGTCAGGGATCTGTTTGAGGAGGCAAAGAGAAATGCCCCCTGTATCGTGTTTATCGATGAGATCGACGCAGTGGCAAGACGCCGTGGAACCGGCATGGGCGGAGGACACGACGAGAGGGAGCAGACGTTAAATCAGATGCTGGTGGAGATGGACGGCTTTGGTGTCAACGAGGGGATCATCGTCATGGCAGCCACCAACCGGGTGGATATCTTAGACCCGGCGATCATGCGTCCCGGACGTTTTGACAGGAAAATCCACGTGGGCAGGCCGGATATCGGCGGCAGGGAAGAAATTTTGGAAGTACATGCCAAGAACAAGCCTCTGGGAGATGATATTGATTTAAAACAGATTGCCCAGACTACGGCGGGATTTACCGGGGCGGATCTGGAGAATCTTTTGAATGAGGCGGCAATTCTGGCGGCCAGGGAGAACCGGGCCTATATTGTGCAGAATGATATCAAGAAATCCTTTGTCAAAGTGGGGATCGGTGCAGAGAAGAAGAGCCGTATCATCACGGAAAAGGAAAAGAGGATTACCGCTTTCCACGAGGCGGGCCACGCCATTCTCTTTCATGTCCTGCCGGATGTGGGGCCGGTGTACTCCGTTTCCATTATCCCCACGGGAGCAGGTGCGGCGGGGTATACCATGCCCATCAATGAGAACGATGAGATGTTTAACACCAAGGGCAAGATGCTCCAGGAAATTATTGTTGACTTAGGAGGCCGGGTGGCGGAGGAAATGATCTTTGACGATATCACCACGGGGGCTTCCCAGGATATCAAGCAGGCTACCCATCTCGCCAAGGCCATGATCACAAAATACGGAATGTCCGAGAATGTGGGACTGATCAATTATGACAGCGACGACGATGAGGTGTTTATCGGAAGGGACTTAGCCCACACCAGAGGGTACAGCGAGACTATCGCTACCCGCATCGACGAGGAAGTAAAGAGGATTATTGACGAGTGTTACCAGAAAGCCAAGAATATTATCAAGGAGCATGAGAGCGTGTTGAACCGCTGTGCAGAGCTGCTGTTAGAGAAGGAAAAGATCAACCGGGAAGAATTTGAGTCACTTTTTGAACTTTAAAAGGAAAAGCGCCGGGAAACAAAAAGAGCGGTCAAAATAGGAGAGGGATTGTGCAAAAGATAATGGTTTTTTCAGACGAAAAAAATCACACTGTAAAATATGCACAATTAACGGTGACGATTTTTGTGAAGTTTGTGCACACTTATCTTTGGAAAGGTGCTATGATAATAACTGTAAAAACCCCCAATACATTATATAGTTTTTGCTATACCCCATAGTAAAAATACCTTCTCCTAAAAAGGC
>JAMPFA010000001.1:662512-704327 GCA_023664725.1 Roseburia sp. | reverse complement strand
AGGATTATTATACCATATTTCCAAACATTAAGCTAATTAAAATGGATTATACTAGCCTTTCGGCTCAAACTGGGTACAGAAGATAACAGAACCCTTCACACTACGGGCCTCAATGATTTCAAGAAGCTCCCTTGTCTGCTCAGTGGATACCGGACGAGGGTGT
Source organism: Roseburia sp. (assembly GCA_023664725.1). Lineage (GTDB taxonomy): Bacteria > Bacillota > Clostridia > Lachnospirales > Lachnospiraceae > Roseburia_B. The sequence goes on along the minus strand of JAMPFA010000001.1, from coordinate 704,164 downwards.
AATTAGTTTTGTGTCTTTGAAATCCTATTTTCCTATAATTTCCAATATGAGTTATTGCTAGAATTTCCAGTATTTACAAGGCTTCGTGGGCTCTGCCCACACCCGGCCTCTGGAATAAGGATAAAGGTCATAGACACAAAAATAAGAACACTACCTACCGGACTTAACAGGAATTCATCCAGAATCAAAAGATCAATCTTCTGATAAGCTTTGATCATCTTTTTTAGTGTGCCATCTCCATGTGCAACAGCCAGTTCATTTAAAAGATCCGGCAGACGCACATAACGTACTTTGATGAAGTTCCTGCAGGCTGCAATGCCAAGTGCGCATGCGATATATGTTTTCCCGTTTCCGGAAGCACCTTTCAGAATAATGCGATGATCTTCTGAAATATACCGGCAGGTGGAGAATTCCAGCATCTGCCCTTTGTCCAGATTTCTGTCAGGATGATACTCAATGGCTTCCATACATGCATTCGGATAACGGAATTCTGCACTGCGGATAAGCTTTTGCAGTTTTGTACTTTTTCGCTTATCCCATTCTTTATCAACCAGCATACCGAAGCGGTCTTCAAAAGATAATCCCTGATAAGTATCAGGGTCCGCACACTGGCTTTCAAAGGCATCTGACATTGCAGACAGGCGCATATCATGCAGTTTATTTATGGTTGACTGACGAATCACTAACGGTCACCTCCTTCATAATAGGAACCTCTGGTAATGCCATACCGGGAGCTTTTCTTAGTGGATACACTGGTCGAAGTCCTTACCGGCGCAACTTTGTCCTGGCCGTTTTTCAGAATGGTACTGATATTTTTCAGGCTGGGACTCGGTGTGTAGCTGAGTGCTTTGGCACAGGCATTTTCCAATCGCTCCGTACCATAACGGTCAGCAAGCTTCATCAGTGAGGCGCAGGACTTATAACCCTGTTGCTCTACCTTGTGCATATATAAAAAGTGCTTTACCACAATGAGGGTGGAATGACCTATTGTTTCCCCTAGTCAAGAAAGCTTTCCGTATTGTATTCCAGAAACTTTCTGTGATTTTCAGGCATGTGTTCAGGTATATATATTGGTTCCGGTGAATAAGTCCTGCGTACATGTGATGCTATACGGTTGTTATGATAGAAAACCTCGACACTTTTTCCGGTAGTACGGATGTCTACTTTCTTACCAATAAATTCATACGGAACAGAATACTTGCAATTCCCGACAGTTATGAGATAATCGGGTTGCATGGTGGCAGTTGACCAGACAGCCGTTTCATACGGGGAAGCAGGTAATGGCATGAGGAAGTCCTTTTCTTCTTCAAGAAATGCAGATAACCGGCTTCCTTTCTTTTTCTGAAAAGGTTTTGCGTTAAATTCCTCCAGTTTTTCAAGGATGGCTTTATTGAGTTCATCAAATGTGAAGAACTTCCGGTTCCTAAGTGCTGCAAGAATCCATGTTTCAAGCACTTTGACAGTACCTTCCGCATTAGGCTTGTCCTTGGGCTTTACAGGTCTGGCAGGAATAATGGCTGTTCCGTAATACTCTGCCATTTCATGATAGGAACGGTTAAGTACAAGCTCTGTCCGTGTATTCTTGATCACACCGGTTTTCAGATTATCTGGTACAAGAATACGGGTCACACCACCAAAGAAGGAATACGCATAGATGTGTGCCTGTATACAGTGGTTGGATTTCATATCCGGGAAAGCCTCTGCGTATCCGTATAAGCTGCACGGAAGAACAGCAACAAATACATATGCCGGTATATCACTGCAGCTGGCGGCCTCGTAAACCTTAAGGGTATCCCCAATCCAGTCAACTTCCATTGTTTCACCGGGTTTACGTTTAATTCTGGGCGTAGCTTTCTTTGATGCAGCATACGCATGATATTTGTCATTAAACTGCGTATGCTGATAGGGAATCGTATGCTCTGCTTCACATTTGGCACAGTATTCCGCCCACAAAAGAGAAAGTGTTACCCCTGGTTTAGCCAGTTCATTATAGACATACTCGTAATCCGGAAGCCTTCTTCCCTCATTATTGCCTCTGTCCGGATAAAACAGATGCTCAATGTCACTGTTGGTTAGTGAATCCGGAATAGGCCATCCTAAAGAGTGTGTTTCTGCAAGCTTGAGAACTTCAGAAACCGTGTTGCGTGAACAACACAGACTGTTCGCAATTGCTACATTGCTGAACTCCAGACTTTTTAGTCTGATGATTTCTCGATAATCAGTCATGGTTATCGACCTCCTGTAATGAATTTACACATTTTCATGTGCATGGATTCATTATAGAGGATTGCACTCTGGAGCGGAAATGTCTGCTCTGAAACTCCGGAATTGGGTGTTTTGAATTTCCGGAAAGAATGCACTCTTCAAACGGAATATCCATAAAGAAATAGTATTAAAATAGGTAACATCATTTTCAACTCAAAGTATAGACAAAAAACTGTCTAAAAATGATATAAACAGATTTACGAGATATTTTAAAGTAGTTGTGTGATTATTAGGGGGTGGAGATTATAGAAGGGCATCTTATGCCGAGCATGTGTATATACTCGCAAGTATACCGTCGAAAATAATTGTATCTTCATTTATGAGATATCTGAAAGGGAAAAGTGCCTTAATAATGTTTGACAGGCATGTGAACTTGAAGTACAAGTTTGGAAACTGGACACTTTTGGTCAGACAGACGGATATTATGTTGGTATCGTAGGTCTGAACGAATCCGCAATAAAAAAGTATATTCAAAAACAAGAGAAAGCGGATATCATGCAAGATAAGCTCAGTGTGAAAGAATATGAACACCCTTTTAAGGGTCGAGGCTTAGTAGTACAAGCACCCCTTTAGGTAGCAACGAGTCAAGAGCAATTTGGATTGAACGGGGCAGTGGGAAGGCTGTAAAGGATAGATTTCCCATGGTTTTAAAGAGAAAGCCAGTGCTTTGAGGCGCAGTCAAGTAGAGCAGGCTTAGATTCCATGCATGTAATCAAAATTGCACTGGAATGCACAAAACTTAACACTACATGAGTTTATTTAAGTCTGACTTCAATAAAAATTAATGAATCAGAATGAAACTCTGGATATGAAATTTGTTACCGGAGAGGCATACAGCAGCTCGGAAGATGGAATCTGTGCAGTGGTTAATGTTTCCTTTGATTATCAGATTCAATATTCCTACCCAGATTCCTGGGAAAATGTCCGCAGAAGTGATGTTTATGAGGGCGAGGATGGGCTGGCATTTTATTATGTTCTCGAAAATGGCAGATGGTGTCTGAGCAATCTGGGATGTCACAGCCTATATTATTAGCGAAAAACTATTGAGCCCCCCACTTTTTTCAGTTATACTGATATATACAAAAAATTGTCACAATGGGGGAAACATGAGGCGTTATTTTAATACAGAGGGCTGCTGCAGGCCAGAGAAACATTATATGGTAAAACTGGATGAAAGGTTGGAGCGGATCAAGAACCTGTACGTAGACCGTGGAAAGTATTTTGTGATCAACAGGGGCAGGCAATATGGGAAAACCACAACGCTGAGGGAATTGGCAGAGTACTTGAAGGATGATTATATCGTTCTTGCCATGGATTTTCAGATGATGAGCACTGCAAGCTTTGCTAATGAGCAGACGTTTACGGCAGCATTTCTAAAATATATAAAAGAATTGCTTTCTGCAAATGAGGAATTAAAAGGTGTATTTGATTCCTTTAGAGATCAGGAAAAAATTTCAATGGATGAAATGTTTCGGGGCTTGAGCAAATTTTGTAAAATGGCAGAAAGGCCCGTTGTTTTGATGATTGATGAGGTGGACAGTGCATCAAACAACCAGGTTTTTATCGATTTCCTTTCACAGCTAAGAGGATATTATCTAAACAGAGATAACAGCCCAATTTTCTATTCTGTAATTCTTGCAGGGGTATATGATATTAAAAACCTGAAATTAAAGCTGCGGCCAGATGAGGAGCATCAGTATAACAGTCCCTGGAATATTGCGGCGAGATTTACCATTGATATGAGTTTTTCTGTGACTCAAACTGCGGCTATGCTGGCAGAATATGAAAAGGAGCATCAGACTGGCATGAATGTGGAGGCTGTTGCCAGGGAAATAGATCAGTATACCTCTGGTTATCCCTATCTGGTGTCTTCTATATGCAAGTATCTTGACGAGGAAATTTTGGGGCAAAAAGGTTTTGAGAATATTTCTGATGTGTGGACAAAAGAAGGAATCGCAGAAGCAGTTAAGATGATTTTGAAAGAGAATATCCCCTTATTTGACAGCATGGTAAAACAGCTTGATACGTATCAGGATATGCGAAATTTAATAGAGCAGATTTTATACCGGGGAAGACGGATCTCTTTTAGCCCGGCGGAGAAATCCATTAATCTGGGACTTATGTTTGGCTTTTTAAAAGAAGAAAACGGTTATGTTACGGTGGCAAATAGAATATTTGAAATGTATCTGCTGAATTTGTTTATCGCAGAAGAATCCGTAAAAAGTGAGATGTTTCTTTATGGTCAGGAAAACAGGAACCAGTTTATCACGGATTCCAGGCTCAACATGGATTTGGTACTTGAAAAGTTTGTGGAATACTTTATAGATATTTACAGTGAAAATGATGAGAAATTTGTAGAGAGTTTTGGACGGAAATTTTTCCTGCTGTATCTGAAACCTATTATAAATGGAGTCGGAAATTACTATATCGAGGCGCAGACAAGGGACGCAAAGCGCACAGATGTAATCGTAGATTATATGGGAGAACAGTTTATTGTGGAAATGAAGATTTGGCACGGAAATGAGTATAATGAGAGAGGCCAGAGTCAGCTATTGGATTATCTCGATTATTTTCATCAGAAAAAAGGCTATATGATCAGCTTTAATTTTAACAAAAATAAAGAAGCCGGTATGAAAACCATAACACTTGGAGATAAGACCATAGTGGAAGCAGTTGTCTGAAAACTCTTGACAAAATAGCTTAAAAAGCCCATTATAAACTTATGATTCACCAACTCTAAAGTAAGCTATTTAAATAGCAGAGGAGAAAGTCCATATCATCACGGTTACAGCATATTATCCAGCCTTAGATGTGCAGGAACAGGAATTGCGGGAGCCGGCGATATACAATTCTGTTATTTCGGCCATTGCCGGCGGGGCGAGTCATTCCAATGAAATTTCCACAAAAGTGGGGCTGGAGTCCGGCGTGTGCGCAAAGTATCTGCGGGTATTGTTAGAATTAGGTATTTTGAAAAAAGAGACGCCAATATTGGAAAAGACTGGCAGAAAGGCGATTTATACCATAGAAGATAACTTTTTTCGGTTCTGGTATCGTTTTGTTCCACGAAATATGTCGGTTATAAGCGCGGGTCGTATCCGTCAGGTATATACACAAGTGATAAAAAGATTTTATCCTGACTACATGGGGCTGATTTTTGAAAAAATGTGCCAGGAATATTTGATCCGTTATGCGAAGGAACTGCCGATTCTTCTTGGTGAGACAGGTCAATGGTGGGGGACGGATCCAAAAACACGAAAGGAGATACAGATTGATATTGTGGGAATCCCGGTGGAGGGAAAAGAATACCTGATTGGTTCCTGTAAATACAGAAATGAGAAAATCGGTGTGGAGGAGTTGGATTTACTGCGCAGATACGCTTCTGTATTTAACAGAGGAGAAAGATATCACTATTACATTTTTTCCAAAGGTGGATTTACACAGTCACTGCTGGATTTGGAAAAACAGGGAGAAGTTTTTCTTTTGACATTGGAAGACATATATTGATCATACAAAGAAGGTACAGGATAATTTATAAATCCCATACCTTCTTTTTCTATTTCCCTATTGACATTCCCGTGCATATACTGTATATAATAATATATACAGTATATGCACAGAAAAACTTACTCAAATTCAACAAGCTGGAGGAACGCATGGTACAACTGACAGACGTAAAGAAAAGATTAGGACATTTCTTCCTGGAAAATATCACCTTCACCCTGCCGGAAGGCTACATTATGGGACTGATCGGACAAAACGGCGCCGGGAAATCCACCATTTTAAAGATCCTCTTAGGTCTCTATACCCCGGACGGCGGCGAGATCCGCCTTTTTGGCACCACATACCAGGAAAATGAAAAATTCATAAAAAACAACATCGGTTATGTGCTTTCCGAAGATGGATTGTTCGCCAGGGAGATGACTCTTTTGGAAAACGCGAGATTATACGGAAAATACTATGAAAACTACAGCGAGTCACTATTTCTCAGTTACGCTTTAGATTTCGGGCTGAAAGAGAACAGAAAAGTAAAGAAACTCTCAAAAGGAGAATACCTGAAATTTCAATTCGCCTTTGCCCTTGCCCACCAGCCAAAGCTTCTGCTGTTAGATGAGCCCACGGCCAATTTTGACCCAGATTTCCGCCAGAAATTTTTACATATCATAACGGATTATATAAAAGACGGCAAAAAGAGCGTGATCCTTGCCACCCATCTCACGGAGGACTTAGACCAAATTGCAGATTATATCACCTTTGTGGATGCCGGCAGTCTTTTGCTTTCCATGGACAGGGAGAATCTGAATAAGCATTTCCGCATGGTGGCAGGGGAGGAGTATAAAGTGAAGCTTCTGCCAAGAGAAAATATTATTTACAAGGAAACCGGGGAATATGGTACAAAGGCGCTGGTAAGCCATGGCAGATGGAGCCAGTATGACAATGCGCTTCTTGTCACGTATCCCACAGTGGAGGAACTGATGTATTTTACTTTGAAAGGGAAACGGTATGAGAAAAAATAATCAGGACTTAACAATGATACGTTTGGTAATTTTAGACTATATAGGAGGCATAAAAGAAGGGTGGAAGAAATCACAGGTGGCAGAAACTTTTTCCTTCCTTGGGATTTACATATGGGTTACTCTTTTACCGGGGGGCGATGCTTTTTATGATGAGACGGCCCAATCTTATCGTCTTGCATTGTGGGGATATGGGGTTGTGGTACTTCTAATATTTTTGGGATTTTTGATTTCACGGATGTACCCTGGGCAGTTGGAAAAGACCCTGCATTTATGCCCACTTACGGAAACAGAGAAAAAGCAGTATGTAGAGACAGGATATCGGGTAAGGATCGCACTGCCGATGTTCCTGTATGTTCTGGCAGGAGTTTTCTGGCAGATATTTGGGATCATCCCGCTGTTTTGCAGCGTTGCCACTGGCATATGGTACTTTCTTTATCTTGCGTGTGTCAATATTTACTGCCTTCCGGAAACCACAGGAAGAGATACGGAACCAAAATATCCCATAAAATGGCTGGGAGCCTTTCAGGCTGCAACTCAAATTCTGGGAATTGGAGCAATTGTGATATTATCTGATCTTATGGTAGAATATTCTGGCGACATACCGGATAAGGTGTTTTGTCTTATTCCAGCATTTTTACAGAATCTATTGTATGTCATCATGAGAGAAAAAATTTATCCCAGTATAATGGAGCGTGCGGTGTGCTATGAAAATAATAATTAACCCAAAAGGAACCCTGGCGATTTATGAACAAATTGTTAATCAGCTGAGAAATGCCATAATGACCGGGGAACTCTCTCCCGGAGAAGGCCTTCCATCCATCCGCACCCTGGCAAGCGAGCTGGAGATCAGCGTGATCACCACAAAGCGGGCTTACGAGGAGCTGGAAAAAGAAAATCTGATCCGCTCCGTGGCGGGAAAAGGCTTTTACGTCTGCGAGAACAACAGGGAGTATTTGAGAGAAAAAAATTACCGTCTTTTGGAGAGCCGCATGGAAGAACTGTTAAAAGACTGCAAGAGCGCAGGGATGAGCAAAAAGGAAATCGTTTCTATGATAGAAGAGCTTTTCCCCAGATAAGCGGAGAAAGGAGAAACTTAAATGTATGTTGAATTTTCGCATGTAACCACGAAGACAAAAGGTTTTTCCCTTCAGGATATCTCTTTTTTCGTGCCGGAAGGTTATATCACAGGAATCGTGGGGGAGAACGGGGCAGGAAAGACCACATTGTTCCGCCAGATTATGGCGGAAGACGCCAGATATTCCGGTGAAATCTACATAGACGGCATGTCCTTGAGAGACCACAGGCAGGAATTGATGCAGGAGATCGGGTTTATCTCGGAGGAGCAAAAATTTTTCAGAAACTATAATTCCTTACAGAATGCAGATTTCCTGCGAGGGTTTTATCATAAGTTTAATCGTGATTTATTTAAAGACAAAATAGCTGAACTAAAAGTATCTCTGGGGACAAAGCTGTCCAGTCTTTCCAGAGGGGAATTTTTAAAGTTCCAGCTTGCCTTTGCCCTGGCCCATGGCAGCAGACTTTTTTTGCTGGATGAGGCGACGGCAGGGATGGACGTTGTATATAAGAAAGAATTTTTTAAGGAACTGCATCAGATCATCGAAAAGGAGGATGCGGCAATTTTGATGAGTACCCATATCCAGGAGGAAGTCACAAGGCATATGGACTATGTGGTGTATTTCTCCGGAGGCAGGGTGCTTTTTAGAGAGGAGGCGGGAGAATGGAGGCGGTAAAGGCTTTTGACAGAGAGTGGAAAAAGCAAAATTCCTGGGATTTTCTGATGAGCCGTGTGTGCAAGATCCTGTTTTCTCTGTGCGGTGCAGGCCTTATGTTCATTCCGGTAGAAAAAAATGACTGGCATTCCTTTGTGTGGTCGCTGATTCTCCTGGTGTGGGCCATGCATTTTCAGATCAGGCCCTACATGAGATATACGGAGGAGGGCAGTGAGGTGAGCATTTACGAAAAATTAAAGTGGATGCCTGTTTCCAGAAAGGATATTTTTAAAGTGCGCAGGGAATACCTGGCAAAATTCTGCCTGAAAGTGGGAGCTGTCACTCTGGCTTTACAGCAGATTGGCGCATGCTTATCCCACAGCTGGGAGATTTTCAATTTGCTGGCTCCTGTGGCATTGGCAATTTTGCTGTTTCTTTTGGGAATTTTTGACATTGACAGGAATCTGCGCAGATAAAAATCGGGTTTTAAAGTGGCAGAGATGGGATGTTTTATGTTATCCTGTTAAAAATAGTTTCGGAGGGGAGCACATTTATTATGGATAGGAACGTGAGCGGGCAGGGAACAGTCCAGCAGGAGCCTGGCAGAGAACAGCGGTTCAGAGCTGTAATTTTTGAGGAGTATCCGGAAATTGGCAATTTTATGCGTAAAAAAAAGAGACTGGGGTATTTTCTGATGGTCATTGGTGTGGCTGTCTTTCTGCTGAGGGCTGTGGCTGCAATACTTGTAATAGAGGAATTTCCTGTGTTTGCCATTGCGGGTGCGCTTGCAGGGTACTGCATATGTTTCGCCGCAGTGGCCTTTTGCTGTATGGCGGCGAGAACAAGGGGCATCAATATGTCATCTGTCATAGCAGGAGGTTACCTTTTGTATCATATTGTGAACTGGAGAGGTTTTGGGGAGACTCCCCTGGGAGTGGCATCGGATCTGATTTTTGCCGTGTATACCCTGACGGTATTTATCACCAGTCTGGTATTGGCGCTGACGCCAAAATTCCGGGGGTTTATGGTGCAGTATGAAGAGACACTGTTCATCTTAATGGAAAAAGCGTTGGAAGAGGAAAATGTTCCTGATAAATATTGGAAAAATAGGGAATTTTAAATGCATTTTTCACATTGAGTAGAGAATTAGTACTATTTTTTGATAGGCATTATGAATATTTATCGGAATATGTGTCAGTAAAATTTAGACAATATTAACAATTTAATCCTTGCATTGGCATCCGAAATATGCTATTCTTTTAAAGTACAAGCAGTTCATGAGTTTTTATTTTTTTTCAACAGTTTGTTAAAAAATTAACAGCTTTAGAACAAATTAAAAATTGATAAGGAGACGAGAAAATGGCAAAGAAAGTAGTTTTAGCAGGCGCATGCCGTACAGCAATCGGAAAAATGGGTGGAGCTTTAAGCAATACTCCAGCCGCTGAGTTGGGTGCTATCGTGATCAAAGAGGCATTGAACAGAGCAGGTGTGAAACCTGAGCAGGTGGACGAAGTTATGATGGGATGTGTAATCCAGGCTGCACAGGGACAGAACGTTGCACGTCAGGCTGCGATCAAAGCTGGTTTACCTATTGAGGTTCCTGCATTTACATTGAACGTTGTTTGTGGTTCAGGTTTAAAATGTGTAAATGAAGCTGCTAACATGATTATGGCCGACCAGGCAGATATCGTTGTTGCCGGAGGTATGGAGAATATGTCAATGGCTCCATATGCAATGACAAAGGCTCGTTTTGGATATCGTATGAACAATGCAACTATCATTGATACTATGGTAAATGACGCATTGACAGATGCATTCAACCACTATCATATGATGATCACTGCAGAGAACGTATGTGATAAATATGGAATTACCCGTGAGGAATTAGACGAGTTCTCAGCAAACAGCCAGCAGAAATGCGAGAAAGCCCAGGCTGAAGGCAAATTTGATGATGAGATCGTTCCTGTTCCTGTAAAAGTGAAGAGAGAGACGGTTATGTTTACAAAGGATGAAGGGCCTCGTGCAGGCACCACAAAAGAGTCTTTATCAAACTTAAAATGCTGCTCAGGAAAAGACGGCGGGCTTGTTACAGCAGGTAACGCTTCCGGAATCAACGACGGCGCTGCAGCTATCGTTGTGATGAGCGAAGAGAAAGCAAAAGAACTTGGCGTGAAACCAATGGCTACATGGATTGCAGGCGCTCTTGGCGGTGTTGAGCCGGAGATCATGGGTGTAGGGCCTGTTGCTTCCACAAGAAAAGTATTGGAGAGAACAGGATTTAGCATTGACGATATGGATCTTATCGAGGCAAACGAGGCATTTGCCGCTCAGTCTATCGCAGTTGCAAGGGATCTGAAATTTGATATGTCAAAAGTAAATGTAAACGGCGGAGCTATCGCACTTGGACATCCGGTAGGAGCCAGCGGCTGCCGTATCTTAGTTACACTGTTATATGAGATGCAGAAGAGAGGATCAAACAGGGGTCTTGCCACACTGTGTATCGGTGGAGGAATGGGCTGCTCAACAATTGTTGAGAAATACTAAGAATAATAAAGTTCAAAATTAAAAGATGATATAAAAATAAGGAGGAACTACAATGAAAGTAGGAGTTATCGGTGCAGGAACCATGGGACAGGGAATTGCCAAAGCATTTGCCCAGGTTGACGGATACGAGGTTGCACTCTGCGACATCAAGCAGGAGTGGGCTGACAACGGAAAGGCAAAAATCCAGAAAGGATATGCAAGACTTGTCGAGAAAGGCAAAATGACCCAGGAAGCTGTAGACGGAATCCTTGGAAAGATTACCGCAGGTTTGAAAGAAGACCTCTGTGCAGACTGTGATCTGATCGTAGAGGCAGCTTTCGAGAATATGGAAGTAAAGAAAACTACTTTCTCAGAGTTAGACAAGATTGCAAAACCTGAGTGCATCTTTGCATCCAACACATCCAGTCTTTCCATCACAGAGATTGGAAACGGACTTAGCCGTCCGATGATCGGTATGCATTTCTTCAATCCTGCAGACCGTATGAAACTCATCGAGGTTATCGCAGGAGTGAATACACCGGCTGCAACTGTTGATGCCATCAAAAAGATTTCTGAGGAGATCGGCAAGACTCCGGTACAGGTAAATGAGGCAGCAGGCTTTGTTGTAAACCGTATCTTAATCCCGATGATCAATGAAGCAGCATTTATCAAAATGGAGGGTGTTTCCGATATCGCAGGTATCGATACAGCGATGAAGCTCGGCGCAAATCATCCAATGGGACCCTTGGAGTTAGGTGATTTCATCGGTTTGGATATCTGCCTTGCAATCATGGATGTACTGTACAATGAGACAGGCGACAGCAAATACCGTGCATGCCCATTGATCCGCAAGATGGTTCGCGGTGGAAACCTTGGCGCAAAGAGCGGAAAGGGCTTCTACATTTATAATGCAGACCGTACAAAGACACCGGTTGATGCGCAGTAAGCGGTTGTACAGTCAGTCAGATACTAAATTGTGTAAAATTTTAGACATGGAGGAATAGTAATCATGGATTTCGGTTTAGATAAAAAACATGAAATGGCGAGAACTTTATTTAAAGAGTTCGCTGAAAACGAAGTAAAACCTCTGGCTCAGGAAGTAGATGAAACTGAGAAATTCCCAAGAGGAACAGTGGAGAAAATGCAGAAATTAGGCTTTATGGGAATTCCGGTGCCAAAGGAGTATGGCGGACAGGGATGTGACCCATTGACCTACATTATGTGTGTGGAAGAGTTATCCAAAGTCTGCGGTACCACAGGCGTTATCGTTTCTGCTCACACATCTCTCTGCGTAGATCCGATCATGACCTACGGAACAGAAGAGCAGAAACAGAAATATGTACGTGCCCTTGCAACAGGTGAGAAATTAGGAGCTTTTGCGCTGACAGAGCCGGGTGCAGGTACAGACGCACAGGGATGCCAGACAAAAGCAGTTTTAGATGGTGACCAGTGGGTATTAAACGGAAGCAAGTGCTTTATCACAAACGGTAAAGAAGCTGATGTTTATATTGTAATCGCTATCACAAGCGTGACAGAGGATAAGAGAGGCAGAAAGAAAAAGAACTTCTCCGCATTTATCGTAGATAAAGATGCTCCCGGATTCTCCTTTGGAACAAAAGAGAAAAAGATGGGTATCCGCGGTTCCGCTACATATGAGTTGATTTTTGAAGACTGCAAGATTCCGAAAGAGAATCTGTTAGGACCGGAAGGAAAGGGATTCCCAATTGCAATGCATACTCTTGACGGTGGACGTATCGGTATCGCTGCTCAGGCACTTGGTATTGCAGAGGGTGCATTAGACGCAACAATCGCTTACACCAAAGAGAGAAAACAGTTTGGCCGTGCAATTGCAGCACAGCAGAACACTCAGTTTGAATTGGCTGATATGGCTGCTAAGATTGACGCTGCAAAATTCCTGGTTTACAGGGCTGCAATGGCAAAAGCTACACAGAAAGTTTACTCTGTGGAAGCTGCAAAAGCAAAACTCTTTGCTGCGGAGACAGCTATGGATGTTACCACAAGATGCGTTCAGCTCTTCGGTGGATATGGATACATCAGAGAGTACGATGTAGAGCGTATGATGCGTGATGCCAAGATTACTGAGATTTACGAGGGAACTTCTGAAGTTCAGAGAATGGTTATCTCTGGCGCATTATTGAAGTAGCCGCAATTCCAGCAGAGCGAGAATGAATAAACAATAGTATAAGGAGTGAATACCGTGAAAATAGTTGTATGTGTAAAACAGGTACCAGATACCAAAGGCGGCGTTAAATTTAACCCGGACGGTACATTAAACAGGGCTGCAATGCTTACGATCATGAATCCCGACGACAAAGCAGGATTGGAAGCAGCTCTTAGATTAAAAGAACAGTATGGAGCAGAAGTTACAGTAGTTACTATGGGGCTTCCAAAGGCTGATGAAGTTCTCCGTGAAGCTATGGCAATGGGCGCTGACAAAGGTGTTCTTGTAACGGACAGAGTGTTAGGCGGAGCTGATACATGGGCTACTTCCACCACAATTGCCGGAGCAATCCGCAATTTAGAGTACGATTTGATCATTACAGGACGTCAGGCTATCGACGGTGATACCGCACAGGTAGGACCGCAGATTTCCGAGCATCTTGATATCCCGGTTATCTCTTATGCACAGGATATCAAAATTGACGGAGACAGCGTGATCGTTCAGCGTCAGTACGAGGACAGATATCATGAGTTAAAAGTAAAAATGCCTTGTTTGATTACAGCCCTTTCTGAATTGAATGAGCCTCGTTATATGACACCGGGCGGAATCTTCGATGCATATGACAAAGAGGTTACCGTATGGGGCAGGGCAGACCTTAAAGATGTGGATGATTCCAATATCGGCCTTGCCGGATCACCTACCAAGATTGCAAAGGCATCTGACAAAGTCCGCAAAGGTGCAGGTGAGAAAATTGTTGCCCAGGATGCAGAGGAAGGCGTATCCTACATTATGGGTAAATTAAAAGAGAAACATGTAATCTAAAATTAAGGAAAGTGGTGAACAAAATGGGTTTAGAAGAATATAAAGGAGTATTTGTCTTTGCACAGCAGGTAGACAACGTATTAGATGGCGTTGCATTTGAGTTGCTTGGAAAAGGCAAAGACTTGGCAAAAGACTTAAATACTGAAGTAACAGCAGTATTGATTGGTTCCGGCGTAAAAGGACTGGCAGACCAGTTGGCAGAATACGGCGCAGACAAAGTTATCGTTGTGGATGATCCGGAACTTAAGGATTACAGGACAGAGCCATACACACATGCATTGGCATCTGTGATTAATACATACAAACCGGAGATTATGCTGGTTGGCGCTACAGCAATCGGACGTGACCTTGGACCAAGAGTATCCGCTCGTGTTCAGACAGGTCTGACCGCTGACTGTACCGTACTTGAGATTGGCGATTTCCCATTAAATCCTGTACCGGGAAAAGAGAACGAGCAGAAACACAATCAGTTACTGATGACTCGTCCTGCTTTCGGCGGAAATACCATCGCTACCATTGCCTGCCCGGATAACCGTCCTCAGATGGCTACCGTTCGTCCTGGCGTTATGCAGAAGATTGAGCCGGTGAAAGGCGCAAAGGCAAATGTGGAAGAGTACAATCCGGGATTTACCCCAAACAACAAGTATGTAGAGATCTTAAACATTGTAAAGGCAGTAAAGAATACCGAAAATATTATGGAAGCCAAGATCTTAGTATCCGGCGGACGTGGTGTGGGATCTGCTGAGAACTTTAAGATTCTTCAGGATCTGGCAGATGTACTTGGCGGAACTGTCAGCTGCTCCCGCGCAGTTGTAGAGAACGGATGGAAACCGGTAGATGTACAGGTAGGACAGACAGGTAAGACTGTACGTCCAAACGTATATTTTGCAATCGGTATTTCCGGAGCAATCCAGCACGTGGCTGGTATGGAAGAGTCCGACATTATCATTGCCATCAACAAGGATGAGGATGCTCCGATCTTTGATGTGGCTGATTACGGTATCGTTGGAGATCTGAACAAGAT
This sequence comes from Roseburia sp., assembly GCA_023664725.1. Taxonomy (GTDB): domain Bacteria; phylum Bacillota; class Clostridia; order Lachnospirales; family Lachnospiraceae; genus Roseburia_B. The sequence goes on along the minus strand of JAMPFA010000001.1, from coordinate 689,104 downwards.
TGTTCCGGCGCTTACCACAGCATTGAAAGCTGAGTTAGGCTAATTCGCACATGCGAAAAATAGGATAAAAATAGAAAGGCCGTCTGGTTTTCCAGGCGGTCTTTTTTGCGGCTATAAATAATTCTTGCTTTTATATCTTTAGAATAATATAATTAATAGCAGAGTAAATGAAAGATTGAAAATTGTCAAGATGGGAGGCGACTATAGTGTTACCACAGGTCAAAGGGATTGTAAGAGGAAATACTGTCGTGATAGAAGATGATAATATACAGGAGTATGACGGGACAGAGGTTATTGTAACTATGTTGGAGTACAGAAAGAAACAGCAGAAACAGCAGAAACAGAAGCCTCCTATTGATTGGGAGAGTTTTAGAATGCCTAGCGAGAGGGGAGATAATGTCGAGGAATATATGAAGGAGATGCGGGAAAATGACAGAATGTAAGAAAGTATTTGTTGATACTTTAGAGAAGTAAAAGTGCTCACAGTTGATAAAATATTTGTTTAATGGTACAATAACCCAGCATGAAAGTATATTTGAGAACAATTTATCACATTAGACACAACCAACGGAGGAAAAGAAAAGTGGAACAGAGCAAAATCCGAAATTTCTGTATAATTGCCCATATCGATCATGGCAAGTCTACCCTGGCAGACAGGATCATTGAGCACACAGGGCTTTTGACCAGCCGTGAGATGCAGGCGCAGGTACTGGACAATATGGATTTGGAGCGGGAGCGGGGGATTACCATTAAATCCCAGGCCGTTCGGATTATATATAAGGCAAATGACGGGGAAGAATATATTTTTAACTTGATCGACACGCCGGGGCATGTGGATTTTAACTATGAGGTATCCAGAAGCCTTGCCGCCTGCGACGGGGCAATCCTTGTCGTGGATGCGGCCCAGGGTGTGGAGGCACAGACACTGGCAAACGTGTACCTTGCATTGGACCATGACCTTGACGTGATGCCTGTGATCAACAAGATCGATCTGCCCAGCGCCCAGCCCGAGGCAGTTATCGAGGAAATAGAAAATGTCATTGGCATTGAGGCGGAGGATGCCCCCAGGATTTCCGCCAAGACAGGTTTAAATATCGAACAGGTGTTAGAGCAGATCGTCACTAAGATTCCTGCTCCTTTTGGGGATGCATCGGCGCCGCTGCAGGCTCTGATCTTTGATGCACTCTACGATGCCTACAAAGGCGTTATCGTCTTCTGCCGGATTATGGAGGGGACAGTAAAAGTGGGGGACAGGATTCGCATGATGGCCACGGAAGCGGAAGATGATGTGGTGGAAGTAGGGTATTTTGGCGCAGGGCAGTTTATTCCCTGTGAGGAGCTTTCCGCCGGCATGGTAGGCTATATCGCCGCAGGAATCAAAAATGTCAGGGACACCAGAGTGGGAGATACCGTCACCCATGCGGACAATCCCTGCAGTGAGCCTCTGCCTGGATACAAAAAAGTAAATCCTATGGTGTACTGCGGCTTATACCCGGCAGATTCGGCGAAATATCCGGATCTTCGGGATGCCTTAGAGAAACTTCAGATCAACGATGCCTCTTTGCAGTATGAGCCGGAGACATCCCTTGCGTTGGGCTTTGGTTTCCGCTGTGGATTTTTGGGGCTTTTGCATCTTGAGATCATACAGGAGCGTTTGGAGCGGGAGTTTCATCTGGATCTTGTGACCACGGCTCCGGGGGTAATCTATAAAGTCCATAAGACCAACGGGGAAGTTGTTGACCTTACCAACCCTTCCAATCTGCCTGACCCCTCCGAGATCGAGTATATGGAAGAGCCTATGGTGGCGGCGGAGATTATGGTGACCAGTGAGTATGTGGGGGCCATTATGAAGCTCTGCCAGGAACGCCGGGGAATTTATATCAGCATGGAATATATAGAGGAAACCAGGGCATTGATCAAATATGACCTGCCCTTAAATGAGATTATCTACGACTTTTTTGACGCCCTAAAATCCCGTTCCAGAGGGTACGCTTCTTTTGACTATGAATTGAAGGGATATGTCCGTTCAGAGCTTGTGAAGCTGGATATTTTGATCAACAAAGAGGCTGTGGATGCCCTGTCCTTTATCGTGTTTAAAGACAGCGCCTACGACAGAGGAAGAAAGATGTGTGAGAGGTTAAAGGGAGAAATCCCAAGGCATCTTTTCGAGATTCCCATCCAGGCGGCAGTAGGGGGAAAAGTCATTGCCAGGGAGACAGTGAAGGCAATGCGAAAGGACGTTTTGGCGAAATGTTACGGCGGTGATATCACCCGCAAGAGGAAGCTTTTAGAGAAACAGAAAGAGGGCAAAAAACGGATGCGCCAGGTAGGAAACGTTGAGATTCCCCAGGAAGCATTTATGAGCGTACTAAAATTAGATGAGGATTAAAATATGAAGGAACTGGAATTGTATATCCACATTCCATTTTGCATGAAAAAATGTAATTACTGCGATTTTTTGTCCGCTCCGGCTGATGAGAAATCGCAGTCTGCATATGTGGAAGCATTGAAAAAAGAAATAAAATTGTATGGGGAAGAATGGAAAAAGCCGGAATTGTCCACTATATATATTGGAGGGGGAACTCCTTCCTGGCTCCAGGAGCACTATATGGCGTCTCTGATGGACACTGTCCACCAGTCTTTTTCTATGCGAAAGGATGCGGAGATTACCATTGAGTGTAATCCAGGCACCCTTGCCAGGACAAAGATGCAAAGCTACAGGCACTGCGGCATCAACCGTTTAAGTATTGGGCTTCAGTCAGCCAATCCTGAGGAATTGCAAAACTTAGGCAGGATCCATACCTTTGAGCAGTTTTTGAGGAATTATGAGCTGGCCAGGGAGTGCGGGTTTGACAATATCAATGTGGACCTGATGTATGCCCTGCCCGGGCAGAATACGGAAAAATTTTATCGTACGCTGACAAAGACCATAGCCTTAAAGCCGGAGCATATTTCCGCCTACGCCCTGATGATTGAGAAAGGGACGCCTTTTTATGAAAAGTACAAATTTGATGCAGTAAAGCAGGAGGCAGGTTTCCAACCGGAGTTTTTGCCTCATGAGGATGTGGTGTATCAGATTGGGAAGATGACGGAGGATGTACTGGCGGAGGCGGGATATGAGCGTTATGAGATATCCAACTATGCCAAAAAAGGATATGCGTGCAGGCACAACATTGGGTACTGGCAGAGAACAAACTATCTTGGAGTGGGCCTTGGCGCTGCCTCCTTGCTGGGAAATATGCGTTACAGCAATATCAGAGATCTGGACACTTATACTGCAAATGCAAGCCGCATAGAAGAAATCACCCTGCCAGACGAAAAGACAGGCAAAGAGCTGCAGGCAGTGAATCTTCACGAGAAGGCGGAAGAGTTAAAGAGAAATACCCAGATGGAAGAATTTATGTTTCTGGGGCTTCGGATGATACGGGGGATAGAGCGGAGCCGATTTTATCAGCTCTTTGGCTTTACTGTGGACAACATTTATTCCAGGGTGATAAACCAGTTGGAAGCAGACGAGCTGTTGATGCAAAACCCGGAGCGGGTGTGGCTTACGGAGAAGGGGCTGGATTTGAGCAATTATGCCCTGGCTCAGTTTTTGCTGGATTGACAGGGATTGTTAGGGGAAAGTCCCAGTTGGAACTATAAAAAAAGTATAAAATTGAAAAAAACTGTTGACAAAGGATTACTTGGGTGCTATCTTTAATACATAAATATTAGCACTCCAAACGAGTGAGTGCTAACAAAAAGAAAGACACTGACATATACTGATCGGAAAGATGTGTATAGATTCCCATTGGCAGGAGTGATTGCATGGAAGAACTGGACGAGAGAAAAATCAAAATATTGGATGCGATTATCCGCACCTATTTAGAGACAGGGGAGCCGGTGGGTTCTAGGACCATCTCCAAGTACACGGATTTGAACTTGAGTTCAGCCACAATACGAAATGAGATGTCGGATTTAGAGGAGCTGGGATACATCGTTCAGCCTCACACTTCCGCAGGGAGGATTCCATCTGACAAGGGCTATCGGTTCTATGTGGATCATCTGCTTTTGAATAAGGAAAAAGAAATTTCCGATATGAAAGAGTTTGTCATAGAGCATACAGAGCGGATGGAGCAGGTATTAAAGCAGGTTGCAAAGATGCTTGCCCAGACAACTAACTATGCTACCATGATCACTACACCAAAGAGCAGCAAGAACAAAGTCAAATTTGTCCAGCTCTCCATGGTGGACGAAGAGCAGCTTCTGGCAGTTATTGTGATGGAAGGCAATGTGGTGAAAAATAAGATCATTCCACTGACCCAGGAACTAGACAATGAGACGCTTTTAAAGCTGAATATTCTTTTAAACTCCACATTAAACGGTTTGTCCATTCCAGAGATTAATCTGGGAACTATCAGCAAACTGAAAGAACAGGCAGGAGAGTACAGCGATATTATTGGAATTGTGCTGGACGGGGTGGCGGAGACCATCAGCAGAGAAGAACTGGAAATTTATACCAGCGGCGCAACCAATATTTTCAAATACCCGGAATTGAGCGACACACAGAAAGCCAGTGAACTGATATACGCATTGGAAGAAAAGCAGCAGCTTGCAACCCTGGTGACGGAAAGCCTTCAAAACGAAGACACCGGAATCCAGGTTTATATAGGAGATGAAAGCCCGATTCAGACGATGAAGGACTGCAGTGTTGTCACTGCAACTTACGAATTGGGGGATGGCATGAAAGGCTCCGTTGGTATCATCGGGCCAAAAAGAATGGATTATGAAAAAGTTATGGGCCATCTGAAAGATTTAACCAGTCAGTTAGACAGCATTTTCAAAAAGCCAACATAAGAAAGGTGGTAATCAAGTGGCGGAAAACAAGAGTGAAGAAGTAAAGGATGAAATTTTAGAGGATGCCCTGGAAGAAGAAAAGCAGGAAGAGTCCCCGGAAGAAGAAACTTTAGAAGGCACAGGCGAGGAAGCAGGTTCCCAGGAGGAAGATGCAGATAAGGAGGCGGAGGATAAGAAAGGTCTTTTTAAGAAAAAGAAGAAAGACAAAAAAGATGAGCAGATTGAAGATCTCACAGATCGTCTGAAACGCCAGATGGCAGAATTTGAAAATTTCCGCAAGAGGACGGAAAAGGAAAAAGCCCAGATGTATGATATGGGGGCAAAGAGCATTGTGGAGAAAGTCCTTCCGGTAATTGACAATTTTGAGAGAGGCCTTGGGGCAGTGCCTGAGGAAAACGCAGAAGATCCCTTTGTGGACGGTATGAACAAAATCTACAAACAGATGATGGCCATGTTGGAAGAGGCTGGAGTGAAACCCATCGAGGCGGTGGGGGCAGAGTTTGACCCAGAATACCACAACGCAGTGATGCATGTGGAGGATGAAAACTTCGGGGAGAATGTGATTGCCGAGGAGCTTCAGAAAGGATATATGTACCGTGACACTGTTGTACGTCACAGTATGGTAAAAGTAGCAAATTAATTATATTAGGAGGAATACATTATGAGTAAAATTATTGGTATCGACTTAGGAACAACAAATAGCTGTGTAGCTGTTATGGAGGGCGGAAAACCTACGGTTATCGCCAACCAGGAAGGGGCAAGGACAACACCTTCTATCGTGGCATTTACAAAGACAGGTGAGAGACTTGTAGGTGAGCCTGCAAAACGCCAGGCAGTCACCAACGCAGAGAAGACCATCGCTTCCATCAAGAGAGACATGGGTACAGACCATGGACGTATGATCGACGAGAAAAAATACTCTCCGCAGCAGATTTCCGCCATGATTCTTCAGAAGTTAAAGGCAGACGCAGAAGGATATCTGGGCGAGACAGTATCAGAGGCAGTTATTACCGTGCCAGCTTACTTTAATGATGCACAGCGCCAGGCAACAAAGGATGCAGGAAAAATTGCAGGACTTGACGTAAAGCGTATTATCAACGAGCCTACCGCAGCAGCCCTTGCATACGGCCTTGACAATGAAAAAGAGCAGAAGATCATGGTTTACGACTTAGGCGGCGGTACATTTGACGTATCCATTATCGAAATCGGTGACGGCGTTATCGAAGTTTTGGCTACCAACGGCGACACACGCTTAGGCGGTGACGATTTTGACAACAGAATTACCCAGTGGATGATCGACGAGTTCAAAAAAGCAGAGGGAATTGATTTATCTGCAGACAAAATGGCAATGCAGAGATTGAAAGAGGCGGCAGAGAAGGCAAAGAAAGAACTTTCCTCCGCAACTACCACAAACATCAACCTGCCCTTTATCTCAGCAGGCAGCGACGGTCCAAAACACTTTGACATGAACCTTAGCAGGGCAAAATTTGACGAGTTGACCCATGACCTGGTAGAAAAGACAGCAATCCCAGTACAAAATGCAATGAAAGATGCTGGGCTCACCAACGCAGACCTTGGCCAGGTGCTTTTGGTAGGCGGTTCCACCCGTATCCCAGCAGTCCAGGATAAAGTAAAACAGTTGACAGGAAAAGAGCCCAGCAAGTCCTTAAACCCAGACGAGTGCGTGGCAATCGGTGCATCCATCCAGGGCGGAAAGCTGGCAGGGGACGCAGGTGCAGGCGACATCCTTCTGTTGGATGTAACACCATTGTCCTTGTCTATTGAGACTATGGGCGGCGTTGCAACAAGATTGATTGAGAGAAACACGACTATTCCTACAAAGAAGAGCCAGATTTTCTCCACTGCTGCCGACAACCAGACAGCTGTCGATATCAACGTGGTACAGGGTGAGAGACAGTTTGCAAGGGATAACAAGTCCTTAGGGCAGTTCAGGCTGGACGGTATTCCTCCTGCACGCCGGGGCGTTCCACAGATCGAGGTTACTTTTGATATTGATGCCAACGGTATCGTAAATGTTTCCGCAAAAGACTTAGGAACAGGAAAAGAGCAGCATATCACCATCACCGCAGGTTCCAACATGTCCGATGCAGACATTGAGAAAGCAGTAAAAGAGGCAGCAGAGTTTGAGGCACAGGACAGAAAGAGAAAAGAAGCAATTGATGCGAGAAACGATGCGGATTCCTTCGTATTCCAGACAGAGAAAGCATTGGATGAAGTCGGCGCAAACTTAGATGCGGCAGACAAGTCCGAAGTGGAAGCTGACATTGCAGCAGTAAAAGCAATCCTTGAGGCAAATCCAAATGCGGAGGAGATGTCAGAGGATAAAGTTTCCGAGCTGAAAGCAGCACAGGAGAAGCTGACCCAGAGCGCACAGAAGGTATTTGCAAAGATGTATGAGCAGAGCCAGGCAGCCCAGGGGGCAGCAGGAGCAGGCCCGGATATGGGCAGCGCAGGAGCTGCACCGGAGGACGACGTTGTTGACGCAGATTTCAAAGAAGTATAAACCGTAAAGGTTTCGGAAGAAATAGAGAGATAAGGGTTTTAGAATTTTTTCTAAAGCCCTATCTTCAAGTAAAGAATCTGTTTAGTTTGTAAAGGAAAAGTGATGTTATGGCAGATAAGAGAGATTATTATGAGGTTTTGGGGGTAGACAAAAGTGCAGACGATGCCGCCCTGAAAAGAGCCTTCCGCCAGCTGGCAAAAAAGTATCATCCCGATGTAAATCCGGGAGATGCAGAGGCGGAGAAAAAATTCAAAGAGATACAGGAAGCTTATGCGGTGCTCAGCGACCCGGATAAGAGAAGACAGTACGATCAGTTCGGCCATGCGGCCTTTGAGGGCGGTGGAGCAGGTCCCGGGGGCTTCGACTTTTCCGGCATGGATATGGGAGATATTTTCGGAGACCTTTTCGGAGATTTCTTTGGAGGGGGCAGACGTTCGGCAGACACCGGTCCAAGAAGAGGAGCTAACTTGCGCGCCAGCGTAAGGATTACCTTTGAGGAATCCATTACAGGATGCGAAAAAGAACTGGAAATTGTCTTAAAAGATGAATGTAACACCTGCCATGCCACAGGGGCAAAGCCGGGAACCTCTCCGGAAACCTGCCCAAAATGTGGCGGAAAAGGAAAAGTAATGTACAGCCAGCAGTCTCTTTTTGGCATGGTGCAGAATGTACAGACCTGTCCGGAGTGCCACGGAACGGGCAAGATCGTAAAAGAGAAATGTCCGGACTGTCGGGGAACCGGTTACATTGCCTCTAAAAAGCGGATCAAAGTCACTGTTCCTGCGGGAATTGACAACGGCCAGAGCATCCGCATGCGGGATAAAGGAGAGCCGGGCACAAACGGCGGCCCAAGAGGAGATCTTCTGGTGGAGGTAAATGTGTCCAGACATCCGATTTTCCAGAGACAGGATATGAATATTTACTCTACGGCTCCCATTTCCTATGCACAGGCGGCCCTTGGGGGGGAAGTCCGCATCAGCACTGTGGACGGTGATGTGCTCTACGAAGTAAAACCTGGAACCCAGACCGACACCAGGATCCGCCTGAAAGGGAAAGGCGTGCCCTCTCTTCGGAATAAAGCAGTGCGTGGCGACCACTATGTTACACTGGTAGTCCAGGTGCCCACCAACCTGAACGAGGAGGCAAAAGAAGCGCTGCGCAAATTCGATGCCGCTACAGATAATTCCCTGGAATCAGGCGGGGAAAAAGAGTCAAAACCCAAAAAGAAGAGTTTTAAGGAAAAGATCAAGGAAACATTTGAGGAATTGTAAACCAATATTGGTACTATTTGACTATTGTAGCTCTTTTCTATATGTTGTATCCTAAACAATGTGCGAAGCTATATGTAGGGAACTTTTTTATATATTTAAAGGAGGCAGTATGAGCGAGGCATTTGTGACAGGAGATACAGCAGCAGCGGTGATACAGAATCTGTATTTTTCTGACAATATAGACAAGAAGATGGAGACGACCAGGAAAAAAATCCAGGAAGAGTCCAAGGAGTTGAAACGCCAGAGAAGAGCCCTGGAGTTGGAGAGGGAAGAGTTTTCCAGGAATAAAGCCCTGGAAGAAAAACGCCTGGAACATGAAAGGAATCTTTTTGATACAAAGTGGAAAATGCTGGAAGAGGAGTGGCGCAAGCTTGCCATGGAACAGGAGCAGTTAAAACTGAAACGACAGTTTTATGCAAGAGTGGAGGAGTTTGACAAGAAGAAACCGGTGAGGAACGAGGTTGGCGTCTCAGAGTTTTTCTCTGGCGTGAACACAGCATCATCCTTAAAGAAAAGGTACAAAGATCTGATCAAGATTTTCCATCCCGACAATCTTTCCGGGGACACAGTGGTGATCCAGAAGATTAACCGGGAATATCAGGAACTGAAAAAAAGTATGGCAGTTTAGGAACAAAAAAAGAAGCCCATGTGGGATACTTTGTGAGAAAAGTTTTCCATGTGGGTCTTTGCTGTTTTGAAAGCATAAATTTCCTTCTTTTATTTTGGAAAAAGACTTGCCAAAGTACCGGGGAATCCCGTATTATTGTATTATAGCTTTTATAGTACTTTGGTACATAATCAAACGAAAATATGAGGTATAGGTATGGCAGTCAGGAAAAAGTCAACACTCATCAAATCTCTGTCTGAGCTGAGGGAGGCGGATTACGGAAAAGCCCCTGAGTTAAAAGAAATGTATGAACGGCTGCGAAACGGCCGCACCCAGCTGGCAGAGGTATTTGATAAAAACATGAAAGCGGTGATGCAGATCAGTTCTCTCGACCTTACCATGCAGCATCAGACAGAAAAAATCATGAATATTTCAAGACAGGTGGAGGCGGCTTCCGAAGCCATTTTTGGTTCGTTGGATGAGGATTTTGCCATGACGGATAACAAGAACCGGCACGAGGAGCTGACCAATACCATCATCGATATTTCTGCGGAAACAGACAAGGTATATCGGAAAATAGAAGAGGGACAGAATGAATTGACTACCATTAAAGAACTCTCTGATCATACGATAGAGACATCAGAAAAACTCCAGAGGGATATGGACGATCTGTTTAAGATCATTGAACGCATCGGCGAAATTGTCTCAGGCATTGATTCCATTTCCATGCAGACCAATCTTCTGGCGTTAAATGCCAGCATCGAGGCGGCAAGGGCAGGCCAGGCGGGAAGAGGTTTTGCAGTTGTGGCGGCTGAGATCCGCAGCCTTGCAGAGGAAACTCAGAATTTGACAGGCAATATGAATGAATTTTTAGAGGGGATCAGAATCGCCTCCAGGGAAAGCGTGCAGAGTACTACGGATACCATGGATGCATTGGGGAACATGGCGGATAAGATAAAAAATGTGTGGGAGATCAACCACGAGAATCAGGATCATGTGTCAAAAGTCAATGAGTCTGTCAGCTCCATTGCCGGAATCAGTGAGGAACTCAGCAGTTCTATGTCCGAGATGGAAAATCAGCTAAAAGACAGTATTGATTTTATGAAACAGGTGGGCTCTGACCTGGGGAAGGCCATAGAACCTGTGGTTGATATTGAAAAAACACTGGATGATGCGGTAAAGCAGATGGGGGATATGACAGAAGATGATTTTTATCATCTAAAGAATTTTGAATTTACCAGGTACGTAAGCAATGCCATCAACGCCCATAATACCTGGCTCACCAATCTGAAAAATATGGTAAAAGAACGCACAGTGATGCCATTACAGCTAGACGGCACCAAATGCGGATTTGGGCATTTTTACTATGCGCTTACGCCCAGGATCCCGGAAGTTCTTCCCATATGGAAAGCTCTGGGGGAGAAACATAAACGTTTCCACGGATATGGGGCGGAAGTGATCCAGGCGTTAAAAGACCAGGACTATTTCCGTGCCGAGCAGCTGTGCAGGGAGACGGAGGAGTATTCCAGAGGATTGATATCAGATCTTCAGGCGATTATAAGACTGGCAGGAGAGTGATCTCCTGCCAGTTTTACGGTTCTAAGTAGTATAGAAATTGGGCAGAGTTGTCCAGGTGGGGGGCACCGTAGATCATGGCGTACACCGGGGAAAAGGAAAACAGCTCTGCTCCTTTTACCTTCTCGCTTTCTGCCAGCGAAACACCAAAGGCAGTTTTTTCCTTTGTGTCCGGGTGGCTGCCGTAGATGACTTTGCCTTCCCTGTCATACTCCTCAATTTTTTCCGGGGGAAGACATTCTTCCAGAGGCATGATGTAGCCGATTTCCCCCAGCATCACCACAACCTCCTCATTGGTCATAATATGATCCACTGTACCGCTCATAAGCAGGGTGGCCACTACGGAAAAAATCTGCATATCACTGACTTCTCCGTATTCATCCAGGGAGACATTCAGCCCCGTATGGTAATCAACCTTATATTCTTTGGGGTCATATCCCTTCTCCATCAGAAAATCCGTATAAAGCGGAGGAGCAGTATCGTCAGACTGCAGGGCGTTTGAGTTTAGAACCATAGAGTATAGAATGCTCTCTTTACTGCCCACAATGAGATGGTGTACAAGGGAGATCACAAAAGCCATGACCAGTGCGACAATGATGATCTGGGCTTTGTAGTACATCCAGATATATTCAATTTTTTCTCCAATGGTCATAGTCTTTAATTTCTCTTTTTCAATCCGGCCCTGTTCCTTCACATATGCCTTTAAATCTTCTTTTGTTTCAATATCCAAAATGCGTCACCGTCCTTTTTTATCTTCTTATTGTATCCTATTTTTGTACAAAATACAACTTTAAACAGTCCTTCATATGGTACAGATATTTTTATATACTGTATTTAAAACACAGTAAGAGGTATCGCAGTCGCTTACAGACAAGAATAAAAAAGGAGGAAAGAAAAATGGAAGATATCAGGATTATTGCAGTGGATTTTGACGGTACGCTGTGCGTCAACGCCTACCCCGAGATCGGGGCGCCGAACACAGCGTTGATTTCCCTTTTAAAAGGCCTTCGGGCAGAGGGGTGTCAGTTGATCTTGTGGACATGCAGATGCGGAGCTTTGCTGGAGGAGGCGCTGGATTGGTGCAGGCAGTTTCAACTTGGATTTGATGCGGTGAATGAAAATGTGGAGGAGACCCTGCAAAAATACGGCACGGATTCCAGAAAAGTCTTTGCAGATGTGTATATTGACGACAGGAGCTGTTTCCCATTTGAAAATAATTCTTGTCAGGTGAGGCAGGGCATTATATAATGTACACGCCCGCATAAGGAATACAGTCACTATGTGACCTGCGGGCTTTGCAGCCAGCAGGGATGATTCCTTCTATACTCGATTTCAAAAAAGGGCAGTGGGATAGATGGCGCTGCCCTTTTTTGTTCCATACATAAAAACACTGGTCAAAACACATGATATTGTAAGGAAACAATGAAAAAAGGATGAAAAATACAAGATAGTGGTTGACGTGTTTTCTTTGTTTTCTTATAATGATACTGGGTTATTAACTCCTATTCCAAATATCATGGAGGTAAATATGAGAAAATTGAGTACAGTGAAATTTATGATCGCAGCATGGATTGGATTTCTAGTGATACTGACAGGCCAGACCCCAGCTTTTGCGGCAGGGTCACTTTCCATAGCGGTTTCTAATAGTTCCGTGTCCACAGGGGACACAATGACAGTGACCGTCTATTCGGTAAACGCTAACGGGGAGGAGGCAACCTCTGACATGACCATCACTTACGACTCCTCCAAACTGGAGTATGTAAGCGCCAGCGGTGCAGGGGCAAGCGGCGGAGGCGGGACAGTGAAAGTTTCCGCTTCCACCGTGGATGTGAAATTTAAGGCGATATCCTCCGGGGATGCCTATGTCAAAGCGGAGGGGGCGGCAGTGACGGCTGCAGGAGCACACATAAACGTTACTGGCAGCGCTGTGGCATCGAATACTTCAGAGAGCCAGACAACCACATCCAATGGTACTCTTTCCGGGGACAATTCCCTCTCCTCCTTAAAATTGTCTGTGGGAACACTTTCCCCTGCATTTAAGGGAAGTGTTACAAACTATACGGCAACTGTAGGCAGTGATGTAAGTGACATTACCGTAACACCTGTAACCTCCAATGCGAAAGCAACGGTGGAGTCTATCACTGGCAATACGGGATTGAAATTGGGCGAAAATGTTATTTCCATTGTAGTGAAAGCAGAAAACGGGACAACGGCGACGTACAAGATCACAGTGACGAAGAGTGATACGGTGACCACCACCGCAAATCCCCAGACAGACACCGGAGCGGAGGGCACAGATGGAGAAAATGAACCGGATGCAGCGCTTGGAGAAAATGCGGCAGGGGGAAATTCCATTACCATAGACGGACAGGCATACCATATTGTAGACGATATCCCGGAGGGAGAGATTCCGGAGGGATTTACTCTTTCAAATTTTGAGTATAGGGGAGTTCCACACAAAGGCTTGTCCTACGACAGAGGCCATATGGGATTGTATTATCTGATGAACGATGCCGGGGAGGGCAGACTTTTTGTCTATGATGCGGACAGAGACGGGTTCTATCCCTATGTCCGCCTGCAGAGTGGCGAACATCAGATTATCCTTATGGTGGTGCCAAACGGGGCAGTCCCTCCCACAGACTATACGGCCACCACAGTTGTGATTCAGGGTGTTACGGTACCGGCATACCAGTACTTTGGCAAAGATGTGGAGATTGTGAATCTGGGAGATACAGAGATGCCGGAGGGAAGTACCGGTTCGGATTTTTATCTTGTGTATGCCATGGATCCGGAAGGCGTGGCAGGATGGTACCAGTATGACAATGTTCAGGGGACTTACCAGAGGTTAAATGCGGAGACAGCCAGTGACGAAGATTTGACGGCAAATTATGAGACGCTGCTGAAATCCTACAACGAGCTGGACGAGCGTTATAAGGATACAAAGACAAAGGACAGGAGAGTCATTGCGGTACTTATTTTTGTGACAGTGGTATTATTGATCGTTGTCTTAAATATAATACTCCATAACAGGGACAGATACGATGATGAGGAGGAAGAGTATACGCCCAAAAAGGCAAAGCCCGTGAAAGAAAGGCCGGTAAAGGAAAAAACTGCCAAGGCAAAACCGGCAAAGACCTACACAAAATTTGAAGTGGAGGAAGAGGATCCCTCAGATTATTATTACGGGGATACCCAGCAGATCATGACAGAATTTGAGGATGAGCCAAGCGTGCTAAAGCCCCCTTCTAGGAAAAAAGAAAAGCCAGTGCAAAAGTTCCAGGAACCGGTAAGGCCTGCCAGACGCCCGGAGCCGAAAAAAGAGCCAAAGAAAGAGCCAAAGAAAGAGTATCCACCGAAAAAGGATGAGAATGATGATATCGAATTTTTAGATTTAAATGACTTATAAGACATATTAGGAAAGAGCAACAGAAAGGCAGAAACATGAAAGCATATACAACGAAAGCCAAAAAAGCTTTAAAACTTGCAGAGAAGGCATCGAAGACGTTACAGCATAATTATGTGGGCACGGAGCATATCCTGTTAGGGCTGTTAAAAGAGGGTTCAGGGGTAGCCTCCAGAGTGCTGATAGACAATCGGGTAGATCCGGATCAACTGTTGGATCTCATTGAGAATCTTATAGCTCCTGCAGGGACTGCGGCGCTGGCGGAGCGGGACGGCTACACGCCCAGAGCCAGACAGGTGTTGGAGAATGCAGGCAGGGAGGCGGAGCGCTTTTCCAGCAAAGAGATCGGAACAGAACATTTATTGTTTGCCATAATAAGAGAAGGGGAATGTGCGGCTTCCAGACTGATGAATACCATCGGAGTGAATTTTCAGAAATTGTATGTGGATCTCTTGGTGGCCATGGGGGAGGATGCGTCCCAGTACAAGGATGAGTTTCAGAACGGAAGGCCAAACAGGAGAAGAAACGCAACGGCAACTCCCATGCTTGACCAGTATTCCAGGGATTTGACAAAGCTGGCAGCAGAAAACCAGCTAGATCCGGTGATCGGAAGAAACGAGGAAATCCAGAGAGTGATCCAGATTTTAAGCAGGAGGGGAAAAAATAACCCCTGTCTCATCGGGGAACCAGGTGTGGGGAAAACCGCAATCGTGGAAGGTCTTGCCCAGAGGATCGTCATGGGTCTTGTGCCGGATACTGTGGCGGAAAAACGGGTGGTGACCTTGGATCTGTCCGGCATGGTGGCAGGCTCCAAGTACCGGGGAGAATTTGAGGAGAGGATCAAGCGTGTGATCCGGGAAGTTACCACCGCCAACAATATCCTGTTGTTTGTGGATGAGATTCACACCATTATCGGGGCAGGAGGGGCGGAGGGTGCATTGGATGCCTCCAATATCCTGAAACCTTCTCTGGCCAGAGGGGAACTTCAGCTTATCGGCGCCACCACCATAGAGGAGTACCGCAAGCACATTGAAAAAGATGCGGCGCTGGAGAGGCGTTTCCAGCCGGTTACTGTGGAGGAGCCGGACAGGGAAGGAGCCATTGAAATCTTAAAGGGAATCCGAAGCCATTTTGAGGAGCATCATCAGGTTCAGATCACAGACGAGGGAATCGAGGCGGCAGTGGATCTTTCCATGCGCTATATCAATGACCGTTTTCTGCCGGACAAAGCCATTGACCTGATGGATGAGGCCTCCTCAAAAGTGCGCCTTGGTGGATATAAAGTGCCGGGGCAGATTGAGGAGCTGGAACAAAAGATGAAACAGTGTGACAGCGCATTGGAGCAGCTCTTAATGGAAGGAGACATCGAGGAGGCTTCCAGGATCAGCAGTATGAAGCAGGAGATGGAGGAAAACCATGAGAAGCTGATAAAGAAATACAGACGGGATGCAAAAAAGAAAAAATTAATCGTCGGCCCGGAGGAGATGGCAGATATCGTTTCCGGCTGGACAAAAATCCCTGTGAAAAAACTGGAGGAAGGGGAAGCTGCAAGGCTCCGCCGCCTGGAAAAGACACTGCACAAGCGTGTAATCGGGCAGGAGGAGGCAGTCTCCGCCGTGGCAAAGGCAGTGCGCCGGGGCAGGGTAGGATTAAAGGATCCCAAGCGTCCCATTGGCTCTTTCCTGTTTTTAGGGCCCACCGGTGTAGGAAAGACGGAGATCACAAAGGCACTGGCAGATGCCATGTTCGGAGATGAGCAGGCGATGATCCGTGTGGATATGTCTGAGTATATGGAAAAGCACAGCGTTTCCAAAATGATCGGTTCACCTCCCGGATATGTGGGGTATGACGAGGGAGGACAGCTCTCGGAGAAAGTCAGGAGAAATCCCTATTCCGTCATACTGTTTGACGAAATCGAAAAAGCCCACCCGGATGTGTTTAACATTCTTCTCCAGGTGTTGGACGATGGACATATCACAGACGCCCAGGGGAGAAAAGTAGATTTCAAAAACACCATTATCATTATGACCTCCAATGCGGGGGCACAGGCGATCATCTCTCCCAAGAGGCTTGGATTTGGGGCAGGGGAGGACGAAAAGCAGAATTACGAGAGAATGAAAGACGGTGTAATGGAGGAGGTAAAGCGGATTTTCAAACCGGAGTTTTTAAATCGTATTGACGATACCATCGTATTCCGCTCCCTGGACAAGGAGGATATGAAGAAAATCGTTACCATCCTCTCCCAGACACTGATTGATCGGTGCAAAATCCAGATGGATATCACACTGTCCATCAAAGATTCTGTGAAAGTTTTCATTGTAGAGAAAGGATTTGAACCGAAATATGGAGCGAGACCTCTCCGCAGGAAAATCCAAAATGAAATCGAAGATACCTTGGCGGAAGAAATCCTGGCAGGAAAGATCAAAAAGGGCGACACTGTGGAGGTGGGCATCAAAAAAGAGGAAGTCTGCTTTACGGTAAAGAATGAAAAGAATTAGAAAAAAACAATAAATCATGTGGAAAAAAGAAGCAGGATATTGTATAATAATGCCATAAAAGATAGCAGGTACTGCGTCACATAGTATTAATATCAGAACATGAGATGCAGCAGCATGGCACAGGAGGATAAAAATGTCTGTAATTAGCGAATTAATACGTACAGAAACAGATGGAACCATTAGCTTTGGGGATTACAGTTTAAATGCCAAAGCAAAGCTGGACAATTTTGATCACGGCGGTGATCTGTATAAAGTAAAAACTTTTGCAGAGATCACGAAGTTGGAGCGCAACGGAATGTTCGTCTACGAATCTGTACCTGGCACGGCAGTGCAGGGCTTCAAAGCAACAGAATCCGATGTGGAGTTTACTGTGGAGGGGCCAAATGATACACAGATTACCCTGGAGCTGGAGGAGAGCACGGAATATGATATTTCTGTTGACGGCACAGTGACAGGAACCATGAAGACAAACCTTGGAGGCAAGCTGAGCTTTAGCGTGGAGATGGACGGCAGCAAGGCAGTCGTAGTACGGATAACCAAAAAGTAGATAGATAAAGCGATATCCCGGCGAATACAGCGCTGGGATATTTTTCTAATGGTAAGATCGTTTTGAAGGTTTTCGCAGGAGGGTGTATGGGATTATTTGATAAGTTTAAGAAAAAAACAGAATCTGAAAATAAGGAGACAGAAGAGATTGAGGCTTTGGGATGGGATGCGATTACGGCCGAGTTTGAAAGGATTTATCCAGACCAGAAAAAACCGAAACATTACGGAACTCTTATAGGATGGGCATTGGGCGGGAATGATCCACTGGATGGCATCAGCATTTATGACGGCGGCGACTATTGGCATTTTGTCTCATATGGTATGACAGAATTATATGAGAAGGAAGAAGAAAATGAGGAAATCATTGGTTTAATACAACAGTCGGCTTTGTAAAAAATGGAGGACATATGGCAAAAGAAAAAATCATGTATTTCTGTCAATCCTGCGGGGCAGAATCAGGAAAATGGATGGGACAGTGTCCCGTGTGTAAAGAGTGGAACACCATGGTGGAGGAGACCGTGTCAAAAAAGAAGTCAGGGAAAATCTTTCACAGTGACACAAGGGCAAAAGTGACAAAACTAAAAGATATAGAGACGGCAAAAGAGGAGCGGATCAGTACAGACATAGCGGAACTTGACAGAGTGCTCGGTGGGGGAATGGTCACTGGCTCCATGGTTTTGGTGGGAGGAGATCCGGGAATTGGAAAATCCACACTTTTGCTCCAGGTGTGCAGAAACCTGGCAGAAAAAGAGGTGAGTATTCTCTATGTTTCCGGGGAGGAATCTTTACAGCAGATTAAAATACGGGCGGAGCGCATCGGAAAATTCGGAGATTCCCTGTCTGTCCTCTGTGAGACAAATCTTGACACCATCGAGGAGATTGTGAGACGGGACATGCCAAAGATGGTAGTCATTGACTCTATTCAGACCATGTACAATGAGAATGTCTCCTCTGCCCCTGGCAGTGTCTCCCAGGTCAGAGAGACCACGGGAAGCCTTTTAAAAATGGCAAAAGGACTTGGGATTACATTTTTTATCATTGGCCATGTGACAAAAGAAGGAGTGGTGGCAGGTCCCAGAGTGTTGGAGCATATGGTAGATACTGTGTTGTATTTCGAGGGGGACAGGCATGCGGCGTACCGGATCTTGCGGGGAGTAAAAAACCGATTTGGCTCAACAAATGAGATTGGAGTCTTTGAGATGCGTTCCAGCGGCCTGGAGGAAGTGGAAAACCCTTCGGAGTTTATGCTGGGAGGAAAACCGAAGGGGGCCAGCGGTTCCGTGGTGGCGTGTTCCATAGAGGGAACCAGACCGATCCTCTTGGAAATCCAGGCACTGGTGTGCCACAGCAACTTTGGCATTCCAAGGAGAACTGCAGCAGGAACAGATTTTAACCGGGTGAACCTTCTCATGGCGGTTTTAGAAAAGCGGGCAGGGCTTCAGATGGGGGGCTGTGACGCCTATGTAAATATTGCCGGGGGAATAAAAATGAATGAGCCTGCCATCGACCTTGGAGTTATCCTGGCGTTAGTTTCCAGCTATAAAAACCGGCCTGTGGATGAAAAGACTATCTGTTTTGGGGAAGTAGGATTGAGCGGGGAAGTGCGGGCGGTAAATATGGCGGAACAGCGGATTTTGGAGGCAAAAAAACTGGGATTTACCACATGCATCCTGCCGGAAGTGTCTCTGGCTTCTCTAAAGGAGATTAAAGGGATTGAGCTGATCGGGGTGAAGAGTATAAAGGATGCCATTGACCGGGCGGTATGAGAGATGTTTAAACAGCGCTTTAAATCCTAATAAAAGTTTCGGAAATCTTCTTAGTCTAAAAGATATTTTAGTATAATGTTTTCTGAAAAGATATTGTTTTTACCGTTCTGGTATCTTCCATTTATTTGTGGAATGTGTAGTTTTTTGTGAATAAGCGTGTCTGTGATACTGTCTTTTGTGGAGTAGTTAAAAAATCGTTCACTATGTGCACATACGTTATGGTGCTTGGCCATAATGAAGAGGAAGGAGTGCATATCTTTTCTCTCTATCTGGTGAAAATCATTGCAAATTTTTATCGGTACAGTTGCTTTCAGATAGTTAAACATGTGGGAAAGCTGCCCCATAGTCAATACCTGAACCATAATCCATAGAGGTACATTGTGATGTCTGGTTATATAATGGTTGATATAAGCATGTTCACTGTAATGGTTTAAATGGTAATTCATCGTATGATTTATATAGTTTTGCTATTTCCGAACACATCCTTTTTATTAAAATACCGAAAGGCCCCCACAGGAGCTTTCTGGACCGGAGACTTCACAAGTTTCTCCAGTACGATCAGATCACTGAGCTTACGATAACAAATATTGTTGATTATAGTATTTTCTTGCAAATTTCTTTATTGAGATAAATTATACTTCGATATATAGATAGAATCAGAAAAGCAAAAAACTATATTTTTATGCGGAAAGGAGAACGATGTACAAAAAAATAATCACGATAATTTTGTTTATTGTCACAGTACTGAGCACAGGATGCGGCTCAAAGAACAAACCGGTAGAGGACGCAAAAACTTCCAACGTGCAGCAGGAGAGGAAACAGGACATGCCGGAAACACAGGAAATAAAAGAGGATGTCAGCAAAACGGAGCAGGACGCCGAAGAGAGCAGCGAAACAGAGGAAATTTCCATTACAGTCTCATCCGTACAGGTGAACAGAGATACAAAATCAGTCTGTGTGGAAGCAACAATTTTCCCGGCGGATGAGCACATGGCAGCAAGTTATTCCGTAGCGGGAGTACAGGTACTGCGCATAGAGTCAAAATCTGTAACAAACGGATATGAGATAAGGTGGTATGGTTTTTACGAGGACGAGTCTGTCTGCCAGAATGTAAAAGTCGGAAAAACTTTTTCGGATGGTCAGACGGAATATGTAGAAAGTAAAGCGGAAATTGAAGAAGTTCCGGCAAATAAATTTGACGTGGCAGTGGGGGATACCACGGTCCCGGTGTGGCTCACTCCCTTTGCACTGTTGGTTTCACCTGCGGAAGGCTGGAGAGAGGAGGGGGATTTTTACAACCTGATCGCCATCGATACCAGTAAAAATAAGCACTATATCTGCAGTCTTCCCATGATGGATGACAGAAAACCTTCCCAGCAGAAGAATGATCCCCTGGAAAATCCTGATGTGGAAAGTCTGAGTGAACTGGGGGAGGGGGTAGCATTTTCCGTTGAACTGGATGACTGTGGGATTCAGTCAATATTCAGTGAGAATATCGATCCAGATCAGATTGAGCAGATAGAAATTTTGTGTTACCATAAAACTGGAGAGTAAAAATTATTTACTCTCCAGAATCCGTACATCCCCGCTGCTGGTTTGGATCAAAATCTCTGTTTCCCCTGGGTTCTCCCCATATGTTCCATCTGCGTGATTGCCCTTTTTGGAAAAGTTCAGGTCATTATCAAAAAATGTGCCAATATCCCCGCTTGAAGTGTCTGCTTCAAAGCGAAAGGCATTGTCCTTTGACAGTTCCACGTTCACATCTCCGCTGCTGCTTTGTAAGGAGAGCAGTCCTGTGAGCATTTCAAGCTCCAGCCGCATATCCCCGCTGGTGGCGGCGATGGTTCCCCATCCCTGCTTTGCCTCCAGCTGGACTTCTCCGCTTGAGGTGCAGATATCCCATGTCGTGGTGTCTCCATAAAGTCTGGTATCACCGGAACTTGTGGAAATTTTTCGATTGCCGTTCCCGTCAAGGATGGTCACATTTCCACTTGAGGTATCCACTGATGCATTCCCATCCAAATTTTGTACCGTAACGTCCCCGCTGCTGGTGGATATGCAGGTTTCCCTGGCCGTCACATACATATTTTCGATTCTGATATTTCCGCTGCTGCTTTCCAGATTGGCATAGTCTGCAGTGACACTTGGCAGGATGATCTCGCCGCTGGAGGATGCTGCGGTGAGATTTTTTGTAAGGGAGAGATCCACATCGGAATCAATGTCGCCGCTGGCTGTGGAGAGTTCAAGTGAACCGCCATAGGAGGCGGGAAGCCAGATTTCCGTATATCCTCTTGTATCTCTGGAACCAAAAAACCAGAAGAAACCTGTCTGGTTTCTCTTTTTTCCTTTTATCTCAAGGCTGTCGCCTTTTACCGTCACCGTGGAAATCTGATCATCCCTTGGCTTGGCATTGCTGTATTCTTTTACGGTAAGAGTGTCACCTTCGCTCTCATGCAAAAAAATATCATTGCTGTTCATGTGATACAAAACAGAAATGTTCTCAATTCCCTCAAGAGCTATCTCTTTTTCCAGGATTAGATTTAGATCGGAATAACTTCTGTAACTTTCCATGGTATTCCTGCCGAAAAATCCCCTGTAAATATTATGTCCCATTATGCCATAGGCAAGTATTCCGCATAAAAATACGGTGATGACGCACAGTGTCACCAGCAGGCCAATTTTCAAATTTCTCATACTCTGTCATCCTTTCTCTGTTCAAATACCACATCTTCACTTTTCAGCTCAAAAACCAGTTTTATGATTGCCTGTACACAGGCTGCGATCAGAAAAAGAATCCAGGTAACCCACCATTGATGGGTTGCAAAACTGATGGTAAAATATAAGATCAGCGTAAATGTCCACACAATGGATTGAATGGATTTTTTCACGGCCCGGGCTTTGTTTCCAGAATACCTTGCCGCCTTGTATTCATCTACCATGTCGCTGTCTTCCTTTTTGGTGTAAGTGGGATACATATTTGCCGCATACACAAGCATAACAGTGGGCGCAATGCAGATCAATATCGTCAGAACAAATCCGAATGCAGCATCCCAGTGATATCCCGCTATGTCATCAATCGCTGCAAAGAAAAAGAACACTGCTCCGGCAAAGATATATAACCCCACTGCGGCCGCTGTCAGCATGGCTTTTTTCTTCCTGTCTTCCTCCGGCAGTGTCAGCAGGTTTTTCTCCTCCATCTCTGAAAACAGTTCCGTCACGTCGCCAATGGAATTTATCACATTGTGATATGCGTCCTCCTCGGAATGGCCGTCCGCCACCATATCATCATATTTGTCCATGGCGTTTTGCAGCATTTCCTGTTTTAAGTCAAGGGCTTTTCTTGTCTTTGGCGCATCCGCAAGAATGGTGTCAAAATGTTGTCTGATTTTTTCTTTCATAAGTAGTCCTCCTGATAAATATAAAGTATTCTCACTTTAATAACTGGTCTATGATTTCTTTGGCTTCCTGCCATTCCCGTTTGTAATTCTGGTACGCCTTTCTGCCTTCCTCTGTTATGGAGTAGTAGCGGCGCCTGGCCCCCACTTTCTCATCTCCCCAGTAGGTTCGGATGTTGCCCGCCTGCTCCAGTCGGCGGAAAGCCGAGTATAGGGTCGCCTCCTTCAGTTCATAGGCGTTGTCGGTCTTTTTCATAATGTCCTTATTGATCTGGTAGCCGTAGCTGTCCTGTTCTAAAAGGTGCGAGAGTATGATTGCCTCTGTGTGCCCTCTGAGAATGTCCGATGTGATAGACATAGCCCGTTCCCCTTTCTCTTTGTGCTCAGATGTTGTATCTGATATATTTATTCTGGCAAAATATAGCATATACTAACATACCTCGCCTGTCAAGGTAAAATGATTAGATTTTTTTAAAAATCAATATAGTTATTTTTATAAAAATGACTATATTAAACTTTACATCGATAAGATAGATTGCTATTCTGTAATAAAGTCATTTATTAACCATTTCGAATGACAAAATTAATAGAATGAGAGAATAGCATGAGAAACTATGAGTATGAAAATAAGTGGTAAAAGTTATTGACACCAGACATAGTTGGGTATCTTACACGATATATGAGTACAAAGGGCAGCAGTATCTAATCGCAAATAGACATGCGGATGTTTTGGTTGATCTGGTGGAGCTGGCATTTTTACAGAGCACGGAAAGTTCTAACAAGATTGAAGGTATTTATACATCAGACGAACGGTTGAAAAAAATTGTTATGGATAAGACGATGCCAAGAACGAGAGACGAGCGTGAAATTGCTGGATACAGAGATGTTCTCCATACGATCCATGAAAATTATGAGCATATACCGGTCAAGACGGCTTTCATTTTACAGCTGCACAGAGATTTGTATAAATTTGAAGATGTGGGAATGGTGGAAATTTTAAAAGTGTCGATAATATTATCGATGGGAATGGAAGAATGAGCCGGCTATTGACATTACTGCTGCTATATAAATCGGGATATCTGGTGGGAAAATATATTAGTATTGAAAGATTAATCGAAAAAACGAAAATTTCATATTATGACACGTTACAAGAGAGTTCTGAGAATTGGCATGAGGAAGCAAATGACTATGGACCTATTATAAAGAATCTTCATGTCAATAAAGACAGTGCTTATTCCAAATATATGATGACGCTATATTTAAGCTTCCCACGCCACTTATGCTTTCTAAGGTTGTGGATGCTATGGATGATTTATATGCACAGATGGAAAAACCAAAGGAGAGTGATGTGTATGAATATCTTCTTTCAAAATTGTCTACGGCAGGTGTAAACGGCCAGTTTCGGACGCCAAGACATATTATAAGGATGATGGTAGCTTTGATGGAACCAGATGCGGAGGATGAGATCTGTGATCCTTCCTGTGGAACGGCGGGTTTTTTGGTTGAGGCTTCCGAATATCTAAGGCCAATAAGAAAGAAGAAATATTTTATGATCAGAGAAAAAAGGATCATTTCATGAATCACATGTTTCATGGCTTTGATATGGATAGAACAATGCTTTGTATCGGAGCTATGAATATGATGCCCCATGGTATGGAGAGTCCTTATATTGAGTACAGGGACAGTTTGTCAGATCAGAATCCAGACAAAGATAAATATTCGCTTATTCTTGCCAATCCGCCATTTAAGGGAAGTCTAGTAAAACGAATAATACGTTTGTTTACGTTAAACTTGCCTTGCTTCCCATCTGCATCGTCAAGAAATCTAGCCGTAGCCACCGCTACGCCGTCGATTTCTTTTCTTGCATATGAAAAGCAATGCTGCGTTTAACATAAAACAACTTAGTATTCGTTTTACTAGATGACAAGAGAACTGCGGTAAAGGAAAACGATATTCCGGATATTATCCAGAGATTCCATAACCGTGATGCAGAGGCAGAGAGAGAACGAGCAGAGAAATTTTTTCTGGTGCCTAAGCAGGAGATTGTGGATAGTGGTTATGATCTCTCTATCAACAAATGTAGGAAGATGGAGTATGTACCAGTAGAGTATCCACCTACTTCTGAAATCATGGGCAGGATAGAGGAATTAGATGCGCAGATTTCGGAGGAAATCAAGGAATTGAAGGCAATGCTGTAGATTGGGAAAGGAAAAACAAATCGCTATTTGTCGGACTGAAAAATAGAATGTGAGTTAAGTGTAATGATTGTGAAAGGTGAAATGCAGATATGGATAAAGATTCGTTTTCGTATGTAATTTATATGATTCATGCATGTGCAAATAATTGGGAGATTACCCCTTCGGAAGTGTACAAGAAGATGAAAAGCGTAAATTGTATTATGGATTTTCTTGTGCCTAATTATGAGATTCTTCATACGCAGAGTACGCAGTATGTCATTGAAGATATAAAAGAGTATTTTAATGTTAGGGGGATATCTATATGACGGTTTACCACGGATCGAATGTGATTGTAAATAATCCGGATATAGAGCATTCTTTCAGAGCTCTTGATTTTGGAAAAGGCTTTTATGTAACAACTGTAAAAGAACAGGCCGAGAGATGGGCAAGGAGAAAAGCCGGTATTTGTGGTGAGGACAAAGGGATTGTAAATGTTTATCAGATGAAAGAAGACTTAGCGGGATTGGTTTGTAAATGTTTTGGAGAAGATTTAAGTGAGTGGATTGATTTTGTATGCAGATGCCGCAATGAAGAAAAAGATTATCTGCAATATGACGTAATAAAAGGTCAGGTTGCGGATGATAAGGTGTTTAGAGTTGTGGATATGTATTATTCTGGCATTTGGGATAAAGAAAGGGCTTTGAAAGAAATTAAGGCTTACTCTAATTATGATCAGATAGCTTTTATAAAGCAAAGGGCGATAACTCAATTGCTGTGTTATGAATCATTTTATGAGGTGGTGGTAAAATGAATGAAGAAACATTAGAAAAATTATATCAGGAAAATCTTGAAGAACGGATTATGGCATATCTGGCAGAGGTGTGCGATATTTCCTATGAAAAAGCGATGGATATATATTATAACAGTAAATTGTCTGATAAGATATACATTGGAAAAGAGGGAATACAGTATTTGGACTATAAAGTGTTGGTTCAGATATTAATGGAAAATGAGAAGGAATTGTTTGGCTGAGATTTGAGGGGAATGATATGGAGTATAGATTAGATGAATTGTTTGATCTCCAAATGGGAAAAACACCATCAAGAAATAATTCAGAAAATTAGAATTTAAAGGGAAATAAATGGATTTCTATTGGAGATTTAACAAAATGTGAAAAAAATATAAATGAAACAAAGGAGTATCTAACGAATAAGGCAGTTGAGGAGAGTGGTATTAGTTTAATTCCTGCAAATACTGTTATAATGAGTTTTAAATTTTTTCTGTCACAAAGATTATGCGTCAGGTCAGAGTAACGAGGTTGCCATATATCAGGACAGAGTTGAGATTTATCATCCAGGAGCATTTCCGGAAGGCTTTGATCCATATGATTTTATTGATGGACATGAACGGCCTATACGCAGGAATCCTAAGATTGCCAGGATACCTATTATTCTAAAGATATTGAGAGCTATGGAACGGGGTTGAAACGTATTGCGAATGTATGTGATCTGGCAGGGGTCAGATATGAATTCAAAAAATTAAAGTCTGGATTTGTCGTGTGTTTTTACCGCTCAGAAGAGAGAAACGATAAAAAGCCGATAAAAAGCAAGAAATATTAGACGTACGGGAGGTTCCACTATGACCAACTTTGACTACTAAAAAAGAACCCAAATTCCATTCATTTGCAGATGCAGCAATCTCAGCAGAAAGGATTATTCACATCGACCCGGAGGCAAGCGTTATCAACTGTCGTCGGGCTATGGAGTTTGCTGTTAAGTGGATGTATTCTGTAGACAAATCTCTTGTGATGCCATACAGGGACAATTTGAATACTTTGTTGCATACAGATGAGTTTAAAGATATTGTGGATGATACTTTGTGGAAGCGTTTAGACTTCATCAGACGCATGGGAAATAATGCGGATCATTATGAAGAGCCTAGTGTACTGACCGAATTATACTTAGTCAAATAATTCTTCCATATATTGCCAT
>JAMPFA010000001.1:599190-662412 GCA_023664725.1 Roseburia sp. | reverse complement strand
CGATTGACAAGGCGGCAAATCCCTGTATAATACAGACAAGGGCAGAACCAGAAAATCCGGCTCTGCCCATTTATAACTTATTTACGAAATCTTATATAAGTTTTTTGAGTTTACACAAAACTTGAAACGGTCTCGGATGGGGTCCTGCGTTTGGTACAGTCCCCCATTTGTGAAAAGCTTTGTCAGTTCTGGAGTTCAGAGATGGTTTCTAATGTATATTTTTTCTCGCTATCTACAACATAATATTCTTCCGGGGTATCTTTATTGAGCCGGTACACATTATAAAACAAAGAGTGGTAAACAATCGCACTGTCATTTGTTTCCGTTATGTATCTGTAAACAGGCGGCTTTTGGTAAAAAATGACGCCTATGTAGTCAATAACATGAAAAACAGCCAATATACAGGCAAAAATACAGATAGATACTGCCAGCCTTTTGGAGAGCATTTTTAGTTTTAGCGCCCGAAATAGTCCAATGGAAAATAAAATTGCACCAAGGATGGAATAGATTGAAGGCCAACTGCTTTCCGGCGGGAAAAACAGGAAAGCGCATATGATTAAAATAACGCCTGTTCCTAAAAATAGGAAAGAATGTTTCTTTTGTTCCGTGTTCAGTTTTTTAGCAGTATATTCTACTGTGTCAGCCAGATTTTTTTCACAATGTTCGCAGATATCCTCTTTTTCTATATTTTCTCCTGCAAGCAGTTCATTTAAAGTAATAGATAATTCACGGCTCAGAGGTTCTAAAAGAGATAAATCCGGCATATAATTTCCATTTTCCCAGCGTGAGACGGTTTTATTGGTTACCCCCAGCTTTTCACTCAGCTGTTCTTGAGTAAGTCCTTTTTCTTTTCGTTTTATTGCAATATATTTTCCAATTTTTTTAACATCCATAATTTTTTCTCCTTCTTTGCTTGCAGTATGTTTTTGAACAAAGAAAGTATACCAGATTTATTAGTAAAAGGAACACCCCACAAATAGCGAATCCTATATTTTACGGCATTTTGGCCTGTGCTGTAAAATATAGAATTCGTTTTTTATTCCATTATAAAAAAGAGCGTATAGGTTGTTCCTATACGCACTGACTCGCTCTTAATGATGTCCGCTTCCATGATGACCAGACTGATGATGTCCGCTTCCATGATGACCAGACTGATGATATCCGCTTCCATGATGACCAGACTGATGATATCCGCTACTGTTTTCTCCATGACAGTGCTCTCCAATCTGTGTACATCCGTCGATTCCACATAAGCCGTGCTGGTGTGTTTCCGTCAATGTACAACCGGATACCCCACAGGAAAACGTCACTTTATCTGCCTGAACCCTGTTCTTAATCTCTGCCTGAGCAGTCCGATCATTCTTGGTTTGTACCGTGTCCACGATTTCTACCTGAGCCACGTCCTTAACGTTCTCTGAGCTTTTATTCATTCCATAAATTGAAACTAAACCGCCTGATACCATTGCAATCGCCACAAACGCAATGGCCGATATTACTTTTTTCTTCCACATCGGCATCATCCTCTTTTCTAAACAGTCTAATATAAGAATACTATAGCATGGGTATTTCCTTAATTCAATATATTTTTGAATTCTGAGTAGTGCAAATTCATGCTGCCATAACAAAAAAATAGCTTGTAAAAAAACGATACCGTGCTATAATCCTTACAAAGCATTAAACATTTTTTCACGAAAGGAAGCAACTATGATAATCAGGCCAAAACCCCAGGAACTAAAAAACGGAAAGTCAGTTATTATAAGAAATGCAGAGCCGGAAGATGCAGAGGATCTCATAAAATGCTTAAAGACCACTGCAGCAGAGACGCCCTATCTTATGAGAAATCCCCAGGAGATCAACCTCACAATGGAAGAGGAGGAAGCGTTTATCAACGGGCGAAAGGAAGCCACGGGGAGCCTTTTGCTGATTGGAGTAATTGACGGAAACCACGTGGGAAATGCGTCCTGTATGCCTATGGGAGGATTTGAACGGTATGCCCACAGGTGCAGCGTTGCCATTGCCCTGTATCAGAAATACTGGGGGCTGGGACTTGGAAAGATCATGCTTGGCACAGTACTTGAAAAGGCAAAAGAAATGGGGTACGAGCAGGCGGAGCTGGAAGTTGTCACCACAAATGCAAATGCCATCGCTCTGTATGAAAAGCTGGGATTTCAAAGATATGGAACTCAAAAGCACAGCATGAAGTATCTGGACGGGAGCTATGCAGACGAATATTTGATGATGAAAGAGCTGTAATGGCTATTTTTTCCCAATGTCTCATTGCAGATATAACCAGTGGTGTGATATGATAGGACGAGAAGCAAAATACAGATGGAGGAAAGAACATGAGCAATGTAAGAAGAATTTATGTGGAAAAGAAGCCGGATTTTGCAGTGCAGGCAAAGGAACTGAAATCCGAGATAAAAAGTTATCTCGGCATTAAGACATTAGAGAATGTCCGGGTTTTGATCCGCTATGATATTGAAAACATTTCCGACGATACCTACGGAAAGGCTGTGCGCACCGTGTTTTCTGAGCCCCCTGTGGATGATGTCTACGAGGAGACTTTTGATTTAAAGGGCGGACAGACTTTCAGCGTGGAGTTTTTGCCGGGGCAGTTTGACCAGAGGGCGGACTCTGCGGAACAGTGCGTAAAGCTGTTAAACGAAAAAGAGGAGCCCATCATCCGAACGGCAACTACCTATGTCGTCACCGGAGATATCAGCAGCGATCAGCTTTCGGCTATCAAAGAACACTGTATCAATCCTGTGGATTCCAGGGAGACAGACTTGCAGAAACCGGAAACTTTGATCACAGAATTTAGGGAGCCGGAGGATGTAAAGATATTTACAGGCTTTAACGAGATGCCCCAGGAGGAGTTAAAAAAGCTTTACGATTCTTTGAATCTTGCCATGACATTTAAGGATTTTCTCCATATCCAGAAATATTTCAAAAATGAGGAAAAGAGAGACCCCTCCATGACGGAAATTCGGGTGCTGGACACCTACTGGTCAGACCATTGCCGCCACACCACATTTTCCACGGAGCTCACAGAGGTGGTTTTTGGCGAGGGAGATTACAAAAAGCCGATCAAGGACACATATGAGGATTACCTTGCAACATATAAAAATATTTATGCGGGACGGGACGATAAATTTGTCTGCCTGATGGACATTGCACTTATGGCCATGAAGCGTCTGAAAAAAGAGGGCAAGCTTAAGGATCAGGAAGAATCCGATGAGATTAATGCCTGCTCCATTGTAGTGCCTGTGGAGGTGGACGGAAAAGTGGAGGAGTGGCTGGTGAACTTTAAGAATGAGACACACAACCATCCCACGGAGATAGAGCCTTTCGGAGGGGCTGCCACTTGTCTTGGCGGGGCAATCCGCGACCCCTTATCCGGCAGAACCTATGTGTATCAGGCAATGCGTGTGACAGGTGCGGCAGACCCCACCGTGTCGGTAAAGGAAACCATGGAAGGCAAGCTTCCCCAGAAAAAGCTGGTTCGGGGGGCAGCTCATGGGTACAGCTCCTACGGCAATCAGATTGGACTTGCCACCGGTTATGTAAAGGAAGTGTATCATCCCAATTATGTGGCAAAGCGCATGGAGATTGGTGCGGTGATGGGGGCCGCCCCGAGGCGTGCGGTGCAGAGGCTTACCTCCGACCCGGGAGATATCATTATCCTTTTAGGTGGACGTACCGGGCGGGACGGCTGCGGCGGCGCAACAGGTTCCTCCAAAGCCCACAACACGGCATCCATCGATACCTGCGGTGCAGAAGTGCAGAAGGGCAATCCGCCCACAGAGCGGAAAATCCAGAGATTGTTCCGAAGAGAGGAAGTCAGCCACATGATCAAAAAATGTAACGACTTTGGCGCAGGGGGTGTCTCTGTTGCCATCGGTGAGCTGGCGGACGGCCTTCGGGTTGACTTAGATAAGGTTCCAAAAAAATATGCAGGATTGGACGGAACAGAGATTGCTATTTCCGAATCCCAGGAGAGGATGGCTGTAGTAGTTGCCCCGGAGGATGCCCAGCAGTTTTTGGCATATGCCAGGGAAGAGAACTTAGAGGCAGTAAAAGTGGCTGTTGTGACAGAGGAACCCCGGCTTGTGTTAAGCTGGAGGGGAAAGGAAATCGTAAATATTTCCCGGGCATTTCTGGATACCAACGGAGCACACCAGGAAACGAAAGCTGCCGTTGACATTCCCTCGAAAGAGGACAGTTATCTGAATAAGATTTCCACTCCAAAGGTGAAAGAGGCTCTGGAGAAAAATGATATGAAAGCAGCATGGCTGGCAGAGCTTTCAGACTTGAATGTGTGCTCCCAGAAGGGACTGGTGGAAATGTTTGACGCCTCCATCGGTGCAGGCAGCGTGTACATGCCCTATGGCGGGCGTTACCAGCTGACAGAGACCCAGAGCATGGTGGCAAAGCTTCCGGTGGCCGGGGGAAAAACAGATACGGTAACCATGATGAGCTACGGATTTGATCCCTATCTATCTTCCTGGAGCCCATACCACGGGGCAGTGTATGCTGTGCTTGAGTCCGTATCCCGGATAGTGGCAGCAGGAGGGGATTTCCATAAGATCCGTTTCACCTTCCAGGAATATTTCAGGAGAATGTCACAGGAGCCATCCCGCTGGAGCCAGCCCTTGGCTGCGCTTTTGGGAGCTTACAGTGCACAGATTGGTTTTGGCCTGCCCTCCATCGGTGGAAAAGACAGCATGTCGGGAAGTTTTAACGAGATTGACGTTCCCCCCACCCTTGTGTCCTTTGCCGTGGACGTGGCAAAAGAGGGGGATATCATCACGCCGGAATTGAAGCAGCCGGGAAATGAACTGGTATTATTTAGCGTTCCAAGAGACGAGTATGATCTGCCGGAATACGAGACAGTGATGAAGATATATGACATTATCCACACTCTGACAGAGAGCCGTGCCGTAATCTCCGCCTATGCTCTGGATGGAAAAGGACTTGCGGCGGCCCTTGGCAAAATGGCATTTGGAAATAAACTTGGCGTTACCCTTTCGGATCAGGTTACCAAAGAGATTCTCTTTGCGCCGGGATTTGGAAATATGATTGCAGAGGCAGCCCCGGGCAAAATGGGAGAGATCACACAGGCATTTGAGGCAGCAGGGCTTTCTGATTTTGTCATGCCAGTGGGCAAGGTAAATAATGAGACAGCTTTTATCTGCGGAGAGATGAAACTTTCCATGGAGGAGGCGCTTTCGGCATGGACCGGTACATTGGAAAAAGTGTTCCCCACCAGGGCAACCCTTGACAGGTCGGAAGTAAAGGCAGAGGTTTTCAAGACAGAAAGTGTCTATGTCTGCAAGCATAAGGTGGCAAGGCCTACTGTGTTTATCCCTGTATTTCCGGGGACAAACTGCGAGTATGACAGCGCAAAGGCGTTTGAGGCAGCAGGGGCGGATGTGATCACAAAAGTCTTTAAGAATATAAGTGAAGAAGATATCAGGGATTCTGTGGAAGTCTTTGAAAAGGCCATTGCAAAGTCCCAGATTATTATGTTCCCGGGAGGATTTTCCGCCGGGGATGAGCCGGAGGGATCTGCAAAATTCTTTGCCACAGCCTTCCGCAATGAGAGATTGACGGAGGCGGTAAATAAGCTGTTAAACGAGAGGGACGGACTGATGCTTGGCATCTGTAACGGTTTCCAGGCACTGATAAAGTTAGGATTGGTGCCATATGGCCAGATCAGGGAGCAGTCCCCGGATTCCCCCACCCTGACCTACAACACGGTGGGACGCCATATCAGCAAGATGGTTTACACGAAAGTCGTCACCAACAAGTCCCCATGGCTTTTGGGGGCAGAGACAGGCAGTGTCTACTGCAATCCGGCTTCCCACGGGGAGGGGCGTTTTGTGGCTCCCATGGAGTGGATTGACAAGCTCTTTGCCAACGGGCAGGTGGCTACCCAGTACGTCAATGAAAAGGGAAGGCCCACTATGGATGAGGAGTGGAATGTAAACGGCTCCTATGCAGCCATCGAGGGCATCACCAGCCCCGATGGGCGCATTCTTGGAAAAATGGCGCATGCAGAGCGTATCGGACAGTCTGTCGCCGTAAATATTTACGGGGAGCAGGATATGAAGCTCTTTGAGTCGGGAGTGAAATATTTTATGTAAAGAATTTGATTTATCCCGAGGTTGTTTATTATGGTGAAAAGCCATGGGATGGGGCAGTATCGCTCCATGATGCTGAACATCCCAGAAGAGATGAAGGTATTATTGAGACAGGGTATGACTGTGGGTTATCAGAAAATATTAATTTTAGAAGATGATGAAAATTTAAACAGAGGCATTTCCTTAAAATTGGGCAGAGAAGGCTACAACGTATTCTCCGCCCAGTCCATACATGAGGCGAAAGACATATTTCTAAAACAGAAAGTGGAAATGGTGATCAGTGATATCAATCTGCCGGACGGGGATGGTCTTAGCTTTGGAAGTTTTGTCCGGGAAAACAGCAGCTGCTATCTATTGTTTCTCACTGCGCTGGATACGGAAATTGACATGATCAACGGCTATGACACCGGGGCGGATGATTACATCACAAAGCCTTTTTCCCTGGCAGTTTTAATTTCCAAAGTAAATGCCCTGATGCGGAGGCTTGAAGGGCTGGAAACAGATCTTTTGTATTCCGGGGAGTTTGAGTATTCCAAAAAAGAGATGCAGGTTAAAAAGCATGGGGAGATTTTATCTCTGAGCAGGACGGAAATGCTTCTCTTTTTATATTTTCTGGAAAATGCCGGACAGATTTTGACAAAAGAGCAGATTCTGGACAAAATATGGGGAAACGACGGACAATTTGTGGATGACAATACGGTGAATGTAAATATCAGCAGGCTGAAAAATAAACTGGGGACAGATTGTATTTCCAATATAAGAGGGCTGGGATATATATGGACAGAAAAGGTAAACAAATCATAAAATTATTGGCAGAGTTTATTGCCGTATTGCTGTTGGCGTTTTTTGGGGCATTGTTTTGTATCAGGGAAAATATCAGGCTCTTTGGCCGGCAGGAGGAGGAACTTACCACCCTATACCCCAAGATGCAGGAGGAGCTTAAGGGAATCTGCGCTTATTACGCCGGGGAGATGGAGCAGAATACTCTAACCTTTTTTATTGTCCTGGCAGCTGTAGTTTTGATAGCTTTGCTGGTGATGGAGATATTGGGAAGGAGAAGGGAGAGAGCATTTTTTCAGTCTTATATCTATAATCTGCAGATGTTTCGGGAGCAGATGGAACAGTTCCAAAAGGGAAATTTTGAAGTGAGAAAAGATTTGGATTTGGGAAATTTCGACGTGGAATCAAGGATCGCTTTCTCGCAGATGGAGGAGAGCATATGGGAGCTGGGACAATATTTTTCCGTGCTGAAAGAGAAACTGGCGATGGAGGAAGACAGCACAAAATCATTGATCACCGACATTTCCCATCAGCTGAAAACCCCGCTGGCTGCCGTGCGCTTAAACTATGAGATGATGCAGGAGGAATGTCTTACAGAGGAAGAGCGGGAGGAATTTCTCCAGAGGGAAGAGCAGGAAATAGACAAACTGGAAAGCCTTTTGGAAGAGCTTATGAAACTTTCCAGATTGGAGAGCAGTATGATCCAGTTGAAGCGGGAGCGGGCAAATCTGAAAGAGCTGCTGGTGGAAGCCATGAATCAGGTTTACATGAAAGCGAATCACAAAGGGATCGAACTGCAGGCGGATCTTCCAGAGGAAGATATCTGGCTTTTTTTGGATAAAAAATGGACAGTTGAGGCCTTTGTAAACGTACTG
The DNA here is from genome assembly GCA_023664725.1 of Roseburia sp. Taxonomy (GTDB): domain Bacteria; phylum Bacillota; class Clostridia; order Lachnospirales; family Lachnospiraceae; genus Roseburia_B. The sequence goes on along the minus strand of JAMPFA010000001.1, from coordinate 654,614 downwards.
GACAACGGAATCAAATATTCCCATCCAAAGGGTAGGATGGAGCTTAGAGTCACTGCATGGAACAGGATGGTTTCTGTTGAGATCGAGGATGAGGGAATCGGGATTTCCTCCCAGGAGCTTCACAAGATTTTTCACAGATTTTACCGGGGGGAGGAGGCTTCTAAGCTGGTAAAAGAGGGGGCTGGCGTTGGTCTCTATCTTACAAGAAAAATTTTGGAGGGGCAGGGAGGGATGATCGTGGCAAAGCGGAAGAAAAAGGGGACGGTATTTCAGATTACAATGACAGTGGATGCGTAACAGGAAACAGGCAGTTTTGCCTGAATCGGCATATGCTTTGACGAAATAGAACTTTTTTTGTTGACATTCTGTATATAACTGTGTATGCTGTATATATAAACAGGAGGATTTATATGTCACAGAACAATGACTATTTACTGCAGTGCAGGAATCTTACGCTGGAGAGAGACAGTTTTACGTTAAAGAATATTCAGTTTGATCTGCCGTCAGGGTACATATTGGGGGTTATGGGGCGAAACGGTGTGGGAAAGTCCACGCTGGTGTACGCTCTTTTGGGGGAATATAAGAGGGGAGAGCAGAACCGGGTAGTGTTAAAGGGCATGACCATGGGAGAGGATATTGCCGCATACAAAAAAAGTCTGGCGTTTGTGTTAAATGAGACGCCTTTTCCACAAAAAATAAACGCTTTGGACTGTGCCAGGCTCTATGCCTGCTATTATGAGAAATTTGACAGGTCAAAATACAGATCGCTTTTAAGGGAATTTGGGGTTCCGGAAAAGATTCCCATAAAGAAGCTTTCCACAGGGCAAAAGATCAGGCAGCAGCTTGCCTTTGCCCTTTCCTATGATGCCAGGCTTTATATTTTTGACGAGCCTGCGGGAAATCTTGACCCGGGGGTTCGGGAGCTGTTCTGGGAGAGAACAAAGGAACTGATCAGAGAGGGAGATCGCAGCGTGATCTATGTAAGCCATCTGGTGGATGAGCTGGAGCGGATGGCAGATTACATTTTGTGGATTGGGGCAGGAAAAAAAGAGGAGAAGATAAAAGAAGGCGTCCAGAAATATTTTGGCGAGACAGAGGAACTTATGGGACAGTTCCAGTTGATCCAGGCATCCAGGGATGAGGCGTGGGAATTGCCGGCGGAGGCGGTGGCATTTATACGGGACAGGGAGAATGCAAAGGAACTGCTGGTAAGGATTTCAAGAGAAAATCTACCGGAGTGGTTGAAAAAAGTCAGCAGGCGTCCGACGTTAAAGGAGATCATATACTATGTGGAAACAGGCGGTTTTACGAATTTGGACGGAGAATAAAGGGATTCTCATCTGTTTAAAAATACCGATCATTCTTTTGATGCTATTTGGGGAAATCCCCTTTAAAGAAATTCCCTGCATGATCGTATTGGCACATAGCATGCTCTTTATGGAAACCACATTGGATGTTGCGCTTTCTCCTGTGGAAAACTTCCTTCCCCAGACAGGCAGCCAGAGAAAAAAGATGGCAGCCAGAGAGAGTATATTCATTGCAGGGATCTACACTTTGGCTGTAACCCTGGGATATGTGTTTTGGTTTTGTCTAAATGAGAGATTTTCCTGGGAAGGTGAGACCATATATTTTCTTGTGAAAATCACTGTCTGTTTGTTTCTCATTTTGTTTAATATCCGAATGTGTTTTATCCTGGCAGTGATCCGTGAAGGGGAGAGAGCTGTGTATCTTTCAGGGGGAGCCGGCAGTGAGCGGGAGAAGAAAGCGAAAAGAGGAGTGCCAAATCCGCTGTGCGTTATCTCCTGTTGTTATGGAGGAGTGGTTTATCTTTTTTTCTATACGCTGGGTGTGTTTGGCGATATAAAACTGTTCCGATTTCTGGTGGGAAGCAAGTGGAAATTTGCCTATGTGATTGACGGGATTATTTTTGTGCTGTTTTTCCTACAGACGATATGGATTTGGAGACAGGGATATGAACGTTAGTGAATGGGAAAAAGCGTGTAGGTGGAGGAAATTATGAATCTGCGAATACAGTCAAAAAGCGGTGTGCCGATTTACGAGCAGATCGGCAGCCAGATCAAAGAACTGATATTGAAAGGAATATTGAAGGAGGGGGAGCCGCTGCCATCCATCCGCTGTCTTGCCAGCGATCTGAAAATCAGTGTGATCACCACAAAACGGGCCTACGAGGAGCTGGAAAAAGAGGGCATGGTGTACTCTGTGCCGGGAAAAGGGTTTTATGTGGACAACCCGGACAGAGAGTTTCTGGAGGAAAAAAGGGTACGTGGAGTGGAGGAAGAATTGACAAAGGTGATTGGGAAATGTAAAGAGGCGGGAATCTCAAAAGAAGATATAAAAGAAATGATCGATATTTTCTGGTAGGAGAAAGGGCGAAGCATTTTTCACAGGGGAGGAAAACAATGTTACAGGTAAAAAATCTTGCATATTTTGTCCGCACCGCAAGAGGGAGGCGGACAGACTTTAGGATCAGCAATGTAAATTTTGAACTGGAGCAGGGATATTTTATGTGTCTGCTTGGGAAAAACGGTTCCGGGAAAAGCACATTGTTTCGCCTGCTCTACGGGCTGAAAAAGCCTGATGAGGGGACGGTCACATGGAAGGGCAGAGAGTTTGGCAGTGCCAGAGAGATAGAAAAGGCGGATTTTCGCCAGGAGATTGCCTACGTGGGGGAGGAAGAACTTTTTTTCGGCAGGGAAGCATTGTGGAAAACGTGGATTATTTCAGCGATTTTTACCCAGGATTTTCACGTAAATTTTTTCATGAGCTTTTGAGGGATTTCGGAATGGACGTAAACATGTTGGAAAAACCGCTGGGGGAAGTGTCCACCGGGGAGAAAAAACAGATCCAGCTGGCCTTTGCAATGGCGAGAAGGCCAAAGCTTCTGCTTTTGGATGAGCCTGGGGCAAACCTTGACCCGGTGTTTCGGGTAAGTTTGATGGATAAGCTTCAGAGCCAGATTGCCAGGGAGGAGCTTAGTGTGATCCTCTCCACCCATATTTTGGAGGACATTGAGGATGTGGCCGACTATGTGGGAGTGATGGAAGAGGGCAGGATGAGTTTTTTTGGGGACAGAGAGAGTTTCCCGGGACAGATGGGGGGAAGTGTGCTATGGATGTAAAGGGTTTTGCGACGTGGGTGAAAAAGAACAATTTCCTGGATTACAAGAGAAGTGTATTTGCAACGGCAGGCTATGTGTGCGTTTCCTTCCTGTATGTGATGGCCTGGGAGGAGAGTATGCTCTATCGTATTCTCGGCGCAGCGGTTTTGATCATCATAGCTCTGGAGGTGGGGCGGTTTTGTTGGGATATGTATCTGAATGTGATGGAGGATGAGATCACAGGAAAAAGAATGTCCATCAGCCAGGTGGTGCGTCTTCACGCATTTCCGGCGGAGGAATATCTGCGCCATGTTTTTCATCAGATGAAGCGTCCCTCCACCTGGATTTTAAGTTTTTCCTTTGTCATGGTCATGACGGGAATATGGCAGGAAGATGGGGTATGGTACTGTGAAAAGATTGGGTTTTTGACCGGGCTTGGCATTGTCTGTTCCCTGTGTCCCTATGCTCTGGTCATAATAGAAAAGAAACTGTTTTATCATCAGTTAAAAATGGGAAAAGAGGGATTGCTTCCTATTGTCCTTTTTATCCTGGAAAAAATTATGGCTGTAGTGGAGGTGATATTTTTCATGTGTGCCATAGTTCTGGCGGTAGTGGTTTCCTGGATTCTTCTGTATGCTGCGTTGGAGCCGCCAGTGGATGAGACGGTAATTTTGCTGCGCAATTATCACTGGGATTACAGTTTTGCAGCTATCCTGGTTTTTGTGCTTGCCAGAGCCTGGTTATTTTGGAACAGGGAGAGGGGAAAGGTTTCAAAGTTTCTGCAGGTTTTGTCTATCGTCTGCTTTTTTTCCGGGATTCTGCTGATGTCCTGTGGGACACACATTTACACAGAATTTGCAGGGGACGAATTTCGCATCTGCAATCTGTGGAGAAAAGAGGTGTACTCCATCCAGGAAGTAACAGGATTTCGGCTTTACGAGGCCCATGGTGATATTCAGATGGACATTGATTTTGGGGACAGGAAAGCGGAGAAAATTTTGGGCATAGAGCAGACATACAGTGAGTTGTTTGGGGAGACTTTTGACAATGAGTACCTGTTTCTCCTGGATTATGTTGGGAGGCTTCAAAAGCTGGGGGTGAAAGGGGAGGCGGAAGGTGAAAAAGACGTGGAGGAGTTTGTGAGAGGGTTTTATTCTGAGATGTTGGGGGAGGAGATTTAGTAGATAGATTGGAAACATTCTAAAAAAGACCGATTGACGAAATTTATGTCAAAAGTACGCAAGTTTGTCCGATAACAAACACGAAAAAAATACTCGTTTCAGTGAGTTGTTTAAAAGCGTTTGGAGAATAAATATCCAGATGCTTTTATTTTGTAGAAAAGAAGAATATAGAAATTACACAGATTGGGAAGAGCTTCCATACGATGAATATGTTAAACTTTTGTTGTACTTCATGCAGTAAAAAGGTATAATCAGAGTAAACAGAACGGAGGTGTGAAAACGTGTCAAATACGATTGAACTATGGGAAGTAAATAAATTGATTAATAAGAAGTTCTTTATTCCCACATACCAAAGGGGATACAGATGGGATGTTCAGCAAGTAGAAGACTTGCTGAATGATTTATATGAGTTTAAAAATTCCGCAAATACAAGTGCAGGAGAGTTTTACTGCCTCCAACCTATTGTTGTGAAAAAAAGGGGAGGCTTATATGATGTCATAGATGGTCAGCAGAGACTTACCACGATACTGATTATTCTGAAATACCTTAATCAGCGAAGAACCTATAGCATTGATTATGCGTCAAGAGAAGGCAGCGAAAAGTTCCTTGATGAGATTTGTGATAGGGCAAAAGGGGAGATTGTGGAAAAGAATATTGATTTCTATTTTATGAAGACAGCTTTTGCTACTGTTGAAAACTGGTTTGACACAATGGTAGAAGAATATGAAGAATATTCCCTCGAGACGGAGATGACAACTCATTTGTTAAGATTCTGCAAGGTAATCTGGTATGAGGTTGATGATGTAGATGCAGAGAGTATTTTTACCAGACTCAACATTGGAAAGATTCCGCTGACAAATGCTGAGCTTATCAAGGCGCTTCTTCTCAAGGAATCAAATTATTCCGGGGATAGCAAAGTTACATATTTACGTCAAATGGAGATTGCTAATGAGTGGGATACAATAGAAAACACACTGCAGGATGATAAGGTGTGGTATTTTATCAATCGGCAGTATTCAAAACAGCCTGAGGTTCGTATTGAATATATTTTTGATTCCATAAATTATAGTGACTATGAGACCAATGGAGAATTTGCGACTTTTCATAAGTTTAATGAGATGTTAAAAACCATGTTGGTTGATGATGTGTGGAAGAAAATCAAGGATTATTTTCAGACTGTCATGGAGTGGTATAACAATCAGGTTTATTACCATCTGATCGGATTTATCACATCAAGGAAACTTAGTTCAATTGAAGACTTGATATACGAATATAAGGCTTGCAACTATTCAAAGTCTGAGTTTCTTGAAAGTATAAAGGACATTATCAAGAGAAAGATGGAGCGGATAGGGGATATTAGTATTTTGGATTATAATGATAATGCAGATGATATCAACACGGTGCTTCTTTTGTTCAATGTTATAACAATTATGAATAAAAGTAATGCTTATTCCAGATTCCGTTTTGATGAATACCATAAGAATGAGTGGTCTTTAGAACATATACACGCTCAAAATGCAGAAGGTATTCTGAATTCTTCCGATGCTATGCTTGCATGGATAGATGAACATCTTACAAGTTTCAAAACTATCGTGAACCAAGAAGGCAGCAATAAATATGAGAAGATTGTTGAGATGCTTGAGAATTTCGACAGGAAACATATAACACAGGACAGTTTCACTCAGCTTTTTGATGAAATCTGCAAAGAAATAGAATCGGATTATGGTACGGATTTGAATAATATAAGTAACTTGGCATTACTTGACAGAAATACAAATAGTGCCCTCAGTAACAGTTTCTTTGATGTTAAGAGAGGAATCATAGTCAAAAAGGATAGGAACGGAGAGTTTATTCCTATATGTACAAGAAATGTTTTTCTGAAATATTATAGTGAAGATGCAAGCCAGATTCATTATTGGAGTCAGAAGGACAGAGCAGATTACTTACAAGCCATCAAAAATACTCTAAAAGAGTTCTTACAGGAGGGATAAGCTATGCCAGATCTACAGTCAGATAACAGCAGATATACTTTTTGGATGTTGATAAATCAATATACAATAAAAATTCCTATAATGCAGAGAGACTATGCACAGGGAAGAATGTCGGAGAATGTTACAGCTATAAGGATGGAACTGCTTGATTCGATATATAACGCTTTAATCAATGAAAAGAACATGGACTTTGATTTCGTTTATGGAACTTTTAAGAACGGAGTACTATATCCTTTGGATGGTCAGCAGAGACTTACAACTCTTTATCTTCTACATTGGTATATTGCTTGTAAAGAAGGAACAATTGATGAAGCAAGAGAAGTACTTCAAAATTTTTCATATGAAACAAGAATCAGTTCACGGGAATTCTGTGAAAAGCTGATAAGTATGGATTATGTCCCGGAGGACGGGATATCGCCATCAGAGCATATAAAAGACCAAAATATATACTTTGACATATGGGATAAGGATCCAACCATCCGCCATATGCTTGTAATGCTTGATGCGATACACGAGAAGTTCTTTGATGAGGATAAAGAATTATATCCACTCTTGACAAGGGATATGGGTGAGAGTCCAATAATAACTTTTAATTATCTGCCGATGGAGAACTATGCTCTGACAGATGATTTGTATATCAAGATGAACGCTCGTGGAAAAAATCTATCTGACTTCGAGAATTTCAAGGCTAAGTTTATACAGCATATGAAAAAGAATGGATTACCATATGGGCATTTTGAGGCATCTGTAGATACCAAGTGGACTGATTTGCTGTGGGACTATAGGTCTCCGATTGATAATACAATCGATGAGCAGTTTATGTATTTATTCCTTTATTTTACAGAGATGATATACCTTGAGTATTCAGGGCAAAAAGACGGAAACTCTCCATTCAAGGTAACAGATATCCGTGGATTGATTTCATTCTATGATACCAAGGAGAAAGTCGAGGAGTTATATGAGCTTTTTGATTTGTGGAAGAGTAAGGAAGAAATAGAGGAGTGTTTTGATGCTGTATTCTCTGACCGGTATTGCGAGGGCAAGGTTCGTGTGTTTGATGATAAACATAATCTTATCGATGCAACCATTAACAAGAATGGTTTGAAGGTATTTAATAAGGTGATCCTGTTTCTGTTCATGAAGAGACTTATTCATTTCAAAAAGAAGGGCGTGACAGATGATAATATAAAGAATTATGTAAGAATCATCCGTAATTTTGTTATTAAGGTGCGACAGAGGAAGTATGAGAGTTATACTCCGGACTTTCGTTTTTGCAGACATGGAATCCCGTATATCTCATTTGGACTTGATGAAATCATGGAGGCAGACGACATTTATGAATTTGTTTCTGGAATGAAGGATGATAGGGTAAATAGTGAAAGCCTTAAGTACGAAAAAGATAAGGCGGATTATATTATTGAACATCCTGAGATGGAAGAGTATATACACAAACTGGAAGACATGGACGAATTCAGAACATTCATCCATAATGTCATGCCTTTCGTAAAAAAACGGCATATTGAAGATTTGGCCGACAATATTGCTGAGTTGTTTAGTGAACAGTTTTTTGAAAAACTTTTCCGAGCTATATTGTCAGTTAATGATTATGGTATTGACCTTGGAAATAGTTATTTTGGACGAAGATATTATTATGGAAATAGAGTAAGGGATTGGTATAACATCCTTTCAACAACGGATCGGGGTGATTATCCCAGGATAATAACAGAGTTTCTTGAGCAGTATTATGATGCAGACTCATCAGATATAGAAAAAAGCCTTGAAATCATAATAAACAATAATCTTCCTAAACTCGATAAGCATAAAGACTGGAGATACTATTTTGTAAAATATCCGAGAACAGTTGCAAATTATCAGGGGTTCATAGATGCGAATAATTTTGTTGTTATGTTAGAAAAACCGGAAGAGGATTCGTTCTATATCCCTCACAGATTAAATGGTAAGCTATTGACAGGATACCATGCTTGTCCTTTGTATCTTGAGGTTTCAATGAGACTATGCAATGACATTTACTATGTAAAAAGGGGCAAGGATGCAGACGAGTTGAGTTCATTAATATTTATGTCGGAAACCAGGGTTAAGATTACTCCGGATGATTTAGTGCAAGTATGGTATAACGAGGAGGGGGACATTACCGACCAGATTGCAACGAGAGCTGATGAGTTATGGGAAACTCAGGACATAGAGGATTTAGATTATGTAGAGCAACTGGAACTTATGTGTAAGAATGTGTTGAAGGCAGAAGAAGAGATTAGAAATAAAGACGATAAGGAGAAATAGGATATGCAACTCAACATTGAAATATTCAGCCAAATTGATAAAATTAGCAATAGCGGTCTTACTCCAAAGGTAGCAGGAGAGTCTGTATCGTTTGAAGAGGTAACAGTTACGCTGGTTTGTAAGAAACTCATCTTATTAGGGAACCATATTGTAGACGGTCATAATGATTTTGTATTTCTACAAGAGGATGGATAAGCTGGATGTTGTGTGGAATGTAAGCAAAGACACTAGGAAATGACAACAATGAAATCTCCCAACCCTTACAAAACTGTAATTCTTTTTGTAAGGGTTTTGTAATTCCCAGGCACTATACTTAAAAAAACAAAACATCTTACCTAACCATTCAAAAAGGAGAGACAATCATATGAGCAATATTGTAAAAGTACAAGACCTGGTGAAATATTACGGTTCCGCCACAAATCTGGTAAAGGCTGTGGATCACACGGATTTGAAGATAGAGAGGGGCAAGTTCACAGCCATCATTGGACGTTCCGGTTCAGGGAAATCCACGCTGCTCCACCTCTTAGGGGGACTTGACACACCGGACTCCGGGAAAGTCTTTATAGAGGACCGAGATATGTACGCCTTAAAAGGGGACGCACTGGCAGCTTTCCGCCGGGAAAAGATTGGGTTTATCTTTCAGGACTTCAATCTGATCCCTTCCCTGACAGTGTGGGAAAACGTAGTGCTGCCCCTGGGTCTTGCGGGGAAAAAAGTAGACGAAAAAGAAGCGATGGATGTCTTAAAAAATATAGGGATGGATGAGAAAAAAGACGCACTGCCGGGAACTTTGTCAGGCGGACAGAAGCAGCGCTGTGCCATTGCGAGGGCTCTTGTCTCCTCACCGGCAATCATTCTCGCAGATGAGCCCACAGGAAACCTTGACTCTCAGACAGAGCGGGAAGTGATGAGCATCCTAAAAAAATGTGTCAAAGATTACGGTCAGACACTGGTCATGATCACCCATGACGAGGCAATTGCACAGATGGCGGACGTGGTCATTATGATCGAGGACGGAAAGGTGGTGAAACAGTGAGGAAGATGGTGCGAAGGATTGCAGTACAAAACATGAAATATCATAAGAGCAAAAATATTCTCATTGGAATTGCAATATTTCTCACAACGCTGCTCTTATTTCTGGTTCCCACCATCGGGAAGGATATGATAGACGGTCAGTTTGCCCTCATCAATAAATTGTATCCAAGTTTTCATGCCCTGTTTCGGAATGTAGATGTAAAAACAGAGGAACAGCTCTCTGTTTACCATGATATCCTGGTCCATGGGCTTAGAAGTGACGTGGGAAATATGGTGGCGGAAGATGCAGAAATTTCCATGATGTATCTGGATGCCAAAGGCCTGGAATTTTATAACATGGAGCTTAAGGAGGGAAGCCTTCCCAAGAAAGAAAATGAGATCGTTGTCTCCAAAGGGATATTGGCAAAACTGAGGCAGAGGGCAAAAATCGGGGATACCGTGACCATCCCTTACCAGGTGCTTCGTGGAAATACCTTGGATTTTGCAGAGGAAAAGCAGTTTGTGGTGACTGGATTTTTGGAGGATCAGTCCGAAGACCAGACCATGTTTGCTTCCCTTGTATCGGAGGAACTTTTAAAAAGCGAAGTGCCGGCAGAAAAGATCCGCTATCGATATCTGTTCCAGGTGGAGACAACGGAGGATGATCGGACAGATGAAATCGAAAATAGAATTTTAGAACTGGCGGAGCGTTTCGGCATACCGGAGGAGGATGTCAAAGTAAATAGCGATTATCTTATGGCAAATTACGTGGATCCTGTGATCGTGCCGGTGATTATCGGGATTATGTGTATCATTGTATTTGCCGGAGTGGTGACCATTTACAGTATTTACTATGTGGGGATTTCAGAGAGAGTCAGGGAATTTGGAAAAATAAAAGCCATGGGGGCGACAAAAAAGCAGTTGAAGAACATTGTCTTGTGGGAGGGAATCTCTGTCGCCATGATCGCAATGCCCATAGGTCTGATTTTTGGAAGCCTTCTGACAAAGGTGATCATCCAGATGTTTGTACAGTTTTCCGACAGCATCTCTGCCACGACTTTAAATCAGATTTTGGAATCCGGGGAGCTTCCACTTTATCATATGTCTTTGTATCTCCTGGCAGTTGTTATAACCCTTCTCACCGTGCGGTTAGGGCTGCAAAAGCCTATGAGTGTCGTATCCAAAATTTCAGAGATAGAGGCAATCCGTTACCAGGGCAATGCGGATGAGAGAGGAAAAGGCGGCAGAGCAAAAAAAGTGAGAAAAAGCAACAGAGAGATGTCTGTTTTTAAGCTTGCTAAAATATATATTATTGAAAAAAAGAAAAACAGTTTCATCACAGTGTTTGCTATGTCTTTAACGGGGATTTTTGTAGTGGTGGTGGCAACAGTTTTAGCCTGCGCTGATCCAAAGAAAAGCGCCGACAATTCTCTGGTGGGGCAGTATGAGGTAGTGGCCAGAGCGGAGTTTGGCAACAGGGAGCACCCGGAGCGGGAATGGAGCAATGTTATTGAAAACAACCCTCTCACAGAGGAGTTAAAACAACAGATTCGGGGCATCGAAGGCGTTTTGGATGTGATAGAATTTACGCAAGTGTATGGAAGCTCTGACACATTCGGGGATGAAATCTGGGCCATGAGAGGCGTGCCAAAAGAGTGTATGGATCAGCTTTTAAATGGGATTACAGAGGGAAGCGCCACATACGAAGATTTGAAAACCGGGAAAAAATGTATTCTGGATAAAAATATGTTTTTCTGGTTCCCGGAGCTTCAGCTTGGAGATATTTTAACATTAAAGTTGAAGGACAAAGCAGAGACGGTGGCAGAGGTGGAGATTATAGCAATCGGAGATTATCCCAGTGGTTTTTCGCAGTTTGGCTATATGCTTATGGCAAATGAGGGACTGGAAAAAATATGCCAGGGAAATTTAGAATCCGCATTTTCTATTTTTGCAAAAGAGAAATATAATGAGCAGACAATGGAAGCATTGGAAGATTTAACAGAAGAAAATGAGCTGTTAGGCCTCCATACATGGAAAGAGGAATATGAGACATGGAAAAGCGGACTTTCCGTGACCACAGCCGCCGCCTATTCATTTCTGGGGATTTTGGGAACAATCTGCATTATGAATGTAATCAATACCATGATCCACAGTGTCCATATCCGAAAAAAGGAGATCGGCATGATGCAGGCAATGGGAATGAGTAACCATCAGCTGGTGAAAATGCTTCGGATGGAAGGGCTGTTCTACACGGCAGGCACTCTGATCCTCTCCGTGGGACTTGGCAGTATCCTTGGCTATCCGGTATATTTGACGGCAAAGGATCTGGGATGGTTTAATATCAGTGAATATCATTATCCTTTCGACGCAGTGATTGTGGTCACAGTGATTCTTTTCGTGGTTCAGATGCTCCTGGCAGGGGTGTTGGGAGGTTCTGTGAAAAAGGAATCATTAATAGAAAGAATTCGATACAGTGAATAAATATTTGCCATTAAGCAATTCCCATTTTTTGCCGATATAATCTTTATAATATATAAACGGAATTACAAGTGCCGGCTTTTGGCTGGCTGTATAACAGGGAGGTTATGCCAATGAACAAAGTGGGAACTTATGGAGCGTATCAAAACAATTACGACAATACGCTGAAAAATCAGAAGAACAAACAGAATACAACTGCAAAGGCCGATAAAAAAGACAGTGCCAGTGCCGTGAAAAACAACACAAAACTCAGTGACAACGCCAAGGCATTGTTGGCGGAGCTTCGAAGAAGATATGGCAACATGGACTTCATGGTGGCAAGCTTCGATTCCGACGAGGAAGCCCAGGAATATCTTTCTAGAGGGACAAAAGAGTACAGTGTGTTGATCGACCCGGAGGAATTGGAAAAAATGGCTACAGATTCCGATTACAAAGAGAAGAATCTTTCCATTATAGAGGAGTCGACGGGCAAGCTGAACGAGATCAAAGATCAGCTTGGAGATAAAAAAGATGAAGTGGTAAATCTTGGCGTATCCATCGGCAAGGACGGTACAGTTTCCTATTTTGCAGAGCTTCAGAAAATGAGCGATAAGCAGAAAGAGCATATCGAGAAGACAAAAGAAGCCAAGAAAGAAGAGGATGCCAAGACTGCGAGAGAGCAGGCCAAGAAAGCCGAGAAAGAATGGATGGAGAAGCCTTACGGAAAGCGCACTATGGTAAAGGCAAATTCTGTGGAAGAGCTGTTAGAGAAGATTCAGAATGTAAATTGGGATAAGGTGAAAGATGAACAGACCACCGGCACAGGAAGTCATTTTAATTACAGTATTTAAAACGTGAGAGAGAAGCAGGGCAGGTTCCTTAGCGTGAGGAACTTGCCCGTTTTGTATGCACAGGGGTGCGTAAGGAGCATAGCTGCTTTCGCAGCACACACCCCCGCACAGCGAGTAGGAGGTTCTTATGGGAATTACAGCCGCATATATGGTTCCCCACCCGCCGTTGATCATTCCATCGGTGGGAAAAGGGGAGGAAAAGCAGATACAAAAAACAATTGATGCCTATGAGGAGACAGGACAGAGAATTTCTGTCCACAGACCGGAGACTATCGTATTGATCTCGCCCCATCAGACTATGTACGCAGATTATTTTCATATCTCGCCGGGGGAGAGCGCCCAGGGAGATTTTGGACAGTTTCGTGCAGGACAGGAAAAAATAAAGGTTTCCTATGACAGGGAATTTGTGATAAAATTGAGTGGACTTGCAGGAGAGAAAGGTTTACCTGCCGGAACCTTTGGGGAGAAAGAGAAAAAACTGGACCACGGGACAATGGTTCCCCTGTATTTTGTCAACAAATATTGGAGGGATTACCGCCTGGTGCGCATCGGCCTCTCTGGTTTGTCTCTTGTCAGCCATTATGAGCTTGGACAGTGTATCAAAGAGGTGGCAGAGAATTTGGGCAGGAACGTCGTGCTGGTTGCCAGCGGGGATCTGTCCCACTGTCTGAAACCGGACGGTCCTTACGGTTATCAGGAGGAAGGCCCTGTATATGACAAAAATATTATGGAAGTTATGGAAAAAGGAAATTTTCTGGAACTCTTTGATTTTTCGGAGGAGTTTTGCAGCAGGGCAGGAGAGTGCGGACACCGGTCTTTTGTGCTCCTGTCAGGAGCATTGGACAAAACGGCAGTGAAACCGGAGCGACTCTCCTATGAGGGGCCTTTCGGGGTGGGATATGGAATCTGTGCCTACGATGTATCAGAGGAGGATCTATCCAGAAATTTTAAAGAACAGTATCAGGAGAGAGAGCGGAAAAAAATGGCTGCCATTAGGGAGCGGGAGGATGATTTTGTCCGTCTTGCGAGACATACCATAGAAGAGTTTGTGTGTACAGGCAGAAGAATAGATGTGCCGGAGGGGCTTTCGGAGGAGATGTATGGCCAGAGGGCAGGAGTGTTTGTCTCCATCAAAAAGCAGGGAAGCCTTAGAGGATGTATCGGAACTATCCAGGGAGTTTACGGCTCTGTGGCACAGGAGATCATAGAAAATGCCATAAGCGCCTCATCCAATGACCCCAGATTTGACCCGGTGGAGCCGGAGGAATTGGAGTATCTCACGATCAGCGTGGATGTGCTTGGGGAGATACAGCGCATTGATTCTCCAAAGGAGCTGGATGTAAAGCGGTATGGAGTGATTGTGACAAAGGGAAGCAAAAGAGGACTGCTTTTGCCGAACCTGGAGGGGGTAGATACTGTGGAGGAGCAGATTGCTATCGCAAAACAGAAAGCGGGTATACGGAGGGAAGAGGATGTGGCATTGGAGCGGTTTGAGGTTATCCGGCATTTTTAGCAGAAAAGAGAGGGACAAGCAATGAGTGTTGTAGACAAATATATTGACCATGTGAAAAAAGAAGTCGTGGAGGAGTCAGACAAGGGCTGGGAGAAAATGATCCTGGGATTTAAGGCAAACAGGCTTAGAACCAGATTTCTGCCCAAGAAAAACTTAAGTAAAGGATACCAGAAGCTGGAAGGGCTTATGATGTCCCTGGTAGCAGATTCCCTTGGAAAAGAGGACAGATATGTATGGGGAAATATTTTTGCACCCTGTGAGATCATGGAATGTTTTGGACTGAAAACCCTTTCCGTAGAGTGTCTATCCTGCTTTTTTACCGGGTATCACCTGGAGGATTATTTTATCGATTGTGCCCAGAACAGCGGCATTGCCCCAACTCTGTGTTCCTACCACAAAACTTTTGTGGGGGCAGTGGAGAGCGGCACCATTCATGCGCCAAAATATTCCGTCACCACATCCTTATCCTGTGACGGCAATCTCAACACTTTCCGTTATCTGGAAAAAAAGCTGGGGGTTCCCTTTTCTTTTTTGGATGTGCCCTATGGGGATGACAGGGATTCTGTCTTGTATTTAAGAGACCAGCTTCAGAAATTGGCAGAAGATCTGGAGGAGAGATTTGGAATACGGTTTCAGGAGGAGAAACTGAAAGAAATTCTTCTGATTGAAAATGAGACAAGACGGGATTTAAGAGAATTTTTCCGTCTCCAAAAAGAATATTTTTATCCCGGTGAGCTGATCTGTCAGCTCTATCTGATGATGGGTACCCATCTTCTTATGGGGACAAAAGAATTTCGGGATGTGGTAAAATTTATGATAGAGGATATTAAGACTTATCCCAAATTTACGGGGAAGCGGAT
This sequence comes from Roseburia sp., assembly GCA_023664725.1. GTDB lineage: Bacteria > Bacillota > Clostridia > Lachnospirales > Lachnospiraceae > Roseburia_B. The sequence continues at coordinate 639,331 of JAMPFA010000001.1, read as the reverse complement.
CCTCTGGGTGCATCTTCTGCCTTTTTATCAGGAGAGCCTGCGGGAATACTTTAACGGAAATGAAGAGTATCAGGTGATCGCCAGCGATATCGTGCTGGATTACACAGAGGATCTGGATGTCTCAGATCCCTTTCTCGCCCTGGCAGAGAAGATCATTCACAATGTGTTTAACGGTACCTACCGCCATAAGGCCCAGGCAATCGCAGAACTTTGCGGGGAGGTTTCACCGGATGCGGTCATCCATTTCTGCCATTGGGGGTGCAAGCAGGCAGCCGGGGGCAGTGTGCTGTTAAAAGAGAAAATGCAGGAACTTGATATTCCCATGTTAAATTTGGATGGGGACGGCATTGACAAGAGAAACAGCCATGACGGACAGTTGAAAACCAGGCTGGAGGCATTTTTAGAACTTTTGGGGAGGTCAGAGGAGACATGATAGGTTATATATGTAAATATGCGCCTGTGGAAATTTTTCAGGCTATGGAAACCGAAGTAGAGCGGATTGAGCCGGAGGTGACAAATTTTAACCAGGCGGATATGAAAATGCATCCCAATATCTGCAGTTTTGCCAAGGGAGTGCTGGAAACCGTTCTGGCAAAAGAGTATGAGGGAGTGCTGCTTACCACCTGCTGTGACAGCATCCGCCGACTGTATGATGTGCTGAAGGAGGAATTGCCGGATAAATTTATCTATATACTGGATATTCCAAGGATTACAAAAGATCCTGGCATTGTCCTGTATGAAAAGAGAATCCAAAGGATGATAGAAGCTTATGAGGAGTTTTCCGGAAAAAGTTTTGAGGAAGATAAGCTAAAAGAGATTATAGATAAAGCAGAAAATACGAAACCCATCTCCCTGAAAAAGGGTTGCAAAAACATCGGGATCGTGGGGGCAAGGGCAAACCAGAATATCCGCAAGATCCTGGAGGAGAAAGGGGCAAACGCAGCCTTTGACTTAACCTGCACCGGACTTTCCAGAAAACTTTTACTGGAGAAAGAGGATATTTTGACAGGCTACACCAGAGGGCTTTTGAGCCAGTTTCCCTGTATGCGTATGGAGGAGGCTGCGGACCGGGACGGTCTGGTGCAAAAATATGCGGACAGCGTAGATGGGATCATTTACCACACTGTGCAGTTTTGCGACAATTATGCCTATGAATATGCCTGGCTGAAGGATAAAATAGAAAAGCCCAAGCTTTTGCTGGAGACAGATTATACGAAACAAAGTTATGGTCAGATACTTACCAGAATTGAGGCCTTTTTGGAATCTCTGGGCACTCTGGAGGGAAAAGGGAAAAAGAGGGAAAGGGGACAGGAAAAAATGTATGTCATGGGAATTGACAGCGGCTCTACTTCCACCAATGCGGTGATCATGAATGACAAGAGGGAGATCGTGGCATATGATGTGGTGCGCACCGGGGCAAAGTCCGGGGAGAGCGCAGAGCGGATTTTACAGGAAGTGTTGGACAAGGCTGGTCTTAAAAAGGAGGATATCGAGAGGATCGTGTCCACAGGCTACGGCAGGGTCAGCATCGATTTTGCAGATGAGAATGTGACGGAGATCAGCTGTCACGGAAAAGGAGCGCACTATTTTAATCCAAAGATACGCACAATTTTAGATATCGGCGGTCAGGACAGCAAGGGAATCCGCCTGAATGAAGAGGGGGAAGTGGTGGATTTTGTGATGAATGACAAGTGCGCCGCTGGGACAGGGCGTTTTCTGGAGATGATCGCCCGCTCTCTGGAAATTGACATTGACGAGCTTGGACCCATTGCATTGAAATCCACGGAGGATATTGAGATTACCAGCATGTGTTCTGTGTTTGCGGAGTCCGAAGTGATTTCCCTGATTGCCAACAATAAGGAAAAAGCGGACATTGCCAACGGAATCTGCAATGCCATCGCAGGGAAGGCTTACTCCCTGATGAAGCGTGTGGGCATGGAGGGGGATTACATGATGACCGGGGGTGTTGCCAAAAACCCCGGGGTGGTCCGTGCCCTGGAAGAAAAAATCGGCGCAAAGCTGTATATCTGTGAGGAACCTGAGATCGTGGGAGCTGCCGGGGCGGCAGTCTATGCTTTAAATCAGGTGCTGACATAGGGGAAAAAGGGGAGTATAATAAAAGTATTCAAAAGAAAGAAGGTAAAAATAGTGAGAAGGAAAATTGAAGTAAAAGTAGAGGAGCCACAGTATTCCGTTATTACAGGTGTCAGTTTTGCCCAGGTGGATACCTGGTTTGGACACACCAGAAAAGACCTGAAAATGGATATTATCTATCCTGAAGATTCCACAAAGAAGTATCCCTGTATCGTCTGGATCTGCGGAGGGGCCTGGATGACCATGGACAGGTCCGCCCACCTTGCCTATCTGGCGGAACTTGCCAGAAGCGGTTTTGTGGTGGCAAGCGTAGAGTACCGCACTACCAACGAAGTGCGCTTTCCCATGCCCTTACAGGATGTGAAAGCGGGAATCCGCTATTTAAAAGCACATGCAGAGCGCTACAATATCGACAGCAGACGCATGGGAGTGATGGGGGAATCTGCCGGAGGGTATCTTGCCGCCATGGCGGCACTGGCAAATGCGCCTTCCTATGATGTGGGAACTTATCTGGATCATGCCAGCACTGTCCAGGCGGCATGTACATGGTATCCCCCAGCCGATGTTGCCAGTATAGAATACCCTTCGGAAGTCTTTGCCGCAGTATCGCCGGAATCTATGCTCCTTGGAATGAATGTTATGACCAATAAGGAGGAGGCAAAGAAAATCTGCCCGGTGAACTATGTCACAAAAGACGCACCGCCATTTTTGATTATCCATGGAAACAATGACCACACTGTGCCATTTTCCCAGGGGGAAGCGCTGTATGACAAATTGGAGGAGGCAGGCTGCGACGTGACACTGCTGGAGATCAAGGATGCGGATCATGCGGACCTTCAGTTTTTCCAGAGAGAGATCTGGCAGTGTATTATCTGCTTCTTCAAAGATAAGCTGGTGGAATAGTCATGTCGGAGGAATTTTTTAAGAGAGCCCTTAAAAATTTTTCCCAGGATATGGCAAACGGCGGGGCCATCCGCCACCTCTGGAATCTGGGCTATTCCGTCAGCCAGATTATGGAAAGTCTTGATTATCCCGCCCCCTATGAGAGGGTGCAGAATGTAGTGTGGGACCATTTGGTGGATACTGGTGTGATCTGCCTTACAAAACCGGAAAGAGCCCACAGGCAGGAGCAGGTGAGCTATGTGAAAGAGTATGACAAATACGGGAGAACCAGTTTCCGGAGAGTGACAGAGGTGAAAGATCCGGGGGAGATGGACATCTATCTCCCCTGTGATTTTGGCCTGGTAATGGGAAGGGAAAGGGAACTGTATGAAAAAATCCTTGACTGTCTTAAGGAACGGCAGCGGGAATATATCACGGACATTCCCTGGAAGAACATGCGCATATACCACAAAAAAGATAAAATGATGGAGGGAATTGTGGAAAATCTGCAGACTGTGGGGCTTTCCACGGCTTTTGGTCAATATGACGATAAACCTTTTTTTTCCTGAAAAACAGAAAAAAAGTGAAAATTTTAACAAAGTACAGGTTAAGACTTGTAATTTGGGAAAAAATTGGTTAAAATATAGACAGGTTGGGCAAGCTTGCTCAAATATTAACTTACTTAAAATTTTTTTAGGAGGAATTAAGAATGGCAGTAAGAGTAGCAATCAATGGTTTTGGCCGTATCGGCCGTCTTGCATTCAGACAGATGTTCGGTGCAGAAGGATATGAAGTAGTAGCAATCAATGATTTGACAAGCCCGAAAATGTTGGCACACTTGTTAAAATATGATTCTTCTCAGGGAAAATACGCTTTGGCTGACAAAGTGACATCAGGAGAGGATTCTATCACAGTTGACGGAAAAGAAATCAAGATCTACGCTTTCCCGGATGCGAACAACTGCCCATGGGGTGATTTAAAAGTTGACGTTGTATTAGAGTGTTCTGGATTCTACACAAGCAAAGATAAAGCTCAGGCTCATATCAATGCAGGTGCCAGAAAAGTTGTTATCTCTGCTCCAGCAGGAAATGACCTTCCTACCATCGTATACAATGTAAACCACACAACTTTAAAACCGGAAGATACCATTATCTCCGCAGCTTCCTGTACAACAAACTGCTTGGCTCCAATGGCTAAAGCATTAAACGACTTAGCAGGAATCAAATCCGGTATCATGAGCACAATCCACTCTTACACAGGTGATCAGATGACTCTTGACGGACCTCAGAGAAAAGGCGATCTGAGAAGATCCCGTGCAGCAGCAGTAAATATTGTTCCAAACAGCACAGGCGCTGCAAAGGCAATCGGACTGGTTATCCCAGAGTTAAACGGAAAATTGATCGGTTCTGCTCAGCGTGTTCCCTGCCCGACAGGTTCCACAACTATCTTAGTTGCAACTGTTGAGAAATCTGTGACAAAAGAGCAGATCAACGACTTTATGAAGAAAGCAGCTACCGAGTCCTTCGAGTACAATGATGAGGAGATCGTTTCCTCCGATATCATCGGAAGCACAGCAGGCTCCATATTCGATGCTACACAGACTATGGTAGGCGAGGACAACTTAGTACAGGTTGTTTCCTGGTATGACAATGAGAACAGCTATACTTCTCAGATGGTTCGTACAATCAAATACTTCTCTGAGTTATCATAGGCAGACATTACAAAAATCAGACTCAAAAGGGTCCGGTCTATTGGGGCCGGACCCTTTTTTCATTAAATTTTAAGGAGGATACACCCATGTCTTTGAACAAGAAATCCGTAGATGATATCAACGTTGCAGGAAAGAGAGTTCTCTGCAGATGCGATTTTAACGTACCTTTAAAAGAGGGAAAAATCACAGACGAAAACCGTCTGGTGGCAGCCCTTCCCACCATCAAAAAATTAATCAAAGATGGCGGAAAAGTAATTCTTTGCTCTCATCTTGGCAAGCCTAAGGGAGAGCCAAAGCCGGAATTGTCTTTAGCTCCTGTGGCAGCAAGACTGACAGAGCTTTTGGGACAGGAAGTAAAATTTGCAGCAGACCCGGAAGTGGTAGGACCTAATGCAAAAGCAGCAGTGGAAGCTATGAAAGACGGCGAAGTTATTTTGCTTGAGAATACCCGTTACAGAGCAGAGGAGACCAAAAACGGAGAGGCATTCTCCAAAGACTTGGCATCTCTCTGCGATGTATTTGTAAATGATGCTTTCGGTACAGCTCACAGAGCACACTGCTCTAACGTAGGTGTTGCAGGACTGGTAGACACAGCAGTTGTGGGCTACTTAATGCAGAAAGAAATTGATTTCTTAGGAAATGCAGTAGAGAATCCGGTAAGACCTTTCGTTGCAATCTTAGGCGGCGCAAAAGTTGCAGACAAATTAAACGTAATCTCCAACCTGCTGGAGAAATGTGATACCTTGATCATCGGCGGAGGTATGGCATACACATTCTTAAAAGCTCAGGGCTATGAGATTGGAAACTCCTTATTGGATGACACCAAGATTGATTACTGTAAAGAGATGATCGCAAAGGCAGAAAAGCTTGGAAAGAAATTACTTCTTCCGGTAGATTCCGTAACAGTTGTAGGATTCCCAAATCCCATCGATGCTCCTGTTGAGATCGAGACATACGATGTAAAAGATATGCCTGCTGACAGAGAGGGATGCGACATCGGACCGAAGACAGCTCAGATGTATGCAGATGCAGTGAAATCTGCAAAGACTGTTGTTTGGAACGGACCTATGGGCGTATTTGAGAACCCAACTCTTGCAAAGGGAACTATTGCAGTGGCAGAGGCACTGGCAGAGACAGACGCTACTACGATCATTGGCGGCGGCGACTCCGCAGCAGCTGTAAATCAGCTGGGATTCGGCGATAAGATGAGCCATATCTCCACAGGCGGCGGCGCTTCCTTAGAGTTCTTAGAGGGAAAAGAACTGCCGGGTGTAGCAGCAGCTAATGATAAATAGGCCGAAAGCACTTAGTGAAGCCAAGCCGCAGGCGTAGGCTGAACTTAGTGCGAGGCCGTTCTGTGAGATTAGCAAAGCCAAGCCGTAGGTGCAGGCTGAGCTTAGCGAACAGAACATCCTTGTAAATGTAGTGAAGCCAAAAAATGGAAGGATAAGGAGAATAAAAAATGGCAAGAAAAAAAATTATTGCTGGAAACTGGAAAATGAATAAGACTCCCAGCGAGGCAGTTGCTCTTGTGAAGGAGCTTGCTCCATTGGTAAAAAATGATGAGGTAGATGTAGTTTTCTGTGTACCTGCGATTGATATCATCCCTGCTATGGAGGCAGCTAAGGGCACCAATATTCAGATTGGCGCTGAGAATATGTATTTTGAGGAGAGCGGAGCATATACAGGAGAAATTTCTCCGGCAATGCTTACAGACGCTGGTGTAAAGTATGTTGTTATCGGCCACTCTGAGAGAAGAGAGTACTTTGCAGAGACAGACGAGACAGTAAACAAAAAAGTGTTAAAGGCTTTCGAGCACGGCATCACACCGATCATCTGCTGTGGTGAGTCCTTAACCCAGAGAAAACAGGGCATTTACATTGACTGGATCCGTATGCAGATCAAAATCGCATTCCAGAATGTAACAGCAGACCAGGCAAAAAATGCAGTAATCGCATATGAGCCAATCTGGGCAATCGGAACAGGCGAGACAGCAACTTCCGATCAGGCAGAGGAGGTTTGCGCAGCGATCCGTAACTGTATCAAAGAGGTTTACGACGATGCAACAGCAGAGTCTATCCGTATCCAGTACGGCGGTTCCGTAAATGCAGGAAATGCAGCAGAGCTTTTTGCAAAACCGGATATCGACGGCGGTCTGGTGGGAGGAGCGTCCTTGAAACCAGATTTTGGAAAGATTGTCTGCTACAAATAGCAGATAGAGATTTGTGCAGCTATGTTTGGCTGTTCTAAGGACAGATAACAAAAGGATAGGAAAACCAAATTTTAAGATTGGTTTTTCTGTCCTTTTTTGTAATGTATTACCCGATTTTATTAAGCCAGTTCCTGTTTTCTCTGCTGGTGCCCCAGGCGTCTAAGGCAATCTGATATGTCTCAGAAACTTTTTCATTCACTTCTTTGAGTTCTTTCTTGATTTCTATTTGTCCGGATTTTAGTGTGGATACTTCAGATTCTACTTTGTCTAAACGGTTTTCTATTCTGTCGAACCTGCTGTCCATCCTATCGAGCCTGCTGTCCATCCTATCGAGCCTGCTGTCCATTCCGTTGAGCCTGTTGTCTATCCCATCGAGTCTGTTATGGATTGGCTGTAATAAACCTGAAATCGCCTGTAAATCTTCATTGGTGAGTGCCATAATAATCACGCTCCTATTGTGAGAATGTTTCTTTGGTAGTGTAAGAATTATATCATATCCATAGTGTAAAGTCTACTAAAAAGTTAAAGATTTTTATGTTTTTAAGAAAGATTGATTTTCCTGTTCTGTATTCCTATTTTGTAAGAGTTGTATTTCTAATAAATTTTGCTTATAATATCTTTTAAGAGCGTAAGTATTTTTGGTGAAGTGGGGGTGAAAATATGATAGAGCTAAGAGGAAAATATAACGAGGCAAAAATTTTTACCGATGTGGTAGACGAGGCGTCCATTTCACAGCTGATGCTTCTTTTAAATCAGGAATTTGTTGCAGGCAGTAAAATCCGTCTGATGCCGGATATCCATGCGGGAATGGGCTGCACCATCGGAACCACAATGACCATCTCAGACAAAATCGTCCCCAACCTGGTGGGAGTGGACATTGGATGCGGGATGGAAACCATTCAGATCAAAGAAAAGCATATAGAGCTGCAAAAACTGGATAAGATGATCTATGAAAAGATTCCTTCAGGATTTAATGTGCGGGAGAAAAATCACAGATATTTGGAAAAAATAAATCTGGAGGACTTGTACTGCTATAAGCATATAGATACAAGGAGAGCGGAGAAAAGCCTTGGAACTTTGGGGGGAGGAAATCATTTTATCGAGGCGGACAAAGATGATGAGGGGAATATCTATGTGGTGGTACATTCCGGCAGCCGTCATCTGGGTCTGGAAGTGGCGAATTTCTATCAGGAAGAGGGATATAAGGTCTTAAACGGCACGGACAAAAATATCAAGAGAACCAATATCCCAAGGCAGTTGGCCTATGTGTCTTTTGAACTCTTTGACCAGTATATCCATGACATGAAAATTGTCCAGGAATATGCGAAACTGAACCGGCAGGCAATGATGGATGAGATCATAAAGGGGATGAAAATCCACGTCACAGAGCAGTTTACCACCATCCACAATTATATCGATATAGAGACTATGATCTTGCGAAAAGGGGCTGTGTCGGCGAAGAAGGGCGAGCGTCTTTTGATCCCTATCAATATGAGGGACGGCGCTCTGATCTGCATCGGAAAAGGCAATGAGGACTGGAATCAGTCAGCGCCCCACGGGGCAGGGCGGTTGATGAGCCGGTCGGCGGCAAAAGAGTCCTTTACGGTGTCGGAGTTTAAGGGTCAGATGAAGGGGATTTACACGACATCGGTAAATAAAGATACTCTGGATGAGTGCCCTATGGCGTATAAGGGGATGGATGATATCGTAGATAATATCGGGGATACGGTGGATGTGGAGAAGGTGATCCGGCCGATTTATAATTTTAAAGCCTGTGGGGACTAAATTAGATTTTAGATAAAATGTGTTCATAATTGTTTGTAATCATCCTCCTGTTCTGGTATACTACAGTTATACAAAAGGAAAAGGAGGATTTCATTATGTTGGCAAGTATTCTGCCTAAGGCAGTGATCGTGTTGATCGTGATTCTGATCGTAGTGATCCTGATGTGCGGCTATGTGAAAGCGGCGCCGGATCAGGCGATTTTGATTTCCGGTCTGCGAAAAAATGCAAGGACATTGATCGGGAGAGCGGGTATCAAGATACCCTTTTTGGAGCGGAAGGATGTGCTGAGTTTACAGTTGATCTCCATCGATGTGAAGACTAGCTCTTCTGTGCCCACAGCGGACTATATCAATATCATGGTAGACGCCACGGTGAATGTGAAAATCAGCGACAAGCCGGACAAATTGAAGCTGGCGGCTCAAAATTTCCTGAACAAAAAGCCAGATTACGTGGGGACCGTGGCGAGGGAAGTGTTAGAGGGAAATGTCCGTGAGATTGTGGGCAAGATGCGTTTGGAGGAGATGGTAAATGACAGGCAGAAGTTTGCCAATCTGGTTAAGGAGAATGCGGAGCCGGATCTGGCGGAGATGGGCCTTGACATTATCAGCTTTAACGTACAGAATTTTGTGGACGACAACCAGGTCATTGAAAATCTTGGTGTGGATAATATCGTAAAGATAAAGAAGGAAGCTGCCATTTCCAGGGCGGAGTCCGAAAAGGAGATCAATGTTGCGAGGGCAAAGGCGGAGAAAGAATCCAACGATGCCAGAGTTGCGGCGGACACAGCCATTGCGGAGAAGAACAATGAGCTGGCATTAAAGCAGTCAGAACTTCAGATCGTGGCGGACTCCAAGAAAGCGGAGGCGGACGCAGCCTACAGCATTCAGAAGGAGCAGCAGCGTAAAGTCATTGAGGTTGCAAAGACCGAGGCGGACATTGCAAAACAGGAGAAGGACAATGAGTTAAAGGGCAAGGAAGTAGAGGCCCAGGAGCAGGTGTTAAACGCAGAGATCCGCAAGAGGGCAGAGGCGGAGAAATATGCGAAAGAGCAGGCGGCAGATGCCCAGCGATACGCTGCGGAGCAGCAGGCAAAAGCAGAGTTGGCCAAAAGGCAGGCGGAGGCAGACGCAAAGAAATACGAGATTGAGAAGGCTGCAGAGGCAAAAGAGAGAAACGCTGCCGCAATCCAGAGAGAGGGAGAGGCGGAGGCGGCGGCCACCAGGGCAAGAGGAGAGGCCGAGGCGGAAGCGCTTCTGAAAAAGGCCGAGGCCATGAAGCAGTATGGTCAGGCGGCAATGGTGGAGATGATCGTAAACATGCTTCCCGAGATGGCAAAGGCTGTGGCAGAGCCTCTTGCCGCTATCGACAAAGTTACGATTATTGACAGTGGGGATGGAGCCGGAGTTTCCTCTATGGGGGATTACACACCAGCCATTTTAAAGAAAACCATCGAGGCGGTGAAAGAGACCACCGGCTTTGATCTGACGGAAGTGATGAAGGCAAATACATATGATGCAAAAGTGAATAATAATCTGAATGTTTCCGGCGTAAACTTTCCTGTGGGGAATACAGGGGAATAAGCCGGTGCAGCGGCCGGGGAATCCACCTTTCGGCCTATAAATTAAGAGAAAAGGAGGGTTTTTACAATGGCAACGAAAATCTATCAGTGCGTGGAACAGATCGGAAACGATATTATCGCCAACAAAGATTTTCTTACGGATCTGGACAGGGAGATTGGCGATGCCGACCACGGGGTGAACATGGCAAGGGGGTATACCGAGGTGCTTGCCAAGCTTCCTCAGGATGAGGAGGACATAGGAAAGGTGTTAAAAAAGGCAGGCATGACCCTTCTCTCCAAGGTGGGGGGAGCTTCCGGTCCACTATACGGAACAGCGTACATGAAGGCCGCCGGTCCGGTGGCGGGAAAGACTGCCATTACCCTGGAGGATGGAAAGGCGATGCTTGAGGCGGTTATCGGGGGAATCAAAATGCGGGGGAAAGCCAACCGGGGAGAAAAGACGATGTTGGACGCATTGGAACCCGCAATGGATGCACTGACAAAAGGAATGGAAAACGGCGATGACCCGGAAAAGTGTCTTTTGGCAATGTGCCAGGCGGCAAGAGAAGGGGTGGAATATACAAAGACCATCAAGGCAACAAAGGGCCGTGCCAGCTATCTTGGGGAGCGGAGTATCGGGCATCAGGACCCGGGAGCGACATCTTCCCTCATCACTTTGGAGGCTATTTTGAAATTTTACCAGGAAAATCTAAAATAGGCGAAAGGAGAGAGCTATGGTAGGAATGGTTATTGTATCCCACAGTAAAAAAGCCGCAGAGGGCATCTATGAGCTGGCAGCCCAGATGGCGGGGGAAGGTCACCGCATCTTTGCCGTGGGGGGCATGGAGGACGGCAGTCTGGGGACAGATGCGATCCGTATCAAGGAGCACATTGAAAAGGCAAATGACGGCGACGGAGTGCTGGTTCTGGCAGATCTAGGCAGCGGAATATTAAGCGCTCAGACTGCCATCGATCTGCTGGAGGAGGACATTACAGTGGAAATCGCAGACGCACCGATTTTGGAGGGAGCCGTGGGGGCTGCCGTCGAGGCCGCTGTGGGCGGAAATCTGGAGGAAGTAAAAAAGATGGCGGAGCAGGCGAGAGAGATGTCAAAATTAGGATGAGAAAAGGGAGGATTTTACGATGAAGAAAATGATCAACAATCCGGACAATATCGTGGATGAAATGCTAAGAGGCATGGTATGTGCCCACCCGGAGTATGTAAAGAGGGTGGAGGACTGTGATGTGCTGGTGAGAGCAGGGGGCACTCAGGGCAAAGTTGCATTGATCAGCGGCGGCGGAAGCGGACATGAGCCGTCACACGGGGGATTTGTGGGAAAAGGTATGCTGGATGCAGCAGTTGCAGGCGCTATGTTTACTTCCCCCACCCCGGATCAGGTCTACGAGGCGGTCAAAGCTGCAGACGGCGGCAAGGGAATACTTCTGGTAATCAAAAACTATACCGGAGACGTGATGAACTTTGAGATGGCAGCAGAGATGGCAGAGGACGAGGGGATCAAGGTGGAAAAGGTCGTGGTAAACGACGACGTGGCTGTGGAGGACAGCACCTGGACCACCGGAAGAAGAGGTATAGCAGGAACTATTTTTGTACACAAGTGCGCAGGTGCATGTGCAGAGGAAGGAAATGATCTGGAAAAAGTAAAAGCTGTGGCAGAAAAGGTAATCGCAAATGTGAGAAGTATGGGCATGGCGATTGCACCCTGTACTGTTCCATCTGCCGGAAAACCAAGTTTTGAGCTGGCAGAGGATGAGGTGGAGATCGGAATGGGTATCCACGGCGAGCCGGGAACCCATAGAGAAAAGATTCGCAGTGTGGAAGATACCACCGCACATCTTCTGGATAAAATCTTAGCGGAGGGCATTTACAAAGAGGGAGATGAAGTGGCTGTTCTGGTAAACGGCCTGGGGGCAACACCTTTACAGGAACTTTATCTTGCCAATCTGGCAGTGTCAAAGATACTTTCTGACAAGAAGATTAAGATTGCCAAAACTCTTGTGGGCAATTATATGACATCCATCGATATGGCTGGGTACTCTGTATCACTGTTGAAACTGGACGACGAGTTAAAGAAATACTTAAATGCTCCGGCTGACACACCGGCATTTGTGCAGGTTTAAATCAATCTTATATTTCTTACAGGGAACTGCCGTAGATCCTGCGGCAGTTCCTTTTTGTGCAAAAACTTGTCAAAAATCAGCAAAATCGTGCAATTTGCTCCAGATTACTGTAAAATCTCTGGGAATTATGGTATGATAAAATACAATATAATATAATATCAGGATTTGCATGTGAAAAAGGGAAGGATTATGATGAGGTTGGGGAAGTTAAAATTTCCGGCAATTTTTTTGTTCATTTTTTGCATTTTTTTTAGGACGGAGATATGTCATTCATATGCCTCACAGGCAGAGGATAAGAGAGTGTTGTTTATCAGTTCTTACTCTTATAGCTGGGAGACGGTTCCATTGCAGATCGAGGGAATCAAGGAGGCTTTCGGGGATGATGTGGTTATCGACTACAAATTTATGGATACCAAAAATGTCAATTCCCAGGAGAGTATGGATCTGTTCTATGAGAGCATGCGCCAGTATATGTCGGAGGTGAAACCCTATGACGGAGTTATCGTGGGGGACGATGCGGCATTTCAGTTTGTGCTGGATCATGAGGAGGAATTGTTTTCGGATCTTTTTATAGCCTTTGAGGGGGTGAACAATGTAAACCTTGCCATGGAGGTCAGCAGAGATGATCCACTGATTTCCGGTGTAGTGGAGGAACTCTCCTATGTAAATACCATAGAATTGGCACGCAGTCTCTATCCTAATGCAACCAGACTGGTTGCTATTTTGGATGACAGTATTACCGCAGACAGTGAGCGGAAAGCATTTTTCAGTCTGGCGGCAGATTATCAGGAACTGGAATTTTCTGAGATCAATGCAAGCGAGTACAGCAAGAAAGAATTTGGAGAAAAACTGGGGGAGATAGAGAAGGATTCCATTCTGTTTTATATTATGTGCAGCAATGATAAAGATGGCAATGCTTATACAAGCAAAGAGGCTGTTTCCTGGGTGAGCTCAAATGCAAACGTGCCTACATTTGCCATTGTTTCCATAGGAATGGGATATGGAATGTTTGGAGGGGAGATTATCTCCCAAAGCCAGATGGGATACATTGCGGCCACCATGCTGAAAGAGGAGTTTGAAAACAGGGATGGAAAATTGCCTGATGTGGTCCGCAGCTCTCCCAGAGAGTACTGCTTTGATGAAAATATGATGCGGAGGTTTAATATAAAACAATCAGATCTGCCGAAAGGCAGCCATATTGTCAATCACCAGGTCAGTTTCTGGGAGAGGAACCGTGTGCCTATCGTTATTACAGTGTTGATCATGGCTACACTGGTTGTAATTGTTATCCGGCTTATGGTGGATAACCGGAAAAAGAACCGGATAAACAGGAATCTGCAGATAGAGAAAGATACCTTTGAGACTGCGGCAAAAACAGACAGGCTGACGGGTCTTAAAAACCGGGCGGTATTTTACAAGGAATTGCAGAGAAAAATTGATGACAAAGAGCCCTTCGGGTTGATCTTGTTTGATGTGGACGGTTTTAAAAATATAAATGACACATTGGGACACAATAATGGTGATGTGGTGTTAAGAGAACTTGCAAGGCGGTGCAGTGACATGGAGAATGCGGTTTTTCAGATGTACCGTCTGGCGGGAGATGAGTTTACTGCCATTGTGGACGGAGCCAGCGAGGAGCTGGCAAAAAATTATGCTAGGATGATCAAAGTTACATTTAAAGACCCCTTTATCTTGGAGGAGAAAGAATATACTCTCCATTCCAGCATCGGTGTAGCTATGTTTCCGGAGGATGCAGATAATGTAAAGGATATTGTGGATGCGTCGGATTCTGCGATGTACTATGTGAAAAAGCATGGGAAAAACAATATTGCATTATATCGGGAGATCGCAGTGAAGAGCAGTTGACCTGGCGTATTTTGGTGGAGGAGCGGTTATGATTTATTTTACATCGGATACACATTTTTTCTATCAGAAAGGAGATCTGCGGGTTGGAGAAATTCAGTTTCACAACACTGAGGACAGAAATGCTTATCTCATAAAACGTTGGAATGAAAGGTTAAGAGAGGAGGATTCCATTTATATCCTGGGGGATTTCTCTAATGGGAGTGTAGGGGAGACAAATGAGATTTTAGAGGCGTTAAATGGAAAGAAGTATCTTATCATCGGCAACAATGACGCCTATCTGGAAGAGTCGGATTTTAAGAGAGGATATTTTGTATGGGCGAAGTATTATCATGAACTGCATGAGCTTGAAACGAAGTGGGTGCTGTTTCATTTTCCATTAGAAAGCTGGTCGGGTTACGCAAAAGACCGCATCCATCTTCACGGGCATCTCCATCGTTCCCAGCCGGTATATGAGAAAATCCGCCGTTATGAAGTAGGAGTAGACGCCAATGAAGGCGCTCCGGTTTCCATAGAGGAAATCTGGGATGCTGTAAAAGATTTTCATAATCTTTCAAGGAGAATGCCGGGGGTGGAATGACAATGCCTATTTTCCGGCATATCCCAGCTCTGCGGACAATTCCTGTTTTACCCGCAGCACCTCCAGGGACAGTTCTTTGATGCGTTCATCTGTCATGCGGTTTACAGGTCCCGAGATGGAAAAGGCATATTTGACTTTTCTGTGATAGTCGTAAATGCAGGCGGCAATACAGCGGACACCCAGCTCGTTTTCCTCATTGTCCAGGGCATAGCCCTGTTTTTTCACCTGTTCTAATACCTGTTTGAGCCGGTGGAAATCAGTGATGGTATATTCTGTCTTTTTTTCTATCCTGCTGTCATTCCAAACCTGGGAAAGTTCTTCTTCTCCCATGGTGGACATAATAGCTTTGCCCACACCGGAACAGTACATGGGAAATGCCATGCCCACATGTGATACCATGCGGATGGAGCCCACATTGGATTCCACTTTGTCAATATAGAGGATCTGGCTGCCCTCCCGTTGTACCAGGTGGACAGTTTCCCCGGAAAGCCGTGAGAGATTTTCCAGATAAGGCCTTGCAATGGGAAGGATATCTGTGTGCTCCAGCAGCTTTCCCGCCATAGTCACCAGTTTAAAGGACAGCTTGTACTTCTGGTCAGTTTCGTTTTGCCTGGCGTACCCCATATAGATCAGGGAGGAGAGCATGCGGTGTACCGTGCTCTTATTCAGATTTAACTCCTGGCTTAATTCCAACAGTCCCATTTCCCCCTTCTCAGCAAGGAGTTCCATTATTTTAAAAATTCGTTCCGCAGACTGGATTGGATTTTTTTCCTCCATGACAGCAGTCCCCCTTTTTTGTTTCACATTATGGAACTAATATAGCATACCAGGGGAGGGATGGCAAGAATAAATTGTTTTATTAGCTTGGGAAACAGAAATGACAAAATAATATCATAATACGAGACAGAAAAAGGTGATGGAATGGGAAAAAATATACTGCAAGATCAGTGGAATGAATATGGACATGCCGGGTGGTTCCGTTTTTTCATTTTTGGATTTATATTAATTTGCCTTGTGACAGTTATAAAACTGCCAACAGCTTACTACCATAGGGAGTATGGCAGAAGTGATCTTTTATGTGAAGAGGGAAAGTCAAAGAAGTATTTTTTGAAAAGGGCACAGTATGTGGACGAAGAACTTTCTTTTGGGGCAGGGTTGTTTGTTACTTGCCCTGCTGTTTCATTGGATAAGGGGGAATACCGGATTACGATCAGATATTCTGCCGACAGTGAGGGCAATTACATATCTTTTCAGACGAGGATAAAAGATGCCATTAAATGTAAAGAACGTTATGTTCTTCCGAAGTCAGAAGGGGAAGATTGGAGCGCCGAGGAGATTTCCATTTGTCTGAATGAATATACAGAAGGTATAGATATCAATATGTATTACGGGGGAAAGGGAAAGCTGGAAATTTTTGATATGGCAGTGGATGGGCAGGAGTATTGCCCGTGTGACATTCTCGCCATAGCATTTTTTGTGCTGTTTTTTTACATTCTGGGAATGGTGGTTTTAAAGAGAAGAGGGAGAAAGAAATTTACAGTGTTTGCTCAGCTGCTTCTCGCCGCAATTGCCTCATCTTATCCGTATTTCGCCAATGTTTTGTATGGTGGAGATGATCTGCAGTTTCATTTAATGCGGATTGTAGGTATACGGGATGGGCTTTTAGCAGGACAGTTTCCAGTCAGGGTATATCCATCCGCATACTATGGAGCGGGATATGGCTGCGGCCTGTATTATCCCGATCTCTTTTTGTATTTTCCTGCTGTGTTGTGTTTGTGTGGCGTTTCTTTAGCGGTGAGTCTGCAGATTTTTGGTTTTTGCATTCATCTTCTGGCAGCTCTTATCATGTTTTATGCTGCAAAGAAGATGGGGGGAGACGATACTGTAGGGGTGCTTTGCGCTATTGTGTATGTGTTTTGCGAATATTTTGCCTGCAATTTTTATTATCGGGCCGATCTGGGTGAATGCGTTGCCATGTGCTTTTTCCCGCTGGTTATCTGTGGTTTTTATGTGGCGGTTTTTCAGGAGAGAGCAGAGTGGAGACCTCTTAGCATTGCTATGACAGGATTGGTGTTAAGCCATATTCTTTCAACATTATTTGCTGTAGTACTGCTGGTATGGTTTTCATTAATTTTTACAAGAAAAGTTTTTAAGAAAGATGCTTTTTTGGCTTTGTGCAAGGCAGCTGTGGCATCTTTTGGGCTGTGTGCCTGGTTTCTTGTCCCTTTTTTTGAGATGTATGAAGGCAGGGAGTACACCAACATAGCCAGTATGATCGTGGATGCACAGAATTATGCTATTGAGTTTGGAGAATTATTTGTAGCAGTGAACAGGGAAGATCCCAGGACATTGGGGATGATCCTTACACTGGGGGCAGTTCTTTGCTTTTGTGTGCTGTATGATAAAAATATTTGTCAGGATCCCCACAGAAAAAAAATGATCCTGGCGTTGTGGTGCGCTGCCTGTGGGATAGGAGTATGCGCTACAAAAATATTTCCCTGGGATTTATTTATGCAAAGTGATATCTTTCATGATGTAGCGGGACTGCTACAATTTCCCTGGCGTTTTTTAGGGCCGGCAAGTGCGTTTCTGGCATTGGGAACAGGATTTGCGGCAGTGGAAGTCGGGAAAGGAATACCGAAGAAAACACTGATCGTTTCCGGGTTTGTTATTTCGTTTATTCTGTTTATAGGCATATGTGATTATACCAAAACTGCGTATATCTATCATGGCGATGCCATTCCGGAAACTTACATGGCAAGTGATTACCTGCTTCAGTCTACAGATGTGGAAGCGCTGAAGAATATGGAACCGAAGATTTCAGAATCTGGCATAACGCTGTTTAAATACCAACAGGATATGGGGAGTGTGGGAATGAAGGTTTCTGCGAGATCAGGTTCTTATATCGATACAACCCTGCTGTATTTTAAAGGATATCAGGCATGGGATAAAAGCGGGAATGTCCTGCGTTGCGGTTTGGGGGAAAATAACCGGCTTCGGATATGGTTTCCGGCAGATTATACAGGGGATGTGAAGGTGGGATACACGGGGGTTCCCCTGTGGCATATATTTGATATGATTTCACTTTTTAGTCTGATCCTGTGGATTTTCACATGGGTTTATGAAAAAAAGAGAATTAGAGGGAGGCAGTGATGGGCATTGCGATCTTAGCCGGAAACATATTATTTGCAGCAGGATTTTTTCTGGCGGTGGCCGGCATTTATCGACAGAGAAAATCGGAAAAGACTCTTTTGGGTATTGCATGGGGCGTGATCTCAGTGCTTATGGTACTTTGTTTCCATGTACTGGCAGCGCCCGTTGTGATGGCATTGCAAATTCCCTGTTCTGTGACATCTTTTGGAATATTAGATGCGGTACTTGGGATAAGCCTGCTTTTTTATGAATACCGCACCGGGAGCAGACAGGAGTATGTATGGGAAAAGCTGGATGTTTTTGCAATTTTAGGATTGGCTGTTTTTGTAGCGGCTCTGGGGGTTATCCGGTATGGGTTTCCGGTGCGTTTTGTCTATATTTCTACAGATGCGGCGACTCATTATCACGAGGCATTTATGGTGTTTTTGACAGGAAAAGTAGATGCGATGTATTTTTCTTCCCTGAATAATTCTTTTTTGCTATCGTTCTTTTCTATGATCTATAAAGAAACGGATTTGTATCGGGCGGAATCCTATATAGACATGATCTGGCTTTATCTGTCAGGAATTTCCCTCTATGCTTTTATTAGAAAAGACAACTGGGGAAAGTGTGGAAAGATTGCAGGCGGGGGACTTCTGCTGCTATATCTTTTGGGGTATCCGCTCAACCATATGATTACCGGATTTTTATATCAGGGTATGGGAGTTACTCTGGTGATATTCTTGTGGAAAATTTTAGAGGAGTATCTGGAGGGAAATGCCTCGGAAAATACGGCACAATGGTATCTTTTGGCAGGATGCGGCGGATTGATCTGCTGCTATGCACTGTATGTTCCGCCTGTGTTTTTGGCAGTATTTGTCATATTGGCATGGAAGGCATGGAGTGAAAGGAAAGTTTTTTATGTGTGGGCAGCAAGGGAGTTTTTTGTGTTTGCATATCCATGTTTTATTGGGCTCTGGTTTACTTACAGGGGCATATTTAAGGACGGAGTGACAGTGACCAATGCTATTAGCCGGGAGGGGTATATTTATAGAAATAATTTTACAGATTTTGTGCCGTTTCTATTCCTGTTTTTTTTGGGCATATTTCACCGTATAAAGAAAAGGAAATCTTATTGCCTTCTGGTGTTTTTTCTGTTGGAAGGTGCATATATGCTAATCATGTTTTGTGCTTCTTTAACAGAGGCTGTATCTGCGTACTACTATTATAAAAATAATTATCTTATGTGGGCGTTTGTTTTTCTGTTTGCCTATGAAGGGTTAGAGGAGATTGCGGAAAAAAAAGGACAGGAGATCATGCTGGCATGTTTTGCTGCCTGGATCTTGCCTGTTGTGGTGGTATTGGCAGAAATTCCGCCAAAAATTTCTGCTGCCAATGAATACCTGGCAGAAAATCCCCAGGAGGGATATGATTACTGCAGGATTTATATGGAGAATTTCTGCGCAATGACCAGGGAAGTGGACCGGGCAGAACATCTGGATAAGGAGCCTTTCAAAAAAGAGTTGTATGAGAAGGCATATGCGATTTATCAATCGGAGAAAAAAAGGATCTGTCCGGTGATGAATGTGCGTGAGCGTTATTTTGAGGAAGCGATCACAAACCAGTGGTATGTACCGTATCTGTATATGAAAACAAAAGAGATAAAGGAGTATGCAAAAGAGACACAGCCGGAGTATCTGTGTGTGATAAAAGACAGTAAAGAATACAAAAAATATGAAGAACTGTGGGAACGTTTTCCCAAGGTATTTGAAAACAGTGCAGGGTTTATCGCAGTTTATAAATGACAGCTGTTAAGATTATGGAGGAATGGCGTATGGATCGGCAGGTGAAAAATAGGCTAACAGTTTTTTTATGTATGGAAGCAGTGGTGGGAATCCTGTATTTTTTATACTGGGAATCCGGATTAAAAGAATATGCATTGCCTTATAGAGACATGTTCTTTAAAATATATCTGCTTCTGATGATTCTGTCGATGATTGGAATTTGTTACTGGTGGCTGTGCAGGGAGGGAAAAATAGAACACACATTAGAGCGGCGTTTTGCAGTAATGCTTTTTTTGACAGGTATGATGTTTAATATCGTTCTTCCGGCATTTTCGGCGCCGGATGAGGGAGTACATTTTGCCAGTGCATACAGGATATCCAATATCATGATGGGGAAAAATATGGAAGATAGTGATGGACACATTTATGTTCGCAGGGAGGACAGGGATACCCAGGTATTCAGCTATGAAAAAGAGACATACGCTGAGTATTTCAGAGAATTGTTTAAAAAGGCGAATTCGGAGGAGATGGTGGTCTATGAAGCCTATTTCCCGGAAAAGACAGTGCCCTTTACCACGTATTTTATCCCGGCAGCAGGAATGACGCTTGCGAGAGTTTTAAATCTGAATGGGAGATGGCTGATGATCCTGGCAAGAATTTTTAACTTCTTGTTTTTTTGCATTGCTGCAGCCCGGAGTCTAAAATGGATGCCCTATGGAAAGCGGGTGATTATGGTTTTGTGCCAGATTCCCATGACTGTGGAACTGGTTTCCTCCATTTCCTATGACAGTGTCAATCTGGCATTTATTCTTCTGTTTGTGTCATTTGTTATGCACTGTGCTTACGACAGGGAAAAGGTAACATGGAAAGAATTTTTTTTGATGGTCATTATGGGATGCTGTTTTGCACCGATTAAGCTGGTGTATATACCATTTTTGTTACTCATTTTATTTATACCTGTAAAAAAAGTGTCAGTAAGATGGAAATACCAGGCTGCATATGCAGGTGTTCTTGTTTTGCCGATTTTGATCTCTGTTTATCTGAAACTTGGGAAGGTTGCTTTTATTGCATCAGATACCACGAATTTAACGGCGAAGCAGGGATATTCGCTGTCGTATCTTCTGCACCATCCGCTGGACTCGCTGTTTTTTCTGATATATAGTATGAGTTTGAAGCGGGGGGACGAGACATTGGATACATTCATGGGAAAAAGTTTGGGATGGCTTGACGTGAAAATTCCCAGACATTTTCTCCTGGTTTTTTTGTTTCTCCTGGTGTTATATGTGCTGGGGGAAGAGAGCAGGATCGTATTTTCCAGATGGCAGAAAATATTGGTGGGAGAGATGATTGCTTTTGGAGTATCAGCCCCGATCCTGGTTATGTTCCTGGCAGAGACTGATCTTGTGGAAGAGGCAGTGGCATGTGTGCAGGGACGCTATTTTCTGCCGCTGGTTTTGCTGTTCCCAATCGTGGCACAAAACAGGAAAGTTACGGTGCAGACGGGGGAGGAGCCATCGATGGCAGAGGCAGTTCTTTTCTATATGAACATGCTTACGGTAATATTTGTTTTATTTGCGGTCTGGAAAAAGTGAGAGGAGGTATTTTGTGGGATTTTGGGACATTGTATGTTCATTGGGATATGTGCTGACCTTTGGATGTTGTTGCTTTTTTGGCTGCAGGAAGCAGCAGGCCCAGTCCGGCATTTTAGTGGAGAAAGACTGGCTGGAAGGGCTGGTTATGGAAGTGATCCATTTACTGTGCCAGGATGCATTTTGGGCAGGGATCTGTACGCTGTTTCACATACCAGTACATACGGGAACAATGATAATTATCCATCTGTTGGTATTGTTCCTGATACTTCGAGGGGGAAGATCCGGGCTGGATCATCTGCATTTTTCTCATCCTGCCAAACATTTGAGGGGGCAGGAGACTGTGGCCTGGCACAAAGAAAAGATGCTTGTATGGCTGGATTTAGTTGGGATAATAGAAATTTTGATCATTATTTTCAAGTATTGCCTCTCTGTCTTTTCACCGGGGCTCTCTTATACCTACACTAACTCTGATGCGGGGCTTCACCTTCGGGAGGCGGTAATGGTTGTACATGGGCAGAAGGTGGAGGGGATGTTTTTTTCTCATTTTCATAATGCCATGGTAATTGAGGTACTGAAGCCTCTTTTGGATACCGTGGAGTGGTACAAAGGATTTATAGCAGCGGATTTATTGTTTCAGTTTTTGGAACTCTTAGTATTTTTTGTGCTTATGCGAAAAATAGCAGGAGGGCTAAAAGGAAGGATCCTTGTGTTGGTCATTTTGCCGCTGTATTACCTGGCATATCCTCTCAATAGTTTCTATTTTTCCTTTACCTACTGGGGTATAGGAGTAATGCTTGTTCTGTATTTGGCACTGCTTGTGCGCCAGGGGCTGGAACAGGGTTTTTGCGGGGGCTTTAAATGGCGTATGATGTTGGGATGTTTTTCGGTTGTGGTTTGTTATATGCTTTTTGCACCTGCGGTTTTTATCGCTTTGTGGTTTTTTGTGGCCAGAGACGCCTGGGAGGAAAGACACTTAAAAAAGCTTATAAATAATACGCTGGAAATCTTTTTGCTGCCTCTGCTGCTTGGGATGTATTACTGTTACTTTGATTTTTTTGCAAAACAGGGGACAACCATTGGGGGAAGCATTGGCAATGCAGGGGGAATCTATTCTAATCTGCTGGCCAACTTTGCATTGTTGCTGCCGTTTATGATCTATCCTGTCTTGTACCAGATAAGACGGAAAAAAATTTTGCCAGAGTGTGGACTATTTTTGGCCTTTGGGGGTATGGCTGTACTGATGTGGATTGGTGTGAGATGTGGGATCATTTCTCAGTATTACTATTATAAATGCTACTATCCCTTGTGGGCTTTGGGGTTTGCAGAGCTGATCTGGTCATTAAAAAAGCTTTGGGAAAATTCCAGAGAGATGGTCTGGTCATTATGCGCTGTATATTCCCTGTGTTTTATCCTCTGCGTTGGAGGTTACGAGCGGAGTTTTGTCTCATCCATGGATGAGATTGATCAGATTGAAGAGCATCGGACGGAATTGTTCGATATTTACCAGTGGCATCAGATATACAGAAGCTGGGGGAGGGAAGCTGTGCCTCAGGGGAAACTGTATTTATATCAGTGGATTATTTCATATCGCAGGGAACAGAAAAATGACAGGGAAGTCCCCTTGTTGACGGAAACAGAGGATTATAAGGATTGTTATTTTTATGAGGGTGTTGTCGGAGTGGATTTGGGAATGTATTATGGCTGGCGTTATCCCCTGGAGGAAATTTTGTCACGGATAAAGGAGAATGGGGCAGAGTATGTTGTTTTGTTGAAAAAATCTGATTTTATGAAGAAGAATCCAGAATTTATCAAGGATAGAGAAGTGGTGTTTGAGACAGACTGCGGATATATTCTAAAAATTTGAGTTTTTTAATAGAACAGTTGACATTTCCCAGAATAATGCTATAATCTAAGTATAGATTCATTTTATGAAACAAAGTTTCATAATGTGAAACAGAAACTGAGGGTTTTTATTACAAATTTAGTTAGGAAAAGGAGATTACTATGAACAAGGTATTAGAAGAGTTTTCCAAAATCGGTATCATTCCAGTTATCGCATTGAACGATGCAGCAGACGCAGAGCCTTTGGCAAAAGCATTGATTGAAGGTGGACTTCCCTGTGCAGAGGTTACCTTCCGTACAGACGCAGCGGAAGAGTCCATCCGCATTATGGCAAGCAAATTCCCGGAGATGCTGGTAGGTGCAGGAACTGTCCTCACCACAGAGCAGGTAGACCGTGCAGTGAATGCAGGAGCAAAATTTATCGTAAGCCCGGGCTTAAATCCAAAGGTTGTAAAATATTGTGTAGACAAAAATATTCCAATTACCCCTGGAACTGCAAATCCAAGTGATGTGGAGCAGGCCATTGAGCTGGGACTTGACGTAGTGAAATTCTTCCCAGCAGAGGCAAATGGCGGCCTCCCGGTGATCAAAGCTATGTCCGCTCCTTACGGCAAGATGAAATTCATGCCTACCGGCGGAATCAGCGCAAAAAATATTAAGAGCTATCTCGATTTTCCGAAGATCATCGCATGCGGCGGAAGCTGGATGGTAAACGGTGATATGGTGAAAGCAAAAGACTGGGCAGGAATTACAAAGCTCACAAAAGAGGCAGTTGCAACTATGCTTGGATTCACCATCAAGCATGTGGGGATCAACAACCAGAGCGAGAGTGACGCCCAGGATCAGGCTGACAAATTTGCTTCTATCTTCGGTGTGGAGAAAGCAGTGGGCAACAGTTCCATCTTTGTAAACCAGATGATCGAAGTGATGAAGGGCCAGGGCAAGGGAGCTAACGGACACATCGCAGTGGGAACCAACTATGTGGACCGTGCAGTATACCACCTGGAGAAACGTGGATTTGCATTTGACGAGTCTTCCAAGCAGTACAACGATGACGGTACATTGAAGTTTATTTACTTCAAAGACGAGATTGGTGGTTTTGCAATTCACCTGACTCAGAATAAATAAGCCAATTCCTAATCCTAAATTTATATACTTGAAAAAGATGCCTAAATTAGGCATCTTTTTCATTTTATCTGTACATACTATGAAAAAAGAAAAGGAGTATGTGCAAGATGAAATGCTATGTAGAGATTGTGGAAGTATTTGCCAGGGAGATTATGGATTCCAGGGGAAATCCCACTGTTGAGACGGAGGTTGTGGTAAAAAGCCAGGGAAAAGGACGGTTTGTAGGCTGTGCCGCAGTGCCGTCAGGAGCCTCCACAGGCAGATTTGAGGCGGTGGAATTAAGAGACGGGGATAAGCGTTACGGCGGAGCGGGAGTAAAAAAAGCGGTATCCCACATTAACGATAAAATTGCAAAAGAGCTGGTGGGAAGAAATGCCTTAAACCAGAAAAAAATTGATGAGCGTCTCATTGAGATGGATGGGACGGAAAACAAAAAGAGGCTTGGAGCTAATGCGCTTTTGGGGGTTTCTATGGCGGTGGCAAAGGCTGCTGCAGCTGCGTTGGAGCTGCCCTTATATCTGTATTTGGGAGGGGTCTATGCCCATCAGCTTCCGGTTCCCATGATGAATATTTTAAACGGGGGAAAACATGCCGAGAATACAGTGGATTTCCAGGAGTTTATGATTATGCCCATTCATGCATCAAGTTTTGCCGAGGGACTTCGGATCTGTTCTGAAGTGTACCATACGTTAAAAAGACTGTTAAAAGAAAAGGATCTCTCCACAGGAGTGGGAGATGAGGGAGGTTTTGCCCCGGATTTAAAGGATGCCAGAGAAGTGTTGACCTATCTGATGGAGGCCGTGAAAGAGGCTGGGTACAAGCCGGGAGAAGACATTTGTTTTGCCATGGATGTGGCGGCCAGTGAGCTTTACCAGGAGGACAGCGGCATGTACTATTTCCCCGGAGAGAGCAAAATGCGGGGAGAAAAGATTTTGCGGGATGATCAGGAGATGATCGACTACTATGAAAAGCTTTTAGAGGAATTTCCCATCTTTTCCATTGAGGACGGCCTGGCGGAGGACGACTGGGATGGCTGGAAGAAGATGACAGAACGCCTGGGAGATAAGATTCAGCTTGTGGGTGACGATCTCTTTGTCACAAACCCCAAGCGTTTGGAGGCAGGCATCAAGGTTCCCGCAGGAAATGCCATTTTGATAAAAGTGAATCAGATCGGAACCGTGTCGGAGGCTATGGAGGCCATTAAGATCGCCCAGCGGGCAGGATATAAAACCGTTATCTCCCATCGTTCCGGGGAGACGGAGGACACATTTATTGCAGATCTGGCGGTGGCAGTCAACGCAGGTCAGATTAAGACAGGAGCGCCCTGCCGCAGTGAGCGGGTGGCAAAATATAACCAGCTTTTACGCATTGAGCAGGAGATTGGATCAGTTTCCAAATACAGCCTTTAAGGTGTGGACGATTGCGAAGCATGAATATGTGGTGGGAGACAGACTGCACATCCGGCAGGAATTTACAAAGGATGTGCAGTCTGTTATGAATGAGAAAAAAAGAGTTGAAAAATAGTTACATATGTGTTATTCTAAATAAAGTGTGGAAAATTAGTGTTTTGTAGGAGGGAAGATTCGTGGCAGTTGTTAAGACGATATTAACCGTAGTGTTTATAGTGTTATCTTTGGCATTGACAGTGATTGTTTTACTTCAGGAGGGCAAATCTGCAGGGCTTGGAGCCATAGCAGGTGCGGCAGACACATACTGGGGCAAGAACAAGGGACGTTCTATGGAAGGTATTTTGGTAAAGGCAACCAGGATCATGGTGATTTTGTTTATCGTGATTGCTGCGGTGCTGAATACGAATATATTTTAGAACATAAGAGACTGTCGTGAAAATGCGGCAGTTTCTTTTTTGTACACACTCCCGCATAAGGGAAAATTGACAGCAAAAGGGAGTATATATGGAAAGAGATCGATTTGAAAAACGGAAAAAGACGGTATACAATTTTATCTGCGATGAGCTGTATGTGCCCATGAAGGCAAAAGAGATAGCAGTGATGCTCTCCGTCTCAAAGGATGAGCGGGAATATTTACAGGAGGTCTTGGAAGAGTTGGTTTTGGAGGGGAAGATAGAACTCTCTAAAAGGGGAAAATATTCGAAAGCGGAGAAAAAATATGTAACCGGGATCTTTAACGCCAATCACAAGGGCTTTGGCTTTGTCACAGTGGAGGGGGAGGAAGATGATATCTTTATCTCCGCCGATGAGCTCTGCGGCGCCATGCACAAAGATACGGTGCAGATTTCCCTTCTTCCTGTCTCCGGGGGACGCCGGAGAGAAGGAAAAGTAGAAAAAATCCTGGCGAGGGGCATGACCCATGTGGTGGGGACATTTGAGCTTTCCCAAAACTTTGGCTTTGTGGTGCCGGATGACCCTAAATTCGGCAGAGACATTTTTGTGCAAAAGGAGCGTTCCAAGGGGGCAGTGAGCGGTCACAAAGTTGTGGTGGAGATCACGGACTACGGCACCAGAGACAAAAAGCCGGAGGGGAAAGTGGTGGAGATCCTGGGGCATATCAATGACCCGGGGACTGATATTTTATCCCTTGTCCGGGCCTATGACCTTCCCATGGAATTTTCGGAAAAGGTGCTAAACCAGGGGGAGCGTGTGGCAAAAGAGGTGTCGGAGGCAGATATGGCAGGCCGGATGGATATCAGGGACTGGCAGATGGTCACCATAGATGGGGAGGATGCCAAAGATCTGGATGATGCCATCACCCTTTTTAAAGAAGGGGAAAATTATATTTTAGGCGTTCACATTGCGGATGTGACCAATTATGTCCAGGAGCACAGTGCATTGGATGTGGAGGCGTTAAAGCGGGGCACCAGTGTATATCTGGTGGACAGAGTGATCCCCATGCTGCCCCATGTACTGTCCAACGGAATCTGTTCCTTAAACCAGGGGGAGAACCGCCTTGCCTTAAGCTGTATCATGACCATAGATGATAAGGGCAGGGTGATAGATCACAAGATCAGCGAGACGGTGGTGCGGGTAAATTGCCGCATGTCCTACACTGCGGTGAAAAAAATCCTGGTAGATAAAGATGAGGCGCTGTTAAAAGAGTATGAGGCATTTGTGCCAATGTTTGAGATGATGGAGGAACTGGCGTCGATCCTTCGGAAAAAGAGGATGAAGCGGGGATCTATTGATTTTGATTTCCCGGAGACGAAGATTCTTCTTGACAGAGAGGGACATCCTGTGGAGATCAAGCCTTACGAGCGGAATGTGGCCACAAAGATCATTGAAGATTTCATGCTTATTGCAAACGAGACGGTGGCGGAGGATTTTTACTGGCAGCAGGTTCCCTTTGTGTTTCGTACCCATGACACTCCGGACGAGGAGAAAATCCGTAAGTTTGCCGCATTTATCAATAACTTTGGATATTCTATGCATATCGGACGGGATGAGGTGCACCCGAAAGAACTGCAGAAGCTTTTGGGAAAAATAGAGGGATCGCCGGAGGAGCCATTGATCAGCCGCCTTACCCTGCGGTCAATGAAGCAGGCAAAATACACCACCATGAGCACAGGACATTTCGGGCTGGCCACTTCCTATTATTGTCATTTTACTTCTCCGATCCGCCGTTATCCGGATCTGCAGATCCACAGGATCATCAAGGAGAGCCTGCGGGGAAAGATGAATGACAAGCGGCAGTCCCACTATGAAAAAATATTGCCGGAGGTGGCAAAACATTCCAGTGAGATGGAGCGGCGGGCAGACGAGGCGGAGCGTGAGACAGAGAAGATGAAAAAGGTGGAGTATATGGCCGGGCATATCGGTGAAATTTTTGAGGGAGTGATTTCCGGCGTCACCGGCTGGGGCATGTATGTGGAACTGCCCAATACCATTGAGGGTCTGGTGCATATTACCTCTTTGGATGACGATTACTATGTGTACCATGAATCTACCTACGAGCTGGTGGGGGAGACAAAAAACAAGCATTACAAGCTGGGACAGAAGGTGAGTGTTAAGGTGGAATCTACGAATAAACTGCTACGCACCATAGATTTCAGATTGGTTTAAAATGGGAGGGTTTGTATGGCAAAAGACTCAAGGAAGCTGATTGCCAACAATAAGAAGGCAAGGCATGATTATTTTCTGGAGGAATTGTATGAGACAGGGGTCAGCCTTCACGGGACGGAAGTAAAGTCCCTGCGCATGGGTAAGTGCAGTATCAAAGAGGCATTTGTCCGGATTGAAAAAGGGGAGGTGTATATTTATGGTATGCACATATCTCCCTATGAAAAGGGGAATATTTTTAACAGAGATCCTCTTCGTCCTAAAAAGCTTCTGATGCATAAGAGAGAGATTTTAAAACTTCAACAGAAGATTGCGGAGAAGGGATATACCCTGGTTCCTGTGGAGGTGTATTTTAAGGGAAGCCTGGTGAAAGTGCAGATTGCCCTGGCAAAGGGAAAGAAGCTTTACGATAAGCGCAAGGATATTGCAAAGAAGGACGCAAAGCGGGAAGCGGAGCGGGATTTCAAAGTAAAAATGTCGTAATGGCAGTGAAAAATTGTTGACCTATAGAGATATTTTGGGTATAATAATTAAAGTAAAAAATTTCTGTAAAGCTAAAAATAGTTGCAGGAGTTTTATATAAGGGCTAGTAAAGGTTTCGACAGGGATCTTGAAGCTGGAGAAGCGAGTCGTATGGGATGCGTTAAATGCCAAAATTAAAATTAAACGCTAACGATAATTTAGCTTACGCTGCCTAATGGCAGCAGTCTGACCTAGTGCACCTACACATTAGGATCCAGGCTTCGACTATGTAGGAAACGACATCGGCAAAGCTTTGAGCCGGTGGGCGTATTATGAAGCTACTAAAACCGCCAGGGTGTCTCTCCCCGGGCGGCGGAGGAAATGTCAAAGGAGTGACTACACTCGTAGAAGGACAGGGGATTGGTTTTTGGACACGGGTTCGATTCCCGTCTAGTCCATTCTTCTTATTTTTAGAAATCAAGGAGGTGGTCTTATGCCGACAGAAAAAGAGTTAGCAGATTTATTGCTTCAAATGTATGCAGAGAACAGAAGAGCCAGGTATGCTCCGGATATGGGGAAAGAGCTTGATTATCAGGCGGCTATGTTAAAAGAGCGGCTGGCACACCTTGGTGTAACAGATTTAAGTAAATTTGAAATTCAGCAGTAAAGTGATAAAGAAATGCCTGAAAATGCTATATTTTCGGCATTTCTTTTTTTAGTAATATCCACTAAAACAAGAACAATTTTTGAAGGATTTTTCCGCATGTTTGGATTTTACTTGTTAAACTGACAAAAAAACGACCGGATATTACAATACATTTGTATATCTGGCCAATAGTACAATGGGGTATGCTATGCTATTATAATTCTTGTAAAACCCCCAATACATTATATATAGTTTTTGCTATACCCCATAGTAAAAATACCTTCTCCTAAAAGAAACAGCTTCGGCTGTTTCTTTTTTTGTATATCTGTTGGATTTTGCAGGGGCGAATAGGAAATACCGCCCCTGCCGGTACAGCGGATATTAAATGATTGTCCGTTTGGCTTGTCATTTTCGCAGTACTAATTCCCATTTACAGATTTGCCTTAATCTTTTCAATCATTTCATCATATTCTTTATCCGTCAAATATTTTTTGTCAGGATTCATGGCAAATGTGCCACCCCACTCAAATTCATCGGTGTACTTTGGAACCAGATGGAAATGAAGATGGCATCCGGTATCTCCATATGCACCGTAATTAATCTTGGCAGGGGAGAATGTTTTGTGCATTACTTCCGCCATATGGTTTACATCGGCTAAAAATGCATTCCTGTCAGCTTCGCTTAAATCCACCATTTCGCTGACATGGTGCTTGCTGGCCACGATCAGACGTCCCGGATGGCTCTGCTCTTTAAACAGAAATACTTTAGAGGCGGGAAGCTCGCAGATTTTAATGCCGAATTTTGCCACCAGTTCCCCTTCCATACAATATGCGCAATTATTATCCATAGCAGACCTCCTTTTTTATAAGCAGCTCTTCATTACTTCGTAGGTGCCTTTTTCGTCAATCATATCCAGATATTTTGCAACTTCCGCTTCAAATCCTGAAACTTTGGATAAATCCTCACCCCAGAAGTCTGTGTTGGAGCAGACTGCGTGTGCCAGAGTTTTGTTGTCGTCATCTTTGTGTGCAAGATAGAAGTCTAAAATAGGCGCATCGTCTTTTATGGTGTATTCGTTGCCTTTTCGTTGTCCGATCATGCCGTCCTCACCCATTTTCTTTCCTTTATAGAAAGCAATGTAGAAAGCAAAGGAAGCAGTGATACATGCGGGAAGCTTTCCGAATTTGTCCACATATCCCTTAAAGCTTGGCATAACTCTTGCTTTCCACTTGGAAGTGGAGTTTAAGGAGATAGCAAGCAGCGCATGGTCAATAAACGGATTTTTAAAACGCTCTGTAACAGAAGCGGCAAATCCTTCCAGTTCATCTTTTGGAAGGGTGAGAGTTGGGATGATCTCATCATAGATAGTCTTGTTCATAAAGCCCTGAATCACATCATCTTCCATACAGTTTCTGACGATATCCTGGCCTGCCAGATAAGCGCCTAAAACCATAGAGGTGTGGGCACCGTTTAAGATACGCACTTTCCGCTGTTTGTATGGCTTGTGGTCATCTGTGATCAGTACGGGAAGTCCGGCTTTCTCAAAGGGAAGCTCTTCCTTTAAAGACTGTGGACCCTCGATTACCCAGAAGCCAAACACTTCTCCGGTGTCGATAATGTTGTCCTGATAGCCGTTCTCTTTGCAGATTTCCTCTGCCTCGTTTCTGGGGTATCCGGTTACGATACGGTCTACTAAAGTAGAGCAGAAGATATTCTCCTCTTTGATCCACTTTGTAAAATCATCCCCAAGCTGCCACAGGTCTGCATACTGCAATACACATTTTTCCAGTTCTTTTCCGTTGTTGTCAATGAGCTCGCAGGAAAGGATAACAAATCCTTTGCCTTTTTCTGTGCCGAAAGTTTTGAAACGCTCATACATAAACTGGGTGAGTTTTCCGGGATAGCTGTCTGCCGGTGTGTCGGTAAATTTGCAGGAAGGGTCGTAAGCGATTCCTGCCTCAGTGGTGTTGCAGGCAATAAATCTTAAGTCAGGATTTTTTGCACAGGCCAAAAGGTCATTAAACTGTGAATAGGGATTTAAACATCTGCTGACACAGGAGATGATCCTCTTGTCATTTACTTTCTGTCCATTTTCAAAGCCACGGAGGTATAAGGTGTAAAGTCCTTCCTGCTCGTTGATCAGATCTGCAAGGCCTGGTGCGATAGGCTGGCAGAGAATAACTTTGGAGTTAAATCCTGCCTTTTCGTTCATCATGTCGATAAAGTAATCCACAAAGGCGCGGAGGAAATTTCCCTCGCCAAACTGGAGCACTCTCTCCGGTGCGTCTTTTAAGAGATAACCGTCGTAGTTCATTTCTTTCAATGTCTCATAACATAATTTTTTCATGGTAATATCCTTTCCTCTGCTTTCTATATTATAATGTGACACCCTGTTTAAAGATAGCCATATCGTGGAATCCGGCCTTTTCTGCCTTCACCTTTTCTCCTGAGGCAACGTTTATCACAAAGTCAAAGAGATACTGCTTTAAGTCATCTAAAGAAGTTCCCTCCACCATAGTGCCGCAGTTAAAGTCGATCCAGTTGAATTTTTTGTCATTTAATGCGGTGTTAGTTGAAATTTTCACTGTGGGTACCGGGGATGCAAAAGGTGTTCCCCGTCCTGTGGTAAACAGTACAATGTGGGCGCCGGCTGCGGCAAGAGCGGTGGAGGCCACCAAATCGTTGCCTGGTGCGCTAAGGAGGTTTAAGCCTTTCTTACCCTTCTCACATACTCTCTGTCCGTAGGACAACACACCCCTCACCGGGGCACTGCCGGACTTCTGAGTACATCCCAAAGACTTGTCCTCCAAAGTGGAGATTCCGCCTTTTTTGTTGCCAGGGGATGGATTTTCGTAAATCGTCTGGTTGTGGGAGGTAAAATAATTTTTAAAATTATTGATCAGATCTACAGTCTCCTGGAACACTTCTTTATTTTCACAGCGGTTCATAAGCAATGTCTCCGCACCGAACATTTCAGGAACTTCCGTCAAAATCGTGGTGCCGCCCTTGGAGATCAAAAGGTCGGAAAATGCACCGACAGTGGGGTTGGCGGTGATACCGGAAAGCCCGTCGGAACCACCGCATTTCATACCGATCACCAGTTCACTGCAGCTGATTGGTTCCCTGTGGAAATTCCCCACAAAACGGGTTAGATCCTCGATAATGGAGAGGGCAGCGCCAATCTCGTCCTCACATTCCTGTGCTACAAGAAAACGAACTCTGTTTGGATCGTAGTCTCCAATATATTTCTTTAACTCATCAATATTGCTGTTCTCACATCCAAGGCCAAGGACAAGAACGCCTCCGGCGTTGGGATGCTTAATTAAATCTGCCAAAATCTGTCTGGTGTTCTCCTGGTCGTCTCCCATCTGGGAACAGCCATACGGGTGTGGAAATGCCACAATTTCTTCCACCGTACCTCCCACGAACCTTTGCGCCTGTCTCTCAATGGAAGTCGCCACATTATTGACACAGCCAACGGTGGGGATGATCCAGATTTCGTTGCGGACGCCTACGGAACCGTCGTTTCTGCGATATCCCATAAAGGTCACATCCTCTGTGGGGGCGATGTCCGTGTCCACTTTTTTGTAAGAGTAAGTCAGAAGGTCTCCCAACCCGGTTTTGATATTGTGGGTGTGGATCCAGCTTCCCTTTTTGATCTTCTCCTTGGCAACGCCGATGGGATTTCCGTATTTCAAAATAGGTTCTCCCAGGGCGATATCCTTCAAGGCAAACTTGTGACCCTGGGGAATATCCTCCGCCAGCAGAATGTCTTCACCGTCAATAGTGACAGAAGTGTCAGAAGACAAGGGCTTTAACGCCACGGCGACGCAGTCGTCCGGATGAATTTTAATATAATCCTGCATAGAATTGTTGTCCTTTCAAACATAGTTGATAAAGTAATTGAAAAAAGTGTAAGTACTTACATTTACAATACGACAAAAAGGAAAAATAGTCAATGCTTTTTTGCGTGAACCGATAAAAAATGTAACAGTTTGCCATAAAGACATTGAATTTTAAGATATTGTGTTGTATAATGTGTTGGAAAGAAAAAGTGTAAGTGCTTACAAGCCATGAAGGATGACTAGATTATGAATATTTATGACGTATCGAGACAGGCGGGGGTAAGTATCGCCACTGTTTCCCGGGTGTTGAACGGAAATACAAAGGTCAGGGAGGCTACAAGAGAGAAAGTCTTAAAGGTGATGGAGGAGATGGGCTATACCCCCAATGCCTTTGCGAGAGGGCTGGGGCTGGATACCATGCAGACAGTAGGTATTTTGTGCGCAGATTCTTCCGATCCTTATCTGGCATCTGCGATCTACTATTTAGAGCAGGAACTTCGGAATTACGATTACGATGTTCTTTTGTGCTGCACTGGATATGAGTGGGAGAACAAAAAGCAGTACATGGAGCTTCTTTTGTCTAAGCGTGTGGATGCGGTGATCCTTGCGGGTTCCAATTTTGTGGAGCAGACAAAGGAGAGGAACCGGTACATCGTAGAGGCGGCGTCAAAGGTTCCTGTGGTGATCTTAAACGGCTATCTGGAAGCGGAAAATGTGTATTGTGCCTTATGTGATGACACAGATGCCTTATACCGGGTGACCAAGACATATCTTCTGGCAGGGAAAAGGGAGATGCTGTTTCTCTGCAGAAGTCTCTCTTACAGTGGAATCCAAAAGAGGAATGGCTTTATCAAGGCATATGAGGAGATGGGAATTAAATGCCGGAAAAACCAGGTTATCGTTCATGACGGAACTATCGATGAAGTGCGGGATATACTGATCGCCCGGGCAAAACAGGGAATCCGGGAAGAAGTGATCTTAACGGTTGACGATGAGTTGGCCATCGGAGCCATCAAGTATGCTAAGTGCTTGGGAATCGGCATACCGGAGGATCTGGAAGTGATCGGATACAACAATTCCAAGCTGGGGCTGTGTTGTGAGCCGGAGCTTACCTCTGTGGACAACAAGTTGGAATATTCCTGCATGAATGTGGTAAATGTATTAATGAAAGTGCTGGATCACTGTAAAGTGCCTGCCCGCACAATGATCTCAGCAGATTTGGTTATCAGAAACAGTACATCACTAAAATTTCAGAATTTTCAGGAGGGTTTTTAAAATGAAACAGTTTATGGATAAGGACTTTATTCTTTCAACGGACAGTGCAAAGAAGCTGTTCCACGACTATGCGGAGACGATGCCGGTGCTGGATTATCACTGCCACATCAATCCAAAGGAGATCGCAGAGGATAGAAAGTTTGAAAACATCACCCAGGTGTGGCTGGGAGGAGACCACTACAAATGGCGTCAGATGCGTTCCAACGGGGTAGATGAGCGCTATATCACAGGGGATGCGCCGGACCGTGAGAAATTCCAGAAATGGGCGGAGACTTTGGAGAAGGCAATCGGAAATCCACTTTATCACTGGAGCCATCTGGAATTGCAAAGGTACTTCGGGTATACGGGACATTTAAACGGTGAGACCGCAGAGGAAGTTTGGAACCTGTGCAATGAAAAATTAAAAGAGGATTCCATGTCTGTCCGCAATATTATCAGACAGTCAAACGTTACATTAATCTGTACCACTGACGATCCGGTGGACAGCCTGGAATGGCACAAGATGATCGCAGAGGATAAGAGCTTTGAGGTGCAGGTTCTCCCCGCATGGCGTCCGGACAAGGCGATGAACCTGGAAAAACCGGATTATCTGGATTATCTTGAGAAATTGAGCAGTGTCAGCGGTGTGAAAGTTACTTCTTTTGCAACCTTGCTTGATGCTCTTAAGAATCGTCTGGACTTCTTTGCATCTATGGGGTGCAGTGTGTCTGACCATGCGTTAGAGTATGTCATGTACGCTCCGGCTTCTGACAAGGAGATTGAGGATATCTTTGCAAAGAGAATGGCGGGAAATGAGGTTTCCAGGGAAGATGAGCTGAAGTTTAAGACCGCATTTATGCTTGCCATGGGAAAAGAGTATCACAAGAGAAACTGGGCAATGCAGCTTCACTATGGATGCAAGAGGGACAATAACCGTTTCCGCTATGACCAGCTGGGACCGGATACAGGATATGACTGTATCAACAATTACGCTCCCTCTGCACAGATGGCAGATTTTTTAAACGCTTTAAATTCCACAGACGAGATGCCAAGGACGATCCTTTACTCCTTGAATCCCAACGACGATGCCTCCATCGGTACCATTATAGGATGTTTCCAGGATGCCACTACGATCGGCAAAATTCAGCAGGGAAGCGCATGGTGGTTCAATGACCACAAAGCTGGAATGATGGCGCAGATGACAAGCCTGGCAAACCTTGGGCTGCTTGGCAACTTTATCGGTATGCTGACAGACTCCAGAAGTTTCCTGTCCTACACAAGGCATGAGTATTTCAGAAGAATTGTGTGTGAGCTTATCGGCGGATGGGTAGAGAACGGAGAGTACCCCGCAGATTACAAGGCATTGGAGAAGATTGTAAAGGGAATTTCCTATAATAATGCAGTAAGGTACTTTGGATTTGATCTGGAGACAAAATAGAAAATGAATGAAGAGCCGGACATTTGATTGTCCGGCTCTTGATGTAAAACTACTTCATGCAAATAAATATAATCTTTAGCTATTCACAATCGGAGAGACCACTGGTTTCCCATCTCTGTCTAGGAGCACAGTCATTCCTCCTGCGTATCCACTTGCATGAAACACATAATTCACGCCAGTCTCTTTGTCTACCCAGATTTCTGTGGCAACATTCCATTTTCCCTGTGAGAAAACTTTTTCAAATCTTTCTTTTTCAGCCATTTTATTTACCTCCATAAACTTCAATATTTTTTACTCGTGCAGCAGCCGTTCTTTTTCCAGAAAGTCCTTTTTTCCATGAATCCGTCCCATACCATAAAGGACAAGACATGCCATCAACAGGTTGGAGGTTCCTCCCCAGATGTTGAAGCGGGAAGGCGGAACTATGCCGATATATATATTTGTTAATCCAACAAAGATACATGCTATTGCGATAAACCGGAACAAGTTGATGATATTGTTCAGGTGACGGATGCGGGAGTCGATATCAGAAAAAATGTCAAATTGGCCCAGGCTGGATTTTTTGCGGAAAAACATCCACTGGGCACAGCGTCCAATATACTCGGCGCCTGTTTCTTCCATAAATTCCAGATATGCGCTGTCATGGCGATGCATTTCAAGGCGTATCGTATATTCGCTTGGCTTACTTTTCTCAAAGCGGTAGACGCAGAATCCCACATCATACAGTGCCCAGCCGTCCATAGCCATCTCGTTTAACCATTGTTCTTCCCTGTCAAAGTTCCATGCCCACCACCATCTGTGGATTGTTTTTCGTTCAGTCATTTTCTTTCCCTCCCAAAATTTCTTCTCCGTTTTTTACCAGCTGCTGCAGGCGGTTTAACTCTGCGGTGAGTATCTCTTTTCCAGATGCAGTAATCTGATATTCCTTTTTCCGGCTCCCTGCTTCTCCCGGCAGGGCTTTGATCCATCCCTTGGCGCAGAGATTGGTTAAAGCGCCGTACAGGGTTCCCGCTGCCAAGTGGACCCGGCCGTCGGACATCTGCTCTGTCTTTTGCATGATCCCGTAGCCGTGGCTGGGAGTGTATAGGGATAAAAGAATGTAGTAAACTGCTTCGGTCAGTGCAGGATTGTCATTCATTTTCTTTCCTCCTATGTGTAAATTGCTAATATATCGAGTGACGATATATCATAATTAGAGTATATCGTACGCCGATATAAATGTCAAGGGATATAAAAAATAGAAAAGAAGAAATTTAGAAAATCAAGTACAAACAAATGTTCGATTTGCTATTGACATTCGGCACAAATAAAGGTATGATAAATTACACATTAGTTGATTTTGGATCAGGAAAGGATATCATATGGCTTCAAGAATACATTTACAGGACGCCGTTAGGCAGTTTGAAAATTATATTTCGGCTTACGATAGGGAGGATGGGAAAATCAATCTGAAGATCACCCATACCTACCGGGTGATGGATATCTGCCTTTTTTTGGCAGAGTCTATGGGGATGCCGGAGGAAAAGAGAGATCTGGCAGGACTGATCGGACTTTTGCATGATATTGGAAGGTTTGAGCAGCTCCGCATCACAAACAGTTTTGACGATTCGGTGATCCCCCATGCAAAGTGCAGCCTTATGGTTTTGTTTGACCAGGGGCATCTTCGGGATTTTATAGACATTAAGGAGTATGACAATATGATCTATGAGAGTATTAAAAATCACGGAGTGTTTCTGGTGGACGAGACACTGCAGGGGGAGGAGCTTCTCTATACGAAGCTGATCCGGGATGCAGATAAGCTTGATAATTTTCACACAAAGCTGATCGAGAGCATGGAGACAATGCTGGATGTAACCATGGAGGAGTTGGAGGAGGAAGAGGTTTCGGATTATGCCTACGAGACGTTTATGAGTTACAATCCCCTGTTAAATGCAAAGAGGGAAACCCACCTGGATATGTGGGTTTCCTACATCGGCTATATGTTTGATCTGAATCTTCCCCAGAGTTTTGCCTATGTGAGGGAACATGACTATGTAAATCGTCTGGTGGACAGAGTTTCTTACAAAAATGCCAAGGCGAAGCAGCGGATGGAAGATATGCGAAACCTTATGCTCAGTTTTGTGGAGGAGCGATAAGAGTCCGCCTGATTTCCACAGGTTCTGCGGCTTCAATTTAATATGTGTCAATCGC
This sequence comes from Roseburia sp., assembly GCA_023664725.1. Classification (GTDB taxonomy): domain Bacteria; phylum Bacillota; class Clostridia; order Lachnospirales; family Lachnospiraceae; genus Roseburia_B. Next base: position 601,163 of record JAMPFA010000001.1, on the reverse strand, counting down.
TGATACACCAAATATTAGGTTTCCAGGTTTTCCAGAAATGCTTTTATGGTGCCGTAATACAATTCCGGGTTTTTGTCCTGGGATTGTGCATGTCCTGCTCCCTCTACGATTAACAGCTCTTTTTTGCAGTCAGCCGCATCATATAAGTCCTTTGACATTTGAACAGATATCAAGTCGTCCGCATCCCCGTGGATAAAGAGGGTAGGAGTGCTGCTGGTTTTAACCGCCTGGATGGCGGAGGCATCTTTTAGCTTGTATCCTCCTCGGAGCCGCAGGACAAGACAGGCACTGTCCACTAAGGGAAAGGCGGGCAGATGGAACCACGCTTTAATCTTATCGCTGAACATAGCGTATGCATCCGTGTATGCACAGTCGGAGATTACGGCTTTGATATGTCCAGATAGGTTTTCTTCCCCTGTTATCATCAATGCAGTGGAAGCACCCATAGACTGTCCGTGAACTACGATTTCTGCATCAGGGTCCTGGGATAACATATAGTCGATCCACAGGGCGCAGTCAAAATGGTCCGTCCACCCCATCCCGATAAAATCTCCTTCGCTTTCCCCTTGGCACCTAAGATCTGGGGCAAGGATATGATATCCCTCTTCGTGATACCAGTGGGCAAAGGGATACATTTCTTCTTTCCAGCCGGTATACCCGTGAAGTAGAAGTACCCATTTGTGGTTTTCTTCCTCATTGGGAAATACCTCTGCGATCAGTTGGTATCCGTCTGATGTCTCAGCGGATATTTTTTGAGATTCTGCGGTTTCCAGCCATTTTTTGGTGGCATTCCTTGCGAGTTGTCGGTTGGTTTTGATATCGGATGTCTGCACCAGGGCTGCAAAGCTTTCATCGGAGATCCGCTGAAAGGCTTCCAGTTTTTCCATAAAAGAGGGAACCAGTGCGGCACTGACAAGAAAATTTACCAGAATAAAGTACAGAATCAGAAGCAGTGCTGTTATGGAACCAAAAGTGATCAATAATTTTTTCTTTTTTCTCATAGGCATTCCTTTGTGAGTATTTCTTCATTGGATTATTAAGTTTATTATACCATATTTGAGGTGTAAAGTCCATTCATGGCAGGATTTTCCACTTGGGGCTGTGAGAAGGAATAAGCTATGAAAATTGAAATTATTATTACTTTTGTGGGAAAGAAAGCCATGGGGTAAAGTTTTGATTTCATGAGAAAAGTGTAAAGCCTTTGATAGACTTTACACTCTTGTGCTTGGAAATATATCTAATGGGTTACGTATACAGTATGAACGCTTCTATCAGCTATGTTGGTTTACATATTGGAAGTTTTTTGATTTTTTTATACCTGTCAATATTCAGTATTCTTAAAGTTTCATTACTGGTTGAAATATTGGATCTGAGATTTGTTGATGCTCTGGGAAGTGCTCGTCAATATCATATACCATAAACCCTTGTCTTTTGGCCAGGGTTCTTGAAATTGTGTTTTTCCCGCCGCATGGTGTGCCCGTGATAAAATAAACATTCTCTAAATACTTTTTTAGTACATTATCCTGGAATATCATTATTGTTCTCCTTTATCAAGCAGTTTTTTAGGTGACTTTAAAAGCATAAAACCATTGATACGGATTTATGCTCTTAGATATTCCTTAATCTTAAAAACATAACCATAACATGTACCCCCATCATAAAATTAGAAAAATTTCTTTTGTGCTGGAAAAGTGTAACCAATTACTCTGGTAATAAAAAAATGGGAAAACCTTATAATCAAGGTTTCCCACAATTTAATCAAATGCGGAAGATGGGACTTGAACCCTGAAAAAATCCTTAAATAAGCCAGTAAAATCAAGGTTTCCAGAGTTGCTTTACAAAAAGTGACCAAAAAAGTGACCATTATGTAAAAATATGCAGGAAAGGAGAATCTTGCACATATGTTTAGGACATTAGTATAAGTCCTTTATTTGTTGTAGAAATATGATAAATAAAGGACTTATTTTAGTGCC
>JAMPFA010000001.1:531153-599090 GCA_023664725.1 Roseburia sp. | reverse complement strand
TTTATTATAACGCAGAATGGCAATATATGGAAGAATTATTTGACTAAGTATAATTTGGTCAGTACACTAGTTTGAAATCATGAGTGAAGATGCAAATGTATCAACAGTGATTATAGTATATGTTTCGGGCAGTCGGATAAGCAAAAAACAGAAAGAGAAAGCCGTTTCCCAGGAAGCAGACCAGAGGATACCTCAGGAGAAATAGCAGCATCAATCCTGTCATCAATGTGTTCCCAATGGAACTGTCACTGATCCCCAATGTCTGCATTATCCCGTATTCAGCCCTCCGATGAGGGTTAAAAACGTTGACTTCCCAGAACCGGATGTGCCCACAATGGCAATAAATTCCCCTGTCTTTACCGCAAGGTTGATATCACGCAGTGCTTTTACCTGGTTTCCTTTTTCGCCGTAGTTTTTTCTATCTGGTGCAATTCTAAAATGCCCATCATTTGCCGCTCCTTTGCATTTTTGTTTTCTATACACAAAGTTTAACCTAAAACTCTTGCAATTTCTTTACAAATCCATGATTAATTTTTTCAAAATCGCAAGAAATGGAGAATTACTTTTTTCTCTGAATATAAAGTGCGAAAGCCAAGTTGTATCTTGTTCTGTGGGGAAAAATTTGTTACAATAATGCAATGGGATAAGTGGTTATTGTGGACAATGCAGGCGTTCATAGGATTTATAGGAGGTATTTGCTCATGTCAAATGAAAATTTGACTCAGATAGTTGAACTTTTGCCGATAATCAGGCAGCTTTGTAATCACGATGTTTACATAACAGTATTAGACAGGGATGGGATCATACAGGGATTTTCTGTTCCAGACGGGGTAAAACCTGCATTGAGTGTAGGCCAGGCATTTCAGGATCCAAGCGGTGCATTTGATGAAGTGATAAGAACCGGAGTGCAGAAGCATAACTATTTGCCAAAAGAAGTTATGGGTGAAGCGTTTGAGGGGGAATTAGTGCCAGTTGAGCAGGACGGAGAAGTGGCGGGGTGTGTAGTTTGTACATACTCTGTTGATATAAAGCAGCAGATGTCAGAGATTGCGAATCAGTTTCAGGAATCGGTGAAAGAAATCAGCGGCTCTATTCAGGCAATCATTAAAAAAATTGGTAACTTGTCTAATATGCTGACGGAAATGGACAGGATGGCAAATGTGGTAGAGGATGATGTAAACAATGCCGTTGAGGTTGTAAATAAAGTCGGCAGCAATGCTTCACGTTCTAATATGCTCGCTTTGAATGCGTCTATTGAGGCGGCACGCAGCGGCGAGTATGGACGCGGGTTTGCTGTAGTTGCCAATGAGATGGGGCAGTTGGCAAAAGACAGCGGAAGTTCTGCTACTGCGATTAAAGAAACTTTAAATATCATAACAGATCATCTTGTCACCATTACCGCTTCAATAAAAGATGCAAATAATGTGGCAAAAGCGAATAAGGAAAATATCAGCCAGATTCAGAAGATTCTCGATCAGACTCTTGTGCTTGCAGGTAAATTGGAGGAGGATATCAACAAACAATAACTGTTTTGCAGAAAAACGGAAAAACAGTTTCCTTAACAAACTTAGTATTCGTTGTACTAGTCCTTGATCCTGTCCATCTCCGTGTCACGGACGGTCAGCATAATGATTGGGACAGAGCTTTTTTGCCGGACTTCCCTGCACAGGTCAAAGCCGGTTCCATCCGGCAGGTTGCTGTCGTCTTCGATGATCAGATAATATGTAGCATGGTGAAGGAATATAGCCTACTGGATTAGCCCTTGCGGAATATGGAAATGGGATTGAAAATTTAGTTAAAATTATTAATGTTCAAAATCTATCTCAAAAATATTTTATGTTTGACAATATCCAAAGCTTTTGATAGAATACGTTTTAGAAAAGGTCTTACCTGTATAGCAACGGCTCGTCTTGGTTAATAGTTACGAAAAAGCAACCATTTACTTTGGAGAGTGGCGGTTGCTTTTTTGATGCTTATGATTCTCTCAAAATAAATAAAAATGTTTATAGGAGAGACTATGGAAATATCATATAGAACTGCCAACACTGACGATTTAGATGACATCTCTCAATTAGTTGAAAATGCTGTAAAACAAATGGAAGATCAAATGATTTTTCAATGGGATAGTAGTTATCCAACAAAAGAAGATTTCAGTAATGCCTTTAAGAAAATCAATTATATACAGGTATCATCAATGCTAAAATAGCGGTTATATATGCCCTAAACAAAGAATGCGAGGAACAATACAAAAACGGAGAATGTCTATCAGAAAGCTGGTATAATGTGAACAATGCAGTTAATTGTTAAGGAGGACACATACTTATGGAAACAGAAATACTGGAAGTATTGGAAACGGCGGCAATCACAATTGGCGGATTCCTGATAAAAAAATATGTATTTTTAGAGCCGGATATGGAGACGAAGAAGCAGCGCAATTTTTATATAATTAGTTTTTTGCTGATTGGTATTATGTTTTTCGCTTTTGGGAAAGATATTGCATCGTTGTCGGCATTGTTTATGATAGAATTAAATATCTGTCTTAGCAGGGATAAACACAAGCTTCGGAGTTTGTTTCTGCTGATTCCGTTTTTGGGCATTATCAACGGGTTTTTGCTTCCGGTTCTGTTTGTGCCGCCATATCTTATGTCTTTGTCTCTGCGGGGAACTTATGTTTATCAGTTTGCGGCCTATGGGTTACTGTTCGTGTTGCTGGCTATATTCTATGTGAAAGGAAAAGAATGGCGAAACTGGTTTGATGAGAATATGCGGCACAGGAAACTACAGAAATCAGAGAAATATCTGCTGTGGATGGTGGGGATTTTAATGCTGTTCTTTTCAAATGTAGTGGCAAAGCAAATTTTGGAAGCCGATGGAAATACTGGATTGGCGGACAAGTTGTATGGACAAAAATTTTCACTGTTTATCGGGATCAGCAGTATTTCAGCATTTATAATGTCAGTTACGATTATCGTGCTGATTATGCAGGGGAATAAACGTTCCTTTTATTATGAACAGATTTCCAATATGCAGTCTGGCCTGATCACATTCATGGCGGAGGTTGTGGAGAACAGGGACGATAATACGGGCGGACATATCAAGCGTACAGCGGGATATGTGGAGTGCATTACAAAGGAACTAAGAAGGCAGGGGACATACAGTGATATTCTGACGGACCAGTATGTGAGTGACATGGTGGTGGCAGCGCCGCTTCATGATATAGGAAAAATACATATACCGGACGCAGTTCTCAATAAGCCAGGAAAGCTGACGGAGGAAGAATTTGAGGTTATGAAAACGCATACCACGGCAGGAGAGGAACTGCTTACCCATGCAAAGACGGAGCTTGGGGAATCGGGATATCTGAATACGGCGGTGGAGATGGCGGCATATCATCACGAGTGGTGGAACGGTAAGGGCTATCCCTATGGTATTAGCGGGGGAGAAATACCGCTTTGTGCAAGGGTTATGGCAGTGGCAGACGTTTTTGATGCACTGACTTCCAAACGCTGTTATAAAAATGCCATGCCGCTTGAAAAAGCGTATGCAATCATTAAGGAGGAATCCGGCACACATTTTGACCCGGCAGTTGTGGAGGCGTTTTTTGCAGCGGTGGAGAATATATCTCCTCTGAAAGAATTGTAGAAATTGAATTGACAAGTGAATAGAAATCATATCTATTAACCGCAGTGACTGCATGGTCATTATTATTAAACACACCGAGTGACCATGCGGTCATTTTGAGGAGATTATAATGCCAACATCTTTATTTTTGGGACTGAGTACTGAAAAGCGGCAAACTATTTTTGCAGCTGTAGTTTCAGAATTTGCAGAATATGGATATGAAAATAGTTCTACCAATTGAATGGAAGTTACTTAATGGAATTGTCCCGGTGCTTATGGTAAAATGATATTGTTGCAGGATTTAACGAATGGAGAAAGAGAGCCATTTGTCCGTATCACCGCAACAGAAGAGGAGCATAAACTGATTAATAAGGCTCTCGTGGATTTTATAGCAGACCCCATGGCCTATGATCTTGGCGAAATAGTAGAGGAAGAAGATATGATGGAAATGGCAGAAGTCTGTGAAAATCAGAGAAAAAAATAATGGGAGATAAATAAGATGGATTTCAGAAAAACATTTGACAAAATACCCAAGGAATTTGATAAATACCGTCCCAGATACTGTGATGAGCTCTTTCAGAAGATCTGCTCTGTCTGTGAATTGGATTCCGGTAAGTCTGTCCTTGAAATCGGGCCTGGAACAGGGCAGGCTACGAAACCGATTTTGGAGACGGGATGCGATTATACCGCAATCGAACTTGGGGAAAATTTTACGTCCTTTATGAAAGAAAAATTTTCTTCCTATCCGAATTTTAAGATAATAAACGATGATTTTGAGACATATCCCTTTGAGGACAATGCCTATGATCTGGTTTTTTCGGCGGCTTCCATTCAGTGGATTCCCGAAGAAATAGCTTTTTCCAAAGTGTTTGATATGTTAAAGCCCGGAGGATATCTGGCAATGTTTATGACACGCTCAGATGAGAAGAGTGCCAATGAAAGGCTGTATCAGGCCATGGAGCAGGTGTATAGGGAGCATTTTCATGTCAAGAGACGATACACTTGTCAGTTAGAGTACAAAAATGCAAAGAAATATGGGTTTGTGGATGGCGGCTATTTTGAGTGGAAAAAAGAGAGAAATTTGACATCAGAGGAATATATCTCATATATCAGTACCAACTGTGAGCATATTACACTGGAGGAACCCTACAGGTCGGCCTTTTATACAGGGATAAAAGAGGCGATGATGGTGTATGGAAAACGGATAAAAATAAAAGATACAATTCCTCTATATCTGATGCAAAAGCCTGAGAATTACAATTTTTATGGGTGGGAAACTGCCATGGTAAAACCGATTCATCCCCTGTATCAGAAAGTAAAATCCCCCAGAGATCTGTATGACAAATTGTCAGGAATCTGGTGTGCAAAAACCTGTGCGCCCAGGATGCGTCATCAGTGGACAAAGGAGAATAAGACAAAGGGGCAGTGTTCTATTACGGCTTTTCTCGTGCAGGATATCTTTGGCGGCAAGGTGTACGGCATACCGTTAGAGGATGGAGCCGTGCACTGTTACAATGTGGTGGATGGATGTTGTTTTGATCTGACAAGCGAGCAGTTTGGAGACAGGGCAAAAGAGTTGGTGTATGAGGATAATCCGGAGCAGTCCAGGGAGGTTCACTTTGCTAAAGAGGAAAAAAGGCTGCGCTATGAACAACTGAGAGAGGCGCTGGAGAAGGCCTGCGGTCTGTGATCAAGGAGGGGAAGCAGGGCAAGTTTAACGTAAACAAACTTAATATTCGTTGTACTAGCACATATCATTAATGAAAACACGAACCATTCTGGCACAGGTAGTTGACCGTGCAAGGATGCTTCTTTGGAAATCAGACGGAAGAACATTCTCTGATATTGCAGATGCACATTAGAGGTAAGCATTCCTACTGTCCGCCACTGCATAGAGCGGTTTAATGCAAGCGGAATGAATCTTGCCCTTTTTGATGATGAACGCTCCGGCCGCCTGAAATTACCGATGATGCAAAAGTACCTGAAAAAGATGGTTATCAAACCATTTAAAATCAAATATTATCTCGAAAAGAAAGACCCTGATTTTGAAAACAAGATGCATGATGTCCTCATGGTTTATAAGCAGACCGGGATTTAATGTGACGGCGTAATTTATCTTTTATGGATAACCCATTTGGAATCGTTGCTTTCACGCTCTGCAAAATATCCGCATGGCATTTCAGAGAGTTTTGCAACGGTATGATCCAGCATGAAAACAGAGTATAAGGAAACAATCCTTGCCTCGCTCTCCTTATGCCCCTCTTTTCCGCATAAAAACTGCCATATACCGTCCTCTTCATCATGGGAAACGTATAAGATCGGTTCCTGTTCCTCCAATACGTGGGAACAGATAATAGCAGCTGTATTCGGTTTATCGTGGAAAGGGAATTTCAAAATATCATTGTTCATAAGGTGCCACCTCGTAGACAGTTTTTTATCACAAAATAAATGAAAAATCACCATTAAAATAAAAGCTGTTATGAGCACATAAAACAATTGGCTTTCCTCATTCCAGACATCTACAAATTGCTGAAAATTTGCAGGGATATCATAGATGAAATGAAGCAGCATGGGGACAAGTATATTATGGGAATGCAGGTAGATGGCTGCATAGACAAACCCCAAAATTCCAGTCATGATTAACCTGTCTACGGCATCCCCAAAATTATCACATTCAATGGCATGGACCAATCCGAAAATGAAAAAAATGCCTGCGTAAGCTAACCTGCAAGACCAGTTTTTCTTGTCCTTATTGAAGTACCCATCCAGCAAAAAGCCGCAGAATGTCAATTCCTCCCAGAAACCGATAGTGGCCTGCTGGCAGATTAAGCACGAAAACAAGATTGTAAATATGGTGTTTATCAATGCGTCTGTTCCTATGGCAATTACAAGCGCAGGCAATATTGTATATAGGATTGCCCCGCCGTCATTGCAAAAAGTTCTATAATATAATTATTTTACCACAGGGCAGAAGTTTTGTATATTGCTGAAAAAATCAGGTATATTTCCTTATCATACGTCTTGCAAGAGAAAGGTAATAGGGGCCAAACAAGTTCAGATGGTTCAGCATATGATAGAGGTTATACAGGTCACGGCGGTGGTGATAACCTGGCTGCATAGGTGCAGCTTCCTGATATGCGTCATAAAAGGCAGGGGGAAAACCACCGAAGAGTTCTGTCATAGCCAGGTCGGCCTCGGCATGTCCAACATAAACCGCCGGATCTATCAGCCATGCTTTTCCATCGTTTCCGGTAATAAAATTGCCGGACCATAGATCACCATGCAAAATTGACGGGTGTTCCGGTTCTACCAGAATATCCTCTAAATGATCCAGAAGATATGTGATACTTTTTCTGCCTGAAGCATCAAAGTAATGGGAAGCGCGGTTAAACTGAGGTGTCAGACGGCAGCTGCGGAAAAAAGAGATCCAGCTGTCATGTGCTGTGTTTTTCTGATGACTTGCGCCGATAAAATTATCCTGAATAAAACCATAAGTTCCACCCTTTACAAAATCTGTAGTTTTCGCCTGATGCATTGCGGCAAGTTCCTGTGCAAATGTTTCCCAATAGTTTTTCGCACATTTCTTTTTTTCTATAAATTCCATCAGCAAAAAAGAATAACCATTCCCGCTTTTCTCTGTCCCACTGCAGAAAATTTGCGGGGTACGAATGGCGCCGGTACGGGAGATCGCATCTATTCCGGCGGCTTCCGCAGAGAAAAAGGATGCATTCTTTATGGTGTTTGATTTCATGAAAATGCATGTTCCATCTGTCAGCGTCAGTTTGTATGCATCGTTGATGTCACCGCCAAAAATCTGGTCAGCCGCCTCGATTTTGATATTATTTCCAAAAAGTGATACCAGCGCCTGCTCTATAGAGTTAAAATGCTGTGGCATGGTATAGGCCATATTGATTCACACTCCTTTGATATAAGGTATATATTGACACTCTGTAAGTTTAAGCGAATCATACCAAATCCCCCTACCTGGTCTTCCGGTTGATAAACGTAGTATGGGTTTTCGAGTACACAATGATCTGGCTGTGATACAGACTGAAATACCCTGAAAGCGCATAGCTGAAAGCACAGGCCAAGAGATAAAAAGGCATGCCCTCATAGCCAAACATCTCAAAACTGATGAGCAGGGAAGAGATGGGGCAGTTTGTCACGCCGCAGAACACGCTGACCATCCCAACCGCTGCGCAGAGGCTGGGGGAGAAACCGATGAGGTTTCCAAACAGGCATCCAAAGGTGGCTCCCACAAAAAATGTAGGGACAATTTCCCCGCCCTTAAAACCGGCTCCAAGTGTCAGGGAGGTAAAAAGGATCTTTAACAGGAAAGCGGCGGGAAAAACCGTTCCGGAGAGAGCCTTGACGATAATATGTACCCCTGTGCCGTTGTAGTCCTGACTGCCTATCAGAAACGTGAGAATAGCCACGATGGCACCCCCTGCCACAGCCCGGAGATAGGGATTTTTCATGTACTTTTTGTACAGGGCGGCAAAGGTGTGAAGAGAGATACACAAAAGCCCGCTGACCAGTGCGCAGCAGATTGCCAGAACTACAATGATCCCACCTGTCTGAATGGTGAAATCAGGGATGTTTGAGATGCCGAAAACATGCTCAGACAGCCCAAGGTAAGTGGCGATGCCATATCCCACAAAGGAGGCCAGGACACAGGGAACCAGTGCAGAATAGTGCATGATGCCCACGCTGATTACCTCCATGGAAAAAATGGAAGCCGCCATAGGGGTGCCAAACAGTGCGGAAAAAGCTGCGCTCATACCGCACATCATAATGATATGGGTGTCCTTTTCATCCAGCTTTAAAAGATGCCCCAGGGAACTTCCAATACTTCCCCCAAGCTGCAGGGCAGCCCCCTCACGCCCGGCGGAACCGCCGAAAAGGTGGGTGATGATGGTTCCCAAAAAGATGGAGGGAGCCATCCGCAATGGCACTTCATCCTTGGACTGCAGGGCGGAAATTACCAGATTTGTACCGGTGTCGTTTTCATTTTTAAAAAGATGGTAGACAAACACTACCAGAGCGCCTGCGGCAGGCAGAAACAGAATCAGCATAAAATGGTCAAGCCGGGTGGAGGTGGCAAGGTTCATCAATGCGGCAAAGGCACAGCTCACAAGACCCACTACAATGCCGCAGAGTATGGCGTAGACGATCAGCTTTATCATGCGGCTGGCACAGATCCCGGCGTTTTTCAGTTCATCTTTTATTTGGTCCATAACTCTCTCCTTTTTACTTTTGTCTTAAATTCTATATCTTTTACCGAAATTATAGTAGCATATTTTTTCAACAGGCTCAAGAAGTACCTATGACCTACTGGAAATGTAATGCAAAACCCCAAACTTATCAAAGTAAAGACGAATTTTTTATAGACTTTTTGGATAAAAAGATATATTATTAAAGTATTGTGGGGAAGTAGTAGCCCCATGGACAATTTAGTAATTTCGTGTACAGGAGGTATTAGAAATGGCAGATAAAGAATTGCAGATTTACGGACAGGCAGCTCCGGTGCATATTAAACCCTACGAGCATCATGCAAAGTATTACGAGACGGATCAGATGGGAATCATCCATCACTCCAATTACATCCGGTGGATGGAGGAGGCCAGAATGGATCTGATGGAGCAGATCGGCTTATCCTACAAGGGAATGGAGGAAATGGAGATCATCAGCCCGGTGTTGTCTATCTCCTGCGAATACAAAAGCATGGTCCATTTTGATGACACTGTGGTGATCGAGGCGAAGATCAAATCCTACAACGGCATTAAAATGACCCTGGAATACCGAATGACAGACAAAAAGACAGGGGAGCTTCGGACAGTTGCCACCAGTGAGCACTGCTTTTTAAACCGCAGCGGAAAACCTCTTTCCTTAAAGAGGTCCTACCCGGAGCTTGACACGAGATTTTTTGAATATTATGAGGAGAATTAACGCATGAATCCTGTTGAAAAACGTTTGGAGGCGCTGCGCAGTCTTATGAAGGAGCGCAGCATTGATATCTATGTGGTGCCCACTTCGGATTTTCATGAGTCCGAGTATGTGGGGGAGTATTTTAAGGCGAGAAAGTTTATCACCGGATTTACCGGATCTGCGGGAACTGCCGTGATCACAAGAGAGGAGGCAGGGCTTTGGACAGACGGAAGATATTTTGTCCAGGCAAGAAAGCAGTTAAAGGACAGCACCGTCACCCTTTTCCCTATGGGGGAGGAAAATGTGCCCACAGTCCTGGAGTTTATAAAAGAGAAACTGCCGGATAAGGGCTGTATCGGTTTTGACGGCCGGGTGGTAAACGGGAAAGCAGGGGAGGAATACAAAAAAATTGCTCGGGAAAAAGAGGGAAGCCTCTATGTAAACGAGGATCTGGTGGATCTGATCTGGGAAGACAGACCTTCCATGTCAAAGGAGCCTTTTTTTATCCTGGAAGAAAGATATTCGGGGAGGAGTACTACAGAAAAGCTTTCCGACGTGAGAAAGAAAATGGAGGAAGCAGGGGCAGACATTCACATCTTAACTTCCCTCTACGATATTGCATGGCTCTTAAATGTGAGAGGGGGAGATATCTCCTACGTTCCTGTGGTGTTATCCTATTTGGTGATCGGCAAAGAGGAATGTGTCTGGTTTTTGCAGCAGGAGATTTTGACGGAGGAACAAAAAAAATATCTTGAAGAGAATCAGATCACCACAAGGGATTATGAGGACATTTATTCCTATGTTCCGGAAATTCCGGGGGATACAAAGGTTTGGCTCCACGTAAGCGAAGTAAACTACCGCATTGTAAATGCCCTGGGGGAGACAGTGGAAGTAATTGACAGAGAAAACCCCACAGAACTTTTGAAAGCCGTAAAAAATGAGACGGAGATAGAAAATACCAGGAAAGCACATATCAAAGACGGGGTTGCTTTTACCAAATTTATGTACTGGCTGAAAACCACCATAGGAAAAGAGGAGATTACGGAAATTTCCGCTTCTGACAAGCTGGAAGGGTTCAGAAGGGAGCAGGAAAATTTCCTGGATTTAAGTTTTGACACCATCTCCGCTTACGGACCCAACGGTGCGATGATGCATTACAGTGCAACGGAGGAGTCCAATGCCCTGTTAAAGCCGGAGGGACTTTATCTGGTGGATTCCGGCGGACATTACCTGGAAGGGACCACAGATATCACAAGGACCATGGCTCTTGGCCCCATCACAGAGGAGATGCGCCTCCACTTTACCACGGTGCTGATTTCCAATTTGAACCTTGCAGCAGCAAAATTTTTGCAGGGATGTACCGGCCGGAATCTGGATATCTTATCCAGAGGGCCTTTGTGGAATCTTGGAATCGATTACAAATGCGGCACTGGACATGGTGTGGGACATATCTTAAATGTCCATGAGGGACCAAATTCCATCCGATGGCAGAAACGGGAGGGAGTTCCTGACGCTGAGCTTTTGGAGGGCATGATCACCACGGACGAGCCAGGAGTTTATCTGGAAAACGCCTATGGCATCCGCACGGAAAATGAGCTTTTGTGCCGCAAGGGGATCAAGAATGAGTACGGGCAGTTTATGGAATTTGAGACAATTACCTATGCCCCCATTGATCTGGACGCCATTGATCCAAAGATTATGACAAAAGAGCAGCGGGAACGTTTAAATGACTACCACAAAAAGGTCTATGAGATCTTATCTCCCTATATGACACAGGAAGAAAATAAGTGGCTGAAAGAATATACGAGGGCAGTATGAGTAAAAAATTAGTTTTGATTGACGGACACAGCATATTGAACCGGGCGTTTTACGGGATACCTGACCTGACGAATGCGGAAGGGCTGCACACCAATGCGGTGTATGGATTTTTAAATATCATGTTTAAAATCTTAGACGAGGAGAAACCGGATTTTCTCACGGTGGCATTTGACGTTCACGCCCCTACCTTCCGACATGAGATGTTTGCGGAGTACAAGGGGACGAGAAAGCCTATGGCGGAGGAACTAAGACAGCAGGTTCCCCTGATCAAAGAGATGCTCACCGCTATGGGGATTGTGATTGTAGAAAAAGAGGGCTATGAGGCGGATGATATCTTAGGCACCATCTCCCGCATGGGGGAGGAGGCGGGACTTGAAGTGTCCGTTGTCTCCGGGGACAGAGATCTTTTGCAGCTGGCCACAGAACATGTAAAGATCCGTATTCCAAAGACAAAGAAAAACGGTACGGAGATTGAGGATTACTACGCAAAAGATGTAAAAGAGCGGTATCAGGTGACGCCAAAGGAATTTATCGATCTAAAGGCACTTATGGGAGATACCTCTGACAATATCCCGGGGGTGCCGGGAATCGGGGAGAAGACTGCCACAAATATTATCGCAGCCTATCAGAATATTGAAAATGCCCATGCCCATGCAGATGAGATCAAGCCCAAACGTGCGGGGGAGAATTTAAAAGAGCACTACAGCCAGGCAGAGTTATCAAAAACGCTGGCAACTATTGAAATTTATGCCAAAATCGATTATGATATTTCAGGTGCCGCTTTGGGAAACCTTTATACGGAGGAAGCTTATCTTCTGTGCAAGCGCCTGGAATTTAAAAATATGTTAAAGCGCTTTGAGGTGGAGGCTCCGGGAAATAAAGTGGAGGAGACATTTACCTGGGTAAGGGATGACTTACAGGCAAAGGAGATCCTCACTCAGGCAAAGGATTATGCAGGACTCTATCTTGCAGCGGAATCAGGAGAGCTTTTGGGTGTGTCCCTAAGCTTTGGGGAGGAAGAAAATTATTTCCTTCCGGTTTCAGATGCCTTTACCGGTGAGTATGTAAAGGAACAGCTTCGGGAGAAGATCGGGAGAGGATTTTCTTTTTCCGTCTTAGAGTTAAAATCTACGGTGAAGCTGCTGTCTTTAGCCAGGGGAGAGGAATCTCTCCGGAAAAACAGTTTTGACTGCGGCATTGCGGCATACCTTTTAAATCCTCTTTTAAGCGACTATAATTGTGAGGATATCGCCAAGGACTATCTGGAACTTTTGCTGCCCTCCAGAATGGATCTTTTGGGGAAGCTTTCTCTTTCAGATGCCATGGAGCAAAGACAGGAAGAACTCTTAAAATTTGTGTGCTATCAGGCATATGTGGCAAAAAGATCCAGGGATGTATTGACGGAAAAACTGAAAGAGACAGGGATGAAGCAGCTCTACGATACCATAGAGCATCCTCTGGTGTATGTCCTTGCAGATATGGAGCAGGAGGGTGTAGGTGCGGACAGAGAGGCGTTGAAAGCCTACAGTGAGAGTCTGGATGAGCGGATCACAGAACTGGAACAGACAATCTATGAGAAATCTGGCAGGGAGTTTAATATCAACTCCCCTAAACAGCTTGGAGTTGTCCTCTTTGAAGATTTAAAAATGCCCTACGGGAAAAAGACAAAGACAGGGTATTCTACGGCGGCGGATGTCCTTGACAAGCTGGCGCCGGAGTACCCCATTGTGGCGGATATTTTAGAGTACCGCCAGCTCACAAAGTTAAAGTCTACCTACGGGGAGGGGCTTGCAGCCTACATTGACGAGACACAGAGGATACACAGCACCTTCAACCAGACCATTACCGCTACCGGACGCATCAGCAGCACAGAGCCAAACCTACAGAATATCCCTATCCGCATGGAACTTGGCAGGATGATACGAAAAGTGTTTCTGCCAAAAGAGGGGTGTGTTTTTGTGGATGCGGATTACTCCCAGATCGAGCTTCGGGTTCTGGCTCACATGTCGGGGGATGAAAGTTTGATCCAGGCTTACAGGGAGGCAAAAGATATCCACAGGACTACCGCTTCCCAGGTATTCCACATTCCCTTTGAAGAAGTGACGGATTTGCAGAGAAGAAATGCAAAGGCGGTGAATTTTGGGATTGTCTACGGCATCAGTTCCTTTGGATTAAGCCAGGATTTAAGTATCAGCAAAAAAGAGGCGGCAGACTATATTGAGCGGTATTTCGAGACCTATCCAAAGATCAAATCCTTTTTGGACGGCCTGGTGACAGAGGCGAAGGAAAAGGGATATTCCCTGACACTCAACGGCAGGAGAAGGCCTGTGCCGGAACTTCATTCCAGCAATTTTATGCAGCGTTCCTTCGGAGAGCGTGTGGCAATGAATGCCCCCATTCAGGGAACGGCGGCAGATATTATAAAAATTGCCATGATCCGGGTACACGACAGGATGCAGCGGGAAGGGTTAAAGTCCAGACTGCTTTTGCAGGTCCATGACGAGCTTTTGGTGGAGGCAGACAAGACAGAGGAGAAACAGGTGAGGGAGATCCTCACGGAGGAGATGCAGGGGGCGGCAGAGCTTGCCGTTACGCTGGAAATCGATATGCACACTGGAAATAACTGGTATGAGGCAAAATAGATGGAATTTATAGGGATTACAGGGGGGGTAGGTGCAGGAAAATCTGAGATCCTGCGCTATATACAGGAGAATTACAACGCTAAAATCCTTCTGGCAGACGAGGTAGCTCACGAGTTGATGGAACCTGGAAAGGATTGTTACGAAAGAATTGTAAAGGCATTTCCAGGGGAGGATATTTTTGCCAAGGACGGGCATTTTGATTCAAAAAAACTGGCAGAAGTGATTTTTTCCGACGATGGGAAGCGGGAGCGGATGAACGGAATCGTCCACCCGGCGGTGAAGGAGGAAATCCTTGGCATATACGATAAAGAGAAGGAAAAGGGAAAATTTACTTATTTTATTTTGGAAGCAGCCCTTTTAATTGAAGAAGGATATGATAAAATATGTGATAGGCTGTGGTATATTGATACCGGAAGGGAAATCCGCAGACAGAGATTAAAGATGAGCCGGGGATATTCTGACGGAAAGATCGACAGCATATTTGGAAGCCAGCTTTCCGAGGAGGAGTACAGGAAATACGCAGCACTGGTGATCGACAACAACGGAACGCTGGAGGAGACAATTTATCAGGTGAGACAGGCATTTGCCAGGTGACAGTTTCGCTTTTGGAAACTGTTTCGCCATGTGGACGAAGGAGATAGAAAATATGGAAAGAAAAGAAGCAGGAGATGAATTGGTATTTGGTCTTGATATCGGGACCAGGAATGTGGTGGGAACGGTAGGTTATAAAGAGGAAAAGGAATTTATCGTTCTGGCTCAGTATTCTATGGAGCATGAGACGAGGGCCATGCTGGACGGTCAGATTCATGATATCGGGAGAGTGGGGAACACCATCCGCATCGTGAAAGAGAAGCTGGAGGAACAGATCGGTGATAAGCTGACATCTGTCTGCATTGCGGCGGCAGGCCGTGTGTTAAAAACCGTGACCACCCATGTGGACTATGAGTTTGAAACGGAGAGCGTAGTCCGGGCAGAGGATATCCATACCCTGGATCTTCTGGGGATTGAGCGTGCCCAGGAGGAACTGAAGGACAAGAACGATACCAAGTACAAATTTTACTGTGTGGGTTATTCTGTTGTAAAATATTATCTGAATGATGAGATATTTTCCAGTCTGGAAGGCCATAAGGCGGAGATGATCTCAGAGGATATCATTGTGACATTCCTGCCGGAGGATGTAGTGGACGGTCTGTATTCCGCTGTGGCCATTGCAGACCTTAGTGTGGCAAATATGACCTTGGAGCCTATTGCGGCTATTGATGTGGCGATTCCGGAGAATTACCGTATGTTAAATATTGCCCTGGTGGACGTGGGGGCAGGTACTTCCGATATCTGTATCACAAGGGATGGAAGCATTATCGCTTATGGCATGATCCCGCTGGCGGGGGATGAGCTGACAGAACTTATCGTGCAGAATTATCTGGTGGATTTTGCCATGGCAGAGCATATCAAGCTGGCCTCCACCCAGGAGACGGAGATAGAATATACGGATATTATGACCTTAAAGCATACCGTTAAGTCGGAGGAGGTCTGGAAGCTTACTGAGAGTCTGGTGGACAGGATCACCACAGATGTTGCCAATAAGATCAAGGAGTTAAACGGGGATACCACGGTAAGCGCTACCTTTGTAGTGGGAGGCGGCGGAAAAATCCACGGATTCACGGAGATGCTTGCAGACAAGCTTGAACTGCCAAATGAGCGTGTGGCTCTCCGGGGCGAGGAGGTATTGCAGGAGATCACCTTTGAACAGCAGGAGATAAAAAAAGATCCGCTTCTTGTTACGCCCATCGGTATCTGTCTCAACTATTACGAGCAGAGAAACAGCTTTATTATGGTACACTTTAATGGGGAGCGCATCAAGCTTTATGATAACGGCCGCCTGACTATTGTGGATGCAGCTATGCAGGCAGGTTTCCCAAATGAGTATTTATTCCCCAAGAGGGGCAAAGAGATTAATTTTACAGTAAACGGCAGTCCCAGGATCGCCAGGGGAGAGGCGGGGGATTCCGCAGTGGTGAAAGTCAATGACAGGGAGGCAAATATCAATTCCCCGTTGATTGCCAACAGCTATATTACGGTAGAACCTTCCACAGCCGGGGATGCGGCAGTGATCACCATTGATGACCTGGCGGAATACACCCAGGAGACTGTGACATTTGAAGTAAACGGAAAAACTATCCACTGTCCCAAATTTGTGGAGGTAAACGGAAGTATTGAAGTTTCCTCTTATCATGTGCAGGAAGGTGATGTGATCGAGACCAGGAACTTCTACACGGTGGAACAGCTGGCGGAATTTATGGATGTGGAAGTCAGCCAGGAGCATGTGATCCGTGTCAATAACCGTCCCGCAGAGCTTACCACACTTCTGTATGAGAATTTTACGGTAGAGTGGACAGCCAGTGCAAGGGGGGCAGATGAGTTTGCGGTGGAGGAGTCTGTGGATGCAGTGGAGGAAAATGCTGCGCAAAAGCCTCAGGAGTTGGAGCAGCTGCCGCAAAGCCCGGAACAGGAAAATGCCTATGTGCCTGAACCAGTTCAGGAGAAAGAAGTTACAGAGGAACCGGAATCTGCCATGGAAGAGCCTGAAACACTTCAGGAGCAGGAAGAGCCTGTGGCACAGATATCACCTTTTGACTGGGCACGTCAGGGAGACCTTTTCAGTGAACCTCCCAAGGCGGAAGAAATACAGACACCAAAAGAGAGTGTATTGGAGGAGGAAAAAACTTTGCAGGAGGAGCCTCAGGTACAAAATGTGGTCCAGTTGCAGGCAGAGCCTCAGGTAAAGGAAGAAAAACCGAAAGAGCCAGAAAAGCCGAAAGAGCCGGAAAAACCTGCCCTTCCCAAAGGAGCAATACTTGTGGAAGTCAATGGAAGTGAAATTATGCTGACTGGCAAACGGGAGTACATTTTCGTAGATTTGTTTGACGCCATTACCTTTGATTTAAACGCCTCCAACGGGCGTGCCATTGTAACCACGGTAAACGGGGAGGATGCCAGCTATATGCAGAAACTGAACCATGGCGATGTGGTTGAAATTTATTGGGAAGAGAAGTAAAATTATGGAATTATGCAGTATTGCCAGCGGCAGCAGCGGAAATTGTATTATGACAGGGTATGACGGATGCCGTCTGCTGATTGACGCCGGGATCAGTGGTAAGAGAATAGAGAAGGGGTTAAATTCCCTGGGACTTAAAACTTCGGAGATAAAGGGGATTTTAGTCACCCATGAGCATATAGACCATATCGGCGGCCTGGGGGTACTTGCCAGGAGATATGGTCTGCCTATATATGCCACAGAGGGGACGATACAGGCAATCTTACATACAAAGTCTGTGGGAAAAATTGATGAAGAGCTATTTCATCCGGTGAAAGCCGATCAGCCTTTTTCTATCGGAGAACTGGAGATTGAGCCTGTGAAGATTTCCCATGATGCGGCGGAACCGGTGGCATATATCCTTCGCAGAGGAGAAAAATCGGTGGGAGTGATTACCGACCTGGGCAGATATGATGAGTATATCATTGAAAAGATACAGGGGGTAAATGTTTTGCTCTTAGAGGCAAACCACGACGTGAATATGCTTGAGACTGGTCCTTATCCATATCCCTTAAAACAGAGAATTTTGGGGGACAGAGGTCATCTGTCCAACGAACTCTCCGGGCAGCTGTTGGGACAGGTGCTCCACGATGAGTTTCAGGCGGTGATGCTTGGGCACTTAAGTAAAGAGAATAATTATGCGAAACTTGCCTACGAGACGGTAAAGCTTGAAATTACATTGGGGGAGAATCCTTATAAAGGGGATGATTTTCCGGTGTATGTGGCGAAGCGGGATGAAGTTTCCGGTCTGATACAGGTTTTGTAGAGGGGAATTTCCTAAAAAGTAATTGTAAAATGGGAGATTTACAAATTCTTTGGAAATTTCAAAGATAGAGAGGAGATTTGGATGGAAAAGACAGGAAAAACCATTATTACTGTGGTGGGGAAAGATACGGTGGGGATTATTGCCAGGGTTTGTACTTATCTGGCGGAAAATAAGATTAATATTTTGGATATTTCCCAGACTATTGTCCAGGGATATTTTAATATGATGATGATTGCTGATATGAGTGGGGCGACAAAGTCATTTGGGGATTGTGTGAAAGAGCTGGATGAATTGGGAGAGGAGATTGGCGTGAGCATTAAGTGCCAGAAAGAGGAAATCTTCCAGAAAATGCATCGTATTTAAGGAGAGGCGTATGATTAATATTGGAGAGGTCATAGAGACCAATGAGATGGTGGAGCAGGAAAACCTGGATGTTCGTACCATAACTCTTGGGATTAGTCTTTTGGACTGTATTGACTCGGATTTGGAGAAATTAAGGAAAAATATTTATGCTAAGATAACGACAGTGGCAAAGGATCTGGCAAAGACAGGGGAGGAGATCGAGCAGGAGTTTGCTATTCCCATTGTAAATAAAAGAATTTCCGTTACTCCTATGGCATTAGTTGGGGGCAGCGCATGTAAGAAACCGGAGGATTTTGCTACCTTAGCGGACACTATGGATGCAGCGGCAAAAGCGGTGGGGGTGAATTTGATCGGAGGATATTCCGCACTGGTTTCTAAGGGCATGACAAAGGCGGATGAGCTTTTGATACGCTCCATTCCCATAGCGCTTTGCCGGACAGAGCGGGTGTGCAGCTCTGTGAACCTTGCATCCACCAAGACAGGCATCAACATGGATGCGGTAAGGCTTATGGGAGAAATTTTGCTGGAGGTGGCGGAAAAGTCCAAGGACAGGGATTCTGTAGACTGTATGAAGCTGGTGGTATTTTGCAATGCACCGGATGACAACCCTTTTATGGCAGGAGCGTTCCATGGTGTTACTGAAGCGGATGCCGTGATCAACGTGGGAGTCAGCGGCCCGGGAGTGGTAAAGACCGCATTGGAAAAAGTCAGAGGGGAAAGCTTTGAGACCTTGTGTGAGACCATTAAAAAGACAGCTTTTAAAGTTACAAGAGTTGGCCAATTGGTGGCACAGGAGGCATCCAGGATGTTAAACATTCCCTTTGGGATCATCGATCTGTCTCTTGCGCCCACTCCGGCAGTGGGGGACAGTGTGGCGGATATTCTCTGTGAGATTGGTTTAGAATATGCCGGTGCGCCGGGAACTACCGCAGCTCTTGCACTGTTAAATGACCAGGTGAAAAAGGGTGGTGTCATGGCATCCTCCTATGTGGGGGGGCTTAGCGGTGCATTTATTCCGGTGAGCGAGGATCAGGGAATGATTGACTCTGTCCAGGCAGGGGCTATTACATTAGAAAAATTGGAAGCTATGACTTGTGTGTGCTCTGTGGGACTTGACATGATCGCCATTCCGGGAGATACAAAGGCAACTGCAATTTCAGGAATTATCGCAGATGAGATGGCACTTGGCATGGTAAATCAGAAAACCACTGCGGCACGTCTCATTCCGGTAATCGGAAAAGGCGTAGGGGATACGGTAGAATTTGGGGGTCTGTTTGGCTATGCACCCATCATGCCGGTAAACAAATTTTCCTGTGACAATTTTATCAATCGGAAGGGAAGGATTCCAGCACCAATACATAGTTTTAAGAATTAGAGAGCGAGGTAAGGAAGTGAATAAAGAAATCCGAAAACATTCTGTTGGACTGAAAGTAAGAAGGGGAAGAATCAAAAAAAGATGAATAATATGTAGAGAGAGTGAAAAAATCACTCTCTCTGTTTTTTTCAGGAGAAAAATTATCCCCGTCTGATTATTAATCTACGTTTAATGTAGCGTCTATACAATGTTCCAGGATAGTTAATGGAAAAATGGTTATTTTTATATAAGAATAGAAAAAGAAAGAGGTGTCGATTTTACCATGAATCATTTAGAGGAACTGGAAGCAGAATCCATCTATATCATGCGGGAAGTGGCAGCAGAGTGTGAAAAGCCGGTGATGCTCTACTCCATCGGGAAAGATTCTTCCGTGATGCTGCATCTTGCCATGAAAGCATTTTACCCGGAGAAGCCTCCTTTTCCCTTTCTCCATGTAAATACAACCTGGAAATTTAAGGAGATGATAGAGTTTCGTGACAGGAGAGCAGGAGAGCTTGGAATTGAAATGATAGAGTACATCAATGAGGAGGGGGTAAGACAGAACATCAATCCCTTTGACCACGGCAGCGCCTACACGGATATTATGAAGACACAGGCGTTAAAGCAGGCGCTGGATAAGTATGGCTTTACCGCAGCATTTGGCGGGGGCCGCAGGGATGAGGAGAAATCCAGGGCAAAAGAGAGGATTTTTTCTTTCCGCAATAAGGAACATGCCTGGAATCCCAAAAACCAGCGCCCTGAGATGTGGAAGCTTTTTAACACGGAAATCTATCAGGGGGAGAGTATCCGGGTTTTCCCCCTGTCCAACTGGACGGAGGCGGATATCTGGCAGTATATCAAACAGGAAAACATTCCCATCGTTCCCCTGTATTTTGCGGCAGTGCGCCCTGTGGTGGAACGGGAGGGCAATATCATAATGGTGGATGATGATAGGATGCGGTTAATGCCCGGAGAAAAACCGGTGCAGAAAAAAGTGCGGTTTCGCACGCTGGGGTGCTATCCCCTGACAGGAGGGATAGAATCCAGAGCAGAGACTTTGGATGAGATCATTGCAGAGACCCTCTCAGCAGTGGAATCCGAGCGCACTAGCCGCATCATTGACACTGACGGGGGAGGAGCCAGCATGGAAAAGAGAAAGAGAGAGGGATATTTCTAATATGAGCGATTTGTTAAAATTTATCACTTGCGGCAGTGTGGATGACGGAAAATCAACGCTCATCGGCCATATGCTCTACGATGCCAAGCTAATTTTTACGGACCAGGAGAAGGCCCTTGAGCTGGACTCCAAAGTGGGCTCCAGGGAGGGGCAGATTGACTATTCCCTGTTGTTGGACGGACTTATGGCAGAGCGTGAGCAGGGGATAACCATAGATGTGGCATACCGCTATTTCACAACGGATAAGAGGAGTTTTATCGTGGCGGACACGCCGGGACATGAGGAGTACACCAGAAATATGGCAGTGGGAGCCGCTTTTGCAGACCTGGCAGTGATCCTTGTGGACGCTTCCCAGGGGGTGATGCTCCAGACAAAGCGTCACGCCAGGATCTGTTCTTTAATGGGGATCAGACATTTTGTGATTGCCGTCAACAAAATGGATTTGGTAAACTATAGCAGAGAGAGGTTTGACAAGATAAAAAAACAGACCAGGGTTCTTCTGGCAGAATTTGAGTGGGATTCCGCAGAAATTATTCCGGTGTCCGCCACAGCGGGGGACAATATCACAAAGCCTTCCCGGTCTATGGTGTGGTATGAGGGAAAAACTCTGCTGCAGTATTTAGAGGAAGTAAATGTGAAGCCAAGCAGAAATGTCACAGATTTTATTATGCCAGTTCAACGGGTTACAAGGCCAAATCACATTTTCCGGGGATTTCAGGGCCAAGTGGAGAGCGGAAGAGTTTCTCTGGGTCAGGAGATTACGGTTCTCCCCGGTGGAGAAAAGGCTAAGGTCAGCCAGATTTTAAGAGGGGATACCCAGGTGGAGGAAGCTTTGGAAGGATGGGCAGTAACTGTGTGCACCGACAGGGAGATCGATATTTCCAGGGGGTGTGTGCTGTGTCGGGGACAGCTTCCCACCGTTGGAAATATGTTTCAGGCAAAAATCCTCTGGATGGAGGATTCCCATCTGGTGGCAGGGAAAAATTACCTGTTAAAGCTTGGCACAAAGACCATACCGGCAACGGTGATGCGCATCCACTGTCGGATTGACGTAAATACTGGGGAGGAGATTCCGGCAGATGAAATTTTTAAAAACGAGATTGCAGAGTGCGAGATTTCTGTGGGGGATGCCCTTGTCTTCGACAGGTTTGAAAGAAATCAAGTTCTTGGCTCCCTGATCTTTATCGACAGGGTCAGCCATATGACGGCGGCATGCGGCGTGGTGGAGCGGAGGCTTCAAAACGGAAATGTGATCTACCATCAGATGGAGATCACAAAAGAAATCCGGTGTGGTCAGCTGGGGCAAAAAAGCGGCGTCATATGGTTTACCGGGCTGTCAGGCTCCGGGAAATCCACCCTAGCCAATGAACTGGAAAAACGTCTTGTGGCGGCAGGAAAGCATACTATGCTCTTAGACGGGGATAATGTGCGACTGGGGTTAAACAGCAACCTGGGCTTTAAAGAGCAGGACAGGATCGAGAATATCCGAAGGATTTCCGAGGTGGCAAAATTAATGACAGATGCAGGGCTTATTGTACTCACCGCCTCCATCTCACCCTACGCTTCCGACAGGCGGGGGGCCAGGGAGATCATCGGGGAGGAATTTGTGGAGGTCTATGTGTCCACGCCGTTGCAGGAGTGTGAGAGGCGGGATGTGAAGGGATTGTACCAGAGGGCAAGAAGGGGAGAAATCCCCAATTTTACCGGAATTTCCAGTCCCTATGAGGTGCCGAAGCAGCCGGAGATCACCATAGACACGGCGGGAAGAACCCTGGAGGAATGTGTGGACGAGTTGTACGAAAAATTACGAGACTATTTGTAAGAGCAGGTGATGAGTGTGAAATTGTTGGTGGTAGAAGATGAGAAGGATTTAAACCACATCCTTGTGAAAAATCTTGTGGCGGAAGGATACAGCGTAGATTCCTGTTTTGACGGGGAAAGCGCACTGGATTACATTCTGGCGGCGGAGTATGACGGGATAGTGCTTGATGTTCTGCTTCCCAAAATAGACGGATTACAGATTTTGAAGACAATCAGGGAAAAGGATATCCAGGTTCCGGTATTGTTTTTAACGGCCTGCACAGATACGGATGACGTGGTGGCGGGATTAGACGCAGGGGCAGACGATTATGTCACAAAACCTTTTTCCTTTAACGAGCTTTTGGCCAGGATCCGGGTGATGACAAGAAAAAAAGTGGAGATTCGAGAAAATATCTACCAGTGTGGGGATCTGATGCTCAATTACAATGACAGGACTGTAAAGCGTGGTGGAAGAGAGATCAATCTGTCGGCAAAGGAATTTTCCATATTGTTTTATATGATACGGAATCAGAATATCGTCCTTACCAGGGAGCAGATTGAAAACAATATCTGGAATATGGACTACGAGGGTTCCTCCAATATCATTGACGTATACATCCGTTATCTGCGGAAAAAGGTGGACGACGGATTTGGGGATAAGCTGATACAGACCATCCGGGGAGCGGGGTACATGTTAAAATGGGAAGGCAAAGAAAAAAACAAAAATCAATCGTAAAATATGTGGCAAACTATTTTTTAATGATCTTGCTGTTTCTGGCTTTTTTGATGCTGGTATTTGTGGTTTTTCTGTCAAATCGTCTCAACTACAGCAGTATCCGCCGGGAACTCAGCAATGAACTGCGGAAAAATGCCCAGTATATGCATGCGAGACGGGGAAACTATGTGCTGGATGAGGAGTTTATATTTCAGGATGAGAACTGTATATATGTGATATTGGATAGCGGGGGAAAGCTTGTGGAGGGCAGTTATCCCCAGGGATTTCCTGAGGATGCGGAAGTGATCACCGGGAAACTGCGTGTTGCGGTAGCAAATGGAGTAGATTACTATTATCAGGACAGGGAATATATCCATTCCCATTATGCCATAAGGTGTGTAGCAGAACAGTCAAAAATGAGCAGTGGCTACGACAAGTTTGTGTACCTGGCCTGGGTCATTGTTTTCTTTATCATAGCAGTGAGCCTGGTGGTATGGAAACTTTTAGAAAGACATGAACTGCAGCAGGTAAACCAGGTGGTGGAAGTGGTAGGACAGATCGGCAGTGAGAAAAGCCTGTCAAAGCGTATTGAGTATGACGGCAGGTTTGTGGAAATTGCAAGCCTTGCCCAGGCAAACAACAGAATGCTTGACCAGTTGGAGGAAGTGTTTGAGATCCAGAAGCGTTTTACCTCAGATGTGGCTCATGAGCTGCGGACGCCTATCACGGTGCTGATGGCGGAATGTGAATATGCGGCCCACAAAATGAAGCAGGATGACGAGGTGGGGGAAGCTTTCCAGGTGATAGAGCGCCAGACCAAAAAGATGAACGGAGTGATCGTTCAGATGCTGAATCTCTCCAGGCTGGACCAGGACAAGCTGAAGCTGAACCTGGAATGGATTGATATCGGTGAGATTGTGGAAGCTGTCTGTGACGACATCAGTATGCAAAGTGCAAAGCAGGTTGTGTTTAAAACAGATATCGCACCAGATTTTAATGTATATGCAGATATTGGACTGATGACCATACTGATCCAGAATCTTTTGGACAATGCGGTAAAATACGGGCCGGAGGGAGGCAGAGTATGGATATGGTCAGAGGAGACAGGGGAGGAATACCTTTTGCATATCAAGGATGAGGGAAAGGGGATCAGCAAAGAGAGCCAGGAGAGGATATTCCGAAGATTTTTCCGGGTAGAAAAGAATGAGCTGGTGGGAGGCTTTGGACTTGGCCTTTCCCTGGTAAAGAGGATCGCAGAAAAACATCACGGTTTTGTCACAGTGGAAAGTGAGCTTGGCATGGGAAGTACCTTTACCCTTCATCTTCCAAGAAATATGGAATAATCTCAGGAAAAAATGGGTTATATAAATTGCAGGAGGAAAAAATTCAGATGAAAAAATTTGTAGGGAATAAGACAGGGAGAAGGATAGCTGCAGTGGGGGTTGTATTTATAACCTTGACGCTTTTTGGCTGCGGAAACAGCAAAACACAGGGGGAGAAGACCCAGGTCCATGTAGGGTATTTCCCAAATGTGACCCACACCCAGGCGCTTGTGATGAAGGCGGATGGCAGTCTGGAGGAATCATTGTCAGGCCAGGCAAATGTAGAGTGGATTTCCTTTAACGCAGGACCCGCCGAAGTGGAGGCGCTTTTTGCCGGGGATATAGATATCGGGTATATCGGGCCTGTGCCAGCCATCAACGCCAATGTAAAATCAAAGGGAGATGTACACATTATTGCCGGGGCTACCCAGGCAGGGGCAATTCTGGTAAAGAGACAGGGGGCGGAGATTTCCACAGTGAGCGATCTTGAAGGGAAAAAAGTGGCAGTGCCTCAGTTTGGCAATACCCAGCACCTCTGCCTTTTGCAGCTTCTTACTGAAAACGGACTGAAACCTTTGTCTGACGGCGGTACGGTAGATGTGGTGGCGGTTGCCAACGCAGACGTGGCCAATATGATGGACCAGGGGAATATTGATGCGGCTCTTGTGCCGGAACCCTGGGGAGCCACTTTGCTTGACAAGGGAGCAGAGATGGTGTTGGATGAAAATCAAGTGTATTTGAATGGAAATTACAGTGTGGCCGTTGTGGTGGTCAGAGAGGAATTTGAAAAAGAACATCCAGATATCGTCAAGACGTTTTTAGAGCAGCATGAAAATGCCACCCTTTATATCAATGAAAATCTGAAAGAGGCCAGAGAGAAGGTAAACAATGAGATTTACGGGGCAACCCAGAAAAAACTGGATGATGCTATTTTGGAAGATGCTTTTTCAAGGATCAAGGCAGATGCAGGGATAAACAGAGAATCTATTGACGGGTTTGCTCAGATTGGTTTGGAGCAGGGATTTATCTCTGAGCTTCCTGGGGATGATGTCATAGAAGAGGTGGAGTGATGCTGGAGTTAAAAAATGTGGGAAAAACTTATCCCGACACGGTAAAGAGGACGCTGAAAAATATCAATCTTACCATAGAGGACGGGGAGTTTATCTCTATTGTAGGGCCTTCCGGATGTGGAAAGACTACGCTTTTGAATCTGGTGGCGGGGCTAGAAATGCCCACCGCCGGGGAAATACTTCTTGACGGAAAAAATGTTACTGGGCCCGGAGCAGACCGAGTGGTGATGTTTCAGGAGGCAGCGCTGTACCCCTGGCTGAATGTCCTTGAAAACGTCATGCTTGGAATGGAATTTTTGGGGATTTCGGGAGAGGAGAGGGAAAAAAGAGCCATGCATTATTTAAAAATGGTGCATCTCCATGAGTTTATGGAATATCCCATTCACCAGTTGTCCGGGGGAATGCGCCAGAGGGCAGCGCTAGCCAGAGCCCTTGCCATGGACAGCAAACTTTTGCTGATGGATGAACCTTTTTCCGCATTGGACAAGCAGACTACAAATATGCTCCGGGCGCAGTTGGAGCAGATATGGCTGAGTAATCATAAGACAGTTCTGTTTGTCACCCACAGCGCAGAGGAGGCAGTGTATTTTGCAGACAGGATCGTGGTGCTCTCGGAAAATCCGGGACAAATCAAGGAGATTATGGCCTGTGAACTGAAACGTCCCAGAAAGATTGATGATGAGGAATTTCTTTCTGTAAGAAAGAAGCTGCTGGAATCTGTGAAAAAGGAGGTTATGAAATTTGCAAAAGAAGAATACGACAAAGCTTAGAAAAGGGCTGGAACTGATTTTATTTCTTCTGATATTGGTTGTATTGTGGCAGCTATTGTACATCCTTTTTGTAGATGTTTTAGAAGTCTGGAAACCTTATTCCGTACCATCCCCGAGGGGTGTGGGGGACAGTTTTCTTGGGCTGTGTGAAAGCGGGGTTTTGCTTTCGGCAATCTTAAAAAGCCTTGGAAGAGGAGTGGGCGGCTTTTGGATTTCCATAATTGTGGGGCTGATTTTTGGATTATGTATTCATCATTTTCCCTATCTGAACAGGAATCTAAAACCGGTAATCATGGGGATGCAGACACTGCCCAGTATCTGCTGGGTTCCCTTTGCAATTTTGTGGTTCGGGCTGAATAACAGTGCAATTTTGTTTGTGGTGGTTATGGGTTCAGCTTTTAGTATGGCTCTTGCAGTGGATGACGCAGTAAGGAGTGTGCCTCCTCTCTATATCAAGGCGGCAAAGACTATGGGGGCAGGACCAAAAGATCTGTATTTGAAAATCATCCTTCCCGCATGTGTACCCTCTTTTATTGCAGCATTAAAGCAGGGCTGGTCTTTTGCATGGCGGGCATTAATGTCCGGGGAGGTTATGTCCTCCACTGTTGGCCTGGGACAGACGCTTATTTTGGGAAGGGATATGGCGGATATCAACCAGGTAATGCTGGTGATGCTTGTGATCATAATCGTGGGTGTGTTGATCGATAAGTGTATTTTCGCTACTGTGGAGAAGAGAGTGCTTCGGAAGAGAGGACTCATATAGGAATCAGTTTTTTAACATAATAAATTAGTAGACTTTATACTTGTGATGTGGTATCCTTTCCTGTAGGAGGGACATGGAAAAGTGGAGTTACAAAAAGAAAATCGTGAGTATATGGGAAATGATTTTATACAGGGCATAAGAGATGGCAGCGCCATAGGCATAGGTTATCTCTCTGTGTCCTTTACTTTTGGGATTGCAGCGGTGTCAAGCGGACTTGGCTGGTGGCAGGCCTTTGTGGTCTCTCTGATGAACCTTACATCGGCAGGGCAGTTTGCTGGGATTACCATCATGGCATCCTTTGGGACATACCTGGAAATGGCAGTGTCCCAGTTTGTTATAAATCTCCGCTACGCTTTAATGAGCATTTCCCTGTCCCAGAAAGTGGACAGGGATTTTGGATGGCCAAGGAAAATGATTTTGGGATTTGCCGTGACGGATGAGATCTTTGCAGTGGCAATGAGCAGGCAGGGGGAAGTTGGCAGCCGCTATTTTGCGGGGCTTACGGTGCTGCCGCTATTGGGCTGGAATTTTGGCACCCTGGCAGGGGCAGTGCTTGGGGATATTCTGCCAAAGAATATTGTATCTGCCCTGGGGCTTGCCATATACGGAATGTTTATCGCCATAGTAGTGCCGGTGGTAAAGGAGGACAAAAAGATAAGGATCATTGTTCTATTTGCCATTTTTTTAAGTGTCTGTCTCTATTATCTGCCGGGGCTAAAAGAGATCTCAAGCGGTTTTGCAATCATTATTGCCAGTGTGACGGCCTCTGCAGTGGGGGCATGGCTGTTTCCCGTGGATTTGGAAGAGGAGGAAGACAAATGAATAATTTTTGGGTCTATGTGCTTGTGATGTTTGCCGTCACCTATCTGGTGCGGGTGCTTCCCTTTGTGATTTTCCGGGAGAAAATAAAAAGCCGGTATATCCGCTCTTTTCTGGCGTACATACCTTATACTGTCCTTGGGGCAATGACCTTTCCGGCAGTGTTTTACGCCACAGGCTCCATGGCCGGAGCGGCGGCCGGGGTAATAGCTGCCTTAGTGTTGGCCTACCGGGGGAAGGGATTGTTTCCGGTGGCAGTGTTTGCCAGTGGAGCTGCGTTTCTGGTGGAGTTTTTTGTGCCTTAGTGTGTTTGTGCACAGGTCGGAGCAAGGCTCTTCATATTGTCTCAAGTATAAAAACTATTGTATTTTATGAATATATGGGGTATACTAATACTTAAGAGTGTTGCAGAGCAACAGGAGGTAGGGAATGAAAAATACGAGTAGGGTATTTGGTAGCAACTTGCGATATTACCTGAAACAGAAGGGAATACAATTGGAGCAGATAACTGCTAAGTTAGGCTATTCTGAGTATGAAATTCAGAAGATAATGGATGCACGGCTTTTTCTTGACAGACAGGAGCAGAAACAGATTGCAGAAGTACTGGAAATGCCGTTGGAGCGGTTATATGAAACATTAGACGATGAAGCATACGAGAGTGCGGGCTGTTTGGAGTGTCGGGGGCGATTTTCTACTGCGAAGAACAAAAAAGAAATTTTAGATCTGTTTGATGTTTATTGTGATATACAGGAAACTTTAGTGGAGGAAGGATTAAAGCCATCTAATTAGTAGATGGCTTTTTTTAAGAAGGAGTCGTATGATTGGTAAAAATGCCCAGGTGGTTTCAGCTATACAGAAATTGATTGCTTCCAAGAAAAAAGAAAAGGGAATTGTAAATGAGGTGATCAGAGATGACATATTTGCGATTTTAAAGGCAGAATGTGTTGTTCTGTATTACGCATTGGAGGACCGTGATATTGAGGGATGCCATGTAATAAAACCTCTGAATGAAAAGTTGGAGCAATTTGTTTTCATCAACACGACAAAAGCGGTACAAGAGCAGACATGGACGGCAGCGCATGAGTTGGGGCATGTATGGGAAGTTGATTCTTATGTGAAAAAGGAGCTTGATCAATGTGAATTTGATTCAGAGGATCTGATAAACCGTTTTGCGGCAGAGTTACTGCTTCCGGAAAGTATTTTTAAGAAAGAGGTGCACGAAAAGTTAAAGGAGTATGATTATAAAGGACCAAGAATGTCTGCTGAAATAATGGTTCGGCTGGTAACGTATTTGATGAATTATTTTTGTACCCCACATAAAGCGATTGTTCGACGTTTTATCGAGTTGGGATATATTGAGGAAAGTGCCGAACAAGAATTTTTAAAAGGCTTTGAGGGGCAGAAGGAGCTTTATAGGAGATTGATCGTTGAAAATCAGTATACCAGATTGGAAACAGTCAATCGAGCATATTCTATGGGAAGCATGGAACGGGATATCAGCCTGTTAGAGGAAAACGGAGTGTATTCGGACAAGAAGATAGCGAGGCTTAGAGAAATGTTTCACTTAGAGCGGACAGAGATAAGAGAAGAAAGCTATGATTTTGGGAGCTGATGTATGGACGAGAAGATAAAAGTGGCGATAGATGCAGATTTTTTTCGCAATATTACAGAGTATGAGCAAGGGATAAATTTGTTTTTGCAAGTTATGAAGGATTTGGGTATGCAGCCGTTCATGCATGAGTTTGTAGCAAATGTTGAGTTGAAAGGAAATAAATATTTAAAGCAATTGCGGGATGCAGGTGAAATATCAATTATTATTTATGGAGACTATTTGAAAAAAGAAGATCGTTTAGAGTATGAGGAGTATTTTCGTCAGGCTTTTGAAACCATTAACCTTTTTGACTTTCCAGAGGAAAGTGATATATACGAATATGCGGATAGAGATGAGAGTCTTGGGGAAATACGTTCACTCTATATGGCAAGCAAAAGGGGATACATATATTTTATGTCTGATGACGCAGACGCAAGAACATTAGCAAAAAGATTTTTTTCCAGCAAAAGGGGAGTAGCTGTTAAGACACTGTATGATGTTCTTATCATGTGTAAAGAAGTAGGTACAAAACTTCAGTGGAAAGATATTAATCCTACAGTAGCAAATGCAATGCAGAAAAGACAGGATAAAGTCAACAATTTAAAAGGGATATATAAAATTTTGTCTACTTGACTTTTCTGCGGAATCATGCTTAAATAAGGACAGTTATATGACTGACGGAACGTGGAGATAACCACATGGAGTATAACAGAAACAGGCCGACCGTCTGGGCGATTTGCTCGGACAGTGGGCTTTTTTTGCACATACCCGCATAAGAAATACAGTCGCTTTGCGACATGCGGGCGGCGCAGCTTCCGTTTCGTCCCACAAAACCACAGGAGGAATAAATTTATGGAAATGATGTCTCTTGCAGCACAGTTAAGTAAAAATTCTTACCCGGGAAGGGGAATTGTCATCGGCAAAAGCGAGGATGATAAATATGCAGTGAGTGCATATTTTATTATGGGAAGGAGTGAGAACAGCCGTAACCGGATTTTTGTGGAGGATGGCCAGGGAATCCGCACCCAGGCATTTGACCCTGCAAAGCTTAAGGATCCAAGCCTCATTATCTATGCGCCGGTCCGTGTCCTTGGGAACAAGACCATTGTGACAAACGGTGACCAGACAGATACGGTGTATGAGCTGATGGACAGACAGCAGACCTTTGAGCAGTCCTTGCGCACCAGAGAGTTTGAGCCGGACGGGCCCAATTTCACTCCCAGGATTTCCGGCATTATGCATGTGGAGAATGGCAAGTATAATTATGCGATGTCCATTTTAAAGAGCAATAACGGGGACCCGGATTCCTGCAGCCGCTATACTTTTGCCTATGAGAATCCTAAGGCAGGACAGGGACGCTTTATCCATACCTACATGGGGGACGGCAATCCTCTGCCAAGCTTTGAGGGGGAGCCGGAATGGGTACAAATAGAGGGAGATATCGATTCCTTTACCAAGATAATCTGGGAAAACCTTAATGAGGAAAATAAAGTTTCCCTTTTCGTTCGCTATATTGACATTGCCACAGGCAGATACGAGACAAGAATCGTAAACAAAAACCAGTAGGAGAAAGGATTAATATGAGAGAATTAGAGTTAAAATACGGATGCAATCCAAACCAGAAGCCCTCCCGGATTTATATGGAAAACGGGGAATTACCCATAGAGGTGTTAAGCGGAAAACCGGGATATATCAACTTTTTGGATGCCTTTAACGGCTGGCAGTTAGTCCGGGAGCTGAAAGCCGCCACAGGACTTCCCGCAGCAGCTTCTTTTAAACATGTGTCCCCGGCAGGGGCAGCAGTGGGACTTCCACTGTCTGACATTGAAAAAAAGATTTACTGGGTGGACGATATGGACATGGAGTTTACCCCCCTTGCCAACGCCTATGCCAGGGCAAGAGGCGCAGACCGCATGTCCTCCTTTGGGGATTTTATCGCCCTCTCCGATGTGTGTGACGAGGCCACAGCCCTGATCATCAAACGTGAGGTGTCAGACGGGGTGATCGCTCCCGGTTATGAGCCAAAGGCCCTTGAGATCTTAAAGTCAAAGAAAAAAGGCAGCTACAATATTATCCAGATTGACGAGAATTACGTGCCGGAAAATATAGAGAAGAAACAGGTTTTTGGAATTACCTTTGAGCAGGGAAGAAACGAGTTAAAGATTGATGAAGAATTTTTCGGAAATATCGTGACGGAAAATAAAGAGCTGACCAATCAGGCGAAAATTGATCTTGCAATCTCCATGATCACCCTGAAATACACCCAGTCTAACTCCGTCTGCTATGTAAAGGACGGTCAGGCAATCGGGATCGGCGCAGGACAGCAGAGCCGCATCCACTGTACCAGGCTGGCAGGGCAGAAGGCGGACAACTGGTTTTTGCGCCAGTCTCCCCAGGTTCTGAGCCTTCCGTTTGTAGACAGTATCCGCCGTCCGGACAGGGACAACGCCATTGACCTCTATATCGGGGAGGATTATATGGATGTGCTGGCAGAGGGCGCATGGCAGAATATTTTTAAAGTAAAGCCGGAAGTGTTTACCCGGGAGGCAAAGCGGGAATGGCTGGATCAGATGACAGACGTCACTCTTGGTTCCGACGCATTCTTCCCCTTTGGGGACAATATCGAGCGGGCTCATAAGAGCGGGGTGAAGTATGTGGCGCAGCCGGGAGGTTCTATCCGGGACGACAATGTGATTGAGACTTGCAATAAGTATGGGATGGTCATGAGCTTTACGGGGATTCGGCTGTTTCATCATTAAATATTTTTCAGGAGGATGCTTTTGTGAGGAAAGGGGCGAAGGAATGAGCAGACAGTAAAATGTTTGAAACTGGTGAGGAGGTATCAAGTTGGGCAGCAAATATATCTATCATGGAATTGATATAACGTTAGATGTATATAAAAAACTGCGTACGGTTATCGAAATAATAGCAGAGAAAGAAAATAAGACGTTTGAAGAATGTTATGCCCTGTTTGCTGTATCATAAGTATATGAAGCGTTGCAAGACGAGGTGTCTTTTATGTGGTCAGAGAGTGCGGAATATATTGTAGATGAGTATTACAGGAAACGGATTTGACATAAGTCAGTAATTTTTAAAAAGCAGCAGAAAAGATTTGGCAAAAGTCAGGTCTTTTCTGCTTTTCTACTGTTTTTAAAGGCAAATATCTATCCCTTGTATCCATTGTCATAATATGGTACGGTGAACAGGAAGGTTTTCGCTTTATAAAAGGAAGCACGAAAGTAAAACAGTATTTTGAGGAGAAAATGAGAAATGATATGTTTCAGTGCCATACCCACAGAAAAAGACAGGGATGAATTTCGAAAAATCTATGAAGAAAATTATTTAAAAATGTACCATGTGGCTTTTGGGATGATAAAGAACCAGGCGGACGCAGAAAATGTCGTTCAGGAGGCTTTTTTGTCTCTTGCAGAAAATTTTGAAAAATATTTGCACTTATCTGGTAGTGAAATGACCGGCTTGTGCGTTTCTATAGTGAAGAACAAAATAATTGACATGACCCAGGCGTGGATGGGCAGCAACGGCGGCAGTGGCTGTACTGCTTTTTGGTCTGGCAAATCCACAGGTAATTGCCCAGGGTGCAGAATGGATGGTGTACTGGTTTAAAGGTTATGTCTCTTTCCAGTTTAAGGAGGATACAGATGTGAACTGGGTGCCAAGGTATGAGTTTGGGTATGTGCCGGAGGGTTTTGAGAAGGTGATGGATGATTATTATGACATTGCAGAGTATTTATTTTATGAGAATGAGCAGGGGAATCGGTTTAATTTGGATTATGGTGAGATAGGCGGTGGATTGAGTGTAGACAGTGAGAATAAAGATTTCTTGATTCTTACCGGGAGCTATGGGGAGAGAATTTATTATCTTAAATCTAAGGATTCCGAAGATGACAGTTCCATGACATGGATTAGCGAGGATGGAACTACAAAGTTAACCTTATGGGAGATTTGTCAGAAGAAGAATTATTAAAAATACAAGAAAGTATACGAATTATTGATGAAAAATAGAAAATTTTGAACAATTTAAAATTTTTTGAAAAAACTGGTAGTGATTTGGCTTCCTTGTGCGTTTCCTATGTAGGAGCATGATAAGTTCCAAATAAAATACGGAAGGAGGGAGCGGTTATGAAAAAGTTACAGAAGAGATTTATGTGCCTGATAATGCTTGGTGCAGTGCTTTGTTTTTCACAGCCTAATCTGGTTCAGGCACAGGAAAATATGGTTTCTATAATGAATGTTCAGGGTAGTAAGTGCACGACAAATTTGCAATGTAGTGGAACAACAGCAAAATGTGCATTGACAGTAACAGGAAAAAGAGGGACATCTCGTATTTCTGGCACATTAAAACTGTATGATTCTACAGCAGGAAAACAGTGCAAAGCTGGTATATTTCCAAGTCAGGCTCTGTTTACAGCGGGACAAAGACGGCTACAGTGAAAAAGGGACACAGCTATCAACTGTCATTTTCCGGCAAGGTTTACGGGAAAAATGCTAAGTATGGCGAATCAGTTTCGGCATCAACGAGTAAGAAGAACTAAGAAAAAATGAACAAAGAACACTTATTTAATATGGAGGTCAAAAGAAAATGATAAAAAGAAAGTTGATTACAAAGATTATATATTTTACAATGATTTGTGGTATGATGTTACCGATGTAATTGATATCTGCAAAAGCTGCAGAAGCTACAGAGAGTTATATGGCTGAACCATCAGAAGAAGAAATTTCCAGTTTTGCTGATTTTGAGACAGTGGACAAATTGATTGAACAGCGAGTCGATGCTCTGGTGTAAGGGAATATGAGTGAATATCGTGAACTTTCTGAAGAGTTAGAGGAGCATGGAGGTGAAGATATTTCTGCAAATGAATTACAGCAATTAACAGGGAAAACCCCGAACGATTTGTTGAATTCACAGATACAGTCAAGAAATAGTACATCAGCTCAAATTAGAAGTTTGTATTCTGCTGCATCAACGAATGTATCATTTACAAAGACAGTAACAAATGTCACCTATGGAGGAAAGAATTATAAAGTTATGAAGATAACTGCATCTCCAAGAAGTCGAGGAACACTTTATACGACAGGAAGCGTAACTCAGAGATACAAGCTTCCGGTGGCGGCAGGTTCATTGAGCCTACTGAAAGTACTGGTTTCAGAAGTAGCATCATCAAGTAAAATAGTGCGTGCAGTGTCATTATGTGATGCAATAGGTAGTGCCATTAAGGATTTAAAGAGGACAACAAAAGTAGAAGATGTACAGGCAAATTATACATGGACAGTGGAGGAAGTGTGCTCTTTTATATATGTGTATGATACAAGGGTAAAGAATTATGTGATTGGGGCAAGCTTAAACAATATTATGCTTACAGGAAATAGAGGAAAAAAATGTCTTATAATATAAAGCAATGGCTGTTTCATTTTTTACTGATGGGCGGGGGAGTGTTAGCAGGAGACGTAACGGGTATGTATATTTCAGAAGATATTTCTTTGATTCTTTTTCTCATATTAGGCCTGACGGGATGTTTGATGATGATTGGAGCTTGCATATTTGCACATTTTTTTATGCGTTGTAAGTTCTGCCACAGAATATATCCACTGAATGGATGGTTCGGAATGGTAAAGGTCTGATGTGATTGTTTCCTGTACATTTGGTTTATTTCTGTACATTCTT
This sequence comes from Roseburia sp., assembly GCA_023664725.1. Taxonomy (GTDB): domain Bacteria; phylum Bacillota; class Clostridia; order Lachnospirales; family Lachnospiraceae; genus Roseburia_B. The sequence goes on along the minus strand of JAMPFA010000001.1, from coordinate 563,794 downwards.
CTCAGGTTATGTTATATTAAAAAGGTAATCGGAAAAAGCATTTTGCATGTTAATAGATGCCAAAAGTACCTTTGGAGGAGACTTATGAAAAAGCGCAAATTACCTTTTTTAGTGACCAGTATGCTAATGGGATTGATTCCCTTATTTGTAGCATCAGCTACCATCTCTCTGGCAGCGATTTACAAAATGAAAAGTAATTTGGAAGAAGATGTATACTTACGTTTGCAGGCAGCTTCTACAGCAGTAAGGGAATACTTTGAGTGGGATATTGATGAAGGTATTCTGGCGGTAGACGATGCCAGTCTGGGTTTTATTGACAGTTATGTCGGTCAGGATATTGAACTTACATTGTTTCTTGAGGATGTAAGATTTATCACATCCATTTATAATGAGGACGGGGAACGTAATATTGGGACAAAGTCTGCAGAGGGGATTTGGGAGACTGTCAGTCAGGGGAAGGAATATTATGCTGATGGGACTGTAATTGGGGGCAAAGAATACTATGTTTGTTATATTCCTGTTTACAGCAGTTCAAATGAAGTCATCGGCATGGCATTTGCCGGGATACCGGAATCGATTGTAGGAGATAATATTGCAGTCAATACAGGAACCATAGTTTTTGTGTTCCTATGTGTGGCGGTGCTCTGTGCTGCCGCAATCATAGGTGTTGGATTAAAAATAAGAAAACCCATCGTTAAGATAGCGGATTATACGCATTTGTTGTCAAGCGGCAGTTTGGGCATTGATATAGTTGATGCATCATCGATTAAGGAAATTTCCACGCTGATCGATTCTGCGGAAACGCTTCAGGGCAATTTAAAAAGAATCATTTCACAAGTGGATGAAAAGACAGGCAGGCTGGATCAAAATGTAAAAATGATCCATACCGGCATTCAGACTTCCAATGAAGCCACCGAAGGTATTGTAGATGCCGTAAATGAATTGTCGAAAGGTTCTTTGCATATTGCAGAATCAGTTCAGAGCACGGCAGAAGCCATGCAGAATGTGGGGGAGAGTATACTTTCTATTGCGGAAAGTGCGGTGGCAACAGAAAAAGAGGCCCAGGAAATTGAAGCGATCAGCAGTGAGGCAAAGAATAATCTGTCCCTTTTAATTGATGCAAATAGAAATACAGTAGCCATATCTGAAGATGTCGTGACGGGGATTGCTGAGGCCAATGAAGCAATTGAACATATCAGGTTGGCGGCAGATGCAATCACGAGCATTGCCAGCCAGACTAGTATGCTGGCACTGAATGCCTCCATTGAGGCTGCAAGAGCAGGGGCAGCAGGAGCCGGTTTCACGGTGGTTGCCGACTCTATACAGACTTTGTCCGGGGAATCCGACAGATCAGCAAAAGAAATTCAATCTATTGTAGATGAAATTATACAGAAATCTCAAAACAACGTAAAGCTTGCAAACCAGATCAAAGAAGCAGTTGATTCAGAAGGAAATGCGCTGGCTACGGTAAGTGAAAGTTTTGACAAGGTGAATGATAAAATCGACATTACCGTGGATACCATTCATAATATATCAAAGGAAATAGATGCTCTCAATCAGGATAAGGAAAAGGTGCTTGAGGAAGTGCGCAGCCTGTCTACTGTATCGATGGAAAATAATGCAAGCTGTCAGGAAACTACAGACTCTATAAAAGAATTGCGGGAAAACATGGAAATGATAAATTCCCAGACAACGGATACCAATAACATATCGGAAGAATTGAAAGAATCGGTTGATTATTTTGAACTTTGATCATGGGTGTGGCAAAATATATTGATTTTTAGGCGCACCAGAAAACATTTCCGGCATATACTGTAATGAGAAGTATTGTAAGGACAGACAGGATATGTCAAAACAAAATATCAGGTATCTACAGTCAGACAATCCGGACGAGGGAAGCCTGCAGGTAAGTGTGGAGAGCGCTTCCGGTACGCTTCCAATTGAAGATGCCACAGTGTCAATTTCTTATACCGGAGACCCTTCCGGCAGTATAGAGCAGATGACTACCAATTCATCCGGACAGACAGAATTGGTTACGCTGGATACTCCCCCGCTGGAATACAGTATGGAGCCATCGGAGCAGCAGCCTTATTCAGAGTATACCATCCGGGTCAGCGCCAGCGGTTATACGCCGATTACTGTGTCTGGTATCCAGCTTTTGCCGGGGGAGAGGGCTTTGCAGAGAGTTCGTCTGTTGTCACAGGACAGCTCCTTGAATCCCATTGATAATATTGTGATTCCAGCAAATACTCTTTTTGGCAATTTTCCGCCCAAAATCCCGGAGGCGGAGATTAAGCCTGTGGATGAGAGCGGTGAGATTGTCTTAAGCCGGGTGGTAGTGCCGGAATATGTGATCGTCCACGACGGGGCGCCTACTGACAGTACGGCAAGGGATTATTATGTTACTTATAAGGATTACATTAAGAATGTGGCTTCCAGCGAAATTTATGCCACATGGCCGGATGCTACGATCCGCGCAAACATACTGGCTATCATGTCCTTTACGTTAAACCGTGTGTATACGGAATGGTACCGGAATAAGGGATATGATTTTACCATTACCTCATCTACCGCTTTTGACCATAAGTGGATTTACGGCAGGAATATATTCCAGAACATTTCCAGGATCGTGGATGAAATTTTTCAGAGTTATCTTTCCAGGCCAAATGTGAAACAGCCGATTTTGACACAGTACTGTGATGGGCAGAGGGTATCTTGTCCGAATTGGATGAGTCAGTGGGGATCTAAATACCTGGGTGACCAAGGATATAGTTTCATTGAAATCCTTCGTTACTATTACGGCAGCAGCATGTATGTCAATGAGGCAGATGAGATTTCTGGTATTCCGGCTTCCTGGCCCAGGGAGAATTTGCAGGTGGGCTCCAGAGGAGAAAAGGTGCGCCAAATGCAGGCACAGCTTGCAAGGATTTCCCAGGCATATCCTGCCATTCCCACAATTACGGCAGATGGAGTGTTTGGTCCAAGGACAGAGGCAGCAGTGGAAGAGTTTCAGTCCGTTTTCGGGCTGCCCGTTACCGGTGTGGTAGATTATTCCACCTGGTATAAGATTTCTGAGATTTATGTGGGGGTTACCAGGATAGCGGAACTGTATCCGTAAAGGATTACCTTATTCCCGCAGGAAATGAGCTAAGGAGTGGTATTTACTAATAAATGTATCGTAAAAAAAAGCAGAGCTATCTTCAAAAGGGACTCTGCTGATTCCAGTATTCGTTGCACTAGGATGAAAAATGGCGAGTATCTTGGATCTGCTTATGATAGGGCAGCATTTTTATAAGGCGGCAATTGGAAGATACAGTTTTTCACTATCAGGCCAGAAGGAGATAGAATATCCTGGCTGTGTGGAAGCTATGCAGCAGGGAATAGAAACAAATATTATCGAGAAGAATTTTAGGATTTGCTTCATCCGGAGAATCGAACCATTTTGGGTTTGGATGCCCATGCGGTTTTGGAGTTGGAGCTTATTCAGGAGCAATAGCAGAGTCATTCTCAAAAGATTGGCTCTGTTATTTTTAGCCTAAATTATAATATCTGCACAAAAATCTGATTCCTATTTTGTGATGGGTTATGCGTTTAATCTTTGAAAATACACAGAAATTCCATTATACTTATAAGAAATCCAAATCAGTATATTTTTGCAGAGGAGATGAAAACTTTGAACAATGAGCGGATTAGAATATCGGATATTGCAGATGAGCTGGGGCTTAGCACGGCAACGGTGTCCAATGTGATTCACGGAAAGACAAAAAAGATATCTGATGAGACGGTAAAACGGGTGCAGGAACTGCTGGAAAAAAGAAAGTATATTCCAAGCATGGCAGGGATTTTGCTGGCACAAAATAATTCAAGGATTATCGGTATTGTGGTGAATAATCATGAAAAATACGAGGGCCGTGTCCTGGAGGATGGTTTTATTTCATCTGCCATAAATGCTTTGTCCAGGGAAATTGACAGGACAGGATATTTTATGATGGTAAAAGTTACATCCAAGTGGGATGAGATTGTGCGTTTTGCCTCTATGTGGAATATGGAGGGGCTGGTGCTCATGGGATTCTGTGAGCAGGATTATAAAAAACTGCGGGAAAGCATGCATATTCCTTTTGTGGTGTATGACGGATATTTTAAAGAGACGGGGAGAATTTGCAATTTGACCATAGATAACTTTGACGGTGGCCGTCAGGTTGGGAAGTATCTAAAACGAATGGGGCATAAAAAGGTCCTGTGTATTTCAGACAATTTTACCTGTATGGATTCGGAGCGCATGGACGGATGTACAGAGGCGTTAGGTTCCCCCACGGTGAAGTTTATGCAGATCCCTATGCGGGCAAAGGAGCGGATGGATTTTTACAGGGAAAGGACAGGAGAGATTGTAGAGCATACGGCAGTGTTTGCAGTCTCGGATTTTTATGCCATGGAACTGATTCATTTTTTAAAGGACAGGGGATATAAGGTGCCGGAGGATATTTCTGTGGTGGGGTTTGACGACAATCCCATGTGCCGGTTCAGCAATCCGGCCCTTACAACTGTGAGGCAGGATGTAGGAATGCGGGCAGAAAGTGCAGTTTCCATACTCCGAAACCTGAAAGAGGGCACAGAAGAACGTTTTACCGTAAAGCTGCCTGTAACGCTTATAGTGCGGGATAGTGTAAAAAACAGGAGCGAGGGATAGGTATATGAAAAGAGAAACATTTGCAGTTACGGTGTTAAAAATTGCCCTGCCTGTCACACTTCAGTCATTGCTTCAGTTTTCTTTCAGTGTAGTTGACCAGGTGATGATCGGGAAGCTTGGAAGTTACAGTATAGCAGGAATCGGATTGGGAGGAAAGTTTGTCTCTATTTATTCCGTAGTGCTTGCCGCAATCGCATCGGCGGCGGGAATCATGATTTCACAATATATGGGGGGAAAGGATGAGACAAATCTTTCCAGAAGTTTTTCTGTAAATATGGCTTTGTCAATGGGACTGGCGATAGTGTTTGCGATTTTGTCATTGCTGTTTCCAGAACAGATTATGACCGCCTATACGAAAGACGAAGTCACCCGGGCTCTGGCGGTGGATTACATACGGATACTGGCAGTATCTTTTTTGCCAATGGCGGTTAGCTCCATTGTGACTACCATGCTCCGATGCATGGAGAAGGCAGCGTTGCCTTTGTATGCAGGAATTCTTGCATTGATTTTAAATACCGGATTGAATTATGTATTTATTTTTGGAAAGTGGATGTTTCCGGCTATGGGAGTGGAGGGAGCAGCGCTGGCAACAGTGATTGCCCAGACAATTTCCTGCGTACTTGTGCTGGTATTTTGCAGGAATGCAGGAAGAAAGAGAAATCTGACCATGAACTGGAAAAAAAGTGTCAGTCTGTTATCCCTTCCCCAGGATTACAGGAGGCAGTATCTTGGAATTCTCTGTCCCATACTGATATGTGAGTTTATGTGGAGTATGGGAGAAAATGTTTATGCAATGATCTATGGAAACATGGGAACGGATGCCTGTGCGGCTATGACTATGACCATACCGGTTCAGACTCTTATGATCGGGGCACTAAGTGGCTTGTCCCAGGCGGTGGGGATTTTAACCGGAAAATCTCTGGGAGCGGGACAGTATGAAAAGGCTTACAGGGAGTCAAAAAAGATTATGTTCTACGGCATGGCTTGTTCGCTGTTTCTATCTGCGGTGTTGCTGATTGCGGGTTCTTTTTACGTTAGGATTTACAATGTGGAAAATTACTTGCAGGAGATGACAAAAGGGATTTTGGTTAGTTTTGCTATTATTTCCCCAGTGAAGATTTTGAATATGATTCTGGGAGGGGGGATCATAAGGAGCGGGGGGAAGACGAAATATGTGATGTGGATTGATATGGCAGGAACCTGGCTCTTTGGGGTTCCAGTTGGATTTCTAGCGGCGTTTGTGTGGAAATTGCCGATTTTCTATGTGTATTTTTTGTTGTCCTTGGAGGAATGTGTCAGGTTTGGGATTTCCCTTGTTATTTTTGTGAGGAAAACATGGATGGGGAGTCTTTTTTCCGGAATAGGTTGATATTTTTTTTGTTTTGAAATATAATATTTTATACGAATAGTGCAAAAGATAAGTAGAGAGAAGTCTCCAGTTAGCAGGAGGTGGCAGTATGACAGTGGAGGAGATTTTTGCCGGTGAATCCAAAAATGTAGAATTTAAGGTAAGTAGACCAGAAAAAAGTATTAAGTATATGAAGTCCATTGTCGCCTTTGCCAATGGAAGAGGTGGGCGAATTGTCTTTGGTATTGATGATGATACGAGGGCAATTGTGGGCATTTCAGAGGATATTGTTTTTCGTGAGATGGATGCGATTGCGAATGCTATTTCGGATTGCTGTGAGCCAGTTATTATACCGGATATCTATTTGCAGACAATAAAGGATAAGACGATTATTGTGGTGGAAATCAGTGCGGGTAAACAGAAACCATATTATATCAAGTCGGATGGCATAACGGATGGTGTTTATATACGGATATCAGGAACTTCCAGAAAGGCAGACCGAGCAATGACGCAGGAGATGTACTATGAGTCAGAAGGACGTTCCTATGATACTGTGATTCGGAAGGATTTGAATATTTCTGATGAGGAGATACAAAAGCTTTGTGCAGATATGAAAGAGGCAGCTCTGATCAATTGTAAAAATGATGTTCAGCGTCAATCTGTAAAAAATGTTACAAAGAATATTCTTTTAAACTGGGGGATTTTGGCTGAGGATGAGAATGGCAGTATCCATCCTACAAATGCCTATGTGTTTTTAACGGGGCAGGATGCTTTTCTTTCGAAAATTCAATGCGGTATGTTTAAAGGAAAGACTCGTGCGATTTTTGTGGATAAAAGGGATTATGATGGTCCGCTGTGGAAGCAGGCTGAGGATGCTTTTCAGTTTGTGTTGCGAAATATACGGCTTGGTGCCAGGATTGAGGGATTGTACCGCAGGGATATTTATGAGCTTCCGCCGGACAGTATTCGAGAGTTGATAATTAACGCAGTGATGAATTGCAGTTTTCTACAGTCGTCTCATATTCAGGTTGCTATTTATGATGACCGTCTGGAGATTACATCACCCGGAGGATTGATGCCAGGGGTGACCATTAGCCGAATGAAGGAGGGATATTCGCAGATAAGGAATCGTGCTTTGGCTCATGCCTTTTCTTATATGAATTTGATTGAAGGCTGGGGTACTGGTATACCAAAACTTTTTCGAGAGATGAATGAGTACGGACTGCCGGAGCCGGAATTTGTAGATATGGAGATTGCACTGAGGATTAATTTGTTTCGGGCAGGTGATGCTGCTGAGAGTCATGTTGTGGAGATGCCGGATAGAGTTAGGGAAATGCCGGAAATGTACCGGAGAGTGCCGGAGAGTGCCGGAGGATATTGGAGGGTGCCGAATAATGCCGGAGAGTGCCGGATAAGTGCCGGACATTTGTCAGGACAGCAGGCAGAAATTTACCAGATGATCGAAAAAAACGGTCAGATTACTTCTTCTGAGGTTGAAAAATTATTAGGTGTGAAGCAGCGTAGAGCAAGAGCAGTGTTGAAAACTATGGTAGAAAGCGGGATTATTTGTAAGGTTGGTGCTGCGAAGAATACCAAGTATATATTGCGGGAATTTTTATAGAATTGCGTGGGAAAAATTATGAGTATACAAAAAGAAAAATGGCTGATCCAAAATAAGAAAGCAGATTTTAAGGAAATCGGCAGACGCCACAATATTGACCAGGTGCTGGCGAGGATTTTAAGAAATCGTGATTTAACAGAGGACAAAGATATTGAAATCTATCTCCACGGGACAGTAGATAAATTATATAATCCTCATTTAATGATGGATATAGACCGCACTGTAAAAATTTTGCAGGAAAAGATTCAAAATGGCAAGACTATCCGAATCATAGGAGACTACGATGTCGATGGCATTCAGTCCACCTACATTCTTTTGACAGGTATCCGTCGGGTGGGAGGGATAGTCAGTGCAGCTATTCCTGACAGGATGAAGGACGGGTACGGGATCAATGAGAATCTGATTTCTCTGGCAAAGCAGCAGGAAATCGATACCATACTCACCTGTGATAATGGCATTGCCGCCATAGAGGCCATTGCCTATGCCAAAAGCTTTGGAATGACGGTTCTGGTGACAGATCACCACGATATTCCTTATGTGGAGGAAAATGGGAAGCGAAGGTATATAAGAAGCCAGGCGGACGCTATCATAAATCCAAAGCAGCAGGAGTGTTCGTATCCCTTTTCCGGTATCTGTGGTGCAGTGGTGGCCTGGAAATTGGTGCAGGTTCTGTATGAAGCTTTTGGCCTGCCAGAAGATGCCTATATGGAATTTTTGGAGAATGCGGCCTTTGCCACAGTGGGGGATGTGATGGACCTGGTGGATGAAAACCGGATTATTGTAAAATTTGGTCTGGAGCGAATGCGTTACACGAAAAACCCTGGTCTCTCCGCTCTGATACGGCAGAAAAATATTATGCCGCAGAGGCTTGGCGCCTATCACTTAGGATTTGTGCTTGGTCCCTGTATCAATGCTAGCGGCAGGTTAGATACTGCTCTGCGTTCTTTGAAACTTATGATGGCAGAGTCCTTGGAGGAGGCCATTCCTCTTGCCATAGAGTTGGATGGGCTTAATGAGGAGCGAAAAGCCATGACATTTGAGGGACTGAAAAGTGCAAAAGAGAAGATTGTAAAAGAGGGCTGGGATAGGGATAAGGTGATGGTGGTATACCTTGAGGATCTGCATGAGAGTCTGGCAGGAATTGTGGCCGGGCGTATCCGGGAAATTTACCATAAGCCTGTCATCGTGATCACCCCTTCGGAGGATGGGGTGAAGGGTTCAGGAAGGTCTATAGAAGCCTACTCCATGTATGAGGAACTGTGCAAGTGCCGCAGTTATTTTACAAAGTTTGGCGGGCATCCCATGGCGGCAGGCCTAAGCATGGCAAAGGAGGATGTGGATCAGTTCCGCCTGGACATAAACGATTTTTGCAGTTTATCGGAAGAGGATTTTATCCCAAAGATACATATTGATGTTCCCATGCCCTTATCCTATGTAACAAAAGAGCTTGTGAGACAGATGGAACTTTTGGAGCCTTTTGGAAAGGGAAATCAAAAACCGGTATTTGCTGACAAAAATATTAAAGTCAAAGAAAAAAGAATTGTTGGAAAAAATAAAAATGTGTTGAAATTGACTCTTAATGACGCCTATGGCTATTTCTATCCGGCAGTCTATTTCGGGGAAGTGATGGATTTCCTGGAATTTTTGGAGAGCAGAGAAGAAATTTCCATTATCTATTACCCAGAGATCAACAGCTATATGGACAGAGAAGAGATTCAGATTGTCCTCTCTAATTATTGCTAAAAAAATAAGAATCGTTTATAATGTATGGTAGTGTTTAGAACCTGTTTAAGGAGAATCATATGTTTAGTACAAAAAAGACCAAAGAAAGTTTAGAGAAAGCCCAGGAGTTGCAAAATGAGTATGACAGTCTGAAAAATGCAGTGAAAGAGATGAAGCCTGTCTCAGATAGAGCCTTTGCCACTTTGGAATCCGGCAACACCCAGCTTCAGCGGGACATTGAGGATCTGACAGATACTCTGCAGGAGCGCAGTGTGGTCTGGGGACATTTGAATGATAAAGCGGCGGCGGTTTATTCCAGAATGGAGAAGGTGGCATCTTCAGGTCTTAAGACCCGAGACGGGGAAATGTCTTTAAAGAACTGTCTGGAAAAAGTAAAGTTGGTTGCCGGATTTACTGACGATATCAAGACACGGTGCGCACAGCTCAACGAACTGGAAGAAAAGGGCGGTGCAAACTGGGAAAAACAATTTGGGGACAACAGAGCTCATGTTGTGAAAATGCAGGAGACGGTGGGACGTATGACTGTGCTTTCCTTAAATGCGGCAGTGGAGGCAGGAAAGCTTGGAGGCGCCGGCAAAGAATTTTTGCAGGCCGCTGAGGAGATACGCCTGTTATCGGAAAAATATGCCCGGATGTTGGAGGAACTTTCCAATCAGATCAATGAGTTTCAGGAGTTTGGCAACAGGGAAAAGGAGCTTCGCAAAGTGATCATCAACGGGCTTTTAAAAAAGCTTGAGACCACTGCGGAATGGCAGGATGATATTGTTTCCCTAAAGCTGGATGTGCAGGAGGAGGCCGTGCTGGCTCAACTGTTAAAAGAGCAGAAAAATGATACAAAGAGAGTGGCAGATGGAGTCAGGGAAGCCTGTGAGAGCTATGAGGACATATTATGCAGGTTGGAAGAGATGGTCTCCTATGCGGAGGAGAACAGACAGGCAAAGGCATTGCTTTTAGACCAGTTTTCAAAGGTTTATAGTAAAACAGAGGGGTAGAACAGGAGGAGAGGTATGATTCAGGAGGAGTGTACGTTTCTGTCTAAAGATGGCAGGACTGATATTCACGCAGTAAGGTTTATGCCGGATGATAGAAAGTGGGACAAGGTGCTTCAGATTACCCACGGAATGCAGGAATATGTTTTAAGGTATAAAGATTTTGCCCGCTATCTGACGAAAAAAGGGTATCTTGTGGTGGGACATGACCATTTAGGGCATGGGGATTCCATTACATCAAAAGAGGAATTGGGATTTTTCTGTGAAAGCCATCCCAGCGATGTTCTGATCGAAGACATGCACACCTTACGGACTATGGTGCAGGAGGAAAATCCGGGGATGCCTTATTTTATGCTGGGACACAGCATGGGTTCCTATATGCTTAGAAAATATATTACTATTTATGGGGAAAACCTTACGGGCGTTATTGTGGTGGGAACCGGAAGCGTGCCGGACGGGGTAATGAAACTTGGCATGGCATTGTGCAAGACCCTGGCCATGGTTTTCGGCTGGCATTTCCGCAGTCAGTTTGTCCGAAGACTTTCTCTGTTAGGCTCATATCGTCAGTTTGACTCCGACGGGAAAATTTTGGAGAGGAACTGGTTGACAAAAGATCTGGAGATTGCAGAGAAATATTTCAAGGATGAAAAATGTATCTATCTTTTTACCATAAATGGATATTATGGGCTGATGGAGGCAGTGTATCATGACAACCAGCCGGAAAATATCGCAAGAATACCAAAGGATCTGCCGATTTTCCTTGTTTCCGGGGATCAGGACCCGGTGGGAGATATGGGAGTGGGAGTGAAAAAAGTATACCGTCAGTACAAAAAAGCGGGACTTACAGATCTTACCTGGAAATTGTATAAGGACGACCGCCATGAGATTCTAAACGAAGTGGATAGAAAAGTGGTATATCGTAATTTATTTTCCTGGATGGAGGTTCGGGTAAAAGAACATTAAGGAAAAATAAAATTTATCTTAATTTTTTCATAATCCTTTGACATCCTTTAAATTTTGTGTGAAAATGAAGGCGTTCTATAACAAAGGAGGTTTTATATTATGAGAAAAGAATGGAAACGTATGCTCTGTGGTGCATTATCGGCATGTGTCCTTTTTACTTCAGCCATGCCCCTAAAAGCGGCGGAAGTATTTGAGGATGAGGATGCGCAGGAAACCATGGCGCCAGGGCAGACAGATGCAGACACACTGGGGGACAGTTTCACAACAGATGCCTCTCAGGGAAGCCAGGAAGATGACGGGGCAGACGCCTCAGGGGAACAGACAGGAGATGAAAGCCAGCCGGGGGAAGCAAACGGCGTGGCAGGTTCAGATAATACAAAAGGTATTGACGCTACGGCAACAGATGATGGAAATGATTCCTCTCAGAGTGAAAATGTTTCCGGCACGGTTATTCAGGAGACACCGGATCTTTCCGGCACAGTAACTGTCGAGGCAGACAAGAATGATGATAACGTAAAGATTAAGAAAAATGACAGACCATATCTTGCATTAGGGGCAGACCTTTCCCCGGAGCAGAGAGCCACTGTCCTTGCCCTTATGGGGATTGATGCTGGGAAGCTGGAGGAATACGATGTTCTTTATGTGAACAATGCGGAGGAACATCAATATCTGGATGCCTATATCGATAAGAGCAAGATTGGAACCAGGTCATTATCTTCCATTGTTATTGTGGAGAGAAAAGACGGCAATGGGATCAATATCTCCACCAACAATATTTCCTACTGTACCGTGGGAATGTACAAAAATGCCCTTGCAACAGCTGGGATAGAGGATGCGGACATCATTGTGGCGGCACCTACAGCCATCTCCGGGACAGCTGCTCTTGTGGGAATTTTCAAGGCGTACAAAGAGATGACAGGGGACGAGATTGACGAGGAGAGTATTGACACGGCTCTTCATGAGCTGGTGCTCACTGGAAATCTGGAAAGTTCAAACGGGGCGGATTCCGATGAGGTGGAAGCGCTCATCGCCTATGTAAAACAGGCAGTAGTGGAACACGACATGAGCGATGAGGGGGAGATCAGAGAAGCCATCGCCGAGGGCTGTGAGAAATTTCATGTGGTTCTCACTGAGGAGGAAATTAACCAGATCGTGGAGCTGATGCAAAAGATCAATGAGTTGGATCTGGATCTTGACAGCCTTTTAAATTCTGCCCAGTCCATTTATGACAAGATAAAAAACGGCGGGGATGTCAGCGGATTTTTTTCAAAGCTGGGAAACTGGTTTGGAAGTTTGATTGAAAAAATTTTGAATCTATTCAGGAAATAGGGGTAAGGCCGTCAGGTCTGCACAATATGCAGAATTGACGGTCTTTACTTTTACCAGAGGGACATGTTACTATAACAGATAACATGAAAAATAAAAAATATAAAAGGAGAAGGCTATGATTGAAAATGAAAAAGTAAAAAAAGTTCTCTACGGGGGAGATTACAATCCAGAGCAGTGGCCCGAGGAAACCTGGGAGGAGGATATGCGGCTTTTCGCTTTGGCAGGCATTGATGTTGTGACCCTTAACGTATTCAGCTGGGCGGCATTGCAAAAGGATGAGGTCACCTATGATTTTTCAAAGCTTGACAAGATTATGGAGCTGGTAAAGAAAAATGGCTTAAAGGTATGCCTTGCCACCTCTACAGCGGCCCACCCGGCATGGATGGCGAGAAAGTACCCGGATATTCTGCGGACGGACAATATGGGGATCAGGCGGAAATTCGGAAGCCGCCACAATTCCTGTCCAAACAGCCCTACATACCGGAAATATTCCACTGCCCTGGCGGAAAAGCTTTCGGAGCGTTATAAAGACTATGACAATATTGTTTCCTGGCATATCTCCAACGAGTACGGCGGGGAGTGCTATTGTGAAAACTGCGAAAAGGCTTTTCGGGTTTGGCTTAAGAAAAAATACGGCACGCTAGAAGAGTTAAACCGTGTCTGGAACACCAGTTTCTGGGGGCATACCTTCTACGACTGGGAGGATGTGGTGCTGCCGGATCAGCGTTCGGAGGAGTTTTTCATGGACGGGGTGCTGCGGACAAATTTTCAGGGGATTTCCCTGGATTACAGAAGGTTCAATTCCGACAGTATGTTAGAGTGCTTTATTTTGGAGAGGGATGCGGTGAAAAAGAATACTCCGGACATTCCCGTTACCACTAACCTGATGGGATGTTATCAGCCTCTTGACTACCAGAAGTGGGCAAAGGAGATGGATTTTGTCTCCTGGGACAGCTATCCCGTTTTTGGGGCAGAGTATGGGCATAATGCCCTTTGCCATGATGTGATGCGGGGGGCAAAACAGGGGAAACCCTTTGCGCTGATGGAGCAGACCCCGAGTGTCAGCAACTGGCATCCCTACTGTGCCCTAAAACGTCCCGGCGTCATGAGGCTTTTAAGCTATCAGGCAATGGCCCACGGAGGGGATACGGTGATGTTTTTCCAGATGAGAAGAAGCATCGGCGCCTGCGAGAAATACCACGGGGCGGTGATCGATCATGCAGGGACCCAGAATACCAGGGTATTTCGGGAAATTTCGGCTCTGGGCAAGGAATTGCAGGAACTGGGGGATAAAACCCTTGGGGGAAGGATCCCTGCAAAGGCGGCCATTGTCTTTGACTGGGACAACTGGTGGGCAACTGACCTCTCTGCCGGGCCAAGCAATGCCATCAATTATTATGATGAGGTGTACCAGTATTACCGCACACTGTTAAAGATGCATGTTCCTGTGGACGTGATCGGGGTGGAAGATGATATTTCCGGTTATAAACTGTTGGTGGCGCCTATGCTTTATATGTGCAAAGACGGTTTTGACGAAAAAGTCCGTGGGTTTGTGAAAGAGGGGGGAACCTTTGTCACTACCTATTTCAGCGGTTATGTGGAGAACCACGATCTGGTGATTACCGGGGGGTATCCCGGAAGACTTCGGGATGTTCTCGGAATCTGGGTGGAGGAGTCCGATGCACTGCCCTTTGAGGAGACGGACAGGGAGGAGACAGAGAGGAATTATCAGAGGATCCGCTATGGAGGAGAGTTCTATCCAGCCAAAATCCTCTGTGACCTGCTCCACCTGGAAGGGGCTGAAAGCCTGGGAGAGTATGAGAGCGACTTTTATGCCGGGATGCCTGCGGTGACGGTAAATGATTTTGGAGATGGGAAAGCCTACTATGTGGCCACACGTTCCAGCGGGGAGTTTTATGTCAAACTCTTTGAGAAAATAACAGAAGAGCAGGGTATAGAGCCTGTTGTCACAGGAAGCAGTGAAACCAGCATCGAAGCTTCGGTCCGGGAAAATGAAAAGGGAAGATTTTTATATCTTTTAAACCATGGGTTCAGCATAGAAGCCGTGACATTAAAACAGGGGGGAACAGACCTTCTCTCCGGCTGGAAATATGCCCCGGGAGAGCCAGTTTCTCTGCCGCCAAAAGAGGTGGCTTTGATCCAGTTAGCTTAAGATTCCACGGACAACCGATAAAGTTTTTGAAATCAGGCAGCTAAGGAGCGGGATAAGGAATGGGAATTGGGGGAAAGATCAAAAAAGCGGCAGATAAACTCTCAGGCATCAAACTGGGACAGAGGATGTTTCTCGTCTATATGTTCGGCGGTTTTCTGCCTCTGATACTCATCGGTTTTTATCTGATCCGGGGTACAAACCAGATATTGGTAGAGCAGGCAAAAAGCGGGGAAATGCAGGAGCTTGATGGGGTGAGCCGCCAAATCTTGGAGATGCAGGACACCATGACCACTGTTTCAAGATATTTTTTCTTTGATGATAAGCTGGAGGAAATTGCAGCGAAAGAGTATATCAGTTATCAGGAATTGATAGATGATTACAAAAATTATACAGATTTCCAGAATTACCGAAAATACTACAATGACGTAATTTCCGGCATCAGCGTCTTTTTGGAAAACGACACCATAAGAGGGAACAGTGAGTTTGTAAAAGTGAATGACAGTATCCGCATGCAGGAATGGTATCAGCGGGTGAGTGAAACAAAAGGCGGCGTGATCTGGGCTTATCTTCCCCGCCAGGCGGTGGGATATGATAACTCCCTAGCTCTGGTTCGGATGATTAAAACCAGAAAAGGAAAAAACGTAGGTGCGTTGGTTATCTATATACGGCAGGAGCGTCTGCAGGGGTATATCAGGGAGAGAAGCAGTGACACTTTTATCGTCTTAAACGGGGAAGTGCCCATATGTTTTCAAGGAGATAATGCCAGCTTTGAGGATATCAAAGAATACCTTAAGGAGGGGGAACAAGATAATTTTCAGCGGCAGATTTCGCTGGAAGGGAAATCTTATATTATGACTTGCGAGAAGATACGGCAGGCAGACAGCAAAGATTACCTTACGGTGGTGGGAGTCCGCGCTTACAGTGATATCCTGAAAGAAGCCAGGGAGCAGAGTGTGAAGAGCATGGCGCTTTCCTGCCTGTGCGCATGTTTTGCCGTGGGGATGATCTTATTTTTTTCCATTTCCTTTTCCCACAGGGTACAGCGTTTTAAGGCCCAGATGAAAAAAGCTGCGGAGGGTAGTTTTGAGCTTGAGGAAAAGCTGGGGGGAAATGATGAGATCAGCCAGCTTTATGATTACCTCTTTACCATGATCCGTGATATCCAAAGGCTTTTGGCAGAGATTTACCGGGAGAAGATTCATGCGGAGCAGCTAAAGACCAGCCAGAAGGATGCGGAATTAAAAATGCTCACAAGCCAGATCAACCCCCACTTCCTCTACAATACCTTAGAGACCATCCGAATGAAAGCCAGGGTAAACAAACAGTACGAGATAGAGGATCTGGTAAAAAAGCTTGGGAAAATCCTTAGAAGCAGTATCTCGGCAGGGGAAAAGGAAGTTCCGGTAAAATCGGAAGTGGAGCTTGTGGAGTCTTACCTGAAAATCCAGCAGTACCGTTTCGGGGAGCGGATCGCCTATGAGATCTTGGTGGAGCCTGGCATGGAGGAGCGGATGATCATTCCCCTGCTTTTGCAGCCCATTGTGGAAAATTCCATTATCCACGGATTTGAGGGAAGGGAGGAAAAAGGGCACATCCAAATCAAAGCAAAACAGCATGGGGAAGATATGGTGATCCTGGTGGAAGATGACGGAAAGGGTATAGAGGAGGAAAAATTGTCCCAGATTAGGGAGGAACTAAAACATCACCATTTTAAGGGAAAGCATATCGGGGTATGCAATGTCAACCAGAGGATAAAACTGAAATACGGAGATGATTACGGTGTGGAGGTAGAAAGCGTTCCCGGGGAGAGGACGGTGGTGAAAATGCGGCTGCCACTCTTCCTTTGATTATTAGACATTTTTGCATGAAAAATCAGAGGTGAAAAAAGAAAGATGAAAAAGTTAGGGTAAAAATTCTGAAATTAGTCTGGTATTCAATTATTTATAAAAAATTTATAATTTATACAGATAAAGGAGGGAACGAAGCCCATGAAAACAGAAAAAAAAGCAAAGCAAAAGA
Source organism: Roseburia sp. (assembly GCA_023664725.1). GTDB lineage: Bacteria > Bacillota > Clostridia > Lachnospirales > Lachnospiraceae > Roseburia_B. The sequence goes on along the minus strand of JAMPFA010000001.1, from coordinate 546,922 downwards.
CCACGAAGACCAAAACAAAATTCAGCATGGAACTTATGTGGAAACAGAGATATCTTTTGCTTATGTCAGTACCCTTTGTGATCTGGCTGCTCATCTTTAAGTACATTCCTCTGTGGGGCTGGACCATGGGGTTCCAGGAAGTAAAGCCTGCAACTTTTGCAAAGCCCATATGGGAAAGGGAATTTGTGGGGCTGGAGAATTTTAAAAAGGCATTTACAGACCGTCTTTTTGCACAGACCATGATCAACACCGTCGGAATCAGCATCCTGGGAATTTTGATCGGAACAGTCTTAGCAATCGTGTTTGCCGTTATGCTCAACGAGATCTGTTTCAACAGATTTAAGAAGGTTACCCAGACCGTTTCTTATCTTCCCCACTTTGTATCCTGGGTGGTAATCGCCAGCATTGCAAAGATGGTGTTAAATGACGGAGGAATGGTTGACACTCTGGTTGGAAAAAATCTTCATCTCATGTCTACCAACTCTGTGCTGTTCTGGATTGTTGTCTGTCTGGTGGACGCCTGGAAAGAGGTGGGATGGAATGCAATTGTATATCTCTCCGCCATGGCGGGCATCGACCAGGGGCTTTACGAGGCGGCAAAAGTGGACGGAGCCAGCCGTCTTCAGAGAATCTGGCATATCACCCTGCCGGGCATCAAGCCGACGGTTATCGTGCTCTTGATCATGAGCGTGGGCGGAGCCTTGAATGTCGGCATGGAGCGGCAGATGCTGCTCAGCAACGGAATCGTGCAGGATCATGCAATGGTACTTTCCTGGTTTGCTTACCTTAGAGGTATCGGAAACAACAATTACGGCGTAGGTACTGCGATTGGCGTGTTCCAGTCCGTGGTAGGCGTTACCCTGATGCTCCTTGCAAACAAGATTGCAGGATGGCTTGGGGAAAGCAAATTGATGTAGGAGGGATAGGCTGTGGAAAAATCAATGACCAATACGCCGGTAAGCGGCAAGGAAAAAATTTTAGATTACATATTAGTGGTGATCTTTATCGGGATTTTGATCATTACACTGTATCCCTTTTTAAATGTGCTGGCAATTTCCTTAAATGACCCTATGGATACCATGCGGAATATTAACTTTATCATTCCAAGGAAGTTTACACTGAGCAATTACATCTATGTGTTTAAGGAAAACAATCTGATGTGGCCCTTTTTCCTGTCCGTGGCCAGGACGGTGATCGGCACACTGCTTAGTGTGTTCAGTACAGCAATGATCGCCTATGTTATGAGCAGAAGGGATTTCTATTTTAACAAAGTGGTGACATTTCTGTTTTTGATTACCATGTATGTCAGCGGCGGAATGGTTCCGGAGTATCTGCTCTTAATGAGAAACCTGCACTTGGGAAATTCATTTTTGGTATACATTCTGCCAGGGCTGATCTGGGCGTACAATATCATCCTGATGCGGTCCTTTATGGATGGGCTGCCGGATGCGCTGCAGGAAGCCGCAAGGCTGGACGGGGCAAATGATTTTACCATATGGTATAAAATCGTCCTCCCGCTTTGTAAACCGGTGCTTGCCACCGTGGCGCTCTTCTATGCAGTAGGACAGTGGAACGCATTTATGGATACTTACCTCTATGCAAAGGATCTGCCTACTTTGCAGTATGTACTCTATGAGATTATGGAACAGGCAACCATTAAAGTCGATCCCCATGCGGCAAATCAGATCACAAATACGGTATCACCCCTTTCCGTGCGGATGGCAATTACCATCATAGCTACCGTGCCAATTATAGTGGTGTACCCATTCCTGCAAAAATATTTTGTAGGCGGTATGACGGTCGGTGCAGTCAAAGACTGATACTGATAGATAGGCGAAGAGAAGAAAAAGGAGGAGAAAACGCTTATGAGACAAAAAAGAGTGTGCGCACTGATGCTTGCAGCAGTGATGGCGGCAAGTCTTTTCACAGGATGCGGAGGCAGCAGTGATGGAGCATCCACATCAACAGGAACCAACACAAATGACGGGGCAGATACAGGCTCGGATGCAGCTGCGGATACAGATGCAGGAGCTTCCGGTGATGTGGTAGAGTTGACATTTTACAATGCAGACGGCCAGGAGGATCCCTGGACGGACCCGGTAGCACAAAAGCTTACCGAGGCTACAGGAGTAAAGTTAAAAACCGAATATCCGGTAAATGCAGATGACCAGACGGTGGCCCTTATGATTGCAGAGCAGAAATACCCGGATATGATTTTTGCAAAAGGGGACGCAGGAAGCTTGATTGAGGCAGGAGCCCTCATCGATATGACAGACCTGATTGAAGAGTACGGCCCCAATATCAAAAAGCTTTATGGGGATGAGTTTTCCAAATTAAGATATTCCCAGGATGACCAGTCCATTTATCAGCTGTCTTCCTACAATGTAGGCGGAGAAATCTTTACCACTTCAGGTACTGCACAGATGCAGTGGGATGTTTTAAAGGCAAATGACTACAAAGTACCGGAGACACTGGATGAGTTTGAGCAGATGTTAAAAGATTACATTGCTGAAAATCCCACCACAGAGGATGGTTTAGAGATGATTGGACTGACCCTTTCCGCTTCCGACTGGCACTGGATGATCACTCTGGGAAATCCGGCAGGGTTTATTGCAGACGGACAGCCGGACAATGGCCAGTGGATCATTGATGAGAATAACCAGGCAGTCTACAAATTCCGTTCTGACAAAGAGAGGGAATACTTCAAATGGCTGAATAAGCTGTACAATGAGGGAATCTTAGACCATGAGTTTGCAACCCAGACCCATGAAGATTACATTGCAAAAATTGCTTCCGGGCGTGTCCTTGCATTGTGTGACACTGACTGGGATTACGCGGATGGCGAAAAAGTATTAAAAGCAGACGGCAAATTAGGAAAAACCTATGCTCCCCTTCCATTTACCATGGATAAGGAGACAAAATGTGCGACTTTAATGTATCAGGGGCTTACCACAGGATATGGCGTCGGTATCTCTGTTGACTGTGAGGATCCTGTAGCAGCGATTAAATATCTTGACTACATCTGTTCTGATGAAGGCCAGGTGCTGGTACAGTGGGGGATTGAGGGAGTCAACTATCAGATAGATGAAAGCGGAAAACGTTACAGAACCCAGGAAGAAATTGACGCTTCCAACAACGACACAGAGTATTCCAAAACAACAGGTGTAGGTTTCCACAACTATCCATTCCCCTATTATGGTGATGGTATTGAGGATTCCACAGGAAGCACTTACACCACAAAGAGCAAAGACGCTGTTGTCGCTGAATACAACGAAGAGCAGAAGGCAGCCTGCGAGGCATGGAATGTAGAGCTTTTGACAGACATCTTCCCACAGACAGATGAGTTTGAAGTTCCTGGTTTCTCTGCAATCTGGGCATATGCAAAGCCAGGTGAATTTGACGAGATTGCAAACCAGTTAGATGAGATTGCATGGTCTTCCTTGATCTCCTGTATCATCGGTTCAGAGAGCGACTTTGACGCTTCCTATGACAAGATGATCGCAGACCTTGAGGGCGTAGGCATGGCAGATGCAGAAAAGATGCTGACAGACATTATCCAGGAGAAAGTAGCTCTGTCAAAATAAGGAACGTATCCTTTTCATACATGAGGGGAGCCACTGTACTGGGATAGCCTGTACAGTGGCTCTTCCACTGTAAAGGTCTGATGAAAAATAGGAAGGAGAAGGTATGAATCCGGGAAAAGAAAAAGAGATCTTACAAAAAATGGATGAGGTGATACTTGCCGGCCCTTATAAGCCGGACTGGGACTCTCTTATGGAAAACAGAGTGCCGGAGTGGTTTTCCCAGGAGAAACTTGGAATATTTATCCACTGGGGGCTTTACAGCGTCCCAGCCTATTCCAATGAGTGGTATTCCAGAAATATGTACAAAAAAGACATGGATGCTTTTGAGCATCACCGAAAAACTTACGGTTCTCAGAAGGAATTTGGCTACAAAGATTTTATCCCCCTGTTTACAGCACAAAACTTTCACCCGGAAGAGTGGATAGAGCTTTTTTGGGAGGCGGGAGCAGGCTATATGTTTCCTGTGGCGGAGCACCATGACGGATTCCAGATGTATCGGAGTGAGCTTTCGGACTGGAATGTGTCTTGTATGGGGCCGGGGCGGGATATACTAGGGGAGCTAAAGTCGGCGGCGGAAAAGAAGGGCATCCATTTCTGCACCTCCTCCCACAGGGCGGAGCACTGGTTTTTTATGGGACATGGAAGGGAATTTGACAGCGACGTGAACGTGCCTTTAAAAAAGGGAGACTTTTACTGGCCTGCAATGGAAGAACCTGACCCGGAAGACTTGTATTCCAAACCCTATCCGAACAGGGAGTTTATGGATGACTGGCTGGCAAGGACCGGGGAGCTGATTTTAAACTATCAGCCGAAGCTTTTATACTTTGACTGGTGGATACAGCACCAGGCATTTAAGCCCTGCCTGAAAAAGCTGGCGGCATTTTATTATAACTGCGGGGAAATCTGGAAAGAGCCGGTGTCTATCTGTTATAAACATGACGCCATGATGTTTGGCAGCGGTATTGTGGAGATGGAGCGGGGAGGATTTAAAGACCCCAAACCCTACCACTGGCAGATGGACACCGCCGTGGCGAGAAATTCCTGGTGTTATACGAAAAATCTGGATTATAAGAGCAGCAGTGAGATCATCTGTACCCTTGCTGATGTGGTGAGCAAAAACGGCAATCTTCTCTTAAACATCGGGCCAAAGGCAGACGGCAGTATCCCTTCCGGGGACAAAAAGATCTTAAAAGATCTGGGGGAATGGATGAAAGTCAACGGGGAGGCCATAAAGGGGGCAAAAGTCTGGCGGAAATCAGAAGAAGGCCCAGTGAAAATGGGAGAAGGCCAGTTTTGTGACCAGAGTGAGCAGGTGTTTACCACAGAGGATTACCGGTTTACCGCAAACCATGGCAATATTTATGCCATCGCCCTGAAATCTCCGAAAGACGGCCGATTTCTCATAAAATCCCTGGGGGAGAGCAAAAACCAGAATGTGCCGGAGTTTCACGGTGTGATTGAAAAGGTGGATATTTTAGGATATGAGGGAAAGCTTGCATGGAGCGTGGATGAGAGCGGGCTTCATATTCTTTCAGATTTCCCAGGATCCGAATTTCCTGTTGTGATCCGGGTGGGAGTCCAATAAACTTTATAGAGCCAAAAGGAGGGGGATACTATACCCCCCCCCGGTTCTCACGCCGGTATTCCGCCGGACTTTTTCCCATATATTTTTTGAATTTCACATGAAAATAATCTACATTTCGGTAGCCCACTTTTTCAGCTACGGCATACACTTTCATATCCGAGGACAAGAGCAGTTCTTTCGAGTGCTCAATCCGCACATGGTCTATGTAAGAGTTAAAGTTTTCTCCCATTTTTTTGGAAAAGAGTTTTCCCAGGTAAGAGCTGTTGTAACCGAACAGAGGGGCGATATTTTCCAGAGTAATGTTGCCTGCATAGTTGTGATTGATGTAGTGGAGGATGTCGTCTAATACGCTCTCCCTGGAAGTATTTCCGATGGAGGAGATCACAAGCTCAAACAGCTCTGTGAGATAAAGGATGATCTCATAGAGATAGAGACATTCTTCTATGGATTTTATAATCTGTGCGTTGTTTGGAAAAGGAATATTCGCACCGCTGTAAAGGTGGTTGATGCGTTCCTTTATCTGCAAAAATAAATCTGTGAGAAACAGGCGGATCTCCGGTATGGAATCTGCTGTGTTGTACAGTTCTGACTGCAGTTTGTGCAGAGTTTTCGCAATCCTGTTTCTGTTAAATGCCTGTAAATAGCCAAACAGTTTTTCTGCATAGGAATCCCGAAGGCTGTCGTTTAGCAGGAAGGGAAGATTTTGTTCTCCGGGCAGTTCCATGTACCCGATGGTGTGCTGTCCTTGGTCACAGAAAAACCGTCGGCGGGAGAGCTCTGCAGCCTGATGATAGGAGTCCTTGATCTCTGATATGGAAGACACCAGTTTTCCGTAGGCGATAAACAGGCTGTCTAAGGGGGAGGCTTTCTGGGGGCGTTTTTCCTGTTGGTAGCGCTCCAAAAATTCATTGAATTTCTGGATGGCAAACGATCCCTTTAAAAGAACTACTTCCTGCCCAGCGTATGTAATGCTGTCATAAGAATTGTTGTCTTGGTTTACCACCCTAAGCAAGTCGGAAAAGCGGTAATTTATGCCGGAGGCATTCCTATTGTATGTTTCATAGATGATGACCTGGTAAATATCTGCCTGCAAAAGGAGCTCCTCCGGGTCAAAGGAAGAAAAATCCGCCGTTCCCGAAAGAATGTCGCAGAGGATGGCGTCTTTTGCTTTCCGTCGGTAGTGTTCCCTGGTATTTTCCGTGGCAAGAGTCTCATCCAGCTGTCCTTTGATGTTATAGAGGATTTCCTCAAGCTCCTCTTCATCAATGGGTTTTGTAAGATAGTATTCTACTCCGTAGCGGATGGCTTCCTGGGCATATTTAAAGTCAGAATAACCGCTTAAAATAATAAGTCTGCCGTTAAAGCCATTGACTTTCAACTTGCGGATCACCTCAAGGCCGGACATTTCAGGCATACGGATATCAAGAAAAACCACATCCGGCATCTGTTCAAGAATCCCCTGGTATGCTGTTTTTCCGTTTGATGCTTCCCCGGTAATGGTAAAGCCCAGGGATTCATAATCTAAAAGGCACTTAATTCCTTCACGGATGATGGCTTCGTCGTCCGCAATGAATATTTTATACATACAGCACCCTCTCTTTCTGATATCTAAAAAGATTATAAAATTTTCGGGGGTTTTTGTCAAACAATGGCATAGTTTTCTCTAATTCTCCCGGTGTTTCATCTTGAATATTTATAGTAGAAAAATTTTCCCGGACAATCTATAATGGTCTTAAAAGAAAACAGTTGATGGAGGTATAGCAATGATATTTGGAAATGGATGCTGGCTGCAAAAAGAGGGCTGTGAGTGTTTTGCCCCAAAACAGGCGTATTTTATAAAGCGGGAGGAGAAAAAAGTGACAGTACTTGCCCCTACTGCACGGATTTCCCACAGAGGGGATACCCTGGGGGGGATTAACCTGACACTGGAGATTACTTCTCCGGCTCCGGAAGTCCTTCGGGTAAGGACGTACCACTATGCAGGGGTTTCTAAAAAATCCCCGGAATTTGAACTTTCCATGGGAGAGGAAATTTTGGATGTGGCGGAAAATGAAAGTGAGATTTGTATTAAATCAGGAAGCCTTTCCCTGGTCATCACCAAAGAAGACTTTTCCATGACATATCTTCGTGACAAAGAAGTGGTCACAAAGAGCAGCGGCAGAGATTTGGGATATATGAAAACGGACTGGAAGGGACTTGCCTACGACAAAGGCGGGGATGCCTATGTGCGTCAGGAGCTTTCCCTTTCTGTTGGAGAGATGGTTTACGGTATGGGAGAGCGGTTTTCTGCCTTTACCAAAAATGGCCAGAGTGTAGACATCTGGAACGAGGACGGGGGCACCAGCACCTTCCAGTCTTACAAAAATATTCCCTTCTATATCACGAACAAGGGATACGGTGTGTTTGTCAACCATCCGGAGAGGGTTTCCTTTGAGGTGGGGACAGAGCATGTCTCCAAGGTGCAGTTTTCCGTCCCAGGGGAATGCCTTGACTATTTCCTGATCAACGGGCCTTCCATGAAGGAAGTTTTAATGCGTTATACAGACTTGACAGGAAAACCCTCCCTTCCGCCTCAGTGGACCTTCGGGCTCTGGCTCTCCACTTCCTTTACCACAAATTATGACGAGGAAACGGTGATGAGCTTTATCGACGGCATGGAAGAGCGGGGGATTCCCTTACAGGTATTCCATTTCGACTGCTTCTGGATGAAAGAATTCCACTGGAGTGACTTTGTCTGGGACAGCCGGGTATTTCCAGACCCCAGGGGCATGTTAAAGAGGATTAAGGAGAAAGGGTTAAAAATCTGCGTGTGGATTAACTCTTACATAGGCCAGGAGTCCGACATTTTTATGGAAGGAATGGAAAAGGGATATTTTGTGAAACGGACCAACGGGGACGTGTGGCAGTGGGATATGTGGCAGCCGGGAATGGCTCTGGTGGACTTTACCAATCCTGATGCCTGCAAGTGGTTCCAGGATAAACTGGAAGTCCTTTTGGATATGGGGGTAGACTGTTTTAAGACGGATTTCGGGGAGAGGATTCCCACAGAGGACGTGGTGTATTTTGACGGTTCCGATCCCATGAAAATGCATAATTTCTATACCTATCTCTATAATAAAACCGTGTATGAACTGTTAGAGAGAAAAAGAGGAAAAGGGGAGGCTGTGCTTTTCGCCCGTTCCGCCACCGCTGGGGGACAGAAATTCCCGGTACACTGGGGCGGGGACTGCTGGTCCAACTATGAGGCAATGTCGGAAAGCATAAGAGGGGGATTGTCCCTTACCATGTCCGGCTTTGGCTACTGGAGCCACGATATCGGTGGTTTTGAGGCGACATCCACGGCGGATGTGTACAAACGCTGGGCGGCCTTTGGGCTTTTGTCCACCCACAGCAGATTCCATGGAAGCAGCTCCTACCGGGTGCCCTGGGCTTACGATGACGAGGCAGTGGATGTGGTGCAGTTCTTTACCAAATTAAAACTTGCCCTTCTGCCTTATCTTTACAGCAGTGCGGTAGTTACTTCAAAGACAGGTGTACCCATGATGCGCAGTATGGTACTGGAATATGAGAAAGACCCGGTCTGCGCCTGGCTTGACCGCCAGTATATGCTGGGAGAAAATCTTTTGGTTGCGCCTATATTTAATGAAAAAGGCCAGGCGTCTTACTACCTTCCAAAAGGAAGCTGGACAAATTACCTGACAGGGAAAAAAGTGTCGGGAAATGTGTGGAAAGAAGAACACCATGATTACCAGTCCATTCCGCTTTTGGTGAGGCAAAACAGTATTATCCCTGTCAACACAACCATAAAACGCGCTACGGATTCCTATGCCGAAGGGCTGGAACTTCGTGTTTACCAGGTAACAGACCAGGCATCCACAGTGGTGTATGAGGGCGAAAAAGCAATTTTGGAACTGTCTGTTGTGAAAAATTTTGATGACAATACCCTGATCTGCAAGACAAAATCAGACAATCCCTATACCATCCGTTTTGTGAATGTCAATTTGAAAGCAGTTACGGGAGGAAACCTTACCGTCCAGGGAAAAGACAGCATTGTGACAGTGGAAAACGCAAAGGCGGAGCTTGTCTGCCACCTGGCATAAATGTCTGGCAGAGTTTTTTTGAGGGAGGAGATACCGATGGAGATAGAAAAAATCGTAGAAGAGCTGACCCTGGAGGAAAAAATCGGCATGATCCACGGGGCGGAATTGTTTGCCACGGCAGGGGTGGAGAGGCTTGGCATACCGCCCCTTCGGATGTCCGACGGGCCTATGGGGGTGCGAAACGAGTTTGAGCCGGACAACTGGAAAACCATAGGGCTCAGCGACGACTATGTGACCTACCTTCCCTGCAACAGCGCATTGGCATCTACCTGGAATAGGGAGCTGGCCTTTGACACAGGGAGCGTCTTAGGGGAGGAGGCCAGGGGCCGGGGCAAGGACGTGATACTCGCCCCCGGGGTAAACATTAAGCGGAGCCCCTTATGTGGCAGGAATTTTGAGTATTTCAGCGAGGACCCTTACCTTACAAAGGAGATGGCGGTTCCCTATATCAGGGGGGTGCAGGAGTGGGACGTGGCGGCCTGCGTCAAGCATTTTGCGGCCAACAACCAGGAGACGCAACGGCTGAATGTGGAGGTGGAGATTGAGGAGGAGGCCCTTCGGGAAATCTACCTCCCCGCCTTTCACGACGCCGTAAAAAAAGCCGGCTCCCACACCATTATGGGGGCTTATAACATGCTCTACGGGGAGCACTGCTGCCAGAGCGATTTCCTGCTGAAAAAAATACTCCGGGAGGAATGGCAGTATGACGGGGTGGTGGTTTCCGACTGGGGGGGCGTCCACGACACGGAGCGGGCGGCCAACTCCCAGCTTGACATTGAAATGTCCGTCACCTACGATTTTGACGACTACCATATGGCAAATCCCCTGCTTAAAAAGGTGCAGGCAGGGGAAATCCCGGAGAGCGTGATTGATGAAAAAATCCGCCGCATCCTGCGGCTGATGGAGCGTCTGCACATGCTTGATGGCAAGCGGAAAACCGGCTCCTACAATACCCCTGGGCACCGTGAGGCGGCGCACCGTGCAGCCCGGGAATCCATCGTCCTTTTGAAAAACGAGAGGAACCTCCTCCCCCTGAAACGGGAAAACATGAAGAGAATCCTGCTGATCGGGGAAAATGCCCAGTGCATCCACTCCAACGGCGGGGGTAGCGCAGAAATCAAGGCGTTGTACGAGATTTCCCCCCTTATGGGCATCAAAACCTGCCTGGGAGGGAACGTGAGGGTGGACTATGCGCCGGGCTACTGCCGGGAGGAAAAAAGGGAGGAATCGGAGCAGAACTGGCAGGAGGCAAGCCTGGAAAACGGCGGGGGAGCCACCGACAAGGAAGAACAGGCGGTAAGCCTGGCATTGCAGAAAAAACGAAAAGCCTTAAAGGAGCAGGCGTTAAAACTGGCGGAGGATATCAGCTATGACGCCGTCCTCTTTGTGGGGGGCTTAAACCATGACCACGACTCTGAGGGGAACGACAGGGCGGATATGGGGCTGCCCTACGGGCAGGACGAGCTTATCGGGGAGCTTTTTTCCAGGCGGCCGGATATGATTGTGGTGATGATAGCGGGCAGCCCGGTGGATATGACTGCTTGGGAGAAACACGCCCACAGCCTTGTGTGGAGCTACTACGCAGGGATGGAGGGGGGCAACGCCCTGGCGGAAGTGTTGTTTGGGGAGGTAAACCCCTCCGGGAAACTGCCGGAGACCTTTTACAAAAACCATATGGACTGCTCCGCCCACGCCCTGGGGGAGTTCCCCGGGGGCAAAACCGTGAAGTACAGCGAGGGGAAATACGTGGGGTACCGCTACCATGAGAAATACCATGTGGAGGCATTGTTTCCCTTTGGGTATGGGCTTAGCTATACCAGCTTTGAATACCGGGATCTTGCAGTTTCCCACGGGAAGGTGAGCTGTTATGTGAAGAACACCGGAGAGATGGCCGGGAGTGAGACAGTGCAGGCCTATCAGCTTACCAAAGATGGGGACGATACAATAAAGGAGCTGAAAGGGTTTGGGAAAGTATTCCTAAATCCGGGGGAGGAAAAGCGGGTGGAGATTGCGGTTGAGGGGAGTGGACCCTATGTGGTGGGAGGGTCGCTTTTGGATGTGAGGCTGCGGGGGTGAATGGCAAAAAGAGAGGGGGCATTTTCGGAGATATGAGAACGGAACATGAAATGTATCACCTGATTTTGGAGACGGCAAAAAAGGATGCCAGAATCAAAGCCGTTTATATGAATGGTTCCAGGACAAACAAAAATGCCCCAAAGGATATGTTTCAGGATTATGATATTGTGTATGTGGTGGAGGATACCCAAAGCTTTATAGAGGACAGGGGCTGGGTTGGGATTTTCGGGGAAATCCTTTATATGCAGTACCCGGATGAAAATCCCAATTATCCCAGCGATCGGAAAAATTCCTATGGTTATCTCATGCAGTTTGCGGACGGGGTTCGGATGGACTTAACGCTGCAGTCTGTAAGTTACGCACGAAACCATATTTGGGAGGATAAGCTTTGCAGGATTTTACTGGACAAAGAACATATACTGCCTGAGATAGAAGATGCAACAGACCGCCAGTACTGGGTAAAAAAGCCTGCAAAAGAACAATATCTGGCGGTCTGCAATGAATTTTGGTGGTGTACCAATAATATAGCAAAGGGTCTATGGCGCAGGGAAATCCCTTACGTGCAGGACATGGCAAATGATGTGGTAAGGCCCTGCCTGATTACCATGCTGGACTGGAAAGCAGGCATTTTGACAGGATGGTCGGTAAGCGCCGGAAAATCATCCAAATACCTGTATCGGTGGTTCCCCGAGGGGGAATGGCAGATGTTTTTGTCAACGTATTTTGACGGGAATGTTGGCCATGCATGGAAAGCTGTTTTTTGCATGTGCGAGTTGTTTAGAGAGGTGGCGCAATTTGTGGGGGAGAAACTGGGATGGGAATACAATGAAAAAGAGGGGAAGGCGGCTTACGGTTTCCTGGAATCTGTATATCAGTTATCCCAAAAGGAGGGTTGAGCCAGCGGGCTGGGCGCATGGATGATCGGTGGCCTGTCTTTTATTCTGATTGTATACAATTCATAATTACACTAATCATCATTTCTTTTTCTTCCGGCCTGGATTCCGCTATCATAATAGTAAGAGCCACTAACGTATGGTCGTCAATGAGTTTTTCCTCTCCGTAAAAGAGTACATTATTTTTATCTAGAAAATATAGAAACATGGCAGCGGCAATGCGTTTGTTGCCGTCATAAAAACTGTGATTTTTGGTTACAAAATATAGAAGATTGGCGGCTTTTCCAAACAACTCCGATTCATTTCCAAAACGCATATTTGCTATCACTTCCCGGCATTCTTTGTATGATAAAACATAAGTCGCCTGACTGCCGTTTGGACGTTTCATATTTTGATGGTCGTAGGAATCCAGTAATTCTAATGCAGTATTGTATTTTTCGATTACCGAGAGAACCTGTCTGCTGTCCAATGAATTTTCGGTACGTTTCATAATGCGTATCACCTCGCCAAGCTGATTGATGCGATTATTATTGACGGCATATCCCTGTAAAATGTATTGTTTTAAAACAGAGTTTGCCCACTTGCGGAACGCAACCCCTCGTCTTGATTTCACCCGGTAACCAACAGAAATAATTACGTCAAGATTATAATATTGAGGCGGTCTGGAGGCTTTACTGATATTTCCGTCGAAAATTTCGACAGAAGTATCCTTTTCTAATTCACCTTCCCTGAAAATGTTTCCAATGTGATATGCTATGGAGGAACGTGCTGTATCAAACAACACGCTCATTTGGTCTTGGGTAAGCCAGACGGTTTCTTTTTCGGGAGTAATGGGAACTTCTAATGTAATTCCGTTATCTGTAAATAGTACAATTTTATTATTCTTATCCATTACTGTGATTCTCCTTTTTGTTTTTCCCCTGTGCTTGTATACATGATACGGTTTTTTATATTGCTTTTTACAAAAGTTGCCTTTGATGCAGATTATCATCATACAAATATTATACAAAACAAACGTTCTGATATCAATAAAGATTTGAGAAATATTTGATAGTAATATGAGTGGTATTGTGGTAAAATTATATTTAGTAAAACGAGGATTGCGGAACCAATTCTATCAAATTTTGCGATAGGAGAAACAAAGCATGGACAACTGTTTAATCTGCGAGAGAATCGCACAGATAAAAGCAAACAAAAACCCGTATTTCGTCCGAGAATTACATACCGGATATGTGGTGATAGGCGACTCCCAGAGGATAAAAGGTTACAGCTTGTTTCTCTGCAAGCGGCACGCCTATGAGCTCCATGAATTGGAGCCGGATTTTCGGGACGAGTTTCTTCACGAGATGGCGGTGGTATCTGAGGCGGTGTACCATGCATGTTTGCCCGACAAATTAAACTATTCCCTGCTGGGGGTTGGGCGTGGAATGCACATGCATTGGCACATACATCCCAGAAGGGAGGGGGACACCCCACTTCCGGGGCCGGTGTGGCAGCTTGGGAAGGAACTGACGGATAAAAAATATGCGCCTTCCGGTGAAGAACTGGAAGAATTGAAGGCGAAATTAAATGGGGAGCTGGATAGGCTTTTGGGAGGGGAATAGCGGTGCGGGATATCGCAGGATGGTTTGGCGGGGAAGTGTAGTGGATGGACGATGAGTATGAGTTGATAAACGAGGAGGGCATAGAAAATGGGAATCATTGGATTTATCATATGCAGCATGGTTACGGTTATCTTTTTGGCCATCGGAATTTCCTGCCGGAAATCCCAGGAGACGGTGGGCTTTTTTACCTTTGTAAAACCCCCCAGGGTGAAAGATGTGATGCGGTATAACCGTGCCGTATCTACATTATGGCTTGTGTCCGCAGTAATCTTTGAAATCCTCAGCCTGCAGGTTTTGTTTTTCCGGCAAAATTCGCCTGTCTTTCTTTTCATGGTACCTGGGGTAATTGTCCTGGTGATTGCAATGATGATTGCCTATATCAGGATTGAAAATAAGTATAGAGAGTAAACAGGTTTTGATTTAAACAATGATTCGTTTTTTGTGAGGTGGGGAAATGGAACCTTGGAGGGAAACGTTAAAAGATAAGCCGGTGGATGACTGGATTCGCATGGAGATAGAAGAGGTCGTAAAGGAAAAATTAATTGACAGAAAATCCTTTTATGAATATTCAAAAACCCAATACCAAAAAGTGATACATGAATTTTATTATGCATTTGTAGATTATGGGAAGTATCCCAGGGATGGGTTTATGAAGGGTATATAGACAGTATTATTGAGGTGTTAAATGAGGTGGATGGACTGCTGGAGGATTTTTATATTGTCACGCCGCAGTTTGACAGGTTAGCGGCGTATTGCGAGGATGGCCAGTGTCTGGTTTTTTATGAAAAATAGGGGGAATCTGGGATGGACCAATTCAATCAGTATGAGAGAATCAAAATGGAATTAAATATATCTAAGGGAAATGATGAGGGGGGGGGCAGATATGGACAGGGATATTCTTTTTCAGACGGAGGAATTTATATTTTCATACCGAGTTGGGGGATTGCTCATAAGAAACCATAAAATATTATTACAGAAACCGGGGAATGATGATTTGGATCATGAGAGAATTGATTTGGATTTCTGCTGGGTTTCGTTGGAAAAGCTGAAAAATGGATTAAAGGTATATCCGCTGGAGCTGATACCATATATTTTGAATGATAATGACGGAATTGTACATTTTGTTTCTAAGGAAACTTTTCTTTATCCCCGCTATGAAATTGTTGAAATGTGATTCGGAATTTGACGGAGGAAAAAATGAATATAATTTTATACTCAAATAAAGTTGATGAATATTTAAAGCATGACAATGTGATTGATTATGATAACGAATCCATTATAGAGTTAGCTGATAAATTATTTCAAAAGGCAGATGATGAACTTGATTTCATTAAAAAAGCTTATGAATTTGTTAGAGATCATATTTCACATTCGGCAGATATAAACGCAGATACTATTACTTGTGCGGCATCAGAAACGCTAAAAGCAGGTCATGGAATTTGTTTTGCTAAATCTCACTTGTTAGCAGCATTATTACGCTGTAAAGATGTTCCAACAGGTTTTTGTTATCAAAAATTAATTTTAGATGATGAAACAGCGCCTATTCTGATTTATCATGGGCTAAATGGCGTGTATATTAAAGATTTAAAAAAATGGATAAGGCTTGATGCACGAGGAAATAAAACAGGAGTGAATGCACAGTTTTCAATAGAATCGGAACAGCTTGCTTTTCCAATACGCCCGAATATGGGAGAAGTTGACAGCTTTATCGTATATCCTGCTCCTGATATAAAGGTATTGGAAAAATTGAGAGAAAGTAAGACAAGAACAGAACTTTGGGATAATCTGCCCACTGAACTTGAATATAACAAATAGCATCAAATCCCGATTGTGATTTGATGATTTTTAAGGAAAACATTAGCTGTTATATTTTGTTATTAAAATCTCCGCTAACCCTTGAAAACACTAAGTTTATCGCAGGTGAACT
>JAMPFA010000001.1:492377-531053 GCA_023664725.1 Roseburia sp. | reverse complement strand
TGTTTCAGATAAATTTCAAAAAAAAGACCAATAAAGACATCCTGCAAGTGGCAGAATATCCCCTGGAAAACGGAGATATCCTGCCATTGCTGCATTATCCCCTGATAGATGCCACAGACGCCGTCATCCACGGCTTTACCACCCGCTTAGGAGGCGTCAGCCAGGGAATCTTTTCTTCTTTAAACCTAAGTTTTACCAGAGGAGATGAGAGGGAGGCAGTTTTGGAAAACTACAGAAGGCTTGCGAAGGCGCTTTCTGTCAGGGAGGACAGCTTTTGTTTTTCTAACCAGACCCACACCACCAACGTAAAGAGGGTAGGAAGAGAAGACGCAGGAACAGGTATGGGGTTTTTTACGGATCTTGACGGTTTAATCACTGATGAAGAGGGGGTAACTTTAACCACATTCTATGCAGACTGCGTCCCCTTATTTTTCGTGGACAAAAAGCATCATGCCATCGGCCTTAGCCATTCCGGGTGGCGGGGAACGGTAAACCGCATGGGAAGGGTGACCGTGGAGGCCATGCACCGGGAATTTGGCACTGAGCCGGGGGATTTAGTTTGTGCCATCGGCCCCTCCATCTGTCAGGACTGTTATGAGGTCAGCGCTGACGTGGCGGAAGAGTTTATAAGAGAATTTAAGGGGCAGGAAAAGGAGATACTGATAAATAAGGGAAAGGGCAAATATCAGCTGGATCTATGGCGTGCCAATGAGATTGTTTTAAAAGAAGCGAAAGTTCCCGAAAAACAGACAGCCACTACGAATATTTGTACCTGCTGCAATCCTGACCTTCTATTTTCCCACCGGGCCACACAGGGAAAACGGGGAAATCTGGCGGCAGTCCTTGCACTGAAATAGGAATATAATCACAGTCTTAATAAATTCTTAATCATTTCCTTCGCTTATCTTTATTGTAGAAGCAGTAGTTTCGTGCTATCCTAACTGTACTAAATGAATTAATACACCTAAAACACTTAGGGTTAGACAGGAGGTATGAGAATTGCTGCAGCTAAATTATAGAGATGCAAAACCAATCTATGAGCAGATAAAAGATGGCATACGAAAACTGCTTTTGTCAAAAGTGATCGGGCCGGACGAAAAACTGCCCTCGGTGCGGGAACTGGCATCTTCTCTTGCAATCAATCCCAATACCATATCAAGAGCTTATCGGGAGCTGGAGACGGAAGGGTATGTTTACAGCAAACAGGGCAAGGGAACTTTCGCTTCCTCCCCGGTGCTGATCAAGCAGATGCGCCAGGAGGAACTGCTGGTGAAGTTTGACGATGTGGTATCTGAACTTTTCATTTTATCCGTGACAAAAGAAGAGTTGGATGAAAGGATGAAGAGGCTTAGTGAGGGAGGGAAGATGGAATGATAGAAGTTAGAAATCTGGTAAAAGAATTTGACGGATTCCGCGCCTTAGACGGTGTGGATATGCATGTGAAAAAAGGCGCTATCTACGGCCTGGTTGGGCCAAACGGCGCAGGAAAGTCCACGCTGATCAGGCATTTGACCGGAGTGTACCGCCAGGATGCAGGGGAAGTCAAGATCGCAGGGGAAACTGTGTACGAAAATCCGGCTGTGAAAGAGAAATTTGGCTATATCCCCGATGATCTGTTCTATTTCATTTCCGCAAACACTTATGAGATGAAACGTTTTTATCAGGGACTGTATCCGAGGTTTGACGACAAGCTGTTTTATAGGCTTATGGAGTTTTTCCCTACCATAGACCCGAAGAAAAATATCAGAAGCCTTAGTAAGGGAATGCAAAAACAGGTAGCATTCTGGCTGGCTGTCTGTACCAGGCCGGAGCTTCTCATTTTAGATGAGCCTGTGGACGGACTGGACCCGGTAATGCGCCGGCAGGTCTGGAGCATTATCATGGCAGACGTGGCAGAGTTTAACAGTACCGTTTTGGTATCCTCCCACAATTTAAGGGAGCTTGAGGATGTCTGCGACCATGTGGGAATCATGCACAAGGGAAAAATTATGATCGAGCGTTCCCTGTCGGAGCTTCAGGGCAGTGTATGCAAGATCCAGGTGGCGTTTCAGGCGGAGATGCCAAAGCTGCCAGAGGATTTTGAGGTTCTCCATATGTCCAATACGGGAAGAGTGTACACTCTGATCGTAAAGGGAAATCCGGAAGCGGCCAGAGCGCAGCTTGAAAAGATGAATCCTATGCTCATCGACATTCTGCCGCTGACATTGGAAGAAATCTTTATCTATGAATTAGGAGGGGTAGATTATGAAGTCAAAGACATCCTGTTTTAGTAAGACGATATTTCGTAAGAATATCACTCATTTTTGGCCGATTTGGAGCTTATTGCTGTTGTTTTATCTCTTTATCCTGCCTTTTATGGAATTTACAAATTACTTAGAGACAAAAGGCGGCTATGATACCGTAAAAACCCTGGCGCAGCAAATGGAAGAATCCATTTTGATCCCGGAGGTAATGCAGATTATCACAAGCCCAGGGCTGTTGTTTGTTTTTTCGCTGGTGGCAGCAGGTGCGGTATTTTCCTACCTTTACACCTCACGGTCAGCCAATACCATGCATGCATTTCCGGTGACAAGGACATCTTTGTTTATTACCAATTACATTTCCGGGCTGCTGTTTTTGTGGGCTCCACTGATGGCAGGAGGACTCCTTGGAATACTGGTGGCAGCAGGGTGTGGCTACTCTTACCTTGACATTTTGTTCAAAGGCCTGGTGATCACCATGGGAGTGGGATTCTTCTTTTACAGCTTTAACGTGCTGGTAAGCATGTTTGTAGGGCAGCTGATCGCCCTGCCAATATTTTCATTTATCGTGAACTTCCTGTTTGTAGGATGTAAATTAATGCTGACCGTGCTGTTTGCCAGTTTTGCCTACGGAATGACAGGAGATTTTACTGCCAGCAGGTTTGACGTGCTTTCCCCGCTCTATTATCTGACAGGAGCGGTCAACGTAAAAATCGACTATTCTTCCGGATGGGATCATGCAATCTGCACTGGGATGGCAGGAGGAACCACAGTGGCGGCTTATGCTGCTGCAGCGGCAGTTTTAACGGTCATTGCTTTTGTGCTGTACCGGAAGCGCCATTTGGAGACGGCGGGAAGCCTCATTGCCGTTTCCTGGGTTACCCCTGTGTTCCGCTGGGGCGTAGGCGCATGCTTTGCCAGCCTTGGGGCTCTTATTTCAGGCGGCATAGTGGCGTATTATGCTCATCCCACAACAAAATTTATGGCGATACTGATTACCAGCATCATTGTGGGGCCTGTATTTTTCTTTGCCGCAGAGATGATGCTGCAGAAAAGCTTCCGGGTGTTTGTGAAAAAACGTTTAAAAGAGTGTGGATTTTTTGTCCTTGCAATGGTGGTTGTGCTGATTTTCCTTAAGATGGATGTGTTTGGGATCGAGAAGAAAGTTCCAAAGCTTCAGAACGTAAAAGAAGCCTATATCCGTGCAGGTGACTGTGTGGGAGGGGATTCTGAGGAAGATATCGCCCAGATCATTGCCCTTCACGAGACTATCCTGTCCCACAAACCGGAGTATCAAAATACACGCTGGTATGAGGATGGATATGGGATAACCGTGAAATATTACCTGAAAGACGGCTCTGTATTGATCCGCTCCTATACGGTGCCTGCAAATGAAGAGCAGCTTTCCGACGGGGCATCAGCGGCCAGCATAGTAAAAGCTTATGCTACAGACCCTGAGCGTTACAAGAAAACAGTCCTTGGCGTCTATTATAAAGATAATAAGTATCTCAGCGGAAGCCTTGAAATACCAAAGACAGTGAGCAAGGATGAAGCCGGCTATCCCATTGTATCTTCTGAAAGCAGAGGACTTACGGCGGAAGAGGCAAAAAAACTGTATGAGGCATTTGCAAAAGATGTGGAAGCCGGGAATTTTGTAGAACAGTGGGTGGTGTTTAACACAGAGGGATACGAGAAGAGTATCTACTGGAGCAGTTTGACTCTAAGCTATACCAATGAAAAGGGATATGAGGTTTTCTCCGATAAATTCTACCACTACAATTATGGTTATGTCCAGGAGATGGAGAATGCATATATCACATTTAATACCAACTGTGAAAATATGATCTCTGCCCTGATTGATATGGGAGTGATAAACAGCGCTGATGAGCTTCTCACTCAGTGGGAGGTGAACCACGCAGAGGTGCCAGAGGAATAAGAAAGACGAAAAACAGGGAGGATAGTGGCAGAATTTGGCCATTGTCCTTCCTATTTTTTGTGGGAAAGGTTGTTATTCTTCCCTTTTTGGTGTAAACTATGTGAAACGGGAAAAGGGGAAAAAAATGGAAAAGGAACATGTTATCTGCCAGGTGGAACCCGGCAGCATTGCGGAGGAAATGGAAATAGAGCCGGGGGATGTGCTTCTTGCCATCAACGATACCCAGATGGAGGATATTTTTGATTATCACTATCTGTGCAATGACGAGTATATCGTTGTACTGATCCGAAAAAAGGACGGAGAAGAGTGGGAGCTTGAAATCGAAAAAGAGTACAATGAGGATCTGGGCATTGTCTTTGAGAACGGTCTGATGGATGAGTACAGGTCCTGCAGCAACAAGTGCATGTTCTGCTTTATTGACCAGATGCCAAAGGGGATGCGGGATACGTTGTACTTTAAAGATGACGATTCCAGACTGTCTTTTCTCCAGGGAAACTATATCACCCTGACAAATATGAAGCAGAAGGATTTAGACAGGATCATCCGCTACCACTTAGAGCCTATCAACGTGTCGGTGCACACCATGAATCCCGGGCTTCGCTGTAAAATGTTAAACAACCGTTTTGCGGGGGATGCCCTTTCAAAACTTGACTGCCTCTATCAGGGCGGAGTTATGATGAACGGCCAGATCGTACTCTGCAAAGGCGTTAACGACGGAGGGGAATTAGAGTATACCATTGAAAAATTAACAGAGTATATCCCAAATATGCAAAGCCTATCCGTGGTTCCTGTGGGTCTGACAAAGTACAGGGACGGTCTTTACCCTTTAGAGCCTTTTGAAAAAAAGGATGCTATAGAGGTGCTTGGCATTATCCACA
Source organism: Roseburia sp. (assembly GCA_023664725.1). GTDB lineage: Bacteria > Bacillota > Clostridia > Lachnospirales > Lachnospiraceae > Roseburia_B. Next base: position 525,999 of record JAMPFA010000001.1, on the reverse strand, counting down.
AATGGCAGCAGTACTGTATGGAGCGTTACGGTATCCATTTTGTCCAGGCAGGGGACGAGTGGTATCTCTTAGCGGAAATGGAGATACCTTCAGAGGAAACCTATGACGGTTACTTACAGTTGGAAAACGGCGTTGGAATGATGCGGCTTTTGGAAAATGAGTTCGTGGAGGAACTTAAGGTTTTGGAGGGGGATGACAGGAGAAGAAAAGTCTCCATAGCCACAGGGCTTTTGGCGGCGCCTCTTCTCACCCGCCTTGGCAAGGAACTCTGCGAGAAATTTCCCGGCATTGCGCTAGAGGTCATCCCCATCCGCAATGAGTTTTTCGGGGAAAAGATTACCGTATCCGGGCTTTTGACGGGGCAGGACATTTTGGCCCAGCTAAAGGGCAGGAATTTGGGGGATGTGCTGCTCTTATCAAACGCTATGCTAAAAAGCGGGGAGGAAGTTTTTTTGGACGATATGACAGTGGAAGAGCTTAAAAATTCTTTACAAGTTCCCCTGGATATTGTAAAATCAAGCGGTCAGGACTTGATACGTGCAATTTTAGGTGACAGTTTGCTGTGATCAGATAAGGAGTAAGCCATGAGTAAACCGGTTGTAGCAGTGGTAGGCCGACCCAACGTGGGAAAATCTACCCTTTTTAACCTTCTTGCGGGGGAGAGGATTTCCATTGTGGAGGATACCCCGGGAGTGACCAGGGACAGGATTTATGCGGAAGTCTCCTGGCTGGATAAAAATTTTACCTTGATCGACACCGGGGGGATTGAGCCAGACACAAAGGATATTATCCTCTCACAGATGCGGGAGCAGGCGCAGATTGCCATAGACACGGCGGATGTGATCATTTTTCTGGTGGATGTGCGCCAGGGTCTTGTGGATGCGGATGCCAAGGTGGCGGATATGTTAAGGCGCAGCGGAAAGCCGGTGGTTTTGGTGGTAAACAAGGTGGACAGTTTTGAAAAATTTATGCCTGATGTGTATGAGTTTTACAATCTTGGCATCGGCGACCCTCTTCCAATTTCCGCAGCCTCCAAGCTTGGCATCGGGGATATGCTGGATGAGGTGATAAAATTGTTCCCTCAGGGGAAGAATACACAGGAGGAGGACGAGCGGCCCAGGATTGCAGTGGTTGGAAAGCCAAACGTGGGGAAATCCTCGCTGATCAACCGCCTTTTGGGAGAAAACAGGGTGATTGTCTCCGACATTGCCGGAACCACCAGAGATGCCATAGACACGGCGGTGAAATACAATGGCCGGGAGTACGTTTTTATCGACACGGCGGGGCTAAGACGGAAGAACAAGATAAAGGAAGAGCTGGAGCGTTACAGCATTATCCGTGCAGTGACGGCAGTGGAACGGGCAGATGTAGTTTTGGTGCTGATCGACGCCACGGAAGGGGTGACGGAGCAGGATGCCAAAATTGCCGGGATTGCCCACGAGAGGGGCAAGGGCATTGTCATTGTGGTAAACAAGTGGGATGCCGTGGAAAAGGATGACAAGACAATTTACAAACACACGGAAAAAATCCGTCAGATCTTAAGTTTTATGCCCTATGCGGAAATTATGTTTATCTCCGCAAAGACCGGACAGAGGACAGGAAAAATTTATGAGATGATCGACATGGTCATTGAGAACAACTCCATGCGCATTGCCACAGGGGTGTTAAACGAGATTGTCTCTGAGGCAGTTGCCATGCAGCAGCCTCCCTCAGACAAGGGAAAACGGTTAAAGATTTACTACGTGACACAGGCAGCGGTAAAGCCTCCCACTTTTGTTATCTTTGTAAACGATAAACAGCTTTTGCATTTTTCCTACGCCAGATATCTGGAAAACCGTATAAGAGATGCGTTTGGATTTAAGGGGACTTCTTTAAAATTTATAGCCAGGGAAAGAAAGGAAAATGAGTGATGGAAAATATGATAGTAAACCGTATCATTGCACTGGTGATTGGATATATCTGCGGTCTTTTTTTATCCGGTTACGCCTACAGTAAATCAAAGAAACAGGATATTACCAAGATGGGGAGCGGCAATGCCGGAACTACAAACACCTTCCGTATCTATGGTTGGAAGGGGGGGCTTCTTACCTTGATCGGGGATGTGTCAAAGCCCATTATCGCCATTATAGTCACATGGCTGATCTTCCATAACAGCCAGTATGAGACGGTGAGGGAGTCTGTGCGGCTTTTGGAGTTTTATGCGGGATTTGGCTGTATCCTTGGGCACAATTTTCCCTTCTACATGAAATTTAAGGGGGGGAAGGGCATCGCCTGCACTGGAGGGCTTGTGCTGGCGTTTTGTCCCATTGTGGCGCCTATCAGCCTCTCCATTTTTATTCTCACCGTTGCCCTCACCAAATATGTCTCCCTGGGCTCGATTTTGGCTGTGATCAGCTTTTTTGTCCAGCTGGTGATTTATGGAGAACTTGGAATCTTAAACCTCACCGCTGCGTACAAGATTGAGATATACATAGTGGCTGGGATTATGACGGCGCTGGCAGTTGTACGCCATAAGGAAAATATCAAGCGGCTGTTAAGTGGAACGGAAAACAAATTCAGTTTTTCAAAGCAGAAAGATGGTCAGAAAGAAGGAAAGTAAAATGGCAAGAGTAGGAATCATCGGGGCGGGAAGCTGGGGAACAGCCCTCGCAGTAGTGCTTACCGACAACGGGCACGAAGTCACCCTCTGGTCAGTATTGGAAGATGAGATTTCAATGTTAAAAGAGCACCATGAGCAGAAAGACAAACTGCCTGGAGTAAAGCTCTCAGAGAGTATAGTTTTTACCACAGATCTGGAGAAGGCGGTCTTTGGCATGGATCTGGTTGTCCTTGCAGTTCCATCTCCATTTACCAGGAGTACGGCAAAAAATATGGCTCCCATTGTCAGACAGAATCAGATTATCGTCAGCGTGGCAAAGGGGATTGAGGAAAACACACTGATGACCCTCACCGACATTATCGAGGAGGAGATCCCGGCGGCGGACGTGGCAGTTCTCTGCGGCCCGAGCCATGCAGAGGAAGTGGGGCAGAGGCTTCCAACTACCTTGGTGGCTGGAGCCAGGACAAAAAAGACAGCGGAGTATGTTCAGAGTGTGTTTATGAACGATGTGTTTCGTGTGTACACCAGCCCGGATATGCTGGGCATGGAGCTTGGAGGGGCGTTAAAAAATGTGATCGCACTGGCGGCGGGAATGACCGACGGCCTTGGCCTTGGGGATAATACCAAGGCAGCTCTCATCACTAGAGGGATTGCGGAAATTGGCAGACTTGCCCTTGCCATGGGGGCAAAGCTTGAGACGATAAGCGGCCTTACGGGAATCGGTGATTTGATCGTCACCTGTGCCAGCAGACATTCCAGAAACCGGAAAGCCGGCATGTTGATCGGTCAGGGCAAAACCATGCAGCAGGCCATGGACGAGGTGAAAATGGTGGTGGAGGGAGTGTACTCCGCCAAGGCGGCTATCGCTCTGGGGAAAAAATACCAGGTAGACCTTCCCATTATTGAACAGGTCAATGCCGTTTTATTTGAGGACAGACCGGCAAAAGAGGCGGTGGCAGAGCTTATGATGCGGAATAAGAAACCGGAAAATGATGATTTAGAGTGGCAGCAGGGGTAGGAGAAAAAGAAAAATGGAAACCATAAAGATAAAATATTTTTCAGATGACATAGAGAGGCTTCGCTATATCGATGGCAAGTCCGACTGGATCGACCTTCGGGCATCAGAGAGGGTTACATTCCAAAAAGGAGAGTACAAACTGATTCCTCTGGGGGTTGCCATGGAGCTTCCCAGGGGCTATGAAGCACATGTGGTGCCAAGAAGCTCAACCTTCAAAAACTACGGTCTGCTCCAGACAAACAGCTGTGGGGTGATTGACGGCTCCTACTGCGGGGACAATGACATGTGGCATGTGCCCATGTACGCCACAAGAGATGTGACAGTGGAGAAAAACGACAGAGTCTGCCAGTTCCGCATCGAAAAAAATCAGCCCAAGATTTCCTTTGCGGAGTGTGAATCCCTTGGAAATGAGAACCGGGGAGGATTTGGCAGTACAGGAAAACAGTAATAGAAAAAATGGAAATAGTAAAACAGCTTCCGGCAAAAGCCTGGAAGCTGTTTTTGTCAATCGACTATGTTTTATATTTTCTGAGATTTTCCGATGTAGATGGGGAAGGTGTCTGTTCCTTTTACTTCCTTGCCTGCGGAGACTGTTACGTTCTTATCTGCAATGAGATGCTGGATATCTGCTCCGGATTCTACCACAGTTCCCTGCATCAGGATACAGTTTTTCACCTTTGCGCCCTTTGCAACGGTTACGCCCCTAAAGAGAACGCTGTTTTCCACTTCGCCCTCGATCACACAGCCGTCTGCCGCCATTACGTTCTCGGCTACAGCTCCCTCGGTGTAACGGGTAGGTGTATCGTCCCTGATCTTTGTGTAGATCGGGGAACCGGAGAAGAGGGCATCCAGATTGTAATCATCCAAAAGCTTCATGTTCTCATCAAAGTAGCTCTTCATATCAGTGATCCGGGCCACATAGCCCTCATATTTGTAAGCCTGTACATTCAGTTTGCTGAGCTGGGGCAAAAGCACGTCACGCTCAAAATACTCCTGGCCATGGATAAACGCATCGTCGATGAGGCTGATCAAAAGTTCACGCTCAATAAGGTAGATGTTCATGCTGAAATTCTGAACGCCTGTCTCCTTGGAGTTTACAAACAGTTTCGTGATACGCCCCTCATCTATGCCAAAGGTATAGTAGAAACCTTTGTCGTTGGAGTGGGAACTAATCAGGCTTTCCGGAAGCTCCTGTTCCGTGTATGCTGCTGTGATATCTGCGCCGCTTTCAATGTGTGCCTTGATCATAGCTTTAAAATCAAAGTTCGCTGCAATATTTGCGTCTGACATAAGCACATATTTTTCTTTCTGGTGCCGAAGGAAACTCAAAAGCCTTGCCAGAGCGTCCACACGTCCGGTGTAGGGTTTTGCGCTCTTCTCCGCAAAAGGAGGAAAGATGTGCAGTCCGCCGTTTTTACGGGTTAAGTCCCATTCTCGGCCGGAATCAAGGTGATCCATCAGGGAATGGTAGTTGTTGTTTACCATTACGCAGATATTGTCGATATCGCAGTTTGCCATGCTGGACAGAACAAAATCAATTAAACGGTAACGGCTGGCGAAGGGGATGGATGCCATCAGACGTACATTCACCAGTTCCGGAACCAGCGCATCATAAGTGTTTGGGAAAATAATGCCCATTGTGTTCATATTGGAGTTTAACATTGTTCCTCACCGCCTTCCACATTTTCTCTGACCATGGCATTGGGGCCTACTTTGGCATTATCCCCAATGGTAACGCCAGCTCCTATTGTGGCAACGCCGTTTTCGCTTTCTGTGGGCATTGCGCCTACAATGGCATTTTCTCCGATCGTAACATTTTCTGCTACAATACAATGTTTTACCACAGCTCCCGCTTTGATGGTAGTACCGCCCATTACAACGGCATCTTCTACCACAGCGCCTTTTTCTACTTTAACCCCTGCAAACAGAACAGAGTGTTTTACTGTGCCCTTGATGCGGCATCCGTCTGTCAGCATGGAATTTTCTACGACAGCGCCGGCGCTGATCTTGTGCCCGGCCATTCCGCTGTTTCGGCTGTAGATCTTCCAGTTTTCGTCAAAAAGGTTGATCCCGCTGTGCTCCGGGTCTAAGACTTCCATATTTGCCTCCCAGAGAGAGGAGATGGTTCCCACGTCTTTCCAGTAGCCGTCAAAATGGTAAGCGTACATCTGGCGCTGGTCTCTTAGGAGATTTGGAATAATGTTGTTTCCAAAGTCATTTTCGGAATCCGGGTTGGCCTCGTCCTCCTCCAGGTATTTCTTTAAGATATCCCAGTTAAAGATGTAGATACCCATGGAAGCTAAGTTTGACTTTGGATTCTTGGGTTTCTCCTGGAATTCGGTGATCTTGTCATTCTCGTCCGCCACCATAAGTCCAAACCTGGGAGCCTCCTCCCACGGAACTTCCATAACAGCTACGGAAAATTCTGCTCCTTTTTCCTTATGGAATTTTAAGAAGTCGCTGTAATCCTGTTTGCAGATCTGATCTCCGGAGAGGATGATCACATATTCCGGATCATATCTCTCGATAAATGAGATGTTCTGGTAGATCGCATTTGCCGTGCCCTTGTACCAGTCGGAACCGCTTGCCTTCTGGTAAGGCGGGAGTACATGAACGCCGCCGTGAAGACGATCCAAGTCCCAGGGCTGTCCGTTCCCTATGTACTCATTTAAAACCAGGGGCTGATACTGGGTTAAGATTCCTACTGTATCAATGCCCGAGTTCACGCAGTTTGAAAGGGGGAAGTCGATGATACGATATTTTCCTCCAAAAGGAACTGCAGGCTTTGCCAGCTTCTCTGTCAATGCGTAGAGGCGGGAGCCCTGTCCTCCGGCGAGAAGCATTGCAATTATTTCTTTTGCCATAATTTTACCTCCTTGTAATAATACCTTTCTACTTATTATATAACATTCTTTCCAATTTGCAAGGAAAAAATGTGGATATTTTAAGCAAAAAATACAATATCTAGTGGTTCGAAATAAATGAATTCATCAATATGTGCGAAAACAACTACATTATTCGTCAATTTGACGAATGAATGACAGATTGTACAATGATTTCGTCGAAACAACAAGAAACAATATTTTATTTTGTGTATTTATCGAATAGAAGAAAATGAGAATGTTTGTTAAAGTATTAATATCAAAGTTATGAAATAATACTAAAAAATCTTAGGAGGATTAGACCAATGGCAAGTTTATCATTAAAGAATATCTGCAAGAAATATCCAAACGGCTTTGAAGCTGTTAAGGATTTCAACCTTGAAGTTGAAGACAAAGAGTTCATCATCTTCGTAGGACCTTCAGGATGCGGTAAGTCTACTACGCTTAGAATGATCGCAGGTTTGGAAGAGATTTCTTCCGGCGAGCTGAAAATCGATGGAAAGCTCGTAAACGATGTAGAGCCGAAAGACAGAGATATCGCAATGGTATTCCAGAACTACGCTCTGTATCCGCATATGACTGTATTTGACAATATGGCATTCGGATTGAAACTGAGAAAAGTTCCGAAGCCGGAAATCAAACAGAAAGTGGAAGAGGCAGCTAAGATCCTTGACCTTGAGAAACTGTTAGACCGTAAGCCGAAGGCTTTATCTGGTGGACAGAGACAGCGTGTGGCTATGGGACGTGCAATCGTGCGTAATCCTAAGGTATTCCTTATGGATGAGCCGTTATCCAACCTGGATGCAAAACTTCGTGTACAGATGCGTTCCGAGATTTCCGGGTTACATCAGAGACTTGGCGCTACCATCATCTATGTAACACATGACCAGACAGAGGCTATGACTCTTGGAACCAGAATTGTTGTATTAAAAGACGGTGTGATCATGCAGGTAGATTCCCCGATTAAATTGTATAACGAGCCGAACAACTTATTCGTTGCTGGATTTATCGGATCTCCTCAGATGAACTTTGTAGATGCTGTCTGCAGAGTAAATGGAGAGCAGGCTACTTTGACATTTGACAAATTTACAATTACACTGCCACCAGAAAAAGCGAAGAAACTGGCAGCTGGCGGATACAATGGAAAGACTGTTGTTATGGGTATCAGACCAGATGATATCAGCGATTCCCAGGTTGATATGGAAGCGCATAAAGACAGCATTATTGAATCCGATGTAACAGGATATGAGTTATTAGGTTCTGAGGTATTGTTATACTACACGATTGCAGGCGTAAGCATGACTGCAAAGGTAGATTCCAGAACTACCGCTCGTCTTGGCGACCATGTAAAACTGGCTTTAGATGCTCAGAAAATTCATGTATTCGACAAAGAGACAGAGCAGACAATTACAAACTAGTCAAAACTTGACAAACATCAGGGCTGGGCGTATCTACGCCCAGCCTTTTTCAAATACTTATAAAAGGAGAGATATTTTTGCTGTCAATTCACAAAATTCAGATTACATTAGAGGAAATGAAGGATATCTCCAGATTGGATATGGCACTCTACAATGAAAGAGGAAAACTGGTTGCCGCTACCTTTGACCAGAAAGAGGATTTGGAGACTGCAGTAATTAATTTCGCCGAGTCTATGGCGGAGAGTCAGATGCTGGCTGGTTCCCACTTTTTCAAAGTGCTTGTGGATGATGAGGTGGCATATATTTTGCTGGTAAAGTCCTCCACAGAGGAAGCCTATATGGTAGGGAAACTGGCGGTGTGTCAGATCCGGAATCTGGCGGAAGCTTACAGGGAGCAGTTTGACCGGAACAACTTTATACAGAATATCCTTTTGGGCAACATGCTGGTTGTGGATATGTACAACAAGGCAAGGAAATTTCATATTGAACAGACGGAGCGTGTGGTGTATGTGGTGGAAGTGGAAGGGAAAAAGGACGCTGCCATTATGGAACTTGTAAAGGGAATGTTTGGAAGCTCCACCAAAGATTTTGTAACGGAAGTGGATGAACAGAATATTATTCTGGTGAAAGATGCGAGAGACTTGCCCGGAGAGGATGCCCTTGCCTCCGTGGCAAAGATGCTTGCGGACAATATGCACAGCGAGGCAATGGTACGGGTGAGGGTTGGATACGGTAATCGTGTGGTGAATCTCCAGGATATCAGCCGTTCTTACCAGGAGGCAAAGATGGCCATTGAGGTGGGGAAAATTTTCTATGCCGATTCAGAGACTGTCTCTTACAGCAAGCTTGGAATCGGACGTTTGATCTATCAGATTCCCATGAGCCTTTGCGAGATGTTTATCCGGGAAATATTTGGGGAAGATATTCCCAAGGTATTTACGGAAGAAAATGTGGTGACAATACATAAATTTTTTGAAAATAATCTGAATATTTCAGAGACGGCGAGACAGCTCTATGTCCACAGAAACACTCTGGTTTACCGTCTGGAGCGTCTGGAAAAAGCCATTGGCCTTGATATCCGCCGTTTTGATGATGCTATGACCTTTAAGATCGCCATGATGGTTTTGTCCCACATGTCCTATCAGCAGGGGACAAATCTGATGACAGGGCCGGAGTACGAGTAAAACGAATTGATTTTTGACATACTAAGGAATAGGAAAACTTTGTATTTTCAAATCGGAAACAGTCTGTTATAATAAGAGTATTATTTCATGAGGAGGCATTTCTATATGGCTGAGGACAGAAAAGGTTTTAAAATTAAAGATGATAAATTGGGAGAGGTAAAGATTGCGGATGAGGTAGTTGCCATTATCGCCGGCCTTGCCGCTACGGAAGTGGACGGTGTCAGCTCTATGGCAGGAAATATCACCAATGAGCTGGTGAGCAAGCTTGGAATGAAAAATCTCTCCAAAGGCATCCGTGTGGAAGTGGCAGAGAGTGTTGTGAAGGTGGCAGTTGCCTTAAACATTGCCTACGGCTATGCGATTCCCGATGTTTCATTGAAGGTGCAGGAGAGAGTGAAAAATGCAATCGAGAACATGACAGGACTTGAGGTATCCAATGTGAATGTGCGGATTGCATCAGTGGATATGGGAAAAAGTAAATAATGCTTTCCCGTCAGAAAGGATGTCTGTCGGCATCCTTTTTTCGATTATAGATACGGCTTTTAATATAGAAAGGGAAGCGTGATGACTAGAAGACAAATCAGGGAACAGATCTTTCAGATATTGTTTCGGGCAGAGTTTCACCCCAAAGAGGAGTTTAAAGAGCAGATGGAGCTGGCAATCCGAAAGGAAAATGCCACAGAGGAAGATATTATATATATAGAAAAGAAATCTGAGGATATAGCGGAAAAGATAGAACAGATTGATGAAATGATCAACAGCAGGGCAAAGGGATGGAAAACAAGCAGAATGGGAAAAGTGGATGTGACGCTGCTTCGCTTGGCAGTCTATGAGATTTCCTTCGAGGAGGATATTCCTCTTGGAGTGGCCATCAACGAGGCAGTGGAACTGGCGAAAAAGTACGGCACCGACGATTCACCGGCATTTATCAACGGCGTGCTGTCCAAGTTTGCATGACAAAGAATTCCTATTCCGTTACCCAGGTGAATGGTTATATCAAAAATATGTTTGCACAGGATTTTATGATGAAAAATATCTGTGTGAAAGGGGAGATATCAAATTGTAAATACCATTCATCCGGGCATATTTATTTTACGCTGAAAGACGAAAAGGCTGCCATTGGGTGTGTGATGTTTGCCGGGGCCCGGGGCGGTTTAAAGTTTCGGATGAAAGAGGGGGATCAGGTAAATGTCACCGGCTCCATTGAGGTGTACGAGAGAGACGGACGCTATCAGCTTTATGCAAGAGAGATTAAGAGAGACGGGGCAGGGGATCTGTTTTTGCGGTTTGAGGCGCTGAAACAGGAATTGGAGGAGATGGGGATGTTTGCCCAGGAGTACAAAAAGCCTATCCCCAGATATATCAATAAACTGGGGGTGGTGACGGCGTCTACCGGGGCGGCTGTCCAGGATATCCGCAATATTGCATCCAGGAGAAATCCTTATGTCCAGGTTATTCTCTATCCTGCCCAGGTGCAGGGTGAGGGAGCGGCGGAGAGCATTGTAAACGGCATTCGTGCCCTTGAGCATTACGGGGTGGATGTGATGATCGTGGGGAGAGGCGGAGGTTCCATCGAAGATTTGTGGGCGTTTAACGAGGAAATCGTAGCCAGGGCAATATTTGGATGTGAAGTGCCAATTATCTCTGCGGTAGGCCACGAGACAGATTATACCATTGCAGACTTTGTGGCGGATCTGAGGGCTCCCACGCCTTCCGCCGGGGCAGAGCTGGCAGTGTATGATATAGTTGAACTGCAAAACTTCCTGGCAGGGTTTTCTTCGGGACTGAACCGCTCCATGGAATACAAATGGAATCTTTCGGTACAGAGATACCAGAATCTCCTCAGAAGGATCCAGGAAAATAGCCCTGCGGCGCAGTTGAACGGGAAAAAGCAGTATGCCATGAATCTGGAAGGACATTTAGAAGAAATGATACGCAGGAAAATCGCAGACAGTCGCTACCGTCTGGGACTTTTGGCTGGAGAGTTGGAGGGATTGTCCCCTGCAAAGAAATTAAATCAGGGTTTGGCATTTGTGTCCGACAACAAAAATAAGCGTATCGGAAAGGCAGAAAGTGTCAGGAACGGGGATGTGCTTCACATCCAGTTTGCTGACGGAACCGTCAGGGCAAAGGCACAGAGCGTTGAGCTTACATCAAAGCAGGAGATGCCTTGATCTTATTTACAGGGGCGGGGCAAAAGAAATATCCACAGAAGGACAGGTAAGAGAGTATGGAAGAAAAGAAAGAGCCGGGGTTGGAGGAACTGTTTTCGGAAATTGAGGGGATCATCAACCAGATGGAGGACAGGGAAGTTTCCTTAGAGCAGTCCTTTCTCCTCTACGAGACAGGGATGAAGAAGCTAAAGCAGTGCAATGACAAGATTGATTATGTGGAAAAAAAGATGTTGATGCTAAAGGGTGACGGCACCACAGAAGAGTTTGTGTAAAAGTTACAAATCTAAAAATAAGAGGAAATAGAATGGAAATAAAATTTGAATTAGAGAAACATGTTTCCGCTATCGAAGAGATTTTGGAACAGTATCTCCCGGAGGAAGCAGGGTATCAGAAAACGGTGTTTGAAGCCATGAATTACAGTGTGAGAGCTGGAGGAAAGCGCCTGCGTCCCATGCTGATGCAGGAAACTTACAGGCTTTTTGGAGGAAATTCAAAGGTGATTGAACCTTTTATGGCAGCAATCGAGATGATACACACCTACTCTCTTATCCACGACGATCTGCCTGCTATGGACAATGACATGTACCGCAGGGGCAAAAAAACCACCCATGCCGTATATGGGGAGGCCATGGGAATCCTGGCGGGGGATGGGCTGTTAAATTATGCCTATGAGACGGCGGCATCCGCATTTTTGATGGAGCCGGACAATCTGAATATCGGCAGTGCATTTCTTGTTCTTGCGAGAAAGGCGGGAATTTATGGTATGGTAGGAGGGCAGACGGTGGATGTTTTGTCCGAGGGACAAGCCATAGAAGCCGGGAAACTGAATTTTATCTACCGCTTAAAGACAAGCGCTCTTTTGGAGTCCTCCATGCTGGTGGGAGCCATTCTGGCAGGAGCCAAGGAGGAGGAGCAGAAAGTGATCGAATCCGTGGCTGGAAAAGTGGGGCTGGCCTTTCAGATACAGGATGACATTTTAGATGAGACAAGTACCCTGGAAGTTTTGGGAAAACCCATCGGAAGCGACAAAAAGAACCAGAAAACTACCTATGTTTCTCTTTTTGGCATGGAAAAATCAAGAAGAGAAGTGGAGAGGCTTACCATGGAGGCGATGGAGGAACTGGAAAGCCTTTCCGGAGAAAACAGATTTTTATCGGAATTACTTTTATACTTAGTACATCGGGAAAAATAGAGGATACTCTTATGGTGTTAGAGAAAATCAAACAGGAAAATGACATTAAAAATTTAGAGAGAGAAGAATGGCCTCTTCTGGCGGAGGAGATCAGACAGTTTTTGATTGAAAAAATATCCAGATCGGGAGGACATCTGGCCTCCAATCTCGGCGTGGTGGAGTTGACTATGGCACTGCATCTGGCTTTCAATCTGCCAGAGGATAAGATTGTCTGGGATGTGGGGCACCAGTCCTACACCCACAAAATTCTTACCGGAAGGCGCTCAGGGTTTGATGAACTGAGAAAGTACGGGGGCATGAGTGGATTTCCAAAGAGAAAAGAGAGTGACTGTGACTGTTTTGACACAGGCCACAGCTCTACTTCGATTTCTGCAGGGCTTGGCTATGCTCTGGCAAGGCAGATCAAGGGGGAGGACTACAAAGTAGTTTCCGTTATCGGGGACGGCGCCCTGACAGGGGGAATGGCATATGAGGCTTTGAACAATGCCTCAAGGATACGCTCCAATTTCATTATTGTCTTAAATGACAACAATATGTCCATCTCTGAGAATGTGGGGGGACTGTCCAGATATTTGAGCAACCTGAGGACGGCGGAATCATACCAGGTGGTAAAGACAGGGATTGCCAACTCCTTAAGTCAGATCCCGGTGTACGGTGAGCGGGTGGTAGAGCGGATCCGAAAGACAAAGAGCGGTATCAAGCAGCTGTTTGTTCCGGGGATGTTTTTTGAAAATATGGGGATTTTGTATCTTGGCCCGGTGGACGGGCATGATATTCCGGGCATCGTCAAGGTGTTAAAGGAGGCGTCCAGGCTCCAGGGGCCGGTTTTAGTTCATGTGATCACCCAGAAGGGGAGAGGATATATCCCGGCAGAGCGCCATCCCGCAAGATTTCACGGGACGGAGCCTTTTGATATAGAGACGGGACTTCCCACAAAGAAACGGACAAAATCTAGCTATACCGATATCTTTTCCACAGTGATGCGAAAGATGGGAGACAGGGAGGACAAAGTGGTGGCGGTGACGGCAGCTATGGCGGACGGTACTGGGCTGAAGCGGTTTCGGAATATGTTTCCGGACAGATTTTTTGACGTGGGGATAGCGGAGGAGCATGCGGTCACCTTTGCAGCAGGGCTGGCGGCGGCAGGGTTAAAGCCTGTAGTTGCGGTGTATTCCTCCTTTTTACAGAGGGCCTACGACCAGATTTTGCATGATGTGTGTATCCAGAACCTTCCGGTGGTGTTTGCCATTGACCGGGCAGGGCTTGTGGGATCTGACGGGGAGACACATCAGGGAATCTTCGATATCTCCTACCTTTCCAGCATTCCAAACATGACCATTCTGGCGCCGAAAAACAAGTGGGAGCTTTCCGATATGGTAAAATTCGCCGTAAATTTCCCAAGCCCAATCGCCATCCGCTATCCAAGGGGAGAGGCATATGAGGGGTTAAAGGATTTCAGGGAGCCTGTGGAGTACGGCAAAAGCGAAATGATCTACGAGGAGTCGGAAATTGCCCTTGTTGCCCTGGGAAGTATGGTAAAGACAGGGGAGGAAGTGAGAAACAGGCTAAAGGATATGGGATATGAGGCAACACTGGTAAATGCCAGATTTGCAAAGCCTTTGGACGAAAAACTTCTTCTTACTCTGGCCAAAAAACACAAACTGATCGTCACAATGGAGGAAAATGTGATAAACGGCGGCTTTGGAGAGCATGTGACAGAATTTTTGTGCCAGAATGTAAAAAAGATTTCTATATTAAATATTGCCATAAGGGATGACTATGTGGAGCACGGAAATGTGGAGATTTTAAGACGTGAGCTTGGTATTGACGCAGAATCTATTGTGGACGTTATACTTGAAAAATATGTATCAGGGAAAAGTAAAGGAAAGAAATGAAAGAGCGATTAGATGTATTACTTGTAAACAGAGGATTGGCTCCTTCCAGGGAAAAGGCGAAAGCCATGATCATGTCCGGGAATGTATTTGTGGACAATGAGAGGGAGGACAAGGCGGGCAGTACTTTTCCGGTGGAATGCAACATAGAGATAAGGGGAAATACTTTAAAATATGTGAGCCGGGGGGGGTTAAAGCTGGAGAAGGCCATGGACAGCTTCGGGGTGGTCACCGAAAACAAAATCTGTATGGATATCGGAGCCTCCACCGGGGGATTTACCGACTGTATGCTGCAAAACGGCGCAAAAAAGGTCTATGCGGTGGATGTGGGATACGGTCAGTTTGCATGGAAGCTTCGACAGGACCCACGGGTGGTCTGTATGGAAAAGACAAATATACGGTATGTCTTACCCGCAGATCTTGAGGATGTCTTAGATTTTGCCTCTGTGGACGTGTCCTTTATCTCTCTGACCAAGGTGCTTGGACCTGCAAAAGAGCTTTTGGCTAAGGACGGCGAGATGGTATGTCTCATCAAGCCCCAGTTTGAGGCAGGAAGAGAAAAAGTGGGGAAAAAAGGGGTAGTGAGGGATAAGAGCGTCCATGAGGAAGTCATCGAGAAAGTGATCTCCTATGCCAGAGAGATTGGTTTTTCCGTATTAAACTTGGATTTTTCACCGATCAAAGGGCCGGAGGGCAACATAGAATATTTGGTTTACATAAAAAAGGATGGGGAAGGAAGGATGGAAGAGGGCGTCTCGGTAAAGGATACTGTTGAGTCTGCCCATTCCAGGTTAGATTAGCCGTATGAGAACGTTCTATATTATAACCAATCAGGAAAAAGACAAAGAGCAGCGTCTGGGAAAAAAGATGAAGCATTATATGGAACTAAAAGGAGGAAAATGCCAAATTGCCAAAGGAGGGGGAGAAATTCCACGGGGGACGGAATGTGTTTTTGCCCTGGGTGGAGACGGAACACTGATCCGGGCAGCAAGGGAGAGTTCCAAACTGGATATTCCCTGTATCGGGGTAAATCTGGGACATCTGGGGTATCTCTGTGAACTGGAGGAAGAGAATGTGTATTCTGCCATCGACCAGATTATGCAAAACAGTTATGTCATCGAGGAGCGCATGATGCTTTTTGGAAGTTCCATCACAAAAAAAATGGGAAAGCTGCCAGGAAAGACGGCGCTGAATGACATTGTGATCTCCAGAAAAGGTGCCATGCAGCTTTTGGAGCTGATCGTCTATATCAACGGGGAATATTTGAACACTTTCCGGGCGGACGGTATCATCGTGGCAACCCCCACCGGCTCTACCGGGTACAGCATGTCGGCGGGGGGGCCTATTGTAGATCCAAAGGCAAGTATGATTTTAATTACCCCCATTAATTCCCACAACCTGAACGCAAAAAGTATCGTGGTGGGGGCAGAGGACGATATTATGATCGAAATGCGGAGCAGGCAGACTGGAAAAGAGGAGCGGGCGGAAGTAAATTTTGACGGAGAGCAGTCTGTGGAGTTTGCACCGGGGGATAGCATTGCCATTCATGCGGCAGGACAAAAGGTGAAAATTCTGAAGCTGAGCCAGATCAGTTTTCTGGAAATACTGCGTAAAAAAATGCGGATATACTCATAAGGGAGGGGCGGGATGCTATGAAGTCCAAAAGACATGTAAAAATTTTGGAACTGATACGCAAAAACGAGATAGAAACCCAGGAGGAGCTGGCGGAGTGCTTAGAGCGGGAGGGCTACCAGGTCACTCAGGCAACCGTTTCCAGGGATATCAGAGAATTGAAGCTGACCAAAGTGGCAATGGCAAACGGAAAGCAGAAATATGCGGCTCTCTCAGAAAATACGGAAGATATGATGCAAAAGTATACCCGTATCTTTAAGGATGCCTTTGTCTCGATGGATATGGCGCAAAACATTCTGGTGATAAAAACTGTCTCCGGTATGGCAATGGCAGGGGCGGCGGCTTTGGATGCTATAGATTTCAGTGAAATTGTGGGAAGCATTGCGGGGGATGATACTATTATGTGTGCCGTGCGGACGGTGGAGGACACAGCTCTTGTGATGGAGCGGCTTCGCAAAATTATGGAAGAAATTTGAATCAATTTATTTTAAATACAGAAATGGAGAATATATGTTACAAAATCTACATGTGAAAAATCTTGCCCTGATCGACGAGGCGGAAGTAGAATTTCAGCCGGGCTTAAATATTTTATCCGGTGAGACGGGGGCAGGAAAATCTATTATCATCGGTTCCGTGAATCTGGCGCTGGGGGAAAAAGTGCCAAAGGAGATGGTGCGTGAAAATGCACCATATGGTCTGGTGGAACTGGTGTTTACCGTGGAAAATGAAAAACAGAAAAAAGCCCTTGAGGAGCTTGAAATTTTTCCCGAGGAGGATACGGTGATCCTTTCCAGAAAAATCGTAAACGGCCGCAGCACCGCAAAAATCAACGGAGAGACACTGCCTGTCTCAAAGATTCGGGAGGCGGCATCCCTTCTTATCGATATTCATGGACAGCATGAGCATCAGTCCCTTCTTGTGAAAAAAAATCATCTGAATATTTTAGACGCTTATGCAAAAAATGAATTGCAGGAGAAAAAAGAAAAATTAAAAGAATTTTACAGTGCATATAAAAAATTGAAAACGGAGCTTGATGAGGCAAGTCTTGACACAGAGGAGCGGAATCGGGAAATTTCTTTTTTGGAATATGAGGTGGGAGAGATCGAGGAGGCAAATCTTTTGCCCGGGGAGGATGAGGAGTTAGAGCAGGATTATAAACGTCTTTCTAACGGCAGAAAAATTATGGAGGCAGTGGGAAGCGCCTACCGGAAAACCGGGGAGGATTTTGAGTCCGCATCGGAGCAGATCGGACAGGCGTTAAGGGAATTGTCCTCTGTCTCAGACTTTGACGAAAAAGTGGAAATGTTAGAGAGCCAGTTAGTGGAAATTGAAAATCTTATGAATGATTTCAATCATGAGATAGCAGAATACATATCAGACGCACAGTTTGACGAGGAAAGTTTTGCCAGGGTGGAGACAAGGCTTGACACCTTAAACAGATTAAAGGCGAAATACGGCGGTTCTGTGGAAGAGATTCTGGAAAGCTGCCGGGAGAAAAAAGAACGTTTAGAAAAACTGGCAGACTATGACACATACCTGGAAGAATTGAAAAAGAATTATGAAAAATCAAGGGAAAAGGTAGAAAAAATCAGCAGAGATGTCTCAAAAATCAGACAAAAGCAGGCGGCGGTGCTGACAAAGACGGTCCAGAAAGCACTGATGGAACTGAATTTTTTGGATGTGAATTTTTCCATGGAGTTTAAGAAAATGGATCACTACACTGCAAACGGCTATGACGACGGGGAGTTTATGATTTCCACAAATCCTGGAGAGCCATTAAAGCCTTTGGAGAAGATTGCATCCGGAGGTGAGCTTTCCCGAATTATGCTGGCCATTAAGACAGTGCTTGCGGACACGGATTCCATTGAGACCTTGATCTTCGATGAGATCGACACGGGGATTAGCGGAAGGACAGCCCAAATGGTGTCGGAGAAAATGAGTGTGTTGGGCAGAAATCATCAGGTTATCTGTATTACCCATTTGCCACAGATTGCAGCTATGGCGGACAGCCATTATCTGATCGAGAAATCTGTGAATAACCAGACCACGATCTCTACGATTCGAGGTTTAAGTAAAGAGGAGAGCGTAAAAGAGCTGGCAAGGATGTTAGGCGGTGTCAAGATCACGGACACGGTTTTGGAAAGTGCCAGAGAAATGAAAGAATTGGCAGCAAATACAAAAAAATCTTTGTGTGAAGAAAAATAAATGGCACATACTAAGAGGGATACGAAGGGTATCCTTCTTTTTTATGCTTTGCCCGCATAAGGAATGTAATTGCTGTGCGGCATGCGGCGGCACAGCGAGCAGGGGGAGAACCTTCTCTACTGGATTGGAAAGGGGTTATTTCACATATGATTTATCATAAATTATGGCAATATAAAAACCGGATTTTTCTGGCAGGTATGGCGTATCTGCTTTTTTTTTCCATAAATCTTCTGTACAATTCCATTCCGGATGAGCTCTATGTGGTGGAGGGGGAAGATGAGGAGATTTCTTTTCAGGTTCCGGTAAGTGTGGAGAAACAGGAAGAGAGTGTGGAAGCTTTTTTTAGTACCACCGGGAAGATAACCGGCACTGTGCCAACAGATTACACCTTAAACTGCAAATTCCTGGATTTTTTTCCGGTAAAAGAGGTGGCTGTCCATGTGGTGGAGCCGGATTATGTGCTTCCCTCCGGAATGCCCATTGGGATTTACACAAAAACCCAGGGAATTCTGATCATCGGAACAGGAAAGGTTACGGCCTCTGATGGTTTGAACTATGAACCTGCCCATCAGCTTGTCCATGGGGGGGATTATATTACCAGTGTCAACGGGAAAGAGGTTATGGAGAAGGAAGAGCTGATGGAGTGCATTGCCGCCTCCGGGGGAAAATCCCTGGTGCTTGGGATTTACCGGGACAGCAGGCAGATCAAACTGAAGCTTACTCCTGTGATGGACAAAGAGGGAAATTACAAACTGGGCATCTGGGTGAGGGACGATATGGCGGGAGTGGGTACTATGACATATGTGGAGGAGGATATGTCTTTTGGCGCCCTTGGCCATCCCATCAGCGATGCGGATACGGGAACTATGTTGGAAACCAAGGAAGGAAAAATATATAAGACAAGCATTGTGGGGATTGTGAAGGGGGAAGACGGAGTTCCCGGGGAGCTTACAGGTGTCATTAATTATAAAGATGAATATTGTATAGGGGAGATCCAGAAAAATACCCGTACCGGAATTTATGGGAAACTGAATCAGATACCGGGTGATATGTCAAAGGAGTATATGGAAATCGGCATGAAGCAGAACATAAAAAAGGGCAAGGCATATATTTTGTCTTCTCTGGACGGAACATTGCGAAAGTATGAAATTGAAATTGATGATGTGGATTATAACAGCAAGGAGGAAAATAAGGGAATCCTTTTTCATGTGACAGATCAATTGCTTCTGCAGGAGACAGGGGGGATCGTCCAGGGGATGAGCGGCAGTCCGATCATTCAAAATGACAGGCTCATCGGGGCAGTGACTCATGTGTTTATCTCGGATGCCTCAAAGGGGTATGGGGTGTTTATTGAAAAGATGTTGAAACAGTAGAGGCGGTTGTCTGAAAGGTTTTTGATATGGTATATTCTTCTTTTCATCCTTGAAATCGGAAAAAATTGATAGTATACTAAAGGCAGAAAAAGCTATTTTTTCTGTCTTTATGATTGTATAAGATACAATGGGCTATAGAATGGCTGATCATGCATTTGACAGGAAAGGAGATATCGGTGGAGAGAAATGCTAAAAGTCGGAATATGCGATGATGAAGAGGAGTTCATCTTAGAGTTAAAAGGATACATATCAGAATATTCCAAAAAGAACAATGTTGAAATTTTGATTCAGACATACAAAAGCGCAGAAGATTTGTTGCTATCTATTGAAAAAGAAGGGACACTAAATATTGTCTTTTTGGACATTCAGTTAAAGGAGACATCCGGTGTTGATGTGGGGAGGATGATCCGCTCAAAATTGACAAATGAAACAATTCAGATCGTATTCGTATCATCTAAAGAAGGATATGCTATGCAGCTTTTTGATATCCGTCCTATGAATTTTCTTATTAAGCCCATTGATTACCAGAAAACAAAATATATTTTGGATGAATATGACAGATTATATCATTTTCAGAACCACTATTTCGAATACAAAATAGGAAAAAGTCATTTTATTGTAAATGAGCAGGCAATTATGTACTTCCAGAGCCAGGGAAAGAAAGTACATATCATAACCCAGAATGAACGGAAAGAATTTTATGGTAAATTGTCTGACATTTTGATGCAGTTAAAGGATAAAAATTTCTGCATGGTTCACAAATCTTATATAATCAATATGCGTTATGCGGTAGAATATCAAAAGGAATGTGTGGTTATGGCCAATGGGGAAATATTACCTGTGAGCCGTGCAAAGAAAAAGAATCTTAATCGGAAGTTGTTGGAGAATACATAAGGAAGAGAAAAATGAGCTGGATGGAAATTATGTTTAATGCAGTGTCAAATATTTTGAATATTTATATTGACTTTCGAGTTATGAAATTATTTTTATCAAAGAAAAAAGTGAATGTGATTTTGCAGACAATAATATATATTATGGTGTGGTTAATAAACTGCATCATATATTTATTTTTAGGAAATATGTATTTGGTCACTGGTTCGTTAACTCTTTTGTTATTGATAACAGCATTTCTTTTATATGATGGCAGTATGATCCGCAAGCTTACAGCGGTTATTTCTGCCATAGCATTGGGGATTCTTTTTGAAGAAATTGTGTGGAGAATTTTTGTATGGTTAGGAGAGAGTAATCCTAACGGCGCAACAGGAAGTTTGCTATCTTCTTTCTTATATATTATTTTTGTTTTTCTGATTGAGCATTTTTTCTGTGTGGATAAAATGGACTACATATCTAAAAGCAGTTATTTTAACATTATTCTTATATTAGGCGGAAGCGTAGTTCTTGTAGAAATTTTGGCAAGCTTTGACTATAAATCTGAATTAACGCTCATTGGTTTAAGTGCAATTTGTTTGATCAATGTGAGTACATTCTATTTGTATGATAAAGTAAATGACGTGTACAGGGAGACATTGGACAGTAAAGTTATGGAAGAACGGATAGCAATGCATGAAAATCAAAGTGCATTGATGAAACAGTCTCAGGAAAATATACGTTCTTTGTGGCACGATATGAAAAATCATCTCCTTTTGCTGGAAACTTATATCAGCCAGGCAGAATATGAAAAAGCTTCTCAATATATAAAAAATATTCAGGACTATATGTATGTCCCTGGCCAGCATGTCAATTCAGGTAATTATGAAGTAGATGCAATTCTAAACTACAGATTGGATAAAGCCGAAAAAATGGGGTGTCAGATAAAAACGAAGCTGAAAGTTCCAGATTGTTCCTTTATGTCGGATTTTGATTTAAATATGATTTTAGGTAATTTATTGGATAATGCGTTAGAGGCGTTGGAACATACGAAAAATAAATATTTATCTGTGGAACTAAAATATGAAAAGGGAATTCTGGTAATTCGCATCTGTAATTCTTATGATGGAACGCTACAGCAAAATGGAAGAGAATTTGTCACAAGAAAGCAGGACAGAAAGAATCATGGTTTAGGACTTCGTAATGTAGAACAAATCGTAAAGAAGTACAATGGAGAGCAGATGATACAGACCGAGGATGCTATATTTAAGACAAGCGTCATATTGTATGTGACGTGAATTTTAATTCGGGATACAAGAAGAAAATCGAATCAGACCGCATAGAGTTTAAGGCAGGATGGAATCCGGATGACATCGTTTCCGTAAGGAAGTGTAGAGAACCCGGGTGTTAGTGAGGATTTTTCTGAAATTGACCGGTCAATTTCAGAAAAGATAATAGCTGAGGGCAAGAGATTCATTTCCAGATATTATCGAAATAGAAGGCTGGGAGAATTTTTTACTGTTGAAGAAAGACGGGCTATGAGAATAAGGATTCCGATTCACCCAGCGTTTTTATGTGATGGAAATGCAGTTGTTGACAGTAAGGAAAAAGCGACGAATTAGTTGAAGCAAAGCTGAAAAAAATATTATATATTCAGTTATATATACATGTTATATATACAGGATAATCTTACCAGTTTTTCCAAGTATCGTGCTAATTTTACCATTTTCGACACATTCAAAGGAAAATATGATATGGTCATAAAAAAGGAGGTGCAGAAAATGAGTAATCTGAAAGCAATAAGTGAAAAATGGCTTATGGTGTTATACAGTGTGGTATTACTATTAGCTGGTTTAGCAGTAAATACGGCTTGTCATTCCCGTTTTTACCAGGAAGAACTGGATTCCCAGTTAGATTCCTTGAAAAAGTATCATGACTGATCGTATTTTCAATATGTTTGAAAGAGCCGGACTTGTCAATGAATCAAACAACATGATTCTAAGAACCGGAATTACCAAACTGGAAAATTTGTTATTGGATTTCCTTTTTGCATCAGTATTATCGGGTATATTGGGAAATGCTTTGATTGGAATTTTGTTTGAGGTGTGCTATATGACGCTGCGTATTTTTGCAGGAGGGTATCATGCATCTACCCCGGGAAAATGCTTGTGGTTTACATATGGCAGTACCTGCATTTGCATGGTATTTATCTTTATGGTGCCGTTGATAAATTACATATTTGCTATCCTGATTTTGATTTTTGACGGTATCATTTTTGTAACGACACCTATTCAAAGTGAGAATAAGCCATTGTGTAATATGGAGAAAAGAGTTTATCACAGGAACAGTGTTTGTATTGCCCTGGCAGAGACAGTGCTTTTTCCCTTATTGATAATATGCCAAAAACCCTTGTATGCAAAGGCAGTATTTATGTCCATGGCATTGGTGGCAGTGGGATTATTGGCTGGAGTTGTAAAAAGAAAGGAAAGTTTTCAGTAATTTGTTAGATGGTTTATAGTGACGTAAAAGTCGGATGACAAGGTTATCTTGTTATCCGGTTTTTACTTTGTGGAAAAAGTCAAAAAATAACCGTTTGTGGTTAAAAAATACTGATAAAGTTATTACTGCATAAATATAAAGCTTCTGCTTATTCTAAGGGGGGAATTATATGTTAAAAATAGCAGTATGCGATGACAGCCGTGAGGACGTGGAGGTATTGGAATCGGCATTTGATGAATTGCAGCAATATGCGGTGGAATATGACATATATTTCAGTGCAGATGAACTTTTAATGTATAGTGAGATGAACAAAGAGAAATATCATATGTATATTTTGGATATTAATATGCCAAAGAAAGACGGATTTGAGCTGGCAGAAGAGATACGTGTCAAAGACAGAAAGGCTCTTCTTGTGTTTCTCACAAGCTATGTGAGCAATGCCATGAAAGCATTTGAGTATTTCACTTTTGATTTTATTGAAAAACCGATTACGGTGGAAAAGCTAAGGTGTGTGATTGATAAGGCAATGGAGTATTTAAATCTGATCAAACAGGATTTTGTATTCAACTTTCGCAACAATCAATTTTGTGTAAGCTATGACGATATTCTCTATATTGCAAAGAAAGGCCGTCAGGCTATGATTTATACACCGTCTGATTCCTATAAAACCAATATGACAACAAAAGAATTGTGGAAGCAGTTGGATGATCAGGTGTTTTCCCATATTCATGTTTCTTACATTGTGAATTTGCAGCATATTAAGGCTATCCAGGGCAATGAGGTAGAATTGGATGACGGAGAGCATTTTGTTGTTGCCAGGTCCCGGAAGAAGGAACTGAAAATGAAGCATTGCAGATTTAGAAATCGAATTATTTAGCAAAACATTACACATAAATGCAATAATGTGACGTTTTTAAAACTATTAGAAAAATTTCTGCTATAATATCCATCATAGAAAGGATATTATTATGGAAGAGAATTTATACGAAATTATCGCAGAAAATATCAGAACGGAGAGAAAACGCCTGCATATGTCTCAAAGCCAGCTGGCAGAGAGGGCGGAGGTTTCCCTGGATACGATAAAAAGTATTGAACATGGCAGAAGAGCGATGAGCCTTGATACATATCTGAAAATTGTCAATGCGCTGGAAACCACGCCTCTAGCCCTTATGAATCAGGAGGAAACCACGTGCTACATAGACAGATTTGTATTTATGACAAAAAATTGCAGTGAAAATCAGGTTGAGTTTTTGCTGTATATGATAGAGCAGATCTTAAAAGGACAGGCCCACTACTTGAAAAAGTAGAGGGTCTGCTTTTTTATTGGGGGCTGTCACACCCTCCCAAAGGTGTACAATATTCCCCCGGAATTAGCTGGTATAGTCACTGTTGAATCTGCCGGTTCTCAGGTAATATACTATGTAGACAGGCCGGGTGCCCTGGATTTGCTGGGACAGGCTCTGGACAGGATGAGATGCCTGGAGGGTATGTATTTAGTAACTTACCCAGTTAGTTTTGTTACCGGAGATGAATATGAAAAGTGCAATATTATGATAAAAAAGCTGTTGGCAGCAGAATACAGCAGATGCGCAAACGAAGCAATCTGACGCAGTATCAGCTGGCGGAATGTCTGGATTATGCAAATGAAAGACAGTTGCAGCGTATAGAAAACGGAACCACAGCCTGTTCCGTGGATAAACTTATGGAAATCTCCCAGATACTGGATGTCAGTACGGATTTTCTGTTGTTTGGGGCTAAGAGCACCGACGAAAGCGATATTTTAGAAATTTTTAACGGAACAAGCGAGATCCAGAGATGGTATCTGGTAAAAGTTTTAAAAGTAATAGCGGAAAATTTGAGGATAGTGGTATAATTTGCAAAATACAGTAGTATTTTGTCAAATTATGACGTGCTATCTGCCAAATTATGCCATAAAAGAGATCAGATGAGCTGTTTTATAATAGTTTCAGGTTCAAAAAAGACCATTGAATTTTGAAAACTGAATAAAACAGGCATACATCTGATTTTATTTTCGCCTTTTTTAAGAAAAGGTGGCGCAAACCCATTTCGTGCCAGGATGCCCCTCACAGTTATTTCGCTGTGGCCCACAAAAAAGGGGCGGAGCAGAGGTTTGTGCCTACCGGTGTGGCAGCCGGGGATAATGAGGTAAAACAGCGCCGGGACAGAAAAAAATCATGTTCCGGGAGTGGCTTCCTGCGGATTCTGTCAAGACGGGCATGACGGGGCGCAGTGTGGGAGTGCCGTCCCGTGTATGTTTTGTGAATATAATAAAATTTTGCATTGTAAGTTGGGAAAAGCAGGGATATAATCAATATCAGAGGACGTTTAAAGGGGGAATCTGATATGCAGGAAATAAATATGACAGTATCCGGTATTATCCGCAAAAAGGAAGAGAAATACGTCCATGTCTCTTTTCAGAGGGGAAAGGATACGGCAGAGTATATTTTACCGGAGTGCAGACTGGAAAAAAGCCAGGGCTTTGACAAAGAGGAATTGGAGCAGTTATACATATATGTGAAGGGCAGCCAGGCGGAAATTATGGAGCATGCCAGGAAGGTAAATCCTATGAAAGCAATGCTTGGGTTGAAGGAAGATTGAAAGAATCATCGGAATATACCATTGACGAATGAGAAAAAATGCTCTACTATAGTATAGCTACATAAATCTAAGAGGAGGAGCGTCCTGGGGACATATCTGCATGTCCAAAAAACGGGACAAAAAGGAGGAAAAAGTTTATGAAAATCTACAAAAGAGTCATGGACGTAATTGCCACTGTAGAGAAAATGATTCTGGCTGCGGCAACTGTCCTGATTTTAGTACTCACTGTAGGTAACGTGTTTTCCCGTAAAGTAATCCACCAGTCATGGTCTTTTACGGAGGAACTTGTAGTTGCGGTGTTTGTACTGATTACCCTGATGGCTGCGGCTTTAGCCTGCAGGGAGGGAGAGCTTGTGAACCTTTCACTGCTCACAGACCGTTTGCCCGAGAAGGCAAAGAAACCCATGTTGTTGATCAACACAGCTTGCAGCGTCCTGTTTACCACAGTGCTGTTTGTCTACGGTGTGGACAAGGTGCTGACCCAGTTGGAAAACGGGAAGAGAACTTTTGTTTTAAACTGGCCGGAATGGATTTTCTGGTCTTTCGTGCCCATCGGTGCGGCGTGCATGATCTTGCATTTTATTGAGTATTTTATTACTTACTGTGCAGAGGAAAAGGAGGGCAGGAGTGATGATTAGTGCAATCCTTTTTCTAACATTTTTTATTTTTCTGCTTATGGGAATCCCCATTTCCATGTGTCTGGGACTTTCTTCTATCTGTGCAATACTGTATTCTGGAACAAGTCTCACCATTGTGGCAACCAATATGTATTCTGGTATCAGCAAATTTTTGCTACTTGCGATCCCTTTCTTTGTGCTGTCCGGAAACATTATGGCAAAAGCGGGAATTTCCAAACGTCTGATTAAATTTGTAAACACCTGTGTAGGCCACAAAAGAGGCGGGATCGCCATTGTGTGTGTCATCGTTTCCTGTTTCTTTGGAGCGATTTCCGGTTCCGGCCCTGCTACGGTAGCAGCCCTTGGCGCTGTGCTGATCCCGGCTATGATCGCAGATGGTGGTTTTTCCCCGCCATTTTCCACGGCTCTTTTGGCCACATCCAGTTCCGTGGCCATTGTCATCCCGCCTAGCATAGCCTTTGTGGTGTACGCATCTATCACTGGAGTGTCCATTGCGGATATGTTTACTTCAGGTATTGTGCCCGGGCTTTTGATGGGAGTTGCGTTGGTGATCGTGGTTATGCTGGAGGCAAAAAAGCACGAGATCAAGCCATCTCAGGAACGCTGTTCCGGTAAAGAGCGGTGGGACGCATTTAAGGATGCTTTCTGGGGATTTTTGATGCCGGTGATCATCCTTGGCGGAATCTATGGCGGAGTTTTTACTCCAACAGAGGCGGCAGCCGTGTCAGTAGTTTACGGTCTCTTTGTGGGAATGGTTATTTATAAGGAAGTAAAAGTGACAGATTTGTGGGATATTTTTGTAGATTCGGCAAAAACAACCGGTGGAATTATGCTGATTGTGGCAAGTGCCTCCCTGTTTTCCTTTGTCTGTACAAAATTCGGCATTGCAGCGGCAGCCTCCGAACTGCTTGGAAGCATTGCCCATAACCAGTTTGTGTTCCTTTTGATCGTAAATATTATTTTCCTGATTGCAGGATGTTTTATCGACGCAAACTCAGCCATGTACATCTTTATTCCTATTATGCTTCCGGTATGTCAGGCACTGGGCTATGATGTGGTGGCCTTTGGTGTTGTGGCAACGGTAAACCTTGCCATCGGTCAGGTAACGCCCCCTGTAGGTGTGAACCTCTTTGTGGCAATTGCGGTGAAGCTGAAAAACGGCATGAGAGTTACCATCCAGCAGATTTCAAAGGCAGTGCTGCCTATGATTGCCGCAAGCCTTGCGGTACTTTTGATCGTTACCTATATTCCCTCTGTGACCACATTCCTTCCTAAGGTTTTTGCCGGGGATTCCTATTCGGGAAATGTGAAAGCGGCCACTGCAGGAAACGGGGAGAGGGGAAGCAGTCAGGGAGGCTCTGTAGATGTGGCAGATTACAGTGATCTCGGCTGGGAAACGCAGACATGGAACTTTACCTGTTCCACCACAGAGACAAGTACCTGGGCAGAAGGGGGACGGAAGTTTGCAGAGTTGATGAAAAAAGCAACCGGAGGTCAGGTGACAGTCAATGTCTATGCGGCTGACCAGCTCACCAACGGAAATCAGTCCGAAGGTATCCAGGCATTGATGAACGGGGATCCGGTGCAGGTGTCCATGCACAGCAATCTGATCTACTCAGCCTTTGACCCACGGTTTAATGTGGTGTCCATTCCTTATCTGTTTGATTCCGTGGAAGATGCGGACGCTATTTTGGACGGAGCAGGCGGTGAAAAGCTGAAAGATATCTTAGGGGAGTACAATCTCCACTGCATGGGAATTGCGGAAAACGGATTCCGTCAGCTTACCAACAATGTAAAAGAAATTAAATCGGCTGCAGATATGAAGAATTTGAAAATTCGTGTGGCAGGAAGTAATCTTTTGATGGAGTGCTACAAGCGTTGGGGCGCAGACGCCACCAACATGAACTGGTCGGAAACGTACACTGCGCTGCAGCAAAAGACTGTGGAGGGAGAGGAAAACCCACTGCCCGCTATTGATGCGGCATCTGTCCAGGAAGTGCAGCCTTACTGCTCTCTGTGGAATGCCAACTATGACTGTCTGTTTTTCTGTATCAATCAGGATATCTATGATGCCCTGACAGAGGAGCAGAAGGCGGTAGTAGACGAGTGCGGACAGAAAGCGGTAGAGTATCAGCGTTATATCAACCGTGCCGGGGATGATGAGATTATGAGCCGTTGGCAGGAGAAAAACGGTGTCAGCTTTGTTCCCTACGAGGATTTGGATATTGATTCCTTTAAAGATGCGGTAGAGGGAATTGATGAGTGGTATATTGAAGAGCTGAAGAGTCAGGATTATGCGGACGGAGAAGAGCTGGTAAAAGCTTTCCGCAACTGATATAGAGGTGAGAGGGAAGATTCCCCAGGAAAAAAGAAGCTGTTTTTGCAGCTTCTTTTTTTGTACCTAAAAAATGCCCACAACCCTTAGGGCGCACCATACCAAAAGCAATGCCATGATCAAATTCATTAGCTTGTAATGCTTTTCGTAGGCACGCTTTAAAATGTTTCCCGCAAATGCCCAGATCAGATTGCCAAGGGCCCCCATAACCATAAGGTAAAAGGCAAAGAAAAACAGCATCAGGGGCCTGCGCTCGTAGGGCAGGATAAATGAGGAGAACATGGTAAGACCGTAGATAATGATCTTCACATTGATCAACTGGAGAAATATCCCCATTTTGTAAGTGGGTTCTCTGTTGTCTGTTCCTTCCCCGGGAGGAAGCCTTTTGTATGTGGTGTAGGCAAGATACAAAAGATATGCGGCGCCTACAAAGGCCAGAACCGGACGGATCTGGGGCAGCAGGGCAGTGAGGACGCTGCTGCAAATACCACAGAGAACCATAAGGGTCAGGGAGCCGGTCCATATGCCGGACATAAATTTTAAATTCTTTTTTAACCCATACTTGCTGGCATTGCTCAAAAGTAAAATATTGTTTGGCCCAGGGGACCAGACAGTGAGAGCCGCAGTCAGGGTCATTTCACAAAAAACGGTAAATGGCATACGCTGTTCCTTTCTGATTTTTTATAATATAAGTATACAGAATGTGTCGAAAAAAATCTACCAGGAAAGAATTCTTGTGGTTGATTTTGACAGGTTATCAACATATTGTGATAGCGGAAAACGACATTTTTTGAAAATCCTGTCGATTTATGAAAACTTTGCGACGGCAAATGACAAAAATCGGGGCGGAGGATGAGAGAGGCAGCAAGGAGGAAATTTCAAAATTTCAGAGAAAAAAATAACCATTTTTTGGCATTTATATTTAAAATTAAATCGACGAAAAAGAACGATGCGAAAAAACCTTGCCGCCGTCGAAAATCCTTTGAATGTCGAATACTGAAAGATACTGCGATATGTTTAAGTTGAAACATGAAAATGGGATGTTATAATACAAATAGTTTCTTTTTTAGTCGCAAAGG
Organism: Roseburia sp.; assembly: GCA_023664725.1. Lineage (GTDB taxonomy): Bacteria > Bacillota > Clostridia > Lachnospirales > Lachnospiraceae > Roseburia_B. The sequence goes on along the minus strand of JAMPFA010000001.1, from coordinate 496,393 downwards.
CCAATGTGAAAAATGGAATATGATATATCATTTTAAAAGTTAGGAGGATAATTTGGATGGAAAAATTGAATGTTGCCATAGCGGATCATAACGAGAGTACGTTGGCGTTGTTGGGGGATATTATACAGAGTGATAATGAGTTGCAGGTGGTAGGTACCGCCATGGACGGAGAAGAAGCATATAAGATGATCAAGTCAAAAGAGCCGGATGTAGTGCTTTTAGATATTATAATGCCAAAGTTAGATGGCCTTGGGGTAGTGGACCGGGTCAATCACGATACCACGATGAAAAAGCATCCCTCTTTTATCATAGTCACTGCCATCAGCAATGAAAAGATTACGGAAGATGCATTTGCCAGAGGCGTGGATTACTATTTTATGAAACCTTTTGACCATGCCGCCATCATCAATCAGATCAAGAGGAGCAGAAGGCCGGGGGAAACAGTACAGGGAAAAGAAATCAAAAAGTCTGTCTCTTTTGAGAATGGATTTATGAAGGAAGAGGTAAAGCCCCGGAACTTAGAGGGGGATGTGACAAATATTATACATGAGATAGGTGTTCCAGCCCACATTAAAGGGTATCAATATCTCAGAGAGGCAATTATGATGTCTGTAGATGATATTGAGATGTTAAATTCTATCACCAAGATTTTGTATCCGACCATTGCCAAAAAGTTTCAGACAACACCCAGCCGGGTAGAGCGGGCAATCCGCCATGCCATTGAAGTGGCCTGGAGCAGAGGCAAGATGGATACCATTGACGAGCTTTTTGGCTACACCATCCACAACGGAAAAGGAAAGCCCACGAATTCTGAGTTTATTGCGCTGATCGCAGATAAGATCAGGTTGGATTATAAGCACGGCAATTAGTACTTTTAGTACTTTTTATTCTTGGAAAAATAGAGTATAATAGACCTATCATAGTAATTATGGGGGTCTATTTTTATGAAGAAAATACTTTTTGCAGCATCGGAAGCAGTACCTTTTATCAAGACAGGCGGGCTTGCGGACGTAGTGGGTTCCCTGCCTGGATATTTTGATAAAAAGGAGTATGATGTGAGGGTGATTCTGCCGAAATATGCCTGCATGGAAGAAAAATGGAAAAAAAAGTTAAAGCTGATATCCAAGTTTTATGTCAAATTGGGCTGGAGACAGCAGTATGTAGGCATTTTGGAGAGCGAATATAAGGGGATTCATTACTATTTTGTGGATAATGAGTTCTATTTTGCAGGGCAAAATCCCTATGGTCTCATCCACGAAGATGTGGAGAAATTTGCATATTTCTCCAAGGCTGTGGTGGAGGCTTTGCCAAAGCTTGATTTTGTGCCGGATATCATTCATTGCAATGACTGGCAGGCAGCGCTTATACCAGTTTATATGAAAACGCTCTACGGCAATATAGAGTTTTATAAAGATATTAAGACAGTGTTTTCCATCCACAATATTCTTTTCCAGGGACGGTGGAGGTTAAACAGTGTAATGGATGCCACCGGTTTGCCGGAATATCTCTTTACCTCAGAATATCTCGAGGCCTACGGGGAGTCCAATTACATGAAAGGCGGCATCGTGTTTGCGGATGCGGTCACGACTGTCAGCAAATCCTATGCCATGGAAATTATGACGCTGGAGGGCGGGGCAGGCTTAGACGGGATTTTGCGGAAATATTCCTACAAGCTTTTTGGAATTGTAAACGGGCTGGATTATGAGGTGTTTAACCCGGGCAAAGATTCCTATATTTCCTACCATTACAACAAGGAAAATCTGACAGAGCAGAAAGGGAAACAGAAAACCTCTCTGCAAAAACAGCTGGGACTTCCCGAGGATAAGAATGTATTTTTGCTGGGCATGGTATCCCGTATGTCTGATCAGAAGGGTTTTGATTTGGTGGCCTATGTCCTGGAAGAGATGTTAAGCCGTGAAAACCTGCAGATCGTGGTGCTTGGAACCGGTGAGGAAAAGTATCAGAATATGTTCCGCTATTTTGCAGATCGGTTTCCGGAAAAATTGTCTGCAAATATCGGCTATTCAGAGAAATTGGCACATGAGATCTATGCCGCCTGTGACGGCTTTCTGATGCCTTCTCTCTCAGAACCCTGCGGCCTCAGCCAGCTCATCAGCCTGCGGTATGGGACAGTGCCTATCGTCAGGGAGACAGGGGGGCTTAGGGACACTGTAGAGCCTTATAACAAATACATGGGAACGGGTACAGGTTTTTCTTTTGCAAATTACAATGCCCATGAGATGAAGGATACCGTACTTACGGCAATGGATCTGTTCTATAACCAGAAAGAAGACTGGGAAAAGCTGGCAGTCAGGGGGATGGAGACAGATTTTTCCTGGAAAAGCTCGGAAGTTGAGTACCGGGAGTTATACAAGATGCTTCTGAATTCATAATATTGTGATCTCCTGTTTTCCCCTGGAGTAGTAATAGGGATGGCAGGAGAGGATTTCATCCTTTTGTACATGGTTTTCGTTTACCTGGCAGATCATAAGTGAAAGTGAACGGGGATCGATGTCGTCTGATGCGGGCATCAGCAATATTTCATGGATACTGCTGGGGAGAATATAGAAATCACAGTCTTTCTCTCTGGCAAAATCCTGGATATATTCGGGGTAAAGCAGTGCAGTAGCACCGTGCAGGTTGGAATCATTAGAGACCACGTACAAAGGGATGGTGTCTTTATATTCTGCCGGGATCGTCCCCGGCATCATTTCTTCCAACAATTTTTCGAGCGGGTTGATCTGAAAGGGCAAAAGTGCAGGGGTGTTGGCTCTGGCCGCCGCAAAAAGCTGTTCTCTTGTCACATTCCAGTATTCCATATGGCTGTTTAAGATCAGAATGGTTGCGTTGCCGTTTGGAGTATCTAAAAGCAGGCAGGAAAATACAACTGCCAGGTCAAGAAACTTAAAATGTGGAGCCTGCTTCAATAATTCACGGTTGGATTCATAGTGGATAATTTTAAAGATAATGTGGTATTTTACCAGGTCGTACTGGGTAAAAAAGGATAATTCCAGATTTTTGCTGGATCTATGTTTTTTGTAATCTGCCAGGATAGACTTAAAAATCTGTTCTATGGAATTGCCCTTTTGGTAATCCTCATAGTAGGAATTTAAGTACAGTGTAGGCGAAATGTTGACAGATTTTTCCTGGATCACCAGCCCGTCCAGCTTGATATTATTATTTTTTATGATGGGATGGATTGCGATCACTGCGTCAGATTTAAAATAATTCTGAAGCATCCGGGTAATCTGTAACTTAAAATTTGTATAATTCATAGGGATCTCCTTTGGAAAAGAGATTATGTCATGAAAAGATTAGAAAAAAGATCTATACACGAAAATGTACCAAATAAACATATCATCTTTTTTGCGAAATTGCAACAATAATCTTAAAACTTTTTTAAAAATGTCATGTGACGGTTGACTTACAGGAAAAAAGGCATTAAGATTGGGGAGAAAAAGAAAAAAGAGGAGTGAATATTATGGCAAGAAGAGAAAAAAGAAAGAGAAATGGCTGGAAGACTCTGGCTATTGTACTGACCGTTGTTTTAGTGCTTGGGGTAGGGATTTTCTTTACCAAAGACTATGTCATCGCAAAAGCGGAGGAGAAGGTGCAGGATGCTCTCATCGAGAATGTTCTGGAGTCTGTCATCCATTCTGATTCCGATGTAGCTGCAGATGCGGCACAGATGGCAAAGGACATCTATGACGGTATGAGTCCTGAGGACAAGGAGACATGCCGGGAGCTGGTGAACAACAATCTCACAAGAGAAAATGTGGCAAATGTGACACAGTATGTGAAAAATGGAGATGCTTCTGGGCTGAAGAACTACGTGAAAAGCAGTGTCAGCGAAGATGATAAGGAAACCATCAAATCTCTGTATCACAAGTATAAAGATCAGATTAAATAGTAAAAAAGGAATCTCATTTGAGATTCCTTTTTTTAAGAAATTATGAATTTGAAAGCCGATAGTCGGACTCGAACCGACGACCTACGCATTACGAATGCGTTGCTCT
>JAMPFA010000001.1:479497-492277 GCA_023664725.1 Roseburia sp. | reverse complement strand
TTACGAATGCGTTGCTCTACCAACTGAGCCATATCGGCACCACACATTAATACATTATATATGTTTTTGCCTGAAATAGCAACTATTTTTTTAAAAATTGGAGGAAAATTTTGAATAATGCAATTTTAGACTGTTCCGTGTACTGTTATCTGCATTCTGTGGAGGATTCTATGTCAGATTGTAAAAGTAACGGCATGGATTTTGGGAATAATGGAAAACTTTCTGTGGAAGAGCAGAAAGAAATATCGAAAAAAATGCTGGAACAAGGTTTTTCCCAATTTTTTGAAGAAAAGTTTTTGTGGGAAAATGTCACCAGGGAAGAGCACGGAAAGCCTCTGTACGCTTTGGGGCGTTTCTTTAATATCAGCCACTGTCATGACGGGGTAGCTGTGGCTCTTGCAAGGGTTCCTGTGGGAGTGGACATAGAGGGGAGCCGCAGGGTGAAAACTTCTACGGTGAGAAAATGCATGGATGAGGAAGAAAAGGCCTATATCGGCGATCTGGCGGGGGAATGGCTTGATAAGGAGCAGGAGAAGCGTTTTTTTCACCTCTGGACCTTAAAGGAGAGCTATGTGAAGATGACAGGGGAGGGGATCCGTATGCCCCTAAATCAGATCTGTTTTTCACTTAAGGAAAACAGACAGGCATTCCGGAGAGAAAATTTTATAGAAGAGGGCGGAGAAAAGGGGAAGATATTGTATGCGGACAGCAGAGTGTGGGCACCCTGGCAGAAAAGCAGTGTATCCTGCCTTCTGCCTGTGCCATGCCATTCTCTCGCCCTGTCTCTTGGGTGGGAGAGTGAATTTTTGCCAGAAATTACATATTCTTTTTCTGCCGGCGCTCTAAAAGACCTATGAGACTGTATAAAAGAATTGCGATGCAGCAGAGGATCAGAATGGACAGGATCACCCAGTCCAGCTTAAAGACTTGGCTGCCATAGATGATCAGATATCCAAGACCGCATTTGGAGGAGATAAATTCTCCGATGATCACTCCTACCAGGCAGAGACCGATATTGACCTTCATCAGTCCGATCAAATTGCTGGCGTTGGCGGGAAGAACCACCTTTGTCAGAATTTGGCTCTGGTTTCCACCTAAAGTTCTGATCAGTTTTATTTTTTCTGCATCTACCTCCTGAAAACCTATATAAAGATTTAATATTGTTCCAAAGATTGCTACGGACATTCCAGTTAATATAATCGTCTTATAATTTGCTCCAAGCCATACGATCAAAAGCGGAGCCAAAGCGGATTTGGGCAGACTGTTTAAAACTACCAGGTAGGGATCTAAGGTTTCTGTAAGGCTTTTGCTGTACCATAGGAGAATGGTTATGATCAGTGAGAGAACCATAACCAGGATGAAGCTTACAATTGTTTCAAACAGTGTAACGCCGATATGGAAGAACAGTTGGTTTTCCCGTATCATGCGGTAGCAGCACAGCATCAGTTTACTGGGGCTGCTGAAGATAAAATCATCTACCCATCCTTTGTATGTAGAAAATTCCCAAAAAAATAAAAAAAGAATTAATATTCCGATTCTATACAAATGGATGCGGATTTTTCGTCTCTTATGTGCTTGTAAGAAAGCAATCTGGGCAGCGGACAGAGTATTAGAGTTCATTCAGATTCAGCTCCTTCCAGATTAAATTAAAATAGTCTTTAAATTCATTTGTGTTTCTTCGCTCCAGGGGAGAAAGCTCCGGTGGGAATTGGATGGGCACAATTGCCTTTATGCCGGCAGGCAGAGGTGTCAGTACCAAAACCCGGTCTCCAAGGCTTACGGCCTCGGACAAGTCGTGGGTCACCAAAATTGCCGTTTTTCCGGTTTTGCGTATGATGCTTCCGATATCGTCCGACACCTGTAACCTGGTCTGGTAATCCAGGGCGGAGAAAGGCTCATCTAATAAAAGCAGATCCGGGTGCAAAAGGAGAGTGCGGATCAACGCCGCCCTCTGGCGCATCCCGCCGGAGAGCTGTGAGGGTCTTGCATCTTTAAAATCGTAAAGACCATAGGTCTTTAAATAGTAATCGGCCTCCTCCAGGGTTTCTCTGGTGATCTTTTTTTGTATTTCCGGCCCAAGCAATATATTTTTCTTTACGGTGCGCCACTCAAAGAGATGGTCGTGCTGCAGCATGTAACCAATGCTGCATTTATTGGTGACCCTTTCCCCGTTTAACAGGATCTGGCCAGACTCCGGCTTTAACAGGCCGCATAAAAGGGATAAAAGTGTGGATTTGCCGCAGCCGGAAGGGCCGACAATAGACAAAAATTCTCCTGGTTTTACCTGAAAATCAATATCACACAAAGCGGGAGTTTCTCCCTGCAGGGTATGATAGGTGTAAAACATATGCTGACATGAGATTAAATATTCCATAATTGTTCCCGCCTCCTAATTTAGTTTATGTTGGTTGCTATTTTTTGACACTTAGGGTAAAATAATTTAGAATATAGAGTGGGATTGACGAGGCAAAAGGATGAACAGGAGAAATTATCAGAGAGAGTTGGAGCAGAAAATTGAAAAAATCACAGGGGAAGGGAAAGTGCCAAAGCTTTTGCTTCACAGCTGCTGTGCTCCCTGCAGTTCCTATGCGATCGAGTATCTGTCACAGTACTTTTCCATTACAGTGTTTTATTACAATCCCAATATTTATCCCGACGAGGAGTACGAGAAGCGGGTGGAGGAACAAAAGCGGTTTATTAGAGAGTTTCCCACAAAATATCCGGTGGATTTTATCCGGGGAGATTTTGAGAAGGAACGTTTTTATGAGGCTGTCCGGGGAGTTGAATCCGTAAGAGAAGGCGGGGAGAGGTGTTTCCGGTGCTTCTATTTACGGTTAAAAAAGACGGCGGAGACTGCAAAAGAGACACATGCGGATTATTTTGCAACTACCTTATCCATAAGCCCTTTAAAAAATGCGGACAAGCTCAATGAGATCGGGGAGGAACTTTCACGGGAAATGGGAGTGGATTACCTTTGCAGCGATTTTAAGAAGAAGAACGGGTATAAACGTTCCGTAGAATTATCAAACAAATATGGCATGTACCGACAGGATTACTGTGGATGCATATACTCAAGGCTTGAGAGAGAAGCACAAAAAGAAAGGAGATAAACATATGGCTCAGTTGTGGGGAGGACGTTTTACAAAGGAGACGGACAAGCTGGTCTACAACTTTAATGCGTCCATTTCATTTGACCAGAAGTTTTTCAAGCAGGATATTGAGGGCAGCAAGGCCCATGTCACTATGCTGGGAAAGCAGGGGATTTTGGCAGAGGAAGAGGCAGAAAAGATTTGTCAGGCTCTGTCACAGATTGAAGAAGATGTGGAGTCAGGAAGATTTTTGATTGATGAAACGCATGAGGATATCCACAGCTTTGTGGAGGCGGAGCTGACGGAGCGTCTGGGAGACTTAGGGAAAAAGCTTCACACCGGCAGAAGCAGAAATGACCAGGTGGCCCTGGATATGCGGCTGTATATCCGGGAAGAGGTGAAGGAGACCGACGAGTTAATAAAGAAACTTTTAACCACAATCCTTGGAATTATGGAAAACAATATAGACACCATTATGCCGGGATTTACCCATCTGCAAAAAGCTCAGCCTATCACTCTTTCGCACCATATGGGAGCCTATTTTGAGATGTTTAAGCGGGACAGACAGCGGCTTTTTGATATCCATGAGCGGATGAATTACTGTCCTCTTGGCTCAGGTGCCCTTGCGGGGACTACCTATCCCTTGGACAGAGAGTACACTGCAAGTCTTCTGAGATTTTACGGCCCTACGCTAAACAGCATGGACGGTGTCTCCGACAGGGATTATCTCATAGAATACCTGGCGGCCTGTGCCACCATTATGATGCATCTTTCCCGTTTTTGTGAAGAGATCATTATCTGGAACAGCAACGAGTACCAGTTTGTGGAGATTGACGATTCCTACAGCACCGGAAGCAGCATTATGCCCCAGAAGAAAAATCCGGACATTGCGGAGCTGATCCGGGGAAAAACAGGCAGGGTATATGGTGCCTTGACAGCCATCTTAACCACGATGAAGGGGATTCCCCTGGCGTACAATAAAGATATGCAGGAGGACAAGGAGCTGACATTTGACGCCATCGACACGGTAAAAGGCTGTCTGGCGTTGTTTGACGGGATGCTCTCCACCATGAAATTTAACAGAGAGACCATGCGGAAAAGTGCAAATCAGGGATTTACCAATGCCACGGACGCTGCGGATTATCTGGTAAATCATGGAATCCCCTTCCGGGATGCCCATGGGATCATCGGCCAGATCGTGCTGTACTGTATCGATAAGGGAATTGCCATTGACGATATGAGTTTAGAGGAGTTAAAGAAGTTTTCTGATGTGTTTGAGGCGGATGTGTATGAGGCAGTCTCCATGGAGACCTGCGTGGACAAGCGTCTAACCATGGGTGCTCCGGGACGGGAAGCTATGGAGAAGGTAATCTCTTTGGAGCGGGCATATTTGAATGAGTAATATAAAATATTAATAGATAAAATATTAAGTAAACGAGGAGAGAAAAATGAGTGAAAAATTAAAAGTTGGTATTTTAGGCGGAACAGGTATGGTAGGACAGAGGTTTATTTCTCTGCTGGAGGATCATCCGTGGTTTGAGGTGACAACCATTGCGGCAAGTCCCAGAAGCGCAGGGAAAACCTACGTTCAGGCGGTGGGAGATAGATGGAAATTAGACACTCCGATGCCGGAGGGAGTGAAGGATATCGTTGTAAAAAATGTAAACGAGGTAGAGCAGGTGGCATCTGAGGTGGACTTTGTATTTTCCGCCGTGGATATGTCAAAGGACGAGATCAAAAAGATCGAGGAGGACTACGCAAAGACAGAGACACCGGTAGTCTCCAACAACAGCGCCCACAGATGGACGGAGGATGTACCTATGGTGGTTCCGGAGATCAACCCGGAGCATATGAAAGTCATCGAGTTCCAGAGAAAGCGTCTTGGAACCAAGAGAGGATTTGTGGCAGTAAAGCCCAACTGTTCGATCCAGAGTTATGCTCCGGTTTTGACGGCATGGAAGGAATTTGAGCCCTGCGAGGTGGTTGCCACCACCTATCAGGCAATTTCCGGTGCAGGAAAAAACTGGAAGGACTGGCCGGAGATGCTTGGAAATATCATTCCCTACATCGGCGGCGAGGAGGAGAAGAGTGAAAAAGAGCCCCTTCGTATCTGGGGAGAGATAAAAGATGGAGTGATTGTGCCAGCGAAAAGTCCGGTGATCACCTGCCAGTGTATCCGTGTTCCGGTATTAAATGGACATACGGCGGCAGTGTTTGTAAAATTCAAGAAAAAAGCCACAAAGGAACAGTTGATTTCTGCTCTGGTGAACTTTAAAGGTGTTCCCCAGGAGCTTAAGCTTCCCAGTGCGCCGAAACAGTTTATCCAGTATTTGCAGGAGGATAACAGACCTCAGGTGTCTATGGATGTGGATTATGAGAATGGAATGGGGATCAGCGTGGGACGCCTTCGGGAAGATGCGGTCTATGACTGGAAATTTGTGGGTCTCAGCCACAATACCCTCCGCGGGGCGGCAGGAGGAGCGGTTTTATGCGCAGAGCTCCTAAAAGCCCAGGGATATATCGAAAAAAAGTAGAGAAAATTGAAAAATAGTTTCATTAAAATGTATAAAAAGGCATATCATTTTTCGGTGATATGCCTTTTTTTAACAAAATTTTACGAAAATATTGAATAAAAATTAAGGTGTGTTATAATTAAAGATGCATTTTCTAAGGATAATCGACCGGTCTTTTTTTTGCAGAGACCAGTGGAAACACAGGAGGAGCGTATGACATTAAGAACCACAGATTATAAGAGATTGGAAGAAGAGTACAAAAAGCCTGGCAGCCAGATCGTTGTATTCTACGGAAGGGAAGGCTGTGACCAGCAGGTGTATGTGAGACAGTTTTTAAGGGATAAAAGGTTCTTTTATTATCAGGCATCCAAAGTATCTCCGGGGTGGCAGAAAAAAATGTTTGTGGAGGGGATTTCCGCCCAGTTCCCCAATGTCCTCAAGGAGCAGGACTATGAGGGATGCTTTAGCCAGATGGCAAGGAGCACAGGCAGGAAGTTTGTATTTGTGGTAGATGAATTTCACCTTATTTTAAAAAATGATGAAACATTTTTTGAAAGCCTTGTAAAATTAAAGGAGAAACAGTTTAGTTCTACAGATGTGATGATACTTCTGTGCAGTTCCGCTATGGTCTGGATTGAGGAAAAGTTGAAGGATAACTTAAAGCAGTTGTACGGGGAGATCAACTGTGTACATAAGCTTTTAGATTGGAATTTTTTGGATGTGGTGCGGGCTTTCCCGGATTACTCTGTCAGCCAGAGTGTGGAGCTCTACGGTATCTTGGGGGGGATTCCAGGATATCTCAGGCACTGGGATGCGGCAAAGACCACTAAGGAGAATATCTGCCGCCTGATCTTATCGCCGGAGGGTGCGCTCTACGGGGAGGCAGAGCGGTATATCAGCACGGAGATTCGTGAGCTCTCCGTGTATAATACCATATTGGCGGCCATTGCCGGGGGAAACCGCAAATTGAATGACCTCTACAACAGCACCGGATTTTCCAGGGCGAAAATTAGTGTTTATCTGAAAAACCTCATGGAGCTGGAGGTAATTGAGAAAGTAGTCTCCTTTGAGACGGGAGGGTGGGATAATGCCCAGAAAGGAATTTACCAGATAAAGGATACGTTTATTAATTTCTGGTTTAAGTTTGTGTTCCCCTACCGTTCAGAGCTTGCGGGACTAAGCGTATCTGCTTTTTATAACAAGCATATCGCAAAAGATCTGGAGGAATACTTAAATCGGTATTTTATCCAGGTTTGTGTAGAGTACATGGGGCTTTTAAACCAGGTAGGAAAGCTTCCAATCAAGATAAAGAAAATCGGGACCTGGATTGGAAAGCAGGGAAATATCGATATTATCGCCCAGAACGATATCCGGGAAAATATTGTAGGGCTTTGCAACTGGTCAGAGGAGAAGATGACCTTTGAGCGGTACCAGAACCTGGAAGAGATGATGAAACAGGCCAGGATCCGTGCAAAACAGTACTTCCTGTTTTCTGCAAAGGCATTTGACGAGGCATTGGTTGCAAAATCAAAGGAAGACAGCCGTTTTGTTCTGATCGATATGACTGAATTATAGGAGAGAGGATAAAGTATGCCCAAATCATTGTTTATAGCGGAAAAACCCAGTGTGGCTCAGGAGTTTGCCAGGGCGCTTAAAATGGAGATGCGAAGCTATAATGGATACAGGGAGGGTGAACAGGCGGTAGTGACCTGGTGTGTGGGGCATCTGGTGACTATGAGCTACCCGGAAGCCTATGATCTGAAATATAAAAAGTGGAGTCTTTCCACACTTCCTTTTATTCCCGATGAATTTAAGTACGAGGTCATCGGCAGTGCCGCCAATCAGTACAAGATCGTGGCGTCTCTGTTAAACAGAGAAGATATCGACACCATATATGTCTGCACCGACTCCGGGCGGGAGGGAGAATACATTTACCGGCTGGTGGAGCAGATGGCGGGGGTAAAAGGAAAAAAGAGAAAGCGGGTGTGGATCGATTCCCAGACGGAAGAGGAAATCTTAAGAGGGATCAGAGAGGCAAAAGATTTATCTGAGTATGACAATATAGCAGCAAGCGCTTATCTTCGTGCAAAAGAGGATTACCTTATGGGAATCAATTTTTCCAGGCTGTTGTCCTTAAAATACGGGGATGCCATTGCAAATTATCTCCACAAAAATTATGTGGTGATCTCCGTAGGGCGGGTGATGACCTGTGTCCTGGGGATGATCGTGCGAAGAGAGCGGGAAATCAGGGAGTTTGTAAAAACTCCTTTTTATCGTGTCCTTGGAAAAATAAAGTTAAAGGGCAGGACCATAGAGGCGGAATGGCGGGTAAATCCAAAGTCCAGATACGCAGATTCCCCAAAACTCTATAAGGAAAACGGATTTTTAAAGAGAGAGGAAGCGGAAAAGCTTATTGGTCTGGCAGAGCAGCTGCCCATGGTGGTGGATAAGGTGGAGAAGAAAAAGGAGACAAAGAATCCGCCCCTTCTCTATAATCTGGCAGAGCTTCAAAACGACTGTTCCCGATTTTTTAAGATTAGTCCTGACGAGACACTTGCCGTAGTACAGGAACTGTATGAAAAGAAGCTGGTGACTTACCCCAGAACAGATGCAAGAGTATTGTCCACAGCGGTTTCCAAGGAAATCTACAAAAATATCAGCGGATTGAAAAATATTCCGGGAATGGCAGGTTTTGCTCAGGAAGTATTGGACAGTGGCACCTACAAAAATATTGCAAAGACCCGGTATGTCAATGACAAGCAGATTACCGACCACTATGCTATTATCCCCACAGGCCAGGGGTTTGGGGCTGTCAAGTCTTTAAACCAGAGGGCGGTGAACGTCTATGAGGTGATTGTGCGAAGATTCTTATCTATTTTTTACCCCCCGGCAATCTACCAGAAGGTTTCCCTTGTGGTTTCCGTAACAGGGATGCCCCCGGAGGAGACACCTGCTTTGGAGGCAAAAACGGGGCCTGTAGAGCAATTTTTCGCCGGATTTAAAGTGCTGGCTGAGGAAGGGTACCTTAAAGTGTTAAACTACTCTTTCCAGAAAAAGAAGGAGGAGAAATCCCAGGGGGGAGGAGAGGAGAACAAGGAAAATCTCTGTGACAGGGATCTGCTCTCCCATATCGGAGCCTTAAAAAGGAAAGACATATTGGAAAAAGTGGGTTACGAGGTGAAGGAGGGGGAGACTTCCCCGCCCAAACGATACAATTCCGGCTCTATGATCCTTGCCATGGAAAACGCAGGACAGTTGATCGAGGACGAGGAGCTGCGGGCACAGATCAAGGGCAGTGGAATTGGCACCAGCGCCACCCGTGCGGAAATATTAAAGAAACTGGTAAACAACAAGTATCTGGCGCTGAACAAAAAGACCCAGATCATCACCCCTACATTGATGGGAGAAATGATATTTGACGTGGTAAATGCATCTATCAAATCATTGTTAAATCCTGAATTAACTGCGAGCTGGGAGAAGGGTCTCACCTATGTGGCGGAGGGCAGCATTACCACGGAGGAGTATATGAAGAAGCTTACCGATTTTGTCAAGAGCCGCACCAGCGGCGTGCTGGGGTTGAACAATCAGTATCAACTCCGGGGGAATTTTGACTATTTGGCAAAGTTTTACAATAAAAGTAAACCATGATTTTATTATTTTCTTTTAAAAACGGAAAAATTAAAATAAGATAGAAGTATTAAAAAAGCGAATATTTAAAGGAGAACAGATATGGAACAGTGTAAAGTGAAGAATCTGTATGATCTGAATGAGACCATAGCCAGGGAGCTTTTAGCGTCCGTGGAGAATCCCTGGGAGGCGTTAAAGGATATCAGTGATTTTATCCGAAAGATGGGGCCCACGTTAGACCCTTCTATTTATGAAAAGAGAGGGGAGGAGATCTGGGTGGCAAAAAGTGCAAAGGTGGCTCCCACCGCAAGCTTAAACGGGCCTTTGATCATTGACGAGGATGCAGAGATCCGCCACTGTGCCTTTATCCGGGGCAGCGCTATTGTGGGGAAAGGTTCTGTGATTGGAAATTCCACAGAGTTAAAAAATGTGGTCATTTTCAACTCCGTTCAGGTGCCCCACTATAATTATGTGGGGGATTCCATTTTGGGATATAAATCTCATATGGGGGCTGGCTCCATCACCTCCAATGTGAAGTCGGATAAGACACTGGTGAGTGTAAAGGATGGAAAAGAAGAAATAAAAACAGGATTAAAGAAGTTTGGCGCTATGCTGGGGGACTGTGTGGAAGTGGGGTGCAATTCTGTGTTAAACCCTGGGACGGTTATCGGCAGAAATACAAATGTGTATCCCCTCTCTATGGTCCGGGGGGTGGTTCCGTCAGATTCCATCTATAAAAAGAAGGGGGAAGTGGTGGAAAAGTCAGTATGACAATTCAGTCATTATGCCTAAAAAAATCATCAAAAGTACTGGACGAAACTGGCAAAATATGCGAAAATAAAGACAGCGTGTAGAGTATATAACGTAACCATTACCCGCAAAAAGGATTATTTAGTCGAAAGGAGTCTTATTAATGATTTACACGAAGGAAGTTGAAAACATGTGCCCGGTAGCAAAAGGCGCAAAACATGATCCAGCTCCAATTCCTGAAGAAGGAAAATGGATCCACTCTAAAAAAATTGAAGACATTTCTGGTTTTACACATGGAGTAGGCTGGTGTGCTCCACAGCAGGGCGCCTGTAAGTTATCTTTGAATGTAAAGAATGGTGTGATCGAGGAAGCTCTGGTAGAGACCATCGGATGTTCTGGTATGACCCATTCCGCAGCTATGGCGGCAGAGATTTTACAGGGCAAGACAATCCTTGAAGCATTGAACACGGACCTGGTTTGTGATGCAATCAACACAGCCATGAGAGAATTGTTCTTACAGATCGTTTACGGACGCACCCAGAGTGCATTCTCCGATGATGGACTGGCAGTTGGCGCAGGTCTTGAGGATTTGGGAAAAGGACTTCGTTCCCAGGTTGGTACTATGTATGCAACCAAAGAAAAAGGTGTGCGTTATTTGGAGATGGCTGAAGGCTATGTAACGGGAATCGCATTAGACGCTGATAACGAAGTTATTGGATATCAGTTCGTTTCTCTTGGGAAAATGACAGATTTCATCAAAAAGGGTGATGATCCTAACACAGCTTGGGAGAAAGCAAAAGGGCAGTACGGCCGTGTAGCTGACGCTGCGAAGATCATCGATCCTAGAGTAGAGTAAGAAAGGAGATACGAATACAATGGCTTTATTTGAATCATATGAAAGAAGAATTGACCAGATTAATGCTGTACTTAACAGCTATGGTATCAGCTCTGTAGAAGAAGCTGAAAAAATCACAAAAGATGCTGGACTTGATGTATACGATCAGGTAAAGAAAATCCAGCCGATCTGTTTTGAGAACGCTTGCTGGGCATATACAGTAGGTGCAGCCATCGCCATCAAAAAAGGCGCTGTAAAAGCTGCTGACGCTGCTGCAGCAATCGGCGAAGGCCTTCAGGCATTCTGTATCCCGGGATCCGTTGCAGACCACAGAAAAGTAGGCCTTGGACATGGAAACCTTGGAAAAATGTTGTTGGAAGAAGAGACAGAGTGTTTCTGTTTCCTGGCTGGGCATGAGTCTTTTGCAGCTGCTGAGGGTGCAATCGGTATTGCAGAGAAGGCAAACAAAGTACGTCAGAAACCCCTTCGTGTTATCTTAAACGGACTTGGAAAAGATGCTGCACAGATCATTTCCCGTATCAACGGATTTACATTTGTTGAGACAAAATATGACTACAAAGAGGCAAAGGTAAACGTGGTATATGAGAAAGCATACTCCGACGGACTTCGCGCAACGGTAAGATGTTACGGTGCAGATGATGTTCAGGAAGGTGTTGCGATCATGCATATGGAGAATGTTGGTGTATCTATCACAGGTAACTCCACCAATCCTACACGCTTCCAGCATCCGGTAGCAGGTACATACAAGAAAGAATGTATTGAGCAGGGAAAGAAATACTTCTCCGTGGCATCCGGCGGTGGTACAGGACGTACCCTCCATCCGGACAACATGGCTGCAGGTCCTGCTTCCTACGGTATGACAGATACTATGGGACGTATGCACTCTGACGCTCAGTTTGCAGGTTCCTCTTCCGTACCAGCTCACGTAGAGATGATGGGACTGATTGGAATGGGCAACAATCCGATGGTTGGCGCAACTGTGGCTGTTGCAGTTTCGATTGAGGAAGCTCATAAGGCTGGTAAATGTTAAAGAAATTGTGTTTAAACAGAAAAAACAGAATAAAAAGACAGAAAAAACACCATAATTCTTATGAATTGTGGTGTTTTTTCACACAATATAGGCGTATTTTTGCTGTGAGACTGGTGGTGGGAGCGGCAGAGATGCGTTTTGCGCACCAACCACGAAAAATCAAGAAAAGCCTGAATCCATGCGGATTCGAGGGTTTGAGAGATTTGTGAACTTGAATAAATGGGAGTTCGTAGCACTCAAACAGCACTCAACGGTAGCACTCATTTTTATCGTAAGATAGTAAAATACAGGAGAATAACACAGAGATACAATAAGCGGAAACTGAAAGTGAAGAAAAAGTGAAATTTAGTTGAAAAATGTTGACTTTTTATCTATATTTGCATATAATAAGATTTAGAAATTGGTTTCTATTAGATAGTGAGCGGGCTTGTGTGTTCTATACATGCAGGCCTTTAGATTTACAGAAAGGGGGCAGCAATGCTATGGCGATGGTTTTTGATGTGGCAAAGTACATTCTGCGTGAAATGGGTAAATTAAGCACCTGGAAGCTGCAAAAACTGTGCTATTATTCACAAGCCTGGCATTTGGCATGGACAGGAAGGCCTATTTTTGATGAAGATTTTGAAGCATGGGCGAATGGCCCGGTATGTCCTGAGCTGTTCCATGCGCATCAGGGGAAGTTCTCTGTATGTGCAGATGATTTTGCCAGGGGAGATTCAGATTCCTTGACGGAAGATGAAGTGGAGTCTGTGAAGGTCGTGCTTTGCGATTATGGCTCCATGGAACCATATGACCTGAGAGAACTGTCACATAGCGAGGCACCATGGAAAAATGCAAGGAACGGCTTGCCGGAAGGGGCTAAGTGCAGAACAGTTATCACAAAGGAAAGCATGGGAGAATATTATGGAAGTCTGT
>JAMPFA010000001.1:450246-479397 GCA_023664725.1 Roseburia sp. | reverse complement strand
TCCTCGAAGACGTTCTTCTTGCTTTTTTAGAGACTTTTTTCACAGCCCCTTTTTTTAGTTTTCCAAAGCTGTTTCCGGCTCCGATTTTACATATACAATGGTAGAATCGCCTTTTATTGCCTGTTCCACCACCGATCTGGCGAGTTTTTTAAAATTGTTGCCGGAAGTGCTGGCACCTGACAGGGTGTCAATTTCAGGAAGAGCATTTTGACCTGTAAGCTGTGCAGCATAGTATCTGGTGTATTCGTTGGGGTAGGTTCCTGTTACAGATTTCATATTGTTCATGTAGGCATTGTCCCAGCTCTTGATAAAACCACTGGCGTTTTCGGCATTGTATTCTGTGGCGGTGATCTCGCCGTTATTTACGGTTATGGTTACATATTCCTTCCAGCCAAAAGCGTAATCAGACATCTGAGCGGTATAAGTGCCGTCCTGCATGCCCTTTGATTGTTTATGGCCGCAGCCTCCAAGTGTCAGTGTCAGTGCAAAGAATATCAAAACTAATTTTCTTTTTCCCATCGCCTGTGTCCTCCTATCTCTATTTGATCAATGGAATTGGAAGTTGTCTAACAGTTCTTTTAACTTTTTGGATTCTGTGTCAAGTTCCAAACTTACAGTTGCGGTGCTCTTGGCACACTGCAGATTTTGTCTTGTGATGGAGGAGAGGTCTTCTATCCGCTGTGACATTTCCCGCAAAGATTCCTCCTGAATATCCACCGTCTCCGACAATTGATTTGAGATGGTAGTTACGGCGTGGGAGCCTTTATGGATCTCCTCTAAAGCCTGAGAGGTTTCCGTTGTTAGTTTGACACCTTTGCGGATCAGCTGGCTGGTAGTCTCTATGATCTCTACCGTGTGTTTTGCCGCCTCAGAGCTTTGGCCTGCAAGCATTCTAACCTCTGAGGCAACAATGGAAAATCCTTTGCCCGCTTCCCCAACTCTCTGAGCCTCCACAGAGGCATTGAGGGCCAGGATGGTTGTCTGCTGGGCAATGTCCTCCATCAGATTGCTGATTTTGCTAATGTCTGCAGCGTTGTGGGCAATGGCTTCCATGGCATTTTTGAGTTCCTGCATTTTCCTGTTTCCGTTGGCAATCTGTTCTGCGATTTCATCTGTCCGCTGTTTTGTCTCTTTGGTGTTAAGAGTCACATCATTTAAGTTGCCCTGGATATCTTCTACTTTTGAGTTCAGATCATCCATGGCATTTGTCTGGGTCAGTGCCGCCTGCTGCAGTTCTTCGGACTGGGTGCTCATGGACTGGGCCGTATCTGTAAGCCGAAGAGCAGTATGGCTGATCTGTTTCATCATATTATTCATGGAAGTGATGATCTGTGTCAGGGATTCTTTTAATATATGGAAATCTCCACGGTACTCCCCATCTGCGGTTACATTGAGATTTCCCTGTGAAATATTGTCCAGAACCCTCTGGATTTCCAGAATATATTCGTTTATGCTCATCACTGTGCTTTCCAGGGAAGAGGAGAGTATCTCCACTTCGTCTCCGGTTTTTTTCACTTCAATATGGGAGGTCAGATCGCCCTGAGCCAATCCGTTGACTCTTAAAATGGCTTTTTTCAACTGTGCGGAGATCATGGTGGTGGTGGCCCAGATCAAGATCAGTGCGACAATCAGTGTTCCAAAAGTACCGACCAATGTGTTTAAAAGAGCCAGGTTTGTGGAGACCATGTATTCTGTCTTCGGCACCTCCACGGCAAAAGACCACCGGGTTCCCCGGACAGGGCAGAATGCCACATAGGCGTCCTGGCCATTGATAAATCCCTGGGCGGTTCCGGTTTCCCGGCTTAACATTCGGTCAAAAATACTGTGAGCCGAGGCGGAGGTGTCTAAATCATAGATATTTACCTCTTCCCGCACAATGTCCACAGAGGGGTGTCCCACTACCTTGCCTTTTTCGTTCATAAGCAGAGCCATTCCGTTCTGGCCAATATGGATAGCCCCTAAGACATCGCTTAACATGTCATATTTGTATGTACCTACCAGATATCCCCAGGTTTCGCCTTCTGATCTAACAGGGATGCCCATGGGAAGCCCTACATAAGTGTCTGCGATCAAAGGGTCTGCAATGGTCAGATTATCTGTCTTTTGCATCAGGGACAGAAGAGTAGTATCTTTTAGGTTAGTTCCATAGGTTTGTCCGTCTGCCGTTATGATGTTGCCGTGTATGCTGTAAAGGGCAATACCGTAAAACTCATATGTACTTCTGGCTTCCTTCAATACTTCAGTGTAATCTTCTTGGGAAGACTGGGGGTCAGTCAGTCTCTTGTCCAAAGCCAGTTCACTCATGCGGTCCGCCATCAGATGAAGGTCAGATTCCACTGTCCTGGCGGATTGTCCGGCCATGGGCTGCAGGATATCCAGCAGAATGGATTCTGTCAGATGCTGCATGGAATAGCGCAATATCCCGGAGGATATGAGCATAATGCCCATAAGGATCACAACGGTAATGGTCATGATCTTGAAACGGATACTTCTTTTGGTTTTGATGTGTTCCTTTGTGTTTTCCATGATTCATTTCTCCAATTAAAGACGTAGTATAAAATATTAAAAAAGTATAAAATCCTTTTTTTGCCTTTACATTTTATTATACTGCAATAGACTTTATTTTGCAAATATGTTATGCTAATAGATAATCAGGTTTTTGCAACAGTTGTATAAGACGAAAGAAAGCGAAGGTTTTAAGGATGAATAATTTATTTAATTACAACAACAAGTTTTTTCAGGGGATTAATAAAATTGCGGATTGTTTCTTTTTAAGTGTGCTCTGGGTAGTATTCAGCATACCTGTGATTACGGCAGGGGCTTCTTCCACGGCTGCTTACTACACGGTGAACAAGGTGATTAAGGGAAACAGAGGGTATGTGTGGAGAAGCTTCTGGGAATCTTTCAGATCAAATTTTAAGCAGTCTACCCTTATGTGGCTGATCTGCCTTGCAGTAGGGGGGATTTTGGGAGCGGATGCCTATATTACTTATAACATGTTGGGAAATGGGAGTAAGCTGGGATTTTTCTACTATATATTCCTGGTGATGATCGTGTTTTTTATCTTGTGGATGGTCTATCTTTTCTCTTATACGGCCAGATTTGAAAACACCATAAAACAGACGATGAAAAACTGTGGGATCATAGCCATTGCAAATCTGCCCAGAACATTTTTACTTTTGCTGGAGATTGTCGTTTTTGTGCTGATTTTCTTTTTTGTTCCTGTGTTAAGCATCTTTTCTCCGACACTTTTGTGCCTGGCTTTTAATCTGACTCTGGAAAAAGTGTATTTAAAATATATGTCGCCGGAGGATATCGAAAAAGAGAAAGAGCTGGAGATGGAAGCAAAGATGTAAAAAAATGAAAAAAATACTTGTGTTTTGTGATACAATATGTTATTATCTTATTTGTTCGAGTGAATCGGGCATTTGCCGGTGTGTCGGAATTGGCAGACGAGGCAGACTCAAAATCTGTTGTTGGCAACAACGTATGGGTTCAAGTCCCATCACCGGCAGTAGGGCCTTACAAATCCCCGGGATTTGTAAGGCTTTTTACGTGAAAAGATGTAAAAATATCTTGCAATAACTGGAAATTGGTGCTATAATTTATCTATTGTAATAGTAATGATTGTATTGAGAGTGGGCTTTGTCCACTCTCAAATTACGTTTAAATGTGCAAAGGAAGGAGAAATTTTTGGGACGAAGAGAGATATATGAGGAAAAGACGGAAAGTTTTATTGAGCCGATTTTAAAGCGTATGAATTTTGAACTGGTGGACGTGGAGTATGTCAAAGAGGGAAGTACCTGGTATCTTCGGGCATATATCGATAAGGAGGGCGGCATTACCGTAAATGACTGTGAAGCGGTGGCCAGAGAGATGAATGAGATCTTGGACAGGGAGGACTATGTGGAGGATTCTTATGTCTTTGAAGTAAGTTCACCGGGACTTGGCAGGCCCTTAAAAAAGGAGAAGGACTTTATACGGAATAAAATGAAAAATGTAGAGATCCACACCTACCGCCCGATCAACCATGCAAAGACATTTACCGGCATTTTGAAAGCATATGACGCTAAAACCGTTACCATAGAGGATGAGACAGGAGAAATTGTATTTGAGAGAGCTGATATCGCATTGATTCGTCAGGCATTAGACTTTTAGTAGATAATAACACAACAGAATAGTAGGAGGATAAAAAAATGAGTAGTAATAATGAGTTGTTGGAGGCGCTTACCATTCTTGAGCAGGAAAAAAACATTCCCAAAGAGACACTGTTAGACGCCATTGAAAACTCACTGATAACTGCATGTAAAAACCATTTTGGAAAGTCAGACAATGTAAAAGTTACAATGGATCCGGAGACCTGTGAGTATCATGTCTACCAGGAGAAAGCCGTAGTGGAGCAGGTTTTGGACTCCGTGCTGGAAATCAGCCTTGCAAATGCAAAGATGATAGATTCCAAATATGAGGTGGGAGATGTGGTAAATATAGAGGTAAAGTCTAAGGAATTCGGACGTATTGCCACTCAGAATGCAAAAAATGTTATCTTACAGAAAATCAGAGAGGAAGAGAGAAAAGTACTCTATGACGAGTATTACAGCAAGGAAAAGGATGTGGTTACAGGTATTGTCCAGCGCTACATGGGCAAAAACGTAAGCATCAATCTGGGAAAAGTAGATGCTATTCTGGCGGAAAACGAGCAGGTGAGAAAAGAGGTATTTCAGCCTACGGAGCGTATCAAGCTTTATGTGCTTGAAGTGAAATCCACAAACAAAGGGCCAAAGATCCTTGTATCCAGAACTCACCCGGAGCTGGTAAAACGTCTGTTTGAGTCAGAGGTGACAGAGGTAAAAGAAGGTATTGTGGAGATCAAAAGCATTGCCAGGGAAGCGGGGAGCAGGACCAAGATCGCAGTGTGGTCCAATGACCCGGATGTGGACCCGGTAGGAGCCTGTGTGGGAATGAACGGAGCCAGGGTCAATGCGATCGTGGCAGAGCTTCGTGGAGAGAAGATCGACATTATCAACTGGAATGAAAATCCTGCCATGCTGATTGAAAACGCCTTAAGTCCCGCAAAAGTCATCTCCGTCATTGCGGATGCGGAGGAAAAGACAGCAAAAGTCGTGGTGCCGGATTACCAGTTATCTCTTGCCATCGGCAAGGAGGGGCAGAATGCTAGGCTTGCTGCCCGGCTCACCGGTTTTAAGATTGATATCAAAAGTGAGACTCAGGCGAGAGAAGACGGCGACTTTATGGACTATGAAAACGATTACGAGGATGAGGATTACGACTACGAGGACTATGAGGACGGCGATTACGAAGATGGCGATTACGATGACGGCGAATACGCTGAGGAGGAATACGAGGGCGGCGAGTATGAAACAGAGGATTTAGATACCTCCAGCGGAGAAGAAAATGAGAAACCCTCAGATGAAATTTCAGATGAGGAAGGCGAAGAGCAGTATGACGAATAAAAAAATCCCTATGCGCCAATGTGTGGGCTGCAGAGAAATGAAGTCAAAAAGGGACTTGATCCGGGTGATCAGGACTTCCGAGAATGAGATGCTGGTGGATGCCACCGGAAAGAAAAACGGCAGAGGGGCCTATATCTGTCCCAGCCGGGAATGTCTTGAAAAAGCGGTGAAGAACAAAGGATTGGAGCGTTCCCTAAAGACCGCTGTCCCAAAAGAAATCTATGAGGATTTTGAAAAGGAGATGGAACATCTTGGCAAAAGCAGATAAAGTCTTATCTATGCTTGGAATTGCTGCCAGGGCAAATCATATAGCAAGTGGAGAATTTCAGACAGAACATGCGGTAAAAGCGGGGGATGCATACCTTGTGCTGGTAGCGGTGGACGCATCGGAAAATACAAAGAAAAGTGTTCATGACATGTGTAAGTTTTATCAGGTTCCCATGGAAGAATATGGGACGAGAGAAATGCTTGGGCACTGTATCGGCAAAGAATTTCGGGCAATGCTTGCAGTTACAGATCAGGGGCTTGCTGATTCTGTGCAAAAGAAGCTTGCGGAAAAAACAACTGAATAATGGAGGAGTAAGTAGATGGCAAAAGTCAGAGTACGTGAACTTGCAAAAGAATTGAATATCCAGTCGAAAGACATCATAAATATTTTAGATGATAACAATATAACAGGAAAGATGCCGGCCAGCGGATTGGAAGATTCTGAGGTGGAATTGGTAAAAAAACATTTTATGAAAAAGGAGAGTAAAGCTATCGTTAATTCAGAGTCAGAACAAAAGGCTAAAGAGGAAGTGGCTGCCGAAAAACATCAGGACAGACCAAAAAAGAAATCCAGCATTACCGCTGTATTTAATCCCCAAAACAGTCAGCAGGGAGTTCGGAGGCCAAAGCCCCACAAACGTCCTGTGTCGGATAAAACAGGGGCAAAGCAGCCGGGCAGCATGGTGAAACAGCAGGAAAAAACGGCGAAACAGCCGGAAAATGCACTAAGACGGCCGGAAAAGCAGGCAAAGCAGCCGGATAATATGCAAAAACCGGCAGATAATATTTTAAAAGCTGCAGAGAATACGGCAAAACCAGCGGAGCAGACTGTCGCAAAGCAGGCAGAAAAACAAGAGGAGAAGCCGGTAGAAAAAATCACAAAACCACAGGTAGGCGTAAAAATTTTAGGCAAGGTAGACCTTACACCAAAACCGTTAAAGTCCCAGCAGGAGCATGGGAATGGACGGGGAGATCGTCAGAGGCGCCAGGGTGATCGGTCATGCCAGGACCGGGGAAATATCCGTTCCAGTGAAAGAGGAGGCAGACCCTTTGATAAAAACAATCAGAAAAATCATCAGAATAACCGCAGTGGTTCCAATAATCCTCAAGGTGATAGAGGTAACCGTGGATTCGGTTCAAATCGCCAGAAGGAATTTAAGGGAAGATTAGACCAGGAAATCAACAAATTCAATAAAGAGGCCGTCTCATCGGCTGAGGAGCTCCGGGGGAAAGAGACGAGAGAGCGGGGAGAAAACCGTGGCAAGAATAATAACCGGAAACAGGAGCATGATAAGTTAGGGAAGAAGCAGGAGCGCTTTGTAAACTTAGAAAAGCACGGCGGCAAGAAGAAACCCCAGCCGAAGCCCCAGGAGAAAGAGGAAGATCTGATCAAGAGCATTACCCTTCCGGAGCACCTTACCATCAAGGAGCTGGCAGACAAAATGAAAGTCCAGGCATCTGTCATTGTAAAGAAGCTGTTCTTAAAGGGCACTATGGTGACAGTAAACCAGGATGTGGATTATGACACCGCAGAGGAGATCGCACTGGAATTTAACTGTATTGCAGAGCCGGAAGAAAAAGTGGATGTGATCGCAGAGCTCCTAAAGGAGGAGGAAGAGGATGTAAGCACCTTAAAATCCCGTCCGCCTGTTGTCTGTGTTATGGGTCATGTTGACCATGGAAAGACATCTCTTTTGGATGCCATTCGCTCCACGAGAGTGACAGACAGAGAGGCAGGGGGGATTACCCAGCACATCGGCGCTTCCGTAGTTTCCATCAACAATCAGAAGATTACATTCCTTGACACCCCGGGACATGAGGCGTTTACCGCTATGCGTATGCGTGGAGCCAACGCCACGGATATCGCAATCCTTGTGGTGGCAGCGGACGATGGCGTTATGCCTCAGACTGTGGAGGCCATCAACCATGCCAAAGCGGCGGGGATTGAAATTATTGTGGCGGTTAATAAGATCGATAAGCCAAATGCCAACATCGAGCGTGTAAAACAGGAATTGTCCGAGTATGAGCTGATCCCGGAGGACTGGGGCGGAAGCACCATATTCTGTCCTGTCTCCGCACACACAAAGGAAGGTATCGACAATCTGCTTGAGATGATCCTTTTAACCGCTGAGGTATGTGAGTTAAAGGCAAACCCAAACCGGAATGCGAGAGGACTTGTCATCGAGGCGCAGCTTGACAAGGGCAGGGGTGCAGTGGCAACCATCCTTGTACAGAAAGGTACTTTAAAAGTCGGGGAGCCAATCGCCTGCGGAAGCTGTTACGGCAAAGTCCGCGCAATGATGGATGACAGCGGCCGTAGAGTGAAAGAGGCAGGCCCCTCAACGCCTGTGGAAATTTTAGGGCTTAGCGGTGTGCCAAAGGCCGGGGAGGTATTTGTATCCACCGACACGGAAAAAGAGGCCAGAAGCTTTGCAGAGACATTTATCTCCGAGGGCAAGGAGCGTCTTTTAGAGGAGACAAAGGCAAAGATGTCCTTAGACGATCTATTCAGCCAGATCCAGTCAGGAAATGTGAAAGAGTTGGATATTATCGTAAAGGCAGACGTGCAGGGTTCTGTGGAGGCAGTAAAGCAGAGCTTAGAGAAACTGTCCAACGAGGAAGTGGTAGTGAAAACCATCCACGGCGGCGTAGGCGCCATCAACGAGTCGGACGTTATCTTAGCATCCGCCTCCAATGCCATTATCATCGGATTCAATGTCCGCCCGGATGCAACTGCCAAGGCAACGGCAGAGCGGGAAGGGGTAGACGTAAGGCTTTACAAGGTCATCTACAATGCCATTGAAGATGTGGAAGCAGCCATGAAGGGGATGTTAGATCCCATCTTTGAGGAGAAAGTCATTGGCCATGCAGAAGTGCGGCAGATCTTTAAAGCTTCCGGCGTGGGCAACATCGCAGGCTCTTATGTTTTGGACGGCATCTTTGAGAGGGGATGCAAAGTCCGGGTGACAAGGGAAGGACAGCAGATCTTTGAGGGAGATTTAGCATCTTTGAAGCGTTTCAAAGACGACGTGAAGGAAGTGAGATCCGGCTATGAGTGTGGTCTGGTGATAGACGGATTTAACGACATTTTAGAACTTGACCAGATTGAGGCTTACAAGATGGTGGAAGTTCCAAGATAGGAAGTATAGAGTATGAGAAAAAACAGTATCAAAAACACCAGGGTCAACGGGGAGGTTATGCGGGAACTTTCCAACATTATCCGCTGGGAGATCAAAGATCCAAGGATCCATCCCATGACCAGCATTGTCACTGTGGAGGTGGCACCGGACCTTAAGACCTGCAAGGCGTATATCAGCGTCCTGGGGGATGAGGAGGCACAGCAGAACACCATAAAGGGACTAAAGAGTGCGGAGGGGTATATCCGTATGAAGCTGGCGAAAAACCTGAACCTCAGAAACACACCGGAGATCCGCTTTATATTAGACCAGTCCATTGAGTATGGTGTTACTATGTCAAAAAAGATTGATGAGGTAAACCGCAGGGATGAAGAGCGTCATGTAGACGAGGCAGAGGAAGAAGTATGACAAACCTGGATGAAATTCTTACAGGGGTGGACACTGTGGCCCTTGCCGGGCACATCAGGCCAGACGGCGACTGCGCAGGCTCCACCCTGGCAACATACAACTACATTAAAACCTATTATCCCGGAGTTGATGTAACCCTTTACCTTGAGCCAATCCCAAATAAATTTCAGTTTTTGGCAAGGGCAGGAGAAATCATCCACGACTGCAGAGGGGACAGGGAATACGATCTTTTTATTGCATTGGACTGTGGGGATACTGGAAGACTTGGAGATGCGGTAAAATATTTTTACAGCGCAAAAAAGACCGCATGTATCGATCATCACATCAGCAATAAAAGCTTTGCGGACGAAGATTATATTTATCCCGAAGCCAGTTCCACCTCGGAGCTTGTCTTTGAACTGCTTCCCGAGGAAAAGATCACAAAAGAGATTGCAGAGTGTATCTACCTTGGCATGGTTCATGACACAGGGGTGTTCCAGTACAGCTGCACTTCGGCAAAGACCATGGAGACCGCAGGAAGGCTTATGGAGATGGGCATTGATTTTACAAAGATCGTGGATGAGACGTTCTACACAAAGACATTTGTGCAGAACAGGATTTTGGGAAAGGCTCTTTTGGAGGCAAAGCTCTACCATGAGGGAAAAATCATTGCCAGTGTCATTACTGCCCAGGATATGAAAGAATTTGAAGTACTGCCCAAGCATTTAGACGGAATTGTCAATCAGCTTCGCATTACAAAAGGGGTGGAAGTGGCTGTCTTTTTGTATGAGACGGAGGACGGGTTTTATAAGGCAAGCACCAGGTGCAATACGGATGTGGATTTGGCCAAGATCGCTGTCACTTTTGGCGGCGGAGGTCACAGGAAAGCCGCAGGCTTTTCCATAAAAAAGGAGGAGCCGGAAAAAATGATAGAAAAAATTGTAGCTGAGATAGAAAAACAGTTATAAAGGGAAATGTTTTGGACGGAATAATAAATATCAATAAAGAGCCGGGGTTTACCTCCTTTGACGTGGTGGCAAAGCTCCGGGGAATCTTAAAACAGAAGAAAATCGGCCATACCGGAACACTGGACCCGGACGCAAGGGGAGTTCTCCCTGTCTGCGTGGGAAAGGCCACCAAGGTCTGTGAGTATCTGACGGACCACGACAAAGAGTATGAGGCAGTTCTTCATCTTGGCATTGATACGGACACTCAGGATATGTCGGGAAATGTGTTAAAACAGATGGAAGTCAATCTTGCGGAGGATGAGATCAGAAAGATCATCCAGGGATTTGTGGGGGAGATAGAACAGGTTCCCCCCATGTACTCTGCCATAAAGGTCAATGGACAGAAGTTGTATGACCTGGCGAGAAAAGGGATCGAGGTGGAGAGAAAGCCCAGAAAGATAACCATATTTTCCATTGAGATCCTGGAAATAAAACTCCCTCTGGTAAAAATGTCAGTGCATTGCTCCAAGGGAACTTATATCCGCACCCTCTGCCACGATATCGGAGCTTTAGCAGGCTGCGGCGGCTGTATGGAACAGCTCCTTCGCACCAGGACAGGATCATTTTCTTTAGACAGCGCCCTTACCTTGGGGGAAGTGGAGGCCATCGCAAAGGGAAGAGATGAGCAGGGGAGAAAAATGGAAGACATTCTCCTTCCTTTGGAGGATGTATTTGTGGAATTTAGAAAAGTATTTGGAAAAAAAGAGGCGGACAGGCTTTTGATAAACGGAAATCCCATTTCGCTGGATTTGCTTGAACCTGGAGGATTTGAACCCGGGGAAAGTGTGAGAATGTACAGCGAAAGCGGAAGATTTATCGGGCTTTTTACATATGACAGCAGGACGGGCAGATTTCGCCCGAAAAAAATGTTTTTATGATTTTTGCAGGATTTTCTGCGGAAAATGGATAATGATATGAAATACATGAAAAAAAGTACAGATTTTTATATAGAAGAACCTACTGTGGTTTCCCTGGGAAAATTTGACGGGATCCACAGAGGACATGAACTTTTGATGGAATGTGTGGCAAAGCAGAAAGAAAAGGGATTAAAGACAGTTGTTTTTACCTTTGACATTCCGCCGAAAAAGCAGATTTTGGGGGAGGAGGGAAAAGTTCTTACCACCAACCTGGAAAAAGTACAGCTTTTTGAAAAACTAGGGATAGATTATCTCATCGAATGTCCTTTCACACCTGAGATTATGCATATTTTGCCGGAGGATTTTATTGAAATGCTGGTGGAAAAGCTTCATATGAAATGCCTTGTGGCGGGGAAGGACTTCCGTTTTGGATACAGGAGAAGAGGAGATTACAGACTGTTGCTTGAAAAAGCGGAAGTTTATGGATATATCCCGCAGATTGTGGATAAGATGAAAGAGGATGGCAGGGATATCAGCAGTACATTTATCCGGGAAGAGATCTCGGCCGGAAATATCGAGAAAGCAAATCATTTGCTGGGCTACCCTTATTTTATCCAGGGTGAGGTGGTTCATGGCAAAAGCTTAGGGAGCAGATCACTGTATCCAACCATCAATCAGGTTCCCCAGCCGGAAAAAATCCTGCCGCCCTTTGGCGTGTATGTCACCAGGGCATTCGTGGAGGGCAAAGCTTTTGGGGGAATCACCAATGTGGGGATAAAACCCACGGTAGGGGGAGAAAATCCGGTGGGAGTGGAGACACACCTCTTTGACTTTCGGGAAAATGTCTATGAAAAGACAGTGAAAGTGGAGTTTTTAAAACCGGTGCGCCGGGAGATGAAGTTTGACTCTATAGAAGAGTTAAAAGAACAGATAAAAAAAGATATAGAAACAGCAAAGAAATATTACAAGAATATTACGGATTTGTGTTGACATTGTGACGATACATTGATATACTCTAAACGAACGACAGGAAAATTCAGATTGTAAACAGAATCATAGGAGGAATCAATGAAATCCAGATATTTAAAATTAGTCAGCTTATTTACAGCAGGCGCTATTATGACAGCATCACCCATAGAGGTTTTAGCAGATACAGGAGTAACCGCAGGTATTTCAGAGACGATTACTTCAAATTTAGAGACAGAAAATTCCGTAAATGCAGGGATTTCTTCTGAAATTGCAGGGTGCATTGACGCTTCCACGGCAAGGGCAACGATCTCCAAGGGAGAAGATGCTACCACCATGCTGGCAAATGTACAGCCCATGTGCGGATATACCAATCTTGGGATCGCAAAGGTGGAAGGAAATTTAAATGTCCGCAAGGAGCCGGGCGAGGAGGCAGAGCTGGCCGGAAAGATGCCGGGAGATGCGGGATGTGAGATTTTAGGCGTGGAGGGTGACTGGACCCAGATTAAGTCAGGAGAAGTTACCGGATATGTAAAGAGCGAATTTCTTTTAAGCGGTATGGCTGCCAGAAATTATGCGCCGGAAGTAATGTCAACTATCGCCACCTGTAATACGGAGACGCTTCGTGTCAGGGAGGAACCCAACACAGAGTGTGAGATCATGGCTCTGATGGCTGTTGGCGAGGAAGTGGAAGTGTTAGAGGATCAGGGAGACTGGTTAAAAGTCAGCGTGGACAGTGAAGAGGGATATGTCAGCGCAGATTATGTGGAGGTTTCCAATGAGCTAAATAAAGCCATGACTATGACAGAAGTAAAATATGGTCAGGGAGTGTCAGACGTGAGAGTAGACCTTGTTTCCTACGCATGTCAGTTTGTGGGAAATCCCTATGTATGGGGCGGTACAAGTTTGACCCGTGGAGCAGACTGTTCCGGATTTACCTTATCCATTTTTGCAAAATATGGTGTTTACTTACCTCATTCCTCAGCGGCACAGTCAGGCTGCGGCAGGAGGATCAATGCCAGCGAGGCACAGCCGGGAGATCTGTTCTTCTACGGCAGCGGAAGCAGGATCAGCCATGTGGCTATCTATATTGGAAACGGACAGATCGTCCATGCAAGTTCCAAGAGAACAGGGATCAAGATTTCCAATGCATACTACCGTTCTCCGATCTGCGTAGTGCGTGTGTTGGATTAATGGGACTGTTATAAAGTTTTTGTGACATAAAATAAAACAGTTTACATTTTATGGAATTTATGTTAAACTAAGCAAGTATGAGATTAGCCCATATTCGGTAGCTGGACACTCCGACCTTCTGCTGAGTATCATATGTTTTTTGGGCGATTAAAATATTAGGAGGAAATATCATGATAGCAAAGGACAAGAAACAGGCAATCATTGCAGAGTATGGCAGGACACCGGGTGATACAGGTTCACCGGAAGTTCAGATCGCAATTCTCACTGCAAGAATTCAGGAGCTGACAGAGCATTTAAAAGCAAATCCCAAGGATCATCATTCCAGGAGAGGTCTGCTTAAAATGGTAGGTCAGAGACGTGGACTTTTAGCATACTTAAAGAAATGCGATATTGAGAGATATCGTTTTCTGATTGAACGTTTGGGCATCAGAAAGTAAGGATGGCATAAAAATAGGGCGGAGTTTCTTTCCGCTCTATCTTTTTTATGCGAAAGAGTGCATAAGGAAAATAGCTGTTTTCGCAGCATGCACCCTGCGCAGCGAGTAGGGATTTTCCCTACTGGAGATTCAATACAAAAAGGCAAAAGACAACCCCGAGACCACTGATATGGATATCCCCCGGGTATCTGTATCAGTAGTTTCGGTAAACTTTTGCCATAGTTAAGCAAAGAAGGAGATAAAATATGTACAAAAGTTTTTCAATGGAACTTGCCGGCAGAACCCTGACCGTAGATGTGGACAGAGTGGGAAAGCAGGCAAATGGATGTGCATTTATGCACTATGGCGACACAACGGTACTGTCCACGGCAACTGCGTCGGACAAGCCCAGGGATGGAATTGACTTCTTCCCCTTAAGTGTGGAGTTTGAAGAGAAATTGTACTCTGTAGGGAAAATCCCCGGAGGATTTAACAAGAGAGAGGGAAAGGCATCTGAGAATGCCATTCTCACATCCAGAGTTATCGACCGTCCTATGCGTCCCCTTTTCCCAAAGGATTATCGCAATGACGTGACATTAAACAATATGGTAATGAGCGTGGATCCCCAGTGCCGTCCGGAAATCGTTGCAATGCTTGGCGCAGCAATTTCCACCTGTATTTCTGACATTCCTTTTGACGGTCCCTGTGCTATGACTCAGATGGGAATGGTAAACGGAGAGCTGATCGTGAATCCTTCCCAGTCAGATTGGGATAACGGAGATTTAATGCTTACCGTTGCATCCACCTCCCAGAAAGTCATTATGATCGAGGCTGGAGCCAATGAGATACCGGAAGAGAAAATGCTTGAGGCAATCTATATGGCTCACGATATCAACCAGACCATTATTGAGTTTATCAATAAGATCGTGGCAGAGGTAGGAAAGCCGAAACATGAATATGTAAGCTGTGCTGTTCCCGCTGAGATGTTTGAGGAGATGAAAAAGATCGTCACTCCGGAAGCCATGGAAGAGGCGGTATTTACCGATGTAAAACAGGTGCGGGAAGAAAATATCAAAGAAATTACAGAAAAATTGGCAGAGGCTTTTGCAGAAAACGAAGAGTGGCTTGCTGTTTTAGATGAAGCCGTATACCAGTATCAGAAAAAAACTGTGCGGAAAATGATTTTAAAAGATCAGAAGCGTCCTGACGGTCGTGCCATCAATCAGATCCGTCCCCTGGCTGCAGAAGTAGATCTGATTCCAAGAGTTCACGGTTCCGCTATGTTTACCAGAGGCCAGACACAGATTTGCGATGTGGTTACTCTGGCGCCGTTGTCTGAAATCCAGAGAGTGGACGGATTAGATGAAAATATTACTAACAAACGCTACATGCACCACTATAATTTCCCATCCTACTCGGTAGGTGAGACAAAGCCTTCCAGAGGGCCGGGACGCCGGGAGATTGGTCACGGCGCATTGGCAGAGCGTGCATTAATTCCGGTACTTCCAAGTGTAGAGGAGTTCCCCTATGCCATCCGTGCAGTGTCGGAGACATTTGAATCCAACGGTTCTACCTCTATGGCATCCACCTGTGCCTCCTGTATGGCTCTGATGGCTGCAGGGGTTCCAATCAAAAAGATGGTGGCAGGTATTTCCTGCGGACTTGTGACAGGAGATACGGATGATGACTATATTGTACTTACTGATATCCAGGGATTAGAGGATTTCTTCGGGGATATGGACTTTAAGGTAACAGGAACAAAAGACGGCATTACTGCAATTCAGATGGATATTAAAATTCATGGACTTACAAGACCGATTGTGGAAGAAGCCATCAGAAGGACAAGGGAAGCACGGTTCTTTATTATGGACGAGTGTATGTCCAAAGCGATTTCTGAGCCGAGAAAAGAAGTAAACCAGTACGCACCGAAGATCGTACAGATTCAGATCGATCCCATGAAGATCGGAGATGTGGTTGGACAGAGAGGAAAGACCATCAATGAGATTATCGAGCGCACCGGCGTGAAGATTGATATCACCGATGACGGCGCAGTGTCCGTTTGCGGTACAGACGCAGAGGCAATGGCAAAGGCAGTAGATATGATTAAGATCATCACTACTGATTTCGAGGCAGGACAGCTCTTTACCGGAAAAGTCATAAGCATCAAAGAGTTTGGTGCATTTATAGAGTTTGCTCCCGGAAAAGAGGGAATGGTTCATATTTCCAAAATTTCCAAAGAGAGGATTAACCGGGTAGAAGACGTATTGACTCTGGGAGATAAAGTCACCGTTGTATGTCTTGGGAAAGACAAGATGGGAAGGATGAGCTTCTCTATCAAAGATGTGAAAATGCACAGAAATTAATTAAAGTTTAACTTAAAATCCCTGAAAAAGTTTACTTTTACAGGGATTTTCTTATGCGCAGGGGGAATAAGGGAAATTGTCAAAAAGTTAATGTGGCCATTTTGCAAACCGAAAAGTTCTGCATAGACTAATAGAAAATGTTTTCATTGTATCTTTAAAAGGCAATGCAAGAGGCAGAATATGGATCAGGTCCGAAAAAAGTTGAGAGTGGATGATGCAAGAAGAAAAGGCTTCCGGGGAGCAGGTGTTACCGTGGCAGTGATGGATACAGGAATTGTGCACCATCAGGATTTTGACAACAGGATTGTGAAATTTAAGGATTACACAAGGGGTATCCCCCAAATGTATGATGACAATGGACACGGTACCCATGTTGCGGGAATCATTGCAGGCAGTGGGAAGATGAGTCATGGACTCTATCAGGGGATTGCACCGGGAAGCGGGCTTTATGTCCAGAAGGTGTTAGACAGGAAAGGAAATGGAAATACCGGGCAGATGCTCTCTGCCATTGACGAGTTAATCTATGAAAAAGAAAAATATAATATAAGAATATTAAATATATCTGTGGGAATGCTTCCCACTGCGGACGATATGGAGAAAGAAAAACTGATGGACGCTGTGGAGAGAGCCTGGCGGGCGGGAATCGTGGTAGTGGCGGCGGCAGGCAACAACGGGCCGGGAAGAAATTCCGTGACAATACCTGGTCAGTGCAAAAGTATCATTACCGTTGGAAGTATCGATGATTACAAAAGTAATATCAAAGGGCAAAAGTCGGGGTACAGCGGCAGAGGTCCCACAGACTGTTGCGTGATAAAGCCGGAGATACTGGCTCCAG
The DNA here is from genome assembly GCA_023664725.1 of Roseburia sp. Taxonomy (GTDB): domain Bacteria; phylum Bacillota; class Clostridia; order Lachnospirales; family Lachnospiraceae; genus Roseburia_B. Next base: position 462,497 of record JAMPFA010000001.1, on the reverse strand, counting down.
GCACTTCCATCAAAAGCTGTTCCTACCGTGGGAACGGCTATGAGGTGAAAAGTGGAACCTCTATGTCTGCGCCGGTGATCTCCGGAGCCATTGCATTGCTGTTAGAAAAGTATCCAAAACTTACACCGGCGCAGGTAAAGCTAAAGCTGTATGAGAGGGCGGTAATGATTCGGGAGATGATAAAACAGGAGTGCTGGGGAGTTGTTTATCTCAACCGTCTTTTGTAAAAAATTAATTAGTAATTATATTTCTTAAATTTTTTTTAAATTTAAATTTAAGAAAAGAAAGCCCAAAAAACATCCAGTACATAGTGGGAAAAGTCCGCTTTATCAATGTCCTGTTTGGCGATAATATCTACAGAACCTATTTTTTCTCCGCCCAGTGAGTAGATGATTTCTCCAATTTTATCCCCTTTTTTCACAGGAGCCTCTATAGATTCCGGCAGAGATAGATCCTTTGTGATGGCAGAAAAGTCTTCTCCCTTAACGGAGAGATACTGAAATTGGTTTGCGGGGGACAGGGAGATGAAATCCTCCACCCCTCGTTTTATTGGAACTGTGGTATTTCCCTCTAATGATTCATCTGTAAAGATACGGCACTTACTAAAACCGTAATTTAACAAAGTTGAGGCGTCGGAAAAACGGTTTGTTGGATTTTCCGCTCCCATAATCACAGCAATCAGTTCCATTCCGTCTTTTACGGCAGTGGCGGAAAGACAGAATTTTGCCAGACCGGTGGAGCCGGTTTTTAAGCCTGTAGCGTACTCATACTGCCGGATCAGCTTGTTGGTGTTGGTGAGACCGAATTCTTTGGAGCCTTTGGCGGTATTGTGGGTAAAAGAGTCCATCCAGATGGTACAGTAATCGTGGATCTGGGGATGTTTGACAGTCAGTTCCCTGGACATTAGGGCAACATCATAGGCGCTTGTCATATGGTCATCCACATCCAGGCCACAGCAGTTTACAAAATGTGTATCTTTCATGCCAAGGGAAGCTGCTTTCTCATTCATGGCAGCCACAAAGGCTTCCTCGCTGCCTGCGACAAATTCCGCCATGGCAACAGATGCGTCATTTGCACTGGCAATACTGATGCATTTGATCATGGTTTCCACATCCTGGGTCTCCCCGGCCTCCAGAAAAACCTGGGAGCCGCCCATACTGGCTGCATGTTCAGAAACCGTAACTGTATCATTTAGATTAAACTTTTTCTGTTCCAGTGCATCAAAAATTAAATTTAAAGTCATTATTTTAGTGATACTGGCTGGGTGCCGGATTTCATGGGGATTTTTTTCATAGATAATGGTTCCGGTGGAAGCTTCCATCAAAATGGCGCTGGGTGCCGTGATAGAGGCAGAAACAGCTTCGTCCACGGCAGATTCCCCGGACTCCGCCTTAAGGGGGGTGACAGTTTCTGTAAAAGGCACAAAGTTGTAAGCCGTAGATGAAAAAATTGCGGGCAGGCAGGATGAGAGTAAGATCTGGCAGCATAATAATAGAGACAAGAGGGTATGCATAGTGTAACCTCCATAGGTTTTCTAGTATAGTGTAAGTGCAAATAAGAAAATTTATGACCGAAACTTGAAATTAGGACGAAAATCTACTAAAATAGTGCTTGGACTGTAAAAAATAGAAAAAAAGAAGAGAAGATAAAATATGGAATTAAGTGTAAAACTGGAAGCTTTTGAAGGTCCGCTAGACCTTTTGCTTCATCTGTTGGAAAAGAACAAAGTCAGTATATATGATATCCCTATTGTGGAGATCACCAATCAATATCTGGAATATATACAGGAGATGAAACGCCAGGATTTAAACATTATGAGTGAATTTCTGGTGATGGCGGCCACCCTCATAGCCATAAAATCAAAAATGCTTCTCCCAAAAGAAGAAAAAGATGAGGAAGAGGAGGAGGATCCAAGGGCGGAGCTGGTACAGCAGCTTTTGGAGTATAAGATGTACAAATGCATGTCCTATGAGCTTCGGGACCGTCAGGTGGACGCTGAGAGGGTGCTGTACAAGATACCGACTATTCCCCCGGAGGTGGAGGCCTTCGAGGAACCGATAAATATGGAAGAATTAATTTCAGATTTAACTTTAACAAAGCTAAATGATATCTTTCAGTCTGTCATCCGCAGGCAGGAGAACAAAATAGACAGGGTCCGCTCTAAATTCGGAAGGATAGAAAAAGAGGAAGTCTCTCTGTCTGACAAGATGGTTTTTCTGGAAGAATATGCAAGGGAGCATAAGTTTTTCAGCTTTCGGGGACTTTTGGAAGGCGGCAACAGCAAAATGGAGGTTATCGTCAGTTTTCTTGCTATTTTAGAGCTGATGAAAATGGGAAAGATCGCAATTACTCAAGAAAATTTATTTGATGATATTGCCATAGAGTCAAGGATTGCTGCTTAGGGGGCGTCACATTAGGAAGAAGGAGACATGTTATGGAAGAAAAAGAATATAAGACGGCCATTGAAGCGATTTTATTTACCATGGGAAATTCTGTGGAATTGGAAAAAATCGCAGATGCGCTTTCCTTGGAGCAGGACAAGGCAAAAGAATTCATTGAGAGCCTTATGGAGGAATACAAAGAGCAGGACCGGGGGATTCAGATCCTGGAGCTGGAGGGGGCATACCAGATGTGCACCAACCGAAATATGTATGAGTACCTGATCCGCATAGCCAAGCAGCCCAAGAAGCATGTGCTGACAGATGTGCTTTTGGAGACGCTGTCCATTATTGCCTACAAGCAGCCGGTGACTAAAGCGGAGATAGAGAAGATTCGAGGGGTGTCCTGCGACCATGCGGTGAGTAAGCTTGTGGAATACAATCTGGTCTGTGAACTGGGCAGGCTGGATGCGCCGGGGCGTCCTATGATGTTTGGCACTACAGAAGACTTCCTGCGCAGCTTTGGCATCCATTCCTTAGAGGAACTGCCGGAGATGAATCCTTTACAGATAGAGGAGTTTAAGCAGGAGGCAGAGAGGGAAGCAGATCAGGAGATTGTGACCACCTAAAAAAAGCAGAAAAAATTAAAATTAGGGGTTCCATTTTAAAAAAAATCTGTTATAATATTTTTTGTCAGTTTTTTGACGGGGTATGGCTCAGTTTGGTCAGAGCGCACGGCTGGGGGCCGTGAGGTCGCAGGTTCGAATCCTGTTACCCCGATTCAGACAGATCACAATTTTTTAGTTTTCATTTGTTGTTCGCAGGTGCCAGGCACCTGCTCCTTTCTTTTTATGGGTATGCAGTTCCCATTACAGGGAATAAGAGACAGGCAAAGGTCATACAATTTTTTAACGGACGCTAAGGATTGTTTTATGAAACGTATATGCAAAACTCTTTTATCTCTTATTCTCGCAGGAATGTTTGTTTTGATCTCCACCACAGCCTCTTTTGCGGAGGAAACGGAAAATACGCTGGATGCAAACAAGTTATACGCTCGGTCGGCAGTACTTATGGACGCTGATTCCGGGCGTATTTTATATGAAAAAGACGGGCACAAAAAAATGCCTATGGCAAGCACTACGAAGATTATGACCTGCATTCTTACCCTGGAGAGCGGGAAGATCGAGGAAATCGCTGAGGTCTCCTCCCATGCGGCATCTATGCCCAAAGTGCATCTTGGCATGCGAAAAGGAGAGCACTACCGCATCAAAGACCTTTTGTATTCCCTGATGTTAGAATCCCACAACGATTCGGCGGTGGCCATTGCGGAACATGTGGGGGGAAGCGTGGAAGGATTTGCCGGGATGATGAATCAGAAGGCGGCACAGATCGGATGCAGCGACACCTTTTTTATCACCCCCAACGGACTGGATGCGAAAAAAGAAATCACATCGCCGGAGGGAGAGACTGTAACGGCAGAACATTCTACCACAGCCAGAGATCTTGCGGCAATTATGAGCTACTGTATCGTCCGCTCTCCACAGAGAGACGCATTTTTAGAGATCACAAGAACCCCCTCCTACCAGTTTACCAATATGGAAGTAAAAGAAAACGGGGAGAGTGTGTCCGGGGGACGAAATTTTTCCTGTAACAACCACAATGCCTTTTTGTCCATGATGGAGGGAGCATTGAGCGGAAAAACCGGATTTACGGCAAAAGCGGGTTACTGCTATGTGGGCTCCCTGAAGCGGGAGGATAAGACATTTGTAGTGGCGCTTTTGGCCTGCGGGTGGCCCAACAACAAAACATACAAGTGGTCAGATACAAGAAAGCTGATGGAATATGGACTTGCCAACTACGAAAAAAAGGATTTTGCACAGATATCCGTGGATTCATCCTGTCAAAATCCCATTCCCGTCTCCATGGCGGCAACAGAGAAACTCTTTGAGAGCGCAGACACCAGAGTGGAGATAAAGGATAAGAGCTCTGCCCCAAATGTTTTGCTAAGGGGGAATGAAAAGATAGAAGTTTCCTGTCAAGTGCAAAGAGAACTTACCGCACCGGTAAAGAAAGGTCAGGTTGTGGGAAAGATCACATACCGTCTAAAGGATGAGGTTTACTGGGAGAGAGACCTTGTTGCGGCGGATCAGTGGGAAAAAATAAATTTTGCCTATTATATCCGCCAGGTGCTTAAGGTTTATTTCTCATACTCATAGAAAATTGTTAAAATAACAAAAAATTGTGCATATTGTGATAAAATTAACAAAATGCTATTGAAAAATTCTGGGAAAAAGTATAGAATTACTCTAGCGAAATTTTTATCATTTCTAAAATAGATGGAGGGCAAAAAATGGGTAGTAGTAACGACAGCTTAGCTATGCAGCGCATCGCTAAGTTACTTGATGAGAACAGTTTTATGGAAATTGGTTCTCTGGTGACAGCAAGAAGTACAGATTTTAACTTGTCTAACACCGACACACCTTCAGATGGTGTGATCATCGGACATGGTTTGATCGATGGCAGTCTGGTGTTTGTGTACAGTCAGGATGCTTCCGTGCTAAATGGGACCATCGGTGAGATGCATGCAAAGAAGATTGCCTCTGTTTACGACATGGCGATGAAGATGGGGGCACCGGTTATTGGCATGTTGGACTGTGCAGGAATCCGTCTCCAGGAGTCCGTGGACGCATTAAACGGCCTTGGAGAGATTTTTGCAAAACAGGTGGGGGCTTCCGGAGTGATTCCCCAGATATCCGCAGTGTTTGGCACCTGCGGCGGCGGACTTACAACCGTTCCTGCACTGTGTGATTTCAGCTTTATGGAGTCAACAAAAGGAAAAATGTTTGTAAATTCTCCCAATGCCATCAAGGGCAACCGGGCAGAGAAATGCGACAATTCCAAGCCGGAATTCCAGGCGGAGGAGACAGGCTGTGTGGACGGAATCGGAACAGAAGATGAAATTTTGGCTTCCATACGGGAACTGGTAACGTTCCTTCCATCCAACAATGATATGGGCGGACTCAGCGAGGAATGTGCGGATGACCTGAATCGTGTGTGCAATAACATGCCTCAGATGAAGGGAGATCCCCGGTTCATATTGAGCGAGATCGCAGACGGCCATATTTTCTATGAGACAAAAAAAGATTTTGCAAAAGATATGGTGACAGGCTTTATCCGCTTAAACGGTACGACCATCGGAGCAGTGGCAAACTGTACGGAAGTTTATGATGATGAGGCAAACAAGACAGATACCTTTGACAATGTGTTATCCGCAAAAGGATGCAATAAAGCGGCAGAGTTTGTGACATTCTGCGACGCTTTTGATATTCCTGTGTTATCCCTCACAAACGTAAAAGGTTACAAGGCATGCATGTGCAGTGAAAAGCGTCTGGCAAAAGCCATGGCAAGTCTCACCAGCGCATTCTCCGGTGCGGACGTGCCCAAAGTGAACGTGATCGTAGGGGAGGCATACGGCAGCGCATATGTGACGATGAACTCCAAATCCGTGGGCGCCGATCTGGTGTATGCATGGAATGATGCAAAAATCGGCATGATGGACGCAGAGCTTGCGGCAAAGATCATGTATGCAGATGCCAGCGCAGATGTGATAAGCGAGAAGGCAAAGGAGTATGATGCATTGCAGTCAAGCGTACTTTCTGCTGCAAAAAGAGGATATGTGGATTTGATCATCGAGCCGGAGACAACCAGGAAATATCTGGTGGCAGCATTTGAGATGCTCTTCACAAAAAGCGTTGTGGCGGCTCCAAAAAAACATGGTACAAAATAATAGAAAGGTGAAGTTTCATGAAGAAAAAAATATTTCTGATTGCCACCATATGCTTATGCATGCTGGGGCTGGCTGCATGTTCCAAAACGGATCCTACAACAGTTGACTATAATGGACATACTTATGACGAACTTAAGGATATAAACCAGGGAATGGTGCAGTCACTGGTCTCTTTGACAGACGAGGACAGAGCGTATCTCCTGTCAGGGGCAGGCGGAACAGACGAAATCATAGTAAACCTGATCAACAGTTGGGATGAGGTAACGGGAGAGTATGGCAGTTTCGTAGAGTTTGGTGATTTTACCGTCACAAAATCCGGAAAGACCCTTACAGCAGAACAGATACTTCAGTTGACGGACCGTCAGGCAGTCCTCACATACGTGTATACGTATTACAACATGCAAGTGGAAGGGATTAACTTTGATGCTGTCTACTCCTTAGGGGAGACAATGGGCAAGGCGGGATTGAATACTCTTATGGGCATTCTGATCGTGTTTACAGTGCTGATTCTAATCAGTCTCATCATCTCCAGCTTTAAAGTGTTCTCAAAGATAGAGAAGAAACAGGAAGCTCCTGCAAAAGAGACCGATAGTGCAGTGGTGACACAGATTGCACAGAGAGAAGAGCAGGCAGATGACACAGAGTTGATCGCAGTGATCGCAGCGGCGATTGCAGCCGCAGAGGGAACTTCTGCAGACGGATTTGTAGTGCGTTCCATTAGAAGAAGATAATATTAGGAGGATTTTTAAAATGAAAAATTATACAATTACCGTAAATGGAAATGTTTATGATGTTACTGTAGAAGAGGCAGGCAGCACAGGGGCAGCTCCAGTGGCAGCGCCCAGGGCAGCTGCAGCTCCCAAAGCAGCGGCAGCTGCGCCTGCACCGGCAGCTTCCGGAGCAGGAAATGTAAAGATTGAGGCAGGAGCCGCAGGAAAAGTATTTAAGATTGAGGCGTCTGCTGGTCAGGCTGTGAAGAAAGGCGATACTGTATTGATCCTTGAGGTTATGAAAATGGAGACAGCAGTGGTTGCACCAGAAGACGGAACAGTGGCAAGCATCAATGTGGCTGTGGGAGATCAGGTAGAAGCAGGAGCATTACTGGCAACATTAAACAATTAATTTCAGGAGGTTAACACAATGGGTTACGTAATTGAAACATTAGGAAACCTCTTACACCAAACAGCCTTTTTTAACCTGACCTGGGGCAATTATGTTATGATTGCCGTTGCATGTGTATTTTTATTCCTGGCGATAAAGAAGGGCTATGAGCCATTGCTTCTTGTTCCCATTGCATTTGGTATGCTATTGGTGAATATCTATCCGGATATCATTGCAAGTCCGGAGGAGACGAGCAACGGCGTAGGCGGTTTACTTTACTATTTTTATACCCTGGATGAATGGTCTATCCTGCCGTCCTTGATTTTCATGGGTGTAGGTGCGATGACAGACTTTGGTCCGCTGATCGCAAACCCGATCAGTTTCCTGCTTGGCGCAGCGGCACAGATCGGAATTTTCTCAGCATACTTGCTGGCAATTTTATTTGGATTTAACGACAAAGCGGCTGCAGCTGTATCCATTATCGGTGGTGCGGACGGTCCTACCTCTATTTTCCTTGCAGGGAAATTAGGGCAGACTGGTCTGATGGGGCCGATCGCAGTGGCGGCATATTCCTATATGGCGCTGGTGCCCATTATCCAGCCGCCGATCATGAAACTTTTTACAACAAAGGAAGAGCGCGGGATCAAGATGAAGAACCTGCGTCCGGTATCCAAGCTGGAGAGGATTTTATTCCCAATTATTGTTACCATCGTGGTATGTTTGCTGCTTCCCACAACGGCTCCTCTTGTAGGTATGCTGATGCTGGGTAACTTGTTCAGAGAGTCTGGGGTTGTCCGCCAGCTGACAGATACCGCTTCCAATGCGCTGATGTACATTGTAGTTATCCTGCTTGGCACATCCGTTGGCGCATCTACCAGCGCAGAGGCATTTTTGAATAAGAGTACGGTGTTGATCGTTGTCCTGGGATTGGTTGCATTTGCCTTTGGTACGGCGGCAGGCACACTGTTTGGTAAGATTCTCTGCAAAGTTACAAAAGGAAAGATTAATCCTCTGATCGGTTCTGCAGGAGTTTCCGCAGTGCCTATGGCGGCTCGGGTTTCACAGAAAGTGGGAGCCGAGGAGGATCCGACCAACTTCCTTCTCATGCATGCCATGGGACCAAACGTTGCCGGAGTGATCGGTACTGCCGTAGCAGCCGGTGTGTTTATGGCAATCTTTGGAATTTAACATGTGTGATTTTGAAATAGAAAGCGGCGTGACCGCAAAATTTTGAGAGGAGAAAATCATGTCAGAAGTTGCAAAAAAACCTATTAAAATAACAGAGACGATTTTGCGTGATGCACATCAGTCTTTAATTGCTACAAGAATGACAACGGAACAGATGCTTCCTATTATAGATAAAATGGATAAAGTGGGATACAATGCCGTTGAGTGCTGGGGCGGCGCTACATTTGACGCCTCCCTCCGCTTCTTAAAAGAGGATCCCTGGGAGCGTCTCCGCAAATTGAAAGAGGGATTTAAAAACACCAAGCTTCAGATGCTTTTCAGAGGACAGAATATCTTAGGATATCGTCCCTACGCAGATGATGTGGTAGAGTACTTTGTACAGAAGTCCATCGCAAACGGAATCGATATCATTCGTATTTTCGACTGCTTGAACGATATCAGAAATCTTCAGACAGCAGTTACCGCATGTAACAAAGAGAAAGGCCATGCGCAGGTTGCATTATCTTATACATTGGGAGATGCCTATACATTAGATTACTGGATGGATATGGCAAAGCGTGTGGAAGAGATGGGAGCAAACTCTTTATGTATCAAGGATATGGCAGGACTTTTAACACCATATAAGGCAGAAGAGCTGATCAAGGCGTTGAAATCTTCCACAAACCTTCCGATTGAGCTGCACACCCACTATACCTCCGGTGTTGCTTCCATGACATACATGAAAGCTGTGGAGGCTGGAGTGGATATTATCGATACCGCGATGTCTCCTTTTGCACTTGGAACCAGCCAGCCGGCAACGGAGGTTATGGCGGAGGCATTCCGGGGAACAGAGTATGACCCGAACTTTGACCAGATGCTCTTAAAGGAAATCGCAGATTACTTCCGTCCCATGAGAGAGGAAGCATTAAAGAGTGGACTGTTAAATCCAAAAGTGCTGGGCGTGGATATCCAGACACTTCTGTACCAGGTGCCAGGTGGAATGCTCAGCAACATGGTTTCTCAGTTGAAAGAGCAGAATGCAGAAGACAAGTACATGGATGTGCTGGAGGAGATCCCAAGAGTGAGAAAAGACCTTGGAGAGCCGCCATTAGTTACACCTTCTTCCCAGATCGTCGGTACACAGGCAGTGTTTAATGTGCTGATGGGAGAGCGTTACAAAGTTGCAACAAAAGAGACCAAAGACGTGCTTTTGGGCAAATACGGCCAGACAGTGAAACCTTTCAATCCGGAAATCGTAGACAAGGTTTTGGGAGAGGAAAAGAAAAATGCCATCACCTGCAGATATGCAGATTTGCTTGAGCCGGAGTTAGACAAAATTGAAGCGGAAATGAAACAGTGGAAACAGCAGGATGAGGATGTTTTAAGTTACGCCTTATTCCCACAAGTTGCTACCGATTTCTTTAAATACCGTGAAGCCCAGCAGAAGGGAGTAGACGCCAGCGTGGCTGATACGAAGAACGGAGCTTATCCTGTGTAGGATAGAATAAGAAAAAGGGAGTGTATGTCGCAATTGTGATATGTGCTCCTTTTTCTTTTTTTGTTCTTTTGATTGGACAAATTAGCTAAAAAACACTAGACAGAAAAGAGAAAATTATATATAATAGGAGATAGAAAGATATTTTGTCACTTTTTTGCGTTTTTTTTGCAAAAGGTTTCAAACAAAATGCCGAAGAGGGGAAGGTGTTTGCTGATCACATAACGGGTATCCCATATGGGAATAAGAAATTTATTATACAAGAAAAAGTATAAGTGGAATATCGGGAGAGGAAAAAAGGATCTTCCTTGATTATTGGTATTCACACAGAAAGGTGGATTTAGAATAATGAAAAAGTTTTTGAAAGACCTGAGCATCAGATACAAGATCCTGATACCGGTAGCGATTTTGGGTATTCTGATGTTTGCAATGGGAATTATCAGTCTTCAGAGTACAACCCAGATTATGAGGGCAAGCGAGGCAATATCTGGGAACTATGCGGTGAAGATTGAAAAATTGGGTGATATCACTGCTTCCTACCAGACATTAAGGCGTGTGGCATTTGCCCATATCATTGCGGACAATGACGATCTTAGAAATGTGTTGATTGACGAGGCAAACTCATTAAAATCAGAGATTTCTACCACATGTGATGAGTTTGAAGCACTCATTGATTCCGAAGAGGCAAGAAGCAGCTTTGAGCAGTTCAAGACAGATTACTCCAATTATCTTGTGATTTATGACAGGATTCTGGATTTGAGTACCCAGGGGGTAAAGGATGAAGCGATAGCCCTGGCAAACGTGGACTTGAAAGAGGCAGGAACCTCCCTTACTGCAGAGCTTGACGTGATGGGGACCATGAACAAAGAGGATTTGGATGCTGCGGTGGTGCATCAGAACGAAGTATATGGACAAGTTACCCGTTTGATTATCATTCTCTTTGCAGGTGGTATTATCGTCCTTGTATTTGTGGTATGGGTATGCTGGACCTGGTGTTGCAAGCGTCTTATCAATATCAACAAACAGCTCCGTGACGTCATTGCGACTATTGAGGCTGGGCAGGGTGACTTGACAAAACGTGTGCAGTGCTTCTGTTGGGATGAGATTGGTACACTGGCAAATGGTATCAATACATTTATTCAGACATTACAGAATATTATGGGACAGATCAATTCCAGTTCTGGACAGCTTGGTACGATTGTAAATTTGGTATCAGACAAGGTGTCTACTGCAAATGACAATTCCTATGACATTTCCTCTGTTATGGAAGAATTGTCAGCTTCCATGGAAGAAATTTCTTCTACATTGTCAACCATCAAGGAGAATGTAGGGGTTGTGGATGACAATATTATCGAACTTTCTGATGCATCTCAGGGGCTTTTTGAATATGCAACTGGTATGCAGCAGCGCGCAGAGGATTTAGAGCAGAGTGCAGTTGAGAATAAGCAGAATACCAGCGACGTTGTCAATGGTATCATTGAACAGTTGAAACAGGCGATCGAGAGCAGCAAGAGTGTAGACCGTGTCAATGATTTGACAAATGAAATTTTAAGTATTTCCAGTCAGACAAACCTTTTGTCTTTGAATGCATCTATTGAGGCGGCAAGAGCCGGTGAAGCAGGACGTGGATTTGCGGTGGTTGCGGATGAGATTAGTCAGTTGGCAAATTCCAGCCGTGAGGCAGCAAACAATATCCAGACAATCAACAACATGGTTATCGAAGCGGTAAATGAGCTTATCAAGAATGCAAATTCTATTGTTGACTACATAAATGAGACAATCCTGCCGGATTATGAAGGATTTGTAAATTCCGGTAAACAGTACAGCGAAGATGCAATGCATGTGAATAGCATTGTTACCCGCTTCAATGATATGTCTATTAATTTGAAACAGTTGATGGAAAGTATTACAGAGTCCATTAACGGTATCAATACAGCGGTAGATGAGAGTGCAAACGGGGCTACCAATGTGGCGGCCAACACTTCTGATTTGGTTAAGGATATCGGAGAGATTGCTGATGCAATGAATGATAATAGGCAGATTGCCGGAAATCTTACGGAGGAAGCAGATCGGTTCATTAATTTATAATCCGTTGATTCTTCTTGCTTTAGGCAGGCAGACTATGAAAGGATTTCTGTTTTTCATAGTCTGCCTTTGTTATGATATATGATTTGACAGGGAGGTGTTTTTATGGAATTATCCCTATGTGAAATGTGTAAAAAACCTTTATCGGGGGGAAAATTATGTCCCTCCTGTTTACTCAAAAAACAGGAGATTCAAAAATATGCAGATGAGCATCTGGGAGCGGGACCGATCGAATTAA
>JAMPFA010000001.1:386529-450146 GCA_023664725.1 Roseburia sp. | reverse complement strand
GTGGATACAGGGGCAATGTACCGTGCCATGGGACTATATTTTCTGGAAAACGGAATAAAAGCTTCCGAGGAAGAAAAGATTTCATCGGCATGTAAAAAAATAGACATCTCTATCCGATATGAAAACGGGGAACAGCAGGTGCTGCTGAATGGAAAAAATGTCAGCGACCAAATCCGCAGGGAAGATGTTGGCAATATGGCAAGCGCTACCAGCATTTATACTGAAGTCAGGGCGAAGCTGGTGGCATTGCAGCAAGGACTTGCAGCCACCTCAGACGTGATCATGGATGGCAGGGACATAGGGACCTGTGTGCTGCCGGATGCCGAGTTGAAAATTTATCTTACCGCAAGCACTGCTACCAGGGCAAAACGCCGGTTTGACGAGCTGATGGAAAAAGGTGTGGTTTGCAATCTTAAGGAGATTGAAAAAGAGATAGAAGAGAGAGATTACCGGGATATGCACCGGGAATTATCACCTTTAAAACAGGCAGAGGACGCCGTGCTCGTAGATTCCTCGGATATGGGAATCGAAGAAGTGGTGGAACATATCCGCAGACGGTATCAGGAGAAAAAATCATGAATGTAATATTGGCGGAGAGCGCCGGATTCTGTTTCGGGGTAAAGCGGGCGGTGGATGAGGTCTACCGGGAGGCGGAAAACCAACGGATGCCCGTGTACACATTCGGACCCATCATCCACAATGAACAGGTGGTAAATGATTTAGAGCAGAAAGGCGTCCATGGAGTTCTGGAGATAGAGGAACTGGAAAAACTGCCCAAAGGTGTAGTTGTCATCCGTTCCCATGGGATTTCCAGGGAAATCAAAGAAAAGATACAGGGGCTGGGATTTAAAATCGTGGATGCAACCTGCCCCTTTGTGCTAAAAATCCATAAAATTGTGGAAGAGTACAGCAGAGAGGGATATTATATCCTGATTATAGGAAATGATTCCCACCCGGAAGTGGAGGGGATTAAAGGGTGGTCTGCAAAAGATAGGATTACGGTACTACAAACGAGGGAAGAAGCGGAAAATTTTTGCATTTCTCCCGAGGAAAAAGTGTGTATTGTGTCTCAAACGACATTTAATTACAACAAATTTCAAGAATTAGTTGAAATTATTCAGAAAAAAGGTTATGATATACTTGTTCTAAATACTATCTGCAATGCTACGGAGGTCAGGCAGAAAGAAGCGGCGGAAATTGCCGGAAGAGTAGATGCCATGATCGTCATTGGCGGACGCCAGAGTTCCAACACGCAGAAGTTATTTGAAATATGCAAAAAAGAATGTGAAAATACTTACTATATACAGACACTTGATGACTTGGACAAAGAAAAGTTACGGTCCATTGATAACGTAGGTATTACCGCAGGGGCTTCCACCCCAAACAAAATTATTGAGGAGGTTCAAGAGAATGTCAGAAATGAGCTTTGAACAAATGCTGGAAGAATCATTTAAAACAATAAGAAACGGAGAGGTGGTCGAAGGAACTGTTATCGATGTGAAACCAGATGAGATCGTCTTAAATATCGGATACAAGTCGGATGGCATCATTACACGTAACGAATATACCAATGAATCAAATCTTGATTTAACTACAGTTGTCTCTGTCGGTGATTCCATGGAGGCAAAGGTTGTTAAAGTAAATGACGGAGAGGGACAGGTGCTTCTTTCCTACAAGCGCCTTGCTGCAGAAAAAGGAAACAAGAAATTGGAGGAGGCTTTTGAAAACCAGACAGTGCTCACGGCAAAAGTTGCCCAGGTTCTTGGAGGAGGCTTAAGTGTAGTTATTGAGGAGAGCAGAGTGTTTATCCCTGCAAGTTTAGTATCTGATACATACGAGAAAGATTTAAACAAATATAAAGATCAGGAGATTGAGTTTGTGATCACTGAATTCAATCCCCGCCGCAGAAGAGTGATTGGTGACAGAAAGCAGATTTTACTCGCAAGAAAAGCGGAACTGCAGAAAGAGTTATTTTCCAAGATCAGCGTTGGAGATGTGGTAGAGGGCGTTGTGAAGAATGTGACAGATTTTGGTGCATTTATCGATTTGGGCGGAGCAGACGGACTGCTTCATATTTCTGAGATGTCCTGGGGCAGAGTGGAAAGCCCCAAAAAAGTGTTTAAAGTAGATGAAGTGGTTCGGGTGTTTATCAAGGATATCAATGATACCAAGATTGCACTGAGCATGAAATTCCCTGAGGACAATCCATGGAATGACGCTGCCAACCGTTTTGCAGTTGGGACAGTTATCAAAGGAAAAGTTGCCCGCATGACAGATTTCGGCGCATTTGTGGAACTGGCGCCGGGGGTAGACGCACTGTTACATGTTTCACAGATCGCAAGAGAGCATATTGAAAAACCGGCAGATGTTTTGTCTGTAGGACAGGAGATTGAAGCACAGATCGTAGATTTCAACGAAGAGGATAAGAAGATCAGCTTAAGTATGAAAGCGCTGCTTGCACCGGAAGAAGGGGAAACTGCTGTAGAAAAATAAGACCGGAGGGTTTTTAATGCTTGGCGATTATGAAAAATTTAAAAAAAGCATATTTGGGCTTACCCAGATTGATTTGAATGCTTACAAAGAAAAGCAGATGCGTAGACGGATTGACACGTTGATCAGTAAAAATAAAGTGCCTACTTATGATGCGTATGTAGAGCTGCTGAAAAAAGATAAAGAAAAGTTTGAGCAGTTTGTAAACTTTTTGACCATTAATGTTTCTGAGTTTTACCGGAACCCGGAACAGTGGAAACTGTTAGAACAGGATGTGATTCCGGAGCTGATTAAAAGGTTTGGCAGAAACTTAAAAATCTGGAGCGCTGCTTGCTCCACTGGGGATGAGCCTTATTCTCTGGTTATGGCGCTTTCCAGGCATTTGCCTTTGAGTCAGATTAAGATTTTTGCCACCGATATTGACAGACAGGTTATGGATACTGCCCGGATCGGATTGTACAGCGAAAAAAGTATTGTTGGAGTTCCGGATGAGTTTAAGAGAAAGTATTTTACAAAAGTGGGAAATTCCTATCAGCTTTCCAAGGAAATTACATCCAGGGTGCAGTTCCAGCAGCATAATCTGCTAAAGGATGAATATCCCCTGAACTGTCATCTGATTGTCTGCAGGAATGTGTTGATTTACTTCACAGAGGAGGCAAAAGAAGAGATTTACAGGAAATTTAATCATTCACTTGCAAAAGACGGTGTCCTGTTTATCGGAAGTACCGAACAGATTATGAATTACAAAAGTATCAATTATTCGAGAAAAAGCAGTTTCTTTTTCTCAAGAGACCAATAAATGTCAAAAAGTCTTTCCCGCACATTGGGAAAGACTTTTTTATGTGCAAAGGTTCGTGAAGAAAATTCCATACTTATTGTTCTAACAAGTTTGCTTTTGCATAGATTAGATAAAGAGGGACAGGATATTTTTGATATAAAGCCCAAGACTGCATGGATCTGATAAAAAATCTTCACAGTACTCAAAGTAAGATTTCTTTTCTTTTTGGCCGGGATAAAAGCAGGGCGTAAACCAGTCAGAACACTGGGGAAGAAACAGGCCGACACGTCTGGTGTAGCATGTTTTCGGGGTGGCTTTTTTACGGTGCGATTTGTCCACAAAAGAGGCAACACTTTTATGGACAGCTATGTCTTCCGCCGGGAGATAGTAATAATCTCTGTAGTTATCATAGTAAAACCGGAGTTCGCCCTCCAATACCGGTACAAAGAGATGGACATGGTTTTGACGGAATACCAGGCGGTAAACATCTTTTTCCAGGGTAATCTGTCTGGGGAAGGGTAATGAGGCCTGGAGGGAAATTTGAAGTTCTTTTATCGGTGATTCTGCGTCAAAGGGAAGCGTTTCTTCTACGCAGGCTTTTTCCAGGACAGGTTCTTCACGGAAAAAGCTGTTGTAGGAGAGAAGGGGCAAAAGTTTTGTCATGCCAAGGATATCTTCGTAATTATGTAAAAGAAGAAGATTTTTTGCAAAATCCGTTGGCTGCTTTTCATACTGGCAGTAGACCGAGATCAATTCTCCTCCGGTATAGGTATCCCCACGGTGGATGCCCAGGAAACTTTCCAGCGTTTTCTGCTTTTTGTCCGGCAGACGCAGCAAGTTGCCAAGCTGTCTGGTCTCCTGGTACAGATCCAAAAAGGAAATGCTTTCCCAGGAAAAGGAAAGATGCAGTTTCTCTTCCCTCTGTTTTAGAAATGGCAGGTCAAAGTTGAGACCGTTGTAGCAGATCAGGGAGGAGACTGTTTTTATGGTTTCGTGGAAGGCGGTTAGAATTTCTGCTTCCTCTTTGAAACTGTTGGCGAAATACTGGTAAATCTCCATAGTATTTCCATTTCGGATTACAAGGCCGATCAGATAGATGATGCAGTTTTTTCCAGAAAAACCGGTGGTTTCAATGTCAAAAAAGGCTGTATGGTCCCCAAAATACTGCAAAGTATAGCAGTCATTTGGCAAAAGTATCGTTTTGTGTATAATTTCCAATGGGATTCTCCTTATCAAAATTAGTGGTACAAGTATAGGATTTAGTATAACATATAAAGAAAAATTTAAGAAGTATGAAAAAAAGTACAAAAAAGGTCTGTCAGCAGACATTTTTTATGATATAATTTATAAGATGACGTTCTTGTACATTTTTTGACTACAGGAATATACAAATTTTTTAAGAAAGTGGGGCACGAGAAATGGGTTTAATGACATTTAAAGGCGGCGTCCATCCTTACGATGGAAAAGACTTATCCAAAGATAAGCCAGTCAGCGAATTATTACCCAAAGGCGAACTGGTATATCCGTTATCTCAGCATATCGGAGCGCCAGCAACTCCAATTGTTGCAGTTGGCGACACAGTACTTCGAGGACAGAAGATTGCAGAAGCCGGTGGATTTGTATCATCACCGATCTATGCGTCCGTTTCAGGTACAGTAAAAGCAATCGAACCTCGTCGTGTTACAGTTGGTGATATGGTGAACTCCATTATCATCGAGAGCGACGGTGAGATGAAGGAGGTAGAGTTTACAAAGACAGATGATGTGTCAAAACTCTCCAATGAAGAGATCATCGGCAAGATCAAGGAGGCCGGTGTAGTAGGTATGGGTGGAGCGGGATTCCCGACTCATGTAAAACTGTCTCCCAAGGAGCCGGACAAGATTGAGTACATTATTGCAAACTGTGCAGAATGTGAGCCATACTTAACTTCCGATTACCGCAGGATGATCGAACAGCCGGAGAAACTGGTGGCTGGTATGAAGATCGTACTGCAGCTTTTCCCGAAGGCAAAGGGAGTGTTCGGCGTGGAGGACAACAAGCCGGATTGTATTGCAAAACTGAAAGACTTGGTAAAAGACGAACCACGGATGGAAGTGGCAGAGCTGATGACAAAATATCCCCAGGGTGGTGAGCGTCAGCTGATTTATGCTGTGACCAAGCGTTCCATCAACTCCAAGATGCTTCCGGCAGATGCAGGATGTATCGTGGACAATGTGGAGACACTGGTTGCCATCTACAATGCAGTTGCATTGGGACAGCCTCTGATGAACCGTATCTTTACTGTGACAGGTAATGCCGTAGCAGAACCGCAGAATTTCCATATCTGCATCGGTACAAACTACCGGGAGATGCTGGAGGCTGCAGGCGGATTTAAAGGGGAGTGCAAGAAGATGATCGCAGGAGGTCCCATGATGGGATTTGCTATGTTTGGCTTAGACGTACCTGCAACAAAGACATCCTCATCCCTTTTATGTTTTACAGAGGACGAAGTGGAGGCTTATGCGGAGACGGCCTGCATCAACTGCGGACGCTGCGTGGAGGCATGTCCGGAACTGTTAGTGCCTTCAAGGCTTGCAGATTACTCTAAAAATGGTCTTTCCGATGTCTTTGAGCAATGGCATGGACTGGAATGTGTGGAATGCGGAAGCTGTAGCTTTGTCTGTCCGGCAAAACGTCCGTTGGCACAGGCAGTAAAGACCATGAAAAAGCAGGTTCTGGCAGCAAAGAGAAAAAAATAGTTAGGAACAGCCTCATAGAGTGAGGTATCAAAAAAATAGAAAGAGGTGGATTCTTGTGAGTGATTTATATAATGTGTCTTCATCACCACATATTCGTTCCAAAGATACCAGCAGCCGGATTATGCAGTATGTAATTCTTGCATTGCTGCCCACTACGCTTTTCGGTATCTGGAATTTTGGAATTAAAGCAGCAATTTTAATTGTCGTAACTATCGCAAGCTGTATTGCTTCCGAGTGGATTTATGAAAGGATCGTACATAAAAAGAGCACCATAGACGATTGCAGCGCAATTGTGACAGGATTGCTTCTGGCACTTAACCTTCCTGCTACACTTCCCTGGTGGGAGGCAGTGATCGGCGGCGCATTTGCCATCGTGGTAGTAAAAATGCTCTTTGGCGGTCTGGGACAGAACTTTATGAACCCGGCATTGGGTGCAAGATGTTTCCTGTTGATCGCATTTGCGGCAGATATGACAAACTTTACTATTGACTCCTACTCAGGAGCTACTCCCTTAGCGGCAATCCGCAACGGGGAATCCGTAAATCTTATGGATATGTTTATCGGTAGGACAGCAGGTACCATCGGAGAGACTTCCGCTATCGCAGTTTTGATCGGTGCAATCATCCTGATCTTACTGGGAGTCATCGACCTTAGGATCCCGGCATCCTACATTGTGACATTTGTGGTATTTATCCTGCTCTTTAGCGGCCATGGATTTGATGCAAATTATATCGTGGCACAGCTTTGCGGCGGCGGACTGATGCTTGGTGCGTTCTTTATGGCTACGGATTATGTCACATCCCCCATTACCCCAACGGGTAAGATTGTATTTGGTATCTGTCTTGGAATCTTTACAGGACTGTTCCGTCTTTTCGGGGCAAATGCAGAGGGTGTTTCTTTTGCGATCATCTTAAGCAACCTGTTAGTTCCTATGATTGAGAAATATACAGTGCCAAGAGCATTTGGTGTGGTAAAGGAGGCAAAGAAGCATGAATAAAAAAATCGTACATGACGCTTTGATTTTAACTGCATTTACTTTGGTGCTTGGCTTTGTCCTTGGTCTTGTCTATGGAATTACAAAAGAGCCGATTGCCGCAGCGGATGCTGCAACGGCACAGGCAGCTTATCAGACAGTGTTTGCAGATGCAAGCAGCTTTGAGACTTACGGAGATTTTGATAAGGATGGAGCAGTTTCTGTTATGGAAGAGAGCGGCTTCAGCGATGAGATCAAAGATGTGCAGGTTGCCATGGACGGCAGCGGCAATACATTGGGCTATGTTATTACCGTGATCGCAAAAGATGCCAGCCAGGCAAATATTACATTCTCCGTTGGCATTGCCAATGACGGAACAGTAAACGGATATTCGATTACCAATATTGCAGAGACTCCGGGTCTTGGAATGAAAGCAGAAGATGAGTCTTTTGCCGGACAGTTCGCAAACAAACTGGTAGACAGCTTTTCCATCGTAAAGAATACACCGGCAAGCGACAGCGAAGTGGAATCCATTTCCGGCGCAACCATTACCTCAAAGGCTATGGCAAATGGTGTCAATGCATGTATCACATACTTCCACAATGTACTGGAAGGAGGCGCTAATTAATGAATAAGTATACAGAACGTTTATATAACGGTATTATTAAAGAAAATCCTACTTTTGTGTTAATGCTTGGTATGTGTCCCACGCTGGCAGTTACCACAGGCGCAGTCAACGGACTTGGTATGGGACTTTCCACCACAGTGGTTTTGGTACTGTCCAACCTGTTGATCTCCCTGTTTCGTAAGGTGATCCCCGGCGGTGTGCGTATGCCTGCATACATCGTAATCGTGGCATCCCTTGTTACAATGGTAGAGTTTATTATGAAGGCTTATACCCCTGCACTGGCTTCCCAGCTTGGTGTGTATATCCCCCTTATCGTGGTAAACTGTATTATCCTCGGACGTGCAGAGAGCTATGCCTCCAAAAATGAACCGGTATCCTCTATCTTTGACGGAATCGGTATGGGACTTGGTTTTACCTTTGGTCTTACCTGTATCGGTATCGTAAGGGAGATTCTGGGAGCAGGACAGCTTTTCGGCGCACAGATCCTTTCCTTAGACTGGTTTACTCCGATCACAATCTTTGTTATGGCTCCTGGTGCATTCCTTGTTCTGGCTGTTCTGGTGGCAATCATGAATATTGTGAGGGATAAGATGGAGGCAAAGGGCAAACCCCTGGCAGCTCCTTCCGGATGTATCACTGGAGACTGTGCTTCCTGTGGAATGTCTTCTGCATGTACCGGTAAAAGCGTGGGTGCAGCTTCGGCTGCAAAATCAGAATAGGAGGATAGATACGGATGAAAACATTATTATTGATTGCAGTGGCCTCCGCCATTGTAAATAACGTTGTTTTAAGTCAGTTCTTAGGTATCTGTCCATTTTTGGGTGTATCTAAGAAGACAGAGACTGCTGCTGGTATGGGCGGTGCGGTTATTTTCGTTATCACCATCGCTTCCTTTGTCACAGCATTGATCTACAAATTTATATTGACTCCACTGGATATCCAGTATTTGCAGACAATCGTGTTTATTCTCGTAATTGCCGCACTGGTACAGTTCGTGGAGATGTTTTTAAAGAAATCCATTCCATCCCTGTACCAGAGTTTGGGTGTGTATCTTCCCTTGATTACCACCAACTGTGCAGTGCTTGGCGTGGCTTTGAATAACGTAACAAAAGAATACAACATTTTAGAGAGTGTTGTGAATGGTTTTGCAACGGCAGTGGGATTCTTTATCGCCATTGTCATTATGGCAGGACTTCGTGAAAAAATTGAATACAATGATATTCCCAAACCCTTCCAGGGTACAGCAATTGTGCTGATCACTGCATGTTTGATGTCAATTGCATTTATGGGATTCTCAGGAATGATTTAGGAGGAAAAACAGATGAGTATACAGGCAATTTTAATTGCGGCCGTTGTGGTAGGCGGTGTAGGGCTTTTTATTGGATTTTTCCTTGGTATTTCCGGAGAAAAATTCAAAGTGGAAGTAGATCCCAGGGAAGAGGCTATTATGGGTGTTCTTCCCGGTAATAACTGTGGTGGCTGTGGATATGCCGGATGTTCCGGTTTAGCTGCCGCTATTGTAAAAGGAGAGGCCCCGGTAAATCAGTGTCCGGTGGGCGGTGCTCCGGTAGGAAACCAGATTGGTGAAATTATGGGCGTTGCCGCAGGTGACAGCGCAAGACAGGTGGCATTTGTAAAATGTGCTGGAACCTGTGAGAAAGCAAAACAGGATTACAATTACACAGGCGTGGAAGACTGCGGCGCCATGGCATTTGTGCCCGGCGGCGGCGCTAAGACCTGTAATTACGGTTGTCTTGGTTTTGGAAGCTGTGTGAAAGCATGTCCTTTTGATGCCGTTCATATTGTGGACGGAATTGCAAAAGTGGACAAAGAAGC
The DNA here is from genome assembly GCA_023664725.1 of Roseburia sp. Taxonomy (GTDB): domain Bacteria; phylum Bacillota; class Clostridia; order Lachnospirales; family Lachnospiraceae; genus Roseburia_B. The sequence continues at coordinate 440,703 of JAMPFA010000001.1, read as the reverse complement.
CTGCAAAGCCTGTGGAAAGTGCGTAGCGGCATGTCCGAAACACTTGATCGAACTGGTTCCTTACGATGCAAAGCATCTTGTTTCCTGTAGTTCTAAGGACAAAGGTAAGGATGTGATGAAGGGATGTTCTGTTGGTTGTATCGGATGTCATTTATGCGAGAAGAACTGTCCAAGTGACGCAGTTCATGTCATCGACAATGTGGCATATATCGATCAGGAGAAATGTACCGGATGTGGAATCTGTGCCGAGAAGTGTCCAAAGAAGATAATTCTCTAGTACAACGCAATTACTTAATATTCGTTGTACTAGTATAGTGAGAGGCTAGTTGTCTCTTTTACTGGAATAAACAAAAAAGATGCTGGAATCATACTCTTAGGAGGGATTTTGGCATCTTTTTTATGTGCAGGGGTGTGTGGAAAAATGAGAAAATTAAAAGAGTTGTTTATTGGAGATAAGAAGTTTTACCGCATGGTTCTGCTTGTGGCAATTCCCATTATCGTTCAAAACAGTATTACAAACCTGGTAAGCCTTTTGGACAACATTATGGTGGGCCGTGTGGGGACAGAGCAGATGTCCGGGGTGGCCATTGTGAATCAGCTTATCATGGTGTTTAACATCTGTATTTTCGGCTGCGTTTCTGCCGCAGGGATTTTTGGCGCCCAGTTTTACGGGAAGGGAGATCACAAGGGAGTGAAGCATGCCTTTCGGTTTAAGATTTTGTGCGGCCTTTTCCTATCTGTGAGCTGGATCCTTGTATTCTATTTTTTCAGAAATCCGCTGATCCATCTCTTTTTACATGAGGGAGGCGGACAGGCAGGAGATTTGGAGACAACCTATCGGTATGGAAGCGCTTACCTTATTATTATGCTCTTTGGACTGGTGCCTGCGGCACTGACTCAGGTGTACGCCGGTACTTTGAGGGAGACCGGGGAGACAGTGCTTCCCATGAAAGCCGGGGTAGCAGCGGTTTTGACAAATCTGATCCTAGATTATGCGCTGATATTCGGGATTGGACCAATTCCTTCCCTTGGGGTGGAAGGCGCCGCAATCGCTACTGTGGCGGCAAGGTTTTTAGAGGCGGGGATTACGATTGCCTGGACCCACAGGCACAAGGAGAAAAACAAGTTTATCGTGGGGGCATTTGAGAGTATGCACATACCGGGAGATTTAACTCTTGAGATTATAAAAAAAGGCACTCCGCTGTTGATCAATGAAACTTTGTGGTCCCTTGGCACTGCCATGCTAAACCAGTGTTATTCCACCAGAGGGCTGGCAGTGGTGGCTGGGTTGAATATATCCTCCACGGTGTCAAATCTGTTTAATGTGGTATTTATCGCCCTGGGTTCCTCGATCGCTATTGTTGTGGGACAGCTCTTAGGTGCAGGAAAGCTGGAGGAAGCTGTGGATACGGACCGGAAGATGATCTTTTTTTCCGTGGCCAGCTGCTTTGTGATCGGAATGATTATGTTTGCGATTGCCCCGCTGTTTCCAGCGATTTACAATACCTCTTCTGATGTGCGGCATCTGGCGACACGGTTTATCCGTATTTCCTCTGCCTGTATGCCCTTGTATGCATTTATGCATGCTTCCTATTTTACCTTGCGCTCCGGGGGAAAAACATGGATCACGTTTTTGTTTGACAGCGTGTATATTTGGGTGTTTAATATTCCTCTGGCCTTTCTGCTTACCAGGTTTACAGGGATGTATGTTGTGTATGTGTTTTTGTGCTGTCAGTTGATCGAGATCTTTAAGTGTATGATTGGGTTTGTATTGATTAAGAAGAGGGTGTGGGTGAATGATTTGGTGTAGGGGGGTAATTGTGAAAAAACTCTATTTTATAATTAATCTTGTTTGGTTGTTGGCTGGGAGTGTAAGCGGAAAGGGGGTATTTTATGAATGATAGGGAGCGGAGACGAAGGAGAAGAAGGAAGCAGCGTTTTACTATGTTTGCTATGCTTTTTGGATGTTGTTTTGTGATGATTGGTTTTCTGGCAGTACTATTTGTGATAAAAAAGATGCCGGAAAATGAAAATATGTCTTTTAATTCCCCGGAAGAAGAGGTGATGACAGAAGACTTGCAAGAAATAGAAACAATGACGGAAATAAGTCGTGTTTATGATGTGAAAAACACGGAGGAAATTGTGTCTGAAGTGATGAAAGCGGAGAGTGAGTATCAGAGGATTTTGGCCTTGGCGCCGGGGGAGTGTGCAGCCAACGGCTTTCTGGAGGGGGAGATGGCGGGACGGCTGTTTTATGAGGGGGAGATGGAAGATGTGCTGTCAAGGATTCAGGGGATTTCTTACCGGGAGAACCCCGATGTGGGACTGGCGGATTTGGCGTATCTGCGGATGCTGTACTGCGGCGCAGACGGCAATACTTATGTGGGAGAGATGATTGTCAACCAGAAGATTAAGGAGGATGTGCTGGCGGTTTTTCGGGAGCTTTACGAGAGCGGGTATGTGATTGAGCGGATGGTTCTAGTGGATGAGTACAGGGGGGATGACCAGAAATCCATGGAGGCGAACAATACCTCCGCATTCAACTACCGCACCATTGCGGGGAGCAGCAAGCTCTCCAACCACAGTTACGGCATGGCGATAGATGTAAACCCCAAATACAATCCCTATGTCAAGGCGGCGGGGGATGGGAGCGTGGTCTGCCAGCCGGAGGGCGGGAGGGATTATGTGGACAGGACGAAGGAGTTTGCGTATAAGATCGATGAGGAGGATTTGGCGTACCGGCTGTTTACCGCCAGGGGATTTACCTGGGGCGGGAGCTGGAACAGTGTGAAGGATTACCAGCATTTTGAAAAACAGTGAGAAGTAGGATGGATAAAATACCTATCTCTTGTAACAATGAATAATAGGTAACAGTTCAGCCTGCACCTGCACACTTGCTGTGCAGGTGGCAGCCAAGGATGTTCAAAAGCCAGGAATCTGCCCCTTTGCCGCAGGCAAACTTTAAATGGGGCGGATTCTAGTAACTATGAAGACGAAGTCTGAATAGTTATAATAAAAGTGGGAAATATAATGCAAACTATTGAAAGAAAATGAAAAAGATGTTATTATATTTCCAACAGATGGCAAAGAGGTGATGATATGGTAATCCAGAGGCAGACATATATCAATTTTTTGAAGGACTGGAAAGAAAAGCAGATTATCAAGGTGGTTTCCGGCATCCGGCGGTGTGGGAAATCTACGTTGTTTGAATTGTTTCGGGAGTATCTTGCGTCCACAGGGGTGGAGAGCCGACAGATTATTTCTGTAAATTTTGAGGAGGCGGACAATGAGCAGCTCTGCGAGTACAGAGCATTATACGAGTATATCAAGTCAAAAATGCTGCCGGACAAGATGAACTATATTTTTCTGGATGAAATTCAGCATGTAAAAGAGTATCAGAAAGCCGTGGACAGTCTCTTTGTGAAAAAAAATGCAGATGTGTACATTACGGGATCCAATGCATATTTTATGTCAGGGGAGCTTGCCACCCTATTGTCGGGGCGGTTTGTGGAGCTTAGGATGCTGCCCTTGTCCTTCCAGGAATATACAAGTGTGTTTGAGCCCTCAGCCAATAAGGAGCTTTTGTACCGCAATTATGTGTATAACAGCTCTTTTCCCTACACCGTCAGCCTGACGGAGAGAAAAAATGTCCATGCCTACCTGGACGGCATTTACAACACGGTTGTCTTAAATGATATTGTCGCCCGGAAGAAAATACAAGACCCGCTGATGTTGAAAAGCGTGATTCAGTTTATGTTTGACAATATTGGCAATCTCTGTACCGTGAAAAAAATTGCCGATACCATGACTGGCGCTGGCAGAAAAATTTCTAACCATACGGTGGAACATTATCTGGAAGGGATTACGGAAAGTCTTTTGATGTACCAGGTTGGGCGGTATGACATTAAGGGAAAGGATTACCTGCGGCTGCAGGATAAATACTATCTGGTGGATATCGGCCTGCGGTATTATCTGCTGGGAACCCAGCGGGCAGACCAGGGGCGCATCCTTGAAAATGTGGTTTACCTGGAACTAATCCGCAGGGAGTACAGGGTATACGTGGGAAAAATTGGCCAGAGGGAGGTGGATTTTGTGGCGCAGGATTATGAGGGGAATGTGGAATATTATCAAGTTGCCCTGACTGTGCGGGATGAGAATACCCTGAGGCGGGAGCTTGCGCCATTGGATTCCATACCAGACCATAACCCCAAATTTTTGCTGACCATGGACAATGATTTGCCCGTATCCTACAATGGCATTAGACAGAAGTACGTGCTGGACTGGCTTTTAGAAAAATAGCGGCCCCACCGAATCACCAGTGGGGCCGCCCCTATTTTTACGGATTTGCCATCGCCGTCAATTCCTTTAACATTTTTGGCAGGTCTTCTTCCATATTTTCATCGGTAAACTGGCAGGTCCCCACTTTTTTGTGGCCGCCGCCGTTGTACTTTAGCATCAAACTCCCCACGTCAAGGGTGCAGGTGTGGTTTAAGATACTGTAACCCACCGCTGCGCTGCAGCCCTTTCCGCCACGGCCGCTGACAATCCAGGCGGACACATTCTGGTCGGGGTACATGCTGTAAATCAGGAAACGGTTGCCGGAGTAGATGGGGTCAACCCCCCTCAAATCGGAGATAATCAGGTTGCCCTCCGTGGTGGTGTATTTTCGCACCATATCCATAAATTTTTCCGTCTGCTCAAAGTAGATTTCCACACGCTCCTTTACGTCGGGGAGGGCAAGAATTTCCACCGCCGTCATGGTGCGGCAGGCGTCCAAGAGCTTTTCCATCAACTGGTAGTTGGAGATGGTGAAATTCCGCCATCGGCCAAGGCCGGTTCTGGGATCCATCAAAAACCCAATTAAAATCCATCCGGTGGGATGCTGGATTTCCTCGATGGTGAGGTTGCCGGAGTCCACCTTGTCCACGGCCTCCATCATCTCGTCGAAGTGTGAAAATTTCTCCCCGCCGCCGTAGTATTCGTAGATAATCCGGGCGCAGGAGGGGGTGATGCGGCTTTCGCCCTTGTACTTGCCCGCTAGCTGAAGCCGTTCATGCTCGCTGGAGTGGTGGTCAAACCACAGCCCGCAGCCCTCCACATAGGGCACGTTTGCCAGGCAGTCGTCCTCCGTAATCTCTACCAGTCCATCCTGCAAATCCTTGGGATGGGCAAATTTCCAATGGTCGATAATCCCGGCCTCCTTTAAAAGGACGCCGCAGACAAGGCCGTCAAAATCGGAACGTGTGACTAATCTCATAAGAATTCTCCTTCTATGTAATGATTCAATGGTTTTCTTTATTATAGTAAAGAAAACAGAATTTTTCAATAAAAATGGCTGATTATCTCAAAAAAGGAAGGGAGAGTACAAAGAGCGCCCCGCCGCCTTTGGCCTCTTTTACGCATAGGGAGCCTTTATGCGCAGCGGCAATCTCTTTTGCAACGGCAAGTCCCAGCCCGTGATGTCCTTTTCCCTGGTAAGATGGGTGATTGTCGGCAGATGTTTGTCCCTGCCCGATCCGATAGAAACGGTCAAATATTTTTTCCCGCTCTTCTTTTGGTATGCCGGGACCGTTGTCCTGTATGCCGATGGCGATTTCCTTGTCACAGGCGCCGCCAGCAAGAAAAATGCAAATTTTACTTCCGGCAGGCGTATAGGAAAGCGCATTGTGGATTAAAATATGGCACACTTGCCGGATTCTGGCGGAGTCACATTCGCAGAGAGGGATTTCCGTTTCCGGCAGACGGATGGACAGGCGGTGGGAGCTTTCTTTCGCAAGAGGGAGAAAGTCCTCATAAATTTCCAGCAAAAGCGTCTGCAAATCTGTTTTTTCGATTTGCAGCATCAGGCTGTGGCTGTCCGCCCTGGATAAGGTCAGGAGCTGTTCTAACATGGACGACATCTGTGCGCCTTCCCTGGCAATGACCTGAAAGAACGCTTTTTGCTGGGCAGGGGGCGCTTTTTCGCAGGCGGAGGCGTTGGAGAGAATGACGGCAAGGGGGGTGCGTAGCTCGTGGGACACGCTGGCGATAAAGCGGTTCTGGCTGGCCTGGGAGTCCAACAGGGGCTGTAAGAGCCAGCCGGTAAAATGCCAGCAAAAAAATACTAAGAGGCACTCAGAGACGATAAACAGGGCAAGATAGAGCAACAGGGCATGTTTGATATGGCGGTACAGAGGGTCTAGGGACTGCAGAAAATAAACCTGGAGAATGCTGTTGTTTTTCACCAACTGCCTATGGCAAGAAAAAATTTCCGGGAGGAGGCCATGATAACCGATGGAAATATCCGATGATTCCGCCGCATTGCGCAGAGTGCGCCCTTCCTGTAACTGGGGAAGATAATGGGAAAAGGAAGGCTGGGTGCGGTGGGAATATTCCTGATTGTGGAAAAAAGGCACATTGTTGTCCCAAAGATAAATGTAAATTCCGGCAGCCTCCTCCCTGGCGGCCAGCCAGTGGGAAGTCAAAACCTTTTGCTCGTCAATGGATTCCATCAGTGTGTAGGACTGGCTGGTAAAAGAGGATAACTGCATGGAAAACTGCTGTCTGGCAGAAAAATAAAAGCTGGCGCCAAGGAGCGCAGCTAACAAAACAGAGATCACAAGGGTAAAAAGAATGGTCAGATTAAGCCGCACGTTCCGGTACATGGAGGCTCCTTTCGTTTTTTAGGAAGAATCACAACTTATTTTGGGTTTTTCCTTGGTCGGAATCGCAATATTCCAGCCGGTATCCAAGCCCACGCCTGTTTATAATCCTGACATGGCTTTCCAGCGTTTTTAACCGTTTCCTGAGAAAGTAGATATAGTTGTCCAGATTGCTGTCCTCCACCGACGGATCGATGCCCCATACTTTGTGGAGCAGAGCCTGGCGTTTCGTTGTCTTATCCCCTGCCTGTATGAGCAGGCTCATCAAATCACTTTCCGTCTGGGAAAGGGAACACTGTTTTCCCCCGCAGAATAAATGGTTTTCCACCGTATCCAGGGAGAGATCGCCATAAGAACGCCTGTTTTCACGAAAAGCGGTTTTGCGGCGGAACAAGGAGGCGATGCGGGCCGATAATTCTGAATAGTCAAAGGGTTTGACCAGATAATCATCTGCGCCGGCATTTAAGCCTGTCACCCGGTCGTTGACTTCCCCCAGCGCAGAGAGGATGATAACCGGGGTCAGGTTCCCTGCGCCCCTTAATTCCTTTAGGATCTGCATTCCGTCTTTGCCCGGCAGCATACAGTCTAACAGGATCAAATCGAAAATATCCTGTCGAATATAAAGTTCCGCCTCTGCGCCGTCATAACAACATGCCGCCTTATGCCCCTCCTGTTTCAGCTGCCAGGAAAGCGCATGGCATAAATCCTTATCGTCTTCAATAATCAGAATATTCATCCGTCCACCATTGCTCCTGAACATAAAAGTTATTTACAGTCTTATTATATCACAGCCAATCTCTAAAAATATTCTAAAATTTAGAACTTATTTGGAGGTTTTTTAGAAGTTATTTAGAATGATCCTTTGCTATAATGAGCCAAAATGATGAAGGAACGGTAACGAAACTATCCGTGCGGCAATATCCGCATGGAACCATCAAGGAGGGAGTATGAAGAAAAGCATGGTTAGGGGCAAAGTCCATATTGGTTTGATACTGTTTGCGGCGGTTCTTTTGTGTTTGTTGGGCGGCTGCGGCGGTAAAGAAGAAGAGGTTCTCATGGGACGCTATGCGGACCGGGAGGTAAAACTGCCAGGCAGCGGTTATTCCCATATGCATCCCTGCGGGGACGGAAGTTATTATTTATTCGGGGATGGCGTGGATTTGACCCATGTGGCTGCGGACGGCACGGTGGAGAAGGATCAATGGGGTTGGGAAAATACGGCGAATATACATATCAAATTCTCCTACGGCGTTTCGGACAAGGGCGCAGTGATCTTCGGTTATGTACCCAGATTTTATTCCGATGAGGAATATGAGTCTTATGCGGCGGAGGGAGATAACAGATATCTGTATTACTATGTGGATGAAAAGGGGGATCAGCGTCCCCTGGAACTCTACGGGGCGGATTATCAGAAAGGGGAAAATTTAGAGTGTTTCGCTTTTGCGCCGGATGAAAGGATTTATGGGGCGTCCGCCCTGCGTGTGTACCGCATCCATGCGGACAGTGGGGAGACGGAGAGCCTGTTTAACACGGAAAGCCAGGTCACGGAATTTGCGTTTATCGGGGATATTCTGCTGGCGCTGGACGCAGAGAAAGCCTATCTTTATGACATGGCGAAAGGGGAGCTTTTAGCGGATAATGCAGCCTTAAATGAATTTGTCTCCTCCCACAAAAGCGGCCGTATCGCCTTAGCGTCGGCGCAGGAAAATGACACCCTGGTCTTATACTTGGCCTGCAGAACCGGATTATACCGATATATCTGGGAGGGATCGGTCATAGAACAGGTGGCGGACGGCCAGATGACTGTGCTTGGGGACAGCCAGTACAGCCTCTACGCATTACAGATTTTGTCTGGCGGGGAGTTCCGTGTGTTTTTTAGCGGGAACCATATGGCGGAGATGTATTATGACGAAACCCTTCCATCGAAACCTTCCAGGGAACTTACGATTTACAGTTTGGAGGAGAACGGGCGCATCCGCTATGCCGGCAGACTGTTCCAGAAAGAGCATCCGGATGTCCTAGTCAAATATGAAACGGGCGTGGACGGTGACAATGCCGTTGGTGCAGAGGATGCGTTGAAAAACCTCAATACGAGGATCCTTGCAGGGGATGCGCCGGACGTTATGATACTGGATGGCATCGACATAGAGCGGTATGCCAAAAAAGGGGCGTTAAAGGAGCTGGACGGGTTTCTTGCGCCTTATCTGGAAGAGGATGTTTTATATGGGAATATTGTAGAGGGGATGTGTATGACAGAGACGGATAAAATCTATGGCATACCCATGACGGTTGATTTGCCCATGTGCCTTGGGGAAAAGAAATATATCCAGGGGATGGAGGGGATGGAAGGGATTGTGGCCGGAGCCAAATTGGCAAGGGAGGAACATCCAAATGGGCCTCTTATGGACATACCCTATCAGGATAATCTGTTTGACCTGATGATCCCGGTGTGCCTGCCTGCGTGGACAAATGAGGATGGCAGCTTAAATGAAGAAAAGTTGACGGAATTTTACCGGACGATTAAGGACTTGTGGGAGTTAGACTGTGCAGGGTTCAGCGAAACAGAGAGAACTAAGTGGCAGCAAGACATGGCAGAGAGCGAAGAGGATATTGAGAATATTATGTTTGGGCAATATGATGACTATGATCATATCGGTGAAACCTGGATTTCCCTTGGATACCAGAAGAACACCTGGTATGGCATGACGAATTTACATACCAGGATGGAGAATTACCGCAACAACTATGTGGACAAACAGCTTGAGGATGAGGTGATTTATAAAAGGCTTGTAGGCCAGGCGGGAAATGTCTGCCGTGTGCGGACGGTTGCCGGGTTATGTGAAAAGGCAAAGGAGCCGGAACTTGCAGAGGAGTTTCTGGAACTGCTGCTGTCGGATGAGATGATGCAGAAATGGTGGTTAGAAGGGCAGTTTGACGGCGGCGTGCCAATCAGAAAGGAATCCTTAGTCTCCCTTCTGGATATCAACAATCATGCGTTTGCTGAGGTGAAAGGATGGGATGCCGGTGACATTAGCACAATGTATAAAGATTATTTCTGGCCCACGGAGGAAGAAATACAGTGGCTTTCCGATACCATGGAGGAATCAGACTGCTGTTATCTTACAGGCACCCAGCTAGAGGATACGGTGAGGGAGATTGGTTATAAGGTGCTTGACGGGGATCTGTCCCCTGAGGAAGGAGCTTTGGAGAGTGTGCAAAAAATGGCGATTACAATGGAAGAATAGAAGGCTTTTGTTTTTGCTCCCGGGGCTTGCAGGCGTTACCCTCTTTTATCTGCTGCCTTTTCTGGAAGTGGTCAGGCGTTCTTTCCTGAAATCAGGCAGCCAGGCTTTTGTTGGCTGGGCGAATTACCGCATGGTAGCGCAGAATGGGGCGTTTCACCTCGCCCTTAAAAACACGATGCTCTATATCACCCTGGGGGTGCCGCTTTTGATGGGAATCAGCCTTGCGCTGGCGCTGCTTTTTCGGAATCTTGCGGCAAGGCGGCGGCTGGTGTCCGCTCTGCTTGTGCCCATGGCGGCTCCGGCGGCGGTTATGGTTTTAACGATTCAGATTCTGTTTCATGGGCGGGGGCTTATCAATGGGGGGCTCTCCTCTCTTTCCCAGGGGCTTTTGGGATTCCCGGATTTTTCGGGAATCGACTATCTAAACTCCAAGTGGGCGATTGCTGTAGTCCTATGTAGTTTTTTGTGGAAAAACACAGGCTACATGATGATTCTATGGCTTGCGGGGCTCTCGTCACTGCCTAAGGATGTGGAGGAGGCGGCAAAAGTGGACGGCGCAAACCGATGGCAGAACTGGCACTATATTATCAGGCCGGGGCTGTCGGGGAGTTTCTTTACGATTGGGATGCTTTCTGTCCTACAGATTTTTAAAAGCTACCGGGAAGTATGGATGGTGGCGGGCAGTTATCCCCAGGAAAATATCTATTTTTTACAGCATCTTTTGCAGAACTGGTATCTGAAACTGGAGTTTGACCAGATGGCGGTATTGACGGTGCTTATGGCGGTTGTGTTGTTGGCAGTATGCTTTCTTCTGCAGAAAAAATGGGATTGAGGCGGCAAGTATGGGAAAAAAGATAAAGGGAATCACAGGGAGAAAGAAAAGAAAAAGAAACGGATGGGTTTATCTGGCGAAGGGCGTTGGCATCCTGGCGGCGGCAATTGTCTGTATGCCCCTGCTTATCATACCAAGCGGGGCGCTTATGGACAATATGGAACTACATAAGCTGCTCTCCCCGGTGTTGGGGGAGGGGAGCGGCTATGCGGCATGGCATTTGTTTCCGTTCTATCCCACCATAGAGCATTTTTACCGGGCGTTAATCGCCTCGCCAGCGTTTTATAAGCTTTTTTGGAATACCGTGGGGATGACGGCGGCAATCCTTGCAGGGCAGCTTGTGATCGGGCTGCCTTCGGCATGGGCGTTTGCCTCATTCCGGTTCCGGGGCAGGGATATTTTGTTCCGGCTCTATGTCGTCTTGATGCTGCTGCCTTTTCAGGTCATGCTGCTGCCGCAGTATCTATTGCTGCAGAAGATGCATTTATATGGGAGCCCTGCCGCAGTGGTGCTGCCTGCAATTTTTTCCACGTTTCCTGTTTTTATCATGTATCGGGGGTTTACGCAGATTGAACCGGATGTGATAGAGGCGGCGAGGCTGGATGGCGCAGGGGAGATGCAGATTTTCTGTTATATCGGCGTGCCTCTTGGGAAAACCGGGGTTCAGGCGGCGTTGGTTTTAAGTTTCCTGGAATACTGGAACCTGGTAGAGCAGCCTATGGCGTTTATTGAAGAACAGAAAAACTGGCCGCTGTCGCTTTATCTGCCCCAGCTTGACATCAGCCAGGCGGGGTTTGCGTTTGCGGTTTCGGTGGTTGTCCTGATTCCGGCCTTATTTGTCTTTGCGCTGGGACAGGACGCCCTGGAAGAAGGGATTACCTATATCGGGATGAAATAAGGCGTGGAGGGCTGTTATGGAATGGAAGAAAAAATTATGGGCAGGCTTTGCCGCCTTTATGATGTTTATGTTGGTTATGACATTTGTGTCACGAATGTATTATGTCAGCAGTCTCCCGGTGATCAGATGGAGCTATCCTTCCGCCTCCTCCATCCGCAATGAGTTTGTGGCAGAGGGAACGGTGGAAACCGTTGATTCCCAGGCGGTTATGGGGATGGAAGGGCTTTTGGTGAAACAGGTGTGTGTGGCGGCTGGGGAGCAGATTAGCCAGGGGACCATTCTATATGAAGTGGACATGGAAGATTTGCAGGAGCGGCTAAGCCAGTTGGAGGCGGAGGAGGCCGTCTGGCAGGAACAGGTGCAGGCACAGAAAAACGATGCGGCGGCAAACATTGCCCGCACACAGCAGGATTATGACAGCAAGGCGGCGGAGCAGGAGCGGAAGATTGCCGGGGAAACGGCATTGTTAGAGGATGCCCAAGCGGATTTGGATACGCACCTTAGTAGAGAGCCTGGGAAGGATGCCACGGAGGAAACCAAGATGGCATGGGAGGATGAAAAAATACGGATCCAGCGGGAGATAGAAGTGAGAAGGCGCACGGTGGAAGATGCGCAGTCTGAAAAGGAGAATGCGCTGCGGGAGGCGGGCAGGAACATAGAGGATGCAAAGAGGGCGCAAAGTGAGATAGAGGGCGGTTACAGTGCGGCTTTTTCTTCCATTGGGCAGGTACAGGCCAGGGAGAATCAAATTGCGGCCTGGAAGGAATTGCTGGAAAATGAGGGAAAAGCCCTGGCGGTGCAGGAGGGCAGGGTCTTGGAGGTTATGCTGCAGTCTGGTATGCGGATGGGGTCGGATGCCGTCATACGGTATGCAGATGCTAAGAGCACGCAAGTTTTTCGGACGATAATCACCCAGGAGCAGAAATCCCGGGTGCATACAGGCGACAGCGTGCAGTTGACTTTCCCCGGAAATTCGGCGGAGGTCAGCGAAACCATCGATTCTATTGTCCAGGAGGACGGGGGCTATACCGTAACCATCTGGCTGGATGCAGGGGTGGGGGAAGGATGTACGGAAGGCACTATGAGGGTGGTTTCCACATCCCAGGTCTACGATTATGTCATCCCCAAACAGGCGCTGCATAATGACGGGAATACGAATTTCATTTATGTATTGGAAGAAAAAAACGGGATTCTGGGCACGGAGTTAAGCGTTCGGAAGATGGTAGTAGGGCTTTTGGAGCAGAATGACTCTAACGTGGCGGTTGCGGATGATTTATTGCAGGGGGATATGAAAATTGTGACGGAAAGCGACAAGGAGCTCTCCAACGGCGCCGCCGTGAAAGAGTGGTATTCCTCCGGAAAGGAGAAGGAATGAAAAAAAGAAGAAGTATTGCAGTTATGATGTTGGGATTATGCGTTTTCTTTTTGGGCGCATGTAAAAATATGTCCAAAGAAGATGCTATTCCAATGGGACGCTATACAGAGCGGGAGGTCATCCTGCCCGGTTCGGGTTATGAATATATGCATCCACTTGCCGACGGCGGTTATTATCTTTATGGCAATGGCGTAGACTTTACGAAAGTGGATGCAAAGGGGCAGGTAAAGAAAAAGGCATGGCTGTGGGAGAACAATTACAATGTCCGTGAGAAAACGGTTTATGCCATATCGGATACGGGAGCGGCTTTCTTTGCCTTTCTGCCCCAGATCTATACGCAGGAAGAGCTGGAGTTATTGGGCACTGACGAGGAGGTTGTCTATCAATACTATTATGTAGAGGAAGATGGCAGCAGGCATCTTTTGGAGCTGTATGGAAATGATTATTCCCCGACAGAAACATTTGTAAGTTTTGCTTTTGCGCCGGACGGGCGTCTTTATGGAGCAACCTCGGACAAGGTATGCTGCATCAGGCCGGAAACGGGGGAAGTAGAGTGTCTTTTTGAAACATTGGGATCCGTGTATGAGTTTGCTTTTCTCGAAGATAGCATGGTTGCGGTTGACAGTGGGAAGGCATATCTTTATGATACGGCGAATGAGAAACTCCTAGAGGAGAATGCGTCCTTGAATGATTTCATGCAGTCCCATGAACATGTTGTGCTTGCCGTCAGCCATGGGACAGATATGGCGCCAGCCATGGAAGGGGAGCAGGGAGCCGCACAGACGGATGGGGGCGGCGGGGCGGTCTTGTATATGGGATGCCGTACCGGATTATACCGTTATGTTTGGGACGGCTCTGTCATAGAGCAGATAGCGGACGGCCAGATGCTGACGCTGGGAAATACGCAGCGTTCCCCCATTGCCTTACAGGCGCTTGCAAACGGGGAGTTCCGGGCGCTTTTCAGCGGAAATTATATGATAGAAATGTACTACGATGAGACCATTCCGGCAAGGCCGTCCAAAGAGCTGGTTGTTTATAGCTTGGAAGAAAATGATTATGTCCGCTATGCAGGACAGCTTTTCCAGAAAGAGAATACCGATGTGTTGGTGACGTATGAGACGGGACTTGACGGCGACCATGCCGTCAGCAAAGAGGATGCGGTAAAGAACCTGAATACAAGGCTGCTGGCAGGGGAAGACCCGGATGTGATCATTATGGATGATCTGGATATCCAACAGTATGCACAGAAGGGCATACTGCGGGAATTGGACGATTTTCTTGCGCCTTATCAGGAAGGAGGAATCTTGTATTCCGGCATTCTGGAAGGGATGAGGATGACGGAAAGCAATGGCATATACAGTGTGCCGCTGAAGGTCTTTCTGCCATTATATCTGTCTGAAACGAAGTATTTAGATGGGCAAAGTGACCTCGCTGCGCTTGCTGCGGGCGTGGAACGGGCAAGAGAAGAGCATCCTGAGGACCCCATTCTGATGGCGCCCTATCCAAAGGACTTACTAAATGAATTGATTCCGGTGTGCCTGCCTGCATGGACGACGGACGGGGGGAGTTTGGATGTGGATAAGATAACAGAGTTCTATCAGACGGCAAAGCGGTTATGGGAGCTGGAGAATGCCGGGATGGAGGAGACGGCAAGGGCGCAGTGGCAGGAAGAAGAAGGTACGGAGGATGACATCTATGCAGTCGCCCTGCCTTTGCACAGCCGATGGATCTCCTGGGGGGACGGTCCGGAAACATGGGTAGAGATTGGTTATACACAGGAACCTTTTGGCGACATGAGGCAGATACATCTGCGGTATTCCGGTTTCCAGACAGGGGGAGGTTATAATTTGTTTAAACAGTTAGATGATATTTACGCCTTTGGGTTTGGAAAACATGGTGGACAGGCACAGGATGTCTATTGGGGAAAAAGCCTTGTGGGGTTGTGCAGACAGGCAAAGGAACCGGAGCTTGCCGAGGCGTTTTTTACGCTTTTGCTTTCCGATGAAATGATGGGGAAATGGTGGCTGGAGGACGGCTATCCTATCCGCAAGGAATCTTTGGTCAAAATTTTGGATATCAATAACCGCGAATGGGCGAAATTGCGGGGACTGGATGCCTCCTCTATCGCTATCTGGTATGAGGAGGGCGTATGGCCCACTGAGGAAGAAAAAGAATGGATGTACCAGATTTTAGAAGAGGCATCTACGCCTTTTTTGCCAGGATCCGCACTGGAGGAAACGGTGAAAGAAGTGGGTTTGCGCATATTAAACGGCGAACTGACCCCGGAAGAAGGGGCTGCAGAGGTGGAACGGAAAATGGAGATAAGGATAAAAGAATAGAAATAGAGAGGAAGGCATTATTCTAATGCCCGGAAGGGGATTTTTTCCCCGATTCCGCCGCTAAAGTGCAGTTCGTTGTCGTCGGTGATAAAAACCGCCTCCGTATCCGCCAAAGTTTCGATCAGCTCCATGCCTTTGTCAAGTCCCAGGGAAAAACAAGTGGTGCTGAGGGCGTCTGCGTCCAGGGATTTGCCGCAGATGATGGTGACGCTTAACAGGTGGTTATCGTAGGGATAGCCGGTTTTGGGGTTTAAAATATGGTGGTAGAGCGTATCCTCCATGGTAAAATACCGTTCGTACACGCCGGAAGTCACAACCGTCTGGTCTGTTATATCCAGGGCAAACAGGGGGGTTCCCTCCGCATCAAAGGGCTTTTGCACGCCGATGCGGTAGGGCTCCCCTGATTTTTCCCCCAGGCAGAGCACATTCCCCCCAAGGTTGATAATCCCCTCCGTGACCCCCTGCTCCACCAGGTATTCCTTCATCTTGTCCGCAATGTACCCCTTGGCGATCCCACCCAAATCTATGCGGGCGTCTGGGTTTTTCAGGGTGACGGTGTTCCCGGAAACCTCCACGTTCCGGTAATCCACAGAGGCAATGGCATTTTGAATCTCTGCATCCTCCGGCACTTTTGGATTTTCCCCGGTAAAGTCCCACAGGGAGGTGAGGTTTCCCACGGTAATGTCAAAGCCCCCGCCGGAAAGTTCAGAGTAGTACAAGCCCTTTTCGATCAGCTCTGCGGTTTCCCCGTGTACCTCCACGGGAACGCCGCCGGATTGGTTGATTTTGGAAACGTCGCTGTCGGGCCTGGTTGCGCTGAAATAGTGCTCGTAGGTGTCGGCGATGGAAAAGCAATCGTTTAAAAGGGACTCTTTGGCGGCGTCGTAGAGGGTGACGGTGATTATGGTGTCAAAGTAGAAGTCGGATTTGGAGATTTTGTCGGAGGGGTTTTTGCAGGCGGGGAGGGAGAGCAGGAGTATTGTGCAGAAAATCAGGGGGGTGTATTTGGAAAAAAATGTTCTCATAGTATATAGGAACCTCTTTCTTAGTTTGTGATATGTTACAACTCAATTCCTGGAAACGTAAATTTGTAATTGGGCGGCGTTGCAGTCAGTAAAGGAAAGTTTTTTCTTTTTCAAGCCCACGTTTTTGTAAATTGTGCAACTGTTGAACTTTTGTGATGCCAGAACTTGGAGAAAGCAGGCAAAAAAAAGTGACTAGTGGAATCTTTTTTTGTCTGCTTTCTCCAAGTTCGTCCCGGCAGTCAAAAATATGATTCTTCCCACAATTACAAATAGAATACCACAATTTTGAGTTGTCGGCAAGAAAGATGTGTGATACACTAAATACAGTGCGTTATCGCAGATGAATTTGAACGGATGAGAGGGAATGATATGAAAACAGCGCAGGATAAATCATTGAGGGACAAGAAGAGGATTGTGGTGAAAATCGGTTCTTCCTCCATCACCCATGATGAAACAGGAGGACTTAATTTTACAAAGCTGGAAAAGCTGGTGCGGCAGCTCTGTGACCTTAGAAACCAGGGCAGGGATGTGTGCCTGGTGAGCTCTGGGGCGATTGCGGTGGGGAGGAGTTCTATGGGAATAAAATACAGGCCGACTGTCACAGCGGAAAAGCAGGCCTGTGCGGCAGTGGGGCAGGCAAGGCTTATGATGACCTATCAGAAAATGTTTTCCGAATACCATCAGACGGCAGGGCAGGTGCTGATCACAAAAAATACCATGAGCGACAATGTTTCCAGAATCAACGCACAGAACACCTTTGAGCAGTTGTTTGATATGGGAGTGATTCCCGTGGTCAATGAGAATGACACCATATCCACCTACGAGATGGAATTTGGGGATAACGATACTTTATCTGCATTGGTGGCATCTTTAATCTCCGCAGACCTTCTCATATTGCTTTCCGATATTGACGGGCTGTATACAGATGATCCCCACAACAGCCGGGATGCAAAACTGATCCGGGAGGTATCTGATCTCAATGATAGCTTTTTCCATATGGCAAAGGATTCCACAGGAAGTGACGTGGGAACCGGGGGAATGGCGACAAAGCTTACTGCCGCAAAAATTGCCACTCAGTCAGGGGCGGATATGATCATCGCCAATGCCAGGGATGTGGGAATTCTCCATGATATTTTTGAGGGGGATTATCTTGGCACCTTTTTTCATGCCAACTACAATGAGGATTTTTATATCAGCGATTTTGTGGAAGACACTTTCTAATGGGAAAGGAATTGTTATAGAAATATGGAAAGTTTGAGAGAGACCAGGGAACAGTTGAGAAAGCGCCATCTTCTTATGCGGAATGAAATGGAGGAAGAAGAGCGTATTCACTTATCTAAAATTATTTCGGGCAATGCAAAAAAAATACTGAAAATCCCTGATAATATGGGGATGGAAGTGAAAGTATACGGCTATTATCCCCTGGGAAGTGAAGTATCCCTTATCCCTTTTTACGAATTTTTGCTGGAGAAGGGAATTCCCCTGGCATTTCCAAGAGTGGATGGCATATCCATGGATTTTTATCAGGTATTTTCCCTGAATCATTTTAAAGAGGGAGCTTTTCATGTGAAGGAGCCGGACAAATCCTGTAAAAAAGCAGAGTGGGAATATGCCCTGTGCTTAACGCCCGGCTTAGTGTTTGACAGGACAGGGAGCAGATTCGGATACGGGAAAGGATATTATGACCACTATTTTGAAAAATATCCCCATATCCTTCGGGCGGGGATTGCTTATGAACATCAGATCGAGGAAAAGCTGCCCATGGAGCCGTGGGATCTGCCGATGCATTATCTTATCACAGAGCAGGGAATTTCTTGCGGAAAGGAAACAATATGGAATTAGAAGAATTATGTAAGAGAGCAAAAGAGACGAAACAGGAAGTGGGTATTTTATCCACAAACCAGAAAAATAAAGTGCTTCACACTGTGGCAGACAATCTGTGGAAAAAAAGGCAGCAGATCGTAGATGCCAATCAGATTGATATGAAAAACGGAAGAAAAAATAACATGCCGGAGGGATTGTTGGACCGTCTGCTATTAACGGATGAGAGGATTGGGGCAATGGGGGAGGGGCTTCGGGAAGTGGCAGCCTTAGATGATCCCATAGGAGAGGTGATCTCCATGAAAAAACGTCCCAATGGCCTTATGATCGGACAGAAAAGAGTTCCTTTAGGGGTCATCGGCATTATCTATGAGTCCAGGCCAAATGTGACATCGGATGCTTTCGGTCTCTGTTTTAAAACAGGAAATGTAGTGATTTTAAGGGGGGGCAAAGACTCCATCCACTCTAACAAAGCCATTGTAAAAGTGATCCGTGAATCACTGGAAGAGTGCAAAGTGTCAGGGACTGCCATTTCCTTGATCGAAGATACGAGCCATGAGACGGCGGGAAAATTTATGAAAATGAACCGTTATGTTGATGTGCTGATTCCAAGAGGCGGGGCAGGGCTTATCCGCACGGTTGTGGAAAACTCTACTATTCCTGTGATTGAGACGGGAACCGGGAACTGCCATATCTATGTGGATGAGAGCGCAGATTTTGATATGGCGTGTGATATTATCTTTAATGCGAAAACACAGCGGATCGGGGTCTGTAACGCATGCGAATCACTGCTGGTACACAAAAATATCGTAGACTCTTTTGTTCCCATGATAGAAAAGCGCCTGGCAGAAAAGCAGGTGGAGATCCGGGGGGATGAGAGTATTCTAAATGCTTCCGTAAAAGGGGCAAATGTGATTCCCGCCACAGAGGAGGACTGGGGAATGGAGTATCTGGATTACAAGATTTCCGCCAAGTCTGTAGATTCCGTTGACGAGGCTATTGCCCATATCAACCGCTACAATACTGGACATTCGGAGGCGATCATCACAAACAATTACACCAACGCAGAGCGTTTCTTAAATGAGGTGGATGCAGCTGCAGTGTATGTCAATGCCAGCACACGGTTTACCGACGGGTTTGAGTTCGGATTTGGGGCGGAGATTGGCATCAGCACCCAGAAACTCCATGCCAGAGGACCTATGGGGCTTTTGGCGCTTACCAGCAGCAAGTATATTATCTATGGGAATGGGCAGATTCGGTAAATATAGAAAAGGAAGAAAGTCAAGAGAAATGTATAACGAAATTGATTTAAATCAAATAGACTTAAACTCACAGCCGCCCACAGAGGAACCCGCCAGACAATATTATTATATGGCAAAATGCCGAAAGTGGGTAAAAGACTTTGAACGAAAAAATGGCCGCTTACCTAAATCTTTTGTGGTCAATATGGGCTGCCAGATGAACGCCAGGGACTCGGAAAAGCTTTCAGGCATTTTAGAAGCAGTGGGATATGAAAGGGCAGATTCCGAGGATGCAGACTTTGTGATCTACAATACCTGTACCGTCCGAGAAAACGCAAACAACAAGGTATATGGAAGACTGGGATATTTACACGGCTGCAAAAAGAAAAATCCCCACATGCGCATCGGGCTTTGCGGCTGCATGATGCAGGAGCCTTCTGTTGTGGAAAAGCTGAAAAAGAGCTATTCTTTTGTGGATCTGATTTTCGGCACCCACAACCTTTACAAATTTGCGGAGCTTTTGGCAGAAACTTTGGAGACGGATTCCATGGTGGTGGATGTGTGGCAGGAGACAGACAAAATCGTGGAGGAGCTTCCGGTGGAGCGGAAATATCCCTTTAAATCCGGGGTAAACATTATGTTTGGCTGCAACAATTTCTGCAGCTACTGCATTGTCCCCTATGTCCGGGGCAGGGAGCGGAGCAGAAACCCGGAGGATATTCTGGATGAGATCAGAAAACTGGCAGATGACGGGGTAGTGGAAATTATGCTCCTTGGCCAGAATGTAAACTCCTACGGAAAAAATCTGGAACATCCCATGAGTTTTGCAGAGCTTTTGCAGGAAACAGAAAAAATCCCGGGGATTGAGCGGATCCGCTTTATGACCTCCCACCCCAAAGATCTTTCCGATGAGCTGATCGACGTGATGAGACATTCAAATAAAATATGCAGACACCTTCATCTGCCCTTACAGTCCGGCAGCACCAGGATTTTAGAAAAGATGAACCGCAGATACACGAAAGAGCAGTATTTAATGCTTGTGGATAAAGTCAGGGAAAGGGTCGGTGAGATTGCCATCACCACTGATATTATCGTAGGATTTCCAGGGGAGACAGAGGAAGATTTTCTGGAGACTATGGACGTGGTTGGGCGTGTCCGGTTCGACAGCGCATTTACCTTTATTTATTCCAGGCGGACAGGGACTCCCGCCGCAGCCATGGAGAATCAGGTTCCGGAAGATGTGGTAAAGGACAGGTTTGGCAGGCTGCTAAAAGAAGTCCAGTCTATTGCGACAGAAAAGGCAATGCAGTATACGGGAAAGATCCAGCCCGTTTTGGTGGAGGGGATCAATGAGCAGGACAGCTCCCTTGTCACCGGGAGGCTTTCTAACAATTCTCTGGTACATATGCCTGGGACAGAGGATATGATTGGGACGATACAAAACGTGGAACTTACCGAGTGCAAAGGTTTTTACTATATGGGAAAGGTAATCTCCTGAAATGAAAAAAAGGTTTGGAAAAGCAGATGTGATCCTGTTGCTGGTTATTTTTTTCATCCTGGTTCTGGCGGTGGTATTTTCTTCTTTTTTGAAAAAAGAGGGAGCCAGCGTGGTAATCACGGTGGAGGGAAATGTGTATCGGGCAGTCCCTTTGACAGAGGATCAGGAGATCGAGATTGAAAAGGATGGAAATGTCATAAATATTTTAAATATCCGGGATGGCAGGGCAGACATGGTGTCGGCAGCTTGCCCAGACAAGCTCTGCGTACATCAGAAACCTGTCTCTAAAAGCGGTGAGACTATTGTGTGTCTGCCCCATCAGGTTGTGGTGGAAGTGAAGGGAAGGGAAAAGGGAGAGTTTGACTCCATGGCACGGTGATTAAGGGAGAAAAAATGAAACGAAACACAGCATATCTTGGAATGTACCTGGCGCTGGCATTAATATGCAGCTATGTGGAATCCTTGATACCATTTTATTTTGGCATCCCTGGGGTAAAACTGGGGCTTACCAATATTGTGGTGGTACTGCTTTTGTATACTTTGGGGGCAAAAGAGGCCTTTGGGGTTTCCGTGATGCGTATTCTTCTGGCGGGCTTTTTGTTTGGAAATCCATTCAGTATTCTATACAGTTTAAGCGGAGGAATTTTAAGCTTTCTTGTGATGTATCTCCTAAAGCGTACAAAAAAGCTGAAAGTCATCACCGTAAGCGTGGCGGGAGGGCTGGCGCACAATATAGGGCAGCTTTTTGTTGCAGCCTTTGTGGTGGAAAATTATCATGTGCTCTATTATCTGCCGGTGCTTCTTATCGCAGGATTTGTCACAGGTTTTCTCATTGGAATACTATCCCAGGAGATTATCTTTCGCATCGGGAAGCGTATGTGACATATGGCAATCGTATGGAGGGAGTATGTATTCATATATCAAGGGAACATTAGAGGAGATAGGGGAAGATAAAATTGTGGTGGACAATCAGGGTATTGGCTATAATGTCTATGTGCCGGGGAGTGTTCTTGACCAAGTATCTTCTCCTGGCAGTGAGATAAAAATTTATACCTATCTGAATGTAAAGGAAGATGCACTTACCCTGTACGGATTTTTGACAAAAGACGATATCAGGGTGTTTAAACTCCTCCTGGGGGTAAACGGGATCGGGCCAAAAGGAGCCCTTGCCATCCTGTCTGTCCTTGGTACCGATGACCTGCGTTATGCAGTTGTGGGAGGAGATGCAAAAGCAATCGCCAAAGCGCCGGGGATCGGGGCAAAAACAGCCCAGAGAGTAATTTTGGAGTTAAAAGACAAGCTGAATTTAGAAGATGTCTTTGAAGAAAAGGAGACATCGTCAGTGGGAGTAAAATCAGAGATGAGCACAGTGAAGGGAGAGGCAGTACAGGCACTTGCGGCATTGGGCTACTCTTCCACGGAAGCGCTCTCGGTTCTCTCCAAAGTTGAGATTACAGAGGATTCAGATGTAGAAGGGGTATTAAAGGCAGCCCTGAAACAGATGGCATTTTGATCTGCCAAAAAGGAGTTTTTATGGAAAAACGTGTCATATCCACCCAGATACAAAAAGAAGACGAAAAAATAGAAAACAGCCTTCGTCCTCAGAGACTGGATGATTATATCGGACAGGAAAAGGCGAAGGAGAATTTAAAAGTATATATCGAGGCGGCAAAACAGAGAGGGGAGGCACTGGACCATGTACTGTTTTACGGGCCTCCTGGCCTTGGAAAGACCACTCTGGCAGGGATTATCGCCAATGAGATGGGAACCCATATGAAGATCACCAGCGGCCCCGCCATAGGAAAGCCGGGGGAGATGGCTGCCATTTTAAGCAGCCTTGGGGAAGGAGATCTGCTCTTTGTAGATGAGATCCATCGGCTCAACCGCCAGGTGGAGGAGGTACTGTATCCTGCCATGGAGGATTATGCCATTGATATTATGATCGGAAAAGGCGCCTCTGCCCGGTCTATCCGTCTGGATCTGCCCCCATTTACTTTAGTCGGGGCAACCACAAGGGCGGGGCTTCTATCTGCGCCTTTGCGGGACAGGTTTGGCGTGGTGCATCATCTGGAATTTTATACGCCGGAGGAATTAAAGACCATCATCTTACAGTCAGCGGGGATTTTAGATGTTGAGATCGAGAATGCGGGGGCTCTTGAGATGGCAAAGAGAAGCAGAGGAACCCCAAGACTTGCCAACCGCCTGTTAAAGCGGGTGAGAGATTTCGCCCAGGTGAAATACGATGGGAAGATCACGGAGGATGTGGCAAAGTTTGCACTGGATTTATTGGAAGTGGATTCCTGTGGTTTAGACCAGAGCGACAGAAATATCCTCTTTACCATTATGGAGAAATTCGAGGGGGGGCCTGTGGGACTGGATACCTTAGCTGCCGCCATCGGGGAGGACTCCGGCACCATAGAGGATGTGTATGAGCCATATCTGGTGAAAAACGGTTTTATCAACCGCACGCCAAAGGGCAGGGTTGTAACAAATCTGGCTTATAAACACTTTGGGATTGCAAGATAAAGAGAAAAAAAGTATAATATAGATAATATTTGTAAACGGAATTACCCAGGAGGAAACCATATGTCATCTAAATCCAATACCGAAGTGCTCATTGGAGGCAAGGTTTATACGCTCAGTGGATACGAGGGAGAAGAATATCTTCAGAAAGTGGCAGCGTATATCAACAACAAGATCAACGAATTTAACGAGATGGAAGATGTGCGACGCTTTCCGGTAGATATGAAGTCCACCCTGCTGCACTTAAATATCGCAGACGACTATTTTAAGGCAAAGGAGCGGGTGGAAAAGCTGGAGAGGGATTTAGAGCAGAAAGAAAAGGAAATTTACGATTTAAAGCATGAGTTGATTGCCTGCCAGATCCAGTTGGAGTCTGTGGAAAAGACCCAGCATGAACTGGAGTCAAAGAACAAAGAGCTGTTGTTAAACAAGGCAAGGCTGGAGACAGCCCTGGAGGATGAACTCTTAGGAAAGATTTCCAAAGAAAAAGAGCCGGAGAAAAAACAAGAGGTAAAACAAAAGTCTAAACCCCAGGAGGAGCCCCGTCAAAAGACAGCCGAGGAGTTGGAGGAAGAAGAATTTTTGAGGGAATTGGCAGCTTTGGAGGCAGAGGAGAAAGCGGCCCAGGAAAAAGAGGACAGGGAGAAAGAAAAATCCAATGGAAAACGTTAGGAGGATGTCAGGCGACACCCTCTTTTCATATGAACAGAACCAAGATTGAGGTATTAACATGGGAAAAAAATTAGAATTACTGGCACCGGCAGGAAATTTTACCACATTAAAAGCAGTGATAAACGCCGGGGCGGATGCCGTCTATTTTGGAGGAAGCAGCTTTGGCGCCAGGGCATATGCGGGAAATTTTACAGAAGAAGAGATGCTTCGGGCAGTTGACTTTTGTCATATCCATGGAAAGAAAACATATCTGACAGTTAACACCCTGTTAAAAGAGCGGGAGATGGAAGAGCAATTGTACGATTATCTGCTTCCTTTTTATGAGCAGGGCGGGGATGCGCTTATCGTCCAGGATTTTGGAGTTCTCCATTTTGTCAAAGAACATTTTTCAAAACTTCCTGTCCATGCCAGCACTCAGATGACAGTGACGGGAGCCAGAGGAGCAAAACTTTTACAGGATCAGGGTGTCTGCCGTGTTGTCACCGCAAGGGAGCTGTCTCTGTCCGAAATAGGAGAGATCCACAGGGAGACAGATGTGGAGATTGAGACATTTGTTCACGGAGCTCTCTGCTACTGTTATTCCGGTCAGTGTCTCTTTAGCAGCATCATCGGGGGGAGAAGCGGAAACCGGGGGAGATGCGCCCAGCCCTGCAGACTGCCCTATGAATGCTACGATGAAAAGTATCATAAAATAACTCAAAAACCGGAATTTCCTCTAAGTCCCAAAGATTTGTGTACCATTGACAGGGTTCCCGACCTGGCAGAGCACGGTGTCTTTTCCTTTAAGATCGAGGGGCGGATGAAACAGGCGGAGTATGCTGCCGGGGTCACAAGTATCTACCGCAAATATATGGATCTGTACTTAAACTTTGGAAAAGAAGCCTACAATATTTTGCCTGAGGACAATAAAATATTACTGGATTTAGGAAACCGCAGCGGATTTACAGAAGGATATTTAAATCAGTGGAATGGGCCGGATATGCTGGCCACAACGAAGCCTTCCCACACAAAGAGCAACGATATGCTGCAAAAAGAGATAAGAGGAAATTATGTGGAGAGAGAAAAGAAGGAGAAGATCCGGGGATATTTTGTTATGAAAAAGGGGGAACCTTTAAGCTTTACAGTAAAAACCGCTGAAATTACGGTGAAAAAGAAGGGGGAGGTTCCGGCAGAGGCCAAAAAGCAGCCTTTGACAGAAGAAAAAATCAGAGAAAAATTAGAAAAGACCGGAGAAACCCCCTTTGAGTTTGAAAGCATTGACATTGATTTTGAAGAGGGACTCTTTGTCCCGGTCTCAGGGTTGAACGAACTTCGCCGTCAGGCGTTGGAGATCCTGGAAAGAGAACTGTCACATCGGTTTAGGAGGCAGGGGACAAGAGTGTTTGAACCGATGGAGCAGATTTGTGAGCATAACAGCCAGTCAAAAGACATCATAGAGCTAAGCGTGTCTATAGAAAATATAAAACTTTTTGAGATTTTATTAAAAAAACGTGAAGTTGGAAGAATATATATTGACAGCACGGCGCTAAAACGGGATAATTTGACAGAAGAGTTAAAAGGACTGTATCACAGAGCAAAGGAAAATGATAAAGAGCTTTATCTGATCCTTCCCACAATCTTTCGCCGGGATACAGGGGACTTTTACAGTAAGCTCATAACCAAAATAGAAACAGACGGTTTTCTGGTAAGAAATTATGACGCTTTACAGTTTTTGAGGGAATCCGGGATTACTGGAGATAAGATCCGGCTGGATGCCAATATGTATGCCTGTTCCAACCGCACAAAACAGAGCTTTTTAAAACTTGGAGTAAAGGATACCGTTCCCCTGGAATTAAACAGAAAAGAACTGAAGGCCAGGGAAAACTGTGACAGTGAGATGATCGTGTACGGATATCTTCCCATGATGACATCCGCACAGTGCATTGCCAAGACAGTCATTGGATGTGAAAAGAAACAGTTACTTTTCTATTTAAAAGACCGCAGGGGAGTTTATTTTCCGGTGAAAAACCACTGCGGGGAATGTTATAATACCATATATAATTCCAAGCCGCTGCAGTTATATTCTGTGGCAGGTGAATTAGTAAAAATGGGAATCACAAAATTCCGGCTGAATTTTACAGTGGAGAAACCGGAGGAAGCAGAACAGATGCTTAAACTTTGGTGTAAAGGCATCCATTCCGATTTTCCAGCAGATGACATTTTAAAAGAGATGGATTTTACATACGGCCACTATAAACGAGGTGTAGAATAGAGAGGTTTTTAAGCCTATGTTTGGAGAAATATCCAAATACCTTATGATTGTATTGTTTGCTGTTTATACATTCCTGGGGTTTGCTGTTTTTAGAAAAAAGAACAATAAAGAGCGGAGGGAAAATATTTTCCGCAGGCAGAATATGCTTATGATTCTGATTCACCTGGATGCATTTCTTGTGCTTTATGACGAGACGAGAAACACGAAGGTGCTGTTGTTTTACGGAGCTCAGGTAGTTTTTTTTGTCATTGTCATCAGCAGCTACAAAATGTTGTACGAGAAATCTTCCCAGCTTTTGGTAAATAATATGTGTATGCTTATGGCAATCGGATTTATCATTCTTACCAGATTGTCTTTTGATCTGGCCATCCGCCAGTTTATCATTGCGGTGGCTGCCATGATCTTGGGGCTTGGCATTCCCTTTTTTATCAAAAAAATGTGGTTTTTAAAGAGTATGACCTGGCTCTTTGCCCTGGTGGGCTTAGCGGCGTTGTCGATGGTGGCTGTGCTTGGAAGCACCAGTGGAGGGGCAAAACTTTCTTACGATGTAGCAGGAATTTCCCTGCAGTTCTCTGAGTTTGTAAAAATCATCTTTGTGTTCTATGTGGCAGGGATGCTCTACAGTTCAAAAAGTTTTAAACAGGTTGTGATCACTACCATTCTGGCGGCGGCCCATGTGATCGTCCTGGTTGCCTCAAAAGATCTGGGAGGAGCTTTGATCTTCTTTGTGGTGTACCTTGTGATGCTCTATGTTGCCACAGGTCAGCCGCTGTATTTTATCGGCGGGCTTCTGGCAGGTTCTAGCGCCTCTGTCATCGCATATAAATTGTTTGCCCATGTCAGAGTCAGGGTGGCGGCCTGGCAGGATCCTCTTAGCGTGATCAATGATGACGGATATCAGGTTTGCCAGTCACTGTTTGCCATCGGCACAGGGGGATGGTTTGGAGTAGGACTCTATAAAGGCCAGCCCAACAAGATACCTGTGGTGGAGCGGGATGTGATATTTTCTGCCATATCGGAGGAAATGGGGGGGATTTTTGCCCTGTGCCTGATCATGGTGTGCATGAGCTGCTTTCTCATGTGTTTAAATATTGCCATGCAGCTAAAAGACCGTTACTATAAGCTGGTGGCTCTCGGCCTTGGGACGATATACGGATTTCAGGTTTTCTTAACCATCGGTGGGGTGATAAAATTTATTCCCTCCACAGGAGTGACCCTTCCTTTTGTCAGTTACGGCGGAAGCTCACTTTTTAGCAGTATTGTCGTTTTCTCGATCATACAGGGTTTATATATATTAAGAGAACAGGAGGAAGTACATCATGGTGAAGCGGGAGGGCGAAAGCAAAAAAATAAAAAAGCAGGGAAAAGGGAGCAAAAGGGCAAAGGCAGAAGGGATGGCTTCGCCACAGAAGTCGAAAATCTCCGGTAAAAGCAGTAACCGGGAATTTGCAGTGATCACCTATTGTTTTATCGGCCTGTTTTTGTGTCTCATGGGGTATTTTGCCTATTTTCAGTTAATAAAAAGTGAGGATTTCATTAATAACCCCTACAATACAAGACAGGAAACTTTTGCAGAGACGGTGGTTCGCGGGAAAATTCTGGCAGCCGATGGACAGGTTTTGGCAGAGACAAAAGTGGATGGCGAGGGGAAGGAGACAAGAGAATATCCTTATGATAAAATGTTTTCCCACATTGTGGGGTATTCCACGGAATTATACGGGAGGGCGGGGATCGAGTCCTGGGCAAATTTTAATTTGCTGCGTTCTAACACAAATTTCTTACAGAAAACTGTAGATGAGATGACAGAGGAAAAAAGTATAGGGGACAATGTGGTCACTACACTAAATCCACTGCTGCAGGAAATCTCTTTTCGGGCTTTGGGGGATTATAAAGGGGCGGTGATCGTCATGGAGCCTTCTACGGGAAAGATTCTGGCTGTGGCGTCCAAACCTGCCTTTGACCCCAATACCATATCAGAGAACTGGGATACCATCGTAGCGGACGAATACGGGGAGTCGGTGCTTGTAAACCGCGCAACCCAGGGGCTGTATCCCCCAGGCTCTACCTTTAAGATATTAACTACGCTGGCATATATCAGAGAACATCAGGAGGATTACGAGGACTATTCCTACACCTGCAGCGGTCAGATCCAGGTAGGGAACAGCAAGCTCAGCTGTTTTAGCGGGGAAGTTCACGGGACAGTAAATTTAAAACGGTCTTTTTCTGATTCCTGTAATACCTCTTTCGCAAATATCGGACTGAACATGGATACGGAAAATTTTGCCAAAACCTGCAATGACCTTTTGTTTAACAGTGCGCTTCCTGTGGAAAAAATGGACAGTTCCAAGAGCAGCTTCGTGTTAAACAAAGATTCTTCCACCAGTGAGATCATGGAGTCAGCCATCGGGCAGGGCCAGACATTGGTGACACCCCTTCATATGCTGATGATCACCAGCGCTGTTGCAAATAACGGGGTATTGATGAAACCCTATGTCATTGACCACACGGAAACCTATGACGGGACTATGGTGAAAACATACCGCCCTTCTTCCTACGGCAGCCTTATGACAGAGGATGAGGCAGCTCTTTTGCAGGACTATATGTCGGAGGTAGTGCAAAGCGGTACGGGAACAAAGTTAAAAGGTATGAGCTACACAGCAGCGGGAAAAACCGGCTCCGCAGAGTTCGGCAAGATCAAGGGGCAGAGCCACGCCTGGTTTGTGGGATATGCCTCCAGAGAGGATAAGGAAAGTATTGCCGTGGCGGTGATCGTAGAGGGGGCAGGAATCGGAAGCGCCTATGCGGTTCCCATAGCAAAAGAAGTGTTTGACACCTATTTCAGATACTGATATACTTAGTTTTAAGTTTAGACCACATCAGGAGGTATTGCAATGATAGAAGCAACGAGCTGTGGTGGTGTGGTAATTTTTCGAGGCAAGATATTAGTACTTTATAAAAATTATAGAAATAAGTACGAAGGCTGGGTGCTTCCCAAAGGGACTGTGGAGTCAGGAGAGGAATATAAGGAGACGGCAGTGAGGGAAGTGTTGGAGGAAACCGGGGCCAAGGCGTCTATCATCAAGTACGTGGGAAGGAGTCAGTACACATTTACCGTGCCGGAGGACGTGGTAGAGAAAGAAGTCCACTGGTATCTTATGATGGCAGATAGTTATTACAGCAAACCACAGCGTGAAGAATTTTTTGTGGATTCTGGATATTACAAGTTTCACGAGGCGTATCATCTGTTAAAATTTGCCAATGAAAAGCAGATTTTAGAGAAAGCCTACAATGAATATCTGGATTTGAAAAAAAGTAATCTGTGGGGAAACCACAAATACTTTTAGGGAAGAAAAGGAGCGGTCATATTTTGCATGAGATGGTATGAGGATTTGTATGTGGGGGAAACTATCTCCCATAAAAAGAAAAAAGTAAAATGGAAGATCATCCACAATGCAGGGCAGCTCCACGTGTTTGTCATTACTCTTGCGTCAAATCCAAGGAATCTTTTGGACATCATTCCCGCCAGATTACTGATGCAGAAATGCTATCCCAAAAGAGAACTCTATGTGATAGGCCTGGCAGGAAATTATGAGGAGGCGCTGGAAGTGGCGGGACATATCGTGTCAGAAGTGTATTCAGCCACCAGAGGGTTTGATGTGAAAAGTTATTTGCAGCATAAGGAAAGCAGAAACATATGAGTATTCTAATCATCCTGTTAAAAATTATAGCTGTCATACTGGCAGTACTGCTTGGTTTTCTTCTTTTGTGCCTGTTCCATCCTGTGTTTTATCAGGTGGAAGGGATATTGGAGGAAAACAGTAAGCCTCTGGTAAAAGGGTATTTCTGGTGGCTTTTCCAGATCCTGCGGCTGGAGATGCTGTTTTCGAAAGGGAATCTGTCGTTAAAGCTTCGGATATTCGGCATTGGAAAAGACCTTTCCAGGGGAAAGCCGGAAGATGAGCCCGGGGATGAGAGTTCTGATGAACGCATCGGGGAATCTTTGAAAGAAAGCCACGAAGATATCTCAAATTCAAATGCAGACAATCTAGAAGGAAACGCAGAAGATGAACAGAAGAGAGCGTCTGCCAAAGAGAAAATATCAGAAGAAAAAGGGAAATCGCTAAAAAATAAATTTAAAAAGAAACATAAGAAGCCCAAAAAAGAAAAAATTGGAAAGAAAAAATTTAAAACCGGAAATGAAGAAAAGGAAGAAGGGAAATTTTCTGCTATAAAAAGAGAACTTTCCGATGAGAAAAATAAACTGGCACTGTCTCATCTATGGAGGGAAGTGCTGTATCTTCTTTCCCATTTAAGGCCGAAATATGCAAAGGGGGAGATCAATTTCTCCACAGGAGATCCGGCACTTACCGGTGAGGTGACAGGAGTGTTAAGCCTTTGTCCGCTGTTTTACAAACATAAGCTCCATGTCTACCCTGATTTTGCCAGTGACAGGTTTTATGTCCAGGGAAATCTTGCGATAAAAGGGCATATGTCCCTATATCAATTAGTTTTGATCGTGATACGGTTATTACGAGATAAAAATTTCAGAAGGTTAATGAAGAAGATAAGAAAATAGGAGGAAAAAGGAAATGGGAGACAACGCATTTCATACAACAGTAGAGTCTTTATTTAAGGGAATGGACAGTTTTATCACCACAAAGACCGTGGTGGGAGAGGCAATCCATATCGGAGACACCATCATTCTTCCCCTGGTGGATGTTTCCTTTGGAGTGGCAGCAGGAGTGTTTTCCGATGAGAAGAAGCAAAACGGCGGCGGCGGTATGGGCGGAAAGCTGATGCCAAGCGCAGTGCTGGTCATTTCCAACGGAACCACAAAACTTGTGAATGTGAAAAATCAGGACGGCGTCACAAAGATTTTGGACATGGTTCCCGATTTTGTCAACAAATTTACAAGCAAAAAGGATAACACTGTGGAGGATGTAGAAGCTAGAGAAAAGGCAAAAGATGCCATGGAAGACATCCTTTCCGATTCCGTAAAAGAAAAGTAGAATATTGTATAAGAACAAAAAAGGACTGCATATACTAAAATATATGCAGTTTTTTTGTGAGGATTTAGATGAAAAGGCTCATTGGGTATACTCTGTTTTGCATTGGGGTGGGAATGCTGCTTACCTGTGTGATCCCGGAGGGATTTTGTACCTTCCTGGCAATTGTGGGATTTCTGTTTTTGGGATATTTTCTTTTCAGCAGCGGATGTTAAAAAAGAGACTGTCAATGGACAGTCTCTCAATAGGCGTTAACTCTAAGCTCTCTCAACTTTGCCGCTTCTGAGACAAGAAGTACAAACGTACATCTTCTTTGCAACTCCGTTTACTTTACATTTTACAGATTTAATGTTAGATTTCCACATTCTATTTGATCTTCTATGAGAATGGCTCACATTATTTCCGAAATGAGCGCCTTTTCCGCATACTGCACACTTTGCCATGACCGCACCTCCTTGTAACTTACTAAACCTACCCATGTAGGTTCACAACATGTTCATTTTAGCAGATAGTATTTCATAATGCAAGAAAAAAATAAATATTTTCATAAGAAATTAGGAAAGAAGATTTGATTTTTTAGGAAAAATGGGTATAATGGAGTATATATTCGGTGCAGACGCCCTTTAGTCTGCGTGTTAGACTGATATCAAATAACGGAGGTTCGTGTATGAAAGGACAAATAGAGACGCAACTGGGAACCATTGTGATCGACAGTGAGGTAATTGCAACTTACGCCGGGTCTGTCGCAGTGGAATGTTTTGGCATCGTGGGTATGGCTGCAGTAAATATGAAGGATGGGCTGGTAAAATTATTAAAAAAAGATTACCTCACTCATGGTATAAATGTAAAGGTAGATGCGGAAAATAAAATAGTGATTGATTTTCATGTGATTGTTTCTTATGGAGTCAGCATCCATACAGTTTCAGAAAATCTGATAGATACGGTGAAATACAAGGTGGAAGAGTTTACCGGAATGGGAATTGAGAAGATTAATATTTACGTCGAAGGCGTAAGAGTCATCGATTAAGGAGGATTTGAAAAGTGGAAATCAATTCGATAAATGCGGCAGTCTTTGCCAAGATGTTCCTGGCAGGAGCAGCCAACCTTGAGGCAAAGAAAGAATGGATCAATGAATTAAATGTTTTTCCGGTGCCGGATGGCGATACAGGAACCAATATGTCCATGACGATCATGTCGGCGGCAAGGGAAGTGGATGCACTTGTAAATCCGGATATGAAGTCTCTGGCAAAGGCCATCTCCTCCGGTTCCCTCCGGGGGGCAAGGGGAAATTCTGGTGTTATCTTATCTCAGCTTTTCCGGGGATTTGCCAAGGTGATCGCAGAGTATGATACCATTACGGTGGACGTGATGGCACGTGCCATGGAAAAGGCCGTGGAGACCGCCTACAAAGCGGTTATGAAGCCAAAAGAGGGAACCATCCTCACCGTGGCAAAAGGGGCGGCAGTAAAGGGCAGAGAGCTTGCGGACACTACCAATGATCCTCTTGTCTTTATGGAGGCGGTGATAAAAGAGGCAGAGCGGGTGCTTGCTAAGACACCGGATATGCTTCCGGTCTTAAAGCAGGCAGGTGTGGTGGACTCCGGTGGACAGGGATTGGTGGAGGTTCTTCGGGGCGGCCTTATGATGCTTCAGGGGAAAGAACTGAAATTTACCATAAAGACAGGAGATGCAGGGGCAGCAGCCGTCAGCAGTTCCATCGAGGCACAGGCAAATCAGGAGATCAAGTTTGCCTACTGCACTCAATTTTTGATTATGCTAAACAAACCTTTCAACAATAAAAAAGAAAAAGAGTTCAAATCCTACTTAGAGGAAATTGGCGATTCCATTGTGGTGGTGGCTGATGACGAGATCGTAAAGGTACATGTACATACCAACGATCCTGGGCTTGCTATGCAAAAAGCGCTGAAATATGGGAGCCTAACCACAATTATTATCGAAAATATGAAACTGGAGCGGGACGAAAAAATCTCTGCTTTAAAAGAAAAAGAGATGCAGGGCACGGCAGAAAAGCCTGCCAAAACAGAGCCGGAAAAGGAGATGGGATTTGTATCTGTCTCCATTGGAGAGGGATTAAACGAGATATTTAAAGGCCTTGGAGTGGATTACATTATCGAGGGGGGACAGACCATGAACCCCAGCACAGAGGATGTGTTAAAAGCAGTGGAAAGCGTCAATGCCAAAAACGTATTTGTCCTTCCAAACAACAAGAATATTATCCTTGCGGCAAACCAGGCGGCATCTATCTGTGAGGAGAAGAATGTTATCGTAATTCCCACAAAAACCATTCCCCAGGGAATTACGGCACTGATCAATTTTATTGAGGAGCAAACGCCTAAGGAGAATGAAGAGCGTATGACGAAGGAAATTGACCAGGTAAAAACCGGGCAGGTAACCTACGCAGTGAGAGATACAGAGATAGATGACAAGGAAATCCATGAGGGAGATTATATGGGCCTTGGGGATAAGACCATTTTGTCTGTGGGCAGGGATAAAAAACAGACCACTCAGGAGATGTTGGACCAGATGATAGATGAGGACACCGGAATTGTCAGCATCTATTACGGAGAGGAAGCAAAAGAGGAGGAAGGGCAGGAACTTTCCGATTATATCACAGAAAAATACCCCCATGTGGAAGTGGAGATCCATGAGGGAGGACAGCCGATTTATTACTATATTATATCGGCAGAGTAAAAGAGGACGATATGAAATTAGATTCACCCATAACAGAAGTTAAGGGGATCGGCGCTAAAACTGAAAAACTAATGAATCGGATTGGAGTATATACCATTTGGGATATACTCCTTCACTATCCAAGAGATTATGTCAGGTTTAAAGAGCCGATAGCTCCTGAGAATATTGGATCAGAGGGAATCCATGCCGCAATCGGAAAAATTGCTGCCACTCCAACATTGGCCAGGGCAAGGCGGATGGAAATCGTCTCCGCAAAGATTGGAAAAGGCGCAGGAAGCCTGGAACTGGTATGGTTTCATATGCCCTATATCAAAAGCCGATTAAAGCCCGGGGAGAGTTACATATTTTATGGAAGGGTGAGACAAAAAGGCAGGCACTATGCCATGGAACAGCCGGAGATTTACACGCCAGAGCAGTATCAGATGAAAATGGAATCCTTACAACCGGTGTACAGCCGTACGGAAGGCTTAAGCAACCAGATTATGATAAAGACGGTAAAGCAGGTGTTAGAGCAGATTTCCTTGACCTATGATTTCCTTCCAGATTATATCAGGGAAAAACGGAATCTGGGAGAGTACAACTTTGCCCTGAAACAGATTCATTTTCCTGACAATATGGAACAGCTCACATTTGCCAGAAAACGTCTGGTGTACAATGAATTTTTCCAGTTTATCCTTCAGATGCAGCTCCAGAAAGAAAAAAAGGCGGAGATTCCCAATGATTTTCCCATTGAAACGGAGACAGTGATTCCCTATATCCTTTCTCATCTGCCTTACAGCCTGACGAAGGCTCAGAAAAAATGCTTTGATGAGATTAGTGCAGACTTGAAAAAAGGAACTGCCATGCAGAGATTAATCCAGGGGGATGTCGGCTCAGGTAAAACCATAGTGGCATTCTTAAGTATGGCGTTGATGGGAGAAAATGGGTATCAGTCCGCCCTGATGGCTCCCACAGAGGTTCTTGCAAGGCAGCATTATGAGAATTTTGTAAAAATGTGCAAGGACTTTGAACTGGAACGGAAAGTTATCCTTTTGACAGGTTCTCTGACGGCAAAGGAAAAGAGGCAGGCACAGGAGGCATTAGAGCTTTATCCCGATGCCATGATCATCGGAACCCAGGCTCTCATCCAGGAAAAGGCGGTGTTTGCCAATTTAGGGCTTGTAATTACCGATGAACAACACCGCTTTGGTGTCCGTCAGAGAGAAACACTGGCGGAAAAGGGCACACATCCCCATATTCTGGTGATGAGCGCCACGCCAATCCCAAGAACCCTGGCAATCATCCTCTATGGAGATATGGATATTTCTGTTATTGATGAAGTTCCGGCAAAACGGCTGCCCATAAAAAACTGCGTGGTGGGCATATCCTACCGGAAAACTGCCTATGAGTTTATCCGAAAGGAAATTGAGGCAGGCCATCAGGCCTATGTGATCTGCCCCTTAGTAGAAGACAGTGAGGAGCTTGAAATGGAGAATGTGGCGGACTATGCGATGGCTCTTGAAAGTTATTATAAAGGAAGCATTCGGATCGGGACATTGAACGGCAAGATGAAGCCAGCAGAGAAAAACCGGGTGATGGATGATTTCTCCCAGAATAAGATTCAGCTTTTAGTATCTACCACTGTGGTGGAAGTGGGAGTGGATGTAGGCAATGCCACTGTGATGATGATTGAGAATGCGGAGCGGTTTGGACTGGCACAGCTCCACCAGCTAAGAGGCAGAGTGGGCAGGGGAAGCGCCCAATCCTACTGTATTATGGTGGACAATGCAAAGAGTAAGGTTTCAGAGAAACGTCTGAATATTTTAAATAAATCCAACGATGGTTTTTTCATTGCCAGTGAGGATTTAAAGCTAAGAGGACCAGGAGATTTCTTCGGCATCCGCCAGAGCGGGGAAATGCTTTTTGCCCTGGCGGATATCTATCAGGATGCGGACATATTAAAGGAGGCGGCAGATGACGTGAGGGAACTTTTGGAAAAAGACGGAGGATTAGAGCAGGAGGAACATGCAAAATTAAAGATTTTCATCGAAAACCAAAAAGAT
The DNA here is from genome assembly GCA_023664725.1 of Roseburia sp. Classification (GTDB taxonomy): domain Bacteria; phylum Bacillota; class Clostridia; order Lachnospirales; family Lachnospiraceae; genus Roseburia_B. The sequence continues at coordinate 404,582 of JAMPFA010000001.1, read as the reverse complement.
GACAGGCTGAATTTGTGACCAATTTTAAAAATAAGTTGAAAAAAGCAGAAAATTGCGTTATGATATTGACCATGGAAGATTAAATATCGCCAGAAAAGGAGAAAAGTATGAACCGTAATATGCGAATCATCCTTGCATTTCTTGTCTATGGGATTGGTCTTTTGGCAAGTATTTATGTGGGCGGATGGGTTATGATTATAAAACCGGTAAAGGGAGCCATTGCAGCCCATGCTATGGGAACACTGACATTTTATCAGTTGGCGGTCACCATTTTAAAATGCTTCTGTTCCACCACAGTGGCGGGATTTATTTGGATTCTCGGCTATATAGCCAGCAACCATGTCTTTGACAGTAGGGATGAAATGTGACTTTGACGCGGATTTGAAGTGATTCAGATTCGCGTCTTTTCGATATCAGGAGGAAAAGAGCATGAAAAACGCAGTATTTTTTGATATAGACGGGACACTCTGGGACAATCATATGCATATTCCGGAAAGCGCTGTCTCTTCCATTCGCAGACTGAGGGAAAATGGAAATCTTGCATTTATCTGCAGTGGAAGGAGCAGGGCTTCCATCTGCACGCCGGAGCTTCTTGCCATTGATTTTGACGGGATCGTGGCGTCCCTTGGAACCCATATAGAATATCAGAGTAATATGATCTTTGAAAAATATATGGATCAGGCCGAAATAGAAAATATTCTTAATATCTTGCATAGCTGTAAGATGAGGGCGATTCTGGAAGGAAGAGAATATCTGTATGTAAACAGCCAGGAATTTACCGGGGATTACTACATAGACTATTTAAGGCAGCTTGTGGGAGAACGCTTTTTGGAGATGAAGGATACCCGGTTTTTCGAGGTAAACAAACTAAGCGCAGATCTTACAGGCGGGGATATCGAAGCTATGAAAAAGGCGCTTTTGCCCAGATATGATCTGATCTTTCACGGGGAAAAGGTGGTTGAGATTGCACCCAAAGGGTACTCTAAAGCTGTGGGGATAGAGAAAATCTGCAAATATCTTGGAGTTGCCAGGGAAAACACTTATGCCTTTGGGGACAGCGCCAACGACCTGGAGATGATCAGCTATGCCGCCCATGGAATCGCTATGGGAAACGGGACAGAGGAGATAAAACAGGCGGCAGATTATGTGACAGATTCTGTGGAGAGAGACGGCATAGAGAAGGCATTAATGCATTTTGGGTTGATTTAAGGGAGATTTATAGAGAAATGAGGGAGAAAACATGGCTAATATGATGGATTATCTGGACTGGCGGGGAGATTTGTCATTTGCTCAGGCAGAGTTTAATGAAGTGGATAATTTAATATTTTCAGAACTTGTGTATGTGGACTTTAAGGGGATCGTGCCGTCTGAGGGAGAGGAAATCACCATAAAAGAGGCAAGCCGCATCTTTTTCCTGTCCCATACCGAGGAGGAGATTAATGAGAAAGTGTCCAGCACAAAAGCGGCGGCTTTTCTGATGAAAAAAATGGCTGATACCAGACGGTTTGGGGATTTAAAGCTGTCAGATTATGTAGAAGAGATCAGCGCAAAGGAACAGTCCCAATTTTGCGCCATGACGGTAAAACTGGATGACGGGAGTATTTTTGTGGCCTACAGCGGAACAGACAATACCATGGTGGGGTGGAAAGAAAATTTTAATATGAGCTTTCTTACAGAGACTCCGGGACAGCTAAAGGCAGTGGATTATTTAAACAGGGTGATTTCTCCCAGGCAGAAAAAAATCCGGGTGGGAGGACATTCCAAAGGCGGGAATTTATCGGTGTATGCCAGCGTACATTGCAAAGAATCCATACAAGACCGAATCCTTGGGGTGTATAGCAACGATGGCCCCGGTTTTACCGAGAGCATGATCCGCAGGGAGGAGTACGGCAAAATGCTGCCGAAAATCCATACATATCTTCCGGAATCCTCCATTGTGGGCATGCTTTTGGAGCATGAGGAGGAGTACCAGGTGGTGGAAAGCTCTGTCACCGGACCTATGCAGCACGACGCCATGACATGGAAGGTGATGGGGAACTCTTTCATCCATGTAAAGACAGTGGCAAAACAGAGTGTGATACTGGACGCAGCTTTAAAAGCCTGGGTGGGGAAAATGGACATTGTCCAGAGGGAAAATTTTGTGGATACTTTGTTTTTGGTGCTGGAGGAGGCGGATATCAAAACAGTGGATGACCTGGCCAATATATCATTTAAGAAATTTGTGGAGCTGTTAAAGCTAAAAAGCAGCTTGGACAGGGAGAGCCAGGAAGTGCTTTCAAAAACACTGCAGATATTTCTCTCAGAGGGCAACCGCACCGTAAAAGATTTTGTAAAAATGAAACTGGAGAAATCATAAGCCTGGAATTCTAAAAAATATATAAACTTTGCAAAAAACAGTGAAATTGTAAAAAAGTGAGAAAAAATGAGTATATGAGAGATAGAATTAGAATAATATAAGAAATATGCAGAAAAGTACGGTTGCAGAATTGACTACAAAAACATATGATTAATCTATCAGTTAGCACTCGAAAGAAATGAGTGCTAATAATTCAAAAAAAGAAATCCAAGGAGGCAGACATAATGAAATTAGTACCATTATCAGACAGAGTTGTTTTGAAACAGTTAGAAGCAGAAGAGACAACGAAATCCGGGATTATTTTGACAAGCAAATCCCAGGAGAAACCCCAGGAAGCGGAAGTGATCGCAGTAGGGCCGGGAGGAATGGTTGACGGAAAAGAAGTGACCATGCAGGTTAAGGTTGGACAGAAAGTTATCTTCTCGAAATATGCAGGAACAGAAGTAAAATTAGAAGATACAGAATATATCATTGTAAAACAGAATGATATTTTAGCAGTTGTAGAATAGAAGGAGGCAGATTATCATGGCAAAGGAAATTAAGTATGGTTCAGAGGCAAGGACAGCGTTAGGCGCTGGTGTGGATAAACTGGCAAACACAGTGAGAGTGACATTAGGGCCAAAAGGAAGGAACGTAGTGCTTGACAAATCCTTCGGCGCTCCCCTGATCACCAACGATGGTGTCACCATCGCAAAAGAGATTGAGCTTGAAGACGCATTTGAGAACATGGGCGCACAGCTGGTAAAAGAGGTGGCTACAAAGACAAATGATGTGGCCGGTGACGGTACAACTACCGCAACAGTTTTAACTCAGGCAATGGTTGTAGAGGGTATGAAGAACTTAGAGGCAGGCGCAAACCCAATCATCCTTAGAAAAGGAATGAAAAAGGCTACAGATGTTGCTGTGGAATCCTTAAAGAAGATGAGCCAGAAAGTAAATGGCAAAGATCAGATTGCAAAAGTGGCAGCTATTTCTGCAGGGGACGAGGAAGTGGGAAACCTGGTAGCAGATGCCATGGAGAAAGTGACAAACGACGGCGTGATCACCATCGAAGAGTCAAAGACCATGCAGACAGAGCTGGATTTAGTGGAAGGTATGCAGTTTGACAGAGGATATGTTTCCGCTTATATGTGTACTGATATGGATAAGATGGAGGCATCTTTAGATGATCCCTATATCCTCATCACAGACAAGAAAATCTCCAACATCCAGGAAATCCTTCCTCTCTTAGAGCAGATTGTACAGAGCGGTGCAAGGCTTTTGATCATTGCAGAGGATATCGAAGGGGAGGCTCTCACCACATTGATTGTTAACAAACTTCGCGGAACATTCAATGTAGTTGCAGTGAAAGCTCCGGGATACGGTGACAGAAGAAAAGCTATGCTTGAAGATATTGCCATCTTAACCGGCGGACAGGTGATCTCCGAGGAAGTAGGACTTGACTTAAAAGATACCACATTAGATCAGTTAGGACGGGCGAAATCCGTAAAAGTTCAGAAGGAGAACACCATCATCGTAGACGGCGAAGGGGACAAAGAGGCGATCAAGTCCAGAATCGCACAGATCAGAGGACAGATTGACGAGACGACATCCGAGTTTGACAAAGAAAAATTACAGGAAAGACTTGCGAAGCTTGCAGGCGGTGTTGCAGTGATCCGTGTGGGTGCGGCAACAGAGACAGAGATGAAAGAGGCAAAACTTCGTATGGAGGATGCTTTAAACGCTACCAGAGCCGCAGTGGAAGAGGGAATCATCGCAGGAGGCGGTTCCGCATACATCCATGCATCCAAGGAAGTGGCAAAGCTGGCGGATACACTGGAAGGTGACGAGAAGACAGGTGCAAAGGTTATCTTAAAATCACTGGAATCTCCATTGTACTACATTGCTGCAAACGCTGGATTAGAGGGCGCAGTTATCATCAACAAAGTAAAAGAGTCCGATGCAGGTGTGGGATTTGACGTTTCCGCAGAAGAATATGTGGATATGGTAAAGAGTGGAATCTTAGACCCGGTAAAAGTTACCAGAAGTGCGTTGCAGAATGCAACATCTGTTGCTTCTACGCTGCTTACCACAGAATCTGCAGTGGCGAACATCAAAGAAGACATTCCTCCAATGCCGGCAGGCGGCGCAGGAATGGGCGGCATGATGTAAACACCAGAATACGATTACAAGAGCAAAAGTCCAAAAGCTTTTGCTCTTTTTTCATATCAGGCTTTTTCTGTGATAAAGTTGCAAAAATGTATGGTTATTGTTATAATAGTTGCATTATAAATAAGATAAGGACAGTTAAGGACTATGGCACAGAAACGAAAAAAACGTAGAAGAAAGAAAAGTGTTTTACAAAAGTCACTTCACCTGGCATTGGGAACAGTGGTGTTTATTTTTCTGGCAGTTTATATATTTTTCTGTTTCTATTTCCATTCCCACTTCTTTTATCAGACCAGGATGGAAGATATGGATGTCAGCGGTATGACGGCAGAGGAGGCGGCAGCCAATCTGAAATCGGAAGTAAGGGATTACCTTTTGACCATTTATGACAGGGATGGCAACAAGTATCAGATATTAGGCATGGATTTCGAGTATGAATATCAGCCCTCCGGCGAGGAGGAAAAGCTGGTTAAGGACCAGCCGTTTTTGTTGTGGCCTGGAAAGATCACAAAACAGAAAAATCTGGACATTGACAAAAGTATTACATACGATACAGAACTGCTGAAAAAAGAGGTAAATGCGCTGGACTGTTTTGACACAGAGCATATGAAGGAGCCGGTGAATGCCCACATAGGGCAGACAGAAAATGGCTATGAGCTGATACCGGAGGAGCAGGGCAGCTACCTTTTGGCAGACAAGGTCTACACTCATGTAAAGGCGGCGGTGGAGGCGGGAGAGACAGAGCTTACCCTGCCGGATGAAGTGTATCAGGCACCGGAGGTTACATCGGAGGATGAGATCTTAAGTACTTGCATGAAGGAGATTGAATCCTACTTTGGCGCTTCTGTCACTTACGATATGGGAACGGAGAAGGAAGTGGTGGATCGGTCCGTGATCTCCGATTGGATCAACGTCAGTGCGGATTACCAGGTGACATTTGACGAGAGTGCAGCGGCGTCCTTTGTACAGCGTCTTGCCAGCAAATATAACACTTACGGCGATGTGCGTCAATTTAAGACATCAAGAGGGGATACGGTTTCCATAGGCGGCGGAGATTACGGCTGGGTTGTGGACAAGGAGAAGGAATTGGCGCAGCTTTTAGAGGAAGTGAAAAATGGGGAAGTGGTCACAAGGGAACCGATGTATCAGCAGAGGGCGGCAAAATCCGGCCTGGATGATATCGGGGACACTTACCTGGAGATTGATTACACCAATCAGCATCTCTATTACTATGAGGAGGGCAGTCTCAGGATGGATACGGATATTGTATCCGGAAACATCAGCAGAGGAAACGGCTCACCGGACGGGGTGTTTAAGATTGTTTATAAAAAAAGCCCAGCTGTGTTAAAGGGGGAGGATTATGAGTCTAACGTGACCTATTTTATGCCTTTTGCCTACAATGTAGGAGTTCATGATGCCTCCTGGCGAAACGGCAGGTTTGGTGGAGAGATTTATAGAACTTCTGGTTCACATGGATGTATCAATGTGCCGGAGGAAGCGGCCACAAAGCTTTATGAGATGATAGAGGTGGATACGCCGGTAGTTGCCTATTATAGGGAGGAAGTCCGGCTTACGGCGGAAAATACAAAAATTTCCAATGCTTTTTCCTACTACGACGAGGAGAAGGAAAAGAAAAAAGAAGAACAGCAGACCGTCCCAAGAACACAGGACAACGCTGTGGCAGGTGAAAATCAGATAATAGAGGAGGACGGAAATGTAGTTACTGTCCCTGAAAATTAGTACTAAGATAATTTAAGTATTTCCTGGAAATCTTTAAACTGGAGTAGATGTCGGCATATTCTTTAGCAGATAATTCGGTGATATAGTTTTCCGGGAAATTCTTTTTTATGCCGTGGGAGAGGGCGTAATCTACTGCTTTATTGTATGCAACGGCAGCTAAAGTTTCCGTCTCATAAGTGCCGATCTTGTAGTTGCCGTTAATGTGTATATGGGCTTCATAACATACATTTCCCTGTTTTGTCACTGCAGCGACGCCGTAATACTGGTTGATCACAATAATATTGGAGTAGCGGTAGTCATATTTGTCGCCGTTTGCAAAATCGTAATCTCTGCCGGATACCGCAAAGTTTTTGATACCGTACCGGGACAAAAGATTTGTCTGCATACCGTATTCATTTACAAAGAGATGGCCCCCACGCTTCATGATCTTATGGCTGGAATAGAAAAACAGATCATCGATGTCAAATTTGTATTCCTCCCCCGGGGAGAGATAGTAGGAAAAATAGTTTGCATGGAGATAAATTGGCGTTTTGATATAGATATTGTTGTCCCGAAAATTTGCCAGGGAAACAATCTTTTCAAAACCTAGGGTTTTGGAATCATAGAGTAAATGCTCTAAGAGCAGGGATTTATCCTTCAAAATTTCGTCGGCTTTCAGATAGGCAGCGTGTGCTTCACTTTCTGTCTCAAAACTTCCAAGGCTGATGTGTTTATTTAAAAAGGTGATACTGGAACGATAGTAGATACTGCCGTTTTTCTTTTTTGCCTGGTATACGCCAGCTAACATAAAAACCTCCTAAAATCCATTGACATTACAGAATCGTTTCTTATATAATAAAAAATACGGATATGTAATACTATAACACAATTTAACAAATTTCACCATAGAAAAGAAGAGGATAAAGACATGGAACTGATTTATGCAAGCACAAGAAATGCAGACGAGAGAGTAACGGCATCCCAGGCAATCTTAAAGGGACTGGCAGGTGAGGGAGGATTATTTGTACCCACCGCTATTCCTGCACTGGATATAGATATAGAGGAACTTTCAGGGATGACTTACCAGGAAACTGCCTATGCGGTGATGAGCAGATTTCTCACGGACTTTACGGAGGAGGAATTGAAGCACTGTATCAAATCCGCTTATGACAGCAAATTTGACACAGAGGAAATTGCTCCACTGGTAAATGCGGACGGGGCTTATTACCTGGAATTATTCCATGGCTCCACTATCGCATTTAAAGATATGGCATTATCGATCCTGCCCCACCTTCTGATCACAGCTGCCAGAAAGAATCAGGTAAAAAATGATATCGTGATCCTTACAGCGACCTCCGGAGATACAGGAAAAGCTGCCCTGGCAGGATTTGCCGATGTGGATCATACAAAGATCATCGTATTTTATCCAAAGGACGGCGTAAGTCCTATTCAGAAGAAGCAGATGGTGACCCAGAAAGGGGACAATACATTTGTGGTGGGTATAGCTGGAAACTTTGACCAGGCACAGACAGGGGTAAAGAAAATGTTCCAGGATCCCGAGCTGGCAAAAATCATGGATGAGGCAGGCTATCAGTTTTCTTCCGCCAACTCCATCAATATCGGACGTTTGGTGCCCCAGATTGTATATTATGTGTACGCCTATGCAAAATTGTATGCAAACGGGGAAATTGAAAAGGGAGAGAAGATCAATGTAGTAGTTCCCACAGGCAATTTTGGAAATATTCTTGCCGCCTTTTACGCAAAAAACATGGGGCTTCCCATCGCAAAGCTCATCTGTGCTTCCAATGAGAATAAAGTGTTGTACGACTTTTTCTCCACTGGGACATATGATAAAAACCGTGAATTTGTACTGACTTCCTCGCCTTCCATGGATATCTTGATCTCCAGCAACTTAGAGCGTCTGATCTACCGCCTTGCAGGAGATGATGCCGCAAAAAATGCAGATTTCATGAAAGCTCTGGGAGTAGAAGGAAAATATCAGATCACACCGGAAATGAGAGGGCAGTTATCTGATTTTTATGGCAACTATGCAACAGAAGAGGAGACCGCCCAAGTAATCCGAAAACTTTATGAAAAGACGGGATACGTCATTGACACCCACACGGCGGTAGCGGCAGGAGTATATGAGAAATATAAAAAAGAGACAGGAGACAGTGCAAAGACTGTAATCGCCTCCACTGCAAGTCCTTTTAAGTTTACCAGAAGTGTAATGGATGCCATTGACAAAGAAAAATACGATTCACTGGGAGATTTTGAACTGGTGGACGAACTGAGCAAAATTGCCAATGTAGAGGTTCCAAAGGCCATTGAGGAAATCCGAAATGCAAATGTACGCCACAATACGATCTGTGAAGTAGATGAAATGGAAGACACCGTGAAAAAGTTTTTAAAAATATAGTTTTCAATACATGGTTTCAGCAAAAAAGAACACCTGCAGGTTTTACTCCTGTAAGTGTTCTTTTTTATACTTTTTATTACATATTTTCTAAATCTTTCATCAGAGAATCAAGGTCATTTAAACTATCAAAACTGTTTGCGTTTTCCATTTCAGGAAGAGCGGAATGCTCTTCTTCGCTGAGAGAAATCAGCAGATTGATGATTCCGAAAGGATAAATGATTGGAAGCAATATGGTTTCCGTGGAACAACTGATCATTGTGTTGTCCATAGATATAGGCGGATCTAACTGCAAATCTACCTCTGCGTTTTCATTTGATACGTTGACATTAAATAAGCCGTTATGTAAATTTAAGAAATCTTCAACGGATGCCTGTACATATTCATCAAATTCAGTAAAAGAATCATTGACATAACGGGAAGCAAAAGCGACAGCGGCATCTTCCGTCATATCAAAATAGGAAGTAAGCTGGTAATCGCCTTTTACTACCTGGCTGGAACAGCGTCCAGTCACATATTCCGAAACAATCGAGGGATTTAACGGTGTAAAATCCTCTCCGATAAAGCGGAGCAGATTGTTAAACAAAAGGTTCAGGTACTCAATGACATATTCCGGCACATTTTCGATGGTGATCAAGAACAGATTGCGCACCAGAGTCTCTAAGTTTTCTTGTTGTTCCTTGTCTTTCTCCAACTGGGAAATCTCATTTTCCTTCTGATAGGCTTTGATATATTTGTCCAGATCAGCGTTGGTAAATACGCCGTCATCCACCAAGGTCTGTCCAATCAAAAGGTAATCGGGCATCTGCGTTCCCAACAGTTCTGCCACCTGTTCTTCAGACAATAGTCCTTCTTCAATGGCAATCTCACCGAACATTCTGTCTTCATGGGTCTGGCGGATAATCACGTTGTCCACCTGAATGGCAGTCATTAATCCTGCGTGCATAGCTAATGTGCCCAGCCTTAAATGTTTGGTATGCTGTTCCTGAATGGCGTGAACCAACTGTTCTGTGGTAACAGCTTGTTTACTGAGCAGGTAGTTTCCAAAAAATTGTGAATACATTTCTTATCTCCCTTCAAATCGAGTGTTCAAAATAGACTCTATCTGATTGCGGTTTAACGGTTTTTGCACAAAATCCTTCGCACCGAGCTGGATCGCCTGTTTTAATTGCAGCTGCGTACCGATGGATGAAACTACAACAACATCGGCAGCTGGATTCATCTTCATGATTTCAGCAATGGCACCATTTCCGTCTACTACAGGCATTACAATATCTAAAAAAACAATTTCAGGGGTGTTGGCTGCATATAAGTCAATGGCTTCCTGTCCGTTAGAGGCTTCCAAAAAATGAACCCCCCCAAAAGCAGCAATGATATCTTTTAATTGTTTTCTTGCCAGAATGGAATCATCACCGATTAGTATTTTTGCATCTTCGAGTTTCATATATAACCGCTCCTTTTCATTTCTATATGATAATCATCATTTCTTATTTTATACTATAATATTTAAAGTTTCAATATTAATTGCACCGATTATTTGATTTTTTTGGAAAAATTTTGAGTATAGTATAAAAAACTATAAAAATTATATAAAAATCATCATAAATGTGTTATAATAAAAAACAGAAAAACGAAAGAGAGGAAAAAATTATGGATTTTATGTTGATTTTTGACTTGGTTATCACGGGATTGGGATTGTATCTTATATATTCGTCCCTGAAAATGAAAAATACAGGAGAGCTGAGTACCATAGTGGTCAACCAGGAGGATATGGCAAGATGTAAAAACAGGCAGGGCTTTATCGATGCCATTGCCATGAAATCAGTCTGTTTTGGAGTGATTGCATTGATTTTCGGTGTTTTGGCTATTGTAAATGATATGTATGCTCTTTTGGGCAAGTACTTTAATTTGATAGGAGCAGTTGTCTTTATCGGGACATGGCTCTGGTTTGCAGGGCAGCTCAGAAAGGCAAGGGAACAGTTTTTCTATTGAGAAAAAGGCGGTTTTCCGAAAGTGGAAAACTGCCTTTTTGTTTGTCAGAAAAATTTAACGGTCTGTGATGGGAACATATGATGTATGCGCACCTACATATTTGTAGGCAGGACGCATGATCTTGCCGTTGCTTGAGAGCTCTTCCAGCCTGTGGGCGCTCCATCCGGAGATACGGGCAATGGCAAAAATCGGAGTGTATAATTCCAGCGGAAGGTTTAACATGGAATAGGCAAATCCGCTGTAAAAGTCCACATTGGGGCTGACACCTTTATAAATTTTCCGCTCCTCGGCGATAATCTTGGGTGCAAGCCGTTCCACCATAGTATACAGTGCAAATTCCTTCTGCTTTCCTTTTTCTGCGGAGAGCTGTTCCACAAAGGAGTGAAAGATTACGGCACGGGGATCGGATAGGGAATAGACTGCATGGCCCATACCATAAATCAGTCCGGCATGGTCAAAAGCTTCTTTATTAAGAAGCGCTTTTAAGTAGCGGGAAACTTCCTCTTCGTCCTCCCAGTCCTTCACTGTCTCCTTCATATCTTCAAACATCTTTACCACTTTAATGTTGGCGCCGCCGTGCTTCGGACCTTTTAAGGAACCAAGAGAAGCGGCGATCACCGAATATGTATCTGTGGCAGAAGATGATACCAGGTGTGTGGTAAAGGTGGAGTTGTTACCACCGCCGTGCTCCATGTGGAGGATTAAGGCAATGTCTAAAAGCTTTGCCTCCAGTGCACTGAATTTGGAATCCGCTCTTAATATATGAAGAATATTTTCCGCTGTGGAATATTCCGGTTTTGGCTGATGGATAAACAGGCTGTCTCCGTCGTGATAATGCTTGTAAGCCTGATAACCGTATACGGACAAAAGCGGAAATAAACTGATCAGCTGAAGGCACTGGCGCAGGGCATTGGGAATGGTGATATCATCCGCAAAATCGTCGTAGGAGTAAAGGGTAAGGACGCTTCTCGCCAGAGTGTTCATCATATCCCTGCTTGGCGCTTTCATAATGATATCCCGCACAAATCCGGTGGGAAGCGTGCGGTAGTGGCTTAAAATGCCTATAAATTCATTCAATTCTTCCTGGGTTGGCAGTTTGCCGAAAAGGAGAAGATAACTGCATTCCTCAAAGCCGAAATGACTGCTGCCCGGGATGCCTTTTACAAGGTCTTTGACATTGTATCCGCGGTAATAAAGCTCACCTTCCATAGGTATGGATTTACCGTCCACCATCTTTGTGGAGCACACATCGGATATCTCCGTCAGTCCAACCAGAACACCCTTTCCATTTAAGTCACGGAGTCCCCGTTTTACGTCATATTTTGTATAAAGCTCCGGGTCAATGCTGATATCGTTCTCATATATCTTTGAAAGCTTTAATAGTTCCGGTGTAATTTCGCTGTATGGATTTTTGTACATAGACTACCTCCCTAAAAAAGTTGTGAAAATCTCAAAGAAAAAATCCTATAGAAATAGAAATGCCCAAAATTCTTTTTGCATAGACATAGAATTGAGATTTAGCTGCTCACCAATCATATCATAAATCACCTGGCCGGACAAGAAAAAAGTATAAAATTTAATAAAATTTTAGTTTTTGTTCATATTTTTGAAATTACTATAAAACAATAGAAATACTTTGGTTTTTAGGGTATAATATTCTTATGTAAGGCGTGGGGAGGTGAAGACATGGAGAAAGAAACACTGGTCAGGGAAGCTTGCAGAGCGAAAGAGTTTTCCTATGCCCCCTATTCCAATTTCCATGTTGGGGCAGCGCTTTTGGGGGAGAGCGGCAGGATTTACCGAGGATGCAATATAGAAAATGCAGCCTATTCCCCTACGAACTGTGCGGAGCGGACCGCTATCTTTAAAGCAGTGTCCGAGGGGGAGAGGAAATTTAAGGCCATTGCCATCGTTGGGGACAGAGAAGAATATTTAACGCCCTGCGGCGTGTGCCGCCAGGTGATGATGGAGTTCTGCGACCCAAAAGAATTTCAGGTGATTTCAGCAAAAAACGAGACTGACTTTCGAGTATATCTCTTAGAAGAACTTTTCCCGGAAGCATTTTCGCCGGAAAATTTGTAAAAACACATTGAAAAACAAATCTACTTAGTGTATATTTGTAATAGAGTATTTTAGGGCAGGCCCTGCCTGTACCTGTACATAAAAAAAGAAAAGAGGTTAAAAAAATGGCAATTGATTTAAGCAAGTATGGTATTACCGGTGTCAAGGAAATCGTTCACAACCCCTCTTACGAAATGTTATTTGAGGAAGAGACAAAAGCAGGCCTTAATGGCTTTGAAGTGGGACAGGAAAGTGAGCTTGGCGCAGTCAACGTAATGACTGGTATCTACACAGGCCGTTCTCCTAAAGACAAGTATATCGTTATGGACGAAAACTCCAAAGATACGGTATGGTGGACTACTGACGAGTACAAGAATGACAATCATCCCATGTCTGAAGATGTTTGGGCTACAGTGAAAGAGATCGCAAAGAAAGAGCTTTGTGACAAACGTCTTTTTGTAGTAGATGCATTCTGCGGCGCAAACAAAGACACTCGTATGGCAGTGCGTTTCATCGTTGAAGTTGCATGGCAGGCACATTTCATTAAGAATATGTTCATTCAGCCTTCCGATGCAGAGCTGGCTGAGTTCGAGCCGGATTTCGTTGTCTACAACGCTTCCAAGGCAAAAGTTGACAATTATAAAGAGTTAGGCCTTAACTCCGAAACCTGTGTTGCTTTCAATATCACCAGCCGTGAGCAGGTGATCATCAACACATGGTACGGCGGAGAGATGAAGAAGGGTATGTTCTCCATGATGAACTACTATCTGCCGCTGAAGGGCATCGCTTCCATGCACTGTTCCGCAAATACAGACATGAATGGCGAGAACACCGCTATTTTCTTCGGACTTTCCGGAACTGGTAAGACAACTCTTTCCACCGATCCGAAGCGTCTTTTGATCGGTGATGACGAGCACGGCTGGGATGACAACGGCGTATTTAACTTTGAAGGCGGATGCTATGCTAAAGTTATCAACCTGGACAAAGAATCTGAGCCGGATATCTACAATGCGATCAAGCGTGACGCTCTTCTTGAGAACGTTACTCTGGATGCCAACGGAAAGATTGACTTTAACGATAAGAGCGTAACGGAGAATACCCGTGTATCTTATCCGATCAACCATATTGACAATATTGTAAAACCTGTATCCGCTGCTCCTGCTGCTAAGAACGTAATCTTCTTATCCGCAGATGCATTTGGCGTGCTGCCTCCTGTATCTATTCTGACACCGGAGCAGACCCAGTATTACTTCCTTTCCGGATTTACTGCTAAGTTAGCTGGTACAGAGCGTGGAATTACTGAGCCTACACCTACATTCTCCGCTTGCTTTGGCCAGGCATTCTTAGAGCTTCATCCCACCAAATATGCAGAAGAGCTGGTTAAGAGAATGGAAAAGAGCGGTGCGAAAGCTTATCTTGTAAACACAGGCTGGAATGGAACCGGAAAGAGAATTTCCATTAAGGATACCCGTGGAATCATCGATGCAATCTTAAGCGGTGCCATCAACAATGCACCTACAAAGAAGATTCCGCTCTTCAACTTTGAAGTTCCTACCGAGCTTCCTGGCGTTGACCCTGCAATCCTTGACCCAAGAGATACTTATGCAGACGCTTCCGAATGGGAGACAAAAGCAAAAGACTTAGCAGGCAGATTTGTTAAGAACTTTGCAAAATACGAAGGCAACGACGCTGGAAAAGCATTAGTTTCCGCTGGACCTGAGAAATAATATAAACAGAAAACGGGGAATCTCTTTATGAGGTTCCTCTTTTTTGTTAATTTAAACATGAATTTTTACATAAATTTAACATGAATTTTTCGTTGAAATGTGAGGGAAACTATAGTATAATCTAAACATAAATTCCTGGGATGTTCGATACCCTGCTATTTTGAACCTACAAATTTTTTAAGGGTTCCCTATATTGCAGATTGGATGTCAGGCCGCCGTTTGCAGCGGAAGACAGAAGAGATGCTGCGGTTACCCACCTAGCTGTGGCTAGGCGTCAAAATTGCAGGAAACGGCATTTTGGGTTTTTGAAAAGACAAAAGAGAAATACATAAGGCACAAAAGAAATTGTACGAAAGATAACCATCTTCTGTACAAAAGAAAAGGTGTTTTTATGTACGAAGGAAAAATGGCCAGTAAACTTAGGATAAATCCTAATTCGCAAATGATAAATACGAGGAAACGAAAGAGAGAGAAGCTGCTTTTACAGTGGCTTCTCTTTTAGGTTCGGAATTTGTATTGTAAGGAAGAAAGAGGGAAAAAGAGTGGGGAAAAGGAATTGGCGGCCAAGGCAGGAAAAGGAAGACATAAAGCTGAAAATTTTGATATTTGGCGTGGTAGTTTTGGGGATCATTGCCTTTGGACTTATTATAAAAAATCAGATAAAGGTGGATAGTTATCAGTACTGTGATGAGTATGTGATGACGGAGGAACTTCCCGGCCTTATGGAATTCTGTTACTATTCCAAAGAGGAATGGAAGAAAATGATAGAGGAGGAGAAGTTTGGAGCAGTTGTCACCATTGGAATGTGCAAATGGCTGTCAGTCCAGACAGGAACGGAAGAATATGTTGTTTTGCCAGAAGGAAAAGAGAGACAGACTGTTACAAGGGATGAGTTTAACCAGGTATATGACCAGTTTGTGGATTTGTTAGATGATAAGGGGGAGATACATACCGTTGATGAAATATTGTTGAAACAGGATGGGAAGAGTTATGTGACAGCCAGCCAGAGCTATTCAAGTGATATAGAATTTGATTTTACGGAGTCTATGAGATCCTATCAGTTTTATGTGAGAGGGGAGCGCATTATCGGAATAAGAAGACTGAAAGGCATTTCTTCCGCAATAAAAAATGTGTATCTCCTGGAGGAAACTGCTGAGAAAATCAGTTTTTTATATGGAGGAGAGACATATGAGATATCCATGGCCTGGAAGGAGATGGGTGTGGAAAAGCAGGTTTGCGACCTGGTGTGGAAAGAGGGGGAACTTGCAAAAATCCAGCTAAAGGAAGATCGGATAGAGGGTAATCTCATTGCGGTGGACGATTCCAGAATTCAGATTGAAGGGTATGGAGAGATCAACCGGTCTGAAAATCTTCCGGTATATAAAATTTATGGTTCCATAGAGGAAAAAAAATTGTCTGATATTGTAATTGCAAATATGAAAGTGGAGTATGTAGTTGCAGAAGACAGGGTGGAGGCGATTCTTTTGGTGGAACCTGCACAGATCAGCAGGATCCGTGTTCTGCTTTTGGGGGAGGATGCAGGCCCTTACCGTCAGCAAGTCTCTCTGACTTGCAGCACTTCCTGCAAAGTCGCTTTTCATGACAGGGAGGAGACAAAAGAAGCGGGAGCTGTCCTAAAAGGAGAGGAACTTTTTGAGGAAAGTTCAGAAAACAGTATCCGGTTTTCTCCGGCGGAAGAAGGGGGAGAATTGTTTTTATGCGGTGAAAACGGGGAAAAAGCATCTCTGGGTTACCAGGGAACCTTGGAATTGTACAGATATCCTGAAGGGTATACTTTGATCAGCGAGCTTTCCATTGAGGATTATCTCTGCAGTGTTGTTCCCAGTGAGATGCCTTCCTCTTACGGAATCGAGGCTCTGAAAGCCCAGGCAGTTTGTGCCAGAAGCTATGTGTATATTCAGCTTCAAAAGGGAGCCTATGCACCGTTGGGAGCACATGTGGACGATTCTACGAATTTTCAGGTGTACAATAAACAGACCAGGGAGGAAACCACCAGCAATGCAGTGTGGGACACGGCTGGGGAAGTGTTAAAGTATCAGGGTGAGATTGCGGAGGCATACTATTTTTCCACATCCTCCGGCGTGACAGGGAACGGAGAGAGCTGGGGATTAGACAGTGAGCCGGCCTATGGATACCTTCACAGTATTCAGTTAAAGGATCAGCAGGAGGATTTTGATTTTTCAGATGAAGAAGTTTTTTCGGAGTACATAAATTCGGATGCACCAGCTTACGATGATTTTTCTCCCTTTTACAGGTGGGATGCTGTGTGTAATTTCAGCGAGGAGGCTGTTATGGATAAAATTGCAGGTATTCTTGCAGCAAGAAAAGAAAAAGTACCGGATTCCGTCGCTATTTTGGATGAGAAGGGGGAGGAAGCAGAAAATGCCAGAGGGCTTGGAAATCTTGTGGGGATTTCCGTGCAGAAAAGAAGCGCCTGCGGAGTAATACTGGAATTGTGCCTGGAATATGAGAAGGGAAAAGTGATTCTTACCAATGAGTACAATATACGGGTGGTTTTAAGTGCTGGATGTAAAAGCCTCACATTAAAAGACGGAAGTGTGCGCAAAGAGGTATCTTTGATTCCCAGTGCCTTTGTCACTTTGACTCCTGAAGAAAACGGAGATTACCAGATCAAAGGGGGAGGGTATGGCCATGGAATCGGAATGAGCCAGAACGGAGCGTGTAAAATGGCGGAAAATGGAAAAAATTATAAAGATATCTTACAATTTTTCTTCCACAATGTTGAAATCCTTCCCATTTCATGATACTCTTTAGGGGTTATTCCCAAGGATATGACTAGATCGGAGAGTTTTTATGGTTTTTCGGATGATAATTGAGATAAAACGTTTTACTGATAAATGTAAAAAGGATAATATCAATGCCTTTGCAGCCCAGTCTGCATTTTTTCTTATTATTTCCCTGATCCCCTTTGTCATGGTGTTCTGCTCTCTGTTACAGTATACTCCTGTATCGGAGAGCACACTGTTAAAAATCGTGTCGGATATCATGCCCGCCTATATTTCACCGGTGGTGGTGCCAATCATCGATGAATTTTACAACAAATCCATAGGAATCGTTTCCCTCACGGCTGTGCTGGCAGTCTGGTCGGCAGCCAAGGGCGTTCAGTATATGGCTGACGGGCTTAATGTGGTAAACAATATCCATGAGACCAGGAACTGGGTGGTTTTGCGTTTCTGGGCGGTGGTGTATATGATTGGCTTTATTTTGGCGCTTTTGGCGGTAATCGTGCTTTTGGTGTTTGGAAACAGCATACAAAAGATGCTGGTAGGCTATTTTCCATTTCTGGCACATGCCACGGATCTTGTTTTCCGGCTCCGCAGTGTCATCATGCTGGCAGTTCTAATTGTCATGTTTACGGTGCTCTACAAAACCCTGCCAAACAACAAAGAGATCAGAGACAGAAAACTGACGTTCAAAAACCAGCTTCCCGGGGGAATTGTCTGCGGCCTTGCATGGTATGTTTTTTCTTTTGGGATATCTGTCTATGTAGATTATTTTAACGGTTTTTCCATGTACGGGAGCCTTACGACAATTGTTCTTGTGATGCTCTGGCTGTATTTTTGCATGTATATCATGATGCTCTGCGGGGAAC
>JAMPFA010000001.1:332491-386429 GCA_023664725.1 Roseburia sp. | reverse complement strand
AAAAAAATGAACTTCGACCTCACAAAAACTCCTACCGGTGCATCCCTCCCAAAGAAAACGCAGAATTTGTAGCCTGTATGGAAGATATTCTGGACATTTATGAAATGCCATATGACCCTGCCGTTCCAGTAGTATGCATGGATGAAAAGCCATACCAGCTGCTCGGGGAAAGCAGAGAACCCCTGCCCATGCGTCCGGGAGACACACAGAAAACCGATTCCGAATATATCAGGAACAGCACCTGTAGTATATTTGTATTTGTAGAGCCTTTAGGAGGCGTGCGTCATGTAAGCGTCCGGGAACACCGCACTGCAGTTGACTGGGCAGAGGAAATCAGATATTGAGTGGATGTCAGCTACCCTGACCGGGATAAGATCATACTTGTCATGGATAATCTGAGCACCCATGCACTTTCATCCCTGTACAAAGCATTTCCTGCTCCGTCAAGAGCTGGAAGCATGGGAGAGCGGCCGCAACAAACATACAGCCTGTATCCAATGGCAGTTCACTGCCGATAATGCTAGGACAAAGCTGGTATCTCTCTATCCTAAGTTCGATGTGGTTGCGGAAAAATAAGCTAAATATATTTCGGTCAGTACACTAGTACAACGAATATTAAGTTGTTTTACGTTAAACGCAGCATTGCTTTTCATATGCAAGAAAAGAAATCGGCGGCGCCTGGCCCTACGCCAACGGCTCCCTGCACATCGGGCATATTGCAGGCCTTCTGGGAGGAGACATACTGGCCAGGTATCACAGAAAAAACAGAGGCGTTGTTTACGGACACAGGAATTTTGTTCCAAAGAATGGATAAATAAGTAATCGAGGAGGAATCTGAAAAATTGAGGGAACTGAACCCCACAGAATTTTAATAAAGTAAGGGGCGTTGCACAAACTTCTGTGCAACCGCCCCCTTTTAATACGTATATTCTCTTTTCAATACCTGGCCTACATAAACCTGGCCATTTCTCGTGTAACCTAATGTCCTGCCTGCAATCGTGTTGTCTAATTCCATCTGTTCCACGTTCTCCTCAGCCTTACGTTTGTTTTCCGGCTGTTTTGTAAGTCTTTCCTCTTGTCTATGCTTTGATTTGGAGTCCAGCATAGCAGTGACAATTTTCACTGACGTAACCTTGAAATATCCATCATATCCGTATGCGGCTCATCCCTCCCTGGAATTATATTTTTCTGGTTTCATTTATTATATCGGCATTATTTTCAGATAATTAACAGATAACCCAAAATTTGTCATTCTTTTTGTTCTATTCTGCTCATATGGTAAACCATTCATACTCACTTCCCATTCCACACATCATGAATCCCATCCCACTTCCAGGGATTATTCTCCTCCACATACTCTGCCACAGACAGATACTGGTAGGGGCTGACAGTTTTCAAGGCATCGTAAACATACCGCAGGGGAATCCAGGTGCGGTTATTGTCCGGATCTCCGGGTTCTGCCAGAAATACCATATCGCTGTCCGGCTGATAAAGCCAGATATTGACATAATGCCCTCCAGTGTTTTTCCAGAACGTGTCATCATTGCCGCTGCACACCAAAACTATGGCAGACTGGCTTTTTCGCATCTCCTCCTGAAACTCTTCATATGTCTCTGGTTTCCTGCACAGGCCACAGGTGAATCCTGCCGCCTTAAGAGTTCTGCGCATATTAAACCAGCCAATGGCGCCGCCCTCCCTGCTGGGATAGTAGTTTGTCACCTGTGTGGCATAATGAAACATATCCAGCGGAGAGCACTCATAGGGACTTAAACTGCTGTAAATATTTGCCATGCAGCAGTGACCGCATCCGAATCCTCCAAAGGAGTTACCCTTTACGATCTCCTGGCACCACTCCCCGGACCAGGGACGCTGTTCCGCAAAGGACCTGGGACCCTGGAGAAAAGTGTAGATTTTATCTTCCTGCTCTTCTATTGTAGGAACCCAGACACGAAAATCCTTCCCGATAATTCCGACGTCAAAAATCCTTTCCTGTATCTCCTGATAAATTCCTGCATATATTCCGGTATTCTTTTTTGTGGATAGCTCTTCCCGTTCTTCTCTCTGCGTCAGTATCCCATCTCCATCTCCCAAAAAAATCAGGAAAAGGACAAATACCATCAACAGAACCGCATATATCTTTTTTTTCAATGTTTGGCCCCTTTTTCTGACTAAAAGTGCGGCTGTCACCAGCCGCACGATCTGTAATTTTTATACATTTATCTCTGCTTTTAAACCGATCAGTTCCTTATTTGCATCAAGGATCGGCTGTATACTGTTCTCAATGAACTTTTCTACCTGTCTGGGTGCCCGTCCCACATATTTTGACGGGTCCATAGAGGATTGAAGCTCTTCTAATGTCAGGCCGAATGCCGGGTCTGCTGCGATCAGCTCCAGAAGATTATTTTCCAGGCCTTCCTGCTTCACATGAGCCCCTGCCTCCATGGAGAGCTGACGAATCTTCTCGTGGAGCTCCTGACGGTCTCCTCCCTTTTTCACCGCATCCATCATAATATTTTCCGTTGCCATAAAGGGAAGCTCACTCATCAGACGCTTTGTGATCACCTTGTCGTAAACCACCAGTCCGTCCACCACATTTAAACATAAATCCAACACTCCGTCAATGGCAAGGAATCCCTCCGGGATAGAGAGACGCTTGTTTGCGGAATCATCCAGGGTGCGCTCAAACCACTGAACAGCGGAGGTGATGGCCGGGTTTAAGGCATCCACCATCACATACCGGGAGAGGGAGCCGATGCGCTCACTTCTCATTGGGTTTCTCTTGTATGCCATAGCGGAGGAACCAATCTGGTTTTTCTCAAAGGGCTCTTCCACTTCTTTTAAATGCTGCAAAAGCCGGATATCGTTTGACATTTTGTATGCGCTTGCCGCAATTCCCGCCAGCACGTTTGCCACCCTTGTATCCACTTTTCTGGAATAGGTCTGGCCGGAGACGCCGTAGCAGTTCTCAAATCCCATCTTCTCTGCAATCATGGGATCTATCTTATCCACTGTCTCATTGTCCCCGTCAAAAAGTTCCAGAAAGCTTGCCTGGGTTCCAGTGGTTCCCTTGGATCCCAGAAGTTTCAGGCTGTTAAGAACATACTCCAGATCCTCATAGTCCATCATAAATTCCTGCAGCCAAAGTGTAGCCCGCTTTCCCACTGTTGTTGGCTGGGCAGGCTGAAAATGGGTAAACGCCAGCGTGGGGAGAGATCTGTACTCCATGGCAAATTTGGAGAGCTCCGCCATCACATTTACCAGCTTCTTTTTCACTAACTTTAATGCCTCTGCCATTATGATAATGTCTGTATTGTCCCCCACATAGCAGGAGGTTGCCCCCAGATGGATGATCCCCTTTGCCTTGGGACACTGCACACCGTAGGCGTAGACGTGGGACATTACATCGTGGCGCACCAGCTTTTCACGCTCTTTTGCCACCTCGAAATTGATATCCTCTGCATGTTCCTTTAACTCATTGATCTGTTCCTCTGTGATATCAAGTCCCAGCTCACGCTCTGTCTCAGCCAGAGCGATCCACAGTTTTCTCCAGGTCTTAAACTTCATTTCCGGTGAAAAAATATATTGCATTTCTCTGCTGGCATAACGCTCGGAAAGTGGACTTGTATAACGGTCTGTTGACATAAATTTCTCCTCTCTGGTTATCTTTCATACTCCCCGCGGATATCCTGGGCAGGAGGCTCCATAGGGTATTTTCCAGTAAAACATCCTTTGCAGATGGAAAGCCCCTCCACCATCTCATCTAACCGTCCCAATTCAAGGTATCCCAGGGAATCCGCCCCGATGACCTGGCGGATATCCTCAATGGTGCGGTTGTAGGCGATCAGCTGTTCCCGCTCCGGTATATCTGTTCCAAAATAACAGGGCCACATAAAGGGCGGGGAACTGATTCGCACATGGACTTCCGTTGCCCCTGCATCCCTTAACATCCGAACAATCCTGTCTGAGGTGGTTCCCCGGACGATAGAATCGTCTATCATGATCACCCGTTTTCCTGCCACTGCCTCTTTTAACACATTCAGTTTCACCCGGACACTGGACTCTCTGCTGCTCTGCCCAGGCTTGATAAAGGTCCTGCCCACGTAGCTGTTTTTTACAAAAGCCGTACCGTAGGGGATCCCTGATTCAAGGGCATAACCCAATGCCGCCGCATTTCCCGACTCCGGCACTCCCGTCACAAGGTCTGCCGCTACGGGAGAATCCATAGCCAGAAATCTTCCGGCTTTTATCCTGGAACCATAGACACTGACCCCGTCAATATGGCTGTCCGGTCTGGCAAAATAAATATACTCAAAAATACATCTGCCCTGTTTTTCCTTTGGCAGACAAAGGGAGGTATCCGACGCAATGCCCCCCTCCGGGGAAATAGTCACAACCTCACCGGGAAATACATCCCGCACAAACTCTGCGCCGATCGTTTCCAGAGCACAGCTCTCGGAAGCCACCATATAGGCGTTATCCCGCTTTCCAATACAGAGGGGTTTAAAACCAAAAGGATCTCTGGCAGCGATAAGCTTTCTTGGGCTCATCACCACAAGGGAATATGCACCTTTAATCTTTTTACACGCCCTTGCCACCGCCTCCTCCACGGTTTTGGATTTCAGCCGCTCCCTGGCAATGTGGTAGGCGATTACCTCGGAGTCAATGGTTGTCTGAAAAATTGCCCCCGTATACTCCAGGTCACTGCGAAGCTCATGGGCGTTGATCAAATTCCCGTTGTGAGCCAGTGCCAATGTTCCCTTTACATAATTTAAGACCAATGGCTGGGCATTTTCCCTGGTTGAGGCCCCGGCTGTGGAGTAGCGCACATGTCCCACGCCGATATCCCCGGAAAGGGACTTAAGATTTTCCTGGGTAAACACCTCATTTACCAGCCCCATATCCTTTCTGGTACTCACTTTTCCCTTGGGACCGTCTGTCTCACTGACAGCGATACCGCAGCTTTCCTGCCCTCTGTGCTGTAAGGCAAACAATCCATAGTAAATGGTAGAAGCCACGTTTCCACCGTCAAAATCATACATGCCGAAGACGCCGCACTCCTCATGCAGCCCATCCCGTATATTTCTATTCTCTAATTCATTAGGAATCATCGATTTCTCCTGCTTGTTATGCGAATTTTTTACCTGTTAGTAATTCAAAAGCCTCTTTGTACTTGTCCACCGTCTTTGCCACCACTTCCTGAGGAAGAAGATAGCCGCTGTCCGGGTTGGCTTTCAGCCAGTCCCTGACAAACTGCTTGTCAAAGGAAGGCTGAGATTTTCCCGGCTCATACCCCTCCAAGGGCCAGAAGCGGGAACTGTCGGGCGTGAGCATCTCATCTCCCAGCACTACATTGCCCTTTTCGTCCAGTCCAAACTCAAACTTGGTGTCCGCAATGATAATTCCTTTGCCAAGGGCATACTCCGCACATTTTTTGTACAGTGCAATGGTGTACTCCTTTATCTTTAATGCATACTCCTTCCCCTTTTCGGGGTAGATCTTCTCTAAGACCTCCACGCTCTGCTCAAAGGAGATATTCTCATCGTGTTCTCCCAGATCCGCCTTTGTGCTGGGGGTATAGATAGGCTCCGGCAGCTTGTCGGATTCCTTTAAGCCCTTCGGCAGAGTAATGCCGCAGACTGTTCCATTCTCCTGATAGCTTGCCCAGCCGCTTCCCGTAATATAACCTCTCACAATGCACTCGATTGGGAGCATGGTGAGCTTCTGGCATTTCATGCTGTTTCCATCATATTTCTCCTGGTGGAAAAACTCCGGCATATCCTTTACTTCTATGGACATCATATGGTTTGGCACAATGTCTTTTGTAAAATCAAACCAGAATTTGGACATCTGGGTTAAAATTGCCCCTTTTTTTGTGATCTCATTTTTTAAAATATGGTCAAACGCCGAAATTCTGTCGGTGGCAACAATAACCATACTGTCCCCCGCATCATAAACTTCACGTACTTTTCCTTCTTTTACCGGCTTTACTTCCTGAATGTTCATATTGTCCTCCCGCTTCTCTTTATGGTATTATTTGCGCCGTTTCCTTTAGATTATAATACAGCATGTTTTAAGGCGTCAAGAGTTTTGCAGGATTCATCTTTACTTTTCACACTTCATATGCTATACTGCATTTATGCCGCAAATCGGCATAGATAATTTTTTTGGAGGTACTACGATGAACAAAGGTACAGTAAAATGGTTCAACAATCAGAAGGGGTATGGCTTCATCTCTGATGAGGCAGGAAACGACGTGTTCGTTCACTACTCAGGACTCAACATGGAAGGCTTCAAATCCTTAGAGGAAGGCGCATCTGTAGAGTTTGAGGTAGTTGAGGGAGCAAAGGGTCCGCAGGCAACCAACGTAACAGTAGTTCAGTAATCAACACAATTAATCAGCACTTTTCAACGTACCTTTCTCATAATATATAAATGTGATGTTTGTTTATTAGGATTAAGATAGTGAAACAGGAAATGATTAAAAAAAGAACTGCCGCCAAAAGGTGGGCAGTTCTTTTTTTGCACAAGTCCGCATAAAGAATACGGCCGCTATGCGGCGGACGGCGCAGCGAACAGGGAGAAAATCTCCCCTGTACGATTAGGAAACACTTTCTACAAAACGAAGGAACGCTTTTCTTCCTTCCTCTGTACACTTGTACACCCCGGCATCCTCCAGCACCTGGGAAAATACAAGGCCGATTTCTTTATTGATGATCTTTTCAATATTTTCTTCCTTCACCTTGTCATATTTTGGAAGAAACTCTTCCACCCAGTCCGCATGTTTTGCCAATGCCTCGTCTCCCCGAAGGTCACTGCCCTTTAAAATTGCCTCTCTTAACTCTGCCATCTCATCTTTCAACCGGGCGGGAAGCACTGCAAGACCCATCACCTCGATCAAACCGATATTTTCCTTTTTAATGTGGTGCAGCTTTGCGTGGGGATGATATACTCCCAGTGGATGCTCCTCTGTGGTGATATTGTTCCGAAGCACCAGGTCCAGCTCAAACATGTCTCCCCGCTTCCTTGCAATGGGGGTGATGGTGTTGTGGGGCTCTCCATCTGTTTTGGCAAAGACAAAGGCATCCTCGTCTGTGTATTCTCTCCATGCCAGCAAAATCTTGTCTGCCAGATCAATGAGACGCTCTTTGTCCGGACAATCCAGACGGATCACGGACATAGGCCACTTCACAATTCCTGCCTTCACCTCCTCATATCCCGCAAAAGAAATCTCCTTTTCCACAGGAGCTTTTGCCATGGCAAACTCATAATGTCCCCCCTGGAAATGGTCATGGCTTAAAATGGAGCCCCCCACAATGGGAAGATCTGCGTTGGAACCCACAAAATAGTGGGGGAACTGTGTCACGAAATCCAACAGCTTTCCAAAGGTTGCCCGCTCAATCTTCATAGGCGTATGGCTGGAATTAAATATGATACAGTGCTCATTGTAATATACATAGGGCGAGTACTGGAAAAACCACTGGCTGCCATTGATGGTCACCGGAATGATCCTGTGGTTCTGTCTGGCGGGATGGTTTACTCTTCCTGCATAACCCACATTTTCCTTGCACAAAAGACATTTGGGATATCCGCTCTGTTTTGCCAGCTTTGCCGCAGCAATGGCTTTGGGATCCTTCTCCGGCTTGGAGAGATTGATGGTGATATCCAAGGTGCCGTACTCTGTATCTGCTGTCCACTTCAAGTCCTTTTTTATCCGATACCGCCTGATATAGTCACTGTCCCGGCTGATCGTGTAAAAGTAGTTTGTCGCATCCAATGGGGATTTTTTGTACAATTCCTGAAACTTTGCCGTCACTTCGCTTGGTCTTGGAGTCAAAAGCCCCATGATCTTTGTGTCAAAAAGGTCACGGTACACCACGCCGTTCTCCTCAATGATTCCCTGGTCATAAGCGTAATCCAGCATATCCTTTAAAATTTCAGGCAGCGCTTCTTTGGCCTGCTCTCTTGTCTCACAGATATTTTTGTGGGCGTTTACCTTCTCGTCTTCAAGCTCCTCCAGACGAAACAACTCCAACAGACGATTTACTGTATATATCTTATCTTCCTCACAGATCAATCCTGTTGTAAGGGCATAATCTGTCAAATCTAAAATTCTTCCCTGAATCATCTCTGTCCCTCCTTTTATCAATTTTATAAATTTTTTTTACCAAAATCCCGTATTACCTCCAAAGCCGGCAACGCATTACCATCATAGTCAAACAATGCCTGGTTTGCCCACTCATTTCCGCAGGGTCCTCTGTCTTTCATATACTTTAAGCTCTCCGGTGTGGCCCATCCGCTTCCCGGAACAGGAATCCAGGCAGGCTCCCAATAATAGAATCCTTTTCCGTGACCCTCCGCCACATTTGCGATCCTTGTGAGAATATCCTGCATAAAATCTGACTGGCCTTCCTTTGTCATGGGATACTCAATTTTTTCCACCAGATATGACTTTGTGGCATAGCCCTTCCGCTCTCCCGGCCTTAGCTTTTCATACTCCGCATAGTCCTCCATGGTATGCCCCATAGACACTTCCGCCACCACCACATCTTTGTTGTACCGTGTGGCAACGTCATTCATATTCTCTTCCAGACTTTTTAAAGTTCCGTGCCAGAAAGGATAATAGGATAAACCGATAATCTGAAAATTTTCTCCCTTTTCCATGAAATGGTCAAACCAGTCTCGATATAGTTCGTTATTTCCCCCATTGTCCAGATGAATCATAATGGGGACATTCTCATCTACTGCCCGGACTCCCCGGATTCCCGCATTGACAAAACGGGTGATATTCTCCCAATTTGGCTTCTCCCCCTCCGGCCACAAAAGGCCATTGGAGAGCTCATTTCCTACCTGCACCATGGTGGGCTTTGCCCCTGCGCCATGGAGCGCTTCCATGGCATCTTTTGTAAAGTCAAAAACTGCCTGCTCCAGCTCCTCCACAGAAAAATCCGCCCATGCCTTGGGCTTGATCTGTTTTCCCGGGTCTGCCCAGAAATCGCTGTAATGGAGATTAAAGAGAAAACCAAATCCTGCATCCACCACTTTCTTTGCCGTTTTTATGGTCACATCCAAATCGTTTGTCCCTGCCCCATAAGGCTTGCCCTCAGCGTCATAGGGATCGTTCCAGAGACGAAGGCGGACGGAATTGATGTTATATCTTTTCATAATTTCCAGGATATCCGTCTCTTCCCCCCGGTCAAAATATTTTGCCCCGCACTGCTCCAATTCCAGGAGAGTGGACAAATCTACTCCTTTTATAAAGTCCATTGTTATCTCCTCTAAAAAAATGTAATAGTGGTTTTGTTATACTACATGTTGGCTAGCCAAAATATAATTTTTGACAGACCTCATCATGATAGCAAGTATGGCAGATGCCCTCTTCGCATCTGCCATCTCACTTTCACCACTCTCGCAAACCGCTAAATCATACATGGCTTCGCAAATTCACACAGCGAATACTAATCGAAATCAAACTTCGTAAACCGCTGACTCATTGCGCCATACCGAAAACGCACCATCTCATTTTTCTCCAAAATATCTTTCTCCGTCCCTCTGTACTGACAGCGGATACAACTGTAAATCCCAGTCTCCTTATTGTAAAACATATCAATGTCCAAATCTCTCATAAAGCAGGATGGGCATCTGTAATTTAATTTGCCTTTTGTAAGCTGAGCCATGTTGCAAATACCTCCTTGTCTTTAATATTTTTCTTGTATCCCAGTGTAAACATAGGTGAAAAAGCATATCCCTCTCTGATGTAGCCCTCTGCCTCATCATCAGACGCCGTCATCTCAACCTTTGTCTCAATCTCCGGGATTACAGCGCTCACCTTTGCGCCCTTTAAGGACTCTTCCCGGCATTTGTACTCATAGTTGATAACTTTTTCTTCGCTGCCTTCACATTTCAGTGTAATACCTGTCATATCTTCCGAATACTCGGTAGTCCCGTAACATGCCACCATATATTCATTTAACTGAACATCTGCGGATGGATCGCTCATCTCTAAAATCGTTCTCTCGATCTTGATGTTGGAAGCCCCCTCCTCGAAGTACTCTTTTGTCTGGAGTTTTACCGTCAAACCTCTGAACTCGATGGTTACAGGATCAAGAGTTAAAATCCTTGTCTTTCCTTCCTGGGAGAAATGTGCTTTTGTGGGGCAGAGACAAAGGTCCACTTCCTCTCCATTGTAGGAAAGCTTTGCACTTCTCACGGTTCCCTCCCCTGCATAGTGGGTAAAATAACCTGCCCGGTATTTCTCCTGGATCAGGAATGGGTAGGAGGCATCCTGCACATGCTTTGTGCCAATTCCAACCGGCCACTCCAATTTTGCTGCATAAGGACGAAGGTCAACGATAGCGCCGCCCTGGTCCATATTTACACAGGCTCTCATAAAGGGATCGCAGTACCAGAAGAGCTGCTTGTCTGAGCCATAGAGAATATCTCTCCAAAGGGCACATTCCGGCTCAGTGTAAACTTTATTGTTGACGCCTTTTTTCTCTCTATAGTAATCAGCAAACTCAGCCATAGTCATATCGATCAGCTTGCCCTCTTTTTTCAACTGTCCATAGTACTTGCAGCCGTCGCTGTAGGATTTCTCCAAAAGCTCGTAGGGAGCCTCCCAACGACCCATTTTGTTCATCCAGCCCGGCCCTACAAACATCATATTGTATGCGTAGCCATTGTTGTACTTCTCCAATGCACGGTACTGATCGATCAGATTGTAAAGATAGGGGTACTCCCATGTCTTTGTATCATAAATCATTCCACGAAGCACGTTCTGGGGATGTGTGCCGAAGTTGGATCCGTTTCCGTCATAACATGCAATCAAATCTCTGGAAAGATGGGGGATTGCAACAATACCGGAATCCTCCGCCTCATTTGCCGCCGGCGCATGAGTATTCTGTTTGGAAGGAATCCAGGGTGCCCATGGGCCTCCGTCAAACAGTGTATACCATGAGTTGTTGCATGTATGATAAGCTTTTGGCCCTTCCTCCCAACAGGTGGCAACAGCACATTTTACCATAGGATATTTCTCTTTTATGTAGTTGGTCAGATCTGCATCCATGTAATAGGAACCTGTGGATTCGGGATAAAAACCGAACCTGTCATGGAACTTCTCAAACACATCATTTACAATTGCTTTCTTGTCCTCCATAGAAAACATCCAGATACAGAAATCTTTTGTCTTGTACTTCTCACGGAACTCCTCACAGGGCAACCCCAAAAGAGACAGTGCAATCTCATCCCCGTAAGTCTCGTGGTCATGCTTTGCCAGTTCCACAGCCTCATCGTTAAACAGAGAGGCGTAAGTCATCTGAATGGTAACTTTAAGTCCATTTTCATGTGCAAGCCTCTGCTGGGTCTTAAAGATATCCAAAGACTCTGTCAAAAGAGCTTTGTCCCCGATATCCTCTTCTTTTCCCTGTCCGGTAACAGTTGCAGAGTACTCCGGAACCATCTCCGGACGGTGAATAATGTTTACAACAAATTTGTCCATCGTTCTTCTCCTTTATTTTTTTACCGGATTTTTATAAAAATTCCGGCTAATTTTTCCCCGTTTTTAATAGATCAGCGCAACTTGCGCAATCGGTTGTTCTTTAGTTAAAGTATAACAAGCGACAGGCTGTCTGTCAATATTAATTTTCAGATTTTTGGGAAATCGAGCATGGAAGATTTTCTTCCTGCTCACCGTGCGGGGTGCGTGCTGCAAAACAGCTATTTTCTTTACGCACCCCTGCTCATAAAAACAACAGCCATCTCCCCTTTCGGATTGATGGCTGAACTGTCATATGTATTATAACGAATTTTCATCTCCCTGGTGGAGCGTTGCGGAGAGCTGTTCCATACTGTCCTGCACCCCCTGCATAGCTTTCACGATGTTGTCCACTCCTGCCACCTGTTCTTCGGTGACTGTGTTAATCTCGGTGGTGGAATCCACGGCTTTTCTTGAGATTCCCTCTAATCTCTTCATTGCCTCCAAAAGCTGTTCCTTGATCTCCACAATTCCGTTTAACTCTTCCTGGAACATCTCTGTGGCGTGGATCACTTCCTCGGTGGATCCTAACATTTCTCGAAATATTTTTACTGTTTCTTCCAGATTTTCATTGGACTCATGTACCACATTGTTGTTGCCCTCCATAACCCTGTGGGTTTCCTCCACCATCTCGATGATCTCTTTCAAAATAGCATCGATCTTTCCGGTGGCATTGGAGGATTCCTGGGAAAGGGCATTGATCTCATCTGACACCACGGCAAATCCTCTTCCTGCCTCACCTGCCCGGGCCGCCTCAATGGCTGCATTTAATGCCAGGAGATTTGTCTGCTGGGCAATGGAACGGATACTCTCAACAATGCCCCCGATAGAACTTGACTTGTGGGAGAGCTCTGCCACGCCGTCCAGAGCGGTATGGGTGGTTCTGATATTCTCGTCAAACTTCTCAGAGAGAATGCCGATTGCCGCAATCCCCTCGTCATTTTTGCTTCTCATTCCGTTAATAGTCTCTACTGTCTGTCTCACCCGTTCATTGGAACTTGCAATTTTGTCATTTAATCTGTCAAAAATCTCAAGACTGCTGTCTACTTCCGCAATCTGCAGATCCGCACTGTCGGAAATGCTCTGGGTAAAGGCCGCAATCTCCTCAGAATTTTCCTCGAACTCCTGAAGGGAAGTAAAAATCTTTGCTGTGGATTCCTTTAAGCGGTCAAATGCCTCCTGCACATTATCCATAAGAGCTATACTCTTGTTCTTTCCGTCTTCCATGCCCCAGAAGAGTTTTCTCGCCCGTATCACGATAAAACAGGCAACCATAATGGCAAGGGAGTACACCATCACAATAAATATCCAGATAGACATCGATCTCATTTTTAAATACGCCTCCGGCCGGATGATAATTCCTGCCAAATTTGAAATAAGAGTCATTGCCGCCGTCACCTTGATGGTGTCAAGATTATAATAAGGAATCGCCAGCATGAGCAAAAGCAGAAACGCTTCCGGGAAAGCGCCAAAGGCACCGTCATTGCCAACCACAATGGTCACTGCCCCGAATATGGGCATAAGAGACAGGTAACAATACTTTGCATATTTTCCCAGATTTCTTTCCAGCAAACGGATGATTACGCTGCCAGCACTCATGACCAGAGCGATCAGATCGATCCATGTGCCGTTGTTAAACAGCAAAACGTATGTAGTAGCTACTGCCGGAATTGCCAGCATAAACACAAACATGATGAGGTTCATCCGTTTTTCTTCTTCGTTCAAAACTTCCAGCTGCATTTTATTATTCCTCCATCCGATTTTTCTTTCGTCTTATCCTCTAATCCCCATATACTATGCTATTATCATATCAATTATGGGTTCAGGCGTCAATCTTTTCGAAGGAATAATTTACTTAAAAATAAGAAAAAATTAGTGCTTTTTACTCAGTGGACTCGCCTAAAATTACCTGATATCCAAGCATTGTCACCTTTTTAGGCATCCCCCCCTCAATCTGTTCCATTAATCTCTTGCACGCCGTTCTCCCTAACTCCTTTCCGTCAAAAGCCAGAGAGGTGATCGAGGGAACATTATGCTCCAATATGGCACTGTGATAAAAAGATGCCACTTTGATATCACCCGGCACATGGACTTTTCCTGTCCGAAGCTTTTTTAACACCCGGCTGCAGAGAGCGTCATCCATGCAGAGGATCACCTGGGCTTTCCTTTCCAGGATCTCCTCCACCCGCTGTTCCAAAACATCTGACTTTTGCATATCAAGAAAGATCAGGTCCTCCTCCAAAGGAACCTGAAGTTCTTTGAATGCATCCCTGAATCCCAAGAGCCTTTTCTGGGTAACCACATGATTCCTGTCTCCGCCGATCACCGCTATTTTTTTCAGATTTTTCCTAAGGAGAATTGATGTCAGATTTTGACATGCCTTTCTGTGATCGGAATCCACCTGGACCGCCGACTCCACATCCGTGGTTCCGATGGTGACAAATGGCATGCCCTTTTTGGCCAGCATATTTGCCTGGGCATCTTTTACAAAGGTGCGCATCAAAATCACACCGTCCACTTTCCGGTTGGCCACAATGCGCTCCAGCTGCCCCCCGTCTCCGGGGGAACTAATACTCAACAGAATATCGTAGTCTTTTAACGCTGCTATCTCCTGGATCCCAAAAAGACAGCTCTGGAAAAATGGCAGATCGATAATGTCATACTCCGCTGGCATCAACACCCCTATATTATAAGTTTTGGACTGAGCCAGGCTTTTTGCAATAACATTTGGTTTATAGTTATTTTCTTCGATGTAGGCAAGCACCCGCTCCCTGGTGGCCTGTCCGATCCTTCCTTTTCCCGAAATCGCCCTGGAGACAGTGGTCTTGGAAACTCCCAGTGCCTCCGCCACATCTGAAATGGTGATATTTTTCACAACCGTTCCCTTTCCATATAAGTGTGGGTCTATTGTGGCTGCTGTGCCCGCAGTACATCAAGCTGAGCTTCCGCAGCGCACAGAACATCATAGTTTGGCACCTGAGCCTGCTCCTCCGGCGGCAATGCGTTGTAGCTGAGCCTTGCCTGGGCGACTGCCGCTTCATTTGCCAGACTCACTGCACCGATATTGTTGATCAGCGCTGTAACCCCCGGAGCATCTGTTGGATTTTCCGGCGGCGCCGTGCCATACTCTTCCTCCGGGTACTTGTACACCAACACCGGATCCCCCTCCTCGATATTTTCAAATATAGTCTTTGCTGCGCTGGGAGGCAGGTTGACACAGCCGTGGGAACCGCTGGTCTTATAAATTTTTCCTCCAAAAGAGCCCCGCCAGTTTGCGTCGTGCATTCCCACATTGTTGCAGAAGGGCATCCAGTAACTTACCGGAGTGGCATAATTTTCACCCTTTAAAACTGCATCCCTCTGCTTGTAGGTAATGCCGTAAACTCCTGTTGGTGTGTCATACCGTTTTGACTGATTTCCCGACACAAAATCGGACTCCACCACCAGATTTCCGTTTTTGTAAAAAAACAAATGCTGCTTGGCAAGATTGATCTCCACATAGGTATCCCCGTAATCATTGTCCTCATGACTGTTTGCCCTCTGGGCATAGACAATCTCACGGGTCACAGGACTTCCTGCCTTGATATCTTTTAAAATCTGCTCCTTCTCTCCCTCTTTGTCCACTTTCCAGCCGTAATCTCCCTCTTTGATATCCACGGAATTTCCGTAGGAAGTCTTCAGGGTATGTCCTCTAAAAACCGTGTTGTGGGAAGAGGCAAGGGAATCTACATACTCTGTCACTGCCTCCTCATCAATGGTAACGGAACTTCCGTTAATCTGGAGCCACTGGCTGATCAGAGAGCCGTCCAGCACCTCCTTCTCATTCCCCAGATCATAGGTAATCGCTGCGCCAGTGTATCGGTTTAAAGTGTCTGCAAGGGTTGTCAGCTGCGCAGACTCTGCAGTGATATCCGGTGTCTTATAACATCCCGCTTCCTCCAGATCAAACTCATCCTGCAATGTCTTTACCGCATCCTCTAAAGCCATCTGGAAAACGCTCTCGTTTATCAGGCACCCCTGTTCCTCCGGTATGATCTCATACCCGTTTGCCCCGTAATCAGAGACATAGGCGTTTACCGGCGCTTCCTGGTTCTCCTTTTTCATACATTCCAGGTTTTTGATCTGCCCTTTTAAGGCATCACTGTCAAATTCTACCACCGTATCCATTTTTAGTTTCTGATCCTGGAAGATCTGAACCCCCCAGGCAAGCACATTCTGAGAATTGATGTGCGCATTTACTTCCCCCTGAAACCTGGGGGCGAGCCCGATGGATTCCCCTGTGATCTCCTCATCCCCGGAGGGATTTCGTGTTGTCATATGTAATACAAAAGTGTCAATCTCCTGACGGATTGCACTCTCTGCGGCCTCACTTGTCTTCCCTGAAACATTTACCCCGTTTAGTGTGGTGTTTGGGAAAAAATGATAATGGAAATAAACTGCCGCTGCAATGTATGCAAGAATAAGAATTCCAAAGAAAATCAAAATTCCATTCCGTGCCCTGTGTCTTTTTTGCGATTTGATCTGTGTCATAGTAATATTCCTTCCATAGTTTTGTCTTGTACTATTATACCCTCTTGCTTTTCTTTGTCAATAAACCATTTTTTAACTTTCTACTTTCTGCACAATTTCTATCGGCAAAGAGAATGAAATTATTAAGATTTTCATAATTTTTATAAAAACGCAAAAAATAGGATTGTAGCTCAATTTTTCCTGTGCTATAATTCTGTTCAACGAACGTACGAGAGGTGAAAACAGTGAATTTTTCAACAAGCCGGGGGTATCCCTGGAAAGAGACATTTACGATTTTTATTGGCAGGTATAAGCATGCACTGCTTCTAATGTATATGTGCATTTATTTTCCCTGGTTCAACTACCTGGAAAAGCATGTGACCACCCGATTCCATGTCATACACACCGCATTGGATGATAAGATTCCTTTTCTAGAATTTTTTGTAGTCCCCTACTTTTTATGGTTTTTCTATGTGGCATTTGCAGTGCTTTATTTCCTATTAAAGAACAAAGAGGAATATTTTAAACTCTGCACATTTTTGTTTGTGGGCATGACGGTATTTTTAGTCATATCCACCATATATCCCAACGGACATTATCTCCGCCCCGCAACTTTTGAGCGGAACAATATTTTTACCGCATTGGTGGCATATCTTTATAAAATAGACACCCCCACCAATCTTTTCCCAAGCATCCATGTATACAATTCCATCGGCGTAAATATCGCCCTGTGGCACTGTGATGATTTTAAAAAGAACAAACCCATACGGATCGGCTCCGCTGTTATGATGATCAGCATCGTGTTATCCACTATGTTTTTAAAACAGCACTCCGTATTTGATGTGATCACAGGTATTGCTTTTGCCGCATGTATGTATACACTTGTCTATACCAAAAACAATGTGCATATCGACAGCCCCGAAGCTTCTCTGGCAAAATGGGTGGGGCATGTATAAAATGTAATCGAGCGGGGAAGAACACTTCCCTGCTCGCTGTGCGGGGTGTGTGCTGCGAAAGCAGCTATATTCCTTACGTACCCCTGCGCATAAAAAGACGGACAGGAAACAATGTTTCCCCTCCGTCTTTTTTCCTGGCAGGACTGTGTGCTTTCTCTGTATCTACAATGCCTTTTCCGTGGCCTCTGTGCCAATGCCCTCTGTGCTGTCTATGTACAGATCCGTAAGCACCCCAAACTCATACCCCATATCTTCCCATTTTCCCAAAAGTTCATCTAAGATTTCCCCGTTGGTGGATGAAGTGCTGTGAAGCAGCACAATGGCTCCCGGATGAATCCTTGGCAGAAGTTTACTGTAAGCCTCCTGGGGGGCAGGCTGTTTATCCTGATACCAGTCCACATAGGCAAGGCTCCAGAAAAATGTCTCGTAGCCCAGCTGCTGGGCCATCTTCAGATTTTCCCGGCTGAATTTTCCCTGGGGCGGACGGTACAATTTCGGCATCTCCTTTCCCGTGATCTCCCTGTAAAGACTGCTCACATCCTCCATCTCTTTCTGGAAAGAGGTAAGGTCACTGATCTTTGACATGTCCGGGTGATGGTAAGTATGGTTTCCCACCAGATGTCCTTCCGCCTCCATTCGCTTTGCGATCTCCGGCGCAGTCTCCAGAAAATTTCCCACCACAAAAAATGTTCCCGTGGCATTATGCTTTTTCAGCGCATCCAAAATCTTTTCCGTATTTCCATTTTCGTACCCACAATCAAAGGTGAGGTAGATCACCTTTTTCCCCGTATCTCCCACATAGTGGGCATCATACTTTTCCAGTTCCTCCTGGGAAACATTTCCTCTGGGGGTAGTTCCCTCCGCACCAAATCCCAGTCCCCAGTTTTCCGTTTCCCGCCGGATAAAAGAGGAGCTGCTAAAAACATCCACGATTTTAGCAGCCCCCGCTCCGGCACCATACATGAATAGAAAAAGCAGCAGTAAAAGAAGTGTTTTCTTATATTTCATATACACCTTCCGGCTTTCTTTATTCTATATTTATGCCGTTTTTTTGATTTCATTCCTGTGATCATTCACCGTTTGTAATGGCATCTACCGGACATCCGTCAATACACTCCTGTACCGAATCTTTGTTTTCCTCGGTGGTGTCCGCAACGGCAACAGCTTTTCCGTCATCGTCCATCTCAAATACTTCCGGTTCCGTAGAGACACAGAGCCCACAGCTAATGCAGGTATCTTTATCCACAACTGCTCTCATTTCTGGTTCCTCCTGATATCATATTTCAGTACTAATATTTCCAGTTCTGCCAGAAATATACCATAAAATTAATTCTTTCTGCCTAATTTTTGACTTGTATGTAAACAAAAAAACGCATAAAAGACAAAAATCATGCATGATCGGACTTTGATCTCATATAATAATTTAGTAGAAAAGGAGGCAATGCCATGTGTACAGCAGCAACCTATGTGACAAAAGACTTTTATTTTGGACGGACACTGGATTATGAATTTTCTTACGGGGAGGGAATTGCCATCACTCCCCGCAATTACTGTTTTCATTTTTGTAG
Organism: Roseburia sp.; assembly: GCA_023664725.1. Lineage (GTDB taxonomy): Bacteria > Bacillota > Clostridia > Lachnospirales > Lachnospiraceae > Roseburia_B. The sequence goes on along the minus strand of JAMPFA010000001.1, from coordinate 367,866 downwards.
AATGGGGGAGATGAGACACCACTATGCAATGATCGGTACAGCCCATGTAGTCTCCGACTATCCTCTGTACTATGACGGTATAAACGAAAAGGGCTTAGGGATGGCAGGATTAAACTTTGTGGGAAATGCCGTTTATCAAAAACCTGCGGAGGACAAACACAATGTATCCCCCTATGAATTTATCCCCTGGATTTTGGGCCAGTGTACCACGGTAAAGGAAGCAAAGGAGCTGTTAAACTCCATAAATCTTGTAGATATCCCTTTTAGCAGTGAACTGCCCCTGTCAGAGCTCCATTGGATCATTGCCGACAAAACACAGGCTGTCACAGTGGAATCCACCGAGGATGGCCTTCACCTATATGACAATCCCGCAGGAGTGCTTACAAACAATCCGCCCTTTAACGAGCAGATGTTTGCCCTGAACAATTACATGTCACTATCTCCCGGGACACCGGAAAATCATTTTTGCAGCAAACTTCCCCTGCATGCCTACAGCCGGGGCATGGGGGCCATCGGACTTCCGGGAGACCTTTCTTCCCAGTCCCGGTTTGTCCGTGTAGCTTTTGTAAAGGAGAACTCTTCTTCCGGGGATTCGGAGGAGGAAAGCGTCAGTCAGTTTTTTCATATTTTAGGCTCTGTGGAACAACAGAGAGGATGCTGCTATCTGGGAGACGGAAAATATGAGGTCACGCTGTACACCTCCTGCTGCAACGCCGACAAAGGCATCTACTACTATACCACCTACGAAAATCACCAGATCTCCGGCATCAATATGCACCACACCAATCTGAACGCCAGCTGCCTGACTTGTTATCCCATGCTAAAAAAAGAACAGGTTCGGATGCAGAATTAAATCTGCGTCCAAACCTGTTTTTCATTTAATGGGTAATTCCACTGCCTGGGCAGCCATGTTTCTCTTCCTGGCAGGAGTGGGAATGTTCCCCGCAGGTATGCCCCTCCCCGTGATGGCTGCAATGCACATCCGGCTGGTATGCAAGTGTTCCCTCCAGATAGGCTTTTACAGCATCATCCGCACTGCCGGAAACGCCGCCAAAAAGCTGTATCCCTGCCTGTGCCAGCGCCATCTGGGCTCCGCCGCCGATTCCGCCGCAGATTAAGGTATCTACCCCGGCATCTTGCAAAAAGCCTGACAGAGCGCCGTGACCCTGGCCATTGGTATCCGTCACCTGTTCTTTTACAATCTTTCCCTCCTGGATATCATAGAGTTTGAACTCCTGTGTGTGCCCAAAATGCTGAAACACATTTCCATTTTCATAAGTAACTGCAATCCTCAATTTGATGGTTCCTCCTTTTCGACAGCTATCTTAATTTTGCGCATTTCTGTCTAATGTGTTTCTCATGATATCATTTTTTCGGGATAAATTCAATGGCTGATTAAATTCCATAGACTTTATTTTCTAGATGTGATATACTCCTATTGTATCAAGGTAAGCCATGGTAATAGAAAGTAGGTGATCACATGCCATCAGGAATCGAAGTAACAAAAGCCGCACTTGATGATTTTGCAAAAGTTCAAAGACGTATGTTATTAGCCAAAAAAGAAAATGCTGTTGAGACATATGCTGATCTTAAAGAAGAATATATAACCTTAAAAGCATTGTTAGCTGTGGCAGGTGTCAATCTCACAGAGGTTGACAAAATCAAAGAATAATAAAAATGCATAAGCAAAAAAATTTTATCGAAGGCGGATTATGAAATGATACTGAATACAGGGAGCAGGACGGATATACCTGCCTATTACAGCAACTGGTTTTTTAACCGTATCAAAGATGGCTATGTACTTACCCGCAATCCCTATTATCCCACGCAGGTTACCAGATATCTGCTAAATCCGGAAGTCATAGATGTCATTGTATTCTGTACCAAAAATCCATTCCCCATGCTTGACCGGCTTTCGCTGTTATCAGCCTTTGACATGTTTTGGTTTGTGACGATCACGCCCTACGGATCAGACATTGAACCTTATGTTCCGCCAAAAGAATTCGTGATCAGACATTTTCAAACTCTCTCTGGGCAAATTGGAAAAGAGCGGGTCAGCTGGAGGTATGATCCGATTTTTGTTACGGATAAATACTCTATAGATTATCACATTGAACAGTTTCACCAAATGGCAAATGCACTTTCGGGATATACGGATCAATGTGTCATAAGTTTTATTGATCTCTACGAGAAAACAAAACGGAATTTCGGCGGAGTCCGCAGTGTCACAGACAGAGAGCAGGAAAAAATCATCGCTGCATTTTCAGAAATCGCAAAAGAAAATGATCTGCAGATACATTTATGCTGCGAAAATGCCGGACTTGTCCGGAAAAATGTAGATGCAGAGGGCTGCATGTCAAAATCTGTGTTGGAAAAAGCCCTGGGCTGCAGGCTGGATGTGCCGCAAAAAAGAATGGCACGAAAAGAATGCTCCTGTCTGCTGGGGGCAGACATTGGAGCATATAACACCTGTGGGCATGGCTGTCTGTACTGTTATGCGAATTACGACAGAGAGACAGTGGTTAAAAATATGAAATTGCACCATGCCTCCTCACCCCTGTTGATTGGAGCGGTGACGGAACATGATGTGATCAAGCAGGCCGTGCAAAAATCCTGGAAAAATGGCCAATTGGATTTTTTTGATTTATTCTAATCTTTCATCCTCTACTTTAGTCCAAGAATTTAGAAAGAAATTATATAGATCATATTAATAGGGATCATCAGACTTAAAAACAGTATATTCCGGGACTAACTTTCTCCTTTAAATTCAGTTTATCTTATTCATCATTTCCCCAAAAACTGTCCTTCCCCTCAAATACCTCCATAGTCATAAGGACACCTAGCCGATATCCTCTGACAAAGTTGTTGTGGGCATCACAACAGCTTTCATCATAGTATGCGTCCGCAAGTTTTTGTAACAGCACTTTGTCTTCGTCATTCAGTTTTTTTTCCAGCTTCTTTTGGAGTATTTCCACCTGTTCGCAGAGATATTGGTGGTGGCTTGTCTTTTCACAGGCTACAGCGTTTACAAGAAGTTGATCATCTGCAAATGCGTCTAAAATTTTTCCCATTCTGTCACACTTCCTTTCTGTTTTTCCCCACACGCCACTTGCAAGACAGAACCGCACAGTGTATAATATTTATGCGGTTTGTCCTGCAGGCAGATGCCCCATTTTTTTGTTCCCCAAATGCATCACCTCACTTTACAGGATTGCTAATATTATACATAACCGGTGGCTAAAAGTCAACTTTTAAATATAGTTTTTTAAATTCGTTTGTTTTGTCTTAGCTATTCAAAAAAGACTATACTCGCTGCTGTAAGTAACAACCGCCGCTGCCTAGGCAGCGACGGTCATCTTCCTTTCCCTTACAATTTTCTCTTTTATAAAATCTAACCCAATTTCGCCGCAAAATCAGACATAGCCTGGGAAATCTTGATCTGCTGAGGACAGACCTGCTCGCAGCTTCTGCACCCGATGCAGGCAGATGGATGCTTTTCTACCGGCACTGCCATAAGCGCCATAGGCGCAATAAAGCCGCCTCCTGTGAAACTATGCTCGTTGTAAAGCCCAATAAGCCCCGGAATATCAAGACCTTTCGGACAATGGCTGACACAGTAATGGCATGACGTACAGGGGAGGCTGTTTTTTAACATGCCCTCTGCCATCTGAAGCAATCCATCCATCTCCTTTTCATTCAAAGGTTTCTCCTCCGCAAATGTCTGAATATTTGCCTTTAACTGCGCAAGATCAGACATGCCGGAGAGCACAACTGTAACCCCTTTTATGGACTGCAAAAACCGGAACGCCCATGCGGGAATCTCCTCCCCCGGGCGAAGTTCCTTTAAGGTTTTCTCCTCTTCCTCTGAGAGTTTTGCCAGACGTCCGCCTCGAAGGGGCTCCATCACCCAGATTGGAAGATTCCAGGAATTTATAAGCTCCACTTTTGCCTTTGCATCCTGGAAGGACCAGTCGAGATAGTTGAGCTGTATCTGGCAAAATTCCATATGCTCGCCATAAGCCTTTAGGAAACGTTCCATCACTTCATAACTGCCATGGGCGGAAAAACCAAGATGTTTGATCCTGCCCTTTTTCTTCTGCTCCATCAGGTAGTCAAAAATCCCATATTTTGCATCCAGATAGGCATCGATATTCATCTCACACACATTGTGGAACAAATAGAAATCAAAATATTCCACCTGGCATTTTTCCAACTGCTTCTCAAAAATTTCCTCCACTTTTGTCATGTTGGAGAGATCGTATCCGGGAAACTTTGTTGCCAGATAAAAGCTGTCTCTGGGATATTTGCTGAGGGCCTTTCCCAGGGCAATTTCCGAATTTCCGTCGTGATAGCCCCAGGCGGTGTCATAATAGTTGATTCCCTGTTCCATGGCAAGAGCCACCATCTCTTCCGTTGCTTTAAAGTCAACATCGGCGTCATTCCCCCCCACTACCGGCAGACGCATGGCTCCCATGCCAAGATTAGATAACTTTAAGTCCTGAAAATTTCGGTATATCATTGATTTTTTCCTCCTTATACACACTTTTATCCATTCTCATATTCTTCTATCCCTCTATTTTAAAATATCTCTGTAAGAATTGCAAATAGGTTTTACGTATGAAAATGCATATAAAAAAGCTATGGAAACGGGAAAATTTTATAAAACCTCCCATGCTTCCATAGCGATAGAAATTTATGCCTGCAAATCCAGATTTGCGCCAACTTTTGCGCCTTCTGCTTTCGTCTTTCCTCGGTCTGTCTCTCCTTCTTCCTCCCGGATGGCATCAAGGATAGTCTCCAAATCTGTCTGATACAAAAGAATAGAACCGTCTTTTGATTTCTCCAGCTTTTTTTCTAAAAGCTGCTCTGCCTTGTCCGAAACAGTGGTCTCTCCTTTTTCGTCTTTCTTTTCCTCTAAGGCTTCCTGCACTTCCTCTTTCTTTTCCTTTGCCTTCTCCCTGGTCTTCTCGATAAGTTCTTCAGCGTTTTCGCTTGCCTCCTCCCGGAGTTTTTTGTTCAACTTATCATCACGCCTGATATAGGCAAAATGGTAATATTTTCCGTTTTCATCGATATAGGTGTGGCTGGTATACTCCACACAGCCCCCCAGGGCATTGAAGTAGACGTCCGTGGTCTTTTCCGCCCGCTCAATGTCTTTCATAAGCTGGGTGTATTTCTTTTCCGCCTCCGGGTCATTCTGCATTTTTTCCAGAAGCTTCGGGTTCACCGTCAAAACGCCTCTCCGGTTGTCCTTCTCCATGGACAAGCCCCAGCCTGTCTCTAATTTCATGTAGGGCACTTTCTTTTGCAGCTTCTTTAAATAATCTGATCTGCTGTCCCCCTTGCTGCTCTTTTCTGTCTCCGATGTCTTTGATCTCTCTTTTTCCTTGGTCTCCTCCACGGAGTTTTGGGTAAAATAACTGCTGATATTATTTACGATCTCCATTGCCATATTCCTTCCTCCTAGACTTATTCTTGTTTTATATATCGGACGTGATGGCATAATTGTTAATGTTTGTTCCTTATTTGTTTAGACAACAGCTCTATAATTGTTTTATCCCCCACTGTTATGGTTTTCAAACCGACCTCTTTATATTTCTGTCACATTGGCCACATCGAAACTCTTCGCTTTAAATTGCATCCTCTGCAATAAACATACTCAACTACCACCGTCTGAAGACGGTGGTAGTTGAGTTTCCAGTTAATCGGTCAGAAAATCAAAGAGCGTCCAGTTAAAATGCTCGTTTAAAAGCGGTTAGATTGTCCAAATAAAACAATCGATTATCAGCAGTGAGTGGGAGTAATCTATAAATTTTTCCCGCACTTGAATTTTCCCCCCATTCACGCTATAATAAATCGTTATCATCTATAAAAAAGGAGCAAATGATCACTATGGAAAACTTAATCATACCAAAAAACTATCAATCTGCGCTAAATCTCCATGACACCCAGATTGCCATCAAAACTGTAAAAGACTTCTTCCAGAATCTTCTGGCACTGCAGTTAAACCTGTCCCGGGTGTCTGCCCCCCTGTTCGTAGATCCCCTCTCCGGGTTAAACGACAACCTAAACGGCGTGGAACGCCCAGTTTCCTTCGGGATCAAGGAACAGAAGGAAAAGACTGCGGAGGTTGTACACTCCCTGGCTAAATGGAAGCGCTACGCTTTAGACAAATACGGCTTTTCCCTTGGAGAAGGGCTCTACACAGACATGAACGCCATCCGCAGGGACGAGGCCACCGACAATATCCACTCTATCTTCGTGGATCAGTGGGACTGGGAAAAAGTCATTGCAAAGGAAGACAGAACCCTTGACTTTCTGAAAAAGACGGTAAGCAAAGTTTACCAGTGCCTTCGGAAAACAGAAAAATACATGTCCATCCAGTACGACTACATAACAGAAATCCTTCCCCCTGACATTTTCTTTGTCACCACAAAGGAGCTGGAAGAGACCTATCCGGATAAGACGCCGAAGGAGCGGGAATACCTGATCTCCAAAGAAAAAGGCGCTGTCTGCATTATGCAGATCGGTGATGCCCTTGGAAATGGCAAGCCCCACGACGGCAGAGCGCCGGACTATGACGACTGGGCGTTAAACGCAGACATTGTGGTTTACTACCCTGTTTTGGACATTGGCTTGGAATTATCCTCCATGGGTATCCGTGTGGACAAAGATTCCCTTTTATCCCAGCTGAAAAAGGCAGGGTGTGAAGATCGGATGGCATTGCCCTTCCAGAAAGCTATCCTGGAAGAAAAACTGCCCCTCACCATCGGCGGCGGAATCGGACAGTCCCGAATCTGTATGTTTTTCCTGAGAAAAGCCCATATCGGGGAGGTGCAGTCCTCTCTCTGGAAGGAAGATGTGGCACGGGAATGTGAGAAAAACGGCATACAGCTTCTGTAACATATGGCAGGAAGAATCTGTACCTATTTACAATTTATCATAAATTTTAAGGAGCATTAAAGGAGCACATATTATGAAAGAATTATCAAAATTAATGGAATACCGTTCCGGTGTCAAAGTGGTGGACGCCACTTTGAGGGACGGAGGACTGGTGAACAATTTCTACTTTACCGATGACTTTGTAAAAGAACTGTACCGCACCAACGTGAAAGCCGGCGTGGACTATATGGAGTTTGGCTACAAGGCATCCAAGGATATGTTTGACGTCAAGGATTTCGGCAAATGGAAATTCTGCAATGACGAGGATATCCGTGCCATTGTAGGCGACAATGACACAGACTTAAAGATTGCAGTTATGGCTGATGTGGGACGGTGCGACTACAAAAAAGACATTATAAACCGCAGTGAAAGCCCCATTGACTTAATCCGTGTGGCAACTTACTTAAACACCATCCCGGCTGCCATTGAAGTGATCGAGGACGCAAAAAATAAAGGCTATGAGGTAAGCTGCAACATTATGGCAATCTCCAACAGTCAGGAGAGCGATCTTCGAGTTGCCCTCGACATGCTGGGAAAATCCTCTGCGGATGTATTCTACATTGTGGACAGCTACGGTTCCCTCTACCCGGAACAGATTGCCAGAATCTCTGCTATGTATATGGAGTTTGCAGAAAAGTACAACAAAAAAGTCGGCATCCATGCCCACAACAACCAGCAGCTGGCCTTTGCCAACACAATCGAGGCTGTAGGGGACGGTGTGGACTGGCTTGACGCCACATACGCCTCCATGGGAAGAGGAGCCGGCAACTGTGCCATGGAACTGCTTCTCGGTTTCCTGAAAAATCCGAAATACAATATCTATCCTGCCCTTCAGTTTGTGGAAAAACACATGAACAAGTTAAAAGAAGAAGGGGTGGTATGGGGATACGACGTACAATACTTGATTACAGGTGTGTTAAACCAGCATCCCAGAACTGCCATCGCCTTCACAAAAGAAAAGAGAAAAGATTACTCAGAATTTTATAAAGAAACTACTGCTCAGGAATAAAAGAGCATAAAAAAGTATCCAGCCCGCTAAAAATACTTACCACACGGTCTGGATACTTTACATTTTAGGAACTAATCCTTATGCCACTCTTTTAACCTGGCAATCTCCGCCGCCCATCCCTCATCATCGTTTGGCGTTTCCAGTATAAAGGGAAGGTTTTGAAGTTTTGGATGGTTGATGATCCGCTTCATTGCCTCTTTTCCGATATTGCCCTCCCCGATTTTCTCATGGCGGTCTTTGTGGCTTCCCAAGGGATTCATGCTGTCATTTAAGTGGATGGCCTTTAAGTTTTCAAGGCCGATGACATCGTCAAACTCCTCCAAAACTTTGTCCAGATTTTCCACAATATCATATCCGCCATCCCAAATATGGCAGGTATCCAGGCAGACTCCCACTTTTTCTTTCAGATTCACCAGATCCATAATGGCCCGAAGCTCTCCAAAAGACCGTCCCACTTCCGAGCCTTTTCCCGCCATAGTCTCAAGGAGAACCGTGGTGGTCATCTCCTCCCTGAGGGCCTCATTCAACACTTCCCCGATCATGGCAATCCCTGCTTCGCTGCCCTGCCCCACATGGGAACCGGGATGAAAATTATAATAATTCCCCGGGGTGTACTCCATTCTCATAAGGTCATCTGCAAACATTTCCCTGCCAAATTTCCGTATATCCTCCTTGGCAGCACAAAGATTCATGGTGTAGGGAGCATGAGCCACCAGCTTTCCAAAGGAATGGTCTTTCGAGAGTTTCAAAAACTTGTCCACATCCTCCTGTAGGATCTCTTTTGCCTTTCCTCCCCTGGGATTCCTTGTAAAGAATGCAAATGTGTTGGCACCAAGCTTCAATGCCTGTTTTCCCATGGCCTCATAACCCTTCGAGGCCGAAATATGACTTCCTATATAAAACATATGCTGCTCCTTAATACGTAAAATCCTGTGAATTTTCTACGATAAGACCAGTCCGGTAAGCTGTGAGAAGTTCCTCCAGATCCTTCACAACCTCTTTCATCTCCTTGCCGGTGTCCGTATCCGCTACTGTCATCCTCTTTTCCACCTGCTGGACAATGTGCATGGAGGAATGGATATCGCTGCCTTCCTGCACTGCCTTTTCCACCGACTCAAAGGGCTCGTGGGCTGCCAGGATCAAACCGTAGGAATTGTAGATCAGCGTATACCCTGCAATTCCCGTTTTTCCCTGGTAGGCCTTGGAAAAACCGCCGTCGATGATCAAAAGCCTGCCGTTACACTTTATGGGGGACTCCCCATGTTTTGCCTCCACAGGAATATGGCCGTTGATAATATGGGAATCGCTGCCGTCAAGGCCGAACTCCTTTAAGATACTGTCCACCACCTCTTCTTTTTCCAAAAGCTGGTAGTAGGGGTTCTTGGGCTCCTTGTGGGTCTCCTTGTCCGCCACAAAATAACGCTCAAAAGTGGTCATCTTTGCCTTTCCGAAAACAGGAGAGTTTTTGTTTTCCCAGATAAACCAGAGAATGTCAAGTCCCTTCTGCTTCTCCTTAGGGTCAATGGAATAGTATCCCTTTCTGGCATATTTTTCCAGCACGTCGTAGAGTTTCCGCCCCGAGTACTCCTCCCCGTAAATATTCACCTTCTGAAAGGTGCCGTCCGCATTTAAGGGCACGCACCCGTGGTACAAAAGATTGCCGTTATACACATTGTAAAGGCTTCCCTTCGTAAACAAAAACCGGATATGACGCTGCAGTTTCTCGCAGTTTAAAAATGCTCCCCGGAGACGCTCCACTGCCTCTTTCTCCTCCTGGGACAGAGCATAGGGGTCATTTTCATCCAGAGTGGGGAAAACCGTATCCTTTAGGGGATATTCCTTTCCGTAGACCTGTACCGTTCCTTTCTCAAGATCCATCTTATCCAAAAACATCCGATCCACCATATCAAACTCCGGATGCCTGCGTATCATCTGGCCTTCCAGCTTAAACTGGATCACGGCGATTGCCTTGTGCATTTTTTCATCCAGAAGGGCATCCCTGACATCATAGTCCCCCTCCCTGTAATCCACTTTAAAACACTTGCAGTCGTCATGCTCATAATTGTCCATGGCAAGCCTTGCTAAAGGCACCAGGTTGATGCCATAACCGTCCTCTAAAATATCCAGATTGCCGTACTTTGCAGCAATGCGGATAACATTGGCGATACAGCAGACGCTTCCTGCCGCCGCTCCCATCCACAAAACATCATGGTTACCCCACTGGATATCCACAGAGTGATGCTCCATAAGGGAGTCCATCACCATATGGGGATAGGGACCTCTGTCGTAGATGTCTCCCACCACATGGAGGTGGTCTACCACCAGCCGTCTGATCAGGTTGGCAAAAGCGATGATCAGCTCCTGGGAACGGCCTGTCTCAATGACAGAGTTTACGATCTCATTGAAATAGGCTTCCTGATCAGACATATCCGGCCTTCCTGTGATCAGCTCCTCGATCACATAGGCAAAATCCTTTGGCAGGGCTTTCCGCACTTTTGCGCGGGTATATTTGGAGGCCGCATTGCGGCAGATATGAATGAGGCGGTAGATGGTGACACGATACCAGTCCTCCATATTTTCCTCTGACCTTGCCACCTGCTCCAGTTTCAGCTCCGGATAGTAGATAAGAGCCGCCATGGCCTTTTTGTCCGCCATGGAAAAGGTATTGCCAAACTCGTCCTCTATCTTTCTCCGGATTGCCCCGGATCCGTTCTTGATCACATGGAGGTACTGGTCGTACTCCCCGTGGATGTCCGTGATAAAATGCTCCGTGCCCTTGGGCAGGCTTAAAATCGCCTGGAGATTGATGATCTCCGTAGCCGCCGAAGCAATCGTGGGATACCTTTTTGCTAAACTTTTTAAATAGCGCAAATCTCCATCATTCATGCACTACAACCTCCCGCATATCATAACAGCCGGGAGCCTTTCCTTTTAAAAACTTCGCAGCCTCCACGGCACCTTTTCCGAAAATCGCCCGGGAATAAGCTGTGTGTTTGATTTCAATCACTTCATCCCTTCCGGCGAAAATAATTTCATGTTCCCCTACAATGCTGCCGCCTCTGACAGCTAAGATGCCCATCTCCTTTGCACCTCTTTTTGCCCGCTCTTTGCTCCGGTCAAATTTGTACTCATAGACATTATCCATCGTTTTGTTCATGGCGTCTGCCAGGGCAAGAGCTGTTCCGCTGGGAGCGTCCAGCTTCTGATTGTGATGCTTCTCCACGATCTCCACATCAAACCCTGCGGGAGCCAAAGCCCGGATTGCTTTCTCCAAAAGCCCGAACAAGGTATTGATACCCAGGGACATATTGGCGGAGCGAAGGAGAGCTGTCTTTTTGCTGCACTCCTCCACTTTCATAAGCTGCGCATCACTGAGTCCCGTAGTGCACAGAACTACGGGAAGTTTCCGCTCCATACAGTAATCCAGCACATCGTCCACTGCCGCCGCCGTGGAAAAATCAATCAGTGCATCTGCCTTAATATCGCAATCCTGCAGAGATGAAAACACCGGATACTCATTTTTTCCCTGATCGGATACATCCACTCCTGCCACAATCTTAACTGTGTCATCTTCCCGGCAGATCTCAGAGATTACCTGGCCCATTCTCCCGTTGCAGCCATGCATAATAATTTTTGTCATTTGCCTTTCCCTCCTAATTATTGCCCGCACAGCGTGGCATAACTGTGCCCTGCGGGTACTCCTAATTATTGCCCGCACAGCGTGGCATAACACTCCTACAACAAACCGTATTCCTTCATTACCTTCGCCATCTTTGCCTTGTTTTCCTCACCCATCTCACATAAGGGCAGCCGAAGAGGACCTGCTCCCATTCCCATAAGGTTCATGGCCTCCTTTACCGGTATGGGATTTACCTCGGAAAACAGCGCTTCCACTAAAGGTTCCGCCTCCAACTGAAGTTTTGCTGCGCCTTTTACGTCCCCCTCCAAAAACTTCACACACATATCATGCACTTTTTTGGGCGCAACATTCGCCCAGACAGAAATTACTCCGATTGCCCCGAGAGCCATGAGAGGTGTGACGATTCCGTCCTCCCCAGAGTACATATCCAGTTTTCCATCTAAAAGATACATGGTTTTTGCCGCCTGAGCCACATTTCCCGTGGCCTCTTTTAGCCCCACGATATTGGACTTTGTCTTTACCAACTCTGCCACCGTCTCCGGCAAAAGGTTGCATCCGGTGCGGCTTGGCACATTGTACATAATGATTGGCAGTTTTACCGCATCGGCAATGGCCCCGTAATGCTTGATCAGCCCTGCCTGAGTAGCTTTGTTGTAGTACGGGGTGACGATCAAAAGCCCGTCTGCCCCTGCTTCCTCCGCTTCCTTAGAGAGCTGAATGGCGGTGGCGGTACAGTTTGACCCGGTTCCTGCCACCACTGGGATCCTGTGATTCGTAAAACAAATCGCCGCCTCGATCACCTTGCTGTGCTCCTCCATCGTGAGAGTGGAACTCTCCCCTGTGGTTCCTGCGATGATAATACAGTCTGTCTCATTTTTCACATGAAAGTCAATCAGTTCCTCTAATTTTTCATAGTTTACTTCCAGATTTTCTTTCATGGGGGTTACAATGGCCACACCTGAACCTTTAAAAATTGGCATAATACTCTCCTCCTGTAAAATATTGTACTGCTAAACCCTGTGTGCCTGCAATCGAGCAGGGAAGAACACTTCCCTACTCGCTGTGCGGGGGGCGTGCTGCGAAAGCAGCTATATTCCTTACGCACCCCTGCACATAAAAAGAACCGGCTCCTATCAGAGCCGGTATAAATTCCTTATTCCTATCTGATAGCGCACCATCTAAAAAGATGACAGTTATACATTTCTTCAATGTATACCCAAGAAAATCTCTGCAGGAAACATTTTCTTTCGGCGTTCTCCCCTTTTGCTTATCTTCCCCTGTGCCTGCCACATCAAATAAGCTACTCTTGAATTACGCAACCTCTATCTCTTATTCAATTATAATGCTATTTACAATATAACACTCGGCTTTTCCCTTGTCAACCAATACCGGGAATTTTCGTCCCTGCTGTCTGGTACAAGGAATGCCAGGACATATCCCGTTTTCACAACTCCGTTTCAATATGGTAGATCTCGTCTGCCATAGCTTTTAATTCCTCCTGGAATACCCTGCCTGTCAGAACAACATCCATTCCCTCAGAACGGGCAAGGATCAGCTCCTTTAACTCTGAAAGTTCTATGAGTCCGTTGTCGATAATGCCCAGCACTTCATCTAATACCAGAAGATCGCATTCCCCAGTGGAGAGAACTTTTCTGGCAAAATTTATGCCGTTCTTGATATTTCTGGCTTCCTCCTCCTTCTGCTCTCCGGAAAGATCATCAAAATATTCCTGGGATTTTTCAAAACGGAAAAATTTTATCTCCGGTTCCAACCGCTTTAAAAATTCCATTTCCCGGTTGGATTTTCCCTTGAGAAACTGGATGATAAATACATCTTTTCCCTCCGTAACAGAATGAATTGCTTTTCCAAGGGCAGCCGAGGATTTTCCTCTCCCTTCACCATAATATACCTCCACGCTTCCTGTAGCCATATAAACCTCCCCTGTCTGTGACAGTCCTATCTTTTGAAATTATTCTCAGGATAAAAAACTGTTTATAAGATACCACACTCATCAGAAAAAAGCAAATGTTACTCAAATCTTTCTATTTTGCTGACGGAAACCTCATATGCAATCCTTTTCTCTGTCTCATTCTCGTCTATTTTTTTCACATACTCCCTGCTCTGGATCCTCCCCCAGATCTCCACATGGCTTCCCACCTCAAAGCCCGAGGCAAACCTGGCATTTCTCCCCCAGCAGATACAGGGAATATAATCGGATTTTCCGTAAGAGCGGTTTACTGCGATAAGCAAGTCTGCAATCTCCCTTCCCAGAGGCGTTTTCCGGTAAATCGGCTCCTTGCATATGTACCCGTCCAGATAGATCTGGTTGCTCTTTAACTCGTCGCTCTCCTCCTCTATAAATTCCAGCTCCCTTGCAAACACGGACAAAACCAGACGATTTTTCTTTTCTTCATGCCGGTTATAAGAACGGAACTGTCCCTGGACATAAATAAGCTTTCCATCATAGTTTTCCGTCACATCCACAATCCGCTCCGACACCATAACCGGTATGATATCCACAAAGTTGCTGAGACGGTTTACAGACACATCTACCATGTAAAAACCCTCTCCGTAAACCTCGTGGCTGTAATGGAAATCCGATACGATAGTTCCTACAATAGATACCTGATTGTTTTCAAAAATTTTATCTGCCATGAATTTTTCTCCCTTCCTCCTGCCGGTGCTTTTGCATCCGGTGTTTTGTACATCGACGGCATATCGATCTGTTTGTTAATATGTATGCCACAGTTTTTCCTTTAGAACATTTTTTTCCGGGCATATGATACTTCTAATTTTTACCATGAGACAGATACAAAATGTCGCAGAATTTGTCGATAGTTTCTGTAAAAAAAATGATTCCTTTTTACCCTTGATAATATACCAAAATATGCTATAATAAGAAGTCGGTCATTTATATATGTTACCGTTCACCCCATGCCGCAGGAAAAATATGCGGTATGAACATTTATTATTATTCTATTATACTACATTTCCGCAAAAGAAAGAAGGATTTTATGAAAATGAAGCGAGAGGATATCCGAAATATTGCAATCATAGCCCATGTTGACCACGGGAAAACCACTTTGGTGGACGAGCTTTTGAAACAGAGCGGCGTGTTTCGGGAAAATCAGGAAGTGAAAGAACGTGTGATGGATTCCAACGATATCGAGCGCGAAAGAGGCATCACCATCCTTTCCAAAAACACTGCCGTGTTCTATAAAGATACAAAGATAAATATTATCGATACCCCGGGCCATGCGGACTTCGGCGGCGAAGTGGAGCGTGTCTTAAAAATGGTAAACGGTGTCATCCTGGTGGTGGACGCCTTTGAGGGAGTTATGCCTCAGACAAAATTCGTGCTGATGAAGGCACTGTCCTTAGATCTTCCGGTAATTGTCTGCGTCAACAAGATCGACCGCCCGGAGGCAAGGCCGGATGAGGTGATCGACGAGGTTTTGGAGCTTTTTATGGATCTGGACGCCTCAGACGAACAGCTTGACTGCCCCTTTGTCTTTGCCTCTGCCAGAGACGGCTATGCCATGAAAGATTTAAATGAGCCAAAGAAAGATATGGTGGATCTGTTTGACACCATTGTGGACTACATTCCTGCCCCGGAAGGGGATCCGGAGGCCGGAACCCAGGTTTTGATCAGCACCATTGACTACAACGAGTATGTGGGGCGCATCGGCGTTGGAAAGGTGGACAACGGCTGCCTTAAGGTCAACCAGGATGCCGTTTTGGTAAACCACCATGAGAAAGACAAACAGCAGAAAGTCCGCATCAGCAAGCTCTATGAGTACGACGGGCTGGAAAAGGTGGAGGTGACAGAAGCCAAAATCGGTTCTATTGTTGCCATTTCGGGTATTGCAGACCTTCATATCGGAGATACCATCTGCTCTCCCGATGCCCCGGAAGCCATTCCTTTCCAGAAGATTTCTGAGCCCACACTGTCCATGAACTTTATTGTAAATGACAGTCCCTTTGCAGGCCAGGAGGGAAAATATGTAACCTCAAGACATATCCGTGACCGTCTGTTCCGGGAGCTGAATACAGATGTCAGCCTTCGGGTGGAGGAGACGGAAAGCCCTGACAGCTACAAAGTATCCGGCCGTGGAGAACTGCATCTCTCAGTGCTGATTGAAAACATGCGCAGGGAGGGCTACGAGTTTGCAGTGAGCAAAGCGGAAGTCCTTTACAGGGAAGATGAGAATGGAAAACGTACAGAGCCTATGGAACTTGCCTATATCGACGTGCCGGACGACTTTACCGGGGCAGTTATCTCCAAACTTTCCGCAAGAAAAGGCTCACTTTTGAATATGAAGAGCATCAGCGGCGGCTACACCAGACTGGAATTCCGCATCCCCTCCAGAGGGCTTATTGGCTACCGCGGAGAATTTATGACAGACACTAAGGGAAACGGCATTATCAACACGATATTTGATGGCTATGAGCCATACTGCGGGGATATCGAGTACCGGAAGGAAGGCTCTCTGATCGCCTTTGAGACGGGAGAATCTGTGACCTACGGACTGTTTTCTGCTCAGGACCGTGGAACTTTATTTATCGGCCCAGGAGAAAAAGTGTACTCCGGCATGGTCATCGGTTCTTCTTCCAGAGCGGAAGATATCGAGATCAATGTCTGCAAGAAAAAACAACTGACCAACACCCGCTCCTCCTCCGCAGACGAGGCGCTGACGTTGGTTCCTCCCAAGATTTTGAGCCTGGAGCAGGCCATTGATTTTATTGATGTGGATGAGCTTTTGGAGGTGACACCGGAGAACTTGCGTATCCGAAAAAGGATATTGGATCCCACGCTTCGGAAAAGGGCTGGATTTAAGAAATAGAGGAATTGTTTATGCAATAAAGAAAGAGTCGATACCGTGGTTTGCATGGTATTGGCTCTGTTTTTTATCAGGATTTCCTTCAGAGGTCAAGAAATATCATTTACACCCTGTGATAATAAACAATTAAAATCTAATCTAAAAGATCTTTTAAACAGTCAACAATCGCCATGCAATATGGAACATACATCCCATTATCTTTATTAGAATAGAAATTTATAAAATCTCTGATATCCTCATTTGAATATTCTTCTTCATCAAAAACCTCTGAGCTTTCTATCGCATTGCGCCGATTTCGCTCTAAATGAAAACTATCAAGCCCCATATGGCTTATCATTTCCTGTGCAATATTTGTTGTAATTTTCCTCGGCAGACTATGTATTTTTCCATCCACAGAATACTGAAACATATTTTCAACTTCTGCTTCCGTAGGAGAAACCATGTTTTCTTTCCACCAATCTTCCTTTTTATGGCCACAATGCTCGTCTAACGAAATTGTCCCATCACCATTGCAAGAAGCAAGCATATTATTATATTCTAAATCCTTTTGAGGAAAAGAAGCTTTAGGCCAAAAATGTTCAATATGCGAATTGTTTTGAAAAATCTTTTTCATACAATAGCAGCAAATGTGTCCCTGCTCTTCGATCAAATGCTCACGTAATTGTTGCCGCCGCATTTTTCCATCTTCGTCATCTGTAGAAAAATCACTTTTGTAATGCGGCTCTTTACCATAAGTATTCTTATAATCCTGCTTCCATTTTTCAAACCACTCCGGTGGATCTTCTTTATTGATTTTTTTCATTTCGCCTTCCTCTTGAAATTAGTACTCTCGCTTTGGCAACCCCATCCACATACCCATTCGATGTTTGATCTAATTTATCTGCAATCTCTTCTGCCTGATCATATTTTTTATTGCTGATATACTCATACATTTGTTCTACCGACTGTTTAATTTCAAAGTTTACGGAAGAAGTATTCATAACTTCTTCCAATATTACATTCGCATCCCACCCCATAAAAGACTCATATTGCTTAAGATTGGTTTTTCCTCCTTCTCTGAACATATAAAACAAATTAAATGTGCCATCTAGCTCACCTAAAATTTGTGGAGAATGTGTTGTAATAATAAATTGAATATTAGGAAACGTCTTCTGTAAAACCTGCATCACTCTTCTTTGCCAGGAAGTATGCATATGCAGATCCAACTCATCAATTAAAACAACTCCTTCCCCTTCAAGCGGATTAGAAAGTTCAGGATTTGCAAGTGCCATTCTACGTGCCAAATCTCCAAATAAAGCAATTGTACACTTTTCACCATCTGATAATTGATTGATTTTCAAATATCGCCCATCTTTTTTAACTTTCATTGCCAGCGGTTTTCTATCAATATGAATATCTTCAAACCCATCGAGCATCGCAAGCATTGCCTTTTTTACAGCCAGTAAACTTCTATCTTCATAATCAGCAGCTTTTCTTACTTTTTCCTGATTTTCAATGTCTTCCTGATTACGAAACCATATAAATAAAGTTCTAAAGTCAATCTTGCTTTCTATCGCTTTATCAAATGCACTAAGCTTCGTAAATTTCTCATTCTTAGAAACTCTAAGAGGAACATCGAAAACGGATCTGTTGACACCATAATTTACAAAAACAGGCATATTCTTTAAATCCTCTTCTTCAATCCAATTACCATTTCCATCATCATATCCTTTCTCAACATAACATTCTTCAAATAAACCCACTAATTCTTTCAGTTCCCCCAAATTATGTCTTCTTCCTGCGGAACGGGAAATCGAACGAAAGTATCTTTTAAGATTTCCATCTGAAAACTCAAATACTGCCTCAATTCCAGCACTAGTTTTCCCATGACTAATCTCATCATATTCTAATTGCGCCAGTTTCTTCTTAGAAGATACTAACAAGGATATGATATTCGCATAGATCAGGTCAATTGCACGTAATATTGTTGACTTTCCCACACCATTGATACCAAATATAATTGTACTTTTCCCATCAAATGGTATTTCCAGACTATCAATTCCCTTAAAATTAGAAACCTTAATTGTCTTAACTTTCATTATTCACCCCATTAAATTACTAACGCATACTTCACATCTTCTACAACTTCTTTATTCGATTAAGCGCCGCCGCCGTATTCTCATAACTTCCAAAAGCCGTCAGCCTGAAATACCCTTCTCCGCTGGGCCCAAATCCGGAACCTGGCGTTCCAACCACATTGGCATTTTCCAAAAGATAATCAAAAAACTCCCAGGAAGTCATCTTATCCGGGGTTTTTAACCAGATATAGGGGGCATTCACACCACCAAAGACTGTGTATCCCGCATCCTTTAACCCCTGCTTGATGGCGGAAGCATTTTTCATATAGTAAGCCACCTGTTCTTTCAACTGTGCCTTTCCCTCCGCAGAGTAAACTGCTTCTCCTGCCCGCTGCACAATGTAGGGCGCACCGTTAAATTTTGTCCCGTGGCGTCTCGCCCACATATCCCGCAGGGAAACACCATTGCATTTCAAATCCTTTGGAACAACGGTAAATCCCAGACGCACTCCCGTAAATCCGGCATTTTTGGAAAAACTGCGGATCTCGATGGCGCACTCCCTTGCGCCTTCACACTCATAGATGGAGTGTGCCACATCACTTTCCGAAATATACGCTTCATAGGCGGCATCGTAGATGATTACAGCCCCCGCCTTTTTCGCATACTCCACCCACTCCGAGAGCTGTGCCTTTGTGATGGTAGTCCCTGTGGGGTTATTGGGCAGACAGAGGTAGATCATATCCGGCGTCTCCTTCGGGAACTCCGGCACAAAATTATTTTCTGCCGTACAGGGCATGTAGATCACATTGCTCCATGTCTCCGATTCCTTGTCATATACGCCGGTTCTCCCCGCCATAACATTGGAGTCCACATAGACGGGATACACCGGGTCGCACACGGCGATCCTGCAGTCCGGTCCAAAAATCTCCTGGATATTGCCGGAATCGCTTTTTGCTCCGTCGGAAACAAACACCTCATCCTCTGAGATATCGCAATTCCTCGCCTTATAATCATTTTCCACAATGGCTTTCCGCAAAAAATCATACCCTAAATCCGGGGCATAGCCCTGAAACGTCTCTGCCGCTCCCATCTCATCCACCGCTTTGTGCAATGCGCTGATAATGGCAGGCGCCAAAGGCTGTGTCACGTCCCCGATTCCAAGACGTATAATATTTTTGTCCGGGTTGGCCTCGGTAAAGGCACTGACCTTCTTTGCAATGGTGCTGAATAGATAACTTCCCGGCAGCTTCTGGTAATTTTCATTTATTTGAAACATAATTTTCTCTCCTTGTCCTGTGAATTTTTTTCTGTCAGATTACAACTCAATTTCTCCCTCAAACACAATGGCGGCAGGCCCTGTCATATACACCAGGTTTTCCTCCCTGTCCCACTGGATCTTTAAATCCCCGCCCAACAGATGAACGGTGACTTCATCCTCCGTATACCCGTTTAACATAGCTGCCACCCCGGCGGCACATGCCCCCGTACCGCAGGCAAGTGTCTCCCCGGAACCTCTCTCCCACACCCGCATCCGAAGATTTTTGCGGTCTAAGACATTGATAAATTCCGTGTTCACCCGCTGTGGAAAACGTGCATGGTTCTCAAAATCCGGCCCGATTTCCTGCAGTTTTAGTCCCCTGACATCCTCCTCCCAAAAAGTGACACAGTGGGGATTTCCCATGGAAACACAAGTGGCATTGTATGTATCTTCCCCCACCTTTAAAGGCTCGTTGATCCACTGCTCCCCGTCGGTTTTAACGGGAATCATTTTGGCGTTAAGCTCCGGCTTTCCCATATTCACTTTCACCTGGGAAACTTCCCCGTTTTCCACCGTAAGCTTCAGATACTTCACACTTCCACCGGCCTCCACCGTTATGTCCGTTTTCTCCGTAAGCCCTTTATCGTACACATATTTTGCCACACAGCGGATCCCGTTCCCGCACATTCCTCCCAGGGAACCGTCCGCATTGTACATCTCCATCTCAAAATCAGCCTTCTTAGACGGCTTGATCAAAATCAGCCCGTCGGAACCAATCCCAAAATGACGGTCACTGACTCTGATCGCCGCCTCTGAGGCATTGTCTACTTTTTCCCTGAAACAGTCCACATAAACATAGTCATTCCCAATTCCCTGCATTTTCGTAAACTTCATACTCTGCCTCCTCACCCATTCATCAAACTAAGTATCATCTCCGCCGTCTCCACCATCCCCGTCCCGTTATCCATACTCCGCTTTTGTATGTAGCGGTGGGCCTGCTCTTCTGTCATCTGGTTTCTCTCCATCAAAAGCTCCTTCGCCTCCCGGAGCAGCGCCTCCTCCTCTTTCGACCTTTTCTTTGGGATCTTCCTCCGCCTTCTATTTCTGCGGGACAGCTCCCCCGCCATCATCTCCATGGTCTGCACCAGCTCATGGATTTTTAAAGGCATCTTTAAACAGACGATATCCTGCCTTTCTCTGCCATCACAGACATCGGCGG
Source organism: Roseburia sp. (assembly GCA_023664725.1). GTDB lineage: Bacteria > Bacillota > Clostridia > Lachnospirales > Lachnospiraceae > Roseburia_B. Next base: position 346,900 of record JAMPFA010000001.1, on the reverse strand, counting down.
AAGCCACCAGAAGCATTTCAAACCCCGGCGGTAAATACTCATGTAATTCCTCATACATCATATCCGCAAAACGATACGTGCACACCACAATTCCACTGGAAAGTTCCTGTATACTTTGCAGTGCCTGGGCTCCGGTGGTGCAGACAGCCTTTACGTCAAAGCCGCTCTGCAGAAGAATACGCCTGATATTTTTTCCATTTTCCAGCTTTGGAAATACGATAATAACATTCATGCTCTTCTACCCATATCAGATTTTGTACAGATATTTATCAATTTCCCACTGAGAAACCTGCGCTTGATACTGCTCCCACTCTGCCTCTTTTTCCTCAATAAATTTTTCACTGATATGTTTTCCAAGCACATCCTTAATAAAGCTCTCCTGCTTAAAATACTCGATTGCCTCCCCCAGGTCTGCAGGCAATACATCCACTCCCAGCTCCCCTTTTTCCCTGCCGGGCATGCCAAACACATTTCCCGTCACCTCCGCCGGCGGCATAATTTTATTTTGGATGCCGTCCATACCGGCGGCAAGGCACACAGCCAGCACCAGGTAAGGATTTGCAGAGGGGTCGGGGCAACGCAGTTCGATCCTTGTGGCACTCCCCCTGGAGTGAGGTATCCGGATCAATGAAGTCCGGTTGCCTGTTGACCAGGCAATGTGAATGGGGGCCTCAAAACCGGGCACCAGACGCTTGTAGGAATTGACAATGGGATTTGTAATGAGAGCCATGCCCTTGATGTGCCTCATAATTCCCCCGATAAAATAGTATGCCTGCTGGCTTAACCCTAATTTTCCTTCGGGGTCATCAAAGATATTTTTCCCGTCTTTGGCGAGAGACATATTGATATGCATGCCAGAGCCATTCATGCCGTACTTTGGCTTTGGCATAAAACTGGCAAACATGCCGTGACGCTTGGCGATTGTCTTTACCGCCAGCTTAAATGTCATAATGTTATCCGCCGTCTTTAAGGCCTCGTCGTATTTAAAATCAATTTCATGCTGGGCGGGAGCCACCTCATGGTGGGAGGACTCAATCTCATACCCCATATCCTCCAAAGTCAGCACCATATCACGCCTTGCATTTTCTCCAAGGTCAATGGGACCCAGATCAAAATACCCCGCCTTCTCATGGGTGATGGTGGTAGGCTGTCCCTCCTCGTCAGTGTGAAACAGGAAAAATTCACACTCCGGTCCCACATCAAAGCGATATCCCTGTTTCATGGCCTCATCGATCACATTTTTTAAAACCTGGCGTCCGTCCCCCTCAAAGGGCGTTCCATCCGGCCGGAAGATGTCACAGATAATCCTTGCCACCTTTCCCTGCTGGGGACGCCAGGGAAAGGTCACAAAAGTATCCAGGTCAGGATGCAGGTACATATCAGACTCCTCCATCCGCACAAAACCTTCGATATAAGAAGCGTCAAACATGCACTGATGATTCAATGCTTTCTCCAGCTGGCTGGATGTGATGGCTATATTTTTCAGTGTGCCAAATGTATCCGTAAACTGTAAGCGGATAAACTCCACATCCTCCTCTTCCACCATACGGATAATGTCCTGTTTCGTATACTTGCCCATTTTTTCTGCTCCTCTCGCCTACATACTTTCCTGTCTTCTGACAAACTGCAGGATATCTCTGTACTTCATGCCGCCCCCAAACAGATCCAGAGCGCTGCCCACAGTGACATTCAGCCTGCCCTGCCCTGCCTGATACAAGGCCTCCAAGTCTGAAAAACTGCCCACTCCTCCAGCGTAAGTGACCGGTATCTTCCCCCAATTTCCAAGCATCTTAGCCAGTTCCTCTTCAATGCCTGACACTTTTCCTTCCACATCCACCGCATGGACCAAAAATTCATCCGCATAACGCATAAGCGCATCCAAAAGCTTCTCCGTCACCTTTTCATCTGTAAATTTCTGCCATCGGTCTGTGACAATATAGTAATCTCCATCCTTTTTCCGACAGCTTAAATCCAGGACAAGATGTTCCCTGCCCACTTCAGAAACCAGCCTTTTCAGATTTCTGTAATTCACCTTCCCCCCGGAAAAAACATAGGAAGTCACCACCACATGGCTTGCCCCCTCCATTAAAAAATCAGCCGCATTTTCTGCCGTGATACCGCCGCCGATCTGAAAACCGCCGGGATAGGTGTGAAGAGCCAAAAGCGCCTGCTTTCTGGTGTCAGAATAGTACTGGCTGTCACGGGAATTCAAAAGGATAATATGACCGCCCTTAATGCCATCCTCCCTGTATACCCCGGCGTAATAAGCACTGTCCCGCTCCGAGACAAAATTCTCTCTTGCCAGATCTCCCTGATCCCTCAAACTGCTTCCCACAATCTGTTTTACTCTGCCATTGTGAATGTCAATGCACGGACGAAATTCCACTTAACCTACCTCCCAGGCTCCTGCTTTTCTTGCACATTACCCCTCCAAGGTACCCACAACTTTACTCACTCTCTCATATTCCTTCTGAAGCTCCGGCATACACGCCTTTGCCTCCTCATGCTTTTCATGCCGCAGGCACTCCGTAGTTCTGTCTGCCGCCTTATACAAATCATCCATAGAGAGATTGCCGCTCAAACCTTTTAAGGCATGAGCCGCCTCAAAGGCGTCCTTGTAGTCTTCCTTCTCCATAGCGTCTAAAAGCCGGGTATAATTGGTGTCCTGGGCAAATTTCAAAAGAAAACGCATCAATAACTTATCATTTCCCATAAAACGCTCCAAAGCCGCATCTACATTTACTCCTGCATCCACTAACTCTTTCTTTTTACTCTCATCCATTTTAAATTCTCCTTTCACACAACAGTTATATTCCAAAGCATACTTATAATTTAGATCAACTCCAGATTTCTTAATATCCCGTCAAACTCATCCACATTGATGGGTTTCCCTGCAAATCCCTCACATTCCAGCTTTTGTGCCTTATCCACCATCCGCTCTCCGCTCAGGGCAGTCGTCATAATAATCTTTACCCGGTCTTCCTTGGAAACCCCCCGCCCGGCTTCGTCTTTCCGGATTTCCTCCAACACCTGGTATCCGTTCATTACAGGCATCATAACATCCAGGCACACCAGATCGTAGGGCTCCTCGTCCTCTAAAGCCATTATGTAGGCGCTTACCGCCTCCTCCCCATCCACCGTGGCATCGCAGTCTCCATACTGCGACAGATACTTATCCATAAACTTCCGGCTGGCAAAATCGTCCTCCGCTATTAAAATTCTCATTTTCCCTGCTCCTTTCCTGTCCCGATTTTATCAGTCCGTGCGCATTTGCTTTACCACTTTGTTGAACACTTCGATAATCCGGGCATCGTAAGCCTTCCCGCTTCTCTCATTCATAATGCCGACACTCTCCTCCAAAGAGAGGGGTTCGCTTTTGTACCTTGCCCGAAGCAGCGCATCAAAGTCATTTGCCACCGCCGTAATCCTTGCCGCAAGAGGAATATCCTCCCCCGCCAGGTTTACCGGATATCCGCTTCCGTCCCATTTTGCATGGTGGTAACGGCAGATCAAAACCGCCATATCCAAAAACCGGTTGCCCTCATTGGCCCCGAGCTCCTCCAAGAGTCTGGCTCCCTCCTCCGTGTGGAGCCGGACAAAGGCATTTTTCTGCTCCGTCTTGGAGCGGTACTCGTCCAGAAACGTCTCATCGGGCATCAGGATATTTCCAATATCGTGAAGCCTTGCCGACACCCCGATGGTTTCGATAAAAACGTTGTTTACCATCTTTTCGTATTTCGGCACAAGCTGTAAGCACTGGGCCAAAAGCCGGCTGTTGTACCCTACGTTGCGAAGATGGCTCCCCTCGTGGGCATTCCTTTTTTCCGCCACAGTCTGAAGGGCTAAGAGAACCTTCTCCTGCTCCTTTTCCATCTGCTTTTTCTGCTCTGTGACCATCTTGTGCATCATCCGGTTGTAGTCTTCCATCTCCTGCCTGGCATGGTAGCTGCTCATCTGGTTTTTTACACTCATTATGACTTCGATAGGTTCAAAGGGTTTGCGGATAAAGTCCACTACCCCCGCCTCAAAGGCCTTCTTTTTGTCGTCACTGGAATCTGCCACTGTTGCAAAAATAAGGGGGATATCCCTGGTCATGGGATTGCTCTTTAACAATCTGCAGAAATCCAGCCCATTCATTCCGGGCATGGAAAAATCTGTGAGGATCAACTGAGGCATATTTTCTTTCATAATGTCAAGAGCCTCCTGCACACTCAAGGCGCACAGCGTCTCATATCCCTGTGATTTCAGAATTTCCTGCAGGATTTCCACATTCATGGTAATGTCATCCACAATGAGTATCTTGGGCTGCTTTTCCTTTTTCATTCCTCCGTCCACCATAAAACACCTCTTTTCATTCTTGCTCCAGCTTCTCCTTCATCGCCGTCTTTATCTTCTCACATGCCTCCATGCTCTTCTCGTAGTTCTCTTTTCGCACCGCCATCTCCATGCGGAGAATCGGGTTCTTAAACTCTTTTCCGCCGTTCTGCACAAGTACTTTTATACTCTCCGCCAGAGTCTCCGCTTTCTCCCAGGAACCCAGCTCAATGGAGAGAATCAGTTTTTCCATTCTCTTCTCAAACTCTGCCAGATTGTCCTGGGAACCAAACTCCATAAAGTCTTCCGAGTCATCCTCCTCCATATCTCCCGTCAGATTGTTCCACTTTGCAAAAGCCTCCTTTAAATCCTGGCTCTCGTTTACATTCTGGCTTGTATGCAACCTGATATTAAAGGAGAACGCACTTCCCTTTCCCTTTTCGCTCTTCACATGGACAGTGCCGTTCATCATCTCCACCAACTGTTTTGTGATGGAAAGCCCAAGCCCCGTCCCTCCAAAGCGTCTGGTGATGGAGGCATCCGCCTGGTTAAAGCTCTCAAAAAGGGAATCCTGCTGTTCTTTGGAGATTCCAATACCGGTATCTTTCACCATGAAAAACAGCTCAATCTCATCATTCACCTGCATTGTTTTGCTGATATCCACGCTGATCTGCCCCATCAATGTAAATTTCACTGCATTGGACAAAAGGTTATTTAGGATCTGGCCGATCCGAAGACCGTCCCCGATAATAAACTGAGGAATGCTCTCATCCACATACACGCTGAACTTTAACTCTTTTTTGTTTATCTCTGTCATGTGGGTGGCAAGCACCTGATCGATCAGCTTGTAAAAATCAAACTCCTCCTCGTTCAGCGCAAACTTTCCCGACTCCATCTTTGAAAAATCCAGGATATTATTGATAATGGAAGACATATTGTCACAGCAGTAAAGGATGATATCAAGTGTTTTCCTCTGGGCTTCGTCCTGGATTCCCTCCAACAGAGTGGTCACATGGCCCCGGATGCCGTTTACCGGTGTCCGAAGCTCATGCGTCACATTGGCAGTAAACTCATTTCTAAGCCTTCTGTTCATATCCTCCGCCTCTTTTAACTTCCGAAGCCGCACATCCATGTCCTTGTTCCAGGTCAGATCCTCCGCAAAGAGATAACCTGTCTTATCCTCTGTAAAATAAAACCGCAGGGACACCGGAAAACAGGAGCTGTTTTTCCGATACATCACCGTCTCCTGTTTCTCTGTCAGCTTCTCTGCGTCAAAAGGCGCAAACTGCTGGTTCTCCACCTGAAACTCCTGCCAGAAAATCTCTGTCATATTGCAGGCTTTCAGCTCCGTCTCACTGTAATCCAGCTTTTCCCTGGCAGACTTATTGCCAAACAAAATTTTTCCATCCAGGTCAAAGGCAATCACAATCTCAAATGTCTCTTCTATAATTCCAAAATCGATATTGTCTCTCTCCATTGCCGTACCCCTCTTCCTCTCTCTTTTAAGCCACAGGCCTCCGGTATATGGAAGACCCTGCATATTCCAACTTTGCCGCACCTGCATCAATAGACTCTGTCATTCCCAGGATCAAATAACCTCCCGGCTCCAAAAAGCCCCGGATACGCGCAATCAAATCCCGGTTAACCTCATCCTCCAGATACATCATAACATTTCGAAGAAAAATCACATGAAGCTTATTTTTAAAGGGAAATGGATTGATGAGATTAAACTGCCGGAAAATCACGTTTTTGCGGATATCCTGCTTTACCTCATATTGTTTCTCATTGATTTTTAAAAAGTAGTCCTTGAGCCAGTGCTTTGGCAGACTGTCAAGCAGCTGCCTTTTGTAAACTCCCTTCACCGCCTTTTCAAGCGCCTTTCTGGACAAATCTGTTGCCATAAGCCCCGTATCCCACTCCTCATATTCATCTCCCAGAAACTCTTTGATCAACATGGCTATGGTGTAGGGTTCCTCCCCTGTAGAGGCCCCTGCACTCCATATTTTTAAGTTTTTTGTGGCGTTTTCTCTCTCCTTAAGCTCCGGAAAGATCACATCTCTCAGGTAATAAAACTGCTCCGGCTCCCTTAAGAAATACGTATGATTTGTAGTGATCCTGTCGATGAAATTCTGCTCCTCCGTGCCAAGCATCTCATACTCCACTATGTTCATATACTCATCATAGCTCTTATATCCTTTCCGCTCCAGGTAATTGTCCATCTTCTTTTCTACAAGAGTCTTTTTCTGCTGCAGGTTAATTCCGTACCGCTCCGCCGCAAAGTCCGCAATTCTTGAAAATTCACTGTCTGTCATGATAGATACCTCTTACACTTTCATTTGCTTTTCAATTTTAAAGAATACATCCAAAAGATAGGGATCATACTTTTTCCCCCGCTCCGACTCCATCATCTGCAAAACCTCGCTCCGCTCATAGGCAGGGCGGTAACAGTGGGCTCGCAGCATAGAGTCAAAAGTGTCTGCAATCCGCACAATCCTTGCTGTCAGAGGAATGTCCTCCCCGCTAAGCCCGTCAGGGTAGCCGCTGCCATCATAATTTTCGTGGTGGGAACGGATTACTTCCACTGCGATCTTTATCATCTGGTTGTTCTCAATATTAGGGTACACTTCTCTGATAATTTCATACCCTGCGGTTGTGTGAGTGTTGACAATCTCCCGCTCCTTAGCAGTCAGAGGCCCCGGTTTCGTGATAATTTCCCTGGGGATGGTAATCTTTCCAAGGTCATGGATAGATGCCGCCACACGGATGCCCTCGGTGTAGCTCTCGGAAATCTGGTTGGCATAGCGTTCCGTAAAATTTAAGGCCTCTGCGATAAGCCTGGCATTCTCCGCCACATGCTCCTGATGCACTGCCCCGCCGAAGAGAGCTTCGTCTTCCCCCAGCCTTGCGATCACTGTCAAAAGCCTCTTCTGCTCCTCCTCAAACTCCTTGGTCTGCTCACTGATAATCTTATTCATCCGCTTCTTGTCATCTTCAATGCGTTTTTGTTTTGCGTAAATCCGCATATGCTTGTTGATAATCAGCTCCATATCCTCATATTGGAAAGGTTTGCCGATAAAATCAATTCCGCCAAATTCGTACGCCTTGCGCCTGTCCTCCGGCGTGTTGTTGGAAGAGATAAAAATAATGGGAATATCCCTGGTCTCCGCATATCCCTTTAACACATCGCAGAGCTGGTATCCGTCCACATCCGGCATGACAATATCAAGAAGCACCATCTGAGGCATCTCCACATAAAACTGGTTGACTGCCTCCTTGGCGCTTGTGGCAGTAAGAGCTGTATAGCCCATTTTTTCCACACACTTTTTAATTATCATAATGTTGATGTCCGTATCGTCTACAATCAATATTTTTGGCACTTTTCCATCAATCAGTTCCATACGCTCTCTCCTAATCCTCCGGTAAAACGTTAGAAAGTTCCGTCTTTACGCCCTCTAAACCGCTGATACTCTTTTCATAGTTCTCTTTCCGCACCGACATCTGCATACGGAAAATTTTGTTTTTCACTTCCTTGGGGGCATCCTCGCACAGTCTCTTTATATTCTCCGCAAACTGCTCTGCTCTCCCCCAGTTTCCCATCTCAATACAAAGTGTCAGCCTCTCAATATTCCTGGATATCTCTGCCTTATTTTTTCCACTGCCAAACAGGTAAATCTGCTCCACGTCAAGGGCATCCGAAGACTGTCTGATCTCCGCCCGAAGTTCATCAATCATAGTGATCTTTTCCAGAACCTCGCTGCCGCCTTTGCTGTTGCCGTCCACATTTAAAAGAAGAGTAAAACGGAAGGTGGAACCCTTTCCCTTTTCACTCTCCAGATCAATGGTTCCATGCATCAGATCAATCAGCTGCTTTGACACATAAAGTCCAAGTCCCGTGCCCCCGTACTTCCTGGTGACAGAACCGTCCACCTGGGAAAAGCTCTTAAACATTTTCTCCTTCTCCTCGGCAGTGACGCCGATCCCCGTATCTATCACGAAAAAGGTCAGCTCCACCTGGTTATTTTTCTGCATGGTGCGGTACACTTCAATCCTCACATAACCGATGGAGGTAAACTTCACCGCATTGCTCACCAGGTTGTTTAAAATCTGCCCGATCCTAAGGTCATCCCCGATCAATGTCTCCGGGATATCATCGGAAACGTAGGATGAGAGAGTGATTCCCTTGCCGTTTGCAATGGTGATACTGGTATCCACCACGCTTTTCACACATTTTCTAATATCAAAGGGAGCTTCCGTTATCTCAAATTTTCCCGCCTCGATCTTGGAGAAATCCATCATATTGTTGATGATCTTTTCCATATTTCCGCAGCATCCCAGCACGATATCCAGTATTTTTCTGCTGTCAGGATTTTCTGTCTGCTCCATCAGATTTGTCACATGGCCTTTAATCCCATTCACCGGTGTCCGAAGCTCGTGGGTGACATTTGCCACAAATTCATTTCTTGATTTTATGCTCTCCTTAATATCCGACTGGGTCTTCATCAACTGCACAATCGCCTCTTCCGTCTGCTGCAGATTGTAAAGAGTTGCAATATTGATATCGATATCCTTTATGTGAAGCACGGCACAGCGCACTAATGCGGAAAAACTGGTACGGTTTGCCCGGCGGACAATGGTATGCACTTCCCGCCCGTTTACTTTTTCCATATGGGTCTGTATATCTCTCTCATTCGGAAACATAGCCGAACAGATCTGGCGGATGTTTGTCTCCTGCCATTTATATCCCAGCTCCTGCTCTCCGCCCTGGCTCATATAATACAGGATTCCCTCATTGTCAAATACCAGGGTGATTCCAAATTGATTATTCAACAGTTCCTGAATCGTATTTGCATTCATACTTATCTCTGCCCCTTCCTGCAAATCCCTGCACTTCTGTTATTTTACTCTGAATCCTATTGGTTTGTCAACGTATGGGAAAGCCCATATTTTTTCAGATCCACTTTTCCATCCACCACTTCAATCCCATCTTCCATGAGGAGTTTTGCCTGGGCCCCTGCTCCGCCAAAAGCAAACTCTCCCGACAGCTCCCCCTTGGCATTTACCACACGGTAGCATGGAATCCCCTCCGGGTCTGGATTTTTGTGCAGGGCATTTCCCACCGCCCTGGCCATTTTTTTATCCCCGGCAAGCTCTGCAATCTGGCTGTAAGTAGCAACCTTTCCTCTGGGGATTTTTTTCACCGCCTCATAAATCCTCTTTGTAGGACTGTCTGTCACAAGGTCATAACTCTCTGCGATCATCCGTTTAATGTCTTCATCTGGAATGGTCCCGTCCAGAATAATCGTATTCCAGTGTTCCTTGTTCTGATGCCATCCGGCAATCACAGACTTGTATGTATTTCTCCAGAAATCCCGCCACTGAGGGTCCACTTTCACATTGAGGTTGATATAGCCGTCTCTCTCATATGTCCAAAGGAATGCCTTTTTGCTGCCCCGCACCCGGACAAGCTGCCAGTTGTCGTCGTGGAAAGGCGCTTCCTGGTAGGTATCTTTAAAAGACAGACCGTAAGATAATGCTTCTTCTCTCGTTTTCATGCCGAACCTCCTTTTCTGCTTATTTTACCATAATGGGGGGAAGGATGAAATAAAAAGTTTTTGCTTGCACAGCCCTTTTATTATGGCAATATGAGGCTGAAAAAGAGGGACGCAGATATGCCAAAACATTTTAACACCACTGGAGTATGTATCCCTGAGCAGAACTATATGGAGGATATAAGCGGAAAAATTGACAAAATCGTTTCTGAATATATAGACACAGGAAAATACTTTATCAGCAACTGCGCAAGGCAGTACGGCAGGACAACAACGCTGTATCTGTTGGAGCAAAACCTGAAAGAAAACTATCTGGTTGTGCGCATTACTTTTGAAACAGCGGATGAAATGTTTGTGTCATTGTACACCCTGGCTGTAGGCCTTGTCCGTAAAATCAATCGTGTACTAAAGTCACTGAAAGTTGAACAATCACTTTTGGAGGACTGGAACCGGCCAATTTTTGAGCAGTTCCCCTGGATGATCTGAGCGAAAGGATTACAGAACTTTGCCGTAATTCCACCAAAGAAATCATACTGTTCATAGATGAGGTGGATAAAAGTTCTGGCAGGTATATACGATATCAAGAATCTGAAACTCAAACTTCATCCTGGTTGGGAATCCAAGTATAACAGCCCCTGGAACATTGCCGTTGACTTTACCATTGACATGGCATTTTCCCCAAAAGACATTGCATCTATGCTGACGGAATACGAAAAAGATTTTTATGCAGAAATGTCCCGTTCGTAAAAATGGGAAACAGGATATTTTTATGTTGCGCCGCCTGCTCGAGCACATCGTACCGCAGCAGCCTTTTTTTGGAGGACTTCTCCGAGGCAGCCACAAAAGTTCCCATAAAAGCCGCTTCTTTCGGCATATCTCATGCCCCCTTTTCCATTTACTTTCCAAAACTGGCAAGTCCGCCTAATGTAAGGTTTTTTCTGTCAATGTCCCATCTTCCAGACAATACACTTTGTCAACCAGATTTAATACCCTCTCATCATGCGTCACCATGACAGCAGCTTTATTATATTTTTTCACTTCCATCCGCAGCATTTCCACAACCTGCCTGCCACGCTCCCTGTCAAGGCTTGCGGTCGGCTCATCCGCAAGGATGATATCCGGGTCGTTCACAAATGCCCTTGCAATGGCTATGCGCTGTTTCTGGCCGCCTGACAGTTCTGATGGATATTTGGCTTTGCATTCCGTTATCCCCAGTTCCTCAAACATAGCGTCAATATTTACCCTGCCCCGGTTCCCTTTGGACTGGAACAGGGAAAGCTGCTCCTTCGCCTTCAAATATGGCAGAAGCTGGTGGTTCTGGAAAATAAACCCTATCTGTTCTCTCCTTATCCGTGTCCAGCCCTTTTTCTTACCCTCGGAGAGATTCTTCCCATTGATCTCAACACTCCCTCTGTCCGGGGACAGCAGCATTCCCGCAATGGTAAGGAATGTACTCTTGCCGGAACCGGACGGGCCGATGACCGCAATAAAATCCCCTCTTTTCACTTTCAGGGATATATCATCCAAGACCACATTCTCCCTTCCACCATCCGGATACGCTTTTGTTATATGGTTCAATTCTAACACATATCCACTCATTCATCCGCACCCCCGATCACCTTCATAGGATCAACCTTGGCGATATTCAGCATGGAGAGCAGGCTTGATGCTATGGAAACCAAAACGAATACCACCAGTAAAACGCACACATTTTCATTTTTCAGATAAAACGGCATGGCCTGCGGAAGCGCCGCCGCCATCCCATAAGTCAGTGCAGCCGCAATGACAGCGCCGAATACCGCAATCATACATACCTGGCAGGCCACCATGCCGGCCAGCATCCTCATCTCCATGCCGATCGCCTTCATGACACCAAACTGCTTCTGCTTCTGGATGGTAAGGATATAATAAAACACGCCGATCACTACCGCCGTAACGACCACCAGCACCCATATGATCATTGTGATGGTCATATGCTCTGCCATATAAGACGGGATATTCTCCACAATGTCCGCTTTGGGGATTACCTCTGTCCCCTCGATCCGGATGTTTTCTACATCCGTCCCTTTAACCACAACCGCATGGCAGGACTGCTCATATAAGGGATTTAGCAGCGTGCGGAGCCTATGGTATGTATCCGTAGTAATAAATCCAATGGAAGTATGGCCGTACATCTGGTCTTTTGCAAAACCGATGACGGTAAATTCCAAGCCTGTTGACGAGTCCAGGACAATATCGTCTGCCGCAATGCCTTCTGCTTTGAAATCATCATCCAATATAATAGGATTTTCCGCATCCGTATCCCCAAACTGTACACCTTCCGCCACAGACGGCTCAAGGAAACTGCCTCCCTCAATGGCAAAATAAGTGATATTTATTTTTTCCGCATCATCCGCTTTCGTCAGATACATCCGCTGTATATCCAAAAGCGCAAGCTCTGCGTCCGTCTGCCCGGCTGCCTGCGCATACACATCCATATCCAGGTCAGAAACTGTTATCAGGCTTTCCGCAGAATCACTGAGAAGGAAATAATCCGCATCCATATCCCCGATGCCGGAAACTACCGCCCTGCCAAGCCCTTCTACCAGCCCCGACAAAAACAGCACCATAAACACCAGAAGCACAATAATCAGTTCAATCAGTATATATTTTTTCTTACTGTAAACCAGCTCTTTCCATGCTAATTTCATCGGCCCGATTCCTTCTTTCCCACAATTCTTTTTGCAAATGCCGCAGCATCCCTGCAGTCTTTTTCATCCGGCTTTCCCTTGTGCATGGGTCCAAAAGAACCCTTGCAGTAAAATTCTTCTTCCGCATGGGGAATCCCTTTTTCTTTCAGGAGTTTTCCTACCTGCTTATAAGTGGATTTCACCAGCGCCGCCGTGCTGACATTGACGACCTTCCCCACTTTTACATGGATGCCCGAAATAAACCTTTTGACATTCTCATCTACGCCATAAGCATACACAGAGCTGCATAGGAAGAGGATATCCACATCCTCCGCAAGCGCCTTTTCCGTTGTCTCCGCCTTCACGCCGACTGCGCCTGCCACTGCCTCGGCAAGTTTTTTTGTGTTTCCCGACCTTGTGTAATACCTCACTGCAACATTCATAAACTTACACCTCTTCTTTCTATAGGTTCAAGCCCGCTTCCTGCCATGCAAAAACTGCATTTCCATTTTTCCGGGTCATCTTTATCGATACCGGTCATCCTACTGCATATTGCTCTTAAAAAATGCTTTACTCTTATTTCTGTATCATATATAATTATATTGTCACACCATTCAAGTGTCAATTACGCAATTATTTATGAGTAAGTAAGAAAAAAATGAGTGGAAAGAGAAAACAGCCATGACAGAAAACACTGCCTGCCCCTGCATGGAAAGCTGCCCCCTGCAGAAAATATCAAACGCCCTCGGCGGAAAATGGAAGCTCTCCATCCTGTGTTCCCTGCATACCAGCGGTCCTACACGGTATAATGACCTGAAACGGAGAGTACACGGGATTTCCAATACAATGCTCGCCAAATCCCTAAAAGAACTGGAAGAAAACGGGCTGATCGCACGCACAGAATACATGGAAGTCCCTATCCGGGTGGAATATGAAGTAACAGCGCTGACCCAGGACCTTCTGCCAATCTTATCAGAATTGGTAAAATGGTCAGCCAACATTAAGTGACATATCTGTCCGCCATATGGCAGCGACCGGATAATAGGTTGCGATTATTAACATTGAGGGTGCGCCGCAATCCATAGTTTCCCATATTTTTCCTACAGCCGGCTTGTTACTTCCGGTACACTTTTCATGGCAATCGTAAGTGCCATGCTCATAACAGCAAGTAAGCCGGAAACAGAAATGATATCCGAAAGCCAATCTTCAATGGCGAGCGGCATAAATGCCATGCCAAGTACAACAATTACTTTCATACTGTTCCGCACGAGATGCTGATGGGAATCCGATTTCTTTCTTTCCAATTCCCTGCTCCCACTGCATTCGTCAGTGAAAGGAACAACCGCATCTCATAAGGCAGATGTCTGCGTTTGCTGATCCATAACCTCATAAAGCGGGAGGGGATTAAAGGACTGTATGATTTCAAGTCCTTCCCCAACGCTAAGTCCTATGGCACGGTTCTTTAAACCGGAAAAGAAATTTCCCTGAACGCCCCTTAAATCAACTTTGGGGGAATTATCCCTTTTGTCTTTCCAAATATCATAGCCCATATCTGTTCCTCGTCTATCTGTCTAATATGTTCCCGTCAATGGAAACCGTTACAATCTGCCACGGAATAAACTTTCCGCTTGCCTGTAACGCTTTTTTTGCCGCCATCTCTAAGCCGCCACAGCAGGGCACTTCCATCCGGATCACTGTTACGCCTTGTATATTGTTCTGACTGATGATTTCTGCCAGCTTTTCACTGTAATCTACATCATCCAGTTTGGGACATCCGATCAACGTAACCTTATCCTGCATAAATTCCTGATGAAGTGCAGCATAGGCATATGCGGTACAGTCGGCAGCAATCAGCAGCTTAGCCCCATCAAAATAAG
>JAMPFA010000001.1:302271-332391 GCA_023664725.1 Roseburia sp. | reverse complement strand
TCCTAAGAATCACATTGGCCGCCTTCTCCGAAGAGACAATCGGAGCAATTTTCGCATCGGAGCCCTCCACCAGCTCCGGCAGGTTCACCGGGAGCCCTGCGCCGGAAATCACAACGTCCACCCCGGCCTTCACCGCCGCCTGCACATGCTGGGCGTAATCCTTCAAGGCCACCATCACGTTGACCCCCACCAGACCTCCCTTCGCCTGCGCCTTCGCCTGTTTCACGTGCTTTTCGATGGCCCGCAAATTGCAGAGCTTTTGGTTCTCCTCAAACCCTTCCTCGTCAAAGCCAATCTGCGCCGTGGAAATCACGCCGATTCCCCCCTCGGCCGCCACCGCCCCTGCCAGGTGGGAAAGGCTGACCCCCACTCCCATGCCTCCCTGAATAATTGGCAGTTTCGCTATTTTATCCCCGATTTTTAAACTTTTCAAGATGATCTCCGCCTTTCTGATTTCTGTGAAAATTCATTTTTCCAGTGATATCCTACCACTGTTGGTTTTCGATGTCAAGATATTTTAGTTGTTGATATTTGTTTTATATAGTTTTTGTAACTACTTGTAGTTATGTTTCATACTATTTGCATTGTGGCAGTCAAGTATGTTATACTCTTGTGGTGAAATAAAAAGATGTTCTGGAAAATTTGAGACAGAATATTTTCCAGGAACATCGTTTCACAAACACAGAATGAAAAGAAGAACCCTGCCGGAATACCTGTATGTCCATAATTCTGGACATGAGGTGAGAAAGGAACGTCCTTCGGACATACCTATTTGTCCATATTTCTGGACAAGAGAAAGGAAACCACCATGGAAACAGACAGCCTCTGTATTGAAATTGCCACCCCAAAAGATGCCGAAGAGCTGCGGGACATCTACGCCCCCTACGTGGAAAAGACGGCAATTTCTTTTGAATATGAAGTTCCCTCTGTGGAAGAATTTAGAAAAAGAATGGAGAAAACCCTGCAAAGATATCCTTACCTTGTAGCCAAAAATCAGGGAGAAATCCTGGGCTACGCCTACACCGGCCCCTTTGTGGGACGGGCGGCATACAATTGGTCTGCGGAGACCACCATTTATCTGAAAGAGGGACATAAGAAAAAGGGAATTGGGAAAAAGCTATATGAGAACCTGGAGGAGATTTCCAGACTTCAGAATATCCTGAATTTAAACGCCTGTATCGGCTATCCCAAACATGAGGACGAATATCTGACAAAAAACAGCGTGCAGTTCCACGCCCACCTGGGGTACCGCATGGTGGGAACATTCCACCAGTCCGGCTATAAGTTTGGGCGGTGGTACGATATGGTATGGATGGAAAAAATCATTGGGGCGCATTTGGATGAGGCTCTGCCGGTGGTAGATTTTCCTGACCTGTCAGCAATACCGCTCCACGAACTCTGACGGTGTCATAATCTCCGCTCTTTCTCTCCTGAATTCTTTCACCATCGCAACCACATCTTCCTATGCTACCCGCTATCAACTCCATTTTTCACTGGAAAAACAGAGCGCCGTCCCCAGCGCTCTGCCCGATCCTAACCAATCCCTCACTCCCCAATCACATACACCATCAATTTTACCGTTCCGTCTGCATCCCTCCTGCAAACTGTAATTGCCGCTTTCGTATCCGATGCACTCCACCCAAGATTTTCAATATCCTTCTTCCCTTCCATGAAATCTTCTCCAAGCCCCCCGGCAAAGCTGCCCTCTGAACCGTCAGACAATGTATAGCTGCAGTCCACAGTTCCATCCTCCGCCACAGTGACCTCCTGCACAGACGCCTCATCCAAAACGCCATAGCTAAGCAGGGTTTCCAGGGGTATGTCATACAAGCGGGTAATCGATGCATCCTTTTCTCTCTCTTTTTCAATAACCCTGTCTAAAACCTCACAGCCCGCAGAGACATATCCCTTCTCTTTTAACTGGGCATCCTCCTCCTCGCTCATATGCCAGGATTCCTCCAGCTCTTCCAGATACGCCTGCGCCTTATCCTCATCCGCCCGTTTTTTGTCAATCGGCAAATCCATCAGAAGATTGAGCCCCTCGTAATCCTCGTTCCTGGCAATGGTACCGTCCGTTTCATTATAATGATATGCATCCTTCTCATAAAAAACTGTATCCAAAATGCACAGATAAATCTGCCTGTCTGCAAAGTACGCAATATCATCGCATTCCATAATCGTATAACGCACCCCGTCCTTTACCATGGTAGACGTTGCCCCTCCCATACTTCCCATGTTGTACTGCCAGGGTTCCAGGCCCTGAATCAGCGGGGAGATAAAAAAGGGTTCATATTCCTCGCTGACTGTACCGGGCATCGGTGCGCCGTCCAGCCGTTCAATGGAGAGAACCACGTATGTGCCGCCCTGTTTTCCCAGGTCATCCCCAAGCCCGTTTCTGATTAAACCCTCCGCCGTGGTGACGCCGTAGAGGTTAAAGCGGTAATCCCCCGCCTCTGCGCTCTCGTTCAGCTCCAAGGCCTCATCCCCCTGGAACGCATTTGCCGTCAAATCATCCCCAAGCTCCGTGACAATCTCCTCTCTTGTGAGATATTTTACCGCCGCAACTACCGTTGTGGACACTGCCAGTACAAAAACTGCCGCTGCCGCCGCAATGGACGCTATTTTTCTTTTTCCCATACCTTTTACCTCGTTTCCAAAATCAGGATTATCGGCAAGGCCCTGAAAATCCCTGCTGTCCCATTTGCGGATAATCTCCTGGTTTAGCTCCTCCTTTGGCCTCACGTCAGGCGCAAGGGCTTTTTGCATCAGCAGATGTATTTCCTTTTCCTTCCTCATAGCCATAATCCTCCAATTTTTTCTTCATCAACATTCTTGCCCTGTGTAGTCTGCTCTTTACGGTGCCCTTTGGTATGTGCATGATTTTTCCAATCTCTTCTGTGGAAAGCTGTGCGGTGTAGTGCAGGTAAACCGGGAGCTTTAAATGCTCTGGCAGTTTCCCGGCCTCTATCCTTACCGCCTCCTGCAGCTCACGGCGCAGATAGGCCTCCTCCGGGGTTTCCCCCTCGTCCGCAATCACCGCCGAAAGTTCCTGTGTCAACTCGCCCACCGGGGCAATCCGCTGTCTCACTGCGGCCTTTTTCCGGTTATTCCGATAAATCCCGATACTCAAAGAAATCAGATAACTCTTCGGATTTTTGGAACTGTCGATACGGCCCTGCCTCTCCGTGGCCAAAAGCATCGTCTCCTGGTAAAGCTCGTCCGCCTCCTCCCTGCTGCCCGCAAGCATCCGGCAGAAAGCGTAGACCCCCGCCCCTTCCCTTTCCAGCAAATCAATAAATTCCTGACGCGTCATGTTATCCCTCCGATTGTAAATCATTTTACCTAAGCCGGCGCCTTTCTCATCCTACACTTCTATATTGTCCTGTGTTTAGAAACGGTTCATATAAATATTAGAAAAATTTTATTGCTTTTTACATACGCACCCTGCACGCCAAAAAAAGACGGCACAGCCTACGCTGCGCCGCCTCATCAAAACGGAGAAAATAGCGGAAGGGAGACTTGAACTCTCGACACCACGGGTATGAACCGTGTGCTCTAGCCAGCTGAGCTATTCCGCCATATGATATGGGACCTATAGGGCTCGAACCTATGACCCTCTGCTTGTAAGGCAGATGCTCTCCCAGCTGAGCTAAGATCCCATATGGACAGGCTGGTTCGCTAACCAACCTGCCCTGCTATTATACAATAGTTCCCATACAAAAGTCAACATATTTTTTGCTATTTTGTAAAGAAACACATTTGTTTCAATTTTTAGAAATTTTCTGACAATTCATCCACTCTGCGAAAACATCCCCTGCCAAAAAGAGACGTAATCTGTGAAACACTTATGCCAGCGCAGCCGTAATAATCGCCATGGAATACACCTCAGATGCGTTACATCCACGGGACAGGTCGTTTACCGGTGAATTTAATCCCAAGAGGATTGGGCCGTATGCCTCAAAACCGCCCAGACGCTGCGCAATCTTGTAACCGATATTTCCTGCGTTGATATCCGGGAAAATAAAGGTATTGATATGTCCTGCCAGTTGGGAATCCGGGCATTTTGTACGTGCCACACGGGGGGAAACTGCTGCGTCAAACTGCAGCTCTCCTTCGATTTCAAGTTCCGGGGCCCTCAGTTTTGCTTTCTGGGCCGCATTCCTCATCTTATCTACATCTTCCCCTTCACCGGAACCAAATGTAGAATAGCTTAAAAATCCAACCTTCGGGTCAACCCCGAACACCTTTGCGCACTCTGCCGCCTCCACAGCAATCTCTGCCAACTCGTCCTCATTGGGATGGATATTGATGGCGCAGTCCGCCATGGCCAGAACCTCGTTCTCGCCGGTAGCCCTTGCGCGAACCAGAATGTATACAGAAGAAACAATGCTGTTCTGGGGTTTTGTCTTAATGAGCTGCAATGCCGGGCGCACGGTATCCGCAGTAGTATAGGTTGCTCCTCCTAAAAGAGAATCTGCCAGCCCCATTTTGATCAACATCGTACCAAAATAATTTGGCTGGGACAAAATCTTTTTTGCCTGCTCCGGTGTTACCCCCTTGCTCTTTCGAAGCTCACAGAACATCTCCACCATCTCGTCCATCTTGTCAAACTTTGTGGGATCAATGATTTCCGCTCCCCGGATGTTAAAACCGCTCTCCTCAGAAGCATCAAAAATCTCATCCTCATTGCCCACAAGGATCGGATGAAGGAAGTTGCTTGCCAGAAGACGGGACGCCGCCTCCAAAATACGGGGGTCAGTGCCCTCTGTAAATACAATTTTCTTTGGACTTTGCTTTAAAATCTTGATCAAATCACCAAAACCACCAAACATAATTACCTATCTCCTTTTTATATATTGTTTTTTTGTTGGTTTCCTTAAAATCCCAACCGCTGTCTTTATTGTATACAATTTTTCTAAAAAAGCAAGATGCCTTGGGGACTGTATTTAAAAAAAACCATAAAATGTCTCCGATATTCCGTTTTTCTTTAAACCATATTCCATTTTTTCTAATTATCCTGGTACAACGAATACTAAGTTGTACCAGCTAACAACCGCTCCACCAGACGGACACACTCCGCCGCATCCTTGGAATAACCATCCGCCCCGATCTCTTCCGCAAAACTTTCTGTCACTGCGGCGCCGCCGACGATCACCTTGCTGTCGCAGCCTTTTTCCTTTGTCAGATTTACCACGTCTTTCATCCGCATCATGGTGGTAGTCATCAGTGCAGAGAGGCCGATAACTTTTGCCTTCTCTCTGATCGCCGTCTCCACGATCACATCGGAGGCCACATCCTTTCCCAGATCGATCACATGATAACCATAGTTCTTTAACATCATCACCACAAGGTTTTTCCCTATGTCGTGGATATCCCCCTCCACTGTCGCCATGATAATGGTTGCCATGTCCCCTTCACTGTTGTCCTTCTTTATCATGGGTTCCAAATAGGAAATCGCCGTCTGCATGGCGTTTGCACTGGAGATAAGCTGGGGCAGGAAGTATATCTGCTTTTCAAACAGCTCCCCCACTTTGTTGATGGCGGGGATCAGGATCTGGCTGATGATCTCCCCTGGCTCCTCCCCGGCAGCCAAGAGCCGGTCCGTCTCCTCCAAAATACTGCCCTTACTGCCGTTTACCACACAGTCAAAAACTTTCTGGCTGGGGGAGAATTCTCCTTTATCCTCTCCCCTCTCTTCTGTCTTCACTTCCAACTCTTTTTTCCGGTTCATCCTGTTGATATAACGAAGATCTGCTCCCTCCTTGTTCATCAATATGTCGGCACCGTAAGCGGCATCCACCAAAGCCTCCTGTGCAGGGTTTGCGATGGCCATGGTAAGCCCTCTTGTGATGGCCGCCGTCAAAAATGCGGTGTTGATACATTTTCTCTCCGGCAATCCAAAGGAAATATTGGAAAGCCCGCAGATGGTGGCAAGGCCGTTTTCCCTACAGTAGGATATGGTGTCCAGACACTCTATGGCCGCTTTGGGGTTTGCACCCACTGTGGCCACCAGACCGTCCACCACAATGTCCTCCTTGGTCATGCCAAGTTTCAGGGCAGCGTCTTTGATGGTCTCAATAATTTTGTGCTTCTCCTCTTTCGTCTCCGGAATCCCCTGGTCAGACAGGGGAAGAAGGATAAACATCGCCCCATACTTTTTCGCTATGGGAAGAAGGTTTTCAAATTTCACTTTTTCCAGAGAAATGGAGTTGATCAGCGCCCGCCCGGGATAAATCCTGAGAGCCGCCTCGATCACCTCCACATGGCTGGAATCAATACAGAGAGGCAGATCTACACGGGAAGCCACTTCATAGATGGCGTCTATCATCATCTGCTTTTCATCGATCCCGTTCATTCCCATGTTGATATCCAAAATAGCTGCGCCGTTTTGCTCCTGCTGCTCCGCCATGTCACAGACCATAGAAAGGCTGCCTTCCCGAAGCTCTGCCTGGAGCGCTTTTTTTCCCGTGGGATTGATGCGCTCCCCCACAATGGTAAATGGACCATCCAGGGTGATTTCCGTGATCATCCGCTCTGAGGCCAGAAGTCTTTTGTGTTCTTTTTTTACCGGGAGAAGTTCTTCTTTGGAGATAACTTCTGCCAGTGCTCTGATATGCTCTGGTGTGGTGCCGCAGCATCCCCCGAAAATCCTTGCCCCCGCCTGTGCCAGCTTTTTTACCCCCTGGGCAAACTTCTCCGGCTCCATGTCATAGTATGTCCTGCCCTCCAACAGTTTAGGCAGTCCGGCATTCGGTTTTACCAGTATGGGCACATGGGCAATTTCATACATTTCCTTTACCGTCTCAACCATCTGCTCCGGTCCTGTGGAACAGTTAAGCCCCACCGCATCCGCCCCAAGGCTTTGCAGCACCGCCACCGCCGTTGCCCCGTCGGTGCCAAAGAGCGTCCTGCCATTTTCCTCCAGAGTAAGACTCACCATAATGGGCTTTTCGCTGGTCTCCTTTATGGCGATCACCGCTGCCCGGCACTCCTGAAGGCTCATCATGGTCTCCACCACGTACAAGTCCACCCCGGCGCACGCCAAAGTCCTGGCCTGCTCTTTGTAGACATCCACCAGTTCCTCAAACATCATATCTCCAATGGGATACAACTGCCGGCCTGTCATGGAGATGTCCGCCGCCACATAGGCCCGTCCACCTGCCGCCTCCTTAGAGAGGGACACAAGCTTCTCATTCATCTCCTCCAATTTATCTGCAAGGCCATACTCCCCAAGCTTCACCCGGTTTGCGGTAAACGTGGGGGCATACAAAATATTGGTTCCCGCCTCCACATAGCTTTGCTGTAACTTAAGTATGGCCTGTGGGTTTTCCAAAATCCACTGTTCCGGGCACACCCCCATTTTCATTCCCGCCTCCTGGAGATTTGTGCCAGTGGCCCCGTCCAAAATCACAGGCTGCTTTTCCACTAATTCCAAAAATTCCCGTCTGTCCATCTAAGTCCTCCTGTAAGATATCATCTCTAACCCTTTAACTGCCGTATGATCCGTGCGATCATAGAAGCCCGGTTAAAAGGAGTGATAAAATAGTATCCGTCTGCAATATCCCTCAAACTTTCTGCTATGGAGAGAGCACAGGCAATCCCCGTCTCCTCCCCCTCTTCCCTTGTCATATCCGGCCGATATCTCTCGATCACCTCTTTTGGCACCCGGATCCCCGGCATCTCGTTTGCCATAAACATGGCATTTCTGTAATTCACCAGGGGCAAAATGCCGCACATGATCCTGGTATGGGTGTGGTCTTTGATA
Organism: Roseburia sp.; assembly: GCA_023664725.1. Lineage (GTDB taxonomy): Bacteria > Bacillota > Clostridia > Lachnospirales > Lachnospiraceae > Roseburia_B. Next base: position 324,626 of record JAMPFA010000001.1, on the reverse strand, counting down.
TACGAAAGCCGCTCCACATCCTCCCTGGAATACACTGGCTGGGTCAAAAACATACTGCATCCCATCTCCGCTTTCTGCTCCATCCGCCGGACAATGGCATCCACATTTGCCCCGTGATAATTCAGCGCTCCACCGTAGATTACCGGCTCCTCCCCGAAAACCTCCTCATTCATATGAGAAAGATATTCCATAAAGGTGATAGAATTGAAATCAAACACTGGCGTCACCCTGCCCTTTAAATCCTTTTCCACCGGATCCCCTGTCACAATGAGAAAATGCCGCAGGCCGTTCATATAATCCCCCAAAATGCCAGAGCGCATGGCAATTAGATTTCTGTCCCGGCAGGCAATATGGGGCATTACTGCAACATCCAATTCATTCTGAATTTTTGCCGCAAGTTTTCCCGCATCTGCCCTTGCCCTTGCCATTGGTGAATCCGCCAGTGAGATCAAATCCACCCCGACACTTTTTAAAATTTCCGCTCCCTGCATCACCTTAGTAAAATCAACGTGAAAGGGAGGGTCAAGTTCTACGATCACAGGCTTTTCTTTCTCAGATAGTTTCTTCAAAAACGCAGAGCTGTCTTTGACAGAAATCTTTTTCCCCCCTGAAAGGATCTTCTTTTTCCTGCCGGGAAGGTTTTTCAGTCTCTCGCTTAGTTTCTGGATATATTCCGGCGTGGTGCCGCAGCATCCACCCAAGATCTCCACTCCCAGATCAGCCACCTGTCCCATGGTTTCCACAAAATAGTCCCTGCTGTCGGCGTACACCGTCTTTCCCCTCAGTGTCACCGGATATCCGGCATTTGGCAGTGCCGTCACATACTTGTCATTGGGAAAGGAAGCCTGCTTTAATAGGCGGTAGAGATGCGCCGCCCCAACCCCGCAGTTAAACCCATAGGCGTCTATGGTATCCATGGCCGCTGCCCTTTCTATGATTCCCTGAAGGCTTATGCCGCTTCTGGTGTAACCGCTCTTGTCAACGGAAAACTGCACCAGCACAAAGACATCTCCCCTGGATTTGATATACTCTGTGATCTCCTTCACATAGGTAAACTCCGACTGGGTTTCCAGCACAAAAATATCTGCACCACAGGAGAGAAACACATCACAGATTTTTTTGTACTCCTCCAGGATCACTTCTCTTCCGAGAAATCCTGTGTCGTAGATTGGCCCGATGTCCGCCCCCACAAAGACTTCCCTGCCGCTTTTTGCTGCCGCCTCACAGGCAATCTCATATCCTCTCTTTACCACCTCTTCCACCTGGCTAATCTCTTCCAAAAACATGGTGTTGGCAGCAAAAGTGTTGGTGCGGATCAACTTTGCCCCACTGTCAATATAGGAACGGTGTGTGTCCTTCACTTTCCCCGGGGCGGTGAGGTTGCAAAGTTCCGCCACACTCTCTTCCTCTGGAAACCGGCTCTCAAAATATGTGCCAAAAGCCCCGTCCGTCACCAGGCGTTTTTTCTTTAGATAGTCTCTTAACTTCATCTTATTTCCTTTCCTTCACCCAAAAAAAGCGGTTCAAAACTGAACCACTTTCTGGTCTTACAGTAACTTCCCTTTCTTGTCGTAAAATGAGTCACAGAAACGGATCTCCCCCTGGGATACCCCCTGGAACCCCGCATCGAAAAAAAGGATCTGCAAACATTCATTTCCCTGCTGCCCCTCCGGGAGAAACACTCCCCAAGTCTTTGCCGTCTCAAAGCCAAACCGATGGTAAAACTCTCCTCCCAGGACTACCGCCCAGGGAAATCCGGCCTCTCTGGCCCGCCCAAGGCAGACATCGATAAGCCTTGTGCCAACGCCCTTTCCCCGGTACTCTTCCCGGACTGCCACAGGTCCCAATGCGAGCCCTTCTTCTTCCTCAATCCTGGCATCTGTCATAAGGCAGTAACCGATAATCTCCTCCCCCTCTGAGGCTACCAGGCAGAGCTGCTTTCTGAATCCCTCGTCTTTCAGCACCCTCTCTGCAAACTCCCACTCATTGTAAACCTCATCTTTTCCCTCTGCAAAAAAACTTTCTCTCAAAACTTCTTTGACACTCTGTAAATCACCATTGCGAAAACTTCGTATGTCCTCCAAGAAAACTCCTCCTATATGCCTCTGCTACTGATTCATTTTATAACCGCACTTGGGGCAAATATTGCCGCCCTTATAGGTATACCCACATCGGAAACAACAGATGGTCTCATGTTTGTCCTTCGCCAGATAAGCCACATTTCTGCTGTCCGGCTTCTCCTGCAGATACTTGATAAAATCCCGCAGAACAACTCCCCAGGCCTTTAACTCTGAACGCTCCACTGCATAGGGAATCTTTGCCTTTGTCCCGTTCTTCAGCTCCACTGTCACTCCACTGTTCAAAAGACCGGAAGAGGTTTTCACCGCCCGGATATCCCAAATGGAAATGTCGTAGGCATTCATCATGGTATGGTAAAACAGGTGCTCCGGCGTCAGGATCATCCCCTCCCTGCCGGACTCATTTCTGGAGGTGTCCACCACCAGAATGGGGTACTCAAACATTCCCCGGGTTGTGCCGTAGGTCTCCAGCGCACACTGAATCTGGGCTGTCTCCTGCTCTGTGGCCTCCTGCATCATCACTTTCCTTGCAGGGTAAAAATAGTGCCTGGGATTATTCTTCATCTTCTCCGTCATGGCATTTTTCAACTTGCTTACCAAAAGCTCACACTCATCTGTCTTTATCTTCACCAGCCGCTTATTTAACATTTCCAGTGCGTGCGTCTTTAACTCCGGCAGGAACATACCATTTTTAATTTTCTCGTATGCCTCCAAGGCCTCCGCCTCTGTCATGCGCATAGGATTGCCGCAGATTTCTTCTATTGCCTCCTCATCTATCTGCCGGATCCGCTCATTTATTTTTTCCAGATTGGGCTCTATCAGATCCGGTGAAAATCCCTTGCTCTTTAACCGCTGCGCCAGATCTGTCAGTTCCTGTCTGCTCCCTGTGTTCAAACGCCGCATGATCGCCGCAATCTCATTGCCCTCCGTCTGCTCCCTGACTGTGCCAAGCCTTTCCTCATATACGCTTAAATCCGCTTCCGGGTAGCCGGAAAGCTTTTTCATCAAATTCTCATACCCTGCCCGATCTAAGTTCTTTGGCATATTGTTGATAATCTTTGCCACTTCCGCCTCCGCCTGGGCCTTCCGCCTTTTATACAGCGGCGTAAGCAGAGATTCCTTCATGGTGGCAGGCAGGGATTCCGCCTCAATCTCCTTGATAATCTTCTGGATCTGGCCATAATTGAAACTGCTTTCTCCCTCCTTGGCCCTCTGCCGGATATAACTTAACTTTTTCTCTTCCTCTTTTTCCGTAAGCCTGTCCAAATATGCCTTTCTATCTTCCCAGGAGAGCTTTGTCTCCTTCTCCAGCTGGCTGCGAAGCTCTTTGATCTGAGGAATGGAAAGCCTGTCCAAAACCCCAAATTTTGCGTCATACCTTCTCTTTGCCGACGCCTGTTCCAGTGGCGTTGCCGTTGTCTCGTAGAAAATTTCCTCTTTTGCTTCCTCCATCTGGCTCTGGGAACTGTCTGCCACACTCTCTTTTACCGGTTCCTCTGCCAGCTCTCCCCGCTTTGGCTCTTCCCCATATTCCGGATTTCTGTCAGCCCAAGCCTCACCGGCATAGGTGCCATGACCTTCCCCGCCATAGGATTTTTCCTCCTTCGGCAGTGGATTTCCTTTCCTGGCGCTGCTGGCACGGCGGACGGTTGACTCCAAAGCCTGGACACTGTCCCCCGGATAAAATCCTTCCTCTATCATGTTTTCCAGGCGGAACAGCTCTTCCCTGGACAGATCTTCGATATTGTCACAGAGTTCCTCAATAGCCGCTTTTCCGCCCCCGGCAGTATTTCGGTTTCTGTCCGACTCAAACTCGTTAAAATTGTAGTTTGACACCCGGTCCCCGCTGTTTCCCAGAAGCTCCGCATAATCCCCGTATGCCCGGACATCATTGAGAAACTCCATATCATAGATATCCCCTTCAATCAACAGCTTTCTAGGTCTTGGGGTATAAAAATTATGGCAGTTTTCACAGGTGTAGGCTCTTGCCAGAAGAACCCGTCCCTCCTCCGTCTCAATTACAAACTCATCCCCCTCCGGGAACACCACCATATGAAGATTTTCCCGGCACCTGGGACACTGGTAGCCTACCATGTAAAAGTTATTTCCAAGCCGCCCTGCCTGGCGTTCCTCAAAGGTGGTCTCCGTCTTGATAAAAGAGGCCATCCTCTTTTTCCACACCAGATTGTGCCAAAGCCCCTGGGACTCCTGCTCCTCTGGCTCCTCCTCTATCTTTTCCTCTGTGGATTCCAGGGCAAACTGCACCACATCCTCGTAGGTGATCCGCACATCATCCCTGTAAAAGCGGAAGTTCTCCTTACTGTAAGCAGGCTCCACATGAATCTCCCCAAGGACACTCTCAAACAGTGAATTCACCTGGGCGTAATCCTTTTCCACCTTGATCCCGCGGATTGCTCCCCACTTTCCAAAAGCGTAGAGCACCAGGTTTAACACATTGCAGACTTTGTTCCCGTCCTCAATCTGCACCACATCCTCTTCTGCCATGGGAATATCCACAACATTCGTAATCACTTTTCTACTATCAAAATTGAAAAACAAAGAACGTACCCTTCCCTGGAGAATCAGATAGTCCCCGATCACTACAAAATGTTTTGTCCATTCCACCGGAACTCCCATAGTCCGAATGAGCCGGTCAAATGTCATATCCAATTCCCGGTTTGTCTTTAATACGATCATAAGTAATTGCACCTCGCAGTATTGTTATCATTTCCCTACTTTATATAATATTCCCAATGAATTATACGGTCAAGTCTTGATTTTGGATTCTTTTTAGTTTATAAAAATTTTAGAATTAAGAAATCCCCATTTTATAAGGTTTTACGGTGTTTTGTTAGCACTCATCTCAAAAGAGTGCTAATTTTTTATTGACTTTTTTTCTCTTCCGTCTTAATATAGATTTCAACGACAGATCATATACTACAATTTTTTATAAAGGAGTGTTTTTTATGGCAAACAAACATGGAAACTTATCAATCAACAGCGACAATATCTTCCCGGTGATCAAAAAATGGCTCTATTCCGACCACGACATTTTCTACCGCGAGCTGATCTCCAACGGGTGTGACGCCATTACCAAACTGAAAAAGCTGGACATGATGGGAGAATATGCGCTGCCCGCAGACTATAAGCCCAAGATCCAGGTTGAGGTAAACCCGGATGAAAAGACATTGACCTTTACCGACAACGGCCTTGGCATGACTGCAGACGAGGTGGAGGAGTATATCAACCAGATCGCTTTTTCCGGCGCCAATGATTTCCTGGAAAAATACAAGGACAAGGCCAACGATGACCAGATTATTGGACATTTCGGTCTGGGCTTCTACTCTGCTTTTATGGTAGCCGACGCCGTACACATTGACACCCTCTCCTACCAGAAGGGCGCCCAGCCTGTTCACTGGGAATGTGACGGTGGCACGGAATTTGACATGCAAGACGGCATCAAAGAAGAGGTTGGAACCAAGATCACTCTGTACTTAAACGAGGACTGTCTGGAATTTGCCAACGAGTACCGTGCAAGGGAAGTCATTGAAAAGTATTGCTCTTTCATGCCCACAGAAATTTTCCTCACCAAGGCAAATGCGCCGGAGGAGTATGAGACCATAAACCCGGAAGACAAGCTGGATACCGACAAAGTCATTGAGACCATCATTGAGGAGGCAAAAACAGAGGAGAAGGAAAACGAGAACGGAGAAAAGGAAATCGTTGAAGTCTCCCCAAGAACAGAAAAATTAAAGATTGTAAAACGCCCTGTTCCCTTAAACGACACCAACCCTCTGTGGGCAAAAACGCCAAAGGACTGCACCGACGAGGAGTACAAAACTTTCTACCGCAAGGTATTTATGGACTACAAGGAACCGCTGTTCTGGATCCATTTAAATATGGATTATCCGTTTAACTTAAAGGGTATCCTCTACTTCCCGAAGATCAACACAGAGTACGACTCCATTGAGGGAACGATCAAGCTGTACAACAACCAGGTATTTGTGGCTGACAATATCAAAGAAGTTATCCCTGAATTTTTGATGCTGTTAAAAGGCGTGATCGACTGCCCGGACCTGCCCTTAAACGTGTCCAGAAGCGCACTGCAAAACGACGGCTTTGTAAAGAAAATCTCTGATTACATTACGAAGAAAGTGGCTGACAAGCTCACCGGAATGTGCAAGACGGACAAGGAATCCTACGAAAAATATTGGGACGATATCAGCCCCTTTATCAAATTCGGCTGCTTAAAGGACGAGAAGTTCTGCGACAAGATGAACGACTATATCCTCTTTAAGGACATTAACGACAAATATTTAACCTTACCGGAATGGATCAAGCCTGTGGAGGAAGAAAAAACTGAGGAAGAAGGCGCAGAAAATGACAGCGAAACACCGGAACAGACGGTAGAAAACGCCGACGGCACTGCCCCAGACGTAGAAGATGAGCCAAAGGACGACAGGAACATTATCTACTATGTGACGGATCTAAACCAGCAGGGACAGTATATCAAGATGTTTAAAGAGCAGGAGATGAATGCTGTGATCCTCGACCACAATATTGACACTTCCTTTATCTCCCAGTTAGAGCGCAGGAATGAAAAGTATAAATTTATGCGCATTGACGCAGACTTGACGGAGGCTTTGAAGGAAGAGACTTCTGAGGAAGAGTTAAAAGATGTTACCGACAACCTGACAGAAATTTTCCGCAAGGCACTGGAGAATGACAAGTTAAATGTGAAGGTGGAAAAATTAAAAGACGAGAACATCTCTTCTGTCATCACCCTGTCCGAGGAAGGCAGACGTATGCAGGATATGATGAAAATGTACTCCATGGGGGGCATGGGTATGGATGCTTCCATGTTTGCAGGGGATGTGACACTGACTTTAAATGCCAACCATCCACTGGTGGATTATATTTTGAACAATAAAGAATCTGAGCATGTCAAAGACTTCTGTGAGCAGCTTTACGACCTGGCAATGATTGCAAACCAGCCGCTGGCGCCGGAGGCTATGACGAAATTTATTACAAGAAGCAATAAGATCATGATGCTGCTGACGAAGTAGAAAGCATGTGAGAGAGTTTTAAAGCCGCAAAATCTTTGGGTTTTGCGGCTTTTAGAATGTCGCCAGCATCTCCAAGAACTGTCCAACCTTGCATTTACATAACCCGCAAACAACTTTTCCATTGCACCAAGATTATGCTTTACATGATATTCATCAAACCCATCCAGCCAGACCTCAGTCCTTTACAAACAAAATACTGGATATTCTTCTTCATAAAACACTGTTCCGTCCAGGATAATACGCCAGTACTGTCCCAGCAGCCTGCCCCTGTAAAAAGTTTTCATGCAGATCAGGCTTTTTACCAGTTTCTTTCTAAGCTCTGCAAGGCATTTCCGGCTGGCTGTACAGAATATAGAACTGGTGCATTGGGTCTGCCATTTCATCGATCCAGTCCGGCAGTTCCCAGAAAAAATGGTGCATAATCATCATCAAATCGAGAATTCTGCATGAAATCTTGTTATTTTAGTGCGAATAGATTTTATTCTTTACCGCTGGATGTAACAATGGCTGTCCTCTTATAAGCTGAAACAAATCCTAACAAAATCCCCTTCCAAACAAAAACCATAATTTCCGATACCATTTCAATCTGCCGCAAACCACTTTTGCTATTTTAAAATAGACCTTCTTCACAAATTCCTCATCTTCCTTTCCAGGCAAATGGCTGCTGTAAGCCGCAATGGATACAATCTTTTGCATCTGAAAGACCTCATCCCTAAGAATCCTTTTAAGCTCTTCCTCTTCTACAGGGAAAAGCTCTTCCAAAAGCATATTTGCAAACTCCTCCTCTGTGCCGTCAAGTCCCACCACGTATTTTTCCGAGTGGAGCATAACCAGAAACCTTTCGTACACTTTCCTGCATCCCATGGACTCCATGTGCCTAAAATGACGCAGCCTGCGGTAATCCAGGAAAAATGGCAGCAAAATAATATTCCACACCACAAAACATCCCGCTGCAAAAATCCACTTCTCATACTTTTCATAGTCGAAATCCCAGATAAAGTTCGGCAATAAACCTGATTTTCTTTTTTTTTCACTGTCAGAAATTTCATGGGAGATCTCCGGAATCTCCAAATCCCATCCCTTCTGTCTGGAAATCTGCAAGAAAGCCTCCTGGTCAAATCCCGGATAAGCCGTCACAAAAGAGCTCTCCCCATCCGGCGTCACTTCCACCGGCGTCCACCCGTAGTCCTCCAGAAAAATTTCCACCCAGGCATGTGCCTCCTCGTCCGTAACTCTCGCCTCCCAGGTCTGGTCCTCCTGCTGCTGAAAATCTGAGGGCTTCACCAGATATCCCACGGCATACCGGGCAGGTATTCCGTACAATCGGTACATAAGTGTTGCCGTGGTTGCAAAATGTTCACAGTACCCAAAACCGCTGTCAAAGAGAAAATACTCTGCAATATCTTCATTTAAGGGAGCTCTCCCCGGCGTTAAAGTGTAGGAAGCATTGCTTTGAAGAACATTTAGAATATACGCTGTAATCTCGTCTAAAGAGTCAAGGGGCGTATCCTCCACCAGCTTTACAAGACGGGGGAGACGTTCCCTTGGAACCTGGGTGTAAAGCTCTCTTGTCTCCTCCATATACAGCTCCTGGAGCTCCCTGTACAGGTCTCTTTTCTCCTGAAACTCCTCCTCCACCTTGGTCCAAACAATATCCACATCTTTCTGTTGATAAAACTCGTAGGTATACCCTTCCATGCGAAACCCGTCATAGTCCCCCCTGCTTAGGACCCGCTTTCCATAATAGGGCACATAGGTATTCCTGTAGTAACTGTTGTAGTGTCTTACCGAAAGAGTAATGGGGGCTGCCTTCTCCTCCCTGTCCATATTGCTGTTCATCTCATAATACATACTATTGTACAAAGCCTTTGCCAGATGTTTCTCGTGCTCCCAGTCAAGCTTTTCGACCATCTGAGGAAAAAGTGCATCATCATTGGCTTTTTCCCATCCATTTCCAATATAAGCCCCGCCCCCAAATCCTTTCAGATAGAGATTCTCCACAGGTTTTTCGGATATATGAAGCTCCAGATGCCCAACTCCCGCCGGATAATGATTGCCCCCGCTGACCTTCTCCCCCGTCACAAGAGTGTAAGCTTCCCCGGAAGCCTTCCGTTTGGAACGACGGACATAGCCCTCTGCCAGGTAGGATATGTTGTAAAACTCTTTTTCAAATCTCTCTGCTATGGGAACCGCCAGCACAAAGCAGGCCAAGATCACTGCAGCTGCCCCCAGAATGCTTTTTCCCGACAAAAAAGTCCTCTCCCGCACAGACAAAAATGTTTTCTTCCCTCTTCCCCCGGAAAAATGAAACACCCAAAACGTCCACTGAAAGAGCAAAAGGCAAAGCAGCGTCCCACCCCCTATAGAAATCCCCCCAAGCGGAAGAAAAAAAAGGATTCCAAGGGTAAGAAAAAATAGAAAAAAGTGATGATTCAAATAAATCTCAAGAAAAAAGAAAAGCAGGGAGAGCGCTGCCCCGAAAAGAACCATGACAAACGTAACTTCCATGTCCCTTGACTCAGCTTCTTTTATCATGCCAAGAAAAATCTGCTCCCCCTGGATGATAACCATCTCCCGGAACCGAAAGGCAATCCACCCCAAAAGCAGCACTGCCAGGAAAAAGATGGGCACAAAAAAGCGTCTCCTGTAACAGTAAACGCACCACATTCCCCCGGAAGCCAAAAATACCGTAAAATAAACCGCCCCTTCCCTGTAGGCAATCCCTTCCACGGAGCGAAAGAAAAACAGGAGTCCAAAGATTCCTGCCAGAAGACAAAAAAGTGCCGAAACAGGAGGAATCTTTTCTTTTCCCCCTGCCTTATCCTCTATTTTTATCTCTGTCCTTCCCATTCGCTCACCTCTTTCAGATATAAAACACCTTCTCCGAAATCTCCTTTTCCAGTTCTTTTTCTGAAAATTTATACAATAGTTCCTTGCCGCAATAGAAACACAGATTCCCATCCAGGCAAAACAGGTATTCTTTTTCGTTTTTAAATTCCTCTAAAAAAATTTTTGCATCTGTGCTGCCCTTCCCGGAAAAATCTGTCTGATACAGGCGAAACAGCATGTCCCTGCAAGTGTCCGTATCCTTTATGGACGTCTCTGCCATCCCTCCTGCTTTTTCGTCATACCAGTACACTTTTACCATTTCCATCCCCTTTAAAAGCCCCAGGACAAGTGATGACAAAAGTTCATAAAAAGCGTCCGCTTCCGGCTGTTTTAACTCCCCAAATCCTTCCATATCCAAAACCATCTCCGCAAAGAGCTCTGTCTCCTTTTCGTACTCCCGGATCCACATTTTATCGGTCCGTGCACTTAAATTCCAGTGGATATATTTTGGCCTGTCCCCTTCCCTGTACTCCCGGATCTGCCGGATTTCCCCCCAGGCATCCCCGGCATTTGACGCTGCAGTCTCCGGCATCCAGGCAGATTCCCGCTCACTTAAGGATGGAAATTCCATCTGCACTGCCCGCTCCTTTGGGAAAACTCCAAGTTCCAATTCCTGATGCATGGACTTTGTGCAGGAAAACAGTGTCAGGTAATCATATACCTTCAATTTTTCCAATCTCACCTGCACCATTCCGCAATGGAAAAATGTCATGTCAAGCCAGACTTTTGTCTCCCCCCTTGGGCTGCCTCCATACAAAGGCTTTATCCTGCCCCTTCTTTTTCCTTTATATCTGAAATGTCCCCGGACCAAAAACCTTCCCACCGAAAACCTCCCGGTATTTTTCATCCTTACCGGACAGCGATAGGTCTCCCCCAGAGAAACAAAATCTTTTTTTCTTTCCATCTTAAGAGAGAGATTCTGTCGAAAATAGATGGCAAGAAGAAACATTCCCGGAAGCAGCAGACACTCTGCCACAGACAAAATCAAAAGGGGCAGGGAGCGGTACATGCCAGCCCCATAAAAGGTGGACAGGACCAGTAAAAGAAATATCCCTTTTCTCATCTTCCCTTCTCTCCCATAGGGGGCTTTTTCACCTGCCCTAAAATCTCCTCCAAAACGTCGGCTTTTTCCCTGTGCTCCATTTTTGCAGAAGCATTTAAAACAATTCTGTGGGACACCACATAGTTAAACTGGCTCCCAACATCCCCCGGTGTCACAAAATCTCTCCCCTCAAACCAGGCTGCCGCCTTTGCCATCCTCACCATCGCAATGGTTGCCCTGGGGCTGGCTCCCCGTTCCAGACAGGGATGATTTCTGGTGGCTCGAACCAGATCCAAAAGATAGCGGTACACCTCTTCCTTTATAAAGACATTATGAATCTCTCTCTGCATGTCCAAAAACACAGCCTGGTCAAGCCCCTGCTCTATCCCCTCTAAAAGGGTGTGCTCTCCCACAGACATTGCCATGGAAAGCTCATTTTCATAATCGGGATATCCCAGGGTGAGGGATACCATAAAACGGTCCACCTGTGCCTCTGGAAGATACTGGGTGCCAAAGCTTCCAAAGGGATTTTGTGTAGCAATGACGAGGAATGGAGAGGGAACCTCCCTGGTAACCCCCTCCACCGTAACTTTCCGCTCCTCCATAACCTCAAGCAGGGCGGACTGGGTTTTGGGGGAGGTGCGGTTAATCTCATCTGCCAGAAGCAGGTTGCAAAATACGGCTCCCGGCTGATACACAAAATTTTCCTCACTGCGGCGGTAAATAGAAAACCCGGTAAGGTCTGAGGGCATCACATCCGGGGTAAACTGCACCCGTCTGTAATCCAACGCCAGCGCTTTTGAAAAAGCCAGCGCCAGGGTTGTCTTCCCCACTCCCGGAATGTCCTCCAGCAAAATATGGCCGTTTGCCAGAAATGCCAGCATAACCTCCTTTGTCTCCCTCTCTTTTCCCAAAATCACCCTGTTGACCTGGCGCACAACATCCTGTGCCCTCTCATAATTCCCCTGCAATACCGTTTTCCTCCTGTAATACGATACCTAAAACTTCTACAAAGATTATATACTTTTGGTGAAAAATTTACAACTGCCAGGGTTTTCATACTTTTAGGATAGGCAGCAGCAAAGCGTGCGTATACCCATTCCCGTCAGTTCCTTACCTCATTTACTTTCTTCATCCAAGCTCCTCTCGCAATGCCCCTGCGATATTTCCTCCAAGAACCTTTTTCCCTCCAAGATAGTAGGCAAGAGCCACAAATCCAAAGACGATCAGAAGAAACAACGCTATGGTTCCTGCCGGGGCCGCCCTCAAAAATTCCATGGGGTTCAAGCAGCTTGCCTTTATCATACCAGCCGTAGCTATTAGGGTAATCATCAATGTAACAACCAGCGGACGTCCCACAAGAATCAACGCCTCAATCCCAAACACTTTTATCATCCCTTCCGGCGTCAATCCCACAGACATATACCGTGCGAACTCCCGCTTTCTCTGGTGCAGAAATCCCAGGGTGTTGGAAAACACATGGGCGATCCCGATCACTGCCAAAAGTCCGCAGAACATTCCAAGTACCATTTTGTAGCCGTTTATCATTTTGTCATTGTCAATTTTCTCCTGGATACGGTTTTCACTCTCAATATCGTATGCCGTGCCTATCAGATCTTTTGCTTTTTCCTCCAAACGATTTAATTCCTCCGGGGAATCGCTTTTTTCTGCCAGGATACGAACATACAGATCTTCTTTTAAACTTCCAATTTTTCCTTTTATCTCCCTCCACAGGGAAAGGGGAATAAAATTTACCAGAGGATACTCCGATTTTTCATACTCCTCCCGCAAAACAGGAGGTTCCCCTGTCAGGGCAAGCACCGGAATCTCCACTGTGGAGTAAAGATCGGAGATGGGCTCAATTTTCTCCCTCTCTTTGGCAAAAATTTTCACTGTCCCCATGTCCTCATTTACATAGGGAATATACTTTGGATACCGGAAATTACTGTTTTTACTGTCCCAAAAACGGTTTAATAAAATAGTTCCGTCAAGCCTGGGAGATACGCCGCTTTGTCTGCAAAACTCTTCAAAACTCTCATCATCCAAAATGACAATGGGGGCTTCTATCAAACAATCCTCCCCAAAATCTTTGTGATTTTTTGAAAATGATTCCACACCTCCAAGGGATAGCAGCTCTTTTCCCTGTTTTTCTTTCGGAAGTGCACAGAGAGCCTCCGCCTTTTGATACAATGCGATATCTTTTGCCCCCTGAATATTTTTCACCTGGTCTAATGGCTGAAACTCTGTCAGCTTTGTGTCCTTCACCGTCACCATAACATCCCACACATCCTGATACCGTTCAAAATACGTATGTTCTGTGCTGATGGCAGAGAGGGTAAAGAGACATTGGGTGAGCATAAAGCCCAAAAAAGCCAGGGTCAGGGACAAAGTGGTGGTGCGCAGTGTCTTCCTCTGCGCTTTCAATGCGCAGCCCGCCAGTTCCCCCTCCATCCCAAACAGTGCGAATAAGAAAGGAGCACGTTTCCTGCGCTTTAACATAAGCTCCCCGGTTCCCCGGATGGCTTCTAAGGGTGTCACCCTGCTCAATTTTCTCGCCGGAATCCAGGCGGAACCCACCACCGTAAGCAGAGATAGTAAAATAATTACTATAAGAATCAGAGGATGCCAGGAAAACGTCACTGCCCGTCCTCCCACTATATTTTCCGCCACAGCGCTCATTCCCCGAACAATAAAAAAGGTAACGACCATGCCTAAAATCAACCCTGCGGCAATGGGCAGACAGGAGAGCATCAAGGCTTCCTCTATCAGACAGATCCGAATCTGCCCCGGTGTGGCTCCGATACTGGAAAAAATGCCAAACTGCCGGATCCTGCTGTTCATGGACAGTGCAAAGGAATTGTGGATCACAAGGATCAGAGAAAAGCACACAAGGATCACGATGAGAAAATACATGGGAAGCATAAGCCTAGGCTTTTCATCTCCGGGAATGCGGACAAAGTACAAGGATAAAAGCTGGTAGTTGTAGTCAGCCGCCTCCGGTTCCAGTCCCAAAATACCAACCAATGCCGTCACAGAATGGGATAATGCAGAGATTAACATCTATTAATCAGCGTTTCCCTAGGGATGTCTTGGGGCTCGCTGACCCTCACAAGCCCCTTTTCCCTCACAGAACCTATTTTTGTGTATACTTTTGGATATATGTTCTTTGCTCTTTTTCCTTTCTTTCTCCAGGACTTGCTATGGCTCATCCAGGCATTCCATTCCCTCTTCTTCTAGCTCTAGGTCAATCTCTCCTGTAATCTTCTGCCTAGTGAGTTCTAACCTCTTCTCTTCTAACTGTAAGCGCCGTTCTTCCATCTCGTACGCCTTGATACTGTCAATCTGTTTAATGATTCTCCCATGTAATTTATTTAATTCTGCTTCCACTTTCATTGCTCTGTCAAAAGGGCTGGACTTTACTACTGACTTCATCATTGTTTTAAATTCCTCCTGCTGCCCATTTCCCGTATCGCCTATATTCTCCGGGTCCGCTGTGCTTCCCTTTCCTTTTGGCATTATCATGTGTACGATCTTGTCCGTGTAAAATCTTCCTTCTTTTGGTGACTCGTATTCTTTTAAAAGGTTTTCCAAATATGCTTTACGTACATAAAGAGACTGCAGCTCCTCTATCATGTGCGGCATAGCCCTGGCCTCTTTTATATTTTTTATTTCATCCGCTTTCTCCTGTGGTATGTCCCCATATCCTGCCTGGGCAAAAGCCCCGTGAGTAACAGCATTCTTGTTTCCAGCCTTTGCCGGAGTTTTGCCTGCTGCATTTTTATTTCCTTTCTGCCCGCCTCTCTTTCTTGGTTTCTGTTCCAAAGCCTCATTCCATTTATCTTCTGACTTCCATTTTCGCATCCGGTTTTCCGGTACTCCTGCCATTTCTGACAGTTCTTTTATGCTTATTTTCCCGTCTGCTTCAAGATATCTTTGCAGTGACAAATCCCGCTGTGGATTTCTTGGTCTTCCCATCTCTCCTCACTCCCTCTTCGTTTGTTTTCATTTTCCCAGATCTTCCTATCTGCGAAAGCATAAAAAATATATGGTTTTGCAAATTCTAAAATATGCTATAAAACCATCTTGCCCATGCTGTATTTAAAACTGTTTTCGCAATATTATTATAACAGGAGATTTGGGGAAATAGGGGGAAATTATTTTTCACTCTTCCTTCCTAAATCCCTTTATACACGGATTGTTTTTGAATCTTTCCTCAAGGTTTCTAATGGCTGTGTTTCGGATGTTTTTGCACTGCCTGGCTGAATAGTTGTTTCGCTCCGCTACCTGTTCCCATTTCATTCCATGGATATAATAGTCAAATATGATAGATTTTTCTTTTAAATTCAGACGTGAAATCTCCTGCAAAATCTGGCTTTTCAGTTTCTGTAGGATTTCCACATTTCTTTTGTATTCCTCTGTCTCCTGCTTTGTATCTTTTGGCGCATTTTCATAATCATGCAATATGCTCCTGTAGATAGCAATTTCTCCGTCAATTTCCCTGTAAAACTTTAAAATATCTATTACCCTGCTTTTATCCATGTATTGTCCTTCCTCTATGTGTCCGAATCGGACACGGTTTCAAAACTCCTGCTATTGTAAACAAAAAGCCACCAACTGAATATAGCTGGTAGCTTTCTGGTTCAATATTCTGTTTAGATCCTGAAGCCTGCTGCTCTTAGTATTAATTATGCCGAAACCTCTTTTCCACTTGTCATCAGGGATACGGCATATTTGAATCCTGTGATAAAGCCCTGCTTCTGAGATGCTGAGGCATAATCTGTAATCTCATCTTCATATTTTGCAAAAAGTTCGTCGCCAAGAGCATTTTCTACATTATTGCTTGCTTTTCTAACCTCTTCTGAATCTCTTGTTTTATCCATTAAATTGTGTAAATTATAATACAACTTTTCAAGATTTGTCATATCGCACCGCCTTTCATTGCTGCAATTCCATGAAGATTAAATCCTGTGATAATTCCCCCCTCAATAAGGGCGGTCTCCTCTGCAATGCCCGGAATCTGATTCAGCAGACTTTCCATAGCAATCTGCAAAATCTTATTCTGATTCTCTCGTTCCAGTCCACAAAACATCCGTCGGATTGCCTCAAGACGATATGCTTTGTCATTTAAAGACAGGAAGAATCCGTCCTCTGACATACCATTTCGCCTGTTCAATTCGTCAATAACATCAAATATCTGGTCATTTTTGCTCATATCATTCTCCTTTTGCTCTTGAATTTCCTGAAAGGAGACGGTATACTATATTTACCGTTCCCTTTGCGGATTGGTGATATTTAGGGGTTGCGACTTGTCTAGGGCAGCAACCTCTATTTTTGTTCGCTGATTTCTTCGTCAATCTTTTCATTAAGCCAAGTTGTTTTTGTTTTATCCTGCTCTTTCAACTTTTTGTCAAGTGCATCTAACTTTTCCCTTGGGACAGAAACACTAAACTGTCCTATTGTTTTGCGCCGTTCTTTGAAGTAATCAGCCCTGCTCTTGTCGGGCAAATATGCTCACCTCCTTTATTGCTAGCTACAATATAACATGTTGCTAGCAAACTGTCAAGAGGAAAATGAAATATTATTGTCATATATCTAATACCTGCTGTGCATTATAATTATTTATAAACATTAAAGTATTTGTACACGGTTTCCAGTTCTTTGCATACGTTAAAGCTTCGTCAAACCTCTTTCTGGGTATGTTATTCCTTGCATTTACATTAAAGTAATGCTTCAAGTCACGATTGCACTCTGCAAATACCTTTCTGCCGATACCCTTATAGGCATATGAGCCTTTACCGCCGAGTGCATCAATCACAGTTTTATTAACAGTATCTTCAAGTACTCTCTGTTGTCCGTAGTCCAGTGTCATATTATTTTCAAGATTAGCAATTCTTTCTTCGTGATCATCAATCATACCAAGTTGAATCCGCATCATATCCACTTGTGATAACGGCTTTGCAATTTTGAAATAGGAATTTACTAACTGTCTCTGAACTTCCCAGGCTAAATCATCTGTAAAAGACTTTACAAGCATGAGGTAGCCGCTTTCAGTAATGAGGGTTACATCATTCTGCTGTCGTAAGTCCATATCTCCAATCGCTGTCCGAAATTCGGACGGCGTTATTTTGAAAAAGTCTGTACCCTCAATAAAATGCTTTCTGTTGTCATTTAACCGCTTTCTTGCTGTACCCTCTGCTCTCTCATGTACCGTATCAATGTCTTTGAAAGTTACAACTCTCTGCCCTTTGTACTCCTTTAATCTGATATCCTGCTTATTGATTGTAATAATTTCATTCATTGTCTGTACCTCCCGTTCATTTTTTAATCCAACAGAAACTTATTTATAAAATATTGCTGTCCTCTTCCTGTCACTTTAGTAGTCTTATTAATCCTCACGGAACCATCGGGATTATTTACAATGCTTTCCTTTACCTCAAACAATTCCATCTCCATACTTTTTTGTGTTGGCATGTTCCAGTCTGTGCCTTTGCGTTTTATCAAGTATCCATTGCTACGCATCCAGTTAAATAATCTTTTCTGCCCAATTTCTACGCCATTCTGCTTGATTAGCTTTGCCAAATCCCCTATAAGGATGGAGGTATGGCTTGTGGCTACTGCATCTGCAAAGATTTCTTTAGGTTTCATGCGGCTTACATCTTCCAATAATACAGTATTGCTATCTTTCAGCTTGTCTATGGTCTGGTTTGCCATTTTCAATGCCCTCGCCATAACCTGTTCGGGTGTGTTCCATGCCTTTTCTAAGTCAATAAGGTATTGCCTAACTGCCCTTGCCCTGTCATTCTTCTGTACCATGCAAATCTGCTTTGCCATGTCAACCGTCAAATTATGGTCTACAAGTTCTCTTTCTTGTACTCCTCCGTTGTTCTGAACCTCCGTTAAAACTTTTACGGTGGTGTAATCTTCATTTTCTACAAATCCAAACTGTAATTGGCGGTTGAACCACGCTGAAAATCTTTCTGTACTTCCAACTTCCTTATGAAGTTCCCTTGCTGATACTGTCGGCTGCTCTGTTTCATAATTTACTTTAATAATCTCATTCATTATCTGTACCTCCTAATTATTGTTTTATTTTCTAAGGTAACGATTTGCGACCTTTGAATAACACCTTCTTGCACTTTCAAATAAAATTCCACAAGGAAATGATATTATAGCTTTATCAATTCCTTGTGGAATGGTAGATTAACAATTATAAACTTTAGCAGAAATACAACTGCTATTTTTTATTTTCCAGATCCATATAAACCTTATCAATCCCTAAACGAATAACATTAGCTTTAGAAAGTCCCATTCTGTTACAGCATTCCTCCAGCTTTAGGAGCTCTTCATCTGTCATTCTGATTCTGTAATTATTCGTCTTGGGGCTGTCGGTTGGTCTGCCCATTTTCTTTTTCTCTATGGTTCACCACTTCCTATCTTGCCCTTTCTGCCAATAAGTGCTATTATTGACTTTAAGAGATTGGGCGGTGGCAAGCCCGCCCTTTCTGCTTTTCCTTATTTCAATTCTAAATCTTCTGTCGGAATGCCTAAAGCCTGTAATCTTGCTCTCAGTACTTTTTCCTGATACTCGATTTCTTTTTCTTTGTTCTCTGCTGTTTTTAATCTTTGCAGATTGACAAACTCTTTTATTGCCTGTTCTTTCAATTCCAGTTCATTCATGTCTAATACCTCCATGTTATTTTTCTCCTTTCCAGTTAAAGCCTTGCCCCTCTAACTGTAATAAGTATAACATTTGGATATCCAAAAATCAATAGAAAAGCGAAATATTATTATATGTCCAATACCTGCTGCGCATTAACTGTTTCAATGGTTTCCGCTAATACAAGAGGTGGCACATATTGCCGGATAATAGATATTGCTGTATCTGCCTGATTCCTCTTGATTGCCTTATAGGTTGAAACGCCAAATTCCCTACGCAACTGCCTATGTAAATCAGAGTACAGCCTCCCCCGAAGACTTTTATCATTGTATGCATTGCTTTCCTTCCCACCTAAACATTCAACACCTTTTTTCTTGACTGCATTGCTGATTTTAGTTTCCTCGATGCCAAGTATCGGCATATCGTTCTTAAAACTCTCTAAATCAGCTTTTACGCTGTCAATCTCTGCTCTCAGTTCAACATACCCCTGTGCGATGAGCTGTATCTGTTCGGGGATTGTCATGGGAAGTTTTGCTTGTTTGTACTGTCCTGTTTTTCGGATTGTCGGAAGAACTTCATCAAATACCCATTCTTCAAAACGTTCTGCACTCCTTAATTTACTTTTGGAGATTAAGCGATACATATCGCCTTCTGGAATTACTAAGGCTTCAATCGTTTTGTCTGGGCTTTGTGGGTGCGGTATCCCCCGTTTTAGGGGGTGCCTACAATGTTTTGCAACTGCTCCTTCCGGTTTTGCATATCCTAAAGCCTTTGCAATATCTCTGCCAACGAACCACGGTTCGCCATCAATAGTTAAAATTCTAATCTCTCCAAAATCGTTATTGGAAAATATCATAATTTCATTCATAACTATACCTCCTGTTTTAATAATTTTTTATTCAAAAGCTACCAGCTATATTCAGTTGTCAAGGTTCTGTTTGCTATTGCTTATCTTTGTTACCTGTTACAGTTCGTTTTCATTCTTCCTCTTCCTTTCTCTGGATCTTCCCATCCAGGTATCCCTCTATTGTCTCTTTTGCCTCTTCCCATCCCCGGCACACTCTCGCACAGTATCCCTGCTGCCCTAAATTACTGATCCATTCTTTCTGCCTGGGTGATGTGGTGTTGTTCCCGACTTTTAATTCTATGTACAGGCCGTGAAAACCTCCCCTTGCCACCGGTAGGCACAGATCAGGAACCCCGGCTTTTACTCCCTGGCGTTTTAATGCCCTGCCTGTCCTGGCATCCCTCTTTCCCCCGTTGGGGATGTGGTGCAGAAGTTCTAATTCCGGTCTTGCTCCCTGCTGCCACATGGCCCAGGTGAAGAGCATATCCTGTGCCCCGCTTTCCGTGTCGATTCTGACATTTTGCATTTTTTCTTTTCCTCCTTCTTTTTGGTCAGCCTGGCGTAAATATACCAACAGGCATTTACACCGTTATATTTTATTTCCGCATCCAGAAAACGGCATCCCGGATAGGCTTTTTCCAGCTCTGTCCTTAATACCTCGTAGTCTGCCACCATCTTATCCACGCCTTTTTTTCTGAATTTGGTATAACTCTTGGTTGGCTCATCTGGTTTCTTTAGGTTCTTGCTCGATACCCAGCGTTTTTTCTTGTTGGGGTTCTGAGTGATGTAGGTTGCTATCCCTGTCAGCAGGAAATCATCATCCGGCATCAGCCTCTTGGAATTAGGGCGGCTGCATTTCCCCCACTTGTTTTCCACTTCGTCCCTGTCCATCCCTTCCCCGGACATTAAGATGTGAAAATGGGGACGTGCGTACCCATCAAATGCCAGTATGTATACATACTTCATTTTTCCTAGTCCAAGCTTTGCCCGGATGCGGTTTACCCTGGCTATGTAATTCTGGATATCCTTCTTTGCAGACTCTTCATCCTCCGGCATATGTTTATCATCCCATCCAAGGGTTAGGAACAGATCCCCTGGAACAAAATTTATATTGACCAGACGGATAAAATACCGCCTTGAATTTTTATCATTGAGGTTTCTCTGCGCCGGGCTTGTCCCTGCCTTTTTCTTTTTGGTGACGGGCATGTCTTCTTTTGTGTGGAAGGAAGGGTATATGATGCTCTCTACTAATTCGCTGGGGCTCTTCTCGTTTCCGCTCTTATAGGTGCAGGTACGGTATATGCACCTTACCTTTCCCTCTTTCACTGCCCTCTCTATCTCAAACTCCTCCAGGCTGCTCATCTGTACCTGGTAGGCTTCGTCATAATCATAATTATCGTAATGCTTTGGCTTTGTTCTCCTCACATTTTTCATATGCCCTTCTCCTGTTTTTTTATGAATGTTTGATTTGTTAATACCGATTACGAGGACGGTAAAACGCCGCCTGGCGTATTTCCCGGTATTTTGGGTGTAAAAAAATACTATTAATATAGAAAGAATCCGCTTTTTATCTGTTCTTCTTCCTATATTTAATAGTATATGTATCTATATTGTTTTTCTTCTGGCTTCTACCGGTGGCCTGCCCTTACTCCGTCAGTTTCTGTTTCTTCGTCTCAATGCGCTCTACATTGATCTCGCCTTTGCTGTTCTGGGAGATGGATGCCTTTACTCCCCCCCTCAGATTTAACGTGATCTTTTCTTCCCTGAGATTGGCTTTGTACTGCCCGTTGTCCCTGGGATCGCATCCTGCCAGGCAGATACATCCGCCCATCCTGTCTACACAGTCATAACCTCCGTGGAACTCTGCGTTTTTGCAGAATCCACAACCCGCATCTATCTCTCTGCATTTTAAAAATTCTTCTTTTGGCTCAAACCCTTTACATATCTCCCGGTATTCTATCCCTTTTCCGGGACGGGGAATAAGATACCTCTTGACTGGCTTTATTTTTACTGACATGGCTGCCTCCCTGTTTTATTGACAATTCTTAAGAAATCCGCTTAATTCTTCCATCTCTGTTTCGTATTCCTTTATTTTTTTCTGATATGCATCTATTGCCTCTTGTAATCTCACCATCTTGGCATTTACCAGTTCTTTCACTTTATCCGGTACTTGAAATCCGGTCTCTTTTGTTCCTGGTGCATGTGGATTTTTTTCCTGCGGTTCCTTTGCTGGAATGTTTTCCTCTGGTTCCGCTGATTCGTTTTGAATTTTCTTTTTAGGATTCTGCCCTGGTATTCTGCATCCGTTATCTAATAAAATCTTTTCAATCTCTTCCTTTTCACAGAGATTCATATCAGCGAGTATTTTGATCTGCTCTCTCTGGTTCTTTCCTTCTTTATACTGACGGACAATCTCATTGGATGTCATGTTCATGTGTGAAGTCTCCCTCCTGTTAGTTCTGGATTGTCAAAAATATTGCCGATAGGTTCAGAACTCTTCACCCAATATACAAGGTCTTTTCTAATAAAGTCCCTCTTCCCCTGCCAATCAACATAATAACCAGCGTGTCCGCCAAACCCATCTTCATTAAATACATTCTGATATTCTCCATATCTTACAATTCCAACAATGGAAGCATTGAAAAAATCCCTAAAAATATCCCCCTCAAAAATCTTCCTGCCGCTCTTATCAGACAGGCCTGTGTACTGGCATACAGTATTGGGATTCACCTCCGCAATGTCATGCGCTAAAATATCTGTGGATTTATCAGCGATT
>JAMPFA010000001.1:179450-302171 GCA_023664725.1 Roseburia sp. | reverse complement strand
CCTGGTCTTTCTCATTGATTCTCAAAATCTTTCAAGGTTATTTCACTGTTCAGTTTTCAAGGTTCTTTTCGTTGCTGTTCTTTGCGACAGCTATAATAGAATAGCACATCTCTCGCTGTCTGTCAACAACTTTTTCGCTTTCTTTTTTGCAATGCCGCCAAACCTCGGCAGGACTAGCTTTATAATGATATCACTTGCATGGTTCCTTGTCAAGAACTTTTTTCAATTTTTCGACATCATTTTTTGCAATGCAAGCGGAGAAGGAGGGATTTGAACCCTCGCGCCGCTGTTAACGACCTGCACCCTTTCCAGGGGTGTCCCTTCGGCCAGCTTGGGTACTTCTCCGAATAGAATTAAACATATAAAATTTTGACCATATACACAGAAATTCGCCTCCGCTTTTATCTGCGGAACATGGTCGAACGGAGAAGATGGGATTCGAACCCATGCGCCCTTTCGGACAAACGGTTTTCAAGACCGCCTCGTTATGACCACTTCGATACTTCTCCATATATATTAGCTGTCTGCATTTATGTTTCACAAATCAGCACAAAATTGATTCTAGCACCATATACCATAAGTTGTCAACACCTTTTTTACACTTTTTTTACATTTTTCTTTCTTTACCCTCTTTTTCCAGAAATGCCCTGGCAATCAGGTAATCTTCCGGCGTGGTAACTTTGATATTCTGATAGCTTCCCTCTATAAGTTTTACCTTTTTTTCCTGCAAATATTCCACTACCATGGAATCGTCTGTAATCCCCTGTACCTGCTTCTCGATCACTTTTTGGTAGGCTCTTAGGATTAAGGGATAAGAGAATGCCTGAGGGGTCTGTGTGAGATACACATACTTCCTGTCTGGGGTCTGCCTGGCAAACCCTTTTTCATCTGCGATCTTGATCGTATCCTTCACCGGCATCCCCGCCACACAGGCCTGATGCAGTTTCACTTCCCGGATGCAGCGCAGAATGATTTCTTCAGTGACAAAAGGTCTTGCCCCGTCATGGATCAGAACGTAATCACTGCCCTCTGACTGCAAAAGCCCGTTGTACACAGACAAATAACGCTCTTCTCCCCCTGGGACTATTTTTTTCACCTTATGGAAATGATATCTTTCGATCAGTTCCTCCCTGCAGTAAGATTCCTCATTTGTCACCAGGACAATCTCATCCACAGGGCTTTCCTGGAAAGTTTTCAGGGAATAGTACAAAAGAGGATAACCGTCTAACAGCATATACTGCTTTTTGCAGTCTCCCCCCATACGTTTTCCGCTTCCCCCTGCTAAAAGGATTGCCGTTATCCTGTCTTTTCCCATCAGCGTTCTCCTAACTTAAGGTTGGGTATGGCATTCAAGTCTAAACCGTCACGTTTTCCCGCCATATAGTCATAATAAGCCGCCGCCCCGATCATAGCGGCATTGTCGGTGCAAAGCACTGGCGAAGGGCAGAAAAACTCCGCCCCCAAAGCTTCACACTGTTTTTTCATGGCATCCCGCAGTGTCCGGTTGGAGGCAACCCCTCCTGCCAGAGCAAATTTTTTCATGCCGGTCTCTTCCAGAGCTTTTATTGCATTGCCTGTAAGCACGTCGATCACAGCCTGCTGGAAAGAAGCCGCCACATCTTCCTGCACAACAGGTATCCCCTTCATCTGACATCCGTTTAAATAGTTTAAAACGGCAGATTTCATGCCGCTGAAACTAAAATTATAAGCGCCATCTAACACTCGGGCTCTCGGAAAAGCGATTGCCTTAGGGTTCCCCTCATGGGAAACCTTCTCAATCTTAGGCCCTCCCGGATATCCAAGCCCAATGGCCCTTGCCACTTTGTCAAAGGCTTCCCCCGCCGCATCATCCATCGTTCTCCCCAGAATCTCATAGGCTCCGTAATCTTTCACTTTCACCAGATGAGTGTGCCCGCCGGAGACTACCAGGCATAAAAAAGGAGGTTCCAACTGAGGGTATTCAATATAGTTGGCGCTGATATGCCCTTCAATATGATGTACTCCTACCAGAGGTATGTTTCTGGCAAAACTGATGGCCTTAGCCTCCGAAACTCCCACTAAAAGCGCACCTACCAGCCCAGGGCCGTAAGTTACGCCTATGGCGTCCATATCCTCCAGAGTGAAATTGGCAGTATTTAACGCCTCTGTAATGACCTGGTTGATTTTCTCAATATGCTTTCTGGAGGCAATCTCCGGCACCACCCCGCCATAGAGGGTGTGCAGGTCTATCTGGGAAGATATGATATTAGACCTTACATCCCTGCCGTTTACCACTACAGCCGCCGCTGTCTCGTCACAGGAACTCTCGATGGCCAGAATTTTTACATCCTTACTCATATCCCTACTATTCTCCCTCTGTCAACTCAAATGCCAGAATCCGCCATTTTCCCTCATCATCTTTCCTGAGAATGTAGGACTGATTTGTCTTCACTAAATTCCCGCCTTTGCGAACCAGATAAGACGAGTCCACATATGCGCAGTCTTTTCCGTCAATCTGGACTGTCTGGATATCGTTGCTGTCGCTGATATTCACGTTTGTTATGGTCAGCTTGTTATCCCGGTAGTTTTGTACCTCAACCGCCACCCTCTGATAATACTGCTCGGAAGGGTTGTTGTCGGAAAGTTCCTGATCCATCAGGATCCTGGCCTGATCGGTAAGCTGATGAAGCTCTTCGTCTGTAAACTCTTCATTATAATAGCAGGCGATAATGCGGTTATAAAATTTCACTACCTCCCTGGGTGTGGCAGGATAATTTTTGCCCGATAAATCTTTCAAAATGATCTTTTGGACTTCCGATACTTCCACTTCCTCTTTTTTTGACTTCTCATGGGTAAAATATGCGTAATACCCTACTACAAGACAAACACAAATCGCTCCGATAATCACATAGGTCATTTTTTTCATGGCTATTCCTCCTCAAAATCAAGTTCCATGCTTCTTCCGTCAAACCCCAGACTTGCACCGGCAAATATTTCCTGCACTTTTGGCAGGTAACTTTCCGCCCGGACCAGAGACGGGCTGAAATGTGTCAGCCACATTTCCTTTACTTTTGCATCTCTCGCCACCTGGGCTGCCTCATAAAAAGTCATATGCTTATACTGCTTTGCCTTTGCCAGCTTCTCCGGTTCTGCGTACATTCCCTCACAGATCAAAAGATCGGAATCCTTTGCGGCATCTCTCAAACTGACCGTAGGCCTGGTGTCTGTACAATAGGTTACTTTTATTCCTTTTCTGGGCTGTCCTAACACCATATCCGGCGTGTAACGCCGCCCCTCATCCTCTATCACCTGCCCATGCTGCAGGGGACTCCAGAATTTCTGGGGAATCTGTTTTTCCTTTGCCCATTCTACATGAAATCTCCCTGCACGTTTAATCTCAACGGTGTAACCATAACAGATAATGTTATGGTTGACGCGAAATGCATGGATGTGATATCCATACAATTCCAGATCTTCCTCCGGCTCTGTGATTTCGATAAACCGGATTTCAAAGGGAAGCTCCGGGGCAATCATCCGAAGGGCTCCCACCACTTTCTCCAGGCCCTTTGGCCCTACCATGGTAAGAGGTTCGCTCCTCTGGGCATTTCCCATGGTAAGAAGCAGCCCCGGCAGGCCGCTGATATGGTCTGCATGATAATGGGTAAAACAGATTACGTCAATGGGCTTAAAGCTCCAGCCCTTCTCTTTCACCGCAATCTGGGTTCCCTCTCCGCAGTCAACCATAAGACTGCTTCCGTTGTAGCGAAGCATCAGGGAAGTAAGCCACCGATACGGCAGCGGCATCATGCCCCCTGTTCCAAGCAAACACACATCTAACATGTATTTCTCCTAATCTAATATAATTATGACAATTCAGCTTACATTTTCCCTGCACATGACATAGGCATCTTCCTGAGGCTTTTCGTAAAAGTTTTTCCGGATTCCCTTTCGGATAAATCCATGTTTTTCGTAAAGTCCTATAGCTGCATCGTTGGATACTCTCACTTCCAGATAGATATGGCGAATACCCTCAGCCTCACTGTCAGACACCAGTGCCCGCAGCATCTCATCCGCAACATGGCATCTGCGAAACTCCGGTTTTACCGCCACATTGGTGATCTCCCCCTCATCCGCCGCCATATAGATTCCGCAGTAGCCAAGGACTGTAGTCCCTTCCACAGCCAGGTAAAATCTGACATTGTCCTGATACAGGGTATCCAAAAATCCTTTCTGTGACCAGGGGCAGGTAAAGACTTCCGCTTCAATGGCTGCCACCTGGGGAACCTCCGCCTCTGTCATCCTGGTAATTTCAATTTTTGGCATGCATCTTCTCCATTCTCTCACGCTCTGCCTGGGAAAGCCTTAAATATTCCGGTTTGTGATTTTCTGCCCTTTCCACTTTTCCCTCTCTGTAATAGAGAGAAGCCAGAGACGCCACTGCCCCCGCACGCTGTTTGTTTACATGAGGGGGGGCAAAACTGTAAGGCGCCTTGCAATGCTCTCCTATGGCATCCTTAAAGACAGGAACTCCATCCCCCAAAAATACTACGGCCTCACCCATACCATTTATTTCGGACAGAATCGTCTCAATATCAACCGCACACTGCTGTTTTATAACCTTCATTTTTCCCTCTGTAAACCCATACAGTCCGGTGTAAGTCTGATTTCTTCTGGCATCCATCAGAGGACATACCACATCTTTGTGCCCCCATAGGTTAAAAGCCAGGGCATCCACGGTAGGCACAGAGACAACAGGCAGATCCAGCGCCAGAGCAAGGCCTTTCACTGTGGCGGAGCCAATCCTGAGTCCGGTGAAAGACCCGGGTCCCCCCGCTGTGGCTATGGCATCTACCGTTGCCAGATCCAACTCAATCATCTCCGCTAAATCCTTAAGCATTGGGAGCAATGTCTGGGAGTGGGTCTTTTTGTAATTAATTGTATACTCTCCCAGCATAACATCATCTTCCACCACCGCCACACTTGCCACCAGACCGGAGCTGTCAACTGCTAATATCTTCATTCTCTTACCTCTGTAATGGTTATCCTGCGATAATCAAATCCTTTTTCCAAATCTTTTTCAATCAATATCTCTTTCCGCCGTGGGGGCAAAATCTCCCGGATTAGGTTTGCCCACTCGATCATGGTAAGACCTTCCCCGTAAAAGTAGTCCTCGTATCCAATCTCCTCCATCTCCTCCACGTCGCCAATGCGGTAAACGTCAAAGTGATAAAAAGGCATTCTGCCGCCGTCATATACCTGCACAATGGTAAATGTAGGACTGTTTACCGGCTCCTTTATGGAAAGTCCTGCTGCGATCCCCTGGGTAAACACGGTTTTTCCCACTCCAAGATCCCCTATTAAAGTATACACATCCCCGGGGGTTGCTTCCAGCCCGAATTTTCTTCCAAGCTCCCTTGTCTCCTCCCCGGAATATGACTCATATATGGTCTGCAATCTTTTCCCCTCTTTCACACTTTTCACTTCCTCAATTTCAGACGGTAGTTCGGAAGTTTCTCCTCCATGATCTTTCGGAATGTGTCATATTCCCCTGCAATCTGATTTTTTGGCAGCACAAAGGCGTTGATCCTGCTGCTGTAAACCAATATGTTGCTCTTTGTCTCAACCACTTTATAAATCTGCTCCCAGGGCAGATCTGCCGTCTCCTCGTTCTGTGAGGAAGTGATCTTCTCCTCCGTCACCGTAAAGTGCAGGGGCTTTTGAAATACCTCCGAGGATGTGATCTGGCGCTTTGCGCGCAGATATAAATTGACAGGCATGTATACCAGAAACAGGATGCCAAAAAGGATGTACAGCAGGGTGTACATAATCTCCACACTTCCGTAAGTCTTTGCCGCCACGAAAAATACGAGAATGGCAATGATCACGGAAGCAATGCCATGAAACCCGGAATAGGTGTGGTACATGCTGAAACGGTACATATCCGTTACGGTAAGTTTTACATCAAATTCACTTTTCATCTAATCCTCCCGCTTACAGTTTCATCGTAAGCTGAATTCTCTGTTTTTTCAGGTCAACGCTCATAACTTTTACTTCTACGATATCTCCCACGCTGACTACCTCTAAGGGGTGCTTGATATATTTTTCACACATCTGGGAAATATGCACCAGCCCGTCCTGATGTACGCCGATATCCACAAATGCCCCAAAATCTATGACATTGCGGACCGTTCCCTTTAACACCATGCCGGGAGTCAAGTCTTTCATCTCCATCACATCGCTGCGCAAAATGGGCTTTGGCATATCTTCCCTGGGATCCCTTGCGGGCTTCTCCAACTCTTTTACGATGTCCTCCAGGGTCAACGCTCCTATCCCAAGCTCTTCCGCCAGTTTTTTATAATCGGAAACCTTTTTGGAAATCCCTTTTAAATTTCCCTCCCGGATATCCTCCATGGTATACCCCAGTTTTTCCAGCAATAGTTTGGTGGCATCATAGGTTTCCGGATGGACACTGGTGGCATCCAAAGGATTTTTCCCGTCGAGGATACGCATAAACCCGGCGCACTGTTCGTAGGCCTTGGGTCCTAATTTCGCCACTTTTAAAAGCTGGATCCTTGAAGTAAACTTTCCGTTTTCCTCCCGGTAGGACACAATATTTTTTGCGATGACCTTGCTGATGCCGGAAATATATTCAAGCAGGGAAGCTGAGGCAGTGTTTAAGTCCACCCCCACTTTGTTCACGCAGTCTTCCACCACGCCGCCAAGGGCCTCCCCCAGTTTTTTCTGGTTCATGTCGTGCTGGTACTGCCCTACCCCGATAGATTTCGGGTCTATTTTTACCAGCTCCGCTAAAGGGTCCTGAAGCCGTCTTGCAATGGATGCTGCGCTTCTCTGTCCCACGTCAAAGTTGGGAAACTCCTCTGTGGCAAGTTTGCTGGCAGAGTATACAGAAGCTCCCGCTTCGTTTACGATGACATACTGCACCGGCTCTTTGATCTCTTTTATCAATTCCACAATAACCATCTCCGATTCCCTGGAAGCGGTTCCGTTTCCCACGGAGATTAGGGTAATGTGGTATTTCTGGATAAGATTTTTTAATACTTTTTTGGATTCCTCCACTTTGTTCTGGGGAGCCGTGGGAAAAATCACAACGGTGTCCAGCACTTTTCCTGTAGAATCCACCACTGCCAGCTTACAACCGGTACGGAATGCCGGGTCCCAGCCCAGCACAGTCTGGTTGGTGATGGGCGGCTGCATTAAAAGCTGCTCTAAGTTTTTGCCGAAAACTTTGATGGCTCCGTCCTCTGCCTTCTCCGTGAGTTCGTTTCGTATCTCCCGCTCGATTGCCGGGGCAATGAGACGCTTGTAGCTGTCTGCGATCACTTCTTTTAGTATGGGCGTGGTAAATTCGTTGTCCCTTGTGATGATCTTTTTCTCCAGATACCGAAGCACGTCCTCCTCTGGGGCCTCCAGTTTTACGGTCAGGATTTTTTCTGCTTCCCCCCGGTTTAACGCCAGGATCCTGTGGCCTGCCAGTCTGTTTAACGCCTCGTCAAACTCGTAGTACATCTCGTAGACGGACTCCGCCTCTTTGTCTTTGGCAGCGGATACGATCCTGCCCTTTTTCATGGTAAGTTCTCTGATCTGGATACGGTAATCCGCCTCATCGGAGATAAACTCCGCTATGATATCGCCAGCCCCCTCCAATGCCTCCTGGGGGGTGTTTACTTCTTTTTCTGCATTTACATACTTTTCTGCTTCCTCTAAAATGTCATGGTCGATCATCTGAAGAGAGATCACATTTGCCAGGGGCTCCAATCCCTTTTCCTTTGCAATGGTCGCCCTGGTTCTTCGCTTCGGGCGGTAAGGACGGTACAGATCGTCCACCACCACCATGGTTTCCGCCGCTAAAATCTGGGCTTTTAATTCTTCTGTCAGTTTGCCCTGTTCCTCTATGCTGGCGAGAACCTGCTGCTTTTTTTCCTCCAGATTTCTCAGGTAATTTAATCTGTCGTAGAGGGTTCTTAAGACCTCATCGTTTAACGCTCCGGTTGCCTCTTTTCTGTACCTGGCGATAAAGGGGATGGTGTTTCCCTCGTCGATCAGTTTTACGGCTGCCTCCGCCTGATTTTTTTTGATTCCCAGCTCTTCTGCAAGTATTTCGGTTATTTCCATGTTCTATTTCCTTCCCTGATTAACAAACAAAAATACAAATACCAGATTATTATATCTAATTTTGCCCCGCTCTTCAAGATAATTTCTATTGTCTTTTGGGAGTTTCGGTGCTAGAATAAAAGGAACTTGTGATTTTGGAGGTTATTTATGGAATATAGAGAGACACCAAATTCCAATATGGATCAATATAGAAGCAGACGTTCTCCCGGCATGGCCACCGCATCCCTTGTGCTTGGCATTGTTTCCCTTGTCTCCTCTGCCTGTATTTATGCGGCGATGCCCTGCGGCGCCCTGGGCATGATCCTGGCGCTGTTGTCCCGGGGCGGAACCCGCAAGATGGACAACCAGGCGACAGTTGGGCTGGCGCTTAGCGTCTGTGGCCTGGCTTTTACCATTTTATTCACAGGTTTTAGCTTTCTTCTCACCTACAAGATGTACGGCGGATGGGATGGCATTATGAGGGAGTATATGAATCTCTACGGTGTGGATACGTTGGAGGAGCTGTATCAGATTTTGGGGATTTATTAGTGGTTTTACTCTGACTTATCCTCATTGATAATTCTGCCAAGCTCTTAATATGTATATACCTCACGATGGATTTCCTCGATTTCCCCGTCAATATACTGATATGATATGTGAAAGAATAGTACGATGATGCGCTTCCTCGCTCTCCTCCATATATGAGTTTTTTCTCCTGGTCAAAGCTGGCATTCGGTATCCAGTTCAACCGTTCATCATTCTCAAAAATACCATAATCCATCTGTTACCAAAATCCCTTTAACGCCTCTAAAATATCCTGATGAAACAACAGGATCGCAGCGTTTTTTATCACAAAATTTACGACCACCAGTACCAGTGCGATCCAGAGATATGCGCCACGATAGTGCATGGCTATTTTTATTTTTCCACGGCTTATGCGCTGTATGGAATGGCTTGCCATATACCATAGATAAATGGCCGCAGTATAGGGTACGATGGGATGATAGAGAAAGGATAGCTGCCACTTTCCCCGAAAAAAAGCTGCTGCCGCTCTGGTTCCTCCGCATCCGGGGCAATACAGACCAGTGACTTTATGGAACACACAGGGCATAAGAAAATGTTCTAAATGCAGTGGGAACATTTGATGTAAGATGCACAAAATCAGGGCAAAGCCCCCAAGGGATGCCCCGATGATATAAAAAGTCTGCTCTGTTTTCGTCTGTTCTTTTGGATTTTGTTTCACTCGATTCCTCTTTTCTTTTAAAAAAGTGTAAAACCTGTACCCTGTTGATAACTAGGTAAAGACTTTACACCTTTGTATGTGGTTATATGATACTTATTCAGTTATTGTCTGGTTCTGTGACCTCCAAAAGAATACTATCAAATTCATTTTCAAGCTCTTCCCTTTTTTCCTGTGGCACAAGTTTCAATAATTTTCTGACAAAAACTGTCAATCTGTTAATATACCCAACTGTTTACCTGTCATATAATCACCTGTCTTTCTATAATTTGTACTACATATCATAACAGATTACGTAAAAAGAGTAAAGCGTTTATTCAGTTGTCTTCTACTTGAATTTTTATTTGGCAGTTTATAGCAATTTCCTCTGGATATTACTATTTATTTTTGCTATAATGAGTTTAAGTATAATTTTCAGGAAAAAGGAGGAAACTGTTATGGCAATAAGCGGCGTTTCTGCCTATTCGGGCTATTCAGGCTACACAAACTATACAAATGCAAACACAGGAATTTCCAGCGTTGACGGTGAAAAAAAACATCCTGTCAATCCGGACGAGGTAAAAAAGAACGGAAAACGTTCCTCACCAGCGGAATGTGAAACCTGCAAGAACCGCAAATATAAGGACGGTTCCGATGAGAATGTATCATTTAAGGCGGCAACACATGTATCTCCACAGGCTTCCGGCGCAGCCGTACGGTCACACGAGGCGGAACATGTATCGAATGCTTATACAAAAGCTGCCAAAGACAACGGACAGGTATTGTCCGTAGGGGTGACCATTCAGACTGCTGTCTGCCCGGAATGCGGCAGTGTTTACACAGCAGGCGGAGAGACGAGGACTGTGATTAAATACTCCGACGAGTCCAATCCTTACCAGCAGAATCAGAAATCACTGGATGCCTTAAAATACGTCGGCGCTAATGTGGATTATGCTGCGTAAAGTTAGAATCATCCAAAGGAGTAATTGAATTTATGAATTTATCCTGTAAAGAATTAAAGCGGCAGGCAAGGGAGACATTAAACGGACGTTACGGGCTTCCCATGGGAACTTATGTAACGGCAGGGCTTATCGTCCTGGCTGTCACGTTCCCATTTAATTATTCTTACCAGAAAAATCCGGATGTCCTGCAGTCTGTGATCTACTCTCTTGCCACCGTGATCATTTCCCTGTTATCTATTGTCCTATCCTGTGGAATCATCCGCATCCAACTGGATATGGCCCGGGGAAAAGAAAAAACCTTTGCCGATTTATTTTACTATTTTGGCAAAAGACCGGACAGATTGATTTTTGCACAGTTACTTATGATACTGATTTTTTTTGTGGCAATGATACCTGTAACCGCCTGCGCCATATGCTCTGTCCTTTTTTATTCCAAAGCATTGTTGACGCTTACAGTTATTCTTACCGTTGCAACTACTGTACTCATCTGCTATCTCTCCCTCACTTTTGGCCTTATCTACTTTTTTCTGGTAGACAATGAAACCATAGGTGTAATTGCCGCCTATCGTTTAAGTTTAGCGCATATGAGGGGCAACAGAGGCAGATTATTATATATTCGGCTGAGTTTTATCGGTATGGAACTGCTTTGCCTGTTCTCTTTCGGCATTGGCGTTTTATGGATAGCCCCCTATATAAATCAGACTGTTGTTGCATTTTACCGTAATACTATAGGGGAGGTTTCCTAAAATGACAAAAAGATGGTGGCATGATAAAGTAGCATATCAGATTTATCCCAAAAGTTTTTATGACAGCAACGGGGACGGCATCGGTGATCTGGGGGGAATTATCTCAAAATTAGATTATTTAAAAGAACTTGGCATTGACATTATCTGGCTTTCCCCCATCTATGAATCGCCTTTTGTGGACCAGGGATATGATATTTCTGACTATTATAAAATCGCAGAGTGCTTCGGTACAATGGAAGAATTTGACACTCTATTAGCAGAGGCAAAAAAACGTGACATGTATGTGATCATGGATCTGGTGGTCAACCACTGCTCCGACAAACATAAATGGTTTCAGGAGGCTTTGAAAGACCCTGAGAGCGAGTACCGGGACTATTTTTATTTTGTAAAGGGCAAAAACGGACAGCCCCCCAGCAATTACCGCTCCTATTTTGGAGGCAGCACCTGGGAACCGGTAAAGGGAGAGAAGGACATGTACTATCTCCACATGTTTGCCAAGGAGCAGCCGGATCTGAACTGGGAAAATCCAAAAGTCCGGGAACAGATCTACCGGATGATCAACTGGTGGCTGAATAAGGGTCTGGCTGGATTTCGTATCGACGCTATTATCAATATCAAAAAAGACCTGGAATTCAAATCCTTTGAGCCGGACGGTGAGGACGGCCTGGCCGCCTGCACCAAGATGGTGGATTCCGTTTCCGGGATAGGTGACTTCCTAAAAGAAATGAGTGCCGTGACCTTTGAGCCAAAGGATGCCTTTACCGTAGGTGAGGTCTTTAACATGAAAAAAGAAGAGCTGGAGGCATTTATCGGAGAAAAAGGATATTTCTCCAGCATGTTTGACTTTTCCGCTCATCTTCTCACTCTGGGGAAGCATGGCTGGTACGATGCCAAACCTCTGGATTTCAAGGAATGGCGGCAGACCATCTTCTCCTCACAGTTGGAGGCGGACGGTCTTGGGTTTAAATCAAATATTATCGAAAACCACGATGAGCCGAGAGGTGTAAGCACCTTTTTGCCGGACTATGCCAGAAATGAAGATGGGAAGAAAATGCTGGCAACCACTTCCCTTCTGCTCCGGGGCATTCCCTTTATCTATCAGGGACAGGAAATCGGTATGACCAACTGCAGGCGCAATGATATTTCTGAATATGATGATATCAACACCCACGACCAGTACCAGGTTGCCTTGGACGCAGGGCTTAAAAAGGAACAGGCCTTACAGGTCTGCTATGACCACAGCCGGGACAATGCCAGAACTCCTATGCAGTGGAAAGCCACAAAACATGCTGGTTTTACCACTGGAAAACCCTGGCTTACCGTAAACGCCAACTATTTTGCAGTGAATGTGGAAAAACAGGAAAAGAGACCGGATTCCCTGCTGAATTATTACAAAGAGCTGATCGCTCTCAGAAAGTTTCCGGCCTACAGGGAGCTTTTGGTCTATGGGCATTTTGTTCCCGCCTTTATGAATTATGATTATATTTTTGCTTACTACCGGGCACTGGAGGACACTTCAGTTCAGATCCTGGTAATCGCAAATTACGGTCAGGAGACAGAAACTTTGCCTCTGGGAAATATGCTGGTGGAAAAGGTCCTGTTGATGAACACGAATTTTAAAGAAGATATCCGAAGGGAAGCCCGCAGCGAGTGCCAGGTTACGCTTCACTCCTGCGAAGTAGTGGTTCTCCTGGTATCGGAAGTATAAAGGTGAAATCAAAAAAGAAGCCTGAAAAAGGCTTCTTTTTTATACACCGTGGTGCGTTTTTTATAACTGCGTTTCTACAAAAATATCATAGATCGCCTTGATGGCATTCTCAAAGTCACTATTTGCCACACCGATAATGATGTTTAACTCACTGGAACCCTGATCGATCATTTTAACATTTACATTTGCATGGGACAGGGCAGAGAAGATTCTTCCCGCCGTACCTCTAGTGGACTTCATTCCTCTTCCCACCACTGCGATCAGCGCCAGATCCCCTTCCAGATCGATCACATCCGGCTCCGCCAGGCGATGGATAGAGGAGAGAACCTGCTGCTCTTTCCCCGCAAATTCCTCCTGATGGACAAATACAGTCATGGTATCAATTCCTGAGGGCATATGCTCAAAGGAGATTCCGTGCATTTCAAAGGCTTCCAACACCTTTCTGCCAAACCCGATCTCCGTGTTCATCATGTCCTTTTCCACATTCACCGCAACAAAACCTTTTTTTCCGGAAACTCCCGTGATGGTGTAGGGAGAAGACTGACAGGTGCTCTCCACAATCAGCGTTCCCTCATCCTCCGGTGCGTTTGTGTTTCGGATATTGATAGGGATTCCCGCCTTGCGCACAGGAATTACCGCATCCTCATGGAGCACTCCGGCCCCCATATAGGATAACTCCCGCAGTTCCCGGTAAGTGATTACCTTGATCGCCTTGGGATTTTTGATGATCCTGGGATCAGCCACCAGAAAACCCGACACGTCCGTCCAGTTTTCATACATATCCGCCCGGCATGCCTTTGCCACAATAGAACCTGTGATGTCGGACCCGCCTCTGGAAAATGTCACTACCGTGCCATCTTCCTTTGCGCCATAAAAACCAGGGATCACTGCACGTTCGCTCTGTTTTAGCCGCTCTTTTAAAATCCTGTTAGTGGTATCCGAATCAAATTCTCCCTGTTCGTCAAAACGGATCACCTGAGCCGCATCGATAAAATCAAAGCCCAGATAATTTGCCATAATAATCCCGTTTAAATATTCTCCCCTGGATGCTGCATAGTCTTTTCCCGCCTTTGCCGCAAAATTCGTTGCAATGATGCTAAATTCCTCCTCCAGGGAGAGCTTTAAATTTAAGCCGTTGATAATAGAATTGTAACGCTCCTTGATCTTCTTTAACTTAAGCTTGAAATCTTCTTCCGCCTCGGCTGCCGCATAACAGTCGTAAAGCATATCCGTAACTTTCGTATCCTTGTCATTGCGCTTTCCCGGTGCGCTTGGCACCACATATCTGCGGTGATTGTCACTGCGGATGATATCACCTACTTTGGCAAACTGCCCTGCGCTTGCCAGTGAACTTCCACCAAACTTTACTACTTTTACCATAATACTTTTACTCCTCTTATCACACTTTTCCCACCGCTTTCAGGCAGAAAGGTTTTACTTTTCGGAAAACAGTTGATCGATCAATGTGTGCCCCTCCGCCACAAAGTTTCCCGTCTTTCCAGCTTCCTCCTCATTGTAAGCCCAGGTTCTGGACTGCTTTCTTGTACTGTCATACAAAAGATAGGGAACACTGTCCCCTGTGTGGGTGCGGATGCAAATGGGTGTTGGATGATCCGGAAGGATCACCAGCCGAAAATCCTCTCCTGACTCCTTTAACCCTTCCACAATGGGACGGATCAGTCTCTGGTCAAGATTTTCGATTGCCTGCACCTTTTTCTCTACACTGCCCTGGTGTCCCATCTCGTCGGGAGCCTCCAAATGTACATAGACAAAATCATACCCCTCTTTTGTCAAAACGTCAACTGCCGCTTTCGCTTTTCCCTCATAATTTGTGTGAAGGCCGCCGTTGGCTCCCTCCACTGTCACCACTTTCATGGAGGAACCTACCGCTATTCCTTTCAGCAGATCTACCGCAGAGATCATTGCGCCTTTCTTTTTTGTCTTTTCCTCAAAATCGGAGAGAGCCGGTTTTGTGCCAGCTCCCCAGAACCAGCAGGAATTTGCCGGTTTTAGGCCCTTTTTCTTCCGCTCTTTATTGATGGGATGATTTACTAAAATATCGTAACTCTTTTTCATCATGCGCCGTAAATCTTCATTTTCCGGCAGCTTATCTCCGATATTCTGCCCCAGCACGTCATGAGGCTGTACAAGTTCCACTAGCTGACCTTTATCCCATATTAAGAGATGGCGGTAACTGGTGCCCACGTAAAATCGAAACTCCTCTGTCTCAAGCTCTTTTCTCACTGCCTCCAGCAGGACAGCCGCCTCCTCTGTGGAAATCTCGTCGGAACTGTGATCGATAATGGTGCGCTCCTCGTAAGTATCTTCATCCTCAGACAATGTGACAATATTGCACCGCAGGGCGATATCCGTATCCTTCATGGGAACGCCGATACTTAAGGCCTCTAATGGAGATCGGCCGGAATAGTATTTCCTTGGGTTGTAGCCCAAAACAGACAAATTTGCGGTATCACTTCCGGGCTTCATGCCATCGGGCACTGTATGTACCATGCCAATCTCACCCTTTGACGCAAGCTCATCCATCATGGGGGTTTTTGCGTAGGCCAGAGGAGTCTTCCCTCCCAAAGCCTCAATGGGGCGGTCTGCCATTCCATCCCCTAAGATCACTAAATATTTCATAATATTATCCTCTCTGCCTCCTTGCCCGCCTATTTTCCCACACGGATAATGGACAAAGTGGTCACATTTTCAATTTTACGATAAAACTCTTCTTCTCTCATGGAAGACGTGATAAAACCAAATTCCCCTTTGATCTCCGGCACTTCCACAAATTTAACGCCGCCAAAGACTTCACGAACTTTTTCTTTCTTGTCATCTGTCCGGACAAAAAATGTATTTTCTGCCTGACTTGCATCTGCAAGTTCCAGTTTCTCCGGTCTCCACTGCAATAAAATATTCTTATCCGCATGCTTTGCGATATCTACCATATCAGCCACTACTGCGGAGGCCGTTGGAAGTTTTCCTGCTCCGCTTCCATAGAACATGGCATCTCCAAGCATATTTCCATGTACTAAAATAGCATTGAACACATCATTTACCGTGAACAGCGGATGGCTTTTTGGAAGGAGATACGGCGCAACCATAGCCATATAGGTATCTCCCACTTTTTTGCTGGTAGCCAGAAGCTTAATGGCATATCCCATGGATTTTGCATATTTAATGTCAGTGGCGGAAATTTTTGTGATTCCTTCCGTGTGGATCTCTTCAAAATCCACCTGCTGTCCACAGACTAAAGAGGTAAGAATTGCAATTTTACGGCAGGCGTCATGCCCCTCAATATCGGCTGTTGGGTCTTTTTCCGCATATCCCTTTGCCTGGGCATCCTTTAACACCTCTTCAAATTCCAGGCCTTCCTCAGCCATTTTTGTCATCATATAGTTGGTTGTCCCGTTTAAAATTCCGGTGATCTCCTCGATCACATCCCCGGTGAGACAGGCGTTTAAGGGCCTTATAATAGGGATCCCTCCTCCCACACTTGCCTCAAAAAGGAAATTCACATGTTTTTCCCTGGCAATGGAGATAAGCTCTGCCCCCTTGTCTGCCACCAGAGCTTTGTTGGAGGTAGCTACATGCTTCCCGGCCTCTAACATAGTCTTTACAAAAGTATACGCCGGCTCTACGCCCCCCATAGTCTCCACCACAATAGAAACCTCAGGATCTTTGGCGATTACCTGATAGTCCTTGACGATCTTGTCCTGAATAGGATCTCCCGGGAAATCCCTAAGGTCTAAGACATATTTCACCTCGATAGCCTCTCCCGCTTTTCCCGCAATGCTGTCTCTGTTTTTCTCCAGTATCTCTACTACGCCGGAACCGATGGTTCCATATCCCATAACTGCTGCTTTCATCTTGATTCTCCTTCTATTCCTCACTGTCTGTCCGCTTAGGGCAGCCCAGAGAGAGCCATTTTAAATAACCGTTGATAAAAAGATCAATTTTTCCATCCATCACATTGCCTACATTTCCAGTTTCCGTGCCGGTTCTATGGTCTTTTACCATAGTGTAGGGCTGCATCACATAAGAGCGGATCTGATTGCCCCAGCCAATCTCCGTCACTTCTCCCCGGATGCCTGCCGCCTTGGCTGCGTTTTCCTGCTGTTTTAAGAGATACAGCTTTGCCTTTAACATCTGCATCGCCTTATCCTTGTTCATGTGCTGGGAACGCTCGTTCTGGCACTGCACCACGATTCCCGTGGGGAAATGGGTGATACGGATGGCGGAGGATGTCTTATTGATGTGCTGGCCTCCTGCCCCGCTGGAACGGTAGGTATCAATGCGGATGTCCTCGTCATTTACCTCTATGTCAAGATCCTCCTCAATATCCGGCATCACATCGCAGGACACAAAAGATGTCTGACGTTTTCCCGCCGCATTAAAGGGTGAGATCCGAACCAGCCGGTGTACCCCTTTTTCCGATTTCAGATAGCCGTAGGCATTTTCCCCGTTGACCTGGAAGGTAATGGATTTTATCCCCGCTTCCTCCCCGTCCAGGGAGTCCAAAACTTCCACGGAAAATCCTTTGTCCCCTGCAAACCGGGTATACATGCGGTAAAGCATAGCTGCCCAGTCACAGGACTCTGTTCCTCCTGCCCCTGCATGGAGGGAGACAATGGCATTATCCCTGTCATATTCTCCTGAGAGCAGGGTTTTCATGCGGATGGACTCAAACGTCACCTCAAAACTGTCAAGCTCACTTTCCACCTCCGAGATCAGGGAGGCATCATTTTCTTCATTTGCCATCTCGATCAATGTCTCAATATCGTCAAACTGCTGCTGCAGTTTTGCCAGAGTTTCCACATCATCTTTCAGACTCTTTAATTCCTTCATCTTAGCCTGGGAAGTTTCCACATTATCCCAGAAATCCGGGGCTTCCATCTCCCGCTCCAGTTCTTGGATCTTCTGCTGTTTTCCCGCTAAGTCAAAGTGAATCCCTCACTTCCAACAGTGGTTTCCTATAAGTGTTCAAAGTTGTTTTGAACTGGTCAAGTTCTACCATTATCAGTCACCTCTTTCTCTTTTTCTTATTTATCATCTGCCTCATGTAAGACATTGTTTAACATCCATAACACCAGGTACACAAAACATAATCCCACAAATGCCCCTGCGCTGTCAATACATACATCTGTGATCTGCCCGGAACGCCCCTCCACAAAAAGCTGATGGAACTCGTCAGTGGCAGCATAACACGTGGCACAGATCCATGCCAAAAAATATTTTCTCTGATAAGTAGTTGTGTACTGGTAAAAATTTCCAAAAAACAGAGCCGACAGGATAGCATACTCTGTCATATGGGCGGCTTTCCTCAATGGATGCTCCCATATTTCCCCATAGTGCATAAGTGTTTCCTCGCCCAAGCCAAGAGAGAACCATTCCGATACCCTCCCCGCTAACCGGTAAGACAGGGAGCCGCTGAGTTCGCTGGAAACCTGTGCCCTTTGACCTGAATATCGAAAAATAAGCGCCATCCATAAAACTGCCGCCAATATCCAAATAAACTTAATTGCCCTTGCTTTTCCCGTTTTGTAATTCATCGTCCAATACTTCCAGTGCTTTTAATACCTGATTATCCTGCATTTCATCATAGCCCTCTGTTCTGTCCCCCTGGTACTCATAGGTCAGCTCTATATCCGGGTCTATGCCTGTTCCGTGGATATTTTCTCCCTTGGGGGTAAAATATTTTGCAGTGGTGAGCTTTATGGCATCCCCGTCACTTAAGGGATAGATGGTCTGCACCACCCCTTTTCCGTAAGTGGTAGTCCCGATCAAAGTGCCATATTCATAATCCCGTATGGCTCCTGCTAAGATTTCAGATGCACTGGCACTGTTTCCATTCATCAAAATTGTTAGCGGGTACTCCATAAAGGTTTCACCCTCAGAGGTAAAATCCTGCCTGTTACCGTATTTATCCTGAGTATAAACTACCGTTCCCTCGGGAAGAATATCGTCTAAGATTTTTGTCACCGTAGTTACCATTCCCCCCGGATTGTCCCTGACATCTAAAATCATGGCCTCCATACCCTGGCCCTTTAAATCTTCCACCGCATGCTCAAACTGTTCCACTGTGGGCGCTCCGAATTCCAGGATATGAATATAGCCTTTGTTTCCCTCCAGCATTTTATACTCCACTGTGGGCAGATCTATATTGGCACGCTTTACATCAAACTCCAGATAATCCGTCTCCCCTTCTCTGTAAATCTGCAGATGGACACTGGTTCCCTCATCTCCCCGGATATATGTCACAAGTTCAGAGAGTTCCATGCTCACGGCCTCAATATCTTCCACCATCACGATAATATCCCCCTCCAAAAGACCGGATGCCTCCGCAGGAGAACCTTCGTACACATGAGTGATGGTCACCTGCATGGTCTCCCTGTCCTGGGAGAGTCCTGCACCGATCCCATAGTAGTTCTGGGTTGCGCTGATCTGCAGATCCTGATATTCCTGTTTATTATAGTAGTCTGTGTACTTGTCGTTCATTCCCTCCAAAAGACCGGAGTACAAACCCTCCGCCAATTGTTCATTGTCCACATCCTCATAAAAGTAGAGATGGATATATCCCGCCAGCTCATTGATCTTTGCCTGAACTTCCTGGGATAAAACTCCCACTCCCGCTTCTTCCTCTCTGGAGGGCACACTGATCTGAACCGTCTTTCCGAAAACGAATGCCAGCACCGCACCAAACATGCAGAAGACAAGGATAGTTCCAAAGACTCCGGCTGCCACTCCCCGGCCAAATCCACCGGAAGACTTTTTTCTTCCTGTCTGCCTATTATCCCATTCCATATGTTCCTGTTCCATTGATCGTCCTCCCTATCGCAAGAGAATCCCTGCCGTATTCTGGCAGGGACCAAAATGTTGCTTTTATCACAAGTGTACGCTTTATCTGCTCAGATAATTCCAGGGACTGACATATGCACCATTTAAAGATACTCCAAAATGCAGATGATTTCCAGTGGAAATTCCCGTACTTCCCACTTTTGCCACTGTCTGGCCTCTGGTAACCTTATCTCCCTTGGAGACACATAAGGAGGAGGCATGCATATACACCGTATATAAACTTCCCCCGTGATCTATCATAACGTAATTGCCGCCGCCGTTGCTGTAACCGGCAAAGATAACATCCCCGTCTGCTGCCGCAACAATGTCTGAACCGTAAGGCGCACCGATATCGATCCCTTTGTGGTTGGAGGATGCCCCCGCAGTGGGTGACTCTCTGTTTCCATAGTCACTGGTTATCCTGGTGCTTGCAGGGCAGGGCCATAAAAAGGCTCCTCCGTTATAGGTATCCTCCGGAATGGATTCCGGCTCCGGCTCAGTCACCGGGACGGATGTCTCACTCTCCCC
This sequence comes from Roseburia sp., assembly GCA_023664725.1. GTDB lineage: Bacteria > Bacillota > Clostridia > Lachnospirales > Lachnospiraceae > Roseburia_B. The sequence goes on along the minus strand of JAMPFA010000001.1, from coordinate 282,080 downwards.
CTCCTGAGGTTCTACAGGCTCTTCTGTGCCATCCTGCTCCGCTTCCTGGGCGGCAGCCGCCGCTGCAGCTGCTGCTTCCGCTTCGGCCTTTGCTTTGGCCTCCGCCTCCGCTTTTGCCCTGGCAGCTCTCTTGGCTTCCTCTGCCGCACGGATCTGTGCGATCACTTCCTCCTGGGCGATAAGCTCTGCCTCAAAAGCGTCTGCCTGACTGTTGGCCGTCTTGATATCCTGATTGACAGCCGTAAGTTCCGACTCTTTTGCCGTCAAAAGCACAGACACTGCCTGGCGGTTTTCCTCCACCTTCGCCTGCATCTGCTCCAACTCAGCTTTTTCCTGCTCCAGCGCCGTCTTTGCATCTTTTACGGTAACCTGGGTCTTCTGATATTTGTCTAACATCTGCCTGTCATACCGTGTGATCTGGCTGATATATTCCACGGCGTTTAACAGATCCGAAATACTCCTTGCCGACAGGAGCTGCTCCACATAAGATCTGTCCCTGTTCTCATACATATATCGAATGCGAACCTTCATCATCTCATACTGGGCAGCCGCATCCTCCTCGGCTTCCTTTAACACTTTGGATGTGTCTGAGATTTCAAGATTCTTGTCCTCCAGCTGGCTCTCAAGGTTGCTGATATCTGTGGATATTTTTGTGAGCTGGGCGTCCAACCTGGTCACTTTATCCTGAATATCGCTCTTTGAGCCTTTCAGGTTCTCAATAAGCGCCTGTGCCTCTTCCAGTGCGTCCTCCAACTTTTCCTTTTCCTGCTGTGCCTCCTCCAGGGAATTTGCCTGTGCAAGAGACACAGGCTGCGCTGCCAGAACTAAAGCCAGTGCCAGACCTGCTATTTTCTTTAATCTCCCACTATGCATACGTTTTCTCCATATGAAATAAAACCTATTGTAACTAAAAATCTGTATCCTATACTTTTAAGTGCTTACGGATCGTGATCCAGCTGCCTAGAAATCCGATTCCAACGCCCAAAAGCAGCCCCACAGGAACCAGTGTGTGGAAAACTGTCTGGACCGGAAGGAAATTCAAAAGGGAACTCAAAAAGCTGAATTTATCCGATATGTAAAAAATAACTTTTCGGTACAGGAAATACAAAAGCGCCAGGGGAAGGATGGAGCCGATCAGCCCGATCAAAACTCCCTCCACCACAAAGGGGGCACGGACAAAATAATCCGTTGCACCGATCAGCTTCATGATCCCAATCTCATCCTTGCGGACAGCGATTCCTGTGGTTACCGTGTTGCTGATCAAAAAAACCGCCACCAGCAGAAGGATCAGTATGATTCCCACGGAAATGTAACCGATGAGACTGTTAAAATCTGTCAGGGTACGACCTGCCACCTCTGAATGGCGCACTTCCCTGACCCCGTCTAACCCGCTTAAGTAATCCACCAGCACAGGCTGCATGGAGATATCATTCATATAGATGGCATAGCTGGCGGAATTTGCCAGGGGGTTATCATCTGCAAATCCTGCCGCAGCCTCCGCATTGTCCCCGAAATAATCTCCTTTAAATTCTTCCCACGCCTGCTCTGCGGAGATAAATTCATAGTCGGAAACTTCCACCCGGCTTTTTATCTCCTGGCCGATAATATCGATCTGCTCCTGGGTAATACCCTCATCAAACAGTACTGTCACCGCCATCCCGGATTCCGCCTCTTTTACCATGGCCTCAAAATTGGTGACAATGGCAAAAAACAATCCAAACAGAAAAATACATGCCGACATAGTGGCCATAGATGCCAGTGAAAACATTTTATTTCTCCAGATATTGGAAAAACCCTGCTTTATGGTATATCCTATTGAACTAATCCTCATCGTACTCACCGCCTACATCGGATATGATGACGCCTTTCTTCATGGTAATCACCCGCTTGTTCATTATTTTTACGATTTCTATGTTGTGGGTAACCACCACCACGGTAGTTCCTCTCTCGTTAATCTCCTCCAAAAGCTTCATGATCTCCCAGGCATTGTTTGCATCCAGATTACCCGTAGGCTCATCCGCCAGCAGGATCTTGGGCTGATTTACCAGTGCCCTGGCAATGGCAACTCTCTGCTGTTCCCCGCCGGAAAGCTGTCTGGGATATGATTTGTACTTGGCTGCCAGCCCCACCATGGAGAGCATCACCGGCACCCGCCGTTTGGACTCTCTGACGGAAGCCCCTATAACCCTCTGGGCAAAAGCTACGTTGTCATATACATTCCTGTCTTTTAGCAGCCTGAAATCCTGAAACACCACTCCCAGGTTCCTGCGGAACTTTGGGATCTGCTTATGCCGGATGGTATTTAATCTCCTTCCGTCCACAGTGATAGTTCCCTCTGTGGGTTCCAGCTCCTTTAATAACAGTTTGATCAATGTGGACTTGCCGGAACCGCTGTCTCCCACAATAAAGACAAACTCTCCGTCCGCAATTTCAAGATTCATATCATTTAATGCCGGAACCCCGGCACTGTATGCTTTGCTCACATTTTCCAGCTTTATCATGTATGCCTCCTAATCCTTAATAATCCAGGGACTCCATATACTTCATGTATTTTACCACCATAAGAGCAATCTTAAAGGTGATGGCATCCTCAAAGACCCTAAGGTCTAAATCTGTGCTCTTCTGCAGCTTGTCCAGGCGGTACACCAATGTATTCCTGTGAATATACAGCTGTCTGGATGTCTCGGATACGTTCAGGTTATTCTCGAAAAATTTATTGATCGTGACCAGTGTCTCCTCATCAAAATCATCCGGAGATTTAGAATCAAATATCTCCTTGATAAACATTTTGCAAAGAGGAATAGGAAGCTGGTAGATCAGACGGCCAATTCCCAAAGTGGAGTAGGCGATAATATTTTTTTCTTCAAAAAATATCTTGCCCACATCCAAAGCCATCCTGGCTTCCTTATAAGAGCGGGACACGTCCTTGATCTCCCCCACGGTCGTACCGTAGGCAATGTGGATCTCCCTCTCCGAATCCCCACGAAAAAGATTTAAGATCACTTCTGCTGTCTTGTTCAAATCCTCATAATTCTCATTTTCTGACAGTTCCTTTACCACGATGATACTCTTCTCATCCACCGCTGTGACAAAATCCTTGGATTTGCCGCCGTAAATGCTCCGTATCTTTTCCAGTTCATTTCCCTCTTTGTCGCGGTTCAACTCAATAATATATACCACTCTGCGGACTTCCGTGTCAATATGAAGTTTCTTGGCCCGATTGTAAATATCCACCAGAAGGAGATTGTCAAGCAGCAGATTTTTGATAAAGTTGTCTTTGTCAAACCGCTCTTTGTAAGCTACCAGGAGATTTTGGATCTGGAAACTGGCAATCTGCCCAACCATATACACGTCTTCACTGTCCCCCTCAGCCAAAAGAACATATTCCAACTGATGTTCATCAAACACTTTAAAAAACTGACACCCCTGGATAACCTGGGAATCTGCCGGTGATGCGGCAAAAGTCGCCGCCGGTTCCACAAACCGTTCTGCGTCGGGAAATGTTGCTGCAAGCACCTTCCCCTCTGTATCTATAATACAAAGATCGATTCTGGTAATCCCCTTTAATCCATCGATTGTACTTTGCAGTATTTGATTTGATATCATACTATTCTCCTTTTTTGCCCCCCATACGGACCCCAAATTTATTTACTGGTATAACGAATCGGCGGACCATACAAAGATATACAACATTCACAATGAAGCCTCCGTAAAACTTTCGCTGTAGGTACACCTATTTGCTATTTTAAACCAATTTCACCAAAAAATAAAGAGGAAAAGCACATTTTTTTATGCATTTCCTCAATTTTTTTGCGTTTTTTCCCTTAATTTTCTTTTGTCTATTTTTCCTAGTATGTCACTCCCAAAGCACCTACTAGATGATGTGGTTTCACAGCGAATAATCCGCAAGTGGACGGGTCTGTGGCTTGATGGCTGACGACAACCGACAGCTTCCCCCTCACCGAAGCTTCGTCTCAATAAATCCTTCCCCAAATACTTCCCTGGCATCTGACACGATCACAAAAGCATAGGGATCAAATTCCGCCACGATATCTTTTATCTCTACGATCTGCTTTGGCTCTACCACACAGTAGAGCACGCATTTTTCATCCCCGGAGTACATCCCTTTGGCGTGAAGCCCTGTGACCCCCCTGTCCAACCGCTCCATGATGGTCTTTGCCACCTCTTCCGCCCGGGCGGTGATGATAAATGCTGTCTTGGTATATTTCATTCCCTCCATCAGGGCATTGGACACTTTTGATGTGACAAAGATGGCAACTATGGCGTAAAGCCCTGCCGTAACTCCGAAGACATACAATCCCGCCAAAACCACAAGTCCGTCTATCACCTGCATGATCTGTACCACGGAATAGTGCCTGATTCTGTGCTGTATCAGCACAGCCACCATATCTGTGCCTCCTGTGGTAGCTTTGGCCAGTAAAACCAGCCCCATCCCTGCGCCGGAGATCACGCCGCCGAATATAGCTGCCAAGATAAAATCTCCTCTGGCCATATCTGTGGTGGGAAGGATATACAGCCAGCAAGAGAGCATTGCCGTGCCAAACAGTGTCCTACCGATAAAACGCTTTCCTTTTACCCGTAGGGCAATGAGAAATACCGGTATGTTAAGGGCAATATTGGTAAACCACAGAGGAACCTTTCCCCCCGAAAGACTTTTCAGCAAAATCGCTATACCGGTAAAGCCTCCTGTGACCAACCCTGCCGGGTCATAGAGCCACTGGATCCCCAGGGCAATCATTGCCGTCCCCAAAAGCAGCAGCAAATAGTCTACATAGAGAGGCTTTTTACTGTACAATTTCATTTTTTCTTTTCCTGACTTTCTTTTTGATATTTCTGCATTGCATGGTGGAGCTTCCCCCGCAAAGCCAGACTCTTCACATGGCTTCCGATGGCAAGACCTTCTGATTTCCTGTTATAGTCCGCCCCAATGCCAAGCCATATGCTCAAGCTTAGTTTATCCTTATGTTCCAAAATAAATTCTTCTTCATAAGGAGAAGTCATAGCAGAGACCACAATGTCCGGTGTGCTGCCGTTAATCTCATTTACAATGGCATCCAGATCTGTACCGCACTCCTCCACCGCAAGATTACCCTCGATTTTAAACCGTGGGTTCTCCGCCTCGAAAAAGGCCTGCATTCTGTCTGCCTCCGCCCTGGTCATTGCCAAGAGAAACACCCTCTTCTGGTTTCTCACTACCCGGCGTATCATCTCGTACAGAAAGTCGTTATTCCTTATCTCCCGGACCCTCTGGACCGACACCTCCCTGGGTTCTAAAAGCTCCTTGTCCCCAATCAGGGTCAAATCTGCTTGTCCAATACATTCCTTCATTCTCAAATTGCTTTCTGCCAGCAGAATTTTTTCCACTGTCACCGTCTCAATGATATTCAGCGAAGCACTGCTTAAAAAAGTATCCAGTTTTAGCAGCGCTTCCCTGACGGTGTAATTGTCAATGCCGATTCCCAATATATCTATTTTCTTAGCCATATTTCCCCTTATGTAAAAGGCGGATAAAAAGCACTCTTTCTGCCTTTTTTGAAATATTTTCAGATACTTGCAATAGTATATCAAAAACATAAGGTTTTTTCAACACTAAGGTTTCTCAAATCCTTCCAGCAGAAGAGGAAGCAGCAATATTCTACAATTCTAACTATTTTCGACAAAAACACCTTATTTTCACACAACTTCATTTATATTTTCACATTTGAAATGTCAACATTTTTTCTGGTTTTTTTTCAATACCCGGCAAGTTTATCGCAATCTTACAAAACGCCTGTTCTAATTTTACCCCTGTTATACCCCAACATTTATGTACTTTTTTGTGGATAATGTGGATAACTTCGTGTATAACTGCTTTTTTTCGATATTTTCAATATTTCCCATGTGGATAACTTTTCCTGCTTATCCACCAATTATCCTCGACTTTTTTTGACAGCAATCTATTTTTGTGCATTTTGCATAACCCATATTTTTCCATCCTGCGCCGGACAGAATTCGAAATGCATTTTTCACTGCATGACTTGTCTGACAATTGACAATGGCTCTGCCAGCACGCACCACTGCACAAAAAAGAACGAGAGCATCCAACCGGAGTACTCTCGTTTCTGTCAATTTTATCTTTAGAAAATTCGTCTGATCGCCACGATCGGCCTGTAATTTACAGGGGAAGTATATTTAATTCCTCCCTCCGGTGTGCTGGCATGTACAATGGTATTGTTTCCAATATAAATACCTACATGTCCGCTGTAGCAGATAATATCACCAGGCTGCATGTCGCTGACACCATATCCCACTCCCTGAAGAGCGGATGAGGAATGTGGAAGTCCCACACCAAATGCCGCATACACAGACATTACAAATCCAGAACAGTCAGCGCCGTTTGTCAGGCTTGTCCCACCGTAAACATAGGGATTGCCCACAAACTGGCAGGCATAGTTGGCAACTGCGTTTCCGCTAGAGCTTCCTGCGCTGGCTTTTACCCCGGAACCTGCGGAAGATTTCTTTGCCGCCTTTTCTGCTGCTTTTCGCTCTGCCTCTTCCTTGGCAAGCCTTGCCTCCTCCTCTGCTTTGGACTCCGCTGTGACAAACTCTGTGGACATTTTCACATAGTCGTTGGAAACATACCCGTCTCCTTCCTCAATGGCTACTTTTGTCCATCCGTCTACGCTTTCATCTGTCACTGTAAGCTGCTCCTGATCTGGAACCATTCCCAAAACGTCAGATTCTGTGGTGGGCTCTGTGCGGACAAATAAAGTCTCGGTATTTACAGTAGCCACACGTCTGCTGACCTTTTTGGCCAGCTCTTCGTCACCGCACACTACAAATTCACTTTTTACATATCCGGTCACATTTCCAGAGGTAATCTTATACCATCCATTTTCCTCTGCCTCCACAGTCGCTGCGGAGTTGTTATATAATTTGCCGACTACCTCGCCTTCCTCCGTAGCCGCATCCCTTACATTTACATAGTTGTCCACCTGAGCAATGGCGACATCCTTATAGATGGCCTTTCTCGCTTCCTCTGCCTTCTGCTGCTCTTCTGCTTTCTGATCCGCCTCAAAAATGCTGTCTGAGATCTGCTGGGTAATTCCCGCAATCATAGTCTCTGCCGGCTGAGCATCCTCTGCTGCAGGCGCCACGTTTTCCCCGGTTGCCATGCTTGCTGCAATCTGCTGATTAATCCCCGCTCCGGCCGTTCCTGACTCCGCAGATGCGCTGCTTTCGCCAGAGTTCATGCTCGAAGCGATCTGCTGTGAAATGCCGGCGCCTGTCGTCCCCCGGGGTTTTGTCTCCCCTGAGGCACCCCCATTATTGCCTGACTTGTCCTGCAATGCTGAGGATGTAACACCTGTCACTCCCGCCACTGGTGTCTCTGTGGCAAACACTGCTTTCGGTGCACCTGTCAGAACCACTGTGGCTGCCATACAGCATGCTGTCATTTTAAGAGTCTTACGATTCATATTCATGATAAGCTTTCCTCCATTATATATGTACGCTGCCCTTGGACATATAATTAGTCTGTCCATTTTTCTCATATCTGTTACAAAATTATTACAACTATTCGTGGCTATTATAACAAATCGAATTTACTCCGTCAACAGTTAATTTTCTTATGCTCTTTTCTGTTATTTCTATTTTATGCTCCCTGTACAGTCTGCCAACTGCTCTTTTAAAAGCAGCCTTGCTCATCTGAAATTCCCGTTTGATCACCTCCGGAGAAGCCTTATCGTTAAAAGGAAGCACCCCTGCGTATTCCTCTATGACCCGGAGTATTTTTTCCGCATCCGCATCCATCTGGATATAGGCCTTTTCCCGAAGGGTCAGATCCAGTTTCCCGTCAGGCTTCACATTTGAAACTTTTGCCTGGATCACATCCCCGATCCGAAAGTGGCTGCAATCCTCGAACTTTGGTATCATAGCGGAATACCTGTCGTCCACCGCAACAAATGTCCCAAAGTTCCCTCCAGTCTCATACACTCTACCAGAAACTACATCTTCCCTTTGGTACGGTGAATCTTTTTCCAGCAGGTCGTAAATTCCTTTCATGCTGGCACAGAGCCTTCTGCTCTTATCAATATACAGAGTGACTAATATTTCATCCCCCTGCTCCACTTTTCCCAACATCTCTTTATATGGAAGAAACAGGTCTTTTTCCAACCCCCAGTCCAAAAAGGCTCCGATCTTCCCAACCTCTTTCACCGTGAGAGCCGCAAAACCGCCAAGCATCAGACAGGGTTCCTTTGTGGTGGCAATGAGCCTGTCCTTGGAATCCTTATATAAAAAAACTTCCAGCTCTTCCCCCACACGGATTCCCTTCGGAACCTGTCTGACCGGGAGCAGCACTCTTGTGTCATCATCCTCATGTTCTGCCAGATATATTCCAAACTCTACTTTCTTTACCACCAAAAGCTTTTGCTTTTCCCCTAGTTTCATCTCAATTCTCCTCTATAAATTCCACAATTGCGTAAGGCTTGCCCTCCTCATTTTCCAATGAGACAGTGACCTGTTTTTCTCTCACATTTGTCCTGGGATAAAATACATCTTTTAAAACAGCCGCTTTTCTATATTCTGCCCGAAGTTCGCCGATTTTAAAACACTCCGGCAAATACTCCCGGGCAATCAGCACATATTTACTGTTATTTACATGTAAGTTTGTGTCAAGATGAAATTTTTGTACCGGAACAGGGTCTTCCTTTTTACAATCACCCTCAATGCTTAATTTCCTTCCCGCCGTTTCCATGTCCAGAGGCTCATCCGTGGAATACACCTTCAACAATTCCTCCGGGATCCTTGCGGGACGCATCTTTTCCGTGTCCATAAAAATCCATATGGAGTTTGCGTATGCCACTGTCTCTCCCTGCCCGTCCACAACTTTAAAATTCCGATATCCATAAAATCCCTTACAGTCGTATGCCCATGTGTATGCTGTCACCTTTTCTCCAAGCAGAGGATACCGCTTCACTATTACCTGCCAGGAGGATAACACCCAGGCTCGCTTCATCTTTGCGAGATAATCCATGCCGATGCCCAGATTCTCTGACTGAAAAATGCAGCAGTCCTGCAATAATTCCAAAAGAGCTGTCAGCGTCATGTGCCTGTGTGCATCTACCTCACTGTATCTTACAACACTTTCAAAACTGTACATATCCTGTCTCCTTTCCCTGTGAAGAAAAAAACTCAGTAGAATCATCTACTGAGTCTTAAAAGCAGGGCTACAAGGATTCGAACCTTGAACTGACGGAGTCAGAGTCCGTTGCCTTACCGTTTGGCGATAGCCCTAAACTATTGCTGACAAGCTTTCTGTCGTCAACAATAGATATTATATAGCAGGTCTAATGAATAGTCAAGTACTTTTTTAAAAAATTTGTCAAAGACTCATCCATCTGATTTCATTTGGCATTAACTCTACTTCAAAGCTGGTTCCATCCCCGATATAAATAGTACTTGTCTGGGGCTCATAGGTGTTGTTCACCACGCAGTACTTGTGGTTTACCACATAGGCATGTACATCTACATTGTAGTTGGCGCTGTACCAGCGTTTTACTTCCTCCTCACCGTGACAGCTCCAGAGCACCGCCCTGTAGAGAATGCGGCTGTTTAAAAAGCTGTAGGGAAGTCCGGAGATATACACTCCCCGACCCTGGCCGAAATCTTTTGCCGCCATCTGGACGCCTCCATGGGAAACTGCCAGCACATCCGTGCCCTCCAGGGCATAGATACTGTTCTTTCCCTCACCGAAATCCACATCCTTTCCTTTGACATCCTCCAGGATAAAATGCTCTCTCTCCTGCCAGTTGTATTTATCATAGCCCAGAGTAAAACCGTTTTCGATCTCCACTCCAAGGATATCCGAAAGCTGGATCAGTCTGCCCTGATACATGGTGGCCGCCGGTTCTCCCACACCGATAAAGCCGCCTCCCTCTGCCACAAATCTGCGGATACGTGTAAGAATTTCGGGTTCTGTCCAGTAAGCGCCGCCGCTCTGGGCAGTATCCATATCCCCTATATTTAAGATCACATCCACGTCATCCAATATATGCTCATCTTCCAGTATATCCTCAAAACTGATAAAACATACATCTAAAGGCGCACCGGAAAGAGCCTCAAGAATTCCTGCGTAAGAGTAATTCTGCTTATGATAAATGGCATGATGCTGCATATGGCAGCCCCAGGAACGCATTTTTCCAAAGCAGTTTAAAACTGCTGTCTTTTTTACACAGTAAGGCGTAGTGCCCTTGGCATTCTGATAGAGAAGCCGGAATTCCTCGCAGACAGACTCCACATACTGGATAAAGTCCGGGAACTTAAGGGCCAGCTTCAGATAGCCGCCGTACCCGATCCGGTCTATTGGGCTTCTTAAGATTGCCCGGCGGGCAGTGACCCAATTCTTTTTTGCCTCCTCCAGGGGATTTCCCCCCTCATAGAAGGTATCAGGAAACAGATAGGGCAAAAGCCGCCCTTCTGTATAGTTTACTCCCTTGATATCACTGATGAGCCGCAAAGTGGCGCCGTTGCCCACAGATCCCACCACCGCATCGATCCCAAGAGAGGCAAACTCCTCCAGATAAGGTTCCGTCCCAATCCAGTGGTCCCCCAAAAACATCATGGCTTCTTTTCCGTACTCATGGCAGATATCCGTCAGCTCTCGAACGATTTTTGCCACCTCTTTTACCTGGAACTTCTGGAAATCCCTGTACTCTTTAGAAGGGATACGGTACTGATTGTTGTAGTACCCCTGGTCAATGATATATTCCGGCCGGAAAGGGTACCCCGCTTCTTTTTCAAACTGCTCTAAAATATAGGGGCTTACCGATGCGGAATAGCCAAACCAGTCCACATATTTCTCCCTGGCCTCCTCATCGCAGACCAGGGTAAACTGGTGGAAAAAGGTGGTAAAACGGATGACGTTTACATAGGGATGTTCTTCGATAAAACGTCGAAGACGCTGTAAGGTAAATGCGTGGGTCAGAGGCTGCCTCACATCAAAAGTCATCTGTTTTTCCACATTGTCCCAGCTATTGACCACCGCATTGTACATATGCACCGGATCCCACATAATATAAGCGAGAAAGCTTACAGTGTAGGCATGATAAAGGCTGGCCTGCACTGTGACAAGAGCATTCCCGTCATAGCTCCACTCCGTCACAGGCACCACTTCTCCGATGGTACGGTCTACCACTTCCCACCATCTTGTGATATCATCCCTGTCATTTGGCCTCATCATATCAGGGTAAATGCCCTTCATAATGGGAATTTTTAAGATGCTGTCCATTGCGGTATACTGAGGCGTCATAATATAACACTGCTGGATCTCCTCCGGATGGGCCTTGGCCCATACATTGTCTTTCCTAGTGGTGTAATACGTGGCATATATTTTGGCATCCACGTCCTTAAGTTTCTCAGGGAACTCTGTCCCGTCACAGTCCCGGATGGCATCCGCACCCCATTTTTCGATTAAATCCAAGGTCTCATCCACTACGTCGATATCGGTGGGGATCGTCACTCGTCCTCTCATCAAAGATAACCTCCTGTTTTTTTAATCATCATCCGAAGCCTCATTATTCTTTTTGTCGTCATTCTTGTCATCCTTCTTATCATCTTTTTGGCTTTCCTTGTCTTTGTGCGCATTATCATCCTCAAACTGGATCTCCGGTATGTTGACAGGAACCTCCTGAGGCGCTGTGTGCAGCGGACAGGTATTGGTGGATGAGCCCTCACTTAAGAGGTAGGGTTCATCCGCCGACCCTGGTTCACCTCCGATGATATACACACCACTGACACGGTTGGGGCAAAAATCTGTTGCCAGCATATTTGATTCTGCACAGACCGTAACATTTACATGATGGTCACAGTACTCTGTGGGCACGGTACCCTCCGCAAAGTATTCTGTCTGGATCATGCTCCCCCTGGGATCGCAGTCGCAGAGTCCCGCCACAGCCAGCTTTCCGGACTTTTTGCAGACACTTGCCGTTGTAATATCCGAAGGCATGACAAAATCCTTGTATTCCAGATTCTCGTGGATCCGGCTCATAACGGAACGCCAGATTGCCTTGGGGTAGGAAGTGGTTCCCCCCGCCTGAGGCGTATTGTCATCATATCCTCCCCACACCACACAGGTGTAATATGGAGTAAAACCAGCAAACAAGGCATCCCTGTTCTTTGTGGTGGTTCCTGTTTTTCCCGCCATTTCCATATTGGGGAATTTCACGGCTGTTCCCGTCCCGGAATTAATCACACCCTTCATGGCATCTGTCAAAAGCCATGCCGTGGAGGCCTTTAACACCCCGTGAGTCTGAGGCGTATTATCTATGAGCACATTTCCGTCGTGGTCTAAAATCCTGGTGTAAAATCTCGGCCTGATATAAGTTCCCTCATTTGCAATGGTGGCGTAGGCTGCGGTGAGTTCCAGATTAGTGACACCGTTTGTAATTCCTCCCAGTGCAAGCGCCTGGTTGTTGTCATCATCCACTAAGGTAGTAAATCCAAAGTCGTGGAGATAGCTGAATCCTAAGCCTGTTCCGATTTCCGTCAATGTCTTTACCGTTACGATATTGATGGAGTAGGTAATTGCCTCTCGAAGGGGCGTAAATCCCCGGAAGGAATTGTCGTAATTTCTCAGGGATGTTCCATTCTCGTAAGAGTATGGAGCATCATCCTGAACAGAAGCCAGTGTCAATCCGCCGCTGTCTAAAGCAGGGGCATATGCCGCCAGGACCTTGTAGGTAGACCCGGGCTGTCTGGTGGTACTGGCAGCACGGTTTAATGTCTTGCTGGCAGTTTTGTCTCCTCTTCCTCCTACCAGAGCAACAACCTCTCCTGTAGACTGATTGATCACCGTGAGAGATGCCTGAGGCTGCAGAGTATAGGTGATGGTCTCTCCGTTTTCCACAATTTTATCCCCTGGTTCCATAATCTCTGCCTTGTAAGCTTCCACAGCAGCAAAGGCCTCCTCCTGGGAGGCAAAGTTCACACTGTAATCCGCATTGTGGGCCTGATAATAGTACAACATGGTCTGCTCACTGTAATTTTTATAAGTCCCATCGGCTTTTTCTACCGTAAGACGGTAGGAGAATGAAAATTTCGGTGCCGTGGGGTAATTCTCCAGATTGTTTACCTCCTCATCGCAGATCGCCTGAATAGCGGGATCCTGGGTAGATTCAATGGTAAGGCCGCCGTTGTACAATGCCTTGTACGCCTGGGTCTCCGTGTACCCCAGCTGATCGATAAAGTCCTGGATCACCTGGTCTGTAAGTGCGTCCACAAAGTAGGAAGTTACATCCTCTTCCTCCGTCTCGGTATTCACCACCTGAATCCTGTTGTATACATCATCCCGCATGGCGCTGTCAAACTCTGCGTCGGAAATGTAACCAAGATCACGCATATTTCTTAATACCTTTTCCCGCCGCTCTGCATTTTTATCCGGGTTGCTGATGGGATTTAACCTGGAAGGATTCTGGGTAATGCTGGCGATCACCGCACATTCTGACAGGTTCAGTTCCGACACATCCTTGTTAAAATAACGCCTGGATGCAGCCTGCACACCCAAGGTATTCTGCCCCAGATTAATGGTATTTAAATAATTTTCTAAAATCCATTCCTTGGACACTTTTTTCTCAAGCTGCATTGCCAGGTACTGCTCCTGTATCTTTCTCTCCAGCTTGTCGGCAAAAGAGGATTCACTGGTCCAGCTTGTAAACACATTGTTTTTCAAAAGCTGCTGGGTAATTGTGCTGGCTCCCTCGGAAAATTTTCCTTTGGTAATTCCCTTTACCCCGGCACGAAGGATCCCCTTTAAGTCGATTCCGTTATGGTCGTAAAACCGCTCATCCTCAATGGCCACAATGGCATGCTGTAAATCTACGGGAATCTCATCTATCGTCGCATATACCCGGTTGGAACCCGTTGCCACCAACGTGGCTGTCTGTTTGCCATTCTTATCTAACACTGTGGACAAAAAGCCGGTGGGGGTTGCGTCGTCCAGATTGATCTCCGGAGCGGCGTCGATGACGCCTTTCATAATCCCGAAACCTGCACATCCACCTATGATAATGAATGCAAAGAGGCAAAACAGCAATGTCTTTAGAAATATTATGCTGAATTTTTTCCGAATCATAGTACCTTTGGAAGTCAGCTCTTTTTCACGCTTCTTCGTACTATTTTTTCCATAGTTCATAATAAGCCTCCTTTTCGATATAACGTCTCTATTATAACAAAAAGTTTCCTGTATTTAAAGAAAATAATGTGATTTTATAATGAACAACCTCTATGGGATAGGTTTTCCGTTTTTTCGTTGATTCAAACATAAGGGAATGATATAATCGTAACAGTTCATGATATATTGATAAGAAAAAGGAGTTTTTATGCTATGAAAGTGGTATACACAGGTGGAGAAGGAGAGATTGTAGAAAAGAAATCCCGTTTTGTCGCAACCCTTCGTCCGGTACAGACAGAGACAGAAGCCATGGCCTTTATCGGGGAAATGAAAAAGAAATACTGGGATGCCAGACACAACTGCTCCGCCTTTGTCATCGGGAAAAATCAGGAAATCTCCCGCTGCTCCGACGACGGAGAGCCCAGCCAGACAGCTGGACGGCCTATGCTAGACGTGCTCTTAAAGGAAGAGATCCACAATACTGCCGTGGTGGTGACCCGATATTTCGGCGGAGTTCTCCTTGGAACCGGCGGGTTGGTTCGTGCCTACCAGAAAGCCGTCCAGGAAGGACTTAAAAATTCTGTGATCTTAGACATCCGGCCCGGCCAGAAACTGGCAATCCACACAGATTACAACGGACTGGGAAAAATCCAGTATATCCTGGGGAAAGCCAAGATCACTGTTATGGAAGTGGAGTATACCGACCAGGTGGTGGTGTATGCCATGGTCCCCCAGGAATTAAAAGAACAGATACGGAAAAAGATCACGGAGGGGACAAACGGAGCTGCAATGTTTGAGTGGCAGGAAAGTGTGAATTTTGCAGTTTTAGAGGGGGAAGTTATTGTGTGTTAATCTTTCAAATGCAGTCTCTATTTTACCGTCACCTTTATCTCCTTCGACACCCCATTATTGGCAATGACAAAAATACTGTAGGAGCCTTTCTTTTTCGCATTTTCTGTCTTGGCAGTGGCTTTTATCTGGAAGGTTTTCTTTGCTTTCAAAGACACCTTCGTCTTGTTTACCGTGATGCTCTTTACATTGGTGCGTTTTTCCTGTTTCATGGCCACATGGATCGTGGGGGATTTGGACTGGTAGCGTTTTTTCCCGTTTTCTATTTTGTAGGCGGCAATGTAATATTTGTACGCCCGGTTTTTCTTTAAATTCTTGTGGGTGTAGCTCCGCTTTCCGGCTTATTGCAAAAAAATAGTGAAAGATTTGCTTCGCTTTCTGCAAATCTTTCACTATGATAAGCCTGAGGTGATTGCATGATATACCGGGAACACTATATTAAACCGATTCGGGAATTTTACGATTCCGATTTAATTAAAATTATCACAGGCTCCAACTCCAAACTGCTGTCCGGAGAGTTTACAAAGGAATTAAGCGGACGGTATGTTTCCTTCCGCATCCGTCCCTTTGTCTACAAAGAAATTTTAGAATATACAAAGGAACTTGGCAAAGATGTCTCCATTTCCGACTACCTGGTTTGGGGCGGATTTCCAAAACGCTTTGAGTTTGACAGCCCTGATGCACAGCGCAGGTATCTGGAAGATTTGGATGATGCCATTGTCCAAAATGACCTGATGCGCCGCCACAAAATCCGCAAGGAGCGGTTATTTCAAAGCCTTGTAAACTTCGTTCTGCGCTCCAATGGCAGAATTATTTCCGCAAAATCCATTCACAGCTACATCAAAAAGGAACACGAAACCTGCTCGGTAAACACAATTATGAAGTACCTGGGCTATCTGGAAGAGGCATACATTATGGAAACTATAAAAAAATATTCTACCAGAACCAAAAGAGAGCTCAGCTACTATGTCAAAATATACAATGCCGATGTGTCCTTTAACTCCCTGCGGTGCATGGACAATCGTTTTGACCTTAAGCATAACCTGGAAAATATCATATACAATGAACTTATTTACATGGGCTATCATGTATGGGTGTATGACAATGGCGGAAAAGAAATTGATTTCCTTGCCCAACAGGGCACGAAAAAGTATTTTATCCAGGCCGCATACAGCGTGGCGGAGGACAAATCGTATACACGGGAATTTAGCGCATTTCACGGCACTGACAATCTGTCACAGAAAATTTTAATCACCAACGATGATATCGATTACTCTACCAGCGTGGTGCGGCATATAAAGCTAAAAGATTTTCTGACCATGTAAAATCTCACGGAAACCCAAACAATACCAGACTAACCCAAAAATTTGCCGCCTCAGGAATTTCCATTCGCTGAGACGGCAACACATGCCTTTCTTTCATTATTTCATGTTTTCACATTACCAAAATTTTCTCTTATCCTCGCTACTCCACATCCCTAAGCGCATCCCTGTCCTCTTCCCCGGTGCGGATCTTCACAACCTTCGCCACATCGTACACGAAAATCTTGCCGTCCCCGATATGCCCGGTGTAAAGCGTCTTCTTTGCGGCCTCCACAACATTTTCCACCGGAATATTGCTCACAACCACTTCCACTTTTACCTTTGGAAGCAGTGTTGCATCCAGCTCTGCACCACGGTATCTCTCCCCTGCGCCCTTCTGGATTCCACAGCCCATAACCTGTGTCACAGTCATTCCTGTCACGCCAAGTTCATTCATGGCCCGCCGCAGCTTGTCATACCGGGACAGTTTTGCAATGATTACCACTTTGTACATGCCAGTGGACTGTACCGGCATAGACACAACCTTTACAGCCGCATCCCTCTTTACCTGGGATGCCGTCTCGTAATCTGATTCCCCAAGGTCTGTATTCTCGTTGATATCCATGGTCATGGTGTTGGACACATCCATCAGTGAAAATCCGGAATAAGCGGAAGGTAAGCCGTGCTCTGTAATGTCAAGGCCCAAAATTTCCTCCTCCTCAGACGCCCGAAGTCCGATAGTCGCCTTGATTGCCAGGAAGGTAACGGTAATGGCCACTGCGGTGTAGGCGATAATACACGCCATGCCCAAAAGCTGAACCCCAAGGAGCGTAAAACCGCCGCCATAAAACAGCCCTTTGCCCACAATCTGGTTTGCCCCGAAATTCACCCCGTCGCCGTAGCCTCTCGCAAAGGCGGGGGCAGTGTCGGTGGCAAAAAGACCGACTGCGATGGTTCCCCAGATTCCGTTCATCATATGTACCGCAACTGCGCCCACAGGGTCGTCGATGCGGAGCTTTTCATCCAACAGCCATACGCCAAACACCACCAAAAGCCCTGCCACAAAGCCAATCACAATGGAGCCAAAGGCGTCCGTCACGTCGCAGGAGGCGGTGACTGCCACAAGCCCTGCCAAAGATGCATTCAGACACATGGAAACGTCCGGTTTTTTGTATTTTACCCAGGTAAATATCATACATACCAAAGTTGCCACAGCCGGTGCAATGGTCGTGGTGACAAAGATCGAGCCAAGCTCCTCCACGGTAGTTGCAGCCGCACCGTTAAATCCATACCAGCCCAGCCAGAGGATAAACACCCCCAGGGAGCCGATCGGGATATTGTGTCCCGGAAAAGCGTTCACCTTGGTAATATTTCCCGCCTTATCCTTAGAAAACTTTCCGATACGGGGCCCAAGGATTTTCGCCCCAATCAATGCGCAGACGCCCCCCACCATATGGATACAGGCGGATCCTGCAAAATCGTGGAATCCCATCTGGGCCAGCCAGCCGCCGCCCCAAACCCAGTGCGCCTCGATAGGGTAAATCAATGCGGAAATCACACCTGAATAAATACAGTAGGACAAAAATTTCGTCCGCTCCGCCATGGCCCCCGACACGATAGTTGCCGTGGTGGCGCAAAATACCAGGTTAAACACAAAGTTGGAAAAATCAAAACCTGCATAGCTGGTAAAAATGTCAAATCCCGGCTTTCCAATCAGCCCCATCAAATCCTCCCCTAGCAAAAGGGAAAATCCAATAAGGATAAACATCACCGTGCCAATGCAGAAATCCATCAGGTTTTTCATAATAATATTGCCAGAGTTTTTCGCCCTGGTAAAGCCCGCCTCCACCATGGCAAACCCCGCCTGCATCCAGAATACCAGCGCCGTTCCAATCAAAAACCACACGCCGAAAATGTTACTTGATACTACTTCCATCATCTCATTTGTCATAATATTTCCTCCTCTTTTTCCTATGTGCCCCTGTAAATAAAAAGACACGTCCCCCCTTCTCCACAGCTTTGTGGTTCCAAGAAAACGCATCTTCTCTTTTTACAACACTAATTCAAGCAAAATCTACACTTCAAAAATCAGATCGCCGTAGGAAGGCATTGGCCACATATCCTTATCTACGATCATCTCCAGCTGATCTACCGGAGTTCTCAAAGCATCCATAGCCGCTTTTACGGTATCTCTGTAGAAGACAGCCTGCTCTCTGCCCTCTGCCATCTTTCCGCCCTGCTCTGTCACATCCTGCAAGGTGGCAAGAGCTTTCTTTGTGTCGGAAAGCAGATCGGATACCTCCACCAAAAGTTCTGTCTGTACGCTGACATCTGCGTCTCCGCCCGATGCAGCGGCAACAGCAGAAAGAGAATTGGCAAGGATGGTGGTGTATTTGATCACTGCCGGAATAATCTGCTTACCTGCAATGTCAATCATAGCCTTTGCCTCTATGTTAATCTCTTTTGCGTAAGTCTCATACTCGATCTCCACACGGGAATCCAGCTCAGCCTTGGTAAATACGCCGAATTTTTCGAACAGCTTCACCGCTTTTGGCGTGTTAAGAGCCGGAATCGCATCCACCATGGATTTAATGTTTGGAAGCCCCCGTTTCTCAGCCTCCTCCACCCACTCATCGGAATAGCCGTTACCGTTAAATACCACTCTCTGGTGCTCTGTGGCATACTCTTTGATCAGGTTGTGGACTGCCACCTCAAAGTCCTCCGGGCTTTTTGCCTCTTCCAGAATATCACATGCCTCAGAAAATGCCTCTGCGACAATGGTGTTCAGCACTACGTTTGGCTGTGCAATGGAATCCTGGGAACCCACCATACGGAACTCAAATTTGTTCCCGGTGAAGGCAAAGGGTGAAGTCCTGTTTCTGTCTGTGGCATCTTTCATAAAGTCTGGCAGGGTGGTAACACCTGTCTCCAACTTGCTTCCGCTTAAACTGTGGGTTGCAGACCCGGTGCTGATCAGCTGGCCCAGTACATCCTGCAGCTGTTCTCCCAGATATACAGAAATAATTGCAGGCGGTGCCTCGTTTGCCCCAAGCCTGTGGTCATTTCCCACGTCTGCTGCGGATTCTCTTAATAGATCTGCATGAATGTCAACCGCTTTTAAAATACAGGTCAAAACCAGAAGGAACTGCACATTCTCGTGTGGTGTTACGCCGGGGTCTAACAGGTTGATGCCGTCATCTGTGGTGATAGACCAGTTGTTGTGTTTACCGGAACCGTTCACCCCTGCAAATGGTTTTTCATGGAGCAGACACTGCAGGCCATGGCGTCCCGCAATTTTTTTCAATGTCTCCATCACTAACTGATTGTGGTCAACTGCCACATTTGCGCTGGCGTAAATGGGCGCCAGCTCGTGCTGTGCCGGAGCCACCTCATTGTGCTGGGTCTTTGCGGAAACTCCCAGCTTCCACAGCTCCTTGTTCACATCCCTCATGTATGCCGCAATCCTCTCACGGATAGCTCCAAAGTAATGATCATCCATCTCCTGGCCCTTGGGAGGCATTGCCCCAAATAAAGTACGGCCTGTAAAGATCAGATCTTTTCTCTTTAAATATTTTTCTCTGTCAACGATAAAGTACTCCTGCTCCGGGCCTACGGAAGCAGTCACTTTTTTGGAAGTGTTATTTCCAAATAGACGTAAGAGGCGGATTGCCTGTTTGTTTACAGCCTCCATGGAACGAAGCAGCGGCGTTTTCTGATCCAAAGCTTCCCCTGTGTAAGAACAGAAAGCTGTGGGGATACAGAGAGTTGCTCCAGCCGCATCCTGTCTCACAAATGCCGGGGAGGTACAATCCCATGCAGTGTATCCTCTCGCCTCAAAGGTAGCTCTCAACCCTCCGGAGGGGAAGGAAGAAGCATCTGGCTCACCTTTGATCAACTCTTTACCGGAAAAGCTCATAAGCACTTTTCCGTTCTCCATGGGAGCAGTGATAAAAGAATCATGCTTCTCAGCTGTCACACCGGTAAGTGGCTGGAACCAGTGCGTGTAGTGCGTAGCTCCCTTTTCAATGGCCCACTCTTTCATCTCATGTGCCACAACATCCGCAGTTGCCAGATCAAGCTCCCTGCCCTCGCTGATGGTCTGTTTCATCTTCTGATACACTTTTTTCGGCAGACGCTCCTGCATCACCGCATCGTTAAATACATTTTCTCCAAAAATTTCTGATACGTTATAATATTCCTCAGCTCTCTCCATAACTAACCCATCCTTTCCATGAGGTAAAAAAGGGTATTCCAAGCACACTTGGAACACCCTTGTTCTTTTACTCTTATCCACATGTTTGTTTTGCTGGTAGTAGAATACCGCAATCAAAATCAAAATGCAAGAGAAAATTTGAAATTTAATTGATTTTTCTGTTTTTTACAACTTTTCAGACAATCAAAAAATTTTTTTGTGAAAGTTTACGGTACCTTAAGCTTTTCCAACGGAACCGAATAACTCCATCTTCTCTTTTACCGTAGCCTTGATCGCCTCTGCACCCGGCGCCAAAAGCTTTCTCGGGTCAAAACCCTTGCCCTCTAAGTCTTTTCCGGCCTCGATATACTTACGTGTAGCATCTGCAAAGGACAACTGACACTCTGTATTTACATTGATCTTGGCAACACCCAGGGAGATTGCTTTCTTGATCATATCCTCCGGAATACCTGTACCGCCGTGAAGCACTAACGGCATAGCTCCGGTGAGCTGCTGAACGGCATCCAGTGTCTCAAAGCTAAGGCCTGCCCAGTTCTCCGGGTATTTTCCGTGAATATTTCCGATTCCTGCTGCCAGCATGTCCACACCCAGATCTGCGATGGCTTTACACTCCTTGGGATCTGCGCACTCACCCATACCTACGACACCGTCTTCCTCGCCGCCGATAGAACCAACCTCAGCCTCAATGGACATGTTGTTGTCATGAGCCAGTTTTACCAGCTCTGTGGTCTTTGCAACGTTCTCATCGATTGGATAATGGGAACCGTCAAACATGATGGAAGAAAATCCTGCTTCCACGCATTTTAAACATCCTTCGTAGGAACCGTGGTCTAAGTGAAGGGCAACAGGCACGGTGATGTTCATCTCTTCCATCATTCCCTTCACCATTCCCACAACGGTCTTGTAACCTGTCATGTACTTTCCTGCTCCCTCAGATACACCGAGGATAACCGGTGAATTTAACTCCTGGGCAGTTGCTAAAATAGACTTTGTCCACTCCAGGTTGTTGATGTTGAACTGTCCCACTGCGTAGTGGCCAGCTTTTGCTTTGTCAAGCATCTCTTTTGCAGAAACTAACATAATAATCTCTCCTTTATTTCCTAAATTTAACTCCTACGTTATAGTATATCAATTCTTTACCATAATGTCTAGTGCCCTCTGCTCATTTCTCACCGTAACTTCTCTGGTATTTCCCCCAAACTCTCCGTCTAAGGTCCATGGCACTTCCTCCTCCGACAAAAAGGACACCTGACTGCTCTTAAAAGAATGGATCAGATCCGTATCGTCAATGAGATTTGTCAGGGATGCCAGGATTTCATTCAGCTCCACCGGATTTTTCGGCATATGAATAAGCGTCACTTCGAAAAGGCCGTCATCCAGTTCCACATTTTTTCCGGTCATATTCTTAAAGCCCCCTACAGAGTTGGAATTTGTGATCATGCCAAAGATAAATTCTCCCTCAATGATCTGCTCATCGTGTTCCACCCGCATATGGTAGGATTCAATACCGTGAAGGCTTTTCGCCCCTTCCAAAAGATACGCCGCATGACCTAAAATATTTTTCCACTCCTGCTTTGTGCTGTAGGACACTTCCGTAAAAATCCCAAATGCCGCCACATATACAAAAGTCTTGTCATTAAACTTTCCCACATCACAGGAAAACTTCCTGCCTTCCAATGCTATCTTCGCCGCTTTTTCCATATCCTTGGGGATTTTTAAAGAATTTGCAAAATCGTTGGTGCTCCCCGCAGGAATGTACCCTAAAGGAATCCTTCTGGGACATTCTACCATGCCGCTTACCACTTCATCCAGTGTGCCGTCACCCCCGCTGCACACCACAAGATCATAGCTCCCTGCCCGCTCCCTTGCCACACCCCTGGCATCGCTTCTGGACTGGGTAGGGTACACAGTAACTTCATATTCTGCCTTTACCATAAGATCTATAATCGCAAGCAGTTTATTTTTTATCTGAGCTTTGCCGGAAAGTGGGTTAAAAATAAATAAAAGCTTCTTCATCGATGTTCACCCTTTCTGGTAAATAATGATCAACGCATCTCTTCCGCAATTTTTGACAACTTTCTAAGTCTGTGATTTACACCAGACTTGCCCACAGGAGGATTTAAGTACTCCCCCAGTTCCTTTAACGGGGCATCCGGGTACTGAAGGCGCAGCAGCGCCATCTCCCTCAAGTGATCCGGAAGGCTTTCTAAGCCCATATGGTCTCTGATATAGGAGATATCCTCAATCTGGCGTACCGCCGCATTGACTGTCTTGCTGATATTGGCTGTCTCGCAGTTTACCTGGCGGTTGACGGAATTTCGCATTTCCTTTACAATGCGGACATTTTCCAGATCCATAAGCGCCACATGAGCCTCCATCACATTTAAAAGGTCCACGATATGAGCCCCCTCTTTTACGTAGACCACCTGATTCTTTTTCCGGGATACAATTTTGGCGTCGACGTCAAAACAGTTCATCGCCGCCTGTATCTGCTTTGCCTGGGGAAGAGAGGTACAGACGATCTCAAAGTGATATCCCTTGGCGGGATTGCTGATGGAGCCGGCAGAGAGAAAAGCCCCCCGGATAAAGGCCCGCTTACAGCAGGTTTGCTGGATTAAGATCCCATCCACCGCTGCTGTATTCTTAAAACTGTTTTTTGTCCTATCCCACAGCTTTACTCCCTCCAATACCCTAAGAGTGTCTTCCTGGGATAAATCCCCAGCATATTTGATCTGAAACAGCCGCTGCAAAAGCGTTCCGTACTTTTTCAAAAGCAGCTCATTGTCTGTCTGAACCAGAAGGGTCACTCTTCCCTGGGAAACCCCAACTTTTCCCGTGTGGTTGATGATCGCCGCCAGCTCCGCCAGCATACAGTGTCTGCTCCCCGCAAAAGTTGCGGCCAATTCCTGTTTTACCTCACTTGAAAATGACATGTTACTTCCTCAATGCATCTTTTTCAATATCCCTGTGCTCAATTTTAATTCCATACTCCCTGCTGTCACGAAGGCGCTTGTACAGTTCATTTGCCAATGTCACAGAGCGATGTTTCCCTCCGGTACACCCGATGCTTACCACAAGCTGATTTTTTCCCTCGATAATATAGTTTGGAATTAAAAAGCGCACCATATCCGTAAGTTTTTCCAAAAATTCGTGGGCTTCCTTAAACTGCAGAACATAGTCCTGGATTTCCTTATCATTGCCGCTCTTTGCCCGAAGCCCCTCCACATAATAGGGATTGGGAAGAAACCGGACATCAAACACCAGATCAGAGTCCGCAGGTATGCCGTATTTAAATCCGAAGGACAATATGGTGATAAAAAGACTTTTGTAATCCTGATTTTTTACAAAAATCTTTTCCAGCTCCCCCCGAAGCTCCCTGGTCAAAAGCTGGCTTGTATCGATAATATAGTCTGCCCGCTTCCTTAAAAGCCCCAGTTTTTCCCGCTCTAAGGCAATGCCGTTTTCCACCCGTCCGCCGCCGGAAAGGGGATGGTTTCGCCTTGTCTCTTTGTACCGTTTTACAAGTACCCGGTCTTCCGCATCCAGATATAAGATCTCCGGTGCGTCTCCCCTCCCATCCAGCTTATCCAAAACATTGTGGAGTTCCGCAAAGGAATTTCCGCTTCGGATATCCACTCCGATGGCAAACTTCTGGATCTCGTCTGTACTTGTCTCTGAGAGCTCCACAAACTTTTCGATCAGAGGGATCGGCAGATTGTCCACACAATAAAAACCGATATCCTCCATCATCTTAAGCGCCGTACTTTTTCCTGCCCCGGACATTCCGGTTAAGATTACTACTTTCATAAAAACTCACCCACCAGCTTTACTTCCGTTTCAAGCTCCACTCCGTAATTTTCCTTTACTTTCTTCTGTACATGCCGGATCACCGCCAGAATATCCCTGGCGCTCCCCCCCCTGTTGATGACAAAGCCGCAGTGCTTTTCCGAAACCTTGGCTCCCCCCACAGAAAAACCAGAAAGACCGCAGTCCATAATAAGCTTTCCGGCAAAATATCCCTCCGGCCGTTTAAACGTACTTCCTGCACTGGGATACTCCAGGGGCTGTTTGCTGATTCTCTGTCTGCGAAGTTCTTCCATTTTGGCCTGGATTTCTTCCATTTTTCCCGGCTCCAGTAAGAAGTCCGCCTCAAGCACCACATAGCCTTTTTCCGCCACTATGCTCTTTCGGTATCCAAACTCCATCTCAGATGCCTTAAGGGAGAGAATCTCCCCCTCCGGCGTAAGGACTTTCACCTTTGACACTACATCTTTCATCTCACCGCCGTAGGCTCCTGCATTCATCACCATGGCTCCCCCCACAGTGCCGGGTATCCCCGCCGCAAATTCCATACCGGTGAGACTGTTTTTGCATGCCTTTGAAACCACGCTTCCAAGGACTGCCCCCGCCTGGGCAGTGATCACATTTCCCGACACGGAAATTTCCTGCATGGCTTTTCCAATCTCAACCACCACGCCCCGAATCCCGCCATCCCCCACTAAAAGGTTGCTGCCGTTTCCGATAATGGTAACCTGCTCTTTCCGCTGTTTTAGCATGGCAAAAAGCGGGACTAGCTGCTCTGCCCTTGGGGTAAGATACCAGTCTGCCGGCCCTCCTGTCTGAAATGTGGTGTGCCGTTTCATTGGCTCATCTTTCCATATCTGATTTTCTTCTAATACCGCTTTTAACTCTTCCCACAACTTTTTCACCCGCATTATGCCTCTCTGAAAAATGCTTCGTATCCCAGCAGTGCCTCATAGAGATCTACCTTGCTGATAATCTCCCAGGGCGCATGCATACTTAAGACCGCAACGCCACAGTCAATGACCTCCATACCATAATTTGCCAGAATGTATGCGATAGTTCCCCCGCCTCCCTGGTCTACTTTCCCCAGTTCTGCCGTCTGGAATGCCACATTGTTTTTATCTAAAATATGACGAAGACTTGCCATATATTCTGCATTTGCGTCATTGGATCCGCTCTTTCCCCTGGAGCCTGTGTACTTGTTAAACACAATGCCCTTGGCAAAATAAGCCGCATTCCTCTTCTCCATCGTCTCCGGATAATTGGGGTCAAAAGCAGCGCTCACATCGGAGGAGAGCATTTTGGAATTCCGCATTGCCCTTCGCACATTGATACCGGAATAGTCGCCCTGCAAATTCATGATCTCTGCCACAGCGTCCTCAAAAAATCTGGAGTGCATTCCGGTAGCTCCCACACTGCCGATCTCCTCCTTGTCCACAAGAAGACACACGCAGGTCTTCTCCGGATTTTGCGTATTTAAAATTGCCTTAAAAGAAGGGTAAGCGCACACTCTGTCATCATGGCCGTATCCCATGATCATGCTGCGGTCAAAACCGTAATCTCTGGCCGCTCCTGCCGGGACAGCCTCAATCTCCGCTGACAGGAAATCCTCCTCCTCTATGCCGTACATTTTTTCTAAGATGCGAAGCATATTGGCTTTTACCAGCTCTTTTGCCTTTTCTTTATCCTCACCGGCAATCTCCTCAGGAATGCTGCCGATCAGGATATCCATTTTTTCTCCCTCGATGACTTTGGAAGCCTTCTTTTCCATCTGATCTGCGGAGAGATGGACAAGAAGGTCTGTGATTCCAAATACCGGATCCTCCGGTTTCTCCCCGATTTCAAATGAAACTACACTGCCATCCTTTTTTGCAAAAACGCCGTGAAGTGCTAAGGGGAGGGTCACCCACTGATATTTTTTTACTCCGCCGTAGTAATGGGTATCCAAAAGCGCCATCTCGGTATCTTCATACAAAGGCACCTGTTTGAGATCAAGCCTTGGAGAATCCACATGTGCACCAAGGATCAGCATTCCCTGTTTTGCGGGCTGCTTTCCGATGACAAACAATGCCATAGATTTTCCCATCTGATTATAATATACCTTGTCCCCGCTTTTTAAAGGTGTCTCCTTCTCGATGAGTTCCTTTAAATCCCTAAATCCTGCTGCCTTAGCCTGCTTTTCAACTTCCCGGATACACTCCCGCTCTGTCTTGCAGTCAGAAATAAATTTACGGTAATCCTCCGCAAAGTTCATTACATTATCTCTCTTCCCTTCGGGATATTTCTCCCATGCATTTTTATTTTCCATTTTTTACATCTTCTTTCTATTTTATTTTTTTATTTTATTCTTCTTCGTCTTCCGGCTTTGAAAGGTTTGCCTGAACTCTGCGGTAAAGCTCCTGTGCCGCATTGTAACCCATCTTCTTTTGACGGTGGTTCACCGCCGCCGCCTCACAGATCACGGCAAGATTACGCCCCGGACGGATGGGAAGGGAATGGCACACTACTTTGTTGCCCAGAAATTCAATATACTCTTCCTCCAGCCCCAGCCTGTCGTAGTCATTGTCCTTTTTCCAGTCCTCCATCTTGATGACCAGGTCAATGCTCTGTTTTTCCTTTACGCACTCTACACCGAACAGAGTCTTTACATCCAGGATACCGATGCCCCGAAGCTCGATAAAGTATCTGGTCACATCCGGAGAAGTCCCGATCAGGGTATGGTCATTGATCTTTCGGATTTCCACCACATCGTCCGTCACAAGACGGTGTCCCCTTCTCACCAGCTCCAGTGCGGCCTCGCTCTTTCCAATCCCGCTCTCGCCCATGATCATAAGCCCCTCGCCGTAGACATCCACCAGCACACCATGGATAGTGACACAGGGTGCCAATGCTTCTTTTAAGGTATAAATGAGCTCTGCCATAAACTCGGAAGTGCCTCTGGATGTCCCAAACAGTGGAACATTATTCTTTATGGCTGCCTGACGGAAAGAATCATCCGGCTCAAAGCCCCGGCAAAATATGACACAGGGAATATCAAAGGATAAAAATTTCTCATATAATTCCTTCCTGTGCTCCTCCGTCTGTTTGTTGAGATAGGCATATTCCACCATACCGATAAGCTGTACTCTGGACTGCTCAAAATGCTCAAAATAACCGCTCAGCTGCAATGCCGGACGGTTTACATCCGCCAGTACGATCCGGTGCTCTTTCAGATCTATATCCGGTGTATAATTGGTTAAATCCATCTGATTTGCTATCTTTGCTACACTTACTCCCTCCATATGGCTTCGCTCCTTTTTCTGTTTTTTGATCCTGTTAAATTATACCATGTTTTTCATTCTTCATCAACCGTATGAAAGTACTGATAGACCGCCTCCGCCGCCTGAATGTTCATAGACGGGGTGTCGGCCAGCTCCTCTACCGTGGCTTCCCGGATAGCCTCTAAAGAAGCATAGCGCATCATAAGGGCCTTCCTTCTGGATGCGCCGATTCCCGGAATGTCGTCTAAGATAGAATGTACCTGGCCCTTGCTCCTTAGGGACCGGTGATACTCTATGGCAAACCTGTGGGCCTCATCCTGGATCCGGGTGATCAGCTTAAACCCTTCGCTGCCTCTGTCAATGGGAATCTCCACGTTGTTAAAATACAGCCCTCTTGTCCGGTGGTTATCGTCCTTTACCATGCCGCACACCGGAATGTCAAGATGCAGTTCCTCTAACACTTTGAGGGCAATGTTCACCTGGCCTCTTCCGCCGTCCATCATAATAAGATCCGGAAACTTGGTAAAACTTCCATAATCCTCTTCCAGCTCTTTTTCCCTTAACGTCTCCCGCTCCTTGATCCCATGCTCAAAACGCCTGGTTAAAACTTCGTACATGGAAGCGTAATCATCCGGCCCCTTCACTGTCTTTAAACGGAATTTCCGGTAATCACTGCGGCAGGGTTTCCCCTTCTCGTAGACCACCATGGAACCCACGGACTGGAAGCCGCTGATATTGGAGATATCATATGCTTCCACCCGTAAAATAGAGGGAAGTTCCAGGAGCGAGGCGATCTCTTTCATGGCGCCGATGGTCCTGCCCTCCTCCCTCTTGATCTTCTCCCTGTCCTGGCTCAAAACAAGATGGGCATTTTTCACTGCCAGCTCCACCAGCTTTTCCTTCTGGCCCCTCTGGGGGATTTTGATATGCACCCTCTGGCCCCGCTTTGCGCTAAGCCACTGCTCCAAAACCTCTTTCTCCTCTATGGGCAGAGGCAGCATAATGGTTTTGGGGATTATGGGGGTGCCCCCGTAATACTGCTTGATAAACACGGATAAAATCTGGCTTCTCTTATCCTCCCCCGCCACTTTCACATAAAAATGCTCCCGGCCGATGAGTTTTCCGTCCCGGATAAAAAACACCTGCACCACAGCGTCCTCCCCGTCTTTTGACACCCCGATGACATCCTTGTCCTCCCCGTCAGAGTGGGTGATTTTCTGCTTCTGGGCAACCTGCCTGACGCTGTTTAAAAGGTCCCGGTATTCCATGGCCTTCTCGTATTCCATCTCCTCCGACGCCTGCCTCATCTTCTCCTCTAACTCTTTCATCACCGGCTGATACTCCCCGTTTAAAAAGCGAAGGGCCTGCTCCACCCGCTCTCTGTACTCCTCCCTGGAAATATATCCCTGACAGGGTGCCTGGCACTGCTTGATATGGTAATTCAGACAGGGGCGCTGCTTTCCTATATCACGGGGCAGCGCACGGTTGCAGGTTCTAAGGCCGTAGAGCTTGTTTAAAAGATCTATGGAATCTTTCACCGCTCCGCCGCTGGTGTAAGGTCCAAAGTATCTGGATTTGTCTTTTTTCATGACCCGGGAAAAAAGAACCCTTGGAAAGTCTTCCCCCAGAGTCACTTTTATATACGGATAGGTCTTGTCATCCCGAAGCATTGTATTGTACTTGGGACGGTGTTCTTTGATCAGATTGCACTCCAGCACCAAAGCTTCCAGTTCGGAATCCGTGACGATATACTCAAACCTGACGATCTGCTTTACCATCTGATTCTTTTTAATCCCCTCATTGTGGCTGGCCTGAAAGTACTGATGCACTCTTTTTGTCAGAGAAACGGCCTTTCCAACATAGATAATCGTATCATTTTTGTCATGCATAAGATAAACTCCCGGCTGATCCGGGAGTTTTTTTAACTCTTCTTCAATTACAAACATAGCTATCTCTTTTCCTGCTCCTCTTCCGGCTCCGGAATTCCTTTTAACTCACGGAAGATTTTCATAAACTCTTTACCGGTAATGGTCTCATGTTCATACAGGTAATCGGAAATATTATCCAGAACTTCCCTGTTTTCCTTCAACATCTTCACTGCCGCAGAATAGCTCTCATTGATCAGTTTCAATACTTCCTTGTCCACCTGGGCAGCCGTCTTCTCCGCACAGTTCATTGCGGCTCTGCCGTCCAGATACTGGCTCTCCACCGTCACAAGATTCATCATTCCAAATTTATCCGACATACCAAATCGTGTGATCATGGATTTTGCCACATTGGTAGCCTGCTCGATATCGTTGGCTGCGCCGCTTGTCACTGTCTTAAACACAATTTCCTCTGCAGCCCGGCCTCCCATAAAGGTGACAATCTTTGCCAGGAGTTCTTCCTTTGTCTCTAAGTATTTCTCTTCCTCCGGCGTCTGCAGTGTGTATCCAAGTGCGCCCATAGTTCTCGGGACAATAGTAATCTTCTGAACCGGCTCCGTATTTTTCTGGAGGGCGGCAACCATGGCGTGACCCACTTCGTGGTAGGCAACCATTCTCCTCTCTTTCTCACTCATCACCCTGTTTTTCTTCTCTTTTCCACCCACTGCCACCAGCTCAAATGCCTCAAACAGATCCGGCTGGTTCACATACTTTCTGCCTTTCTTTACCGCATTGATAGCCGCTTCGTTGATCATATTGGCAAGGTCGGAACCCACGAGTCCTGCCGTGGCAAGGGCAAGGGCATTTAAGTCAACGGATTCATCCATCCGCACATCTTTGGCATGTACCCGCAAAGTTTCCAGACGGCCTTTCTGATCCGGCCTGTCCACAATAATACGCCTGTCAAAACGTCCCGGACGAAGCAGCGCTTTATCCAAAACCTCTGGGCGGTTGGTAGCCGCTAAAATCAACAATCCCTTGGAGGTGTCAAAACCGTCCATCTCGGAGAGAAGCTGATTTAATGTCTGCTCTCTCTCGTCATTTCCGCCGCCATAACGGGAGTCACGGCTTTTACCGATGGCGTCAATCTCGTCTATGAAAATAATACAAGGCGCCTGTTTCTGGGCTTCCTTAAAAAGATCCCTGACACGGGAAGCTCCCACACCTACAAACATCTCCACAAAATCCGAACCTGCCAGGGAAAAAAAGGGAACCTTCGCCTCCCCCGCTACCGCCTTGGCGAGCAGCGTCTTACCTGTTCCGGGAGGGCCTACAAGCAAAGCTCCTTTGGGCAGCTTCGCACCGATTTCCCGGTATTTCTGAGGATTGTGCAAAAAGTCCACCACTTCCTGAAGGGATTCCTTTGCCTCATCCTGCCCCGCCACATCTTTGAATGTGACTCCGGTGCTTTTCTCCACATAGACTTTGGCATTGCTTTTTCCCACTCCCATCATTCCGCCACCGCCCATGCGGCGCATCAAAAATGCCATGAGGATCCATACAAGAGCCAATGGGATCACAAAACTTAAAATGTTGTAGATCCAGGTGGATGTGTTATCCGGTATGTAACCGAATATCTCCACATTGTGCTTTTTCAAAAGGGGGATCAGCTCCGGGTCATCCACCATACCTGTATAATAGGTAATCTGATACTGGGACCTTTTCTCCTTATCGCCATCCTTCTTTTCCGTAATGTTGATCTGAGTACCTGTGTATTTGATGCTCTCAATCTCGTCCGCCTCAATTTTTTCCAAAAATTCCGTATAGGAAATCTCCTGGTTAAACTGCTGGCTGACTCTATTGGAAACAAGCGTCATAATAAACAGGGCAAACAGTGATACTATAATAAAGGTCATAAACATCTGACCATTTTTATTGTTCCTGTTATTCTGATTATTCTGTTCCTGGTTATCCATAGCTTCCTCCGTGTAATAAATTTCTAAACAGTTCTATTATATGTGTTAGGGCCGTTAAAAGCAATAAGATGTTCGTGAACTTTTCTTGTTTTTTCTTAATATTTTATAAAAATCTGCCGCAATTTGCGAAATGTTTTAAATTTTTGTGGATTTCTGGGGCAAGAGGTTGTATAATGAATAGGTTATTTTTATTATAAATCACGTCAGTATTTTTTCATTTGAAGGAGGATTAGACATGCCCGTAAAATATGTATTCGTCACCGGCGGTGTGGTATCCGGCCTGGGTAAAGGAATCACAGCCGCATCCCTCGGCCGCTTATTGAAAGCCCGCGGATACAAAGTAACTATGCAGAAATTCGATCCCTATATCAATATCGACCCAGGTACTATGAATCCCATCCAGCACGGCGAGGTGTTTGTAACCGATGACGGTGCTGAGACCGATCTGGACTTAGGCCACTATGAGCGTTTCATCGATGAAAGCCTGACCAAAAACTCCAATGTCACTACAGGAAAAATTTACTGGTCAGTTCTGCATAAAGAACGCCGGGGAGATTTTGGCGGAGGCACGGTACAGGTCATCCCACATATTACCAATGAAATTAAAAACCGTTTTTATAGGAATTTTTCTACAAACGATACACATATTGCCATTATAGAAGTTGGCGGCACGGTGGGCGATATCGAGAGCCAGCCTTTTTTGGAGGCCATCCGTCAGTTTCAGCATGATGTAGGGCATGAGAACGCCATTCTGATCCATGTCACCCTGATTCCCTATCTGAAAGCCTCCGGGGAATTGAAGACAAAACCCACCCAGGCCAGCGTTAAGGATCTGCAGGGAATGGGTATTCAGCCGGATATGATCGTATGCCGTTCCGAACAGCCCTTAGACCAGGGAATCAAAGACAAAATTGCTTTATTCTGTAATGTTCCAAACGACCACGTACTCCAGAATCTGGATGTGGAGTATTTATATGAAGCTCCCCTTGCCATGGAAAAAGAAAATCTGGCAAAGGTTGCCTGCGAATGTCTCCATTTAGATTGCCCCGAACCAGATCTGGAAGACTGGAAACAGATGGTGGACAACCTCCGTCACCCCACAAAAGAAGTGACTATCTCTCTGGTGGGAAAATATACCCAGCTCCACGATGCCTACATCTCTGTGGTGGAGGCATTAAAACACGGCGGTATCGCAGAGTGCGCCACCGTAAACTTAAACTGGGTGGATTCCGAGCTGTTAAATAAAGAAAACGTGGAAGAAGTATTGGGGCAGGCCCAGGGTATCCTTGTCCCCGGCGGCTTTGGCAACCGTGGCGTCGAGGGCATGATCGTTGCGGCAAACTACGCAAGGACAAAAAACATTCCCTACCTTGGACTCTGCCTTGGAATGCAGGTAGCTATTATAGAGTTTGCCAGAAATGTCTGTGGTATGCATGATGCCCACAGCATTGAGTTAGACCCCAAGACCACCCACCCGGTAATCGCACTTATGCCGGACCAGGACGGAGTGGAGGATATCGGCGGCACTCTGCGTCTTGGCTCCTATCCCTGTGTGCTTGACACCTCTTCTCTCGCATATTCCCTGTACAAGGAAGAGACAATCCACGAGAGACACAGGCACCGCTATGAGGTAAACAATGATTTCCGAAATATTCTTGGAGATAACGGCATGAAACTCTGCGGCATCTCCCCGGATGGACGGATCGTGGAGATGATCGAGCTCACCGACCATCCATGGTTTATTGCCACCCAGGCACACCCGGAGTTAAAATCCAGACCAAACCGTCCACATCCACTGTTTAAAGGATTTGTGGAGGCTGCGTTGAAGACGGTGCGGTGATATATTCACTGTGAATTCATAAAAAACGGTACAGCCATTCCATGGCAGTACCGTTTTTTATCTGCGTTGATCAAAAAATTTTTCCTTCGCTTTCTTCATTGCTATTCTTTTATCCTGTCAAGTTCCGTTAAATTGACACCAGATGCGGAAAGAATAACTTTTAATTCTGTATAGCGTATTTTCATCGCCTTATATGCTTCTGAATCTTTGTCGATCAAAAGCATATATCCTTGTATTCGTGAAAACTCTTCTACTGATAATTTTAACATTTCTCCCTCAATCATATCATCACCTGCTTTCTGTTGATGCCAATATATTGATACAATACAAGTATATCACAATTTAAGGTCTATTTCATTGCTAAAGTACAGTTTTGACTATTTTCTCACATCTGATGCCGCACCACCTTATACTCGTCCCCGTTTTTAAAATAGGGACATGACTTGTACTTGCAGCTCATAAACCTGGCCATATCGTCTTCGTCCAGATTTACAGAACAATAGTATTCTTCCTCTTCCTCGTCATAGGCATTGTAAGCACAGTAGTCACATTCCATCTCTACCCTTTCCTCCCCTTTTTCCCTCGAAGGATCGTCTTTTTTGACTGCTCGATCGCTTTTTTCTCCTCACTCTCCACCAGGGTTTTCTGCAGACCGTTCTCTGTCACCAGCTCCAGCCCTTCAATCTGGGAGACAAATTTCTGCAAGGTGGAATAACCGTACTCTTTCACCTTGAAATCCGGGTATTTTTTGTGGAGTTTCTGTCCCATGGCCGCCAGATCCACCCCTTCCCCGTTGGAGTTTTTCACCTGCTCCCTGATGTAGGCCAAAAGCTCCTCCCGCTTTAAGCTGTCATCCTGAAGCCTCACATAGATTGCATTGTCCTTTTTGTGAAGGATAAAAGTATCCCGCATTTCCTCTATAAATCGGGACAGGGAGCTATACCCGTAGCTTCTCACGTCAAAATCCGAATACTTCTTTAACAGGGAACTTCCCACTTCCGCAAGCCCTGTCTTTCTGCCATTATTTTCATTCTCGGTAATGATTTCCACAATGGCCTCCTGGATGGTCTTAATCGAGATGTTTTCTGCCTTATCTGCCTCCTGCTCTAAGAGAATTTCCAGATTGGTAAATACAGAACAGGCTGCCTTAAAAGATTTCGGCGTCTTTGTCTCCCCCATTCCGATCACATCCATGCCGGACTCCCGCAGCCTGCTGGCAAGCTTTGTAAAATCGCTGTCCGATGACACGATACAAAAACCGTCTACATGCCCGGTGTATAAGATATCCATGGCATCTATGATCAGAGCGGAGTCCGTGGCATTCTTCCCCGCAGTGTTACAAAATTGCTGAATGGGAGTGATGGAATTGGCCAAAAGTTCCTCCCGCCACTTTGAGGCCTGGTTGCTGGTCCAGTCCCCGTATATTCTTTTGTACGTAATTGTACCGTATTTTGTCATCTCGTCTAAAATTGCTGTTATATACTTTGCGGAAACATTGTCTGAATCAATTAGTACTGCGTAGTGTTTGTCTTCCATTCTTTTCACCTTTCAAAATTTAATTCATCGTAAAATTTTTTGTCAACATTTATTCGTTCTCTATCAAAAGCAATAATATAGATTCCTCCTATGTATCGTAACACATATGTTTCTACAGCACGCCAATCAATGTGTTGTTTTCCTTTAAAAATCATTTTATTTCCCTCTTAAATTTAATATTTCTTTTACCCGATCAAACACTCTTTTCCCTTAAATGCAAAGCCATACTCCCGAATCTGCTCAGGCGCAATACCTTCTGAGATAAGTTCGGCCCTGTATCGTCTTTCCTCAATCTGTGCATGGGCATTTGCAAGAGTGTCCTCAAGGGTCACTTCATCTTCATCCGGATCAAGCACTTTAAACTCAAAAATAAAAGCTTTTCCTGATTTATCCAGCGGCTCTATCATCACATCATATCTGCCATAACCACTCTCCCGGTTAGAGCGAACTCTGTAAGTATCTGCAAGATTCACCACCATACCGAGTACAAAACCATGATAAAACCGTTCCGGTTCAGCCTGACTGGAAGGTTTATTCCCACTGTCAAAGGAACTGAAAGTATTTAATGCAACTTTGTTCATAAAAGTGTTCATCTTTCTGACGTTGTCAGCCAAAAGCGCTCTGATAAATTCATTGTAATAGCTTTCAACACCATCTCGAAACCACCCTCTTACCATATTTTCAAACATAATTTCTACTTCCATATTCGTGAGAGTCAGCGTGTATATTCCTTTCATTCGTTCTCCGACATACTCAACTCTCACAACTTTAAGGTATCCCGTGGCAAGCAGCAAGCTCCAGATTGCATTTGCATCGCCCCCAAGCTGATTAAATACAATCTGCTCATCTAGCTCTGCCTCAAAACTTCTTCCCTGCAAAAGTTCTTCCATTGTCTCTTTTAACGCTGAATTTCCACCTTGGATCAGTGAATTCACAAGTTCGTTCCCGCTGGTATTAGACCAGTATGTTTGATATTGTCCATTTTTATCCACGAAAGAAGCGATAGACCATGGATTGTAGATATCTGTGTGAGAACCAAAAGTAAAACCATCATACCATTTTTTCACCTTCTGTTTATGCTCTCCAAGACCAACTTCTTCAAGCGCCGTAAAAACTTCTTCCTCCGAAAACCCAAAAGCTGTCGCATACTTATCTGACGTAATGGTAATTACATCTAAATTGTTCAGATCTGAAAAAATGCTCTCTTTTGATATTCTGGTAATACCTGTAATCATCCCACGATAGAGATGATCATTTGTTTTGAAAGTATTATTAAAAAATTTCCTGAAAAATGCAACCGCCTCACTCCAACATCCTCCAAGCCACGCTTCCTGCATCGGCGTATCATATTCATCCAAAAGGATAATTACGTCCCGTCCAAAATACTTTTCCAAATAAATACAGAGCCTGTTGATTGCAATATACACCGTCTCATCAGCCATATCATCATTGACCATGTGGAAATATTTTCTGTCAACCTCATCAAACACATCCGATTCCATAATATCCTTA
The DNA here is from genome assembly GCA_023664725.1 of Roseburia sp. Taxonomy (GTDB): domain Bacteria; phylum Bacillota; class Clostridia; order Lachnospirales; family Lachnospiraceae; genus Roseburia_B. Next base: position 245,754 of record JAMPFA010000001.1, on the reverse strand, counting down.
TATCTGCCATAAACATTTGCAATAATATGCTTTACAATTGTCTTCATTTCATGGATTTCTCCGGTTTTAACAGAAGCAAAACTCATGTATATAACAGGAAATGCTCCCTGTAATCTTCTGTATTTTTCTTCCTCCCAGATAGAAAGTCCTTCGAACAGATCACTCCTGCCTGTATATTTATTGGAAAAAAAGCACTCCAGCATACTCATGTTCAGCGTCTTCCCAAAGCGCCGGGGCCGGGTCAAAAGTGTAACATCTGAACCATATTCCCACCATTCTTTAATAAATCCTGTCTTGTCTATATAAAATGTATTCCGTTCCCTGATTTTGTCAAAACGTTGCACTCCTATATCGACTACCATTCTGCCATCCATATCCATGCCTCCTGATAACAGCACAAAATCACATTTACTTTCAGTACATTATCTCCCATGCGATATCCTCAGTTACCTTGCCCGAGTTTACAACCTCACTTTTATTTCCTGCGTCATCTACCAGCCGTATAGAATAATAATCTCCCGCATAGGCCGAACTAATTCCAGAAAAGAACAGGGAAAACGTTTCCTCCTTCTCTCTCATAGTTCCCATTTTTACCCAACTGTTTTTCTCATGTGTGCTGACTTGTTTTACATACACATCTGTGCCTGCTTCCCCTTTGACAGTTATACTATCATCATTTGGTTCCATAATAATTTTCGGCTTAGCAGGTGCGGTGACATCCTGTACCACTTTCGTCACATATCCGCTTCTGCCTTTTTTATCTGCCACATAAAATGTCAGTTTCGTATCTGCTTTCTGCTTCTTAATATTTAATACCTGATAACCCGTTTTCCGATATTTGTGCTTTATCAATACGGAAGCGCCGTTTTGAATATACAGAGTATCGCCCTTTCTTGCATATATCTTTACCGTGGTAGATTTGTCCGTGATCTTCCCTGAAATCTTAGGTTTCTTTAATGCTGAATTTATCTTTTTGTTTGAAATTATCCCGTCGTCTTTTACCCTTTTTGTGACAGTAGATCCCGTCTTCCCATAGCTGGTAGTCAGCGTAAATCTCAGTTTTGTCCCCGCTTTTTGCTCCGGGATCGTAATCGTCTTTTTCCCCTCACTCTTGTAAGTCTTTTTAAAAACCATCCCCAACTCACTCTTTACTTTTAAAGTGGTGTCTTCATAGACGTATACCCGTACCTTATCTGTCTGAGTAGTTATCGTGGTAAAGACAGTGGGCGTATACTCTACCTCCTCCGGTGAAATCATACCTGCATGTGCATTTTGGGGGTATATCAGTACTGTTCCAATCATAGCAATAATCAAAATCGCTATTGTCAGAGTTTGCTTCATTTTTCTCATCTTCGTCTCTCCTTTTCCTTTAAAAAATATTTACCTTACTTTTATTCATATCCTGCTTTTCTCATTTTTACTAAGAATTGCTCTGGGGACATATTTAGGAACTGTTCCTTAACTTCTCAGCTGCCTTTTTAATAGACATTACTCCCTCCTGCACCACTTCACAATATGCCAAAAATCGGCCTTCCTCTCTTCCCTCTGTTGACCTCTCAATATATTTTAACATATCAATTAAGTTTTGGCTAGGATTTCCTTCTTTGCCTCCGGTATCTGTCCTCTGCACTGTTCGCTGTGGGGTTATTTTTACTTTGCGCACTTCTTTTCCGAGTATCACCCGCAGAAGAATGCGGCAGAATTCCTCCCAATAAATAATTGTAAAAATTTTCTTCCGCTGTGGCAGAATTTAATGATACTCTGGCGAATGCGCCGGATGCAGCAAGGCTGCGCTTTACATATAAGAAAAAACTTATATAAAGAATGCTAAAAGACGAATGTCTTTCAATGAGGTTAGAATATACCTTTTGGAAATGAAAAGCAAGAAAAAGATTACTGTCTACAAAAAAGCAGATTTTTTACCACTTCCAATACGCAGCAAGAGTGCCTCATATACATGGGCACTCTCACTTGTTCTTCACCTATTTTACTTTCATCTCCATATACAAAGCAACAGCAGTGACTCACATGGCATAAAGTTCATTATTTTGAGGATCTCAACTTAATAAATCAATTTACCAGTTCCTTTGGTATATGGGTAATGAGGGAGAACCATTATTTTTTTGCTTATGTCAAATTCAGAACTATGCTGCAGTGGCTATCCATGTCCTTTAGTTGCCATGTTGATTATTTAAATGGCCAAATTCTCCACAAGCCTGTCCAATAATACATCATACTTTCCACCTCACTTTCGCTTCTTTTCGTTTACAAATTTATCTTATCTTCCACTTCAGCAAAAAGCAATTTGGATTGTATGAACGACATTTTTTTTGTATGAACGACACTTTTCAATTTTTTCTCTGCTCAAGTATACATTTTTAATAAGTTGTTTACTTATGTTAAATTTTCACTTGTTACAAGAATATTGAACGATTAAATACTAAGGTCTACTTCAAACCAACCATTCTCATATTTATAGAAGATAACTCCATCATATTTTTTCACCGCCTCTTCTACATTTCTGCTTCCAATACCATGGTTCATTTTATCTTTTTTAGATGTCACTAATTTCTCATTTTCAATTATCACTTCTTCTGCAACGGTGTTCTTAATCTCCAAGTAAATCTGATTATTGTAACTTCCCACCTTGGCTTCAATTCTCCTCTCTTTTCCATGAGGAATCTTTTCACAGGCTTCTATTGCATTTTTCAAAAGATTAGATAGAATGGTGCACAAATCGTACAACGCAACTTCCGTCTGTTCTGGAAGAATTCCTCTCCATGTCATGACTATGTTCTTTTCCTGTGCCATTTGAGCCAAAGGTGCAATCACCGCATCCACACTACGATTTCTTGTATATATCGTCACATCGTATACTGCTGATTCCTGCACTATTTTGGAAAGATACTTTTTCATTTCCTGAAAACTATTATTTTCACAGTAGTACTTCAACATATTCATTTGGCTATTCATATCATGTCTAAACTTCCTCATCTTCTCATCCTGCGCCATAAGTTGCCGAAAATGATCTGCCTGCAATTCCAAATATTTCTCATTCATTTCACATCGCTCTTTATACTGTATTTCCCTATGCACAACAATTCCCTGCCAAAGTATCAGTATGATTAAAACAATGCATGCGATTGAACTGGCTAATCCATAGATATTAATATATTTTTCAGATGCTTCTCGAACAGATAATCCCTGCATCGTCATTAACATAAAATAACTGCATAAAACTCCAACATAAAACAAAATATATTGCTGTCTCCCTAACTGTATCTGAATTAAGCTTTTCTTTTTATACTTTCTATATCCTTCTAAAATAATCATCATCAAAATTGGCATACATTGACATAATAAATTCAGAAAATCATTTTCCAATATATCAAACTCTGATACTTTGAAAAAAATAGCATATAAAAACGAAAAGCTTATTATAATACTTGTCACCCCCATTACAATAAAAGGATAAATTATGAAATTCTTTTTTTCTCTATTTTCCAGCATGCAGATGGGTAATATTATCATCGTTACGGCACTCATTGTTTCTGATATTTTTTCATCGTATAAGAGCATTAATACCACATGAATAAGCACAATACTAACAATCCCCACCACCCATCGTCTCTTATCCCTTGTAATCTCCGCCTGAAAAATCACTCTGTACGCCAGCAGATAGTTTAACATCTCCGTAACCAAATACAATGTAAGGTAAATAATATCTTCCCTCATGTTCTCCCTCTTACTTTCTCCTTCCCAAATTCCAAATACTTCTTCCTGACCGAATCTTTAAATGTACGCCCAATAGGAATCTTCTCTGCGCTGTCCCGGATGGTTATCTCCCCTTTGATATCCATCACATTTTCCAGATTCACCATATAAGATTTATGTACCCGTAAGATAGGATAGCGGCTGTATTCCTGTTCCAGTTCCCCGATTTTCTTTGTAACCAATATGTAGTCCTCTTCGGAATCCTCATCTGTGTGCAGCACGATTTTCGTGTAATTCCCCTCCGCCACAAAGTACTCAATATCCTCCAGCCTCACATATCGCTCATCTGCTGTTTTGGAATCCGCAATCGTGACCAGAATATCTTCCTTCAACTCTTCCAAAACCACATTGATCCACCTGCAGATATCTTCTTTTCCCGCAGGTTTTACCAGAAATCCAAGTGTTTTCAATCCAAATGACAGAAACACTTTGTCCTGATTGCCGGACACAAACACAATCCTCCACACCATATCCTGCCTCAGGATCCTGTCTTTTACCTGAATACCGTCGATAGCCCCCAATTCAATATCCAAAAAAAGTAAATCCACCCGCTCCTGGTCTTTCTGACGGCAGTATTCTAAAACCTCTTCCCCGCTGGCAAACATGCGATATTGATGTTCCATGTCACAAGTACGGAAAAAGGCTTCGCAAAATCTATAGATGCGCTCACGATCCTTAGCCACATCATCACAAATTCCTATCACCATATCCGTCTCCTCCTGCCTATTATGATAACTTGAAGTAAAAACAGCGTCAATCCATATTTTTCACCTTCCCAATCATTAAAATTTGTACTGGTCAAATGTAAATTTATATGTTAATATATGTTAAACATAATCCTGTTAGTTTTCACAACCACATAAAAGGAGAGTTTTATGATGACAGACAATGAATTATTGCTTGCGATATCAGACTTGATGGACAAAAAATTTGATTCCAAATTGGAACCCATCAAAAATGAATTGCATGAACTGAAAACTGACGTACATAATTTGGACCTGAGAGTTCAGCGCTTGGAAGATAGAGTTCAAAGCCTTTAAGCAAGCGTTCAACGTTTAGAACTGAGAGTAGAGAATCTTGAAACAAATATGCAGCGTCTGGATTCCCGTATGACAAAGCTGGAATTGCACATTGAAAATGTCACAGACAAAAACATACGGATCCTGGCCGAAAACTATGTGCCTGCTGCCAAAAAGTTACAACAGAAACGGCAAAGATCGGCAGTATGCAGATGGACATTGAGATTATAAAAGATGTCGTCCGTGAGCACAGCGAAGGGTTTGCTCTGCTTTCTTAGCTGTTTCCTCTAAAAACTTATAATTTATAATATTACATAAGGAGATCTTACCATGTCAGACACAACTACTACATCTATTGCACCTGATGAAAAATCCGGCGGATTGTCCGGAAGCACTTTAAAGCTTATCGCCATTGTAACCATGTTTATCGACCATTTAGCCGTAGCGGCATTGGAACCCCAGATAGGAACGTACACAAATCTCTACTACGCTATGCGGCTGATCGGCCGTCTGGCTTTTCCAATTTTCTGTTTTCTTTTAGTGGAAGGCTTTTCCCACACCAGAGACGTAAAAAAATACGCCCTGCGCCTTTTACTGTTTGCATTTATCTCCGAAATACCCTTTGACCTGGTATTTAACAGACAAATGTTTTACTGGCGCTACCAGAACGTATTTTTTACTCTGTTTATCGGTCTTGTGGTGATTGCTCTGATGGAACGCTCCAAACACTCATTTCATGGCCCCTTCCGTTTTATATTGGACTGTGCCGTCCTGGTGTCAGGAGTTTTGATGGCGGAACTTTTAATCTTTAGCGATTACGGGGCAATGGGTGTGCTTGCTATCGTATTTATTTACATATTCCGGCAATACAGGGGCAATGTCGTTGCCATGGCAGTATCCGTACTCTGGCTGTCTGCCATAAATCTCATGGAAAGCTCCTCCGCCATCGACATCCTCCTGATAAAATTCTACAACGGAAAACGTGGGCTGAATTTAAAATATGTATTTTATGCATTTTACCCGGTACATTTACTTTTACTGTACCTCTTATTCCACGTTATACTAAAGATTTCATAATATTTTCAATCCACTGGCGGTAGGCGTCCCGCACTCTTTCCGGGGATATGATTTTTATCCTGTCCCCCAGTCCTGCCAGCCAGCCATAAAACTGAGGAGACACCGCCACTTCCGCCCGGATGCGGATGTGGTCTGTCTCTGTCCTTCGCATCGGCACATCTGTCCCAAAACGGTCAATACACACCCCCGTCAATTCCTCTCTGCACTCCAGGATCACTGTCTCCTCATCTCCAGCAAACATTCCGAAAGTTTTTTTCGCATAGGCGGCAAGGTCAACGTTTTCCGCCAGCTTTCTTCCCTGGCGTTTTTTATCTGTGTTCCCCGGTTTTAACATCTTGTCCACCCGGTAGTGTTTCATCACGTCCGCCTCCTCGTCATAGGCGATGAGATAATAATTTTCATCCTCCCAGGTTAAAAACCAGGGGCTAACCTGATAAAATTCACCGTTTTTCCGTAGCTCCATTTTCTTATCCGGCGTCCAGGAAAAATATTGAAACCGGATCTGGACATTGTCATTCATTGCCGTGTAAATGGCATCCACGTTATAATAAATTGACTCGTTTAACGCTTTATTCCTGTTATTGACCACCACCTGGCGATGAAGCTTTCCTGCGTTGGCGTGACTGGTAAGTGTCTCTAATTTGGCGATGAGTTCCCTTGATTTCTTTCCAGTGATAAATTTGGATGCCTGGACAGAATCCACCAAAAGCTTTAACTCCGGCAGTTCAAACTGACGGCTGGCAATATAGTATCCCCCCATCCTGCCTTCCTCTTTTACAATATCCATTCCATATTCTGTCAGTGCCTCTATGTCTGAATAGATACTTTTCCGCTCTGCCAAAATGCCGTACTCCAAAAGCCCTGAGATTAGATCTTTTGTGGTGAGAAGATGCTCCTCATCTGATTTTTCCAAAAGCATCTGGGCAATATAAAGTATCTTCAATTTCTGGTGATAAGATTTTGCCATGCCATCCTCCCTTTCTACACATGCCTTATCTGGGCAATCCTAAAAGTTTTTCGCAGAGACTGATTTTCTCCTGTGTATTCTCACTGTTGGCCAAAAGGACCTTCCCCGGATTTTCATCCTGGCTTAAAAGTTTTTTTACCTTTAGCCGGCGTTTTGTCTCCCTTGCCACACCTTCCCCTCCATCAAACAAAGCCACGTCCTCCCCCAGGACTTTTTTCAGCTCTCTGCTCACAAAGGGATAATGGGTACAGCCAAGCACAACTGCATCCAGCTTTTGTTTATCAAAAGGATCAAATAACTTTTCCAGAAAAGCTTCCAGATCTGTACTCTGGATATCACCATGCTCAATATATTCCATCAGCCCCGGACAGGGCAGAGGGATAATATGTGCCATATGGGTGTAGCGGTCCATCAGGTTGTGAAATTTTTCTTCCCGTATGGTCATGGGGGTTGCCATTACCACCACGTTGGGATTCTCCCTTGACAAAACCGCCGGTTTTAAGGCAGGCTCAATCCCTATAATCGGGACATCTTCATATTTCTGGCGCAAAATCCGTACAGCCGCACTGGTAGCCGTATTGCAGGCCACCACCACCGCCTTTGCCCCCTCTGCGATAAAACGATCCACATGATCTATGGTGAGTTTCCGCACCTCCTCCAAATCCTTTGTGCCATAAGGGGCATTGGCAGAATCCCCATAATAATAAAAGTTTTCCTGTGGCATAATGTGGATCAGTTCCCTTAAGACACTGATCCCTCCCACTCCCGAGTCAAACACTGCGATCGGTGCTTTTCCTGTGCGCTTTATGAAATCTCCCAACATACGCTGCTCCCTTTCTCATTTCTGGTAACACATAATTTATGATCTAACTGTTCTTTTAACTCTGTCACATGGGATATGATACCGATCAGGCGATGCCCTACCGACAATTCCTGTAAAACCTCAATGGCTTTTTTTCTGGATTCCTCATCCAGGGAACCAAACCCCTCATCGATAAACATCATATCCAGACGTATCCCACCGCTTTGCTTCATCACAATATCCGACAGCCCAAGAGCCATAGACAATGCCGCCAGGAAAGATTCCCCTCCGGACAGCGTACGGATATCCCGCAAGGTGCCTGTGGCAATGGCATAGACCATCAGATCCAGCCCTTCATTTTTTCCCTTTCCCACCGGCTCTTCCTTTATCCGAAGCATAAACTGCTTTCCCGTCATGGGGATAAACCGCTTATTAGCCTGGGCAATAATCTGTTTAAAATATCTTCTCTGAACGTAAGTCTCCAAATCCATTTTCGCTGATTGACTGAGCCTTCCTCCGGCAGTGCGGGCAAGGCTTCCTGCCACAGCAGCCTCTTCCCTTAGCATCTTACTTTCATTTTCAAAAGAAATCAAATTCTGGCGCACCTTCCGGTTGGTTTCGTTGGCGGCATAACAATCCATCTTCTGATTTTCCAGCTCTTTTATCTGCTGTTTCAGCTCTTTTTCCCGGATTTCCAGTTTTTCTGTGTCCTCCTGCTTCTTTCCTTTCAGCTGAGATTTCAGTCCCCGGATTTCCCCTTCCTTTTCATCCATCTCTTTCCGATAAGAAAGAATCTCACCCTTCCACTTCTCTCTCTCCTTCTCCGTGGAAATTGCCTGACGATAGGAAATCTCATCCTCAAATCCTGACCTTTTTCGTGTCTGCAAAAACAGGGCTTCCTGTTTTTTTATCCCATCCAGAAGCTTTTTCTCTTCCTTTTCCACTGCCTCCAGATTTCCGGCATTCCTGCTCTTTTCCTCAGCCATCTGTCGGATATACCCCTGGGCTTCTTCCCTCATTTTTTCAAAGAAAGACATCCCCTTCTGCCTGTCAGTTTTTGTGCAGTCTTTGATCTGATCGAGAAATTCCTTCCAGTATTCACTTTCCAAAAGCCTCGCCTCATATCCTTCTGCCTGCTTTCTTAAAGACGCCTGTTCTTCCGGAATATTATCCTGCAATTCCTCCGCCGAAAGCTCCCCCCCAAGCAGTTTTTTCCCCTGGTCAGCCAGCTGCTGCCACATCTGCTGTAAATTCTGCTCCTCCAAACGGTACTTCTGCTGTGCCTGCTCTCTTTTCGTCTCCGCCAGATCTCTGGCTTTCCTGGCCTCTTCCACCTCCAGCTGGCTCACCGCCTCATTGGATAACCTGGCTTTACAGGGATGTTCCTTAGAACCGCACACAGGGCAGGGTTCTCCCTCTGTCAGGTCCTTTGCCAAAATCCCCGCCTGCTCCCGCAGGAATACAGCATATTTCTCCTCATAAACATTCCTTTTTGCAAGGCTCTCCTCCACCAGTTTCTGCCAGATTTCTTTTTTCTTTTCTGTCTTCTCCCTCTGCCTAAGACACAACGCCAGATCTTCTGACAAAAGCTCCAGAAGGAAATTTTTCCTCCTGTTTTCTATCCAGATCTCCGCAAGCTCCGACACCTCCAGAGATTTCCGCAATATCTTCTCCTTATCCTTTAACTCCTGCTTCCGCTTTAAGTTTTCCTCTAAATTCTTTTTTTCATCCGTCACCTTCTGTTCTTCCTGCCAAACTTTTTCTGCCGCCTCCCCCCGCCTGATCCGTCTCTCTGTTGCCAGAATCTCTTCCCGACGGTCTTCCAGGCTTTGCTGTTGTTTCAGGGCTTTCTCGTATGCATGAAACAGCTTCTCTGCCGCCTGAGCCCTGGTGATCTGTTCCAAAAGCTTCTGACGGGCATTTTTGCACTCCGCAAGGGTTTTCCCAACTTCCCTCTCCCGTTCTCTGCCAAAAGCAATATACCCATCTAATATCAAAAGCTTTCCTGCATGTCCCTCTTCCATATCTCTTTCATCATCTTCAAATCCCATGGGAAGAACTTTCCTGGCATACTCCTGCTCCACAGCCTGGTTTTTCGACCTTATCTTATCCTCCAGCTCTGCGGCATAGCGCTTCAATGCCTCTGCTATGTCAGAATAGATTCCCGTTCCAAAGAGATGGCTGAAAATCTTTTTCCGTTCATCTGTTTTTGCATAGATCAGTTTCAGGAAATCCCCCTGGGCAATCATTGCCATCTGGGTAAACTGCTCCGGCGTCAACCCCACAATTTCCTGTATGCGCTCCTCCACCTCCGACTTTTTTCCCGAAAAAACAACTCCCTCCGGGAGTAAAAGCTCCAGTCCCTGTGCCACCTTCTGCTGCTTTACTTTCCCGTTTTTCAAGATTTTTTCTATCTGGTATTCCGGGTTTCTGGTAATCTGATACTCCCTTCCCTGAAAAGAAAATTTAAAAATTACATAGGTTTTCACATCTCTTCCCGCATAATGGCTTCGCATCATACTACCGTCTCTGGCCCCCCCGCTGGTCTTGCCGTAGAGCGCATACATCATGGCGTCAAAAACGGTGGTTTTCCCTGCCCCCGTATCTCCAGTGATCAGAAACAACCCCTCCTGTTTTTCGGAAAAATCAACTTTCTCCACTCCCCCGTAAGAACCGAAAGCAGACATTTCAAGACATATTGGCTTCACTTACGCTCCCTCCCCCTTTTCCACTGTACACCTCACGATAATCTTCTCCGCCAGATTCCTCTCATCCTCTGACATCTCTCTTCCATTCATCTCCTGAAAAAACTGGACAAACGCAGTCAGAGGCTGCATTTCCTCTACATCCTCCATGGAAAAATCCATCACTGTTCTTGTGCGTTTATTGTCCACTGAAAGCTCTAAAATCCTGTGATACAGCTCTTTTAGCTGCTCCATAGGCTCATAGGCCTCTATGTCGTCTGTCAGCGTGATGCTCACATAATCCTCTCTGGCACTTCCCTCATCCATCTCAAGGATCTCCTGTAACCTTCCCTTAAATTTTCTTACCCTGTGCAAAGGCTTCAGAGGAATTTCACAAATCCTGGGCTCTTTTCCCTTTTCTTCCAACGTCACCGCTGTAATGCTCTTTTCCTGGTCCGCCTCGCTGACAGAATAGGCGAGAGGTGTGCCGCAGTAACGGATCGTTTTTCCCATATTCTGAGGTTTGTGGATATGCCCTAAGGCTGCATAATCAAAATCTTTTAGCACTGAGACATCCACCTGGTCGATCCCTCCCACAGTAACCACTTCAGAGTCGCTCTGTATCGGCTTTTTCCCGGAGGCGGTATAAAACTGATGGGAGAGAATCACGTTCCGCTCATCCCTGTCTATCTGCTCCCTCCCCAACAGAAATTCTATCCCCTCCTGGTAGGAAGAGAAAGGCTCCTCCCTGAACTTCCGCAGATGGGACGGTTTTGTAAAGGGCAAAAGATAAAAATTTACCCTTCCCCATCTGTCTTCCAACACTACTTTTCGGATAAATTCTCCATCCTCCACAGGCGGAAGCCCCGCCACATAAATCCTGTGCTTTTTCAGAATTTCGCTGGCAAAAGAAAGTCTTTTCCCGCTGTCATGGTTTCCGGCAATAACCAGGACAGAAGTTTTTGGCAATGCATCAGAAAATCTGGTGAGAAAAAAATCAAACAGTTCCACCGCCTCTGCGGAAGGCACGCTGGAGTCATAGATATCCCCCGCAAGAAGCAGTGCATCCGGTTTCTCCCGCTTGGCCGCTTCCACTATTTTTTCCAGTATATCCTTTTGATCCCCTCTCAGGCTGTAGTGATGGAGCTGTTTTCCAATATGCAGATCTGATATATGAAAAAATTTCATAATTATTCCCTTTCTCTTCAACTTGTGGTATACTGTTATTTAAAGATAAATTTCCGTGACTTGGGAACTGTTCAAAAAAAGGGTTATTTTTGGGCAGTTCCTTCCTACAGCCGCAAATACTATTTTAAAAGGAGGCTTATTGAAATGCCCGCTTCTTTGAGACATCATCTATTTGACAATTTTAATGAGTGCAGCGAATGCCACCGCTCCCTTCCAAAGGATTACCAGGATACCATATGCCCCCGCTGCAAAGACCGTATTCTGTTCTCCAAGGTAAAAGAGTATATTCGCACCAACGATGTAACGGAATTTATGGTGGCAGAAGAATTTCACATTCCCCTCAGCAAGGTAAAAGGCTGGATTCGTGAGGGCCGAATCGAGTACAAGGAACTACAGAAACCCAAGCTGGAAAACATCCACTGTACCAAATGCGGTGCGCCTATCCGTTTTGGCTCCCTGTGTTCTGCCTGCCAGCGGAAAGCCAATATGTCCGGAGCGACCACCTACGCCTTAAAGGACAAAGACGAAAAGTTCCACACACGAGACAAGAAAAAAGCATAAAAGAATGAGAAACACAGAATTGTGTTTCTCATTTTTTTATTTTAAAAATCCACTGATAATCTGCTGCTCTGCCTCCGCCTCAGTAAGCCCTAAGGTCATCAACTTGATCAACTGCTCCCCTGCGATTTTGCCGATAGCCGCCTCGTGGATCAGGCTGGCATCCACATGGTTTGCCGTAAGCTGGGGACTGGCGGTGACACAGGACTCATCCATGATAATGGCGTCACACTCGCTGTGGCCGGCGCAGGCTGCATTGCCGTTTATCCTGGAAAAGAACTCCTGCTTGGACGAATCCCTTGCCACGGAGCGGGAAATCACATTTGCGCTGCAGTTCTCCCCGTTTAAGTCCACCTCAAACTCTGTCCTGGCATACTGCCTGCCGTGGGTCATAATTTTTTCTTTTACCTCCAGCTTTGCCCCTTCTTTTAAGGTTCCCCTTGTAATGCGGTTTGTGGAATCGATGCCCTTGATCTGGGTTGTCTCCATCTCCAAATATGCGTTCTCGTCCAAATGCACTACTGTTGTGGGGTTCATGACATTTTCCCCGTTGCCGTCCCCCTCGCCGTAATGTTTTTCCACATAGCGGACTTTCGCATTCTTTTTCACATAGAAAGTGTGTATTCCGTCATGTTTTGACGTGTCCACCCCACAGTTGTGGATGCCGCAGCCGGCAATAATGGTAACGTCACAGTCCTCACCAATATAGAAATCATTGTACACCATCTCCTGGTATCCGCTTTCGCTTAAAATAACCGGAATGTGCACGCTCTCATTTTTTGTTCCCGGCTTTATCACAATGTCAATGCCCTGTTTGTCCTCTTTTGTGACAATCTCAATATTTGCGGTACTGTTTCTCCCTGCCATCTGTCCGTTGGATCGGATGTTGTACGCACCTGCAGGCACCTCATGAAGGCCTGCCACCTGCTCTAAAAGATTCTTTTCTATTTTGTCCATGACTTCGACCCCTCCTCTACTTCACCTTCTCGATCAATGTCTGGCAGCTTCCCTCTGCATTTAACAACATGGGGAGGACTTCTTCTTTTGTTCCCACTGCGGACACTTCCCCATCATTGACTAACACGATCTTGTCCGCCACATTTAAAATCCTCTCCTGGTGGGAGATGATCAGTATCATGCCGTTTATCTCCTGGTGCATCCGCTCAAACACATGGATCAGGCTGTTAAAGCTCCACAGATCGATGCCGGCCTCCGGCTCGTCAAAAATGGAAAGCTTTGTCCCCCTGGCTGTCACCATGGCAATCTCTATCCTCTTTAGTTCCCCGCCGGAAAGACTGTTGTTGATCTCCCTGTCAATATATTCCCTTGCGCAGAGTCCCACCTCGGATAAGATGTCACAGACTTCCGATATCTTCATGGTGCGGCCTGCCGCCAGGGTGATCAGATCCTTTACCGTAAGCCCTTTAAAGTGCACCGGCTGCTGAAATGCATAACTGATGCCGGCTTTTGCCCGCTCTGTGATGTTCATTCCCGTAATGTCAACTCCGTCTAAAATAATCTGCCCCGAAGCGGGAGTGATGATCCCTGCAATAATCTTGGCAAGGGTAGATTTCCCCCCACCATTTGGCCCTGTGATGGCAACAAAATGATCTTCGAATTTCAAATTTATATTTTTTAATATCTCCCGGTGTTCTCCGTCGTCCACCTCATAGGATATATTCCGTAATTCTAACATTGCAGCCTCCTGTTTTTTCTAAAGTCACTTTTTTATTATACTACCTGGGATAAAAAACGGCAACTAATTTCTCTAGTACAACGAAAATTAAGTTGTACTAGGTGATCCTGTCCAAAATTCCGTCCACGTCGATTCCCGGGTGGGTGAGATACATCCGGCAAATGGCCTCCGCCAGTTCCCCGCTGATATGGTTCTCTCTGGCAATCTGCTTGACATTTTTTCCCTTACTTACATCCCTCATAACTTTCAGTATCAGCTCTCTGCTGATCTTCTCCTCCTTTGGCATTTCAGGATTTTCCGGCAGACTCTTAGCAAGATCGATCTGCTTTACCTCATAACTACCTTCACCCTCTGTCTCTATCACCGCCATAGTCACAGGCAGCCGAAATCTTCTGGGACCGCAGCTTCCGGGATTCAGATATCTGACTCCCTTCTCTATCCGGTCAGTGTATTTGTGAGAATGACCAAAGACAACCAGATCTGCATGCCCTGCTTCCTCTGGCAGTTCTTTTCTGTTGTGTATCATAGAAATAGAAATCCCGTACAATTCTATCTCTAAAAATTTTGGAATATGCCCGGCCCATTCCTTATCCGCATTCCCCCGCACCGCATATACAGGAACTATTTTTTCTAATTCCTCAAGGATTTCCGGTTTGTGGATATCACCGCCGTGGAGGATGGCGTCACAGCTCTTTAACTCCTTTTTCACTTCTTCCCGCAGCAGGCCGTGGGTATCTGATATAACGCCGATCCGATACATGACTCTCTCCGATCTGTACAATACAATTCGATATTTCTCCTGTCAAGAGATAAAGCAAGTATAGCATATAACATCGTAAAAACCTATCCTGTTTTTAACATATCGTTTGATATAAAAAATGACAGGGCATAACAGCTTACTTGCTGAGCCCTGTCATTTTTATTTGCCTATTACTTTCTTTTTTGGAATTTGGCATATTTACTAAGACCTGCATTTTCAAACAACGCCTTGTAATCATTAAATTTTTTTGCAGGCACTTTGATGACTATGTTGGGTTTTGTGTCTTTAAATGCATTCTTATTTACTTTTTTCAATTTCTCGGAATTTATTTTCACTGTGCCGAGTGATCTGCATCCCTGGAATGCACTGGCTCCAATTGTTTCTACATTTTTGGTAATTGTAACCTGTGTCAGCTTCGTACAGCCTAAAAATGCATTTGCCTTAATGGTTTTTACATTTTTTCCGATAGTAATCTGTGTCAGCCTGGTACAGCCCGAAAATGCACTGGCTCCAATTGTTTCTACATTTTTTCCGATGGTTGCCTTTGTCAACCTGGTACAGCCTGAAAATGCACTTGCTCCAATCGTTTTTGCATTTGTACCGATTGAAATCCTTTCCAGCTTTGTACATCCCAAAAATGCATTTGCCTTAATGACCTCTACATTTTTACCCATTGTAACTTTTGTCAGCTTTGCACAGCCTGAAAATGCATTTACGCCAATGGTCTTTACATTTTTTCCGATGGTTACAGAAGTAATTTTTTTATCATCCTTAAACACACCCGTTTTTATAGAAGTTACTTTGTACGTAATTCCGTTTGTATCTTTCACCGTTGCCGGAATCGTAATTGAGGCTTTCGTGGAGGTTGTTCCTGTGTACTCAACTTCTTCCCCCTGTACTGTTACCTTATAGGTGGATTTTTTATCACCGGTGGTGGGGGTAATGCTTTCTCCCCTTTTCGGTAAACCTGATTCTTCGTCTTTGTCTGTTTCTGGTGCCTGTGAATCCGTTTCCGTTGATTCTGCGTTACCTGCCCCTTCCTCCTCGGAATTGCCTGGAACTGTTGACTCAGAGCTGCTTTGGTCTGTCACTGTTGCAGCGCTTAACGTCATATTTGTCCCGGTAACTAACGTAACTGCAAGTGTCGCTGCCGCAAAAAACGAAAGCCATTTTTTTGATTTCATGATTTTAATCTCCTTTCTCTCTTACAGAAAACAGCTCTTCATTCTTCTGTTCGTTTAAATGAAAAACTATTTCTGCCATCATTTTCCTCTTGTTTTGCTTAATATAACACATTTACTGATAAATGTCTATAATTCTATTGAAAAAAGTCTGTAAACAGACTATAATTTATAAAGTTCTAATAGCTGAAAGGATGATCGGTATGAAAAAGAATGTACAGCAACAGATCGTTCAATTCAACCGCATGTTTAAACGCTACGATGATATATACCGCAGAGCGGCAAAGAAATTTGACTTGCCGGAACTGGCACTGTGGATTATATATGTCCTGCGTGAAAATACAAAATGTACACAGAAAGATATTGTCGAACAGCTGCTTCATTCAAAGCAATCCATCCATTCTTCACTGAAAGTGCTTGAAAAGAAAGGGTATGTTAAACTGGAATGTCTGGAAGATGATCGCAGAAGCAAATATGTTTCTCTGACGGAAAAAGGGCTTTCGCTTGCCAGGGATACCGCAGATAAGATTGTCGCAGCAGAAAACCTCGCTTTTCTACGCCTTACTGATACAGAGCGAGAGGTGATTTTGAATATGTTTGAACGTCTCACCTCTATACTTGAAGAAGAAATGGAGAAAATTTAGAATGGCCTCCTGTGCCATTGTTTTCTTCTTGTAAAATAAAGTATACTACTTGCAGAGCATAAAACAATTCTGTGATTTGCCGCCGGGACAGCGTTTTTCGGTGGCGTTTTGTCTAATAGTTCAAAAACATTCATAAAAATCAGAAAATCTATGCTTGAAATCCAAGGTTAAGCAGGAGATTCTGAGGGGCTCCTGTACAAGTCAATTTTATAGGAGGCAAATGAATGGCAAAAGAGCAGAGAAACTACAAAGACACGGTATTTCGCATGATATTTAAGGAGAAGGAAAATTTACTGGAACTCTACAATGCGGTAAACGGAACGGATTACACGAACCCGGAGGAGCTGAAAGTCACCACTTTGGAGAACGCTGTATACATGAATATGAAAAACGACGTTTCCTGCGTGATGGATTTTTCACTGAATCTGTATGAGCATCAGTCCACAGTAAACCCTAACATCCCGCTACGACATTTGTTTTACGTGTCAAAAATATTGCAGGGGCTTACCAGGCATGAGGATTTATATAAATCCAAGCTGGTGGAAATTCCGGCGCCACGTTTTTTTATGTTTTACAACGGAATTAGTGTACTGTATCACTGATAATTAGCCAAACCCACTTGCCTATTTGTCTATCTGCTACGTTGAATTTTCTAGTCGTAGCCACCGCTACGCCGTCGAAAATTCGCCTTGCAGATAACCAAATATTCTGCGTGGTTTTGCCAAATATCAATGATACAGTACACTAAAGAAATGCCCCAGCAGTGGGAGATGAGGCCTTCGGAATCCTGCGTTTTGCCGGAGGGCAGGGAGGATTTGGAATCCATGTTGGAACTGCGGGTGCAGGCGTTTAACATCAATTTTGGGAACAACGAAGAACTGTTTGATGCCTGCCAAAGCCTAAAGGAATATGCCCAGTATGTGGACAGAATCCGGTTCCATGCAAAGACACTGCCCCTGAGGGAGGCAATCGAGAAAGCCATAGAGGAGTGTATCGAGAAAGGTATTTTATCTGATTTTTTAAGAAAGAACAGGGCGGAGGCGTTGGAGATGAGCTGGTACGAGTACAATGAGGAACTGCATCTGAAAAATGAGCGTGAGATTGCCTATGAGGAAGGCATGGAGCGTGGACAGGCGGAAACAGCAAAACGGATGCTAAGAGAGGGGAACCTGGCGTTGGATAAAATTGCATTTTATTCCGGCCTTGCCCCAGAACAGGTGCATCAGTTGGAAAAGGAACTATAATTGTATTTTGCGGTAACAGCCACGGCAATATCATAACGAATACAGCCGTGGCATTTTTCCTTCAAATCAGTTAAAATATTTCTATCATTCATTCAAAAGTATTTTCAATCTAATCTGCCAACGGCAGAGCATATGGGCAATTTACAGAGGGAGTGACCCCCTCTCCTTTTTTGCCTTGATTGCCTACCCTTTCTATGGTATGATAGGTTTTAAATAACAGAGAACATTCTCCACAAAAAAAGGAGGCGGCAATCTTGAAAATTTCCACCAGAGGAAGGTATGCACTGCGCATGATGATTGACCTGGCGCACCATTACAACGAGGGCTTTATCTCCCTAAAGGACATCTCCGCAAGGCAGAATATTTCCAAAAAATACCTGGAACAGATTATACCTTTTCTAAACCGCAGCAGCCTGCTAAACGCCAACAAGGGGCATATGGGCGGCTACCAGCTGGCTAAAAGCCCTGCCCAAATCACAGTTCGGGAGATTTTGGAGAGCGCAGAGGGCAGCCTTGCCCCGGTGAGCTGTATGGACAACACACCGAACCTGTGTGAAAACTGCCATGGATGCCCCACCCTGCCCATATATGAGGGGCTCTACCAGGTTATCTTAGACTATCTAAACGGCATCACCCTGCAGGACGTCATCGACAGGCCACAGGATTCTAACGAATACTGCATTTAAACGAGGGAGGGACTTATGAAACATCTGCTTTTTTTCCAACTGAGAAATGTCTGTTACAATTCCTACAACTATTTTTCCGATTCCCTGGCCAATGCCCTAGGAACAGACGCTCAGGTAGAAATTTTTTCCACAGAAAATGAGCCCTTAGAAAATATGGAACGCTATGTGGGACAACACTTTGACGCCCTGGTGGATCTCAACTCTAACCTCCCCAAGCTTAAAATGGAGGATGGGAGCTATTTTCTGGACCAGATTTCTGCGCCCTTTTTCGATATTTTATTAGATCATCCCCTGTACCACCACAACATGTTAAAGCATCCATTAAAAGATTTCCACGTCATCTGCTTAGACCAGAATCACAAAAAATATATAGAAACTTATTATCCCCACATTGTTTCTGTCCACGTTCTTCCCATGACAGGGGAGGATATTGCCCCCGATGAAACAGCTTATCCAAAGAAAACCATAGATCTGCTCTTTTCCGGCTCCTACACCCCGCCCAAAGAGGTGGATGCTGCCATAGGAGACATCCCTGATTTTATGGGGAAGATCACAAAAAACCTGATTGAAAAAATGAAAAAGGACACTTCCCTCACCCAGGAGCAGGCTTTGACCTCCATGCTTCCTGACCTGGACGAAATTGTGGAGGAGCTGTTTCCCCTGCACATGCAGGCTTGCTTCCTTGCAGATTCCTACATCCGGGCGTGGCGCAGAGAAGAACTTCTCACCGCCCTTGCCAAATCCGGCAGTTCCATGACCTTATGCGGCAACGGATGGCGCAAATCCTCTCTGGGGAATTTTGCAAATGTGTCTATTATTGACGACACGGACTTCAAAGACACATTTTCCTATTTCCGACAGGCAAAGATCACCTTGAATATCATGCCGGAATTCAAATTCGGCGCACACGACAGAGTCTACTCTGCCATGCTAAACCACAGCCTTTGCCTGACAGATTCTTCCATCCTGCTGGATGAGCAATTTAAAGATGGAAAAGAACTGATCTTTTACCCTGCAGACAAACCGGACATCCTGTGTGAAACCGTAAAAGAACTGCTTGACCATCCGAAAAAAATAAAAGAGATTTCAGAAAGCGGATATCAAAAAGCTCAGGCAGAACATACCTGGAAAAACCGTGCCAAAGCTTTCTTACAAATCATTAACTAAAAAACTTTACACTTTAGGTATTGGTTGCTATAATGTAAGCATTAGATACATGTATGGTGCCTTTAAAGAAAGTAGGTGATCTTATGCCAAATGGTCTTGAAATAGCAAAAGCAGCAATTGACGATTTTAAAGAGATTCAAGAATATATGATTTTAGCAAAAGAAGAGAACGCTGTAAAAACATATGCAAAATTGAAAAAGAAATATCTGTCTTTAAAAGCAATTCTTAATGTTGCTGGTGTCAATCTTACAGATATTGACGAAATCAAAGAATAATTTAAAATATAACGGTAACAAAAGAGGTTGTCGGAAAATAGATAGTCCAAAACAGGGGACGATGAGATTCATCTGAATGACATCGTCCCCTGTTCTTCCTTTCTTTATCAATCCTTTAACCCCAGCAAATGTATCACTGTCAATGAATTAGCCGGCGCCGTATAATCAAATGTCTGGTCAATCCCCATCTTGCTCTCCTGGGGCACCACCACCATCTTCCCAAAAGCGTTCTTCGCCTTCTTATCTGTGCCGGTGAGCACCGTCACCTCCGCCTCCTGCAGGAAACAGCCTATATCCCTGCCTTCCAGTATTACATCCACAGGAATGTCTTCATCCGACACATTGACGATTTTCAGGATCACATCGCCCTCCGCATCTGATGCCGACTCATACAGCGTCAAATCCGCCGCCCCCGTCAGTTCGGAGGGAAGGCTGTACTTGCCCGCATTGTTCCCATATAACTGCTGTACATAATAATTTGCCGAGCCGAAAATGCCGTCATTAGAATAGAAGATCAGATCCGGTGTCCACTGACTCAGCTTGGAATGAGAAAAGAGCGGCGCATAACATGCCATCTCCACCACATCCCCATTCTTTTCAAGTCCTGTCATATAAGCCGCCTCCGCCAGCGCAGCATCCAGGGTATTGGCTTTCGCCGCATACTCCCCGAGAAATACTCTTGCCCTGAGGGCGTGTCGCCACGTCACCCACCGTACTCTCCCCGTTGATCTCAAATACAAGGCCGTCACCGATGGAGTCTTTCCATCTGTAAATACTCTCCTCATCCCTTCCACAGTCTTTTCATCATAGACCGTACCGTCCTCGTTATAGAGCGTCACATAGACCGTATCCACAGAGCGTCTTCTGACTTGCAATAAAATGACACATCGTAGGATGCGCCCTGCATGATTGCGATCCCTTCCAGATATCCGCCGTTGCTGATCCCCTCATAGGGGCTTACGGAATAACCCCCTGTATTACGCACCACTACATACTGGGGGTTATTCTCGTTGAGTGCCGTGCCTCCAAAGCATTCTGTTCTGCTGCATTTTCCATGTTTGTCTGACGGTTATCCTGCTCTGAAACTGACCCGCCGCAGCCAGCCACATTTGCTGCCAACAAACCACAAATGCCATATGCAACTGCCTTTCGAAGCGCCTTTTTCATATGATCCACGCCTTTCTTTTACCTTGTAACTTTTCTCGCATATTTAATAGATATGGAATCCAAAAATTTTTCGTCCGGCTCAAACCGTATACAGGTAGTCACCCCTGCATCCTGGTGAACAATCTCATACACTTTTCTGTCCGGCTTGCGGCTGGTCACATCAATGATCTTGATTCCCTGTGTCTGATGGACATTGTGAAGGGAGGGATCATCCGCCGGGACAATGGATGTCACATTGTCCATGTTGATACTTAAAATATGCTTGCGCTTACTCTTGGCACGGATTTTGTCAAAGTCTATATCCCCGTCAAAATACGTGTACTCGTACTCCAGGCTGGTGCGGAAGGCCCCCCACCACCAAAATGCCATGGCAGCAATGAAAAACGGTGCAAACAGAAAGGGGTTGATAAAGAGACATCCCACCAATGTAGCCGCCACCAAAGCCAGTGTAATTGTGCGCAAAATCTGGGTTCCTTTTGTAGGTCTTGCGGAAAGCAATACCGTGTTCTGAAAATCGTACATAAATCTAACCTCTCATCTAAAGCCTCATAGGCTGGTAATCATGATAAATATTATAATACTTTTTGTATAAAAATACTAATGAAATTTTTATGAAATTCCTCATCGCCTAAAACTGCCGGGAAAAATACAAGGGTTCTCCGCCCCCAACCCTTGTATTTTTCCCGGTAAAGTGGTACTATAAAGTTAAATTTTTAACAATATCAATAGGAGGAAGGCAAATGCGAAGCATTTCTAAAAATCCCTTCCGACGACTTGCCGCTGAACATAGTGAGGGGGCGTTACATTATTATTAGGAGGTTTTTCATGGATTTTGCAAAAGAATACGAACAGAAACTCACAACTGCCGATGAGGCGGTTAAAATCATCAAATCCGGCGACTGGGTAGACTACGGCTGGTGCAACGGCACACCAGATGCCTTGGACAAAGCCCTTGCCAAGAGAACGGACGAGTTAAAAGATATCAACCTTCGAGGCGGAATTCTCTTAAAGCCTCTGGCAGTGTTTGAGCGTGAGGACGCCGGAGAGCACTTCACCTGGAATTCCTGGCATATGTCAGGAATCGAGCGGAAATACATTAACAGAGGATGCGCTTTCTACGCACCCATCCGCTATTCCGAGCTTCCCCGGTACTACAGGGATTCCATCGTTCCCAATGACGTGGCAATGTTCCAGGTTACTCCCATGGACAAACATGGCTACTTTAACTTTGGACCAAACGCTTCCCACCTGATGGCTGTATGCGAGAAATCAAAAAAAGTCATTGTGGAAGTAAATGAAAATATGCCAAGATGTCTGGGCGGTTTTGAAAACGGCATCCACATCTCCCAGGTTGACTACATTGTGGAAGGTGAAAATCCGGCAATCGGTGAACTTGGCGGCGGCGGTGCACCTACTGATGTAGATATCGCCGTGGCTAAATTAATCGTGGAAGAAATTCCAAACGGCGCATGCTTACAGCTTGGAATCGGCGGTATGCCAAACACCGTAGGCTCCATGATCGCAGAATCCGACCTAAAAGAC
The DNA here is from genome assembly GCA_023664725.1 of Roseburia sp. GTDB lineage: Bacteria > Bacillota > Clostridia > Lachnospirales > Lachnospiraceae > Roseburia_B. Next base: position 223,323 of record JAMPFA010000001.1, on the reverse strand, counting down.
CTGGGCGTTCACACCGAAATGTACGTTGACGCATTTGTGGATATCGCAAAAGCAGGAAAGATCAATGGCTCCAAAAAGAACATCGACCGTTTCCGCCAGACTTACGGCTTTGGATGCGGAACCAAGAAAATGTACGACTATCTGGACAACAATCCTGAGATGATGAGCGCTCCTGTGAGCTACACCAACGACATCCGCTCTGTCAGCGCACTGGACAACTTTATCTCCATCAACAATGCTGTTGACTTAGATCTGTTCGGGCAGGTAAATTCAGAATCCGCAGGAGTAAAACATATCAGCGGTGCAGGCGGACAGCTTGATTTTGTATTAGGCGCTTACCTCTCCAACGGTGGAAAGAGCTTTATCTGCTGCTCTTCTACGTTTAAGACAAAGGACGGCACATTAAAATCCCGTATCCTGCCCACCTTAAATCCAGGCTCCATCGTAACCGATACCCGTGCCAATGTACACTATGTGGTGACAGAATTCGGAAAAGTAAACTTAAAAGGAAAATCCGCATGGGAGCGTGCAGAGTTATTAATTTCCATTGCACACCCAGATTTCAGGGATGAACTCATTGCAGAGGCAGAAAAAATGAAAATCTGGAGAAGAAGCAACAAATAATTTAAAAAGTTCATTGCAATTTTTGTCGAAAGAAGGTATAATAGTCACATAGAAAAACGTGCGACGACATTATTTTATATGTGACCAAGAGAAAAAGAGCTGGTTATACATAACAGAAATGTTATTTTATAGTCATGCTCTTTTTTTATACTCAAATTGTTATCCCGTAAACTATACAGAAAGGAGATTTTAATGAAGCAGGCATTTTACGATGCAGTTACAGGCAATCCTATTATCGCAGCCATCAAGGATGAAAAGGGATTGCAAAAATGCTTAAGCTCTGTGGAAACCAGCGTAGTATTTATATTGTATGGGAATGTCAGTACCATTGCCGGAATTGTAGAACAGGTGAAAGAAGTGGGAAAAACGGTAGTGGTGCATATGGATTTAATTGCAGGGTTAAGTTCAAAGGTGGAGGCTGTGGATTTTATTTCCTGTTACACCAGAGCCGATGGGATTATTTCCACCAGAATCGAACAGATCAAGCGGGCGAAAGAATTGTCCTTAAGTACGATTTACCGTATTTTTGTCATCGATTCAAAGGTCATAGACAATCTGAATATGCAGATTGGGGATTATGCAGATATTGTAGAAATTCTGCCAGGGCTTATGCCAAAAATCATTAAGATCATGGCATCAAAACTGGGGGTACCGATCATTGCGGGGGGATTGATCTCGGAAAAAGAAGATGTCCTGTCTGCATTAAAGGCCGGGGCTATTGCAATATCTACAACAAATTCAAAAGTATGGGAAATGTAACGCCAAACACGACAGATGTTAAGGGGGATTTTGTATGTGTTATTCGACGAAAAGAAAAATTGCAGATTGTGTAAAAGAATTAATGTATCATAAAGAGATCCGGAAAATCACGATTCAGGATATCATGGCTGCAACCAACATGAGCCGTCAGAGTTTTTATTATCATTTCAAAGATATTTATGATGTTCTGGAATGGATCGCAATCCATGATTTTGCAGAGGCTGTCAACTGTGACGAAAACAGCAGCCTGGAGGAATGGGTCCTTCAGATCATGACCGTCATCCGAAAAGATAAGTTTTTTTACGATAAAATTGTGCGTGAGATCGAATGGCCAAAAATTTTGCAGAGCGTAAAAAAACCGATTGAATGGCAGATCACAAAAATGTACAAAAATCATGATAAGTTCAGTTCAAAGAGATATGCAGATGAATGGAAATTCTGCGTAGATTTTGCCAGCACATCGTTTTCTTATTATATGTTAGACTGCATTTATCAAAGAAAAAATTTAAGTGATGAAGAAATTTTGAGAGATTTTCAGTTTATGGCTTCTATCCTGAGCGGTTCTCCGCTTATGACTCCTATGAATTATATTGGGACAAAGGTGGCGGCCAGCTGACAATTGAATATGGCAGAAAAATTACAAATCTTAGTACTGTTATTCACAAATATAGTTTTTCAATTTAGCGGCATAACTTTTTTATGAGTTATGCCGCTTTTACTTTTTTGTGAAAAATATACAAAAAGGAAAGATGATTACTATGTGATTTGTCAATTTATTTTACTCTGTTTTTGGGTTAATATAAAGTAAATTAAGTTAATATTATCTAGCTTAATTTAACTTCGTTTTTAGTAATGTTGACTTAATTTGTAATCAAAAATCAAAAACAGGAGGTAAACATGAGAAAAAAAATTTTGTTGAAGAGAATGGCGGCAATGGGAATGGCAGCAGCGCTGGCTATTTCATCCTTTTGCCTTCCGGAAAGTCAGGTCACGGTATACGCCGGAAGCGTAGCAGCAGACTCTGAGACTGTATTGGAAGAGACGCCAGAAACAGAAACATCGTCAGAACAGAAATCTGACGAGACAACAGAGGCAACGGAAACCACTGCCACGAAGGAAGAAGTGGGAGAAAACACAGCAGAGCAGACAGAGATTCTGTCCATGCCTGATGCTGCGACAGCACCGGAGGAAGAGAATGCGCCGGAGACTGCATCTGACCCGAATGTAACCGGAGATATGGAGCAGGCAAATGAGAATGAGATAGAACAGGCAAAAGACACAGATGATACAGCGCTGACCGAAGAGACAGAAGAACTGGCAGCATCTGAGACAGCGTTTTACACGGGCACAACAGCAAAATCATCAACTTCTTTAAATTTAACAACAGAGGATTGGGATAACAAAGCGGAAATTAAATACGACGAAAGTATTTCCGATATCACCGTCCCGGAAAACTTCACAATGACAGCAACTATATCCCTAGACCAAACTTCTTACGATTCCCTTAGCGGATCTGGCTATCTGAAGATTCAGGGCGTTGTAAAACTGGGAGATGGCTGGGACTGGAACGACAGCCAAGATATCAAAGAATTAAAGAGCAGCGATTTTACCAAATCCGATGACAACTATCAGACAGATATCTCCATCGCCTTTACAGACATTACCCCAGCTTCTCTGAGAGGTATCTATTTTGAAATTGTGGGACAGGGATTTAACGGAACAGTATCTGTTTCCAACGTAAAACTGTTAAAAGGTGAGGATGCTGCTCCCCTTCCCCAGCAGGGTCCCTGCACCATTGATGACTTTGAGAATGCCACAGTTGGCACCAGCGCAGGATGGACAAAGGAAGACGGTTATAAATACAGCGGCGATGTCACCACCTCTGTGGCAACTTTAAACGGCAGCAAACAGTTAGAAGTAGGATTGGATTACAGCAAAGATTCCGCTGAGGGCTGGAGCGAGGCAAAGATCAAAAAAAATATTGCAGAAGGCATCGATGTGTCAGCCTACAATCTTTTAACCTTTGACATAACTTATCCCTCACAGTTTGATGGATTTAAGGCAAAGGGATTTGCAAACAATTCCACCAGCGGCACAGAAATTATAAACAAAGACACATCCGTAGAAGGAACTGACATCGGAGGCAACATGAAGAAGGCAACCGTCTCCATAAAATTCCAGCCAAACAAGGAAAAACTCACAGACCTTACCCTCGGTATCGTAGGTGTCAACACCTCCTTCCAGGGAAATGTATACATCGACAATATCGTTCTGTCCCAGTATGACAGCTCCGCAGATTTTGTGGACATCACTTCCACTCCGGGTGCAGGCACACAGGCAGATACCAGCCAGATGCCGGGAGATGTGGTTTTGGCAGATACTGACGCCACGGCTACTGCAAAATCCCTGTACTCTTACTTAAAAGGTCTGGACGCAGCAGGCCAGGTGCTCTTCGGACACCAGAACGATACCCACAAATGCGTAGGAAAAAATGACGGTGTCTACTCCGACACAAAAGATATGACAGGCAGCATCAGCGGTATCGTGGGAATCGACTCCCTTGCCCTTACCGGCGCAGAGCTTGGAATGACCGATGTATCAACGGCAGTGGCAAAATCTGTGGAAATCAGTGAAAAAGCGGCATCAGAGGGAGCTATTATCACCCTTTCCACCCATATGCCAAACATGAGCAATGCCAAGATCAGGGCCACACCGGATGGAAAATACAAATACGACTTCTCCGGCTGTGATTTTACGGAGTCCAAAGACTTATCCAACAACTGTGCAAAAGAAGTATTGCCCGGCGGCAAATATAATGCCCAGTTTACCACATTTATGGATATTATCGCTGACTATGCCCTTGCTCTGCAGGCAAAAAGCATCCCCGTTCTGTTCCGTCCCTATCATGAGAACAGCGGTGGCTGGTTCTGGTGGGGCGCAGCAAGCACAGACATAGAGACTTATAACGCACTGTTCCGCTACACAGAAGACTACTTATCCTCCAGAGGGGTACATAACTTTATCTATGTATATTCTCCAAACGGCCCCATAACATCCGAGGAAGAATATGGAAAACGCTATCCCGGCGATGACTATGTGGATATCGTGGCATTTGACTACTACAACGACTACAACTCCTATCCCGCAGAATACTCCGCCAGCTTTATGAGCAGTTTCCGCACCACCTGCCAAATCGTAAAGAGCTTCGGAGATAAGAGAGGAAAAGTGGCAGCCATTGCTGAGACCGGTGTCAGAGTAATGAAAGCGGACGGCTCCGACATTGAAGGAATTTTAGTGAAAGACAACCCCATCAAAGGCCACAACTGGTATAGCCAGGTAAATCAGATTGCAAAAGAGACAGGAATGCCATATTATCTGGTATGGGCAAACTTCGGTGACACTAACTTCTATGTTCCCTACAAAAACGGCGAGAAGGGGCAGGAATTGATCAATGAGTTTATTGATTTTTATAATGAAAGCTCTTCCATCTTTGCCAACGGAACAAACTTTTACGGAAATGCAGCAGACAAGGCTGTGACAAACAGAAATCCGAGAAATCCAGGGGGCTATTTTACCAACGTATTCCCCAAAGATGTGATCAAGGAGGGGAAAGTTTTATCCGCAAACGTAAGAAACGCATCCCAGGTACAGTTTGTATTACAAAACGGCGATAAGACAGAAACCTTAAACGCACAGGGCAACGGAACAAGCTATGAAGCTGCTGTAACCAAAAAAGTTTTAGACAATCTGGGACTTACAGACGTAGGTACCATTAGCCTTGTGGCAGACGGAAAAACACTGGCAGTTCTTACCTTTATCAGTTTCGGAAAGGAAAAAGACACCCTTCCGGCGAACATGATCGACAATTTTGAAATGTACTATGGTGACAACGACTACCTCAGCGGAACTTACACAGAAAACTCTGCGGCAGCCTGCAGTTCCGCATTCGAGCTGGACAGCACAAATAAATCCGGCGGAAGCTACGGCGGCGCTTTCCACTACCAGTTAAAGACAAATGGCCCGGAAGTGTGGACAGGAAGAATGAAAGGCCTAGAGCCCAATGATTACAGCGCAAACAACTGTCTCACCATGTGGGTAAAACCTGACGGAAAAGGACAGAAGCTGGTAATCCAGTTAGTGTCAAACGGCGAAGACTTTGAAGTACACCTCACCGATTTTGTAAAGACTACAGATGCAAGATACATTACCATTCCATTCAGCGAGCTGAAAGGAAAACAGAACGGAACCTTCGACCCTAAGAGCGTTACTACATTCGCAGTATGGTGCAACAGCATTGCTCCGGAAGGACAAAAGAGTGTGGATATCGACTCCTCCATCGTGTTTGACGATATCCAGTTCGCCAATGTAGATTTATCCAAGCTGACCATTGTAAACGGTTATGCAGTGACAGAACAGCCCGTTGTACAGCCGGAAGAGAAGACAAAGATCACACTGCCGAAGAAAGCCGCAGTGAAAAAAGGCAAGTCCTTGCAGTTAAAGGCAGCCATCACCCCAGCAGACGCAAAGAAGGCAGGCGTTACCTGGACTTCCTCCGACAAAAAGATCGCAACTGTAAACAGCAAGGGTAAAGTGACCGGCAAGAAATACGGCAGAGTGACCATTACCGCAACGGCTAAAGACGGCAGCGGCGTAAAGGCAACCTGTAAGCTCACGGTAGGCTACGGCATTACCTACAAGCTGAACAAAGGAAAGAACAACAGCGATAATCCGGCAGCTTACTACAATGAGAAAGTAACGCTTAAAAATCCAAGCCGCAAGGGTTACGCCTTCAAGGGATGGTACACAGACAAGAAGTTTAAGAAAAAAATCACCACCATCAAAAAAGGCGCAAAGAAAAACTACACCCTCTATGCGAAATGGGAAAAAATCAAGGTAAAGAAGACAGAGCTTACCTCTGTAAAGAACAACAAGAGCAAGCAGATCGCACTGAAATACAAGAAAGTATCCGGTGCAAAGGGATATGAAATCTCCTATTCCACAGACAAGAAATTTAAGAAATCTGTGACAAAGAAAACCACCAGCAAGACAAGCTACACTATCAAGAACCTGACAAAAGGAAAAACTTACTACGTGAGAGTCCGGGCATACAAGAAAGACTCCGCAGGAAAGAAAGTGTACAGTGGTTTTACTAATGTTAAAAAGATCAAGGTAAAAAAATAGGGACATCCTCGCCAGATCAGATAATTTTATGAGAGACAGAAAAACAGGGAGCGATTCGCTCCCTGTTTTCTTGTGTCAGGACATTAAGATAATTTATGTCTAGCCAACTTTTTTAATATCTTTTGTGGCAATGATATTGACTCCTGTGTCTGCGGCATTTGCCACGATTACATCCCCGATATGTACCGGCGCTTCCACTTTCACATCCTCAATGCTCTTCATAATATCCATGATCTTCTCTTTTGGAATATCATTCTGAGTCTTTACGGATACCATGGCAATGTCACCACCTGTCACCGCAACGGTGCTGGTGACAATACGGGTTGGATGTGTCACTTCTTTTCTGGCGTAATCATCTCCGCGTTTGCAGGTATTGCCGCTTACGCTAAGCACTTCCCCGTTTTCCATTTCAACAGTAAGGGCGCATCCCAAAGGGCAGCCGATACAGGTAAGATTTCTAACATCCATGATTTATGCCTCCTCTATTTTTACAGTAATATTTTCTAATTCGCCAAACGCTTCCAGTTCAGACTTTTTCAGCTTGATCTCCTCCATCTCTCCGGGAGCCATGATAGGCCTCTTCCTGTGGATGATCTGCTTGTCATTTAAGTATGCGCTGATATAACTGTTTTTGTATACAGCTCCCACACGGAAACGAACGATAAGCTCCTCCTCCATACGGTTCACATGGATGGTCTTTGGAACGGTGTAGCGCACGCCGTCGGTAGCAATAATTGGAACCTCTTTTCCTGCCTCACCCATGGTGCCGTTATTCTGAACATATTTTGCGGCATTCTTTCCCGCTGCCGCAGCCTCCTCAGACACAAAGTCCACCAGGTCATGTACGTGAAGCACGTTACCGCAGGCAAACACACCCTCTATGCTGGTCTCTAAGGATTCATTTACGGAAGGTCCGCTGGTGACAGCGTTCATATCCACACCGATTCCTCTGGACAATTCGTTTTCCGGGATCAGACCGCAGGATAAGAGCAGGGTATCACAGGTGTAATCTTCCTCTGTGCCGGGAATTGGTTTTCCATGATTGTCAACCTCTGCCAGCGTAATTCCCTCTAACCTCTCTTTTCCACGGATATCCACTACCGTATGGCTCAGTTTCAAGGGGATGTTAAAGTCGTCCAGACACTGTACGATATTTCTCTTTAAACCGCCGGAGAAGGGCATTAACTCTGCCACAACCTTAACCTTAGCTCCCTCTAAAGTCATACGTCTTGCCATGATCAGCCCGATGTCACCGGAACCTAAGATCACAACTTCCTTACCTGGCATATAGCCTTCAATGTTTACAAGACGCTGTGCCGTACCTGCAGAGTACACACCTGCGGGACGAAATCCCGGTATGTTAAGCGCTCCTCTGGAACGCTCCCTGCAACCCATAGCAAGAACAATCGCTTTTGCCTGGATCTTAAATAATCCGTCGGTGCGGTTCATGGCTGTGATCGTTTTATCGCTGGCGATATCCATAACCATGGTATTTAATTTGTATTCAATTTTCAACTCTTCCACCTGGTCGATAAACCGTTTTGCATACTCCGGCCCGGTAAGCTCTTCCTTAAATGTGTGAAGTCCGAAACCATTATGGATACACTGGTTCAAAATACCGCCCAACTGACTATCTCTCTCTAAAATCAATATGCTGTCAATCCCGTTTCTTTTTGCAGAAGCGGCTGCCGCAAGTCCTGCAGGACCTCCGCCGATAATTACGATATCATAGGAACTCATATTCTTATACCTCCTGTGCGCTCTTTTTGCTGTAACCCACTACCATATTGGATTTTCCGCCGTTCTTGGTGATCTGGGTCTGGGAAAGTCCCAATTCTCTTCCAATGATCTCCATGGTCTTCGGTGAACAGAAACCTGCCTGGCAGCGTCCCATTCCTGCTCTGGTACGGCGTTTTACACCGTCTAAGGATTTTGCACCTAAGGACCTTGTGATGGCATCTATGATCTCACCCTCTGTCACTGTCTCACAGCGGCAGATAATATTGCCGTATGCGGGTTTCTCTTTGATCAGCTTTGCATACTCTTCCTCTGAAAGCTTCTTTGGATCGATAATGCCTTTTCTCGTCCCGTTAAAGTTCGGATTCTTTTCCGGTTTTAACAGCCCGCATACGATCTCTGCCACACGGATTCCGATTGCCGGAGCGCTGGTAAGTCCCGGGGACTCAATTCCTGCCGCATCCACAAAGAAGGGTGCATCCTTAAGCTCTTTTATAATAAATTCATGATTGTCTTCATGGGCACGGTTGCCGGAGAAGGAAGTAATCACCTGGCGCACAGGTACGCTTGGAACACTCTTTGTGGCAGCCTGGCATACATGGGCAAGTCCAGCTGCCGTTGTGCTGGTGGATTCCGGGTCGTCATGGTCATCTGCGGTAGGTCCGATCAATGTGTTTCCGTGAACGGTAGGTGTCACAAGGATTCCTTTTCCATATTTTCCGGGAAGCTGGAAAATTGTTTTTGATACCAGTCCTCCGGTAGTTTTATCTAACAGACAGTACTCTCCTTTTCTCGGGGTAATGTGGATCTTGTCTGCACTTACCATATTGTGGAATTTATCTGCATAGACTCCTGCTGCATTTACCACGCACTTTGTACGGATGCTGCCATTGTTTGTCAAAAGCTCATAGCCGCCCTCGATTTTCTTAATGGTTCTTGCCTCTGTGTTGAAGCGGAACTCCACGCCGTTGTCAAAAGCGTTTTCTGCCATTGCAATATTCATGCCGAAAGGACATACGATTCCGCCGGAGGGCGCATAGATTGCAGCGATAGCCTCATCGGAGATATTTGGCTCCATCTCATGAAGCTCTTCTTTGTTCAAAATCTTGATATCCGGAATCTTGTTGTCAATTCCCTGCTGGAACAGCTCTTTTAAGTGAGGCATATCCTCCTCGGCAAAGCAGAGGATCAGGGAACCGTTTCTCTTAAATTCAAAATCCAGTTCAACGGACAGCGGCTCCATCAGCTCATTGCCCTTCACGTTCATCTCTGCCATCAAAGTCCCTGGCTTACAGTCGATGCCGGAGTGGACAATGGCGCTGTTTGCCTTGGACGTGCCGCAGCAGACATCTTCTTCTTTGTCTATCACACAGATATTCAGATTATAACGGGAAAGCTCCCTTGCACTGGAACTTCCGGTAACACCGGCTCCAATGATTACTACATCATACATATAATAGTCCTCCTAGTTTTGTTTTTTATACAAGATAAAACAAGCTGTTTCACCTGCCGTGTAAAAGAGCCATGCATTTTAAACACCGTTTCCGATGTATACTGCATGGCTCTTACCTCTTACATTCATTAAATTTTATAGGTTATGTATTGTCCTGTTATAAAATGCAAGTATAGAGTAAGGCACGAACAATATTACCACGGAATAACTGCATATAAGCCTACTGCTACCAAAGCGCCGATGATAGGCCCAATGACGGGAGCAACCAGACCATATCCAAAGTTAGAATCACCTTTTCCCTGAATGGGAAGCACTGCATGTGCAAGACGAGGCCCTAAGTCTCTGGCCGGGTTAATTGCATACCCTGTCAATCCACCGAGGGACATACCAACGGAAACGATAATGGCAAAGACAAAGAGTTTATCTACGCCTGTTGCAATGTCTGTCACATTTCCAATGCCCTTGATGGCAAATACCAAAACAAATGTGCCCACAGCCTCGCTTAAAATGTTAAGCGGCATGTTGGGAACAGAGGGGCCTGTGGAGAATACCCCAAGCTTTGTCCCTGGGTCGTCTGTGGCGTCAAACTGCTCCTTGAACATCAGGTACACGATACATGCCCCAAGGAATGCCCCGGCAAGCTGTGCCACAATGTATCCCGGAACCATGCTCCAGGCAAAGCTGCCGTCAGCCGCAAGGGCGATGGTCAGTGCCGGGTTAAAGGATGCGCCGGAAGCCTCCCCGAAGATAAACGCCGGAACCAAAACTGCAAGACCCCAGGCAAGCGTAATCTGGATGGATCCTGCCCCCTTCATACCGGATTTGTTTAAGGTTACATTGGCAACGACGCCGTCGCCTAAAATAATCAGCATACATGTTCCAATCAATTCTGCAATATAAGGTAACATAAGATTTCCCCCCACTCTGTTTTTAGTCTTCTTTTGCCCAGTTAAATGCGTATGTGACCGCTTTCTTCCACATCTTCACCTTCTGGGCGGTCTCGTCAACGGTTATCTCCGGCGTAAAGGTGCGGTCGATTGCCCAGTTCTTAATCACATCTTCTTTGCTCTTCCAGTATCCAACTGCAAGGCCTGCCAGATAAGCTGCTCCCATAGCGGTGGTCTCTACACACACCGGACGGTTTACAGGAGCCTGGCTGATGTCTGCCTGCATCTGCATTAACAGATTGTTTGCGCTTGCGCCGCCGTCTACTTTCAGTGCTGCAAGGTCGATGCCGGAGTCAGCTCTCATAGCTGCAAGAACATCATTTACCTGATATGCCAGGGACTCTAATGTTGCACGGATGATGTGATATTTGTTTACACCCCGGGTAAGTCCCACGATGGAGCCTCTTGCGTACTGATCCCAGTAAGGAGCTCCAAGTCCTGTAAATGCGGGAACAACATAACATCCGTTGGTGTCTTTTACTTTTCTTGCCATGTACTCAGAATCCGGTGAGGAATCGATGAAACGCATCTCATCACGAAGCCACTGGATTGCTGCACCTGCAACGAAGATAGAACCTTCCAGTGCGTAATTTACCTTTCCATCTAAGCCCCATGCAATGGTAGTTACCAGTCCGTTTTTGGAGAAAACAGGTTTCTCGCCGGTGTTCATCAGAAGGAAGCATCCTGTTCCGTATGTATTCTTTGCTTCTCCTTCGTTGAAACAGGTCTGACCAAAGAGCGCTGCCTGCTGGTCTCCTGCTGCTCCTCCGATTGGGATCGGGCCGCCGAAATATTCCGGATTAGCATCTCCGTAAACGCAGCTGGAAGGTTTTGCTTCAGGAAGCATGCATTTCGGAATATTTAACTCTTTTAAAATGTCCTCATCCCACTCTAATGTAGTGATGTTAAAGAGCATTGTCCTTGCTGCATTAGAGTAATCTGTCACATGAACCTGACCCTTTGTCAGTTTCCAGATCAACCATGTTTCAACTGTACCGAAGAGCAGCTCGCCTTTTTCTGCTTTCTCTCTTGCACCTTCCACATTGTCCAGGATCCATTTTAATTTCGTTCCTGAGAAATATGCGTCAATGACAAGTCCTGTCTTCTGACGGAATGTCTCTTCTAATCCTTTTGCCTTTAAGGAATCTGCATACTCGGAAGTTCTGCGGCACTGCCATACGATTGCATGGTAAACAGGTTTTCCTGTGTTTTTGTCCCACACGATAGTGGTCTCACGCTGATTGGTGATTCCGATGGCACCAATGTCAGCAGCGGTTGCGTTTACATTTGCCATAGCCTCTTTTGCAACTTCAAGCTGTGTGGACCAAATCTCGTCTGCATCATGCTCTACCCAGCCTGGCTGTGGAAAATACTGTGTAAACTCTTTCTGTGCAACGCTGCACATCTCACCTTTCTCGTTGAAAAGAATACAGCGGTTGCTTGTGGTTCCGGCATCCAATGCCATAATGTACTTTGCCATGTCTTTACCCCTCCATTTTCTTATTGATTTGTTAAATATCACGCATCTGATGTAATTATTGTAATCTAAATTGTGCAAATTGTCTTTAGACAAATCTGAAATAGTGTAAAAATTTTTACATTTCACCAAAAATGTATGAATTTTCTTTCCGGATTATGCATGTTTTGCACACAAAAACAGGCGAACATCGAAAAAACGATGTCCGCCTAATATAAGAGGGCGAAATTAATTTACACAATTCATGTCATTTAACCCACATGTCTTATCTTCATCATTGGTAGCGCCATTCATGTTATTCAACCCGTGGGATACCTGCTCATCTCCATTGCAGTTCATATCATTTAATCCACAAGTCTTCTCATCATTGTTTGTATCGCCGTTCATGTTGTCAATTCCCAATTTCTTATCTGCCATATAAATCCCTCCATTTTTTCATTAATTATATAAGCATTTTCAGATGCATTTTTATTATATCCTGTAAAACTTCAAATTACAATAAGTGAAAATGTGGAAAGCTCCCGAAAACAGGGAATTTTTGACAATTATCAAAAATTGTACAAATAAAATCTCTTTTACGGAAAAATAATACTTGAAGTCTCCTGTCTCAACTTTTACAATAATACTATTAATTGAGAAAGCGAGGTATTACCTATGGATCATTTTATTGAAAAAAAAGTAGAACCCTTTTGTGTGCAGGCCTATCACAATGGCGTATTTAAGGAGATTACGGAAAAAAGCCTTTTGGGAAAATGGAGCGTTTTCTTTTTTTACCCGGCTGACTTTACCTTTGTCTGCCCCACAGAGTTAGGTGATCTGGCAGACCATTATGATGAATTCCAGAAGCTGGGCTGTGAAATTTACTCTGTGTCCACAGACAGCCATTTTGTCCACAAAGCATGGGCAGATGCGTCGGATACGATAAAAAAGATCCGATATCCCATGCTGTCGGATGCCTCGTGGAAACTTTCCAGACAGTTCGGCGTACTGCTGGAGGATGAAGGCCAGGCGCTGCGTGGAACATTTATCGCAGACCCTCAGGGAGTGATCCAGGCATATGAAATCCATAATCTGGGGATTGGAAGAAACGCCGAAGAGCTTTTGCGGAAACTCCAGGCCGCCCAGTTTGTGGCAGAACATGGAGACGAGGTCTGCCCTGCAAAATGGCAGCCTGGAGCCAAGACCATAAAACCAAGCCTTGACCTGGTAGGTATGTTATGATGGGCCCGGAGGTGATACCGGAAACATCCTCCCTCTTAGATGAAGAGATGAGAGGACAGCTCCGGGATATCTTTTCAAAACTGACAGCGGACGTGTGGCTGATCTCTATTGTGGACACCGGCAATGAAAAATGTGTGGAGCTGGCGTCCCTCTTAAAGGATATGGAAAGCCAGGGAGAAAAAGTCCATGTAGAATTGTACTCGCCGGGAGAATATCCCTCTTTGGAGAACGAGCTGGTGATAGACAGCCACTTTCCTGTTGTGGGAATTTACAGGGAAAACCATACTTTTACCGGCCAGAGTTTTCTTGGCGTGCCCGGGGGAAAAGAGTTAAATTCTCTGGTGATCTCCCTCTACAATACTGCCGGGCCGGGACAGCCCCTGGAAGAAAAGACCAGGGAACGCATTCAGAAGATGTCAGCCCCTGTGGATATACAGGTGTTCGTCTCCCTTGCCTGCCACCACTGCGCACAGATGGTAGTCTCCTGTCTTCGGATAGCATCCATAAATCCTCATATATCTGCCCGGATGATTGACGCCAATCTGTTTCCCGACTATGTGAAGGAATATGGGATCGAGCGTGTTCCCATGACGGTGATAAACGGCAGCAAAAAGCTTATGGGTGGCAAAAGTTTGGAGGAAGTGCTTGATTTTATGGAAAAAAATATTTAGTTTTCCCCGCACTTGTGATATACTTGAAATACTATAAAAGTTTACGGAGTGTACCATGAATAAAGAAGCGCAGAAAACAGAACAGCTAATACAGATCTACAAGGAAGACCCTGCAAAAGAAAATTTAAACGCACTGATCCACCAGGTCCAGAAAACGATTTTCCTTGTCCCTGCAAATTTGCCGGACAATATTGATAAAGAGGCGTTAAAACAGGAAGTAAAAGACAGCCCCAACGAAAAGGTAGCACTGCCCGAGGGTGTGGCGCCTATCCCCTGCATCTTAAAGAATCAGGACGGCAAGACATTTGTCCCTGTCTACAGCAGCCAGGGCCAGATTCCAAAGGAGCCGGTATTTGATTTTATCATGACACTGCCCTTTATGGCATGTGTTCGGATGGCTTTAAATGCAAAGGCGCCATGTGAGGGTGTTGCATTAAATCCATTTTCGGACAACCTCTTATTTAACAGGCAGATCTTAGAGGCCATTGCCAAAGATTTTGAGGCCAAAGCTGCCGGTGTCAAACAGATGAAAGTATCCCCACAGCAGTATCATGTGATGATGCGGCAGAAGGCAGAGTTCCATGATCTTCCCTTCCGGGTATTTAAAGAGGGGGCTCCCTTTATCCATCAGCTTTCCGATGAGAAGGAAACTCTGGTAAACAGCGTTTATCAAAGTGCATTCCAGAATCCAAATCTCTATCCTTTCAGTGAGAAGGATTTTGAGGTGATGCCCTTAAATATCAATGAAGAACTGCTGCTCATCCGTCTGGACTTACCGGAGGTAAAGGCGCCTGCACAGCTTTGCTACCGCATTTACATCACGTTAAACCCCAAAAACGAGTCTGTGATCCACTATTTTACCATTGAGCGTGGAAAAGAAAAGGGGGAGCGGAACTTAGGAGGCATTGGCCCCGACGGCAAACATTACACCTTTGGGGAAGCCCCGGTAGAGGGGGCAGAGATCCAGCGGATCATGGATCTGTTAGTGAAGGAAAAAGAACAGACAAGTTAGTGTACTGTATTGATGATAAAGCAAATTGAAAGACTGCCGCATTAAAGGAAAAGGTATTTCCTCAATGCGGCAGCCTCTTTTTGTAAGTCTGCCATATTCTATTTCAATTTGTCATCTGCCTTCTGCTGAAATTTCTCCGACTGGACGATAAACCGCTCGTGGGTTCCCGCACCCACCTTTCCCTTTTCATCCGACACTTCCACGTCAAACATCAGCCGCCTTCCCTCCACCTCGATAAGCCTGGTGGTGCAAAAAACCTTCATCCCCACAGGGGTAGCGGAGATGTGGTTGATATTTAAGCTGGTGCCAACCGTGGCGCAGCCCTCCTCCAGCTCCGGGGCCACGCTCTTCCAGGCCGTCTCCTCGATTAGAGCCACCATGGCCGGAGTGGCAAGCACTTTAAGCGTCCCGCTCTTTAACACTTCCGCTGTGTCTTTTTCTGTTACTGTCATTTCCTGTTTCCCCTGGATTCCTTCCTTTAACATAATCTCCTCCTACAAGTAAATTCGTTCACCCAAGTGGCTTGTGGCATCCTCTGGAGAATTTTGGCAGGAAAACATTGGGCTTACCGCCTCCCTGTAAATCTGTCTGTCAAGCTCCGTCATGTAAGAATAGAGCTGCTCTAACTCCCCTGGGGTTACAAACATTGCATCTGAAACCTCCTCCTCCTGGAGTTTCAGTTCCTCCCGCCTTGCGTCTGCCTCCACCAGAAACACCTGCATGAACAGTTGAAATTTCTCATAATACACTTGTCTTAAAAATGTGGTCTGCCCTGTTTGTGCCACAATTCCGGTCTCCTCCCGAAGCTCCCGAAACAGTGTATCCATAGGCTCCTCCCCGGTTCTCGAGCCGCCCCCTGGGAATTCCCACAGTCCCGCCATACTCTTCATAGGGCTCCGCTTTGTCACCAGATAGGATTCCTTCACCCGCACAATCGCAGTTGCAGCCATAAGGTATTCCCCCGCCCTTGGCTTTTCTCCCCGCATTATGGTCTTGCCGGTTCTCTTACAGTTCCTGTCATAAATATCTGTAATCTCCCTTTTTTTGCCCATACGCATACCTTTCCTATTTCATGAACTTGTCAATCGCCTCATTCAACTCCTGGATTTTTCTGGCATCACCCTCCTCCACTGCATGAACGATACAGTGTTCAATATGATCCTTTAATATGACTTTACCTGTGTTGTTCAGCGCAGCCTTCACTGCCGCCAGCTGGATCAGCACCTCGCTGCAGTCCTCTCCATTTTCCACCATAGAGCGGACTTTATTTAAATGCCCGCTGGCTCTGGCCAGACGGTTTAACACCTCTTTTGTGTGAGCATGGGCGTGTTCATGGGTATGAGATTTCTCAAAGCTGCTCTCCCTCTCCATATTTTCCCCCCTACTGCGGATATTCTAAGCGTTCTCTCGTCATATGGGAAAGCACCTCGTCATAAAATTTCCCCGCCAGATAGTTTGCCATGGGAAGATTCATATCCAGATAATTCCCGCAGTCCCTGGCTGCTGCTCCCGGAACCTCGTCTTTAAAATCCCGCATAAATACAAACAGCTCTTTTAACAGCTCAACGATATCCTCTGATTTATAGTCACCTGCCAGTATGAGGTAAAACCCTGTCCTGCATCCCATGGGACCAAAATATACGATTTTCTCCCCGTACTCTTTGTGATTTCTCAGAAAGGTTGCCGCCAGATGCTCTATGGTATGAACCTCCGCCGTGTTCATCACCGGCTCAAAATTGGGCCGTGTCATGCGGATATCAAAAGTGGTGATCACTTCCGCTCCCACATGGTCTTTCCTGGAGACATACACCCCCGGCAAAAGCGTCAAATGATTTACGGTAAAACTTGCTATCTTCTCCATTATAATCTACCTGCCATTTCTTCCATCAGACGAACGGAACGCTCGATGGCCTTTTTTTCAAATGTGGGATAATCCACCTGGGCGCTGTCATCCGCTTTGTCGGAAATCGCCCGGACAATGAGATAGGGCACCTGATTCAGGTAAGCTGCATGTGCGATGGCTGCTCCCTCCATCTCGGTACAGTATCCCTGGAACGTGTCGGTGAGCCACTGCTTTTTCTCCTTGCTGGAAATAAACTGATCTCCGGTGACAACCCTTCCCTCGTAAACGGAAATATCCGCATTCACCTTCTCGCAGCTCTCTTTTGCCACCTGTCTTAAATGCTCGTCCGCCGGAAAAGAAAGGGTATCCATGCCCGGTATCTGTCCCGGCCCGTATCCGAAAACAGTTGCCTCCATATCGTGCTCTAAGGCATCTGTGGCAAGGACAATATCCCCGATATTAATCTCCGCCCGAAGGGAGCCTGCAATCCCTGTGTTGATTACACAGCTCACCTGGAATGTGTCGATCAGTGTCTGGGTACAGCAGGCTGCGTTTACTTTTCCAATTCCCGCCTGAACTACCACTGCCTGGGCTCCGTTTAGCTTCCCCTGATAAAACTCCATGGATGCCTTTTTTGTAATCTTCACATCCTCCATCATCTCTTTTAACTTTGCCACTTCCTGGTCCATGGCTCCAATAATCCCAATCATTCCTTTTTTCCTTTCTGCCATATCTTTTATTTTTTCTCCAGGGAAAGAATCGTCTCCCCCAAAAGATTGTTTATCGTAAACTGTGTTTCCGTAAGCTCATATCTGTAATCTGTGCTTCCGGAGGAATCCGACAAGGTAAGCTTTTCCCCCTCTATATAGTAATACTCATGAATCTCCATCAGAATGGTTCCGTCCTCAGAAAAAATATACTGATAATCGTTTCCCTCTCTTCCAATCTGATACGTGCCGGAAAATAACTCCCCTTTGGAAATCCCCTCCGTCCCCTTTAAAAGACGAAGCGCCATAGGCTTTGACGAATCTCCTTCCTCCATATCCAGCGTGAGATAAACATATCTCCTGTCATGCCAGATCCGGTAACAGGTATAACTGTAGTCCTCCGGCAGTTCCCTGCTGATATCGTCAAAACAGATTTTAAGAATACTCTCTCCCTCACTGTTTTCCCCAAATTCATAGACACCTGACTGCACAACGGTAAGTGTGCTGTCCTTCGAAAAAGTAAAGACAAGATTATCCATGCCTTTATGTGTGTACTCCCCCTCCAGGATCACCTGGGAGGCGGGATGTTCCTTTTCACTGCCACAGCCGCATATGAGTACGGCGCAAAAGAAACCGAATGCCAGAAAAGCGGTGCGTCTTCCCATGGGTTCACCTCGCATTATAGTTGAAGCCTGTGTTTTCATTATACATTCCGCAATGGATTCCTGCAAGATAAATCCAGTCACATCACTTAATTTTTCCTGCCCGGATCAATTCCAGCAATGCTCTGACCACATCGGCATCCAGCTGTGTTCCTGCTGCCTCCTCAAGTTCAGAGACGATCACATCCATTTTCATCCTGTCCCGGTAGGGTCTGTCGGAATTCATGGCGTCAAAACTATCTGCCACCGCCACGATCCGCACACTGAAAGGAATGTCCTCCCCCTTTGTCCCATTTGGATAACCGTTTCCGTCCAGGCGTTCATGGTGATATCCTGCTCCAAGAGCCATATCAGGAAAAATTTTAATTTCCTTTAAAATATCAGAGCCGTAAGAGGTATGGTGCTTCATAACCTCAAACTCCTCATCTGTCAGAGGCTGGGGTTTATTTAAAATGTGATCTGGAATAAAAATTTTCCCGATATCATGGAGCAGGGCAATATTATGTATATGGTCAATCTGCTCCTGTTTACATCCCAGCTGCCTTGCGATCATCTGG
The DNA here is from genome assembly GCA_023664725.1 of Roseburia sp. Classification (GTDB taxonomy): domain Bacteria; phylum Bacillota; class Clostridia; order Lachnospirales; family Lachnospiraceae; genus Roseburia_B. The sequence goes on along the minus strand of JAMPFA010000001.1, from coordinate 204,472 downwards.
GAATATTTTGCCACCCTTGCGGAATGACCGTTGGTATACTTGTCCTTTACGTCGATGGCCTTACTAAAAGCACGGATCATCTGGGTTTCAAAAAGCTTATTCTCTCTCTGCTTTCTCAATAATTCTGCAGTTTTCCTTCTGGTGTACAGCCATGTGCCCGCCATTACACCCACAATGACCAGGGCAATGACAAACGCCAGATACCAGGGCTGTTCATACAGCCTCCTCTCCTTGCGAAGACGCACTGTCACCTCATTTACCGCCTCCCCTGTGTTGCCATCCAACGCCGATAAGTGAAAAACATAGTCCTTCCCCGCCAGGTTGGTGTAACTGATGGCGGACAGTGCTGTTTTGTTTGTGATCTGCGGCTGTTCATCAAATCCTTCCAGATAATAGCTCACCGTCGGGTTATAGAGAGAGTAATTCAACACATATCCATATATGGTAACTCTTTTACAATCTTTTGGTATTTCAATGGCATTCCCCTCATGAAAATAGACAATCTCATTGTCCAGGCTGGCAAACGGCACTGCAAGCCTTACATCCGCCGCCTCCCGCTCTGCCTCATTGATATTTAAACTGCTCACACCGGAAGTCCCTGACAGATACAGTGTCCCGTCCTCCCCCAGAAAGTTTCTGGAATTTGCCGTGACATTGCTGGGCAGCCCCAGGGATGTATCATAAAACTGATAGTTTGTCACAGCATCTTCGTAAAGCTTGTCCACTTCCACACAGTAAATCCCAATGCCGCTTAAAATCCATGCCTTGTCCTGATCATCATAAAAGATATCAAAATTGTTGGCATAGGGAAAAGAGTGGATGGTGCGGATGCATTCATTCTTCATGTAAGCGATAGAGTTTCCCGTGATCACCCAGTATCCGTCATACTTTTCATCTTTTTTTATCCGCATAATGACACCTGAGGTCAGCCCGTCGCTTTGACCAATGCCATCCACCGTTTCCTTTTCCATATCTATGACAAAGATACCGCCGCCGTCACTTCCTGCATAGAGCAGTCCCTCTTCTCCCTCCTCCAGGCACAGGATTTCCATGTTGCCGATCCCTTCCCCAGACCCGTAGCTTTTCACCACCCTGCCCTCATGGAGAATATTGACGCCTCCGCTGGCTGCAACTGCCATGTCGCCATTGGAAAGCTCTAAAACGGTACGGATATGGTCAGAGTTTAACCCCTGCTCTTCCGTATAACATTCATAGGTTCCGTTGGGATGATAGCAGACCAGCCCCAGACGCCCATAGGTACAAAGCCACAAATCCCCTTTTGCATCCTCCTTTATACAGCGAACCCGAACTCCCTCCAGCAAACGGGTAAGCTCATTGTACATCTTCCGGTTCCAGTCGTTGACAATATAAAGACCACTGTCACTGCCAATATAGATCATATCGTCATACCTACAGGTGCTGTTCACCACAAGGTTACTAAGCCCCGCCTGCAAACTGATATTGCGGAACCTGCTCTTTGCCAGCTTCATAATCCCCTGACGGGAAGAGGCAAACCAGAAATTTCCCTCATAATCTTCCATCATATCATCAATGGAATTATTCATGGGCAGTTCCGTAACCATGCTAAAGGTTCCATTTTTATTCACATATCCCATCCCTGTGTCTGCGCAGACAACCAGGCTTTCGTCGGAAATCACAAACATTTTATTTACGGTTGCACCGTTGAATGTGGAAATCCGTTTGTAGATCAACTGTTCCGCCAACAGATTGACACGCAAAATCCCTGCATCTTCCGTTCCCAGATAGACCTCTCCCACTTCCCTGCCCGAAGGACATATGCTGGTAATAAGAGAATCTCCGATCTGTTTCCGGGGAAAAAATTTTTCTACTTTCAGGCCGCTGATGCTAAAAACATCTCCGCTTAACGTAACCCCGTATACATTGCCAAATTCGTCACGTTCCAACTTGCTGATGTAGGCGGAGCGGATGGACTCCTCTTCCATGTTCTTCACCTGCATATCCGCATCAATATATGCGATTCCCTGTGTAGTCCCCAAAAGGATATTCCCCTTGGCATCCTCGGAAATAGCTTTTATGGAACAGGACTCCAGTCCCACTCCTTTGTCAAAAAAGTAAAATTCCCCATTATCGTAAAGCGCTGCGCCGTTGTCATTGGTTCCCACCCAGAGTCTGCCGGAAGTATCCACATACAGGCTTGCCACACTGGTAATCCCTTCTTCGGCGTCAATCCAGGAAAATTCGTTTCCGTCATATCTTGCCAGGCCCCTGTAACAGCCGACCCAGATAAATCCATCGGATGTCTGGACAATGGCATTTGCCTCCGCAGGAGCCATTCCGTTCTGACTGTCATAGAGCACGGCAGAACGCCCCTCGTCCAACAGAGGATTTTTCAAGCTGGATGCCTGTGCGTCACTTCCCTGGAAAAATACAACCGAAAAAAACAGGAAACACCAAAAGATCATCCTGCCGTAAATGGTACGCCCCCAGGGTTTTATTATTTTATTTCTATTCATTTTTATATTCATCCCTATGTACTTGTCCCTTGACCCAAAATGCTTCGCTTATCATTATATACTGAATGGTGGAAAATTCCAAGCCTGATTTATTTAAAATCCTTCCACATTATCGGATGATGGTTGTCGTGCTCATCTCATTTTCATCTTCCTCAAAATCAATCCGCTCCCCCAGCAGGAGAAAAATCCCGCCTGCGACAGCATATCCCGCCGCTGCCCCATAGAGAATCTTCTTCCACTTTAGAAAACCGGACAGAAATTCCTGCTCCCCAGTTCCCGGCTCATCGGTATAATACCCTTGATTGTAGAAAAATATCTGTCTCTCTTTTTTATCCCGTCTCTTCACCAGTTCCATGGCATCCCCAATGCTAGCCGTGGTAACCTCGTATGTAACCTCATCGCCATTTTCCAAAACTGCCTGATACTCCACATAACTGACATAGTGCTTTGTGGTTCTGTGACGCACTCTTGTGGTCCGGGTTTCCTGCCAGTATCTGTCGGCCTGAAAAGTATAGGCCCCACAGTCTGACACCTCCCCCGTTCCATAGCCTTTTGTGGATAGAAACACATTTGTCCCCACATAGATTCCTCCCAGCAGAAGAAAGAGAAGGCCTATGCCTTTCAGATCGGAGGAGAGCAGAAGAGACAAAACATACGCCACAATTCCCGCCACCATGCCAAAAAAGGCTGTCTTTTCCAGATAGTCATCCTCCTTGCCAAAAAAACAAAACATCAAAAGAAACACAAATCCCATAAGACCAATGATCTGAATCCAGTTACATATTTTGTCTGCCGCTTTTTTCGTCATAACGCTCCCTCTTTCCCATGAAATTTTACTGATAAACAGTATATTACAGCAAAATACCGCCGTCAACGACAAAACTGCTCGCTCTGCGCACAAAAAAAGTAAAAAATTGTCCTATATTTCTTATTAAAAGTATAGTATAATAGATGAGAATGTAAAAAGATACAGAATCCCAAGAAAATTCGGAGTGAAAAACTATGGAAAACAGCAAGAAAAATTTGACTGCTTTAGATGTCTACATCAACAAAATCTACCCTATTACCTTATTGTCCATCACCCTTGCCTGCCTGAGTGCGGGAATCGCATACACGATAAACCGGACACAGGGAATTTTCAGTTTTACCCCTTTTTACGTTTTTTTCATCTTTGATTTTACAAACATCGTCTATCTCTTGGCAGCCATTTACCTGATCAAAACCGGATATGAAAACGGCACGGTGAAACCTTCAAAGTTAAAACACAGCAAAATCTTTTTGGTTACCATTATGTTTATACAGTTTAACTTTATCTTGTATATGGCGCCTTCCAGGGAATTCTGGGCATTTGCCTTTTTATTTACCCTGGTAACCGGGCTGCTTTTGGACAGCCGAATGGTTTTGATCACCATGTCCGGCATTCTCCTCTCACTGGCTGCCTCATGGTTTATCAACGGTGAAAAACTTCTTCCCCTAAAGGATGAACTTTTTATGTCCAACATGGCAGGGCGGGTGCTATGTATTTTACTGACCATGTTCTTTATTTATTTAAACACCTATATGGTTTCCCATTTCCTGATTTATGCAAAAAAAGATGAGCTGGAAAAAAATAACGAGCGGGTACAAAATGTGTTGGAAAAAGTGAGAGAGATCGCAGGGCAGCTGGAGGTGGCCAGCCAGACGCTGGTAAAAACTTCCCAGGCGGAATCTGCATCCACAGAAGAGCTCTCCGCCATCAGCCAGGATCTGATCCAAAGCAGCGCCGACATGATGAATAAGACGGAACTCAGCAAAGAAAATCTGGCACAGTTGGAAAACTGCAGCAAAGGTATGGAAGTGCAGATGCAGGATGTGGAACGGATCACAAAAGAACTGGTAGATATGTCCGCCTCCAGCCGGCAGGCACTGAAAAATTTGATGGATATGAGCAACGAAGTGGAACAGTCCACAAACCAGGCAAGGACTGTCACAGACAAACTTTTAGTTGAGACAGAAGAAATCGGAGAAACGTTAAATCTGATCAACGATATTGCAGAATCCACAAACCTTTTGGCATTAAACGCTTCCATTGAGGCCGCCCGTGCCGGAGAGGCGGGAAAAGGCTTCTCTGTGGTTGCACAGGAGGTAGGAAAACTTGCCGCCGGCACAAAGGATTCCCTGCAAAACGTCAACAACGTCATCCTCCGGGTACAAAACGGTGCAGATAACGTTTCAACATTCATAAATGAAAACGCACTCCAGGTACAAAAACAAAATGAGGTAGTCGTGGAGACAGTGGACGCTATCAAACAGTTGATGGAACAGCTCCAGGCTTCCGTCAAAGCAGTGGAACAGGCGATGGAAACAGGTCTTACCCAAAAACAGGTGATAAGGGAAACCGTCTCCATCAACGATGATATGACCGCAGATATCAAACAGGAAAATGACGAGTTTAACAATATCGCAGCTATGCTGCAGAACAATGTGTCCGAAATCAAAGTTATGGCCAGCCAGGTGGACACCATCAACATCATGGTGACGGAGCTGGAAGATCTTATGGAACATGAATAATACCGTACGCTAAGCATCCTTTCCCAGTCTGCGGTATACCACAAAGTACATAGTGATGAAACATGCCAGCCCTCCGATGGCGTTGGATATGGGTTCTGCGAGAAATACCCCGTCCACGCCAAATCCCAGAAGGGGCAGACCAATGGTAAGGGGCACCACGATGATTGCCTTTCTGAAAATAGAAAAGAACACCGCATGTTTGGAATATTTCAGTGCTGTAAAGGCAGACTGGCCGGTAAACTGAAATGCCATGAAGAAAAAACCAAAAAAGTACAGCCGCATAGCATGGACGCCGTAGGTGACCATGGCGGTATCCTCCGTAAAAATGGAAATGAGAAAATGGGGGACAAGGAGTACCACAATCCAGGCTAAGGCCGTGTAACCGATTCCAAGGTACGCCATAAAACGGATCCCCTGTTTTACCCTGTCATACTTTTTTGCCCCGTAATTGTAACCTAAGACCGGCTGTGCCCCGCTGTTTAATCCGCTTACCGACAGGGAGAGGATTTCCCGCACGGAGTTTATCACGGTCATAATCCCCACATACAGGTCTCCCCCGTGAATCTTTAACGTCGCATTGCACACCACCTGCACCAGACAGTTGGTTCCCTGCATCATAAATCCAGCCATTCCAAGGCTTGCGATCTCTCCCGCCAGTTTCCAGTCCACTCTCATCTTTTCTTTTTTCAAAGACAGAAGGGCCTTTTTCCCGGTTAAAAACCGAATCACCCAGACAAAGGATACAACCTGGCCAATCACGGTTGCAAGAGCCGCTCCCCTCACCCCAAGCTTCATCACAAAGATAAAAACAGGATCTAAAAACAGATTTAAAACTGCGCCGATTAGTGTGGTGAGCATTCCGATTTTGGGAAAGCCCTGAGCATTGATAAATCCGTTCATCCCTGTGGAGATCATGACAAAAATGGTTCCAAAAAGGTATATTTTTAGATAGGCATCTGCGTACACATAGGAAGCGTCGCTTGCCCCGAAGAGATACAAAACAGGTCTGCGAAACACATAGCACAGCACAAAAATGATCACTGCCACCCCTGCCAGAAGGGTAAAGGTATTTCCCATAATCTTTTCCGCCCGCATCTCCTCCTTCGCCCCTCTGGCAATGGAGAAAAGCGGTGCGCCGCCGGTTCCAAAGAGAGCGGTAAACGCCGCCACCAAAGTGGTGAGGGGAAACACCAGGCCAACTCCGGTTAAAGCCATACTGTCTGCCCCTGGCAGGTGCCCGATATAGATCCTGTCCACCACATTGTACAAAAGCTGTACCAACTGCGCCAAAATCAGGGGAATGGCCTGTGCAATAATATTGGACGAAACCTTCCCCTTAGAAAAATCGCTTGCCATCTGTCTCTCCTCCGTCTTTTTCCTAACAAATGATCCTAAGACAGCCAATCTTTCATGGTGGAAATCACTTTCACCAGCTCTTCCTCCCGTATCACGTAAGGCGCCATAGCGTATATGTATTTTAAAAACGGCCGGGCAAACACGCCTCTCTCATAAGCAAACTGCTGATACCCTTCTATGGTTTTTGCATCTTTTACTTCCAGGCAGACGCAGCCTCCCATGATGCGGACTTCCTTTACCTTCGGGCTGTCAAATCCCGCCAGTTCCCGTCTGGTAATCTTAGTGATTTTCCCAATCTTTTCCATATAATTCTGCTGCTCAAACAGCTCTATGGATTTTAGCGCCACGCTGCAGGCTAAGGCATTTCCCATAAAAGTGGGTCCATGCATCAGCGCCATCCCCGGGTCATCCCCGTAGAATCCCTGGTAAACCTTGTGGTTTGCCACAGTGACTGCATGGCCGATATATCCCCCGGTCAGGGCTTTTCCCAGGACCAGGATATCTGGCAGGACTTCATCCGCCACAAACCGGTATCCCGTTCTTCCAAACCCTGTGGCAACCTCGTCAAAGATCAAAAGCACGTTATACATATCACAGAGCTCTCTTGCCCTTTTTAAAAATTCCAGGTCGTACATCAACATGCCCCCGGCTCCCTGAAGCAAAGGCTCCACAATAAAGCAGTTCAGCTCCTCATGATGCTTTTCAAAGGTCTCTTCCAGAGCTGGAATCTCTGCCCGAATATGATAAACGTCCTTTTTTTCCTCGAAGGCAAAATGATAGTCCTCATCGTCTCCCACTTCCATGGCCTTAAAGGTATCTCCATGATAGGCATGGTTTAACGCCAGCACCTTTCCCCGCTTTCTGCCCTGGTTGGCATAAAACTGCAGCGCCATTTTTAATGCCACTTCCACCGCCACACTGCCGGAGTCGGAAAAAAAGCAGTAATCCAGATCCCCCGGAAGCCACTCTTCCAGTTTCCTGGAAAGCTTTTGTACCGGCTCATGGGTCAGCCCCCCAAGCATTACATGGGAAAAATTTTCTGCCTGATCCCTTATGGCCTCCGTCAAAACCGGGTGCTTATACCCGTGGATCACACTCCACCAGGAAGATATGGAATCGATTAGCTGTTGGTCTTTAGTATAAAGGTATACGCCCTTTGCGTCAACAATTTCATAGGGCGCCCTCATGGTTTTCATCTGTTCATATGGATACCAGATCATGTTCTTCCTCTGTTCCTTTCTAATCTTCATACAGGGACAGCAGCGCCTCGCTGCCTATATCCAAGTCTTTTGCCCCATCCTCCACACAGGCCAACACCTGTAACCCTGTCATATGCTGGCACATGGCAAGGTTGTCCTCCTCCATCACGTTCCCCCGGTGAAAGCGGTTAAAAATAATGCCCTTTAAAGGCAGGTTTTTCTGCCGCATATACTCCGCCGTCAGCACAACGCTGTTGATGGCGCCAAGCCCTGCGTCGGCAATGATAATGCTGCTTAATCCCAGCTCTCTGATCACATCCTCCAGCTGGATTTTTGCCCCGTCAAAACAGATCGGGCAGAGGATTCCACCGCTGCCCTCCATGGTGACGTAGTCGTAGGCCTGGCACACCTTTTCAAATCCCGCCCGCACCACATCCATCTTCACCGGATTTCCCTCAATCCTGGACGCTAAGTGGGGGGAGTAAGCGTTTTCATATACATAGGGGCACATTTCCCCCTCCGGCTGGGAAATCCCGGACATGTTTTTTACAAAAACAGCGTCCCCCGGGATTAAGTTTCCCTCTTTTGTCCTGTCATTGCCGCTCATGGCCGCCTTGTAGTAGGCGGCGGACTTTCCCATCTCCCTCAGCTTTTTCAGAATCAGCCCCGTGACGTAGGTCTTTCCCACATCCGTCCCCGTGCCTGTGATAAACAACTTTTTACTCATCAGAAAGCCTCACCTCATATCCCAATTCCCCCAACAGCTCCATATCCCTCTCCACGGTAATTCCCGCCGTGGTGAGCATGTCCCCGCTAATGGCGGCGTTTGCCCCGCTCTCAAAACACTTCCTGCCTTTGTCCGAAAGCAGCCCCCGCCCTCCGGCCAGGCGGATGGAGGCATCCGGGATGATAAAACGAAACAAAGATACGATCCGCACAAGCTCCTCATTGGTGAGAACCCTGTTACGCTCATAGGGCGTTCCGGGTATTGGATTTAAGAGATTGACCGGGATGGATTTCACCCCCAGTTCCCTTGCGGCCAAAACCATGTCGATCCGATCCTCCATGGACTCCCCCAGCCCCATAATGCCCCCGGAGCAGATTTCAAGCCCCGCCGCCTTTGCCGCCTTTAGAGTCTCAATTTTTTCCTGGTATGTGTGGGTGGTGCAAACCTTAGGAAAATAGCGTTCCGAACTTTCCAGATTGCAGTGGATGCGGGACGCCCCTGCCGCCTTTATTTTTCTAAACTGCTCCACCCCCAAAAGCCCAAAGGAGACGCAGACCTCTATCCTCACTTCCCCACGAATCCTTCGGATGCTCTCACAGGCCTGGTCCACCTCCCTGTCCGTTAGACGCTTGCCGCTGGTGACGATGGAATAACGCAGCACCCCCTGATTTTTATTGTGCCTTGCCTGCTCCAAAAGTTTTTCCGTGGAAAGCAGGGGGTAGGTTTCCTGGCAGTTTGTGGCAAAATGGACGCTCTGGGCGCAGTACTTGCAGTCCTCCGAACACTTCCCGCACTTTCCGTTTATAATGGCGCACATGTCAAAACGGTTCCCGCAAAAACGCTCCCGAATCTCCCCGGCCGCCCTGGAAAGCTCCTCTAAGGGCGCATCCAAAAGCTCCATCGCCTCCTGTTTTTCCAAAAGCCCTCCCGCAAAAATTTTTTCCTGGAATTTTTGTATGTAATCCATCTCTTCCTCCCTGTTTTACACAATCCTTTCCTCTCAAAGCCTAATATCCCATGCTCCTTAGAACAGGCTTTATCCGTTTTGCCACAATGGCCGCCAATGCGCTAAGAAAAATATCCCCGGGGACAACCAGGACAAAGCAGTACAAAAACAGCGTCCCAACGCCAACCGGCGTGTGTATCACATAGTTGCAGATGACGTAATAGTACGCCATACCTGCGGCGTAGACAATCAGCAGCCCCACAAGGTTTACCCCCATCAGTTTCCAAAACCCCAAGCGTTCCATGCCCTCCGCCAGCCTTCCCGCCACATAGGCGGCAATCACAAAGCCAATCAGGTAGCCAAAGCTGGGCTTTAATACATACCAGACGCCCCCGCCTTCTGTGAATACCGGCGCCCCCGCCAGCCCTAAGAGCAGGTATACCCCTGCGCTGACAGCCCCTCTTTTGCTGCCCAGCAAAAGCCCTGCCAGTATGACGAAGAAGAACTGCAGGGTGAAGGGCAGGGCTGGAATCGGGATTTTGATGTAGGCGCCCACTGCGATCAGGGCGGTGAACAGGGCGCATACGGCCAGGTCTTTTGCGGTGAATTTTGTGTCTTGGTTTTGGGGCAGAGGATAGGCGTCTGCCCTGTTTTTTCTTAGTTCCATGTGGATACCTTTCTATTGTCAACCTGGTTTGTTTTTGTGGTTTACAATTAGTAAGTATAGCAGGGAAGGGGTGAAGTGTCAATCAATTATGTGGATAAAATGTGATTTGCCTATTATTTGCTTTCTGAATGTTGTTTTTTCCATATTTATTTGCTATACTAAATTATAATCATATAAAAAATGGAAAGGGCGTATTTTTATGGCATATGATACATTGGTCAGAGAGGCCAAAGACCTTCCAGAAGATATGCTAGAGCAGGCAATCGAATTTATCGCTATGGCGGATGATTTTGATGGGACGCCCATTTGACAGACTGATTATTGCACAGGCAATCGCAGAAAATTTTATCATTATCACCAAAGACAGAATCATACCACAATACGATGTCGATGTATTGTGGTATGAGGTTCTTTGGAACATAGTCCACATTTTTATCTTATAGGAAACCTGGCTTTTAACCCCCACAAAGTTCCGGAACCTTTTTCGAGCAGGCAAGCACCAGGGCACCGGGGCCGATATGGCAGGATACGCTCAAAGAAAGCGGGTCCATTGTAATATCATGGTCTGGGAACTCTGTCTGAACCTCCGCCTTGCGTCTGTGGATAAATTCCCGCTCCGTCTCTCATTCTGTTCCCTGGTGGAAACCCTGGCATAACCATATTCCAAATTGGACATTTCTTATCCTCCAGACGTTTCCCCTGATTGTACCAATTCGCACATGTGGTTTTCAAATGCCGCAATTCTTGGATTCTATCATATCTGCAAAATTCAGTTGCACAAATATCCCTTTGTGGATATAATAATCTTAACAATCATCGAAGGGAGGACTTTCTATGGCGCCTATGGCTATAAAAATAAACGACATGTTAAATAGTTTAGAAGAGGAAGATATGATTCGGGATATGGCAGCATTTAGAAGGGAGCGGGCCGGACTATGAAAATTATGCTCGACACAAATGTACTGATATCCGCATTCGTTTTTGGCGGAAAGGCCGGCAAACTTATGAATATGCTATTAGTGTCTGAGCATGAACTATATGTTTCAGAATATATTGACCAGTCAACTGAGAGACCCAAAAGATATCCCTGTCCTCAGCGATGCATTATATCATAATATTGATTTAATTCTGTCCGGAGACAAAGATTTTCTGGATGCCGGATTAGAAAAACCATTGGTATTCTCGCCAGCTATGTTATTGGACTACTTAGAATCAAGGCAATTTTAATTTTCAGCTTTTATACACAACCACCCCATCAATAATCGTATACAACGTCCTGGTAAACACTTCCATGGGATTCCCAGAAAACACCGCAAGATCCGCATCCTTCCCTGGTTCCAACGTCCCAACCCTATCTGCCACGCCGCAGATTTCCGCCGGATACCTGGTCATCGCCAGAAACCCTTCCTCCATGTCAAGCCCATGTTTCACGCTAAGCCCCACGCAGAGAGGCAGATATTGAATCAAGGACACCGGATGGTCCGTCATAATGGCGGTTTTCACCCCTGCCCGGTTTAACGCCCCCACATTTTTAAAATCCAGGTACTTCACCTCGATTTTGGAACGGGAAGTCAAAAGAGGCCCCACAATAGCGGGAAACCCGGACTTTCTGATTTCCTCCCCAATCAAAAACCCTTCTGTGCAGTGGTCTAACGTCATATCCACATCAAACTCCTTCGCAATGCGGATGGCCGTCAAAATATCGTCCGCCCGGTGGGCATGAGCCTTTAAGGGAATCTCTTTTTTTAACACCGGAAGGTAACACTCCATGCGAAAATCCTCTTCCTCCAAATCCCCCCGCTCCTTTTTTTCCCGATAGATGCGTGCCTGAAACAATTCCTCCCGAAGCATGGCCCCGATTCCCATACGGCTGCCAGGCATCTGATCCTTCTGCCCGTAATTCGTCTTGGGATTTTCCCCAAAGGCCACCTTCATGGCCGCCGGGGCTTTCACAATCATATCATCCAGCACCCTGCCCTGGGTTTTCAAAAACACGGACTGTCCCCCTACCACGTTGGAGCTCCCCGGCCCTGTCATAAGGGACGTAATCCCGGCTCCGATGGCATCGTGAAAGGCGGGATCCATAGGGTTGATTCCGTCGATGGCCCGCAGCTGCGGGGTGAGGGGCGCAGTCATCTCGTTGCAGTCGTCCACAACTATGCCGCCCTTTTCCTCCGATATCCCCACATGACAGTGGGCGTCAATCAGTCCCGGCATAACCCAGGCTCCCTCCACGTCCAGCGTCTCTTCCGACCCCCTGTCCGAAAGCTTTGCCATATCGCCCACTTCCTGAATTTTTCCCCGGTTAAACCGGACATAGCCCCTGTCCCATTGATTTCCCGCCATTGTAAAAATTTTGCCGTTTATCAAATACATAAAGTCAGCCCCCTTCTTAACCTATACTATATCTCAAAAAAGAAAAAATATTCCTAAAAAAGGATTATGAAAGAAAGCTTACCGCATAGGACAGGCTGTATTAATACAACCCATGTTCCTTTAAAAGTTTTTCATCCGACAAAATCTTCTTTGCATCCCCGTCTGCCGCAATTTTCCCACGGTCTAAAAGAATTACCCTGTCACAGCATTGCTCCACCATGCCAAGATCATGTGTGGCAATGATCTTTAACCCCTGTAACTCCTTTAAAACCTGCATAAAATTTTTTCGGTTTTTCGGGTCTAAGGCGACAGTTGGCTCATCCATCAGAATGATCTTTGGGGACAGCGCCAGGATCGTGGCAATGGATATCCGCTTTTTTTCCCCGCCGGAAAGCTCATAGATCCTGCGCTTCCCAAATCCTTCCATGTGCACCATGGCAAGGGCTGCGTCTGTCCGCTCCCTGGCCTCTTTGTCATCAAAGCCATAGTTCTTAGGGCCAAACATTACATCCTCATACACTGTGGGCATAAAAAGCTGGCTGTCAGAATCCTGAAACACATACCCTGTTAGCTTACGGATTTCCCTGTAATTCTCTTTTTTCAGGGGAATCCCACAGATTTCGGCATCCCCCTCCTCATGCTCCAACAGACCTACAAGAATTTTTAAGAGTGTGGATTTTCCCATACCGTTTGCCCCGATAAGCCCGATGGTCTCCCCCTCCCTGGCAGTCAGGGAAATGTCAGACAGTATTTTTACACCCGGATGATAGGAAAAACCAAGATGGTTTACTGTCAGACATGCCGATTTATCCATATGAAAATCACCTCCCAATTTTTCCAATTCTTTTCGGATTTTTCCTAGTTGAAATTCCCCCTGGTATCCCCTTAAACACATACTCTCATACACTGTCTGAGCTCTGTCCATGCTCCGCAGTAAAAGCTGGCCGATAAAAGAACCCCAGGCGCTGTAATGGATTCCCTTCTGCCCCGGCGCCCGCAGCAGATACGCCTGCGTCATAAGCTCCGCCTCCTCAAACAGCACAAAGAGATACCGATAGATCAAAAGCACCATTGTGACAAAAATTTTAGGAATATGAAGCAGACGAAGAGCCAGACAGATCTCTGTGATAGAAGTAGTTGCGATCAGCAAATACCCTGCGGACAATGCCAGGATTCCCTTTAAAAGTAATGTGATCATGGACAGTATACCCCCTGTCACTGGGATACCGCCCCAAGAAACAATGACCTGCCTGTCAAAAAAAGGATTCAAAATCCCCATGAAAAAAATCAGCTGCAGCACCATCCGAAACCGGTAGAGACATTCCAGGTACCGAAGATCCGAGAGGGAAAAACCAATCACCGGATAGACTGCCATCAAAAGTACTCCTGCCAGCTGATATTTTCCCATAGACAAAAGAAAGATCAGATAAAAAATTGTCAGCAAAAGTTTTACCAGCGGATGAATCCGATTCACCCACTGGTCTCTCGCCGACAATTCGTCCATTTTATGTATTTCTGTAACTGCCTTCCGGATTTTACTCATTGACCCGCTTCCTCTTTACAAATTTCAGCAGCTGGCATAAGAGGACACAGAACACAACTACAAGAACAGCCCCTGCCACGCCGGAAAAAGAAGTCCCTGCTGCAGACTCGCTGTTTTTAAAGGCGTAATCCGGCAAAAATGCTGTAAACTCCTGGATTTTTTCGGTCAATGCGTACGCTGCTCCCTCTGCGGTAAGCTCTGTGGTCCCTGCCACTTTTTCCATGGACCACTCCAATCCGTCGGGATATGCAGATGCAAACAGAGACAATGCACCTCCAAAGAACAACGCCGCTGCACCTAAAATACCAAGGGTTTTTTTGTAAGAAATTTTTCCCTCTTTTTCCCCTGCATTTCCCACACCCCAGAGAAGTTCTGGTCTCGCCTCATAGACAAAGCAGAGCACTGCCGCTGTGATCAGCCCCTCCACCAGACCAATGAGAAGATGGATCGGCTGCATTGCCGCCAAAAACACGCCAAAAGGAAGTTCCGTAACTCCTGAGACATAAGTTTCTAACACTACCGATATTGCCCCGAGCTGCAGGGTAAGCACACAGCCAATAATAGAAGCTGCTATTATTTTTCCCCTGCCTGCCCCTCTTTTCATCATGGGTCTCCATATGAGAAGCGCCCCCACAAAACAGCCGTAGAATGCCATATTCCAGATATTGCATCCAAGAGCCAAAAGCCCTCCGTCCGCAAAAAAGAGACATTGTATCGTAAGCACCCCGATCATGGTCAAAAACCCTGCATAGGGGCCTAAGATTGCAGACAGCATCATTCCTCCACACAGATGACCGGAAGAACCTGTTCCCGGCAGAGTGAAATTTAACATCTGGGCTGCAAACACAAAAGCCCCCATCACTCCCATTACCGGGATCTTTTTTCCTTCATCCTCCAGTTTTACTCTTTTTATGGAGTATCCCCCCGCCCCTGTGGACAAAAGATACATGGTGCCCGCCACTGCTGGAGCTACCAGCGCATCTGCCATATGCATAAATAATCCTCCCAAATATCTATTAGATCAATTTTTCTGTTCATTATTTTATAATTTTATACGTTTCTATGGCGTGGCACAAGCCCCGGGTGGGGTTATTTACTCTGCTTTCTTGCACAAGACACAAGGAAAACCCCGAAAACATAAGGTTTTCGGGGTCTGTCGCTCTTTTTGAATTTTCGTTTGAATTATCTCTTCGAGAACGTTTTTGTATCTTGGAAAGCCCGGAGATACAGGGTTTGTAGTAGATAGTGTTGCATACCTGATTCTTACGGCAAGCTGCTTATTGCTGCTCACAACTACCAATAGCCCAAACAGAATTTATATCGTTTTTTACTGATAATACGCCGCTCTTTCTCTCCTGCTCACAAGTCAAAAAAATCCTTTATATTTACTCTTAACCCTCAAAGTCTCATTAACACCCTTGCTATTGCGAATCTGCTTAAGTATGTCGCATTGCTATTGATAGCGAGTTACAAGCATACACAGACTCTATGTACAGGGTTGACATCTGCAAACTTCAATTAGTCAACATTTTCTTTAATACCCATCATCATATTATAATGCTCAATATGGTTTGTATATTCAAAAATCTTTTTAAATACTTCCTGATATCTTTCTAGCGAATCGTCTAATGCTTCAACAAATAAATCGTCCGGCATACAATGCGAACCATCATTTATCCAAGATAATAATGATCTGCAAATTTCTTTACTCTCATAGTCAGGAAACTTATTTATCAATTCATCATCTTTATACTTTCCCAATATTTTGAAATAATTCTCTATTATACGCCTCATCACATTTTGTATAGTTATAACGGAATTGTCATTTTGTTCTTTTAATTCTTTCCACAACAATTCATATGAAGAAGATATAGGATTGTCCATACCATAATATTGTATGTTTGTAATATCATTCTTTTTTCTCAAAATCCAATAATGAATATTTTTATTTGGATTATTTCCATTCCCTATAAAAGACAATTCCTTATGAAAATATACATTGTGTGTCAAAACAAATACTTGTTTAATATTCGATTCTCCAGCTAAAACTTTATAAATAACATCCTTTAACAGTGAACTAACTACAAATAATACATTACTATCTAAACTTGATATTGGATCGTCAATAACTATTATTCTATCTTGCGTAACTTCCTCTTCATTTTGACTTCCCTTTATCCATTGCAAAAAATACAAAAATGTAATAAATGTAACTTCCCCTTCGCTTAATGTAGATTCTACTAATGTTCCATTCGGTCTCTTTATCTGATAATGATTATTTTTTTCAGTCGATGGAGTAATTGAAAAATTATTGAATCCATAATTATGTAAAAGTCTATTTATTTCATCAACAGCAGGCTGCACACTAGTGACACGCTTGTTTTTCTCCCTAATCTCCAATTCGATATTTTTCTTCTGAATTTCATATTGATTTCGTTTTTCCATTGCTGATTGAACGCCACGATTAAACCCGTCTATTTTTTTGTTATGCTGACTTATTAATGTACTATTTTCCTTAGCAACCAAAATCCATATATCTGAAATTAATTTTCTCTTCTCCTCCTGATAATTATCAACCAAATTATTATGTTTAATAATTTCGTTGTTCTTTTTGTCAATCATCGCATTAATCTCATCAATATATTTATTACTGCAATTAATTACAATTTTTTTCCCTGGCTCTTTAATTTTGTCCTCCATATTACCCTCATTCGTTTGAATGCACTTCTCCAAGGACTCATATAAGTGCTGAATTAATAATTTTTCATCTTCTTCAAAATCTTGGTTTACTAAATCATTTATAGCAGATAAAACATTTGCTTTCTCTTTTATATATTCTTCTTTTTTGTCTTTTACTTCTTCAACATCTCTTTCAAATTCTTCATCAAAGAAACTTTCCAACTGTTTTCTAAAATCATCATCTATTGTATCTTTTTGACAAAACGGGCATTTTGTTCCTGAATAAATAATATATTTTCTTCCCTGATTAACCCAGTCGCCATTTTCGAGTTTTTTGATAAGTCTTGCTATTGGAATATCATTCTTACCAACAATACATTTTTCCCATATTGCTAATTTTTCAATACCCTTTAACTTTTCAGCCGACAATTTGCTCAGACATGCCTTTTTAACTGGTGGCTCGCCCAATAACTTTAACGCCCTTTTCTCAATTTCACTTCTATCAATATTTTCAGTTTCAGATACGATAGTCCCTTTCAATTTTTCAGAGAATGCGTCTTTTTTTAAGAAACCAACAAAAGCATTTTTAAATTGTGCTTCATTCGTCTTATAAACATCTTTCCATATAATTTCTTTGAACTCTGATTCTTCAAGTTGTATCTTACCCTTTAAGTCATCTATGGTTTTTGAAGATGCAATTATATTCTTGTTTACACTAACTAAATCTACTTTTTTCTGGTTTATTTCGTCAATTTCATCTGTTGTTGCTTGTCCTAATGTAAAAATCCCTGCTATATCACTTTCTCGAAAATTCCGCTCTCTAAATGCTTTGTTGTATACAAACACTTTTTCGGCAACAGTGCTTTCCCATTCTGCTTCACAATCTGTAAACTGATTTTCTTCCATATTATCTAAAAAATTACTAATTGTTGTTTTGCCACAGCCATTAGCCCCATAAATATAATTAATCGTTTCTATATTTTCAATAGTAACACCAACATCATCATAGGTTGCAGCATTCCTTACTTTAATTCTTTTTATCATAAGCCCAATATACCTCACCAATTTCAATACTATAACCAGTTCAACGCTTTTTCTTTTATCTTTGTATACCATTCATTTTCGTCTTTTGATACTTTTACCTGTTCCATAGAATATTCAAATATTCTTTTCACTTGTTCCGAATTAGGTACATAACCAGCTCTATATGATTGCTCAACCATATTAACAAACACATCTAACTCTAAAGGAACTATAACTGATTGCCCACCATAAAATGCAATATTCATAGTATGCAGTGCGTAAAAATATGCTATACAAGATTCATTAATCTTCGGAGCTATAAACAAGCAAAATGCATCTTTCCCTGTTTCCTTCTTTAATTTAGCCAAATGCCTAGACACTGGCTCACCTTCCATTTCATACTGCTTTTGTCCTGATTGCATCGTAACCTCAACCGCTAATTCAAAATCACCATAATCACATACAATATCTGCCATATTTCCCACTGCAGTTGACATAGGTTGTCCCTTATCATCAAATCTCAGATTTGCCTTAATATCTCCACCATCAAGCATCGTCATAGCACGCCAAGTATTCCATTCCAACATAAGCGGAACATCATAAAATGCATTCTTCTTAATATCATCAAAAACAGTCATTACATCAGCATAATCTCTATATTCTTTCAAACTTTTTATCTGCTCATTTACTATTTTTGTTTTCTTTGTAACGATTGCATCTTCAAGAATATCTTTCAATTCTTCTGTAGTTTTAGCAGATACATCCTTGGTAGTTCCTGTAATTCCTACAACTTGTTTTAATAATCTATCTCTATCATCTGAGTACAGTGTCGGAATTGTCGTATCAAAAAGATACTCTTTATATTTTTCTTCATCATCTATGTACACAGGTTTTCGGTCAACTGTATGAAGAAAATATTCTACCTCAGCCTTCTTTTCTGGCATTATTGAAAGTGAATGTCCTCTCTGTGATATTTCGACCATTCCTGTCGCACGCAAATATCTGAAACAAGCGTCTGCATAATCTCTCATATTGCTTGCTTTGGTTTTAACGAATTTATCAAGAGACTTATCTCTTGATTCTCTTGTTTTTGTATTACCTTCATGTATATCCTCTTGATATATTTTTTCTACCTCGTTCCGAAGATATGTCCCTCTAAAAATCTTATAACTGACTTCAGCATATGTTTTCATGCTTCTAAACTGCTTTATTCCAGAAACAACCTGTTCAAATTTGTTGTAATGAGTTAGTTGCATACCAAAAATCATCAGTTCATCAAAACTAACTGTACCAAGTTCATAAATAAGTCTGAATATTTCAAGATACGGTTTTACTCCAAATAATCCATTAAAATCTTCTGGTTCCTTATGATATGGAGAAGGTAATTGAAACTTTAAAAGTTGCCTTAATAATACTTCCTCTGTTCTTTTGTCACTAATTAATTTTTCGCCTGGTCCCGTCAACTTAATAACTGGCTTTAAATCAACAAATCCAAGTGCTTTAGGTGCACGAGTAATTCTGTCTCTCGCACTTAATGCCATATCTTTCTCTGAACCCTGTCCTTCAAAATCGCTACCTTCAGCTAATTTCTTGATAAATGCTACTTGAGTATCTGTATTCCATACTTTCCCCTCAAAATTACTATGTAGCACTTCTATTTCAGGAATCATCTTTAACGGAGAACGAGGTGAAGTTGTAAAAAATAATGTCTTACTCTTTAAATATGCCATTTGCAATCCTCCTAGTAATTAGTCACAATGATATGCTTTGCATCTGCTTTAAATCTATTTCTTATATTAACTGCATACGATTTTTCATACTCCTCAACTATGTGCGTTCCATATAATTCTTCTGTTAATGGAGTTTTTCCAATCACTAAAAGCGCTTTGCAGGGCAGATTCATAAAATCATTTGCCAATCTTCTATGTTCTTCCTCTCCAAAACCATTTTTATATGCTTCATTTCCATAATCACTAAAGACACAATCATATGGTGGATCCAAAAAAATAAAATCATCTGCCTGTGCCATATTAAAGATTTCTGAATAATCGTAATTATATATCTCTGTTCGTCTCAATAAATTGTAATGTTCCTCCGTAATCAACTTTGTGTTTAAATTCTTATATCTACCAAACGGAACATTAAATTCACCACTGGAATTATATCTTATCATCCCTGAATATGCTGTTTTATTTATAAAAAAATAAATTACAGAATCCAAATATTCTGGTTCTACTTTTTTATTGAACATATCTCTTATTTTATAGTACAATTCTTCATTTTTATTTTCCATCCTTTCTTCTGGATGTTGTCTCTTCAGCTCTTCATATTTCTTTTGATTATTCTCATATATCATTTGTAATGCATCAAGTTGAACTCTTGCTTTTGGATAATCTTCCTTCATCCCTTGATAAAATGAGTATAATTTTGTATTTACATCATTAACAATCGCTCTATCCGGCTCTAGAAAGAAATATAATGCGCCGCCACCAAAAAAGGGCTCTATGTATCTATTATATTTAGCTGGCATACTATTCACAAAATGAGAGATTTCCTTGGATTTTCCACCTCTATACTTAATCATCGGATTCATGTCGATTCCTCCTTATATTTACACAATCACATAATCTTTCTTTTATCCGCAGGCTTCTCTGACTCTTCTGGAATTAACCATGTTTTTCCTTTTTTCTCAACTCCTGCAATACGTCCCTGCTCACATAATAATGCTATTCTTCTTGCTGATATGCCCCATTTTTCCGACATTTCTAATGTTGTTAAATATTCCATATCCTGCCTCCTTAATTCTATCTACTATTATATTCATTTATCTGAATAATTGCAAGCATTTTCAACAAACATGTGTTCTTTTCGTTGGATAATTTGCTAAATACAATCACCTTATTTAATAGTATTTCTTTGCACAAAATCATCACGCATTCAACCATTTAAATAAGAAAAAAGCCAGACGCTATTTGAACTTCTACCAAATAGCATCCGGCTTATCATTACCTCTCCCGTATCCTCGTCCTCTCCACCTCTCGCACCATCTCTTCTGCTGCCACAATCCCTTGTTCCAACTGTTCCAGCGTACCAATTCGGTTCTCCGGCTTAATTTCCTCCTGAATGCTGTCTATGCTGTACTTTTCTTTTGTTACAACATTCATATATGCTTTCAATCGGTAATCATAACCTTCATTCTTATAGTCCGAGAATACCGGCGCAACTTCCCCTTTACTCGTTTTCCATCGCATAAGCCTTGGAAACCAACACATGCCATCAACAATCAATTCTTTAAATGCTCTTAGGAAGTACCCCAACGCATTTAGCAGACCTCTGAAACTGTTTCCGGCTTCAATATCCTTCTTATGCTCTACACAATTTGCAAATTCTTCAATTAGCGGTGATAACGGAAGATATGCTGAAATATACTCTTTAAGCGTTTTCAGTGTATTCTTAAACTGTTCCCACTTGGATATCTCATCCTCGTATTCCTCCAGCTTATCCCTCTTATAAGAAATAGCATAATCCAGTTTAAGATTTTCACTTTGCTTTTCAGAAATCTCTTGTTTGATTTCTCTAAGCTCGTCTTCATTCTCACGCTGCACCTGACGGTAAGCAAGTTTTGATGTAAATAATTGATTATCTACATCCACAACTTCCCTTTGTAATTCTTCCAAATGCTCAGTTGCTTTGACGACTTTATATTCCATAACCGTCAAGTCTTGATTCCGTCCCCGCTTTTTCTCAGCAAGTTCTTCCTTCACATTGAACTTGAAACACGAACCTGCTTCTTCCCTTAATTTATCCTGTAGTATTACAGATAAACTTTCTGGTGTGAAAACATTACGCTTGGATACCTTCTTTGTCAGTCCCTTTTGAGCACCTTCCCATACAGGAACTCCTATCACATGCATATGAGGACTTGCTTCATCAAAGTGTATTATCGCATTTGCCACTTTGAAATTCGGAAGAAGTTTTTCCATTGTGGATAACAGATAAGCATGCACATTGTACATCTTTTCCTTTTTATCCGCATGTTCTTCCCAGAATTTCTTATCTCCGCATTGAAAAATAATCTCAACTGCCATATCCTGATCCAAATTGACTACATGCTCAAAGTAATCCTCTATCCGTCTGTCAGCTCGCTTTTGCTTTTGATTATATTGTTGTACCGCTTCATCAAATTCCTGATGATAGACATTCTTCACATCCTGATACAAATCTTCCGTTCCTCTCAAAAGCAAAATATTATTGGAACTGTATTCCGGCGATTTATACTTTCGCAAATTGTGTTTTGCTACTCCAAGCAATTTGCTCTTACTTGTTATGGCGCTCTTTCCATTGCTAATGTGTGCCGAGTAAGAAACATTATCCATAGCACCTCTCCTTCCTTCTTAAATCAGATTTCCCACTCGCTTATCATCTCGGCTCTGCCGAAGATGATAACCCCCTAGCAGATTTGTCACATCCAATGTGCCATTGTCTGCGCCAAATCTGCGGGGGCTCTCCGAGGGTTGCACCGACAAGAAGCATACTTCGTCGATGTATATTAGCTACCTTCCATACTGATATATCTATCCATCGTGACCACATCCTTTCCTAACCTAATCTATACCGCTTCCGATACATCTCTGAAGTAACCTGTTTCTTCCCATACTTTCTTATCCGGACAATAGTAGCTGAACTCATTTGAGTTACCTACTTTAATTGCCGTTCCGAATTTGAGAATTCCCTGTTGAAGTCCAACCCTTACATACTGTGCATCCTTCCCCATTGCCTGCGCAATTTCTTTGATTGGTACATTCCGTCCTGTAAAAGCTGGTAAATCAACCTTATATTGTACCTCTGGCATTTCTACCACCTCCTGCATATAGAGCATTTTTTGCTCTGTCAATAGTGTTAATAATAATGTTGACAATTCATTTTTAATATGTTAGATTGGCTGTACAGGAGGTTGGTAAGATGAATACAGATAAAAAGATTAAGCTAATCCGTACATTTCGAGGATTAACTCAAAAAGAACTTGGAGAAGCGTGTGGCATCCACGAAGTTGCCATCCGAAAGTATGAATTAGGCAAGAATATTCCAAAACCTGAACAGCTTAGGAAAATCGCCGAAGCACTTAATGTCAATGTAAACTCATTAGTTGAGTTTGACATTAAGGCTGATGGCGATGTACTCCCTCTCCTCTTTGCCATTGATGAAGTATTCAATGTATCAATTAAAGAGGTAGATGGCGAACCAGGAATATTCTTCGACAACAAAAATCTTGTACAATTTTTAAAAGACTGGCAAGCAATGAAAGAATTACTTTTATCCGGCAGTCAGACAAAAGATAATTATGAGATTTGGAAAACCATACGCCCAAGTGTAACAAAAACAATCCATGAGGATTAGCAGCTACTCTGTTTCGCTATCAGCTTGCTGAATTCAAAGCGAAAGGAATGGTGCTTATGAAGTTACCCAACGGATACGGAAGCGTTGTAAAACTTTCCGGGAAAAGAAGAAAACCTTATCAGGTCAGGAAGACAACAGGCTGGCACTATGATAAGAAAAAGGACAAACAGGTTCAGGATATGATTACAATTGGATACGCTGCTACAAGAGCTGAAGGCTTACAAATGCTTGCAGAGTACAACAATAATCCATTCGATACCAAAGCTGCCAAGATGACCTTCTCTGATGTATATGAAGAATGGTCCAAGCGTAAATATCCTACTGTATCCGAATCCAATGTCAAAGGATATACCGCATCCTATAAAGCCTGCGGCACCCTTTACAACAAAGTTTTTAAGGATATTCGATTAGTTGATTTGCAAAATGTCATTGATACCTGTGGTAAGAATTATCCTACTCTCAGGAAAATCAAAGTGCTTTTCAATCAGCTTTACGATTACGCCTTAAAAAATGATATTTGCAACAAAGATTATTCAAGTTTTGTGGATGTAGCACAGTATAAAGACCGCAACCCGAATAAGTATGATAGAAACAAATTTGAGAAAGATGAAATTGAGAGAATCTGGGAACAGAAGGACGATAAGTATTATCAGATTGTTTTGATGCTTCTCTACAACGGAGTCAGAATTTAAGAATTGCTTGATTTGAAAAAGAAACATGTTCACCTCGATGAACAATACTTTGATGTAATCAGCAGTAAAACGGAAAACGGCATCCGAAAAGTACCCATTGCAGATAGGGTTCTTCCTTTCTACAAGAGTTGGTACGAATCCTGTCCTGACTGTGAATATCTGCTTCATACGGAAGACGGAAAGCATTTCACTTACAGAAACTATTATGACAGCTACTTCCATCCATTAATGGAACAGTTAAAGATTAATCGCACACCTCACTGTTGCAGACACACATGTGTGTCCATGTTGGCAGAAGCCGGTGTAGATCAGACGATTATCAAGAAGATTGTGGGGCACTCCGGAGCTATGACACTTACAGAAAAGGTATATACCCACTTTGATATTAAGGAGTTAGTGGATGCGATTAATCGAATATAATACGAAAGGACATTCCCAGATTGCTCTGAAAATGTCCTATACATATCATTGATATATTTGTTGCATACCTGCTGCATATGTGTTGCATACGATGTAATTTCCAACACATTTTGCAACTTTCCACAACTTCTGTAACCCTTGTAAATCGGGCTTTTCTGTATTCTTGCGTTGACCGCAGATTATCTCTTCGAGAACTGACTACCACGTTTTCTATCTTTTTCTAACTTTTCACAAGTTCCCATAAATTCAACATTTCAGCAGTATTGACTGTTCTTGTTTATTCTATTTTTTTGTATCTTGTTGTAACTTTAAACACCAAATAAACACCAATAAGCACCAAATATCAGGCGCAGTATAGGGGAAATTCCTATATATATTTTTGGGTAAGTTGCTTTCAATACCCTTGAAACAAAATCATAGTTATGAACGCCACCCCTCTTATATGGCGGCGGTCAATCTTCACGACTTTTTGAGAGTTAGTCGTTAAAGAAACTCTCTTTTTTGTTGCATAAAACTAAACGCCAACGAAAGGAGCATGAACACATGGACAAATATTTTGCAGATGTAAAAACAGTTGAGGAATTGAGAAAACGGTACAGGGAATTATTGAAGAAGTACCACCCCGACAATGAGGGCGGCAGTGTTGAGGTAACACAGCAAATCAACGCCGAGTATGACCGCTTATTTGCCCAAATGAGCCACGAAAACAAGCCAGACGGAGAAACTAATGATGAAGCCGAGGATAAGGCATTTAAAGAGGTCTTAAACCAGATTATCAGTTACAGCATGGAAATTGAGTTAATCGGCAGTTGGATATGGTGCTTTAACTGTTACGCCTACAAGGACAGACTGAAAGAGTTAGGCTTTAAGTATGCGCCAAAGAAAAAGGCGTGGACATGGCATTTTGGGGAGTATTCACGTTATCACAGGGGAGAAACGCCCATTGATGATA
>JAMPFA010000001.1:115704-179350 GCA_023664725.1 Roseburia sp. | reverse complement strand
CAGATTTTGAATGAAAAAACACCAAATAAACACCAAATCGGCAAAATTGTGTAAAAGAAAACCCCTGCAAACCAGTGTTTACAAGGGTTTTTGAATCGTTGCTTATTATCTCTTCGAGAACTGCGGTGCCCTTCTAGCTGCCTTGAGACCGTATTTCTTTCTCTCCTTCATTCTCGGGTCACGTGTCAGATAACCGTTTGACTTTAATATATGTCTGTAATCTGCATCCACCTGAAGCAGTGCTCTTGCGATACCGTGACGGATGGCACCAGCCTGGCCTGTATAGCCGCCGCCTTTTACATTTACCAAAACATCAAACTTGTCAACATTCTCTGTTGCAACCAATGGCTGACGAACGATAACCTTCAATGTCTCCAATCCCAAATACTCGTCGATATCTCTTTTATTGATTGTAATTTTACCTGTTCCAGGTACTAAATATACTCTGGCAACGGATGATTTTCTTCTTCCTGTTCCGTAATACTTTGTATTAGCCACTTTGATCTACCTCCTAACGATTAAAATGTTAAAGCTTCTGGTTTCTGAGCTGCATGTTTGTGATCTGGTCCTGCATATACAAACAACTTCTTGTACATCTGTCTTCCTAAAGGCCCTTTGGGAAGCATACCCTTCACTGCCAACTCAACAACCCTGTCAGGATGTTTTGCCAACGTTTCTCTTAATGTAGTTTCTTTCATTCCGCCTACATAATCAGAATGATGATAATAAATCTTCTGATCTAACTTTCTGCCGGTAACTTTAACCTTCTCAGCATTTACGATAATCACATAATCACCTGTATCCATATGAGGGGTGAAAATGGGTTTGTTTTTTCCTCTCAATACTTTAGCAACTTCAGATGCTAAACGTCCTAGTGTCATTCCATCAGCGTCAACTACATACCACTTTCTATCGATAGTAGCAGGACTAGCCATAAATGTTTTCATCGGTTTTTCCTCCTAATTATTGCCCACAAAGCGCAGCATCTATCGTGCCCTGCAGGTACTCCTTAAAATATCAAACAAAATTGCTGTGGGCAAAAGAATCTCGTATGTCCGGACGCTACCCTTTCACCAATTCTTATATAAAATGCTCGCCGGGGCTTTGGCTTACATTTTTTTACTATTCACAGACTTATATAGTATAGTACACGTTTCCCCGTGTGTCAAGATTTTTTTTGGGAAACGCTGGGGAAAGCTTTCCTTAAATCTCCTTAAACTTCTGTATCTCCTTTTTCAGCTCGTTGGACACCTCATCGTTTGCCGCCGTGTACTCCTGGATTTCCGTCATGTTGGACGCCACGCCGTTTATAGTCTCGGTGAGGGCCTCCACCCGGCTCCGCTCCTCCCCCATTCTCTCAGAAATGGTATCCATAACCTTGTTCATGCTCTCCATGGACTCTGCCAGCTCCTTAGCATTTTTGTCGAAGGCCACCATGGTGTCCCATATATTGTCGGAGTCCTTTAAATATTCCCCCGACGCATCCACAAACTGGTCATAATTTTCCAAAACCCTGGTCAAGACAAACTGCATCAGCTTGTCGGAGGTTACCGCCATGCTCTCCACCGCAGAGGTGACCTCGTTGCTGATTTGCTGGATGCTGTTTGCAGTGTTCTTGCTGTTCTCCGCAAGCTGGCGGATTTCCTCAGCCACCACCGCAAAGCCTCGCCCGGCCTCCCCGGCCCTGGCCGCCTCGATGGAAGCGTTTAACGCCAGAAGGTTGGTCTGGCTTGCGATGGACAAAATCTCCTCCGTCAGCCCCTGGATGGCGTTGACGCTCTTGCTCTCCTCCATGGAACTCTCCAAATCCGCCTTTAAGTTGGAGGTAATGTCCTCCGACTCCGCCTTGCTGGTCTCCGCCATGTTCTGAATCTTGTTGGCCCGGCTCTTCATTTCCATGGAATAGTCCTTGCCCATCACGGCGATTTCCGACATATGGTTGCTCTTCTCCACCAGGTTGTCCATCTCGTAGGCGATGCCGGAGACATTGTCCGCCAGTCCCTGCATCTCCGTACACATGCCCGCCGCCTCCTCAGAAACTTTTTCCGTGTGCTCCGTGGAGTCCGAAACCTTGGACAGGATATTTCTGGATGAGACATCCAGGGATCCGGAATGCCCTTTGATCTGGGTCATGATCATCTGAAGCTGCTCTAAGAACAGATTGATGCCCGCAACAAGGCTCCCCACCTCATCCTGCTTTTTGGTATGTATCCGCTGGTTCAAATCCCCCTGATTGTTTGCAATGCTGGCAATCACCACGTCAAGCTGTTTTTTCACGTCCCGCAGGGGCTTTACCACGCACAGAAACGCAATCACAATGGTAACTGCCACCGTCACAAGCTGCAGGGTGGAAATGATTCCGTTTGCCGCAAGCCTCCTGGTGATTTGGGCGGAGGCGCTCTGTGAACTTTCAATCACATCCGGCGCCGCATCCGCCATCCCCCCAATCTGTGTACACACGTCCCGCATGTCCTGCAAATCCCTAGTTGTGGTGGAATTGACCACAAATGTCAGCACCAGCAGCAATAGCAGGGGCAGCATCATCTTCCACGCTATACTTTTTCTCATAGTCGCTCTTCTCCTTATCCCTATCCGCAACACGCCCTGCGGGCAGTCCTGTTTCTCTACTTACTATTGTCCTCTATTTCAGCTGAAATTTCAAGTGTAAAATCCTTCTTACTGACTCATCCAGCCTGGACTCCTCCAAATCCCCATTTTCCAGGGCCGCTAACACCCCCTGGTAGGCCTCCTTAAAGTCCTGGGGCATCAGCACCATATCCGCCCCCGCCTGTATGGCCTTTACCGCCGCCTCCTTGCTGTTGTAGCGGGAGGTAATCGCCCCCATATTCATGGCATCCGTAATCACAATTCCCCGATACCCCATTTTTTCCCGGAGAATATCCGTGATAATATGCTCGGAAAGAGATGCAGGAAACTCATCTCCCGTCACTTTGGGCAATGCGATATGGCTTACCATGACAAAAGAAACCCCACTGTCGATACAGGACTGGAAGGGCAAAAGCTCCGTATCTGTCAGCTCTTCTAAAGTTTTATCCAGGGAGACGTACCCGCTATGGGTATCCCCCGCTGTAGCGCCGTGCCCGGGAAAATGCTTGATACACGCATATACATCTTCCTCCTTTAACCCTTCCATCACAGACAGATCCATCAGTGCCACAATCTCCGCCCTGCTGCCAAATGAGCGGTTCCCGATCACCTGATTTTCCGAATTTGTTAGCACATCCGCAACCGGTGCGAAATCCACATTAATTCCCAGATCGTGCAGATACTTTCCTATGGTCTGCCCTGCCTGATAAGCCACTTTCACATCCCCGCCTTCACCGATGCCTGCCATATCCTGCACCATCTCCACCTCAAAGGCAGGGTTTCCTGCTATTCTTGCCACCCGGCCCCCTTCCTCGTCAGTTCCAAGAAACAGAGGCACATCCATAATCTCCTCCGCAAACTTCTGGACATTTTCCGTCATTTTCCTGGTCTGCTCCGGATTCACAAAATTTTCGGAAAAATAGATCAGCCCGCCCACCGGATATTCTTCCAGCGCTTCCCTGGTAAGCTCCTCCGCCGTGGTAACCTTGTCATATCCCGTCAATGCCTCCGGGGTAATCATAAACATCTGTGCCACTTTTTCCTCTGCCGTCATTTCTTCCAAAAGTTCCTCCGGCGTTTTCGGCGCCTGCTCTTTTTTATCTTCTGCATCCTTTATCTCGGCGGAATCCTCCTCCGTTTCCGTTTCGCTCTCCTCCTCCGTCTCAGTTTCGCTCTCCGCCCCAGTCTCACTTTCCGGCTCCCCGCTTTCCGTCTCCTGTACCGGTATTTCCAGAACATAATCTTTTAAGATATCCTTTTCTTTCTCCTGCTCTGTCTCCGCCACCTGTCCTAAAGTCTCCTGATCCTGCACATTCCCGTTTCTGGTGCTTCTTTTCACCGCTGTCTTTATGGTTATTCCGATTACC
The DNA here is from genome assembly GCA_023664725.1 of Roseburia sp. GTDB lineage: Bacteria > Bacillota > Clostridia > Lachnospirales > Lachnospiraceae > Roseburia_B. The sequence goes on along the minus strand of JAMPFA010000001.1, from coordinate 175,376 downwards.
GAGGCAAGCATCAGCGCAAACAGACAGATCAGACATACCATTAGCTGCTTTTCTTTTCTTTTTCGTTCTTCTCTTTTACTCTCCATATCCACCACTCTTTTTCTGAAACGTAATCTCACTCATACTCGATTCCCAACATGGTCAGCCCTCTGGCCGGGGCAGTGGGGCCTGCCGCACTGCGGTCTAACGCCTCAAGCATGTGTTTTACTTCCCCCGGCTCTATGGTTCCGTTTCCCACCTGGATCAATGTTCCTGCAATGATCCTCACCATATTGTACAAAAAACCGTTTCCGGTGATCCGGATCATTATCACATCCCCCTGCCGCTCCACTTTTAAATCATAGACGGTGCGAACCGTGCTCTCCGCCGCTGTCTTTACGGAACAAAAGCTCTTAAAATCATGCTCCCCCCAAAAAAAGACGGAGGCCTCCCGCATCTTTTCCACATCCAGGTCATGATGATAAAAATAAGTGTCAAGGCGTCTGTTTGGATCCGGGAACCTACGGTTTAGTATCCGGTACTCATAGGTTTTCCTGCTGTCGCAGTGCCTTGGGTGAAAATCCTCCGGAACTTCACAGGAATCCTGCACCACAATATCTTCCGGCAGTTTCTGGTTCAGGGCATAGGAAATTTTATCCGGCGGAATCCTTGTATCTGTGTCAAACACTGCCACATTTCCACAAGAATGTACCCCCGCATCCGTCCGGCTGGCGCCAGTCACCAAGATCTCCTCACCCAAAAGCTCTCCAAGTGCCTTATTTAACACCGCTTCCACAGTGAGGGCGTTAGGCTGCAGCTGCCAACCGTGATATCTGGTTCCGTCGTAAGCGACAATCAGTTTTACCCTCATTTTCACTCCTTATCCAAAGAAAACCCGAAGGGCGATAATCCCTCCAAAATAGCAAGCCAGCAATAGATAAGCCAGATAATCCAGCTTTGCATAGTGCAGGGGACGCATCTTTGTCCTTCCCTCTCCCCCCTCATAACATCTTGCCTCCATGGCCATGGCAAGCTCGTCTGCCCGGCGGAATGCGCTGATAAACAGAGGGATCAAAAGAGGGATCATATTTTTTGCCCGCCGGATCAGATTCCCCTCCTCAAAATCTGCCCCCCTTGCCATCTGTGCCTTCATGATGATATCTGTCTCCTCTATTAAAATAGGGATAAACCGAAGGGCAATGGACATCATCATCGCAACGGCATGTACCGGAACACCTATTTTGGATAAAGGCTTTAATGCCTTTTCCAGACCGTCCGTAAGCTGGTTTGGTGTGGTAGTCAAGGTCATAATAGAGGTTCCCACAATCAGATAAGTCAGGCGGATCAGCATAAACACCGCATTTTTTACCCCTTCCATGGTAATCGTAAAAATACCATAGTGGAAAAGCACCTGTTTCCCCGGGGTTAAAAACAGGTTAAACACCGCTGTAAACACCATGAGGATCACAATGGCCCTAAGCCCTTTTACCATAAACCGAAAGGGCACCCGGCAGATTTTTATCATAAAAACCAAAAACACTGTAGCCAGCGCAAATCCCGGAATCCCCCGGAAAACAAAGAGGGATACAATATAGACAAGCGCCGCCATAAGCTTTACCCTGGGGTCTAACTTATGCACCGGGGAATCCGCCGGATAATATTGTCCTAACGTAATATCTCGTAACATAATAGCTTCCTTTATGATTATGAAAAACAGACCGTATTACTGGAACAGCTTTAAAATATTCTGTTTTGCCGCCTCCACCGTGGTTGCGTTCACATCCACCGCCATGCCCCGCTCATGAAGGTCATGCATGAGATAAGTGACCTCCGGAGCCGCCAGGCCAATCTGTTCCAACTGCCTGTAATACTGAAACACTTCCCCTGGAGCACCGTCGCAAAATACCGCGCCCTCGTCCATCACGATAATCCGCTCTACATATCTGGCCACATCCTCCATACTGTGGGAAACCAAAATAACCGTCATCCCTTTGGATCTATGCATTCCGGCGATGAGATCCAGGATCTCATCCCTGCCTTTCGGGTCTAACCCGGCGGTAGGTTCATCCAGGATCAAAACCTCCGGCTTCATTGCCAAAACTCCCGCAATGGCAACCCGCCGTTTCTGTCCCCCGGATAAGTCAAAAGGCGGCTGGTAAAACAGCTTTTCCGGCACACCTGCCAGGCGCAGCGCCTCAAAAGCCCGAAGCCCCGCCTCGTTTTTTGTAAATCCCTGGTTCATAGGACCAAAACATACATCATTAAAAATGGTAGTCTCAAACAACTGATGTTCCGGATACTGAAATACAAGGCCAACCCTGGTCCGCAGTTCCTTCAGATCAAAATCCTCCTCATAGATATCCTGCCCGTTAAAATAAATCTCACCGGAATCGGCTTTCATCAAACCATTTAAGTGCTGGATCAATGTGGATTTCCCCGAACCTGTATGCCCAATTATCCCGATAAACTCTCCGTCATCAATTTTCAGCGTGATATTTTTTAGCGCCTGTATCTCATAGGCGGTTCCCCCGCCGTAAGTATAAGTTACATTATTTAGAATAATTGACATAGCATTTCTCCAGTTCCTCTGCCAGCTCCTGCCTGGTCAAAATCCCTTCAGGAAGAGGCAGCCCCGCTTTTTTCAGCTCCCAGGCCAAAAGAGTGGCCTGGGGCACATCCAGGCGGTGTTCTTTCAAGCTTTCCACCTGGGAAAAAATCTTTTTGGGAAGTCCTTCCATCACCACTTTTCCCTCATCCATCACATAGATATAGTCTGCATCCACCGCCTCTTCCATGTAGTGGGTAATGAGGATAACGGTGATGCCCTTTTTCCTGTTCAGTTCATGGATGGCAGCCAGCACTTCTTTTCTCCCTCCCGGGTCCAGCATGGCAGTAGGTTCATCCAAAACAATGCACTTTGGCTCCATAGCCATCACCCCCGCAATGGCAACCCGCTGTTTCTGTCCCCCGGACAATTTATTTGGGGAATGTTTTCGGAACTTTAGCATCCCGACGGATTTAAGGCTCTCCTCCACACGCTTCCAGATTTCCTCCGTGGGCACTCCCAGATTTTCCGGACCAAATCCTACATCTTCCTCCACCACACTGGCGATGATCTGATTGTCCGGGTTCTGGAATACCATGCCTGCCGTCCTTCTCACATCCCTGGTATTTTCCCTGTCACTTGTGTCTTTCCCGTCCACCCAAAGAGTTCCCTCCCCGGGGATCAAAAGGGCGTTTAAATGTTTTGCCAATGTGGATTTGCCGGAGCCGTTATGCCCCAGGATTACAATAAAATCTCCTGCCTTCACCTCTAAGTCCACATGGTCTAAGGCTGTCTGAATGGAGTCCACATTGTCCTCCTCATCACGCCTGATATATTCATACACTAATTTACTTGCCTGAATAATTCCCATACCGATACCTCATAACACAAGGAAACGCCAACAGCCACTAAAGGTCGCTTCGCACTGCTTTGGTGGCAATCTTCACACTGTTTTTTGCGGCAACTACCATGTCAATCTGTGCAGCTCCCCTTCAAGTTTCATATGTTCAAACTGATTCTGCCGCAGCGCCTCGTACAAAATGACTGCCACAGAGTTGGATAAATTCAGAGAGCGCATCTCCCCCATCATGGGAATCCGCACGCAGTTTTCCGGGTACTCCACCAGGATTTCCTCCGGTATCCCTGCACTCTCTCTCCCGAACATAAGATAACAGTCCGGCTCGTAAGCCACATCAGAATACACATGTTTTCCCTTGGTGGTTGCCATATAAATCTTTGCGCCTTTGTTTTTCAAAAGAAAATCTTCCCAGTTGATGTAGCGGGTCACATCCAGCTCCTGCCAGTAATCCATGCCCGCTCTTTTTAATTCTTTTTCCGTCAGCCGGAATCCCAGCGGCTCGATGAGATGAAGTCTGGCCCCTGTGGCCGCACAGGTTCTGCCGATATTTCCCGTATTGGCAGGGATTTCCGGTTCATACAAAACAATGTTGATCTTTGCCATAGTCTCACTGCTCTCTCTTTAATGTGTCCACAAAACGCTGGATCCTCTCCAGGGCTGCCTTCAGATCCTCCAGGGAGTAAGCGTAGGAAACCCGAAGAAATCCCTCCCCGCTTTCCCCAAAGGCAGTTCCCGGCACAACAGCTACCTTCTCTTTCTCCAAAAGCTGTTTTGCAAAGTCCTCGGAGGTCATACCAAACTTTTTGATACAGGGGAACATATAAAATGCGCCGTATGGTTCAAAACACTCCATTCCCATCTCCCGAAGCCTGTGCAAAAGATAACGTCTTCTGCCGTCATACTCCTGGCGCATTTTTTCCACGTCCTCATCACCGTTTCTAAGGGCCTCCACTGCAGCGTACTGACTGGTAGTGGGGGCACACATAATGGCAAACTGATGGATCTTTAACATCTGCTCAATGATCTCTTTTGGCCCGCAGGCATAACCCAGACGCCAGCCCGTCATGGCATAGGCCTTGGAAAAACCGTTGATGGTGATAGTCCTCTCCCACATTCCGGGCAGGGACGCAATAGATACATGGGGCGAACCATAGGTCAGCTCACTGTAAATCTCATCGCTGATGACAAATAAGTCATTGTCTATGACGACTTTTGCCACCTCCTCCAAATCCTTTTTCTCCATAATGGAACCGGTGGGATTGTTGGGAAAAGGAAGCACCAGGATCTTTGTCTTTGGCGTAATGGCATTTCTCACCTGCTCCGCCGTGAGACGAAAGTCATTTTCCGCCGTAAGCGGGGTGATCACCGGCTTTCCCCCTGCCAAAACGGCACAGGGCGGATAGCACACAAAGCTGGGCTGGGGAATCAGCACCTCATCCCCCGGATCTAACATTGCCCGCATGGCGATATCTATGGCCTCGCTGCCGCCAACTGTCACGATAATCTCATGGTCATAATCATAGGTAAGATGAAACTTTCGATCAAGATAGCGGGCAATCTCCTGTTTCAATTCCTTTAATCCCGCATTGGAGGTATAAAACGTCCGTCCTTTTTCCAGGGAATAAATCCCCTCCTCCCGGATATGCCAGGGCGTGTCAAAATCCGGCTCCCCCACTCCAAGGGAGATGGCGTCCTCCATCTCGTTTACGATATCAAAAAATTTACGGATGCCGGAAGGTTCTATTTCTACAATCTGTTTGGAAAGTGGGTTTCTCATGGTGCGATCTTCATCCTTTCATCTTTTGGCGGCTCAGCCATAATGGTTCCGTGGTCTTTATATTTCTTTAAGATAAAGTTTGTTTTGGTAGATAAAACTGTGTCTAAGGTGGACAGCTTTTCAGAGACAAACTGTGAAACCTCTCTTAAGTTTTTTCCATCTAAGACCACCATAAAATCAAAGCTTCCGGAAATCAGGTACACGGACTCCACCTCCGGATAATTGTAAATCCGTTCCGCCACTTTGTCAAAGCCCATGCCTCTTTGGGGTGTTACCCGGACCTCGATCATTGCCATCACTTTCTCCACCCCGGTTTTTTCCCAGTTGATCAGCGTGTGGTAGCCGCAGATGACATGCTCCTTTTCCATAGCCGCCAGTTCATTTAAAATTGCGCCCTCATCCACGCCCAAAACAATTGCCAGTTCTTTCAAGTCGATTCGACTGTTTTTCTCTATAAATGTCAATATTTTTTCTCTCATATTCTTCTATCTCCCTACCACCTGATAGAGCTCATCCACCCTGGGCGGCTCCAAAAATCTACGTTCATCTCCATTGATAACCACACGGTCATTGCCCTCTGTGGCTTTCCCCAAAACTGCCGCAGAGATTCCCGCCTTCTGCAGCTCCATCACCAGACCATTGCCGTCAGGAGATGCCATAAGCATAGAGCCGCTGGATATCAGTCCATAAGGGCTGATGCCAAAAAATTCGCATATTTCCACCGTCTCCTGTTTCAATGGAATCTTCTTTAAATCTATTTCCAGTCCGACGCCGGAGGCTTCCGCCATCTCCCACAACGCTCCGAAGATACCGCCTTCCGTCACATCATGCATTGCCGAAACGCCGGACTTAACGGCTATCTCCGCCTCCGGCAGCACCGATATCATCCTGTCAAACTCCTTTGCCTTTCTGACAAAGCTTTCGGAAAACCTTTCCAAAAGTTCCGGCTCCCTCTCCTTTGCCAGAATCGAAGTTCCCTCAATGCCTGCCCACTTTGTAAGCACAATATCCATCCCCGGCCTGGCTCCGGCAGTAGACACGATTTTGTCATCCTTTGCCTTTCCGATTCCGGTAACTGTAATGACTGGCTGGTTTACCGCCCGGGTCACTTCCGTGTGCCCTCCTACGATCTGAACATTGACCTTCTCACAGGTACTTTCCACCTGCTGCATCATCTGTCGGATCTCCGGCTCCGTAATCTCCTCCGGCAGCAAAACAGTCAGCATTACCCCTATGGGTCTGGCCCCGGCGCTGGCAAGATCGTTTAAGTTCACCAGGATTGCCAGCTCTCCAATATCCTTTACCGTCCCCGTAATAGGGTCTGTGGAGAGGACAAAGGCTTCGTCCTCTTTGATCTTTATGGCTGCGCAGTCCTCCCCCACGCTTGCCCCGAGAATGACTTCCTCCCGTTTTGTATGGATCTGTTTTAAAATAGAACGTTTCAACACGCTCTCCGGCACTTTTCCTATCTTCATAAAAACTCCTGTTGTATACAGTGCAAGGCTGTCCGCAATAGACAGCCTTACTGTATATCTCTTCTATTTTTTCAAGACGATCTTAATCCTCATCATCTCCGCCGTCGTCATCGTCTCCGCCATCATCACCATCGCCACTGTCATCCCGGCCAACTGTCGCAACAAAATCATCCTCCGGTTCTTCCGCTGGCGGAGGCGCTGCCTGCTCCTGCTGGGGTGGGTTCGCAGCCAGGCCGGCCGCCGTAGCTCTTACTGTGCCCTCGTCTCCTGTGGCGATAGCCGCATTGATCTGGGCTGCCGCCTCGGGGTTGTCAGTTCCAACACCTACCACCAGAATTTTATTTGACGGGTTATATCTGCTCTGGTTAAACTCTGTACGGCTCTGTTCCACTCCGTTGACGGTTACCACCTTCCAAAGCCTTGCGGTATACCCTGTGTGGGAACCCTGCGCCTGTGCGATATATCCAATGGGATAACCGCCGTTTGCCTGAAGGGTCACTCCGGGAGGTGTCTCGCTTAAAGTCTCACTCTCATATGTCACTACACGGTTGGAGGGCCTTGTCTCCTCCCCAAAAACCGTAAAGTAGATCTGCCCATTCTCTGTGTATCCCTCAATGTAGATAGGTGCATTGGTATTGTTGGAAAACTTAAAATCCTTCGATGTGCCCGCAATGGCCGCATCCATGGACGGCTTTACATAATTTACAATCATGGAATGATTGTAACGCTCATCAATCTGCAGCTCTGAAAGGATCACCGCATTGTAAAGTGTGGTAGACACCTGGCAGATCCCGCCGCCGTATGTCTGCACCGTGGTTCCGTTCTCGTAAGAACCTGCAAGTTCATATCCGTTCTCTGCCGTCATAGGATTCAATGCCTCCGCCACGGAAAGCTGCTCTCCCGGGAAAAGAACTGTTCCGTCAATCTTGGAACATCCGTTTTTAACATTTGTGGCACGGCCTGCAGATGAAGTACTGAAATCTGTGTGGAAAGTTCCAAGCACATCTTTTACTTTTTCCATCTGTTCCCTTGAGCCCTGAGGTTTTGTCACCTCTGTTGCCAATTCTATGCTGGCGCTCTCCTGATTCCACTCTTCATTCACAAACTTTGTGATAATTGCCACGGAGTCCGGTATATTTACCTCGATCCCGTCAGCGCCGTCAATAATCTGGAAACTGCCGTTTGTCCTGGTAAGGCCGCAGTTCACTGCCTCCTGATTCAGATTCTCTTTGTTTACCCCCAAAAGAGTTTCCACCCGGTCCTCATCTACACTAAAGGCAAGCTCAAACACTTTTGGCTCGTTCTCCAAATCCTTTTTATCCTTATATCTTGTAATAAGATTCCCTGTTTTCCCAATGTGTAAAGCTTCATCCACCACTTCCTCATTTTCCACTTTAAGACCTAAATCCTGGGCAGATACCTGTATGCTGGTATCTCCTGTGGTAAAGGTAAAAGTAGTGCTCCCAAGTCTGCTCACATAGGAATCCAGTTCCTTTTCCGCTTCCTCTTTCGTCATTCCGCTGACATTCATATCCTCAATGTAAACGGTGTCCGGAATCGTTTTCGACTCACCTGCCTGTGCTGTAAACATGGTATGTCCAACCACTCCTGCTGCAACGACTACTGCAAAAGCAGGGAAAATTTTCATATACTTCTTCATTCTTTTTCCTCTCTGAACTTATTTTCATGCTTTTAATCACCTGATACACAAGTATTTTAAATCATCCCTTACCTGTTTTTCAAGATGCATATCCACGAATATAATTGACAGAATTTCTTTATTTCTGTATATTTGTACTATAATGTTATCCATTATATCACTACAGTAAAACAGATAAAAGAGTGGTCAAAACCATGCATGCGATCAAAATGACTACGATCACTCCTGCAATGGTACGGTTCCTCTTGGAATTAAAAAAATTGATCATGATCTATCACCTCTCACAAAATAAATTATATACAAAGAAAGGAAAACCTTATGCATTTCTTTAAAGATTTCGGCTTCCCCATCGGACTGCCCATTTTCATTATCTTAGGCTCTCTTATGGCTTACGGACGCCACAAACAAAAAGCATCCCAGACAAAGACCCTGGAAGATTTCTTCGAGCGTGAACGGCTTGCAAACTCCACAAGAAAACAGGATATCTCCCATCTGGATTACATGGTTTTGGACTTGTCTGCGCTTCCCATAGGAAAGGTAAATGACCCTGAACTGAAAAATCTGGAGGACACTTTAAAAACCCTTTCCGAAAAACAGATCCTAAACCTCACCGGTATCTCCAACACAGATCTGAAAATGATGTACGGCCCGGCAAATCTGGACACTCTCTGGGAATGTGATGACAATTACCATGCTCTGTCCCAGGCTCTGCTGGCCTATGGGAAACGGGAACAGGAACTAGGATATAGCAAAGAGGCTATCGCCATCTTAGAATACGCCTCTTTTCTTAAAATTGACTTAAGCCAGATCTACCTTTTGCTCTGGGAGCTGTATCAGCAGACAGGCACGCCGGAAAAAATTGCGAATATCCATGCCGCCCTGGATACTATGGACGAGAAGTTCCGCTCCTATGTCTTAAATCATCTGGAATCTTCCCATGCTGGCGAATGATCTGATCTGCCAGCCTGGAAGCTTCGCTTCTGGTCAGTTCTTCTAACGGCATATCAATAAGTATTTTATGATATTCTGACAATTCCTTCAAGTAGTTTTTTTGCTGCCGGGTAGCTTTTGCCTGTTTTTTTCCATGATATTCCAATTTAATGGGTTTAAAAAGCTGCTCCTGCCCCTGGGAAAATTCTCTCCTTAACATTTCATACAGCTTTTGGGTTGCCCTGGCATCGCTTAAGGCTCTATGGCTTTCCTCCCTGGGAATCTGGTAAAATTCACAGAGGGAATCCAAAGATTTTTTCTCTGGCAGGGACATACATTTCCTTGCGATCTTTAAAGTGTCAACAGCCATTTTCTCCAATGGAATATTGTGGTTTACCGCCCACTGTTTGACAAAACTGTAATCATAGATCACATTGTGGCCGACCCACACCAAGTCCCCGGCAAATTCCAGAAATTCCTCCATCACCTCATCCGTAGGCCTGGCTTTCTTTGCCATCTCATCAGAAATCCCGGTCAGTTCTGTTATCACATCGCTGACCGGGACCTTCGGGTTCACCAGATGGGAAAATGTATCCTGCACTTTCCCACCCAGCACTTTTACCGCTCCAATTTCCAAAATCTTATTTCTTTTGGGATGCAATCCCGTCATTTCCAAATCCACTACCATATAATCTGCAACCATCTGCTATTTTAAGACTGCCTTTCTCTTTGCCGCTATTTTTTTCGCAAGATTTTTTCCCATTGTCTTTCCGCCGCTTGAGTTGGGATGGAGGCCATCGGTATAGGAAAGTCCCCAGGATGCGGTTTCCACCACTGTAACGTATTTTAACCCCCTTGCGGCATCCCGGATATCCTGGGCATGACTCTGGTTCAGCGGGATCATCGCCATAATATACGCCTTGGAATGGTCACTGTGAAGCTTCTGCAGTACATTCCGGTACTCACTGGTAAATACGGAACCTGCCACATCCACATCATTTGTGCCGTGCTCCACCACAATCACGTCCGCATCATATTTTTCCGCCTTTCTGCCGCTGGAAAAAGATGTGATGGCATTGTAACAGTTATTATATGAACCCGGCTTCACAATGCCGGATCCGCCGTATCCTGCATAGTAAGGTACCATGTCGAGCTGCCCAGCACAGTACCATGCATAGCTGTGGGTAGCGCTGGTTCCCGTTGGCAGAAGCGCCATATTAAGTGCCCTCACTCCCTCTGTGATACTGTCCCCATAAAAAGCAACCATGGCATTTTGAGGCTGCAGAGCTGTCACCACGCCCCCTTTTGTCACCGGCTTAATGCTCTTTATGCCCACACCTGCTTCTCCCCAGCGGTTCTCCTGCTCCGCTATGGCGTCAACCACCAACCGGACATAATGAGTCTTTGTATTTCCCACGCTGATCTTGCTGCTGTTTACCTTCTGGCGCTTCATGGAACCGCCGTCTACGGAATAGGCAAAATATGGCGTAGCCACACCAATATTCTGCACAAAATTCACATTAATATATTTACTGCCTGTAACTTTAAAGTAGATGGCGCTTCCTCCGGTGTTAGTGAAATAGTATTTTCCTCCGGCAATGCTTTTCTTAAACCATCTTCCGGTGCGGCCGAACTCACCCTTGGCATCCTTGTAGGTAATGCCGTCTTTTGCCGTGTAGGTTTTATACTTAACAGTCACCTTGCACTTGTAGGTCTTTCCCTGGTAGGTGGCCTTGATATCTGCCGTCCCCTTTGTCAGAGCCGTCACCTTTCCGGACTTGTCTACCGTGGCAACCGTCTTCTTGCTGCTCTTCCATGTCACCTTGGAAGCAGTTGCACCTTTTAACTTCAGTGTAGTAGTCGTTGCGGGAGCCATAGTCATGCTGGTCTTGCTCAAAGAATAGACCGGCTCCGATTCAGGAGTTTCCGTGGGCTCTGTGGAATCTATAGGATCTGTCAAAGTTCCTGTGATTATGGCAGTGTCAGCTCCCCAGACAGCCATTCCCTCCCCTGCACTCATTGCCATGACCATACATACCAGCAAAAATGCTGTCAACCGCTTTCCCCATTTAAATTTCATACCTTTCATCATTCATTCTCCTATGTGCCGTTTTATTATTTCACTCAATTATATCACAATATTTTGTACTTTCAAAAGAATATATGAAAATTTTGTGATTTTTTTTATTTTTTTCCCATAATATGATACAATAGCATACAAAAGAATTTTTAAGGAGTATTATATATTATGAAAGAACGCATTGACGCATTTGATTTTATGCGGACTGTAACCGCATTTATCATTGTCATATATCATTTCGCAGGGATCTGTTACAGCACTCCCCAGTTTGCGGACTTCCCTGTATTGTACGAACACGCCAACGGTGTCTGGGGAGAAAGCACCAGCGTAAATATTTTCTTTATGCTCTCCGGGGCATCTCTTCTTTACAACCATGAAAAAATACAGTGGAAAGATTTGAAAAAATATTATTTTAGCCGGTTTAAGGGAATTTTCCCCATGTTTTATATGATCTGGCTTTTCCTGTTTTACCTTCGGGCAGCGGAGCAGCACAACCTGTTCTACAACGGAAGTCCAAAATCCATGATCCTGACACTTTTAGGCATGGACGGCTATCTGTCCTACCGCTTTCCGGAAAATTATTACCGCATCGGGGAATGGTTCCTTGGGGCGCTGGTGCTTTTGTATGTGCTCTACCCTCTGCTCACCTGGTGTATTGCCCACTGTCAGATTTTGACCACCCTGGTTCTTGGAGGCGCAGTTCTTTCCCTGCACTGGTCTCCCACCATATTTATGATCCAGAGAGAGCGGAATCTGATCACCTGCCTCTTTGCATTCTGGCTGGGAATGATGTTTATGAAACACCGGAAAGTATTTGACCATGTATGGATCGGTATTGGGGCAGGCGCCTGTGCGCTGGTTCTGCTTCTGGTACACATTCCCATCGACTCCTTCCTGGTAGTGCAGGGTATTTATATCTGCCTGTTTTTGGCATTTTACATTATAGGGAAATATGTGATGCAGTTAGATGCTGCCACCGGATTTTTCCGTTATAGCGGAAAGATTTCTTATGCTATATTTTTGCTTCAGCATGTGGTGATGAGCCAGGTGCTTCATATGTTTGATGACTATGAATTGACAACCCTTCACGAATTTGGACTGCTGCTGGTAACATTTGCTATCATATATATATTCGCTGGAATCTGCACTTATCTGAACCAGTCTTTCCTGAAAACGAAATTTTTCCTGAAAGTACAAGGGATATTTATACCAGAATCCTAAGAGAGATTTCATTAGTGCAAAGAATAACATATAAAGAAAGGAGATTCACATGAAGTACACTTATAAAACGAAAGGCACCTGTTCCACCTTGATCGAACTGGAACTTGAGGGCAATGTGGTCCACAATGTAAAGTTTACCGGCGGATGCAATGGGAACCTCCAGGCGATTCCAAGGCTGGTGGAGGGTATGACCGTGGATGAGATTGAACAGCGCATCCAGGGAATACAGTGTGGTTTCAAGAATACCTCCTGCGGCGACCAGCTTGCGAAGGCCTGCCGGGAAGCTTTGGAACAGAGCAATTCTTAGAAAAAGGAGCCCTGCTATTTAACAGCAAGGCTCCTTTTTTTAAATTCCAAACCGGATCACATTCCAGGAGCATTTTTTCATTACAGTGGTAAACACACTGCCATCCATAGCATAATCCTTCTTTTCTGTCGGTGCCACAAGACTTGCCCCCGGGCCATTCACAAGCTTCATATCATTGTTTTCCAGAACAAGATACTCTTTCACCTTAAACCCTTCAAATCCCCGCATATCGCTCTCAAAGGAAATGTCCTCACTTGTATTGCGGTTTACGGCAAATATGGTCACTTCCTGCTTCTCCTCATTGTATACTGCCACCGCCTCTATGTCTGTCACATTTTCATGCTTTGTGGTGTCATGCACTCCCGTTGAGATCACAGGGGTAAGGGCTGTTCCCCTGCCGTATTTGGATGCGTGGAGGAAGGGATAGAAAATCGTCTGCCTCCAGGCCGGCCCATCTGTCTCCGTCATAATGGGAGCAATAACGTTTACAAGCTGGGCAAGACATGCCACCTTTACCCTGTCTGCATGTTTCAAAAAGGTAATGAGGATCAGGCCGTTTAAAATGGCATCCTCAAAGGTGTAAATATCCTCCAGCAGGTGGGGAGCCGTCTGCCAGGGACGGTTTTTCATCTCATCATCATCAGACTGATGGGAGTGGTACCACACATTCCACTCGTCAAAGCTCAGGTTGATGGTCTTTTTGCTGCGTTTTTTCGCCTTCACAAAATCGCAGGTGGCGATGACGCTGTGGAGAAACTTCTCCAAATCCTGGGTCTTGGCAAAAAAGTCCGCCGTATCGTTTTTGGCATTGCCATAATACTGGTGCAGGGAGATATAATCTACATACTCATAGGCTTCTTCCAACGTAGATGCCTCCCACTGGGGGAAGGTGGGCATATCCACATTGGAGCTTCCGCAGACCACAAACTCCAGGGAGTCATCCATGGCTTTCATGGCTTTTGCCGTCTCCGCCGCCAGCTTGCCGTACTCTGTGGCTGTCTTGTGTCCCATCTGCCAGGGTCCGTCCATCTCGTTTCCAAGACACCAGACCTTCACGCCGTAGGGCTTTGCCACCCCATGCTTTCTCCGCAGGTCTGCATAATAGCTGTTGGTATCAAGATTGCAGTATTCTAAGAGGTTTAAAGCGTCAGCCGTTCCCCTTGTCCCCAGATTTACCGCCATCATCATCTCAGAGTTTACTTTGTCACACCAGTGGGCAAATTCCCCCAGACCCACTTCGTTGCTCTCCATGGTTCTCCAGGCAAGATCAAGACGTTTCTTTCTCTGATCCTTGGGCCCCACACTGTCCTCCCAAAAGAAGTTGGAGACAAAATTTCCTCCCGGATAACGGATGATAGGCACATCCAGTTCCTTCACCAGCTCAATCACATCTTTCCGAAATCCCTCCTCGTCGGCTGAGGGGTGTCCCGGCTGATAAATTCCCGTATAAACTGCCCTTCCAAGATGCTCAATAAAAGAGCCATAAACTCTTTTGTCAATCTCAGCAATCTTGAAATCCTTGTCCACAATCATTTTTGTTTTCTGCGCCATAGTACTTTCCTCCTAAACTTTATTTTAAAAAAACTGGGAATTGCTTTTTACGCAGAGATTATCCTGTATAAAACAATTCCCAGACTTTTATTATACGATTCCCAAATACAGAACCATACTATAATTTAACCTTTCACAGCACCCACTGTCATACCTTCAATAAAGTATCTCTGGAAGCAGAGGAATACCACAAAGATCGGAATGATTCCAAACATGGAACCTGCGATCAGAAGGTCATAGTCATTTCCATAAGGTGTCAGCAGGGTATTTAAACCGATGGGCAGTGTAAATTTTTCTGCATCACGGAATACCATCATAGGCCACAGCATGTTGTTCCACGCCCCCATAGTGCTGAGGATGGCCATGGATGCAAAGGCCGGCTTTGTGATGGGGAGCATGATTTTTACGCTGATGCCGTACTCTGTGGCGCCGTCAATCCGGGCTGCGTCCAACAGTTCCTTTGGCAGACCCACCATATATTGTCGGAAAAAGAATATGGTAGAGGCCCCGCAGAGACCGGGCAGGATAACGCCTGCTGTGGTGTTCATCAGGTTCAGCTTTATCATTTCCTGATATAAGGGGAGCATCAGGATTTCAAAGGGAACCATCATGGTGGCAATCACCAGGAAGAACAGGACATTTTTTAACCGGTACTCATACATGGAAAGTCCGTATGCCACAAAGTAGCAGATAATCAGGGTGAGCACCACGGTGATTAAGGTCAGTATCATACTGTTTTTAAACCACATAAAGTATTTCTGGGAAGATGCGTTTTTGGTAAACAACAGTTTCCAGTTGTCCAGGTTCATGGTGGAGAAGTTTAAGTTGATGGACAAACCTCTTCTAAGAAGTTCCACACCGGGCCGGAAAGATGCCAGAAAGCCCGCTAAAACCGGGAAAATTACCAGAATACCCAGGACTGCAAACAGGAGTGTTGAAAGTATGGAAGCTACTGGGTTACGTCTTACCATACCGCCTTTATTCTTTTTTGCCATATTACCTCTCCTCCTTCTTGAATGTTCCGTTCAATACCAATTGTACGATATTGATGGCCAGTGCGATCACCAGAAGCACAAGACCTACAGCGGATGCGTAGCCTAACTGGTTCTTCTCAATTCCACGTTTGTACAGGTAACCTACTATGGTAAGACCGATATTCTTCGGTGATGAGTTTCCTGCCCATAACATGTAGGACTCTAAGAACATTGCAAGTCCGGCATATACACTGATAGTCAACACATAGATCGTGGTTGGTTTTAAAAGAGGGATGGTTATGTAGCGGAATTTTTCCCATCCATTTGCGCCGTCAATCTCGGCAGATTCATAGAGGGATGCATCAATTCCTTTTAATCCGGAAAGGAAGTAAAGCATATTTACCCCGGTCCAACGCCAGCATGCCAAAAGCAAAAGTGCGATCAGTCCGGTGGTGCCGTTTTTCAAAAATGCCATGGGTTCCATTCCAAAGTATGCGATCAGTTTGTTCATCTGGCTGGTTGGATACTCGGAGAACATCAGCCTGAAAAGGATACCGGAGATAACAACGGATGTCAGGGAAGGCATATATAAAACTGCTTTCCAGAAACCGGAAGCCTTTACCAGGTTGCCGTCAATCAACACTGCAAACAGCATTGGAAACGGGATCAACAAGATCAATGTCCAAACCATGTAGGTGAAACTGTTCTTAATGGCAATGCGGAATGCGCTGTCACGCATCAGCTTCTGATAGTTCTCCAGCCCGATAAACTCCACCTGTCCCGGCAGAATAGACTGGAAACTCATGGTCACGGTGCTGACTAAGGGATAAATCCAAAATACGCAAAAACTGATGATAAATGGCAGGACAAACACATAGGGCGCCACTTTCTGGGAATACAAAAAATTCTTTGCTTTCATGCTTATTCCTCTCCTTCTCCTAATACAAGATGAAACAGCAGGCTGTTTCACTTGTCATGAATGAAGAACTGCCCGAGGAAGTATCCTTCCCGGGCAATTCCTTTTTTTTCACTGCTATCCAGTTTTTTAAAGTTCCAAAACTACTGCTCTAAATCTACTGCATCCTGAGCTTCCTGCAATGCCTCTGCCACATCCTGTCCGTCTTCCATAATTGCATTTAAGGAATTTACATTGATGTAATCCTGTAATACAAATACGTTAGAATTTACGGTAACAGCGCCGATCTCATTTTTAATCTCGTTCAATACATCAAACGGATTGGTCTTGAAGAATGCAATGTACTGGTTGGATGTATCCTGTGTAATCGCTGTGTCAGTCCATACAGAAGTATTACATACGTCAAATCCAAGCTCTTCCCAGATGCCTACACAGCCTTCATAGGAGCATTTAGCATAAGCGATAAACTCTGCTGCAAGTGCCGGGTCTACGGACTGGTTGGTTACTACGGTACCTGTTCCACCGATACCTACGGAACGAGGCTGGCCCTCTTCAAATACAGGACAGGGAGCGATTGCCCACTTGCCAGGCTCATCCATGTTTGGAAGGTCACCGTTAGAGTAAGATAAGAAACGGCTCATATACCAAAGCGCCTTGGGGAAGGAAGCGATCTTCTGATCCATGATGATCTGGCGTCCACCCTCTGTATCAAGCTGTCCGTCTGGGGAAACAACTGCAAGGCCGTCGTTGATCCATCCCTGCTGCATAGTGAGCATCTTCTCCCAGGATGCCGGAACAGTTACTTTTCCGTCTGCATCGGTGTAATCCTCACCGTACTCTGCCATTGCGATCCATAACCAGTCGGTTCCACCTGTGTCAACGGTGGTCATGGTCACCTCGCCGTTGGAGGCCTCTTTTAACTGCTCTGCTGCTGCTGTATAATCATCCCATGTCTTGATGGTAGTGTAATCAATACCATATTCATCAAGAATTGCCGTATTGTAATACATTACAGTTGCTCCAACGTGGGTAGGAGCGCCATAGTATGTGCCGTCTTTTGCGTAGATGTCAAAACGGGACTGTACCAGGTCTGCCTGATAAGGTGCAAGGGCATCATTCAGGGAATATAACTGTGGCTCACCCTGTAAGAAGTTGGGGAACTGTCCACGCTCGATATCACATAAATCAGGTGCGCCTTCGCCTGTCTGTAATGCCATGATCATCTTGTTGTGCATATCTCCAAAGGGATATGTAGTAAATGTGATCTGGATCTGTCTGTCCGGATTTGCCTCATTCCACTTCTCAAGCATCTTAGCGTAGAAGTTATTGTGAAGCTCTACGAATGACCACATCTCCATATGTGTTCCCGAGTCCGGTCCTACGGTAGTTACCGCATCTGCCTCTACCTCTGTACTCTCCTCTTCGCCTGCATCATCTGCTGCTGCGTCGTCTCCCGCATCATCTGCTGCGTCATCGCCTGCCGCATCATCTGTTGCTGCGTTGTCTGCGGATGATGTGTCACCTGAGCTGCTGGAACCACCGCCACAGCCTGCTAACAGGGAAACGCCCATTGCTGCGCAAAGCACTGCACTTAACACTTTTCTCTTCATACTTTTTTCTCCTTTTCCTCCTGTTTTTTCAACTAAAATGATTTAGTTAAAGTTTAAAAGAAACCCTCTTGTTTTAAAAAAAGTGCATGGAAATTCTTGTTAAAATTTCTTCATTCGTCAGATTGCACATTTTTTTTTTTTTTTGTGTTCCTTTATGGTAATATTGTATAATTTAATTTCTAAAATGTCAACTACTAATTTGTAAATTTTAGCTTTTTCTAAAATATTTTTGGTTTTTGTTTTATTTCAATAATTTTAGTTTGTGTTAAAATCATTATAGATTATCCTCAACATCATTTTATAATGTAAAATTCACAAAACTCTTTGACATTTCCCACTATTTTTTGTATAATTATACTACTTCGGTTTTATTCTTTAGACACAAGAGAAAGATGAGGTGAATATCTTGCTGCATATCACTTCCCTAAGTGAGGGACTGGAAATTTTTAAGGCACTGGGTTCTGATGTGAGGATTGAGATTTTAAATATTCTGCTGGAAGAAAATAATATTAATATGAATGAACTGGCTTCCAGACTGAACATTACAAACGGTGCACTCACCAACCACATTAAAAAATTGGAAAGCTGCGGCCTGATCACCGCTTCCGGCGAAGCAGCAGGGCATGGAAACCAGAAAATCTGTTCTATCATACAGGATAAGATTCTGGTAGAGCTGGAAAAGGCAGATGATTTCGAAAATGTCTACCGCACGGAGATTAAGATCGGCCATTATTCCAACTATCAGATCTGCCCCACCTGCGGACTTGCCACGGATCACGCCTTGATCGGGGAGGTGGATGACCCGAGATATTTTGAACACCCCAGCCGTTATAATGCGGATATTCTCTGGTTTACCAAAGGTTTTGTGGAATATGTGATTCCAAACTTTATCCCAGGGCAGCAGAGGATCAATCAGATTTACATTTCCTGTGAACTGAGCTCCGAGGCTCCGGGCTACAACGAAAACTGGCCTTCTGACATCCGCTTTTACTTAAACGACGTGTGTATCGGAACCTGGACTTCCCCGGGGGATTTCGGGGACGTGAAGGGAATTTTTACCCCGGACTGGTGGTTTCCCAACTGGAACCAGTACGGGCTTTTGAAGCTGATCATTATAAATAAAAAGGGAACTTTTATCGACGGGCTGAAAATCTCCGACGTTACCATCAACGATTTTGACCTGGATTACCGCAGTTCCCTGCGGTTTAAGATGGCTGTGGAGGATGACGCCGCCCATGTGGGAGGTCTCACGATATTTGGAAAGAGCTTTGGCAATTACAGCCAGGACATTCAGGTGCGGCTCTATTATTCTCCCATAGATGAAGACTGATCAGACAAGACTTCCGAGATTTGCCATCGATTTTCCCTGCATACTGTGCATAAAAAACAGACGGACTCAAATTGCCGTCTGTTTTTTACCATTTTTTCCCGGGACAACAGCTATATTTTCCCGCCGCCCGGAGCTCTACATAGCACCCGCATTTCAGGCAGGTGCCCGCATTTAGAAAATCACAGGATTTGCAGATGGAAAGCCTCTCCTCATAACAGCTCTCCTCTGCGGCATCCTCTTTTTTTATGGCATTCTTGTACTGTGCGATCATTTTCTGGTCCGCCTGGGCCATTTCCCGAAGCAGACATTTTTTACATATTGCCATATCTATTTCGCCAGGCGGATTTCTACTACGGAAGCCTCTGGCAGGGTAAGGTTAAGACCTCTTGCTGTTTCCTGATACTCCCCAAAATCTCTCTCCGTCACTTTATCCGGTGTGCCAAAATCGTTGTAATCATGCACATCTGCGCCTGCCACGATCTTTGCCTCTTTTACATGACAGCCCTCCCTTGCCAGAAGAACTTCCACTTTTTCCGGCTCTTCCATGGAAAGGTTGTTTAAGGTAAGGGTTATCACTCCATCTTCTCCCATGGATACGGACTCTGTCACTTTTGGCACTGTCCACTCTTCTGTACCTATTTCTGCAGTATCTGACAGTTCGCTTGCCAAAAGCTCAGCTCCCTGGTGGTGGCGGTACATATGCATTACATGGTAGGTGGGAGTTTTTACCATCTTCTCCCCCTCGGTGAGAAGAACTGCCTGGAGCACGTTTACCATCTGGGCAAGATTTGCCATCTTTACCCTGTCACAGTGCTTGTTGAAAATATTTAAGGTGATTCCTGCCACCAGAGCATCCCTCACGGTGTTCTGCTGGTAGAGAAATCCCGGATTTGTCCCTGGCTCACAGGTAAACCAGGTTCCCCACTCGTCTACGATCATAGCAACTTTCTTTTCCGGGTCGTATGTATCCATAATTGCTCCGTGACGCTTAATCAGGGTATCCATAAATAAAGCTTTGCCCAGTGTCTTATACCAGACAGAGGAATCAAATTCCGTTGCGCTTCCCTTGATCTCCCATCCTTCCGGGTGGACATAATAGTGGAGGGAAAGTCCGTTCATAAACCCGTTAAACTGCTCTGCATGGGAAAATGCCGTCTCCATCACACCTTTTGTCCAAAAATAGTCCTCCACATTTGCCCCGCAGCAGATCTTGCTTATGGGTTTCTCCGTGTCATAATTGCGGACATAGGTCTGATATCGCCGAAATTCATTGGCATAATGTTGTGGTGTCATGTTGCCGCCACATCCCCAGTTCTCGTTGCCCACGCCAAAATAATCCACTGTCCAGGGTTCCTCGTGGCCGTTCTTTTTCCGCAGATCCGCCATGGGACTCACCCCGTTAAAGGTCATGTACTCCACCCACTCAGACATTTCCTGCACTGTTCCGCTGCCCAGGTTGCCATTGACGTAGGTCTTGCATCCCAACTGCTGGCAGAGTTCCATGTACTCATGGGTTCCGAAGCTGTTGTCCTCCACAACGCCGCCCCAGTGGGTGTTTATCATCTTTTTTCTGCCCTCTTTGGGGCCGATTCCGTCTCTCCAGTGGTATTCGTCGGCAAAGCATCCGCCGGGCCAGCGCAGCACTGGAATCTTAAGCTCCTTTAATGCCTCCACCACGTCCTTTCTCATCCCGTTGGTGTTTGGAATATCAGAATCCTCTCCCACGTAAATCCCCTCGTAGATACATCTTCCCAGATGCTCCGAAAAATGGCCGTAAATCTCCGGCTCAATCCTGCCTAATTTCTTCTCCTCGTTGATCACTAATTTTGCCATGGTGTTTCCCCCTGTTATTCTCTATATTTTCCGGACTGTGCCGGGATAGGTTTTGTCTAGTATTTTACGCCCCAGAGGCTCTCATTGCCGCCCACTGCGCTGAATGTCATAACTTCCGTTCCCGCCTCGTCATTCATTTTGCAGAACACGCCGCTGTAAGATTTTTCTCCAACGGTGATATTCATATAATAGCTGTTATTCTTTGTCTCCCAGGTTCCTTCCGCGTCCTTGCCGTAAACCTTGCCCTTTTTGGACAGATACAGCTTGACAGGCTCTGCGATATCCGCATTGATCTTTGTTCCCTGATTGATCACATAATATTCCCCTACAATCTCCTCCTGGCTGTATCCGCTCTCTGATATGGTCTCCCCGTCAGTTGCGTAGGGCAGCACACAGGGCCAGCCTTCCTCGTTGGCAAACATCTGGTGAACTCTTGGCTCATGCTCCTCCCCTCTCTTTTCAAAACGGGTGTGGAACACCACATACTCTTTGCCGTCATCGTCTGTAAACGCAGAATTGTGTCCCGTTGCCATATATGCCTGCTCCAAACTTGGGAGCGTATAGTTGCCGGAGAGTTTTAAGCCGAATCCCGCATGGTCTTTATCCTCAAACCATGGGGTTTTTCCGTTCATATCCACATAGTCCCCGTTCACCGTCTTAGAGCGGTACACACGGATCTGATAACCTCCCTCACGGGTCAGACTGCCGTAGGATACAAAGAGATAATAGTAATCGCTCTTGGCATCATACATAATGTATGGTCCCTCAATGGATTTGTGGCCGCCCCCCACAAGACGTTTTCCATAGTAGGCATCCACATTGTTGTCCGGATCAGCCTCAGGATGGATCACAAGACCAGTCTCCGGGTCTAACTCCAGAAGGAAAATTCCTCCCGACCAGGAACCGTAAACCATCCACAATCTATCATCTTTATCATAAAATACGGTGGGATCAATGGCATTTGGATAGAGTTCAAAATTGTACTCCCGCAAAGGCGTAATATAATTTTCTTTTGCGTAATCCTCGGAAACATAGTCCAGCACATCTGTCTCCGCCATCTGCTTCATATTGGAAAAACCAGAGTAAATAAACGCTCCCTGCCACTCATAGGGTCCTTCCGGTGTATCGGAAACCCCATAACACAGGTTAGATGCGTTCCAGGTGGAGGTTGTACAATAGTACATAAAATATTTCCCCTGGGCCTTATTGTAGATCACATCCGGCGCCCAGACATGCCAGCTCCTGTCATCTGTTGGGATCAGACTCTTCCTGCTCCCGGAGTAGGCAAAAGGCTCTTCCTGTTTCATCAAGTCACCAAAAATGGGATTTTTAATGGAATAACCATTACCGATGGATTCCCAGTTCCTCAGATCGTCCGACACTGCCCCGGACATATGGGAACCAAATATGTAATATCTCCCGTCCTCCCCTTTCATGATCGAAGGGTCATGGACACTTACACCTGCATTGATGGAATTTGTGGCAATCCCCTCGTAGCTCACAGAAAAATCGCTGTCGATCTTTTCCGGGAAAAGGTTGTCTGCGTTCACTGCAGCCACCACACCGGCCACACACAAAACTCCCACTGCCGCAAGAATGATTATGTTTCTCTTCTTCATACGCTTCTCCTTTTTTTACAAAAAATAGTTATTTTTTTCTATTTTTTCATTACATTTATACTATAACAAATAGATTCTCTCTTGGCAATATGTTTCTTTTAGGTTTTTTTAAAATACTTTATTTTTTTATTTTGGCAAAGTTTACTTCAATAAAAAAACGGGCAAGCAAAACTCACCCGTTTTCAATTCAATTTCTATTTTTCACAATGCAATTTTTTACTGTATGCAAAACATGCTCCACCCACTAAGAGAATAGCGCCAAACAGGAAGAAGATTCCGTAATCCTCCACCCCTGTCTTAGGTGTTGCGTCCTTAATATGCGCTGCCCCTACGATAGGCGCACTTGCGTTGGAAACTGTAACCGTATAGTCTCCGCCGTTGGCAACTCCCGGCTCTCCCGGCTCTGGAGGCTTATGATCATTACCTCCTCCCTCTGTCTCTGTCTCTGTTTCTGTTTCTGTTGGATCTTCTCCCGGATCTTCTGAACTGCCGCCATCCAATGCCTCGAAAATATAGTTATTCTCGTCTGCCCAGGACTCTGCCTGAGAACCGGAATATCCATAGACAACATCCGGTGTCCAGTTGCTCTGGGTTCCGATATCTGTTACATTCTTCGGAATGGTAACGGACTGTACGTTGCTTCCCGTAAATGCGTCTGCCGCAATGCTGGTCACGGAATTGGGCAATACTACGTTGGAAATATAGTTGCATCCCGCAAATGCCCCTGGGGCAATACTGGTTACGCCGTCAGGAATTTTTGTGGATGTTTTTCCTGCTGGACAGAGCATAAACTGTGAACCGTCTGCGGAATAGAGACATCCATCCTTTGAAGAATAATTTGAATTCCCGGCTGACACTGTAATATTTGTCAGATTCACGTCTGAATCAAATGCACTTAAATCCAAGCTTACCAGAGATGCCGGAAGTGTAACACTTGAAAGGTTGCTGCACCCGGAAAAAGCACCGGAATAAATGCTTGTGATTCCCTCTGGAATACTAATCTGTGTCAGACTGATACAGTTGTAAAACTGTCCCTGGGAAATGGTTCCCACTGCGCCGTCTATGGTAACGGAAGAAAGTCCTGTACAGTTTGCAAAAGCAGAAACACCGATATCCGTCACACTGCTTGGAATCGTAATTCTTTCCAAATTGCTGCATCCATTAAAGGCAGAGCTTCCAATGCTCTGAATCGTATTTGGAAGTGAAACGCTGATCACATTGTTGTTTCCGTAAAAAGCATTGTCCGCAATTGAAGTTACACCGTCAGGAATCGTTACATATCCGCCTGCACCGGTATAGCCTGTAATTGTGGTCCCATCCATAATAAATGCATCCGCACCGTCACTTACTTCAAAAATATCTACCGACTCTCCCAGCGGAGTAACTGTCTTTGTAGCCACTGTATTCCATATAGGGTCTAAAAGCCCCGTATTATCCACCTCAGGCAAATCATCCACATCAGACAGATCTACATCTTCTGTATCCTCCGGCACCTGGGCAACCTCTGTGGAGGGTTGATCTGCCGCTGGTACTTCCGGAGAAGGCTGCTCCTCTGGAGCCGGCTGTGTCTCAGCCGGGATTTCCGGATTTACTGTCTCTGAATTACCTGTCTCTGTGGAAACTTCACTGCTTCCCCCTGCCGGATCCTGTTCTGTGACTGCCGATTCTTCCGTATCCGCCGGAGTTTCCGGTTCTGCCGGGGTTTCTGTATTCACCGGAGTCTCTGGCTCTGCCGGAGTTTCTGGCTCTGCGGGAACTGCTGGCTCTGCCGGAGTTTCCGGCTCTGCCGGGACTGCTGGTTCCACCGGAGTCTCTGGCTCTGCGGGAACTGCTGGTTCCGCTGGAGCCTCTGGCTCTGCCGGAGCTTCGGGCACTGCTGGAGTCTCTGGCTCTGCCGGAGCTTCATTTTCCTGATTGTCCTCTGCCGGAGCCTGTTCCTCCGCGACCTCCACTACTGCTTCACTGTCTTCACCATCTGCCTTTACCAGACTTGGCAAGACCATAGCAAAAGCCAACGTCAACACTGCTGCGATGGCACTTGCACGTACCGCTAGACTTCTTTTCATGTTCACCCTCCTTAAGCATTATAGTTTTCATGCTATTGCATTTTTCTTGCTACCACAAAGAGCCTTCCGTCCTCTGTGTAGCTGTTGCAGGTAGATAATGTGAGAAACTTGTCATTCTCCGTTACCTCCTGTTTACTGTCGTAAACTGCGCACTGCTCAATCGATTTGAAATATGCGTCAAATTCTTCCGGAGACTGGGGATCAATAAAATTGTAATACTTGTACCCCTCCTCGTCCTGGTATCCCACTTTCGTGAGACAGACATACAGCACTTCGTAACTTCCCTTTTCATATATGCTGTCAAAGTTTATCAGCTTATGCTTTGCCGCAAAACCATCATCTAAATATTGTTTCAGGCTTCCAAACATCGCACCGCTTCTCATGTTATGCCCGTAGACGATGAGATTCATGCTGGGCTTTACTACATCATCCCGGGTATCTAAAAACAATGTTCCGTTGATATCTTCCTCTCCGTCTATATTGTGATGGAGATAAAAATCATCTACCGTCTGCATCACCGGCAAATCTATGGAAGTTCCCTCTATCTTCACCCAGCCGATCAAATCCGGATACTTCTTATGCAGTTCCTTGTATTCCGGTAAAATTTCCAAAGATTGTTGTATTTCCTGTACACGAAGTTCTGACTGATCCCCCTCTGCGGAATTTTCTCTGGGGTTTTCCTGGTCGCTTCGCTCCATAAACCAGTTCACTGGCTGGTTACTGTCTCTCAAACTCTGTACTTCTTCTAACTTTCTTGCTGCCCGGTTCTCGGCAAACACGGAGAGACCGTATACACCGAAACAAACCACAGCAAGCACAACACAGACGACCCCCGCAAGTTTAAAGATCCCTTCCTTTTCAACTGGGGTATCTGCATTCAGCAAACCTGAAAAATCAAGATTTGCAAAAAAACTTCTCTTTGCTCCCTGCTTGATCAGCTGTCTGGAATTTTCTGCCACTCTGTCTGAAATATCACAGAAAAAAGCATCTCCCAGTTCACCGTCAAAGGTAACATCGCCATTGCGAAGCAGCTGATAGAGGACCAGAGTGTCCTCCGGGTCCTCTATATCCAACTGTTCCACAAGATTCTTAATTTTTTTTAAGTCACTCAGGGCATTTTCCCATTCTTCCTTGGAATCAAATTCATGCCTGCCAATTTTGTACTTTTCCATAAAGGCAATCCCTTACTTCACTTTTACCTGCTTTGGAGAAGAATATGCGCTGTAAAGCTTTTTCCCATTAACAGTTTTGTATGCTCTGACTTTAAAATAGTATTTCTTTTTGGATGAAAGTTTCTTGTTTGTGTAGCTTGTAGTGCTGGCTTTCTTGATGGTGGTCACTTTCTTGTAACCGCTGGACTTCTTGGTGCTTCTGTAAACTTCATATCCCGTTACACCGCTTACTTTCTTCCAGCTTATCTTTACCTGCTTTTTCCCTGCCTTCACCTTAACGGAACCAGGTGTAGAGGGAAGTGTCACAACGCTTACCGTATTGGAGAAGTCTCCAAAGTAGGTTGCTCCGTCAGAAACCTTATACGGACGAACCCTGTAGCTGTAACTCTTCATGGAGTTCAACTTCTTCACGGTATAGGAAGTTCCTGTTGTTCTTGCCACAAGCCTGTTGCTGCCGTTGTAGATTGCATAACCCTCTGCGCTGTCCACTGCAGACCAGGAAAGTTTCACACTTTTGTTTGTTACGCTGGAAGCCTTAACACTTGTCATAGGCTTCACTTCGATGTTGTAGCGGATCGTCTTCATGCCGCCATAGTTGCCTAATCCTGCGATCTGGATGGTAGCTGTTCCCGGATTGGTGTTGTTCACATAAGTGACACTGTAATCCTGGTTAGGAACAAGCGTCCTGCCGCCGTCTGTCACTACAAGATTCTGGCTGGTCGCCTGTCTGTTGTAAAGCTTCGTCTCAACCTCGCTGAAACTACACCTTGCAACGTTCTTGGCAATAATCTCAAATGTCCTCACTACTGTGCCGGAATATACGCCCTGGCCTGTCACTGTAACAGTTGCCGTACCTACATTTACGTTATTTGCAAATTCAACAGTATAATCAATGCCTGGCTTTAACGTATCACTGCCGAAGATTACGGCAATCTGAGGAACAATTGCGCTTCCTGTATAAGTAAACGCATCTGCCACAGCACGAACCTGTGCTCCTGCAAGGTCTCTTCCAATTTCAAAGGTTACTGTCTTCTCCCCGGTATATCCGCCTAAGGGATTTGCCGTGATGGTAGCTGTAGCAATACCTCTGTTTACATTGTTCTGGTAGGTTACGGTGTAATCCTGGTTGACGATCAAAGTCTTTCCAGCCAGTGTCACAACCAAAGCAGGTGTTACCGGTGAACCGGTGTAAGCCTGCACTGGGATCGGAGCAATCTCTGCCATAGACAGGTCGGCATTAATAGTAAATGTCTTGGCTATTCTGTTCTGGTAATTGCCTTTACCTGTAATGGTAACTGTCGCCTCTCCCGGATATACATTGTTTGTGTAAGTAATCGTATAGTCATTTGCTGTCAGTTCATAGCTTCCAGCTCCCTGTGCCACAGCCTCGCCAACTGCATTTCTTGCAGTATCTACGATGGTAAGCTTCGGCATAATCTGACCGCCTGTGTAAATCTGATCCTCAATGAGGTTCGGGCTGATGGTCACGCTGTCTCCCACCAGGTTCTTCGGCGTAATGTTAAAGTCTTTTGTCACAGAACCGGTGTAGTTGCCGTTTCCTGCTGCGATGATAGCCACGGAAACCCTTCCAGCATTCACAGTGTCACCTGTAATCTGCGTGGTGTAAGCGTTTGCCATCTCTGCTCTCGTCAGGTTGCTGCTTACAGAAGACTCTACCAAAGTTACGCCAATCTGTGTATCCACTGCTGTGATATTCGGCTTAACTGTGCTTCCCGTAAATACTGCATCGGGAATCTCAAATGGCACATTGCTGATATTTCTCTGTGCAATGTTAAATTGCAATTCATTTGTTCTGCCGGCATACTTGTTGATACCTTTGATAAATACCTGGTACTCTCCTGCATTTTTCACATCAGCATCCGCATTGTCGGAGACAGGCTCATAAACGATCTCATAATCCTTGCCTTCACTCAAAGTCGGCGCTACCGAATCGGAAGTTAAGTTCCGTTTGATGGCAGGCTTCTGGGTTGTGTTGTTGAACGTCAGGCTTGGTGCTCCATTTGCCCACTCAACACTTGCAATATAGTCCTCAATATCCGAACCAATGTCAAACTCTACATCTCTCGTTCCGGTAAAGTTGTTGATACCGTTAATTTCCAGATGGCCTTTCATACCTACGGCAGTATTGTTGTAATAACGGTAAGTAAATGCAATTTCCCTTCCGTTGGCAACTGCCTCCGGGTCATCATTGGCATAAATCCTCAGCTTCGTACTATCTGGCTGTACCCAGTAAACCGTGAACTTCGGCTCTGCCGGCTGACCGTTCTTGATCACACCGGAATCACAGACAACTTCCACTTTCGAAGAAGACACGTCAATGGGTGCAATGGTAAAGTACATGGTGGTATCACCGTCAAAATTGTTGATACCGGTAACCTTCACTGTTCCAGGTCCTGCCTTGATATTCTCGCCGTACTCTAAGGTATAATCTGTTCCCTGAGCAAGAGGCGTTCCTTCATAGGTAACCTGAATCTCCGGCCGTCTGGTCTCACCTGTGTAGTCAAATGTGTCACCGCCCACCATAGTAATCCTTACGCTTGGGTCTACGATGGAACGTTTTACAATCTTAAAGTTCCTTACAAATGTTCCTGTATAGTTCTTCTTAAACTCAATCGTCGCCTGGGCATCTCCGATATTGACTGCATTGGAAACTTCAATATCATAATCCTGCCCTTCAATGAGGGTATCCCCCTTGTAGCGTATCGTAATATTAGGTTTGATTTTCTGTCCGGTAACCGTGTAGATCCAATTGTTCAGATCATTGATCTCCAGCCATCCGCTGTCCACATTCATCTCGGTTAAGGAAACGGGATCGATATTGAAATTCAATCTTCTCTCCCCGGTAAAGTTCGGCTGTGTGCCTCCCGACTTGATGTCTCCCTGCCTTACGATGACAGTTGCCGTTCCGGCATCTACGTTGTTCTCATAATCGTAGATGAAATCACCGTCACTTGCTGACAGAACTTTTTTATCTGTGGTGCTCTTCCACCAAACTACGGAAGGCTCCGGCATATGGGGTCTGCCATAGTATTCGTAGGGATATCTTGTCTTATCAGTCAAAATCCCCTCTTCATCCATAACGATAACTCTTGCATTTGCACTGCTCAAGTCAATGGGCTTAATGGTATATTCTGCTTCCACAGATCCGATAAAGGGATGGTTTGTATCGATACCATAAATTCGGAATGTCTTTTTCCCGGCATTGATGTATGTGGGATCTCCCTTTTCTATAGCAATTCTGTAATCTTCCCCTTCTTTCAGATAACCACTCACACCCTCGGCCTGCACCATAATCTTCGGTATGATCGTCTCTCCTGTGTAGTCAAATTCTCTCTGGTTATTCTCAAAGTGAACCTGAATATTCTTGTTTGTAAAACTATCACCAATCTTGTACTCGATGGGTTCAAGCTTGCCCTCAAAGTTTCCTGTTGCCGTCACTGTCACCAGATAGTATGGATTAGAGTCATCATTTACATCTGTACAGTTGCCGCCCCATGGATCTG
Source organism: Roseburia sp. (assembly GCA_023664725.1). Classification (GTDB taxonomy): domain Bacteria; phylum Bacillota; class Clostridia; order Lachnospirales; family Lachnospiraceae; genus Roseburia_B. Next base: position 145,948 of record JAMPFA010000001.1, on the reverse strand, counting down.
AGTATTCACAGGTGAAATCCCTGCCTTCTTTTAACAGAACACCCTCAAACCAGATCTGAGGTACGGGATGGATCGGTTCACCGGTCCATGCAAAGGAACCTAATGGCGCCACTGTAGCTTCACTGATCTGACGTTTCACTACCTCGTAGGTCACTCTCTTATCGCTGCCTGCATAGTCATTGATCCCATGGATGATCATGGTCTTTACGCCGATCTGGGTAAGATCTCCGCTGGCATCTCCAACATACTCACACCAGTAGTCTGCGGTGGTATCATACTCATTTTTTCCCTGTCTCAGATCATCCGCCGGTCTGCTGCCATCGCCAAAGTAAACTCTCACATCTGGCCGAACCGGACTTCCCGTATACTGGTACTGGTTTTTATTAATCCCTGCTCCATTCAACAGTTCCACATTGGCATACTGAATGGTTCCCTTGATCTTAAAGGTCTTGGTAATACGCTCATTCTTGTAGTTGCCTTTACCTGTGAGGATCAGTTCCGCTGTTCCCGGCCTGTCATTATTTCTCCAGGTTATATCATAATCTACCTTGTCTTTTAAAGAATAAGTGGTAGCGCTGGTGGCATTTGCAATGGAGCCGTTCTCCTTGCAGGTTCCGTCAAAATTACGTTTTACATCCAGTACTCTGAATGTGGGCTTAATCTCTGCCCCGGTATACTCGTACTCATCCTGCAGTGGTTCCCATATTACATAGATATCCCCTGCATCCGTCTCAGCTTCCGCATCCTTAAAGGACTTTGCAACCACATTGCAGGTAACCGTTGCGTATCTCGTATCAGAGGACGCATCATAATAGTAGAAATTGTCCTTAAAGGTAATTGTCATACTCTTTCCGGTTCCCACATCCACCAGATCGACACCGGAAAGATCATAGTCCTTGCCCTGTTCCAGTTTATATGTAGTTCCGTTTAATCTCGTAAAGACAATATTTACATCCGGTTTTACCTGGCTTCCTGTAAACTCTGCAGTCACAGGCGCATCAATTCTGACACTGCCGCCCAGTGAATTGTCAAAAACGTTCTTCTGGGCAATGATAAAGTCTTTTGTCTGCTCTCCCGCATATTTTCCAATTCCGGTAATGATCACTTTCGCCCGTCTGGTCTGATCTACAGGAGTGTGTTCCTCATTATCTTCGTAAGCCACCGTATAATCGGTTCCTTCTTTAAGGGTGGTATCGCCAATCGTTACGGTAGGTTCCGGTGTGATCGGCGCTGCCTGGTAAACAAAGCAGTCATGGTATGTCTGACCATTATGATTCATGTCCTGCCCACCGGCAAGGGTAATCTCCGCAAAGGAAATATCACTTCCCACGCCAAAATCTTGATCCTTTTCTCCTCGGTAATTTCCACCTGGAATGGCCTTGACGGTAACATAATGCCTGTCATTAGCCCCATCATATTTCGTTTCAAAGGTATAATCCGTCCCTGCAGTCAATGTCATACCATTGTAAGTCACTTTCACGGTAGGATCCACAGGAGCAGACCCGTCTGAAATCTGGTTGGGCACTGAAATCCTCACATCATCATCTGCAATATTTTTCTGGTCAATGATAAAGTTATAGCTGCTGTCCGTCAACGTACCCTTAAAATCTGCATTGTTGATATCAATCTTAAAGGAAACTGGCGAACCGCCATTGTAGTTGATCAGGTCGGACTCTCTGAAACCGCCGGCCGCAGACACTGTGTAATCCTGGCCGTATACCAGAGTTTTTCCGGTATCCCGCATTCTCACCGTCAGACCAAAATCAGATCTTCCCGCTATGTTAGCTCCTGTGTAGGTAAAGTGCCTGCCTCCGGCAAAGGTAACCTGCACGTCATTTGAAGTAATGGTCTGTTTCTCTAAAAGCACATGGAAGGTTACGCTGCCTCCATAATTTCCGGTACCGGCAATGGTCATCCAACCATCATCTCCAGTACCCCAAGGTGTACATGTAACGGTGTACTCGCTGTCCTTTTTCAGTCTTCTTGTGGTAGTCCCTGCGTTACCCCATGTATTGTCTGTCACTGTCAGCCTAGGATTGTACACGCCGTTTACCAGAGGAATCTTCTGATCCGTCTCAGGTGTTGGGTAATCATAGGTATATCCTGTCTGGTTCAATTTCTTAGGATTAATATCAAAGTAGACGCTCTTCATATTACCTGAGCCAGAGGAGATTCCCCCAAAATTGTTCTTTCCTATTACAATTATATGAGGCGCCTCTGTTCCGGCTGTTTCCCTTGAACCCACATTTACATTGTTTTCATAATACACATCATACTGATCTGTTGCAACCACTTCCCCTGCATAGTACACAGTCACATCCGGTCTGATTGCCTCACCAGTGTAATCAAAGTTCTCAATGTTTGCTACGCCTTTGTAGCTCAGCTGGATCGTAACCTTGTCACTGGCTATGGTGTTTGCCACGATGTCAAATTCAAATTCTCTGCTTCCTCTGTAATAGCCGCTGGCAGTTCCCCCGGTTACAGTAACTTTTGCCCTGTTCGGGTTTGTGAGTGTGCCGCTTATCTGTATATTATTATCATATTTATCTTCCGGCATCGTATAAGCAGTACTGGGGATCGTTTTTACCCCTGCATTGTTTTTAAAATAATCACCAATCACAACATCTTCCGGCTGTAAAAATACTTTTTTCCCTGTATAATACTGGGGCGGAATGTCACGTATCAGCTTAATCGTATCTGTATAGTCTGGTACTGTTGTACCGTCAGGCCTGATGGCATTTGTAGGCTTGCCATCAAGATTCTTGTAGATTGTAAACTTCTCGGTGGCGCTGCCTGTGTAATTTCCGTGACCTTCGATGGTTACCTTTCCATCTCCTGCCTCACTGTTATCCGAATAGCTGACAGTATAATCCACATTTTTTATCAGCGCTGGTCCAGTTGGGTCACTCTTTAAGTGCACCACCGGTTCTGGCTCAATGGCACGCTCCGGATCATACTCTGCCTCCGGAATAGGATCAAACACCACAGTGTCATTGCTGATGCGGAAAGGAGCTATGGTAATCTCCTTTATCCAGGGTCCTATGTAATTTCCGCCATCCTTTCCCACTACCTGCACAATGGCTTTTCCATTACCAATACTGGTAACTGCTGTGCTGAAGTTATCTGTAAAGAATTTCTCCAATGCTGTATTGGAGGAATCCGAAGGATCTTTGGGTTCTGTAAATGTAGCATTATTGTGTTTTACATAGACACCCAAATCAAACCCTGTCATAGGCTTTCCTGTGTAGACAGGGTCATTGGTAAAGCCTACTTCAAGAGTGTTTCCACTTCCTTCTGCTACTGTACTAACACTTCTCCTGTCAATCGTATACGTATATGTCCCACTGCCTTTAAAGTTCTTACCTGCACCTGTGATCGTAAAGCTGGCTGTATTCGTACCCGCCTTATCTATATTGGCATAGGCAATGGTATAGTCCCTGTCTTTTACCAGCGGAAAATCAAATGCTGCTCCTTCGCTGTCTGTGCCTTCATAGGTAACCGCAACGCTTACCTGGTTCGCATCATAATTCAGCGCACCGTTTGACCATCTGACGTTAAAGATCACAGACGGGTCGTAGTCCAGATAAAGATCAGACACATCAACCTGATTGATCGTGAACTCCTTTTTCAACACGCCTGCGTAAGAACTGTTATCTGCGCCTGTTATCCTTATGGTTGCTGTTCCCGCATCTTTATTGTTGCTGTAGGAAATCTTATAATCTGTGCCCTGCACCAGAACATGGTTGTTTGCCGTATCAGTAAGAACAACTTCTGGCCTGATTTCCTTTCCCCCCATATAATCTACGCCAGCAGTTTCTACCGTAGAATCTTTAAACGCAAAGGTTATCCTTGGGTCTTCAAGATCAATACCTGTTCGAACATCCTTTTCTGTATATTCACCTGTAAAATTAGGTGCCAGGCCCTTAACAATCACATCATAACGTCCTGTGGCGCCGCTTTCAGCATCCTTTACTTCCACCTCAAAGTCCGTATCTTTTGTCAACGGCTCGCCGTTAAATGTCACGTCCAACTTTACGGTTGCCGCAGTAAAGCCATCTACCTGTTTCGGTACATCTACCTTGATCGACAGAGATCTTCCGATATCGATGGGAGTCACCTTATATGTCCCGATTTTTTCCTCTACTGGCGTCTCAGCGTAAGCGCCGATTCCCTCGATGATGATATACTTTGTTCCTGCATCTTCTGTCAAAGGCGCTGTTCCGTCTGCACTGTCAAAGTAACCCTTGTCATCACCTGTGCCTTTTAACTGATAATCTACTCCTTCCTTTAACTCCGTATCCCCATCCATCACTTTAAATGCCGGTTTAATCTTCTCTCCGGTATATGGATAGATAAAATCGGTATCCACATTAGCATCCACGATTTTAATACTCTCATGTGTGATACTCTTTTTGATTGGAATGGAAATCCGCAGAGTATTTGTATAATTTCCTTTACCAGTAATTTCAATATAGGCACCACTTCCGGCCTGATCCAGCTTTCGAGCTGTTATAGTATAATCTCTGTCAGGTTTCAAATACTCTATATGTCCCTGGGACCTGTAATTGTATGTAATCTGCATAGAGGTGCTGCCTGCAGCCCCGTCAGTAAATCCCTTCTCTAAATCAGTAAGGATCTGATCTTCCAAGACATCTTCTGCTGTCGCACCTGTCTTGTCTGGATACTTATCCGGATACTTTGCGTAGAAAGCATCAAAGGCAGTCTCGTCAGGAATTTCATACATAAGCCCGGCGGGCACTATCACTGAAATCTCTCTGTTATTGTTTAAAGATGCCGGCAAAATCGTAAAGTTGCTTTCCAGTCTTCCCTTATAGAAATTCCCCGATATACCAGTAAATATCTCTTTTGCCTCAGTACCCGCATTGACGTTGTTGTCATAGGTTCGATAATAATCCACTCCTAATCCCAACAGTGTGGAACCGTCATACAATCCCGTACTGGGTTCTATCGCCTGGCCTGTATACGTCTGATCTGGAATTCCTCCCTGTCCTACCCGGATGTCCGAACTGGTCAGGGATTTGCAGACTTTCAAGTCCCAGTTTGCATCAATCGTGTCATTTTCCGTCAAGGCAGCATGAATCCTCACATTTCCCCGGGAAAGCGCTCTCACTGTACCGTTCGCATCCACAGTTGCCACATCGGGATTCAGCGAAGTCCATGTCACGTTTTTCTGGCTTGCCGTGTTGGGAGTGAATGTCAGGCTTAACTGTGCTGTCTCTCCTATTAAAAGTTCCGTGGGATTATCTGCATCAAATGTGATACCCGAAGTAGGCGTCGTGGTAGAAACATCTCTGGTCGTCATGTAGATGCAGGCCGGCTTCTGGGTCAGTGGAGTAACCGTGCCATCCTGTGCCTCCCATTTGCTGTCCCAGGAAGTAAGGCTTGGATCCGGATCTCCTACCCGGAAAGCCACCTTATCATTATCCTTGTTTTCCCCGTCGTCACCTACCCACTGGGGATTGCTTATCTTGACAGATACGGACACTTTGTCACCGGAGCCAAGAATAATATCATCCCCGTCAAACCTTACCGTATATCCGCTCCTGTCACTGGCCTCATATTTACCCGTGGCGCTTGCGATCACAGTTCCGGCCTCGTTTCTGACTGCAATCTCATAATCCGCCGTCTGGATAAATCGTTCTGTCTCCCCGCCGCTGTTGGTATAATTCAACGCAAATTTGACGGACTCCAGTTCCTGGGCATGATCCCGGTCATTTTTCTCCATCGTAAAGACATTGGTAATGGTCGCTTTCTCTGAATTCGTAAAGACCATCTGCTCTCCGCTGGTGTCACCATTAACAAGCGCATAGGTGTGATTACCGTTGCCATCGGAAATCCGTGCCGCCGCCCACAGGCTGACATCTGGTATTCCTCCGATCATACACAAGACCAAAACCCAAGCTATTACTCTCTTCACTACGTCCTTGTACATAATTATCGCTCCCTTTTCCTTCCTTGAGACTTATCTATGTTATCAGTGGTTTATCCCACTTTAAGACACTAAAAGCAGGTAGCATCCATGTTCCCCACAAATGTACCTGGTTACACTTACACCATATATATCGTATGATTCCCTCAAAAAAATAATAGTGCCAAGGTACTAGCTTTTTATTTTTTTGATAAATCCAATGTAAAACGGTATACATACGAGAAACGTGGCCGCATCTGCCAAAGGCTGTGCCAATTCTATCCCTATTATACCAAAAAACTTCGGAAAAAGAAAGATGGCAGGTAAAAAAAACACACCCTGTCTGCAGGCTGCCAGAAAAGCGCTGACAAAAGATTTTCCCACCGCCTGAAATACCATATTGCATACGATCCCCAGAGGCATAAAAGGCATGGCAAGGCTCTGCATCCGAAGCGCCGCCACTCCGATGTCTGCTACCGCCTCATCCCCGGTGCCAAACTGTTCCATCAGCCAGGGGGCAAGAAAGTATACCAGTGCCCCCATCATTACCATTCCAACGCTTCCTGTGATCAGGGTAAATTTGCAGGCACGCTTTACCCTCTCCGGCTTTTTCGCCCCGTAGTTGTACCCTGCTACCGGCTGGAATCCCTGACCAAAGCCGATAAGGGCACAAAAAACCACCATAAATATTTTTCCCACAATGGACATTGCCGCCACCGCCTCATCCCCCTGGGCTGCCGCCACCCGGTTTAAGGCAATGGCCGCCACGCTGGCAAGCCCCTGCCGGAAAAAGGAGGGCATGCCGTTTACCAGAAACACTTTATATATAGAAGTTTCCCTTGCAACATTTTTGAAAGAGAAGCGGATGATCGTCTTTTTCATGACATAAAATGACAGAAGAACAAGAAATCCCACGGTCTGGCCCACAGCCGTTGCAAGAGCCGCCCCCTTTATCCCCAGATCGAAGTAAAATATAAACAGGGGATCTAGCGCCACATTGATCACTCCACCCACTCCTATTCCAACCATGGAGTATTTTGTCTTTGCCTCCGCCCGCAAAAGATTGTTCAGCACAAAGGATGCCATCATCACAGGTGCGGCATACAGTATGAGCCGGGCGTAATCCAGGGCATAGGGAAGTATGGTTTCTGTGGCCCCCAGAAGAATCATCAGCTTTTCCAGAAAAAGGAGGGTGAGGCCTGTAAAGGCGATGCCGGAGAGAACGGATGCCGCCAGGGCAGAGCTTGCCACCTTTTTTGCTTCCTCCTCCTTCTTTTTTCCTAACAGTCTGGAAATCGTACTCCCTGCCCCCATTCCAATGGTAAAGCCGATGGCCTGTATCATTGCCATCACGGAAAAAACGATACCGATAGCGCCGGATGCCGCCGTTCCCAGCTTTGCCACAAAATAAGTGTCCACAAGGTTGTAGAGGGAGGTGATCAACATACTTAAGATTGTGGGCACTGCCAGAACTGTTACAAGTCTTGGAATGGGAGTCTCTGTCATTTTCTGATACTGGGAATCGGTTTTCATGGTGTCTCCTTTTTATTTTTATAAGTAAGTTTTTCTTTATCCTATTATTTTAACCAGAATTTCTTGATTTTATGACAATGACAGTGGATATCCCCCAAAGAAAAAATGCAGTGCAAAGCTTCCTCATTATAATCATACCAGCTCATCTCCAGCGCCTCCGCTCTGTTTTTCTTTAGGAAATCCGAAAGGATCCCCTCCTTGATACATTCCTCTATTGCTTGTCTGTACTCCCTTAGTGTAGACGTTCACAGCAATGCATCATCCAAAATCCGCCCTCATAACCTCCGACATCATACAGTATCCAGCCGCCCCGGCATCTAAAACCTGCCAGCAGTTTTCCTTGTTTATCCCCCCAAGCCCGTATACCGCAAGCTCTGTGGCTTCACAAACTTCACGTAAAGCTTCGATTCCTTTGGGCGGACACCCTTTTTTACAATCCGTGGCAAACACATGACCAAAGGTGACATAATCGGCGCCCAGCTCCTCCGCCTGTCTGACCTGTTCCGGAGAGTGTGTGGAAATCCCCACTGTTTGGAAACGCTTTAGACTTTCCCGGTATTTAACGGCTCTCCCCAGAGGCAGATGAATGGACTCTGCCCCAAGAGCTATGGCCTCCTCCACAAAGAAGTGCAGGATAACATCTGCGTGATCGGCTGCCCCCAGTTCCATCACTTCTTTTGCCAGATAAAAATATTCCTGGGGGGACAGATCTTTTTCCCGAAGTATCAGTTTTTTTACCCCTGCTGCAAAAATCTTTTCTATCTGGCGTAATAAAGATCCCTGCACCAGTTTTCTGTTAGTCACGGCAATTACATTTTCTCTACACATAGACATAATCACTCATCACCGGCTGCATTCCGGCATTTTCTATGGCATGGTACACTTCCTCCACGGTCCTTCCATCGGATATCTCAAACTGTTCATCTCCCTTTGAACCGGAATCGTCCAAATGCTCCCCGATCCCCACGGAAACTCCCGCAGAAATTTTTGTTGCCGCAATGCCAATCAGATTGTCCCGGACTCTCTCACACTCCCTGGTGGAGATTGTAATGCTGGCAAAGGGCATAAAAATCCGATAGGCACAGACCACCTGCAAAAGCTGTGCCTCATGAACATCTTTTGGGTTGATCTTCTCGTTGTTTATAATCGGACGGAGCCTGGGGCAGGAAAAAGCGATTTCCGCCTGGGGGTATTTTTGCTGCAGGAGATAGGCATGATAGCCTGTGGCCAGGGCATCTTTTCGGAAATCGGAAAGTCCCAAAAGTGCGCCGAAGCCCACCCCTCTCATGCCTCCCCGAATAGCCCTCTCCTGGGCATTCATGCGGTAGGGGAAGCACCTCTTATGGCCTGCAAGGTGCAGCGTTTCATATTTGTCGGAGTTATAGGTTTCCTGAAATACAGTGACATAATCAGCGCCGCATTGATGCAGATAGGCGTATTCATCGGAATTTACGGGATAGATTTCCAGTCCGATGACTTTAAAATATTTCCTGGCAATCTTACAGGCCTCTCCGATGTATGCCACGTCTGACATTTTCCGGCTCTCCCCGGTGAGGATCAGGATTTCTTCCAGACCGGAGGCGGAAATGGCTTTCATCTCCTGCTCGATTTCCTCCGGTTTTAATTTTGCGCGGTTTATGTTGTTGTGGCAGTTAAAGCCGCAGTAAATACAATAGTTTTCACAATAATTTGCTATGTAGAGGGGAGTGAACATATAGATGGAATTGCCGAAATGCTTCCTGGTTTCCGCCTGGGCCTTCCTGGCAATCTCCTCCAAAAACACTCCTGCCACAGGGGACAAAAGCGCCTCAAAATCCTCTACGCTGCAAGACGTCTTTGCCAGTGCCTTTCTTACATCTGCTTCGGTATACCGGGTGTAGTCATAGGCCTCCATTCTCTCTATCACTTTCCCTGGGATGCCCGTGTCAATAACCTCCATCCCCTCCTGGTAATCCATGTGGCTGATCAGTTCTCTTTTCCTGTAACGCTCTATCTCATCGCTTAAAATGCTCTCGTTTATCATCTCTGCCATATTATTCTTCCTCCCTTAAAAAACCTGTCAAAGGTGATGAGGGGGCAGCTCCTTTTGCCAGCACTCTCCCTGTTCCTGCCAGGTAAGCTTTTCTCCCGGCCTGGGTGGCAAGTCTCATGGCCTCTGCCATAAGGGGTATATTTCCCGATGTGGCAATTGCAGTGTTGCTCATCACTGCAGCCGCCCCCATTTCCATTGCCTCACAAGCCTGGGAGGGGCATCCGATCCCCGCATCCACGATAATCGGCAGATCCATCTCATCAATTAAAATCTGGATAAACGCTTTGGTACAAAGCCCTTTGTTGGAACCGATGGGTGCGCCCAGAGGCATAATGCAGGAAGCCCCGGCGTCTCTCAAATCCCTTGCCACGTTTAAATCCGGATACATATAGGGCATTACCACAAAACCTTCCTTGACCAGGGTTTCCGTGGCACGGATGGTTTCCTGGTTGTCCGGCAGAAGATATTTGGAATCCCGCATAATTTCTATTTTTACGAAATTGCCGCATCCGATTTCCCGGGAGAGTCTGGCGATTCTGACTGCCTCGTCGGCGTTTCTCGCACCGGAGGTATTTGGCAGAAGTGTGACGCCCTCGGGAATATAATCCATAATATTCGCCATTCCCCCCTGATTTGCCCGCCGAAGCGCCAGTGTGACAATCTGTGCCCCTGCCTGCTCTACTGCTGCCTGGATCAGTTCCAGGGAGTATTTGCCGGAACCTAAGATAAACCGGGAAGAAAATTCATGTTCCCCCAAAAACCAGGTATCTGTTTCTTCTCCGCCTCCCATAAAGGTTACGATTTCCACTGTATCCCCGTCTCTCAGAGGATGTACCGCATATTTTTCCTTTGGGATAATGTCTTCGTTTACTTCCACTGCCACAAGTTCCGGGCGATGGCTGTTTTCCTCTAGGAGGGTGATAATGTTTTCTGCTGTTGTCTCGCAGGGTTTTCCGTTTAATGTGATGTTCATGGCTGCTCCTTTCTCGTGAAAATAGATTAGGTGATTGTGGAACTACGCATGTTGGCCAGCTCTATGTTGTGGAACACGCAATTTCCCAAATTCTTAACCTATAATCTTTCTGCAAAACAAAAGGTTCACGAAAAGATACACCCGTGGTGGTGTACCCCTTCGTGAACCTTACAGTTTCACTCTGAATTTATTTATTAAATTTCTGCACAACAAATAATACCATAGCTATTAGAAAATAACAACCCCAAATTTTTTAACGGTTCTTAACGTAATGAAAAACCATTCACCCGATAGCAGTGTCATCCCCCTCAAGCCCGTACAGCCGCAAAACATGCAGTGCCCTGGTTGCATTGATGTACATTGCCTGGTTGTGAAGGGCTGTGACGTAATCCTGCGCATCCGGCACAAACACCCCGTCGAACTCCAATCCCTTTGCCAGGTAAAAAGGCATAACGGAAATTCCCCTGTCAAATTTCATGGAATCCTTGGTGAGCAGATGGATCTCCATCTCCGGGTCTTCCTCTTTCAGCTTGTCACAGGCTTCTTTCGCCCTGTCTGCATCCAGGCAGAGCACTGCAAGCGTATCGTACTCCCCACAGCTTTTTATATCCTTTGCTATTTTTCCATACATCTCTTTTGCGGAAGGAGCAGAAACCCTGCACACCGCCTCACCGTGCCTGGTAATGCCCTGTGCTGTTTCCTCCCCCAGGAGATTGTCTGCAAAAGCCATGATCTCGGATGTGGAGCGATAGCTCTTATTTAACTCCAATACATGCACATCTTTTCCAAAAATCTTGGGCAGAAATTTCATTACATCCTGATGCTTTTCCGCCATAGTCTGAACCTTATCCCCCAAAATGGTCATGGGGCAATGAAACATTTTTTCCAGAAGAACATACTGTAAATAGGTATAATCCTGCATCTCATCGATGATCAGATGTTTTACCTCCCGCCCCGGCTCCTGCTCCACCAGCGCATAGTTCAGATAGAGCATAGGGTACACATCCTCGTACCGCAGAAATCCCGTCCCCCGCTCCAGCGGCTTCCTGCCGGATCCCGCCAGAAAACGGTTATAAAGTTCCAGCAGGTCTTTTGTCTCATACATGGCGTCAAACCGCTCCAAAACTTCCTGCCGCTCCTCCGGGTCCATATCTTTATCTTTTAACGTCTCCGTCACATCGATCAGGTACTCTCCAATTTTTTTCATCCTGGATAAAATAGGGATATCTGCCATCTTCTCGTAGAAAAATTTGGCAATCTCCTCCTCCTTCATCTCCATTTTCTTATAGTTGAAATCGGAAAAGTTTACAATCTCCCACTCCAAAGTCAAAACAAATTCATTCAGTTCCTCTATATATCCTTTTGTCTGCTTGTAGGCTGCTTCCTCCGTGGAGGGAATCAAAGATTTTGCCGCAAAATATTCTTTGGGTTCATTTTCATGGAGCATTTTTTCCAGCTCGTCATAGCGGTCTTCCGCCTCGCCATATACCTGAAGTTTTCTGTAAGCAAAATCGTCAAAGGTCATCTCGCAGATATTTTCCTCCCCCAGCTCCGGCAGTATCCTGGAAATGTAGTCCGCAAAAATATTGTTGGGGGATAGGATCAGCACCTGGGCAGCGGTGAGATTTTTCCTGTTATGGTACAAAAGGTAGGCGATCCGGTGCAGGGCCACAGAAGTTTTCCCGCTTCCGGCACAGCCCTGAACTGCGAGGATCCGATGGGACTGGTCTCTGATAATGCTGTTTTGTTCCCTCTGAATGGTAGTGACGATATTTTTCAGCTTTGCGTCCGCATGTTCCAAAAGCGCCTGCTGCAAAATCTCATCATCTATATTCATCTCGTTTTCCAGCACATAGATAAGCCTGCCGTTTTTTATCTTATACTGCTTTTTTCGGGTAATCTCTCCTTTCATAATCCCCGCCGGGGCTTCAAACTGCGCCTCTCCCTGGTCATAGTCATAAAAAAGCCCTGACACCGGAGCCCGCCAGTCAAAAACATAGGGATCCTTTGCCCGCCCCTTTGCCAGATTGGCAATGCCGATATAATACTGCTCCGGTTCCTCCTCCCCCTCGTAGCAGAAGTCCACCCTGCCGAAATAGGGGGAATAGAGCATCTTTTCATATCGAAAACGATCCCGCACATAATCCCCCTGTTCTTTCAATCTCGCCTTCACAGCGTTGGTATTGTCATAAAGCTCATAGCCGTACTCGTCAAATTCATTATAATTTTCCCAGAAATACTGGTGCATGTTCTCAATGTCTTTGTCATTATTTTCCAGTTTTGTATCTATCGCTGCTATTTTTTCATGCAGCACATCTATCACCGTTTCCAAATAGGATTCTTCCTTCATTCCTGCCTCCTGATACCGGATTTTTGCCATACAGCCCGCTGCTTTTCACGTAAAGGCTGTAGTAAATTCTCAGAATATATTATACCTATACACGCCTCCAAATACAACAAACTTTCTTGTACAAATTTCATGCAGCGTGTATACTATAAACATGGTATTTTTCAGGAGGTACTGACATGGACGGGAAAATATTTGTAAACATAGGTATGCAGCCGCTTTTGGTTTTACAGAGGAAGAAGTCTTTGCCGCACTGGATGCCACGGGATATGGCAAGGAAAAGCAGGGCGTAAAAAGGTGGTATGACGGCTTTACATTCGGTTCCTGTGCTGATATTTACAATCCATGGTCTATTGCCTCCTTTATCAAAAAAAACGGAACGTATGACGCCTACTGGACAAATACAAGCTCTAACGGACTTATCAATTCCCTGATACAAAGCGGAAACACAGATATCAAACAGGCTATGGAGGAGCTTTTGCAGGGAAAGAGCATCACTGCGCAGATTGATGAACAGATTGTATTTGACCAGCTAAACGGGAACGCCAGCGCCGTCTGGAGCCTGATGTTAGCGACAGGTTACTTAAAAGTATTAAAGCTTCAGCGCATCGGCGAGTTTAAAAGAAAAGTATACACCCTCTCCCTCACCAACATGGAAGTGCGGAGCATGTTTGCAGATATGGTAAAAGGATGGTTTAGCGGCAGTACAGAAAGCGCATACAACAACTTTATCAAGGCATTGCTTACAAATGATGTGGATGCAATGAATGAATTTATGAATAAAGTTGCCCTTCACAGTTTTTCAAGTTTTGATGTTGCCAAAAGTGCATCAGATGATGATGCACCGGAGCGGTTCTATCACGGTTTTGTGTTGGGACTTATGGTGGAACTTGCGGGAAGATTTACTATAACCTCCAACCGGGAGAGCGGTTTTGGCCGCTATGACATAATGCTCACGCCTGCAGACAGCAAAAAGGACTATGCCTATCTCATTGAGTTTAAAGTACACAAACCTTTGAAAGAAAAGAACCTTGAGGAAACAGCCGCAAACGCCCTTTCCCAGATTAACGAAAAGAAATACGAAGCAGAACTGACTGCAAAGGGCTACTCCCCGGGGCGGATCAAAAAGTATGGGTTTGCGTTTAAGGGGAAGGAATGCCTGATCAGATAAAACCATGAAAAATTTTTAACTTTACCAAAAGAAAGAGGCCGTCTATGTCCATAGAAATTTACACCATCACCCACAAACCCTTTACCCCGCCAAACGACCCCATGTACATCCCTCTGCAGGTAGGGCGGGCGCAAAACAGCGACCTGGGATTTTTAGGCGATGACACCGGGGATTCCATCTCAACGGAAAATCCCTATTTCTGCGAGCTCACCGGAATGTACTGGATCTGGAAAAACAACTGTCAGGCAGACTATATCGGTATCTGCCATTACAGACGCTATCTCATAAACGAAAAAGGCATGCTTTTTTCCCGGCCGGAGCTTGAGGAGCTTTTATCCAAATATGACATGATCACCACAAAGCTTCTGACCCTCACCTGCTCCTATGAACAGGGATTTTCCGAAAACCACCACGCCAAAGACCTGAAACTCACGGCAGCTGTTTTGCAGGAAAAATACCCGGAATATTACGAAACTTACCGGCGGCTCGTGGCAGGGCCAAACACTTACTTTGGCAATATTTTTATCACTTCCAGGGTGCTTTATTCCCGGTACTGCGAATGGCTTTTTGACATACTTTTTGAGATCAGAAAGCGCACGGATTTCACCGGGTACAACAGCTACCAGAAACGGCTCTTTGGTTTTTTGTCGGAATTTTTGCAGACGGTATGGATCCAAAAACAAAATCTGAACGTTTACGAATGTATGGTGGGGATGTCCGGAGAAAAATATGAGACAAGACAGTTAAAAGAAAATATGGGAGCATTCTTTGCCAAACGGGATTACGAGGGGGCAAAACAATGTTTCCTGGACTGTTACGCCAAACGTCCTGATGTGCTGATGGAAGCCTCAGACGTAACCGGGGAGCTAAGGATCTGTATGCAGATCATCTCCACATGCAGCTTTGAGGACGAGGCCAGAGGCAGATGTATTCTGGACTATATTAAGGACTACCGCCAGCTGATCTCCCATTTTCATAAGTTAAACCAGGCGGTAGCCAGAGAACTGGAAGGCAGGGCAAAGCCGGAAGATCTGCTGCTTTTGTCAGACGAAAATCTGGCAAGCCCCCAGGCAGTAAATATTGCCAGGATGCTTTTGAGCCAAAAGAGAAACTGAAAATTTAGTCAAACAAAGGAGTGGAAAAATACCGTTCCGCAGTATCCGGCAAAACGGTCACCACCGTTTTTCCACTTCCCAGTTTCTTTGCAAGACGAAGGGCAGCCGCCACATTTGTCCCGCTGGAAATCCCGCACATAATCCCTTCCTTTGATGCCAGATCTCTGGCAGTCTGCAGGGCCTCCTGGTCGGAGATAATGCAGATCTCACTGTAGATCTGCTGATTTAAGATTTCCGGTATCACCCCGTCACCAATCCCCATCTGTATATGGGTTCCAATGGAGCCGCCGGAGAGGATCGCCGCATCCTCCGGCTCTACTGCCCAGATTTCCATGTCCGGGTTTTTCTCTTTTAAAACTTCCCCGATTCCTGTTATGGTCCCCCCTGTTCCAATGCCGGAGCAAAAGCCGTGGATTTCTCCCTCCACCTGCTCCAATATTTCCTTTCCCGTCTGAATCCTGTGAATCTGGGGATTTGCCGGATTTTCAAACTGCTGGGGGACAAACACGTTTTTATCTTCCTTTGCCATGGCAAGGGCAGTGTTTAAACACTCCTCAATGCATTTCCCGATATTTCCTTCATCATGAATTAAAATCACTTCTGCGCCATAGTGGCTGATCAATTTCCTGCGCTCCTCGCTGACGGAATCCGGCATTATGATTTTTACCGGATATCCCTTTACAGCCCCCACCAGCGCCAGGCCAATCCCCTGATTTCCGCTGGTAGGCTCCACGATTACGGTATCGGAAGTTATCTTCCCCTGCCTCTTAGCATTTTCAATCATATTGTAAGCCGTCCTGGTCTTTATGGAACCGCCCACGTTTAAGCCCTCAAATTTCACCAGAACCTGTGCCATATCCTCCGTCACCATATGGTTTAAGCGAACCATCGGCGTATGCCCCATCGCTTCCAGGATATTGTTGCAAATCATAACTTTCCCTCCATCTATGTTATACTAATTTTCCCCTATGCCTCTGCACACAGAAAACAGCAGAGCGCATCTTCTTCTGATTCGCTCTGCTGACATCAGCTCGTATTCACTTTCGTCAAATCCTATAATCTATGTTGCCACCAAGGTGAGGTGTAACGGAATGTTCCATTGCAGATGCATCCAAAATCTCTACCATGCCTTCTCCTAACGTCTCCGTCAAATCCAAACTCTTGCTGAGCATTAACACTCCTACATCATTCTGTGTTTTTACCTGAGCTAATGCTGTTGATAAACCTGCTATGTCCAATGGAAGCACCTCCTCCGTCACTTAGAAACCTGGTTAATAGTTTCATCTATGTGATTTGTTTTGATATATGAATTATACATCTTTTTCCAGAAAAATGCAAGACTTAAATTTAAATTTTACAGAAAAATTTCAGATTATTTGTTTATTCTCTGAATAATTCCAATAACTCCAAAGGAGTGAGAAGCGTAACTCCAAAGGATATAAAATCTTTTTTATTTCGGGTTACAATAGCATCGCATTGATTAGATTTGGCACAGGTCGCCAACAGACAATCCTCAAAATCTGCAGCTCTTTGCATATAGGCATACAGAACATCCAAAAAGATGTTGGTATCAACCATCAATCTCATATTTTTCAAGCCGCTCCTCCCTTAGCTCCTTTGCGTCATAATTATCGGGAAGCTTTCCTGCCAGAATTCCACTAATAGCGTCCACAGCGCTTACATTTGGGTTTACAACCTTGGCAATGGTTTTTCCATTGCGGGTAATGAAAATGTCCTCAGTGAGAAGCATATCCAGATATTTGCCAAAATTTGTCTTAAACTCGGTTGCCGTTACAATCATTTGAATCCCACCTTTTCTGTTTGTATAAATATTATATACAACTATTTTCATATAATCAATGGATTCACAGAATTAGTTTCAGAATAATTATCTAAAAAATGTTTATTCTGTAAACAATTTCTTTTCATCCTGGGGACTTGCCGCACCTGAAAAGTCCGGGTCAGTGGAATAGCTTTCCACCGTAATGGCATAAACGCTGTCCCCTTCTGCGTAAACGGTTCCATCCGCACCTTTTACAGAAACAGCCTTACCCTCTGCATCTACGATGTCTCCCGCATTATAAAGGTTTGTAAGTGTACTGTCCCCTGTTACCACCCAGGTGGAATCCTCACTGATGCACAAGTCTGCGAAGCCGTCACCGCCGTTTCCTGCCCATGTCTCATCCTGCAGAAAGGCTCCTGTCAGCGTACTTCCCTGTTCCATATAAAATTTCAGATTGCTGATGCTGTCCCAAATAATGTTTCCTTCCATTTCCTGGCCCAATGCGGTAAAGGTGCAGTCTGCTCCGTTTTCTCCCGTCTTTCCCCAGCCCCGTTTATTGTTGTTCCCGGTGCATTGAAGGAAAAATTCGCTGTCATCGGCATAGGCGATATCCACACCTGAGAGCAGAATATTGCTCTGTGTATTTGTGGTGTAGATCAGCCCTCCGTTTTCTGCTGTAATCCTGCCTCCCTGTATCTGCATAGTGGCATTGCCCACCTGAGCGTCCCCGGACATACTCTGGTATACGATCATGTTCCAGGTGGTATCGTTCTGATCGTCATCCTTCATGTTTCCGGTGATATTGCAGTTGTAAAAATAGAGATTGTTAAGCCCTTCCATACACACAGCCTCCGAACCTGTGGCCGTAAGGTTTGCACCGTTTACCATAATATCCGCTGTACAGTAAACCGCCGGGGAGCCTGTTCCGCTGCTGGTGTAGCTTCCGCCGGTTACAAACATAGTTCCGCCGCCCCTGTCACTTCGGATTGCCGCAGAAGAATTTCCCTCTGTAGCCACTTCCAGATTGTTGGCGTACAGAGTTCCGCCGCCTGCCACATGGATACCGCCGGAGGTATCCTGGCTGGTATCAATTTTTGTGGTGGACACATTGACCTTCCCGTCTCCGTAGGCAAATACTCCAGCTCCGCCCTGGGAATCCGTAGTGATGGAACTGTCGCTGATATTAAGCTCCCCGTCTGTTGCCAGGACTGCCGCTCCCACACCGTAAAAGCTGGCCGTATCCCCGCCTGTGCTGTCAGAGGAATTGCGCTCCACCCCAATGGAATCTAATGTGACAGAAGCGCCTCCTGTCACCAGAATGGCATTTTCGTCTGTTCCGGTGGAAGCATACTGCTCCCCTGCTGCCTGGGTGTCCTCACTGTACTCTGTCACTGCATCATAGCTGTCCACCGCCGATGCCTGGCCTCCCGGCGCCATGCCGCCTCCCATGTTTTCCTGCACTTCTATTTTTGTGATCGCACCATCTTCATCAAAAGTAATAGAAATCATTGTCCCCTGGGTAATCTCCCCATTGACAACAGAGGAATCTCCAAGGGTAAGCACGGCTTTTTCCCCCTGGGGCATATCCTGTGGCATACCGCCTGACGGGGCATTTCCCTGGGGCTCTCCTTCCGGTCTTTCTCCTCCTGGCTGCCCTCCCTGAGGCATACCCCCTTCTCCTTCATGGAAATCTGCCACTTCCAGCTCAACAGTAGCCCCTGAAACAGATACCACTTTTCCCATAACAGTGGTGGAAACCGGAACCTCTTTTTCTTCATCCTCATAGACAAAAGCATTATCAAAAGCAGCCGTTTCTTCTGACACTTTAACCGCTTCTGCCTTTTCCGAAGACGCACTTCCACAGCCCGCTCCTGCCGCCAACATAAAAGTTCCTAGCACCAGTCCACACATCATACGATACTTCTTATTCTTCATACTTTACCTCCAACTATCTTCAAAAAATACTAAAATTATCGGCAAAATCTAACATTCCGTTTTTAACATTGCCAGTTAATTGTAATACCCCGTATTTCACAACGGACGCTGCCAAATACCTAAGGAACTGTTCCCAACTCCTACAATTATACATAACAATATGACATATTTTTGATAAAAGTATGATAATAATGTGAACCAGAATCTGTCACTACATGACTTTTGCCCATTTCCCGAGAGATAGTTCAAAGGCAATCTTCCTTAATGTTTACATAAGCGTTTTTACCCAAACCGCCATCTCCCCAGTTTTCCTATTCCCCCAATGGCAGTAAGGCACAAATTTCACCTGTGTCTCCTGAAGCTCCACCGGAGTGAGACGATAAAGACTTTCTTTATCCCAGTCTTTTTTCACGATCCGTTTCCCTTTTGCGGTAAGCTCCGTCACACCCCCCAGCAGATCCTCTCTGAAATTTTCTTCAAGCCCTGCTGCGGTATCCAGAAAAATCCCTGACAGATTCTCACCATTGTCCGCCTCTTCCAGACAGTACACCAAAGGCCCTTTCACCACTGCCGCTTTCCCTGCGTCTGCCCGGACATTTGGATTTGCATAGACAAAGTGGGCATCCATGGAAAACTCCATGGTGATGACCTGATCCTTCCAGTTTTCACAAAAACAGGCATAGCCTTTTTCTACTTTAGGCGTCAATTTTTTGCCGTCCATGATAAACACGGGATCCTCCGCATATTCCGGCACACGGATATAAAGGCTTCCCGCAGCCGTCTCCTGCGAGGAAACCTGAATCTTTATTTTTCCCTCCCAGGGCATTTCGCTCTCCATCTTAAAGCTTACTTCTTTTCCCTTAAAATCTGCGGCAATATCTGCCCCTGTCAAAAGATTGATCCAAAGGGAATCCTCCCCGGTAAAACAGATGTACTCTCCAAAGGATGCCAATGTCCTTGCAATATTTGGGGGGCAGCAGGCGCAGCCGAACCATTTCTGGCGCACCGGTTTTACATGCTCCATAGAGGTTTTTTCCATACAGGCATCCGGCCAGACTTCCAGAGGATTCACATAAAAAAAACTTTTCCCGTCCATGGCAATTCCCGCAAGAACTGTGTTGACAAGGGCAGTCTCCATAGTCTCGATATATTTTGCATCCCCGGTAATCTGTGCCATCCTCCGGCAGAACAAGGCAAGGCCGATAGAGGCGCAGCTCTCCGCATAATTGCTGGCATTGGGCAGGTCGTAGTCTGTGGTAAACCGCTCTAAGATGCCGGAACTTCCGATCCCCCCGGTAATGTACATTCTCTTTTCTACTATATTTTGATACAGAGTCTCACAGGCATCAAAAAGTCCTTTGTCCTGATATGCAAAAGCCAGATCCGCCATAGCACAGTAGAGATACACTGCCCGAACAGCGTGTCCCTCAGCGGTTTTCTGCTGCCGTACCGGAAGATGGGCCTGTCCGTAGGGCGCATGGTAAGGATTTTGGTCATGCCACACATCCACAAACCACTCTTTACTGCTCTCCTCTTCCAGATAGTTGGGACTTGTCCCCCTTCTCTCCACAAAATCCTTTGCCATGGAAAGATATTTCTTTTCCCCCGTGACCTCATAGAGCTTCACCAACGCCAGCTCAATCTCCTCATGTCCCGGCACTGCATTTTCATACCTTTCTGTGTGAAACACATCACAGATCAAGTCCGCCGTCTTTTTCATAATAGTTAAAAAAGTATCTTTTCCTGTAATTTTGTAATATGCCACTGCCGCCTCTATCATATGTCCGGCGGTGTAAAGCTCATGCCCTTCTTTCAGATTGCAAAACTGTTTTCCCGGCTCTAAGATGGAAAAATAGGTGTCCAGATATCCGTTTTCCTCCTGGGCTTTGCCAATCAGCTCAATTGCCCCGTCTGCCAGTTTTTCCAACTCCTCATTTTTCTCGTAGGAAAGGGAGTAAGCCACCGCCTCCAGCCATTTCGCCAGGTCCGTGTCCTGAAATACAAATCCCTCAAAAGTTCCCTCCTTTAATCCTGCTGCCACCTGGAAATTTGAAATACAGCGGCTGGGTTCTGCATCCCTTACCTGGTCATTTAAGGCGTCCCACTGGTAGGGGATAATCTCCTTCGTCACCAGGGAGATATACTTGTCCCAAAATGCATCCCTTACCCCGATGTTGTTTAGACTGATCGTCTGTAATTTTTTCTTCTCCATGTTTGAAACCTCCATCATAAAATCACTGTTCCCTACTCCTATCTTATGGGAGAAAACCTCCTTTTGCAAGATGATTTTGACGGAAAGCTAAATTATTCAAAAAAAGCATGGAAGAATATCATTTTTTCACTGAAATTACACATAAGTCCTGCTATAATAACATTACCTAATCATCACATTTTAAGAAAGGAACAATTTCCATGAACAAAAACAATTTTGCCCCCACCCCTCCTATGGGCTGGAACAGCTATGACTACTACGACACTACCGTAAATGAAGCCCAGGTCCGCACCAACGCCGATTACATGGCCGCCCACCTAAAGCAATACGGCTGGGAATACATCGTAGTGGATATCCAATGGTACGCCAAAGGCGCAGGAACCCGCCGGGAAGAATACCAGTACATCCCATTTTCAGAGCTTCAAATGGACGATTACTCCAGGCTTCTGCCGGACGAAGAACGCTTCCCCTCCTCCAAAGGCGGAGCAGGATTTAAACCCCTTGCCGACTATATCCACAGCCTTGGACTGAAATTTGGCATCCACATAATGCGGGGCGTTCCAAGGATTGCCGCCCACAGCCACGGCAGAATAAAGGGCACAAATCTAACCGCAGACGAGATTGCAGACCCCTATTCTATCAGCCGTTGGAACCCGGATATGTACGGCATAAAGAACACCCCGGAAGGACAGCTTTACTATGATTCCCTGTTAGAACTTTACGCCTCCTGGGGCGTGGATTTTATCAAGTGTGATGATATCTGCAACACCAACATGTACCCTCATGATCCATATTCTGCCAGACATGAGGTGGAAATGCTCCACAAAGCCATAGAGAAATGCAGCAGGCCTATTGTTCTGTCCCTCTCCCCGGGCCCCGCTTTAATTGAAGAGGCATGGCACTATGAAACTTACGCCAACATGTGGCGGATCACGGATGATTTCTGGGATAACTGGGACTTATTAAAAAATATGTTTTACCGCTGTGAACTGTGGCAGGATCATGTAAAGCCCGGCTGCTATCCGGACTGTGACATGCTTCCCCTTGGAAATATCGGAAAAGGTTTTGGATGCCTGAGAGAGACAAACTTTACCAGGGAAGAACAGCGCACCATGATGACACTGTGGTGTCTCTTTGGCTCCCCGCTCATGCTTGGAGCTGAAATGACTCAGCTTGACAACTGGACATTGTCCCTTCTCACAAACAAAAAGATTCTAAATATGCTGACGCCAGACTGTAAACCTCATCTCTTAAGCACCGACGAAAATTCTGCTGTCTGGACTGCACGAAATGAAAAGAATGGCTCCCGGTATATTGCACTTTTTAATTTTAAAGATGTGGAAGCCGAAATTTCCTGTGATCTTGAGGAATTGGCAGGAGCCACTGAACGTATCAGCCTGACAGAGCTTTGGACAGATGAGCAGGCAATGCTAAAAGGAAAGTCACTGACCTGCACCCCAAAAGCCCACGGCTGTAAAATTTTTGAAATTCAGAAATAAGTTAATCGAGCAGGGGAGAATCCCTCACTTGGGCGTATAAAAACAACAGCCCCATCTCTTTTGTGAAAAGTAGATGAGGCTGACGTTTTGTCAGCGGCTGGACTGACACCACATATTAATCATATGAAAATACAGGTCTGTCCTCTTCGTCCCAGCGGATCTTCATCAAATGCGCATGGCGATTGGGATTGTACAGAGGATCTCCCACGATTTTTTCTTCTGTTCTGGCATGATATACCATGATATCGTTGCCCTCTTCATCCACTGTGAAGGAGTTGTGCCCGGGGCCGTAAACCCCTTTTTCAACATTTGTCTTAAGCACCGGATAGCGCTCTTTTTTCCAGGAAAGAGGGTCTAACAGATCTCTTCCACTCTCTGTCGTCAACATTCCCACACAGTAGTCTATCCCTGTCTCGCTGGCAGAGTAGGTGAGATAAATCTTATTTCCCCTCTTGATCACTCCTGGACCTTCGTTTACCCAGAAGCCAACACGCTCCCAGTCATAATCTGGCGTGGTCAAAAGCACCTGAACGGTCTTTAGCTTATAGGGGCTTTCCATCTCAGCAATATACAGGTTTGAAATCTGCTTGCCAACTCCTACTTTTTCCGCCCATACATAAAAAAGTTTGCCATTGTCCTCAAACACGGTTGCATCCAGAGAAAATGCCTCAAAAGAAAACACGTCTTCATCTGCTCTCTGCATTTTTCCTTTTTCTACCCAGGCATCTTTCATGGGGTCTTCTCCCTGACATTCCAGCACATAGGGACGGATATTCCATACGTCATCCTTTTCCCCTCCTGCATAGTAGATATACCATTTTCCCATAAGATAATGAAGTTCCGGCGCCCAGATATGCTCGCTCATGGGGCCGCTCTCATGTTTGGTCCAGATGGTGATCTCCTCTGCCTCCGGCAGTTCCGCCAGAGATTTTGCCCGGCGCAGTGCAATCCTGTCATAGGCCGGAATAGATGCGGTGAAATAATACCATCCGTCTGTGTGACGATATACATAAGGGTCTGCCCGCTGTAAGATCCAGGGTTCATTGTACTTTAATGTTTTGTCCATAATACCTTCTCGCTTTTCATATTTTTAGATTTTTAAATTAGTTTAACTATCTCTAAAAATTATAAAGGGAAATCTAAATTTTGGCAACCTATTTATGGAAAATATCATTAGGAACTGTTCCTAAGGCAGTATTATTTTTCTCAATAACTGTTTTGACTTCTTCCAGCGCCTTTTCCGTAACCATGGAGATCTGCTCAGAAGTGTAGCCCATTTCGTGCATATTTAAAATGACTTTAACCATTGCCTCTTCTAAGCCCTCTGTACGTCCTTCTGCTCGTCCTTCTGCTCGTCCTTCTGCTCGTCCTTCCTCTCGTCCCTTTGCTCGTCCCTCTGCCAGACCCTCTGCTGTTGCAGTCTCCTTGATATATTTTTCCCATTCCCACGATTTCATATAATTAATGCCAACCTCCTCACTCTGTTTGATATGACTGACCAGTTCATCCACCCGTTTGATATCCTGGTTCAAAATATTTTCTGCTGTTGACTTCTCAATATATTTTAACATATCAATTAAGTTTTGGCTAGGGTTTCCCTCTGTTCCTTTCGTATATAAAAACAGCTTTATTGCTCCATCTTCATAAGAAACGGTACTGTCCTCCATACATTGATTTTTTATGGTATAAACCATTCTTTTTTTATCAAAAGGGTCATAGGGCAGAATCATAATAATAAAGACATTGGGCAGCTTCTCATAACTTACGCTGGTTTTTAGCAATTTCGTGTCGATCATTCCATGATAATACCGCATTTTCCTGGGCAGCCGCTCTTTTTCCCGCACTTTATTTGGCTCAATATCATAAATATCCTGTCCTAATGCCACCTGAGCATCCAGCATTTCCATATCCCCCATAACTTCTTCCCCGGTTACATCTTCTATGTAGGCATCCAGTCGTATCCCATGCTGTTTCGTGTCGATTCCCTGCACCGTTCTCTGTGGTGTTATTTTAACTGTGCGGATATCTTTTCCGAAAATAACCCGCAGTAAAATCCGGCAAAATTCTTCTCCCACTTCCGGGCTTGCCACCATCTCCTGAAAAAGAAAATCATCTAAAAGATTCAATTCTTTCAAACTGCGAAATCTTCGTGTCTCTGTAATTTTCTCCTTGTCTGCATAATCCATAAGCAAAATCCTCCTCAAAAAAAATAGTAAAATGATACATTTTCCGTTGCGGAATGTAGTGAGTTTCTGGCGAAATCGCCGGATGCAGCATCGCTGCGCATTACATATAAGAATGTCTTATATGAAGATAATAAAAAGACGAATGTCTTTTGATAAAATCAGAATACCTCATTCACGCAAAATATGCAAGGAAAATTTTTCTCTTATTCATCCCGGATAACCTCCATCTTTGTCCCCACAAAATTCATCCACTGGGCAATCAGACAGCACATCAGCACAAAAAGTGTGGATACCAGACTGGTAATCAAAACCACCGGGACAGAGAGGGGATAATGCCTGTGCAACATTCCGGAAAATATCATTTCCCCCAACGCCATGGTAACCAATACCACACTAAAAGACGAAATCCAGGCAATCATCAGGTATTCCAGGTACACCACCCAAAAGGCCTGTTTCCTGGAAGCTCCGTACATTTGATACAGATACATTTCCTTTTTCCTTGCCAGAAGATCGCTTCTGACCATGGAGTAGAAAAATATCCCTGTAACCATAATAAGCATTGCGCCGGACACTGCCACAACGCTAAGGTAATCCGACAAAAGTTCCACCAACCCATCCGACAGCTGGGAAGCCGTTTCCACATCACAATTCTCATTTTCTAAAAGCAGCTTTAAATAAGCCTTTGTATAAAAATAACTATTCTCATCCAATATTTTCTCCATCCTCCTGCCCTCATCCAGACTGTTCATTTTCAAGACCACTGTGGAAAACCCCATATTGTCCCGGTATGCATCACGGAGGATTCCGCTGAAATTAAACACGATATTGAGGACAAAGCAGATCATAATGGCTCCCACCGATATGGTTGACGCCAGAAATGCATCCCTTCTGTTTCTGGTACAAAGGAAACGGTAACTTATGTGAGAAATTTTCTCCAGAGGTTTCTTCCCGCTTTTCCTTTTCCCTGCCTGCCCCTGAAAGATCATGCAGAATACCCCGGAGAGAAGGGAGAGAACCACACCGCAGACAAAAAGTACAATATTGACATAACTTTGACTGTTGAAAAAGAGAAGGGAGGCCAGGACATACAGCAGAATAAATTCCAGAACTGCAAAACGCTGCCAGGATGTTTTTTCCCTCTCTGCTTTTCTTCCATTCAACATAGTGATCACAGGCATTTCATATATATTTTTGACGTGCGAAGCTGATTTTACGGGGTTTTGGCCATGAGATATCCAGTTCTGTCATTCCGGCAAAAATTTTCACATATGCTGTCTCCTGTCTGGTAAGGGTTTCCCCTTCCGCATATTTTTCCATCACTCATCCCGGATAATCTCTAACTTCTCGCCCTTAAAGTTCATCCACTGCGCAGCGTAACAGCATGCCAGCACAAACAGCGTCACCGCCGTCACCGTAATCAGCACAACCGGAGCGCTCAAAGGATAATTGCTTGCCAGTATTATTTTATAGAGGGTTCCCCCAATCATCGCACAGACAAAGAGTACGCAAAACGAAGAGATCCAGGCAATCATAACATATTCCAGATATACCACCTGAAAAGCCTTTTTTCTGGAAGCTCCGTATATCTGATACAAATACATTTCCTTCTTCCTTGCAAGCAGATCGCTTCTGACCATAGAATAGAAAAATGTTCCCGTCACCAACACCAGCATTACCCCCGTAGCCGCCACAACGCTCCAATAATCTGACAGCAGTTTTATCCATTCATCCACAATAGAGGAAGCGGTATCTATCTCACATATCTCCCCTTTCAAGAGCTCCTGAAGATTTTGTTCCTCCTCCCGGTCAAGATCTATCAGGTATATGGTATCCCAGGTATTGTCAAATCCAAGCACCCAGTCCTCACGGTTCATGATAATGCCATAATTCAGCATAGTCCCCGTCAAATCTATATGCTTGTTATACGTCAATCTCTTTCCAAAAACATCGCTGTCCTCCCTCATTTTCAAGTCACATCGGTATATGCTGTAACCCTCTGCCGCAAAACAGCCTTTCTCCACCTGAAAATTCTTGTTACCGTCTGTCTGTTTTTCCATCAAAAGTATATCCACACCGTCTGTTGCATCCTCTGGGATACGGATCCCCAGCTTAGAATAGCCCGTGGATTTGTAATACCCCATGGAGTAGAGATATCCGTTTTGATCCAGAATTTCCCCAACCTTCCCGCCTCCTTCTATGCCAGGAATGGTCACAACAGTGGTATACCCCCCGTTTTTGCTGAAGGCTCCTCTTAAAACTCCGCTAAAATCAAACAGGATATTTAAGGCAATACAGATAATGATCGCCCCCACAGACACCGTAGCCGCCAAAATGGCATCCCGTCTGCTTCTGGCGTAAAGAAACCGCCAGCTTATCCCGGAAACTTTCTCCAAACGTTTTTTTCCTTTATTCCGCTGCCTGCGCATCCACCAAAACACCATATAAAACGCCGCAGACAACAGCAAAAGCGTCACGCCGCAGATCACAAGCATCCAATTTACATATGCCCAGTTTCTAAAAAACAGCGCCGTCATCAAAGCATACAAAAGGGCAAATTCTAATATCCCGTAAAAGGGATACGTCCTTTTCCTCTTTCCCGCTTCCCTGCCGTAGAGCATGGTCACAATAGAACTCTCATAAATAAAAAGCCCGGAAATAAAGCTTCCAAAAAAGGCAATCAATGTAAGGACAAGCATTACAGCGCATAACACAAGCAGCAATTCTACAGAAAACATGGGAATCAGCCCTTCCGTACCACTCAGCTTGCGGGACAGATGGACAAACAGGCCGTATCCCCCGGCAACTCCAAAAATGCTGCCAAACAGTCCAAAGGCGGCTCCTTCCATCCAGGCTCGGATAAAAATGTCCTTTTTCTGCATTCCGAATATCCTAAGCATGGCGTGGCTTTTCTGCATGGAAATGTTCTGGAAAAACAGGATGCTGGTACAGCCCCAGACTGCAATCAGAACGCTCCCAAAGGCAAAGACCGTCATCACCCGTTCCATCAGGTCAAACATATCCTCTGCCGTTTGGATATTCCCTTCCACCAGTGCATTCTCCTCACTCAATTCCTCCAGCCGCACCATAGCATAGACATCATTGTTCCGATATACCAATAGGGAACAGGAAATGATTGCCCCCGCAAAGGCAAAGATCAGAACCAATGTCAGAAACCTCATTTTCTGGGTCTTGTAAAACTTTAAGAAAAATGTTAATCTTCTCATATACGTACCTCCACCGTTTTTCCATCATTATAGACTTTTTTCACCCTTTTATCTGCCACTTTTCAGTTGCGTTTTGTCAATTTTGACGGGCGGTGGCGGTATTTCCTCGTCGGAGGATATTTTTTTACTTTATTCTATTTGTCTTCTTTCTCTTCTGTCAGATCAAGGAATTCATCAATCATAGTGTCCTGCAAACGGTCATAAATTCTCTTCACTATTTCCTGGGTATCAACTCTTCCAAAAGACAGGCCGCTTCCTCCAAGGATTTCTCCTGCTCCCCACATACGGCGGATCTGCTCTTCCGTGGAGGGCTGCTGATGAGACATTGTAATGTGGTGTGACACCATTCCATCCTTCTCAAAAAAAGTTACCTGGGTATACATCATACCCTGTGACCTTGTATCACTCTCAATAGAGGGGTACATATTCTCCGTCTGTTTAATTCTGGATATCATGCCATATTCATATTCCGGGTCTTTTTGCATTTTTCGGATAATGGAAATATCCAGGTTGATACTGCAATGTCCCACGCCGCCAAAATTTGTTCCTACCTGGTTCATGCTCCCGTTATAGCCCAGACAAACCTTACCGGGATTTTTTGCCGATGTCTCTTCATCAACTAAACGAAATGATATATTGGGGAACTGCTGGCACAATTTCTTGTAATATGCCACTGGATCAGATGGCACGGACTCTTCCTGGGTTTCCGTTTTCGCAGAAAAGACTGACAGGTTTTTGTCTGCTTTTTTTCCAAAAATACTGTAATCTACAGTGGTGTTTAATTTTCCTACTTCCATTTTCTTCCTCCTTCTCAAACTTCATCTATCAATTCCTCAATGTGCCATAAAATAAGAAAGCCACAGAGCACAATTATGTTTCTTGCCCTCCGTGGCTTTCTGTAACATTTTCATCATTTCATGACAAACATCCTCAATACATATATCGGAATATCTGTTCTTCGTTTTAGTTCCACAGCATATATCGACTATTCAATTAATAGAATTTTCTGCATATGTACAAATAATGATTGGTATGCTCTTTACGGATAACTGAAATATCCAGGTTGATACTGCAATGCCCCACACCGCCAAATTTTGTAGTATGCTAATGGGATCAGATGGCACAGACTCCTATCACTAAATATTGTGGTATTTCTGCGTATGAGGTATTTCAGTTTTTACTATTGCTGGTTTTCCGAAAGTCTAATTTTTATTCCATTGTGTCAAAGGTTTATAAAGCGTTTCCTCATATCGTTTAACCGCCGCCTGATGAATCGTGTTGGGTACTCCGACCTTATTCCCGACTTCCATTATTTTTCCATATCGCACTTCACATTTTGTGCCATTGATCACAAATTCCTTATTTGTATCCACTCCCAGTTGACGTAAAAGCTCTAATACCATAGACGTGCTTGCTTTATCCGCATCAATCATAGCTGAAAACCACTGCTGATCCGCAAAATGAATCAATGCATTCAATCCCCATGCAAGATGCTCTGCCTTTTTATTGTTCGCCTCGCTGCCTTTTTCATATCCTTCCACATAAATATGATCCTTTTTTACAATGAATTTATAACCGTTTCCAAGGTCTATTTTGTCACCTACCGCAATATTAATGCTGTTATCCCGAGAATCGTATCCTTTAGACTGATATGTTTTATAGGGTTGCATAATTGTACCAAAAGTTTTGATTTCATCATCCGTATAATATACCGCATGGTGCGCAGTAAAAACCTTTCTTCCGTCTACAGAAAAATATGAAGTAGTCGCATCTATAATTTCGCTAGTGATTTCATACTCATCATTATCGCTTCCGCTAAAAATATTTTTTGTCATTCCCGACTGAGACATCATCAGCATCGCTTCTATATCTCCTTTACGGTTTGCATCAAAGCCGTTCAGCGTATCCGGAAAATTTTCTTTCAAATCACCGTTGAAATAATCGACAAAATCGTCTTGGCTTCCATCCTTTGTAGATAATTTTCCTGTCTTGCTGTTATAAATATATGTGCTGACACTCCCAACTCCGCTAATTCCCATATTCTGCCTCCTTATGAATAAAATGAACATTTTTAGCGCATCTTGCGCCAATCGTCCAAACCTGCCCCAACAAAATAAGAATTTGCACTATTAACTTTCATTTTGTTCCTCCACATCATAAAGGCATATATCTTCCTCTTGAATTATTGGGTATTCCATAAATTACTTCTATCGGAAATACCCAATGAGGCAAAACATATTCTATTCGTCTTCTTTCTCTTCTGTCAGATCAAGGAACTCATCAATCATAGTGTCCTGTAACCGGT
>JAMPFA010000001.1:97205-115604 GCA_023664725.1 Roseburia sp. | reverse complement strand
TTTCCAGTCGTGGTAATGCATGAAGAGTTCCCCTGATTTCCAGCGAAAACGATTGTTGTCCTTATCAGAAGGAACTTCTACAAAGGGTTTTTCCACAAATACATTCATTGTATGAATTCCATTTTTATTTGTGTGTTCCTTTAGCCTGCAAATAAGATCCTCTCGGATTTCGAACCAGATAAAATGAAATACACCGTTTCTGGCAAAAAATACAGCGCCTTTATTATGAAAGCAATTTCCACCTCACAAAACACAATAAAGGAGGACACATTTATGTTCAAACCCGAATTATGCCTTTAATCTCTATGATAAGGAACGACAGAAACTTCAACAATAGACTCAGAAATCAGAACAAGGAACGGTAATTCTTCTGCACCCAATGGAATATCCGGATAATCTGCCTGGGGCTTACGCTTGCCATAATACTGGTTTTTGCAATACACATATAACATTCTCTGCCTCGCATTCAAATGCAACCAAAAATCCACTGCTACCATCACCCAGACCGAACATTCTTTTCCCCGCCAGTATGCCTCTGGATTTACGCTTCGCTGTGTTCATCACACCAGCGGTCAAACTTTACCCTGTCAACCAGTGTTCTCCGCCCCACTCTGAATAATGCCCCTGTTGTCCTCATAAGCTCCAGCGCATTGTTTCTTCAAACACTTGCGTATATGCAGAACTCGTTGACATCAAGCAGCCTTTTATCCGACAATGTGATCAAGGTCTGGTTTGTTTTCTCTTTCTCCATAACTGCCTTTCTATTTTTTCTTCACTGACTGCTTCACTTATTAACTCAATATTTAAGATCCTGTTTCCCCTGTGGATTTTTAAAAGATCAAATTCTTTTCCAATATAATCAATTGTCAATGAAATATAAAACCCTTCAAAATCAGAAACCTGACAGCCTCTATCCCTTAACTCTTCCACTAATTCGACGATCGCTTCATACTCATATTCCTTAATTTTATTCACATGCTCTCTGTTTGCAAGAACATTTTCATATTGTGCGCAAAATTCTGTTTTGCTTCTTGTCAATACAAATAAATTCGTTGACGGCATAGTTTTTCTCCTTTGTGCTATTTTCTCATCGCTAATCTTCTTCCACTTTTTCAAAATAACTCTGTCCTGATTCCTCATTATCAGTCAGCAATATGGCAGATATCTGTCCCCAGTATGTATAAATGAGTCCTGTATCTTTCTCTCTCCGTATTATTCCCCTTAAAATCATGCTCTTCAAATATCATATATAAAATAACTGTAAAGTCTAAAATAATAGTTACTCTATATATTTTGTCTTTCATCTTACATCCTCCCTTGTTTCACCTGCACCTTCTTATTCCATTTTTTCCAGAATGGAAAAACTCATTGGATACTTGGTTTATACTATTGCTAATCAACGGCGGTTTTTGATACAATTTTCGATTGATTTCATTTCTAAATTAGATTAATCTCTTCCTGCGCTAAATCCGCACCGCCTTTTTTTACTGGTGCTCAATTCGCTCAAGCATATTAAATATATCATTACCCCCCACCTCATGACATATACTAAGCAGAGCCTAAGGGAAAAACAATAGTATCTGAACAAACTGTCTGGCCAAAAATACTTTTGGCTGTAATGTAATATAATAATATTTACAAAAAAAAGACATGCCAACCATGTCTCTTTTTCACGTAAAAATTTCCTATGATGTTATACATTCCCCAGATTTTTGTTTTTCCATTTTCCGGCTATCATTGTAAATACAATAAGCAAAAAAGTTGCTGCAGCCGTCAGCAGAAATCCGCCCTCTTCTAAAATCAGGCAAACAACCACTATCCCGCAGTCCAATAAAAGAAAACCTATCAACTTCTTTTTAAAATAGACGTTCTCCGCTTCGTCCACGCTTCTGTTCACATGCTCTACCGGATACAGTTTATAAACCATAATTTCCAGTAAAAGCACTAGAAGCCCTGAATAACAGCCTGGAACTTCAATATACTTCGATCCAAGAAGAACGCCAGAAAAAGCAAGACAAGACATACAGAAACAGGATGTATATGTTTCCATATGCAGTCCTCCAGCATAAGATCTTAAGGGAATGAATATGATAAAAAAGAATACCCCTTCCCAAAACATCCCAAGACACAGAGTAATGATGATACAAGCTAAGACAAAAATTCCCAGTTCCATCGCAACCTCAAAAGCATACTCGTACATTTCCCTGTCTGATTCCTCTGCCATGCCCTTTACAATGATATAATCTGTTAATGTCCGATACAGTCTTTTCATATTAGAACTTTCTGAATTTCTTTACTGCTTCGGGCTGTTTCGGCTGATGGAAAAAGTAAACACACCTGCTGTTTGCCGTAGCGGAAAGCACTTTGTCTGCCACTGCGACTAATGCTTTTGCTGTTGTTTTTTTACCTCGGTTCTCCATGGTTACTTACACCCCCTATCACTTTAAATATAGTACAGTATACTTGAAATCTTTCCGTTTTTTCTAAACTGTCAAAAATACTGGTTAATCTGTCAAAATTCCCCTAGATTCAACACTACGGTAAGGCAAAAAAAGTGCTTTTCCTCATTTATCACCACATCCCCCTGATATTTTTCCGCAATCTTTATCATTGATTTTAATCCGTACCCATGTCTGTCTTTTTCTTTTTTTGAAGACAAAATCCTGCCCCGCCTGTCCTTCTCTATTACATGCTCATATGGATTTTTCATCACCAGAACCCATGCGTCCTTTTTTATCCCGATAGAAATACCAATCCTCCTGTTATCAGGATTGCACTCTTTTACCGCTTCAATAGCATTGTCCAGCGCATTGCCAAGGACAACTCCCATATCCTGTTGCCGGATTGGCAGTTCCTCTGGCACAGCTATCTTCAAGCAAAACTCTATACCGTATTCTTTTGCCATAGAATATTTAAAATTGATAATGGCATCAATCGTACTGTTCCCACTGTCGCAAATGCTTTCCCTGTGCTGGCAGTCATTAATAATCTGGTTAATCCCTTCAATAACCTTTTCCGTTCCCTTTTCTTCTGCCTCACTTTTTAACACAACCAGTTTGTTCACCAGATTATGTTTTTCCTCATGAAAATCCTCTATCATTTTCTTTTGTTCCTGGGTATTTGCCAAAATAATTTCTGACTGTCTGGCATGCACGATATTTTCTTTTTCCTGTAAAAACAGTTCGTTCATTTTCACATAAATCTCAAAAAATATTACATTAAAAAGAAGAAGGATACTAACGGAAACTGTTGAAAGGCTTCCATTTCCTTCTACTGAAAACTGATTTAGTACCATCACAATACTTCCTACTGGCAAAAGAAGAAAATATAAGTAGAACCGGACGGGAACAGCTTCATCATACCTTTTATTCCAAAACACAGATATCGTATGCGTCAAAACCATCATCATTATTTTTGAAATAATTGTTCCCAGCGCATTCAGCGTCTCATGTTCCATGGGGATCCCGATAAGCAATATTAACGTAAATGTTTCCATTAACAGCCACAAGGCACAGAACATAACGGAAAGAAAACATTTTTCTTTTCCGGTAGACTGATAGCTCCATACCCCAATATTAAGCACTAATGCTACTGACAAAGGCATCGTAATCATACGAGGATTTCCTGCATCTATCTGAAAATATGCCTGAAAAACGAAATACAAAAACCACGCCAGTAAAGACAAAACTGTACTTTCCTTTTTTTCGCAAAAAGTCCCCCAGAATCTGCGAACTATCCATGTTGATGCAATAGCCATAGCAATGTTCGGTATGTAATCTCCAAAATTTAACATCTATCTCACTCCCCAAAAGACGACTGTAACCTTTGCTAAAGCTTTTCTATCTGACCTCACTGATACTCAGCTTTGTTCCGTCTGTTAGCTCTATCTCTTCCTTTGTGCGGGAGCTTATATGATGATAATTTACCAAATAGGACTGGCGCATTCTTAAAAATGGAACTTTCCCGTTCACAGCCCATTTCTCCACATCAGAAAGCTTTCCATTAAACTCCTTCACTCCGCCTTCTTTTACATGGATCAGAATCTTTCTGCCTTTGCTCTCAAAAAACAAGATGTCCATGCACAGCAATTGAAACTCCTGCTTTTTGTACTGATAGCTGAAATATAATTTCAGATTGCCAATCTTTTTTACAGCTTCCAAGAAACACCTTTCAACTCTTTTTTCATCAATGGGTTTTAATAAGAATTCAAATGCATCCAACTGAAATAACTCCATGGCATACTTATCGTACCCCGACACATAAATCAACAGTACGTTTTCGTCTATCTTTTGGATGCTTTTGGCCGCACTGATCCCATCCCCATTTTCCATTTGGATGCCCATATAGATCACATCATACAATATTCCCTTATACATTTCCTGCACCAATGATTTCACATCATTAAAAACATCCGTGTCCACGAGAATATTCTCTCTTTCGCAAATTTGTAAAATGAATTGTTCTATCTGACCTGCTGTTGCCATTTCATCATCGCAAATTGCAATTTTAATCATTCAAATCCCTCTTTTGCTTTGTGGAAAAATTGAACGTTCATTGTATATCTTTCCCAGTACTGCCAACAATGTAACCAACGTCAAACCTATCGTATAAAGCCATACCAGCTGTAAATATTCCAACCACGCTGTAATGACAAAGACCAGAACAAATAAAACGCCCAAAACAAAAAGCCTTCGTCTAAAGTAAGAAATCTCTTCCTCATCCAAAGGCCTGTTTTCATTTTTTACAGGGGAAATAAATACCAATACAGTTAAGTCACATATTGATAGTCCAGCCATATGCATCAGACTCATTTCTCCTCTTGATACCGTCAGCATAACCGCTATTACTATACAGGAAAACAAATAGCATCCCATTCTGGTTTTCGCATGGTATCCACCTGTGTTGCGCCTGAATGCACAAAAAATACTAAATATAATGATAAACTCCAACACCTGTCTCATGCAAAGGGCAATGGCAAAATAAGAAATTAAATGCAATACCTTTAACAACGTTACCTCTACACCAAAGCGGTATACTTCTGCTTCCTCTCTACTTGCAGCATTTTCTTTAACTAAACTGTCAACTGCTTTTTCTACCAGATAATCGTATGTAAATTTCACTTTATTTCTTTTCTTTCTTTAATTTTCTTACGGAATCTGGCATTTTAGGCTGATAACCTATAAAAGCACAAGCATTGTCTGCCTCTTTTCTTATGTTTTGATTTACTAATTTTGTTCCCATTTTTACTACCAAATTTTTCACTTAATTGCTCTCCTTATGTTTTTATTTGTCATTATATACATTTTTTTGTCTCAATTTCAATCTTTAACTCCTGAGATACAGATTTTTGTCCCAACTTACATATTTTTAACTTTTATCCACCCTATTCAATAAAATATCACAACAAAGTACATTCTTTTCACAGCTATAACTAATATTTCCTTCATATGCTGTCACACAGCGTTCTATATTTAAAATGCCAATTCCCTTATTAAGCATTTTCCCATGTTTTATAGAAATTTCTTGATTTACTGTATTCTTTATCCGAATCGAAATCATTTCATTAAATGCTTCGACCGATAATCCTATGTATCTATCTTCTGTACAAGCCTCTACTGCTGCCATAGCATTGTCTATCAAATTTCCAAACAGAGTAGTAATATCAATGGATGCCATAAAATCTAAATCCCCTGTAAAATTTTCTATCATAAATTGAATTCCCAACATTTCTGCTTCCTTTTTCTTTTCTGACAAAAGGCAGTTTATGATAGGATTACCGGAGTATTTTGCAGGCAAAAGACCTTTCAGTCTATCACTGATCTGGTCAGCATAGGAAACCGCTTCTTCTATAAGTTTTTCTTTATACAAGCTTTTCATGCTTTTTACATATTTGTCCACATCATGGATGATTTTTATTGCTTCATTATACTTTTCCATATGAGCTTTGTAATTTCCGTATTGAAGCTTCTCTTGTTGCTCCATCATCTCAACTTGAAGTTTATATATATTTCTCTCATCGGAAAACTGAATAAAATACAGCATATACATATTACAGAAAATAACACTCCCTACTGCAATCATCAAAATAATTGGACTTTCTTTTTCGGATATAAAAGAAATCAGCAAAATATTTATAGCACTATACAAAAACAAAATAAAGTACAATCTATATTGCTCTTTTGTCCTTAAATCTGTCTTTATCCAAAACCTGCTGAATAATACATAATAAAGAAATATCAATATTACTTTAGAAAAGGCTGTTTCCATACTCCTTAATATTTCTGGACTGTCCGGGATCCGCCCCACTAGATTAAGCAAAGAATCCAACAAATATACCCCTAAAGTTTCTGATACAACAATAACGATAAACAAGGTTTCCACTTCTATAAGACAATGTAATTTCTTCCCATCATCTTTAAAATAGAAAAAACTGCCTGCCACACCAAACAGTAAAAGCTGCACTGCCATATTTAGCACGGGAATCATAAAAGTATTAACACCTGTAATAAGCAAAACATATCCTACAGGCAAAAGCTTGTAAATAAACATATTTTCAAATATCTTATTATATCTGTCATTCATAAACTGAAACATTATGTTTACGATTATTATGCAAGATAGTAGTGAGCAGAACACTAAAATAATTTTATCCAAATCCCTACCTCCTACGCACAGAATTCTGTATACAATTCCCCAATTTTGTTCTAAATTCCTGCACCCGTTTCTGGGAAAGTGCAACTTTATCTCCATTTTTCAATAAAACCTGGTAGCCTTGAATTTTTTCTACATTTTCAAGATTCACCAACATCCCTCGACAGCTTACGGCAAACTGGAAAGGTTTCATCCTTTTCACTATAGCATTCATAGCTGTTTTATAAATGTACTCTGAATCCTCTGTTACTATCTTTACTTTTTTCATGGTTTTTAAATAGCTAAAATACATAATATCCCGGATAGGAAGACTGACCACAGCCTTGGATTCTTCCGCCCCGCCATACGTGCAAATGACATTTTGAAATTCCATACAGGGATTCATCAGATCCATGCCATTTTCCAGAAAGGCTTCTATTTGCACTTTCACTTCCTCTTTCATCAAGGGCTTTTCCAGAAAAGCAAATGCATGGGATACATTGATCGCATCTTTACAATACTCTTTGAAGCTTGTCTGAAAAATAACTTTTGTCCGGCGGTTTCTCCGATAAATCTCATTTCCCACCGAAATACCATTCTTTTCATCCATCACAATGTCAAGGAATACAAGATGAAAATCTAGATTCGTTTGTAACAGCATTTCTCCAGATGCAAATTCAACTATTTCACAGGGAACAGAATAGTCTTCCATGATCTCTTCTACTATTTTTCTTGAAAATTCTACCTCTCTACTGCTGTCATCACAGATAGCAACTTTTATCATTTGAACTCCTTTCATCCATACTTTCTAAACGTTTTTTTATTTTCGTATCATTATTATAACAGATAGCCATCTGTAGAAAAATATCTTTTTGGTTAATTTTGTCTAAATATTATATTTGATTCTAGTACAACGAATACTAAGTTATTTTATGTTAAACGCAGCATTGCTTTTCATATGCAAGAAAAGAAATCGACGGCGTAGCGGTGGCTACGGCTAGATTTCTTGACGATGCAGATGGGAAGCAAGGCAAGTTTAACGTAAACAAACTTATTATTCGTTGTACTAGGAATTGTAATTTTGAAATTGTAATGATTACCTCTGTAAAAGAAAAAAAGAATAACGATTGATGAATAAAAATTAAACATCTATCTCATTCCCTAAAAGACGACTGTAACGATTCTTATAAAAGATATCCTCATCCCTCTTACTAGCACTTCTTTTAACTCTCTGCAACTCTAATTCTATTGTTTCCTGCGACTTTTCTGCACACAATAACAACGCAATGGCCTTTCCTCGGCTTTTTTGAAATTGCTGTACGCTCATAAAGCATGGATTTTTACGTTCTCGCAATGTACGGACTGACCAATTTTCGTTCTTGCACATTGCTGCATAAAATTCTCTCTGCAATTCATCTTTAATAGGTAATCATACAAGAAAGTTCGGCCATGTTAATTGGGGTTGTGAAATTTATAGAGATTGTGCCCGATGGAAACCAGAAAAAGCTCCAATTTCACCGAATCCAGGCCTCTTCTCACGATCCGAATCCCCGGACAAAAAGGAGTGATGGCTATGCCGGACTGGAAACAAATTGCCAGCCTTATGGATTTCTGTGCAGCATATTATGCTACCCAGCTTGTGCGGTGTACGGCATTTTCCTTCGTGCTTGTTGGGCTTGTGATGCTGATCAGGAAAATGTTTTTTTCAGAACGGACTTTTTTAAGGGGAGTGCTGTGGGCATTATTCTTCATTATCCCGTTTCTTGGAAAGTTAAAGCTGTTTTATGAAAATGAAGCCATAAGGAAGGTAACGGGGTGGCTGACAGGGGTAACTATGTCCTGCCTGTGGGCTGACCGCATTTATATGGCGGGCATTCTGATAGCTGTCATCTGTGTATTTGGAAAACGGATACGCCTTCAAAGAACTGTTGCCGGGATGGAAAAAGTTATGCTTGGAAGTGCCCGTATCCTTCTGTATATTTTGATACTCCAAAATTATTACAGCATTCTTTTATCTGTTGCAGTTCGCTATCACATATACCATCTATTGAAAAAGAATCTGAAACTTCAAAATCAGCACTGTCCGTCTGATTATCTTCTTTCCATTCACCTGCAGATTTCATTTGCAATAATTTTACTATCTGCATAAAATGGTCTGCCATTTCATCTGAACGTTTATCTTGGTATACTTTTATAGAAATTGAATCATTAATTGAAAATACACCTTTCTCTGCATCATAATCAAAACTCTTCACACTATTTATCGGCAGACGATAAATTAATTTATCAATATGGCAATATACATTTTGTTCTGTAATATATATTCCATTTTTGTTTTTAAATAATCCTGCACTGATATACATTAAAATAAATGTTTCCTGTTGTAGGCTAATACCATAGTATTTTAATTCATTATCGATAAATACTCTGTTTTCTACGGCATTTTTTATCGTAATCAAGTCACTGTTTGCATATTTAAATAAAGATGCTACATATTGAGATACATAACCATATTCTGCCATGGCACTCATATAATCTTCTTTTTAAAAAATCATAAGGATTTTTCATGTCATTATCTGAATATATCTCCAACAATGGAATCGTTTTTTCAGACTGATTCAAATTATATGCAAACTGAACATATAAAATAATTGAAAGTAAAACCGAAAGAAGATCTTCATTTTCCATATCTTTTGTAAACATCATATTATCTACGGAATATTTTTTACAAAATACAACTTTCTCTGAAGTAACTTCAATATCGTCTATCAAATGGATTTTTAATATTGCATCTGGTAATATTACATATTTTGAAGTAATAAGTATAAATTGGTCAATTGAAAATGGACTCAGCCTAATCAAACATTTGATAAAATCTTATATTTAATGGATATAAAAGAAATGCTTTACATAAAATATATTTCTCATTCTTAAATTTCTTTCCCCCTTCTACTTGATTTATCATTCTTTCAGATTCCTGTATTGATGATAAATCATAATGCATATCTATTTCCTTGTTATCTTTTAGAATTTGCTGTAATGTATCTATAAAAAGAAGGCAATCCTGCCAGACAGCATTTGCCAACAACCCACAGTTTCCGTTTGCTTTCAATGCTTTCAATTGACTGTTATACACCAATTTTGTTGCTGCATTTCCAAAAATATTAAAAGTGCTATGTAATGCACCTGTTGCCATATTAGCAGTACCAGCTATTGCCATACCTTTCACTGCTCCTGACAAGCCAAATCCTCCGCCAACAAATTTTCTTCGGTTATTTTTTCTATACTTTCGATATGCATAATCCTGATCTCTGGCTGTGTCTAATTCATTTTTGCTTTCTTTACGTCATACAGCACGGAATTGGCTTGATAACGTTCCTGATTGTATTGAATAATCTGATTTACAGATACATTAAGAACATCATAGGTCAATAAAATTTCCTCTACTTTTTCGGCCATTCCTAAATAATAAGATTTAAATTTATTTGGAGATGCAGAAACGATTTGTGTTATACTCCCACATTGCTCATAAAATTTTACATAATCTTTCCGAAATTCAAAATTACCCCCACGCTGTAAATATCCGTCCGTGCATCACTCTGGGAAAAACCAAACTGCTCCGGGGCTGCATAGCCCGCCGTCCCTAGAAATTCCGTGTCACGTCCCTGCAGCTCCTTGTACATCCTCCCGATGCCAAAGTCAATAATCTTCACTACGCCGTCGGAGGATATGACAATATTCTGTGGATTAATATCCCTGTGTACCAGCTTTAACCGATGAATAACATCAAGCCCCTCCAAAATCTGCCCAGCCACATCCAAGGACTCTGTCTCAGGTAATCGTTGCACAGGGCAATCGCTTAAAAACAGGAATAACCCGGGGATAGCCAGGAAACAGCCTAGAACAGGCATATAGCTGCAGCAAACTGTTAAAAAACACCTGTCCTTCATAGAGACAAACGAACTGCTGTTTGAGCTAAATATGGAACTGATAAACCTCA
The DNA here is from genome assembly GCA_023664725.1 of Roseburia sp. Classification (GTDB taxonomy): domain Bacteria; phylum Bacillota; class Clostridia; order Lachnospirales; family Lachnospiraceae; genus Roseburia_B. The sequence continues at coordinate 104,974 of JAMPFA010000001.1, read as the reverse complement.
CCAAAGACTGACATTTTTCTGTCCCTCCGCCCTAGCACACTGGCAAATACCACTACACAAAAAACGCAGCCCTGCATTCCCTGCAAAGCTGCATTTTTTTACACTCTATTCTGTCTCCGCCGTCGCCAGCAATTCTTCTTCCACATCCACGTTTATATCCATTTCCGGCTGCTCTTCTGCTTCCATCACAGCTTCTGCTTCCATTCCAGCCTCTGCATCGTCCTCCGGCTCGTCGTCAAAATCCTCAAAGTCCTCAAAATCATCGAAGTCTTCAAAATCCAGATAATCTTCCTCACTGATATCGGAATCCAGCATCAGATCACGGTAACGTCTCATACCTGTTCCTGCCGGGATCAGTTTACCGATAATTACGTTCTCTTTCAGACCGATCAACGGGTCCACCTTTCCCTTAATAGCAGCTTCTGTGAGAACCTTTGTGGTCTCCTGGAAGGATGCCGCTGACAGGAAGGAATTTGTTGCCAGGGATGCCTTCGTGATACCGAGAAGCACCTGTTTGCCCTCTGCCGGCTCTTTGCCCTCCCTCTCCAACATCTCGTTTGTATCCTCAAATTCCAGAATATCCACCAGAGTACCCGGCAGAAATTCGGAATCGCCGTTGTTTTCAATACGGACTTTCTTTAACATCTGACGCACGATCACCTCGATATGCTTGTCACTGATATCCACACCCTGGAGACGGTACACACGCTGAACCTCTTTTAACATATAATCCTGTACCGCACGGACACCTTTTATCTTTAAGATATCGTGAGGATTTACAGAGCCTTCTGTCAGCTCATCGCCTGCCTCCAGCATTGCGCCGTCCATAACCTTGATACGGGAACCGTAAGGGATCAAGTATGTCTTAGACTCCCCTGTCTCACTGTTTGTAACCACGATCTCACGTTTTTTCTTGGTATCACGGATTTCTACCTTTCCGGCAAACTCAGTGATAATAGCAAGACCTTTCGGTTTTCTCGCCTCAAAAATCTCCTCCACACGGGGAAGACCCTGAGTGATATCGTCACCTGCCACACCTCCGGTATGGAAGGTACGCATGGTAAGCTGTGTACCCGGCTCACCGATAGACTGTGCCGCAATGATACCTACTGCCTCTCCTGCCTGCACGGCCTGGCCTGTTGCCATGTTGGCACCGTAACATTTTGCGCAGATACCATTGTGTGAACGGCAGGTAAGAATCGTACGGATCTTTACTTTTTCAATAGGATTTCCCTTCTCATCCACACCTTTGCTCATAATCTCCGCAGCACGTCTTGGCGTGATCATATGGTTTGCCTTTACGATTACATTACCGTCTTTATCACAGATGGTATTGCAGGAAAAACGTCCGGTAATCCTCTCCTGAAGATTCTCAATCTCTTCCTTTCCATCCATAAAAGCGGCTACCCACATACCCGGAATCTCTTTATCTGTGCCTTCCGTACAATCGGACTCACGGACAATCAGTTCCTGAGAAACGTCAACCATCCTTCTGGTCAGATAACCGGAGTCTGCGGTACGAAGAGCCGTATCAGAAAGTCCTTTACGTGCTCCGTGGGCGGACATAAAGTATTCCAAAACATCCAGACCTTCACGGAAGTTGGACTTGATGGGCAGCTCAATGGTACGTCCGGTAGTATCTGCCATCAGACCTCGCATACCTGCCAGCTGCTTGATCTGCTTATCGGAACCACGGGCACCGGAATCCGCCATCATAAAGATATTGTTGTAAGTATCCAACCCGCCAAGCAATGCTGCTGTCAGCTCATCGTCAGTTTCTTTCCAGGTCTCAACAACTTCTTTGTATCTCTCCTCGTCAGTGATCAATCCTCTCTTATACTGGCGCATAATCTTATCTACCGTGTTCTGGGCATCCTCGATCATCTGCGGTTTCTGGGGCGGTACTGTCATATCGGAAATAGATACGGTCATAGCTGCCCTGGTGGAGTATTTGTAGCCAATAGATTTGATATCATCCAGAACTTCCGCCGTAGTGGTTGCACCGTGAACATTAATAACTTTCTCCAGCACTTTTTTCAGCTGCTTTTTACCCACATGGAAATCTACTTCCAGCTTAAACTCGTTATCCGGGTCACTTCTGTCCACAAATCCCAAATCCTGAGGAATGATCTCATTAAACAAGAATCTTCCCAGGGTGGACTCCGTGATGCCGTATCTCACTGTGCCGTCAGGCATCTTCTTTTCCACTCTGACCTTAATCCTTGAGTGGAGGGTCAGTGATTTATTTTCATATGCTAAAATTGCCTCATTTACACTCTTAAAATATTTGCCCTCTCCCAACACACCGGGCCTCTCCTGGGTGAGATAATAAATACCCAAAACCATATCCTGGGAAGGAACTGCCACAGGTCCTCCGTCGGAAGGCTTTAACAGGTTGTTTGGTGAGAGCAGCATAAAACGGCACTCTGCCTGGGCTTCCACAGACAAGGGAAGATGCACTGCCATCTGGTCACCGTCAAAGTCCGCATTGTAAGCCGTACATACCAACGGATGCAGCTTAATTGCCTTACCTTCTACCAGAATCGGCTCAAATGCCTGAATTCCCAATCTGTGAAGTGTAGGAGCACGGTTCAACATAACCGGATGCTCTTTGATCACTTCCTCTAACACATCCCAGACCTCCGGCTGAAGACGCTCCACCTTCTTTTTGGCACTCTTTATATTGTGGGCTGTACCGTTTGCCACCAGCTCTTTCATAACAAAAGGTTTAAACAACTCGATGGCCATCTCTTTCGGCAGACCGCACTGGTAAATTTTAAGCTCCGGCCCTACTACGATAACGGAACGTCCGGAGTAATCTACACGTTTTCCAAGAAGATTCTGACGGAAACGTCCGGATTTACCCTTTAACATATCAGACAGAGATTTAAGTGCGCGATTTCCGGGACCTGTGACAGGTCTTCCTCTTCGTCCGTTGTCAATCAATGCGTCCACTGCCTCCTGGAGCATTCTCTTTTCGTTGCGCACGATAATATCCGGCGCCCCAAGTTCCAAAAGCCTTCTCAGACGGTTATTTCTATTGATGATCCTGCGGTAAAGATCATTCAGGTCAGATGTGGCAAAACGTCCGCCGTCCAACTGCACCATAGGACGAAGATCTGGCGGAATTACAGGAACTACCGTCATAATCATCCACTCCGGTCTGTTTCCTGACTCACGGAAAGCCTCTACCACTTCCAGCCTCTTAATGATCCTGGCACGTTTCTGCCCTGTGGCATCCCGAAGCTCTGCTTTTAACTCTGCGGCATCTTTTTCCAGATCAATGGACTGCAAAAGCTCCAAGATAGCCTCTGCACCCATGCCTACACGGAAAGCATTTCCATACTGCTCCCTTGCCTCCTGATACTCTGCCTCAGATAATACCTGCTTGTATGTGAGGTTGGTGTTTCCCGACTCCAATACAATGTAGGATGCAAAATACAAAACTTTCTCCAAAGTTCTTGGTGAGAGATCCAAGATCAATCCCATACGGCTTGGAATCCCTTTAAAGTACCAGATATGGGAAACCGGAGCCGCAAGCTCGATATGACCCATACGCTCCCTGCGGACGCTTGCCTTTGTAATCTCAACGCCACACCTGTCGCAGACCACACCTTTATAACGGATTTTCTTATATTTTCCACAATGACACTCCCAGTCTTTGCTGGGCCCAAAAATCTTTTCACAGAACAGGCCGTCTTTTTCCGGTTTTAATGTTCTATAGTTTATGGTCTCAGGCTTTTTTACTTCGCCCTTGGACCACTCCCTGATTTTCTCCGGGGAAGCCAGGCCAATCTGGATAGCATCAAATGCGATTGGCTGGTATGTCTCTTTCTTCATCGTCTCTGGCATTGCTGACACTCCCTTCTATCTATATATTTTCGTCGAGAACTTCCTCAATAAATTCTTCTTCATCAAAATCGTCCTCTACCTCATCCTCTTCTTCGATATCCACCAGCTCTTCGCTCTCCGCATTGAACTCCTGCTTGGTAAAGCCCATTTTGCCGAAGGACTCGCTGTCCTCAAAAGCAAAATCCTTATCCCCTGCAATAATGGAATTCAAATCCGTATTTCCATACTCGCTGGTCTCAATCAGCTCCACTTCGTTTCTCTCCTCGTCAAGGACTTTCACATCCAGGCCTAAGGACTGAAGCTCTTTTAGCAATACTTTAAAGGATTCCGGAATACCTGGCTCAGGGATATTATCCCCCTTGATAATAGCCTCGTATGTCTTCACACGGCCCACCACGTCATCAGATTTCACTGTCAGGATTTCCTGCAGTGTGTAGGATGCGCCGTAAGCCTCCAACGCCCAAACCTCCATCTCTCCGAAACGCTGTCCGCCGAACTGGGCTTTTCCTCCCAGAGGCTGCTGTGTAACCAGAGAATAGGGGCCTGTGGAACGTGCATGGATCTTGTCGTCTACCAGATGGTGAAGTTTCAGGTAATGCATATGTCCAATGGTTACCGGACTGTCAAAATACTCTCCTGTCCTTCCGTCTCTCAAACGCACTTTTCCGTCTCTGGAAAGGGGTACACCTTTCCACACACTACGGTGCTCCCTGTTGTCAGACAAATACTGCATTACTTCCGGCAACAGTTCCTGTTTATACTTTGCCTCAAAATCTTCCCACTCCATATTTACATAGTCGTTGGCAAGGTCTAAGGTATCCATAATATCATTTTCTTTTGCCCCGTCAAACACAGGAGTCTCAATATTAAATCCAAGAGCTTTTGCCGCAAGGCTTAAGTGAATCTCCAACACCTGCCCGATATTCATACGGGAAGGCACACCCAAAGGATTTAACACAATGTCCAAAGGACGTCCGTTTGGCAAAAACGGCATATCTTCCACCGGAAGCACACGGGAAACCACACCCTTGTTTCCGTGGCGTCCTGCCATTTTATCTCCCACTGAGATTTTTCTCTTCTGGGCAATATAAATGCGGACTGCCTGGTTTACACCGGGAGACAACTCGTCGCCGTTCTCCCTGGTGAAAACTTTAGCGTCTACGATAATTCCATACTCACCGTGGGGCACTTTTAAGGAAGTGTCCCTTACTTCCCTTGCCTTCTCACCAAAGATCGCACGAAGCAGCCTCTCCTCAGCGGTAAGCTCTGTCTCACCCTTGGGAGTTACTTTTCCAACCAGGATATCTCCGGCACGGACTTCTGCACCGATACGGATAATACCTCTCTCATCCAGATCCTTCAGGGCATCATCACCTACACCGGGCACGTCTCTTGTAATCTCCTCCGGCCCTAATTTTGTATCTCTTGCCTCCGCCTCATATTCTTCAATATGGACAGATGTATATACGTCATCCTGCACCAGTCTCTCACTGAGCAAAACTGCATCCTCGTAGTTGTATCCCTCCCAGGTCATAAATCCAATCAACGGATTTTTCCCAAGCGCCAGCTCTCCCTGAGATGTGGAGGGACCGTCTGCGATTACATCCCCTGCCTCCACACGGGCGCCTTTAAATACGATAGGTCTCTGGTTATAGCAGTTAGACTGGTTACTTCTTGAAAACTTGGTCAGACGGTAGGAATCTCTTGTCCCGTCATCATTTCTCACTACAATCTCGTTGGAGACAGCACTCTCCACAACACCTGATTTTTTCGCAACTACACAGACGCCGGAGTCAACTGCTGCCTTTGTCTCCATACCGGTTCCCACAACAGGGGCCTCAGTAGTCAAAAGGGGCACTGCCTGACGCTGCATATTGGAACCCATCAAAGCACGGTTGGCATCGTCGTTCTGCAAAAATGGAATCAACGCCGTAGCCACGGAGAACACCATCTTCGGGGACACATCCATATAGTCAAACATGGATTTCTCATACTCCTGCGTCTCGTCCAAGTAACGGCCGGACACGGAATTACGCACAAAATGCCCTTCTTCATCCAACGCCTCATTTGCCTGCGCTACATGGTAATTGTCCTCTTCGTCCGCTGTCATATACACAACTTCATCCGTGACTCTCGGATTTTTGGGATCAGATTTATCTATTTTACGGTAAGGCGCCTCCACAAATCCATACTCATTGATCCTTGCGTAACATGCCAGTGAGTTGATCAATCCAATGTTTGGTCCCTCAGGTGTCTCAATGGGGCACATTCTTCCATAGTGGGAATAGTGCACGTCACGAACCTCAAATCCGGCACGGTCCCTGGAAAGTCCGCCAGGCCCCAATGCGGAAAGACGTCTCTTGTGGGTCAGCTCTCCCAGAGGATTGTTCTGATCCATAAACTGCGACAGCTGGGAGGAACCGAAAAATTCCTTCACTGCGGCAGTTACCGGCTTGATATTGATCAGGCTCTGGGGAGAAATCCCCTCCAGATCCTGGGTAGTCATACGCTCGCGCACCACACGCTCCAATCTGGAAAGGCCGATCCTGTACTGGTTCTGCAGCAGTTCTCCCACTGCACGGATACGACGGTTGCCCAGATGGTCGATATCATCATCATGCCCCAGGGCATACTCTAAATGCATATTGTAATTGATGGATGCAAAAATATCGTCCTTTGTGATATGCTTGGGAATCAGATCGGGAATATTTTTCCGGATTGCCTCCTTGATATCTTCAATATCGCTGTTCTCCTCCAGAATCTGAGCCAGAATCGGATAGTAAACCAGCTCTGTCACGCCCACTTCCTTTGGCACTACATCCACAAAATTGGTGATGTCCACCATCATATTGGAGAGAACTTTTACATTCCTTGCCTCACCCTGGATCCAAACATAAGGCACAGCCGCATTCTGGATGGTATCTGCCAGGTCACGGGTAACCTCTGTGCCTTTTTCCCCGATGATCTCACCGGTGGTAACATCCACCACGTCCTCAGCCAGCACATGGCCGCTGATACGGTTTTTAAGCGCCAGTTTTTTGTTAAATTTATAACGTCCCACTTTGGCCAGATCATATCTTCTGGGGTCAAAAAACATCGCAGAAATAAGGCTCTCCGCACTTTCCACAGTCAGCGGCTCGCCTGGACGTATTTTCTTATATAATTCCAATAAACCTTCTTCGTAATTTGTAGCGACATCTTTGCCAAAGCTTGCAAGGATCTTTGGCTCCTCGCCAAAGAGATCAATGATCTCCTGATTGCTTCCGATTCCCAAGGCACGGATTAAAACCGTAATGGGCACTTTCCTTGTCCTATCCACACGGACATAAAACACGTCGTTGGAATCTGTCTCATACTCTAACCATGCACCACGGTTCGGGATTACGGTACAGGAAAACAATCTTTTTCCCACTTTATCGTGGGAGATGGCATAGTAAATGCCGGGAGAACGAACCAGCTGGCTGACGATAACACGCTCTGCGCCGTTGATTACAAAAGTTCCCGTCTCAGTCATAAGAGGAAGATCGCCCATGAAGATTTCGTGTTCGTTGATTTCATCTGTCTCCTTATTGTAAAGTCTTACTTTTACTTTTAAAGGTGCGGCATATGTTGCATCTCTCTCTTTACATTCCGGAATGGAATACTTTACATCGTCCCTGCACAATGTAAAATCCACAAATTCCAAACTCAAATGCCCGCTGTAATCGGCTATAGGGGAAATATCTGCAAATACTTCTTTTAGACCTTCGTCTAAAAACCACTGATATGAGTCTTTTTGTACCTCAATCAGGTTTGGCATTCCCAGAACTTCTTTCTGCCGTGAGTAACTCATACGCAAACCTTTGCCAGCCTGGACCGGACGTATTCTGTTTTTCTCCATTGACGTTTCACATCTCATTATGATTTTCCGTACTTTT
>JAMPFA010000001.1:65234-97105 GCA_023664725.1 Roseburia sp. | reverse complement strand
CCTGGACCGGACGTATTCTGTTTTTCTCCATTGACGTTTCACCTCTCATTATGATTTTCCGTACTTTTTCTGTAGTTTTGCACAAAAAAGTACAGTTAGTCTAACTCAACACAATAGTGCATCTTATATAATAGCATAGCTCAGTTTTATTCGTCAAGAAAAATTTTACAAAAAAAGAACTGCGGATTCTTGCGTAAGAATCCACAGCCCGTAATATTACATATTATTTTAATGTAACTTTAGCGCCTTCAGCCTCAAGTTTAGCCTTGATGTCGTCAGCAGTTGCCTTGTCAGCTGCCTCTTTTAATACCTTCGGAGCGCTGTCAACCAGATCTTTTGCCTCTTTTAAGCCTAAGCCGGTAGCTTCACGTACAACTTTGATAACTTTAACTTTGTTCGGTCCAACTTCTGTCAGCTCTACGTCAAACTCTGTCTTCTCCTCTGCTGCACCGGCATCGCCGCCTGCTGCTGCAACTACAACGCCTGCTGCTGCGGATACACCAAACTCTTCTTCACATGCTTTTACTAACTCGTTTAATTCCAATACGCTTAACTCTTTGATAGCGTCAATAAATTCTGCTGTTGTCAATTTAGCCATTATTATTTACCTCCATTGTTTTGATATAATTGGTTAGTTTTTATAAGGATGTTCTGTTCGCTAAGTTCAAGCTGCGCTTTCACTATACAATTGAACATTAGCAGTTCAATTGTCTTGATCTCACAGAACGGCCTCGCAACACGCTCTGTCGTCGCCTACGGCTCGCCAGTCGCTAGTTGCTTTCGGCCTCGCTAGTTACTTTCGGTCTCGGTCTCAGCCGGAGCCTCTGCTGCGGGTTCCTCTGCTGCTGTTTCTACTGCACCTGCGCCGCCCTTCTCCGCAATCTGGTTAAGCACACGAGCCAGATTGGTAATGGGTGACTGGATGCTTCCAAGGAACTTGGACAGCAATTCTTCTCTTGACGGAACAGCTGCAATTGCTTTCATTCCTGCTGCATCATAGAAAGTTCCTTCGATAACTCCTGCTTTGATCTCCAACGCCGGAGCTGTCTTTGCAAATTTTGCCAAAACTCTAGCGGGAGCTGTCGCATCATCTGTTGAGATTGCAATTGCGCTTGGGCCTGCTAACATCGGAACAAGGCTCTCGAAATCAGTTCCCTTAAATGCAAAGTTCAACATGGTGTTCTTGTAAACTTTGTAAGAAATTCCGGCTTCTCTCAGCTCTTTTCTAAGCTGAGTATCTTCTGCAACAGTAATACCACGGTAGTCCACTACAACTACGGACTGAGCGTCTTTGATGCTCTCAGAAATCTCCTGCACGATTGGCTTTTTTAATTCCACTTTTGCCACGATTTTGTACCTCCTTTATTATTTTTCATAACATAAGGCCGTATCAAGATAAAACCCCTTTGTCCAAAGACAAAGGGGCAGATTTTCATTCAAAAAGTAAAATCTTAAATCTCCTCGGCAGGCTCATCCGATTACGCCTTGCGGCACCTGCTGTCTTCGGCAATATGCTTTATTAAATTATCATAATTTATTTCAGATGTCAACAACAAAACTTACTGAGTAACTTTGATCACATTTACTCTCACACCAGGTCCCATAGTAGGAGCAAGGCTGATGCTCTTGATATACTGTCCTTTTAAGCTGCTCGGTTTTGCTTTGTTTACGGCATCCATAAGAGTCTGGAAGTTGTCCGCTAACTGATCCTCGGTAAAGGATGCTTTTCCAATTGGCACATGGATGATGTTGCTCTTGTCCAATCTGTACTCAATCTTACCGGCTTTGATATCAGCGATTGCCTTTGTAACGTCCATAGTAACGGTACCTGCTTTTGGGTTTGGCATTAAGCCTTTCGGTCCAAGCACACGCCCTAAACGTCCCACAACGCCCATCATATCAGGTGTGGCAACTACCACGTCAAAGTCAAGCCATCCATCGTTCTGGATCTTGGGAATCAATTCCTCTCCGCCAACGAAATCTGCGCCTGCTGCCTGTGCCTCGTCTAACTTGGTTCCTTTTGCGAAAACCAGCACACGAACAGTTTTTCCTGTTCCGTGAGGAAGCACAACTGCGCCACGGATCTGCTGCTCTGCGTGACGTCCGTCACAACCGGTTCTGATATGAGCCTCGATTGTCTCATCAAATTTTGCAACTGCTGCTTTTTTTGCAAGTGATACAGCTTCCTTGGGATCATACAGGTTTGCTCTGTCAATTGCTTTTGCAGCCTCTAAATATCTCTTTCCTCTTTTCATTCTAAAAACCTCCTGTGGTAATATCGGGGGAGAAACTCCCTTCCACTCATTTCATTATTTCATTCACAAGGATGTTCTGTTCGCTAAGCTCAAACTTCGCCCTTGGCTCGTTTTCACTAATCTCACAGAACGACCTCGCAACACGCTCTGTCTTCGCCTGCGGCTCGCCAATCGCTAGTTGCTTTCGGTCACTCCTCAACACTAACGCCCATAGACCTTGCCGTACCTGCGATCATGCTCATTGCTGCTTCCAGGGAAGCTGCGTTTAAGTCTGGCATTTTAAGCTCTGCGATCTCCTGTAATTTTGCCTTGGAAATAGTAGCAACTTTTGTCTTGTTTGGCACTGCCGAACCAGATTTGATGTTGCATGCTTTCTTAATTAATACAGGAGCTGGCGGAGTCTTTGTGACAAAACTAAAACTTCTGTCTGCGTAAACCGTGATCACTACGGGGATGATTAAATCTCCCTGGTCTGCGGTTCTTGCATTGAACTGTTTTGTAAACTCAACAATGTTTACGCCGTGCTGTCCCAATGCAGGTCCAACTGGAGGAGCAGGTGTTGCCTTTCCAGCAGGAATCTGTAATTTGATGTATCCTTCCACTTTCTTTGCCATTTGGAATAAACCTCCTTAGTTCATTTTTCTCACTTCTGCGAAACTTATTTCTACCGGCGTCTCGCGGCCGAACAATTCTACGTTGATGGTAACGATCTGCTTTCCGTGGTTCATGGTCTGAATCACTCCGATGGTATCTTTCCATACCCCGCCGGTGACAACCACTGTATCCCCCTCTGCAAAATCCACTTCAACATTCTCTTTTTTGATTCCCAGGGGCATCATCTCTTCCTCCGTAAGGGGAACCGGTTTTGACCCGGGTCCTACGAATCCGGTAACGCCTCTTGTATTCCTGACCACATACCATGTGTCATCGTTCATGATCATATTGATCAAAACGTAGCCAGGAAACATTTTTTTGGAAACTTGCTTTTTCGCACCGTTTTTCATCTCAAAAACATCCTGCATCGGAACCCGTACCTCTAAGATCTGATCCTCCAGATGCCTGTTCTCAATTGTCTTGTCAATGTTCGCCTTCACCTTATTCTCATAGCCGGAATAAGTGTGAACAACATACCAGTGTGCTTTTTCCATAAAACGCCTCCATTAAAAATGTAAGTTTACCAGGAAATCAACGCCATACTGAATTAATGCATCCATGACGGCAATCATCAGACCTACCACTACTGAAACAGCGACAACAGCTACAGTCTGACGTCCAAGATCTTCTTTAGTAGGCCAAATGATCTTTCTGAATTCGGCCTTTAAACCTTCCATCCAGCTCGTTTTCGGAGCCTTTTCTACATTTGCGTTATCTGCCATACGAAACTCCTTTACTAAACCTTACTTTGTTTCCTTGTGCAAAGTATGAGTCCTGCAGAATCTGCAATACTTTTTGGTCTCCATCCGGTCCGGATGATTTTTTTTGTCTTTTGTCGTGTTGTAATTCCGCTGTTTGCATTCTGTACATGCCAATGTTATCCTTGTGCGCACAACTTCCACCTCCATAATTTCGTGCAATTTCCCTCTATAAAAAGGGAGCGTTTTCTTATGCCTAAAATTAGGCATAAAAAAAAGACCTACTTCCAAGCTGTTCTACTATAGCACAAACTTTTCGGTGCGTCAACTGTTTTTTGATATTTTCAGTTCAGCCATCTGCAATCATCGGTCTGTGGCTTGATGGATGAACTGTGTAAAAATAAGAAGGGCGGAAGTCCGCCCCTCTGAATTATCAATGTCTGGTAAATAACAACTGCATTCTGCCGTTTTCATCTTCCATCTGTTTTCTCTGCATCATAATGCTGTACTGGAAAAGCACCTCCTGCTTTTTCTGTTCCGTCACCGCCTTGCCGTAATCCAAATCCTCGAGACGGCTCTGAGAAGCTGTTGTGTTGAGAGCAGTATAGCTGTTGTTTGCCATCGCATAGTCCAAACGATTGGAAGTTGCTCCAAGAGAACTTCTGTAAGCGTTCACTGTATTGATTGCATTGTCAATCACATCGATGTCAAAATCGCCTGTCACGTCATAATCTGCAATCCCAAGCATCTCCAATGTAGACTTCGGCATATTCACTTCCATGCCGCTTCCGTCGGGATTAATCGCTGCATGCCAGGGATTCCCTGAACCATTTAACAGATTCTTGTTATTAAACTGCGCCCGTCCCGCCGTATCAGAAATGTGCTGTTTTAACTGATCAATTTCCATCTGGATCGAATCTCTGTCGGAATCTGAATAAATATCGTTGGCTGCCTGTATGCTCAACTCACGCATACGCTGAAGGCTGTCTGATATAGAGCTTAACGCCCCGTCCGAAACCTTTGTCATATCCTGGAAAGATGCCGCATTCTGTGTTGCTTTATTCAGACCGTTGCTCTGGCTAAGTAACTTTTGGGCAATGGCCAACCCTGCCGCATTGTCCGCAGCGGAATTGATTTTCTTGCCGCTGCTCATCTGTTGGTAAGAACGGTACATGTTTTGATTTGAAATGGAAGAAATTCTCATAGTCTGCCTCCTCTCTGTAATTTGCATCCATTACTCTAATATTAATATAGCACGCCCCGATCTCTGGCACAAGGTAATTTTTCCCGAAAACATAAAAATTTTATTATTTTTTTACAATTTACTATAAATTAATTTACGATTTTATACGATATAAAGTATAAGAGACTTCCTAATCGTCTGTCTCTTGCTATTTTTAAGCTAAACTACAATATTATGTAAATGGATTTAATATTTTACCCCTGCGCTTTAGCGTAATTTCAAGGAAGAAAGGAGGGGTTTTCTGTGGCTGTTATTGACAATGCCTATCAATACTATTTGAGCACATACGGTCATTCTGCCGTTTCGCGTTATGACACACATAAGAAAAGTGAATTGCGCAGCGTTTATAACCGTATGCTTAAAGTGAATAAAGATTCCCCTCTTTACAAGATCAAGCATTCGGAAGATGTTCCCAGATTTTTGATTGACATCAAAGAAAATGCTCGGAAAATTAAGAATGTTGTAGCTTCCCTATCTGACGGTGACGGTCTTGAGAGTTCTTTCCAGAAAAAAGTTGCTGTCTCCTCAGATGATGGAATTGTAACCGCTTCCTATGTGGGCGGAATTTTTGATGATGCCAATTTACAAAATTTTGATCTGGAAGTCCGCCGGCTTGCCGCCCCTCAGACAAATCTGGGAAATTTCCTGAAAGATAAGTCTTTGGATCTTATCCCTGGTGACTACTCCTTTGATCTATCCACCACTGTAAATTCATACGAATTCCAGTATACGGTAAAAGGGGACGACACAAATTTATCCGTGTTAAATAAGCTGGCCAGACTTATCAATAATTCCAGGATTGAACTCACTGCGGAGGTAATATCTGATGGAATGGGCAACAGTGCCTTGCAGATCGCATCCAAACAAACCGGATTGCGTGACGAGGAAGACCACCTTTTTGATATTACTCCTACGACTTCTTCCGGCTCTATTCAGGCAATGGATATATTAGGATTTAACCAGGTGAGTTCCCCAGCGGCTAACTCAAGTTTCCTGTTAAACGGCAAGGAACATTCTTCCTACGCAAACACCTTTACTATCAATAATATGTTTGAGCTGACCTTAAAAGGCATCAGCCCGGAACATATTCCTGCTAAAGTAGGTTTTAAGACCAGCATAGACGCTGTAGCTGACAATTTGCAGGAATTGATAGACGCTTACAATGGCTTTGTTCAGACAGGTGAGCGCTACTCCACCAATCAGCTGGGAAATCAGCTGCTGCACGATTTAAAAGATGTTTCCCGCTCCTATGAAAATGATCTGGAGTCTATCGGAATGGTCATCGGCGAAACAGGAACCATTTCCATTGACAGGGATTTATTGTCAGATGCGCTGGATACAGATAAACCTACCGAAACATTTTCCGTTTTAAATGCTTTCAAAAACTCCCTGTTGGCAAGAGCGGACAATGCTTCTATTAATCCAATCAAATATGTGGATAAAATTGTGGTGACATACAAGCGGCCGGGAATCAACTTTATATCCCCGTACTCAGCCTCTATCTATGCAGGCATGATGCTTGACCGCTATGTTTAAAGGCCTTCGATTTCAAACAAAATCGAAAGCCTTTTTCATTTACAAAGCTATCATTGGCATCATTTTTCGTCTATATAGACATCCATCAGATATCTTGCTCTTGTCATCCAGGTATGATTTTCTCTGGCATACAGGTATCCCCGACAAGCCAATTCCTCCAGATCAGTCTCATTCTCCAAAAGTTTCTGTACTTTGTCTGGCAGTTCCATCATACGTGTCAGATAAAACGGCTCCAGAAAAGGTTTCTCCGCTTTTGCCAGTTCTTCCTCCAGGTAGTCAGAGGTGTCAGTGACCACCGCTGCCTTCGCCAGCATTCCATTGATGATCCTGTCATGTATACCGTTTTTGTACCATGTCATAGTATTGAGCACAATCTTGCTGTGATTCATCAGCTCCAAAACCTGAGGCGCCAGAACTTTTCCACCATATAAAAGATTGGAATTGTCTGCCCACTCACACCGATCCCAGCCGCCGCCAAAGACTGCCACTTTAATTCCAGCCTCCACCAAAAGCCGCACAGACTGCTCTCTGTAAAAAGAAGTGGCATAGGAATCAATAAACCGCAGTTCCGTTATCCAATGGTTTAATTCTTCGTCCGGATATTCTTTCCCAATAGAAGCGAAATAAGACTCAATCGCACTTTCCGTTGTCTTATTGGGATGACTTGTTAAATCTGACAACACCTCTTTCGTCAACACAAAGGCGTCAAATTCTTTTATCTCCCCCAGGTCAGGCACAAGTCCCTCCGCCACATATTTAGACAGCCCTCCTGCATAAAGCACATCAATGGAACGTTCCTCCATGGGAGGATGATATCCTTCTCCCTTTGTGCAAAGGTAGCAGCTCCCCGGACTGGCATGTTCCGATATATCCGCCTCCATCCCTGCATGAGGCATAAAATCCACATGCCTTATATTGGGATAAAACCGTCTCAAAAAATTTACATGATTTCTGTCTGTACAAAACACTATGGAAGTTTCCGGCGCATGTTTCAGTGGATTGGCGTAATGGAAGGGATGGTCCATCAGAATATTGATATAGGGAATCCCTTTCTCTTCCCAGATATTTTTCCCCTCTGAAAAGGACAAATTGTAGCCGATATTGTTAAAAGTCACCACAGCATCCACATGCTCATCCAGTAAAATTCGCTTTAATGCCGGCATAAATTTTTCTTTTTCCCTGGTGTCCAATATGCGGCAAATGCACCCCATCTGCTGGAACGCTTGGGATAAGGCTGCGATAAACAGATCAATTGTATCGTATATGCCCTGTACAAAAAGAATGGTTTTCATAAATCTACTCCAAACATAGTTGCATAATCTACCGTTTCTATAATGCGTTCACTTTTCTTATCCGCATTTTGAAGCATTTTTTCCACTTTACTTTCCAATGCCACGTCCACAAACCTGCTCACATCAATCCCCCGAAGTTCAAAAAACAACAACGGGTTTTCATCAAACCTTGCCCCAATCCCGTAAAGCACTGCTGCCACATGTTTACACATTAGTGCCCAATCCGGGCAGCTGCACGAAAAACTGATTTCCCGAGATTCTGGAAACAAACCGTTCTTCTCCAGAAACAGGCTTTTTAAATCATCAGGAAAACCACCCTTTAACAATGCTTCCAGATTTTCAATTTTATTTCCACACTGCTCAATGATACTTTGGCATCGCTCCTCAGAAATCGGGCTAATTCTGATTTCTATTTTGTACGGAGCTTTCCGCCTTCCCTGGACTCTGGCCAATACTTTTCCTTTCTGGATTTTAAGATCGATTACTGCTCCTGTCCGAACATATCTTTTTCCCCGATCCAGCCTGCTCTCATAATCTGCATACCGCTCCAGGTTTTCGCACCATGCTTCTCCCCACCAGGTTTTTGCAATTTTTCTCCCCTGAATGATAACCGGATAATTTTCCTTTCCCCGCTTCTTATCCTTCTTTATGCTCTCACTGGCATTTTTCTTTAGCTTTGCTTCTGAAGGCTGCTCATATATCTGACTTTCCCAATAATGGCTCATCTTTCTCTATCTCTCCCTTAAATATCCAACCGCAAAACAGAAAGCAACTCCTCGTCACTCATTTCTGTGATCCAGTTTTCTCCGCCGGATCCGATGACATTTTCTGCAAGTTCCTTTTTGGAATTGATCATGGCATCAATTTTTTCTTCAATGGTCTTTTCGCAGATCAATTTATGCACAAAAACATTTTTCTCCTGTCCAATGCGGAATGCCCGGTCTGTGGCCTGATTTTCCACTGCGGGATTCCACCATCTGTCAAAATGAATGACATGATTGGATCTTGTGAGGTTTAACCCCGTTCCCCCGGCTTTCACAGAGAGAACCATATAGGGAACATACTCTTCACCGTTAAACTTTTCTACCAGTTGGCTCCGCTTTTTCACCGGAACCCCGCCGTGAAGCACCAGGCCTTCTCTGTGAAATACTTCCGTCAGAAATCTGGACAAAGGCTCTGTCATCTCCTTAAACTGGGTAAATACCAGCACCCGCTCCCGCTTTTCATATATGGTTTCACAAATTTCCCGGAGCATTGCAAATTTTCCGCTGTCCCCTTCCGTATAATCCTGAATGCCCAGATACTGCGCCGGATGGTTGCATATCTGTTTCAAATGCAAAATAGTTCCAAGGATCACGCCTTTTCGTTCAATGCCTTTTAATGTCTCCAGCTTCTCCGCTGTCTCCGCCACAGCTTTACGGTACAAAACAACCTGCTTTTTGCTGAGACTCACATATGCATTTGCCTCTACCTTCTCCGGCAGATCAGAAATAATCTTTTTATCCGTCTTGACCCTGCGCAGCATAAAGGGCGAGATCATGGATTTCAGATGCGCATACTCCTCCGGGTGCACCGCCAGTTCTTTGGAATAGGATTTAAATTCTTTAGCCGTTCCCAAAAGTCCTTTATTTAAGAAATCAAACAGAGACCAAAGATTGGCCAATTCATTCTCGATAGGTGTTCCTGTCATGGCAATCCGCATTTTAGAAGGAATTTTTTTGATTGCATGGGTCTGCTTTGTCACAGGATTTTTGATTGCCTGGGCTTCGTCCAAAATCAGGCAATCCCACTCCACCTGCTGCAGTTCCTTAACCCGTACCGTCATTCCATAGGTTGTTATGGTAAGGTAGGCCTGGCTGCCAAGGACTTCCTGTCCCAGCTCTTTTGCCGCTCTCCCATGAAGGATTTCCACATCCATCTCCGGAACAAACTTTTCCGCTTCCTTTTTCCAGTTTCCAAGCAGGGAGGCCGGAACAATAAGAAGAATTCTTTTATGATTCCCGCCTTTCTCCTTCCGGATTTTCTCTAAAAAGGTCAGAACCTGCAGCGTCTTTCCCAATCCCATATCGTCTGCCAGACATGCGCCAAACCCCAATTGATACATAGTAAAAAGCCATGTATAGCCATTTTGCTGATAAGGGCGGAGTTTCGCATTGACCCCCGCCGGAACTCTGGCTTTTTTCATCAGCTCCGGTTTCTTCAGCTTCTGCAAAAACTCTGTCAGCCACTTGCCGTTAGAAATCAAGGGTCCCACATCCGGGTTTTCTTTCTGCTCTTTTAAAAACCCATCTCCCCTTAATGCTTCCAACAGAGTAATCTCTCCCTGATTTTCCTCCATTTCCATAAGAAGCTGCTGTAATCTGTCGTGGTCTACTTCGATCCATTTCCCTTTTAGGAATGCCAATCCGTTGGTCTGGGCCAGAAGATATTCAATATCTTCTCTTGTCAGTGGAAACCCGTCTACGGTAAGGGTGGGCTGTAAGCTTAAAATTGTATCAAAACCCAAAAAAGAGGGCTGCTCCTCCCCCATGTTTATCGTCATATTTACAATCGCTGCCTTTTTTCTCCACCAATTGGGAATCCGACAGAGAATCCCTGTTTCCTCAATCAAAGGGATATCTTTTAAAAGCTGGTAGGCTTCTTCCCCGGTAAGCCGCAGAGGATGAAACATCTCCCCGCTCTCCACTGTCTGTCCTACAAATTCAGAAACCTGAGCTGCACGGTTCAGACAAGAGAGCAGGGCCAAAAGTTTTTCCCTGTCCGCCTTGTATTCTGTCAGCGCATAAGACAGCGGCATGTGGCGGATGCTGCCATCCTCCCCATTTGTGGCATAGGTTGCCAGAAACGCAAAAGGAAAGTCAGAATCTTTATTTTCCACGAGATGAAAAAAAATCCGCTCTGGAACATGCAGGTTCTGGCTCTTTTCCGCCAGATACATAGTAACTGTTCCCTGATACGAGACGATTTCCTTTTGAAAAACTTTCTGTAGTCCCAGAAAAGCATGTTCCACCCATGCCCTGTCCACATATTCTGCTCCCAATGCGTAAGGAACGGCACTTTCCAACCGTTTCCAGGTATCCTCATCCAGCTCCGTCTGCACACGCTCTCTGGCCACTTCTATATCCGGCTGGCTGGTCAGCACTTTAAAAAACGCATCTGAAACCATATACAAAAAGGCCATGGCATGATCCCCATGCTCACATCTGCCCTTCAAGCCTAATTGATACCATGCCAGATACTTGTCTTTTAAAAAGTCCAGATACCACTGTCGCAGATCTTCTGGAAGTTCCTCGTTCCTTCCAAATTCCAGATAGAAATCTTCTTTGGTAAATATAAAACCCATGTCATTATTCTCCTCTGTATTCTTTCTCACCTGACATCCATGTGCGCCGTGGGCTGCCTTACCCGCCTGAAAAATATCGCTGTTATCTCATCTTTAACACTTTCAACAAAAGTTTTTGTATGGACTTATCCACATCTTCCCCTAGGACGGCCTGGAACGTGGTCTTTGTCATCTCTTTTATGGTCTTATGCATTTTGACCGCATCTTTTTCCCTGGAACAATCCCTCAAACTCTGGCAGGGCTTGTATTTTTCATTTGCCATTCCGAGCTCACCGCATCTCTTCTCAAAGAAATCCTCAAGTATCTGCCACTCGTCATCTGTATAGAGGAAGAAGGAACTTCCCTGCCCCATGTTTTCCACATATTCGCTGGGGCGTGTTCTTACAAAGAACATGGATTTCCACTTTTTGGCAAAATCTTCGCCTTCCTTTAACTCTGCCATCCTGCCGTTGTTCATCACCAGTTTCACCATGTCCATGTTTTCCGCATGGGAAACCTCCATGTCGGTAAAATTCAGATAATAGATGCCTTCCTGGTCATCTTCTATTTTTTCCCGGACAATTTCCATGGATTTCCGCACAAATCCAATATCTTTTCCTGCAATCTGGTAAACTTTCTTAGAATGAACCTGGATTTTCAGATAATGAGGCCTGTAAAAGTTCCACAGAACTCCAACGATCAGAGCCGCAATTCCCACAACTACAATTACCGTTCCCATAACCTGCCACATTCCTCCTGGCAGGTAAAAAATCACTCCTAATACGATCAGAACCAGTGCTGGGATCAGGGAGGTATCCTTTACCTCTTTTACATCTATGCCAGAAATTGCTTTTATCGGTATGCAGGAGTCTGCTAACTGGATTACGCCTTTCCCAATATAAAAACAGGTATTTTTATATTTAAATATATTTTTGAGTATCATTCATGTATCCCCTCCGTGCTTTTTATAACTGACCTCCGAAAAAATTCTGCCCTTTCATATTGTAGCATATTTCGGGGACAAGTCAAATAGTTAATGCCTGCAATCTGTACAAGCTGCATTGAGACAGATAGAGAATAAGAAATATGAACAGATCTTACTGGATGCAGGAATCACACCAGATTCTGAGGCCTTGTAATCGCAAAACTCAAGATGCGGAAACGGAATAGAAATGAATAGAGGGGAACAAAATCCCCCTCTGATATTTGCTGCCTCTTATGGAATAACCTTGGCCGATTGGCAGATCATTTGGCTCACGGGCATAAAACCTCTTTCACATTGGATACCACATAAGAAATCTCCTCTTCCGTAATCTGGGTACTGCAGGGAAGATTTAATATGCAGCTGCTGTAATAGGGCGCCTTTTCCATCTCATAAGCGATAAACTCCCTGTAGGGAAGCTGCTCATGGATCAGCCCCCAGATTGCCCGGGTTCCAACTCCCCGCTCCTCTAATCCGGTGATGATATCCCTCAAACTCATGTTCACCGATCCCATGTCAATCTTCAAAGAATAAAACCACTGATTGGAGAGAGTCCCTGGACGAAACTCCAGCAACTGCCCTCGGTAGAACCCCTGAAACAGCTCTTGGTATTGTCTGAAATTCTTTTGTTTTCTTCTGATAAATTCATCCAGCAATTCAAGCTGGGCTACCCCTAACGCTGCCTGCAGATTTGTCATGCGGTAATTGAATCCGACTTCATTGTGAATGTAATAATGAGGATCATCTTTTGCCTGGGTGGACAAAAACTGCATATGGGCAACGGCCTCTGCGTCCTTCCCTGTCACTGCGCCGCCCCCTCCGGTAGTTATGATCTTGTTGCCGTTAAAAGAATACGCTCCAAAATCTCCTATGGTGCCTGCATACATCCCCTTGTAACGCCCTTTTGTAACGTAAGTGCCCAAAGCCTCTGTAGCGTCCTCCACAACTTTCAGATGAAACTCCTCTGCGATATCCATGATCTGCTCCATAGCCGCCAGATTGCCGAATACATGTACCACAACCACTGCTTTTACCTGTCTGCCGCTGGCTTTATGGATTAACCGATCTTCAGACAGCTCACATTCCCTCTCACAAAATTTCCGCAGCTTCAGAGGATCCATGCACAAACTGTCATCGCAATCCATAAAGACAGGCTCTGCAAACTGATAGCGCACAGGGTTCACCGCCGCAATAAAAGTAATGGTGGGAACGATCACCATGTCCCCGGGCATCACGCCGCATTCTATTAATGACAAATGAATCGCCGCTGTTCCGCTCTGGCAGGCTGCAACCTTTGGTGCTTTTAAATAATCTGCCAGTTCCTTCTCCAACCGGGTGATAAAGGCTCCCCCGGTAGATACCCAGCCCTGATCCACAGCTTCATCCACATATTTTTTTTCATTTCCCTCAAAATTGGGAACCGATAACGGTATAAATTTTCCCATGCGAATCTCCTCTGTTATACGTTATAAATGTCTGTCTTATATGCCCCCAGGTTGCCTCGAAGCCACTGTATCGTCTCTGCAATTCCCTGCTCAAAAGTATATTTCTGCTGCCAGTCCGTAAGCTCTTTTATCTTTGCGTTTGCCCCAAGAAGACGGTTTACCTCACTTTTCTTTGGGCGGAGCCTCTGCTCATCACAGATAATTTTGGCATCCGGATTTATCTGGGCGATAATCTCTTTCGCCAGATCCCCAATGGAAATCTCCTGCTGGGTGGCAATGTTGATCTCCTGCCCAATGGTTTTATCAGACTCTGCAATGGAGATAAAACCTGCTGCCGTATCTTTTACATAATTAAAATCTCTGGTTGGCGTCAAAGCCCCAAGTTTAATCTCTTTCTTCCCGGACAATAGCTGGGTAATAATAGTAGGGATAACTGCCCTTGCCGACTGCCTTGGTCCGTAAGTGTTAAAAGGCCTTACAATCGAAACCGGAAGGTTAAAGCTCCGGTAAAAACTCTCCGCCAGACGGTCTGCTCCGATTTTTGTTGCGGAATAGGGAGACTGCCCCTGGTAGGGATGCTTTTCATCAATGGGAACATACTGTGCCGTGCCGTAAACCTCTGAGGTGGAAGTCACCAGCACACGTTCCGTATTCAGATCCCTTGCCGCCTGAAGCACATTTAAGGTTCCTTTGATATTTGTGTCCACATAGGAATCCGGCGAGTGATAACTGAAAGGTATGGCGATCAACGCTGCCAGATGAAACACGGCATCTACCCCCTTCATCGCCTCCCTGACCCCGTTTGGATCTCTGATATCCCCAGAAAATATTTCAATCTGGTTTAAAACATCTTTTGGAAGGGTGTCCAGCCATCCCCAGTTATTAAAAGAGTTATAATAAACAAACGCCTTTACCTCATACCCTTTTTCCAAAAGACTCTCCGTCAAATGGCTTCCGATAAATCCGTCCGCCCCTGTTACCAATACTTTTTTCATACTGATTCTCCTCATCTTATTCTGCTTTCATGCTGATTTTTTCTTCCATCCGCCGCATTTCTTCAAACTCTCCCATATCGAGAAAAGACTCTTCACTGATGGGATACATTCCCACCTTGCGCCCCTGTTTCAAAAGCGCATCCGTAAGGTCTGTCATATGGAAAAATGTATCTTTGGGAATCTCCCGCAAAAGCTTTGGATTCATTACATACATACCCGTATTTACAAAATAGGAAAGCTTTGGTTTTTCCTCCATGGATTCCACTGCCCCATTTTTACTGCTGTTTACCACGCCGTAGGGAACCACGATATTTTTCAGAGCTGTTACAATGGTAAGCTCATTTTCCGTCTGACTGTGGTATTTATAAATATCCTCATAGTCGGCATCGATCAAAATGTCGCAGTTTGTGACAAAAAAAGGCCTGCCAAAATCTTCCTCTATAAGATGAAGGCTCCCCGCTGTTCCAAGAGGTTTGTCCTCCTCCACATAGCAGACTTCATACTCGCTCTGTAATTCCGAAAAATAAGATTTTATCATGCTTTTCCGGTAATTTACCGTAGCATAAAACTTTCGGATCCCATATGCGTTGAAGCGATTGATGATCCGCTCCATAATGGGGATATCCCCAATGGGAATCAGAGGTTTTGGAAGAATCTTTGTGTAGGGATACAGCCTTGTACCCTTTCCTCCCGCCATCACAACTACCGGAACACCGTCTAAACTCTTCTGCTGTTCTTCCTTTTCCTCAGGCTCCGATTCCACAAAAATAATATCGTGCAGGATTCCGCCTGCATCCGCCACAGGCAGGGCCGTAATGGAATACTGCTTCATAAACCCTTTTGCCTCAGAGACATCTTTTCGGTATATCACTTTCGGGTTTTTGTTCATCACCTGTCCCACAGATGCCTTTAAATCCCCGGTCTTGATGATCCAGCGCCGGATATCCCCGTCTGTAAGCACGCCCATAATCTTTCTTTCTCTGTCCACCACGAAGAGAATTCCTTTTGTATTGCTGTCGATTCTCTGCATGGCCTCCACGATCCCGCAGTCTTCATGGACCAGAAACTGCATCAACTGTTCAAAATTCATGTGTAACCTCCCTGTTTCTGCCTTACCGTCCCTGGTAAGTTCTTTCAGTATAATTATTATATCGACAATCCGGGAGGAAATCTAAATCAAAATTTCTTTCCGCTTTTTACTACCGCTTCCGCCATAAGAAAATCAAAGGCATCATCGATATCCACAGATTTTTCTTTTTTCATAATATAGGCATATGATTTATCTCCGTACAGTGTGGCGCTCTCCATCATAAGAGGCGCTTTCTGGATATAGATGGCGCCGTTTAAGCGATAGTAATCCGGCAGTCCCTGACGTCTTCCCACCTTTTCCATATCGATAAAATCTTTCATAGAAAGACTGTCATCCAGGGTATTGCACAAAAGGGGAGAATGTTCCGTCATGCACACGCTGACTACGGAATTAGCATCTTTTTTTTCAAATAATTCACAGGCTCCTCTGATATCTTCTGCATCCCGCAGGGGAGAAGTGGGCTGGAGCAACGTCACCACATCAAATATTTTTCCAAGAGCCTCATATTTCCTCAAAACCGCCCGCAGGACATCCCACGTGCCCGCCGTGTCTCCCGCCAGGTTTTCATCTCTTAAAAAAGGCACATCCGCCCCGTAATCTCCTGCAATCCTGGCATACTTTTCGCTGTCTGTAGACACATGTACCACCTCAAACTGCCCGGATGCTTTTGCCTCCTCAATGGTGTACGCCATCAAAGGCTTGCCACCCAGCAGTTTAATATTTTTATCCTTTAATCCCTTGGAACCGCTTCTCGCCGGTATGATTGCAATATTTTTCATCTGCTGTCCCCCTGTCTGATTTTGTTAAAATTCAGGGCAGATCATAAAACTGTTTTTTCACACTGCCCCGGTGAATTTCAAGCTGCTCTTTTAAAATCTTTACCATCTGCTCTGAAGTATCTCCTGTGCCGTATAGATCTGAAACATGATGTTTTGCCTTTCCAGCATCCTCCATGGCTTTTGCAATAGATTCTCTATCCGCTTCACAGTTGATTACCGTGTCCGCCATCAACCGCCCCTTCTGCCTGTCCCCGATATTCACCGTAGGCGTTCCAAGGGCAGGCGCTTCGATAATGCCGCTGGAGGAATTACCCAGAACAAAGCTGCAATATTTTACCGCACTTAAGTACCGCAGCATCCCTAAAGATGCTGTCAAAAAAATATTGTCGCATTCCTGTGCCAGGTTCTCCAACATGTCGTTGACAGACCTTCCTCCTGCATCCGCATTTGATTTTGTGATGACATACCAGTAATGAGAATGTTGTTTTATCGCCTGGATCAACTCTTCTGTCTGCCGTATTTCTTCCCCAGGTTCCAACGTGGCCGGATGAAAGGTCACCACAACATACTCTCTGCCCACAGGTATTCCAAGGATCTGCCTGATCTCCTCCCTGGATAAAAGTTTTGTGTGCTTTATATTTTCCACTCCCAATGCTCCTACATTAAAAACCCGCTCCGGCGCTTCTCCCATTTGGATAATCCGTTTTCGGTATACTTCCGAGGCCGGGAAATGATAGTAACTCATTTTTGTGATAGCATGGCGCACACAGTCATCCACCGCCCCCTCTGTCAGCTCTCCGCCATGCAAATGGGCAATGGGTATATTTTCATTCATAGCCCCACAGCAGATGCCGAGAATTTCTGTCCTGTCCCCTAAAACCATCAGCAGATCCGGCTTTTTACGGCGGAAATAGTCCCCAAATCCTTTTATGGCATTTGCCATAGTCATGGAGATATCATAGGGAGTATTTCCCTCCCGCAAAATAGGAATGTTTTCTGCAATGGGAATGTTATCTTTTATAATCTCGCTTTGGGTATTTCCGTACTCCTCCGACAGATGGGTTCCCGTCACCAGCAGATCCATCTGAAATTCAGGCTCTTTTAAAAGCTTTAAGATTAATGGTTTTAAGATCCCATACTCCGCCCTGGTAGCTGTCACAACCGCTATCTTTTTCATACCTCTTTTCCCTCTTCGATCAATTCATCCGGCTCATAATCCCTGTCTGCCGCCTGTCCCAGAATTTCATGCCAAAGCATAGGACTGATCCCATTTCCCGGACGTTTCACCGTGAGATTTTCTTCGGAAAAAATATCCCCGGATCTTATGGCTTTCTTTGCTACAATACTTTTTCTGGCCACGGAGAGATTTTTGTTCTCGGATGTTGTTCTCTTTTTTACACCGTCCCCCAGGCACACTTCTATGTTGCGGATTTTGCTGACCATCTCTTTCAATTCTTCCGGCTCTAAACTTGCCCGGTGATCCGGCCCTTCCATGTTTTTATCCAGGGTAAAATGTTTTTCCACCACCACTGCTCCCAGAGCCGCTGCGGCAATGGGCACTTCAATGCCCAATGTATGGTCGGAATATCCCACAGGTTTTTGCAGCTTTTTTTTCATCTCCTGCATCGCCAAAAGATTCACATCGCCAAAGGGTGTGGGATATTCTGTATTGCAGTGGAGTACCGCAATCTCCCCTGCTCCGCCATCCTCCAATATCTGAATGGCAGCTTCAATCTCCTCCATCTCACACATCCCTGTGGAGAGAATTACATCCCGCCCCGTGGCGCCAATGGCCTCCAGATAGGGAAGGTTTGTCACTTCCCCGGAGGGCACTTTCCAGAAATCCATATCCAGTTTCTCCAAAAAGGCAAGGCTTTCCAGATCAAAAGGCGTGGAGATAAAACCGATTCCCACTTTATCACAAAGCGCTTTCAGCTCCAAAAAATCCTGCTGGGTAAGAGCCAATCCTTTTAGCATATCAAGCTGACTCTTCTCTCCCCCGGTTGTCTCCTTCTGATACTCTGCTTTCTGGGCATATCTTGAAACCAGCTTTTCCGGGATAAATGTTTGGAATTTTATATAGTCCGCTTTTGCTTCCTTTGCGGCAAGAACCATTTTTTTCGCCAGCTCCATACTTCCATTATGGTTTACTCCCGCCTCTGCAATTATCATTGTATGCATATTCATTCACCTTTCACTGTCTTTGCCGGCATCCCCACAACAGTGGAATTGTCCGACACGTCACGGATGATCACGCTGCCGGCCCCGGAAATCACATTGCTGCCAACGGTAATTCCCTGTATCACCTTTGTACCTAAACCGATATCACTTTCCGCTCCTACCTTAACTGCTCCCGCCAGCTTTACCTCCGGGCTTAGGGTAGTAAAATCTCCGATCCTCCCGTCATGGCAGATCCGAACACCCATATTTAAAAAGACAAACTCTCCCAAAATCACATTTGTGGATATCCGGCAGTCCATACTCACAATACTCCCCTTTCCAATCTGTACATCACTGCAGATTTTTGTATCCCCCAAAAGGATAACCGGAAATTTCAGGTTGGGATTTTTCTTTAATTTCTCCGCAATCTTTTTTCGCAGAGCCGGGGAGCCTACGCATATGGCAACATTTGTCTCCTCCTGTCTTGACAAAAGCCAGTCATCATCTCCAAGATAAGGGTATTTCTGCCCTCCCACGCTAAATCCTTCCGGCTTTTCTCTGTCCACAAAGCCTGCGATCTCCCATGTGGGATCCGTGGCATTTTGCTCCTGCATCTGCCAGATCAACTCCCGCATACAGCCGCCGGCTCCGATTAAAATTAGTTTTTGCATTGGCATTTCCACCTTATTGTATCGTTTATTATTGCGACTTGTATCCAATCATTAAAAAAATAGCATCAATCAGCAAACTGTTATGTCTGTTAATCGATGCTAAAATTATACCACTGTTATGGTACCTCTTCAACTCTCACTTGCTTATTGATGGTCTACCGAATACTGATATCCCCTTCCGGCAACAAATGCCAGCAGTAAGAGTTCTATGCTTTTGGCAGAATAATCACGATACTTAAAATAGTATAACAATGTATTCACAAAACTATCTATATCTTCTTGCCGATTATTTAAAATGGGAACATTATCAGGATCTGAAAACATATAACTTCTAAGAATATGGCAGGCAAAATCTTCATTTATAAACACATCTTTCTCCACCTTATCCTTTGCAATCTGCAATGGTTTATGCCTCAAAATCCAAAAAACAGAATATGCATACACTTTTGTTTCATGTAAATTCGTGATATTTTGAAAATTCTGAAGACGTTCTACATCCACAAAATAATCAATCACCACATGGTTTAAAATATCAGAAGAAATGAGCGCCTCATCTTTTCGATTCTTGATAAATGCCTCCATCATGCCATATAGCCATTCATAGTGAGCCCTTACTGCTTCCTCTGTTATTTTATCCCCCTCAAAAAGGTATTGATAAGTCTGTTTCATTTCTGACAAAAACTCAGCCTTCATATTTACTTCCTTTCTGTGCTAAACGAATATCCATCAGAACATTACCACAGGAACTCAGGTAACGTTCAAAACGTTCCTGATAAATGTCTGCCAAGCCCTTTTCAAATTTTGAACCGTGATTTGGCCGATAATCCTTTTCAATCACTCCGTTTTTCAAATCACTAGCCAAAGCTGCCGCATACCTTTTTCCCTCAGCACTACACTGCGTTTTCATCATAAATATCCCTCCTTTCAACTACACTGCTTTTAAACCGCTGTAAGTTCTCTGTGATTCTTTTTAACTGTCCCACTGATTTATCCAAAAGATTTATTATATCCGATGGAGCTTCCCAACTTCCATCTTTTAAATCTGTTATTTTATCCTCATTATATATGTCCCACATACTGTCTCCTATATCACTGGAAACATTTGTCATTTGGCACAAAATTTTTGACATCTCGCACAATGCCGAATGACTGCTTTTCTCATCCTTTTTATAAACATAATTATGGTCACAATCACTCCATGCCTCATCATAAATTGTCCTTACCTGGATTTCCATATAAATCCCTTTATAACTGACAACATAATGCACACTTCGATAACCCATCTCATGTTGTTTGGGTTCGATAAGTTTTTCCAGCTTCTCATACTCACTAATATCATCACCCTCAGCATAATACGCTTGGGGTATCTCTGCCAGCAAATTTTCTCCATTTTTAGGATGTGGCAATGTCTTGACCCCATTATAATTTTCTATATCACCATATGGAAACATCTGTTTAATCTGATCATGGATTTCTTTCCAAAATCCACGATAATTAATAATTAACCTTACACCAACTATATCGGTAATAAGTTCTTTATAATTAGAAGCATCTATTCTATAATATGGTTTATCTTTGTCTCCTAACTGCTCATGTCTTTTTACAATCACTTTTGCTAATAAACTGTCAAGCGTTTTTATACTATTTCTAAAATCTGCTCCACTCTGTGTTTCAGTGAATACATCTTTTTCGCTTTCTCGTAGCCGCACCTGGCAATCTGCTCCCTCTCTTCCTGATGTTCCAGATAGTACCCAATTTTCTCCAAAAGTTCCCCTTCACTGGAGAATACTTCCAATTCTTTACCTATCTCAAAATATTCCCCTATCTCACTCTGGTAATTTGTCAACAAAAATCCCCCTGCACCTAAAATATCCCAAATGCGAAGAGGCAGCCCCGTGCGTATTGGTTTGGATGTCAGATTCAAATTAATTTTAGACAGATAAAATATTTTTGGCATCTCATTTCTCGTCTCCGCCAGCCCCTTAAAGTCCGCCGCCGGCAAAGGTGACGGATCACTGTTTGTATAAAGCTGCAGTTCAAAATTCTCCGACACAGATTTTAAGAGATGGAGCCTTTCCTGCTCTGTCACCTTGTTTCCTAAATAGAGATGAGCCATAGCCGCTTTATCATTCTGGTTAAAACGCTCTGTAAAATAGTAAAAGGGGACTTTCTCTTTAAACTTCAAAACCATATCATCAGAAAGACATTCCTCCAGAAAATTATACCCGTATATTTTTTCCTGCGCTTCTATGATTCCGTCCAGATATCCTTTGAGATATGTATCCTGCTCTGCAAAATCGTTGTAGGGACACTTTTCCGTATAAAGGGAACCCACAAAAGATACATCCGCTGCAAACTTCTGCCTGTCCTCTTTTGTGATGGATGCTATGACACCGTCCAGTCTGTCATAATTCGCCCCCAGAGGAAGATAAAAAATACAGTCCGGATTTTCCCCCGAAAACTCTTTATACATGGCATAGTCGAATAAAAAAATCCTGTTCCAGGAATTTTTTATGGCGTGTGCATAAAGTTCCATCACCGGACTGTCTACAATCCAGCAGACATATGGAATGTTAAAAATATTGCACACATCTGAGACAACCGGAAAAAAATTTATGGAAAAGACCATATCATACCTTTTCTTCTGCAGTGCAGAACTGATCAGCATAAGACATTCTTTGTCCGAGAAATCTTTATTGGTCATCTCCTCCGTCAATTCATCCACCTGGTGCCCTGACCCTTTTAATATATCCAGAATATCTGCTTCGCAGATACTGTTGTACCGGTAAAATAATATGTCCATTTTACGCTATTACTTCCTTCGCAGCCTGGCCTAAACCTTCAAATTCCGGTATCAATTCTTTGATGGCTTCCGCCATTTTTGCATCGTCATTTGCCTGGATCGCCTCTCCGAATTTCATAACCTTACCGTTAAACTGCTCTTTGTTTACCCGCTCTTTTCCCTCATTCAAAAGAGAAAGTGTACCGTTCATCACGCCAATCTCCCAATTTACAGCGTTGATGATGTCTTTCAAAAATGCGTCGGTGTCCTCCAGACGCTCCCCTGACAGCTCCTTAGTAATGATGCCCATGTTCTTTAAAAGACGCTCATTAAATCCCACCAATGTCTCCAATGCTTCCTTCTGTTCTGCTCTGTTTTCTTCCATGATTCTTGTCCTCTCTATCTCTTTTTTATATAATCTTAACATATATAATTATACTGCGCAATGTCAATTTATCTGTATATCCATTTCAGTCCAGTAATCCACATCACTTATTCAATCAGCGGCTTTATCTCTTTCTCAGGAGTCCTGTTATCCTCAAGCGCTTTTGTGAACATTCCCATAAATGCATTGGTAAAGGCTGCTTCGTTCTTGTATTCCTCCGTAGTAATTCCCTGAAAATCCATAGAGACAACAAGATACTCTTCTTTCAGGTATTCTTCTAACGCCCACAGTGTTGTGGTTTTCCCATACTGCCTGCCCCGACTGATCACAAAATACTTCCCCGGATCCACATACAGATTTTTAATCTGTTTTAGCCGTTCCTCTAAGTTTACCATATAATGTTCCTCTGGCTTGCAATTGGCTTCTGTGTTAAAGTATCGCCTCACTAATCTGCCCCCTCCCACCCTAATCATATATTTATCATGGTATCATGCTGTTTCTTTTTTTGCAACCAGATTTCAAGCTCTAACCAATCAGCACCTTCTTTCCCTCAAATGCAAATCCATAACTACGGATCCGCTCTGCCGGAATTCCTAGCCATATGTCCTCCCATAAAAGAATCCGCTATACCAATAATTTTCTTATAGTATAGCGGAGTTATTGTCAGATTATAACTTGCATCATTTGTTTGCGTTATGATATCTGTATCATGTTTCATCAGATCCAAACTTTATCCATAAATCAATTCAAGCATATCGATCTCTTTCTGGTTTTCCTCATACCACTTATACAACTCTCCTACTGCTATTTCTATTGGCGTACTATACTCTGCTCCATATTCTTCCAAAAATCGACTGCTATCTGCTGTATATTCCTTGCCAAGCCCATCCTTGCAAATGAAAGTGTCTAACCTTTTCCCACATACCTTTAAGACAATCTCTGCCAATTGTGATAATTTGATTTTATTTCCGGATCCTAAATTATAAGTATGATATTTAAAATTATGAGTTACAGACCACTCTGCAATTTTGCAAAAATCATCAATCCATAAGTAATCAAAAACTGCATCCTGTCTTATGGACAACGGGTATCCTTTTATCGCTTTACAGCAGCATCCTGAAATAAACGTAGTCTGCCACTCCTCATATTTTCCGAACATTCCCCAAATTCTAAAATTATAAATATTGTCAGAACTCTCTATCTGTTTTCCAATTATATACTTTGCCAAACCGTAGGGTGAAGTTGGAATACTTTTTCCAATTTCCTCCTCCTTTACGCTGCATATATCAAAACGCTTGTCAAATTCTGCTCCTGAGCCAAAATAAATCATTTTGTCATATAGCCGATGGCATTTTTCTAAATTGTAAAAAAGCCTCAGATTTCTTTCCAGAATGAACGGCTCTTCTAAAATCGTTTTTGCCCCAAAAACAGCACAATGAAACACCACATCTATTGGATTTTTCTCCAGATATTCCTTAACGGCACACACATCTAAAAGATCCAGCTCCTGGTGAGTTGGAGCCAATACTTTAAAATCTCCACTACGCAAAAAATATTCCTTTAAATTTCGCCCGATAAATCCTTTAGATCCCAAAATTAAAATCTTTTTCATCTCATCTCCATAGTTTCTTACTGAGCTATCACCATAGTTTCAATTGCATCTATATAACTTTGACAACATTCATGAAGGATTTTTTCTATTTCATCTTTTCCCTCCTGTGCAATAAGATATCCTACTCTGTCCATTAGTTCGCTTATACAGAAATCCCTTATTTCCATTAAGAACGATTCATGTGAATATCCTTTTTCTTTATAAAAACTCTCAAAATAAGCATACGATACATTAGCCAACCGCAATGTATTTTTGCAAATTTCTAAATAGGTCCCTATTCGCTCTGAGACAGAAAGCTGCATCTGACTATCGATCAAATCCAGTTGGGCTTTAAACTGTTCCAAACGATTTTTCTCACCATAAAACACGCTCGTTGTGTGAAATTTTGCACTATATCCTTCTTCTGGTACGTCATCTGATTTTCCGCAATGCCATAACTTAATATTACTGATTACATAGTCATGGCGGCATGTCATAAGCATATTAATAAACAAGTGAGGATATATTTGCACATATAAATTTTCTCTACAGTTCATTGCCTTTTCCAGAACATTCTCTTGTCTCATAATATCTGTATTATAAATTGTGCCCGTAATATAATTTTTCGTCATGGCACAGAACATTCCTCCAAGACCATATTTATCCACAGAAATGTAGTTTATCACTTCCTTGTCATCATCTTTCCAAGTACTATCATAATTCCAAAATCTTGACATTAGCATTCCAATATCTGGATTACTCCTCAAAACATCCAGGTAATAGGGTAGATTCTCTAACAATACCCTATCCTCATCGCTGCATAAAACAGCAAATTTCCCTTTTGCCATCGATAGTACTTTGCATATATTTCCTAAAAATCCTTGATTCTCACTAAATTCATGGTACACCAATCGGGAATCCTTCATTTTCTCAATTGCTTTATATCCCTCCCGATTTTTTGTTGAACCATTATTTGATACGATCACCTCAATCTCCGCATCATATATAGAGTCCACAAAAATTGACACTGCCTCTAAAACCTTGTGACCTCTATTTAAACTAGGAATGCAGACGGATAAAAAAATATTATCTCTACTTAAATCCATATGGGAAGTCCGATATGAATGTAAATCTAAGATAGATTTCTGTAAATTTACCCCACTCTCTCCTGCAATTAACTGTTTGGGTATATACAGTTCTGTTTTTTCTCGATAGCACCGCTCAAATTCTTCTTTACAGTCAAAAATCCTTATATTACTCATATAATTTTCAAAAAACAACGGAAGCTTTCCAAAAGATGCTGTTTTTCTTATATCCGAGGATATCAGTACACTTGTCTGCTGAGGGTTTGTCAAAGATATAGGCAGAATTTCTCGTAAATCCCAGGTATCTCCAAACAAATAATCATTAAATCTGTCTGCTATCTCTTCCTTTCTGCTTATACGTTCTTTGTTACAATCAACTCTCCCTTTAAATTCTTGCTCTTCCTTATCAAAAATATAGTAAACATTTTCTGCCACGGGAATAAAATCCAAGGATAGCTCTTCATATGAAACGTTCAGATATCTTGCTTGATTTCTCTGATATGTTTCTTCAAATTCCAACTCGTTTGGAGTGATAAAACAGTCATAAAGAATTTGCATAATTTGCTCTCTGCTTTCACTCTCATGATAGGCGCCAATAAATCTTAACACAGCATTTTCATAGTCCCCATTTTCAAAAAATAGAACCGCCTCCTGATACAACAACCGACCTAAATCTGACATCTTTATTCCTCTCCCATTCACCTAAAATACATTCTCTATATATCAAGTAAGCATCTTAAAAATCCGATGGACATTACTCCCGTCTCTCTTGCTGCATCTATCATTTCCTTAACACTCGAAACATCCCCTGCACCTCGAAACGCCCTGCTTAACGCAGCAACAATTATTGTATCCATTTCTTTATCCTGTTCATATCGGGTGTAAAACAAAATTTTCAAACTATGTATTAAAATTGTTATTAAAATACTGGACATATAATTACCCAACAGGCAGAACTCATCTATATACCCATACGGATATACCTTCGCATTCGGCAAAAAGCACTCCATAAAATCATATACGAATAAGTTTTCCTCCCCCAAATCTTTTCTATCTGCCTTCCACTTCTGTCTGGCCTGTTCCCACTCTGGAAAAGTACAAGTACAATTTATATCCAGCAACTCCGCTATCCTCTCCATATTCTTATATTTATCCACAAAGAAGCATTTCATAATTTGCTCTGCAGATGCACTTACAAAATCGCACATAATCTCAAACTGCTGTTCCCTGTTTACCTCAACATCCTTTAACCCAAGGTAAAGCGGCTCCCAAAAAGATTTAGAGTAAAAATGTATTAGTTTTTCACACACACTATTATAGTCTCCCTTTAGGTAATCCTCTCTCACTTTCGTTAAAGTATAAACACCAAAAAACTCCCGAAACCACAACGGTGTCTCTGCTTTTTGAATAAAATCAAGCATCACTTCCCGAATCTGTAACTCTACAGAATCCTTTTCTGGAAGTATTTCCAATCCCTCTGTCTTGTACTTCCTCCCCGTTTCTGTGATAAAAGATATTTTTTTCTCTAAATTATACAACATACCCACCACAACAGGACAAGAACAGCCAAGATATCGTTCTTCTCCAACTATTGTACGAAACTGTTCTCTGGGAAACTCCTTACAAAGTTGACTAGATGCATCCATTCCTTTCTCTATTACGATAGTGCATAATTGTTCTTCATTACACATAGGGCACATATTTGTAACCGGATCATGTCTCACATAATAAATATTCATCTCCTTGGCATACAAAATACTTTTTTTTGCAAATTTTGCTATATGACCTCCCATTTTCCGGTATGATTTATATATCTTTTCATCCATCATAACTACCCAGCCTCCACAGCAAGTAAGTGGACACTTTCCCCCCGTACATTGAAATTCATCATAAATTTCCGGTTTTATTACTTTCATTTATACCTCCCATTCCTCTAAAAACTCTCTACTTTTTGAAATTTCCATATCAAACTTATGCATTCTATTTCCATATTCTACTAGCAAATCAATAAATGCTGATTTATCCTCTGTAAGATATTTTGCAATTTTTTCTGCTTCCTGGGATCTAATCATATAGTACTCTCTATCTGTATGATAATACTGTATCCTTTCATACATTTCCTCATAATCTTTTACCCAAAAATTTTCTCCTACATCGGCAGCAATATCACCATATGGTGTTGTAACCACAGGCAATCCCTGAATCATAGCCTCCACAGCGGTGGTTCCACCCCCTTTTCTTATGGGGTTCACAAATAAATCGCACATACCTAAAAAAGCTAACATATCATTCTGATATCCACAAAACTTTGACTGTGAACTTATATTTTTCAAATTCCTTAATTTCTCCTGATATGTGTCAAACACCCCCGCAAACACTACATAATAATCGTCTGTAGCGCATAACCTGTCCAACATCTCCAAAAAATCTGAAGATATTTCCATATCTAACCGGGTGCCCACCACGGCAAGAATAAATTTTTCTTCCGGCACTCCCATTTCCGTTCTGGTAAAAACCACTGAGGAATTTTTTAAATCAAATGTAAATGTAGTTTCAATTACATGTTCTTCTGCCATACCCGCTGCCTCAATTAAATTTCTGTCACTTTCTCTCATCTTTCTGCACAGTGACTGATACATAGTCTGTGTTGGCTCCAACTCTGAAAAACCAAGACCTATCGTCAACACCGGTATCATTTCATTTACCATATTTGCCAGCACACTGCTCCCCCCCAGTGTAATAACATACATTGGGGACAACTGTCTAATCTGTAGCAACAGCATATCCATCACTTCTGCATCCGGCATGTTATTGTCACATTGAAAAAACGGTATCTTTACTCCATTCCATTCAATAAAATCTCTCTGTCTCCACTCCTCCAGATAATTCCCTACTTTTCCCTCATAAAAATTTATCTCTCCTATCAAAGAAGCTGCTTCTGCCGTACTAATTAACAAAATGTTTTTCTTCCAATCCTGCACAATAGACGCCGATCTCTCCATTGCCGTCCTGGTAGGTCCAATCCTGTCATTTAACATCTGTTCTGTAATCATAACAACCAGATTTTTGTTTCTGTCTTTCTCTGGTATATAAGTCAATGGGGCAGAAATTTTCTTCCGAAACTCATTATAGATTTGATGAAATAAACTCCACTTTGAAACCCGCGCTTTATCTGTATCCAAATCTACTACTAAAAACATATAAATCTTTAACTGATAATACAAAAAATATTTTGAATAAGCACTCAATTTATCAGTTTTTTCAATACATTTGAAGCAGGTTAACAAATCTTGCTCTTCCTGCGTCATGTGAAGTAAAAAAGAATACAGGTAGACGCTTACATAAATATGTTCTTCCTTGATCAGCCCTCTAATCTCTTTCATAACCATTTTCTTGCTCTCCATGTCCAAAGGAGACAATAATTTTTCAAGTGCCGATAATATATGTTTCAGCCGATCTGATACATAATCTTCATAACAGGACAATTCTTTCTTAAATTGAAGCAACAAAAACGTTAACTGCTCTGAAAATTCCTGACTACTCATAAATCCTCCTCTAAATACCATCTTTTAAAAATAAGTTTACCTGCCTCTCTATGCACTCTTCCACATCTTCTCCCCTCAGACACGCCGCTGAAAACTCCACTGTCTTCTCCACCGCCGTCCTGATATCCCACTTCGATTTCCAGCCAAAGGTTCTCTTTAGCTTGGAACAGTCCAGCTTCAAAAAATTTGCCTCATGAGGCCCACCGTCATAACGATTTTCCCAGGCAATATCCTCTCCTACAACTTCCTTCCACTGCTTACAAAACAGCGTCACCAAATCCCCTGTCAAAAGACAGTCTTTTTCCTCCGGTCCCACATTATAGTTTCCAGCCACGTCTGGGTTTTCATATTGTTCCTTTGCCACCATAAGATACACGCTTATTGGCTCCAGCACATGCTGATAAGGTCTAATAGAATGAGGATTCCTGACAATAATATTTTTTTTTGCCTCCGCCGCCCGGATACAGTCCGGTATAATCCGGTCAGGCGCAAAGTCACCTCCCCCAATTACATTTCCAGCCCTCACAGTGGAAACTGTCACGCCTTGTTCCCTCAAAAAAGAATTTATATAACACTCCGTTACAAGCTCTGAACAGGACTTGGAATTGGAATAAGGGTCAAAACCATTTAACTCCTCATTTTCCCTGTACCCCCACTCCCATTCTCTGTTCCGGTATACCTTGTCCGTTGTCACATTCACAAAAGCTTTTACGGAACTAGACTGGCGAATGCATTCCAAGGTATTTACTGTCCCCATCACATTTGTCTCATAAGTTTCCACAGGATTTTTATAGGATTCCCGAACAATGGGCTGAGCTGCCATATGAATAACAATTTCCGGCTGCTCTTGCACAAATATTTTTTTCATATGTTCTAAATCACGAATATCACCCAAAACAGAATTCATCTGATTTTCCAATCCACACAAACGAAAAAGGCTTGGATTGGTAGGTGGCTCCAAGGCATAACCGGTCAGCTTTGCCCCAAACATCACAAGCATCTTACACAACCAGCTCCCTTTAAAACCGGTATGACCTGTAACCAAAACCTTTTTCCCGAAATAAAAACCTGAATCCAGCATTTTTCATCCTCCCTCTATGGACAAATACCGTACAATACATATTCAGACGGATAAAAACATCCCCCATAGTATCTCAAATAAAAATGGTAATCTTTTTCTATTTCCTGCACAAGTCGTGCCAACTGCCATATATCCTGATTTCCGTGATAACATGCAATCGCCAGTTTAGGGCGATCTTTCTGAATATGATTCCTTGCTCCTTTCAGTGCAATGTATTCGTTGCCTTCTATGTCCATTTTCAAAAACGTAATCTTTTCTTTCACATCTTCATCTAATGTGATCATGTGACACCTTGCTCCTGAATCGGATGTAATAGAAGAAACACTTACCTCATTATTTACATTAATATATACCCCTCCGCTAATATCCCCCACTGCACACTGCCTAAATTCAATATCATGATATGTACGTAGTCTGTCTTGGCACACATTCATGTTTTCTTCAAACATCTCATAACAGATAATCTTTTTATAATTCCCAAAATTCTTCACATAGTTTATTACCGTCTCGCCATGATAGCCGCCCACGTCCACAAATATTTCATTTTCATCACAGGATATCAAATCCAGGTCAAAATATTGATCATACATTGTCTCACTTATAATTTTTTCCAAATGTAATGGAGAATAATCTAACCAGTACCTGATAATAGAATTCA
Source organism: Roseburia sp. (assembly GCA_023664725.1). GTDB lineage: Bacteria > Bacillota > Clostridia > Lachnospirales > Lachnospiraceae > Roseburia_B. Next base: position 66,856 of record JAMPFA010000001.1, on the reverse strand, counting down.
ATACGCACTTAGATTTGTAATCCTGTAGCTTTCCAAACATCCAGACAATATCTTCGTAATGCTCTTTTATCTCTTTTATTCTGTTGTAAAATAGCTCATAATTTGCCTTCTCCGGTTCACATTTCCCCCAAAATCCATAATCGTTATAAAAATTGAGTGTACTAGCAAGATAATCACTGGCATCGTCGCTGTGGAGAAACAGATTATGTTTCATCTCCTCAAACAAAAGAAACTCCGATGCACCTCTTACATGCTCACACCAAGCTTCAAATTCTGCCTCACAGAAATTTACATATTCATTTTTCTCAAATCCCCACTCTTCCTTACATCTCTCCACAACATCTATTATATCTTTTGCCCTGTGCATCCACAAATGTTTCTCCTGCGCAGCATCTTGGGCCTGCTGGGCCAACACTTCCGCTTTTTGAGGACTTGCTAAAATCAATTGAACCATCTGAGGCAACTCTCTTATTTCATTAAAAGAAAACTCTACCACTTCCTGATCCAGCCCTACATTTTCCAGATAAAGACTTCTGGTTGTAAAACAAATGGCACCGTTTAACATGGCAGAAAAAATCCTTTCATGAGAACCATTGTTTAATGTAGGGGTCACATTCAGGATAATTCTCGTATTCCCCATAATCTCTAAAGATTCCTCATATGACACTGCATCATGAATATAAAGTTTATATGAATTTTCTTCTTTAAAATCTTCCCATCCATTTCCAAAAACATGGAGTTCCAGACCAGACTGTAAGAGAACTCTCACCACTAAATCCCTTACATATGCCCGGATAAATTTATCCTCCAAATAAAATTCACTGAGATAATTGGATATCTCTTCCTTAGTCAACTCAAGCTGAAATATTTCGCACACTTGACACACTGCCTCATTGACAGAAATCGTCTCCTGTTGTAAATATGTTTCTATCACTTTCAGAGAAAAATCTTTTACTTCTCTGCGCTGCTGTACAAGTTCTTTCATAATCTTATCTGGTGATTCATAACTTCCCATATGAACAATTCCATACTCTCGCTCTGTAAAAGGCTTTTCTCTACGACCAATACTCCCTCCATGTGGTAAAAAACTATGTTTCCGCACATAAGGATAATGCTGTGACGCAAAGTCTGCACGGTAAGTATCCACATGAAAGCTGATTAAATTTAAGCATTTATTCCTCTTAAATCTAAAATCATGGTAAATGGGATGATCCACCACCAAAGAAACTGCTATTGTTGATGCCGGAAGATAGGGTGCTACTCTATCTAACAATATCAGATTGATACAGAAAATAAATTCATATTGAGAAAAAGGAAAGCTAATCAGTTCATTCCCTGTAAAATCATCTTTTTTTTCAAATGTTTCCACTAAATATCCTTCCGCTTCAAATCCTTCGATAATTTCCTGTTGAAACACTTCCAATACATGGTACTGGCTACTGATTTTTAGTGCTAAAATTTTCTTTTTCATTAACTCTGCCCTCTTTATAACATATAACTTTTCATTTTCCGTGCACCCAAGGTGCCTTCCCCTCATTCCAAAGAGCGTTCAAATAATCCCTGTCCCGTATAGTGTCCATGGGGGACCAGAAGCCCTCATGCTTATAGGCCCCCATCTCCCC
>JAMPFA010000001.1:36953-65134 GCA_023664725.1 Roseburia sp. | reverse complement strand
CTCCCACACTAACTTTATTACCTTCTAAAACGTTTGTCAAATGTTCCATAATCATATTTGAATAATGGATATTGGTAAGCAATATTCCTACATGATAATCTCGGACCTCTCTATTTCTTGGTACAATATAATGATAAATTTCATGAAACATATACTGCATATATGTAGGTATATCATAAAATGTTACATGAGGAAGATTTAAAGATAAAATTTTAAAATCTTGATCTTCTTTATTTTGCTCTACGAACCTTGTCTTATCAAAATACAAATCGCTCTCAATAACAGGTACTACGTCCACTGTCACAAGTGGAATAATCTCTGATTGTTTATTGCAGCTCTCCAAGCTATAGGCAACCCTTAGAATCTCTTTAATAATTCCCATATAACAGAACAAAACACTGTCCTCTTGTCCAGTATGTCTTAAGTGGCATTTAGGAATTTCAAAATTCAAAACACTGGATTCAGCTACATGAAAAATTTGTTGTTTCAGATTATTCATAATAAAACGAAGTAATTCCATAAAAATTTCACTACACTGTTCTTTCATGTGAAAAATTTCTTCTATACACTGCAAGTTTTTAAGAAATATATATGAAAAATCTTCGGCCCAACTCTCATTATCAGCCGAAACCACATTATAACGATAGTCACAAAGTAGGGAATCCAATGTATCTACTAATCCTGCTGTTTTGTCTATATTCTTCTCAATTAATTTACGAATTCTTACATACACCGCATCTACTTTTTCTAAATCTTCTTTTTGAATAAGGTTTCCCTGAGACTTAGTAAATGATATATCTTTGACTTCTAACTCAATCGGATTTTCTCCCAACGTAATATGCGTTTGAAGAAACAAGCATTGATATTCATCTTTGTCATGGTCAAATATTCTCTCCTTTTCAAATTTACGATATACATCTGCTGCTAACATGTCAATTGCAATATCATATTCCCCTGACGTATGCGTAGCAGTTCTAATTCCATACTTTTTTAAAAGCCCTAAATATTCAATCGGTTTTTTTAATGTTACTTGTAAATATGCTTTTCCCTCTATTTGCTCAACTCTATTCTTAAAATCTTTCTGGTGTTCAGCATAAGGATTCTTAGAAATTGTAGTATGTGCGGCCCAAAATAACTCTCCATATTTCTCTCTTATACGACTTACTAATCGCAATATTTCTGTATACTGATCACAAAACCACAAAACTGCAACCCCAAAGGCTCCCAAACTTCCCATTAGCATAAAATCAATATCTTTTCCCTCTGTATCAACCGTTTCTTGTATAAACTTGGCTGCCTCTAATAGCAAATTTCTATATATACTTTGATGCTTTTCACTTCGAAAATTGAACTCTGTCAAAGCAAAAAACAGGTGACTGTCAAACTCACCTGTTTTCTTTTTCTGAAATCCATATTCTTTTTCTGTCTCAACATAATTAAATGCAGGATTTTCATCTAACTCATAAAGCAAAATTGATTGCCTGTTTCCCACCCAAGCTTTCGCAAGTGCAGATAAATCTCGATATCTCGAAAATTCTTTTACAACATTAATTCGCAATCTATCATAATCTCCAAATGTTATTATACTCTTCTCTGCTTCTTTATAATCAAGTACACTCCTAATATCATCCATCGAATCTTTTAAATATCGAACATATTTGTAATATTCAAATATATAACCTTTCATTTCAATTTTCTCCCCTCTTCAACGTTTTTCTTTATGGGGATGACTATTAACGAGCCATCTTTATCAAACTCAAAATTGTAAATATCCATATCCGATCCTTTCGATAAGCCAAAAAGGCTATTTAATGATTCTTTTCTCTCGTTTCTTGTATAAAAAGCATTATGCACAATTCCCTTTGTCTTTTGACCCATAATCTATATCCTCCTAACATTATATTTCCACATATCTGTTATATGATATGTACACTAAAAATTTATGTTCATATTCATTAATGTTTATGCTTACTAATTACATTTTTATGATACATCATTTTAAGATAAAAAACAATAAGTATTGTATGTTTTCCCAAAAACCAAAACAAGACATGCACTATATGAAATTGTCAAGGTTCAGATCCTATTTGCTACAAGAGCAACACATAAAAATTTATTTTTTGTAAATTGTTTTCTATAATGTTCAATGCCAACCCTATTAAAATTATCCATCTTTATCCAAAACCCTAGAATTAGCGTAGAAAATATAATATAACTGCTATTTCCTTCAGATATAATTTCTATATATTTATTCATTTTTTGTATCTTGTAAAGAATGATACTTGATTTTTATTCAATTTTCTATAAAATAATCCCGAAATACAGATTAGCTCTCTGACTTACAGTTTATTTCTCGAATTATGCTCAAATTGCTCGAATGCAAACTAATGTTCCCGTTTTGTAAACGAGTTTCACATTTTGAAAGCATCCATCAATTTTTGCATCTGAAATTCCACTTTTATAATGAACTTCCCTGGTTCATCTTCTAAATCTGTGCCACAATAGTTCCATAACAAAATAAAAATACACACAAAAAACAGACGCAAATTTTGCAAGCCAAAATCCACGTCTGATATCTTCGATATTTTCCTCTCTTCACTCCACCCCCTCCAAATACCCCATAAAACTCCTCCTATTCTCCACCGCCGCTATCGTGGGCCTCCCCAGATCCTTCCGTGAGCCAACCCCGCACTTCACCTCCAGCAGACAAAGCACATCCCTTTCCTTCACCTCCCGCAGTTCCCTGTCCAGATCCTCATAAGTATCCACACACACCGCATAGGGATACCCACAGGCCCTGGCCACCCCCACGAAATCAATCTTACCCGCCACAGTAGGCATTCCCCCCACCGTCTCATGGGCCTCATTATTTATGATCACATGGACCAGATTCCCTGGCCCGTTTGCCCCAATGACAGCCATCGCCCCCATATGCATAAGCGCTGCGCCATCCCCGTCGATGCACCACACTTTTATACCTGGCTTGTTAAACGCAACGCCAAGGGCAATGGAAGAGCTGTGCCCCATGGAACCCACCGTAAGAAAGTCATACTTATGGCTCTGCCCATTTTTTTCCCGGATCTCAAACAATTCCCTGCTGGCCTTTCCTGTGGTAGAGATCACAGGAGCGTCACCGGACATTTTTACGATATGCCGGATCACTTCTTCCCTTACCATGTGATTATCATTCTTATACACAACCGGCGTATCATAGGACAGGGCATCTTTTCGGATCACAAACGAAACATCCCTGCCAACATTTAATTCCTCCTGAAACCGCTCCATCGCCGCTGACACTTCATCTTCTGAAGTATCCTTGCCAATAACAAATGTAGAGATCCCCATATCTTCCAAAAGCCGGATGGTCACCTCTCCCTGATAGATATGCTGGGGCTCGTCATGCGTCCCCGGTTCCCCCCTCCATCCAACGATAAAGATACAGGGAATGGCATACACCTTATCATTCAAAAGGGAGGCCACAGGGTTTATGATATTCCCCTCGCCGCTGTTTTGCATATAAACCACCGGTATCTTTCCTGTAGACAGGTAATATCCTGCGGCAATCGCCGTGCTGTTCCCTTCGTTGGCCGCAATGACATGATGGTTTGGATCTATCCCGTAATGGTTCATCAAAAAATCACAGAGGGGCCGAAGCTGTGAGTCCGGGACTCCCGTATAAAAATCTGACCCAATGATCTCAAATAATCTTTCTGCTCTCATCTATTCTCCCCCCATACTTCTACAGCGAATAATAAGTAACTGATACACTTACTTGTCATATTTTTCGCTGCACTACAATTCGTCGATCAGAGAAATGATATCCTTTATGGGCATCAGCCTCTCGTCCACTTCTTTCGCCCTGTGGTACCTTAAAATATCCTTGGCCGTCTGCTCCATCGCCGGAAAAGCGCTCCTTGTAAGCTGGTTTGCATATATAACGATATTCACACCATGTTTTGACAGCTCGTCCTCGGTAATGGAATTAAAGGACGTCGGGACCACTACAATGGGGGTAACCTTATCTTCCTCCCGGAATCTGTCACAAAATGCAAGAACCTCATCTGGTTCCCTCTTTCGGCTGTGGATCATGATCCCATCTGCCCCCGCATCCCGGAATGCCCTTGCCCTCTTTAGCGCATCTTCCATGCCCCGCTCTAGGATCAGGCTCTCGATTCTTGCAATGATCATAAAATCCTCTGTCAGCTGGGCATTTTTCCCCGCTGCGATCTTGGCGCAAAAGTCCTCGATGGTGTCCTGTGTCTGCTTAACCTCTGTTCCAAACAGAGAGTTCTTTTTCAATCCGGTCTTATCTTCAATGATAATGGCGCTTACTCCCATGCGCTCCAAGGTTCTGACCAGATAGACAAAGTGCTCTGGCAGCCCTCCCGTGTCACCGTCAAAGATGATGGGCTTTGTGGTAACTTCCATGACATCATCTATGGTCCTGCACCGTGAAGTCATGTCCACCAGCTCTATGTCCGGCTTGCCTTTTGCCGTGGAATCACACAGGGAGCTGATCCACATAGCGTCAAACTGGTCAAGTTCGCTGTCATGTTCCACAATGGTTTTTTCTGCGATCAGGCCCGTCAGCCCGCTGTGCACCTCCAACGCTTTTACGATAGGGCGCATTCGAATAAGCTGTCTTAGCCTTTTCCGGCGGAACTCCGGCATCATAAGCTTCTCTTTCATTTTCCCATCTACACGGCGCACATTGTCACTATATGTATATGGGATCTCCAAAAGTTCTCCCCCATATGTTTTAAGATTTTTTATCACGTTTTTCCGTATGGCAGCGGTGGGGCCCGTCCGCCAGTTATCCCCGTGGATCACATAGTCCGGCTTTATCCTGTCCATGATGGTGTCATACAAAATATCATCCTGGGTGACGACCTGGCTTACGCCATCCAATTGTTCCACCAGCCTGACCCGCTCCTCGAAACTGATGGTAGGAAAACGATTATAGCGGATCATGGCCTCATCGCTTAAGATCCCAACAATAAGCTCTCCATATTTTAATGCATGGTTGATGATGTTTAAATGCCCTTCATGGATCACATCTGTGCAAAAGCAGGTATATACTTTCTTCATCGCAAGCGCTCCCTTTGTCTAACGAAATATATTTCTATAAATCTTGGTTAAATCTTCCCTGTTTAGCCTGACCGGCGTGTTGGCAAGCCGCTCCACATTCACAGACCCTGCCAGACTCTCGATCATAGGGAAATCTGGCCTGACATTCATTTCCAGTCCCCATTTTTTCCTCATTTCTTTCAGTCTTGCCGCCCCATCCCTCACATTCCCACAGCCAAACATGCATGCGATCTCAAAAAACACTGCTTCCAGATAGGATCCCCCTCTGCCATCCACACACTGGCTCTTATGTTCATCCATATATTCCCATACTTCCGGCAGGCACAAAAATGCCGCCCGGCCATGGGGGATATGAAACATTGAGGTAAGCTTATAGCACATGGCATGAGCCGCAGTGGTCTGAGTGATCTGGATGGCCTTCCCTGCCAGGTTTGCCGCCTGTAAGACGCTGTCCTGCGCCCTTTCATCCCCTGAAAAATATGCTTCCGCATTTTCCAGCAAAATCTTAAGCGCCCTGCGGGCATACTTTTTGCTCTCCCCTGTGGATCTCACTGACCAATAGGATTCAACGGCGTGGCACAGCGCATCTGCCAATGCCGCCCGCCGCTGCTTTAAGGGCAGGGTGTCTAAGTTTTTCCCATCCAGCAGTACATACTTGGGCAGCATATTTTCACACATGGCTGATATTTTAACGCCATTTTTATATATGACAGCAAACCCTGTGGCCTCGCTTCCTGTCCCTGCTGTGGTGGGCACGGCCAGAAAAGGGATGCCGCTGCTTTGGTCTGTAACCACTCTGCCGTCGTCTCTTACCTCACAGCATGTTTTAATGCATTTTGCCACGTCAATGGCGCTTCCCCCGCCTACTGCGATCAAAAGATCATACCGATGCTCCCGAAACAGGGACACTCCTTTTCTCACTGACCCGTAATCCGGATTGCTCTCAAAATCCTGGAAAATAGTCAGCTGCACCCCTGACTCATCACAATATTTTTTTAGAAACAAAAACACTTCCAATGCAAGAGCTGAATGCCCGCAGACGAGAAAAACACGATAAACCTTCCCCCGTTCAAATAATGCCTGTATCTCCTCCTGATAGCTTTCCCTTCTGATATAAACCTGTTCCATCCAATGCTTCCCCCTGCGTCACAATGCTCCTTGGCTGCCAAGCATGTCCCGTACCTGCCTTAGGTCTTTTTGGTCATCCACCTCCTGGCAGAGCAGGTCTCCCACATCTTTGGGGTAGATAAAACAATGGTCAGACACTTCATTAAATGCATCCTCCGCATAACAATTCCTTTTCCCCGCCTCACAAAAACGGCATATGCTCTCCAGCCATATCTTCCAGTCCTTCTTTTTCAATAGATACAGGGGCTGCACGGCAACGGCATTCTCAAAGCACTCCACCCCGATCTTAACAATCCTCCCCTCCAAAACAACCGCTTTAAAATCTTTTTCTGGAAGTGTTTTTTGTGGTGCTGCCGCCATGCAGCTGACATCAGAATTTACAATGCAATTTATTGCCTCCTGTTCAAAAACCAGGTCCCCATGCAAAAGCAGGATATCATCTTTTAGCTTTTCTCTCGCACAATATATGGAGTATATATAATTTGTCTCGCCATAGACGGGATTGTGCACAAACTCTATCTTTTCCGGCACTTCAAGGCTGTCACAGTAATCCATCAATACCCTGTCAAAAAATCCGGTTGTGATCACGATATTTTCCACCCCTGCTTTATGGAGCATTCCAAGCTGCCTGCCCAAGATCGTCTCCCCCTCTGACAGCTTAGTCATGCACTTCGGATGGTTCTTTGTGGCCGCTCCCAGCCTGCTGCCAAGTCCTGAATTTAAAATTAACGCTTTCATAAAATCCTGTTCTCTCCAAACTCCCTTTAGTAAATCAACAGACTTGCTATGTGATGCATCAGAACATGAAGATACTGCTCTTTTCGCTCCTCATCCAGACATTCTTCCCCTGTTTTCTTTAAAAGCCTGGACTTGTATTCCCCTAACTCAAACCTTCCGTCATATTCCACAAGACCCCCGGAGGTAAAGTAAAAGGCGTGGTCCTTTGAGACAACAGCCGCCTGGTAGATGTCTCCCGGATGGATGCTCTCCGTAATGGCATATTTCCGCTCCTTCTCCCCTCCGAAAAAGAGAGGCAGGCTTCCTTCGATCTTTTTATCCTTCATGGGAATCCCCGCCAATCTGCACAGAATGGGGGTATAATCACAGACAGATACCACTTCATCACAGACACCATTTGGCCCGTCTCCGCCACGAAACATCATTGCCACCTTGGAACGCCCTGCGGAAAGAAAATGCTCCTCATCTTTCACCAGATACCCCTGGCCGTGGTCTCCAAACAGGGAGACGATTATCTCCTCATCCTCGTATGTTTCTTCCAGATAGCGGTAGATGTGAGCAAGGTATGCGTCCACATGCTTCATCTGCTTTATGTAAGCCGCCCGCTTATTCTCGCTGTAAGTCTGCTTTACGGAAGTGATCCCCGCATCTTCCGCAGAGCGTTTATTAAGAGGGATGCCTGCCTGCAGTGAGTGCCTCTGTGCAAATCCATCTGCAATGTTGTGCAGATCCGCAACTCCCATGCAGATAAACTGGTTTGTTTCCCTCATCAGCTCCATGTGATCCAGCACGTCAGCCACCACCTGTTCCACTTTCATTCCCATCTGCTGATGCTGGTAGATCACCCGGTCCATCCCCCTGCCATATCCGTAAGTCATGGTAAACCGCCAGTTGCCGTCTATTTTTGCCGTCTGGTAGCCCTGCTCTTTAAAATATTCCGCCAGGACAGGAATATCTTCCGGCAGCGACTTTGTAAGCTTATTGTGGATGAGCATATGCTCTGTGGGGCTTAATCCCGTCATGCAGGAGGCCAGGGCGGGAAGCGTCCACTCCCCTGTGGTGTAGGCGTTGGTGCAGCATGAACCTTTGGAAAAAAAGGCGTATGTATTGGGCATCACATTTTTAAGCCCCTCTTCCTCGATCACTTTCTGTGAGATCCCGTCCACAAAGATACTCAGCACCATCTTCTTGATCCCGGGATCCTGCTTTAATTCAATGGGACTGCCAATGCATAAAGTATTCTCTGCGTCTAAACGTGTTTTTGGTGGAAGCCTGTAATATTCAAAATGCTTCGCCTTTTTATTCCTACAGGTGACCTCATTGCCATCCGGCAGTGTAAACGTATATGAGGTTTCGTTTTCCTCCTGGAGTACCGGGAGCAGGCATTCCGTATCTGTATCCAATGTCAAATGGTCTGTCCGCAGGATCTCCCTGCATTCCAGCTTGGTGACCCACCAGGATATATTGTTTACCGCCAGCTCCGGGAGCAGGATTTCCAAACCAGTGTCTTCATAAAAACCATTGTATTTTCTGACCCCATCGATGTTCTCATACTCTTTTCCAACAATATTGTTTCCGCCCCCATAGTAGGTAAAATCCGCCAGTCCAAACCGCTTGTTGATATGAGTATTCAAATATCTTATATCTTCCCTGTTCTTCTCAATCGCCTTCTGACTGCCTGATGCCATTACCCTGGATGAATACTTGTTCAGTTCTTTTTCCAGTTCCGCCCGCACGGGTTCCACCGCAGGCAGATATGGAAATTCTTCCTGTAGCATGGCAATAATATCGTCATGCTTTATAGCTTCCACATAACGTCCCGTTTTTCTGCATAACATTCTCGCTATCTGATTTGCCACGTAATTGTAGGGATTACTCTTTATTCCGTCCTGTATGATCCTGTAGCCTTCCTCTGTATCTCCTTCCTGGAATCGAAGCCATGCTTTTAACGCATACAAATCAAAATCCTTTGGAAACTGAATTTCATATGTTTTCACCAGCTCGCTTACCTTTTCCGGCTCTGCGTGGCTTTCCGCCAGTTCTTTTATCTGTTGTTTTAACGGATGCATCCCTTCCCTTGCCAGCCATCTGCCGCTGCTTCTGATCTGCTGTGTATGTAACATTGCCTGTATACGGTTTTGTAACAGAGTATATTCCTGCCTGGACAGGGAAATGGGAAAATTTTTCAAATATTTTTCCTGCCCATGGTAGATCAGATCATATATTTCCTGTCTTGAGCCAAACTGGGAAAATCCTGCGACATTGTCAAATGCTATATTGATCAATGCATAGGTCAATTTGCACCTAGAGGCAAATATTTCGATAAACTCTTCTTTCCCAAAATCGAAACAGTTATTCCAGAACTCCATATAACCGTCCTGCTGTGCAATCCTGTTCTGGGGCCGGATATATAACGGCAATGATGTATCCTTTTCTCTATATTCACTGATATCTGACCTTTTCCCCCATAATTCCTGATTTGTTACCAGACAATCATACTGTCTGCTTAAAAGCATTGCCAGACATATATGCGGATAGTTTTCTGCAAATTCATTATCCCGGATTGCATGAACTTCCTCCAAAACATGTTCCCTGTGGCATAAAATCATGTTAAATGCCACGCCAGTCTCCGGATAGTAACCTCCTAACCTCTTGACAGCTTCCACGCCTTTTTTACATAACTTAACAGATTCCCCTGCCTCTCCATCCTCCAGAATGACTCCGCAGGAAGCATATTCCTTCAACAGGTCAAGATATTCCTCAAGCCCTCCCTGGTCTATCAGATACTCATTCTCAGCTAACACAGCAAACATTCCCTGTGCCAGTTCCAGGGTTTTTATGATGCCTGCTTTTTTTCCCTGATATTCTTTGTACTCTATATAACGGAGCCTGCGGTCTTCCAGCTTGCTAATCTTTCGATATTCCTCCAAATCCTCTGTGGAACCGTTATTCAAAAAGACAATCTCCATCTCACTGTCATAAAAGCACCCCAGTAAATGCCTGACAGCATCCAATGCTTCCCTCCCCCGGTTATGGCTCTGGATGCAGACTGACAAAAATATATCTTTCCGCTCTCTGTTCATATGGCAGATTCTTTTCTTATGCACATGCTGAAAAAAAGCGGCATACTTTTCCTGCTCTGTGGTGACAAACTTTTTAGGCAGATAATATTCTTCATTTTCCTCAAAAAAAAGGCGCATAAGTATCTCATTTTGAAAGACAATCACATTTGCCAGATAAAATTCCCTGAAATTCGGAAGCTTGCAGAAGGACATAAACTTTTGCTCTAACCCCTCCAGCAGAAGATATACCACATCCCTCCTGTTGGCTTTCAGATCAGGAAGCATATCCCGCATATCCCAGGTATCCGTGTACAAAATATCGTGAAACTCTGTCTTTTCCCCCACAATGGGCGTTTTTTCCACCTCAAAGAAACCGCAGAACTTTTGCTCTTCCCGGTCAAAAATATAGAACCGCATATCGCTTACAGGGATAAAATCCAGAACACAGGCATCATAGGGCATCCGTGAAATCCCTTCGCTGTTTTTCTCATAGTTTTGCCGAAACTCCTGCTCATTGGGATAAACAAAAGCCTGGTAAAGATTTTGCAGTACCGCCTCCTTCTCATAACCAAATTCAAATGCAAAAATCCAGTCCAAAACAGCCTGCTCATGCTGCCCTGCCTCAAAATATATCATTCCCCGCCTGTAATGCAATTCACCCTGATCACTCATTTTCTGTCCCTTTCCTGTCTGGCATATGCCACAATTGTCTCCTCCACAATGGGTTTAATTTCATCTGCGCCAAGTGCAATTCCCGTCAGCATCAGCTTTCCCTGCTCCGCCACCTCATCAATCTCATCTTTTCGGTTCTCCTGTATTTTATAGATAGACGGACGCAATGTATATTCCAGTCCCTTTAAACTGTCTGTCACCGTTTCCGCAATGGCATCTTTCTCCATAAAAGTATTAATCTTTTTTATTTTCTTATAGATCTTTTGAAATTCCTTCCCGCTTTTTACATCTCTGTGCGTCAGCGTCTGAAGTTTCTCATAGTATTTAATCCCTTCTTTTGCCTTTTTCTTTACAACGTCCAGCCTCTTCGCACTATCTTCAAAATACTTGAGAGCGTATTCCTTTTCCTCCTCCGTTTCAAAGAGCTTGGGGATCCTTGCCAAATGCCACCTCACATTATATTGCTTCGTACAATATTTTTTTATGGCCTTTTTTAACGTCATATTTTTAGCCCCATGGATTAACGCTCCGCCTTCTGTGGCATCCACTGCCTGTATATGTTTCCAGTCCTTGATCGCCTGCTCAAACCAGTCTAAATAAAGTTTAAAATCATACCTTGTGACAACTGTCCCGCCATCCATTGCTTCTACTTCAAAAAAATCCCCGCTTTCCATATCAATCTTACACTCTTCATTTTCAAAAGCTCCATCTACATGGACTTTATTTTCTGTCAACGCTAAATCCTGCCCCACCAGGATAATTGTCTTCGCCCCCAGATAAATTCCAAATGAATATGCGCTGGTAGCCACAGAACCTCCAGTGGGAAACCATGGCAGATTCACATCCCTTTCTTTCATCTTGTCTATTGCCTGCACAAGTTCACTCTCGAGCACGGAATCGCTGCTATAAAAAAACTTCTTTCCTTTATGAATATCCATAGGTTCTCTGGATACCCCTGTCATCGTAACCATTCCGACCTTTGAAATGTCCTTGTGTTCAAACAATTCCGCCGGTTTCAGTCCGTCTACGATCATAAATAAATCCGGCATAATACCTGCATTCAATAACGGCTTCATTGCCGTATCCGTGGCTACAATACATGCTTTCCCTTCTGCCGCTTTTAAATCCTTGATATTCCTTTTTAAAGACGGTCCCGCTGATACAATAATCACTGGAACCCCTTCCGGCAACATATGGTATAGATCTGACGCCGTATATCCTTCATACATATATTGAAGATTATGGAATTTATTTCTGGCGTCCACGTCGGTATAACGCACGATGGTATTCCACGCCACTTTCAAATCCGTTATATATCCTTTTAGTGACTTTACAAATTCTTCGGTTTCTTCTGGAAACAATTTTGTATAATTTCCTGATAAATAAACTTTCAGCGAAACCATATTGTCATAATTCACCAGCATATGTAAATATTGTTCCGTTTCAAATCCATTAATTTGCCGGACTATGATCCCAACAGGAATTTCCGGTTGAAATAGAAATGACAGATCCACTTCTTCCATTGCCCGCCGGAATATCTCATAAGAGGGTTCATATACCAAAATATTGACTGTGCGTGGCACATTATCCATAATTTTTTTAATATGTACTCCATTGGAAATACCTATTATTATGATCGTTGCAAATGCATCAATACTCCCCTGTTCTTCCATCCACCGCTCCACCGCTGCTGAAGGGGCATATTTTCCATTCAGATAATATGTCTTCCCGTGATCGATAACTTTCATGATGTCTTCGCCTGTATAACTCTGTTCTATATCCACCTGAAAATTTCTCTTTTTCCTGGCATTTTCCCTTACAATTTTTTCCCACACCGGGTATTTTTTTCCCATAGCTTCCATATTTTTTTCATATACCGGCTTATTCATGATTTCCTCCACATTGCAGACTGTCCCTGCAATAGCTATATAGTTCTTTCAGCCCATACCTTAAAGCATCCAGCAAAAAAACCGTATCCTGTTGTTCTATCCCGTAAAGAATGTCATTTAACAATTGAATTACAAATTGTTCCTCTATATGAAAAGAGATTTCCGGGCTCTGGCTGCCAGTCAGAAGATAATTTACTGTCTGGTTTAGCATTGGAAGATACCCGGTCAATTCCCCCATATATTCCTGTTCATTTTCAATCAAACCACAGATCGCTTCCACCCTGTCGATCTGAGACTGCAATTCCTCAATCATACTTTCCCTTTCTTGCAGAAAAGGAGCCGGTCTGTGCCGACTCCCCTTCTTTAAAAAATTTTATTGTGAGTAAATGATTACTGCAATAAGGATAATACGCCCTGGTTAGACTGGTTAGCCTGAGCAAGCATAGACTGTCCTGCCTGAGCAAGGATGTTGTTCTTGCTGTACTCAACCATTTCAGAAGCCATATCTGTATCACGGATACGGGATTCTGCTGCCTGGGTATTCTCAGCCACATTATCTAAGTTAGCGATAGTGTGCTCTAATCTGTTCTGTAATGCACCAAGCGCTGATCTCTGATTGGACACATTGTTGATTGCCCTTGCGATCATGTCAATTGTTCCGTTTGCATGTGTATAATCAGATACATCCGGTTTTTTAAAGGATGTTCTCTTAGCAGAATTAACTGCAAATACCTGTGCTGTACACATTGCAAGTTTGGAAACAAATTTCTTCACAGAAGCTTCATTCTTTGCAATATGTCCCTCTACTAAGTAACCTGTAGAGACTTTCTGATAATCCTTAATAACAACGCCTTTTGCTGCATGTGAACCGATTGCTTTTCTAACTGAACCGGATCCTTTATACTTATTATCCGCTGCTTTATCTGTAATATCATTTGCTGTCCAATATCCTTTTACAGAAGCCGTATAACCTTTCTTCAATCCGATCGCAGATGCATTCATCGCTGCAATATTAAGGGTAATCTTCTGGTTGTTATTTGCTCCAACCTGAAGGTTCTTGCCTGTAAACTGGCCATTTAACAGATTCTGCTTATTGAACTGTGTTGTATCTGCAACACGATCAATTTCCTCTGTCAACGCATTCAGCTCCTGCTGGATTGCATCACGGTCGATGTTCTGGTTGGTGTCGTTTGCACCCTGAACTGCCAGCTCATTCATACGCTGCAAGATGCTGTGTACTTCGTTTAATGCACCCTCAGCAGTCTGGATCAAAGATACGCCGTCCTGTGCGTTTGTAGATGCTCTCTGCAATCCGCGAACCTGGCTTCTCATTTTCTCAGAAATCTTTAAGCCTGCTGCATCATCTGCTGCACGGTTGATCTTGTAACCGGATGATAATTTCTCAGATGATTTAGACTGTCCACTTGTTGTGATGCCCAACTGTCTGTTGGAGTTCATTGCTGTAATGTTGTGCTGTACTACCATTGCCATAATTGTTTCCTCCTTGTTTTTTGAAATTTTTAATCCGCAAATCCTTTTGCGTTATGGCTTTTGCGCTCTGGGTTTATTCCCTTTCCGTTTTCACGGAGTGCAAGAGCGCTGGTTGCTTTATTTATGTAAGAAGCCATGACCCCTAGGTTAGCCCGGCTTAATACCGAATTTAATATCCGTATTTGCGAAGAGGATTCTTTGCCGCCTGTTCCTCCCTGGCCTTTCTCCTCTCGCTTTTTAAAATAGCGTTGATCTTCCGTTTTGCCTCGGGCGAAAGTTCTCTGTCCTTGTGATGTACCACTTCATTTCCCGGATCTGCAGCCATGCCATATTTTTCCAATGTACTGCTTCTGGCGATATTCATGGAACGTGGTGCATCTATTAATATATGGGCGTTTTCTCCGCTGCCTCCGGTGTAAACTACTTTGACTTCGTCTCCGATCAGTAAATATTCTCCTGCTTTCACCGTAAGTTTTAACATATTTACTTTTAGCCTCCCTGCTTTCTGCATATAATAAATGCAATTCCCCGGTTTTAAAAATGCAACAGACTAGATATTGTGTTGCGTTTTTTTGTTTTTCTGATAAAATGAAAGTATCAAACAATCTTACCGCACACAGAAAGAGGTGATCCTATGCCAACTGATATGCAATACAAAGACGGTTTAAGAAAGGACAAGTTTTTAAATGATTTGGTAATCGAAGCGATCAAAAACGGAAATCTGGAAAAAGCTTTAGAATATCTTGAAAAAGATAATGAACGAATCGAAAGATCTTTAGAAGAGTAATTGTCAGAAAAAAGGTGTAAGGTTAGAAAATTTTCAAAAACTTTACACCTTTTTATATACACTTCTATCATAAAGAAATGTTTTTAAACACCTCATCTCTGTCATCCTGCCCGATACCCAGATAGCGTCTTGTAATCTTAAAGGATGAATGATTGTACACATCCATCAGCAGGGCAGGCTGGACCCCCTGTTTCCAGGCATGGTATCCAAAGGTTTTCCGCATAGAATGAGGACAGATCGTGCCGGATATCTCGCAGTTTTTGGCGGCTTCCTTGACAATCCTCCACGCCTGCGACCTGGAAAGAGGCATATTTTTCTGGCTGAGAAACAGATATCCTTCCGGTTCCACATTCCGGCTCTTTTCCAGAACATCCTTATAATTCACCAGCTCCTGGCGTATATTGTCATTGATATAGATACTGGATTTCTTTTTTGTCTTTTTTTCCACCAGACAGATATGATCCAAGACATGGTTTGTAGAAAAATTATAGACATCTTTCCACCGCAGGGCTAAAATATCAGAAATCCGCAGTGCCGTATTCAGCCCCAGAAGGGTTAAAACATGGTTTCTTATCTTTGGTTTCACCTCCATGTAGTATTGTTTGAAATGCTCCAAATCCTCTAAATCCTTGATTGGCTGTGCTGTGTTCATTGTTATCCTCCTTTGTTGTGAATAAATTTGAAAGTTTTTTGAAAAAAGTTAAAAATAAGTGTTAAGTATTTTGAACTTTCACCGATATATAACATGTAAACAAAAACGCAACACAATATCTATTGTGTTGCGTTTTTTTATTCTATTCCAATATTTTCCTATATGAAAAAACCACTATAAAGCATGTCACCTCATAGTGGTTTCTTATCAAACATTTTTACCAAACATTCCTTCCTGTAAAAGCATATTCCGTAAATCATGATATCTGAATACCCGGTTTTCTTAAGTTCTGCCTGATAATTTTTCTGTTCTGCCTGAACCAGTGCCTCCCGACATCCTTGCTCCATCAAAGCAAATTCCTTTGCCGCTTTTAACTCTATGATAAAAGCTTTCCCTCGGACAGAGGGAGAATACATCAGGATGTCTGGTCTTCCCTCCCCGCTCTCCCGATTGGACTTTACCATATAACGCCCAGCCGCCTTTAAAAGGCCGGACACAAAATCGTGATAATAGTTTTCTGCGTAATCAAAGTAACTGATGGTATCCAATAATTGCCCGGAAAGGAATTCTCCCACAGCCTGACAGTCCCCCTGCTCCATTGCGGTAATTAAGGTTGATAGATCGGCTGTCTTTATTTTTTTATCAAACCATAAAACAATTTCGTTTCTGTATATATAACGGATTTCCGCATTGGGAATTTTCATTTTCAGATGGATATTTTCCCCGTCAAACCACTCTTCGACCTTTTTCAGATAGCCTGTAAAAAAAAGAAAATTCCATAAGTTATCCTGTGATTCATGTATTTCTCCGTAGGTAATATCTTCGTGTACCGTTTTTTCAATCACGCCCTCATCTAAAAGTTCCTCGATCTCACCCCGGGTGACAAAATCTGCATCCTGGATCAATTCCCTCACAATGCTGTTAGAGGAGGTGTTAGACCAGTAGGGTTTGGGGAATGCGTGATAATCTGAATTTGCCGTCCTTACATAATTGATCACGCTCCAGGGGTTATATACTTCTGTCTCCCCGAACAGGTATCCATTATACCACTTTTTCAATTCTTCTCTCTTTTCCTCCAAACCGTAATCTGACAGCATTTTTTCCGCTTCTGTCTGGGTAAACCCAAAGCACTCCGCATAATCTCTGGTAAGAAGCGATACCACATCCAAATTGTTAAGCCCTGTGAAAATACTCTCCCTGCTGATCCTAAGGCAGCCTGTCACCACAGCAAAGGCAAGGCTGTTGTTTGTCTTTAATGCGGACTCGAAGAAGGAGCGGATAAATTTTATCATATCATCGTAAAACCCCTCAAACCAGGCATTTTCCAAAGGCACGTCATACTCGTCGATCAATATGACCGCCCCCCTTCCATGATATTTCTCCAGACACTCCGACAAAAAGGCCAGGGACAGCGCATATTCGTCCGGTTTGGCATCTCCCATTCTGATGCGCAGAAATTTTTGCTTTTCTTCTGCCAGCAGCACATCGCTTTCACAGACATACAAATGTCTGCGGTATTCCTTCTTTATATTCTCTTCTAAAACATTGTATGCCATCTCATAATTTGGCTGTTTCGCAGATTTTAAGGACAGATTGATCACCGGATACTTACCCATATGTGAATCCAGGATATCTTCGTAAGCTGCTATTTTTTTGCCTTCAAAGTACCGACTGTTGTCGATTTTCTCCCCATTCCTGTCTCTCTCGTCCTCAAAAAATGTCTGGAGCATGGTCATTGCCAGGGTCTTTCCAAAACGCCTGGGGCGGGTAAAAAGGCTTACCGTGGATCCTCGCTCCATAATTTCCTTTATCATCAGAGTTTTATCTACATAGTAGTAATTCCCCTCAATCATCTTTTTGTAAAATTCTATCCCGATTGGAAACCGCTTCTCCATTTCTGCATCCCTCCTCTACGGCCCTATATTTTCATGCAGTTTTCCCAAAACAATTCCCTCACAGTTTCTCCACCCTGCACTGATGCTCCTTCTTACTGGAACCATAGCTGATTCCGACAGCAAGAATCGTTTCTACCTGTTCGCTTATCAGCTTTTGCGCATACTCCTTTTCTTTTATCTGCCGAATGGCATCTTCCGGAGTACTGTCAGCTTTTAATTCCAGAACAATTCCAGGCAGGTTTTTCCGTCTGGGATAAAATATAAAATCCGCATACCCCTTTCCGCTTTTTTCTTCACGCTCTATGCGGTATTTATTTCTGGCGGAAAGATATGCCAGCGTAACCACACAGGACAGGCTGTTCTCATCATTGTACTTTAAAATGGGAAGCTCGCTGTTATGAATGTCATGAAGATAAGATGCCACAACATCCCCTTTTCTCTCCAGTGTGGCATCCAATACAGCGGCAGAGTTTTTTACCAGCTGTGCCACATAGCCGAATTCCTCATCCTCCAAAGCATTTTCAAATTCCAACATAAGCTCTTTGTTGGGTATCTTAAGTTTTCCGTCACTGTAAGACAGCAGACCATATATGATCATAGCGGAGAAAATATCTTTCTTATTAAAAGGACTTCCCTGTCCCGCAAAATACGCTTTCTTTATGTCAATCGTGACAGGCATATGATTCACCATTTTCACCACATCTTCCCTGACCTCGCCAATATTGTACTTCAGGAAAAACAAAACCTCATCCATTTTACCTGTCCTTGTCCAGTAGCTCTGACAGCACCCATCTTCTAAGGCACACACCACAGACCTGGGATTATAAAGATTTTCCCCGGCTTTTGTCTGATATCCGTTGTACCATTCCCTGATATCATCCATAGTTAAACTTTCCTGCCTCTGGCAAAGCATCTCCACTTCATCTTCGGTAAAGCCAAAATACTCTTCAAAAAACGGATCATTTAACATGGTGTACTCTTTAAACATATTGAGCGCAGAACCAGTGCTGTACTTTTTTATTGGAAGAACCCCTGTCATATAGACAAGAGCCACATAAGGTCTGTCCTTTAAAAGATCCCTTAAAAACTCCAGAAAATCCCCCTGGTTTTCCGAATACAGTTCATGGCTGAAAATATAGTCCCACTCATCTATGAAAAAAATAAATTCATCGTTTGTTGCCGCAAGCATATCCGATAGTTTCCGAAATTCCCTGTCTTTTAATTTGGGGTATGCTTCTTTTAAATCATCTTTTAATGTCTCCCGGATCAGACCCATATAATGTTCAAAGGTATTCCCGTCCTCCGGCAGATTGTTCAGGCACAGATTTATCACATTGAACTTGTTTAAATGCAGCCCATACTCTTTGCTCTCACTTATTTTTAAACCATCAAACACGCTTTTGGAATCATAAGCCTTTCCATAATATGCCCCCAGCATATTGAGCACTGATGTTTTCCCAAAACGGCGGGGTTTTGTGACACACAAATACTTCGTATTCGTTTTGATCCGTTTGCTGATTTTATCAATAATCGCTGACTTATCAACGAAAAACTCTCCCCGCATCAACTCCTCATATAAGAGCAATGCCGATTTAGTATTTAAATATACAGCCACCCAACCCCTCCTTTAAAAAAACTCTCTCCTAATAAAATACATGATTCCCGATCACCGTTCCAGGCACCCCGGAGCTTGCCCTGCAAAAATACAGCGCAGAGATATTGGTGTTACCGGACAATGCCGCATTGGCAGCCTGTACGCAGCTTCCCGACGCTCCTCTGGCGAGAACCACCGCAAACCTTCCGCTGGCCACCGGGGAAAACTGGCCGCCCTGATAGATAACGCCGGAGACGGTGTTTGGAAAGCTGCCGCTCTTTACCCTGTTCACCACCACAGAGGCCACAGCAAGCTGGCCCTCATAGCTCTCCCCTCCGGCCTCGCACTCCACGATTGCCGCCAGCATAGCGGAATCACTGGCATTGGCCGTCACTGTTCCTCCGCCGGAGGTGCTTGCGCCTCCATTGGAATTTGCGCTAGCCTGCTGCTTTTTCTGCTGTTCCGCCAGTTTTTTGGCCTCCTCCGCCTTTTTCCGCTCCAATTCTTCCTCGTAGGCCTTCATCTTGGCAATCTGGGCATCAAAATCGCTGACTGCGTCTTTTGCATCTGAGATTTCATCTTCCTTTGCACTGATGCTGTCTTTTGTCTTTGTGATCAGGGAGTCCACCTCTGTCTTTTTGGACTCCATGCTCTCCTGCATGCCCACAAGCTCTGTCTTTTCCTGCTCTAGCGTCTCTTCCTTTAAAGCCACCTGCTCACAGGTATTCTCGTAGCGGTGGAGCATCTGTCTGTCATACTGGTTGATGGCCTCCACATACTCCGCCTTGTTTAACATCTCCCCCATGGACCTGCTCTCAAATATAATCGATGCCAGATCCATACCTCCAGTCTCATAGATATACTGGATCCTTTTTTTCATACTCTTATACTGCTTTTCTTTTCTGTCAATGGCGGCATTGAGCTCCGCCTGGGTGACTGTGATTTCCGTCTCCTTGTCTGCAATCTGAACTTCCAGGCTGTTTATCTCCTCTGTCACATTGGCAAGCTGCTGGTTTAAATCTGCCAACTCCCCCTGGAGATTGCTCTGCTGCTGCTTTAAGGCATCCACTTTATCCTCCGCCGCTTCCCTCTGCTCCTCTAACTCATCGATTTTTTCCCCTGTCTTTTTCAACTCACTGCTGGTCTTTGACGCAAAAGCTTCCATGGGGGATACGAAAAGCAAGGTTACCGCCAGTGTCCCGGACAAAAGCTTTTTCCATATTCTGTAATGTACATTTTTTATCATAATTAATCCTCGTTTGTAATATTTTTATCACAATCTCTATTATATCTGATTGTTTTTACTTCTTCAATATGTTATATTAAATATATTAGAGTAACAGTTTGCCATCAGAAAAGCAGATTATCCGGCCAGACTGTTACAGATTGACCGAAGACATTTGAAAAAAGGAGCGTGAACTTTTATGCAATTCGTAGAGAGCAAAAATTTAAAGCCCGGTATGCGTCTTGCCAAACCGATTTATAACAAAATGGGCGTTATGTTGTATGAGAGAGATACCCTGCTGACCCCGGCAGGTATTAAGAGCATTGAGAACTTTGGCCTGATTGGTATCTTTATTTTGGAGCCGGCAGAGCCTCTTCCCCCCTTATCCGAGGAAGATATTCAGTTTGAGCAGTTCCAGACGATCTACATGTTCCGTGCCAAGGAAATCATGGACAAATTACAGGCGAAGAAGGAGCCGGATACTCTGTCCTCTCTGGTGGAAAACATTATTTCCCGGTATGGTTCTCTGGATCACAAGATGAATTTTACCCAGAGTTTGAGGAGTTCTGCGGACTTTGCATACAAACATGCCATCAGCACAGCGATTTTGGCCACTATGATTGCAAATGTGATGCACTGTACTCCTTCCGACAAATTAAATATTACCACTGCAGCTCTTCTCTACGATCTGGGATATCTGTTTGTCCCGAGAAAGATTTTAGATAAAGACGATCTGGACCGCACGGAAGAGGATGAAAAAGTCATTCAGGAATGCAGCAAAAAGGGATTTGCCCTGTTAGACCCTGAAAGTAACCAGTACGGACTGAACCAGGAGATTTTCACCATCATCCACCAGGTTCACGTTTCCCTTGCTGCGAAAAATCAGGAGGATCTTAAATCAAAGAAGTTCAGCCGTGCCGCAAAAATTCTGATTGTTGCGGATATGTATGACAAACTTACCGCTATGAGCTTAAACCAGCCTCCAATTTCCGAGGTGGCTACCATCCGTTATCTGCGGGAATACCCGGAACGCTATTCTTCCAACGTGGTTTCCGCTTTGTCACACTGTATACATATTCTTCCGGTGGGTTCCAGTATCGACTTGTCCACAGGGGACAAGGGTATTGTCCTTATGGAAAATCCACAGAATTTCCTGGCTCCTGTTGTGTTAAATATCCGTGACAATCGTATTTACGACTTGAGCAACCCTATGGTTGCCTCTAAAGTACAGATTATTGACATTATGAAGACTATGGACAACCGTATTGTCATCGATGAGACTACGTTAAAACAATTTTCTACTGACCCCAAAATTAAAAACACTTTAAATAAATACAAAGAGAAGGATGCAAAAACATAAGGCAAAAAAGCGTAGAAATTAAAATTAAACTCAACAAAATAAGAGCTGCCCTGTCAATCCACAGAGCAGCTCTTATTTTTAAATGTTTTTCACCGTGGCAATATCCACTGGCGTCAATATCTTGCTTGCAGTTTCCAAACTCCTGGCAAGGGCATTTGCCGTATCCATAGCCGTGATACAGTACACGCCTGTCTCGATGGCGTTTCGCCGGATCAAGAATCCATCTCTTGTCTTATCTCCGTTTCCCTGAGTGGGCGTGTCGATGACCAGATCGATCTTATGTCCCAGGATCAAGTCCATCACATTTGGGCTTTCCTGGGTGATCTTGTTTACCCTGAGGGCGTCCACCCCATGTTCTTTTAAGTATTTTGCCGTACTCCTGGTGGCATAGATCTTGTAGCCAAGAGCTGCAAACCGTTTTGCAACTCCCACCGCCTCCTCTTTGTCCCCGTCCTTTACCGTCATGATCATCTGCTTATATTTCGGCAGGGTAACGCCTGCCCCAAGGAACGCTTTATAGAGAGCCTCATCAAAATTCTTTGCGATGCCAAGGCACTCTCCGGTAGATTTCATCTCCGGCCCAAGGCTGATCTCTGCACCCCGGAGTTTTTCAAAGGAAAATACCGGCATTTTTATGGCGATGTAGTCAGCCTCCGGCGCAAGCCCTGTGGGATATCCCATGCCCTTTAATGTGTTTCCAATGATCACCCTTGTCGCCACATCCACAATAGGGATTCCCGTCACTTTGCTGATATAGGGCACTGTCCTGGAAGAACGTGGGTTTACTTCTATTACATACACTTCCCCGTCCATCACGATAAACTGGATGTTGATCAGTCCCACCACATGCAGGGCCTGTGCCAGCCTTCTGGTGTAGTCTACCAGGGTCTCTTTCACCTCATCGCTGATGGAGTGGGCCGGATACACAGAGATACTGTCTCCCGAATGCACCCCGGTGCGCTCAATATGTTCCATAATACCGGGAATCAGTATGTCGGTTCCGTCGCACACCGCATCCACTTCGATTTCCTTTCCCTGAAGGTATTTGTCCACCAAAATGGGATGATCCTGGGCAATCCTGTTTATGATCCCGATAAATTCTTCAATCTCATCATCGCTGTAGGCAATTCTCATACCCTGGCCCCCAAGCACATAGGATGGGCGCACGAGAACCGGATATCCCAGACGGTTTGCCACTTCTTTTGCTTCCTCTGCAGTAAACACTGTCCCCCCGGCAGCTCTTGGAATCTTTGTCTGCTCCAGTATCTGGTCAAACAATTCCCTGTCCTCTGCGGCGTCCACATCTTCCGCCTTTGTGCCGAAAATCCTGACTCCCATTTTCATCAGGCTCTCGGTGAGCTTAATGGCGGTCTGACCCCCGAACTGTACCACTGCGCCGTCAGGTTTTTCCAGATTCACAATGCTCTCCACATCCTCCGGTGTGAGCGGCTCAAAATAGAGCTTGTCCGCAATGTCAAAGTCTGTGGACACTGTCTCCGGGTTGTTGTTGACGATAATTGTCTCAAAACCTTCCTTTTTAAATGCCCAGGTGCTGTGGACACTGCAGTAGTCAAACTCGATTCCCTGTCCGATCCGGATGGGGCCGGAGCCAAGCACCAGAACTTTTTTGGGGGGATCTGTCTTAGCCGCCTCATTCTCCCCGCCAAAAACAGAGTAATAGTAGGGAGTTGCCGCCTCAAACTCTGCAGCACAGGTATCCACCATTTTGTACACGGCGGTGATGCCGTTGTCGCAGCGCAGTTTCTTAATCTCCTCCTCCGTCCTGCCGGTAAGTTCCGCAATAACGCTGTCGGGAAACTCCATGCGCTTTGCCTCTTTTAACAAATCTATGGTCAGCTCTTTTGTCTTTAACGCCTGCTCCATCTCCACAATCGCTGCCAGCTTGTCGATAAACCACAGATCGATCTGTGTCACCTCATGGATATGCCCGTAGCTTACCCCACGGCGCAGCGCCTCGGCAATGCAGAAAATCCTTCTGTCGTCCACGATCTTTAACTCTTTTTCCAGCTCCTTGTCGGAGAGAGTGTCAAAGCCGTATGCCATCAGGCTGTCCACATGCTGCTCTAAGGAGCGGATGGCCTTCATCAAAGCCCCTTCAAAGTTATTGCAAATGCTCATCACTTCCCCGGTAGCCTTCATCTGAGTGGTCAGTGTCCTCTTTGCCGTGATAAATTTGTCAAAGGGAAGCCTTGGAATCTTCACTACACAGTAGTCCAACATAGGTTCAAAGCTGGCGTACGTCTTTCCTGTGATGGCGTTTTTAATCTCATCCAGATCATAGCCCAGAGCAATCTTTGCCGCAACCTTTGCGATGGGGTATCCTGTGGCCTTGGATGCCAGTGCAGAGGAACGGGACACTCTGGGGTTTACCTCGATGACACAGTACTCAAAACTTTCCGGATGCAGGGCATACTGCACATTGCACCCTCCGGTAATATTTAATTCTGATATAATATTTAAGGCAGAAGTCCGAAGCATCTGGTACTCTTTGTCCCCCAGTGTCTGGGAGGGAGCCACCACGATACTGTCCCCTGTGTGGATACCCACCGGGTCAATGTTTTCCATATTGCAGACGGTGATGCAGTTTCCCTTTGCGTCACGCATCACTTCGTACTCAATCTCTTTCCAGCCGGCAATGCACCGCTCCACCAGAACTTCTCCCACACGGCTTAGACGCAGGCCGTTGGACAAGATATCAATCAGCTCCTGCTCATTGTGGGCGATACCGCCGCCGCTTCCCCCCAAAGTGTAGGCGGGACGCAACACTACGGGATAGCCGATGGTGTTGGTAAATTTGATGCCGTCCTGTACATTGTGTACCACCTGGGACGCCGCACAGGGCTCCCCGATTTTTTCCATAGTGTCCTTAAAGGCCTGTCTGTCCTCCGCCTTGAAAATCGTCTCCGCAGTGGTTCCAATCAGTTTTACCCCGTGTTTTTCTAAGAAACCGGATTCTGAGAGCTCCATGCCAAGGTTTAACCCCGCCTGACCCCCCAGTGTGGGCAGCACGCTGTCGGGCTTTTCTTTCAGGATGATCTGCTCTAACACCGGAACTGTCAGTGGCTCAATGTACACCTGGTCCGCAATCTCTTTGTCCGTCATAATGGTGGCAGGGTTGGAGTTTACCAGCACTACCTCCACACCTTCCTCTTTCAGGGAACGGCAGGCCTGGGTTCCCGCATAGTCAAATTCCGCCGCCTGGCCGATAACGATAGGGCCGGAACCAATGACTAAAACTTTTTTGATCTCCATATTCTTTGGCATTATTTCGTCCCTCCCATCATCTCGATAAATCTGTCAAACAAGTATGCACTGTCCTGGGGTCCCGGGCAGGCTTCCGGGTGAAACTGCACCGTAAATATATTTTTGCCCACATAGGAAATTCCTTCGTTTGTGCCGTCATTCACGTTGATAAACGCAGGTTTTGCCACATTTTTATCCATGTGCGCTGCATCCACCACATACCCGTGGTTCTGGGAGGAAATATAGACACGGCCCGTCTCCAAATCCTTCACCGGATGGTTGCCTCCCCGGTGGCCGTATTTCATCTTGTGCGTGTCCGCACCGTTTGCCAGGGCCATAAGCTGATGCCCAAGACAGATGGCAAAAATGGGAACGCTGCTTTGATATAATTTTTTTATCTCTTCAATAATCTTTCCACATTCCTTGGGATCCCCGGGGCCGTTGCTAAGCATAATGCCATCGGGGTTCGTGGCAAGGATCTCCTCCGCTGTGGTCCCCGCAGGGTAGATTGTCACCTCACATCCCCTTTTGTTCAGGGATTTTGCAATGTTATCCTTTGCCCCCAGATCAAGGAGGGCAACTTTTTTGCCTTTTCCGGGCAAAACGGATTTCTCCTGGCAGGTCACCTTGTCCACCACGTTGCCAGTCACATACGCTTTCAATTTTGGCAGGATTTCCTCTGTATTATAATTTTCATTGGTGGTGATCATTCCGTTCATGGTTCCCTTTTCCCTAAGGATTTTGGTCAGGGCACGGGTGTCAATACCGGAAATGCCGGGGATATCGTACTTTAACAGAAAGTCCTGTATGCTCCCCTGACAGCGGAAGTTGCTTGGCATCCTGGAAAGTTCCCTCACAATATAGCCGTCGGGCCATGGCCTCTTTGACTCCATATCCGGTGTGATCCCATAGTTCCCGATCAAAGGATAGGTCATAACCACTGCCTGTCCGGCGTAGGAAGGATCCGTCAAAACCTCCAGGTATCCTGTCATTGAAGTGTTAAATACGATTTCGCTGATAACTTCCTTTGTGGAGCCGATGCTCGTTCCCTCAAAGACAGTTCCATCTTCCAGTATCAAAAATGCTTTCATCGTTACCCTGCCTTTCTATTTTTATTCAAAAAAAAAAACGTCGTTTTTTTTTCTTAGTATACGCAGATAGGGATTCCCTAAACTCTCTGCGGCACAATCTCAAATTGTAAAGATTTTATCATATCAGGAAATGATTTTCAACAGTTTCCGATAAAAAAGTCAGATTTCCCTGTATGGTTTTGACAGGTAAGAAAAAGCGGGTAGTTTCCCACCCGCTATTCCATCAGTTCGTATTGCATCAGCTCATATTTCAATTTGCTGCCCACAGTGATTTCCGCCGGAAGCAGCGCTCTTGCCACTAATTTTAAGTCATCCAGCTGGATATCTGTCCGCTTCAGATTTGCATAATCCCCGTCAATACTGAAAACTTCATAAAACCATGTCTCCATTGTGTCCCTCCGTTTCATTTTTCCCATAGCATTTTTACTCAGTACAACAACTCAATAAAATCTATAATGAAATTATACCTGACTATGGGATTTTTCTCAATCTTTTTTTCATGTTGACACAAAGGCCAACTTAGTATTCGTTGTACTAGGACACCATCCCCCCAACTGTCCCGGAGCCAAGGCAGAGTACCGCCGTGGTGATCAGGTGCATCACGTCATCGCTAAGCCCCTTGTGCAAAACCAGGGACACACCAAAGAGAATGACAAAATACACCGCCCCTATGAGAAACCCCCAGAGGAATTTCCGGCTTTTTGCCCTCTTCCCTATCAGGAACCCTCCCACAAAACCGCTGATAATATACACTGCAATGAGCCAGACCTGAAATACTGTCTCTGAGATTTCCGTGCGGAACAGTAAAAACGCCAGGAGAAGCAATAGCAGCAGGGTCATGACATACATCATAAACAGGATTTTTATAAAATCCCCGGTAAGATTTTTTTCTTTTTCTGTTTTTTCCATAAAAATTACCCCCTTGGCATATCTTATGACATGCCAGGGGGGAGTATGACAGATTTGTATTATCCTTGCCAACGGTAAACAACATACTTATAAAAATGTGATATTGTAACTCTTTTCAAAAACCTGTTTCGGCGCCAGCTTCTGTTCCCACTCTCTCTCGGTTAAATCTCCCGCAAAATCTTCCCTGTCGCATCTTCCGTACCAGGGCTCAATGCAGACAAAGGGCGCATTCTTTTTCTCCGGAGACCAGACGCCAAACAAGGGCGCATCAAAACTCACCGTCACATATGGTTTTCCCTCTAAATCCAGCAGGGAGACTTCACTTGCCTGGCAGTCCTCGATAATGTACACCCCTTCGTCAAAAAAGTCACGGGTAAACACCACGCTGCCCTCATCCAGCTTCAATTCGCTTTTGGGAGCCAACATCAGCCCGTCCCCGTTGATCCTGGAATAGAGCGGGTTTCCTGTTGCGTTTAATCTCATGGCATACCCTGCCTTGCTCTCCTCCCCGTTTATCGGGCAGTTAAAAGCTGGATGGGCGCCGATGGAAAAATGCATCTCTTTATCCTTTTCCTCATTTACTACTTTCCACAGCACTTTTACCGTATTTCCCATCAATTCATAACCCACCTGCAGGGTAAACTGGAAGGGATAAACTTTTAAGGTATCCCCATCTGCTTTCAGCTCAAAGAAAATGCTGGTTTCACTCTGAGAAGCCAAAGTAAACTCCCGATCCCTGGCAAAACCGTGCTGGGACATGGGATATTCTTTTCCCTCGCAGCGGTAGGACTGGTTTTTAAGAGAACCTACCAGTGGGAATAGTACGGGCGATGTTCTCTTCCAATATTTTTCATCTGCACACCACATGTATTCCCTGCCGTCTGCTTTTGACTTTACAGACTTTAACTCTGCACCAAAACTTTCCACTGCGACAGCTAATGTCTCATTTTCCAAATGATATATCATATTCTCACTCCTACAATAATGTAACGCCCTTTTGCCTACAATTCACAGTTGTTTACCGTCCTTGGGAAGGGAACCACGTCCCGGATATTGGACATTCCCGTCAGATACATCACACACCGCTCAAAGCCCAGGCCAAAGCCCGCATGTCTTGCGGTGCCGTATTTCCGCAGATCCAAATAGAAACCGTAATCCTCTTCCTTTAATCCAAGCTCCCGCATCCTTGCCACCAGCTTGTCGTAGTCGTCCTCCCTCTGGCTGCCCCCGATAATCTCCCCAATCTGGGGCACCAGGCAGTCCACCGCCGCAACGGTTTTGCCGTCCTCGTTGAGTTTCATATAGAAAGCCTTGATCTCCTTGGGATAGTCCGTGA
>JAMPFA010000001.1:0-36853 GCA_023664725.1 Roseburia sp. | reverse complement strand
TCCACATATTTTCTAATAGTGTCTTGTCCCTTACGGTCTCCATGGGGGACCAGAAGCCTTTATGGCAGTACATGGACACCTGCCCTTCCGATGAGAGGCGGTTTAGCATCTCTTCTCCCAGCAACGCTTCCCCATGCGTTAAATATTTAAAGATCCCCTGCTCAAAGACCATGCTGCATGCATTTACCCAGGCATTTCCACTCTTTCCCTCAGAGGACGGTTCCATCATTCCTTCCCCGCCAACCGAAAGGATCTTGTTCCGTCCTGTGGGCCTTGCCGCAGCAAATGTCACAAGTTTTCCTTCCCTTCTGTGCTGCCCTGCCATCTCTGAGATATCTATATCTGATACACAGTCCCCGTAGGTCACCAAAAAAGTCTCCCCTCTCAGATATTCCCTCACTTTTAGAATACGCTCTGAAACGGAAGTGTCTCTTCCGGTATCTATGACCATAACATCCCAGTCTTCTGTTTTTTTCCGGTGGATATCCACCTGGTTTGTCTGCAGGTCTACGGTTATGTCGGACTGATAGATGTAGAAATTCATAAAATAATCTTTTATCATTTCCCCTTTGTAACCTGTGCAGATGATAAACTCTTTGTAACCATAATAGGCATACTGTTTCATAATGTGCCAAAGAATCGGACGGCCGCCGATTTCCGCCATTGGTTTGGGGATTTTTTCATCTTGTTCGATTAATGTGCTCGGCAATCCACCGGCTAATATTACTACTTTCATAATTTCCTCTCGTCTATTAAATGTATATTTTCACAATAATAGTCACACAATTTTTTTATTGCCTCATCCCATCCAGTAAACCGAAAACTTCCAGTTTCCTCCAACATCCTTAAATTGCATCCTGTGTACTCTGGTTTGAATCCTGACTCAGCAACGAGAATTTCACAGTCTGAATTAAGGGTTTCTTTAACTTTACTGGCAAGTGTATACAAATCAATTTTTGATCCACGGCAGACATTGTAATGTCTATAACGTGGTTCTTTCTCGATAAACCATTTCATAATTTCTGCCAGATCATCTATCCAAAGATAATCAAAATATACGTTTTGATGTATTGTAATGGGCATTCCCTTTAAAGTGCGGCATATGGCATTTGAGATAAATCTGCGATGCCATTCTTCATATTTTCCAAACACACCAAAAAGCCTCAAATCATATACATTTTCATTTTCATTGCATTTCTTAGACATAATATATTTAGAAAAACCATAGGGATCTTTTGGAACATATGTGTCAAAATACTCCTCTGACATATTTGGTATATAATGTCCTATACCATACTCTGCCCCAGAACCAAAATAATACATTTTCCCAAAATACTCTTTACATCGTATCAAATTAGAAAACATACGGAGATTTCCATCAAGCACATCATATAATGAAACGTTTTTTCTTTTTGTACTATTTATATTTGCTGTATGTATTACAACATCGTAAGACCTGTCTTTTAACTCCTGCTCAACCGCTTTTTGATCCAGTAAATTTAATTCCCCACTGCCGGGAGAATAAATGTCATATTCCCTATTCAATTTTTCCAGTAAATTTTTCCCAATGAATCCTGAACCGCCTGTCAAAAAAATCTTCTTCATCATGTCCTACCATTATTAACTCTCTCAAATCATTTTTTCTTTGGAATACAATATAAAACTGTATCATCGTACATCCTTGAATAATGCCGCAAATAGAATTCATAATCTAATAGCAATTTTTGCATATATTCTGTTATTTCAACAATATCATACGGATGATGATATACAGATATTGCCATTTTCGGCCGACAGGAAGATACTGTTTTTACAGCTCCCCGTAATGCATCCATTTCGCTTCCCTCAATATCCATTTTTATATATGTTGGGTCAAAATCCTTAATAGCCTCATCCAATGATGTAATTATTATTTCCGTTTTTCCCTGAAACGACACTGTACCTCCACCTATACTCCCTTTTTCTTCAAAGAAAAGTTTACTTTTTGTTTTTCCTATTCCCTCATTAAAAAAAGAAATATTTTGATATCCCTTTAAATTCTCTTGCGCCGTTTTAAGAATTGCATTATCTGGCTCAAATAAAAAAATTTTTTTGTATCGATTATGACTGTGCAGAATAAAAGACTCAACTGTGTCACCTGTATAACCGCCGCAATCCACGAAAACTTCATGATCAGAGAGTTTGACAATTGATCTGTCAAAATATATACTCCCTCTCTCCAAAGACACCAGAAATGCTTTGTCTAAATAGGCTGTTTCAAAAGTGTAACGATACAGTAAAACATTTGAAAGCACTTCTTGTGAAACTTCATCGTGAGCAAAAATTTCTTGCAAATTCCTAACTTCTTGACGATACTT
The DNA here is from genome assembly GCA_023664725.1 of Roseburia sp. GTDB lineage: Bacteria > Bacillota > Clostridia > Lachnospirales > Lachnospiraceae > Roseburia_B. The sequence goes on along the minus strand of JAMPFA010000001.1, from coordinate 34,496 downwards.
GGTCAATGTTTCCCACATTCCATCAAATCCCATATAAAAAGAATCCAATTCGTCAAACAGAAAAGGAAGTACTTCATAATAAAAATACTTTTTATATCCTTTATAACTCAGCTTTTCTGCAATAACCGGATAAGCCATGCTGCACACAACAATCATATCCTCAACCTTTAGACAATCTAAACTCACAAATGGAATACCTTCATAATTCATCCCAATTTGTTTCGTGTCACTGGTTAATATGCCTTTTACTTTCAAGCCATTTTTCTTAAACTGTTCCACCACGAACTGTCCTAATGCCCCAATTCCCCAGATATAAATATCCTCTCCCATTATCTCAGAAACCGTATGTAAGCCCAACCTGTCCCGTAATTTATTCCGAAGCTGTTTTTCATCACATTGCACATAATCCAATATATTCAGCACTTTCCAATCTCCTTTTACTCATTCCCAAAACCATACTTAGAATTTGCCCCGCATCCCATCAAAACATATCCATTCGCATTATATGCATGTTCTCTAAAATACTCTTCCGCTATATACCCCACCGCATCTGACGTGATAAAAGTAATATAATCCTTATTATTTTTTAAACCAGTTGGCGGCTGAGCAGTTATTCCATATTTTTCAAAGGATCGATAAGAGTCAAATAACATTACCAATTTTGCTTTTGGATAGTGACTCTCAATATACTTGATAACTTCTTCCGCATAGACACTCCATCCCCATATCGCATACATTTCTTCACTTTCTGAGTTCCAGTTTTCATTCATGTACTCAATAATAGGTTCTATATTCAAATAGGAGGAATCCTGATAAACGCATCGGTTCCGTTTTTCATACAATTCACCTATTTTTTCAATTGCGCTATATTTGGTATACTGGCTTCTAATCATAGCAATATCCGCATCTATTATCTTTCGTTTCTCCTCATTCATTTCTACAGCGTTTATTTCCCAATCTATTTCTGAAAAATTTTCCGGGGTATATATCCTAATAAACTTATCTAACCATGCAAAACGACCAGTTATAGATTCCCGTGCGAGAATTACCGGGATGCCAGCCGCTATACAAGGACTTGCAACATGAAGTCTGGACGTGATTACTAGACTGGCATTCTCAAAATATTCCCTGTATTTTTCTTCTACAAATTCTTTCATCGTTTTTCCCTGAAGCATATTTGTCTTAGACATAAAATAGACCGATGTAGTTTCCACCATATTTTCTTTTATCCATTCAGGGAAATATTCATACAATGCTTCCGGTACATCAACCAGATATACTTTCCCTTTTGAAGGTTTTTGTTTTCTTTTAGGCAACGTAATTGTTACACATCCACTCAAATATGCCGGAATATTTAATGCCTGCAATTTCATAAGCACAGACTCATCCCTACAGCCAACAGGTCCATACTCTCTCAGATACTGTTTTGTCTTTTCACTAAAAAAGTAATGATAAAAATGAACCCCAAGAAATACGGGTACGATATCCTCCGAAATCACCATGTCTGAACCGTCAAAAAAATTATCCCCATAGACAATAAGATTAATTGGCAGAAGCAGTTTCTCTCCTTTATAAGTTTTGAGTTCCTGCATCCGTATCCTTACAATATCTTCACTTTTCATCCCCATCTCTTTATAGAGATTTTCAATTGCAAGAACCTGGATATAATCCCCCACATTCCACAACCTCTCTATGTTATCATTTTCTGAAGTTCCTTTAATTGTAAAGATATCATCACAAACTAAATTGGCATAGCGCACCTACAACTCCTCCTAACATGGGTTTTCTTCTAAAAATGGCCATAAATTCCGCAATTTCCCCGATACCATAGAACCATTCTCTGACACTCTTGACATTACTTTAGGCTGGATTGCAATATCATCTCTCATATGAACATAACAGAGTGACGGCCCCTCCGCTTCCAATGTCCGACAGATCATCTCCTCCGCCTCCTCATGACACTTAACTTCAAATGTATGAAATCCATATGCCTCTGCCACCGCTGTAATATCCGGCAAATACAAATGACTGTTTTCATTGGCGCCTGTAAACTTTCCATCAAAATGAGTTCTCTGCATATTCATGATAGAAAGATATCCGCCATTCCCATTAATAAAAATCTTAATTGGCAAGTTCATTCCTTTAATGCTGGCCAGCTCCTGAATATTTAATTGGAAACTTCCATCCCCTTCTACGCAGATTGTCCTTTTTCCTGAAGCTAAGCAGGCTCCGATGGCGGCGGGCAGACCATAGCCCATAGATCCTAAAGAACCAGTTGCCAGCAGTCGCTGATTCCTCTTATTTTTAATACATAACCAGAACACATCGATACCCGCTCCTGAACTCCCTGGAATAATCACATCATCCTCTTTTAATGCATCCGAAAGTTTATCCATAAAGAAATATGGATTCACCTTTTCTCCTTCTTTCTTAAATTCCTCTAAAACGATCGGGTATTGCCATTTCCAGCTTATGCATTTTTCTAGCCAGTCATTTAACTCTTTTCTGTTTTCAAAATCATCTAACTGTCCCAATAATTCTTTTATAAAATCCGTTGCATCCGCCTGTACCTTTAAAGCGATATCAAATGTAAATTTATCTAATTCGTGAGCATCAATATCTACAATTACTTTCTTGGCTCCCGGCGCAAAGTCATTGGCATCATACCCAATCATTGCCGGGTCAAGTCTTGTTCCAATTGCAAGAATCAAATCCGCATCCTGCATTGTAAAATTGGAATACCTGGGAGCAACCATCCCCGGTTTTCCCAAATTGCACCTGTGGTCATATTCCAACAATTCCACTGCTATCCAACTAGACAATACCGGAATGTTAAGTTTCTCCACCAACTCCCGAAAAATGGCTTTCCCATTCCTCCGTTCAATTCCCTGTCCTGCAATGATAACCGGGCGTTTCGCATTCTGCAGATACATGAATGTTTCTTTAACAGCCTTGGCCAGGTCCTGTCTGTCTTCCATTTTTTCCTGTTCCTGCACATAAGAGATCAGGCTGTTTTCCTCTATGTCAGCCGCCTGAATATCCAATGGAATATCTATCCAGACAGGACCTCCTCTTCCGGTCTTGGCTTCATATACTGCCTTGTCCAGATAATATTTTATTTTATCTGGCTCTTTCACCATAACTGCATATTTTGTGATAGAAGATACTACATCTACAATTCCAATCTCCTGATTTCCCCGCTGACGCACACCGTATCCATTTTTCAGATCCTCCGTTTTCGCCTGTCCGGAAATCACCAGCATTGGTGTTGATTCTAACCACGCCGCAGCCACTCCCGTGATGGCATTGGTTCCCCCAGGGCCTGTGGTCACCAAAGCAACTCCCAAATTATAATCTATACGGGAATATGTCTCTGCCGCCATAGCACAAGCCTGCTCATGAAGCAATGTCACATATTCAAGATTCTGATTTTTCCCAAGAGAATCCACTAAATGCATGGCTCCCCCTCCCGGAAACATAAACACATGCCTTACTCCCAATTCGCTGATATATTTCCATACATAGTCAGACAATTTCATATGTATCTCCTTATCTTCTACTAATGACTTCCTGCTAAAACTGTACAGGAGTACCATTTGCCATAGAATCCTTAATCGCCAAAGCAATCTTTAAACTCCCAATTCCGTCTTCCAATGTCAGACTTTCCTGCCTTCTGTCCTGAACATATTTCAAAAAAAGCTTCATTTCTTCCATGAACATATCATTTCTGACAAAATTAACAAATCGCTCCTCTATAACTGCTTCTTCGCTATAAAGCGTATATTCATTCTCTAAAAGATCCATTTCTACCTGGCCTTTTGTCCCTACCACCCTACACTTCCTGACAGCAGGCGATTGCAAAAAATCCTGATGAATTACAATAGGATACTCATACCCATTTTTTTCATATCTACAAAAGGTTGTCGCCGCATCCTCCACTTCTATTTCCAAATTACTGCATTTCCCACCGATGCTGTAAACCTCTTTTGGCATCCCAAAAATCCAATAAAGGTAATCCAGTTCATGAATCTGGCAGAGTACGACCCCGCCGCCTGTAGATTTTTTTGCTTCATTCATTCCTCTGTAATCTTCATACTTATGCATTCTGGTAATCAATTCACCCATATGGCAGCTCACAGACACAATCCTTCCGATTTTGTCTGCATCAATATCTTTTTTTAATCTCCTGACACATGGATGAAGCCTCATCTGGTATCCCACATAGACAACAATGCCTTTTTCCCTGGCTACATTTTCTAATTCATTGACCCCTTCCAGCGTATCAGACACAGGTTTTTCAAGGAAGATGTCTATTCCCCTTTCCGCAACTTGAAGGGCGCATTTTATGTGCATGCTGTTAGGATTCGATATGACTGCAATCTCCGGTTTATCATTCAAAGCTTCCTCTAAGCTGTAAAATTCCCGGATATGATAAGCGTCTGCCACTCTCTGCCCTTCCACTATATTAAGATTATCATCAAAAAGCCTCTCCAGCTTCCTGACTCGATATGCAATAAATTCTGCCTCATCACCCAGTATTCGCTTTAGATTCCGCATATGCCTCTGGCCTGCACTGCCAAGCCCTATAAATAATACTTTCATCTTTTCCGTATATCCCTTTCATTTCCTTAGTCAAACTCATATTTCTTTAAATAGTTCTTTATAAACTGAGCCTGTCTGCCTAGCGTCTCCTGCTCCTTGCCATCAACTCCTCTTGCCGCTTCAAGCACAAAGCTGTTCCCATATCCTATTCGTTTTAATGTGGAAAAAACTTTATCGAAATCTGCGTTTCCAGTTCCAGGTTCAACAGTTGTCCCCTGATATACTTTATCTTTTATGTGGACGTTATGGATACGCCCTTTTAGTGAACAAATCTCACTTTCTGCATCATATCCCAGACCAGAGCTGTTACCAGAATCATAGGTTGCATAAATATATTTTTTCTCTATGCTTTCCAAGAACCCATTAAATTGCCCCGGGGGAAGATCTGTTTCCAGAACAATTTTAATACCATATTCATCCGCCTTATCTGCAGTATTGCTGATAAACTCTCCCACCTCTTTCTCCTCTTCCGATGTTTTTAGTGAAGCTTCATCCACCAACGGAATTTCCAATACTTTCCCACCTGCCTCTGCCCATGCATCAAGTATTCTTTTCGTCATCTCCAAATTTCTTTGGTAACCTTCTTTTTTTTCAGACTTTCCTAACGAAAAAAAAGGACATCGCATAAAATAATTAAAACAAACAGAATTTATCTCAATCCCCGTTGTTTCTGTAATATGCCTCAATTCTGCGATTCCTGCTTTTGTCCACAGTGGATTTTCTTCCATTCTTTCACGGTCGAAAATCCACTCAATCTCGTTTAGCCCTATTTCTGCCGCCTGGTAAAATTCTTCCTGCCAGTTCTCAAAGGGAAAAAAATGCATCCCCCTGCCTCTCGATGGCGTCAGCCTTCCCTGCATAGTGCCAATCTGTATCATTTTCTCTTCCTCCTACCAGCAGGTCCTCCCGCCATCAACTATAACTGTGGAACCGGTCATATAAGAGCTTGCCCCGGAAATCATATAAAGCACCGTACACTGATATTCTTCCACCTCCGCCATTCTGCCCATTGGAACTAAATTCGTCAGCTTTTTCACAAACTCCTTATCCTGACCATTTTCCACGCCTGCCGGGCAGAGTGCATTTACCCTGATATTTTTATTCGCCCAATAAGTTGCAAGATACTTAGTCAAACCAAGCAATCCGTGCTTGATTACGGAATACGTTACCGGTTTGATAATCTGATCTTCTTCCCTGACACTATCTTTTCGGTATATTCTCTGATCTGGCCCTATGATCCCCAAATCCGAAGATATATTTAAGATAACCCCTTCTCCCTGCCGTTCCATTTCTGTCCCAAATACTTTTGCACACAAAAATGCCCCAGTCAGACCAACGGCGATATCCCCCTGCCAAATGTCCAGTGGAAAATTGTCAAACCGGATATTTCCCAGATTAGCAGAAGCTTCTTCCATTTTGGGATTATTTGCCGCATTGTTGATCAGGATATCTATATGCCCAAATTTTAAAATCAGATCTTTTCTAACTTTTTCAAGCTCTGTTTCATCTGTAATATCTGTCTTATATATTCCAATCTCAGCCTCCCGATATTGATTCTTAAGACTGGCTTTCGCATCTTCTAATGATTTCTCCGAGATATCCAGCAAAACAGGTATCCCTTTCCCTTCAAGAACAGCCCGTGCATGCTGTCTTCCCAACAGTCCGGCGCCTCCTGTAATCACGCAAACTTTGTCTTTTATTAATAATTTATCTGTCAGCATCTTCGTCTCCCGGTTTCCTAATCTTTCTTCCCATTTCTTACAAACATCTCATGTTCCACATATTCTGCAATTACATGGCCCACAAAAATATGCCCTTCCTGCACCCTGGGCGTTATCTTAGATGGAACTTTCACCACAAAATCACAAAGGTCATCAATTTCCGGCACTTCATGGTCTCCCATCAGCAGGGCCGTCTTTATTCCCCTTCCTTTTGCAAAACGCAAAGCTTCCAGCACGTTTTTAGATCTACCGCTGGTGGAAATACCAATCAACATATCCCCTGACTTTGCCTTTGCCTCTAACTGTCTTACAAATACTCTCTCATAACTGTAATCGTTTCCGATCGCTGTAAGAGTAGATGTATTTACCGTCAACGCTTCAGCATTCATCGCTGGTCGTTCTTTGTAAAAACGACTGATAAATTCCGTTGCGATGTGCTGGGCGTCTGCCGCACTTCCTCCGTTACCACACAAAAACAGCTGTCCATCTTTTTTTAACAGCCTCATGATATCCTGCGCAATCCCCATCACCGCATCCGTCAGTCCCTGATCGGAAGCCATCTTCTTGAAAATATCCTCATGTTCAAAAAGTCTTTTGTAGAAGTAGTTCTGAGGGCACAACGGTTCATTATGCTGCTCCAGAATAGAAAGAAGCTCCCAAAGACAGCCCTTTCCCCCCTCATTCTGCAGAATAATATCTGCCGCATGTTTGGCACTGGCAATGGCATTTCCCGGACATAACCCAAGCCCTGCGTAAGCCAGAGGCTCCACGTCATATTTCCCATCCCCTACATAGCAGATATTTTCACGCCGGATACCTGTGCCCTCCTCAATCTGAAGCATGGCTTCCTTCTTGGTTTTGCTTCCCCTGTAAAAATATTCCCACGGAAAACGCTCTTCAAAATATCCTACGATCTCCGTATCCTCTCCGGTAATCGCCGCCAGCTTGTATCCCCGGCGGTGCAATTCAAATATTGCGTCTACATCTTTTAAATTTACCTGTTTTTGCTCACGTCCTTCTGAGTCTATGATAACCGTTCCGTCCGTGATAACGCCATCAATATCTAGTACAATCAGCTCTATCATATTTAACCTCTGAGTTTCTTTTTTACGTCTTCTTCTGCCTGTGTTAGGATTTTCTCCCCGGTTCCCATCATCTTCTCTGCATCCCGAATACTTTTCACAAGCTTGCAGAGCTCATAAGGTTCTATGGAAGCTTTCTGATCGGAACCATACATGGCCTTATCCAGTGTGATATGGCGTTCAATGCAGGATGCTCCTGCCGCAACAGCACAGATACTTACAAGCGTTCCCTCCTCATGCCCGCTATAGCCCACCTTGCACTGATATCTGTCCATAAGCGTTCGTATCAGTTTCAGGTTGGCATCCTTTAAAGGCATAGGATAAGTACTGTTACAGTGCATCAGTTCATAAGGGCAGTCCGCCTCTTTAAATATCTCCACAGCGTGGTCGATTTCTTCCAGACTGCTCATACCAGTAGCAATAAAGGTATATTTCCCCTCACGGGCAATCTCTTTTAACAGTTCCTCATTTGTCAGCATGGCAGATGCTACTTTGTTGTATTTACAGTCATACTGTCTTAAAAACTTCTGGGAATCCACATCCCAGGCAGATGCAAACCAGTCTATTCCTTTTTCCTTGCAATAGCTGTCAATTTCATCATACTCTGCTTTCCCAAACTCCAGTCCCTCTTTCTGATCCCTTTGCGTATTTCCCCAGGGACTTTCCCTTGGACTGTCTAAATATTCTTTTGTATACACCTTTTCTACAGTACGCTTCTGGAATTTCACTGCATCGCAGCCTGCAACTGCCGCCGCATCAATTAGCTGCTTTGCAATCTGCAGATCCCCGTTATGGTTAATTCCGATTTCTGCTGTTATGTAAGTATTCATTTTCCTGATTCTCCTTAAGCTTTTAAAATATTCAACATCCTTATCTTTTAGCTTCCGCCAAAATCAAATCCTTTTATGGACAAATACCGTACAATACATACTCCGATGAATAAATATTTTTCCCATAATATCTCAAATAAAAACAATAATCCTTTTCTATTTCATGTATAAATCGTGCCAACTGCCAGATATCCTGATTTCCGTGGTAACATGCAATCGCCAGTTTGGGATGGTCTTTTTTTATATGATCTCTTGCGCCTTTCAGGGCAGCGTATTCACTGCCTCCTATATTCATCTTCAAAAATGTAATCTTTTCATTTACGTCTTCATCTAATGTAACCATGCCACTAATGTCTCCCACCCCACACTGCCTGTAATCAATATCATGGTATGTACACAGCCTGTCTCTGCAGACATTCATTTTTCCTTCAGACTTTTCATAGCAGATTATCTGCTTATAACTCCCAAAATTTTTCACATAACTTCTTACTGTCTCACCTTGACCGGCACCCAGGTCCACAAATACTTCATTTTCATCACAGGATATCAGATCAAGATCAAAATATGGATCATACGATTCATTCATAACTCTCTCCAAATGCAATGGTGAATAATCCAGCCAGTGCCTGATGATACAATTTAACACACATTTAGACCTGTAATCCCGAAGTTCCCCAAACATCCACGCAATATTCTCATAATTATCTTTTATCTCTTTTGCTCTGTTATGAAAAAGCTCATAATTTTCCTTTTCCGGCTCACATTTTCCCCAAAATTCATAATCATTATAGGCGTTAAGTGCACTTTCCAGATAATTGCTGGAATCGTTTCTGTGCAAAAATAAATTGTGCTTCATTTCCTCAAACAAAACAGATTCCGATACGCTTTTTACATAGTCACACCATGATCTAAACTCTGACTCACAGGAATTTGGATACTCTTTCTCCATGTATCCCCACTCTTCCCTGCACTGTCTTACAACATTTAAGATGCCTTTTGCCCTGTGCTTCCACAAATGCTTCTCCTGTGCGACTTTCTTGGCGTGTTGTGCCAGTACTTCCGCCTTCCCGGGATTTTCCAGAATCAATTGAACAATCTGAGGCAATTCCCCTATCGCATTATAAGAGAACTCTATCACTTCCTGATCCAACCCTTCCCGCTCCAGATAAAGACTCCTGGTAGTAAAACACAAGGCTCCGTTTAGCATGGCAGAAAAAATCCTTTCATGGGAACCATTGTTTAAGGTAGGTGTCACGTTTAAAAATATTTTTGTATTCCCCATAATCTCAAGTGCCTCTTCATAGGTTACTGCACCATGAATATGGAGTTTATCTGCATTTTCTCCATTGAACTTTTCCCATCCGTTCCCAAATACATGAAGCTCCAGTCCTGACTGTAAAAGAGTCCTCACCACTAAATCCCTCACATATGCACGGATAAATTTATCCTCCAAGTGAACGTTATCAAGATAATTGATTAATTGTTCCTCTGTCAGCTCAAGATAAATCATCTCACATACTCGACGCACTGCCTCTTCAATAGAAATCGTTTCTTGCTGCAAATATATTTCTATCACTTTAAGTGAAAATTCTTTTATCTCCTCATGTTGTTGCAGAAGTTCATTCATAATCATATCCGGCGGTTCATAACTCCCCATATGGACAATCCCATATTCCCGCTCACTAAATACCTTTCCCTCATATCCGACGCTTCCTCCATGGGGTAAAAAACAATGCTTTCTCACAAAAGGATAGTGCTGTAACGCAAAATCTACACGGTATATATCCACATGAAAACAGATTACATTTAAGCATTTATTTCTAAATCTGCGAGCATGATAAATAGGATGGTCCACTACTAAAGAAGCTACTACTGTTGCTGCCGGAAGGTAGGGTGCCAGTCTTTCTAACAAGATCAAATTAATACAAAATATGAATTCATATTTAGTAAAGGGAAGATGGATCAATTCATCCATGGTAAAACCATGATTTAAATCGGCTGTTTCCACTAGGTATCCTTTCTCTTCAAAACCTTCGATTATTTCCTGCTGAAACACTTCCAATACACTATACTGGCTCTTGATTTTTAGCACTATAATCTTTTTCATAAACTCTGCCCTTCTTCTCTTGCCGTTCTTTAGCTTTTAATTCTCTATCTAATGTAAACAATTCCTCACAGTCAAGTTTTAAACCATGCAATGTCCTCATCTTTTGATCCTCATCCAAACAAGAGTCTTCTATTATCGAAACAGCGGCTTGCGCAAACTTATCAAGCATCACCACATAATTCTCCACGTCATGGTCAACACTTCTCGCTAAATCAAACAGATATACTGTTTTACTGATTGCCCTTTGCAAACATTTCTCATATACCTGCTTGTCTTCCTTGACTGCCATTTTGTCCTCTTCTAATATAAAGCGCAGGAACTCAACCATTCCCCGAAATTGCTTCAAACGTGCTTCATAAGTTGAGTAGGAAGGAAAGTTTCCCGAAACCGCTGATTCTCCCTCAAAAATAAGAATAACAGGTTCCTCTACAGCATCCCCTCTCCTGCAGAGCATTGCACACCACCATTCATGAGTATAATAAAGGAAAAATGGATTGTCGGAAAAACCAGCGAACTTAGCAGAAAAATTTTCTTCCACAAAATCTTTCCTTCTCACAATCATCCCTGAAATGTAGTTCTGCTTTAAGAACATAAGATAAAATGCTTCCAATCCTTTTTTCCCATATTTCCGCTGTGTTATGTCAGAATACTGATATGTACTCCTTGCTCTTACAAGACTCAGTTCAGGATTATCTCTCAACAAGCCAAGATAATGCTCCAGGGCCTCAAGAATTACATCATCTTCATCAGATACCAGCATCACATACCTACCGCAAGACATTTCAATCGCATATTGAAAGTTTTGATATCCAAGCAAATCCTTTCCATGATCATAATACCGAATCCTGGCATCCTTTATCTCGCTGACCTTTGTATATTCTTCCTCAAAAACACCTTTTCCATTTTTAGAAACAACAATCTCTATCTCCGCATTATAAGGCATCATTTGCAAGTGCTCCAACCGCTTTAACAACAGATTTCCTCTATGACGGGTAGGAATCGCTATTGTTAACAATACATTATCCGTATTCCTCCCCTGTGGGGTAATACGGTATTGATGTTCTTCTTTACGAATCCTTTCTAATCGCTTGCAATCGTTATCACTGCCGTATAATATCATGGGCAAATATACCGACGTATTCTCATGAAAATATGCCTGGAACGCTTCATAATCCGAAAATATAGTTACATTTCTAAGATATTCCTCCAATTCCGGAATTTTCCAGAAAGACATGTACCGCTTCATATCATGGCAGACAATAAAAATTTTTCTCTGTGCTGCCATGGAAAAAATTTCTGCATATTGCCTGATATCCCAATCCAATGCCAAAGCCACTGCGCTAAATTCTGCTTCATCAAATATAGCATCAGGTTTTGCCGTCTGGAACGCAGGCACAGAAAACAGACCAGAAAATGTGCCTGTTTCCCTATCAAAAATGTAATATTCCCCCTCTCTATATGGGACAAAATCAAGTATACAATCCTTGTAACTTACGTTCCCTATGTTTGCCCGCTTTCCATACGATTTCTGAAATTCAGCCTCGTTGCCTGCCATATAGCAGTTATAAATATTTTCTAAAACCCATTCCCGTTCATACCCTTTTCCATATGCCAAAATAAAGGCCTCCAGTGCTTCTTCATATTCTCCCTTTTCAAATTTTTCGCAAGCATATGTCAACAGCTTTTCTTCAGTTTTCATTTTGCCTCCTGCGAAATAGATTTTCTTCTTTCCTTTACATAAGGTATCAATGTCTCCTCTACAATACCTTTAATTTCATCCGAACCATACATAATTCCTGTGAGCATTACTTTCCCCTGCTCTGCCACCTCATCAATCTCCTCTTTCCTGTCATCCTTTGTCTGATAAATCAAAGGCCGCAGGGCAGATTCCATCCCTTTTAAACTATCTATAACAGTTAACGCTATTTCGTCTTTTTCCATATAGGTATTAATCTTTTTAATTTTTTTGTATGTCTTCTGAAACTCTTTCTGACTTCTCGAACTATTCCTGGACAGTTTTTGGAGCTTCTCGTAAGATCTTATCCCCTCTTTTGCCTTTTTCTTTACATCTTCTAATCTTTTGACACTGTTCTCAAAATAGTTCAAAATGTACTTTTCTTCCTCCGCCGTCTCAACTAATTTTGGCAGCCGTGCCAGATGCCATTTTACGTTATAATCTTTTATACAATATTTTTTTATTGCTTTCTTTAACGTCATACTTTTTGCACCATGGATCAGCGCTCCGCCTTCCGTTGCATCTACGGTCTGTATGTGTTTCCATTTCCTAATTGTACTTTCAAACCATTCCAGATAATGCTTGAAATCATTCCTGGTGATAACCTTTCCTCCTCCTATCGCTTCCACTTCCACATAGGCACCGCTTTCCATGTCAATATCACATTTTTCATCCTTAAAAGCTCCATCCACATGGATTTTATTCCCGGTCAACGCAAGATCCTGCCCCACCAGGATAATCGTCCTGGCTCCCATAAAAACCCCAAGAGAATAAGCACTAGTGGCCACAGACCCCCCTGTTGGCAGAACTGGCAACAATACATCCCTGTCCTTCATGGCATCCACCACCCGGATCAGCTCTGTTTCAAAAGGAGAATCACTGGTATAAAAGAGCTTTCTTCCTTTATGCAGATCCATAGGCTCCCTGGATACAGCGGTCATAGTTACCATCGCTGTTTTTGAAATATCTTTATGCTCAAAAAGTTCCGCCGGCTTTAACCCGTCCACGATCATAAACAGGTCTGGCACAATCCCCGCATTTAAAAGGGGTTTCATAGCCGTATCTGTGGCTATGATACATGCCTTTCCCTGAGCCTCTTTTAAATCTTTGATATTTTTATTCAAAGAGGGGCCAGCAGACACAACAATCACAGGTACATTTTCCGGTAACATTTTATACAATTCTGCTACCGAATATCCTTCACACAAGTAATGTAAGTTATGAAACAGATTCCTTGCATTTACGTTTGTATAACGGACTAAAGTATTCCAGCCCACTTGCAATTCATCCGAATACTGTTTCAATTCCTTCACAAATTCACCTGTCTCTTTTGGAAAGAGTTTCGTGTAATTTCCTGACAGGTACACCTTCAGAGACACCAGATTATCATATGCAATCAAAGTTGAGAAATATCTGCTCACCTCAAAACCATTGATCGGCTCTACCACAATTCCAACGGGAATATCTAATTGAAACAAAAAAGACAGATCTACCTCTTCCATAGCCCGGCGAAAAATCTCATAAGACGGCTCATATACCATAATATTTACGGTCTTTGGTACGCTCTCCATGATTTTTTTTATATGCATCCCATTGGAAAGCCCAATAATGATAATTGTAGCAAATTTGTCAATATTTCCCTGCTGTTTTAACCAATTATTTGCCGTTTCCGAGGGAGCATATTTCCCATTGAGGTAATATACTTTTCCATGGTCATTGACTTTCATAATGGGTTCGTTGGTATAACTCTCCTCAATAATCACCTCAAAATTTCTCTTTTTTCTGGTATTCGTCTTTAAAATTTCTGCCCATACCGGATATTTTTTCTCCAGCATCTCTATATTTTTTTCGTAAACCGACTGATTCATTTCACTCCCTCGCTTTGCAGTTCCTCTTTCCCGTATCGGTATATTTCTAATAGGCCATAGCGCAGTACATCCAACAGAAATACTGTATCCTGCCTCTCCATTCCATATAAAATATCTTTTAACGCCTGTAGCACAAATTCTTCATTTATTACAAAAAGGAGTTCGGGATCCCTTGCACATTCCAAAATAAAACTTATGGACTGATTCAACTCTGGAAGATATCCTGTCAACTCCTCCATATATTCTTTTTCATTTTCAATTAACCGGCAGATTTCTTCCACCTTATCCATCTGTGACTGTAATTCCACTTATGTTTTTCTTCCCTTCTAGTAGAAAGGGAGCCAGCCATGCCGACTCCCTTCCTCAAAAATCTTTTTGTGAGTAATGTGATTACTGCAATAAGGATAATACACCCTGATTAGACTGGTTAGCCTGAGCAAGCATGGACTGTCCTGCCTGAGCAAGGATATTGTTCTTGCTGTACTCAACCATCTCAGAAGCCATATCTGTATCACGAATACGGGACTCTGCTGCCTGAGTATTCTCAGCTACGTTGTCTAAGTTCGCAATTGTGTGCTCTAATCTGTTCTGAATTGCACCGAGCGCTGATCTCTGGTTAGATACATTGTTGATTGCATTTGCGATCATGCTGATGGTTCCGTTTGCTTTTGCATAATCAGATACATCTACGCCAGTCATAGACGCAGCTACAACGGATGCTACTTCAAATACCTGAGCATATTTTGATGCATTCTGATGTACACATTTTTTAAGTGTTCCCTCACCAACTTTCTGGCCTGCTGGTGACATATATCCAGTAGAAACTGTCTCATAGTCGGTAAGCTTGATATTTTTGCTAGCACGTGCTCCAACGGAGGCTTTAGCTGCTCCTGCAGAAGCAAATTTCGCTGTAGTAGTAACATCATTTGTTGCATAATATTTTGATGCGCCAGCTGCATAGCCGCTCTTTAAACCAATTGCAGATGCATTCATTGCTGCGATATTGATGGTAATCTTCTGTCCGTTGTTTGCTCCAACCTGAAGGTTCTTGCCCACAAACTTACCATTTAACAGACCCTGTTTGTTGAACTGGGTTGTGTTAGCAACACGATCCACTTCCTCTACCAATGCATTCAACTCCTGCTGGATAGCATCGCGGTCAACGTTCTGGTTGGTGTCGTTTGCGCCCTGAACTGCCAGCTCATTCATACGCTGTAAGATGCTGTGAACTTCGTTTAATGCACCCTCAGCAGTCTGGATCAGAGATACGCCGTCCTGTGCATTTGTGGAAGCTCTGTTTAAACCACGAACCTGGCTTCTCATTTTCTCAGAAATCTTTAATCCTGCTGCATCATCTGCTGCACGGTTAATCTTGTAACCGGATGATAATTTCTCAGATGATTTTGACTGACCACTTGTTGTGATGCCCAACTGTCTGTTAGAGTTCATTGCTGTAAGATTGTGCTGTACTACCATTGCCATAATTGTTTCCTCCTTGTTTTTTGAAATTTTTATCCGCAAATCCTTTTGCGTTATGGCTTTTGCGCTCTGGGCTTATTCCCTTTCCGTTTTCACGGAGTGCAAGAGCGCTGATTGCTTTATTTATGTAAGAAGCTAAGGCCCCTAGGTTAGCCCCGGCTTAATACCGAATTTAATATCCATATTTGCGAAGAGGATTGTTCGCCGCCTGTTCCTCCCTGGCCTTTCTCCTCTCGCTTTTTAAAATAGCGTTAATCTTTCGTTTTGCCTCGGGCGAAAGTTCTCTGTCTTTATGATGTACCACTTCATTTCCCGGGTCTGCAGCCATTCCATATTTTTCCAATGTACTGCTTCTGGCAATATTCATAGATTTGGGCGCATCTATCAGTATATGGGCGTTTTCACCGCTGCCTCCGGTGTAAACTACTTTGACTTCGTCTCCGATCAACAGGTATTCTCCTGCTTTTACCGTAAGTTTTAACATATTTGCTGTTAACCCCCTGCTTTTTTGTATATACTATAGACAAGTCCCGATGTACCTCGATGTAACACAATGTATATTGTGTTACATCCCTTATCCCGTATTTTGAGTCTTAAAAGCAGAAAAAAACCCCGGCTGATTTTTTCAACCGGAGATTTCCGTTAAATATAGATATTTCGGAACACTTCGTCTCTGTCATCCTGGCCGATGCCAAGGTAACGTTTTGTAATTGCAAATGATGAGTGGTTAAACACTTCCATCAGCAATGTGGGGGCTACTCCCTGTTTCCATGCGTGATATCCAAAGGTTTTCCGCATAGAATGAGGACTGATTACCCCGGAAATATTGCAGGACACTGCAGCCTTTTTGATAATCCGCCAAGCCTGGACCCGGGAAATAGGAAGCCCCTTCTGCCCCGGAAACAAATAGTGTTCCGGCGAAATCTCATTGTCGTCTCCCAGATAATGCCTGTACAAAACCAGCATCTGACGTATGTTTTTATTTACATAAATACTAGATTTCTTTTTTGTCTTCTGCTCCGTTAAGATAATGTGGTCACACACATCTTCCTGTGAAAAATCATAGACGTCCTTCCACTGTAACGCCAGTAAATCCGAAATACGCAGTGCTGTATTGAGCCCCAGGGTCAAAAGAACCTGATTCCTCATATTGGGTTCCTCTTTCATATAGTATCTTTCAAATCGCTCTAATTCCTCTACATTTTTAATTGGCTGTGCGCTGTTCATAGTCATCCTCCTTTGCCATAATCACTTAACTCACCGTACTATTATAAAAAATTTTCAAATAGGTGTTAAGTTTTTTGAATTTCCACCGATATATAAAATGTAAGGGATGTAACACAATATACATTGTGTTACATCCCCTTTTTGTGTTATCTTATTTTTATAACCACTGTGAAAAACTCTCGAATAATGCACCTTTTTAGTAGAAATACAATCTTGTAAAATCAGTATTATTTACCTATAATAAAAGAGAGGTTGAAATATCATGAAAATATATTTAGATAATTGTTGTTATAACCGTCCATATGATGACCAGACGCAAATCCGCATATCTTTGGAAACGCAGGCAAAACTATATATTCAAGACCTAGTGAAGAGAAGACAAATAGACCTGGTAACTTCATATGTTCTTTGGTATGAGAACAGCCAAAATCCATATGAAACAAAGAGAATGTCCATCAATGAGTTTATGCAGCGAAACAGTTCCGAGCACATAGATATCGATAAGGCTGATGTGATAAAATCCAAAGCTGAAGAAATCATGAAAACCGGAATCAAAATGAAAGATGCTTTCCATGTTGCCTGTGCTGTCTATTCGTCATGTGATTGTTTCCTGACTACCGATGACAGACTGTTAACATATCCTACAAATGAAATTCAGATGTTAAATCCTATAGACTTTATAAGAAGAATGGAGGAGTATTAAAATGACCACTGATATGGAAATTATGAATAAAGGCATCAATTGCTTGTTGGAAAAATTGGGGGTAGTTGAAACAGAACGTTTTATCTCTGTGATTAACAGGGAAAAATTTGACTACACGAAATGGCAGCAACAGAGGTTTGACAATATGCGTTCGGACGAATTCAACGAAGCAGCCATAGCCTATTCCCAAAAAACCCCCTTCCACAAAAATCTATAATCCTCATTTTCGCTACCATTTAAAACAATGGGCTGTAGGGAAATAGATAGTCTTAAACAGGGGAGAGAAAACTGCATAGAAAGCCACCCCCAAAAGTCATAGATTGTTAAAGCAAATCAGGGAGTGCATCTTTACATGATACACTCCCTGTTTCTGATCAAAATCATAAAAACTCTATTTTTATTTCTCTTTCAATTAGCAAACACCCTGAGCGATCATAGCAGTTGCAACTTTCTCAAATCCTGCAATGTTAGCGCCCATCACATAATCCCCTTCATGGCCATAACGCTTTGCAGCGTCATCGATATTATGGTAAATATTTACCATGATATCTTTGAGTTTTGCATCTACTTCCTCAAAGGACCAGCTCAGTCTCTCGCTGTTCTGGGACATTTCCAGTGCGGATGTTGCCACGCCGCCTGCGTTTGCAGCTTTTCCGCCGATGAACCATACGCCGTTCTCCTGTAAGTACTTGGTTGCATCGATGGTGGTAGGCATATTTGCGCCCTCGCAGACTGCTTTACAGCCGTTTGCAACCAACTGTTTTGCATCCTCGATGAAAAGCTCGTTCTGTGTTGCGCAGGGCAGTGCGATATCACATTTGATCTGCCATACGCCACGCCCCTCATGGTACTGGGCGCTCTTTCTTGCAGCAGCATACTCTGTCAGACGGGCACGTTTTACTTCTTTTACCTCTTTTAACAGGGCAACGTCGATTCCTTCCGGATCATATACCCAGCCGGTAGAGTCGGAGACAGTCACTACTTTTGCACCTAACTGCTGTGCTTTCTGTGTCGCATAGATTGCTACATTACCGGAACCGGAAATACACACTGTCTTTCCTTCCATGGACTCGCCATGACACTTCATAAGTTCCTCTGTGATGTATAACAGGCCATATCCAGTTGCCTCTGTACGAACTAAAGAACCGCCGTATGTCAGACCTTTTCCTGTCAGCACGCCCTCATACATGCCACGGATCCTCTTATACTGGCCAAACATATATCCGATCTCTCTTGCGCCTGTTCCGATATCACCGGCAGGAACATCCACATCTGCTCCGATATATTTGCAGAGCTCCGTCATAAAGCTCTGGCAGAATGCCATAACTTCCCTGTCAGATTTCCCCTTGGGATCAAAATCAGAACCACCCTTGCCGCCGCCGATAGGAAGGCTTGTCAGGCTGTTTTTGAAAATCTGCTCAAATCCTAAGAATTTGATAATACCCAGGTTTACGGAAGGATGTAAACGAAGACCTCCCTTGTAAGGCCCGATGGCATTGTTAAATTGTACTCTGTATCCTGTATTAACCTGAACCTGTCCCTTGTCATCTACCCATGGCACACGGAATTTGAACTGTCTGTCCGGCTCAGTCAATCTCTCCAACAAAGCTTCTTTCCTGTACAACTCCTCGTTTGCATCGATTACCGGTCTTAAAGAATCTAAAACCTCTTCCACAGCCTGAAGAAATTCCGGCTCAGATGCATTCTTTGTTTTTACACGCTCTAACACTTCATCAACGTAACTCATAATACTATATTCTCCTTTTCTAAAAAACACTATTTACATGCCAGTACTATTTTAGTATGAAATGGCGCATTTGGCAATAATTTTTTTCACTACCGCACTAAAGTCGGCGATTTTTTATGTATAAAACCAGTGAAATAAGAAGACTTAAAGTTCCTGCCACGGCCAGCCCAATCTGCAGCGGCCTTATATTTCCCACTGTTCCCGCCAGAAAAATGCTGGTAGGCCCGTCTGCACTGCCAATGACAGACACGGACATAGAAACCTGTTTTTTGCGCATTAAATATTCCATTGCAGCCGTAATTCCAATGCAGGCAATCCCCAAAACGCCTGTCAGTCCGATCCATACTTTTCTCATCTGCAAACCTCTCCTTTCCCATACTTTATGATCTCTTCTCTTTTCAAAAGAGAAACCTCATCTATCATATATGCCTTAAAGCTCATAGTGCCCTTACGCTCCCTGCTGCATCTCTTCTCTGCTATCTCCCCTGCAATCCCCATGACGAAAGGCACTGCCGCCGCCGATGCCACAGACACTTCCATGGACAAAAACGCTCCCAAAAGCGCAGTGGACATACAGCCGGAACCTGTGATCCCTGACATCCAGGGGCTTCCGTTTTCTACATAAAAAACCTCTTTCCCATCTGCGATAATATCCCTCTCACCGGAAATCACACAGATGCATTTGTTTTCCCCTGCAAATTCAAAGGCCCCTTTTGCAAGCCCCGGGATATCCTCCCCGTCAGTTTTTCTTGCATCCACTCCCACTGCCGTTTTTGCATTATGGAACACCGACAGCATCTCTGAGGCATTTCCCCGGATCAGCGATACCGGAACCTGTGAAAAAAACTCCCGTATCTTCTCCCTGCGAAAGGTGGAACCTCCTGCCCCCACCGGGTCTACGATAATGGGATGGCCAAGGCTGCCTGCTTCTTTTGCCGCCAAAAACATGGCTTCATAGTCCTCCGTTGCGCCAAAATTGCACACCAGCGCATCACACCCTGCCGTAATCTCTGCCGCCTCCAAAGGGTGATGAGCCATGGTAGGCCTTGCCCCTGCCGCCAGAAGGATATTGGCGCAGTCGTTCACTGTCACTGCATTGGTAATACAGTGCACCAAAGGTCTCTCACTTCTGACACTCTCCAAAAGCTCCCCTGCCCGCTCCAAAAGTTCTGTATCTCTTTTCATATCCATTCCCCTGCAAAATATCCAAAACAGATCATACGCTTTCCAACAATCTGTCGATCACACCGCTTTTTTTCATTGCCCCCACCAGCACAACCGCAAGTATGGTTCCTCCACAGGTACTGATAAGAAAGGGCACCACAAAGGTGAACACTGCGGCCTGCTCATTTCCCAAAACAAATCTTGCTGCCGGATAGGCAAGCATACCTCCAATGACAGAAGTTCCAAAGACCTCTCCCACATAGGCAAACGGTAATTTTTTACCCAAACGGTACAAAATCCCTGCCAGCAACGCCCCACACATACTGCCGGGAAAAGCTAAAATTGTCCCAAGTCCCAGCATGTTTCGGATCAGGCTGGACAAAAAAGCTGCCGCCAGTGCATAGCCCGGCCCCAGAAATACTGCCCCCATAATATTCATCAGATGCTGGGCGGGGGAACATTTTGACCCCAACACCGGAAAGGAAAAAAGGGAGCCGATCACGGAGATTGCGACAAACACTCCCGTAAGCGTTATCTTTTTTACATTCTGATTTGTCATCTGTTATCCCCCGCCAGCGCAAAGTTGTGCTCCAGGGGACCTGCCCCTTTTCCCAGGTCAAGCCCGGCTCCCAGCGCATCTGTCAGATAATTCTTGGCCTGTTTCACCGCTTCCTTTAGCGTTTCCCCCTTTGCCAGGTTGCTGGCGATGGCGGAGGACAAGGTACAGCCTGTCCCATGGGTGTTGCTGCTCTCAATTCTATCCCCGCAGAACCAGACTCCCTTTCCGTTCTCCCAGAGAAAATCATTGGCCGTGCTGGTCCCGTGGCCGCCTTTTACCAAAACCGCCCCTCCATAGTTCTTTGCTATCTCCGCCGCCGCATGCTCCATGTCTTTCGAATCCTCTATATCCATGCCGCCAAGCACTTCTGCCTCTGGTATATTGGGGGTGACCACATCCGCTAAAGGCATCAGCTCTTTCATCAGTGCCTCCGCCGCCTCATCCTTTAAAAGCTTAAAACCGCTGGTGGACACCATCACCGGGTCAAGCACTACATTTTTTGCCTTATACTCTCTTAGCTTTTCGGCAATTGCCCGAATCAGCCCCGCATCGCTTACCATGCCGATTTTCACTGCATCGGGATAAATGTCTGTAAAAATGCAATCCAGCTGCTGCGCCAAAAACTCTGGTGTAGAATCCAATATGCCGTACACGCCGGTGGTGTTCTGAGCCGTAAGGGCAGTGATTGCGCTCATGGCGTAAAGTCCATGCATGGTAATGGTCTTGATATCAGCCTGGATACCTGCCCCGCCGCTGCAATCACTTCCTGCAATCGTAAGAACTGTTTTCATTGTATCACTCCTCACATGATCTGCGGGCCGGTCTTGTCCACTGACAAATACCTGCCCGCCGATAAACTCTGTGTATCATTATAAACTTTCCCGAAGTGATATACAATACCTGTTTTAGAGATTCATAGCTTCACCAAGAAAGTGATAGGTATCTTCCCTGTAATCCCTTTCCAGATCATTGGTGATCACAGCATTCCCCTCATAGCCCTGCAGATCCTCTAATACGGTTCCTTCCTCCAGCTCCTGATATTTGCTTCCATCCCATACCAAAAGCACATAACCGCTGTTGTTATCTGTTCCGTCTGCCGTATTGTTCTCCGTCGTTCCACCGCCCTCTGTGATGTTTTCTGTTTCCTCATCCACACCCGCAGCCCCTGGCGTCGCATTGTTGTTGATGCCGATATTGTTGCACAAGATCAGATCCCTGTAGCCTTCCGTCATATGGTTACTGATATATACCGGAGCGCTGACTCCCCGAAATTCCTGCATAATAGAATCCTCAGAAAGATTGTCACCGGAAGCATCGATCCACAGCAAATGGTTGCCTCCCTGGTCATTTAATCCTTCCCCGAGAACCATAGCCAGAATTTCATTTTTACTGTCCCCGTTTAAATCCACATAATTGTAATAGTAGCGGAAATCTTTATAATTTTTCTCCTCAATATTTAAATGCTTGGCAATGATCTCTTCCAGCTCACCGTGGGCGTCCGTCTCTCCCTCCGTACCGTCAAATCCCTCCGGCAGCTCCAACGCATTCCCAAGCTGTAACTGGTTAAAGTCTGCCTCCAGCTCCGTACTTTCTATCACGGACTCCGACCCTAAAATGCCCACACCCTGGTTTTCCGTATTATTTACCGTTCCCGTATTGTTTTTATTGTTATTTGCCCTGCCGCAGCCAACCGCCGAAACGGCAACCGCCATCGTTAGAAATAGTGTAATCGCTTTTCTTTTCATATAAAATCTCCTTGTTATACATAAAGTTTTTGTATCTCCTTTACAGTTTTTCCAGAAATACGCTAAAGTATGCCCTCTTTTTGGTTTTTATGGAAAACCGTCAAAGTAAACTTTATAAGGAATCCTCCAACTGTTCCAATTTATATGTCCCCTTCCTGCAAAAAGAGTATAATGAAAAAAATACACATTTTCCCAAAATAACCCACCGTAACCCCTTGCTCGTCACGCAGCGTGATATCCTATAATAGTCCCAGAAAGGAGGACATGATATGTCAATGTACACCACCGGAGAGCTTGCAAAAAAGTGCGGCGTTTCCGTGAGAACCGTCCAATACTATGATGAGAGGGGAATCCTCGTGCCCAGCAAACTGTCGGAAGGGGGAAGAAGATTATTCACAGAGCAGGATGTAATGACCTTGGAAACCATCTGCTTTTTAAAAAACCTGGGCATTTCCCTAAAAAGCATTGCGGATATCCTTAGTTCCGCTGAATCCAAGGAGGTTGTCTCCCTCCTGCTAAAACAGCAGGCCGCTGACCTGGAAAAAGCCATCTCAGAAAAAAATGAACAGCTTGCAAGGGTCAAAAGAATGCAGGAGATGATGCAAATTTACGAACAACTATCCGAAACATCCATCCATGACATATCAATACTTATGGAGAGCAGAAAAAATTTAAGAAAGCTTTACACGAAAATTATAATGGTTGCAGTCCCTGCGGAGGCCTTGGAGGTTGGCAGTTTTGTCTACGGCATCCTCTCCAAAAACTGGATGCCCTTTGCCGGCAGCCTGGCATTGGTGATTGCCTGTATCCTCACCCTGTTTCCCTACTGGTACAGGCATGTGAAATATCTCTGCCCCAAATGCCATACCACATTCAAGCCCCCAAAGACGGAGGCCATGCTTGCAAACCATACCCCGAAAACCCGGAAACTAACCTGCCCATGCTGCAAAGAAAAAGTGTGGTGCATCGAGATGAACGACGAGGAGGACAGCCATGCAAATTCCTAATACAGCCTTATTTATGTGCCTTTTGACAGCCGCCTGCGGCATTATTTTTCCCACAATTCTGGTATTTGTGTGGAAAAAGAAAACAAAGCAGCCCCTAAAGCCTGTGGTGGTGGGGGCAGCTGCCTTTTTTCTATCGGCCGTTGTGCTGAAAGCCATTCCCGCATATTTTCTCCTATCCCCAGACAATCCTGTGGGGAGGGCAATTCTTGGAAACGATTACCTTTACGCCCTGACGGCGGGGATTTTGGCAGGGCTTTTTGAGGAGACCGGAAGGTTTATCGCCTTCAAACTCCCCTTAAAAGAAAGTAAGGACAGGATTACCGCCCTCTCCTACGGAATCGGCCACGGCGGATTTGAGGTTATGTACATCTTCCTCAGCCTCGGGCTTAGCTATTTTGCCTATGGACTGATGATAAATTCCGGGCAGTTTGATTTGCTGCTCGCACAGGCCGGGGAAAATGCCCGGCAAATGGAGGCATTACAGGCGCTGCCCCAGACCATCGCCTCCATGTCCCCTCTTTACCTTTTTATGTCCCTGCTTGAACGAACCAGCGCAGTGATGTTCCATATCGCATGTTCTATCCTGGTATTTTGCGCAGCCCGTGACAAAAAGAAACTATGGCTGTACCCCCTTGCCATTCTCCTTCACCTGCTGTTAGACCTTATACCTGGGCTTTACCAGTCTGGAATCATCAACAATATGTATCTCGTGGAGGGGATCTTGTTCCTGTTTGCCGCCCTGCTGCTGAAAGGATGCTACGAGCTGGTTTACAAAAAGTGTAAATAACCGTTCATTCCGCCCTTGCATCGAACATATTTTTGGGTTATACTGTTTTTACACCAAAAAGAGACAAGCGAGGTATACATATGAATAGAAAAGACATCCTGGAACTGAAACGCCGCCTGAAAAAAGACGACTGCACTTTCACCCGCCTCTGCGGCTGCTACGTGGACGCTAACCGCAGCAAGGTGGTGACCTTCGGCGAGACCTTCTTAAACTTAGAGGACGAGGAGTTTTACAAATACTTGGAAATTGCCAAGAAAACCCTCTCCGGCGCCCTGGCCAACAACCTTTTGGAATTTGAATTTCCCCTGGAGGAGGAATCCCCGGGGGGACGCCAGCAGTTTTTGATGGCCCTTAGGGGCTCCGCCCTGAAAAATGATGACCTTTTGGAGCGGCTCTACGACCTGATTATCGACAACTACGCCTACCCCGGGAACTACCTGATTCTGGTGTTCCACGACGCCTACGACGTGATGACAAGGACGATGGACAACGACAAATTGGACGAATCGGAGGAGGTTTACGAGTACCTATTGTGCGCCGTATGCCCGGTGGTGTTAAGCAAGCCGGGGCTTGGGTACAGAGAGGATGAAAACCGCATCGGGCCCCGGATCCGTGACTGGATTGTCAGCCTGCCGGAGACGGGATTTCTCTTTCCAGCATTTACGGACAGAAGCTCCGATATTCACTCGGTTTTATGCTACCACAAAAACCCGAAAGAGCCCCACAGCGAGTTTGTGGAGGGCGTATTCGGCTGTGCCTCCAAGCGCACCGCCGCCGAGAAAAAGCAGGCCTTTGAGACCATTGTTAAAAATGCTTTTGGAGGGGACGAGGATGCCTCCAGAGAGGGCTTTTACGACATTCAGGAGGGATTGCTGGAAGTGGCGGAAAACCAGGCCGATGAAGATGGCGAACCGGTAATGCTCACCCCAAAGGCTATAGGGGAGATTATGGAAGAGCGCAATATCCCAAAACCTGCGGCAGTTCTTATTGAGGAATCTTTTTCAAAAGAGTTTCAGGATGAAATACCGGAATTAAATCATATCTTAGACGAGAAAGCTGCAGAGGCTGGCAGTAAGATAAAAGAGGAAAAAGAACTGAGGCAGAAAGTCCAGGTTTTAGAGCAGCAGTTGGAGGATACCAAAATTTTAACCCCCATTAACACCGGGGAAGACGAAGAGGAAGCTCCCACCGGCGACATAAAGACATACGATATCATCCTTCGTGTGAAACCGGAGAAAGCTTCCCAGATAAAGTCACAGCTCATTGACGGACAGAAATGCTTAGTCATCCCCATGGAGGAAAATGAACATGCCGCCATCAATGGCATAAATACAACTGTTTAATTTCTTATAAAAACATACATACAATTGGAATGGTGAGGATGGAGAGCAAAGTGCTTAGCACGATGCCGTTGGTACTGCAGGTTTCATCCGCACCATTTTCTTTTGCGATCAATGTGATAATACTTCCCACAGGCATGGCAAGCTCCAGGGCAAACACCCCAAACACCATACTGTCAATTGGAAGCCCTTTCATCAGAGTAATCACGATAATGGGAAATATCACCATGCGAAGCCCTGTATAGAGATACATTTTCCCATTTGTAAAAATAGTTCTCAGATCCGCTTTCGCAATGCTAACCCCGATCAATATCATAGAAAGAGGGATTGTGGCATTGCCAATATAATCACAAAACTTCACAACAGAATCGGGAACGGGGATCTGGAATATAAAAATCAAGATTGCTGCCACGCTTGCCAGCACGCCCACATTAAAAATCCGCTTCCACTGTCCGCCCTGGGTTTCTTTCGGCGGTTCAAATCCTTCTCTTTCCGCCGCCGCTTTTCTAGCCAGAAAAATCCCAAGGGTATAGAGCAAAAGATTGTACCCCAGCATATAGAATGCAATATATATCACCGACTCCATGCCAAAAATGCTGCTGATCACAGGGATTCCCATAAATCCCACATTGGGAAAAATCGTCATCAGCCAGTACACATACTTCTCCGACTTTTTCGGGCGCAGGATCAACACAAAAACAATTCCACATACAAACAAAAGAATATAGAAAAACAGCATCAATACCAGGTTCTGCAATACCAGGTTCATGTTCCCGCCGGAGCTTTTCCCAAGCACGCCGTAAATCACCAGCATGGGATTAAAAATATTTACCACGATCCTGGAAAGCTTCTGGTTTGCCGGTTCGTCCAGCCACTGTTTTTTCCATAAAAAATATCCGATGAGCATCATGGCAAAAAGCATCAACATCTGGCTTAAAATAATTTGTACATTCATAATCAGAGATCTTCTTTCATTAATTCGTAGGCCGTGGCTGCAGCATCCTCCACTGACACCTCATTATATAATACGCTGACACAGGCATTTTTAAACGAATCACTGAGAGTTGAATTTTCAAAATTCGGATGCATCAGATATGTCTCTGTGGCATCCACCTCATTTGCCGCATCATTCATCAGGCCCTCCAGGGCATCGTTTTCCTCCAAAACAGCTTTTGCACTTTTATTAAAAGGAATCCCTTTATCCAAAAGCTGTCCCATGGCCATATCTTCCCCTGCCACCAGGTATTCCAGCAAAATGGCAGACTCTTTCGGGTGGGTAGTGTTTGCACTGATGGCATACATGGTTGCAGGCCTAACATACCAACCAGTGCGGGAGGCGCCGGATAATACCGGGGTCTTTCCGATCACGTTGCTTCCCCCTGCTTTTTCAATATAGCCGCCAAATTTATCCACGCTGTTGATCCACTGAACCGTCCCGGCATAAATGCCGTCCGACACCTTATAATCCGTCCTGGCAGAGATATCTTCCACCACGCCTTTTTTCACCAGATCCACGTAGAAAGAAATCATTTCTTCCAGATCTTTCTGGGAAAAATTAAGAGTGCCCTCATCTGTGAGGATGGACTTTCCGGAAACCTGTTCCTGGTAAGCCACACAGGTAAACCACATGGCAACACCACCTAAGTCCAGTGGATAAATACCGTCTGGTTTCATAACCTCTGCCGCAGCATAGATATCTTCCCAGCTGTCCGGGATCTCCAGCCCGTATTTGTCGTAGATTGTCTTGTTATAGAGAAATACGTGGCCATTCTGGGCAATGGGCAGCGCATTCAGAGAATCCTGTATCATCCCATAGGCCAGCACATCCTCATCATAATTTTCAAGATTTAACACATCCGATACATTTTTCAGATTGTAAAATCCCTTTCCCTCCGGTGAATATCCTATCACCCAGGAATAATTTAACTGCATCACATCCGCCTCTCTGTGGGCTTTCATTTTGATGTCCGTTTTTTCCTTAAAACCTGAAAACTCACTGTATTCCAAATTCACCTTGATATCCGGATGCTGCTTTTCAAACTGTTTCACTGCCGCAATGGTATATTCGTTTCTGTCGTCCGGCCCCCACCAGGAAAAGGTCAGCTCCGTCTTCTCCTCCCCCTCAGTAAATGTGATCTCCTTGGAAGAGCCGCAGCCTGACAAAAGGGTTGTCATTATAGCGCTCCCCAGAGCCAGCGCCAAGATATGTTTTTTCATTTTCATTCTGCCGCCTCCTCACTGATATCTTCTGAAATCTTAAACTTGCTAAGGGCATTGTGGAGAGAAGCTGCCTCTTTCTCCAATTCCCCCGCTTTCCCGGAAAGCCTGCGGCTGATATCCAAAGCTTCCATACTGACACTTAACACTTCCTCTGTATTGGCGGAAGAACGCTCTGTAATTTCCAGAATATTCTTTGTTGCATCCAGGGATTTCTCTTTCAGAGAACTCATCTCCGAAGTCAGATTTCCAATCTTTCCAATCTTTTCGCTGATGAGATCCGTGGAATCTATGATCTGGTGGAAGGACTCTGCCGTATCCGCAACCATAAGAGACTGCTGTCCAAACACCTCCCTGGCATTTTCCAGAATGTCCACAGTATTTTTCACGTACTGGCGGATTTTTGCGATCACTTCACTGATATCGTGGGTGGACTGCTCCGTCTGGGATGCAAGTTTGCTAACCTCCCCGGCAACCACCGCAAAGCCCCGGCCTGCCTCTCCTGCCCTTGCCGCCTCAATGGAGGCATTCAATGCCAAAAGGCTTGTCTCCTCGCTGATGGACAAAATAAAGGAAAGTACAGATTCAATATTTCCCACCTCGTTGACCAGTATGTCAAAAGTCTCGTTCATATTGCCCATGGACTCGTTCACTGCATTTGTCTTTTCCCTCAGCGCTTCAATCTGGTCAATGGAACGGCTGCCGATATCCCTGGTGGACTGAGAGCTGGTATTTGCCTCCTCCACATTGCTGATGGTGATACCGATATTGTCCGCCAGCGACTCAAGAGAGCCAAAGGTCTTCTGGGATTCATCCAGCTGTGTAGTAGCTCCCACTGCCACTTCCTCCATAGCAATGGTGATATTTTCCGAGATCGTACTGGACTGCTCCGCAATGTCGTGTATATTAGCTACCTGCTTTTCCACCTCGTTGGCTACCCTGTAGGCCTCCTCCAAAAGTTTTCTGATATTACCGATCATACTGTTAAAACTGTTTGACAATATATCCAGCTCCCCAAAGGTTTTAAAATGGGTAGAAACTGTCAGATCTCCCTGTTCCGCCTGCTGCATGATATCTGCAATCCGGCGGATAGGTTTTGTGATGGAATTTGCAAACAGAACTCCTGCGATCACCACCAGTACAACTCCGATTACTGCAATCATCCCGATAAAATTCTGAATCTCATAAATTTCCGACAAAATGGAATCTGTGGGAACCGTTGTGACTACCTTCCATTCATCCCCGCAGGTATTTACCGTCACCAGCTTTTCGTTCTGGATAAACGTACTGCGGACAGACGCTGCAACTTTATCCGAAATCTTCTCATCCAGGTCAGTTCCCCCTGTCTCCTCCTCCGCAGTGGAATAGATGATCCGATTTCCGGCGTCCACGATCCGCACCGTCATATCGCTCATCTGATCAGATGTCTCCATCAATGCCCCCAAATCCGCTGAGTAAATAGATGCCAGAAGAATTGCCTCCTCATTGACACGCTTTACATAAAACATTCTGGTATAATAACCGTCCACACCGGTAAACCAGCCATCTCCGGTTTCTTCTCTGGTGATATGGCCGGAAAGCTTTTCATAGAGAACGTCCGCTCCAAAAAGGCTGGAGGTACTGGACGCCAGCTTTCCAACGGATTTATTATTGGTATAAATAAGACTGAAATCTCCAAAATTATCCATCAAACTGTTGGTCAGCAGAGTAGACTCAATATGGGAACGAATCTGTATTTTATCATAATCGTCAATAGATTCGTCCGCATCACTGTATGTGCATGCCAGTTCATCGGCAAAAACCAGAGAGGCAATATCCTCTATCCCGTCCAGCTGGCCGTTGATCCCAAGCCGGATCTGGTCACTTATGGCCGTTGTCAAAGAACCTACTTTATTCTGCATTGTGGCGCTGGTCTTTACGATAGATAACACCGCCACTACGAGAATCCCTGCCAGAGCAATCACCACATAGGAAATCACCATCCGTGTCCCGATAGAACCGCCCTTCATCTTCTGTTTCTTTTTCCCTTTATGCTTCCGTCTGTCCATTGGTCATAATCCCCCCTTTATACATCAAGTATAAAGTATCATAAGCGTTATTTATAGGCATATCGAATCTAAAACTTTGCAAATTCAGCTTTTTTTCGATATTCCCGTATAGTATCCTCAATCAATGTGCAGTCCCGCTCAAACAGTTCCTGGCACATCTGTCTCTGCAAAAGCTCCTCCGGCCTCCAAAGGATAGAAAGCTTTCTCTCCGGATTCACCTTGGGATTCCTCTTCGCCTCCCTCACCACGTAGAAATCCACTTTGTCGTGCAAAACCGCTTTATCCGTCATAGCCCTCATCTCCATCTGCATATCCCATATATCTCTTATATCTCTTATATTCCTATTAAGTAAGTATAAAGTACACCCTTTTTCTTTTCAATAGAAACATTCCCGAATTTCTATGGTATACTGATAAAGAACTCCTGTCTGTGGCAAACAGACGGGATAATGATCAAAATATACAGGGAGGATATCCTATGAGAATTTTGCTTGCGGAAGATGAACAGGATTTAAACAGCATCATCTCACAAAAACTGATTTCAGACGGATACAGCGTGGACAGCTGTTTTGACGGAAAAGAGGCAATAGACATTTTATCCTACACGGAATACGACGCAGTCATTCTCGACATTATGATGCCGGGGGCAGACGGATACGAAGTGCTGCGCAGCCTGCGGGATGCGGGGAAAACAACTCCAGTCTTATTTCTCACGGCTAAAGACAGTGTGTCAGACAGGGTAAAGGGGTTGGACAGCGGAGCAAATGACTATCTGGTGAAACCCTTTTCTTTTGAGGAACTGTCCGCCAGGCTGCGGGCCATGATGCGGACTTCCTTCGGAACTGCCAGCAACATCTTATCCCTGGCAGACCTAACGTTAGATACAGCATCCCACAGGGTAAAACGGGATGGAAAAGAAATTCCCTTATCCGCAAAGGAATATGAGCTTTTAGAATACTTCATGTACAACCAGGACATTGTGCTGTCCCGGGAAAAAATCGAAAACCACATCTGGAACTTTGACTATGAGGGCGGCACAAATGTAGTGGATGTATATGTAAGTTATCTTAGAAAAAAGATTGACACCGGATATGAGAAAAAACTTATCCACACGGTTCGTGGAAAAGGATATGTTCTTCGGGAGGCAGGGAAAGAATGAAAAAACTGTCCATACGATTAAAGATCACTCTGTGGTTTACAGCCGCCTTGCTTGCCATATCCTTCTCTACCTATTTTTTAATACGGTACCTGGAACATCAGAGTATACAAAAGAACATACAGGACAACCTGATAGAGACGGTGGAACACAATGTGGACGAGGTGGAATTTTACACCAACATTGACAATATCGACCTCTACAATGAAACCGATCACTTCAGCGCATACCGAAACGGATACCTGGAAATCGATGATGACTTTCTCGACCAGGTCAACGAGGTTTACACTGCGCTTTATAACGCCAGTGGGACTTTGCTTTACGGAGAAAATCCCATTTCAAGAAAAACTTCTGACCTTGCATTTACAGATTCTAAAATTCAGCGCATAAAGACAGGCGGTGTCCTTTATTATGTTTTCGACAGAAAGCTGACAGCCAGAGGCTTAGAGGGGCTGTGGCTCCGGGGGGTGGTATCGGAGCAGCAGGGCATAGAGCATATTCTGCACGTCACAAGCCTGTCTTTACAGATCCTTCCCCTGTTAGTTCTGATCTCCATTATCGGCGGCTATCTGCTCACAAAGAGAATGCTGCGGCCCATCCAGGAAATCTCGGAGTCCGCCGCCAAAATCGGAACAGGTGACGATTTAAAACAGCGGATCGAGCTCGCACCGGGGAACGATGAACTGCACCAGCTTGCCGACAGCTTCAACCATATGTTTGAGCGGCTGGAACAGGCCTTTGAAAAGGAGCGCCAGTTCACCTCCGATGCCTCCCATGAGCTGAGAACCCCCGTCTCAGTTATCACTGCGCAGTGCGAATTTTCCCTGGAAAAAACAAGGAGCAGCGAGGAATATGAAGCTGCCCTTAAAACCATCCTGCGCCAGGCAAAAAAAATGTCCAGGCTGATCAGTGATATGCTGGATTTTATCCGGCTGGAAATGCGTGCCGACTCCTATGTAAGAGAAGATATAAACTTGACAGAGCTTGTGGAGTCCGTCTGCTTTGACATGGCTTTGATCCGGGAAAAAGACATTTTGTTAAACTGCCAGGCCCAAGAGGGAATCTGTTTTTACGGAAACCGCCAGCTTCTCTCCCGCCTTCTGACAAATTTGATCGGCAACGCTTACCGCTACGGAAAAGAGAAAGGGGATATCACAGTCAACTTAAAATCCAGAGAAAATAGTATAGAACTGTCTGTCTCGGACAACGGAATTGGAATCCCCAGGGAGGAACAGGGAAAAATTTTCCAGCGTTTTTACCAGGCAGATAATTCCCACTCCGGAGAGGGAACAGGTCTGGGATTGTCCATGGTATATGAAATCACCCGGTTTCACGGTGGAAAGATTACGGTGGAGAGCGAACCTGCAAAGGGCAGTACCTTTACCGTAAGTTTTGAGATCTGAATATTTCTCTAATAATGCTCTAATAATTTATCTGTATAATTATAAAAAATTCACAAGAGAGGAGGAAAATGCTTATTGAAAAACTCAAATTCTTTTGCAAATCCCAAAAAGGCTGCCATCTTTGCCCTCTCTCTGGTCTTGGCTATCGCACTTTTTGGAGTCGGAATCTTCTTTGGGGCAACTGTTTTTGCAAAGACAGGAACAAGGCAAACGCCAAATCGATACCAATCAGATCAGAACAGTCCGCTGGACTCAGGCACAGCTTTAAAAAGCGATGGGCAAAATACTCCGAATATACCAATGGATAACGGAAACCAGATTGGTCTGGATGCCGCCAAGGACATCTCTCTTGCAGATGCGGACCTTTCCCCTTCGGAGATCACCTACACCAAGGCAGAACTTGACTACGAAGACGGTGTTCCTGTATATGAGATTAAATTTTATACATCCGACTGCAAGTATGAATATGAAATCAACGCTTCCACCGGAGCTATCCGCAGTCAGGATAAAGAATGGCCTGAAAACGAAAATATCTTCGGCAGCTCCAAAAATGCAGGTTCTGATATCGGCGTGGACAAAGCAAAATCTATTGCTGCGGAACATGCGGGATTTTCCGTATCCGATGTTATTTTTTCCAAGGCAAAACTTGAAAAAGATCATGGCAATATGACATATGAAATCGAGTTCTACAAGGGCGGAATGGAATATGAGTATGAGATTAATGCTCAAACCGGTGAGATTCTGGAATTTGATTCTGAATGGGACGACTAACCTTTGCAGCAACGCAAGGCAGTAACCAAAATCTATAATTTATTGTAAAAAAGGAGGAAGTTTTCTATGAAAAAAAGCAACAGATTAATAGCCGTTTTGTTAATGGTATGTTTTGTATTTGCGGACGTAGTTTTCTTTCCCAGTCCTGTGTCTGCAAAAAGCATCACATCTGTCTATCAGGCAAAAAGACTGGCTCGGGAGAAAGTGAAAGGCGCAACCGTAACTGAGGTAGACAAAGATTATGAGAACGGAGAACTTGTCTACGAAGTCACACTGGTAAAAGGGAAAAAGGAATATGACCTCACCTACCGTGCCTCCGATGCAAAATTAATCTCTTACAGCTGGGAAATCCAATCCATTTATATCACTAAGGGAAAAGGAAAAATCATCAGCAAGAGCAAATGTAAAAGCCTTGCAAAAAAAGAAGTCTCCGGCGGAAGCATTACCAGCATTACGAAGAAACGCAGCGACGGCATTGATGTCTACAAAGTAAAAATGAAAAAAGGCAGCAAAAAATATGATCTGGAATTTCACGCCCGTACCGGAAAACTCCTGGAATACGAGTGGGAATTAACCACAAAATCCAGCAATAGCAGCAAGTACATCGGCACAGCAAAAGCAAAAGAGATCGCCTTAAAGAAAGTGGGCGGCGGACATGTGACGAAAGTTGAGTTCGATATAGATGACGGAGTACCTATTTATGAAGTGGAGATCATAAAAGGCGACTACGAGTATGATGTGGAAATTCATGCCAAAACCGGCAAAATACTGGAAGTGGATAAAGATTATATTTATGATTAAGGGATTGGGGGGACGATTTTCCAAATAAAACGCACTCGAAAAGCATGATCCTTTGAAAAGGATTGTGCTTTTTCGTGTCCGATTCCCTACTGGTACTATGTCAAGAAAAAGTACAAGTTAAACGTGAACTTTTTCTTGACATAGTACCAATATCCGAGCGGCTTGGACATGAATCTGTAAAAACAACATGGGATACCTACGCTCATCTATATCCCGATAAGGATACCGAACTTGCAAAACGGCTGAATGAGCTCCGGCAATCTGGAAATCCAGAAGGTTAGACTTGAAATCGCTAACATTTTATGTTATATTTAAGTCAGATAAAAAAGGTGCCACCGATAGACGGCTGGCCCGAAATTATGAATTGCTAAAGAAATAGCTGCTCAGTTTTCTCAGG
>JAMPFA010000019.1 GCA_023664725.1 Roseburia sp. | reverse complement strand
AAACTATACGGGAAACATTAAAAAAAATGAACTTCGACCCCACAAAAACTCCTACTGGTGCATCCCTCCCAAAGAAAACGCAGAATTTGTAGCCTGTATCCAATGGCAGTTCACTGCCGATAATGCTAGGACAAAGCTGGTATCTCTCTATCCTAAGTTCGATGTGGTTGCGGAAAAATAAGCTAAATATAATTCGGTCAGTACACTAGGCATCGTAATTTGATAACATTTTTCATATATCTCTATAAACCCTTATACAATCAAGGTTTGCACAGTTTCAAAGCAGCATGTATCTCTATACAAGTCTATATATTTCAATGTCAAATTTGTGTAGTTGTGTAATAACCATATAAAAGAGTTTGATACGAACAGGAATACCAATAAATGAATATTTGGACATCTAAATAAGTCCATTATTAGTTATAGCAATATAGCTGATAGTGGGCTTATTTTAGTGCCTGAGTATATTAGGTAAAAAGGATACATCCACAATCAAAAATCACCCCTATGAGCCTCACACAGCGTAATAGAGGCATTTTATATCCACAATTAACACGTAACTAAAAATAACGATTTCATTGATCAATAAAAAGAACAGGAGGAACAAAAACAGATGGCAAGAGTAAACGCATTAACGGCTTTTAAAATGGCAAAACGAATATGTGACAGAGAGGACAATATTTACAACAAAAAAGTAATAAACCGTCAAGTAGTTACAGATATTCTTCTCATGTATATGGATGAGCGCCGTAAAGCATTGATAGACGGGGAAAGAATAGAGATATCTAAGGTAGGAACAATTATACCGAAGGTAAAAACTCACAAAGGGAGTTATAACATCTATGTTTTTTCAATAATAGCAATCAAACTAATTTTTTTCAGTACCACTTAGCGTTGTGTCTCCAGAATTTCTTGACTAAGATATATATCTTGATATATACTGTTGTTGACAGAAAGGAGCTGATTATTATGATGACAGCAAAAGTTTTTGAAAATGGCAGAAGCCAGGCAGTCAGGCTGCCAAAAGAATACAGGTTTGATACGGATGAAGTTGCAGTGAATAAAATTGGGGATATCGTTATGCTTATGCCAAAAACAAGTAAGTGGAATTCATTTATGCAGGCGATAGATATGTTTTCTGAGGATTTTATGGATGGCGGCAGAACTGATGAAATCGGGCAGGAGCGTGAAGATTTGTGAGATACATGTTGGATACAAATATCTGTATTTATGTGATAAAACAGAAAACAGAACAAGTATTTCTTAAATTACAGGAATATGATCCGTCGGAGATCTGTATTTCTTCTGTAACATATGCAGAATTGATCCATGGTGTTGAGAAGAGTAAATCGGTAGAAAAGAATAGAGTGGCATTAGCATTATTTTTAGCTAATATAGAAATAATAGATTTCGATTCTTCTGCGGCTGAGAATTATGGAAAAATACGGGCAGATATGGAAAAAGCAGGGAAAGTAATTGGACCATTAGATATGATGATTGCAGGACATGCGAAGTCATTGGGATATACGATCGTCACGAATAATACCAAAGAATTCATGCGTGTAAATGGATTGAAACTTGAGAATTGGGCAATAAACCAGGAGGGATAGTTATGAAACCCATAGAAATTTCAACAAGACGTCTGCTGTTAAAACCGCTGGGAATGGAATATGTTCTAACAGTAAACAGCTACGCTACGGATTATGAAAACACAAAATATATGGTGTATCTGCCCAAGGAAAATTTGGAAGAGACGATTAACTTTTTGAAAAACTCCGAGGCAGAGTGGAAAAAGAAAAAGCCAGAGTTTTACGAATTCGCCATACTGTATAATGACGAGCATATCGGTGCGGTCAGTATCTATTTTGAGAATGGGATTGGAGAGCTAGGATGGATCATGGATAAAAAATTCTGGGGAAATGGATTTGCATATGAAGCTACAGAGGCCCTGGTTAAGTATTTCATAGATCATATGGGAACGACTCATTTTATCGCTCATTGTGATACAAAAAATACTGCCTCATACAGAGTGATGGAAAAACTGGGTATGGTCAGAACCGGTGAGTGGGGTGGAAGAAGAAACAGGTCTGCCTCGAAGGATTCCTTTGAATATCGGTATGAATTGGTTGTATTGGGATAAAATCTGGGAGAAAAATCAATGAAAAAACAAATTTATAATCCTTATTTGCCATCATTTGAATATATACCTGACGGGGAACCCCGCATGTTTGACAGCCGTATTTACATATATGGCAGTCATGACCGCTTTCGCAGCGCAGGTTTTTGCCTGAATGACTATGTCTGCTATTCTGCAGATGCAGCGGATTTGACAAAATGGCAATATGAGGGTGTGATCTACAGGAAAGAACAGGATCCACGGAATCAGAATATACCGGCAGATCCACCGGAACAGAAGCTTTTGTTTGGTATTTTACCAGAAGCGCCGGAGGATTTGAATCCCAAAGGGATTCATGCCATGTGGGCTCCGGATGTGGTAAGAGGACTGGACGGAAGATATTATCTTTATTATTGTTTGGATTTTCTGCCAGAGATTGGCGTGGCAGTGTGTGACACCCCGGCAGGTAAATATGAGTTTTTAGGGTTGGTAAAACATGGGGACGGTACAGCCTTAGGCAGACGGGAAGGTGATCTGGAGCAGTTTGATCCCGGGGTATTTATCGATGAAGATGGTACTGTTTATCTCTATTCCGGGAATGCACCGATGAAAAAGGAATATGACTATGGCAGACAGGGAAGTCAGGTGATGCGGCTTATGCCGGATATGCTGACACTGGCAGAGGAACCCAGAAAGCTATTACCGGATGTGTTGGATAGTGCAGGAACGGGATATGAGGGGCATGAGTTTTATGAAGCCAGTTCTATTCGCAAGATTAATGGAAAATATTATTTTGTGTATTCTTCCGTTCAAAGCCATGAGCTGTGCTATGCTGTCAGTGACAGACCGGATGGCGGGTACTGTTATGGCGGTACACTGGTGGATATCGGAGATGTCTTTCTGAAAGGCAGGACAGAAGATGAGGCGGTTAACTGTTTGGGAAATACCCATGGAGGCATCGAAAAAGCAGGAGAGCAGTGGTATGTTTTTTATCATCGCCAGACAAACCGCACGAACTTTAGCAGACAGGGATGTGCGGAGAAAATTTTTTTTGATGCGGAGGGGAGGATTGCTCAGGCAGAGGTGACTTCCTGTGGGTTAAATGACGGGCCATTAGACGCAGAAGGTATGTATCCGGCAAATATCTGTTGTCATCTTACGGCGATAAATGGCACAGCGTTTTCACATCCGGATAGCATGAAGATGAATTATCCATATTTGACCCAGGATGTTCCAGACATGGAGCCCATAGAGGAATTAATAAAAAAGGATCGCATAGAACCAGTACAGTATATAAAAAATATGCAGGACGGATCAACGGCAGGATACAAATACTTTTCCTTTCAGAATCTGGAAAGCATTTCTGTGCAGGTAAGAGGTGACGCAGAAGGGATGATAGAAGTCAGAACATCAACTGAAAATGAGCCAGCCGGATATATTTCCATTTGTCCAAACGGGCAGGAATGGAGAGAATTTGATGGACAGGTTTCCATAAAAGATTGTGTTGCCGCATTGTATTTTACTTTTAAAGGAAGAGGAAGTCTGGACTTCCGTTCATTTTCCTTTAGGAAAAGGTAATTCCCTTCCCCACATTTGGGATGATCAGGGCGGCCACGCAGTCTACTACGAAGAGCAAAAGCAGGGTCATGTTGATGATACCCCGCACAGATTGGGGGATTTTCAGCCAGAGTCTGGTTACAAAACCGGACAGAAAGCAGATCCAGACAGTGCCTGCAATTCCAAAGCCAAGAGCAGAGAAAAGACAGATATAGCCGTGAAAATTAAAAAAAGATTCTCTATAATCCCAGTAGCGAAGCTCCCAGACCGTATCTAAAAAGTATCCAATCCCCAGTTCCAAAAGAGTTCCAATCAGCATAGTGAGGAAAAAAATGGTAACTGGATGACGTTTTTTCAAAGGTTTGGAATATAAGATTCGCTGTATGGGGTTTCCCAGCAGAAGGTAGAAAAGGACAGCCCCAGCCCCATAAACCGGCAGCCATGGGCCATAGAGAAAGCCACGGTTGCAGAAGGTTCCGTCTTTGAACAGAAAAATCAGGACTTCCCAGAGGAAGCCGCCGATCGAGGCCAGGAAAAAGAAGAATATCATCTGGGAGATCAGGAGGGAGACGTTTTTTTTTCGTGGGGAATGCGGTTGTTGGAAATTCAGTTTATCTTTCTTGTTTTTCATGTTATAGTGTGGGAAACCTCCTGATAGTGTTTGTATAGGCATATGGGATGCTTTTGCATTCAATGTCAAAGATAGTATGTCCGAATAAGTAAAATGTATGTCAGCAGTGAAGGAGGCAGCTTATGACATTTGTAATCAAATAATACAATACAGACGAAATATGGAGGAGAAATTTTTATGGCAGATAAAGGACACATTCTTTTATTTTATGTAGAACAGGGTAAGGCAGGTCAGATTGAAAGTGTATGCCGGAAGATGGGGATACGCACTTCGAAAATAGAGCCGTCCTCCTGCTCCCAAAAACTGGGATATCTCGCCGGGATATCCGGATTTCACAGGGAAAATACCACCTATACCGGAATGGATTTTCCATCCGAAATGATGGTATTTTCCGGTCTGGATTCGGATATGCTGGATCAATTTTTGGAGGAATACAAAAAAGCTTCCATTCCGCCCATAGGACTGAAAGCAATTCTCACGCCCCATAATATATTTTGGAGTGCAGAGGAGTTGTACAGAGAACTTTCCAAAGAACACCAGGCTTATCAGAAAGGGTGATCATTTAGAAGTATGCCAAAAGGTAATCGTAATTTGGAGGAAAAGTTTATATGAAAAAAGCATCTGGAACAAATTATTTGGTTTTAGCCCTATTAGCCTTTGCAGGTTTGGGGTTAGAAGTATTGTTGGCTTTTGGGATAGAGCAGATGAAATAAATTCTCTCTTATTTTGACTGGAACGGTAGTAAGGTAATAAAAGAATTTTATGCAAACGATCCTGTGAAAATTGTTTTTCAGTACATATACTATATTTTTGAAACAGTTTTAGTGACGCTTATTTTGGTGTTTGGACAAAATGCTTTTGAAAAATGGTTTCGCAGGCGGAATATTCCTTATGGTGGGATTATCGTTGCAATTACATGGGGAATCGGACATTTTTTCACCAAGGATATTTCAACAGGGATTGTAACAATGATTGCAGGCTTAGCCTTTGGAAGTGTATATCTTTTGGCTGGCAGAGATATCAGGAAAACATATCCCATTTTGTGGATTATGTTTGTCTTATAAATTTACGTTCGTGAGGTGATGATAATGAATTATGAAATAGTACGGCTGACAGATAAGCCCGAAATAAAAGAACAGGCGGCACAGTGGTTTCATGAAAAATGGGGTATTCCCTTAGAGGCATATATGGAGAGCATGGAGGAGTGGCTGGCGCTTTACTAAATTATGTGTGTGAGGATATGAGAGACAAAGGAATTGCCACTTTATATCTTGTAACAGACCACACCAGTTTTTATGAACGTTATGGATGGGAGTTTTTGTGTATGGTACAGGGAGATGACGAGCATGATCTGACAAGAATGTATATTCATAGATGACAGGTTTCAGACTAATGGATTGAGGAAATTCCTGCGGATTTAGGTATGGCTCTGATGATGATTTTTTTATTTTACGGGAAGATCAGGAGAATGGTAAAACAACTATTTTTTATAACCCGGATAGAATCGGAAGAGGGATTTTTTTTGATGGAACAAAAGGTGAAAATGGATTTTATGAGATAAGTTATAATATTCCTACCACAAGAGGAGAGATAACAGATTTCATCAGGCTGGTTAAAGAAATAGAACGGCGTTTGGGCAAGGTGGAGATGTATTGTATCGAGGAAGAACGGACTTTTACATCTGGAGAATTGGAAGAAAATATTGATAAATTTGTAGAATTCAGTTTGGCATCATTGACGGATTTTTGCAATCACAAAGAATATCAGAAATATATATTTACACTGGCATTATGGCCTTATACTTTGCCGGAAGATAAAGTGTTATGTTGGAGAGATTGTACGGATCTTGAGGACTTTGAGCAGACCTTACACGTTATCCAATCGCAGGATGTATATTACGCCAAACCGCAGCTTCTGCAAAAAAATGGTACAGCGGAAATAGGCGCTTTTTATGTGTTGACAGAAGAGTGCGAAAGTGTTTTTCCTATCTGTGCGGATGGATTTTTCTGTGCGGAAGAATTTTTGAATTTGAATGAGCTAAAGATAAGCGAGGGATTCATTCAATTTTATATTTATAGCGAAGATCGCATGTTGGATGGCCTGTACCCCTATGAGAAATTTATGAAAGAAATTCGGCAATGCGGCATTCAGCAGTTTGATGCAGATCATGTTCTGATTCCGCCGATGAATAAAGAGAGCCTTGAAAGGCTGGCGGATAAATTAAGTTAAAAAGAGATGGAGAATAGCAATGCGATATGGTTCGATCTATTTGGTTGTTAAAGACTTTGATAAATCTGTTTCATTTTATGAGAAAGTTTTTGATATGAAGGTAAGCGCTGCAAATGGAAAACGTTTCGCCATATTTAATTATGAAGGACTTAACCTTTGTATTATGAATGGTTATTATGACAAGGAAAATCCTAGTACAACTTAGTATTCGTTGTACTAGCAGACTATATGTATGAAAAATATAATCTGAAAAAACTTGTTGCGACAGCTAATGCTCAAAATATTGCTTCCTGCAAAACCCTGGATAGGGCAGGTTTCTGTGTGGTTGAAACGAAGATGTATCAGGATTTATATAATGAAAGGGAAGAAATGAGCAATATATATGAACGAATAAAGAATTCTGTATTATAAGCCTCTCTTAGCCACTCGGAATTGCTTTGGCGTCATGTGATAATGCTCTTTGAAACATTTGTAAAAATGTGTTGTATTTGTAAAATGCAATTCTTCCATGATTTCCAGAATGGAAGAATCTGAGTTGAGCAGTAAGGAAGCGGCTTTTTTCATGCAGAAGGTCTGACCGTAATCGAACAGGCAGAGGTTCGTATATTTTTTGACTATGGCATTGATATAGTTGCCACTGTAATTTAGCGCCTTTTCCAGTTCAGAACGGGTGATCCGCCCGCTGGTATCTTCCAGTAAATGGCTGATATGGGAAAAAAGCAAAAAGTCATTGTCGGATTCCACATGGACAGGTGTGAGATGAAAGTGCCTGGGATCGGACAGATAATCAAAGAGTTCCATAAGTATCCCTTTGATGACATAGGTAGAGCCAAGCCGGGGGAACATAATTGCCCGCAGGATATTGTCTGTTAAGGTGTGAAGGGTACGATACCAGTCCCTGTTATTGATGGCCGGAAGGAAATCAAGGTATTCCTTTGTATCGGGATTATCGGAATTGTCTGTGAGAAATTTGAGTATAGGGTTTGCGCCTGGCTGCTCGATTTCGGGGAAATAGACCTTCTGCTCATCTTCGGAAAGATGTTTTACCAGTTCTTTCGACATTCCAATGAAAAGAATGGTTGCATTGGAATGAAAAAATTCTTTGTGGATGATATTATGGTTCATTAAACAACAGCTTCCATTGCGGAATACAAGGTCGGACTGCTCAATCTGCTGGCGGATCTCGCCGTCTAAAACAATCAGCAGTTCATAAAAGTCATGCATATGGGGCACTCTTGCATTGAACTTCTGGATTTCTGCCTCGTTTTGAATATGATAAAAATTGTTTTCCATTGGCGATGTCATGAAAATGTTCATATAATTACTTCTTTCTGTTCTATTACAGGTTTCCAGAGTGAACGAAACAGGTGCAAGTATCTTGATATAGGAATTAATGGCGCTTTCAGAATTCTCCTGCTCAATAATGTCTTTTACGGTATAAGACGGATGTGTTTTCATAAACTCCTCCTTTATAACCACGAATATGATAAAAACTCTAATTCATTTTATCACATATGTTATATCATTGTAAAATACAACTTATTAAAATGATAGATACAATCACACAAGTGGTTATAGATGAATATATCGACAAAATAACCAAAAGACTGTGGAGGAAAAGGAGGTTCACAAGTAATGAACGAAATGGAAAAGAAATACTTAAAATGGTATCAGAAAGCAGCATATGGAGCAGGGGATCTGGCATCTAATACCAGTTATGGATTGGTGTCCAGTTTTGTGCTTTTGTATTTGTCTGATACCATGGGGCTGGATACGGGAATTGTTGGTACGCTGATGCTGTTATCAAAATTTCTGGATGGATTCTCGGATGTTATATTCGGCAGCTTGATTGACCGTACGAAATCAAAGCTTGGCAAGGCAAGACCGTGGATGCTGTATGCACAGATTGGCGTGTCACTTTGCCTGGTTCTTTTATTCTCCATTCCAGGCGGGCTTGGAACAACAGCACAGTATGCTTATTTCTTTGCATTTTACACGGCATTGAATGCAGTATTTTACACGGCAAACGGAATCGCTTATTCTGCATTGTCAGCCCTCATTACCAGAAATAAGAATGAGAGAGTGCAGCTTGGATCTGTCCGTTTTATGTTTGCAGTAGTAACAAACATTGTAATGGGATTTTCTGTGACAAAGGGTGTTGCGGCATTTGGGGGCGGAGCAAATGGATGGCGTATGGTGGCAATTATCTGTGGACTGATCGGTCTGGTTGTAAATACGATTAGCTGCCTTAGCGTAAAAGAATTGCCGGAAGAAGAAAATGCTGCACCTGTAGAAGATGCAAAACCACAGGATGATAAGATTGGTTTTGTGGAGTCCCTGAAGCTTTTAGTCGGCAATAAGTATTATGTATTGATCGTTGCAATCTACATTGTATATTATTTTATGAGCAACCTTACCACAGGTTCGGCCATTTTCTTTATGGAAAATGTACTTG
Organism: Roseburia sp.; assembly: GCA_023664725.1. Classification (GTDB taxonomy): domain Bacteria; phylum Bacillota; class Clostridia; order Lachnospirales; family Lachnospiraceae; genus Roseburia_B. Next base: position 27,296 of record JAMPFA010000019.1, on the reverse strand, counting down.
GTGATGGCTCTTTGCTTGGTATGTTCTCAATGATGAAAATGTTCCCGGTTATCATTGCCCTTATTTTCACACCGATTTTAGTAAAAAAGACAGGAAGTATGCAAAAGGTCAATTTCTGGGGATATGTGATCAGTGATGTTTTGGGAATTTTCCTGATCTATTTTGCATGGCAGAAAAACTTATCCATGATGCTTTTGTTTATGTTCCTCAAAGGCACATTTGCAGGAAGTATGACAGGAACATTAAACGCTCTGATCGCAGAGATTAGTGGATATACATACCGTACAAAGGGAGTCCGTATTGATGGGATGATGTTTAGCTGTTCTTCCCTTGGAGTTAAGGTGGGCGGCGGTATTGGCACAGCGGCTGTGGGCTGGCTGTTAAGCGCTGGCGGATATGTAGGGACAGTAGCTACCCAGACAAGTGGCGCCATCAGTATGATCTTCAATATGTACATTACGCTTCCTGCTATTCTTGGTGTTGTGATTACCGTTCTTTTAGGCTTTATGAATGTGGAAAAAGAGAACAAGAGAATTGATATGGAAAAAATTAAGGATTGATCAGTAAAAGAGAGGAATAAAGTATGCAGTGTCTTAAATTTAATGAAGGTTGGACATTTGAAAAAGCAGGCCAGGATGACCGCCTGAAGGCTTTTTACGGAGAAAAAAAGGCATCTCTTGTCACACTTCCCCATGATGCCATGATCCGTGAAAAAAGAGAAAAAGACTGCCCGGCAGGGGCACAGAGCGGCTTTTATCCGGGAGGAGCCTATACTTACGAGAAATCATTTTTTGTACCGGAAGCCTGGAGAACTCAGGATGTATTTTTGGAATTTGAAGGGATTTATGGAACGGCAAAAGTCTGGATCAACGGGGCATGTGCTGCCGTAAACCGGAATGGCTATATGGGCTTTTCCATAGATTTGAAGCCCTGGATATGGTATGAAGAGGAAAATACCATAAAGATTGATGTGGATAACAGCAGACAGCCAAACAGCCGGTGGTATACAGGAGCAGGAATTTATCGTGATGTGAATCTGTGGATTGGTACAGATGTGTATGTGCCCCAGGATAGATTGCGGATCACCACATTGTCAGTCAGTGATGAGGTGGCAGTTGTAGAAGTATATGCAGAATTGAGAAATATTACCGGACAGGGACTGGAGGCGGAATGCCGGATTGAACTTAAGTACGAAGGAGAACTGGCAGCCCAGGAAAAGCAGATGGTTGTATTCCGTAGAGACAGGACGGAAAAAGTAAGGGTACAGATACCGGTGGCTGCTCCTCATAAATGGAGCCCGGAGCATCCGGCATTATATGAGTGCCGTATTCAGACAAAGACAGGTAAGAGAATATGTGACACGACATCTGCTTTTTTCGGGATCCGTGTACTGGCCCTTGACCCGGTCCGGGGTTTTCAGGTAAATGGGGAAACGGTAAATCTTAGAGGTGCATGTATTCACCATGATAATGGGATCGTTGGTGCAGAGACATTTCCAGAAACAGAGTGGTATCGTTGTATGAGATTAAAGGAAGCCGGGTTTAATGCCATACGCAGTGCCCATCATCCCATGAGCAGGGCAATGCTGGAAGCATGTGACCGTCTTGGAATGCTGGTGATGGATGAGCTGACCGACATGTGGGACAGAGGCAAGAATACCTATGACTATGCGGAAATCTTTCAGGAGGAGGCAGAGCAGTGGGTGAGCCATATGGTGGCAAAGGACTATAATCATCCTTCCGTGATTATTTATTCTGTGGGAAATGAAATTCAGGAAGCCGGAACAAAGCAGGGATCATGGATTAATCGTTTTTTGTGCGGCAAGGTTCACGAACTGGATCATACCAGATATACAACCAATGCTTTGAATGCATTAAACTGTGCGGGAAAACGCCTGAAAGTTATTATGAAGGAAGTTGTGGAACAATTCGGTATGGATACCCAGGGGAATGGAAGCGGTGGCGGAAGCAATGCACTGAACAGCTTCATGAGCCTTATGGCAGGAGAAAAAGGGGATTTTTTTGCAAAACACCCCCTTGTGACGGAGGCGTTGGAAGAATGTTCCCAGAGCTGTGACATTACGGGGCTTAATTATCTAAGTGGGAGATATGTATTGGAGCATGAACTGCATCCGGGAAAAACGGTTCTTGGCACAGAAACATATCCGGCAGACATTGAAAATCTTTGGGATCTGGTTGAAACATACCCCCATGTGATCGGTGATTTCACATGGACTGGATATGACTATATAGGAGAAGCCGGGGTGGGAATATTCCACTATGATGAGAAAACAAATTTTTCAAGTTTTTATCCTGAGCGTCTTGGCTATATCGGGGATATTGACCTGATCGGCAATCGCAGACCCATCAGCTATTTCCGGGAGATTGTGTATGGTTTGACGGATCAGCCCTATATTGCAGTAGAACGGTTAGAACATACCGGACAGACAGCAAGTAAAACAGCCTGGATGTTTAAGGACAATATCAACAGCTGGACATGGAATGGCTGGGAAGGAACAACGGCTTGTGTGGATGTATATTCATCAGGTGATGAAGTAGAACTTTTCTTAAATGGGAAAACACTTGGCAGGAAACCAGCCGGAAAATGGAATCATTTTACTGCAGTATATGAAGTGCCTTATGAAGCGGGAACGCTTAAGGCAGTTGCTTACCGTGCAGGAGAAGTGATCGGAGAGTATGAGCTTGTCACTGCCGGAACGGTGAAAAAGTTACAGGCCCGCCGGGTTACAGAAAAGGAACGTGATGTTGCGTATATAAAAGTGTGGCTTGAAGATGAGAATGGAATTTATAATCCACAGGAAACAGAAGCGAGAAAACTTCATGCAGAAGTAACCGGAAATGGAATACTGGAAGGCTTTGGAACTGCGGCTCCCTCAAGTGAAGAAGATTATTTCTCGGATACCATAACAACTTATGAGGGATGTGCAATGGCTGCGGTGCGCTGGATAGAGCCGAAAACAAAAGAAAATGCATACATCCGTTTCTGGACGGATGACGGATGCGAATTAAATGTTGAGATTGAAGGAAATGGATAAAAAATCCCCGCATATTTTGTGCTATACTATGTTATGCAATGTCATTTTGTTTAGCAAAATAATAGTAATATCCTATAAAACTCCGACCAAAGAGAAACCGGGATTTCGTGTATCAGGCAGCATAACTTTCTCCACCATTATACTCCGTTATGAGACAGATTTGCAATTTGTCTTTTTGTCGTGGTTCAAAATATTTCTGTTTTGCTTATTCATCTGCCGTGACGCCCATAGCCATGAAGAATGTGTCGGCTTTAGACTTAACTTAATGCTTTTTCTTTACATTCCTCTTGGATTATGCTATTTTAAATGCAGCAATTACACTATCTAAATGACATTGGAGAAAAATTGAATTTAAAGGACAAACAGAAATGGCAGCGTTTAAGTATCAATTTAAGGCAGTAAATGATCTGGAAAAGATAAGCGGGGCTAAGATTATGAATATTATTGATGGTTTTCCATCTGATTATAGTGAACAGGAAGTATTGATTTACGGCAAACGAAAAACGCTTTTTGGAGAACCCTTATATGAGGAAAAAGATGTAGAGAATCAGTATACTTATGGAGTTGTCACAACAACGGAAGATGGCAGGGAATAAAAAATGGCGTTCCCTACTATGAGGAAGTGGAGTTGGATGATCTCTCAGAAGAAGAAATGAAGAAGATATTTCGGGAGGTGCAGGGACAGGAATAATAATCTTTTTACCTATTTGACGGTATCGGTCGTTCGGATGCAATATTTTTTCACAGTGAGACTTTGGGGCAAGGAGGGATTTTATGCCTGCCAATTATACATTACAGAGAACAGAACAGTTTTTATTGATATTGCGGAAAACGATAGAACAGAATCCCATTTCCGTTGAGGATATTTTATATCAGGAAGGCAGGGAACAGACCGGGGAATGGAAGGACTTTGCAAAAGGAACTTTCTGGGGAAAGAATAATGCATGGTATCATTTTCGCACGGAATTTACCATTCCAGAGGAGTATGCGGGAAAATGTGTGAAATGTAAGCTTTCCACAGGAAGGGAAGGCGCCTGGAATGCGCTGAATCTGATCGACGGCAGAGTACCCTCCTCTGAGGCATATTTTGCCTCTTTACAGGAAGCGTCAGAGTATATGCGCCATGAATTTTATGAGAAATTCTGCGGGCATGAAGAAGTGATGGCAAACTGTGTGGGCCACACGCATATTGATGTGGCATGGCAAGCGTTTTATGAAAGAAGAATTCAATGTGGATTCTAAAATATGGTGGCTTCCGGATGTATTTGGATATTCGGCAGCTCTGCCGTAGATTTTTTTGTGACAAGCAAAATCCACTGGAGTGAAACAAATCATTTCCCCTATGATACTTTTATTTGGAAGGGAATTGATGGAACAGAGATTTTTACACAGTTTATCACGGCTGCGGATCCTGATGTGAAGCTGGGGGACGACAGTAAGTATTCAACTTATAATGCACAGATTCTGCCGATTTTTTTGGCAAAAGGCTGGGAAATCTATCAGCAGAAAGATATCAATAACGAGATTCTTATAAGTTTTGGATATGGGGACGGCGGTGGTGGAGTTACCCGGGAAATGCTGGAGATACAAAGGAGAATGCAGTATGGCATTCCGGGGAGCCCAAAAACGAGAGTGACAACAATTGCAGACGCTTTGCACAGGATGAAAAAGAATGTGGAAGGCAAAAAAATTCCGAAGTGGTTTGGAGAATTGTATCTTGAATTTCACAGAGGAACTTACACATCGATGTCAAAAAATAAGAGATATAACAGGCTGTTGGAGTTTTTAATGCAGCGATTGGAAACCGTTTCCCTGACAGATAAAATTTTATGTGGCGGGACATATCCCAAAAAGGAATTTTAGTATATAATCCGGCAGGCATTAACCGGGACGGCATTGTAGAGTTTAAAAATCGAAAGTATTATGTGAAAGATGTCCCTGCATACGGTTGGAAAGTCATTCAGGGGACCGAAGCAGAAAAAGAAAAAAAGATCTTTTTGTTTCAACAGATCATATGGAAAATGATTTTTTTACTGTTGATCTTGATAAAACTGGCGCTCTCACAAGTATCTATGACAAAATGAACGGCAGGGAGGTATTTATGCAAAATGTATCAAAAGAAATTTATACATAAACATATTATTAAAAATATGATACAATTCATATACGGAAAGTACCCATGACAGGGTGGCAGCCTCCTAGCTTATCCCGGCTTGCCTTTCTCGATAAGAGGAACAAGCGTAAAAAATAAGCCTCCCTCGTCTGGTCCACGAGAGAGACAGTGTCCGTAAAGACATTCAACTTAATTTAGGAGCATCCACTTTGGAATGGGCGCTTTCCCTTTTCATATATAACAGCATTGATTTTTGCAGATTTCAAGTGGTTTTTATGTTATCTACCACAATTTCAAACTGTCCTCTGTATCTACCCGCTTTACCCACCGAAGAAGAACAGGCAGAATATCGTATGTTATTGGAAAATAATTTATGCTTTAAAGCTGTTATGACAACGGGCGGTCATGCGGTTATAAAGGGTACGTTTCAAGAGCTGTCTCATAAAAATAATATTTTGCAAGTTGAAATTGATACAGACCAGACTTGTTTTTTGAGTGTCATTCAAGATATTGAAAACATTAAAGAAAAATATGGTGATGTGTAGGATGTGAAATAGATAAATTTGAAAGGATTACCACTATTTCCGTCAAAACTTCGCCGTTCGATCATGAACTTTTATGAGGGAAAAGAATACACAAAGTATCTTGGAAATGAAGAGATCGGTGATCCGGAATGTTTAGAATAGCAGTTGTCTTCGCAATGAAGAAACTTTCCTGATTTTCGAAGAGAGAATGCTAATATATGGAGGAATCAACAAATGGCAACAGATAGACAGACACCATGCTTATACTACATATGTGCTGGATTATGCAAGAAGGGCAGGAAAGCGGATCATGCCCATTACTGTCAGCATTGCAATAAGTATAGGCCCAGGGCAAGGGTAAGGTATAAGAACCGAAAGAAAGAGAAGTTAGAGAAAATCCGGAAGGAAGAGTTTTAATGGAAATTACTTGAAACATTAGGATTTATGCGTGAAGCCCATTTATGAAAAAATGTATATTTCTGGAAAGGTGAAAATGGGAAAGCAATTTGGAAAGATATATATATTCCAAATTAAATTTTGACGATTAAATAAATGCTGATTTAGAGTGATAAGCAGATTGGTATTTGGAGGGGGGGTCATGAAGCGTTTTGATTATCCACAATTGCCTGAAGAATTGCAAAAAGGCTTAAATGACTATTGTAAATTCTGGGAACAGGGATTAAAGAAGAAGGCAAATGTAATTATCCGTGAAATTATGAAGTATTATGATACATTATCAGAGGATATTCATAAAGAATTTATTACAATAGTTTGCACCGAAATTTGCGATAATCATGTAGAATTATTCCGGGATTATTCTTTGCCGTATGAGGTTTCTATCCGTTTAGGGCAGGAACTTTTTCCTTTTGTGAATCAAGGAGTTTTACCACAGGCACGATGGCATTGTGAGCTGTTTGGAGATTTAGATGAAACGATTTCGATTTATCAGAAGAATAAAGATGATTTCAAAATAGCCGAGATTTTGATGTTGAGATTGATTTATGAGCCGGATGACGGGAAGGCGCTTTGGCTCTTTTTTGATCTAATGGATGAATATCTTACAACGAATGGATATGAGCCAATCGGGGAAATGGCCTTTGGACTTTGGTATCGTCTCAGAACGTGTATTGACAGGTATGATGTGTTTGAGGAAATAGAAGAGGTAGTAGGATTTGAGGAGCTGCTTAAAAAGCGGAAGACAGGAAGATATCGGGAAGAATATGATAAGGTGAAATGCGAGATTGACGCACACAAGACCTCAGAAAACTTTCCTGATTCTATTTGCTTCAGTCTTGAGTATAGTAGAGGGCTCCTTCAAAATATCGTGTTTGACTACTGTGCAAATGAGGAATTGGCACAGAATGTTGCCGAGGAGGTTAATATGCTTTGCGAGGGATGCCAGGTAGATTACCATGATGAATGGTATGACAGGGTGTTGGCTGTCTATAAGAGGTCAGGGATTCCATATTAATAAAAGGAGCTTATTCAAAGGGCATTGCAGCAAAGGCGGAACGGTATGGTGGAACATATGCATATAAAGATATTGCATTTGAATTTGCAAGCTGGGTGTCTCCACAATTTAAATTCTGATTATTGAAAGTGTATTACGACTGTATTATAATCGCATTACAAGGAGGTGCAATGAAGAAATCAGTGAAATGTTTGAGGGGAAATGGTGCTATGAGGTACAAAGAGCAGAAGCGATTGATTCTATTGGGATGGTTCAGCGCAAAATTTGTCGAATACACGCTTATACCAGAAATTGAAGAAAATTGTATAAAGTATGGCATAAAATATCCAACTGCCTATGAGATTTTCAAAGAAAATATGTTTGCAGTAAATGGTTTTTAATCATTCTTATGCAGAATTATTTAAAATAGCAGAATTGCCTTTTAGTCCAAATAAGAAACGCATCTGATTCTTGAGCAAATCAAGAGAATGAAACCGTTAGATTATTGGACGTTATTGACTTGGTTAGAAAAATCCAAAGAGAATATTGATTTTTATGTTTTAGGATTCTGATAAAATTCCATTGCCGGAGTGAAAGAGGAGACAGTTTTCTATACATCGAGATATTGAAATATCAGAGAAACAGATAGAAAGGGGACAGATAAAAGATGCCAGAACTGCTTTGGCAGAAACGAGGGCAAAATATAGGAGGATAGAAAAAATACTTTTGGAGGTAAGAGATGAAGTGGAATAAATACACCATAAAGACAACAACTCTTGCGGAGGACTTTTTAAGCGCCATGCTAAGTGACCTTGGCATAGAGGGAATCGAAATTGAAGACAACGTTCCCCTCACCAAACAGGACCAGGCGGAAATGTTTATCGACTTTCTGCCGGAACTTCCCCCGGACGAGGGAATCGGCTATGTGAGTTTTTACCTGGAAGACGGGGAAGATCACAGCGAAATACTGCGCCAGGTCAGAAGCGGTATCGAGGAACAGCGTCAGTTTGTGGACGTGGGGGAGGGAACCATCACCGCAAGCGACACGGAAGATCTGGACTGGATCAACAACTGGAAACAGTATTTCCACTCCTTTACCATAGATGACATCTTGATCAAGCCCACCTGGGAGGAGTTAAAACCTGAGGATAAGGACAAGTTTTTAATCGAGATCGATCCCGGGATTTCCTTTGGGACAGGCAAACATGAGACTACACAGCTTTGTATCCGACAGTTGTCAAAGTATATAAAAAAATGTAAAATAGAAGCATCTGTAAAAGTTCTGGACGTGGGCTGCGGCAGCGGAATCCTCTCCATTGTGGCCCTGAAACTGGGAGCAGATTCTGTGGTGGGTACAGATCTGGATGAAAACTGTATCACTTCCACACATGAAAACATGGAGATCAACCATCTTCCGGCAGAGTCTGGGAAGTTTTATGTGGGCAATCTCATTGACGATAGAAAACTGCAAAGCCAGGTGGGCACAAACGACATCGTGGTGGCCAATATCCTGGCGGACGTGATCATTCCCATGGCAGAGGTGATCCCATCCCTGTTAAAAGACGGCGGAATCTTTATCACCTCAGGCATTATCGATTTCAAGGAAAACGAGGTAAAAGAAGCCATAACAGCAGCAGGAATGGAAATCATAGAGGTAAATCATCAGGGCGAGTGGGTCAATGTGACAGCCAGAAAGAACGGGTAAGATGTATCAGTTTTTTGTAGAACAGGAACAGATCGGAAGGGAATTTATCACCATCACAGGTTCCGATGTAAATCATATCAAACATGTGCTTCGGATGAAGCCCGGGGAGACCATACGGGTCAGTGACCAGCAGGGGCAGGATTATTTCTGTAAAATCACTGAATTGACAGAAGATTTCGTCCAGGCAGACATTTTGGAGACGGAAGCCGCCACCACAGAGCTGCCTGGAAAAATATATCTCTTCCAGGGCATCCCCAAAGGGGACAGGATGGAAAACGTCATAGAAAAAGCGGTGGAGCTTGGAGTATATGAAATCATACCTGTCAGTATGCGCTACTGCGTAGTAAAACTGGATGAGAAAAAGCAGCAGGCAAAACTAAAAAAATGGCAGTCCCAAGCCCTGGCGGCAGCAAAACAGTCAAAACGCAGCAGAGTCCCTAAAATCCATCCCGTCATGAGCTACAAAGAAGCCTTAGCCTATGCATTGGAAGCAGAACTCTGCCTCATTCCCTATGAAAACGAAACCGGTATGACAGGCACAAAAGCTGCCCTAAAGAAATTGCAGGGAAAAAAATCTGTCAGCGTCATCATCGGCCCGGAAGGAGGCTTCGCTCCAGAAGAAATAGAAGAGGCCAGAAATCAAGCAGAACTCATTTCTCTAGGGAAACGAATTTTAAGAACAGATACCGCAGCCATCACCGCAATGTCTCTAGTGATGATGGAGATGGAAGTGCAATAATATCAGACACATACATTTGTAAGACAGCACTTCCAGAACGTATTTTACAGGAGTAATTTTACAGCGTATTGAGATTTCACAACGGCCGCTGCCAAAACACTAAAAATACAATCAGCATTTGGAAAGGACCAACACCAGCATGGAAGTATATTTAGACAACTCCGCCACCACAAAATGCAGCAAAGCCGCCACTGAAAAAATGGTGCAGCTCCTGCAGGAAGACTATGGAAACCCCTCATCACTCCACAGCATAGGCGTAAAAGCCGAAGGCTGCATCAAAGAGGCCAAAAAGAAAATTGCCAAAACCTTAAAAGCGGAAGAAAAAGAAATCATCTTTACCTCCGGCGGAACGGAGAGCAACAATCTGGCAATTTTTGGAAGTGTGTCCGCAAATAAAAGGCGGGGAAACAGGATCATCACCACATCCATCGAACACGCCTCTGTATCTGCCCCCATGAATTATCTAAAAGAACAGGGATACGATGTAGTATTTTTAAATGTAGACAAAGATGGAGTGGTATCTTTAGAGGAGCTGAAGGAAGCCTTAAATCAGGAGACAATTCTGGTATCCACGATGCATGTAAACAACGAAATCGGCACCTTAGAGCCGGTGGAGGAAATATCCTCCCTGATAAAAGCCCAGGCTCCCGGTGCGCTGTTTCATGTGGACGCCATACAGTCCTACGGAAAAATCCCCATTTACCCCAAAAAGCTTGGCGTCGACATGCTCTCTGTCAGCGGCCATAAGATTCACGGGCCAAAGGGAAGCGGCTTTTTGTATGTAAAGGACAAGACAAAGATAAACCCCATCCTTCTGGGGGGAGGACAGCAAAAGGGAATGCGCTCCGGCACGGAGAATGTTCCCGCTATCGCAGGCCTTGGGGAGGCGGCAATGGAAGTTTATGAGAACTTGGCAAGTAATACAGAACATATGAGGAAATTAAAAGATTATTTTATATCTCAGATAACCCAGATAGAGGGCGTGACAGTCAATGGAAAAATAGACGAAACTTCCGCTCCCCACATTGTCAGCGTCAGCGTGAAAGACGTAAAGAGCGAGGTTCTCCTGCACTCCCTGGAGGAAAAAGGGATTTACGTGTCGGCGGGCAGCGCCTGCTCATCCAACAAACATTCCGTGAGCCAGACATTGCAGGCCATAGGGTTAAAACCAGATTTCATAGATTCCACGGTACGCTTTAGTTTCTGTGGGGACAACACCATGGAGGAGATAGATTACACCCTGGAATGTATGAGGGAGATCATACCCTTCCGCAGAAAATTTGTAAGAAAATAAAGCGGAAATTAATTTTACTGATTTGGAGGATAAAATGTTTAAATCTTTTTTAATTAAGTATGGCGAGATCGCCATTAAGGGAAAAAATAGGCATCTCTTTGAGGAGGCGTTGGTTGGCCAGATAAAATATGCCTTAAAAGAGGCGGAGGGGGAGTTTAAAGTCCGCCGTCTCCAGGGCAGGATTTATGTGGACGCCCTGGGAGAGTATGATTACGACGAAGTGATGGAAAAATTGACCCACGTCTTTGGCATTGTGGGAATCTGCCCGGTGGTTCTGGTGGAGGATAGGGGCTTTGATGCATTGGCAAAGGATGTCATCGACTATATGGACCGGGCGTACCCGGACAAAAACATCACCTTCAAGGTTCACGCCAGGCGGGCCAGGAAAAATTACCCCATGACCTCCATGGAGCTAAACGCCGCCCTGGGAGAAAAAATTTTAGAGGCATTTCCGGAAATCCAGGTGGACGTACACAGCCCCCAAGTGTTGCTCTCCGTGGAAATCCGGGAGGAGATTAACATCTACTCCGTGGAGGTAAAGGGCGCAGGGGGAATGCCGGTGGGGACAAACGGCAGGGCCATGCTCTTGCTCTCCGGCGGAATCGACAGCCCGGTGGCGGGCTACATGATTGCCAAGCGGGGCGTGGCCATTGACGCTGTCTACTTCCACGCCCCACCCTACACCAGCGACCGGGCAAAACAGAAGGTGGTGGATCTGGCAAAAATCGTGGCGGGCTATTCCGGCCCTATGAACCTCTATGTGGTAAATTTCACCGACATTCAGCTGGCCATCTATGAAAAATGCCCCCACGAGGAGCTTACCATTATTATGCGCCGGTATATGATGAAGATTGCGGAGCATTTTGCGGGGGAGGCGGGGAGCCTTGGATTGGTGACCGGGGAGAGCATCGGCCAGGTGGCAAGCCAGACCATGCAGTCTCTGGCCGCCACCAACGCCGTCTGCGCCCTCCCGGTGTACCGCCCCCTGATTGGCTTTGACAAAAGCGAGATCGTGGGCATCTCCGAAAAAATCGGGGCCTATGAGACCAGCATCCTCCCCTACGAGGACTGCTGCACCATCTTTGTGGCAAAACATCCGGTGACAAAACCAACTATAAAAGTGATTGAAAAGTCGGAGTTAAAATTGGCAGATGTCATTGATGAACTTCTAAAGACGGCGGTCGAGACAGTGGAAGTGATCCAGGTAGAATAGTGCGGCGAATACTGAAAAAGAGAGCTAAATGTCCGTGCAAGCACGGCCACTTGGCTTGTTGCCCGCAGGAATTAAAAAACAGAATACAGACAAGATCTGATTCTGTTTTTTAATATTATATAAGTTTCAAACTTGTTTTACAGATTATACAAGGTAAGGTTTTAACACCTCAAGAACTTCCTCATCGTTGCCCTCTGTATGTATGGCAAGTTCGATAGGTTTGGATAAATCCAAACTGAAAATACCCATAATGGATTTTGCGTCAATAACATATCTGCCGGAAATCAAATCAAAATCATAATCAAACTGAGCAATGGCATTTACAAAAGCTTTTACCTTATCGATAGAGTTTAAAGAAATCTGTACTGTATTCATGGTTTAACAACCTCCTTATCAAACATATTGATTAATCATATAGTACTTGTTTTCCTGATAAAAGTCAACCTGAATCGGACAGTCATTATTATAAAAAACGGAGAAAAATGTGAGCAGAATGAACAAAAAAACAGTCGCATTGCATAATCTGGGATGCAAAGTGAATGCATATGAGACAGAAGCTATGCAGCAAATGATGATAGAGGCAGGGTTTCAAATTGTAGATTTTAGTGAAAAAGCTGATATTTACATAATTAACACCTGCTCGGTAACAAATATGGCGGACAGAAAGTCCAGACAGATGCTCCACCGGGCAAAAAGGCGGAATCCGGGGGGGATTGTGGTGGCAGTGGGATGTTATGTCCAGACCAGCGAGGCGGAGGCAAGAAAAGATCCTGCCGTTGACATTGTTGTCGGTAATAATAAAAAACGTGAATTGGTTGATATACTCCTGGCCTATGAGGAAAAAAGAAAGGTGGGTGAGACGGTTTTGCCCATCCAGAGCACCAGGGAGTATGAAAACCTCTCCATCACGAAAACGGGGGAGCACACCAGGGCGTTTATCAAAGTCCAGGACGGCTGCAATCAGTTTTGCAGCTACTGCATCATCCCCTACGCCAGAGGAAGGGTGAGAAGCCGCAGGATGGCGGAGGTGCTCCTGGAGGTAAATGCCCTGGCAGACCATGGTTATCAGGAAGTTGTGCTCACCGGGATTCATTTAAGCTCCTACGGGAGAGACACCGGGGAGGAATTGCTGGATTTGATACAGGAAACCGCAAAGGTACAGGGGATCAGAAGAATCCGCTTAGGTTCCCTGGAACCGAGGATTGTCACGGAGGAATTTGCGAGAGAGCTTTCGGGGATAGAAAAAATCTGCCCTCACTTCCATCTGTCCCTGCAAAGCGGCTGTGATGCCACTTTGGAGCGGATGAACCGGAAATATACTACGGCAGAATACGAAGAGAGCTGCCATATACTAAGGAAGTATTTTGAACATCCCGCCATCACTACGGATGTGATCGTTGGATTCCCCGGGGAGAGTGAGGGAGAATTTTTACAGACAACGGCTTATCTGGAAAAAATCCATTTTTACGAGATGCATGTGTTTAAATATTCCAGACGCCAGGGCACAAAGGCGGCGGAGATGAAAGACCAGATTCCGGAACCGCTGAAGGCACAGCGCAGCGAGGAATTGATCACCCTGGGGGAGAAAATGTCTGAGGAGTTCCGTGAGTACTACCTTGGGAGGGAGACGGAGGCGCTTATGGAGGAGCCATTCTTCCTTGACGGGGAGAAATACTACAGCGGATATACGAAAGAATATGTAAAAACAGCGGTAAAAGCGGATACAGACCTGTCCAACACCCTTGTTCGGGGAAGGATAACAGGCAGACTCTTAAGTGGCGTTTACCTGCTGGAATAAGCGAGGGCAGAGCTTGGTGCGCTCCTATGTGCCCTGGAATGCCAATTTTTTCAGTTTCATAGTTGAATTTTAGGACATAATATATTAAAATACTATTAGCAGTGCTTTTGCGTGCAACAAACAAAAGAGCAGAGAATAGGGCGTGAAAAGATGCAGAATTTAAACAACACACAGTATTTTAAAGTTGAAAAAGAGCCGGAGATGCAGGTAAAGGATGTGCTGGCAGTGGTATATCAGGCGCTGACAGAGAAAGGCTACAATCCGGTAAATCAGATTGTTGGGTATATTATGTCTGGAGATCCCACTTATATTACCAGCCATAATAACGCCAGGAGTCTGATCATGAAAGTGGAGCGGGACGAGATCGTAGAAGAGGTTTTAAAGGAGTACATTAAGTCAGGATTATCAAAATAATATGGAATTTGGAGGTTTCAATGCGGATATTGGGACTGGATTTTGGTGACCACACTGTGGGGGTTGCAGTCAGCGATCCTTTGGGCATCACCGCACAGGGAGTGGAGATCATCAGGAGAAAATCTCCAGGCAAGCTCAGGCAGACACTGGCAAGGATCGAGAGTCTTGTCTCTTCTTATCGTGTAGAAAAAATCGTTCTTGGATACCCGAAAAACATGAACGGCACCGAAGGAGAACGGTGCGAAAAGACAAAAGAGTTTAAAGAGATGCTAAAACGCCGAACGGGGCTGCCGGTGGAACTGTGGGACGAGCGTCTGACCACAGTAGCAGCCGATAAAATTATGACAGAGAGCAATATATCGGGGGAACGCCGCAAAGAGTATGTGGATGAGATCGCTGCCATGTTGATCTTACAGGGATATCTGGAGCGTCTGTCAAATCAGAGTGAGGAAGAGAAGGAATAGATATGGAGAGAATTAAGTTTACGGACCCGGATACCAGGGAGGATATCCTGTTTTTTTGCCTGGAACAGACGAAGATGAACGGGTATACGTATCTTTTAGTCACGGAAGACGAGGAAGGTGACGCAGAGGCATATATCTTAAAGGAGTTGTCTGAAGAGGGGGACGACACCACATATGCCATGGTAATGGATGAAGTAGAGTTAAATGCTGTGGGCAGGATTTTTGCAGAGTTGATCGAGGACGCAGATCTGGAAATTTAGACTTATATTATTTGGAGGTAACAGTTTGAAACATAAAACAACAGAACAGAGTAAGCTTAAGATCATTCCCCTGGGAGGATTAGAGCAGATTGGAATGAACATTACTGCCTTTGAGTATGAAGACAGTATTATTGTGGTGGATTGCGGATTGTCTTTCCCGGAGGACGACATGCTGGGTATCGATCTGGTAATCCCGGATATTACCTATTTAAAAGATAATATTGAAAAAGTAAAAGGATTTTTTATCACCCATGGCCATGAGGACCATATCGGCGCCATTCCCTATGTGTTAAAGGAAATTAACGTGCCAATCTATGCCACAAAGCTTACCATTGGAATTATCGACCACAAGCTGAGAGAGCACAATATGCTCACAAAGGTAAAGCGGAAAGTGGTGAAATACGGGCAGCACATTAATCTGGGAATTTTCAGAGTGGAGTTTATAAAGACAAATCACAGCATACAGGATGCGGCGGCTCTTGCCATCTATTCCCCGGCGGGAATTGTGGTACACACCGGAGATTTTAAAGTGGATTACACGCCGGTATTTGGAGACGCCATCGATCTGGCAAGGCTTGGAGAGATCGGAAAAAAAGGAGTTTTGGCGCTGATGTGCGACAGCACCAATGCTGAGCGGCCGGGCTTTACCATGTCGGAAAAGACCGTGGGAAAGGCTTTTGACAATGTGTTTGCGGAACACAAAAATTCCAGGATCATCATTGCCACATTTGCCTCAAATGTAGACCGTGTGCAGCAGATCATAAACGCTGCCTGCAAATACGGCAGGAAAGTAGTGGTGGAGGGAAGGAGTATGGTAAATATCATCTCCACTGCCACAGAGCTTGGGTATCTTGATATACCGGAAAATACTCTCATTGACATAGAGCAGCTTAAAAACTACCCGGATGAGCAGACGGTTCTGATTACCACGGGAAGCCAGGGGGAATCCATGGCAGCCCTTTCCCGTATGGCGTCAGGTATGCACAAAAAAATTACCATTAAGCCCAAGGATACCATTATATTCAGCTCCAATCCCATTCCCGGAAACGAGAAATCTGTCTCCCATGTGATTAATGAGCTGTTTATGAAAGGGGCGGACGTTATTTTCCAGGATGCCCATGTGTCGGGACATGCCTGTCAGGAGGATATCAAGCTGATCTATTCTCTGGTTCGTCCGAAATACGCTATTCCGGTTCACGGGGAGTACAGACATCTTGTGGCTCAGGCCAAGATTGCAGAGGAACTGGGCTATGACAGCGATCATATCTTTATCCTCTCCTCCGGCGATGTGCTGGAACTTAGCGAGGATGAGGCAAAAGTAAACGGCCGTGTCCATGTGGGCAATGTGATGGTGGACGGCTTAGGCGTAGGTGATGTGGGAAATATTGTCTTAAGAGATAGACAGCACCTTGCGGAGGAGGGCATTATCATCGTAGTTCTCACTATGGAGTCCGGCTCCGGACAGATTTTGGCAGGCCCGGATATCGTGTCCCGGGGATTTGTGTATGTGAGAGGTTCCGAGAGCCTTATGGATGAAGCGAAGCAGGTCTTAGACGATACGATGATGGATATCACAGACAGAAATATCACGGACTGGAGTAAAATTAAAACAGAAATTAAGGATTCACTGGGAGAATTTGTATGGAGAGAAACGAAACGAAGACCAATGATTATTCCAATCATTATGGAAGTATAATAGATGTATTCAGAAGAAGAAAAGTGAGCGCTGACCCGGTGATGGAGGCTACAGAGTCCCTGGTTACGGCCATTCGCCAGAGCGAGACGTATCACACCTATCTGGAGGCAAAGGAGGAGTTAAACAGTATGCCTGTTTTAAAAGCTCAGGTAGATGAGTTTCGGAAGAAGAATTATGAATTGCAGAATCTGTCGGTGAATGTATTGGATGAGACAGAACGGCTTCAGCAGGAATATGCGTATATACTGGACAATGCCCTGGTGCGCAGATATCTAAATGCGGAGAACGCATTTTGCAGGATGATCCAGATGGTGAACTGGCAGTTGATCGAGGAGTTGGATTTTGAGGCGGATTTTGAAGGGAAAACTGTAAGAGAGGCGGAGTAAGGGGAATGAGTGCAGGCAGGATTCTGTTGAAATTTTTTAGTTTTTGTCTTTCCGTGATCATATTGTTGTTTTTGGCATTCTTTTTGTACTGGGCAGGAGAGTACTCTTACAATTTTGGCTACCGGGTATTTACTGAGGGGGCTATGACAACGGAGGATAAAGCCAAGGATAAAGTGGTGCAGGTTACCCCTGATATGGGGGCAAGGGAGATTGGGAATGTATTAGAGAGCAAGGAATTGATAAAAGACGGAAATCTTTTTGTGGTACAGCTTATGCTCTCCGCATATAAAGATGATATAAAACCCGGAACATACACCCTGTCCACCTCCATGACAGCCAAGGAGATGATGCAGGTCATGTCCGCTGAGGAAGAGACAGAAACGGAAGATGACGATGATAGTAGATGAACGCCTGGTAACTTATATCAATTCTCTTGACAGAGGCAGCACCAAGCTTTTGGATGAGATTGAAAGAGAGGCAAAAGATGCCTGCGTGCCCATTATCCGAAAGGAAATGCAGCAATTCTTAAAATGGCTTTTAACTTTAAAGAAGCCGAAAAAAATACTGGAGATTGGAACGGCGGTGGGATTTTCCGCACTGTTTATGGCAGAGTATACCCCTGTTCCTTGTGAGATCGATACCATAGAAAATTACGAAAAAAGAATTCCCATTGCAGAGGAAAATTTTAAGAGGGCGGGCAGGGATGAGATTACTCTTTACAAGGGAAATGCTCAGGATATACTGCCAACGATAAAAACAAATTATGATTTAATCTTCATGGACGGCGCAAAGGGTCAGTATATCTCCTTTCTGCCGGAGGTGGTTCGCTTACTAAAACCCGGCGGAGTGCTGGTTTCCGACAATGTGCTCCAGGAGGGGGATATCATAGAATCCAGATTTGCCGTTACCAGAAGAAACAGGACCATTCACAAGAGAATGAGGGATTATCTTTATGAACTAACCCACCACCAGGAATTGGTCACGGCAGTTTTGCCTGTGGGTGATGGGATTACCGTCAGCACGAAAAGGGAATCCGCAGTTTAGAAAAAGAGGACAGATATGAAAGCACCGGAGTTATTAGTACCCGCCGGCAGCCTGGAAGTTTTAAAAATAGCAGTTGTATTTGGGGCGGATGCGGTATATATTGGAGGAGAGGCCTTTGGACTTCGGGCCAAGGCCAGAAATTTTTCCCGTGAGGATATGACAGAGGGGATTGCATTTGCCCATGAGCATAATGTAAAAGTCTATGTGACAGCCAATATTCTGGCTCACAACGAAGACTTAGACAGGGTGAGGGAATATTTCCTTGAGTTGAAAGAAATAAAGCCAGATGCGCTGATCATATCAGATCCGGGAGTGTTTCAGATCGCAAAGGAGGTCTGTCCCGAAATAGAGCTGCATATCAGTACCCAGGCGAACAACACCAATTACGGAACCTATCTTTTTTGGCATGGCCAGGGGGCAAGCCGGGTAGTTTCGGCAAGGGAATTGTCCCTAAGGGAGATCAAAGAGATCAGAGAACATATACCAGAGGAACTGGAGATTGAGACATTTATCCATGGAGCCATGTGTATTTCCTATTCCGGCAGATGTCTTCTCAGTAATTATCTCACCGGCCGGGATGCCAATCAGGGGGAATGTACCCACCCCTGCCGTTGGAAATATTCTATCGTGGAGGAGCAGAGGCCGGGGGAATATATGCCAGTGTTTGAAAACGAGAGAGGCACTTACATTTTCAATTCCAAAGACCTTTGCATGATCGAGCATGTGCCGGAGCTTATGGAAGCAGGCATAGACAGCTTTAAGATAGAGGGGCGGATGAAGACGGCCTTGTATGTGGCAACTGTGGCAAGGACATACCGCAGAGCCATCGATGACTATATGGAATCTATGGAGAAGTATCAGGAGAATATGCCCTGGTATTTAAGCCAGATATCAAATTGTACTTACCGCCAGTTTACCACAGGATTTTTCTTTGGAAAACCCTCGGAGGAAGCACAGATTTATGATAATAATACCTACCTGAAAGAGTACACCTATCTTGGGATCGTGGAAGGGTTTGAGGATGGGCTTTGTCAGATCAGGCAGCGAAATAAATTTTCTGTAGGGGAATGGATTGAGGTTATGAAGCCGGACGGAGAAAATATAAGTGTCACGGTTTTGAGGATTTTGGATGAGGAGGGGAATGAGATGGAAAGCGCCCCCCATCCAAAACAGAAGTTATATATTGATCTAGGAACAACATTGTCACAGTATGATATTTTACGCAGGAAAGAAGAGGTGTGTGAATCATGAAACAGGAAAAATATGTTGCATATGTGGGTACTTATACCCATGAACACAGTATGGGGATCCATATTTACGATCTGGATGTGGAGCAGGGCAGGATGAAGGAACATAAGATGGCGAAGATCAATAACCCCTCAGATCTCATCGTATCCAACAACAAGAAATATCTTTATTCCATCACTGACGACGGGGTAAAGGCATTTAAGATCCTTCCCACCGGTGACCTGGAGCCGATGAACGAGCAGTGGATCGGCGGCATGCGGGGATGCTACCTGGATTTGGATGAGTCCGACAGATTTCTGTTTGTAGCAGGCTATCATGATGGCAGAGTCTCCATGATGCATTTGAATCCCGACGGAACAGTGGGGGAGATCGCCGACGGCGTGTTCCATAAAGGGGTGGGACGGAGTGCGGCTGACAGAAGTTCCAGACCTCATGTAAACTGTGTGAAGGTGACACCGGACCAGGGTTATCTCTGTGCAGTAGACGGTGGGTTAGACCATGTAAAGGTGTATAAGATCGATTATGAATACGGCAAATTAAGGCTGGCAGACATTATCCGCTGCGATCTGGACTCTGCCCCCAAAATGATACGTTTCAGCAAGGATGGGAAAAATGCCTACGTTTTAAACGAATTGAAAAATACCGTGGATGTCTATAAATATACCGTGGATGACAGTGGCCCGGTGTTTGACAGGATCCAGTCGATCAGCACCAAGGAGAGCAATGATCGAAACTGTGCGGCCCAGAATATGGAATTTTCCAGGGACGGAAATTATCTCTACTGTTCCAATGCGGGGACGAACGAGATCGTCACTTTTGCAAAGGCAGAGGATGGAACGCTCTCGGAAGTCACCTGGACACAGATCAGCGGTGATTTCCCCAAGGCGCTGGCAGTATTCCCGGACGGTAATCACTTTATGAGTCTGAATCATGAGAGCAATCAGATTTCTATTTTTAAAATGTATTATGACAAGGGATACGCATTGATGGACGGCAAGCCCATGAATGTGGAAAGACCTAACTGTGTATATATCCATAAGCTTTCGGAATAGGTGCTTGACCCGGCAGGAAGGGGTGGGAGTATGGGAAAAAACGCACGATTGGCAGATATTTATATCAAAATCTACAATAAGAAACCTTTGATGTGGGAGGATATGAAGTTTCTGGCGGTGTACGATCCGGAGTGCTTTGAGAAGACCTGTAAGAATCTGATCTTCAATATTCCAGAGACAGAGAAATTGATGCAGCCGGAGACAGAGCAGGAGGAAATGATGGAAAATATTTCCCGGATGTCGGAGGTACTGCCTGCCCTGCCGAAAAATCCTGTACTTTCTGACAGGGATCGAATAGCGATCCTGCTGGAAAACCTGAAAAAAATGGAGAAGGATGAGTTTGGCGTTCAGGAAGTCAGTGTGGAGAAGGTAAAAAATCTTCTTGGAAACCTGTATATGGAAATGCTCTTTCCACACAACGACAGGGAGAAGTACTTTCAGTTTGAAAACCATGACAGCAGTATCTTTAATAAAAAAGCATAAAAATAGAAGCCGGTTCCTTTGTCCATGGAATCGGCTTTCTTGCTATGTACAGGTGTGTTGTTCTAAAACCTGTTTACTTCTGATAAAAATCACATATTCCCTGAACGGTTGCAGTCATATTTAAAAGCAGAGCATCCAAAAGGGTTAGGGCAGCCATACACTCTACCACCACCACAGCCCTTGGCACAATCACCGGGTCATGGCGGCCTTTAATGGAAATTTCCGTATCCTCCCCGGATTTCTTTACTGTTTTCTGCAGGGCGGAAATTGAGGGGGTGGGCTTTATGGCAGCACGGAACAGGATCGTGTCCCCATCGCTGATCCCTCCAAGCACTCCGCCGGAGTGGTTGGTAGCTTTCTGTATTTCACCGTCGGCGTTATGGTGGAAGCTGTCGTTGTTTAGGCTGCCCCTGGAATTTGCCGTGGTAAATCCGTCTCCCATCTCAAAGCCCTTCACTGCGCCGATGGACATGATCGCCCTGGCGAGATTTGCGTCCAGCTTTTCAAACACCGGATCCCCCATGCCTGCGGGAACTCCGTGGATCTGGCACTCCACAATGCCGCCGGCGGAATCCTGCTGCCTCATGCAGTCATTTAGATACATCTGGGACTGTTTTGCCGCATCTGCATCGGGCATGAACAGAGGATTGTTAAAAATCGCCTCTGGGTCAAAAGACTGGATTGTCACCGGCCCTATGGATTTTGTGTAGGCGGTTACAGTGATGCCAAGCTTCTTTAAAATTTTTGCGGCAACGGCTCCTGCTGCCACTCTGCTTATAGTCTCTCTGCCGGAGGAACGGCCCCCTCCCCGGTAATCCCGGAAACCGTATTTTGCATCAAAGGTGTAATCAGCATGTCCGGGACGGTAGTACCCGGCAATTTCGCTGTAATCCTTAGAGTTCTGATTTTGATTTTGAACCCAGAGGGAGATGGGGCTTCCGGTAGTTTTCCCCTCAAAAACCCCTGAGAGGATCTCCACCGCATCTTCCTCTTTTCTGGGGGTGGAATACCGGGACTGCCCAGGTTTCCTTCTGTTTAAATAGACCTGAATATCCTCTTCACATAAATCAAGCCCTGCGGGGCAGCCGTCAATCACTACACCAATCCCTCTGCCGTGGGACTCCCCCCAGGTGGTAATCTTAAAAATTGTTCCTAATGTTGAACCTGCCATATAAGCCTCCTGCAATATTTGCGGTAAAACCTTCTCTTCCCGTTTTGATAAGTTCCTGTTATAAAGATTATAAGGCTTTTTTTACGAGTATTCAAGGATAGTCACGTTTTTGTCGAAAAAAAGTGCTTTCCATATGGAAAATCATGTGTTATAATAGCAAAGATATGTTGGGTTTTGCCCGGAAAATTAAGCCAAGAGAAAAGGAGAAAAGTATGAAACACGTAAAAACATTAAATACAAAGAGATTGCAGAGTACCATGAAAAAAGGCGGATGCGGCGAGTGCCAGACCTCATGTCAGTCAGCCTGCAAGACATCCTGTACAGTGGGAAATCAGACCTGCGAGCAATCCAAATAAGAGAATGACAACGACCGCCCGCACAGCGTGCGGTCATTTCCTCGTTTTGTGGATAAAAGAAAGAGAGTAACAAAAGTGGTTCATCAATATAAAAATAACGGATATAATATTCTTCTGGATGTAAACAGCGGCGCCATCCATGTGGTGGATGATGTGCTATATGACGTGGCGGCGTTGTGGGAGAGCCATCCAAAGGAAGAAATTATGGATAAACTGGAAAGTAAGTACGATAAGACAGAACTTTTGGAGGCGGTAGAGGAAGTCGATACTCTGGTAAAAGAGGGAGAGCTTTTTACAAAGGACGAATACGAATCCTATGTGATGGATTTTAAAAAGCGTCCCACAGTGGTGAAAGCCCTTTGCCTGCATATTGCCCACGACTGCAACCTTGCCTGCCGATACTGTTTTGCGGAGGAGGGGGAGTACTGCGGGAAAAGGGCACTTATGTCCTTTGAGGTGGGAAAGGCTGCCCTGGATTTTCTCATGGCAAATTCCGGCAGCAGGAGAAATCTGGAAGTGGATTTTTTCGGCGGGGAGCCTACCTTAAACTTTCAGGTGGTAAAAGATCTGGTAGCATACGGCAGAGAGCAGGAAAAAATCCATGATAAAAATTTCCGGTTTACCTTAACTACAAACGGAGTGCTGTTAAACGATGAGATTATGGAGTTTGCCAACAAAGAGATGGCAAATGTGGTCTTAAGCATTGACGGGCGAAAGGAAGTCAATGATCATATGCGTCCCTTCCGGGGAGGACAGGGAAGCTATGACGTGATCATGCCGAAATTTCAGAAGTTTGCAGACAGCAGAAACCAGACAAACTACTATGTGAGAGGGACATTTACCCATCACAACCTGGACTTTTCCAAAGACGTGCTGCATCTGGCAGATTTAGGGTTTAAGCAGATTTCTGTGGAGCCGGTTGTGGCAAAGGAGACGGAAAGTTATGCCATAAAAGAGGAAGATCTGCCCCGTCTTTTGGAGGAGTACGACATCCTGGCAGCGGAGATGGCAAAGAGAATGGAGAGTGGAAACAGTTTTAACTTTTTCCATTTTATGATAGATCTGGAGGGGGGACCCTGTGTGGCAAAGCGGCTTTCCGGCTGCGGCTCCGGGACAGAGTACCTGGCAGTGACTCCCTGGGGGGATTTCTACCCCTGCCATCAATTTGTGGGCAACAAAGATTTCTGCATGGGCAACGTAAGAGAGGGCATCACCAGGACAGATATCCGGGATGAGTTTAAGAGCTGCAACGTCTATGCAAAGGAAGCTTGCAGGAAATGCTTTGCCAGATTTTACTGCAGCGGCGGCTGCGCTGCAAACTCCTACAATTTCTACGGAGATATACATAATGCTTATTCTGTCGGCTGTGAACTGCAGAAAAAGCGGGTGGAATGTGCCATTATGTTAAAGGCCGCAGAAGCATTTTCAGATAAGAAGTAAAGAGAGGTAGTACGAAATGAAGAACAAATTCAACAAAAACAGAGGAATTGCAGTATTTTTAATTACTTTGTTGATCATTGCAGGACTTGGATATTACGCCTTTGTGATCCTTTCCTCCACAGGGGTAGGGGAGAACAAGAGCATCAAGCTTGGACTGGACCTGGCGGGAGGCGTGAGCATTACCTATCAGATCGACAGCGAGAATCCTTCCCAGGCGGACATTAATGACACCATCTACAAGCTGCAGAAGCGTGTGGAGGGCTACAGCACAGAGGCTGTTGTCTACCAAGAGGGAGACGACCGTATCACTGTGGAGATCCCGGGTGTGACAGATGCCAATGAGATTTTGGAAGAGCTTGGAAAACCGGGTTCCCTGGAGTTTCAGACCGCAGACGGTGAAGTGTTTATGACAGGTGATATGGTGGAGGATGCCCAGGCAACAACCATCACCAATCAGATGGGAAATAAAGAGAATATTGTGGAGCTGACCTTAACTTCTGAGGGAGCAAAGGTATTTGGGGATATGACAACGGAAAATGTAGGAAATATCCTTCCTATCGTCTATGACGAGCAGGTCATTAGTTCTCCGGTGGTAAATGAGCCCATCACGGGGGGCAAGGCACAGATTTCCGGACAGACTACCTTCGAGGAGGCAAACCAGCTTGCCACCTTTATCCGTACTGGTTCCCTCTCCCTGGTGTTAAGCGAGCTGCGCTCCCAGGTGGTGGGCGCCCAGCTGGGAAGTGACGCCATTTCCACCAGCTTAAAGGCGGGGGCTGTGGGATTGGTTCTGGTTATGGTGTTTATGGTTGCCTTCTACTTTGTGCCCGGCGTGGTGGCGGCCTTGGCGCTCATTATCTACACGGAGCTTATTGTGGCTATTTTGTATCTGTTTGAGGTGACACTGACGCTGCCTGGCATCGCAGGCATTATCCTCTCCATCGGTATGGCGGTGGATGCCAACGTGGTTATCTTCGGCCGTATCAGGGAGGAAATTTCATCGGGAAAAACCGTGTCCTCATCCATCGACAGCGGGTTTAAAAAGGCCATGTCCGCTATTTTGGACGGAAATATCACCACATTGATTGCGGCATTGGTGCTGGGGCTTTTGGGCTCCGGTACGGTGAAGGGCTTTGCCATTACCCTTGCCATCGGTATTGTCTTATCCATGTTTACTGCGCTGGTGGTCACCAGGGTGATTATGAACTCCCTCTTTGCGCTGGGGCTTAGGGATGAAAAGTTTTACGGCAAGGCAAAAGAGCGGAAACTGGTGCCTTTTGTGGAAAAAAGGCTGGTGTTTTTTTGCATTTCCATTGCCATTATCGCAGCAGGTTTTATCACCATGGGGGTTTACTCCTCCAAGGGGGACGCATTAAATTACGGGTTGGACTTTAAGGGAGGGACATCCACCACGGTGCCCTTTCACGAGAGTTATACCATAGAGCAGATTGACGCCGAGATGGTTCCACTGGTGGCGGAGGTTACCGGGGACAGTGACGTGCAGACCACCCAGGTTCAGGGCAGCAACCAGGTGATTTTTAAGACAAGAACCCTTTCCCTTACAGAGCGTGAGGAGATAAACAAGATATTTGTGGACAGCTACGGAGTGGAGGAGTCGGAAATCCAGTCGGAGAGCATCAGCTCCGCTATCAGCTCCGAAATGAGGGCAGATGCGGTGAAGGCGGTGATTATCGCCGTTATCTGTATGCTAATCTACATCTGGTTTCGGTTCAGCGACGCAAGGTTTGCGGTGAGCGCCATTGCGGCCTTAGTCCATGATGTGCTTATGGTGCTCACCTGCTATGCGGTGGTGCGGATTTCCGTGGGAGGCACCTTTATCGCCTGTATGCTTACCATTATCGGTTATTCCATCAACGATACCATCGTTATTTTTGACCGTGTCAGGGAGAACGCAAGGGGGAAAAATGTCAAGGACGCCGCTATGCTGGCGGAAATTTCCAACCAGAGCGTGACCCAGACGCTTAGCCGCAGCATCAACACCAGCATCACCACCTTTATTATGATATTTTTACTGTGGCTTTTGGGCGTGGCGTCCATCCGTGATTTTGCGCTGCCGATTATGGTAGGATTGATTAGCGGAACCTATTCTTCCGTGTGCATTTCCACAGAGCTGTGGTATGTGTTAAAGCGGAGGTTTGGAAAAAATAAAGTTTCTGATATTGGCGCTAACACAGGAGCAAAAGTGAAGGCATAAATGAAGATGAACAAAGGAAAATGGGGAGAAGACAGTGAAAAAGAAAAGTTATCTAATGGCTGTTGCTGCAGCAATGGTTTTAGCATTGCCCGGATGTGGAGGGTTTTCTGCTTTAGAAGATTCTGATTTTTTAACGGTTTTAAAAAATGATGCCAAAAATGAAGACCAGCTGGTAATGGAAGATACGCAGGAGGACATTTCTTCAGAAAAAGAGGCACAAGACCCAGAAGAGCAGGAACAGAAGCTTTACAATAAGTATATTGAGATCAACAATTATATGGTAGGCAGGATCTACGATTCTCTTTCCAGATATTTCTCCTATGTGGATTCTCAGGAGGAATTTAAACTATTAGATGAGAGTCGTGACTATTTTGACTGCTATTCCATATCAGAGAGTACCATAGAACTTGTGGAGGAAACCCATGAGATCGCAGAGGCAAAAAGTGAAAAGGATGCCTTAGACCAGGCATTTTTGAACCTGTATCCCTCCCTCAAGTCAGTGATGGAGATTTTAAATAACATTGAAGTTTATACCGATATGAAGTCTTTTCTGGATGATGACTATGGAAAGGCGAAGGAATATCATACTGCCTTAATGGGTGCATATACAGAGTATTCCGCCACAGGGGAAACATTTTTTAATGAATTGGAAACTGTTGCCGACAAACGCCAGGAGGAGACACTGGCTCGGATGAAGGAAGAGGGACAGGAGGTACTCTACGCAGTCAACATGGTAATGAATCTTGCCAGTGACATTGAAGAAGAACTGGTAAGCCAGGGAGTATGGGATGAGAATATCCTGGAAATGGATATGGAAAAGATACAGCCTTTGTATGACGAGTTTGTATCATATGTGGAGAAGGTGGCAGAATACAACGATGATAAGGAAAAGCTGGCGGCAGAGGGCGTCAGTTCCAGCGGTTTGGACAGTTTTGTCATGGATATGAAAGATGCAAAAGTTTCCCTGACAGAGGTAATGCAGAAAGTGAAAAATGGAGAGGAGCTAAGTTTTTCGGACCTGCTCATTACGGACATAGCAGGCCAGTGTTCCCTCTCTTCCTTTGATGAGGGCGTATCTGCCATGATCAGCGATTACAATAACTGGTTTGCATCTTACTAAAAATTCTCTGAAACATTAATAAATAATTTATTGCCGCAAGGCGAAGAAAAACAGGA
>JAMPFA010000018.1 GCA_023664725.1 Roseburia sp. | reverse complement strand
TTACAAGACTGCTTAGGTACATAAGCCTTTTGTTAACATATGAAATATACGCAAATAATATTGGGAGTGCATATATAAATGAAACCTGAATCTTATTAAAACACATCATTACAAGAAATACAACACCCCCTGCTGAATATAACGCAATTGCACATACTCTTTTCTGCCTGTTAGTAATAAATGCCACCAGAATAACAACCACTGCAGTACTATACACTGCTAACTGGATATATGTATCTGCTGTATCCTTTTCCATTATTATAATCATTATAAGGAAAAATACATTTAATAATAATACTGCCAATAAAATTGGAAAAACAGCTGTATTAGCTCTTTTGTACTGTTTTTCTGTCATAGTTAATCCCCCCTTATTTCTGTTTATGTAAAAGCCAGATTCTTTTCCCCGTGCTGCCTGGGATATCACTGGCCGGTTTTGGAATCTTGACCTTTCCTATACCGATGAGATTATTTATACTTTTTTATCATTCTCCTCTCTGTCTGTTATTATATAACTTTTTTATTTCTCTGTCACTCTTTTTATATAATTATATAACTTTTTTATAACCAGGCACATCCAATTAATTCAAATTCTTTATCTGTCGGCATACGATCATTTGCCTTTGAATCATTAAGAAAAGTCACAAATTTTTCATAGTAATTATCATAATTTCCATCCATGACTCTATCATACATGGATTTCATAAACTTTGATAAATTCTTGTTAATTTCAAAGCAGTTTTTCTAACAAAATATGTAAGTAAATAAACCAGATTTTGATAGCCCACATTCTTTTCAATAGCAGACCAGTAGTTCTCATAAAATTCATCCTGATTTTGTCCCCGGAATTGGCGGGCGGTCCTCCACCGTATTGCCGATTGCCTGCACACCCGGCTTTTCATCATAGGACAGGGTATGCACGGGGATCCCTTCAAACGGCTTCAGGTTCCCGTCCTCATCGAACTGCAGGGATATCTGTTTGTAAATGACAAGCACATCATGCACCAGGTAATATCGGCATCCGTTATCTCGCCTTTCGGCCCCGCCCCTACTGATGTCAACCCGTCAAACAACAACCGTTGGAACGGTTTCCCCCTCCGCTGCCTTTGTGTGCGGCGGATGCCGATCTTTGCTAGCGTGAATACGCTTAACCGTGTTTTGTACCCAGTGGTCTACCTCTTTGGGAGTTGGGTGCAAAGTGGGTGTAAACTAATCAGACGGGTGCATCGTGTAAAATGACCCGTTATTTTTCCACTTGAGTATAACCGAAATAATTCCCTAAATCAACTTCCGTTCACGAGCATCTGCCAATAAATAAAGCATTTACCCCTATAAATCGGGGCAAACGCCTTATTTATTTTGTATCAAAGGTGATGTCTAAATATGCTTGTTGGGGTCACCCCGAACCCAGGCAAAATGGAAAATGAAAACGTGACCTACCACGACATGCGGGAGATTTTCAAGCATGACGGCGTGACCGGGTGGGAAGAAGTGGGTGCGCTGCCATATCCCTTCTATGGTAATCTTCGGTATGTATGCGTCACATCCTGCTGCAAATGAAACTCTTCCTGATTATATTCCGTTAATAAATCCCAAACCTCTTCCCTATTCACTCTTGTTCCCTCCTGTCCATGTTCTTAACTATTACAGATTATCATACATTACACCATTTTGCTTTGATCTGTTTTTTATTTTCATACATACAGGCGTCCGCATGCTGGTACACGTCCATCAACATTTCCTTCTCCTGAAGTTTGTTATAGACCGCATAACCGCTGGCAATGCTGATGCGAAACGGCTGTCCCTTCACAGCGTTATAGTCGTCCATGGCCTGTTTAAAGCAGACGATGGCTTTTTCGCAGCGACTGGCCACATCCGCTCCGATTATGATACATGCAAACTCATCGCCGCCGATCCTGTAACAGATGCCCTTCACGGATTCCGCTGCTATCTTGATGATCTCCGCACTGCACACCAAAAGCTGATCTCCCTTCTGATGACCCTGATTGTCATTTATCAGCTTTAGGTCGTTTACATCGAACATGATAATAGCGATTCCGGAAAGCTGATCCTTTTCTTTCTCCAGCTCCGCCAGCCGCTCCTGAAAAGCCGTTCGATTACCGACGCCCGTCAGGCCGTCCCGGTAGGCAAGCTGGCTGACAAACTCCGACTGCACTCCAAGCTTTACCGCATTTATCATTTTCTCCAGGCTGGAGCTTCCATAGCACAGTATAAAAATCAGCAGGCCAATGCGCACAAACATAGCGTTGTCATTGCCGTTGCCTCTATAATACCTCAATATATCTATCACCGCCGCAATACCAAGCCCCATGAATCCAATGGTGCGCAATACCTTATAAATATTCCGGCTCTTGCTTTTTCCCTCCCGAAACTCATTGTTCAGAATAGAAAACAGCAGTAAAGATGCCGAGATTGCCAAAATAATGTGAGAAAAAGTCAGTGTCTCGTGGTAGTCCATCACCCCTGTGAAATGCAGGATAGTACGAATGACAAACTCCGCCAGGGACAGTCCGCAGATCAGCGGAACAACCGCCACCCTCTTAAAGCCAAAAGCCGCATCCAGATAAAGCACCAGCGGAATCGGGATCATGATCAGGGAGCAACAGGCCATAAGCTGAATAAGCCTGCTGTCGTTCGTGTAAAACTGCAGCAGGCTTGTCTCCGCCAGACACCAAACCGCAATACTTATGGCAAACAGACCGAGATAAAGCAGCTCGTGGGTTTTATGCATCTGCAGATTGGCCGGAATATCCGCCAGAATCAGCAGCAGCCCGACAAACAAGATAAGCAGGCAGGTAGAAAAAGCCACACTCTTACTGGTAAATGTGTCGACAATCTCCCCCTCTGCGGCTCCTATGCAGAGATGGTCTATGCTTGCCCGGCCGCTCTCATACACGGTGTGAAAACGCACTTCCACTATTTTTCCAGCATCACTGCTGTAAAGAGGAACATAGTTCCATCTGTTTCCCAGTGATTTATTATAGACACTGCTCTCCCGACGCACCGGCTCATAGCGCAGCTCTCCGTCCACATAGACCTGATAGTCAATGTTTTTTGTGCGGAAACACAAAGAAAGCCCTTCATCCAGATCATCGGGCAGTCTGTGATAGACGCTCTTTTCCTGATCAGGCACCACAGAGGAAATCTTATTCAAATGACCGACATCCGCCGCACTGCCGTCCTCCAGATACCACCCTTCGTCAAAGGCGATATTGCCTTCGGAAAGCCGCTCCGCTGGAGACTGCCCCCGGTTTTTCACCGCAGCCCCTAAGATTATAAGCAAAAAAAATCCAATCATAACGGCATAGGTAATGTGGTAAATCCTGTTTTTCTTTATATTTGTGTCTTTCATCCCTGACCTGTTCATCTATATTTCTCCGTTCCATGTTTTGTACCGAATGTGCATTTATGCCAGCCTAACGCTCCATTTTCCAAAAAGAAGCGGAGTAGGGAGGCAGCTCACTGCCGCCGCCAAAATCATGGGGCTTCCCGGTCAGAAGCTCCTCCGCCATGCCGCATCCCGCATCAAAATGTGCCGTAAAGGGCGTCTCAGACGCATTGATTGCTACCAGTATTCTCTCACCCTCGCAGGCACGCTCAAAAATACATTGATGATTCGTCAGTATGACAGAACGGAAACCACCATAGTTCAAAGCTTTACTGTTCTTCTTAATCTCTGCCAGTTTTGCAATCCACTCTGCCAATTCTCCAAATACCGGCTGATCAAAGCTTGCGCGAAGCGCCGGATCTCCCTCACTCTTATTTGCCTTTGTTCCCCATTCGCTTCCGTAATATACACAGGGAATGCCAGGCATGCCAAAGCACAGGGCATAGATTAACGGCAGATGCTTTTCATTGTTTAGAACGCTTGCAATCCGGCTTACATCATGGTTGTCCACAAAATTCAGCAAATGCATTCCCTTATATAAAGTCCATTCCTCCGGTCCATACTGCCTTAAAAGGGAATGACAGATTTCAAACATATTCATGCTGTTAAAACTGGAGTGCATCCCATGATAACATTCATAGTTTGTGACAGAATGACACATGTCACTATTTGCCCATTGCTTATAATCTCCATGCAGTGTCTCTCCCACCAAAAAGAAATCTTCTTTCAGGGAGTACGTGAACTTTCGTAGGCGTTTCAGAAATTCTTTGTCCAGACAATACGCCACATCCAGACGCAGCCCGTCAATGTCAAACGTCTCCACCCAATATTTCACCGCATCAAAAATATGCGAGATCACTTCCTCATTCCGAAGGTTTAATTTGACCAGATCAAAATTACCTTCCCACCCCTCGTACCAAAGCCCGTCGTTGTAGTTTGAATTTCCGCCGAAATCAATGTGAAACCAGTCTTTATATCTGGAATTTTCCCGATTTTGTAAAACATCCTGAAAGGCCCAAAAACCTCTGCCTACATGATTAAACACACCGTCCAGCACAATCCGTATATCGGACTCGTGCAGTTTTTCACACACTTTTGCAAAATCCTCATTTGATCCCAGCCTGCAGTCAATCTTCTTGTAATCTCTGGTATTATATCCATGGGTATCGGATTCAAAGAGTGGCGAAAAATAGACAGCATTGGCTCCCAATTTCTTAATATGCCGGATCCAGTCAAGCACTTTCAGAATCCGGGACTGTTCTTTCCCATCATTTTCAAATGGCGCACCACAGAATCCTAACGGATAAATTTGATAAAATACGCTTTCATATGCCCACATTGTTATGTCCTCCCAACTTTTCTTACTTATTCCACATCTGCTTTCTTCTTAATATGATTTCCAATAATCTCCGACACGTCGCTGATAGTGATAAATGCACTGGCATCCACCTCCTGGATCAGATGCCTCAGTTCATGGATCTCAAACATGTTCAATACACAGTAGAGAACAATTTTCTTTCCGCTGATTAAGCCCTCTCCTTCCAGGATCGTCACTGTGCGCCCCATTTTCTTATAGATTTCGTCTGCGATCAACTGTCCTTCATCGGTGATGATCATAGCTGCTTTCGTCTGTTCCATTCCTGTTTCCACAAAATCAATGACTTTTGATGTGATAAAATACGTCAGCAGGCTGTACATAGCCCTGTCAAATCCAAACAGAAAACCAGCCACGGTATAGATCACAACATTGATAAAGAGAACCGTCTGTCCCACCGGAAAGTTAGACTTTTTGTTCAGGAAGAGCGCCACCGCCTCTGTTCCGTCAAGGCAGCCGCCGGCACGGATCACAAGCCCAACACCTACTCCTAAGAATACTCCGCCAAAACAGACTGCCAGGAGATATTCATGGGTAACATCCGTAAGCGGCGCAAAAATTTCCAGAAAACTTGAAAATGCCACCATGGCAACTGCGGATTTGACAATAAATTCCGTTCCCAGCTTCCGCATGCCAGCCAACAAAAACGGAATGTTAAGTATCAGAGTCAGTATTCCAAGAGGAAACTTGCTCAGGTTATTGATCATGATGGAGATTCCCACAATCCCGCCATCCAGGATTGTACATGGAACCAAAAATTCCTCGATGGCAAATGCAGCAATCGCCGCACCGATCACCAGCATCACATAGCTGGATATTTCCCTTACATAATGTTTAAGCTTTGTTGCATTATCTTTCAAAAAAAACACCTCCGGTCACATCATATCAATAGAATCTTTTTATCTGTCAAAATATTTCTGCTCAAATTCACCAACCGGCATAGGCTTCGCAAAATAGTAACCCTGGAAAATATCGCAGCCGATTTCTGTCAGGAAATCCACCTGCTCTTTGGTCTCCACGCCCTCTGTAACCACTTCCATGCCAAGCTGCTTTGACAGAGAGATAACCATCTTTAGGATCGTTCTGCTGCGCTCCTGATTATTTGTCTGTCTCAAAAAGCCCATATCCACCTTGAGGGTGTTCACCGGCATATCCTTTAGCATGTTAAGAGAAGAATAGCCGCTTCCAAAATCATCCATCTCCACCATAAAGCCATACTCCTGCAGCCGTTTAATCAGCACAAGCTGCTTGTCAAAATCACTCATGACGGCGCTTTCCGTAATTTCAAGCCGGAGATTGCGGGGTCTGATCTCATATTTCTCCACAAGCCCGGTAAATACCTTATAAATATCTGCAAAGTAAAAGTCCTTCGGAGAAATGTTCACGGAGATATGGTAATCCGTAAGCCCCCTATCCTTCCACTCACGAAGCTTCCTGCAGGCAAGTTCCCATACGTACATATCCAGCCTGCAGATCAGTCCCGTATTCTCCAGAATTCCGATAAATTCAAAAGGCGGAATCATGCCCCGTTCCGGATGGATCCAACGCACCAATGCCTCTCCGCCCAGAATCTTCCCCAGAACAGAAACCTGTGGCTGAATGTAAAAGCAGAACTGCCCCTCCTCGAGAGCATTGCCAAAGGCTCCCGCCACCTTCTGCTCGCTGACGCTGCTCTCCCGGATTCCCTCATCATAATGGGCTATCACATCCGCAAGACTGGCCTTGATGGTCTTTATCGCCATAAAAGCTCTGTCACACATAACAGAAACCGCTATGTTCTTGTCAACAATATCATAGACACCCATATGCACACAGATGCGGTAAGTCGCTGTGCCGCTCTTCTCCCCTATGTGCCTGATTTCATTGGAAAACATATCAGGGTCAAAACGCTCTTTGGGCATACATATGGCAAATCTGTCTCCTGAAAGCCTGCCATAGACAGAGCCGGGCTTTGCCAGCCGCTTAAGTGCATCAGCAATATTTAACAGCACCTCGTCGCCTACATTGATCCCGAAAATATCATTCACAAGCTTAAAGTTCTTAATGTCAGAGCAGATCATACAATAAGTTCCCGGCTCCGCTTCCCTCACCACATCCGTCACAACATCATAAAAATGCTCTTTATTATATATCCCCGTGAGACGGTCATGAGTGGCCCGGAAACGCTCCGTTGCCAGCTTCTCCACCTCAACTGTCTCATCGTGCATCTTAAAAAAGCAGCCAACACAGTTGTCATTGCTGTCACACAGCCGCTTAAAACTCACATCATAATATCTCTTTGCGGAATTTACCTCCCTGGTTTCCTTCCACTCCGCATCCTCCGCCTCTGAAAGCTGTCTGCCATTCATCCGCTCCCTGTAATAGTCCTCGAAAGGCCTCGTGCTTTCCGCCTTAAAAAAGCCATATGCCACAGAATTGGCATAGATACAGTTTCCCTCAATATCAAAGCACACCACACTGTCATCCATATTCTTTATACTGGAAGACAAAAGACCCTCTACCAGTCCCTGGGGGACATAAATTACATTAAAGTAATAAATTGCCAGTGCCATGATACCATAGGTAAGCACCGAAAAGTCTATCTCCAGACCCATCAAGAGATAAAGCACATTGGCAACTATAATGATCATAAGACTGATTAGCGTAAGCCAGAACTTTTTGCGGTACATCACCGGCGATTTCACAATCTTTACCACCAGCGGCAACACCACCAGCACTACCATACCGTATATAATAAACCTGTGAAAATTATACAATCTGCCACGCTCTGCAATACCATAAAAGAAAGTGCCTGCATCCTCCATCTGGCCGCATTGAAAAATAAATACTTTGTCAGTAAAGACATTCAACAGCATAAACAGGCCGTCCACGGCAACCGCCAAATAGAGAACCGCCTTCTGCCAAGCCCGCATCTCATAGACATTGGTGTATTTCAATGTATAGAACAGCATACAGATCAGCAGCACATCCGACACCGTATAGTATATCGCATACATCAGTTCCGCCGAAAACTGCGTAGGCACAATCAGCGCCGCCGCATAAATTGCCATGGTACAGGGGGCCGCAATCATTATGTAGCGTATCGCCTTCGTCAGCGGTCTCTTATCCCGTTTGCCAATTACATAACTGCAGATAAAAATAGCAACTGCGAAGATCAACAGTAATGTGGTATATATGTTTCTCATAGTTTATCCCTCGCATATAATTCCTTCTTCAGCAAGTTCATAATACCAGAATAACGCTTACTATGTCAATATATCCGCCTAAGCCCTTCCATGCTGCATCACCTGTGGTAGAATGAAGATTTGTAGCGCTGCTGCCCATCTGTCAACCCTCATCAAGAAATTGCAATACAAATTTCCTGTAAGCTTCATCAAGAGGGATCTCATAATCCACAAACAGCTCTCTTCTCTGTGTTATGACCTTTTCTTTTTTAACCGGGTTAAACCCCTCTTTCTGAGTATCCGTAAAATAAACACCAATCCCTCTTTTCTGCCATGACGGAAGCTCATTATAATTGATACCTTTCTGAAACAGCAGTTCATTCTTATATGCCACACTCTTCCCCTCTAATTTCATTGTAGCATCATTCTGGCTTTCCCCCTCTTTACGGAGAGCCCAATAACAGTGCGAATTTAAGGAATTCCGATGTGCGTCCTCCTGTCGCCATGCAAAGTAGTCTGCGACCCTGTCCTTGTTTGGCAGCGGAACCACGCGACAATCAAATGTTGCTGCTTTCCCTAACGCCAACGAAAACGCTGCACTGGCTTCCCCTGCCAAAGTCGTATTAATCTTGCGGACTTTCCTGCCAAATGTACGGTCTTTGGGATGAAACAGAAGCGATATCTCATCGCTTTCGGTAAAGCCGTATACGATGCGGAATCCAACATTCATCAGAGTTTTCACTGTCTCGATCATCAAATCTCTGAATTTGATATCAAATGGCGCTTCGAATTTACATATTTCCTTTGTTAGCCTGGTAAAAGATCTGCCATCCAATCGTGCCACAATATACAGATCAGGCAGAATATACTGGTCAATGGATTCTTCGTAAATGCGCATTTCCTGATCAAAATCATCAAAATTCATAAATTTCCCCCTGTTCTTTTCCTTCGCACCACTCATCTACATGAAAGCTTCCACCTTTCAAACAGACATAGAAAAGTTCGTCGAATCCCTCCCCATATTCCGGAAGTTCCAGTTTGTGATGCGTACCCGCCACAGCCTGATCCGGTATCCTTGCTTTCCCTTCCCGTTTTCGATTTCTTGCAATGCAATCGGAAATGGAGGACTGAAAGTAATAGCCATGGATACGATAACCATTCTCTCTTGCGGCCTGAATGTACTTCTCCCTGTCTGCCCTCGTTGGATTTGTATTATCCACCACAAAAGAGTACCCTCTTTCCACACATTCCTGCAACAACATCTTCTCTTTATTTCTTGTATGTAAGGTATCCAGGTTAATATGAACATAATCCTCAAACCGTTCATGATAAAAAGTCGATTTCCCGCTGGCCTGAATACCAATAAAAATAATTGCTGTCTTTTCTGATAAATCTTTCATGAATACTCCGTTTTCTTTCTAATGCACCCATAAATCCATCCTATCATGATATCCCATTGACACGATCCAGACCAGTTGTACATAATGCATAGGTGCGTGGGAGAAGATGGAATGCATCACCGCTGCCAAGAATCATTGACAGCACATATTTTTATCCAATGATATCTGCAGAAAAAATTTCCCCATTGATATCCGCTTCCACGATCACAGAATGTCCCCCAAATATATCGTCATCATCAAAATACAACGTTATATCCCCTTCTGGTGCAATGGACAATTCTTTCAGCCGTATCCTGTCCGCAAATTCTTCTTTTGTGACAGGTGTGGCTGTTTTGCCGTCATCTTCACAGTCTTCCAGCCACTCATTGGCCAAGTCCGTCAATTCCTCTGCTGCATAGTTACAGTATTGACGATACCTTGTTTCCATGTCTTTATGTAATTCCTTATAATGCAAAAATGCCTTTTTCGCTGTATTCTCTTTCTCATTATCTGGGTCTAAAAGCACCGTGCATTCTCTCCCCATCCATTCCATGGCGCCATAAAACAGGGAATCCTGCCTGTTCAATACAAACGTTCCAACCTGTTCATCTTCTATCACCACAGGCTTTGTCGCCTTTTCCCTGATTTTATCCAGCTTTGGATGAGAGACCGACTCCTCCACAATGTCCACTACCATATAACAGTTATTCATATACGCCAGTGACTTGGGCAGATCAATGGATTCCCTTGTCTTTTTTCTTGCCTTTATATGGTATATCTCAAAGGGCTTAAAATCAAAACCCCAGTCAAATCTGTCCGGTCTTTCTTTGATGATCCATTCAAGAATTCCTTTTTTCGGAGAAAATTCACCCGTAGTCAGGTTGAAAGAAGCAAAAAAATCCACACTGGGCTGTATCATATTTTTTTCAATGTGTGCGCCGTTACGTGTTTTCACCAGCACCAGCAGATCTATGATTTCCTCATCGAATCTTGATTCAAATCGTGTTCTTATGCTCATTTAATCCTCCTTAGGAACTGTTCTTTAGAATGATTGACTTTGTATAAGCTACACAATATATTCTAACAACGGCTATTTATTCCGTCAAGAAAAAGATATGGCAGGGAAAGAGTAACATTCCCCTTGCCTGATCTTTGCTGCAAAATCCGCTATGGAACGGTATGACAAACCGATCTTTTCTCCAAACTGTTCCAGCGTATAGCCTGCATTTTTCCTTCTTTCCGGCTCAAACCAGAAAGAACGCCTGTCTTTACGGACAAAAAATACGCAAAGAAAAACCAGCCTCTCATTCATTGGGAATGATGCCAGTATAAACTGGATATCCTTTTCTAAGGCTGCTTCACGTTCATTGCTTGTTAACCACAAACATGGGGGTAAAACTGAAATCGTTTGCCAGATACCTTGTGATTCCCACTACAACATTTTCTTCAATTACCGTATCACCGCCTAAAATAGAAGAACCGGAGTAAATCGTAACATTATCTCCAATTGTCGGGTGTCTCTTTACTCCTTTCAGCTTCTGCCCGCCTTTTGTGGACAATCCGCCCAAATGCTTGCACCTGCCTCTTTTACGGTTTTTGCAATTTCTTCTATATGCCCACCATTAATCTCCGGGACAAGCACCGTATTTTTCTTTATTGTAAAGCCGGCAGCCGAGACTTTTCTAAGAATTTCCAGACTTTCCTCAGGCGTTATCACTTTTGAGGTCACTCCCGGCCGCTCCTCCACATCATTGATCACCCTGTCACAAAAACGGTAGGCAATGTTACATCCCGGACTAACCGGAAGATGAATCCGTCCCGCATTATTTTTATAACCGCCAAAACATAGATGGGAGTTTTGCAGATCCTGATATGTATTGCTCATGCTACACCTTCTTTCACTATAATATGTAACGATTCAGAACAGAAAATATTATGCAAAATATAACGAGTAATAAAGAAAAAGCCAGAGGTCCTGTTACTCTTTTTAACAAAACCTCTGGTTTTCCAGTCAGTCTTTTATTCTGTGTTTTTCAGTTTTATCTATTTGGACAATTTTACCATCCTGAATAATAAGTGTGATACTTCCATATTTCATATCACTTAACAGTTCTTCAAAAGTGCCTAAATGCGAACTATCCAAAACCTGCTTATTTTCTGTTTCTTTCATTCACATCCGCCTCCAATCCGGACAAAATCTGTCCGCTTCGTATGCACACGAATTTGCAGCGCAAATCCGGCGCAGGAAACGCTTTCATCAGCGTTTCCTAATTATTATTAAACAATGGAGTAGACAAATATCTATCACCAGAGTCAGGAAGTAATGCTACAATCGTCTTTCCTTTATTTTCCGGTCTGTTTGCAAGAATCACTGCTGCCTTAAGCGCAGCGCCGGAAGATATCCCCACAAGGATTCCTTCACTTACAGCAAATGCCTTGCCTTCTGCAAATGCATCCTCATTCTCAATCGCAATAATTTCGTCATAAACTTTTGTATTGAGAACTTCCGGAACAAATCCTGCACCAATTCCCTGAATCTTATGCGCTCCCGGAGTTCCCTTTGACAAAACAGGGCTTCCCGCTGGCTCAACTGCCACAATTTTCACATCCGGATTCTTTTCTTTTAAGTATTCGCCGACACCCGTGATGGTTCCGCCCGTTCCTACACCGGCAACAAAAATGTCAACGTTTCCCTCTGTCTGTTCCCAGATTTCCGGTCCTGTTGCAGCCTTATGCACTGCCGGATTCGCCGGATTCACAAACTGTCCTAAGATAACTGCTCCGTCAATTTCTTTAGAAAGCTCTTCTGCTTTTGCAATCGCCCCCTTCATTCCCTTAGCTCCCTCTGTAAGCACCAGCTCTGCACCATATGCCTTTAAAAGATTTCTCCTCTCAACGCTCATGGTATCCGGCAGGGTAAGGATTGCCCGATATCCCTTTGCCGCTGCAACAGCAGCAAGACCGATTCCGGTATTCCCGCTGGTAGGCTCAATAATGGTTGCTCCCTCTTTTAAAAGACCTTTCTTTTCCGCATCCTCAATCATTGCCAATGCAATACGATCCTTCACGGAACCAGCCGGATTCAAATATTCCAGCTTTGCAAGAATTGTGGCATCTGTCACGCCCGCTTTCTTCGCATACCCATTCAGTTTCAGTATCGGGGTTTTTCCGATTAACTCCAGTGCACTTTCTTTGATCTGACTCATAATGATTTCCTCCTTCTTGCCTGATTTTTGGCATATAGGTATACCCGTGGGGTATTTCCTCCTTCTTGCCTGATTTTTGGCATATAGGTACGGCCCAGGCCGCCCTCTCTTGACACTTCGTGTCAATTCACCTTGTACCCGTGGGGTATTACCTCCATAAAATTAATATTTGTTTGATCGCTCTGCTAACATCTTTCAAGTTCATAACTACAGAACCTGCCACTGGCTGCTCCTTTCTTAATCCCTATTTGTATAATAGGTTTTATAGGTTTTGCTTTATACTACACATTATACTTTTTCCTATTTATCTTGTCAATAGATTTTCTCACTCAAGGTAATAGATTATTCCTTTTACATAATAGATATTGTCTATGGTTTGAAATGAACCTGACATATTCTCCAAAAGTATTCATGCAGTCTGGTACATTCTGTAACCTCCGGATGAAAGAAAACGCCGATCTGGTTATGATATTTTACCCCAACGATATTTCTATCCACCCTTGCAATAATCTCTGTATCTGCTCCCGCACTTTCTACAAAAGGGGCTCGGATAAATGTCATAGGGATTTTGCCCACTCCAGTTACTTCTTTTTCATCCTTATATTCTTTTTTCAAGATTGTTAAAATCAAGATTTCTTTCAGCCATGTAATTCACCTTCTATTTCACGAAAAACTTTATCCAGTTCAAAGAGCAAATCCTTTACATCCTCAATTCCAACAGAAAGTCTGAGTGTGCTTTCTGTAATCCCATTTCTTTCCCTGATTTCTTTTGGCACATCTGCATGTGTCTGTGTTGTCGGATAAGTAATCAGCGTCTCTACGCCTCCAAGACTTTCTGCAAACTTAATTATGCGGACTTTCTCTAAAATCGCCTATGCAAATTATACTTTTTTGCTATTTCCCCAAGCGTCTCTATATCTGTAACATTCATCATGGGATTGGTGGGAGTCTCAATGTAAATTACCTTTGTATTCTCACTAATATAACTCTCCACATCTTCTTTATAACAATCAATACTTGAGAATGTAATTCCGTTTTTTCTGATACATTATGAAAAAGCCATATGCTTCCCCCATAAAGGTCTGCGTCCACAATCAAATGGTCTCCCGGAGAAAAGCCGCCTTTGCACAAAAGGCAGGGAATAGCCCACATAATGAATTTTTCAAGAGACGAGCTTAATATCATCTATCAGTATGCCGCGCCGGGCAAAGAGGATACGCTTGCGGGCATGAAGGAAATCTTGCCGCTGATAAAGGATCTGCAGACAAAGGAAATCTTGGAAAGTGCTATCCGGAAATTGGAACGGATTCCAGAGCCGGAGTGCAGCCAGTTTGTCGCTGCCACGAAAGCTCATCTCATGGCAGCGCAGGATAAATCCATCCGCCAGCGGCTTGCGGCGGCAAAGGCACAATCACAGGCACAGAAATCAATCATGCAGAGGCATGACCTATCAGGGGAAGAACGGTTCATGCCGGAAATGCGTCATATGATTACATTGGAAGTAAAAAAGGACTGTTTCATCGGTTTTCAGGGAGAACGATTCCGCTTCTATTTCTCCGATGAAGGTTATCGGAACGCCAAGCGCAGCAACAGGAAGGTGAAATCAAGATACAGAGCTATGCTGCCGTGGTTGCCGGAAAGATTTATCCCGACAGAAAAGAAAAAGAGCTGGCGCACTGATAAATATTTTGCAGAGGGGATATTCTTCTGGAAGTGTTTGGAGAACATGGAAGTTATAATCAGATGTGCATTTTGCATTTCTGAAGCTGCCAGGCATGGCTCCCCCTCTGAAAGGGGGGCGCAACTATACACCACCTGCCGGGGGCGTCCTGCGGACAGCAGATGATTTCCGCTCCGCTCCAATCATCACAGGAGACGCTCCGCTTCGGTCGGCGCAGAACAAACGTCCACTGGACGTTTTGCACCCTGCGCTGGCTGCCGCCAGCTACCCCTTTGTGGGTTTGCCGCCCGGAATCACCTTGCATTACAAGCTGTTCAGTCCGACAAGTTTTACGAAATCTGGCTATACTTTTTCAGTGGGAAAACGTATAATAGAGCCATTAGCAATCGGGATTTGGAGGTACGAAGTATTGAAAATTGAAAATAATATCCTAAAACATTATCTCAAAAATGTTTATTTTATTACAGGTACAGCTTATGCAGGAAAATCGACAACTGTAAAAATGCTTGCTGAACGATATGATATGTTTTTTTGCGGGGAAAATTATCATAGTGCAGTATCGGATATTGTGGCATCGCCTGATGTTCAGCCTGACCTATGCTATATAAAGAATCTTACTGACTGGAAAGAATTTGTTACTCGTTCTCCCGAAGAATATGAACGGTGGATTTACAGCACAGCAAAAGAAGCCGCAGCGTTTGAGGTGGCGGAACTTATTTCACTGTCAAGGGACAGAAAAGTAATTGTAGATACCAATATCCCTGTTGACGTATTGAAGGAAATTTCCAACTATAATCATGTTGCGGTTATGCTTTCACCACAGTCTATGAGTGTTGAACGTTTTTTTGATCGGGGAGACCCCGAAAAGCAATTTATTCTCAGTATCATTGAGAGTTTTCAAAATCCTGAAGCTGTAATGGAAAATTATAGACGGGGACTTGAGCTTATTAATAGCAAGAAGCACTATGACGAATATGCAGACAGTGGCTTTTTCACAGTGGTGCGGCAAGATAATGGCACTGATACAAGAGAATCAGTCTGCGACGTAATTGCAAAGCATTTCAAGTTGATTTGACAAATCCAGTTTATAGGAGCGATAAAATAGGAAGCTGTAGAGGAGAAAATATTATGATTTATAAGGAAAACATTTTAAATTACGATATATATAGTTTGTTAAGAAAAAGCGTTGATTGGAACGCTTATTCAGAAGAACAGGCAAGGCGGGCATTAGAAAATACATACTATAGTCTTACATGGGTACTCATCCATTCCGTACTGCTTCACAAGTTCTACAAATGCATTTACAGCAAACGTGTAATGCTGCATGGATACGCTGAAGGTCTTTTTCACATCTATCTGTGAAATATATTTTGCATCCAGCAATTCATACTGTTCCATCACCGATTTTGCATACCCGATAAATTCCATACCTTTTGCCGCCACAGTAATTCCATTTTCCTAGTGAATCCATAGGTTTTATTATAAGTATGGAATAAATTTTTGTCAATTAGTTTTTTCCTTCTACTAACATAAGGATATTTCTATAACAAACTAATATCAGACCCTTTTCTTTCATTCTATATTTTGTTTTTCAGGCATAAAATTCTCCCTGCCGATTCAATCTCTCCCGCACCTCTCTCCACCCCGGGTAAAACACATCCATATACCCATAAAACCTCTTATTATGGTTTCTCTCAAGGAGATGCACCAGCTCATGAATGATCACATATTCCAGGCACTCCGGCGGCTTTGATGCCAGCTGCAGATTCAGCCAGATCCGCTTTTTTGCAATATTGCAGGTTCCCCACCTTGTGCGCATATTTTTAATCTGCCATTCCTTGGCGTGTACCCCCACCACATCCCCGCACTTTTTCAAAAGCCTGGGAACCGTCTGGCGCATCTCTTTGCGATACCACTCATTCAACAATTTCTCCCTCCGGGAGGCATCGCTTTCCCCCTTGATCCGAAGCACCAGATTATCCCCGGAGAGAAACACACGGCTTCCAAAGTCTGATTCCTGCACCTCCAACCGATATTTTCTCCCCCATACATAGCAGTATTCCCCTGTGATATATTCCCTCTTTGCCCCACAGGGCTTTTCCTGAAATAATTTTCGCTGCTCTTTTATCCAGGGTAATTTTGCCTGGGCAAATCTGCAGATAGACTCATCGCTGACACTGCGGGGAGCCGATATTTTCACTGTTCCGTCTGGAGGCAGTACACGGATATACATATTTTTAATTGATTTTTTTGTGACGGAAACAGAGATTCCATCCAATATAATCTCTTCCACGAAACTCACCTTTATCTCTCAGAAATGTATGTTGATGTCGATTTTTTCACTATAAGTATACCAAAAAGTCCCCCATATGCAATCAAAAATTTATTGACAATCCTACTATCCCGTGTTATATTAAACCAAACGTTTTAAAACGCATGATTTAAATTGAAAAGATAGGAGACATTATGCCGCCAAAAGCAAAATTTACAAGGGAAGAAATACAACAGATGGCATTTGAGATTGCCAGGACAGAAGGGATCGAAAAACTCACTTCCAGAGAGCTGGGGAAACGATTAGGCAGTTCCGCCCGCCCTATTTTTACGGTATATGAAAATATGGATGAGCTGAAAAATGACGTCATCGGCAAGGCAAAGGAGCTTTATAAGCAATATGTAACCAACGGGCTGAAAAAAGAGATTGCTTTCAAAGGTGTGGGAATGTCCTACATCAGATTTTCCATAGAGGAACCCATCCTGTTTCAGCTTCTCTTTATGACCCCTTTGTCCACACTTACAGATGTGACAAATATTCTGCCCTTAATTGACGCCAGCTATGAGGACATCTTAAAGTCCGTGCAGGACCTTTACGGACTGGACCGGCCTGCTGCCGACAAATTGTACCAGC
Source organism: Roseburia sp. (assembly GCA_023664725.1). Classification (GTDB taxonomy): domain Bacteria; phylum Bacillota; class Clostridia; order Lachnospirales; family Lachnospiraceae; genus Roseburia_B. Next base: position 20,821 of record JAMPFA010000018.1, on the reverse strand, counting down.
ACTTATGGACTTATACCCACGGCATTGCTGCCATGTGTGCCACAAAACTTTGCAGTTACAGTGAGGAAGAGATTTCCCAGAGGCTGACAGAGGTATTTACAGGTCTTCTATTTTTGGAAAAAAACAAGGAGAAAAGCAAAGGAGCGAACAATGATAAAAATTGAAAACCTAAAGAAAAGCTACGGCATGGGAGAGAGCAAAAATCAGGTGCTAAAGGGCATCACTCTCTCCATAAAGAAGAGAGATTTCGTGGTAATACTTGGCACCTCCGGCTCCGGGAAATCCACCCTGTTAAATGTAATCTCAGGCTTAGAGCCTGCGGACAGCGGAAGCATTTCTTATGAAGATACGGAAATCACTTCCATGACGGACAAAGAGCTGACAAAATTCAGAAAAGACCATATCGGCTATATTTTTCAGCAGTATTTCCTTCTGCCCAATCTGAATGTGGATAAAAATGTGAAAATGGGCGCTGATTTAGCCGGAAACAGACAATACCGGGAAATCATAAAAGCCGTGGGACTTGGAGAAAAACTAAACAAATACCCCCACGAACTAAGCGGCGGGGAACAGCAGAGGGTTTCCGTGGCAAGAGCCCTGGCGAAGAAACCGAAGGTCTTGTACTTAGATGAGCCTACCGGGGCACTGGATGAGGCAACAGGCCGGTCGATCCTTGACTATATCGCAAAGCTCCGGGAGAAGCTTGGATTTACCATGGTCATGGTGACCCACAACCAGAACATCGCAGATATGGCAAATACCGTCATCCGCATGAACAGCGGAAAAGTCATAGAGGAATACCACAACGAACAAGTAAAATCCGCCTATGAAATTCAATGGTAAAGGAGGCAGGGTTTATGATGATCAGTTTAAAAGACACCTTAAAAATGGTGGGCATCATTATCGTTACTTTTTGCGCCGTGTTTGTCTGCACCCTGTTTTTAAACTACAATCTGGATCTCTCTGGCATGGAAAGCCAAATGGCCATGGAGCCGGTAAAGTCCCTGTATGAAGCCCTGGTTATGACGGGCAAAGTGGTAAGCCTGGTATCCGGGGGATGCCTGCTCCTTACAACCGTAGTGCTGCTGTGCTTTTATATCAGCCACTATATCGACATACATAAAAAAGAGCTTGGGATTTTAAAAGCCCTCGGGTATTCCAGGATAAAAATCGCTAAGGGATTTTCCGCTTTTGGATTATCCGTATTCTGTGGAACTGCTCTGGGTTATATCGGTGCGCACATTCTGATGCCAAAATTCTATGAAGTGCAAAACGAGGACGGTCTTTTGCCGGATATAAACGTAACCTTCCACCCCATGCTCTGTTTCCTTCTTGTGGTTGTTCCCGCCCTGTTTTTTGCCCTGTTAGCCGTGTTTTACAGCTACCTGAAACTGAAGCTTCCCACGCTGGAGCTTCTCCGGGGAAAAACATGGACAAAAGTAAAAACCTCCGGGAAAAATTCTGATCTGCCTTTTTTGCAGGAATTAAAGCGCAGTAATATCAGGCAGAGAAAATCCCTGGTGTTTTTCATTACCTTTGCGGTTTTCTGTTTTTCCTCCATGATGCAGATGTCCTTTAGCATGGATGAACTTTCCAGCATGATGATGGCTGTCATGATCATGGGCATCGGCTTCACCCTTGCCTGTGTCACCCTCTTTATCGCAACCACTTCCGTCATCAGGGCAAACAGCAAAACCATCACCATGATGAAAGTTTTCGGCTATGAAGATAAGGACTGCTCCAGCGTGGTGCTGGGGGGATACCGGCCCTTTGCCTACTTTGGGTTTGCCCTTGGCACAGTTTACCAGTATGTGCTGTTAAAGCTCACCGTGACCTTGGTCTTTGCTGACGTGACAGATCTACCAGAATATAAGTTCGACGTTCCGGCAATGTTTGTCACCCTGGCAGTGTTTGTAATATTATATGAACTGATCATGTACTCCTACACCAAGAAGATGAAACATTTGTCCTTAAAAGAGATTATGCTTGAGTAGTACCCTGAATCATAAGTTTCCCGTGTACTGGATTTTCCTACGGGGATGTGGACTCTGCCAAAGCTGCAGAAAAAATCCATATCCCCACTCTTGTGATAAACAGCGAATTTGATGAGGTTACTCCCTATTTCATGGGAAAAGATATATGCCGACATATGGCTTGATCACAACGAGGAGTACCTTCGGAAAATCCTTTCTATGATCAGAACTGCAAATGCCGGTACAAAAGATTAGGTGGCAAATATCACACCGCAGGCAATTTTGTCTCCTGAATTTCCCGAAGGCTGGGTGGTAAAATCATCTGGCCTTCTGTGTACCACCACAGATTTTCCCACCACTTCCGGGATCTTCAGATCTCCGTCATAAAATACCATCCAGGCATTTCCATCTGAGGACATAAGTGGGATCATATCCCCTGTATGCATGGGGTGCTCCCGGTTTGTGGGATTATAATGATTTCCTGTCTCTGTAAAGTTTTCAGAACAATCTCCAAATTCATGGATATGGAAGCCGTAAAATTCTTTCCTGGCTTCCCCTGCCTCCTGTGGCAGTCCGCTGATCTTAGTCTCAACCAGCACACCGCCGTCTGGCGCTTCAAAAAACCTCACAAACCCCTGAATTGGCGTAACCCTGCTGCTGCCGTTTACCTGTGCCACAGCCTGGGGCATATCCCTTTCCAACATCCTGTACAAAGAAAGACGTTCTGGCATCTGATTCATAAAAAACACCTTTTTCTTTAGCTTATGCTGTTTCCGCTTTTTCGCCACTGGTATATTGTTAAAACAATTTTATTAAGATTTTGAAAAAAAATACTTCATTCCTGCATTTTTATGCTATAATAAAGTATACGGTTATTTTGTATACCCGTGAGCCAAATGGTTAGCCAGACATTATCTATGATTACAATAAAACCAGCAAATGGTTTGCCAGATGCGTATGCTCTAGAGTATAACATAAGGGAGAACAGCAATGAAGAAACAAAATAAGAAGCAGGAGAAGAAACAAAATACAAACCAGAACCAAAATAAGAAACCCAGAAGCTTGAAAACAGTGATCATGCAGCTATGCTTCGGTGTGGCTGTGGTCACTGCATTGGCTACCGGAGGATGCGCTATTTTTTCTCTGTCTGATCTGTCCACCATGGCATACAATACATATGAAATCACTACGGACGAAGGATACCGGACAGAGATCAAATCCCAGGTGCAAAGCACCATCTCCGTTTTGGAAAGCGAATATGCCAAGTTTCAGGCTGGGGAAAAGACGGAGGAACAAGCAAAAGAAGACTCAAAGGAAATTATCCGCATTATGCGCTATCGTGACGACGAAAGCGGATACTTCTGGATTGATGACACCGATTACATACTGGTGATGCATCCCATTTTAGTAGAGCAGGAAGGTAATTACCGCTATGAACTGGAAGACCCCAACGGCGTCATGATCATCCAGGAGATCATGAAAACCTGCCAGACTCCTGAAAAAGGCGGATTCAACCAATTTTATTTCACCAAATCAGACGGTGTGACGGTTGCTCCAAAAATCGCCTACTCCCAGATCTTTGAACCTTGGGGCTGGATCGTGTCCACAGGAAACTATATTGATGATATCAGCATTGCAAAAAGTGATATGGAATCTAAACTGAATAAAAGTTATCAAACTGATATCATACTGCTTTTAATCATCTTTGCAGGCTCCATTATAGTAGCTTTAGTTGCCGCAGATATTATCAGCCGGATGATTATAGCTCCCCTCAAACAAATGCAGGCGTTTGCAACTGCCCTGTCAGAAGGAGACCTTACTACAGAGGTTTACATCAAATCCAGAAGTGAGATCGGACAGACCGGAGATGCCTTAAAAATTGCCCGGAAAAATATGCGGAGCCTGATCCACCGTATCAACGAAGTTTCACAGACCATCAACAAAGCGATGAATGATTTTGCAGATGCTTTTACCAATATGAGAACTTCCATCTCCCAGGTGACGGATGCGGTGGGCTCCATTGCAGACAATGTTACCCAGCAGGCCACATCCACAGACAGCGCTGCAACCGATGTAAACACTATGGGAAGCAACATTGAACAGACAGGCTCTGAAATCCGCAGTTTAAATGAAGCCTCCAGCGAGATGAAAGAAATCAGTGAAGAGTCTATGCACACACTGGCAAACCTGATCGACGTAAACAACCAGACAAGAAACAATATTGCAATTATGGCTGAACAGACAGACAACACCCAGCATTCCGTGGAATCCATCAGCGACGCTGCCCATCTGATCGATGAAATTGCCAGCCAGACGAACCTTCTGGCACTAAACGCCAGCATCGAAGCGGCAAGAGCCGGGGAATCCGGAAGGGGATTTGCTGTTGTTGCCGATGAAATTTCAAACCTTGCCAGCCAGTCTTCCAATGCGGTAAACGAAATCCGGAATGTGGTAAATGACCTGATTGAAAATGCCCATAAATCTACTTCTATTATGAAAGAGCTGAACAGTTCCGTAGAAGAGCAGGATGTCACGTTAAACAACACAAAACAGTCTTTCCAGAATCTATATGAGCGCCTGAACAACTGCGTCACTTCTGTGGAATCTGTTGACAATATGACTAGGTCCATTGAAAGCCAGAGGTCAAATGTGACAAATGCGCTGTCCTTCTTAAACGGACTTGCCCAGGATAATGCGTCAGTTGCAGAAGAATCCTCCGCTATGGCTATGGAACTGTCAAAAATTGTGGAAAGTTCCAGCAGTATTGTAAATGAGCTGGATGAACAGGTTAGTATCCTGATTGAAAATGTAAATAAATTCCAGGTGTAGAGAACTGCGTCAAAAACATTTGGAACAAAATATACGGGAGAGTATCTTTAAAAGATTAGATACTCTCCCGCTTTTACTGCGCAAAACCAGATCACTCCCTGCTTACAGAACAGGGCCCCCGTATAATTTGTTCAAAAATAACGTTTCCTTCCCTGTCAATGCTGTATGCCTCTAATTCCGGTTTCCTTTCCTCTTTCAGAGAAAGAATCAGATAAATCAGTTGTGGGTCATAAGCCAGACGAATATCTTCTTTTGAAGGCAACGGTTCAGTCCTGGGATGGGAATGAAAATTTCCCAAAAGCTCATATCCCTTTTCACGCATATCTCTTATTGCACAAAACTGTTCCTCTGGTATCATGGAAAAATGATTCCCGCTCCCGTCTGCATTGGAAAGGCAATATATCTTTTCGATATCATAATTTCCGTCTTTTCTCCCGCCTGCAAGAAGACCGCAGGCTTCCAGCGGAAGCTCCCCTTTGCAGTACTTTATCATTTCCTGATACTCTTTTTCTCTGATCCTTATCATAATTTTTTAATGACAGGATTTTCTCCACAGACCGGGCATGTATGATCCCTGTGGAATTTCACTGTGCGAAACTCCATTGTAAGGGCATCGTAACACAACAGCCGTCCCGTCAAAAGCTCCCCCGCCCCGGTGAAATACTTCACCGCCTCCATGGCCTGAAGGCTGCCGATCACGCCGCACATGGCCCCGATAATCCCCGCCTCCCTGCAGGTCGCCACGCTCCCCTCCGGGGGCGGGCCCTGGAACATGCAGCGGCAGCAGGGACTTCCCGGCACACAGGTCATAAGCTGCCCCTGAAAGCGGAAAATCCCCCCGTGGGAAAAGGGCTTGCCCGCCAGGACGCAGGCGTCGTTTATCAAAAATTTCGTGGGAAAATTGTCCGTGGCGTCTATGACAAAATCGTACTCCCCGACAAGCTCCATCACATTTTCCCTGGTTACAAGGATAGGGTATGTATTCACCTTTACCTCCGGGTTGATCCCCTGTATGGTCTCCTTTGCCGACTCTGCCTTCCCCCGGCCTAGATCCTCCACGCCATGGATAATCTGTCGCTGGAGGTTGGACAAATCCACCCTGTCCCCATCCGCAATTCCGATGGTTCCCACCCCTGCCGCCGCCAAGTACATGGCCGCCGAGCTCGCCAGCCCCCCTGCCCCGATAAGCAAAACCCTGCCCCTTAACAGCTTTTCCTGTCCCTCTTCCCCCAGCTCCTTTAGGGCAATATGCCTGGCATAACGCTCCCGCTGGTTTTTTGTTAAAGCCATATGATTCTATTCTCCCTTCCCGTTTTCCATCGCAGCGCTGTAACCGCCGATTCTGCCATATCCGCTGCGCCCGTTGGTTTCTGGGAAAATAGTATACCTACCTTCTTCTATTGTCAAGGCCAAATTTTCCCGCCAAAAACCCTGCAAACTCCTCATACCCCCGCACCACACAGGGGAGTAATATCACACAGTAGGGCAGGGTATACTGCCCCTTCGCCTCCCAGAAAATATGAAACAGAAAGCCGCCAATAAAAATTGCAGGTATCAGAAGTTTATCAGAGGAAATTGTTTTCCAGTGAAAGACCACAAAAAGGAGCGTTCCAAAATATAAAAAACTCTGAAAAAGATTACAGTAAAAAGTATACGCTTCCGACAACCGGCCGCCGTTGCAGATAAGCCGCTGAACCAAGTCCGGCATTTTCATACCCCCCCCCCGTATTCTGTCCTGCTGTATCCACAAACTCTCATAGGTTGGCTCACTCCACTGGGACACAGTTTTCTTCAGGAAAAAAAGCCCCGCCTGTATCGGATTCTCCCGCATCTTCTCTACTTCCTCCCCAATTTTTTCCCAGGCGATTTCTCTGGAAACTTCCACATCAAAGTTATGCCGAATAAAAATCATTTCATGAAGGCCATTCCACCATCCCGGACCCAGTTCGGAATTCTGCAGACCCATCATCACAAACAGCTCCCCCGGCATCCCTCCCTCGGAGTGGATTCCGGTTAATTTTTCCGTAAACATGGTCAGGGAATAACTGCACAAAAGCAGAGAACAAAATAATACGCAGATAAAAATAATATGGGATTTTTCCCGGCTTTTTAAAAAGTCATATACCAGCACAGCCGCTATTCCCAGCAAAAATATCAGATAGTTGGCTTTAAACAGACGTGCCAGCAAAATACAGATCGTACAGGACAGAATATGCCATAAATTTTTATCCTCCAGATATCTTATCAATATTTCCACTGCCGCCAGGGCAAAAAACAATCCCATTACCGTGCCATAGACAAATGTGACATAAAAAGTCAAGGGCAGGAACAAAAAAATAACCACCAGAAACATTCCGGCGGAACCTTTCCCATCAAACTTTTTATAAAGCTTTAACAAATACCGGTAAATGCCCAGCATGGCCAGACAGTTCAGCCCCTGGAAAACAAACACATAAGACCTTCCAAATATGGAACATAGCACGGTGCTGAAATAGGCCAAAAAAATCTGATGAGGCTGATTGTACAGATATCCTCCGGGTAAAAAATCCTGATAATTTTTCTGTGCCATATTTTCCACTCTGTCCATGATAATTAACTGGTCTGCCTTTGGATACAGGCGGGTAACCGCTACCCACAAAACCATACAGGCCAGGAAAAAAGCATATAAAACAGGCAGGGGTATTTTTTTCACATTACACTTGTTTATAAAGGGAAAAGCCAGACACACTCCCGCCAGAAAAAGGAGATGCAAAGGCGGGAAATCCCAGTGATAGCTAATGATTTCAGATATATTAATCTTGCTTGTCTCAAAAATAGAAAACAAAAACAGTAAAAAGATTATTCCTCCAAATAATCCAAACACAAAACATGAAATCCATTTTGTAACAATCGTATTTATTTTTGTCATTCTCACACCTCGCCGCAATCCACTAAAAGGATATTTTTTCCACCTAATGTCTTATTCTATTATAGTAATATTAAAAAAAGGAGGTTACTTATGGTTGACTTTGGATACAGATTAAAGACTTTAAGAATTTCAAATTCCCTCACACAGGCAGAACTGGCCAGCCGCTTGAACATCACAAAATCCGTTATCAGCGCATACGAAACGGGAGTACGCCTTCCCTCATATGATGTTTTAATCGGCTTTGCGAATGTCTTTCATGTGACCACAGATTTTCTCCTGGGGGTGGAAAAGAAAACGGAGCTGGACCTTTCTGGCCTGAGTTTTGAGGAAAAAGAAGCCCTTTATCAGCTGGTACAGGCCATGAAACATCCTTCCCACCATTTTGCCGCCAACAAATCTTAACCATTCGTCACACGGGTGACAAGATACACAATATGCTTAAATACCGGAAGTCTGCTTGTCACAACAAAAACCTTAATACATAACCGGTTGATAAACGGAAGCTCTTTCGTCTTACAAATGCCCACACCGGGATTTTTCCAATATCCTGGGAAATAATACTTTAGCTCTTTTTGTGCAAATTCGCAGAGAATATGCACATCTTTTTTCTCCGCCTTTCCGCAGTACAAAAATAAAAATCCTGCAAAAAAGCATAACACTTCAAGCTCCAAATCCTGTGGGCATTTCATTCCCTCCGTTTTAAACTTTTTCAGAACCGCATCAAACTCAGCCATAGGAAATCTGTCACTTTTTACCCGGGCTTTTGTCATGGTACTGTTTGTATGCTTACAGTAATTGTAACCGATATAGGAAATGCTCCTGACATTCTTTGCCCTGTATTTCGCATCAATGGTAAAGGGTACATCTTCGTATATCTTGCCTTCCGGGAAAAAAATCTGATTCTCCGCCAAAAACTCCCGGCGGAAAAATCTGCTCCAGACCACAAAAATTCCCGGCCGCCCATAGCCGCTTTCCCTGGCAAAAGGAGATACGTCACACTCGCTTGCCACTCTGCCCTGCTCATCTATCACCCGGTATCCGCAGGACACCATATCGGCTTCGTTTTTTTCAGCGCAGGCCAGTAATTCCTGCAGATAATCGGAATCCACATAATCATCACTGTCAATAAAAGCAATATACTCCCCTTCTGCCTGTCCCAGCCCCTCATTTCTCGCATATCCCTGGCCAGCATTTTTCTGATAAATATACTTAATATCCAGACTGGAATCTGACATATAGTTCAAAATAATTTTTTCTGTCCCGTCAGTACTCCCATCGTTGACTATAATGACCTCAAAATCCTTCAAGCCCTGAGCCTCCAGAGATTTTAAGCACCTGCCGATATAGGGTTCCACATTGTAGGCCGGCATGATTACAGAGATTTTTTTCATTGGTCTGTCTCCTCCTGTGACAATTCATCTCTGTTCATTATAGAAATTTTACCTCTTTTTGTCAACTATCAGTGTACTTTTATGGCGCACAGGCCACCGTCAGAGTACCTGGTTTACAGGCGTGTGCATACAAAAACCCCTGTAACACCTGCATCGCAGAAAGTTACAAGGGTTCATATTTCAGATTATATAAACATTACAAATTTGTGACTGATTTCTTTTTCTTCCAAGCTGCCATAGTCAGACCAATCAGCGTAACGAATGACAAAATTTCACATATCCGCCATAACACCGGCGGCTGGTACCTGAGCCGGATCATGCCGTCAAAATACGCCGGCAGCCCAATACGGATACGGTTGTTTTCCCCGGTATCAAGAGGAAGCTCTTCCCCCTCCTCTGTATAGGCATGATAATTATCATACTTTTGAACCGGCACATCAATATAGGAACCGGTATCGCTTTCATTGACACAGGTCAGATAGTAATTTCCCTTAGATTCATAGCGGCAGCCGCTGTCCGAAACGCCTGTTCCGCAAATGCATTCACGATTATAAAGTCCAGACCGTTCTGTATTGACCAATAAATATTCTCCGTTTCCAATTTTAAAAGCGCCTACGTCAGAAGCGGAATAATACTTCTCTCCATCCTCCCACACAGCGGTACTGTCCACCATAAAATAACCTTCTGTAAAAACAAGCGTCAGCAGAAGAGTCAGCATGAGAATCTTATAGTTCCAGACTTCCGTATGTTTCTGTATGATTTGCATGACGAACAAAAGCATAATACAAAAGGCCAGGGAAGCAATTCCCAGATAACGCCAGGAAAATTGTATTTTCCCCAGGAAACGGGCAAGCCTATTGCTGATATACTCCAAATTGTCCCACCAAAACAGCCGGGAAGAAAAAAACACCCCAATGCACCCTGCTGCAAAAGCAAGTTTCGCACTATATAACTCCTCCGCCTGCTGCAGCTGCCAGGATTCCTTTTTTATCCATACCACAAAAAACAGCAAAATACCTATCACGAATACAAATCCCAAAGATACCGTCATTCCGCCGTTTCCGTCAATCCCGGACTCTGCATGCCAGGTTCCTATATGAAACACGGCAAAAAGCTGAGGCAGAAAATTTCCGGTATCCTCGATTTTTCCAATCTGCTGACTGGCTGTGACTTTGACATCCATCCCCATAGACTGGAAAAACGGCACAAGAAACCACAGATTTAATAAAACCGTTAAAACGGCGCTCTTTATCAAACACAGCAAAATATTTTTGCGGTATGTTTTTTTATGTAGCAGAACAAACGGAATAATAAATATCAACAGCATTTCAACGCTTAACGTATGGGAATTGACAATCCCTGTCCCGGCAATGATAAACGGAAGCATATAGGATAGCAATAGCCTGTCCCCCCTTTGGCTGTTATAAATCTTCCAGAATCCATAAGACAAAAGCGGCAAAAAAATCATAGCCGTATATTCCCCCACACTGCTCCGCAAAAGAAGCCCCAAAACACGGTAGGAAGACAGTGTGTAAACAGCGGCGCCAAAAATCCCCAATTTCCAGTCCTGTGTCATTTTCTCAAAACACCAGAAACTAACACATGCAGTTGCCAGATTAACCAGTACAACATAGATTTGATAACAGGTTTGGAGGGGAATATAACAGTTATACAGACACGCCGGAATCACAAGAAACAGTTCCCCATAATACAGCGGATTGGCATAGCCTTCGCCGTTTAGCATACCAAATTCCATTCTGTTTGGAATCTGACGCTCCCGCAGGGCATCCGCTAAAGAGAGGATCCGGGACAGATGAAACTCCAAATCATGCCCCACCAGCAGGGAGCCTGCAAAAAAACTCATGCTGGAAAAAAAGGTAATGCAAAAAATTCCAAGGAGAATAAACCGACGTTTTTCCCTTGTGCATATTTCCTCTGCCCCAACAAAGAGATAGATTGCATCCAGCAGGATAAATAAACATACCGTCAACAGACAGACTGCAATTCTATACACGGGTTTCCCCGTGATTTCTATCTTTTCAACCGCCAGCTGCCCGGGTTCATTTTCAGATATAATGATACCCACCGGAGTAACCTCCGTCCCCCAGCGAATCCAGATACGTGATTCTGCCTCCCTGTCATACCCCGAAAGATGAACATCATTGGCTTTTAAAATAACAGAATTTTCCGTCAGAAAGGAAACCTTTCCCAGCCCTTCCTCATCACCAGCCTGCTCCGGGCTGCCAAGGACATTGTAATATATTTTGACATCGTAAGCCCCGCTGTGCAGCAAAACCGTATTTTCCATAGATTCCCCAAAGGGTACGCTGTAATTTTCGCAGAACGCAAAGCAAGCTGCCACAAGCATCAATATACAAAAAAACTCCGCCAGCAATACCCATTTCAATCTGGGAAATCGTTTTTTCATACAGTTATTCATGTCATTTACCGCTTAATATCATAATTCATATTCATCAGATTGCGGATGCTGCTCACGTCATCCGTAATATTGGCATCTCCCCGGATGGTATGCTTGATTGCGCTGCTGGCAACCGCAAAATTTACCATGTCCATAGGTTTATATTCATGCATCATGGCATAAATCAGGCCGCTGGCAAAAGCGTCCCCGCCCCCTACCCTGTCCAAAATATTGAAGGTAAACAACTTGCTCTCAAAGGTATGATTTTCGTACCAGAGATACGCCTTCAAGCTGTTCTCACTTCCGCTGTGGGCGTAGCGCACATGCCTTGCAATGCATTTCAGGTTGGGGTAACGCTCCACAAAGGCCTGGAATACCTCATCCTGCTGCTCGTAGCTGGGCTGTAATGGAATATTGTCCTTCACATCCCCCTTGCTGTGGTCGTTTTCATCCCTCCAGATATGGTAGGGCTCAATCCCAAGGAGCACGTCCACATAGGGAAGGCACTCCGTACAGAAATCCCTTGCCTCCTCCCAGCTCCACAGAAGGCTCCGGAAATTGCCGTCAAAGCTCACGGTAATCCCCTTTTCCTTCGCCGTCTTCAAGCAGTCCATAACCAATTTCCGGCAGTTTTTGGACAGCGCAGGAGTGATGCCGCTCAAATGCAGCCAGGTAAATCCCTCCAAAAGCCCATTCAAATCCAGCCTGCTGTAATCGTACTCCGCAAAGGCGCTGTTTTTCCTGTCATAAATCACCTTGCTGGGGCGGATGCCGTATCCAGTTTCCAGATAATAGCTCCCCAGACGGTGGGTGGGTGTCTCCTCCCTGGAGCTTAAAATCATGGGCGTGCAGTGTACGTCATTGCTCCTTAGCATACGGACGGCGCTTTTCCCCAGGCTGTTGTTTGGCACCACGCTGAAAAAAGTGCTGTCTATCCCCAGGTTGGCAAGAGCAAGGGCTATATTTGCCTCACTTCCTCCGTAGCTTGCCTCAAATGTGGACGCCATACGGATCTTCTCGTAGCTTGGCGGTGTAAGCCTAAGCATGATCTCACCGATGGTAATAAATTTATGGTCAGTAACGGCCTCTTTTGTGATTGGATTGTGGTGTTCCATAAGATTCCTCCCTCTACATTTTTGTCTTCTCTATATTTATTGTATTTCTTTCCCGGGGATATTTCAACAGAAACTTGTCCCCTTCCACTTTTCGCCAGTTTTTGCCTATTTCTTTTCAAATATTTCCATGAGTTCGTACACTCTCTCCTTAGTCATTTCCGCCCCTTTCAAGCTTTCCAACATAGGCTGCATGCTGCCTCCCTCAAATTCTGCTCCCGCTTTTGCCATCTCCTGCTCCTTTAACTCAATCCACTGCCGCTCCTCATTTGTCAGTGCCTCCATTGTGTCTGTATCTCTTGTCTGTTTTAAATCCTTCCACAAAATATTCAGCGTTCCATCCCACAGATTATACAATTCCATAGATTTTTCATTTAACTCCGACTGATCTAGCGGATCCTTTGTGATTGAGTTTTCCAGTTCATCAGCCCGCTCACTGACAGAAGAAATAGAAGTTTTCCAATACTCTACAAGATCATAACTGGAAAATCCCTGCTGCTGGCTCTCATTGTTCAGGGCATAAAAGGGCAAAGATGTCTCATCTGTACCGGAAAGGTCATAATATCCCACCCAGCCCCTGAAGTCTTCCGGGAGTTCCGAAAGCGGCGCACCGGGCAGGTAAATGAGAATATTTTTGGCATCCTCCAATCCATAGGGTGTGGAATATTTGTACAAGGCATCTTCTTTTATCTCCTCTGTACCGGGTTCCCTCTCATAATTTAATTCCTTTATTTCCATCGAGTATGTATATTCATTCACCATTACCGGTTTCGTAAATTGCCCGGTAAAATCACACTGATAGACAGTTCCGGCAGGATAACCATCCCCCGTGTCTCCCATATCGCTGTCGGAATACTCACCAGAAAAACTTCCGTCTTCATGAATGACCAGCGTAGTTCCCCAGGCGCCTGCGCCGCTGGAAAACAAAAACCGATGATTTTTCAAATTTTCCAAAGAAAATCCTTCCTCCCCGTCTTGAAGGGAATCTGTCTGGGCATTCTGACTTTCTTTTTCAGTTGCCGTATCATTTTCCGGTTCCGCTTTTCCCTCAACTTCGCTCTTCTTTTCGGAAGCCTCCTGTTCATCAGAAGATTTCTGCTCCTCTGCTTCCTGTTCCTTCACTGGATTCGCCTGGCCATCTATTTCATTTGCGGTTTCCTGTATCTTACCCCCGCAGCTGCACATGGAAAGCGTCAAAACTCCAGCTATCATCAGTGCATAAATATTCTTTTTCATTCTGCTGTTCTCCTCTGAAATGATAATTTTGTATATTAAATATTTTTGAACATTTTTTCGTCTGTATATGTTATTATATCACTGTAGATTTGTTTCTACAATCGTGAAAATCTATCTGCAATATCAAAGGAGAAAATCTCTGTAAATGATTTTATTTGGAATACTATAAGTTGAAATATACTTTATATTGATTCAATTTCAGAAAAAATACGAAAAAAAGAATAACCCGAAGCGTTATCATAAAACCCGCTTTTACTATGCAAGTTTCTGTAATCGTTCAGAGTGCTCTGACACTACTCTTTTCAACAATTCCACATCTGAGTATGTACTCTCCATTTTGTCTGCATTGTCCTTGTATCGATGGTACGTATCTGTGTAGCAGGACTCAATAGTGTTCAGACGTGGCAGTATCATGTTTTCCTGACACAGTTTTACCATATGGATCTCATCTTTCACGCCGGCAAGGTCACTTTCTATAATAGTAATTTTACACTTCATATCCTGGATATCATCTTTCATATCCTGGATATCATCTTTCATATCCTGGATATCATTCTTTATAGGCCGCAATTCACTTTTGAACTTCTCATCCATCATATTGGACATCGCAAACAGCAATTCATCGTTGGTCATATATGCATCCCCCTCTCTGTAAAGTGTAAAAATTATATCACAAAATAAATATAATGTCACTATTTTATACAATTTTTTACTCTTTTTTTAGAAAGAGCGGTGAGACATTCTCTCATAATAAAAGATATCTTGCTGTACATTGTTTTACTCCTCTCCTGATTTCCTCATCCGAAGCAAAATCCGTTTCTCCATCCGTGACACCTGCACCTGGCTGATCCCCAGTTTTTCTGCAATCTGCACCTGGGTCATCTCCTTAAAATACCGAAGTTCGATCAACTCTTTTTCCTCTGCGCTTAAAACCGCCAAAAGCTGCTCTAACAAAATATGATTTACCAGCTTTTCCGTTCCCTCCGTCCCTCCGTCGCTTACCTGGTCTACCAGATAAAGCTCACTGTCCCCGGACTGAAAGACAGGCTGGTAAATGGATGCCACCTCCCCGTTTGCCTCGATAGCCTCCACAATCTCCTCTATGGTAAACCCTGTCTCCTGGGCAATCTCCTGCATCGTAGCCTCCCTGCCAAGCCTTTGAGAAAGGGCATCGGAGGCCTTTTTTACTTTCCACCCGTTTTCCTTCAAAGACCGGGAAACTTTCATCATGCTGTTATCCCTTAAAAAACGCCGCATTTCCCCCATGATCATAGGAACAGCATAGGTGGAAAACTTCACCTCATAGGAAGTCTCAAAATTATCCACCGCCTTGATCAGACCGATCGTTCCAATCTGAAACAATTCTTCTTTGTCATGCCCTCTGTGTTCAAACCGCTTTACAATACTCCACACCAGCCCAAGATTATCTGAAATCAGCTTTTCCCTGGCAGCTTTATCCCCTGCGTGTGCCTGATTCATTAGAGCTGTCACATCCATCTATTCTTCCAGTTTCCTCTCTCCAAACCTTTTTTTCATAGTTACCTTTGTCCCTTTTCCCGGCTCCGATTCCACTTCCACCTCATCCATAAAGGCCTCCATAAACGCAAATCCCATGCCCGAGCGCTCCAGTTCCGGTTTTGTGGTAAAAAAAGGCTCCATGGATTTTTCTATATCCGAAATTCCAACGCCGCTATCCTCCACCACTACTTCCGAATCCATGTCATGATATGTACAGGAAACTGCCACCGTTCCCTCTTTCTCCCCGTAACCGTGGATGATAGCATTTGTGACAGCCTCTGACACTGCCGTCTTCACATCCTCTATTTCATCCAGTGTGGGATTTAGCTGTGCAAAAAAGGCCGAGACTGCCACCCTGGCAAACCCTTCATTTACCGACACGGCACTAAATTCCAACCTCATCCTATTCTCCATGTGCTCTTCCTCCTGCTATCTCCTGGTCTGCCACAATGGGGATCAGTTTATTAAGTCCTGACACCATAAAAATTTTCTGTACCCTGTCGCTGACATGGACTGCCTGTACACTTCCGCCGCTGTACCCCAGATTCCGGCACCGTCCAATCAGCACACCTATACCAGAACTGTCCATAAATTCTGTCTGAGAAAAATCAAAGACCAGAGTTCTCACATGGGAAACCTCAAGCATCTTGTCAATCTCCTGCCGCAGCTCTTTTGCGCAGTGATGGTCAATCTCCTTTGGCATCTGCACTGTCATATATCCGTCTTTACATTGAAATCCCTCTCTCATACTATACTCTCCCTTCACGTGCTCAGATACTTCGATGACGTCTAAATACAATAAAGAAAGACATAAAATACAAAACCGTATCTTATGTCTTTTGTTAAACCACTATTAAATTATTCGGGGTTAGTTTCTGTTTTCCCCTTCAGCACCGTCCTGGTCACTATCGCTGTTATCCTGCTCCACCGACCCAAGAGTATTTACCAGATCCGGATTGGCATTGATAAAGCCCTGGGCCACTCTCGCCCGCTCTGTGCCCGGGTGATCCCTCACCACAATCTGATAATATTTCATGGCATCCTGCAACGCTTCCGTCCTGCGGTAGGACTGTGCCAGATAGTAAACAGCATTGCCGCTCTGATAATCCTCCTCAATCTCCACAACTTTGCTCAGCTTGTCAATGGCCTCCTCCCAGCCTCCCTTGGTGTAGGCGCTGTAGCCCTCCTGATACATAGTGGCCAGATACTGCTCATTGACTTTTGCACTGATATCGTTGTAAATATTTTTTGCTGTACCGCTTAAATCCTCTTCCTTTACCTTGGACAGACTGTCTCCTGCACCGTCGATGTTCTCGTTGCTAAAAGCAGAATAAGCGCCAAGCAGATTCTCATAGGAAGTGAACTTTTTCTCCACCTCCTCAGATTCACTTTTTACAGACTCCAGCTCCTTTGTCAGATCCTCCACTTTGTTTTCCAGCGCAGAAATGGACTGCTCCTTGGTGGAAATCGTATCATTGGCAGCTTTTAGCGCCTCATTTGTATCGCTTTTTGTCCGCTTGTCAATGTTTGGCAGAAAGAGAAATACCATAATTGCCACACCCAGAGCAATTCCGATAATAATATTGATTATGGTCTGCCCAGCGGTATTATCTTTAAAATTTGCCGGCATGATAATGGTGTCATTGCCACTTTGATAGGAAATTAAATCATCATTTCTTTTCTTTTTCGGATTCTGGTCCTTCATCTCCTTATCCACTTCCCGCATATACCGCAAAGTGGTAGTGTTATTTTTGTC
This sequence comes from Roseburia sp., assembly GCA_023664725.1. Classification (GTDB taxonomy): domain Bacteria; phylum Bacillota; class Clostridia; order Lachnospirales; family Lachnospiraceae; genus Roseburia_B. The sequence continues at coordinate 3,679 of JAMPFA010000018.1, read as the reverse complement.
GATTTTGGACGCCTGCATAAGACTCTTCTTCGCCTGGTCAAATCTCCCCTCCTGCATGTACAAAAGCGCAAGAAGCTGATGGCCTTTCACCATTTTGGGATTCAGGGAAAGCACTTTTTTCAGCTGGATCATAGCCAGGTCACGGCTGTCCTGTCTGCAGTACTGCAATGCCTGGTTATATTTTTTTATGGTCTGGTTGATGGTGTCTAACATGGCGGTATTGCTCTGAATCTCGCTTAAATAATATCCCGCCTCATTATTTCTTGACTGACAGTTTTTGCTGATCACCCACTCGCTTAACGCATTCACTGTCTCACCCATCTCAAAGTAAACCAGTCCCAGAAGATTTCTTGCATTTATGTTTAATTTATTCAGTTCCAGGCTTTTTTTAAGGCTTGCCACCGCTCCGGATAAATCCCTTACCCCGGCACGCTCCAACCCCTCATTATAAAAGGCATTGGAAGTCATTATTATTTTTTTATATATTTTTACATCTACACCGCACTTCTCACAGAAATCTTTTCCTGTCAGATGCGCTCCACAGTTAAAACATTCCATCTGAATCTCCTTTGCCCATTTACCTGCTGCCGTTTCTTTCCTTCATCATTTCCAATAAAATATCTGTCATATCTGTAAGACCATGGTTATATATGGATTCCTCTGCCTCTTCCACCTCAAGACTTGGCTGAAATTTCTTTAACTCTTCTTCAAAATTGATCATAATTTTCCTCCTGGATAAAATGCCGCCAACAAAACACCACTATATTATTACTGCTAATATACCATTAACATTATAATATAGTGGTGCCAATATGCAAGTAAAAAAATATGAATTTTTTGTAATTTTATCGCAAAATCCTTATTTTTCCGCCCTGATTCTTTTCCTTTACCCTGTTTTCAATCTAAAGTGACAGGCAGATCAGGTTATTTTCTATTTCATGGATTCCAGCTGGGCCAGAACCTGCTGCATCATCTGCTCATATTTTGCCAGCTTTTCTTTTTCCTCCTGCACTTTTGCCTTCGGGGCCTTGCTCAAAAACTTCTCATTGTTTAGCATGCCTTTGGAACGGGCAAGCTCCTTTGTGAGACGCTCCTTCTCTTTTGTGAGACGCTCCCGCTCCTTTTTCATATCCACCAGATCCTGAAGTGGAATATAGACACTGGCATCTGGAATCACAATGGAAACTGCATCTTCTCCGATTCCTGTCTTATCTCCCAAAACAGTTACGTCACTGGCTCCCATAAGATTTGCATACATGTCTCTTTGCCTGTCAAAAATGTTTCTGACTTCCTCTTTTTCAGAGACAATATACACAGAAGCTTTTCTGGAAGGCGGCACATCCATCTCAGAGCGGCGGTTTCTCACCGCCTTTACCAGCTCCTTGCAACGCTCCACTTCCTCCTCTTCTGTGGAAAAATTATATTCCTCTTTAAATTCCGGCCAAGAGGCAAGCATGATCGTATCCTCCTCCGGGTGCAGGGTACAGTAGATCTCCTCTGTGATAAAAGGCATAAAGGGATGGAGCATTTTAAGGGCCTGGGTTAAAACTTCATTTAACGTCCAGAGGGCAGTGTCCGCAGATTTCTGGTCTTTCTCTCTGTTGTAAGTGCGGCGTTTTGTCATCTCGATGTACCAGTCGCAGAACTCATCCCAGATAAAGTCGTACACCTTCTGTACTGCAATCCCAAGCTCATACTTGTCCATGTTTTCTGTCATCTCTTTTGCCAGACGGTTCACCTTGGACAAAATCCATTTATCCTCCTTAAGGAAATCCTCTCTCAAAGGTTTCTCCAGGGTGATATCTTTCATGTTCATCATGATAAACCTGGAAGCATTCCATATCTTATTTGCAAAATTCCTGGAAGCCTCCACTCTCTCCCAGTAAAAGCGCATATCATTTCCCGGCGCATTTCCGGTAACCAACGTAAGCCTTAACGCATCTGCCCCGTACTTGTCAATTACCTCTAAGGGATCAATGCCGTTGCCCAGGGACTTGCTCATTTTCCTTCCCTGTGAATCCCTTACCAGCCCATGGAATAAAACGGTGTGGAAAGGCGCTTTCCCCATCTGCTCATAGCCGGAGAAGATCATACGAATAACCCAGAAGAAAATAATATCGTATCCCGTCACCAGCACATCCGTTGGGTAAAAATAGTTGAGATCCTCCGTCTTTTCGGGCCATCCCAGAGTAGAGAAAGGCCATAACGCTGAGGAAAACCAGGTATCCAGCGTATCCTCATCCTGCTTTAAATGGGTTTTCCCACACTTCGGACACCTCTCCGGCTTTGTCTTTCTCACCGTCATCTCCCCGCAGTCTTCACAGTAATAAGCGGGAATCCTGTGCCCCCACCAGAGCTGCCTGGAAATACACCAGTCCCTGATATTGTCTGTCCAATTAAAATACGTCTTTTCCATGCGCTTTGGCAAAAGCTTGATCTCCCCGTTTTTCACCCCTTCTACCGCAGGATTAATCAACTCATCCATTTTTACAAACCACTGCTGCTTTACCATAGGCTCTACTGTGGTGCCACAGCGGTCGTGGGTTCCCACGTTGTGGGAGTGGGGCTCCACTTTTACCAAAAGTTCCATTTCTTTTAACTCTTCCACCAGTTTTTTCCGGCAGTCGTATCTGTCCATTCCCGCAAACTTTCCTGCATTGTGGTTCATCACACCGTCATCGCCGATTACCACTACTTCCTCTAAGTTGTGGCGTTTTCCCACCTCAAAATCGTTGGGGTCATGGGCTGGGGTAATCTTTACGCAGCCGGTTCCAAACTCTTGGTCCACATAGGAATCTGCAATCACAGGAATCTCCCTGTCCACAAAGGGCAGCAGCAATGTTTTTCCGATAATGTCTTTGTATCGCTCATCCTCAGGGTTTACTGCTACGGCAGTATCACCGAACATAGTCTCCGGCCTGGTGGTGGCAATCTCCACAAAGCGTCCCTCTTCCCCCACTACCGGATAATTGATATGCCAGAAAAATCCGTCCTGCTCCTCGTGTTCCACCTCCGCATCGGATATGGATGTCTGGCACACCGGACACCAGTTGACGATGCGGGAACCCTTGTAGATATATCCTTTTTCGTACAGCTTTACAAAGACCTCCAGCACTGCGTCAGAGCAGCCCTCGTCCATGGTAAATCTCTCTCTCTCCCAGTCTGCGGAGGAACCCATTTTCTTTAACTGGTTGATAATCCGTCCGCCATACTCCTTTTTCCAGTCCCAGCACTTTTCCAGAAATCCTTCTCTGCCTAAGTCCTCTTTGTTGATTCCCTGCTGTTTTAAGGAATCAATAACCCTTACCTCTGTGGCAATGGCTGCATGGTCCGTGCCTGGCTGCCAAAGGGCGTTGTATCCCTGCATCCGCTTAAAGCGGATCAAAATATCCTGCATGGTATTGTCCAAGGCATGTCCCATGTGTAACTGCCCGGTGATATTTGGCGGGGGCATCACGATGGTGAACGGTTTTTTGCTCTTGTCTGCCTTGGCACGGAAATAGCCGTTTTTCTCCCATTTCTGGTAGAGGCGTTCCTCGATGCCTTTGGGGTCGTAGGTTTTTTCTAATTCTTTGCTCATAATTTGCTCCTCTTTTCTATGTGATATGTGATTGAAAATACTATTTTTCGGCAACGCTCCGTTGTACAACTCAGGCTGTGAAATACATCATTTTACAAT
>JAMPFA010000017.1 GCA_023664725.1 Roseburia sp. | reverse complement strand
GTGACCAGTTATCAAGTTTTTTCCATTGCGTCTCCGTGTTTAGTTCATTAAAGGGGGTGAGACTATTGAAAAAATAAATAAATCTATATAGTATTATTTCCTTAATAATAATGCCCCATATTATTATTAAGAAAGAAGGAATGAATTATGATGAATAGTTTTATAAGCTGGATTGGAGGAAAGAAGCTTCTAAGAAAGAAGATTTTAGAGGTGTTTCCAGAGCAGACAACTTTTAGTCGCTACATCGAGGTGTTTGGAGGAGCTGGATGGATGTTGTTTTCGTCTGATAGGCATGCCAAGCTGGAAGTTTACAATGATGTGAATGGTAATCTTGTCAATTTGTTCCGATGCACGAAGTATCATCCAGAAGCACTCCAGAAAGAACTAGAATTTGTACTAATGTCTAGAGAGCAGTTCTTTGATGCAAGGGAGCAGATGGAAGTCCAGAGCTTGACGGATATCCAGAAGGCTGCAAGGTTCTATATTCTTATTAAGGAGAGTTTTGGATCAGATACACGGACATTTGGAGTGCGTCCTAAAAATATGGCAAATGCAATAGAGTATATACAGGAAGTATCTAAGAGACTCAGCATGGTTGTTATAGAAAATCAAGATTTTGAGCATATTCTCAAAACATATGACAAAAAGGATGCGCTTTTTTATCTTGATCCACCTTATTATGAAACGGAGAAGTATTATCCAGATAGATTTATGCCAGAGGATCATGTAAGGCTAAGGGAGGCGTTGGGAGGGATAAAAGGAAAATTTATCTTGTCCTATAACGATTGCGAGTATATTAGGGACTTGTATAATGGTTACAACATCATGCAGGTTGACCGGATGCATAATTTGGTACAAGGGGAGAATAAGCCACGATTTAAGGAGTTGCTTATCAAAAACTATTGATACAGAAAAACGATACAAAAATAACGAAAAACAATATATTTGATTAAATCACGTTCAATCAAAACGTATTATGATACTATTTTCCTCAAGGGGCATTATTATGATAAGGATACATTTATCAAAGCTTCTTGGGGAACGACGTATGACACAGAAACGATTGTCAGAGTTGACGGGGATAAGAAGGAATGCCATTAATGAATGGTATCATGAAATCACTGTCAGTTTAAAAGTAGAACATATAGACCGAATATGTGAGGTTTTAGGTTGTTCTGTTGCAGAATTGATAGAATATATTCCCAACGAGATACCAAGAACAGGAAAGCATCTGATAATTGAAGAGCATGGGAACCGGAAGCAAAAAGAAGGGGGATGTGATGAATAATCACACCCCCCTTCTTTACGACTCTGAAATCGGGAATTATTTCCCGAAAATTTTTGACAAAAAAAATAAGAAGTTGTGACAAAAATTTTGGGCGGCTACAGAGAAAGCTTAGAGAAGATCATAAAAGAAGAGGAAAATCTGAAAGATTTCGTGTCAAAAAAAGTGGCAGTTTTTGCAGCAGGCGAATTTTACTAAAGTATTCAGATTTACAATCACATATTTCAAGAATTTTCATACTCTGTAATTATAAGCAGATATGAGGTTGTTTCATGGATAAATATGATGTTGCCCTTGTCGGCGGTGATTTGAGAACATTTATGATGGCTCCGTTTTTTGAACAGAAGGGTTATGGCGTGATTTATTGTAAAACACTGGAAAATGTCATAAAAGACGCTGCCTGTGTTGTGGGCGGGATTCCCTTGTTTAAGTCAGGAAATTTGACGACGGAAGACGCAGAGCCGGTGGGATCAGAGGAGTTTTTGCAATTCTTACAGCCGGGACAGATGCTATTTGGCGGTGTTATTTCCGATGAGGTACGGATGTATTGTGAAAAAAAGGGGATTGTGTGCCATGATTTTATGCAGGAGGAAACGATTGCCATCTTTAATGCAATTGCGACTGCGGAGGGCACGATATTTGAGGCAATCAGGCATAAGGACACCAATATACATAGCAGCCCGTCGCTTGTCATGGGGTATGGGCGGTGCGCAAAGGTACTGGCGGATAAACTGAAAGGGCTCGATGCAGACGTGACTGTCTGTGCAAGGAGCAAAGCAGCACTCAGTTATGCCAATGCAGCAGGGCTGAAAACCTTGGAACTTGCTATGCTTAAGAGACGGATTGCGGAATTTGAGTATGTTTATAATACCATACCGTCCCTGGTTATTACAAAAGATGTAATGGAACAGATGCGAAAAGACGTACTGATCATAGATATTGCGTCTGGAGCAGGCGGCGTAGATTATGAGGCGGCAGAAAAAATGAAAGTATCTGCATTTTTATGTCCTGGACTGCCCGGGAAATATGCGCCGAGGGCTTCTGCACAGGAACTGGCAAGGTATGTGATGTCAGTTTATACGGCGGACTGTCCAAATCGGCAAAGTTTCTGAATGGTTATAAAATTGAAAATAAAAAGAAAGGAAAATCGACAATGGAATTAAAAGGTAAAAAAATCGGCGTGGCATTGACCGGTTCTTTTTGTACCTTTGATAAAATATGGAATGAACTTAGGAAGTTAACGGAGGCGGGCGCCGATGTCTATACGATTTTTTCTGATGCATCCCAGACGGTGTCCAGCCGTTTCGGAATGCCGGAAGAATATTTGAAGATTGCGGAGGAAATAACGGGAAAGAAGCCGATTCTTACAATCAATGAGGCGGAGCCTATCGGACCGAAGGGGTATTTAGATGCACTGGTCATTTTCCCATGTACAGGAAATACGGCCGCAAAACTGGCAAATGCGATTACGGACACACCGGTTCTGATGGCGGCAAAGGCACACTTGAGAAATAGTAAACCACTCATTATCTCGATTTCCAGCAATGATGCACTCGGCATGAATATGAAAAATATCGGTCTTTTGCTCAATGCAAAGCATATTTACTTTGTGCCCTTCGGACAGGACGCACCGGTGAAAAAGACAAATTCACTGGTGGCACACGCAGATATGCTGATGCCGACAATCGAGGCGGCGCTTGATGGCGAGCAGATTCAGCCGATACTAAAGGACTGGAAAGCGGAATAATGCGGCAACGGTTCTGAATCGTTATATAGTTTGATGATAGAAAGGGAGAGCGCATGTGTGGGATAGCCGGATTTAGTAATTTTACAACAGATTATATGGCGACTTCGGGGAAGTGGAACAGAATATTAAATGAAATGAACAGAGTGCAGCGTTTCAGAGGACCGGACGAGGAGGGGAGCATGCTGCTCTCACACTGCGGCCTCGCCCATGTGCGTCTGTCCATCATTGATTTAAAGACAGGGCAGCAGCCCATGAGCCGCAGGCAGGATGGCAGGACGGTCAGTATCGTCTATAACGGTGAAATTTATAATATGAGGGAGCTGAAAGAAGAGTTGGCGGCGGATGGCGTTGTCTTTGCCACAACCAGCGACACAGAGGTGATTCTGGCGGGTTATCAGCGGTATGGGATGGATATCGCAAAGCGTTTGAACGGTATCTTTGCCTTTGCAATCTGGGATGATGCGGTGCAGAAATTGTATCTTTGCAGAGATCGAAACGGTGTGAAGCCTCTGTTTTACAGTATGCGGGATGGAGGGATTGTATTTGCCTCAGAGATAAAAGCACTGTTTGCCTATCCAAATATGAAAGCGGAAGTGGACAGGGAAGGATTGTGCGAAGTGCTTGGGCTTGGCCCGGCAAAAAGTTATGGCAAGGGCGTATTCCGGGGAATTGAAGAAGTAAAACCCGGTTATTTTTTGGAATATAGCGCTAATGGTGTCAAAAAAGTCTGCTATTGGCAGCTTGTCAGTCTGCCCCATGAGTTAAGCTATGAAGAAACTGTGGAACAGACGGCTTTTTTGGTGGGGGATGCCGTCAAAAAACAGATGCTCTCAGACGTGCCAATCTGCACGTTTTTGTCGGGCGGGGTAGACAGCAGCCTGGTCACGGCAATCTGCAGCAAGGAGCTGAAAAAGCGGGGACAAAAGCTTCAGACCTATTCCTTTGATTTTGTGGGAAATGATGTCAATTTTGTCTCTAACGACTTTCAGCCCACCCAGGACAGACCTTATGTTGAAAAAATGATTCGTCATGTCGATACAAAACATACTTTCCTGTACTGCAATGAATCGCAGCTGTATGAATATTTATATGAGGCGGTGGATGCCAGAGACTTGCCCTGCATGGCGGACGTGGAATCTTCTATGCTGTATTTCTGTCGCAAGGTAGCTGCACACAATAAGGTGACACTGACCGGAGAATGTGCAGATGAAATTTTCGGCGGTTATCCGTGGTTCCATAAAAAGGAGTGTTTTGAAGCGGATATGTTTCCGTGGTCAATGGATATGGAAATGCGCACTATGCTCTTGAAGGATGAGGTGAAAGAGGAACTTAAGATAGCAGAATATGTCAGGGAGGCATATGAGAGAACCATAGAGGAGACACCGCTTCTGCAGGGAGAAAACGGACAGGAGAAGCGCAGGCGGGAAATTGCCTATCTGAACCTGAAATGGTTTATGCAGACACTGTTAGACCGTATGGACCGCACCAGCATGCGCAGCGGTTTAGAGGCAAGGGTGCCCTTTGCAGACCACAGGATTATAGAATATGTGTGGAATATACCGTGGGAGATGAAATGTCATAACGGTGTTGTGAAAGGTCTTTTGAGAGCAGCAGGCGAAAAATATCTGCCCATGGATGTGCTGTACCGCAAAAAGAGTCCTTATCCGAAGACTTATGACCCTGCCTATGAGAGACTGGTAAAGGAGGCCTTGCTGGAGGTTCTTTCGGACAACAATGCGCCGATTTGCAGTCTTCTGGATCGCAAAAAGGTGAGAAGGTTTATGGACAGTCCCACGGATTATGGCAGGCCGTTTTATGGGCAGCTTATGGCGGGGCCGCAGCTTTTGGCGTATCTGCTGCAGATGAATTATTGGTTTGAGAAGTATCATATTCGGATTGTATGAAATATGATTCTTCATTGTATTAAAGTGTCCACCAGACAGGCGTAAACGTCCATATAGTTTTTCTTCCAGTTTTCACAGATGGCTTTTGCCTGTGCGATGTCCGTCACATGCAGAGTGACATCTAAAATGGCAGTATTTTTTCCCTTTAGCTGACAGCGCACGTCAAAGCCATTAGGTATCGCTTTGTAATAATTGGAAGAAACGGAGTTGTCGTTTCTGAATTTGATTTTGTTTTCCTGAAAGAAATCGATCAAATCCGCTAAAATATCCGGGTTAAGTTTATCCGAAAGGAGAGAAAGTGTTTTTCTTCCTTCGTCTGTGATCGAATAGCGGGTGCTGTTAAAGGTGTCCTCCTCCCGGATCAGCCCGGATTCCAAAAGCCCGCTTAGCACCTGCTGTATGGTAAAATAGTCTGTGTAATCTCTATCTAGAAAAAAATTGGAGATCTGTGTATTGGAAAGGGGAAAATCCACTTTGTCCAACATGGCTAACATGGTAATTCGGTAGACTGTATTTGGCTCTGCCATATATCTCCTCCTTGATAGCTTTTTGTCTCTTTTAACGTTTTGTGTATAGTATTTAACACCCGCTTTTTGTCAGCGCTCCAAAGGGGCGCAAGTAAAAGTTTTTTGGGCCCGTCCCCGGTAAGCCTGCTTTCTATGTTCAGTCATTGATGTGGGCTTTCACGGCATCGCTTACCACCTGGGCAACTCTTGGGTCAAATGCCTCTGGCATAATAAAGTTTTCGTTTAACTGATCGTCGCTGACCAGCCCTGCAATAGCTTTTGCTGCTGCTAGCTTCATGGCCTCAGTGATCTGAGTGGCACGTCCCTCCAAAGCCCCTTTAAAGATGCCGGGGAAAGCCACTACGTTATTCACCTGATTTGGGAAATCGCTCCGTCCGGTTCCCACAACCTTTGCCCCGGCAGCTTTTGCTATATCCGGCATGATCTCCGGCACAGGGTTTGCCATGGCAAAGAGGATGGCGTCCTTATTCATGGAAGAAACCATCTCTGGGGTGACGATGCCGGGGGCGGAAACTCCCACAAATATGTCAGCTCCTTTTAATGCATCTTTTAATGTGCCCTTTGCATTAGAAAGGTTGGTGACCTCTGTCATGTTCTGCTGCATCCAGTTTAAATTGGGGTAATCTTTTCCGATGATCCCCTCTTTGTCGCACATGGTGATATTGGGGAAACCGTAGGATAACAGCAGTTTTGTGATGGCAACTCCGGCGGAACCGGCACCGTTTACCACTACCTTACAGTTCTCCTTCTGTTTTCCTGTGACCTTTAAACCATTGATGATTCCTGCCAAAACCACAATAGCAGTTCCGTGCTGGTCATCGTGGAACACAGGGATGTCAAGTATTTCTTTTAACCGCTCCTCAATTTCAAAACATCTGGGGGCGGAAATGTCTTCTAAGTTGATGCCGCCGAAAGCCGGGGCGATATTTTTTACACTTTGAATGATTTCTTCCGTATCCTGGGTGTCAAGGCAGATGGGAACGGCGTTTACATTGCCAAATTCCTTAAACAGCACACATTTGCCCTCCATTACAGGCATGGCGGCATAAGGGCCGATATTTCCAAGGCCGAGAACTGCGCTTCCGTCGGATACCACAGCCACGGTGTTGGCCTTCATGGTGTAGGTGTAGGCCTGCTCCTTATCTTTTGCAATTACTTTGCAGGGTTCCGCAACTCCCGGCGTGTAGGCGATGGACAAGGCATCCCTGTCCCTCACTGGTGATTTTGAGGTTGTCTCTAACTTTCCGTTCCATTCTTTATGGGCGATTAACGCTCTTTCTCCGTAATCCATAGTAAAAAGCTCCTTTTCATCATACTGATACCATCATAGCATTAAAAAAAACACAATTCAAGAAAAAGGGCTTTCAATTTCCGAAAAGTTATTGTATAATGATTAAATCATTGGACGTAGTGGTCGTTGTCATTTCAGACAGATATCCCATGGTATGATTTAGTAGGAGAATAAGTATGAGAGAAAAGTATGAGAGTTTAGCCGTAACGGTATTGCGTGATTTGGCAAAAGCAAGAGGCCTTAAGCATTTGTCCGGCTTAAAGAAAAGCGAGCTGGTGGAGCTAATGCTGAAAGAGGATGAAAAGGAAGCGAAAGAAAAGCCGGAAGAAAAAGCGGAGACAAGCGGGTCAGAGAAAGGGTCGGCAAAGCCGGAGACGGGAGCGGAAGAAAAAACCGACAGGGAAAGTGACAAAAGCCGGGAGGAAAAGGACAAGGCCGCCCAGCAGGAGAAAGAAGAACTTGACAGCGGCATCACTGCAAACGGAATCCTGGAGGTAATGCCGGATGGTTACGGGTTTATCCGAAGTGAAAATTATCTGCCGGGAGATAAGGATGTGTATGTGTCCCCCTCACAGATCCGCAGGTTTAATTTAAAGACAGGGGATATCGTCTGCGGAAACACCAGGATCAAGACCCAGCAGGAGAAGTTCAGCGCACTTTTGTATGTGTCCACCATAAACGGTTTTCTGCCAATTGTGGCACAGCAGAGAAAGAATTTTGAAGATATGACACCGATTTTCCCAAATGAGAGAATTCGTTTGGAGCAGCCGGGAAAATCATCTGTTGCCATGCGTATTGTAGATCTTGTCTCCCCTATTGGAAAGGGACAGAGGGGGATGATCGTTTCCCAGCCAAAAGCAGGAAAAACCACACTGTTAAAGCAGATTGCAAAATCTGTCACAGCAGCCAACCCGGACATGCATCTGATCATCCTGCTCATTGACGAGCGTCCCGAGGAAGTGACGGATATCAAGGAGGCCATCGAGGGGAAAAATGTGGAGGTTATCTATTCCACCTTTGATGAACTGCCAGAACACCACAAGCGTGTGTCTGAGATGGTTATCGAGCGGGCAAAGCGTCTGGTGGAGCATCACAAGGAGGTTATGATCCTTTTGGACAGCATCACGCGTCTGGCAAGGGCATACAACCTGACAGTTCCCCCCAGCGGAAGGACATTATCCGGTGGTTTGGACCCGGCAGCCCTTCATATGCCAAAGCGTTTCTTCGGTGCGGCAAGGAATATGAGAGAGGGAGGAAGCCTGACGATCCTTGCAACTGCCCTTGTGGATACGGGGAGCAAGATGGACGATGTGGTGTTTGAGGAATTTAAGGGAACCGGAAATATGGAGCTTGTTTTAGATAGGAAATTGTCAGAAAAACGAGTATTTCCTGCCATCGACATTGTAAAATCCGGCACAAGAAGAGAAGATCTTCTTTTGGATCGGGAGGAGCAGGAAGCTGTGGATATTATGCGGAAAGCCTTTAACGGCTCAAAATCTGACGATGCGGTGGAGACGGTGTTAAATATGTTTGCCCGGACAAAGAGCAATAAAGAGTATATTCAGATGGTGAAAAAAACAAGGTTATAAAAAATTTTTGAAAAAACTTGCATTCAGGTTTTTGCTGTGTTATACTAAGAAAGCTGTTTATCGGGATGTAAATAGACAAGAATAGAAATCGTGTTTACTTGCTTTTGCAGGTAAAAAGCAGAATAATAAATGTGTGAGGTGAGAAACGTGAGAGAAGGAATCCATCCAGATTATTATCAGGCAACTGTGACATGTAACTGCGGCAACACTTTCGTTACAGGTTCTACAAAGCAGGATATTCATGTTGAAATCTGTTCTAAATGCCATCCGTTCTATACCGGACAGCAGAAAGCTGCTCAGGCTCGTGGACGTATTGATAAGTTCAACAGAAAATATGGCATGAATAAGTAGAATATACAGTGCATGACAAGGTTGAGGTTAATTCATATAATCTCAACCTTTTTTGCCTTAGTGGCGTCAAATAGAGTGAACAGTAACATCAAATGAGAGGTGGAATGGATGAAGTACTCAGGAATCGGCGGCCAGGCGGTGATGGAGGGCATTATGATGCAAAACAAGGAGAAATATGCCGTTGCAGTCCGAAAGCCGGATCAGGAAATAGAAGTGGAAGTTTCCGAATACAAAGGAATCATCCAGAATGAAAAGATTAGGAATATCCCTTTTTTGCGGGGAGTATTTCGTTTTATAGAATCGCTGGCGCTTGGTATGCGCTGCCTAACATTTTCCGCTTCATTTTTTGAGGAGGAAGAGGCAGAAGGAGATGTGAAAACAGATACCTCCGGAGATAAAAAGAAAGAAGATCTTGCCATGGCAGCGACGGTGTGTGTTTCCGTTATCCTGGCAGTGGGAATTTTTGTTTTGCTTCCCTACGGGATTTCCCTTATTTTCCAGAAATATATATCTTCCCATATGGCAGTTGCCCTGTTGGAGGGGATTTTGCGCCTTGTGATCTTCGTGGGCTATGTGGCGGGGATTTCCCTGATGCCGGATATCAAACGAGTGTATATGTATCATGGTGCGGAGCATAAGTGCATTAATTGCATTGAGGGCGGTATGGAGCTTACAGTGGAAAATGTGAGAAAAAGTTCCAGGCAGCATAAGCGCTGCGGAACCAGTTTTCTTTTGTTTGTCATGCTCATAAGCATTCTGCTCTTTATGTTTATCTATGTGGAGTCCAGGTGGCTTAGGCTGCTCCTTCGTTTGCTCTTAATCCCGGTTATTGCAGGAATCTCCTATGAGTTTATCCGGCTGGCGGGGAGAAAAGACAATTGGCTGGTAAATCTTTTGAGCAGGCCGGGGCTGATGCTTCAAAAAATTACCACAAGAGAGCCGGAGGATTCCATGATCGAGGTAGGGATTGCCTCTGTGGAGGCGGTGTTTGACTGGCGGGGTTATCTGAAAGAGAACTTTTCGTAAATGTAAAAGACGGAGGAAGCTATGACATATCGGGAGACTTTGGGGCAGGGGGAAAAGCGGCTTTTGGCGGCTGAAATCCCGGATGCGGCCACAGACGCATGGCTGCTTTTATCCTTTGTCTGCCGAATTGACAGGAATTTCTATTACATGTACGGCGGCGGGGAAATGGAGTATGAGCAGAGCAGACAGTATAAAATGCTGCTTGAAAAAAGGGCATCCCATGTCCCTCTTCAATATATCACCGGGGAACAGGAATTTATGGGCCTGACATTTCATGTAGATTCCAGTGTGCTGATTCCAAGGCAGGATACAGAGATCCTGGTGGAGGAGGCGTTAAAGGTAATCACTCCCGGCATGGAAATTTTGGATATCTGCACAGGTTCCGGGTGTATTGCCGTAAGCATTGCAAAATTAAGGCCGGATGTAAAAGTCTGGGCAGCGGATGTGTCACAGCCTGCTTTGCAGGTGGCAAAAGGGAATGCAAAAGAAAACAAAGCGGAAGTTTTGTTTTATAAAAGCGATATGTTTGAAAAGATAGACAGAAAATTTGATGTGATCCTCTCTAACCCCCCCTACATTCCAACAGAAGTGATAAAAGGACTGATGCCGGAAGTCCGGGATTTTGAACCCATGCTTGCACTGGACGGTGAAGGGGACGGCCTGAAATTTTACCGGATACTGGCAGAGGAAGGGAGAAAGCATTTAAACCCCGGAGGACGCCTTATGGTGGAGATTGGATATGACCAGGGGGAAGCCGTCAGGGAGCTGTTTTGGCAGAAAGGCTACAGGGAGATAAAAGTGATAAAAGACCTGGCAGGTTTAGACCGGGTGGCAGCAGGAAAGGATGAAGGATATGTTTGATAAATTAGAGGATTTGGTCATCCGTTTGGAGGAAGTGTTAAATCAGCTCAGCGAGCCGGATGTGGCAGGGGATGCGGTGCGTTTCCGCAAACTTATGAAAGAGCAGAGTGATCTGACCCCCATTGTGGAGGCCTATAAAGAGTATAAACAGAATCAGCAGAATATCGAGGATTCTCTTGCCATGTTGGAGGAGGAGAGCGACGAGGAGCTCAAGGCACTGGCAAAAGAGGAGTTAAACGAGTCAAAACAGAAAGTGGAGGAGCTGGAAAACAGATTAAAGATTCTTCTTCTCCCCAAGGATCCCAACGATGATAAAAACGTGATCGTGGAAATCCGTGCAGGCGCCGGCGGTGATGAGGCGGCTTTATTTGCTGCGGAAATCTACCGTATGTATGTACATTATGCGGAGGGCCAGCGCTGGAAAGTGGAGATGGCGGAATGTGAGGAGATTGGCATTGGCGGCATGAAGAATGTGACCTTTATGGTGACAGGCCAGGGAGCTTACTCCGTGTTAAAATATGAATCCGGGGTACACCGGGTACAGAGGGTGCCGGAGACGGAGTCCGGCGGGCGCATCCACACTTCTACCATCACTGTGGCAGTGATGCCGGAGGCTGAGGAAGTAGATATCGAGATTGACGAAAAAGATATCCGTATCGATGTGATGCGGGCATCGGGAAACGGCGGACAGTGTGTCAACACTACAGACTCTGCCGTGCGCCTGACCCATTATCCTACTGGAATCGTAATTTACAGCCAGACGGAGAAATCCCAGCTTCAAAACAAGGAGAAGGCATTTGCCCTGCTCCGTGCAAAGCTTTATGATATGGAGCTTCAGAAACGCCAGGATGCGGAATCTGCAGAGCGGAGGAGCCAGATTGGAACAGGGGATCGCTCTGAAAAAATCCGCACTTATAACTTTCCTCAGGGGAGGGTGACAGACCACAGGATCAACCTTACCCTCTATAAACTGGATAAGATTATGAATGGGGATATCCAGGAGATTATTGATGCCTGTATTGCAGCGGATCAGGCGGCGAAGCTGGCAAATATGAATGAGGGATAGTTTTTTACTTAGAAGTAAGCCGTAAAGCCTATGAATTCCAAAGGGCTTGCGGCTTGTTCTATTTTAGGATGAGTATGTGCGGGTGGATAAAATGCTTTTCCCTGATATTTCATTTATTGTACTGGAGTTTGGTGGCAGCATAGAGGGATCATATGAGGATGCAGCCAAGGATGTTCAAAAGCCAGGAATCCGCCCCTTTGCCGCAGGCAAACTTTAAATGGGGCGGATTCCAGTAACTATGAAGCCGAAGGCTAAATAGTTACGAAAAATTGATAAACAATTGCAAAACCTTTTGCTAATATAAGCTGTATAATATATAATAAAATTTGTAAACATTTATGGATGAGGGGCAGACGATGCCAAAGTATGACAATAGAAATGCTGCTACGGTGGAAATCTCACCGGAAAAAAGCAATATAGTGCTACATAAATTTCAAGAGACAGCAATGAAGAAAATGAGTGAGATAAACAAAAAAGATGAATTTAATGGCCTGCTTGTTTTGCCGACTGGAGCAGGGAAAACGATGACTGCTACATACTGGCTTTTAAAGAATGCAACAGATAAAGGGAAGAAAGTGCTTTGGATTGCTCATAGGCATCTTCTGTTAGATCAGGCGGCAGAAACTTTTGTGATAAATAGTGATAAAAAGGCTAGTGACGGTTCAGATTTTCTGACAAGCAGGATTTCATATAAGTATAGAATTATATCTGGAAAACATGATAAGCCAAAAGATATTCAGGGAGACGAGGACATACTTATTTGTGGAAAAGACAGTATAGTAAAAAATCTTGCAGTTCTTGACAAGTGGATGGACAGAAGTGATTTATTTCTGGTAATTGATGAGGCACATCACTCTGTAGCAAGAACTTATAGAAAGATTATAGACGAAGTCAAAAGTGATGCATGCAATAGAGTATGGTAATAATATTAAGACGGATTTTGTAGTTTCATCATTGCGGGATTCTATAACAGGAGTGAATCGATCAAAGGAGGAAAATGATGAGGCTGTTGAAAGATATAGAAAAGGTGAGATACAAGTTTTGATTAATGTTAATATTCTTACCGAGGGAACGGATCTTCCGCAGACTAAGACTGTATTTTTGACAAGACCGACAGTATCACGTGTTTTGATGACACAAATGGTAGGAAGAGCACTTAGAGGAGAGGCACAGGGAGGAACGAAAGAAGCGTATATTGTTAGTTTTATTGATAATTGGGAAGATAAGATTGCTTTTGAATCACCAGAAAGTATCTTGTTGGAAGGATCACCTGTGAAGGATAAAGAAACTGCTGAATATAGAAAGTAGAATATAGAAAGCAGAATATGCGATATGTTGCTGTTTCTTTGGTTGAGGAATTTGCGAAGATTGTGGACGAAACAGTTGATACAAAGGAATTGGAGAATTTACCTTTTAGCGAGAGAATCCCACTTGGCTTGTATATGGTTTCCTATCAGGAAGTAGATTTGGAAAATGAGATTAGTATGGAGAGGAATCATGCCTCTTTGGTTTATTCAAGCAGTAAATCAGCATATGAATTGTTTATAGCAGACACCGCTTCTGTTATACAGAAGTTTGGTATAGTGGGAGATCAGATTGATGATTCTACGACTCGTAAGATGATTGATTATTGCCGTGGTACATATTTTTCAGGGGAGATGCTGCCTCCGGTAGAAGATATGGATATTGAAGCAATATTAAAATATTATGCCTATTATGGCAGGGAGCCGGAATTTATTCCGATAGATAAAATGAGCCGGGATAAAGCAAATCTCTCCTATATTGCGCAGGATTCTCTTGATAGAGAGCTAAGCAGGCAAGAAGAAAGGGAATATCTTGATAAATTGTAGAATGATGATAGTACATTGCTGAAACTATTTTATACAGAGTATGAATATTTTAAACGTCAGTATGATAAGGAAATTGACAAAATATTAGATGGGAAGGTAAGTGTTCAGGGACCAAAATGCACTTGGGAGCAACGGGAATTGGAAGAAATGACTTTACAGCAATGGATTGAGCATGAGCCAGCATCAGGTAGGAAGTTAAAAGATGAAGTGTTTAAGGCTTCGGAAGAAAATGGAAAGTATAAATGTGTTTATTGCGGTCTGACGTCGCCGTTGCGGAAAGATTTTCAGATAGACCATATAAAACCTATGTCTAAGGGAGGATTGACGGTAAAGGAAAATCTGCAATTACTTTGCCGAAAATGCAATTGGATAAAGTCAGATCATGAGGATGATCTGCCGCTGGCTTCCAGGGAAATAAGTGAGGATATTTTACCGGGGATGTTCCGCAATGGTAACAGGTTAACGTTTACTCTTGGAAGTGAGGAAAAGCATTTTGAAATGACAGCACAGAGAAGAGAACGTGGTAGTCTGACGTTTGTAATGGGTGGACACAGTTACAAATATACGATAAAAACTGATAAGTTGGAAAAACAAAGGGATTAGATGGAAGAATTTTATTGTAAAGATACAATGGAATATCGTACAAGTGATAAGTACAATTCGCCAATAGAAGATATTTTTGACAGCTGCCGTAATCCAGAAGAACACAGTGCATATTTACTGTTGGGTCATAGAGGATGCGGAAAGAGTACGGAGTTAAACAAAATGTCCGAAGAACTGGCTGCTGATGGATATTATGTAAAAACGATTAATTGCAGTATGGATTTGTTTAATATTGTGTATTCTGATCTTTTTATATTGATGGGAGAAGCTTTGCTGGAAATTGCAGAAGGATTGGACTGTGACATTGACAATAAACTTCTGGAAAGAATTGAGATTTTCTGGGCGGAGGCTACAGAAACCATAACCTCCCAGGAAACAGATGCGGTTTCTTTAGAATCAGGAATATCAGTTGAAACCAAAGGTATTTTTGCAGGTATTTTAAATGTTTTTGCAAAAATAAAGACAGATTTGAAATAAAATGAAGAGACAAGAAAAGAATATAGGAAAAAAATTAGCGTACGTTCCAGTGAGTGGATTGGGATGCGTGGCGGAAGAAATCACAAAGAAGGCGGATTGAGGATAAAGGAATGCTGTTAAAAATGCTGCATGTGTCTGTTGTGTTGGAATACAACGGGAAACGGTGGCATAATATTCATCCTCTGGTTGCCAAATTTTTTAAAGAACAGGGGATGATCTAGGGATGTCGGAAAGTAACCAGGAGGGATACCGATCCATAGGGTGGATAGTAAATAAATCAGAACAGGGTTTGTTTTTGGTGGTGGCAGACGAAATAATGCAAAAGGAAATTACCGGAATTTACAGGCAGGGATATGTTGGAGAGGCTGGGGAAAAATTTGATTTTTTTTGTTACGCCTTATTTGGATGATAAATTAGCAGTAGAAGCGTATGATTTTTATTTGTTTTTAAAACTCCGTATTATTTTTGATAATTATGAAAAGAGTTTGGAGAGAGAAAAAGAAAAGAAAACTGTGGCAGAAGAGTCTATAGTAGATAATGAGTGGAAACTGAAAGAATTAAAACAGAAGCTGGCAGAGGCGTATGAATTGATAGAGCTGGCCAGAGATGAGAATGATAAAGCACATTATTATGAGAGTGAAAAACTGCTGTTAAAAGCACGAAGAATTAAAGAAAAGCTACTAGGACAGGAACATTTGGAATTGGCGGAAAGATTTAGCTGAAGTGTATGAGAGTGAGGGGAAGAGAAAAGAAGCTGAGAAATTGTATTTAAAGAGTTTGAAGGTGCAGGAAAAAATACTAGGAGAGAGTCATTTAGATACAGATACAAGTTATAATAATCTGGCATTTGTTTATAGGTGTCAAAGAAAGTATCAAATTGCAATAACTTATTATCTGAAAGCATATAAGATTGCTTTATCTAGCCTAGGAACAGACCATCCGCATACAGACACATTTTTTAAAAATCTTAAATTAACATATAAAAAGTTGAATAGAGAAGGTAATTTTGAGCAATGGTTAAAAGAGAATATGAAAGAAAATTCTGTTTGATCCTAAAATTTTAAATGAATAAATTTTGGTTGAAATTGGAAATTTGATTTGTGATTAACAATTCCTTAAAGTATATTGTAATGACTAAACTGTCCTGTGGGAAGTAGAAAAAATTTTTCCTTGACACCTCCGCTTTCCTGTGCTAAACTAATGCATAGTTAAAAAATAGTTAAAGTCAGTGAGCAAAGAGAGTACTGTAGAAAGATTCTTTTCAGAGAGCCATCGGCTGGTGTGAGATGGCAGGAAGTTTTACAGGAATGGGTTTGTGAGATGCGAAGCGAATGATAGTAGCGGATGCCGTTTTCCCTACGTTACAGGGGTGAGATATCGAATCGCAGATTCCGTATCAAGAGATTGTAAGATTGGTGGCATGCATTTTCCGTATCGGTAAGTGCATTTTTTGTCGGGAAATTAGAAATTACACGAGTCCATCAAGATTACAAGAAAGACTGGGTGGCACCACGAGATATTCGTCCCGGATGTTTTTAGAGATAAAGACATTCGGGACTTTTTTGTGGAATAAAAAGAAAGTGAGAAAGAATATGAAAAAAATTTATCGTGTCTACAAAAAGACCGTAAGCATCGTAAACGAGACATCCATCGGCATGTATGAAAATCTGGTGGGAGATAAAAAAGGATTTCTGCTGGAAAGTTACGACAAGAATTATGACAGGTTTACCCTCTTTGGGGCGGAGCCGGAGGAGATCATCACCTCTAAGGGAATGGATGGTCTGGTGATAAACAAAAAGGACGGAACCAAGGAAGAGCGAAAAGGAAATCCATTAGACATTCTGAAAGAATATTACAGTGAATATGAGATCCGAAGGGAGGAAGGAGACACAGGATTTACGGGAGGTCTGGTTGGAAATCTGGGATATGATTTTGTTCGGTACTCAGAAGCGCTTCCCGATGATAACCCGGATGAGATCGGTATTGAAACGATTCAGATGATGCTGATGAAAGAGTTTATCGTGGTGGACCATGTGGCGGAGACTTTGACAGGCATCGTGCTGGAAGAGGACAGTGGGGAGGGAAAAAAGAGAGCCATAGAAAAGGCCTCTGCAATGATAGAAAAGGCCAGGGCAAAGAGAGAGGAAGAAAAAAGTGTTTTTGTCCAGGACGGAAAGATCATAAAAAAATCAGACACACTGGAAGCGTATTCTGCGAAAGTGGAAAAGATTAAGCACTACATACGGGAAGGGCATATTTTTCAGACCGTGTTGTCCCAGCGGTGGACCATAGAAACCGGGCAAAAGGGACTGGATCTGTACCGGGAGCTTCGGGAATTAAATCCCTCCCCCTATCTTTACTATTTCAATTTCGAAGAGTTTGAGGTGATTGGAAGTTCCCCGGAAATGATCGTGAAAAAGCAGGATGACAGAGTGTACACTGTGCCCATTGCAGGCACAAGGAAGCGTGGAAAAGACGATGCGGAGGATGAGCGGTTAATGGAAGAGCTTCTGGCGGACGAGAAAGAGCGGGCAGAGCATGTGATGTTGGTGGACCTTGCCAGAAATGACATGGGACGGATTGCCAAGTTTGGGACAGTGAAGGTTACAGAGTTTATGGGCATAAGGAAATATTCTCATGTGATGCATCTGGTGTCCACTGTGGAGGGAAGAAAAAACGGGAACTTCCACCCGCTGGATTTAACAGCATCTTTCCTTCCCGCAGGGACCCTAAGCGGAGCGCCGAAGATCCGTGCCATGGAGATTATCGACGAACTGGAAACCGTGAGAAGAGGGCTTTACGGCGGAGCCACAGGATACATTGATTTTAACGGGGATATGGATTTTTGTATCACCATCCGCACCATGATAAAAAAGGGCAGTAAAGTATATCTGCAGGCGGGAGCAGGGATCGTGGCGGACTCCATACCGGAAAATGAGTACCAGGAGTGCTGCAATAAAGTGATGGCGCTGGCGAAAACATTGGTGGAAGAAGAAAATCTCTAGGACAGAGAAGGAGGAAATTATGATTTTAATGATAGATAACTACGATTCTTTTACTTACAATCTCTATCAGTATATCGGCGTGTTTGAGGATGATATCAAAGTTGTGCGAAACGACAAGATCACGTTGGAGGAGATCGGGCAGTTAAAGCCGGAGCGGATTATTTTATCTCCGGGGCCCAAAAGCCCAAAGGAGGCAGGGATCTGCGTGGATGTAGTGAAAAAATTTTATGACAAGGTTCCCATTCTCGGCATCTGCCTGGGACATCAGTGCATTGGGGAGGCTTTTGGAGGGACCGTTTCTTACGCAAAGGCACTGTTTCACGGAAAGCAGTCAAAGATCACCCACGACGGCACGGGATTATTTCAGGGAATCGAATCCCCGATTGCTGTGGCGAGATACCATTCCCTGGCAGTGCAGGAAGATGACCTGCCGGAGTGCCTTTTAGTGACGGCAAGGACAGAGGATGGAGAGATTATGGCAATGCAGCACAGAGAGTATCCGGTGTGCGGAATGCAGTTTCACCCGGAATCCATTTACACAGAACACGGGAAAAGGATGATGGAAAACTTTTTGACAGTTTCGTAACGGAAACCGCAAAATGGCGGCATAGTTTTTCAGATCGGGTTAGGAGGCAGTTATGATATTAGATGAAATTGTAGCAGACAAGAAAAAGCGTCTGCCGGAGCACAAGGCAAAAATTTCTGAGCAGGAGATGCGCCGTCTGGCGGAGGAGGAAAAAGGAGCCGGCGTTTCTTTTTTCCAGGCATTGAAAAAAGAGGGGATTTCCATTATCGGGGAGTTTAAACAGGCTTCCCCCAGTCTTGGAAAGATTGACAGCAAGATTGATCTGACGGAAAGGATTGATGAGTACTCCCAGTCAGTGGATGCCATTTCCTGTCTCACAGAGGAAGACCATTTTCTGGGGAATGCAGAGTATTTAAAGAAGATACGGAAGATGACAGAGCTTCCCATTTTGCGGAAAGATTTTATGATAGACACCTACCAGTTTTACGAGGCAAAAGTCATCGGGGCACAGGCAGTGCTTCTCATTGCCGCCATTTTGGATGACGTTATGATGAAGGATTTTTACCAGCTGACGGGAGAGCTTGGAATGGATGCGCTAGTGGAAGTCCACGACGAAAAGGAGATGGAGCGGGCACTGAAATTAGATGCCAAGATTATCGGTGTGAATAACCGAAATTTAAAGGATTTTACCATCAGCCTTGAGACTACAAAACGGCTTTCTGGGTATATGCCAGAGGAGAAAGTTTTTGTGGCGGAGAGCGGGATTGTCGTTGATGATGATGTGAAGTTTTTGAAAGAATGTAACGTGGATGCATTTTTAATTGGCAGGGCATTTATGGAATCAGAAAATCCAAAGGAGCTGGCAAAACGATGGAAAAGTTTATAACACCAAAGATTAAAATCTGCGGATTGACAAAGCCTAAGGAAGCAGAATACTTAAACCAAGGAGAAGTGGACTTTGCAGGATTTGTTTTTTATGAAAAAAGCAAGCGCAATGTGGATTTTAAGAAAGCGGAAGAAATCGGGAAAAAGCTAAGTACTAAGATAAAAAAAGTAGCTGTCGCAGTGAGTCCCTCTGTGGATTTTGCAAGGGCGGCAGTTCAGGCAGGATTTGATGTGCTGCAGGTTCACGGGGAGCTGATGCCGGAAATTTTGGAGCTTGGAATTCCCATCTGGCGGGCAGTAAATATTACAGATAAAACCCGGTTGGAAACAGTATTTTTACAGGAAAAAAATGAGTCAGAAAATCTGTTGGGTTATGTTTTGGATGGGGCAGGATACGGCGGCGGAAAGCCCTTTGACTGGCAGGGAATGGCGGAGCAGGTGAAAAAAATCACAGCGGGAAAATCCCTGATCTTAGCCGGAGGATTGACCGTAGAAAATGTCCAAAAGGGCATCCGGTATTTTTCACCGGATGTTGTGGATGTGAGCAGCGGTGTGGAAGAGGAATACGGCAAGAGCAGGGAAAAGATTTTGGAATTTGCAGCTCAGGTAAGAAAAAATAAATAGAATTAGAAGGAGAGGACGGAGGAAAATATGAGCAGGAAATCATATTATGGAGAATTTGGAGGGCAGTTTGTATCAGAGTCTCTGATGAACACTTTAGAGGAGCTGGATACGGCATTTGAAGAGGCTAGAAAAGACGAAAAGTTTCTGGCTGATTATCACTATTATTTAAAACAGTATGTGGGCAGGGAGACGCCCCTCTATTTTGCGGAGCGGCTCAGTGAAAAATACGGCGCAAAGATCTATCTGAAACGGGAGGATTTAAACCATACGGGAGCCCACAAGATCAATAATGTGATCGGTCAGATCCTTCTGGCTAAGCGCATGGGAAAGACAAAGGTCATTGCAGAGACAGGAGCAGGGCAGCACGGGGTTGCCACAGCCACAGGAGCAGCGCTTTTTGACATGGAATGTACGGTGTACATGGGGGAAGAGGACATGAAACGCCAGGCGTTAAATGTGATGCGCATGGAGATGCTTGGGGCAAAGGTGGAGTCTGTGCGCTCCGGCAGCAACACCCTAAAGGATGCCACAAATGAGGCTATCCGTGTCTGGGCAAAGACAGCGGAGGACACCTTTTACATTATCGGCTCTGCGGTGGGACCTTATCCTTATCCTAAGATGGTGAAAGAGTTTCAGAGCGTCATCAGCAGGGAGGCAAAAAAGCAGTTTTACGAAGTGGAAAAGGCTTTGCCGGATGCGGTGATCGCTTGTGTGGGTGGAGGATCCAATTCCATCGGAATGTTTGCAGATTTTATCGAGGAAAAAGAAGTGGAGCTCATCGGAGTGGAAGCTGCCGGAAAGGGCATTCAAACAGGGGAACACGCCGCTGCCATGGCGGAGGGGATTCCGGGAACCCTCCACGGCATGCGCTCTTATCTTTTGCAGGATGAGGACGGAAATATCAAGCTGGCACACTCTATTTCCGCAGGGCTTGACTATCCGGGTGTGGGGCCGGAACACGCCTATCTCCATGATACTGGAAGGGCGAAATATGTGTCCATTACCGACACGGAGGCCATGGATGCATTGATGGAGATCTGCAAACTGGAAGGGATCATCCCTGCCATTGAGAGTGCCCACGCTATGGCCTACGCATTTAAAATGGCAAAAGGGATGACGAAAGACCAGTCGATGATCGTGTGCCTCTCCGGAAGAGGGGATAAGGATGTGAATACCATTGCGGATTATCTGGCGGGAAAAGGGTATCTGAACTAGAAAAGAAAGGATGGTAAAGTATGAACCGTATTGAAGCAAGGATGTCTGTTTTAAAAGAAAAGCAGGAAAAAGCATTTATCACATATATGACAGCAGGTCTTCCCGATATGGAGGGGACAAAGGCGTTAATAAAGGCCCAGGAGGAGGCGGGGACGGATGTGCTTGAGATTGGGATTCCCTTTTCTGATCCGGTGGCAGACGGGCCGGTGATCCAGGAGGCTTCCTACAAGTCCATCTGCCGGGGCACCACATTGAAAAAGATATTTGAGATGATGGAAGAAATCAGAAAAGAAGGAGTGGATGTTCCCATTATTTTTATGATGTATTCCAATACCATTTTTCGGTATGGCATCGAGACATTTGCAAAAAGGTGTAAAGAGACAGGAGTGGACGGTCTGATTGTCCCGGATCTTCCCTTTGAAGAGCAGGAGGAACTGCAAAAGGCATTGGATGAGGAAGGGGCAACGATACTGATCCAGCTTGTTTCACCAGTTTCGGGAAAGCGTATCCCAAAGATCCTGGAGAACGCCAGAGGGTTTGTTTACTGCGTATCCTCCATGGGAGTGACAGGTCAGGCTGCGTCTTTCCACAGAGAGATTTTAGACTATTTAAAGTCGGTGAAAGCCATTTCAAAAATTCCGGTTATGATGGGATTTGGTATTCGGACGCCGGAAGATATCGTACCTATGAGAGATATCATAGACGGCGCTATTGTAGGCAGCCATTTTATCAAATTGCTGGAAGCAAACCAGTATGCACCGGAAGCGGCAGCAGAGTATTGTAAAAACTTTAAAGCAAATTTTTAACAGCAAATTTAGAGTCAGGAATTTTATAACGGAATTGTAAAAATCGAATCAGGAGGGAAAATAGAAATGAAAGAAGTAATTTCAAAAGCAGTATCAGGAGAAAATCTTACAGAGGAAGAAGCAAAACATGCCATGGATGTGATGTTAAGCGGAGAGGCTACCCAGGCCCAGATTGGCGCATTTTTGACAGCTCTTCGGATGAAGGGTGAGACGGTAGATGAATTGACAGGCTTTGCCTCAGTGCTTCGGGATAAGGCAGATACCATTTCTCCAAAGTCAAAAGTCTATGTGGATCTGGTAGGAACCGGTGGGGACAGTACATATTCCTTTAATATTTCCACCACAAGCGCATTTGTTGCAGCAGGGGCAGGGCTTCCCATTGCAAAACACGGAAACCGCTCGATCTCATCCAAAAGCGGGGCTGGGGATGTGTTAGAAGCCCTTGGCGTAAATATCATGGCAGAGCCATCATTGGTGGAAAAATGCGTGGATGAGGCGGGGATCGGGTTTATGTTTGCCCAGTTGTTCAACAAATCCATGCGGTTTGTGGGCCAGGCCAGAAGTGAGCTTGGAATCCGCACTGTATTTAACATTTTAGGGCCTCTGGCAAATCCTTCCCGGGCAAAATATATGGTGGTGGGAGTGTACGACCCACAGATTACAGAAAAGATTGCTGTTGTCATGAGCCGTCTGGGAGTGGAGCGGGCATTTGTTATGAGCGGCGCCGACAATATGGATGAATTTACTATCACAGGGGAGACCATCGTATCTGAAATTGACCACGGGAAGGTGACGACTTTTAAGGTGACACCGGAACAGTTTGGATTAAAGAGGGGGACTTTGGAAGATCTTCGGGGAGGAGACGGTGCAGAAAATGCAAAGATCACTTTGTCCATTCTTTCCGGGGAGGAGAAGGGGCCAAAGAGGGAAATCGTTCTCTTAAACGCAGGGGCAACTCTCTATATCGCAGGCATGGCAGATTCTATTCAGGCAGGGATTGCCATGGCGGCAGAGTCCATTGATTCCGGGAAAGCAAAAAAAGTGCTGGATAAATTAGTTGAGATGACGAAGTAGTGTGGAGGAGGATTTTATGGGGAAAAGGATCTTAAAAAATGCAGTTTGTTTTCTGTTATGCATGGTGATGTTGGTTCCAAATCCGGGGATAGTTTTCGGTGAGGAGAGCGGAAGTCTTTTAAACACAGATCCGGGGGATTATGAACTACACATGGGGGATGTGCTGTTCTCCAGTGGGGGAGTTTCCACCAGTGACCGTTCTAATCTGAAACTGGATGAGGTATGGAAAACCGTAAAGGGAAAAGGCGTTAATGTGGCTGTCATCGACGGCGGTGCGAACCTCAATGACCCTGCTATCAAGTCCAGGATAAAGGGAGTTTACAACGCTAAAACCGGATCTACCAGCCGGAGCGATATTTCAAATGACAGCCACGGCACCAGCTGTGCCAAAATTCTGGTTGGTGTTGCGCCAAGTGTAAATCTTTATATTATTCAGGCGGGAAGCGGCGGTTACATTTACAGTGACCAGGTAGAAAGAGGGCTGGCCTGGGCGAAGTCGAAAAACTGCCGTGTCATCAACATGAGTTTTGGGGGAGCTAAGTATTCCCAGTCGGAATATAATGCTATCAATAACCTTTATACCGCTTCTTCTAACAGCGCTTTGGTGTGTGCTTCCGGGGGAAACAGCGGGAAAAAGGAATATCATTATTCGGCGTCCTATGATAACACCCTGTCTGTAGGGGCGGCAAAGTACGACTCGGGAAAGAAACAGTATGTGGTTATTCCCAAGGGCACGTACAATGATAAAATGGACGTGGTGGCTCCCGGGGGAACTACCAGTGCGGCAGCGCCTTTTGCCGCCGGAGTGGCAGCACTTTTGTTTCAGGCAAGGCCTTCCATGACTGCAAAAGAGTGTCGGGATATCTTAAACAGTACTGCCAAGGACCTTGGGGCAAAGGGATATGATTCCCACTATGGCTGCGGATTGATTCAGCCCTATGCTGCGCTGAAAAAGACCATGAAAATAAACTTGACACCGGTAGCGGGAATGTTGTCTAACCGGGATAAAAACGGGAAAGCGCTGTCAGGAAAACTTTGGTGTACTTGGAAGAGGAATTCCAAAGCTACAGGGTATGAGATCTGGATTGCCACAGACAAGAATTTTAAGAAGAATGTGGTGAAAAAGGTCATAAAAAAGAATAAGACTACAAGCTGCACTTTTACGAAACTGAAAAAGGGGAAGAAATATTATATGCAGATCCGGGTGTACCAGAAAAAGGGCGGTGTAACTTTTTACAGTGATTGGAAGAAGAGTGCAGGAAGGACTACGGTACTGTAAGGAGAGAAATCATACGCACAGTGACAATCATGTATTTATCGTAGTTGACGGCGAAGTGGAAATATTTTTAGATAGTCAGTCTCATACTGTAAAAAAAGAGGAATTGTTTTTTGTGGATGGAATGATCCCGCATTCGATCTGGAATCATGGCAGTGAGACTGCAAAAGTGATAACATACCTGTGTTGCGTGAAGGATAATTCGATTAGTTCTTTGAAACTGGCCTGCTCAATTTGCCTAAAACTGGCACTGTGCATCAAACCAATTCTGGATTATACTCTATACATTCCATCGGCCGATGAAAAAGAATGGAGGAGTAAAAATGAGAGATATTAAAATTCAGACACTGGTAAAGACAGCGCTTATGATGGCATTGGTGTATATATTTACCACCATGTTTAAGATTCCTACACCCTTAACGGGAGGATACACCCATTTAGGAGACTGTATGATCTTTCTTGCGGTGATGCTTCTGGGAAGAAAGCAGGGAACCATAGCGGCAGGATTTGGCGCAGCATTGGCAGATCTGCTGGGAGGATATGTGGTTTATGTAGTGCCCACCTTAATGATTAAGAGTATTATGGCATTTACCATGGGAATATTTGTGGAAAAGATTATGCCAAAGAACAAATTTAACTGGCTTGTGGGTGCAGTGCTTGGAGGACTTTTACAGGTTCTCGGCTATGCTGTGTTGGAAGTTTTCCTTTACGGTTTTGCGGCGGCAGTAGCTACGGTTCCCGCCAACTTAGGCCAGACATTCACCGGAATCATCATGGCGGCAGTGATTATCTTTGCATTGTCCAAAGCCCATGTGCTGGAAAAATTGAGAGAGAGACAACTGTCATAGGTTATGAAAAAGCTGCTGCATGTATTGTGCGGCAGCTTTTTGGGCAATTGTCTTGTTTTTCCGATTTTGTGATATAATTTCCTAAAGTTAGGTTGCCGGAGGAGTTGAAATATGCTTAAATTTCAGATTTTACGGTATGAGAAAAATGGTATTTTGTGAAACAAGATGAAAAACTGCTCCATTCCGTGAAATTACTCTTGTAATCACCGCAAAAATTCGTTAAAATGTGGATATCGGCATCGAGAAACTCCTTTTCACAAAAAAGAAAAGGAGATATGCAAATGTATAAATATATCATAAGTGTGTTATTTCTACTGTCCCTTCTGATTTACGGCTGTGGCAGAAAAGCGCCTTCTTACCGGGAGGATGTTTTTGAACTGGCGGAAAAGGAATCGGAGACAGAGAATGTGGCAAAAGAGAGCATTTCGGACATAGAGGCAGAGGATTTATCAGAAGATGAGACTGTCTGCTATGTCTATGTCTGCGGGGAGGTAAATGCCCCCGGTGTGTACAAGCTTCCGGCGGGAAGCAGGGTGTATGAGGCGATACAGCTGGCGGGAGGACTGACGGAGAAGGCGGATTCCGCTGCCGTCAATCAGGCTCTTTTCTTAGAAGACGGGCAGATGATACAGGTCTTAGCCCAGGGGGAAGAAGGACATACAGCCGAAGAAGAGGAAGACGGCAGAGTAGATTTAAACACAGCAGATATCCAGGCACTGATGGGGATACCGGGAATCGGGGAGGCTAAGGCAAAGAGCATTATCGCCTACCGTGAGCAGAACGGCAGTTTCCAGTCAGCGGAGGATGTGATGAAGATTACCGGAATAAAAGAGGGATTGTATTCCAGGATGAAGGATTATATTACCGTAAGATAAGATGATCAGAAAAAGATGCCTTGGAGGTAATAGCAATATGGCGAAAAGAGTTCTTGTGGTGGATGATGAAAAATTGATCGTGAAGGGAATCCGGTTTAGTCTGGAACAGGACGGCATGGAGGTAGACTGTGCCTATGACGGGGAAGAAGCCCTTAAGATGGCTACGGAAAACCAGTATGATATGATACTTTTAGATATTATGCTGCCCAAAATGGACGGGTTTGAAGTGTGCCAGCATATCCGGGATTTTTCTACGGTGCCCATTGTGATGCTTACGGCAAAAGGGGACGATATGGACAAAATTTTAGGGTTGGAATATGGCGCAGATGATTACATTACAAAACCTTTTAATATTTTGGAGGTAAAGGCCAGGATCAAGGCCATTATGAGAAGGACAGCTCAGGGTCAGCCCAAAAAGGAAGAAAAGTCTATGATCGAGAGCGGGGATCTTAAGATGGACTGCGAGAGCCGGAGGCTTTTTGTCAAGGGAAAAGAGATCAATCTCACCGCCAAAGAATTTGACCTGTTAGAACTGTTAGTGACCAATCCCAATAAAGTGTACAGCAGAGAGAACCTTTTGAATCTTGTGTGGGGATATGAATATCCGGGTGATGTGAGGACTGTGGATGTGCATGTGCGTAGAATGAGGGAGAAAATTGAGAGCAATCCAAGCGAGCCGAAATACGTCCATACAAAATGGGGCGTAGGATATTATTATCAGGGGTAAGAAACAAATGTCAAACAAAAAAAAATATCCTAGAGTGTTTAAGAGTCTGAAACTTTGGCTCATTCTGATTTTTCTGATTATCGGGACTATACCGGCAGCAATACTTCGGGGAGGGATACTGAGGTCCTATATGTCAAAGGCAGTATCCAACCGGAGTATTGATATTTTAAGCCAGTCCAGGATCCTGGGGAACCAAATTATATTTAACAATTATCTGGAGGATACATCATCTGAAATCATTAATTCCCAGTTAGAGTTATTATCCAATATTTATGACGGGCGCATCATGGTGATCAACAGCAATTTCCGTATTGTAAAAGACACCTACGGGGTGGATGAAGGGAAAACTATTGTCTCTGAGGAGGTAATCCGCAGTTTCAGAGGTGAGGAAATTTCCAAACATGACTCGGACAACGGGTATATCGAGATGACCATTCCACTGACAGATACGGAGAGCAAGGAGATATTGGGAGTGTTTCTGGTGAGCGTGTCTACAGACAGCATTGTATTGAATCTGGAATACTTAAAGGACGGAGCGCTGATTATCGAGATTTCCAGTCTGCTTGTGATTCTTGTATTGTCCGTGATGCTTGCCATGCGCCTGGTAAAGCCTCTGTCCGATATGTCAAGGCAGATTTCGGAGATTCAAAACGGGTATGCTACTGAGTTAAAGGAGACTACCTATGTGGAGACAGAGGAGATTTCCGACAGGTTTAACCAGCTCTTTGACAGAATGAAAATAATTGATGAGTCCAGGGAGGAGTTTGTCTCCAATGTGTCTCACGAGTTAAAGACGCCTCTAACTTCCATGAAGGTGCTGGCGGATTCTTTAAACGGACAGGAAAATGTGCCGTTAGAACTGTATCGGGAATTTATGGGGGATATTGGCAATGAGATTGACAGAGAGACGAAGATTATAAACGATCTGCTTTCTCTGGTGAAAATGGATCGTTCTGCTGCGGACCTTAACATATCCAGCGTAAATATCAATGAACAGCTGGAATTGATCTTAAAAAGACTTCGTCCCATTGCGGAAAGGCAGAATATTGAACTGGTGCTTGAGAGTTTCCGCCCGGTAAGCGCAGAGGTGGACGAGGTAAAACTGACTCTTGCCATTACAAATCTGGTGGAGAATGCCATCAAATATAACCATCCTGACGGCTGGGTTCATGTTTCTTTAAATGCGGACCATCAGTATTTCTATATCAAAGTGGAGGATGGGGGGATCGGTATACCGGAGGAGTGCTTAGAGCATATTTACGAGCGTTTTTACCGGGTGGACAAATCCCATTCCAGAGAGATCGGCGGGACAGGTCTTGGCCTTGCTATCACAAGAAATGCAATCTTAATGCACCGGGGTGCGATCAAAGTATTTAGCACAGAGGGAGAGGGAACTATTTTTAATGTTCGGATTCCTTTGAATTATATTGCGTCCTGAGATTATGTTTTTTATATATGCGGAGGAGACCAATGGAGAAAATCAATAGATTTATTTTTTTGGCATTGGCACTGTGCTTTGCGGCAGGCTGCGGGGACAGTGGAGATGTGAGGGAAAGGCAGAATTACTATATCTATTATCTCAATAAAAATATTACTAAAATTGAGGAAGCACCCTGTGACTTAGAGTCAAAATCAGGGGACACAAAGGGAATGATAGATGAGTTTATCGGGAAGATGCAGGAAGATTCCGGAGATTTGGAATATAAGAAGGTGATCCCTGATGATGTGAAGGTGGACAGCTATATTCTGGAGGGAACGCTTTTGACCCTGTATTTCAGCAAGGAATACCGGATGATGGATCCGGTGCAGGAAACTCTGTCCAGGGCGGCAATTGTGCGCACTCTCACTCAGGTGGAGGGAGTGGAATGTTTAAGTTTTTATATAAATGAAGAGCCGTTAAAGGATGGGAAGGGCAATCTGGTGGGGGTTATGACCAATGACAGTTTTATTGAAAATCCCGGAGAGCAGATCAATTCGATCCAGACTTCCACCATTGTGCTTTATTTTTCCAATTTAGAAGGGAACGGTTTGGTTCAGGAGACCCAGGAGGTTCATTACAGCAGTAATATTTCCCTGGAAAAGCTGGTTATCGAGCATCTCCTGGAGGGACCCAAAAGCAAAAATGCCCAGGCGGCCATTCCTGAGGGGACAAAGCTGGTGGGAGTATCTGTGCTGGACGGCGTGTGTTATGTGAATCTGGATGATGCCTTTTTAAATCAGAATTACAGTATAGAAGAACCTGTTGTGATCTATTCTATTGTGGATTCTTTATCGGAACTTTCCACAATCAATAAGGTTCAGATTTCCGTAAACGGCAACACAAAGGGCGTGTACCGTGACAGCTTTGCGTTGGATGATCTTTACGAGAGAAATCTGGATTATGTGGAAGAGGTGATCACTTCGGAAGTGGAAGTCAATGATGTGGAGGGAAGGGGGGAATCAGACACCAGTGAATAAAAGGAAATTAGCTTCCTGTCTGGTTTCTTTTCTTCTCGGAACGGTGGGGGTGGTGTATCATTATCCCGCAATCCTTCTGGTTTTTATGGGCTATCTTATCTGGCAGCATCATATCTGCGCTGCCGGGGGAATAGCCGTAGCGAAGAGGAAAATATATGTTATCATTCTTCTGGCAGCTTTTTTTGTAGGAGGGGTAAGAGCCGGGGTAAGAGAGAGGCAGAGCATTTTGGCTCAGAGCTTCTTTCATCGGGGAGATAAAGTCACGCTTTTGGGGAACTTAAGTCAAAAAGAACAAAAGGCAGAGCAGTTTTATTATTATCTGAAAGACAGTCAAATTAATTCCAATGAGGGGACATATACCTGTCCTAAAATCTTAGTAATTCTTGATTCCGATTTCTGTTCTATCGGAGAGACTCTATTCATAAAGGGAAAAGTAAAGACATTCAAAGAGCCGGAAAACGAAGGCGGATACAATGAAAAAAGCTACTATCAGAGCCTGAATATAGAAGTGGCCATAGAGGAGGCTTCTGTGGAGAAAAGTTTTGGGGGTAGGAATTTATTTCTGGAAAGTCTGTGTCAGATCCGGCGGAAATTGTCGGGGAGCTATGAAAATTGCATGAAGGAATCCCATGCCAATGTGATGGCAGCTATGACACTGGGAGAAAAAAGCGGCATGGACAGAGAGTTAAAGGCACTGTACCAAAAGGCGGGAGTCAGCCATTTTTACTGTATTTCAGGCATCCACCTGTCTATCTTAGGCATGACTCTTTACCGTCTGCTTAGAAAAAAATCTACCTGCATAACTGCGGCGGTTCTTGCTGGGGGACTGGTTTGCTGCTACCTTTGTCTGACAGGGTTTGGAATTTCCCAGACCAGGGCAATGGGGATGTTTCTGATCCTTCTATACGGAAAGTGCAGGGGCAGGAGTTATGATCTGTTGACGTCTCTGTGTGTCCTGGCATCTCTCATGGTGTGGGAAAATCCAATGATATTGTACCACTCCGGTTTTCTCTTGTCCTTTGGGGCTGTGGCGGGAGTGCTTTTAGCAGGGGAGATAAAAAAGAACTGCTTTCTGGGAGAGCTATCCGGTATAAGAGATACCTTGCTTGTGAGTATCTGTATTCAACTGGTGACGCTTCCTGTCCTGTGTAATTCTTTTTATGAGATTTCACTGTACGCCACACTGGTAAATCTTTTTATCCTGCCCTGTATGGGGATCCTTTTAGGGCTTGGAATGGCAGGGATGCTTGCGGGCTGTATGTCTGTCATTGTCGGAAAAATCCTGCTGTTTCCCTGCACGCTTATCCTGTTGTTTTTTGAAGCAGTCTCCCGGTTTAGCATCAGGCTTCCCTTTGCAGTTGTTATCACGGGAAAGCTGTCGGTTGGAAGGATCTTTTTCTGGTATGGATGTATTTTATTTCTTGTCTTATGGAAAAAGAAGAAAAATTATATTGTCAGAGTGATTGCCGGTACAGTGCTCTGTGGGATTCTTATTGCATGTCCCGTTTTCCGTAAAACGGAGTGGGATGTGCTAGATGTGGGGCAGGGGGACGGTATCTGTTTTATGGAAAAGGATGGGACGGTGATGTTTTTGGACGGGGGCAGTACCAGCGTGTCAAAAGTGGGAACCTACCGGATCCTGCCCTTTTTAAAATACCACGGGGTCAGGCATATGGATTATTGGTTTTTAAGCCATCTGGACGAAGATCATATAAACGGCATGATAGAGGTGGCGGAGAGTGGTTTTCCCATTCATTGCCTGGTGCTGGCGGAGGGAATCGTTAGGGATGATGCCTGGCAGGACTTAATGGATTTTGCCGATGACAAGGATATTCCGATATTGTATATGAAACAGGGTTCTGTATTGCAGGGGGAGATGGAAAGCTGGGAAATCACTTGTCTGTATCCAGAGGACAGAAATGAGGAGACGGACAGGAATAATGCCTCTATGGTTCTTTTCTATGAGAGCGGTGAGATCCGGGGGCTTTTCACCGGGGATCTTTCTGCCGAGCAGGAGAGGAGACTGGCGGAAGAATATGAGCTTTCCCGGGCAGATGTGCTTAAGGTTTCCCATCACGGTTCCAGGTTTGGAACCTGTGAGGAACTTTTAACCGCATCCTCCCCAAGAGCCGCAATTATTTCCTGCGGGAGGAACAACATTTACGGGCACCCGGGGGAGGAGACATTGCAGCGGCTTTTGGAGGCCGGGACAGCAGTATTTGATACCCGTTTTGCCGGGCAGATAAAAATCCGGGAGGGGAAGATCAGCTGCAGTTTTAAAAGAGAGGATTGAGAAGTGGGGGGAATTTTGATACAATAGAAAAAAACAAAAAGAGGATGAGATACCATGACGAAAAAACAACGGGCGTTAGAAGTAATTGAAAGGCTGAAATCGGAGTATCCGGATGCAGAGTGTTCTCTGGATTACAATGAGGCCTGGAAATTGCTGGTAAGTGTACGCCTTGCGGCGCAATGTACAGATGCCAGGGTAAACGTAATTGTAGAAAAATTATATGAGAAATTTCCGGATGTGGATGCGCTGGCCCAGGCGTCTGTGGAGGAAATAGAAGAGATTGTCCGCCCCTGCGGTCTGGGGAAAAGCAAAGCCAGGGATATCAGTGCCTGCATGAGAATGTTAAAGGAAGAGTATCAGGGACAGGTGCCGGATGATTTTGATGCGCTTTTAAAACTGCCGGGTGTAGGCAGAAAGAGCGCAAATCTCATTATGGGAGATGTGTTCCATAAGCCCGCCATTGTGACGGATACCCACTGTATCAGGCTCTGTAACAGGATCGGGCTGGTGGATGGAATAAAAGACCCCAAAAAAGTGGAGATGGCTCTGTGGAAGATAATCCCAAAAGAGGAGGGAAATGACTTTTGCCACCGCCTGGTGTATCATGGCAGGGAGGTGTGTACTGCCAGGACAAATCCTCACTGTGACAGATGCTGCCTGATGGATATCTGCAAACAGGCAGGGGTGTGAGTGGAGTATTTTATGAAATTTCCCTTTATCTGTGGAAAATGTATAGAAAAAACTGGTACTTTCCACCGAAATATGATAACATAGATTTATAGATTAGATGGCTTGAAAAAACGGACATTTTGTTATGGCATCTAGGAGGTTTCTGAATGGAATTAGTTTTTACCAATGAGTCGTGTACGGGATGCGATAAATGTGTGCGGGCCTGCCCGGTGATGGTTTCCAATGTGGTGCAAGATGACGGCGTTGTCCATGTCAATCAGGAAAACTGTATTGCCTGTGGGGCGTGCTTTGATGCCTGTACCCATGAGGCCAGGGATTACAGGGATGATACGCTGGATTTTTTCCAGGACTTATCCAGCGGGAAAAAGATATCTGTCATTGTTGCACCGGCATTTCTTGCAAATTATCCCAAAGAGTATAAGCGGGTGTTGGGTTATTTAAAGGAAAAGGGCGTCAATCATATTTACAGTGTATCCTTTGGTGCGGATATCACCACCTGGGGATATTTAAAATATATCACGGAACAAAATTTTTTGGGAGGGATTTCCCAGCCATGTCCTGCTGTTGTACGGTATGTGGAACGGTATATTCCAGAACTGATTCCCAGAATGATGCCGATACACAGCCCTATGATGTGCATGGCGGTCTACATAAAAAAGTATTTGAAAATAGCTGATGATCTGGCGTTTATCAGCCCCTGTATCGCAAAGAAGATAGAGATCACAGACGAAAACTGTAAGGGGTATGTAAAGTACAATGTGACATTTAAAAAGCTGATGCAGGAAATTGGCGGGGAGTATGAAAAATGTCAGGAGTACAATGATGAGCTGGAGTATGGACTTGGTTCCCTCTATCCTATGCCGGGGGGACTGAAAGAAAATGTAGAGCATTTCCTGGGGAAAAGCCAGGTAATCCGTCAGGTGGAAGGAGAGCAGGAAGCTTATCGTTACCTTGAGAAGTATTTAGACAGGATAGAGGAAGGACGGGAACTTCCCTTTATGGTGGATATCTTAAACTGCAGCAAGGGATGTATCTACGGAACGGCAACAGACCCCCAGAGGAATACGGATGATGTAATGCTTGCCTTGAGTAAAATGCGTTATCTAAATGACGGGGAAGTTTACAAAAAGTCCAGACGTTTTGGAAAGAAAAATAGACACGGGACTCCATGGACAGAAAGCGTTTCCTACCAAGAGCGTCTTTCTAATCTGATGTATACCTTTAGAGATTTGAAATTGGAGGATTTTATCCGGAAATATACTGCAAAACCGGTTCAGATCAAAGAACCCACAGAAGAGGAATACGATGAAATTTTTAAAAAGATGCATAAGTATGATGAGGAAAGTCGTAACATTAACTGTGAGTGCTGTGGTTTTATCACCTGCAAAGATATGGCAAAGGCGATTTACAACGAAGTGGGGAAGAGAAGGAGCTGTGTCTATTATCTGAAAGATGTGGCGGAGCGGGAAAAGGCAACAATCCAGGAGATCAGACAGAAGGAGCAGGAAGACAAAGTTATTCATCAGGAGCGTTTGCAGGATATTATCAGTCAGTTTAACGCTTTGCGGGAAAATGTGACAGAGCTCAGTGTGGCAAATGAGGATTCCGCAAATGAGGCCACAAGGCTTGCCCAGTATGTGGAGGACATATCTAATTTTTGTTCTGAGTTGAATGAGTCTCTGGAAACGATATCCAATTTTATAGATATTTATAAGGACACGAATGAAGATATTGCAGCTATTGCGGGAAAGACAAATCTATTGTCTTTAAATGCCTCCATTGAGGCGGCAAGGGCTGGGGAACAGGGAAGAGGTTTTGCGGTTGTTGCGGAAGAAATCCGAAATCTTTCTGCCTCTACCAAGGAGCTTGTGGTAGTGAGCGACCAGAAAGCGGAGGATATCATTCCAAAGATCAATACGAGTGTAGGTTCTGTGAAAAACCTGATTTCCAGCATTAATGAAATGACAGAAAAGATAGCAACTATTGCAGCAAACACACAGCAGATTTCCTCACAGACTTCCTGGGTACAGAATATGACGGAAGACTTAAAGGATGCGGTGGAGCTAATATAAATTAATTTTTCAGGAGGAATAAAATGAAGTATTCGATTGAAGGCGAACCAATGCCAGTGGTAATTTGTAATTTGGAAGCCGGGGAGAAAATGATCACAGAGAAAGGGGCCATGTCCTGGATGTCTCCAAATATGAAAATGGAGACAGTAGGGGGCGGTGTCGGCAAGATGTTCGGGAGAATGTTGAGCGGCGAGAGTATGTTTGTCAATAACTATACCGCTGAGGGAGGTCCTGGGCTGATTGCGTTTGCTTCCAGTTTTCCGGGGGTTATCCGTGCCTTTGAAATTGCGCCGGGGCGCAGTGTGGTTTGCCAGAAAACTGCATTTTTGGCGTCTACGTCAGGTGTGGAGCTCTCCACTTTTTTCCAGAAAAAAATTGGAAGCGGATTCTTTGGCGGTGAGGGATTTATTATGCAGAAGCTTTCCGGACAGGGAGTTGTTTTTGTAGAGTTTGACGGGTATGTAAAAGAGTATGAATTGCAGGCAGGTCAGTCGATGATCATTGACACCGGATATCTGGCTGCAATGGATGAAACATGTTCCATCGATATTCAGTCAGTGCCGGGCCTGAAAAATATGTTCTTTGGTGGAGAGGGAGTATTTAACACAAGGATTACCGGTCCAGGAAAGATTTACTTACAATCTATGCCTATTCCACAGATGGCAGGTACTTTGATTCCTTATCTGCCGACTGGAAAATAATACAATTGTCAAAAACCTTGCGGTACGATAGACTGGATGATTGTGCATACGGTGGTTCAGAAGGTGGTATCGCAGGGTATTTTTATCCTGAAAAAGACGAGCTTAGCAAGGGGAAAATGAGGATATGTGTATATGAGGAGAAAAATAGTAATTGAAAATATAGAGGAAATGCAGGTCTGCATCAGGGAGGGAACGGATGCAAATAACTGGAAGATAGAGGAGATGCTGAAAAACGCTATCCGTGAAGTGCCGGGCGGGATTCTTGTCTATGAGATAAAAAACGGAAGAATAAATATCTTCTATCACAATAAAGAAATTTTGGAATTATTCGGATTCAGTCAGAAGGATATCACAGACAGAAGATCTTTTTTTGTGCGGGAGCTGGTAGATCAGAGAGATTTTAAGAAGATGCGGCAGTCTTTGGCAGAGAGAGAAAAAAATCAGGGGGATTTTACCTGTGAGTTTCGTATTATAAACAGAGAGAGAGGGTATCGATGGATCTGTTTTCGTGAGAGGATCGTGGAGAGCAGTGGAAAGCCCAATATGTATATCGCTGTAATGCTGGATATTACAGGTGCAAAAGAGAAAGAACTTTCCGCCAAGAAGCTGGCGATCCAGTCCAAATATCTCTATGAACATGATTCTTTGACCGGATTGTACCGAAAAGAGGCTTTTGAAAAGCGGGCCTATGACCTGATCCATCAAAATCCGGATATTGATTATGTATTTGTTCGGTGGGATGCGGAACACTTCAAGCTGGTGAATGAAATGTCCGGCTATGAGGTGGGCAACCAGCTTTTGATCCGGGCAGCGGATCTGATCAATGAGTTTCTGGGTCTTGAAGGAGTGGGGGCAAGGCTGGGTTCCGATCATTTCGTTCTCTGTTTCCCGGAAAAAATGCTTAATATCGAGAAATCATTTCAAAAGATCCAAAGGGTGCTGGACGGTATGCATTTTGACTACAATATCCGGGTCTACGCAGGAATCTATGTGGTGGTGGACAGGGAGGAACCCGTGGATTTTATGTGTGATAAAGCAGCTCTGGCTCTTCACAGCATCAAGGGAAAATACATGGAAACCCATGCGTATTACAATGAAGAGATGATGCAGAGTATGCTAAAGGAGCAGGAAGTCAAAAATGATATGTGGGACGCTCTAAAAGGAGATCAGTTTAAGGTGTATGTCCAGCCAAAATTTGACGTGCTCTCCGGCAGGATTGTAGGCGGTGAGGCCTTGGTGCGGTGGAAGCATCCGGATAAGGGCTTTGTAAATCCCGTAGAATTTATTCCCTTTTTTGAGAGGAGCGGATTTATCAGTAATATGGATCAATATGTTTGGGAGCATGTGGCAGAATATCTGCAAAGCTGCATGGCAAACAAAAAGCGGGTGCTGCCGATTTCTGTGAATGTTTCCAGGGTGGATTTTTACAGGGAAAATCTCCTAGACTATTTTGTGAATCTTTTAGATTCCCACAAGCTTTCTGCAAAGTATATGGAGATTGAGGTGACGGAGAGCGCTTACGTCACCGACGAGGAGGTGCTCTATGAAACATTGGAGCAGCTGCAGCAGGCAGGTTTTTCTATCCTGGTGGACGATTTCGGCAGCGGGTATTCCTCCTTTGGCATGATGAAAAATGCCCCGGTGGACGTGTTGAAGCTGGATATGGAATTTTTGAGGGGCATTGACAACAACGATCGAGGAAAGACTATCGTGAAGCATATGGTGGAGATGGCAAAGGAGCTGGTGCTTCCTGTGATTGCGGAGGGAGTGGAGACGGCGGAGCATGTGGAACTCCTGCGGGAAATCGGCTGTGATTATGCCCAGGGATTTTACTATTCCAAGCCGGTTCCCTTAGAGGAATATGACGAAATGGTGCAAGGGGAATAAATATGGCATTGCAGTTTATACTGGGAGGTTCCGGCAGCGGGAAAACACACTACATTCATGAAAAGATTGTGAGAGAGGCAGACGGGAATCCGGACAGAAATTATTTCTGTGTTGTGCCGGAGCAGTTTACCATGCAGACCCAGAGAGAGCTGGTGATGATGCAGCGGGCAAACTGCGTGATGAATATCGATATTGTAAGTTTTGGACGTCTGGCTTACCGGGTTTTTGACGAGCTGGGGAATTTTCATTACCAGGTGCTGGAGGAGACAGGGAAAAACCTGATCCTGCGGCGGATTGCCCAGGCGAAACAGGGGGAGCTGTCAGTTTTACAGAAAAATATTACCAAGATGGGCTATATCAGTGAGATGAAATCTCTGATCTCAGAGCTGTCCCAGTACAATGTGACACCGGGACAGCTCTCGGAGGTTTTGGAGAAGCTGCCCACCGGAAATTTTTCCATGAAGTTAAGAGATGTGGTCACCATATATCAGGGTTTTTTAGATTTTTTGGAGGATGAGTTTGTCACCCCGGAAGAAATCTTAGAGCTTTTGATCGACGTGGCGGATTCTTCCAAAATCTTAAAAGACAGTGTCCTTGTGTTTGACGGTTTTACAGGTTTTACTCCTATTCAGAAAAAACTTTTTTATAAGCTTTTAGGACTGGCAGATGAGATTTACGTTATAGTGACCATAGATGAGAGGGAAAATTTTTATCACTGCACCGGGAGCCATGAGCTCTTTGCCATGAGTAAAAAAATGATCCTCTCTCTTATGAAAATGGCAAAGGACTGCTATGTGGAAGTCTTAGACCCGGTGATTATTTCGGCTGGAAAAAACAGCCGTTTTTGTCATGCACCGGGACTGTTTTTTTTAGAGCAGAATCTCTTCCGGGGAGGCAAAACATGCACCAGGCAGTCAGGGGAGATAAAAATTTGCAGTTATCAAAATCCAAGGGAAGAGCTTACCTATACTGCCGGTGAGATCCGAAGGCTCATTGTGGAGGAAGATTACCGGTACAATGAGATTGCTATTGTCTGCGGAGATCTGCCTGTTTACAGTTCCTATGCAGGGGAAGTGTTTGGAGACTACGATATCCCTCTTTTTATTGACCAGAAAACTACCATCGTTTTTCATCCTTTTATCGAATTTTTCCAGTCAGTGCTTGAGACTGTGCGGCTGGATTTTTCCTGTGACAGTATATTCAGATATTTGAGAAGCGGTCTGTCCCAGATTCCAAGAGAGGATATCGATCTGCTGGAAAACTATGTCCTTGCGGCGAATATCCGGGGCTACGGAAAGTGGAAGGAGATTTTTTCCTATGTGCCGGGGGGCTTTACCGGGGAGGATGTGGCAAAGGTAAATGAGATACGGGAAATTGTAGAGAGACAGTTTCGGGAAATCTATCCTGCCCTGCGGGGAAAAAATGTAACAGTTCGAAAGATGAGCCAGGCAGTTTACCATTTTATTACGGAACAGGAAGTGGAAAAACAGCTGAAGCAGAAAGAGACGGCATACGAGCAGGTGGGAGATCTGAAAAACGCCAAAGAGTATGCCCAGATTTACCGGATTGTCATGGACCTTCTGGATAAAATGGTGGAGCTTTTGGGGGATGAGGCCGTCTCCCTGGAAGAATACGCAAAAATCATGGATGCGGGCTTTGAGGCGGCAAAAGTCGGGATCATTCCTCCTGGGTACGACAGAGTGGTGTTTGGAGATATCGAGAGAAGCCGTTTAGACAATATCAAAGTTCTTTTTTTTGTAGGGGTAAACGATGGGATCATTCCAAAATCTCAGGGGGCAGACGGGATTTTGTCCCAGCGGGAGAGAGAGCTTTTGGAAGAGTATGATATGGAACTTGCTCCAACGGCAAGGGAGCAGACATTTATCCAGAAATTTTATCTCTACTTAAATCTCACAAAGCCATCGGAAAAACTTTATCTCTCCTATGTCAGAGTGGACGGGGAGGGGAAGGCAAGGCGCAGTTCCTATCTGGTCCACACCATTTTGAAATTGTATGAAAACCTGTCTGTGGAGGAGGTTTCCAGCCGTCCTTTTGAGGAGCGGATCGTCACGGAGAAAAACAGTTTTTCCCTGGTGGCGGAAGGCTTGTTTTACGGGGGAGACTGGGCCAGGGAGAAGAGAGAAAAAGAGCAGGCGCTGTGGGGGGCGCTTTGCCGTTACTATGAGAGAGATGCAAAGTTAAAAGAAGAAATGGAAAAACTGTTTTCTGCGGCATCTTTACGGCAGGGAGAGTCAAAAATAGCATCGGCGGTGACTAAGGCTCTTTACGGCAGCACATTGGAAAACAGTGTCACCCGTCTGGAAAAATTTGCATCCTGTGCCTTTGCCCATTTTTTATCTTACGGCCTGAATTTAAAAGAGCGAAGTCTCAGCGGATTTGCGGCAGTTGACATGGGTAATGTGTTCCACCAGGTGCTGGAACTGTATGCGGTGGAGATGGAGCGTGAGGGCTTTAGCTGGTTTGAGATTACAGTGGAGTACAGCGAGTCTCTTTTGCAGCTTTACATGGAAGGCGCTTTGTAGAAAAACAAAAATCTG
>JAMPFA010000016.1 GCA_023664725.1 Roseburia sp. | reverse complement strand
TTCCCAGAAGAATCACAGGAAACTGTGCAAAGCATCAGAGAGCCCTCACCGTTGCGATCAAGAGAGCCCGCCACGTAGCTTTGATGCCATATGTAACAGACTAATGTAAATTAAAAGAACCAATCATCGAACACATGGTTGGTTCTTTTTTTGATTTATATTGCTATTTTCATGGGGGATGTGGTAGAATAAACGTAAATGTATTTTATGTTGTTGGACAGATTTTAAAACAGCGGCATTTTATATGGGAGGCAGTCAAAAGTGAAGATCATAAAGAGAAGCGGAGAGGAAGTCAAATTTGACATCACAAAAATTATCGCAGCAGTCCACAAGGCAAATAAAGAAGTGGAGACAACCCATCGGTTGACCACGGAACAGATTCAGCAGATTGCTGACAAAGTGGAGAAAGTATGCGAAGATTCCATCCGTGCCATGGGAGTAGAGGAAATTCAAGATGAGGTGGAGGAGCGGATCATGGAGGCAGGCGCTTTCCATGTGGCAAGAGCCTACATCACGTATCGTTATAAACGTCAGCTGGTTCGCCAGTCCAATACTACGGACAGGCAGATTATGACGATCATCGAGAGCCAGAATGAAGATATCAAACAGGAAAATTCCAACAAAAACCCCTTGCTGGCATCTACCCAGCGGGATTATATGGCTGGAGAGGTCAGCAAGGACATCACCAAGCGTTTTCTTCTGCCGCCGGAGGTGTGGGATGCTCATGAGAAAGGACTGATCCATTTCCATGATGCAGACTATTTTGCCCAGCATATCCATAACTGCTGTCTGGTGAATTTAGACGATATGCTTCAGAATGGAACAGTGATCAGCGAGACGAAGATAGACAGGCCAAACTCTTTTTCTGTGGCATGTATCGTTGCTTCCCAGATTATTGCCCAGGTG
Source organism: Roseburia sp. (assembly GCA_023664725.1). Taxonomy (GTDB): domain Bacteria; phylum Bacillota; class Clostridia; order Lachnospirales; family Lachnospiraceae; genus Roseburia_B. The sequence goes on along the minus strand of JAMPFA010000016.1, from coordinate 38,349 downwards.
GCTTCCAGCCAATACGGGGGACAGTCCATCAGCGCATATCACTTATCGAAATTTGTGGCTTGCTCCAGAGCAAAATTCCGCAGAGAAGTGCGGGAAGAATTTGAGGCAGCAGGAATTGAGGCTTATAATGAACAGATTTTCCGGGTTGCAGAGGAGCGAGTGGAAAAAGATATAGAAAAGGGAGTGCAGACCATCCAGTACCAGGTGGTTACGCTTATGACCACCAACGGACAGGCTCCTTTTATCACAGTGTTTATGTATCTGGATGAGGCGCCGGAGGGACAGGACAGGGAAGACCTTGCCATGGTGATTCGGGCAATTTTAAGCCAGAGAATCCTTGGGGTAAAAAATGAGCAGGGTATCTACATCACCCCGGCTTTTCCCAAGCTGATCTATGTGTTGGACGAGGATAACATCAAAGCCGACAGCCCCTACTGGGATGTGACGGTTTTGGCTGCAAAATGTACCGCTATGCGGATGGTGCCGGACTATATCTCTGCAAAAGTGATGCGGGAGTTAAAAGACGGCAATGTTTATACCTGTATGGGCTGCCGTTCTTTCCTTACCGTCTATCATGACGAGGAGGGAAAACCCAAATTTTACGGAAGGTTCAATCAGGGTGTCTGTACCATCAATCTGGTGGACATTGCCTGCTCTTCCCAGGGTGATTTTGATCAGTTCTGGAAAATTTTTGATGATCGTCTGGAACTTTGTTATCAGGCGCTTATGGCGAGAAACCAAAGGCTTAAAGGTACAAAATCTGATATTGCACCGATTTTGTGGCAAAACGGCGCATTGGGACGTTTACAAAAGGGAGAGACTATAGATAAGCTTTTATATAACGGCTACTCCACTATTTCACTGGGATATGCAGGGCTGTGCGAATGTGTCCGCTATATGACAGGAAAGAGCCATACCGACCCGGTGGCAACGCCCTTTGCCTTAGAGGTAATGCAGCACTTAAATGATGCGTGTGCTGCATGGAAAGCGAAAGAGCATATTGATTTTTCCGTGTATGGTACTCCCTTAGAGTCCACTACTTACAAATTTGCCAAGAATCTCCAGAAGCGTTTTGGAATTATAGAAGGGGTGACAGACAAGAATTATATTACAAATTCTTATCATGTCCATGTGACAGAGGAGATAGATGCTTTCCATAAACTGGATTTTGAAAGTCAGTTCCAGCCCCTTTCTCCCGGCGGGGCAATCAGTTACGTGGAAGTTCCGGATATGAAAAATAACATTCCGGCAGTGCTCACTGTGATGCAGCACATTTATCAGAATATCATGTATGCGGAGTTAAACACCAAAAGCGATTACTGCAGTCTCTGTGGTTATGACGGAGAAATGCAGATCGTAACGGATGAGAGCGGCAAATTAATATGGGAATGCCCGGGCTGCAAAAACCATGATCAGAATACAATGAGCGTGGCAAGGCGTACCTGCGGGTACATCGGTACCCAGTTCTGGAATCAGGGAAGAACCCAGGAGATAAAAGAACGTGTCCTGCACTTATAACGTAAGGGAGAAATCATGAAACACAATTTGAAATTAAAAGGTAAGCTGCGGAACTATCTGGTCTTACCTATGTTTTTAACAATTTTGCTTGTTCTATTGAATATTCCCATCTACCTGGTGGACCGGGAGGCAGGAATAATAGTTTCCGGATTTCTGGTGGTTTATGTGGTGTGCATGTTTACCTCTTTCCTGAGAAATCAACCGGTGCTGGTGAAAGAAATGATTAATTTTGCCACGCAATATTCCACAGTGCAGAAAAAATTGTTAAATGAGTTTGAAATTCCCTATGCACTTTTAGATATCAACGGAAAAATCCTGTGGATGAACAACAAATTTGTGGAGGTAACGGGAAAGGACAAAGAGTATCACAAGTCAATTTTCAGCATCTTTCCCACCATCTCCAAAGAAGAGCTGCAAAAGGGCGACGAGGAATCCAATTTTTACGTCCACTGGGAAGAGAAAGTATTTCGGGCAGAGACCACTAGGCTTTATTTTGAAAACATGGTGGAGGAGAGCGGTATTATAGAAGTAACAGAAAAAAAGGAGGGCAGTGCCTATCTGATTGCCTTTTATCTCTTTGATGAAACGGAACTGAGCCAGTACATTCAGGAGAACAGGGAACAGAAACTGGTGTCATCCCTTTTATATATCGACAACTATGACGAGGCATTAGACAGCATCGAGGATGTAAAACGTTCTCTATTAGTTGCATTGATCGACAGGAAAGTGAACAAGTATTTTTCTCAGATTGATGCTTTAGTCAGAAAGATTGAGAAGGACAAGTACTTTATTGTATTTAAGTATAAATATCTGGATTTTTTGGAAGAAGATAAATTCAGCCTCTTAGAGGAGGTTAAAACGGTAAAAGTGGGCAATGAGATGGCTATTACCCTCAGTATCGGCGTGGGAATGAACGGAGACAGTTATAAAAACAATTACGAGTATTCCCGTATGGCTATCGATCTGGCTCTGGGCCGTGGAGGCGATCAGGCAGTTGTTAAAGAGTATGACAGGATTTCCTACTACGGTGGAAAATCCCAGACGGTGGAAAAGAGTACCCGAGTGAAGGCAAGGGTAAAAGCCCATGCTTTGAGAGAAACCTTAGAGAGCCGGGAAAATGTAATCATCATGGGACATAGTATCAGTGACGCAGATGCCTTTGGAGCAGCCATCGGTATCTACTGTGCCGCCAAGGTGCTGGGAAAAAAAGCTCAGATTGTATTAAACACGGTGACATCTTCCCTTCGTCCCATCAAGGAGTGCTTTACTCCGGATAAGGGTTACCCGGAGGATATGTTTATCAACAGTGAGCGGGCCCTTGAGATCGTGAACAAAAATACACTGGTGATGGTGGTGGATACCAACCGTCCAAATTACACAGAGTGTCCACAGCTTTTGAACAAGGGGCTTGCAGTTGTGGTGTTTGACCATCACAGGCAGAGCAGCGAAGTGATACAGAATCCTGTCCTGTCCTACATTGAGCCTTACGCATCCTCTGCATGTGAGATGATCGCAGAGGTTTTGCAGTATTTTACGGAAAATATAAAACTGGAGCCAAGCGAGGCTGATTGTATCTATGCAGGAATTTTGATCGACACCAACAATTTTATGACAAAGACAGGCGTCAGGACATTTGAGGCGGCAGCCTATTTAAGGCGGTGCGGTGCGGAAGTTACCAGAGTTCGTAAAATGCTTCGGAATGATATGGAATCCTACAAAGCAAGGGCAGAGATTGTCCGTCATGCAGAAGTTTACCGGGGTTCCTTTGCCATCTCCGTATGTCCGGGAAAAATGGAAAGTCCTACAATCGTGGGGGCACAGGCGGCAGATGAGCTTTTGAATATTGTGGGGATCAAAGCTTCCTTTGTCTTGACAGAATATCAGGAAAAAATATATATCAGTTCCAGATCTATAGACGAGGTCAATGTACAGCTTATTATGGAGCGTTTAGGAGGCGGAGGCCATCTGAACGTGGCAGGGGCGCAGTTGTCGGGACATACTTTAAACGAGGCAAAGCGGGCAGTCTGTGATACCCTTGACAAAATGTTAGAAGAAGGAGAGATAGAAGGATGAAAGTAATTTTATTGCAGGATGTGAAATCTCTTGGAAAAAAAGGTGAAATTGTAAACGCCAGCGACGCATATGCAAGAAATGTCCTGTTTCCAAAAAAGCAGGCAGTAGAAGCAAACAATAAAAATCTGAACGATTTAAAATTGCAGAATAAACATGCTCAAAAGGTAGAGGAAGAGAATTTTGAAGCTGCCACAGCTCTTGCAAAAAAACTGGAAGATTTAAAAGTGGAAGTAAAGATAAAAACCGGAGAGGGAGATAAGACCTTCGGCTCTGTTTCCACAAAGGAAATCGCAGCGGCAGCAAAAAAACAGCTGGATCTGGATGTGGACAAGAAAAAAATGCAGTTGGATGTGCCAATTCGTTCTTTAGGCATGCATGAGGTGCCCATACGTCTCCACTCCAAAGTAACAGGTATTCTGCGGGTGCATGTAAGCGCAGAATAGGGAGGTATTTTTCATGGAAGAAGCACTGATAAAACGCATTATGCCAAACAGCCTAGAAGCAGAACAGTCGGTGACGGGTTCCATGATCATGGATAAAGATGCCATTGTCACTGTGATGGAGATGTTGACTCAGGAGGATTTTTACCATCAGCAATATGGACTTTTGTTTCAGGCAATGGTAGAACTTTTTAACGCAGGCCAGCCGGTGGATTTAGTGACATTGCAAAATAAACTACGTTCTATGAATGTGCCAGCCGAGGTCAGCAGCCTGGAATTTGTCCGGGATCTTTTGACAGCAATCCCCACTTCAGCCAACGTAAAATCCTATGCCCAGATTGTAAAGGACAAGGCGGTGCTGCGGCGTTTGATCAAGATAACGGAAGACATTGAAAACAAGTGTTATGCGGATACAGGGGAATTGGAGGAGATTCTGGCAGACACAGAGCGCAGTGTCTTTGGACTTTTACAGAATCGCAGCGGGGGAGATTTTGTTCCTATTAAAGAGATTGTATTAAATGCTTTGGAAAAGATAGAGCTGGCATCCAAAACCCAGGGAAACGTCACGGGAATTCCTACGGGGTTTGTGGATCTGGATTACAAAATGTCCGGTTTGCAGCCCTCAGATTTTATTTTAGTAGCGGCCCGTCCCTCTATGGGAAAGACAGCCTTCGTTTTAAATGTTGCTCAGTATGTGGCCTTCCATGAAGATATGGCAACTGCCATATTTAGCCTTGAGATGTCAAAAGAACAGTTGGTCAACCGTCTTTTTTCCTTAGAGTCCAGGGTGGATGCCCAGCTGCTGCGGTCCGGCAATCTGGCGGACACTGACTGGGAAAAACTGATTGAGGGAGCAGGGGTTATCGGCAATTCTCATCTGATCATCGATGACACTCCGGGTATCTCCATATCAGAGCTTCGGAGCAAATGCCGGAAATTTAAGCTGGAACATGATTTAAAGCTGATCATTATCGATTATCTGCAGCTGATGAGCGGAAGCGGAAAATCGGAATCCAGGCAGCAGGAGATTTCCGAAATCTCCCGTTCTCTGAAAGGTCTGGCAAGGGAATTAAATGTTCCGGTAATCGCATTGTCACAGCTCAGCCGGGCGGTAGAACAGCGTCCTGACCATAGGCCAATGCTTTCCGATCTTCGTGAGTCCGGAGCTATCGAGCAGGATGCGGACGTGGTAATGTTTATCTACAGGGATGACTACTATAATAAAGACACAGATCTGAAAAATATTGCGGAGATTATTATCGCCAAGCAGAGAAACGGCCCCATTGGCACTGTCAATCTGGTGTGGCTGCCCCAATATACAAAATTTGCCAACATGGAAAAGTAAAACAAAAAACATTTCGGGAATTTTCGATAAAGAGTACATAAAAGCTGCCTAAGGCAGCTTTTTTCGTTACCCGAAGAGGAAAAAGACAGGGTAAAAGGGGCGCAAATTGACGAATGTGCCCGATGGGAAAACATTGCAGTGCACCTCATATTCCACTATAATAAAGCATATAATAAAGATTAAACATAAAAAGGAGGAAAACTTATTGGACAAGGTACGCTATATGATTTCAGATGCCGCAAGTCTTGTGAATGTGGAAGCACATGTACTGCGTTATTGGGAAGAGGAATTAGAACTTACTATCCCCCGCAATGAGATGGGGCATCGCTATTATACAAAAGAAAACATACAGCAATTCCTGAAGATTAAAGAGTTAAAAGAACAGGGGTATCAGTTAAAAGCGATTAAAATGGTGATACAAAATGCCGGAATGAAGCCTGAGGAGGCAGCCAGACTTACCTCCAGTGAACTGGCGGAGACAGTCAATGTGAGAAAACCTGTGGAAAAAACATTTTCAGCGGAAGACAAAATGGCTCAATTCCGAATTCTTATGACTGGGATCGTGAAGGATGCCCTGGCAGAAAATAACCAGGCTCTGGGAAAAGAAGTGGGCGAAAGTGTGGGAGACCGTGTATTAAAAGAGATGAATTATCTTATGCGGGAGCAGGACGAGCAGGAGGAAGAGCGTTACCGCAAATTGGATGCGGCAATCCGTGAGATACATAGCAAAAAGGTAAAAGTGGGAAAGAGAAAAGAATCCCATCGGGTGTTTGCCAAAAAAGAACCAGCAACTTAGAGCGAGTGCAGCAGAATCGGGTAGGGAAGATTTTCTCCCTACCCGATTCTGTTGCATAGAGACGGTATTTTTTTGTGCGGGTGTGTACATAAAAAAGCCATTTTACAGGTATAATACTGTAAAATGACTTCTTTTTTCATGAGGCATTTTTGATGCCATTCATGGATACACCTGTGAAAAGGTGTTCCGAGCTTAGCCCTGCTCGATTGCTCCTGTAGGACATGCACCAGCACAGGTTCCGCAGTCTACACATGAGCCTGCATCGATCTGGAATTTGCCGTCACCAGCGGAGATAGCGCCTACTGGACATTCTCCTTCACAAGTTCCACAGTTCACGCAAGAATCAGTAATCACGTATGCCATTGGTCAATCCCTCCTTATGTATTTTCAAAATTTAAGCCAATCTGACTTAAAAGTATTCTAATACAAAAAGTGCTTAAATACAAGTACTTGAAGCGTATTTTTAAAAGAACATTTTAAGGAAATGATTGCATAATGAAAACAGTCATATTATAATATCTCCTAGTACAACTTAGTATTCGTTGTACTAGGGCAGCCGGACAAGTTCAGTTGTATAGAACTGCAGGGTTGCGGTTATAGTAATCTTAAAGAAAAAGGAGGAATATACGATGGCACAGGTAACAAAATCAACCATGATCGGCGAATTGCTTCAGATTGATGAGAACATTGCACCCATTCTTTTAAATATAGGGATGCATTGCCTTGGATGCCCTTCATCCCAGATGGAGACCATAGAGGAAGCTGCTATGGTTCATGGAATCGAGGCAGATGCATTGGTAAAAGAAATCAATGATTTTCTGGCAAAAGATTTAGCACAGTAATAACCGCTGCAAAGATATAAAAGCGGTAAAAAAATACCTTATATTTCCTTTTAGAAATATAAGGTATTTTTCTATACTATAACTGTGCAAAGGTCTGCAAAGCCTGGACCTTGCAGATCACAGGATGATGTTCAAACATATATGCCTCTGTGGCGGGAGTAACATTTTTCTGCCGGGCATACTCCGAAAGAATGTTGCAAAGTTTGTTGAAAGTTTCTGGAGTAGAATTGCTCTTGTGGATAACAAGGTAATAGCAATGTTTATTATCATCTTTAAACAGAGTGTTTTCCCCGCTGTAGAAGCCGTCCAAAACCCGGGCCAGTCTGGTAATATCCTCTAAGTTGTGGAATACAAAGAGCTTTGTAAGGTCAGTGGGAACGCTTAAATCCTTGGATACTTCCCTTGCGACTGCTTTTTTCTCATTGGTCAGAGTGTCCTTTAAGGGAACGAAATCTTTTGGCTTCTCTGCCTCTTTCATATCTGCCTGCTGTTTTGCGATCTCCCGGAACATTCCCAGGATATCATCTGCACTCTCCGCAAAAAGCTCCTCTTCTTCCTCAGTGTAATCGTCATACTCTTCCGGCGCATCGGAAAATTTGGAAAAACGGGTGTCTAACTCGTCGGGATATTCTACCTTAGTAACCAGCAATACAATAGATTCCGGAGAGACAGGAATGGCTTCAATCATCAAAGGGATATCCTCTGCCTCAAAACCAAATTCATAACTTGCCTGCTGCATCATATCATGGAAGAGCATCTTGGCTTTCTCTGAGCCGTAGGCAAGTTCGCTCAATTTTAAATGGCGGTCCGCAAGATCTTCCGGTGTCAATGTGCAGCGAATCTGGTTTTCACTTATCTTCTCAATTTTCATGCTATCACTTCCTATCTATGAAAAAAATTTGATTTGCAACAATCATATGCTTATTATAATCAAATGCGTATCTGATGTAAAGTGCCGAATCCAATTAAAAATATATAAATTTTATAAAATTTGGAATAAAATGGTTGTGTTTATAAAAAAAGTGTGCTATAAAAGATTCAAGAGATGCTTTTTCCGAGAAAAAAAGGAAGGAGCGACAAAAATATCCAAGAATTTATCTGGTCTGACCGCTATCAGTTCCTCTCAGAGATTGGGAGAGGAAGTCAAAGCAAAATATTTCTGGTCAGACATCGACAGCTGGGAGAGTACCGTGCAGTAAAGTGCATTTCCAAAGAAGAGGGAAGTTCCTGGCAGATTCGGGAGGCAAAACTTCTGAATCATCTGAAACATCCACGAATCCCCATTGTATATGATGTAGAGGAAGACGAAAAATTTTACTATATCATTGAGGAGTATGTGGAGGGTGAATCCTTAGAAGCGTTTATGCTTCGTTCATCGTTTATTACCCAAAGCTTTATTTATCAGATCATATGGGAAGTATCAGAGGTTTTAAGCTATCTTCACCATATAACGCCGGTTCCTGTGATTTATCAGGACTTAAAGACAGAACATGTAATTCTGGGCAAAAAAGGTGTAAAGCTGATTGATTTTGGAATTGCTTCCTATCTGGATGAAGCAGGGTATAAATTTCAAAATTACGGGACGCCGGAGTACACTGCTCCGGAAAAGAGAGAGCTTGCTCAAATTGATGTGGGAACAGACCTTTACAGTCTGGGCAAGCTTTTAGGCCGGCTGGTGCTGGCGGGAAGAGAAAAGTCCCTAAGTCTTTTGTATATTTCTCAGAAAGCCACACATCCGAAAGAAGAAGAGCGCTATAGGTCTATTGAAGAGTTTCAGGAGGCGCTTCTCAGGGCAAAAGAGGATATGCAATCAGAAAAATATCCGGTAAATCAAAAGCATCTCTTAAGAAAAATCATAGTTGCAGGCAGCAATGAACATGTCGGCGTCACTCACGTTTCCATTTCTCTCACACAGTATCTGAATTCACATCAGATTCCGGCGGTTTATCAGGAAAAAAATCCAAGTAATGATATGCGTAAAACTGTAAAGGCAGGAAAAAAATTCGCAGAGGCAAACGGGCTGTACCGTAGAGGAGATTTTCTGGGACTGCCGCTGTATGGAGAAGGGGTAGAAGTGGAAATGCCAGAGGAAAGGGTTTTTGTAGTTGACTGGGGGAAGGACCTTCAGAATGCCAGAAGGGAAGAGGCAGATTTGTTTATACTGGTAGCAGGAAGCAGGGAATGGGAAAGAGATTCTGCGTTAGCCAGTTATGAGTTTGTCTCTGAGGAAAGAAACGTTATCCTTATATCCAATTATGGAGATAAAAAGCAGGCGAGACAGTACGCAAAAGAATTTTCTAAAAGAGTGTACTGTTTTCCGCTGGATAAAGAACCCTTTAAAGCTACAGGAGAGAAAGACCGGCTTTTTGATGAGCTGCTGCAAAGAGAAGGTGGTGAGTACGAAAGAAAATCTTACAAGAACCGTTGGTATTGCAGGGAGCATAAGGGGAAGCGGGACAACGCATCTTGCCATATCTTTGGCAAATTATGCGGCGTCTGGCCGTTTGGAAAAAAGTGCCTACATTGAGGCACAGGGACACGGAGAGCTGTCACATTGGAAGAAACCGGGGAAAATGGGATTTTTTGAAGAAAAGCGGGTACATTATTATCCCAGTGTGAAAAAGGAAGATATTCCGATCATATTAAACAGGGATTACGAGAAAATGATTTTTGATTTCGGAGAAAAATACCTGTTATTCCGGGAAGAAATTTTAAGATGTGACCAGAAGATCTTCCTGTTGAATTTGAACCTCTGGCAGAAGTTTGCTGCAGAAAGGCTTCTTTTGGAGCTGAAAGAACAGGATTGGGGCGGCGTAGTCCCTCTGTTTGCCAGCAATTTTGCCTCTGAGAGAGTAAAAAGCCAGATTGAGAAAGAGTTTCGGATCCAGATTATGGAGATTACCGGAATTCCCGATGCATTTGCAGTACCCGCCGGATCCTTTTCCATGATGAATCGGCTCCTGGCAGAAAATATACCAGCGAAGAAGAAATTTAGACTCAATTTAACCAAAAGAAAAATGTAGTTTTTCACAAACAGAGTTGCCTTCTTTTGGAACATTAGGAGCAAACTATGGAAAATGAAAGAAAAATGCAGCTATTTGTTGAACTTCAGGAAATTGAAAAAAGGGGAATTACGCTGTGGATGGAAGGAACCCTCAGCAATTCCGACCGTATTACAGACGCTATTTTTGTAAATGAAAGCGAGGCATATATGCGGGATTATATTTATGAACAGGGGGTGTTAAAGGAACTTCATTTTGACAGAGTAAAAAATAATTAAGAATTTAATTTTTAAAAAAGAAACTATTAACAGGATTATGTCATACACAAAGGAATCTTAATCGGAGTTTCTCGATGCCGGATTAAGGTCATACATAAAAAGAAAAAAGATGCAAAAACCGGGAGGGCAGCAGGCTTTTCCCGGTTTTTTTATGCACACGTTAGTATATGGAATACAGTCGCTATGCCACATACGGGCGGCGCAGCGAGCAGAAAGAAAAACTTCCCTATTCAATCGCTTTTTATGTGGCAGGAAAAATTCAGTTATGATATACTGAAACTGCATGAAGTTAAGTTACACAGGAGGACAAGAGATACATGGATGCAAAGAAAATAAAGCAGTCGATCATTCTGGCAGTGGCAATCATTATTGCCATTATATTGGTGCTGGTAATCGGAAAGTTAATTGATAAATATACACCATCCAAGGAGCAGCAAGATCTGATGGAGTACTATGGGCTGACAGATGAATCTTCGGCTGCTATTGTGATGAACCATGAGATTATTTCCAGGCAGGCGGTGATAAGGGACGGTGTAGTCTACCTTCCCTACGAGACAGTGCAGGATGTGTTTAACAGCCGTTTTTACTGGGACTATAATGAAAATCTTCTTCTCTACACCACACCGGAGGACGTGGTATCAGCGGCAGCGGACAGCAGGGACTATTTTGTGACAAAGGATAAGAAGACAGAAAATTATACCATTGTCTATGCGGATGCCAAGACAGCTTATATTGCTATGGATTTTGTGAAAAAGTTTACGGATTTTGATTATGAGTTTTTTGAGGAGCCAAACCGTGTGGTAGTTCGAACCAATTGGGACGATGAGGAGGGTGTGAAGGTGAAAAAAGACACCCAGATTCGTTTCCGGGGAGGGATCAAAAGCCCGATTCTCATGGAAGTGTTAAAGGATACGGAACTGATTTTATTAGAAGAAGGAGAGGACTGGGATAAAGTTGCATCATTAGACGGTGTGATCGGTTATGTCAGAAGCAAACGTCTGGGAAAAGAGGAGGTAAAAACTTATGAGCATACCCCTATGGTAGAGACTTTTTCCCATATATCCAAAGATAAGAAGATCAATATGGCATGGCATCAGGTCACCACAGCAGAGGCAAACAGCACCGTTGCGGAAGTACTCACAAATACCAAGGGGCTGAATGTAATCTCACCTACTTGGTTTTACCTGAATGACAACGAGGGAAATTTTGTGAATATTGCCAGTGCAGATTATGTGCAGTACTGCCACAATCAGGGAGTGGAAGTATGGGCATTGGTGAGCAACTTAGAAAATGATGAGGTGGATTCCACTGAGGTACTAAATTATACTTCTAAGCGGACAAATATGGTGAATCAGTTGATCGCAGCAGCGATCCAGTACGATTTTGACGGGATAAATGTGGATTTTGAGGCTCTCAGCACCGAGGCCGGGGAGGGATATGTGCAGTTTATCAGAGAGCTCTCCCTGAAATGTGAAAATAATGGGATCGTCTTATCTGTGGACAATTATGTGCCCACGGATTACAGCATGTTTTATAATAGAAGCGAGCAGGCAAATTTTGCAGACTACGTGATCATCATGGGATACGATGAACACTATTACGGCGGGGACGAAGGTTCTGTGGCATCTCTTGGTTTTGTGACACAGGGAATTGCGGATACTCTAAAAGAAGTTCCGGCAGAGCAGACAATTTTAGCGGCTCCCCTCTATACCAGGATTTGGATTGAAACTCCCAAAGAGGGAACAGATGATGTGGAGGCGGCGTCGGAAGATTATGTACCCTACGAGCTCTCTTCCAAGGCAGTAGGTATGCGGGAATCCTGGCGTATGGTTGAAGCAAATGGTGTGGAGCCTGTATGGCTGGAGGACTGTGGGCAGTACTATGTGGAGTATCTCAATGAAAATGACACTTACAAAATCTGGCTGGAGGATACCACTTCCATGGAGAAGAAGCTCCAGGCGGCATCGGAAAACGGACTGGCAGGCATGGCCTTTTGGAAACTGGGATTTGAGGATGCAAGCTTTTGGGATACCGTTATCAAATATATGAATTAAGAATATGGTTATAAATCGAGTAGGGAAAAGCATTACGCTTTTCCCACTGCTTTTATAATGGAACCGATTTTTGGAGTAGTGCCGTAGAGCAGCACGCCTACACGGTATATTTTGGCAGATATGATTCCAATGCCGAAAACGGATAAAATAAGGATGATAATGGAAATTGCAATTTGGTAAAAAGGCACAGTGCTCATGGCAATTCTTGTAAACATAGCCATAGGTGAGGTAAAAGGTACAAAGGAACAGACTTTCATTATCATATTGTCCACATTTCCGGAGGACATGGAGAATACCACTACAAAAAATGCAATGATAAACAAAAACGTCAGGGGCATCACGGAAGTATTGATATCTTCCACTTTGGATGCAGTGGAACCGATGGCTCCATAGAGGAACGCATATACAAAAAAGCCAAGAACAAAGAAAATCAGCATATACACTAACAGGTTAAGGGGCATATCAAAGAGAGATGCGATAATAGGATGGTTTCCCCACTGTGTTTTGTTGATATTGTAAAACAGGTATGCCGAGCCAAATACGGCAATGAGCTGGATCAGCCCCGCCAGGCAGGAGGCAATCACTTTTCCAAACATCATACTGGCAGGTTTTGCGCTGGTGATCAAAAGTTCCATAGCCCTGGAGCTTTTTTCTGTGGCAACATTTGTGGCAACCATCTGTCCGTAAAGCAGGATGACCATATACAAAACCATGATCATCACATAAGTATAAAAATAATTCTGCATCTGATCTTTTCCAAGGCTCATTGTCTCATGCTGGATTTCAAGGGAGAGAATCTGTTCCGCTTTTTCGGGGGAGACGCCTTCTTCGGCCAGGGCATTTATGCGGCAAAGATCCTGTAAGGCTTCATCTGCAATCTGTGAATTGACATCATACATCTCCAGGTTGTTCACGTAGTAAATGTATGAGTTAAGGTTTTCTAAAACAAAGGCACATTCCACTTCACCGGAAGTGATCTGCTCCTTTATCCGGCCGAGATCCTCATCGCCGGATTGAACGGCATAGTCGGGAAAGACAATGGCGAAGGATTCACACACCAGTTTTGTATGTTCCGGGGTGTCGGCTGCAATGATCATCACAGGAAGTTCCTCGTCACTTATTCTTACAAAGTCTTCCTGTGAACCAGAACTGTCACCTCTGCCAATAAATGTACCTGAAATCCGCGGGAAAAACATTACAGCGGCGATTAATATCATAAGAAAAATAGTGATTCCTAAAAAAATCTTATTTTTCAAAAAACCCATCAGTTCAAATTTCAGTATTGTTCCAAATTGTTTCATTTCTGCTCTCCTCCCGTCTCTTCTCCTCCGGTGTATTCCACAAAAATATCATTTAAAGAGGGTTCAAAAACTTTGATTTCGTCTATGTCATACTGCCTTGTGAGATACTGCATGACCTCCTGCTTTTTGTCAGGGGAGTCCAGTTGGATCAGAAGCTCTCCGGCCTCTGTCTGGCTGCAGCAGTCCCCCAGCTCAGAGAGGATGTCTTTATTCTGTTCAGAGCGGACAACCAGTTTATCTCTGGTGTAGTCATGCTTAATATCATGAATTTTGCCCTGCAAGACAATTTTTCCCTCATTTAATATAGCGATTTTGTTGCAGAACTCTTCAATGTAATTCATCTGATGGCTGGAAAAGAGGACGATTTTTCCTTTTGCGATCTCCTCCTTCACCACATCCTTTAGCAGCATGGCGTTTACCGGGTCAAGGCCGGAAAAAGGCTCGTCCAAAATCACAATCTGGGGGTTGTGGGCAAGGGCGGTGATCAGCTGGATTTTCTGCTGGTTCCCCTTGGATAAGGTGTCCAGACGCTTGTTTTTGTACTGAGCCATATCCAGACGGTCTAACCAGTAGTCTGCCGTCGCCGTGGCCTCCTTTTTGCCCATGCCGTGGAGGGTGGCAAAGTACACCAGCTGCTCGATAATCTTCTTTTTGGGGTACAGCCCCCGCTCCTCCGGCAGGTAGCCGATTTTCATCTTCTCATAGTCTATGGGGGATCCGTCAATCAAAATCTCCCCGGCGTTGGCGGGAAACACGTCCATCAAAATGCGGATGGTGGTGGTTTTGCCTGCGCCGTTCCGCCCCAGAAGGCCAAAGGCCTCCCCGCTGTCGGCGGAAAAGGAAATTCCTTTTAAGACTTCCTTTTCTCCAAAGCTCTTTTCCATATTCTTTATTTCCAGTTTCATAATGTCCTCCATTTTTGTACGACTGTAATAATACAATAATAGTTTTGGAAAAATTTGTCAAGCATAGATACTTTGTATGAAACTTTTTGGAAGGGTAGCTCGTATTATTTATAGAAGAGAAAATAGAATCAGGTAATGGCAGGAAAAAATTGTTTATGGGAGGATTTTAGGATGAGTGTTTTGGGAATAGGGAAAAATGGTTATGAAAATTATGGATTTTCAGACGTACACAGAAGAGGCCAAAAGCCGGGGAGTAAAGGAGATTTGAAAGGTTTTCAGGCAAAGAGACCAGATGAAGCGAAAAGGAAGGAGATCTCTCCGGAGGAGGCACAGAAAAAAGGAGAAGACCGGGAAGACGAAGAAAAACCGACACAAGAGACTGGTAATGTGCCTAAAACATACATGGTATATATGGGGGATGAGGATACCCTTTATTCCGGCGGAAATGGAACAGGATTATCTTTTTATATTAAGTGGGCGGAAGATACAACAGAAGAGGATCCGATTATGGTTGCCAAAGGAGTGGATGAGAACGGAGATGAGTTTGAAAAGAGGATAAGAATAAATGATATTAATCCTACCAATGCTACTTTGGTGGAAATGCGGGCTTTGGAAGCCTACGCTGGAGTGGATAAAAATGGCGGATTGTCCTCTCTTCCCATGGGAACGGGGGAGATGGGGTTGCATGACAGAAGGAATTTTATGCAGATGTTTAAAAAGGAGATATCGGATATGACTCTGTTAAAACAGAGAGCGGCCGTGGCTTATTATGAGTACAGCATGAGGAATTACTGGGATTTTTTAGATGGAAAAAAAGGATGATTTCGTAAAGATTACAGGAATTAGAACATGCCAGAGCTTCATATGGTAGAGTAAGGAATCTGTGGAGCAGGGATTTGAAGAAAAAAATTGAGTTGATCATGGCGATAATTATACTACTTTCTGTGGCATTGCTTTCGAGGCGGGAAGGAGTTATCTTTACAGGGGCAGAAGCAAAGACGATAAATCAAAAGTGTATTGTAATTGATGCGGGGCACGGTGGGGATGATCCGGGAAAAATCGGCATCAACAATGCTCTGGAAAAGGACATCAACCTTTCCATTGCCAAAAAGCTGAAGGTTTTGCTGGAAAGCCAGGGTTATGTGGTGGTAATGACGAGAACCACCACGGAAGGGCTGTATCAGCCGGGTTCCAGGAATATGAAGGTGGAGGATATGCGAAACCGGTGCAACATTATCACGGAGACAATGCCGATTTTTACGGTGAGCATCCACCAGAACAGCTACCCGGAGGAGTATGTGAACGGGGCGCAGGTGTTTTATTACAAGCAGTCCAAAGAGGGGGAGGCCTTGGCAAAAAAGATACAGAGCAGCATGATTTCCCGGCTTGAACCAGGAAAACAGAGGACAGAAAAAGCCAATGACAGTTATTATCTTTTGAAGAAAACCCCTACGCCGACGGTAATTGTGGAATGTGGATTCCTCTCTAACTGGAATGAAGCGGAAAAATTATGCACAGATGAGTATCAGAATCAGGTGGCGTGGGCGATACATATGGGGATTATGCAGTATTTGAGTGAGAGCGGGGAGTAAAAAGGCAGAAGAAAAACCTGCCTTTTTACTGTAAGAGCTCCAATACGTCGGCGGGAATCATTTTGTGATATCTTTACACTTTCTATGATTACCCTGAAACTACCTTACAGCGTTTTTTATAACATGCGATGCCATATCGGTAAATGGTTTTCATGCCGTCCTCCAACAGGGGCTCCTGGTAATTTTTATCCTCAATCTGTTTCAATGCCTCCTGGCAGCTTGCATCAAAAGAGGCGTGTTCGGCATATTTGAGTTCAATGATAATGCCGATATCCTTATTTTCAATTTCTATGCTGATGTCACAGTATCCTTCTCCGGATTCGGCATTAGACTTTATATCCCATCCATCCATATTTCCCAACAGTCCCAGCAAAATGCCGTGATAAAAATTTTCTTTCATTTCCTTTTTGGTATTCGTATCCCGGATGCTGATGGTTTTTTTCAGGTAGGCATTGAAATTTTTTTCAATGAGGGTTACATTATTTTCCTGGAATCCACGACAAAAATCTTCCAGCATTTCACTGTTTTTTGAGGTTTCCTCCTCAAACCATTCCTGTATCTGTTCCGTGAAAATCCAGCGTATCTCCCTGTTTGGAATGACAAGCTTTGTCCATTTGTCGTCTGATTCCCCGGCTTGTGTCAGGTAGCCTGTTGCAAACAGCAGGCTCCATAAATTGTCCGTTTTAGAGTCTAAATCCCGGTAGGTCAATTCCTGGCGTATCTGTTTTTTTATACTGCCGCCGTTTAACAGCAATTCAATTTCGTTTCTTGTGGAGGATTTTGCCCTTTCCACAAATTTTTTGATAATGCTGTTATGCTTGTGTTTACCCAGTAATTCTGTGGGCTTAGGCCATCTGTCATCTTCAGGGCATGGCAGTAGCTTATAACATCCCAGGGACAATAAATATTCAGACTGCCAAAGCGGTAACCGTCATACCACTCCTTTACGGCCTCATATTTATCCATAAATCCATAGTATTCCAGCAATCCTACGACTTCTCTGTCTGAAAAACCAAAATATTCCTTATATGCGGCATCTTTCACCGTGTACACATTGAAGTTGTTAAAACCGGTAAAAATGCTTTCCCTGGAAATTCTGAGGCATCCGGTAAGCGCTGCAAAATACAGGCTGTCGTTTGTCTTTAACGCCTGGTCAAAAAGCGTTCTGATCAATACGGCCATCGCATCGTAATAGCCCCATTGGTAAGCCTTGTCGAGGGGAACGTCATACTCATCTATGAGAATAATCGTTTTTTGTCCATAATGTTTTTGAAGAAATCTGGACAACAGAAATCAACTGTCTTCCAGAAGTTCCTCCGACATGGCAAATTCGCCGTTGTCATCCAACGCCGTCAATTTGGAAAACTGCAGCCGTTCTGATTCTGTTAATCTGCCGCTTTCTGCAAGAAAAGAAAAGCGGTGGGCCTCATTGCCTATGATGAATCGCAGCTTTTTCAGGGCCTTGTCAAAGGTATCGCCTTCCACATTTTTTAAGCTTATGGAGATAACTGGGAACTTTCTCATATATTCTTCACAGAGTTCTTTTTCGCCGGAAATTTCCAGGCCGTCAAACAGGGCTCTGTCACTTCCAATTTCAAAAAAGTGTTTTAACATACTCATATTCAGGGTTTTTCCAAAACGCCTTGGCCGTGTGAAGAGATTCACATATGCCATATGCTCCAAAAGGTCTTTTATCATCGCTGTCTTGTCAACATAGTAAAAACCGTCCCTGCGAATCCGTTCAAAATCTTCCATTCCCATAGGAAGTCTGGATTTTTCTGCCATGTGATACCTCTTTTTATAGGAAGTAGTCTGTGGTTTCTATTTAAGAGTATACCATATATTGTGCCAAAAATCATACTGTGTTGGTAATAACTTTATTTCCTTGACGGGATATTAAATTTAGAATATACTAACAATAAGTAAAATATTAATTTACTATGCAGGAGGATAATACGATGCTGTATGAGTATTTAATTAAAAATTATGGGCTAGGCGAGCCGATTTTTACTGGAGATATTATGATTCCAGGTATGTCAGATGAAAATCTTCGCTATTATTTGAAAAAACTTACAGACGACGGTGTTCTGTGCCGGTTTGAATCAGGAATCTATTATTTTCCTAAGACAGATATTTTGGGAGAAAAAATGTCTTTAACCGCCGATACGGTTGCTTTTCATAAATATGTCAGGCGCAGGGGAAGAAGAGTGGGATACTATTCTGGGTATACTTTGGCAAACCGTATGGGCTTGTCCACGCAGGTGCCTTATACAGAGGAGATTACCAGCAATTTTGCACCAGCGCTGGTTCGGGAATTGAAGATAAAAGAACGAAAGTATATTTTGAGACGGCCTGCAGTGAAGATTACGGAGGAAAATGTTGCTGTTCTGCAGTTTTTGGATTGTCTGAAAGATTTGGAGAAGTGTGCAGAGGAGGAACCGGAAGTTTGCGGGAGGATTCTGACAGATTATGCGGAAAAACATGCCCTTACAAAAACAATTGTGGACAGGTTTCTTGTAAATTATCCATTAAAAATATATAAGGCAATTTATGAGTCGGGGGTGAAATATGTATCTGCATAGAGATAGGGAAACATTTAAGAATGTTATTGAACAGGTAGTCGGCATGAATGGCAGAACACCTGCAGTAATAGAAAAGGATTATTATATAACGTTAATTTTAAGATTGCTTTCTAAACAGCTTGAAAATTCTGTTTTTAAGGGGGGAACTTCCTTGTCAAAAGGTTTTCATGTAATAGACCGTTTTTCAGAAGATATTGATATTACTTTTAATGAACATATTGGAGAGAGCAGGAGAAAAAAGTTAAAAAATGTTGTTTTAAAAGGAATTAGTGAAGAGCTTGGGATGCCGATTGCAAACTGGGGAGAGACGCAGAGTGATAGAGATTATAATGCTTATCTATATACCTATGAATCAGTATTTGACTTACAGGATGACAGGATGCCGCAGTATGTAAAGCTGGAAATGGCATTGGGTTCTTATTCGTTTCCCATACAGACGGTTGAAATCGGCAATTATATCGGGGATTATCTGGTGAAAAAAGGAAGGGTTGATTTGATACAGCAGTTTTCCCTGGGGAAGTTTTTAATGAATTTACAGTCGTTGGAACGAACCTATATTGATAAAGTGTTTGCTTTATGTGATTACTATCTTCAAGGGAAATCTAAGCGTTGTTCCCGTCATTTGTATGATATTTACAAATTGACGCCGTTGATAAAATTTGATGATAAATTAGCTGCATTG
Source organism: Roseburia sp. (assembly GCA_023664725.1). Taxonomy (GTDB): domain Bacteria; phylum Bacillota; class Clostridia; order Lachnospirales; family Lachnospiraceae; genus Roseburia_B. The sequence continues at coordinate 18,939 of JAMPFA010000016.1, read as the reverse complement.
GTAAAAGAAGTAAGAGAACATCGTTCCAGGATGCAGATATGTCCATCGGCTCAAAATACAGTGGATGTGCCCGCAGTAATTTTAGAATTTTGTGATAATTCCTTTTATAAGGAAGATTATCAGGCTATAACAAGTTATTTTGTAGGGGATATTGTGTCTTATGAGGATGTGGTAGGACAGATGCGAAAACTTGCAACAAGTAATTTGTTTAAAAGATAGAGGTCTTGTACTTTTTCATAAAATCTTTTTCATTTCAATCAATGCCTGCAAATAGCGGATGGTAGTTTCCAGTTCTTCAATGGAAAGAGCATTTGCAGATTCCAAAAATGAAATCCGTTTTTCCTGTTTCCCAAATAAAATAAAATCAGCAGATGTGTTTAAACATCGGCATATTTTTGCCAGGGTGTCCCCAGACACCCCTTTTTTCCCGTTTTCAATTTCAGACAGAAAGTTTATGGAAATATCAATTGCCTCGGCAAATTCCGCCTGGGTCAGGTCGCTTAAAAGCCGTAACTGCCGGATTCGTTGTCCAATTTCGGTTTTTACGAGATTATCTTTCATAGCAATCCTCCATTATAGAAATTATTGTAACAAGATTTTTAAAATCTAAACATTATCAATAGTTGTAAAAAATTAGCTGATAGCGATTAAGTTTATGCAATACTATGACGATAAATAAATTAAGGAGAAGGTGTTAAAGAGAAAATGAAGGTAATAGAGGATGGTAAAAGTAAGATGCTTGAAACGAATTAATTAAAACTTTTCCAATTCGCCGGGCTATGAAATCCAGTTCTTTGTAATAGTAATACAATGCAATATTATTTATTTATGAAAGAATATTTTCAACAGAAATATATAGGAGAAAATAGTATGAAAAGAAAAAGGATTTGGCAGGTAATAGTATCTTTTTTAATGATAATTATTATATTTACAGTTTCAAATATAGATGGATTAGCAGAAGAAATGTTGTCAGAGAATTTTGAAGAGAACTCTAGAATTGAATGTTCATTGAATAATGTTACATATATATCTAACAATAGAGGGCAAATTATAAGAGGTTTTAATTCTTACGGAATAATTGCACCCAATGGAGACTTATATTTTTGGGGTCAGAGCTTGGGCGAGCCAAACTATGATACTCCCTTTAAGTTATTAAGTGATGTTAATTTTTTTGCAACAGAATCGTATCTTTTTGCCGCAATAACCTCCAATGGGGATTTATACTGTTGGGGAGAGAATATTAATGGTCAAGTGGGAAATGGAACAACAAAGACACAAGTAACACCTGTAAAAGTATTAAGTGATGTTATTTCTATTTCAATAGATGGGGACTATTGTGGTGCAATAACCTCCAATGGAGATTTGTATTGTTGGGGAGAGAATGATTGCGGACAAATAGGTAATGGAACAGTCGAAAATCAATTAGAGCCAATGAAGATATTAAGTGATGTTGTTTTTGTTTCATCCGAAAATAAATGTTCTAGTGCAATAACCTCTAATGGAGATTTATATTGTTGGGGATGTAACGGCAATGGTCAAGTGGGAAATGGAACAAAGGAAAACCAATTAACGCCAGTAAAAGTTTTAGGTAATGTAAAATCTGCTTCATATAGTAGTGCCATAACATTAAACAACGATTTATACTGTTGGGGATATAATGGCAAAGGTCAAGTGGGAAATGGAACAAGGGAGAATCAATTAACTCCAACAAAAATATTAAGTAATGTTATTTCTTTTGCAAATTCTTTTGGGCCTAGAGCTGCAATTACATTAGACAGGGAGTTGTACTGCTGGGGAGATAATTGGCAGGGACAAGTGGGAAATGGAGAAAATCACAGAATTCAAACAATGCCAGTAAAAGTATTGGATGATGTGATTTCTATTTCAATGGGATACGAATATAGCAGTGCAATAACATCTAATGGAGACTTATATTGTTGGGGAAGTAATGTTTTAGGAGAAATAGGAAATGGAACAAAAAGAGAACAATTAAAACCAATAAAAGTATTGAGCAATGTTGTTTCTGCTTTTATGGGATATGACTATCGTCCTCATAGTGGTGCAATAACCTCCAATGGAGATTTATACTGCTGGGGAACTAACGATGACGGTCAGGTAGGAAATGGTACAACAGAAATTCAACTTACTCCAGTAAAAATATTAAGTGATGTGATTACTGTTTCAGTGGATGACACTTGCAATTGTGCAATAACCTTCAATGGAGATGTATATTGTTGGGGGGATGCAGTTGGCGGTCAAGTAGGAAATGGTACAACAGAAGACCAGCTTACTCCAATAAAAATAATGAATTTAGGCAATCTAAATTCAGGTAATCTAAATGGTGAAACAGCAGGTAATATTTCCTGTCCAAAAGAAAAACAAATTGCAGCCCAAACCAAAGATAAACTTTCAGTAGAATTAATTGCATCCAGTGAGCAGGAAGTGACAACTCTTATCAAGAATCTTACAGTATCAAGTAATGATGAAAGTATATGCAAAGTAAATTTGGGTGATTATTTTAAAGATATCGAAACCCCCTCACATGCGTATTTTGACATTGAACTGACTGGCGTAAATCCGGGGGAAACAGATATCATTATCTCAACAGGAACGGATGTAACGGCAAAATGCCATATAACAGTGACATCAGAAAATCTTTCTGGAAAAACACTGGCGACTTTTCAGGAGAAGGATTTATCTGCAAATATATCTATTGACTGGGATTTAGATTCTTTAATCCATATTGGTGACAGAAACAAGTCACTGGCATTGGAAGGATTGTTATTATCCCAGGATACATACTTCGGGGAAGATGCTGTTGCCGAAAGAATGATATCCTTTGGTCTTTTAGATAAAAAGGACGATATATGCCACTATGAAGATACAAGTACCAATACCGGATACTGCGCTTTTGCAGGTGTAAGGACAATAAGAATTGGCAATGAGGATTATAATATTATTACAGCAGTTGCAAGAGGAACCCAGGGAGGGCCGGAATGGTTGGGTAACTTGATGTATGCAGGCGGTTTTTTTAAATATCGTGGTGATGATTTTTGCACACTAATCAAGTATGCACTTGATAAAAGAAAGATTGATATCAATGATTCCCATAACAGATTTTTTATTACCGGGCACAGTCTGGGAGGCACTATGAGCAGTTATTTGGGTAATAAACTAATGACAGAAGGTGTTGTTGCCAGCCAGATTGCATGTTATACCTATGCATCGCCTTTTAACTGCACAAAGCCTTCTGATAAAAGAACTAATGCACATATATATAATTACATTGGGAAGAAAGATTTGGTTCCTACTGTGGGACAGGCAACGAATTATGTAGATGCAGGCTGGTTAGACATCAAAGGAGCATTGCCTGGAATGCAGCGATATGGCAATGACATACCTATGGGGTATGGGGATAAATTTTTGAATACGTATTCTGAGTTGTATGGCGGTCAGGAATGGAAATATGATTATGATGATGACAATTGGCGTGACGGTTCCACGGCAGGTAATATTACGCATTTAGGGAGCGCATTGTTATCAGGAGATGGGGGAGTATTCCATCATCTCAGTACATACCTGGCTCAATTATTAATGGATGAAAATTACCACGCCCCTATCCAAGAAGATGTTCTGACAGTTGCGGTTTTCTGTCCCGTAGATGTCTATGTAAATGATGCAAACGGGAATGTGGCTGCAAGTGTGGTGGACAATACCGTTGTGAATGAGGGGGACGAAAATGTAATCATTGCGGTAATGGAAGACGCAAAATTTATCACCCTCAAAAAAGAAGGAAATTATACAGTGGATTTTGTTGGCACAGATACCGGGACGATGAGTTATACAGTTGCAGATAAGAGTTCTGATGAAATGTATAAAGTGTTTACTAACGTTGCATTGGAAAAAAATAAACGGATGAAATCTATGATTGGGTCTAAAACAGAAGTTCCAGATGTACAACTCCTGGTTTGTGACAAAGAAGGAGCAGTAGTAGCCGAAGTAATGGAAGATGGCCAGGAAATAGACAAGATATCGCACCAGCACACCTGGGCAAAGGAAAAAATCACAAGAAAACCAACCTGCACCCGTTCTGGCAAGAAACTGTTGACCTGTGAGGTATGCGGGGAAACAAAGACAGAAACGATCCCCAAAGCGTCCCACACACCCATTACAGATAAAGCATCCGACCCTACCTACGTCGTTCCAGGAAAGACAGAAGGAACCCATTGTGCTGTATGCGGTGCAATACTTACGCCCCAGCAGGAAATTCCGGTATTAGGAATCAAACGTTATTTATCCGATAATGTCCGTGCGAAAATTAAGCTGTCCTTTACAACTGCCGATTATACGGGAAAACCTATATGCCCAGAAGTAAAAGCTGCTTTCGATGGCGCAACCCTGACGCCTGATGTGGATTACCAGGTTTCCTATAAAAATAACGTCAATATAGGAACGGGGACGGTGGTTGTCACTGGAATAGGAAAATATATGGGCAGTGATGAATGTAACTTTACCATCACAATAAAAAAAGGAAAAACATACAAAGCAGAGAAAGGCTTGTACAAAACCTTGAACGAAAAAGAGGCGGCCTTTTGCGGCATTACCGACACAAAAATGCAAAAAGTAAAAATTCCTGCATCCGTTGTTATCGGCGGGAAAAAATTTAGGGTAACAGCCATTGAAGACAATGCCCTTAAAGGCACAAATATTACCAGCGTCTCCATAGGCGCAAATGTGAAAACCATTGGAAACAAAGTCTTTTATGGATGCAAAAAATTAAAAAAGATTATAATTCCATCCAAAGTAAAGGCCATAGGGGAAAAAGCCTTTTATAACTGTAAAAATTTAAAGCGCATTACTTTAAATACAACAAAATTAACCCAAAACACTGTGGGAAACAAAGCTTTCGCTAAGATATCCAAAAAGGCAGTGGTGAAAGTGCCAAAGGGCAAGGTAAAGGCATATAAAAAACTCTTACAGTCAAAAGGGCTTAGCAAAAAGGCAACAGTACAGAAAAATTAAATTTAAAATTAATTAAAAACATTATATAAAATAAGGGGGTATTTTTATGAGAACAAAAAGAAACATAGCGCTTGCATGTATATTATTTATGATACTATGCATCCTGGAACCGGTACAAACCTTTGCCAGCGAGTCAAAAAGCCAGAACTATTCCAAAAGTTATTCGCTCAGCGGGAATGGGGCAGATGACATTGTCGCAGTTGCCCAGGCGCAAATGGGAAAGACAAAAGCCCAGCTGGGATACACGGAGGCATGGTGTGCGGATTTTGTCTCGGATTGTGCCAGGTTAGCCGGGCAGGAAAGCAAGGTGCCCTTTGATGGGTACTGCCAGACATTGTACAACAAGATAATCAATGCCGGTGGCCAGCCTGTATACAGTCCCCAGAAGGGAGATTTGGTATTTTATTACTGCTCAAACTGCTCTGTTCATTGGTGCCATGTTGGAATAATGATAAATGGTTCGCAATCAATCGAAGGCAATTACAATAGTAAAGTTTCTCTCGTAAATGGAGCATACAGAGATGGAAATGGCCACAGCCTTGCGGCAGGTACGATAACCAGAAAATATGTCAGGCCAAACTATACGGTCAATACACCCAAACCGGAAGTCACTGTGCCAACAACTACAAAAGCACAGTGGGCAGTATGGATGTCCAAATCAATGATGGGGGATGAAACGCAGGTAGTCCCAGCGGGAAAACCCTGTTATCTTTGTTATCAGATTATAGATTACCGCACGCAAAAGAATTGGGATGAAGTGCATCAAAGTTCTTATACGGTAAAGGAAACATTTAAAAGGGCAAATGGTTCTGTAATAGGTTCCACTACCTATACTAATGATAATAACTGGTTTTCACTCACACCCACAGAAGAGGGGGAATACATTGGAGTAGTTGAAATCTGCGGGAATTTTTTGGGAGAAAATGTGAATAAAAAACAAGAATACAAATTCACAGTAAAAAAATATTATTACGGTGATGTTGACGGTGACGGTGATGTCACAATAACAGATTTGTCCATGGTAAACCAGGCAGCTTGCGGCACCAAAACCTTGACAGCTGATCAGAAAAAGCGTGCTGATGTCAATGCAGACGGTGCGGTGACAAAAGAAGACGTGACCCTGATGCAGCAGTATATAGTCGGTGCCATTACAAAGTTTCCGGCAGAAAGCCATGTACATTCTTACAGCAGTAAAGTGACAAAAGCGGCAACCTGTTCCAGTACAGGCGTGCGTACATATACCTGCGCTTGTGGGGCATCCTACACAGCGACGATTTCCAAGACAAGCCATACAGTGGTAACAGATGCAGCGGTAGCGGCTACTTGCACAAAAAGCGGGAAAACCCAGGGGAGCCATTGTAAAGTCTGTGGGACTGTAATTACGGCACAAAAGACAGTTGCCGCAACGGGGCATCTGCATACGCAGATAAAAAACGCAAAATCTGCCACTTGTAGTTCGGAAGGCTATACAGGAGACAAATATTGTAAAGATTGTGGCGTAAAACTTTCTACCGGAACAAAAATATCCAAATCTGCACATAGGGCAGTGACCGATGTAGCAGTAGCGGCTACCTGTACGAAGAATGGAAAAACTCAGGGGAGCCATTGCAGCGTTTGTGGAACAGTGATTACGGCACAGAAAACAGTTACGGCGACAGGCCATATACATACAGAGCTGAGAAATGCAAAGGCGGCAACCGTTTCATCCTACGGTTATACGGGAGATACCTATTGTAAGGATTGCGGAGTGAGGGTATCTGTCGGAAAGCAGATTGAAAAATTGCAGAGCGGGACAACGGACAACACCAATACGCCGGATAATGGCAACAACGAAACAAATGACAATAACAGTACAACAAACAGTAACCCAGCAGAATCCGGGAATATTCCTACAAACAGTAATCAGACAGAACCTGGTAATACTTCCATAGATACAGAATCCGGTGGGGAAATGGAAGATGAGACAATTTCAGATGAATCATATGAAGAAGATGATTCAGAGGATGAGGAAGATGATACTTTGGAAGTGGGGGATATGCTTTATGATGCTGCTGGAACGGCAGAGTATGAAGTTGTCCAAATTACTGGGAATACCGTTTATGTGTCATACAATGCTGTTTTAAATAAAAAACAGAAGGCAATCACCGTTCCAAATCAAATCAAGACAGAGGACGGAACTGTTTGTAAGGTAACGGCAATTTCTGAAAATGCTTTTCGTAATAATAAGTATGTGAGACAAATTGTTTTAAGCAGCAATATTACAAAAATTGGCGCAAGGGCATTTAGCGGCTGCAAAAAATTGTCCTCTATAACAGTGAAAAGTAAAAAGATAACAGCAAAGTCCCTGAGTGGGAAAGCGTTTAAAGGAATTTCGTCCAAAACAAAAATAAAAGTGCCAAAGGGAAAGAAAAATTCCTATGCCAAGCTGTTTTGTAAAAAGGGGTTGCCGAAGAAAGTGAAGGTTTGTAATATGTAAATTGCTAAGGCAATCATAAGGGATAATTTTTGGTTTAAAATAATCAAGGTAAAAGTTGGCTGTAAATAGCAGCCAATTTTTGCCATGTTATGCATTTATAATGGAGAAAGTAAATGAGAAGATGTCGAAAAAGAATATGTACCATAGCGTGTTTCCTGGTGATGTCAATAGGTGCTTTAGCTTGTGGGAAAAATGAGCAGAAGGACATAAATATAGAAACGCTTGGTAAAGAAGAGATTTCTAATAATTTGGATAGCGGGATAGATGAACATACGAAGAATACATTAGATATAGAAAATACAACAGAAGAGACTTTAGCAGAAGATAATGAGGGTATAGAAACAACGACTTCCACGGTATCTACTGCATCTGAATCATCGGATAACAACAGGGACAAAGCAGAGTATATGTATAAGGATATTCTTGATATGTTTTGCCAGAAAATATCTTATGGATGGGATAGAACAGAAGATGTTAGTCTCATATTTTTTCAGGGATATCCTCAGACACAAACTTTATCAGATGTGGGTTATGCTTTTGTAGATTTAGATAATAATGGAATACCTGAATTATTGGTGACAACGGTGCAAGAGGCTTTGAGTGGAATGATATATGATTTATATAGTTATATTGATGGTGAAATAGTGCATTTAGCGAGCAGTATGGAACGTGACCGTTACTATTTGTGTGAAGATAATACCATTTATAACGAAGGTTCAGGTGGCGCTATGGTTAGTTCGGTGATGATGTTTGGGATTAGTTCCGATAAACGTTCATTATCTCTGAAGGAAATGGTTGTGTTTAATGAAGAGTTAAACTTGGAAAATCCGTGGTTTTATGGTACACAGGAGTGCTATGACAATACTTTTGGCTATAATGCAGATTACCTGATTGGCATTACACAGGAGGAAGCACAAGCTATTGAAAATAGGTATATAAAGAAAAATTTTGAAATTAAACTTTTTGAATTTTATGAAGGAGGTACAGAGAAATAGTAGTATTATAATGATTTTAGCCTGGAAACAGGTGAGTTTGAACGTATGAAATAAAAAGGAGCAGAGATAATATGAAAACAGTGAAATTGATAAAAAGATGGACAACTCTTATTGCAGCAATCTCATTATTGGCAACAGGCATACATCCCGTATATGCGTCGGAAATGGACAGTACGGAAGAAATCAGTGAGGCAGAAACAGAAAATATTGATATGACGGTATTTCCAATAGAAGAGGAGACAGAGGAACTTTATGCCGGAAATTCCATGAGTGATGCGACCAGCATTCCTTTAAGTGGGACTGTAAATGGAAACCTCAATGCAAATTCCTATGGAGAAGGAAATGCAACAGATTTTTATAAGATTTCAGTTTCTGAAAATTCATCTGTATGTTTAAATATTAGAATTGTACAGTATATTAATGAAATGACGGTTAGAGTATATGATAATAGTAGTGATAAAATAATAGAAAAAAGAATATACTGGAATTCTAATTTACAGCAAGGCACAAATGATCTTGAATGTTACTTAAATCCTGGAAATTACTATATTGAATTAAGTCTCCCTTTTGTGCCCAATAGTGGAAATTATACAATGCAACTGTCTTGTGTAACAATGGGAAACATAGATACAACTTACGACGATACCATTGCATCCGCTCGTCCTATAAATTTAACGGCTACGTTTACAGGCGTTATGGCTCACGGAGAGGAATCTGATATTTATAGGTTTGATGTAACAAAACCTGGAATTATTTCTTGTAAGTTTAAAGCGTATATGGAGTATATTTATTTGAAATTACTGGATAAAGACGGAAATACTCTTTGGAGTAAGTATCCGCATTGGAATAGCAATATAGGATATTCTACAAATGATTACCAAATGTGTCTGGAAAAAGGTACATACTATCTGCAAGTATATAAGGATGGCAATACAGGAAAATATACTATGCAGAATGTTTTTACCGATATTGGAAGTAATGAAATTGAAAATAATGATACGATTGTAACAGCGAATAGTATTGCCTTTGAACAAACATATAATGGTCTTATGGCTGACGGGGAAACTTCTGATTTTTATAAATTTGTTTTGCCCCAAAATACTGAGATACGGATTAATTTTCAAGCGTATATACAGTATGTCTATTTAAAATTATATGATGTATACGGTAATGAGTTAAAAAGTAATTACCTGCATTGGAATGAAAATATAGGATATAGTAATGATATATATGCATATGAATTATCAGCCGGGACTTACTATTTACAGATACGTTCTGATGGAGGATTTATGGGTTGGTATCAATTTTCCATAAAAATTCCGTTATCCATTGCAAATGCAAGTATTTCTTGCGCATCAACAAAAGTTTATACCGGAAAAGAAATCAAACCAGGTGTTACAGTGACATACGGTGGGCGGAATTTGGCACAAAACATAGACTATACAGTAGAATATTCCAACAACTATGATATAGGTAAAGCGACGATAAAGGTAACCGGTATGGGAAACTATGTTGGTGAAAAGATAAAAACATTTAAAATTTTGCCTAAAAAGGTAAAGCTCACTTCCTTAAAAAACAAGAAAAATCGAAAGATGTATGTTTATTGGAAACCGGATTCTTCTGTGGAGGGATTTCAGATTCTATATTCCACAAGCAAAAACTTTAAAGGGACAAAGAAAATTTCTGTGAGCAGAGGAAAGGCATACTTAAACTATAAAACATATGGAAAAACAATAAGTAAACTAAAAAAGAATAAAAAGTATTATGTGAAAGTGCGAGCTTATGGGTATGCAGATGGAAAGAAAATATATGGTGCGTACAGCAATGTAAAGTCGATTAAGATAAAAAAATAGAAGATTAATTAAGATATAAAAGGTGTAAAATTTCTAAAGGCAACAGATTTTGCACCTTTTACTAAACCGAAATGTGTCAGAAAACAAAAAGAAGGAGAAAATGTGAATAAGTCTACCGGAGAAGTTTACGATGAAGATGGATATGGAGATGGTTGGACGATAGATTTTGATTAAATTTCGATGTTTTTGGTTGGAAAATAGCGATAGTTAATTTGTGCAGAGAGTGGTATAATATACAAAACACGGAGAAATGAATTTTAAAGAGGAAAGGATACACGATTATGGCACAAGCATTGGCACAGGAAAAACACTATACCATAAATGATATCTATGCCCTGCCAGAAGGCACCCGGGGGGAGCTGATAGATGGCCGGATTTATTATATGGCCCCGCCGAACCGCAGGCACCAGGATATTTTATCCTTTTTGCACCTTGCAATCGGAAATTATATAGCTCAAAACAATGGCGACTGCAAAGTGTATCCCGCACCTTTTGCGGTATTCCTTTTCGCTGATGATTCCAAGTATGTGGAACCGGATATATCCGTAATCTGTGACAGGACAAAATTGGATGAGCATGGCTGCAATGGCGCCCCGGACTGGATTATCGAAATTGTATCTCCGGGAAGTAAGGCTATGGATTATTACACAAAGCTTTCTTTGTACAGAGAGGCCGGCGTCCGGGAATACTGGATTGTTGACCCGGCAAAACAGACCATTCTCGTCTATGATATGGAGCAGGATGCAGCTCCCGGAATGTATTCCTTTGCAGATACAGTTCAAGCAAACATATATGATGATTTGGAGATTGATTTCAAAAAGCTGGTGCTTTGAAAAAATCATAAAAAAGGTGTAAAACCCCAAAAGTCACCGATTTTACACCTTACGTTTTGTTATTCCTGCTCCTTCGCCATAGCAATTTTGTCCAGCAGCTCAACAAGTTCTTCCGTTGTGTACTGCTTTTTTTCTCCACTCGTAAAAATCAAACGCAAGTCGTAAAGAGTAGCTTTTTTGACTGTTTGCATTTCTTTTTCTGTCATCTCTCTGCGTACCTCCATTTTCGAGTCTCCTTTCCGGCTGTCAAGCTTTGCCCTCCTGACAATAACCATAAACAAAACTTCCCTTAAATCCAGGTCGCCCCGTCAACCGACAAAATCTCCCCGGAAACATAGCTGGACAAATCGCTGGCAAGGAACAAAAATGCATCTGCCATTTCCTCCGGCTCTCCCGGCCGCCCCATAGGAATCTGCATGGAAATTCTCTTCACCACTTCATCGGGAAGGTTGGCAACCATATCGGTTTTTGTCACTCCCGGCGCAACGGCGTTGACCCGGATGTGGTCTTTGCCCAGCTCCCTGGCAAGGGAAATGGTCAGCCCGTTTACTGCAAACTTGCTGGTGGGATATCCCACGCCGCTGGCCTGGCCGGTGATGCTCACCATGGAGCTGGTGTTGATAATACAGCCACCGCCCTGCTCCTTCATAATTTTTGCCGTGGGGAGAATGGTGTAAAACAGTGCGTTTACATTCAGGCTGATGATTTTGTCAAATTCCTCCGGGGTGTAGTCGCACAGAGGGGTGCTCTGGGAAATCCCCGCATTGTTTACCAGAATGTCGATTCTGCCGTATTTTTCCTTAATCTGCCGGATGGCAGCGTCCACCTCCGCTGCATTTGTCAGGGCGGGGTACATACCCTCCACTTCCCAGCCTGCATTTTCCGCCTTCAGGCTGTCCAACGCCTTGTCTACCGTCTCTTTCCTGGAACCAAAGAGAATGACCTTTGCGCCGTTTTCCAGGTATTTCTTTACGATGGAGTAACCGATACCCCTTGTGCCGCCTGTTACGATTGCAACTTTTCCTTTTAACATAAACGAAAGCCTCCTTTTTTCATCTTCCTATATTGTACCAATTTTCTGGAAAAATAGCCAGTGAATCCGCAGTTGTTTTCTATTTTTCTTGTTATTTTGTCTGTGTTGTGTTATAGTAAGTTCACAATTCAAATTTATAAGGTCTGATTTTCAAATAGCAATATCTTTTTCCTATGGCATATCGCCAGCTTATCAGAGAATTTAGAAAAAAGAAAGGATGATGGATTAGGGATGCCGTTAGCAAAAGATGACAGGGGACGCAATATAGCCATTCTGCCTGGCATTATGTTTAAAAACAAACAAAATATAGATTGGAACGCAGTAGAGGAATATTTGCGGAAATATGTAGGGGAAATAGTTACAATTGCAGATACAAAAGATACGGTTTATATAGGCGCTGATTTTCCTGACGAATACAAAGGTTCTATTTATACAACGCATTTGAAAGGCGCTTATGCAAAGGCAAAAGCAAATGCAGCACAGTGTATAAAGGAGATATTGGAAATTGCAGTGGAAAAGCGTTTTAGAGAAAATTTTAAAACAAAACATTTAGTGGATGCGGGTAAAGGCTGGTATTATTATACAACACGTTTTGCAATGCCAATTTACAAAAATAATGAAAAAACAGACATCTGTAATGTCTATTCCGCACGTATTCTTATCAATTGCAATAAATTTGGAAAAATGTATCTGTATGATTTGATAGACATAAAAAAAGAGGCGAGTACCCCACTCAAGACTGTTGACTAGACAAGTGGTAAAAAACCGCCTCTTCACATTAAAAATAACATGTTTCAGCCGTCTTGTCAATGAAAATTTTCACAAACTTCAAATCAAACCAACACCCAAATCATACAAAACCTCATTGACCTGCATGACAGACAGATGATGCAGCAGGGCGTAAATAAAGACAGCGTCTCTCTGGTTTCTGGGGTCAAGCCGTGCCTGGGACGCAATGCGGAGCAATGTCTGCGCCTCATCCAGTTTGCATTCCATCCCCAGCGCAATGGCAATCAATATGTCCCTACTGGCCTTTCTCTGATTTTTAAATACCTTGTATACATAATCGCTTTGCTGGGAGCGGTTCATCACATCGGAAATTTTCAAATGCTTTTTTTCCAATAGCAGCTGCAAATAATCGTCAAGGCTTAGAGAAATCAGTTCTGTTTCATTTTCTTTCAGGTAAAGTTCAATATTTTCTGTATTCTGGATTAATGACAAAAGTTCCTGTGTGCTCTTTTTCATTTCAAGTATACCCTTTCCGCACTTGCACAAATATTTTACTTATAGTATCATATGTGCATATTTGTTTACAAGAGCCAATTTCCGTGTGCAGGGAGAATCATGATGCATAGCTATACCAGAGAAGAGCTGGAAAAAAATTATAAGGCCTTAAAAATATTCCGGCAGGATGAGGACTGTAAAATCGAGCTGGTGGAGGATAGCAGAGACAATACCAGATGGATAAAAAGAACATATTGCGAGGATAAAAGAGAGATTTTTCATCTGCTTGCAGGGGCCAATCCTACTTATCTGGCAGAGATAAAAGCGATTGCCTTTGATGTGGACACCATTGTTTTAGAAGAATATATTGAGGGACAGAGATTGGAGGATTACCTTGCCAATTACCGCATCTCATCCCGTGATGCCCGTAACTTTGTCTATGAACTTCTTCATGCCATTTCTGCCATTCACAAGCTTGGAATCATCCACAGGGACATCAAGCCGGGAAACATTCTGATTGATTTTGGCATTGCCCGTATCTACCGCCAGGATAAGTCAAAGGATACGGAGCTATTGGGGACTGTGGAATATGCAGCTCCCGAGCAGTTTGGATACTCTCAGTCTGATTTTCGGACAGACATTTTTTCCATTGGCATGACCTGTCGGGATTTAAACCAAGCCATCAAAAAGAACCGTTTCTTACAAAAAATAGAGCGGAAATGTACAAAAATGGACCCCAGGGAGCGGTATCCCAACGTGCAAGCGCTCTTAAAAGAATTCCAAAAAAGGAGCCTTGCTGTCCGGGGAGGCATTGTTCTCTCTGGCATTTTTGCAGTGTCTTTGGGTACGGGGGTCTATTTTCTCTGTCAGCAGCAGGAACTTACAAGCCAGGCGGGAGATTTAATCTGTGTCCCGGATGAAAACAGGCTTTTTGTCGGGCAGGATACGGCTCCCTGTCTGCTGTTTACGGAAAACAGCGAAAAGAGCGCACAGATTTCTCTTGCCAAAAATGAAGACCCGGTGTCACTGTGGGCCAGGCTTACGGCAGATGGACTTTCCCTGTCTGTAACGGATGCCTCCGGTAGCGGCTATGACTTTCAGTTGTCTGATGAATATAACTTTCCGGAAGATTATCCGGATACTTCACTGTATGGGGAAGTGTTGTTTTTTGATACGGATCAAGACGGGAAGGATGAGATATGGGTGGCCATCAGTGACCGTGCATTGGTCAGCCTGATAAACGGAGAAACTGGCGTCAATCAGAATTATATGGCGGGCTGGTGTATCTTTCAAAGGGAAGATGGGAGCTTTGTGCTGGCAGACGGGCAGTTATGGACAATGGGCAGATTCCGGATTGGAACGGCTAGTTTTCCCAGGGGCATCTGGCAGGATGAGGAGCAAGCAGCGTGTATGCTGGAGGAAGGCATTCTGAAATATTTGAATGAATAGCATTCTGGACTGGCAGTCCATGACAGGGGAGAACTTTTTCTTTAAAATAAACCTAAATTACATTTAAGGAGGAAGTTGAATGAACACAGAAAACTTATCAACCCCTGGGACAAAAACCTGGAAAATCGGTATAGCGGCGAATGTTATGTTCCTTGTTTTTTTATTGTTACCTATGGTTTCAGTAAACGGTAAAACAATGCACTCAACTAGAAGTTACCTAATTTGGATAGCGGCAGTTGTGGCCTTGATTTTGCGTATCAGGAAAAAAGAGAAAGCTACGGCGGTGATTTCTTTTGTAAGCCTGATTCTTTGTATTATTGTGTATACAATGCTCGCAGTAGGTCTTTATGGAGTAATTGGTGGAAGTGTGAAGGTTCATATCATAACCGCATTATTGTTGCTAATCTCATCGGCTATTATGATTAAGCCTTCGTTGTTAGGTGAGAAATTAGAACATTGATGTTTTTCCAATAACATAAAAATGCCCCGGATCGTGAATCGTCCGGGGTAAAATTCTAAAAGCGTATTTTTTCAAACTTAGCTTTCATCGTCAGGATGGAGCAGTTTTTCCTGTGTGTTAAGGAGCTCCTTTGCCATGAGAAGGAGATATTGCTGGGTGGCCGGAGCCAGATTGGTGAATATTTCTGTAAATTCCTTTTCATAAGGCGAGGAAAAAAACATGTCACCCTCACCGGTACGCAGCCAGTTTTCATTCACATTGAATGACGAGCAGATTACTTTGATATGTCGGTCTGATAATGGGTTATTGCCATTTTCTATCATGGAATAGGCAGTCTGGGTCATACCAAGCTGCTTTGCAAAATTTGTCTGGTTAAGTTTTAGTGTTTTGCGGAGACTTTTTAAACGTTCAATCAATATTTTCGCCTCGTTTGTCGTGTTGATATTCATAGGATATCACGGGCATAGGGAAAATTCAATATCATAAATCGTTAAGTTAATAAAATACATTGACGCAATATTAATATTATGTTACGATTATATCATAAAATTAATAGTATGGAGGCAGACAAATGAAAAACCCGATTGTCAAAGAAGGATTGGATATTTTAAAAAAGCTGTCACCGAAAAATCAGACTTACTTTATGACCATGCTCAGGCTGGCCAAGGCAGCTGAGGATGGTGTAAAGAGGGAAATATATAACCAGTCTCAAAAATCTACCCAAAATACAAATTAAAATACCATTGGGAGGCTACTATGTATAAATTTATATATTGGCTGTTGATTTTATATTTGAAACAGAAAAAATTCATTGGAAAGTCAAAATCTTTTCTTTTCCCTGTGGAGAGAGAGGCAACCATAGAAGGTGTGTTTGATACAGTAGCATTTGTTTTAGACCCCAATGTTTATTGCTATTCAAAGATACCTGATTATATAGAAGAATTTGAGGGTAGTTCAAAGTTTTCTTTCGCTAAATATTATAAAGCAAAATATGACTGGTACGAGTTTAATAAGTATTTTGGTATTTTGTTAGATGAAGACAAAATTAACTTCCAGATGGAAAATAAAAAAATCCTAGGGTTTAGAATTATTGTGAATAACACAAAAGTAAAAAATATTGTGGTTAAATTCCATGTGAAGAAAGCAAAACATACAACATGTAGAAATTTTAGAGAAAATATAAGCAGCCTTATAAATGATATGAAACTTCTTCAAGATTTTATGGATGCCTCTGCTGAACTTAGCTGGCGAATGATTTTTAGCAGCTCTCTTATATAAAGAAAAATATGGAATCAGGTATACTGCCCAGAGACAAAAAGAAATTGAAAGCCACAAACAGGAGGTTTTTTATTGGGCGCATATGTAATCAGTGATATTCATGGATGTTATAGAGAATTTCTGATGATGCTTGAAAGAATAAAATTTTCAGATAGAGATCGTCTTTTTTTAGCAGGGGATTATATTGACCGGGGTATGCAAAGCTACGAGATGCTGAAATGGCTGGAGCATTGCCCGGCAAACATTTATCCCATCCGGGGAAATCACGAGGAAGAGTTTGCAGCTTATATCGACCTGATGATTCAGATAGACAGGAAAGAGGAGCTGGAGACAGATGTTAATTCCAGGGATGAAACAGCCGCACTGTACAGCACCGTAAAATATCTGCTGAAAAAGACAGGGGCGGCGGGTTCCTATTTTGACCTGTATGGCACAGTAGGTGATTTGATCAATCATGCCGGAGCTACATTGAAGGATCTGTGCAGGTGGGCAGAGATCATCCGGGAAATGCCCTATTACCGGAAATTCACACTGGAAGAGCGAACCTGCATTGTGGTTCACGCAGGATATGCACAAGGCCTGGAAGACAAAGAGTTTTACCTGTATGCCAGGGAGGAATCCTGCCAGTTTGGGGGAGTGGAGCATGGAATTGTGATAGCCGGGCATACGCCAACGATAGCAAAAGGGACATTTGCCTATAACGGCGGAAAAGTGTTCCGTTATTACAATAAGGAAAAAGATTGTATTTTCTATGACATAGACTGCGGGTGTGTGTTTCGCAGCAAATATCCAGAGGCAAAGCTATCATGTATCCGATTGGAAGATGAACAAATATTCTATTTATAAATTAAAATGAATTGACAGGAGGAGATAGGAGTGAAAGAATTTGTGAATTCTTTCACTAACTGCCTGTTTGTGCTGAGAAACGCACAGAATGGAGGAAATCATGTCTGTAAATATCAAAATTCATCGTGCCACAGATCAGATTGGCGGTGCAGTCACAGAAATTTTCACAGAAAATACCCATATCTTTATTGACTTTGGCACAGAACTTCCAGGATCAGAAAGGAAGGTCACGGATGATGAAATGACACAGATGATCCGAAAAGCAAACTGTGACGGTGTATTGTTTACCCATTATCATGGAGACCATATCGGATTATTAAAAGAGATTCCCCGGAATGATATACGAAACCATCCCATCCGGCTGGCGCTGGGGGAAACGGCCAGAAAGGTTATGATCAATATACATAAAACGCTGGCAGAGAAATCATCTGTGCCCACAGAACAGGCGGAGCATAAAGAAATCCTGCATATCCTGCAGGATGACAGCCGTTGGGAAGATTTGCATGACGGGCGCAGCTTTTATCTGGGTGATTTTAAGATTACGCCCATAAGGGTAGACCATTCCGCATATGATGCCTTTCTCTTTTTGATAGAAACCCAGGGATATTGTATCCTGCATACAGGAGATTTTAGAACCCATGGCAGATTGGGAAAGAATTTCTTCCGGCGGCTGTCAAAACGCCTGGAAGGGAAACAGGTCAACGTGCTTTTGACAGAAGGAACCATGATGAGCCGGCTTTCCGAAAAGGTGATTACGGAAGAAGAGCTGGAACACAGGGCATATGAGGAACTGAAAAAGGAGCAAAACCGCTATGCATTCCTGCTCTGCTCGTCAACCAATGTGGAGAGCCTTGCATCCTTCCACAATGCGGCCCTCAGGCTGGGACGCCCCTTTATCGTCAACCATTATGTTTATGAACAGCTGCTTTTGTACCGGGAAACTGCCGGAAAAGAAAATAGTAAGCTATCCTTCTGGAAGTCCTATCCCTTTGAAAATATGTATTTGTATAATGACAAGCTTGGCATGACACAGCCTGAGTATATGAAAAAGCATGGTTTTGTTATGATGGTTGGAGCAAATGATAGTTATACCAAGCGAATGGAATATTTCAGGCAGGAGAATCCCCAAGATGATCCGCTGTTGATTTACTCTATGTGGAACGGATATCTGGATGAAAAGGGAGATGCCTATAACCCAAAACTGAAAGCATTGTACGACAGATGGCCCAGACATCTTCAACTGCATACCAGCGGTCATGCATACCGGGAAGATATTGAGGAAATGATCCGGCTGGTACATCCCACAGACGCCATCATTCCTATCCATACACAGGAGAAGGAAAAGTTTTGCCGGCTTGCCATTGGGGAACTGCAAGAACGGGTGTCTCCATTGTCTGACGGCGGTGTTTATAGATACGGAGCATTCCTGTAATTCAGAAATAATGCCAATTGAATAAAAAGAAACCTCGG
>JAMPFA010000015.1 GCA_023664725.1 Roseburia sp. | reverse complement strand
AATGGCGATGTGGGTTTCATCATTCTTGCAGACAATCAGAGAGCCGGTGGTGTCCTTATCAATCCGGTGGACGATTCCCGGCCGGATTTCCCCGTTGATGCCGGACAAGCTGTCCTTACAGTGAAACATCACCGCATTTACCAAGGTGCCGCTGTAATGCCCGGCGGAGGGATGCACCACCATGCCCTTTGGTTTATTCACGATTAAAATATCCCCATCCTCATAGAGAATATCAAGGGGAATCGCCTCCGGGACAATCTCTGTTTCCTCCGGCTCCGGTATGGTCACTTCCACGTTCTGTCCAAACTTTAATTTGTAATTTGATTTTTCTTTCCTGCCATCCACAAAAACAAATCTGTCTTTGATTAATTTCTGGATAAAGGAGCGGGAAAAGGAGTGGGAATCGGAAACATTGGAAAGTTTCTCAAAAAGAAATTTATCTAATCGAAAGCTAACTTCCTGCTCTTCTACCTGAAATCTCATTAATTTTTCCATAATTTATTTTTCTTTCTTTTTTAAAAATGGCAAAATTTTCTCCATTTCTTCCTCCTTGTAGTAGAAACAGAAGGTCAAAACAAAGAGAAACGCCCCCACGGTGATATAAATGTCCGCCACGTTAAAAACGGCGAAATTAATTAACTTAAAATAGAAGAAATCCACCACATACTCCTGGCGCACCCGGTCAATCAGGTTCCCCACTGCCCCGCCCATCAGGAGGATAAAGACAAGCTTTGCCCATTTGAAACGTTTATCTTCCGGCATCCGCAGATATAAATAAAACATGATTAGAAAAAGGAATGCCGTGAGGATGACAAAGAAATTTTTCTGCCCCCAGAGGATGCTGAAAGCCGCTCCCCGGTTCTCCAGGTAGTACAGTTCAAAGACCCCCGGTATCAATTCCAGCGGCGGGGCGTCTTTCAGGTGGAGAACGGCCAGGTACTTGGTGGCCTGATCCAGTATAATCAGGAATAAAATTATTAAAATCCCATCTATAACCTTGGTTTTACTTCGATTATTTAATATTTTTTTCATGCAATCTGCCCTCAGTGGTATTTTTATTATATGTTCATTCTACAATTCAGTTTGTTATAGAATGGAGGCGATTCCCGACAAGATTTGCCCCTCATTAAGCTCCGTGTTGATGTAGGCGTTCCCCACCGAAAAAAGTAAAACAAATTTTATCTTTCCAGCCACCATTTTTTTGTCGGATTTGCTTACCGCAAGAATATCATCTGCTTTTAACTTCTCTGCTTTTATCGGTATTTCAAAGTGTTTTAAGGTTTCCAGAATATCCTCGTACTCCTCCCTGGAGATATGGCCCAGCTCACAGGAAATAGAACTGGCCGCTGCCATGCCGATTCCCACGCACTGCCCATGATAGAGGGAGAAATCCGCCAGCTTTTCCACCGCATGGCCGATGGTGTGTCCAAAGTTCAAAAGCGCACGCTCCCCTTTTTCCTTGGGGTCCCGCTCCACCACATCCCGCTTAATCAGGCAGCTGCGGTATACCATCTCCTCCACCACGGAGGGCTCTAAATCCATAATCGACGCATAGTTGGTCTGCATCCAGTGAAAATATTCTTTGTCCTTTATCAATCCGTGCTTTAAGATTTCTCCCATTCCCGATATATACTGCTCTCTTGGGAGGGTGTTTAACAGGGAAAGATTCATGTACACCAGCCTTGGCTGGTAAAACGCCCCCACCATATTTTTGTATTTGGAGAAATCCACCCCTGTCTTTCCCCCGATGCTGCTGTCCACCTGGGAGAGCAGGCTGGTGGGAATCTGGATAAAGTCAATGCCCCGCAGGTAGGTGGCCGCCGTAAACCCGGTTAAGTCCCCCACCACGCCGCCGCCAAAGGCCACCAGCAAGTCATGCCTGTCAAAGCGGTTGACAATCAAGGTCTCGTACACCTGCTCCACCACTTCCAGATTCTTGTTCTCCTCCCCCGCTGGAAAGGTGAAGGAAATCACATTGTGAAAAAAAGTTTTAAGCTGGCTTGTAAGCTCCGTTAAATGAAGATTGGAAAGATTGCTGTCCGTGACAATGCACACCTTCTGGTCCTTGGCACACCCTGCCGCAATCAGCTCTGCCGTCAGGGAATGAAAATCCTGCTCCAACACAATGCGGTAACAGGGCTTTCCCTCATAGGAAACGTTAATCAATTTTGACATAGGAACTCTCCTTTTACACATATTTTTTCAGATGAATCTTGACCCGGCCTTTCCGGGTTTCACCGGAACACCCCAAAAAGACGTACTTTCCATACCCCCGGATGGATATCACGTCATTTTCCTTACATTCCTGGGAGTTGGAAACCACGGTTCTCTCATTGAGAAACACCTTCTGCCCCTGGATCAGGGTAGCGCTCTTGGCCCTGGCCTTCCCCGTGAGGAACGCCACAATGCCGTCTATCCGGTTGGAGGATACGATTCCCTCTATCTCCTGAAATTTCTGCTGGATGCAGATGGCCTCCGCCGCCACAGCCTCCCCCCGCACCGCCGTGTGGCGCACCATAGTCAGGGCGTCCAAGAGGTAGCCGGAAAGCTCCTCCTCGCAAAACACGTAGTAAGTGTCGCCGTCTACCCGGATATCCCCGATTTTGGAGCGTTCGATTCCAAGGCTCATCAACGCCCCAAGGATATCCCGGTGGGTGAGCTCCTCTGCAAATTTAGGGTTTGCCGGCACAAATTTTAAACAGGAAATGGGAAAATGAATGTCACTTGTATCCTGGGCATAAGAAAGAGCATCAGAGATAAAAGCCACCATCTGACGCTCTGCAAATTCATATCCTCCGAAAAGCTGATACTGTGTCACCAATTCCGAAGTAATCTGGTAAAACAGATTTATTTCATTCAGATTTAAAAAATTGCTGAAAGTTACAATATCCCTTTTGTCTGCCAGACGGGATAAGTCAATAAAACGCTTTTTTAGTAAAATTTCTTCTTCCTGATCTTTCATAAGCCACCTAAATATCTGTATGTATTCCCGAATTGCTGAAAGAATCCACCAAATTCAGGAAATCACCGGATATATCTACAGAAGCCGGTGTAATAATAAAAATGTAATTTGATATTTTCTGAAGATTGCCGCTGATTGCAAAACAGGAGCCGGAAGTAAAGTCGATAATTCTCTGTGCAATCTCCACATCAAGTCCTTCCACGTTCAATACCACTGTACGGTTAGACAACAATGTCTCCGTAATCTCCCTCGCATCCTCCACAGTGGTTGGTTTTATCACGCAGACCTCCATACCGCTAACTCCCTGCTTCTTTACAGGGCGCATAGGCGTAATTTTCTGTGCAGACTTATTCTTGGCAGCTGGCGGCTCATAGGGTTCTTCCCGGAAAGATTCTGTCTTTTCCTTGCGAGATGCTTTCTTGCTTACCGGCGGTTCATCTTCTTCATAGTAATCGTCATCGTAAAAATCATCTTCGTCATCTGGATTTAAACGCATCATATTTAAAAAGCTATCAAGTACTCCCATGAAATTCTCCTAACTATTTATTATAATTTCTGGCACCGAAAATACCAGTTCCCACCCGGACAATGGTAGCGCCCTCTTCTATCGCCACCATATAATCTCCGGTCATTCCCATAGATAGAATATCCATAGATACATTATCAATGTTTTTAGCGGCTATGTCAACAGATAATTCCTTTATTTTCTGAAAATAAGCTCTGTTGTCCTCAGAATTTTCTACAAATGGAGCAATAGTCATAAGACCTTTGATACAGACACTGTCAAGTTTTGAAATTTCTGTGACAAGCTGCAGCGTTTCCTGGGCAGAGATACCAAATTTTGTTGTTTCTCCAGCAACGTTTACCTCGATCAGGATCGGAACGATGCGCTTTATCTTTTTGGCCTGAATATTGATTTCTTCCGCTAGCCGATAGGTGTCCACAGAATGTATCAATTCCACGTCTCTGATAATATATTTTACCTTATTTCTCTGGAGATGTCCAATCATATGCCATCTGATATCCGTAGGCATTTTCTCTCTCTTCTCACAGATTTCCTGCACTTTATTCTCTCCAAAATCCCGGATTCCGCAGTCATAAATCTCCTGCAGCATAGAAACAGGTTTTGTTTTGCTCACCGCAACCAGTGTGACTTCCTCTCTCTTTCGCCCTGATTTCTCGCAGGCATTCTTTATATTTTCCTCCACTTGTTTCAAATTCTCTGCTAACATTTTTTCCCTCTTCCTTTTTATTCGTTTATCAATGCATTTTCTGTTACTGTGCTGCCGTCTAAGGCAATATGGTCATACAATGAAATTCCGTAATCTGTGTCACTTCGTATAATGGCATATTCATTATTCTGATAAATAATATCAATCTGCTTAAATACCGCATATCCTTTGTTAATGCTGTAAATTCCGTTCAATTTTGCCGTTTCATGTACCGTATAAGTGTCGCTGGAATTTGGTTTTAAAATCACGTCACCATCAGAAATATCTTCCCCGTCCACATAATATTCATACTCCGTGGCAAAATAAATTTCAGGCACAACAAACTGTTCTGTTACTTCTCCGTTTTTGTCTGTGCGCCGAACCATAACGCCTTCTCTGTTGGAATTGTCTCCCCTTTGGAAATATTCCATGGGAAGAGTGAAGAAATCTTTGGCGGCGATAGATGAATTGGGGATTTTCAATCCAGTTTCCTCATCAAATAAAAGCTCCAGTTCCACAAAACGGTCTGTGGCAAATCGTATCATAGAATTGTGCAGAGAAAGGATCATGTAGATAATCCCCTCCTTTTCCACAGTCTCAAAGGGAATCCGAAGGGTGGAACCGTCCTTTTTAAATTTTACCCGGACGGTGGTGGAATCCCTTAACAGACGCTTTGTATCATTTGTAATGGGAATAACAAGATCCCAGTTCTCGTTTGTGATAATTTTATAAGCGGCCTCTCCGGATTCCACAGAGGGCCTGTCCTTCAAATTTACTTTTACATACTTTGATTCATCAAACATATCGGCAGCAAAATTTTCTGTAGTGATCCCCTCATAGCCGTCTGTATAATACACTACGATCCCGTCCCTTGCCGACGTACCCTTGTGAAACGTGGCATTGCTCTCCGCAAGAGTCACTGCATCAGATATGGAATCTAAGGCATTCATACTAAGCGCCTCCGAAATCTGGGAATTCAAATCACTTTTAAAGGTATAGATTTCATAAAATGTCTTCCAACTGTAACTTTTTCCATATGATGAAATCTTATTCTGAATAGCAGTCAAATCTTCCCCCGAGAGTGTTGATGCATCCTGGCTGGCCTGATTGATCTGTTTTGCAATATAGCCGTCTGCGTCCACAGAATAGACCAAATCTCCCGCTCCAACCTTTGAGGCGTCTTTTACATAATAATTAATTGATCCTGCCCGGTCCGTGGGAAAAACTTCCTCTGTCCTAAGCGCCAATCCTGTGTAAGAATTATTGATGGCAATGGTTCCCTGCACCACTTCATAGACTGAAGTATGGGTAGATGTCATATAAGAATATACATAAAATGTCATATAAATGAAAATAATTCCAAAAGTGATAAATCCAATATTTAAATGAAAGGGCCTTCGATACCGCACTACTTTCTTGTTTTTAGCCACAAAAATACCGCCTTTACAAACAAATTCTGCCTTTATTGTAACATTTTCGAGAAAAGAAAACAATGTATAATACAACACAAAAAAGAAATACTAAGAAAAAAGGAGGTATGTCTATGAATTCAAAAGCATTAGATTATATATTGTTGACACTGGTGATCATCGGTGCCGTAAACTGGGGATTAATTGGATTTTTCCGCTTTGATCTGGTGGCATTTCTTTTTGGAGATATGTCCTGGGTTTCCCGAATCGTATATGCCCTTGTGGGTATCGGCGGAATTTATCTGCTCAGCGTTTATGGAAGAATCCGCAGCATTGAACAGGCTTAATTTTTACCATGAATACCAATTTATAGCGTTACAACAAGAAAGGACTGTCAAAAGGGACAGTCCTTTTATCCTATGTAATATTTACAGAGAAACAATGAGTTTTGCTTTTGCGCATTCCGGAAGATCATCTTCATTTCTGGAAACGCTCAAAACAATTTTCACATTATACTTTTCGCTGATAATATCCAATTTCTCAATGGCATGTGTGATTTCATCATCTTTCATATTGGAAATTGTGAGGAAACTGTCAAGATAAAGTTCTTCCAAGTCATTATCCTGTGATACGATCCCGCAGATAAAACCCATAAACTCATCACAATTTGTAATAGGATAATCTGTTACATTTACCAAACGAACTCTGTTGCTAAGCTCGTACATATGCTTCTGACTCTTGTCCAGATATACGATGTTACCGTTTGCTGACATAACTGCCGCATTTACTTTCTCTAAAAGCTGCTTTGTCTTTCCTTTTCCCTTTTCCCCTGCAATAATTTGAACCATGGCCATTTCCTCCTGTTTTCTCTCTTCAAAAATCCATCCTGTCTTGAATTTCTGTCTTTAAAATAATTATAATTTATATGTAATGAAAATTCAACCGCTAATTCACATAATTCTGTTTTTAAGAATTACCAGCGAACCCATATAAAAGCTCATTCATGTAATAATATAAATTGTTCCGGCAGTCCGCCTTCATCACGATAGACACGATCTGCTGATTTTGATTGTTGGTGGAATAAAGCACCAGGCAGTACCCGGCCGCATGGGTCGTCCCCGTCTTACCGCCCACCACGGTAATGCCTCTGGGAGCATCTTCTGTCCCCATGAGATATTTGTTTGTGGATGTCCAGACCTGCTCCACTGTCATTCCGGCGGAATCCAGATATTGGGCAGTATATTCTGTCTTTGTGATAAAATCTAAAAAATCCGGCATAGCGATAGCCGCCTGGAAAAACAGGTACATATCATAAACAGTTGTATAGTGTTCCTCGTCATGCAGTCCGTTGGAATTGACAAAATGGGAATCCAATGCCCCAAGTGCCCTTGCCTCTTCATTCATAAGCGCTGCAAACTCTTCCACACTGCCAGATATTCCCTCGGCAATTACGATTGCCGCATCATTGCCGCTTCGCATCATAAGACCGTAGATGAGCTGTCTTAAAGAAAGGTAATCCCCTTCTTTCAAATTGCACACGGAGGAATCGCTCTCCTGGTCAACTGCCCTGGCGCTGACCTGGTATACATCGTCTAAATCTCCGTACTTTAAGGCCACATAAGCGGTAAGTATCTTTGTTGTACTTGCCGGATATACTCTCTCGTAAATATTCTGGCAGTAAGTCACCTCTTTTGTATCGAGATTAAATACTCCTGCAGCCTCCGCCACCTGGGAATCAGTCTTGTCAGTTCCAAGGGCAATTCCGTCTGAAATACAATATTTTTCCGCAAAATAAGGGTAGGTATCCTGCAGAGACGTATCTTCCACAGATATCATCTGGTATTTTTGAGATGTCTGATAGATCTGATAGGCATCCGAAAATGTCACTTCTTCATTTTTTTCACCGCATCCGGATAAAAACAGGAAGAGAAATAACAGACATGTCAATTTACTATTTATACATTTCACGCCACTCTAAGTCTCCTCGGTCTAAAGATTTGATCAACAACTCTGCCGTTGCAAGATTTGTTGCCAACGGAATATTATGGGTATCGCACAGACGAACTACACTGTCCACATCCGGTTCATGGGATTTCGGTGTCAGAGGATCCCTCAGAAATATCACAAGGTCAATTTCATTATGTTCAATCTGAGCGCCGAGCTGCTGTGCGCCCCCCAAGTGTCCCGCAAGATATTTATGGATCGTCAGGTTAGCAACCTCCTCGATCAGCCGTCCTGTTGTCCCTGTGGCATATAATTCATTCTTGCAGAGTATACCTCTGTAGGCAATACAAAAATTCTGCATTAATTTTTTCTTCGAGTCATGTGCGATAAGTCCGATGTTCATAGTAAGTCCCCCATTCCGTATTTTCTAGGCTGTAATCCTACATTGAGAACAAATCCTACCCCAATGTAAAGGGTGAGCAGTGATGTCAGGCCATAGCTGACAAAAGGCAGCGGCAAGCCGGTGTTTGGCATAAGTCCTGTAGCCACACAGATATTGACAAATCCCTGGAAACCGATCAGAGATGACATTCCGCAGCAGATCAACCGTCCAGAGAGATCTTTCGCCTTTCTGGCAACCAGGATGCATTCCAATGTGATAAGCAGCAGTAATACGATTACGACAACTGCGCCGATAAAACCTAATTCTTCCCCCACAATAGCATAGATGAAATCTGTCTGGGGTTCCGCAATAAAATTTCCGTTTTTTACAGATGTGATCTGGCTGTTGTTTAAGCCCTTTCCCCACAGCTGTCCGGAACCGATGGCCATTTTGGAATTGAGCTGCTGATAAGCAGCATCCGCATACTTTTCTGGTTCCAGCCATGCCATAATACGCTTGTACTGATAGTTGTCTAAAATCTGCTGGTCGGGCTGCAAGATCAGACTGATAAAAATAATCAGGGTTGGAAAGCTGACTGCCAGCACACTTATTACTATTTTATAACTTAATCCCGCAATAAACAAGAGGGCAACAAAAATTAATGCTGTTATAATGGTGGTGGACAAATCCGGCTGAGTCTTGATCAAAACCAATGGAATTCCCACCAAAACAAAGGACTCTGCTAAAACTTTTATCGTATTTATATTTTCCTGATGTTTCATAAAGAAATAGGAAAAAAATAAAATGATAATTATTTTTGACAATTCCGAAGGCTGAAACCGAATACCTGCAATACTTACCCATCTTGTGGCGCCGCCGGCGTCCTCCCCCATATATTTTACCATTGTAAGCAGTACAATATTGACAAAATAAAATATCCAACTGAATTTTAACACAAAAGAGTAATCTGTTATAGAGACCATAACCATAAGTACGATCCCCATCACAAGTCCCATTACCTGCTTGCTCTGCACCGATTCCCTGGCACTGCCGATTACCAGTATTCCAATTATGGTAAGTACTACAACATATAAGACCAGTCTGAAATTGTAATTTCGTAATTTGATTTGTTTCAGCATACATAATTCCTATCTTCCAGAAGAATGATGCAGTTCCTTGATTGGGATATTTGCATACAATGCAGGAACTGTTCCATTATTGCTCTCGGATTCTGTCTGGGTAATCTGGATATCCAATCCTTCCGCATCTATCTCCATGTATTTTGATATCACATTGATGATATCATTCTTAATTTTCTCCATAACTTCCGGCGAACAATTGGCACGATCTGAAACCAGCACAAGCTTCAAACGGTCTTTTGCCACATCACCGGAGTTTTTCTTCTTAAAAAAGTCCGCTAATGCCATTTTTTCTCCTCTCATTATTTAAACAAGCTTGCCAATTTGGTAAAAACATTTTCTTTCTTGTCTAAATCAAGAAATGGAACTTCCTCTCCCAAAATACGTTTACAGATATTTGCATATGCCTTTCCAGCCATTGCATCAGTGCCAACTAATGGTTCTCCCTGGTTTGTGGAGATGACGATCTGCTCATCATCAGGCACCACACCGATGAGCTTTATAGCCAGGATCTCACACACATCATTCACTGTCATCATGTCTCCCCGCTTTACCATATCCATACGGAGCCGGTTGACGATCAGCTGGGTCTGCTTTATTTCATTGGCCTCTAACAGCCCGATAATACGGTCTGCGTCACGGATTGCAGAAACCTCTGGTGTTGTAACCACCAATGCTCTGTCAGCTCCGGCAATGGCATTTTGAAATCCCTGCTCAATTCCTGCCGGACAGTCTAACAGTATGTAGTCAAATTCTTCCCGAAGTTCATCGGTAAGCTTTTTCATCTGCTCTGGTGTAACACTTGTCTTATCTCTTGTCTGAGCTGATGGGAGCAACGCCAGCTCAGGATATTTCTTATCCTTGATCAATGCCTGCTTAATGCGGCAGTTTCCCTCCACCACATCCACAAGATTGTAGACAATCCGATTCTCAAGCCCCATAACCACGTCCAGGTTACGAAGCCCGATATCCGTATCTATCAAAACCACTTTCTTATTTAGCTGCGCTAGTCCGGTACCTACATTGGCAGTTGTTGTGGTTTTTCCCACACCGCCTTTCCCGGATGTGATAACAATTACTTCACTCATGATAAAATCCTCCTGAATTTCTAAATATTATTAAATGTATTTTTCGTAATTGGCTCGATTAGGATCTGATTCCCAGATACCGTAGCAATCTGTGGTTCTGCGGTAGATTTTTTACGTTCCCTCAAAGATGCTAAAAATCCTTTGTCTTCACTTCTGCCAATAACATCCCCTATTTTTATCTGCATGGGATTCATGTCCAGCGCTGCCACAAAGCAGTTTTCGTCTCCAGATTCCCCGGCGTAGGCTGTTCCCTTTAAAGCTCCAAGAATCACAACATTTCCGGCGGAAACCACTTTTGCACCAGGATTTACGTCCCCAATCACAATCAGGCTTGTCTCACACTCCAAAACATGGCCGGAACGCAAAGTTCCTTTGTATATTCTTCCCATATTATTTGCCGCCATACTGTCGTACTCGTCGATTTTCTTCTTGATAAGCTGTTCCCTGATTTCATTATTATCAATCACACAGGCAATGTGGATACTTGTATTCTGGCTGATGGTATCAATGATCTGATACTCTTCTTCCGGTGTAAGTTCCCTTCCCTCAAAAGAAATTGCCATTCTGGCGTTTTTAAAAAACTTGTCCGATTCTAAAAACTTGTCCGTGATATGGCCAAGAAGTTCCCGAAAGGGCGTGGTCTGATCCAAAATCAAATTAATGCCATACTTATTGCTTTTGATAATGACTGGCTGAGACATAAATTCCCTCCTGTTCTATAATTAATCTTCAAATGAATTGGCGCTTTCGTCTATTACGCTGGCTTGTCCATTTATCAATTCATCTCTGTCCTCCACTTTAAAGTAGTAAGAGAGAATGTCCCTGGAAACATCTGCCGCATTGTGGGAAGTGTATCCAAAGGCGATTCTGGTGGCAATGGATATCCTTGGATTTTCATAGGGGGCAAATCCAACGAACAGGGCGTGGTTGGCACGGTTTGTCACCTGCTGTGCCGTCCCTGTCTTGCCGGCTACAGGAACTCTGAAATCTTTGAAACAGCTCAGCCCTTCCGCCACCATGCGCATTCCCTCATGAATGGAATTCCACTGCATCGTATCTAGCACATCCACCGTATTTTTTACGGTAGGTTCATAGGTTTTCACCACATTCCCTTCGGAATCCTCCACCTGCTTCAGCAAAGTCTCCTGATATACTGTACCCCGGTTTGCCACTGCCGTGACATATCTGGCAAGCTGGGAAGTCGTATAGTTGTTATTACTCTGACCGATGGAGGCAGTGATCGGGTATTCGTCTGCCACTCTTGGGGATGTCTCTGGAATCTCGATCCCTGTGCTGTCATTTAGTCCGAACATATCGGCGTATTTCTGTATAACCGCAAGGCCCTTGTCTTCATCATAGGTAAATCCATTCAGGCTGAGGCGGTATCCCATTTCATAGAAATAGTAGTTACAGGAGTACTCAATTGCCTGGGACACATTGATATTTCCGTGGTTAGAAGGGTAAGCCCAGCATGTGGGGCCGTTTTCCTCCAATCGGGTAAACCTTCCTTCATCCCTGATAATGGTAGAAGTATCCACTACCCCTTCGGAAAGCCCTGCCACCGCCATCAAAGGTTTAAATGTAGATCCTGGAGCCGTACGCTCCTGGGTGGCATAATTGTACTGGGGATTGGACAGATCACTATTTATCTTTGCAAAATACTCTGCGTCTACCACATTGGCGAGACGATTGTTATCGTATCCTGGATAAGATACCATGGCAAGTATCTCCCCTGTCTTTACATCCGTGATGACACAGGAGCCGGAACAGGGATCTAAAGCAAGCTGCGCAGGGGTAATTTCCAGATTTTGCACTTTCTCACGTATAAAATTATATGCCGATATCTCACCGGATGTCAATGCAAAAACCTGGGATTCATCATATTCTAACACGCCTTGATCGTAGAGGATTACACACAGCGATGTCCCTCCCACCAGCTCCTGCTGGATCATATATTTGTAAACATATTTAGAAAAATCCTTATCTCCTGCCAATTCTTCTATAATATAGTCTAACAGCGCACGGTAAATCTCGTCGGAATCAGAATATTTCTCCTCCACGGAAAACCGTGTGATATCGATCCAGTTTTGGGCAATGGCATAATTTAAATATTCCATTAGACTGATATTTCCCTCTGCCCACTGCCTATACAGGGAATCATCCGTATCAATCCTGTCTGAGACAAGAATTTCCTGATCTTTTAGCATACCAACGATATAGGAAATATAGTCTTCCGTCTCATCGTCCAGAGACCCAAAGGGTGTTGGCATGTCAGTAAGCTCTGTCTGTATCGCACTTAACACAGCAGACTGTTTTGACTGAAAAGCCCCGTAGACCCCCTGCTCTGCAGCACTGGCATCTTTGGCAGAAAAACGCTCAGTGTCAATCACATTATTGTTTATCAGTGCGAAATACACATCATCAATAGGAATTTTAATATCGGAAGCTTTTCTCTCAGATGCAGGGTCATAATCTTTCACATTTATAATTTTGTCGTATACGATTCCTGCAATTTCCTGCTCTAACAGGTCATAAACAGCCTTGGTCAGCTCCGCATCGATGGACAGATAGGCGTTTCCGCCGGCCTGGGGTTCTGTTCGCTCCGTGGTTTCAATGACTTTCCCCATATTATCCACATATACTGTCTCAGAACCTTTGATTCCCTGAAGTTCTCCGTCCAGATATCTCTCAATTCCGGACTTTCCAATCACATCTGTCAGACTGTAAGCATCGTTCCCTTTTGAAAGCTCATCATACTCTTCCTGAGAAATCTTTCCGGTATACCCAATGATATGTGCAAAATATTTGCTGTCCACATAGCGGCGTATGGTGTCGTCCTCCACTTCCACTCCCTGAAGTTTGTCTGCGTTTTCGCTGACATATGCAACGGTTTCGTCGCTGACATCTGTGGCAATTGTAGTAGAAATATACCGCTGATAACTGTTTTCCGACATGGCGTAGCGTATCACAGTGATCCGGTATGCCATATCTCCCTCATATTTTCCGGCTATGCCAAACTTCCGGCTGCTCTGAAGGTATTCCACCACCTGGTCCGGGGTAGCTTCCCCCTCATCATATCCCAGCTTGTTGTTAAATCCCAAATCATCCACGGAAGGATGACCGTATACGTCTGCCAGGAAGCGCTGTTTTGCCTTTCCCTCCACATTAAATTCAAAAGAACCGTTATCTTTTCTTGTGATTTCAAAATTATTGTCAATGGTATCTCCATTGACATCCAGATTTAAAAGAATCTGTTCTAATTCCTGGTTTACAGATGCGTTTTTCTCCTCGGTGTCCCCATAACTTCCGTTATCTTCTATGGTAATTGTATAAGCCAGCTCATTGTAGGCCAAAAGATTTCCGTTTCTGTCATAGATATTTCCCCGGGTGCTCTTTAATTCTCTCTTCTTTTCAATTTTCAGCCGATAATTATTTAAATATTCTTCGCCGTTGACAATCTGGAGCATAAACACCTGCTGAATCAGAATGGCAGACAATGCGATCATCACAGCTGAAAGAACAAACAATCTGGATTTAAAAAAATTTATGATATATTCTTTTGCCGTCTCAAACAAATTTACTTGCACCCCTCTTTTCTTCCGCTTCCAGTTTCTGATTGATCTTCAGGAGAATAAAATATTGGAAAATCATCACCAGAATGGTGTAGACCAATTCGGGAATAATAATATTTATCAGGTAGTAAGAAAAAGCAAACTGTCCCCGGAATAGAAACTGGAAAAAATACACGAAAAGGTTACATACCACATCGCTGGCAGAAATCAGTATGATAGGAAGTTTAATATCTTCCGGGAAAAAAATCTTCTGAAAAAAACCGTTGATATATCCTACATACATATAGAGCAGGGCGTAAAAACCCAACACACTTCCAAAAAAAATATCCAGAAGAAGCCCGCTGAAAAATCCGATCAGCATACCTTCCTTTCTGCCCCGCATAAAACCAAAAGATGCAGTGAGGATAATTAAAAGATTTGGGGCAATAGACGCAAAAGAAAGTGCCTGAAACACAGTGCTTTGCAGCAGAAAACACACGATAACTGCAATCGTTAGGATTATTTTACGCTTCATGCCTGCCTCCCTTATTTGCTCTCCGGTTCACCGGATTGTTTTTTGTCCAGAATCACCAGCACCTCTTCAATATGTTCAAAATCCACCACCGGCGTAATAGTACCGGATTTTGTCAGATTATTGGAATCCACTTCTATGGTACTGATATACCCAATCAGGATCCCTGGCAGATATTTGTCACTGATATAGGAGGTAACTACTGGATCCCCCACTGCCACCTCGTCATCAGAATCTTTCAGATTATTAAACAAAACATTCTGGTTCTCATTCATTTCCTGCAGATCCCCATGGACGATACATCTGTCGGAAGTGGTTAAGATCATACCGCTGACTTTGCTGGTATCATCAATAATAGAACGTATCTTTGCATAATTGGGGCCAACATCTGTCACGATTCCAACAAGTCCGCTTCCTGCCAGCACATTCATATCCACATCGATACCGTCCTTCGTACCTTTGTCAATGGTAAATGTGGAAAACCAGTTCCCGGCATCCTTGCCGATTACATTTGCCGCCACTTTTTCATAACTGGGATATTTCTGATCCAAATCTAAAAGTTCTCTCAGATTATCCAACTCATACTGCTCCAGTTTGATGGTGTTTAATTCCAGTGTCAGAGAATCCACCTGCTCTTTTAACGTTTGATTTTCTGACATGACATCTCTTAAATTTTTTAAGTTGTCTGTCTTGTCCGTAAGCCAGGTTCCCACATAATTGATCCCTTGCTGCATGGGGACAAAGACATAACCTGCTATTGTATTTAAAGGGCCGCCGGACAGATTTATGGTCAGACTGACATAAATTAAGATTCCCGCTATAATGGTAAATCCCATAAGCAGATACTTGGCTGGAATCTTAAATTTTGCTTTTCGTTTCATACAATCCCTCTGTTATCTCAATATTCTTGTCCGCATATTGAATGTCAAACGCTTATATTTTTCATCGGAAACAATTTTAATCAATCCCCGCACCACCGACTCTTCGGGGCTCTCACAGGTGTTCACCTGGATATTGGTAATCTGTGTAAACAGAGAATCCAGATCCTGGATCTGAGAACCGCCTCCTGTAATATAAATACCGGCATGGATAATGTCTTTTGCCACCTCAGGGGGAGTCTTCTCCAAAATCATCTTTATGGAATTGCAGATGGAATTCAAGTTATCCTTAATGGCTTCATACACTGTCTGGGCGTTGATCTCCAGTTCAATGGGCAGACCGCTGACAAGATCCCTGCCCACTACAACCATACTCTCTTCTCTGCCAGGCAGGCCAGAGCCTAAGTTTTCTTTTAAGGTCTTTGCGGTTTTCTGGCCGATGACCAGATTGTAGGTCCGTTTGATATGGCTGATAATGGATTCGTCAATGCGGTTTCCACCGAAATGCAGAAGATCGCTTAACACAAGCCCACCCAGAGAGATCACAGAAATCTCTGTGGTGTCTGCCCCGATGTCAACAATCATAACACCTGTAGGCTGATTTACGTCCAGACCAAGCCCTACAGCATCTGCTATCGGCTTTTCACAGAGCAGCACATTTTTGGGCTTTGTCTTGCTCTTGTAAAACAGGTCAAAAAATGCTTTCTTTTCTACCTCTGTGATATCGGTAGGTACAGCCACGATATATTCTGCCCCATGAACTTTCCCTTTGGCATTTTTTTCCAGGAAATCAAAAATCATGGTCTGTACATTATTAAAGTCTGCAATAACTCCATTTACGATGGGAAAAGTGACATGGATGCTCTCCGGCGCTTTCTCATACATTGCATAAGCAGCGTCTCCATAAGCATACATCTGATTTTTATTTACAATAGCTATGGTGTTTTTCTCATTCAGCACTTTGCCTGTTGATTTACAGAAAACTTTCATATTGCAGGTTCCCAAATCAATGCCGTAAATATTATTGTTCATTGAAATCTCCCTTCAATCTGCACTCAAGAGCAGATTTTCCTCCTTAAAGCTAAAATATTTGTTATCACCAATTATGATATGGTCAGATAAATGAATCCCCATCATTTCTCCACACTGTTCCACCCTTCTTGTGACCTGTCTGTCCATTGCGCTGGGGATCGGAACACCGCTGGGATGGTTGTGAAGTAAAATAATATAAACTGCCTGCTTCATAAGTGCTTTCCCGAAAATCTCCCTGGGAGAGATCAATGAGCTGTTTATGGTTCCAACAGAAATCACTTCCTCCCCCAGCAGAACGCACTGGGAATCAAACATACAAAGGATCAGCTTTTCCTGCTCTTCATGCCGCAGTGTCTCCATATAGTAGGATGCCACTGAGGCAGCGCTTTTTAACGTCACATTTTTAAACCTGGTGGCCTGGGTCATGCGCCTTGTGATCTCGGCGAGACACTTGAGCTGGATCGCTTTCACTTTTCCGATACCGGAAATTTCCATCAGTTCCTGAAAACTTAACCGATAGAGGTTTAAAAGATTCCTCTCCCTTCGATTTAAGACATCCTGCGCCACCTCCACGGACTTTCTGCCTGCAGTGCCTGTGCGGATGATCACTGCTAAAAGTTCTGCATCCGACAAAACTCCGGCTCCGTATTGCATAAATTTTTCGTAAGGCTTTTCAGAGTCTGACAATTCTTTAATGGTACAATGCTGGTTCAAATACTTGCCCTCCCTAAAAACTTGAGAGGATTATGTCATAATGTCATACACATAAAAAATGCCATTCATGTTATTTTAACACATTCGTTCCCTATTAACAAGATTTTGCTCATAAAGTTTTTGCAATGACATTAAAATTCCAAATTTTGCGTGGTGCCAGGTCAGTCCCCCCTGGAAATATACGGAGTAAGGGGGCTTTACCGGGCCGTCTGCGCTAAGCTCAATGGAGGAACCCTGGACAAAAGCCCCTGCCGCCATAATCACATCGCCATCATACCCTGGCATGGCCCAGGGCTCCGGGGTCACATAGGAGTCCACGGGAGCCGCCGCCTGGATGCCCTGGCAAAAGGCAATCATAGGCTCCCTCGTATGGAAGGTCACCGCCTGGATAATGTCATGCCTGCTCTCCGCCCCCCCGGGAAAAACGTCAAATCCTAAGGTTTCATAGATATTTGCCGCAAAAACTGCCCCTTTCAGGGCGGAATTTACCACGGTGGGGGATAAAAACAGCCCCTGGTAAAAGGACTGGATGACCCCAAGGCTGGCCCCCACCTCCTTTCCAAGCCCCGGTGAGGTGAGGCGGTAGGCCGCATTTTCCACGCACTCCTTTTTCCCCACGATATAGCCGCCGATTGGGGCAAGGCCGCCCCCTGGATTTTTAATCAGGGATCCCACTATCATGTCCGCCCCCACCTCCAAAGGCTCCCGCTCCTCCACAAACTCCCCGTAACAGTTGTCCACCATGCAGATTACCTCTGGTTTTATCTTTTTGATAAAAGAAATCAACTCCCCAATTTTCTCCACGGACAGGGTGGGCCTTGTGGCGTAACCCTTGGAACGCTGGATTGTCACCAGCCTTGTCCGCTCTGTGATGGCGTTTCGGATGCCCTCGAAGTCAAAGCCCCCCTCTGGAAGTAAATCCACCTGGCGGTAGCCCACCCCGTACTCGGCCAGGGAGCCTTTGGAGGGCCGGATGCCAATCACCTCCTCCAAGGTGTCGTAGGGCTTGCCCACCGGGGATAACAGCTCGTCCCCGGGGCGAAGGTTTGACATAAGGGCAAGGGCAAGGGCGTGGGTGCCGCAGGTAATCTGGGGGCGCACCAGCGCATCCTCCCCGTGGAAACAGTCTGCGTACACCGCCTCTAAGGTATCCCGCCCCAGGTCATTGTATCCGTAACCACTGGTGGTATGAAAGCATTCCGCACTGACCCTGTTCTTCTGCATTGCGGCAATGACTTTCATCTGGTTGAACTCCGCCACCTGGTCAAAGGCTGCAAACCTGTCTTTCAGCCGCTCCTCTATCTTTCGGCCAAACTGGTACACCTCCTGGCAGATGCCAAGGGTTTCATATTGTTTCACTATCCTGGGATTCTCTTTCATCTTCTCTTCCTTCTTTGCTTATGATGCCTTTTTGGGCCAGAACAGAGAGCATAGCGTCTCTTATCTTCTTTTCATTATATCCAAAGGCCTGCTTTTCCATCCAAATTACATCTTTTTCCCTGCCAAACCATGTGAGCTGCCGCTTGGCAAAGTGCCTGGT
The DNA here is from genome assembly GCA_023664725.1 of Roseburia sp. Lineage (GTDB taxonomy): Bacteria > Bacillota > Clostridia > Lachnospirales > Lachnospiraceae > Roseburia_B. The sequence continues at coordinate 20,924 of JAMPFA010000015.1, read as the reverse complement.
GTCCCGTTTTAACCGGTAAACGGCCTCCTCCAAGGAGATTTCCCCCTCCAGATAGGCCAGTATCTCCTTGTAGCCAAGGCCCTGCATGGACACCATTCCCCTGTGGCATCCCATGTCTTTTAATTTTTGCACTTCCTCCACCAAACCCTGCTCCATCATCAGATCCACCCGCCTCTCGATGGATTCATAGAGCCTTTTTCGCTCATCGTTTAGCACAAAATAGGCAAAATTGTAGGGGGAGGTTTTTTCCCGTTCCCTTGCGTTGTGCTCTGAAATCTTTTTGCCGCCGCTCTCGTGGTAAAATTCCAGGGCGCGGATGACCCGCTTTGTATTGTTGGGATGAATCTGATCCGCCGCCTTAGCGTCCACGTCCCGCAGCATACGGTAGAGAGCGTCCCCCCCGTTTTCCCTGGCCAGTTCCTCCAAATGGCTCCGGTAGCTTTTGTCCGCCCCCTCCTGGGAAAAATCAATGTCGTAGACCACAGACTGGATGTAAAATCCCGTCCCACCGGCCAAAATCGGAATCTGCCCCTTTTGATAGATTTCCTCCATATAGGCTTTCGCATACCTCTGAAACAGCACAATATTAAATTCTTCCTGGGGCATAAACTCATCAATGAGATAATGGGGCACGCCATGCATTTCCTCTCTGGAAATTTTCGCAGAGCCGATATCCATATGCTTATACACCTGCATGGAGTCCGCAGAGATAATCGCCCCGTTTACCGCCTTTGCCAATTCTAAGGACAGGGCGGTTTTTCCCACCGCCGTGGGGCCGGTGAGCACAATCAAAGGTTTTTTCATGGTCACACAATCCTTTTAAACTTTTTCTCCAGTTCATATTTGCTCATGGAGATAATGGTGGGCCGCCCGTGGGGGCAAAAATAGGGGTTCTCCAACTCCAAAAGCTCCTCAATCAACGCCTTTGCCTCCTCCAGGGAGAGCCTGTCGTTGCCCTTTACCGCCGCCTTGCAGGACATGGAGGCGATTTTTTCCAACGCCAGCTCCGGCGTTTCCTGCCGGCGCAACTCCCCTGCCCCGTCCAAAATCTCCAGCAGCGCCTGTTTTGCGTCCAGGTTAAACAGGTTGTCCGGCACGCCGTCTATGGTGTATTCCTTCCCCCCGAAAGGATGGATTTCAAAGCCAAGCATGGAAAGCTGCTCCCCAAATTCCTGCAAGGCCTCCTCCTCCCTGGCGTTTAGGGAGATGACAATGGAGGGGGAGAGCATCTGGGAGGTAAAGGTTTTCTCCTTTAGAGATTTTACCGTCCTCTCATACAGCACCTTCTCGTGGGCCGCATGTTGGTCGATGATAAAGAGTTTTCCGTCAAATTCCACCAGCCAGTAGGTGTCAAAGACCTGCCCGATAATCCGGTGCATTTTTTTAGACTGCTGTGACAAAAACCTGCCCTCGTAGCAAATTTCCTCCTGGACGTAAGCATCCTGCCCCTCCGGCATGGCGTAACTCTGCGTCTTTCCCTCTTTTTTCCCGGGGATATCCGCCCTTTGGTATTTTGGCTCGTAGGGGCTGTCCTTTCGTATAGCGGCGGCGATATCCTCTGCCCTCTCCTTGATCATGCGGGTTTTCTCAAAAGGCTCCGGGGGACGCTCCCCTGTCTTTGCCGACGTTTCCGTTTTTTTGTTATCCTCCTCCAGGGAAATATCCCGAATATGCTCCCTATTCGCCAGACGGTTTCGGATACAGTGGTACAACGCCTGGTAAATCCCCTCATTCTGGGAAAAACGCAGCTCCATCTTCTGGGGGTGGACATTGACGTCCAGCATCTGCCCAGCAAAGGTAAAATAGAGAACGCAAAACGGGTACTGCCGCTGCATCAGAAAGCCCTTGTAGGCCTCCTCGATGCCCTTGGCCACCAAGGAGCTTTTGATATAGCGCCTGTTGATAAAGTAATTCTCGAAATCCCGGTTCCCCCTGGACACCTGGGGCTTTCCAATATAACCCGTCAGGGAAAACAGCTCATTCTCCTCCTCTATCTCTAAAAGGGAGGCGGTGATCTCCCTGCCGTAAATCTGGTAGATGGCGTCCTTTGGGTTGGCGTTTCCCGAGGTGTGGAGTTTCGTCTGGTTGTTGATAATCAGCTTAAAGGAAATCTCCGGGTGGGACAGGGCCAGCCGCTCAATCAGGGTATGGATATAGTTTCCCTCCGTCTGGGGGGTTTTTAAAAACTTCCTTCTGGCAGGGGTATTATAGAAAAGGTTCCGAACCAGAAAGGTGGTGCCCTCCGGCGCACCGATTTCCTCCAAGGAAACCTCATTGGAGCCCTCGATCACGTAGCGGGTCCCGGTGAGCTCAGACATGGTTTTTGTGATCAGTTCCACCTGGGCCACCGCCGCAATGCTGGATAAGGCCTCCCCCCGAAACCCCAGGGAGGATACGCTTAACAAATCCTCCACCGACTGTATCTTGCTGGTGGAATGGCGTAAAAAGGCATCCCTCACCTGATCCTTTTCGATGCCCTCCCCGTTGTCGGTGATGCGGATTAAGGAAATGCCCCCCTCTTTGATTTCCACCGTGATGGCGGAGGCGTTTGCGTCAATGGAATTTTCCACCAGCTCCTTTACCACGGAGGAGGGGCGTTCCACCACCTCCCCCGCCGCAATCTTGTCAATGGTCTCCTGGCTTAACAGTGTAATCTTCTTCATAGTTCTCCTTTACCAGCGGTTCTTTGCCTTGTTTTGGAGTTCGTATAATTTATTGATCGCCTGGATAGGGGTCAGGTTCCCAATGTCCATCTCCCGAAGTTCTGCGAGAATATCCTCGTCCCCCGTCGTGTCAAAGAGGGACATCTGGTGTATGTCCACCTCATCCATCTTCTTTTTTTTCTTCTTCCCCGCCGTAGGCCCTGGGGAGATATGCTTGGCAAGCTCTGAGATGTCGTTGGCGCTAAGCTCCTCCACAATGGCCTTCGCCCGCTCCAAAACGGATTCCGGCAGCCCAGCCAGCTTTGCCACCTGGATGCCGTAGCTCTTGTCCGCCCCCCCGGAGACGATTTTTCGCAGGAACACGATATCGTCCCCCTTTTCCTTTACAGCAATGCAGTAATTGTTCACATTGCTCAGCTTTCCCTCCAGCTCCGTCAGCTCGTGATAGTGGGTGGCAAACAGCGTCTTTGCCCCCAAAAGCTTTGGGTCGCTGATGTGCTCCACCACCGCCCAGGCAATGCCCAGGCCGTCAAAGGTGCTGGTGCCCCTCCCAATCTCATCCAAAATTAAAAGGGAATTTTTGGTGGCGTTGCGGAGGATGTTGGCCACCTCCGTCATCTCCACCATAAAGGTGCTCTGGCCGCTGGCAAGGTCATCCGACGCCCCCACCCTGGTAAAAATCCGGTCCACAATGCCGATATCGGCGGAGTCCGCCGGGACAAAACTGCCAATCTGCGCCATCAGGACAATCAACGCCGTCTGCCTCATGTAGGTGGACTTTCCCGCCATATTTGGCCCGGTGATAATGGAAATCCGGTGTTTTTCATTGTCTAAGTATGTGTCATTTTTGATAAACATATCGCCGGAAATCATATTTTCTACAACAGGATGGCGGCCGCCCTTGATGTGAATGGTTCCATCCTCATTTAACTGGGGACGGCAGTAACGGTTCTGTCCCGCCACATAGGCGAGGGACGCCAGAACATCCAGCTTTGCCACCGCCTTGGCGGTTTTTTGGATTCTCCCCACCTCATCCGCCACCTGTTGGCGGATATCGGCAAAAATTTCGTATTCCAGCGCAGCCAGCTTGTCCTCCGCCCCGAGAATCGTATCCTCCAATTCCTTTAATTCCGGGGTGATATACCGCTCCGCATTGGCCAGGGTCTGTTTCCTGGTAAAATAGTCCGGCACCAAGTTTTGAAAGGAATTGGTGACTTCCAGGTAATAGCCGAAAACCTTGTTAAACTTGATTTTCAGGTTCTTGATGCCCGTTTTTTTCCGCTCCTTTTCCTCCAACTGGGCAAGCCAGGCCTTCCCGTCGGTCTTGGCTTTGCGCAGCCTGTCCACCTCCTCGTTGCAGCCCTCCTTTAAAATTCCCCCCTCGTGCAGAAGGATCGGCGGCTCCTCCGCCACCGTGCCAAGGATCAGGGAATAGATATCCTCCAAGGTATCCAGCTCATCATAGAGGGCGGCCAGTTGTTCGGCCTTAAAATCCTTCAACAGATTTTTGATGGGGGGCAGCATGTGAATGGAGTTGCGGAAGGCGATAAAATCCCTGGGATTTGCGGTCTGGTAGGTGATGCGTGTGATCAGCCGCTCCAAATCGTAGATGGCGTTTAAGTACTCCCGCAGCTCCTCCCTGGTAATGGCCTGGCCGTTCAGCTCCTCGATAGCGTCCAGCCGCCCGTTAATCTCCCCCTTTTCCATCAAGGGCTGCTCGATATAAGAGCGGAGCATCCTTGCGCCCATGGCGGTCTTTGTCTTGTCCAACACCCACAAAAGGGAGCCTTTTTTCGTCTTTTCCCGCAGCGTCTCCACCAGCTCCAGATTCCTTCTGGTGGAGCTGTCAATCATCATAAACTTTCCCGTGGTGTAGGGGTGGATGGCGGAGATGTGGGACAGGGAGTTTTTCTGTGTCTCGTAGAGGTATTTTAACAGGGAGCCCGCCGCAATGGTCCCGCAGGAAAAATCAGAAAGCCCCAGTCCCTCCAAGCTATGTACCTTGAAATGCTCTTTTAAAACCCCAAAGGCGGTCTCGTCCCCAAAATACCAGGAGTCCAATGCGCTGATGCAGATGCGCATCCTGGTTTCCATATCCTCCAAATCAATGCCGCTCATGTAAAATGGCTCGTTGCAGACAATCTCCGTGGGGGCATATTTTGTGACTTCATCCAACAGTTTCCGCTCGCTGTCCACTTCCGTCACCAGAAAATCCCCAGTACTCACGTCGGCAACGCCCACCCCGTAGCGATCCGCCAGGTAGACGACGCACATAATATAGTTGTTTTTCGTCTCATCTAAGGCCTGGGCGTCCGTGGTGGTTCCCGGGGTGACAATCCGCACCACTTCCCGCTTGACCATGCCCTTGGCCAGCTTGGGGTCCTCCACCTGCTCGCAGATGGCAATCTTGTATCCCTTTTTTACCAGGCGGGTCAAATACCCCTCCACCGCATGGTAGGGGACGCCGCACATGGGCGCCCGCTCCTCCAAACCGCAGCTTTTCCCCGTCAGGGTAATCTCCAGCTCCTTGGAGACGGTGAGGGCGTCGTCAAAAAACATCTCATAGAAATCCCCCAGGCGGTAAAAGAGGATGCAGCCCGGATGCTCCTCCTTTGTGGAAAGATAGTGCTGCATCATAGGGGTTAGTTGGTTGAAATCTATTGTATTCTTATCCATTTTTCATCCTTCTCCATCGGCGCATAGCGCCCTGCCACCGCCTCAGCCACCTTGATGCCGTCCATGGCGGCTGACATAATTCCTCCGGCGTATCCGGCCCCCTCCCCGCAGGGATAAAGCCCGGCAATGCTGCTCTGTAACTGGTTTCCCCGCAAAATGCGGACAGGGGAGGACGTTCTGCTCTCCACGCCGGAGAGAATCGCATCTTCCCTGTTAAAATCTGGTATCTTTCCCGAAAAACGCTCCATCCCCGCCAGAAAGGACTGATAGATTTCCTCCGAAAAAAGCTGATGCAGGGGGGCAAAAGCGCTCTCTCCCTTTGTGCCAGAGGAAAACGACCCGTAGGAGTGGGAGGGCCTTTTTTCCTTAAAATCTCCATATAGCTGCTGGGGAATCCTCCCCTCCCCCAGGGAGAAAGCCTTTTTTTCCAGTCTCTGCTGAAATTCCACCCCGGACAAGGCCCCCTCCCCGCCAAAATCCTTTGGGGTGAGGGAGACGATAATGGCGCTGTTGGCATTTTTGCCATCCCGCTTAGAATAGCTCATGCCATTGACCGCCAATGCATTCTCCTGGGAGGAGGCGTTGACCACATAGCCGCCGGGACACATGCAAAAGGAATATACCCCTCTCCCGTTTTCAAGGTTTGCCGTGACCTTGTAGGACGCCGGCGAGAGAATCTTTGCGGCCTCTTTCCCGTACTGGCCCACGTTTATCATCTCCTGGGGATGCTCCACCCGAAGTCCCACTGCAAAGGCCTTTGGCTCCATGGGAATCTGTCTCTCCAAAAGCATCCCAAAGGTATCCCTGGCGCTGTGGCCTATGGCAAGCACTACCACCTGGGTGTCAAGCCACCTGTCGTTGTTTAGACAAATTCCTGTCACCTTTCCATCCCGGATTCGCATATCCGTCATGCAGGCGTGAAACAAAACCGTCCCCCCAAAATTTTCAATATCCCTTCGGATGGCGGGGATCACCTGAGTAAGCTGATCCGTCCCGATATGGGGCTTTGCCTCGTAGCCGATTTCCTTTGGCGCACCGTGTTCCATAAAAATTTCAAGGACTTTCCGGTTTCTGCCGGAATCATCCTTTACCAGGGTATTTAACTTTCCGTCGGAGAAGGTTCCCGCTCCCCCCTCTCCGAAGGATACGTTGGATAAGGGGTTTAGCCTGCCCTGCTCCCAGAACAGCGCCACATCCTCCCGGCGTTCCTCTGCCCTCGCCCCCCGCTCCAAAATAACAGGCCGATATCCCGCCTTTGCCAGCATATAACCGCAGAAAAGCCCAGCGGGGCCGCTGCCCACAATCACAGGGGGTTCGCTTAATTCTTCCGTCCCAGGCATCGGAAAACGGTATTCCTTTTTCTGGGTCAGGGACACTTTGGGATTATGGATTTTTTTGTATATAGTTTCTTCCCTTGCCACCTTTGCCAGTATAGTATAAACATAGGAAATTTCTGCCTTTTTTCTGGCATCGATGGACTGTCTTACAATTTCCATGGAATTAAGCTGCCCCGGGGAAATTTTTAAGGTTTTACATACCTTTTCCTTTAAATCCTGGCTGTTATGCGTAATTGGAAGTTTCAACTGCTGAATCTGTATCATATTGCCCTCTGCCTATTCTTTTGGAAATCTGTGTACATCCGTCAAAGTCCCTTTCCATGACCCACCGCCCTGTGCATCCGCCAAAGTCCCTTTCCATGACCCACCGCCCTGTGCATCTGTCAAAGTCTCTTCGTTGACCTACCGCCCTGTGCCGCCGCACTGCCCGCCACATAGCCGCTGGACCAGGCCCACTGCAGGTTGTACCCGCCGCATATGCCGTCAATGTCGATTACCTCCCCGGCAAAAAAAAGCCCCGGCGCCAGCCTGGACTCTAAGGTTTCCTGGTTCAGCTCTCTTGTATCCACCCCTCCGGCGCATACCTGCGCCCCCTCAAAGCCCTTTGTGCCCGTAATCTCCACAGACATATGCTTGATATATTCTGCTAACTGGTGAATCCTGGCATCAGAAAGGCTCTCCGCCAAACTGCCCGGCTTTATCTGATTTTCCTTTAAAAAAACCGGAATCAGCTTTTTTGGAAAAAAACCGATAAGCGCCTCCTCACAGCTTTTCTTTGTCCCTGGCCGGTGAAATCTTCTGATCAGCTCCCCCTTTAGCTCCTCATGGGACAAATCCGGGGTGAAATCCAAGACTGCATGTACGCTTTTTTTCTCCGCCAAAGCCCTGGATGCAAAACGGCTCACCTGAAAGACCGGGATGCCGGAAATGCCGTAATCCGTAAGCTGCACTTCCCCTCTGTCCTTAGCAGCCAGTGTGGAATCTACATACAATTTCACCGAAATATCTGACCGAATTCCTGCAATAGATTTGAAAAATGACGGTTTTGCCGTCAACTGCACCAAAGCAGGCACAACATCTATCCATGTGTGCCCAAATTTTTCTATATATGGGAACAGGCTCCCGTCACTGCCTGACTTGGGAAATGCCTTTGACCCGCAGGCAATCACGCAGGAATCCCCCCGGTAAATACCCTGATTTGTGGAAATGCAAAAGCCCTTTTTGGTCTTTTTCATCTCCCTGATCTCACAGCCTGTCACCGTCCTCACCCCAAGCCTGTCAAGCTCCATGCGAAGGACATCCAAAACGGAGGAGGCCTGTCCGCTGGCCGGGTAAAAATACCCCTCCCGCTCCCTGGGGTAAATGCCAAGCCCTAAGAAAAAATCAAGGGTATCCTCAAAGCCAAACTGCCCTAATATCCCCGCCGCAAAGGATGGGTTTTCCCCTCTGTAACAGCCCGCCTCCTGCCTGCGGTTGGTATAATTGCACTTTCCGTTGCCGGTGGAGAGAATCTTTTTTCCCACCCTGTCCATATGCTCCAAAAGAAACACCGATGCCCGGTTCCTGGCTGCAAAAATGGCCGCCGTCATGCCGGAGGCTCCGCCGCCGATTACGATTACTGTCCTCAAAATTACACCCGATTTCTGGCAGGAATGCCAAATCTTACGTGAACCATTTTAGCATAAGGGGTGGAAAGATTCAATGATAAATTGATTGAAAATTTTATAACAGTTCAGCCATCGTCAAAATGAATCATCAGACTGTTCAAGTTTACTTGCAAAAGGATGATGATTCATTTTGTAAGATGGGCGGAACGGTGCTAAGTCCCAGTGGGACTTGTTTAGCACGGACCGAAACGGAGTGGAGAACCATCCAGCCTCAGACATAAGCTGCAAAGCAGCGAATAGCCCGAGAATCGGGCGGTCTGTGGCTTGATGGCTGAACTGTTACAAAATACTTACATATTCCCTCTCTAAATCCCCATCATTTTTTAGAACCCGGGCACACTTCCCATGTTTTAGGAAAATCACGATATCCGCCACCTTCTCCACAAAGTCCAGCACATGGCTGGCAATCACAATGATCTCTCCCTCCTCTTTTGCCCTCTCCACATACCGTTTCAGCATGAAAATCCCATTGGTGTCCACGCCGTTTGTGGGCTCGTCTAAAAGAATCAGCTTAGGGCTCCCCAGAAAGGACATGGCAAGCTGCAGTTTTTTCTTCATGCCAAAGGAACAATCCCGTATCAGCTTATTCCGGTTCTCCCACAGCTCAAAATCGCATAGGAGCTTTTTGATTTCCTCCCCATGCCCACCCTGGTATTTTACCTCGCAGACAAAATCCAGCATTTCCCAGACCGTCTTTTTGGGACAGCCCTCCTCAAAATCCAGCGCATACCCAATATGCTTTTTGCTCTCCCTGAAAACCGTGGAGACGCCTTCCAGCAATACCTCTCCCCTATCCAGAGGGCACAGTCCCGCCAAAGCCCTTAGCAGCGTGGTTTTCCCCGCCCCGTTGGGGCCGACGAGGGCATATATCTGCTCGTTTTCCAGTTCCAGGCAGACATTTTCAATCCCCTCCGCCCTGTGATACAGTTTCGTCGCATTTTTGACTTCAAGCAATTCGATCCCACTCCCTCTTCCCTTTTTTGTACCAAAACAGGCACAACGCCGCATGAAATACCGGAATGTAAAAGAACATCCAAACCACAAATATCCGCAGAATCTCCACAATGGTCTCCGACTCTCCCATTTTTGTATAATAGCTGCCAAAATAGAGATTCCAGTACAAAACGCTCCCCAAAAAATACAAAATCAGGACAGCCTGCCAAAGATGTACGCCGGGAAACGCCAAAATCCCAGCCATAGGAACCATACCCACAACCGCAAGGGACAAAACCATTTTTTTCACCAGAAATTTCCCGTAGCTCTCCCCAAACAGTGTATACCATTTCCGCAGCTTGCTGTCCCCGTGATAAAAACATTCCAGCATGACGCTGAAAAACGAGATAAAAAATAGGGCACAATCAAACAGGATATTTGAATCAAAAAAGACGGATTCCCCATGTTCAAACTGCCAGATTAACAGCCCATAACAGCCGTACAGAAACAGATAGCAGAACAGATTTTCTTTTTTCCGAAAACACTGGGAAAACTCTTTTGCCATATGGTTGAAAAAATAGATTCCGGGATTTTTTTTGGTGTGCAAAAGATGTTTTCTCCGGGACTTCCCAGGGGATTCTGTTGTTCCAACCTGTGCAATTTTTTTATCTGATTTTAAAATGAGAAACCAGGCTCCCGCAGACAAAACTGAAACAGTCATTACAGATATCCCGGAGGGATGCAGCAAAAACTCTGCCATATCTTTTACCATGCCATTGTGACTGACCAGGATAAACGTATTGGTATGCGCCCAGATACGGGGCTTTACCATGTCATCGCACATGTTCAAAAAAATGCTAAATAGTAGAAGAAACCCATAAAAATACGCAACGGCCTTTATCACAGAAAGCAGAGGTTTCCAGTGCCAGGAGACATAGACAAGGGCATAGACGCAAAAGAAACACAACAGGAACCAGAGCATCTGCAGCGCCGTCGTCAAAATGCTGTCACCCAGGAGAAAAAGGGCGTAACTGCCACAAAGGATCAGGATTTTATACCGCTCCTTTTCCAGAAGGCAGACAAAGATTTTGGGAGCGTACATGCCGATGCTTTTGTAGAACAAATAATTTTGTTCGTAAAAGGCTTTTACGGTGTGAAATATGTATAGGATAACGCAGAGGAACAACAGAACAAGCGCTATGGTTTTTACGCTGGCTATGGTTGTCTCACAATATCGTTGAAAGTCGGTTTCTCCGGCGTAAAATGCTGTGAGCAGGATTTTTTTCTTCATTATGCACTCCTTACCCATCTGACAAATTATCTATAACTTTGTTTTTCTGGCGGAGCATAATATACATTTCCCAAATTAGGGAAATTTTTAATATTTTCCTCAATGTGTTTCACCAATTTATTATCCACTGTCAAAAAACTGATGCCATAATCATTTGCCAAACTTACATTAAAAGAATCCGCACTTCCTAGTTCTTTATATGTATTCATTTGCCTTAAATATTCTTCTTCCGTAAACCTTTTGGAACTATGTTTTCGCATATAATATTCTATCGTTTTATGCTTACCAGTCAGATTCATAATTTCATTTAACACACATGGATTAATATACAAAAATAGAGTTTTATTCAGATTTTCCGCTAAAATATGTTTATTAAACAATTCTGTTACAACCTTACTCCAGGCATCATAACTGTTTAGGTACGCTAACAAAATACCTGTATCCACAAGAATATCCTCGTTATTGGAAAAGCCCGCAAAATCATCTGAACTAAAATCTACTTTTTCCATATTTCTGTTCATCCCTTATCTTGTTAAAATCAATAGGAGAAGTTGCTATTCCCTGTAAATTTTTTAATATCTTTTTCTTATCCATGGTTAAACCAATGAGATTTGTTTTATCGATTTGTTTGGCCATTGCTGCATCCATAGAATCCCCCTCCTTTATTGTCAAATTCTTCTTTTTCTTTCCTATATTATACCACCTTGCATAATTAAATTCAATTATTTTTATATATTATGCACTTTAGTAATATAATTATATATTGTTTAACTCATCTGCCCAATATTCTATACTATCTATGATATATTTCTGATTCTCTATATTTGACTCTTTTATTTCTTCCATGAAAACATTTTTAAATTGAGGATACCAATAAATAAAAATCCGTAGTATCTCCTTTCCACTCTCACTGCCATTCACACTCCTCCATTAACCGATCAAAATCACTTTGATACAGGCTATCCTGGATAATCCGATACTTCTCAAATTCACTTTCTGCAAACGCTTTTGCGATGGCAGCCGTGACTTTTCCCTTATCCTGCAATACCTCTGCGTCATTGAACTGCAAAAACGCATCCAGTTTCAACGCCCAATCCTCCATGGTCATAGGTATATGCCGTCTCGCCTGCCTGGTTGCATAGTCCAAGTACATGGTAACAATTTCATTTAATTCCTGCATTTCTTCCATAGACAAATAATTTTTTGCAACAGATACATCCGCTTTTACAATCTTTCCCTTTGGTGCATTTCGCCATGTCGTCAACCCCATATGTTCTTTGGTGTGGTCTGCCCGTTCTACGATTACCTCTGCGGCGGTATTTCCATGAACCGCATAGTGCATTTTATTTTGAACGGTGGCAAAAAAATCTCTGGTTGTCTTGCTGTCCAGGGAATAATCTACGGCTGTCGCATAGATATCGGTGATTTTTTGATAAAAACGCCTTTCACTTGCACGAATCTCCTGAATTTCTGAAATCAAATGCTCAAAATAGTCCTCATCAAAAATCTGACCATTGATCAGACGCTCTTTGTCCAGCACATATCCCTGTCTCGTAAACGTATCCAGCACTTTTGTCGCCCATTGGCGAAACTGTGTTGCCCGTCCAGAGTTAATGCGGTATCCCACGGCGATAATTGCCGATAAGGAATAAAACTTGTATTGGTACGTTTTGCCATCATCTGCAGTTTGTGCAAATTTTGCACAAACTGTATTCTCACTCAATTCTCCGCTTTCAAAAATATTTTTTAAATGTTTCGTAACCACACTGCGTTCCACATCGAAAAGCTGTGCGATAGCCTTTTGTGTCAGCCACACGTCCTGATTTTGCACCCGCACTTCAATTCCATCTTCCCCTGCATCTCTCGTAAATACAAGAAAATCGACTGTGCTGTTGCGAATCTGCATTGTTTTGTCTAAAACCATCGTATCATCCGCTTTATTCCTGCAAACCATATCTTCTCACCTGCCTCCTCCCTAAAACATATAATACAAAATCCCATACAGCTCCCTCACATAAAACGTCGGCAGATACCCAAAAAACGTATGGCTTGGCGTACTGTAACTCTTAATTCCAAGCCTCTCTGCCACCTTGTTTGCCCGGTACTCGTGGAACTCGCTGGTAATAATAGTAATCTCCCCCTCCATGCCCTGCTCCTTTAAAATTTCCATGGAAAATGCCAGGTTTTCCTTCGTGTTGGTGGAGGTATCCTCCAGAAACAGCCGCTCTGGCGCAATACCCCTCTCCGTCAGATAACGGAACATGCATTCCGCCTCGCTGATATCCTCCCCCGGCCCCTGTCCCCCGGAGAGCACACAGAAAGCCCCCTCATTTTCCGTCAAATATTCGTAGGCGGCCTCCAGCCGTTCCACCAGCACCCGGCTTGGCCGCTCCCCCTTGACGCTGCACCCAAGCACCACCGCATTGGTGTTTTTCGGCGGATGGCGCAGGGCAGTTTTCACCATGCCCACTGTCTCGATGCAGGCTACAAACATCACCGCAGCGACAACGAAAACCACGCACCCAATCGCCGCCTTCCCCCAGGTTTTCCCCCAGATCATTCCCAAAACCATATGTACTTTCCGATAAAATATCCCATAACAAAACAGCGCACCGGATAACATCATGCCCGTCACGCTCCCAATGCTGAAAATGGTAAAGGAGGGCAAGGCAAACCACAAAAAACATACCGCCCCCAACACCGCAAACATCATATGTAATCGACTCATCTTAATTCTCCTTAAACGTTCCCAAAATACATCGCTTTTGTGCCGCAGCCAAAACACTACCTACTATTATATACCCGCTCCCCCATCCTTACAACAAAATTTCGGGGGATATCTTTCACATTCCCTCATCTTCTGCTAAAATAGAGGAAAGAATTTCAAAACAGAAAGGAAAAACAGCCATGCAAAACAAAAAACTGCAATCTGTCTCCCAGCCCATCCTCCGCCTGAACAACGTACACTCCATAGGCGTAATCGGCGACCCGGGCTGTGAGGGGCTTGGAACCTACAACATGAAGGTCTACGCAGGCGCACTGAAAGAGAGCGCAAAGGACGACATCACCCTGATTGCCGGGGACTTAGTTCCCACGGGAACAAAATACTATTACAACATGATTCAAAACATAACGGAAACCATTGCGGAAAATCCGGTGTACGTCCTGCGGGGAAACCACGACACCGGGGAGTATGAATCCTATTTCGGGCGGAAAAATTATGCCCTTTTGACGGACAACTTTGCGGTGGTTGTCCTGGACAACGCCCTGCGGAAATTTGACGAAGAAGGGCTTACGCTATTAGAAACTGTTTTGAACATGGAGGAGGTCACCCAGGCGATTATCGCCTTTCACATCCCCGTCCCCAACCATTTTATCCAAAATTCCGTCTCCCAGGAAGAATTTGACCGGTTAAAGACTGCCTATACACCTGGGAAGGACAAGGTAAAATACCTGCTCTGCGGCCATGTCCACTCCCGTTTTGTGGACGAGGTGGAGGGGATTCCCCTGATCTGCACCGGCGGGGGCGGCGCAATGATTGAGGATGTGTCCAGCGACATCAAGGCCTGTGACGTGGAGCACCACATCGTCCATTTTTGCGAGGAAAACGGGACGCTGGCCTACCAAATCGCCAACCTCTCCGAGGACTGCTACAATAAGGAGCAAAAGGATGACATTTTAAATGAAAAGCTCTTAGAGACGGTACAGGGGGAACTGATGGCCCACCTAAAGTACTTAATGTTTGCGGATCGGGCAAAGCGGCGGGGAATGGACAAAATCGCCAACCTCTTTGAAGCGTTGGCTGCCTCCGAATACTACCACGCCAGAAACTTCTACTCCGTGTTGGAACGCCCCAAAGCCTTTTTGGAATCTGTGGGGACATTTATCCCCGGGGAGGAATTTGAGTACACCTATCTCTACAAAATATTGGAGGAATATGCCAGGGAACATCAAAATCCCCTCTCTGCCCAGGCTTACGCCTCCGCCTCCTTTGCAGAAAAGGTACATGAACGTCTTTTAAGGGAGGCGTCAGACATGGAAACCTTCAGGGAAACCTCCATCTATGTGTGCCCCATCTGCGGATGCGTCATGACCGGGGAGCAAATCCCCGACCACTGCCCTGTGTGCGGCGGGCCAAAACGCCAATACCGGGAATACACCTACGAATCATAATTTTCCAGAAATCCGTAAAGCTGCTCCTCATCTTCGATCCAGAAGCCTTTACGGATTTTTTGGCGCAGGGTGTCCTCCAAATCGGAATAGCGGATGTTGGTATATTCGTACACCGTTTTCCGGTCTGCATAGTAGACGGTAAGGTAATCCCCCTCCTCAATAATCACATATTTATAATCAATATTCTGATTGACAGTTAAAACAGGCTCCGTGTCCGTGGGAATCTCCGTCTCCACCACAGGCTCCTGCGCCTCTGGCGGCTCCTCCTTTTTCAGAGAGCCGCTGCTCCTGATCCCTAAGGCAAGAATCAAAGCCGCCACTGCCGCCACGCAAAAAATGCGGATACGATTGACTTTTTTCATCTTCATCACCAGTCATAGTATTCGCATTTTTTTCAAATATAATCATGTTCTTTTAACAAATGCAGTTTTTTTGCCATCCGCACAATGGCTGCGCCCTTGGGGAACTTCAAAATCTCCTCCTCCGTGAGGCCGCCCTTTAACATACAGATTCCGTACACGACCACCCCCACAAACACAGAGAGCAGGGTGGATATGGTGTTGGAGCCTGTGGCGTGGTAAAGCCCTCTATAAGAAAAGTACACAAAAATCCCCATAATCAGGGAGGCAAGCCCTGGCAGCACAAAAATATGCACTACATCCATCACATACCCACTGTATTTCCTTATGCATATTCCGTTAAAAATACACATAAACAGTGCAAATAAAGTATTGGCATACACAACAGCATAAATGTTCAGATCAAATACCCATAAGAAAAGCACTAAAATGATCAGATGCAGTCCAAGGGCAATCGCCGCATTGACTACGGGCTGGCGCATACGGTTGATTCCCTGTAAAATTCCGTTGGACAATGTAGAGATGGAAAAAAACAAAACTGCCACTGCCCCCACCTGAAGCATCCTCTCTGTCAGCTCGGAGGAGTCTTTCAGTAAAAGCTGCATGATCGGAGATGCCAGCACACCAATTCCCACCGTACAGGGAAACACAATAATCATGTTAAAACGCATAGCAGCAGAAATCTGCTGACGCACTACATCCATCCTCCGATTGGCATAGGAGGCCGCCAGGTTTGGCACACAGGAGGCCGACAATGCAGAGGCGATAGAGATTGGCACATTGATTAACAGCTTATATTTGCCGGAAAATACTCCCCAGAGAATCTCCTCCTCATCCTTGCTGTATCCCTTTAACAATACCAGATTTTTAAAGATTCCCTGATCTAAAATACCACTGATATTGTAAATTGTAGTACTCAAAAGCACCGGAAGGATCGTAAAGAGAATGATTTTTGCCACCTGACCATAAGATTCAGTCTCTACATTCCTCTCCCGCACTTTTCGGCGCTTGATTGCTGTCCGGTAAGCAAAAAATACAAACAGGAGAAACAAAAAACCTGCCGCAGCCCCTGCACAGGTGCCAAGGGTGCTGCCAGCAGCACCGTAAGCTGCCGCATACTTATCCGGGCTGCCAAGGGCCTCCCCCACTTTTTTTCCATAACCAAACAGATAGTAGGCAGCTCCCATGCTCACAAGGGCATTGATAATCTGCTCTATAACCTGGGATATGGCGCTTGGAACCATACTGCCAAGCCCCTGAAAATATCCCCTTAGAACCCCAAGGATCGCCACGATCACAAGAGTTGGCGAGAGTATCCTGAGAGCGTAGACTGCCATGGGAGTTTTCAGCAGATTTGTGATATACTCTGCGCCAAAATATACAATCAGTGCCGCAACAGAACCTGACACGGCGGCAAAGACAAACGCTCCCTTTACAATGCGGAATGCGTTTGTCTTTTCTCCCCTGGAAATCCTGGCTGAAACCAGCTTCGATACCGCCAGAGGAAGGCTAAATGACGAAATCAGGAGAAATATATTATAAATTTCAAATGCACAACTGTAATAGTCATTTCCTACATCACCGATAATATTTGTCACCGGCAGTCTGTAAAACATGCCGATCACACGGCTAAGCAATGATGCTACCGCTAAGATAGAACCCTGCAAAAGAAAACTTGTACTACTTTTCTTTCTCTGACTCATAACCTACCTCAAAGTTCATTACTATTCACGTGCTGCCTCAAACTCACTTTTGCTTGCATAGACTCCCATTTTCTCAACGGAATCATCTAATACGATACACACACATGTTTTTCCCTGGTTGATGACCAACTCGTTGCCATCTGCATCAAAATAGTGAGGCTTTCCGTCTTCCACGGACTTCGTCCATGTAATATCAATGGCTTTTCCATTTGTAATATATTTTCCAGGTCTCAACTGGTCATAAGTAGCCGTCTTTACGTCCAGATATTTGTTGTCTGGCTCCATCTTGTAATCGCAGACCCTGAATATAATATTTTTAAAGGCGAGCTGTTCGCCGTTGCCACCGTCAATGTGGGCAGATTTATACTGGAAACGTTTGTAGAGTCCAGTGGACTCGTCGTACTCAAACCATGGCTTGTTTACCGGGAATCCCGGTTCTACTACCACTGCGGCCTCACCGTTATCCAGCGTAACTTCCTCGCCGTCCTTGGCAAAGATATAGTGTTGAAATCCATCCGGTAATGTGGTTCTGTATTCTCTCTTGTCAATTCCCGCCTGGATACTATCCCCATTAATATAGGCATTGTGGGGAGATTTCCTGGAGGAATCCCTGTAAAATGTCACATTTTCCAAATCTCCGTCCAGTCCGTTTAAGTCATCCATGGATTTCAACATTTCCGTGGCATAAATAGCCTGTCCGTAATGCACATAAATAGAGTCAAACTCGTTGGATAAATACGCAAAATAGTGACGGCAGCTTCTCTGGGACATAATTGTGGGAAGCTCCCTGTAGTCCTGGAAAATAGGCATGATTCTGGTAAGGCCGCCCTCAGCCGGAGCCTCTACGATCACATCTGCATTTGAGATACCATACTGGGGCATTGCATCTGTGGTATTACCTACCATACAGGAAACCGGCCGCATATGCGCCACAACTTCATCCACAGGTTCCCCTGTCAAAAGGCCTCTGCTTCCCAGATCCTCAACTGCTTCTGTCTCGGTTTCCGTCTCCGTTTCCGGTTCTACCGTTATCTCGGTTTCCGTCTCCAACACCAGCAGTTCTTCTGTGTTCTCCGGTGTTTCCTCATTGCTTTTGCCGCAGCCTGCAAATGCAAGACAGCAGATTGACGCAAAAAGAAGTGTTTTTTTCATATGTCTCATTTTCTTTAACCTCCTGTTATCTTAAAATGTTCATCTCATTTAAGATATCTGTTTGTTTATTTTCCATAAAGGCTGCCTCATCGGGAGTCATATGGTCATATCCCAGCAAGTGCAGCACACTATGTACGATTAAAAATGCGTATTCCCGTTTCGGGGAATGCCCGTAGCTCTCCGCCTGACTGAAAACCTTTTCTGCGGAGATCACAATATCGCCTAAAAGCGCTTCCCCGGTATCGGGATTAAAATTGTCATCTGAATGTTCAATCTGTGAAAAGTCACCGGCGTTTTCATAGGAAATCATCGGAAAAGAAAGCACATCGGTAGGTGAGTCAATCTCTCTTTGTTCCCTGTTGATTTCCTGAATTGTACCGTTGTCCACAATGGTTAGGCAAACTTCCGCCTCAAAGGGAAATTTTTCATGATCCAGGGCAAAAGTAATCACCTTCTCTGCCAGTTCTCTATAGTCAAAGGGAAAGTTCGGAGTAACCTCCTCTTCAATATTTATTGTCATAACTCATTCCCTCCCGAACCAAAAGCTCCCGGACTTTTAAAAACTGGTTCATACTGAGGCCGGATTCATCATACATACCTGTGGCGGACATCTCATTCAATGTCTGATAGATCACCATATCCTGATTCCAGGAAGTGGAGAGATTGTGTTCGTTTAACATTTCAATCTTTTTCAGACAGGCATCCACCATATGTACGATAGCGGATTCCCTGGATGAGGGCAGCTTCTGTTCACCGTTATATTCCGACAATATGGTAATGATCACTTCGGGAAAACACTTTTCCTGAGCCAGCTTCACCCCATTTTCAATAAAAGGCTCCCCCTCCAAAACTCCCAGTCGGTAATAAAACCCTGCCGCAGCCACGATCTTCTTGTCCGCATTGATCTCTTTGGCACATTTTCTGGCAAGGGTGGAAACTTTCATGGCATGTACATACTCCGCCATGGAATAGTTTTTTACATCCTGTATCAGCGGATAATCTTCCTTGATAATAGCCTCTATGGAATCTGTTGCGGCATGGTCTGCCTTGTCATACATGCTGCTGGACATGATCATATAAACCATGATGACTAAAAGATTAATCACCAGATTCCACTCCAGCACATCCATACTGCTTGTACCGTTTGCCAAATAGTAAAACAGCATGGGAACTGCCAATGCCGTAGATAAGAGGATCAGGCATCCCCAGATCCGGTACTTCTTATCATGCATAGTCTTTGCAAGCTGGGCGCCTACCAGTACCAGGATACAGTAAGCTGCCAGTTCATAAAAAACGCCTCCTGTGGCAACACACAAAAGAACACTCAAAAATATCCCTGCGCTGACAGCTATTTCCGGGTTTCCGATCACGCTCATAAAAAGCACCAGCGCAATTGCCGACATGGTATAGGCCGGTGAAAAATAACCGATGAGCACCATCAGGCAGGAAAATGCATAACACCTAGAAACTCCCTTATAGTTGGTGGATGTGTTATTCCCAATGTTTCCCGAAAGCCTGTTGCTCTCCAACACATACTCAAAAACCGCCAAAAATATGGCATCTATTGCCAGATAAACCACATATCCATCCAGCATCAGCCCGTTAAAATATCCAAATAAAACGGACAAAAGAACAGTTAATACAATTATGACATTCATATGATGTCGTCTCTTCCATGGCATCTTTTGTTCCTTTACCTCCTAATCGCCTGTTTCTTTTTCTTTTTTTCCAGCTGGCTCTCATAATCCTCGTAAGCTTTTACAATCTTCTGAACCAGCGGATGTCTTACCACATCGCTGCTGGTAAGTTCACAGATTCCAATGTCCTCCACTTTCCGAAGCACTCTAAGGGCAATATCAAGCCCTGACTTCGTTCCGGGTGCAAGATCTTTCTGGGTGGCATCCCCTGTAATCACCACTTTGGAACCAAATCCAATCCTGGTAAGAAACATTTTCATCTGAGCCGGTGTGGTATTTTGCGCCTCATCCAATATGATAAAGGCATTGTCTAAGGTGCGCCCTCTCATGTAGGCAAGGGGGGCAACTTCAATCAATCCTTTTTCCATATTCCGCTGAAAGCTTTCCGCACCCATGATCTGATAGAGCGCATCATATAAAGGCCTTAAGTAAGGGTCGATCTTACTCTGCAGATCACCGGGAAGAAATCCCAGCTTTTCTCCTGCTTCTATGGCAGGCCTTGTCAGTATGATCCTTGACACTTCCTCATTTTTAAATGCGGTTACCGCCATAGCAATTGCAAGGTAGGTCTTTCCCGTACCTGCCGGCCCTGTGCCAAAGACGATCATTTTGCCACGGATATTATCCACATAGTTTTTCTGTCCGATGGTTTTTGGTTTCACCGGCTTGCCCTGAATGGTATGGCAGATGCACTCTTTGTCAATCTCCACAATGGCGGAAGTGTTTTTCTCCAATGCCAGGGATATTGCATAGTTCACATTCTGCTCCGTGATGGTATTTCCTCTTTTAGACAGCTCTAAAAGCTGCTCAAACACGTTTGCCGCATCCTCTGTTCCACTGGGATTTCCCAGGATTTTAATGGCCTCATTGCGGTTTACCACTGTGACATGAAATGCTTTCTCAATTTTTTTAATATAAGCGTCAAACTGCCCAAACACATTTGCTATATGCTCCGGCGGTATATTTAAATTTAATTCAGTCAGACTCATACTCCTTGGTTTCCTCACCGGTATCTATTTTTTCTATTTCGGCGGACTCATATCTGCCAATTTTCTCCATTGCAGTGATGCTGCCTTTCACCTGACACCGATTCTCCTCAAATTCTATCATAACATTTTTATCTACTATTTGAATACCCTTTTCTTCCAATTTTTTTAAAAACTGCCAAATATTTTCTTTTGCCTGTTGTTTTGCCTGGTCTTTTGTCAATTTAACATGCTCATACACACAGCCGGAATAGGTGATTTTCCTTAAAGTTACCGGAATATAGTAA
>JAMPFA010000014.1 GCA_023664725.1 Roseburia sp. | reverse complement strand
CAACAGGGAATTGTGGAGCGAGTTCAGCAACAGGGTATCGTGGAGCGAGTTCCGTTAGTGATCCTACTGGTGTAGCTGTAGCATGGGGGCATGAGGCAAGAGCTAAAGGTTGCAAAGGATCACATCTTATTCTTTCAGATTGGAGATATACAGGGGAGAGATATAGCGATGGAGATTACAAGCATCCGTATGATAAGGATTGCTGGGAGCTATCTGGGGCAGTTATGGTAGTGGTTGATGGAGAAAAAATCAAAGAAGATACATATTACAGATGTATTGAGGGAACGGTTGTAGAAGTAGATGGGGATGGAGATATAGTAGAGTAATAGGCGGTGGCATATCTAAATAATGGGTATGCCACTTTTTCATGTTCTTATCTAAAAAATTTTTTCTTTTGTGATTATGTTTTGTAAGGAGGCGGTTTTCATGTATAAGGAGATGGAAATTTTAGAGTATTTACAAGAATTTCATACCTCAGAGGGCAATGCTGTAAGTGCTGGGGAATTATCCATTTTATTTAATCTCTCAAAGAGAGGGCTAAGAGCAGTTGTTACAGCACTCAGAAAAGAGTGTTATCCAGTATGTAGCTCTAATTATGGGTATTGGTACTCTAAAGAGCCAGAAGATATAAAGAAAACGGTAGCACGATTAGAGGCACAGGTTAGAAATATGGAGCTGGCAGTAACAGGATTGAAAAAGGCGATTTTATGAGCGTAAAACAGGACTAACACAGGATCAGTAAAGGATAGTGGAGGATATGTTAGGAGCTATCCTTTATTTGATGGTGGAGGTAGTTGCAATGAGAGTAAATGAGGGAGATTTTGTTAAATGGATGTTACCTTTAGATAACGATTATTCCTATGGAAAGATAGACAGCATAAAAAAGGCTGTAGCTCTGGTAACTCATATTGGAGGATATTATGACGGACAGCAGATAGAGGTACACCTCAAATACATACAGAGAGGAGGGTGTAAATGTGGCGGTAAAGCTAAGAGGGGGAGGAAATAGCTCTTTACTTAATATGAGTTATTCTAACCCTAATATAGTAAAGAGCCTGTTAAAAAATATGGGTGGCATGGAGGCTATGAGCCTTAGAGGGGATAGGGTGGCTACTTGTGTATTAGCTGATTTACAGGCGGTAACAGGGATAAATATATCAAAGTATGATAGGAAGAACAGAAAAGTATTTGATGCTGGCTGGAAAGCTGGGGTACTTACATATCTACAATATATGTGTGTGGCTTATGTATTGGTGCTGGGGTACAACAGAGCTGAGTTAGCTTATATTTTGGGTGTGCAGATGAGTACAGTACATAGGCATATAGATAGCGGTGTAAAGAAAATTTGTATTGCTTTAGAAAATGGCTGGAGGAGTGAGGATTGTGATAAAAAAGATAAGAGAGGAAGATGATGCGGATAAATGGCTAAGGGAACATGATCCGTATTATTTAGACAAGAGAAGAAATAAGAAAAATATGGAATATTATTATGAAACTCCCTTACAGGAGAGGCGAAAAGGAGAAAAGGAAATACCATTTAGTAGTTTGTCTACTAAACACAGAAAAGACGTTTTTGATGCTGGGGGAGATATTTTATAGGATATGCAATATTAACATTGTTTTGTGACCCTATATTGTGAAAGAGATATGTAATAAATTACTATTATCTATGCAAAATTATGAAAGGATTGGTAAAAGGACTATGAAACAAGAGATTATGTATTGTGATCCGCTGGATCTTGTACCGTATGAGAATAATCCGAGAATAAATGATTATGCGGTAAAGAAAGTGTTAGAGAGTATTAAAGAGTTTGGTTTTCAAAATCCTATTCTGGTAGATAAGGATAAAGTTATCATTGCAGGGCATACAAGGAGAGAGGCAAGTTTATTAGCAGGGCTGGAAACAGTACCCTATATCATTGCAGACGATCTTACTCCCGAACAGGTAAAGGCATACCGTATAGCAGATAATAAGCTGGGAGAGCTGGCTACATGGGATGAGGATATGCTGAAAGAGGAATTGCTGGAGATACAGGAGCAGGAGATCCCTCTGGAGGTGCTGGGCTTTACAGAGATTGATTTACAACAGCTTTTTGTAGAGGAGAAAGAAGAAAAAGAAACTCAAAAAGAGGAAAAGACTACTCTCCCTATGCTGAGGTTTGGATCTAACAGTATCAGAATAACAGAGGATGAGCTGGTAATCCTTAGCAATCGGTATAATGAGTATGTAGAGGCAGAAACAGATGAGGGCTTTGTAAGGTGGCTATTAAAGAGGGGGATATAAAAGATGCTTAAAGCAGGGCAATTATATATAGAGCAATTAAATAAGATTATGATGGAAAAGGTATGGTATGATCCTTACTATAAGTTTTATGGGGGTACAGGGCATTATAATTTTGAAATGAGCGATAACAATGAGAATAAGCACTTTTTTGTATCGGTGGATAAAACGGATAGGATATTAGGAGTTGTATCATATAGGATTGATTGGCAAGCTAGATCCGCTTATAATTTTGGGCTTATGAGTTTTGAAAAGGGAAGTTTTATATTTTTAGCGGATATTAAAAGAGTTGTTTACGACCTTTTCTATAAATACAATCTGGAGCGGATGGAGTGGTTTTGTTTTGCTGATAATCCAGCGAAAGAATTATATGATGCCTTTATTAAAAGATATGGGGGAGAGATTGTTGGGCGGTATCATAGACAAGCTATGTTAGCAGATGGAAAATTGCATGATAGTGTTGTGTATGAGATATTGAAAGAAGATCTCAAAATGAGGAGGAAAGAGGGATGAAGTCTAAACCAGAGTTATTAGAAAGAATAGCCAGCATAGAGAATGATCTGGCTATTCTGGAAGAAAAGGTATGCAGGGATGAGATAGAGATAAGTAAAGCATTAGTTATATCGAGTATTCATAGGGCAGAATTACATAGCATCCAGATACAATTAGCAGAGCTGGGGAGAGGGAAATAACCTCTCCTTTTCTATTGCATAGAAACATTGTAAGAGCCTATGAAACTCTATGAAGAAAAAACAGGCAGGGCGGGGAAAGAGAAAGCCTTATATATCCTAACTCTATATAAAGAAATATATAAAAGAAAAGGATATGTAAAACTATATGAAAAGTAGATAGAGAGAGTATAGCAAGATAGTAAAATGCTATGAATATGAAAGATTAAAGAAAAAATATAACCCTTTTCCAGTAGGTACTATGAAAATTTAGCACAAATAACCCTAAAAACCTCAGAAATGAGGGAAAAGGGAGAGAGGAGGCGGTAAATTGTGGCTGAGCAGAAAGAGCAACAGGAGCAGAAAGATACAAAGCTAAAGAAAGAGAGCAACATACAGAGAGAGGCTTTTGAGTTTTATTACAATCTGGGAGAAAAGAGATCCTTAAAGGCGGTGGCTATTCATTTCAAGAGAGCAGAGCGTACAGTAGCAGGGTGGAGCAGATCTTTTAATTGGGTGGATAGATGTACTCAGAGAGCCTTAGAGGAGAAAGACGGTAAGGAAAAAGAGGCGGTAGTGCTAGATGTGAAAACCAGATACAGGAGGCTTTTTAATAATCTCATTGTAACAGCGATAAAAGATTACAATGAGGGAAAGCTGAGGATTAAAAATATCAATGATTTAGAAAAGGTGGCTAAGCTGGAGCTGGCTCTTGTGGATAGCCCTATTGATAATGTGGTATCTGGGGAAATGAGCCTTACAAAAGAGGATAGAGAGGCTGTAGATAGTTTGCTTAGTACCATTAAGGCAGGGCTTAGCAGTTTGAGAGAATAGTTGTGCAATTTGTATAGCCTTATAAGATTTTCTCTAAGGGGAAATACAGGGGCAGTTATACAGATTGCACAAAACAGGAAAGTAAAACAAAATGTAACCTAAGTTTTCCTGTTATTCGTGATTATGTTTATCATCGTACACAGAAAAAGATGAGCTGGAGGTAGAGTAATGATATGGATGGCTTTAATAGGTGGCATAGTGATCGGGGTTATGCTGGCGGTAGTCGGTATGTGTTTTATGGTAAATTTGAGTTTGAGGAATACCAGAGAGGAGGCTGGATGTGATGAGAATATTGTGTAAGTTGCTTATACTGATAGGCTTACTTATCCTGTTAGCTGTGATAGGTAATACTGGATCGGTATTCAATAGGAGTAAAGAAAAAGAGGAGCAATGCAGGGTAGATACTCGGTATTATAAAAAGGTGGCTGAGATGTTAGCGTTTGGCATACTTATAGAGGTTGTGCTGGCGGTGTATCTGGTATTTAAGTTATGCACAATGTAAAAATAATCAATGCAGTAAGGAGGGGCTGAAAACGCTCCTCTTTGTTTTATGGAGAGGAGGATAAGAAATGTGGATAGTAGGTTAGAAACACTGAAAGCTACCATTATTCCAGTGATGGAAAATCCTCTTTTACAGCAATGGGTAAAAGATAAAGTAATAAGAGAAACGGTACAGGATCTATCTCTCCCTTTTATCTGTGCCTATTGGGTAGTGTGTAAATATGTAACACAGAGGGATGTGCAGGGGCTACATTGGGAGATTATACAAAATATATCGGATAACCCCAGCACTTTAGATTTAGCTCCTAGAGGGCATGGAAAGAGTACGGTAGGGGATGTGGATTTTTGCATAACAAAGATACTCAGAGATCCTAATATCCGTATATTGATAGGCTCTAAGACTGATACACAGGCTAAGGCTTTTTTGAAAGAAGTAAGATCTCATTTTGAGGGGAACACTACACTCATAAGGATCTTTGGGGATTGGCGAACAGGCAAAGATAACCTCTGGAATGATAAAGAGTTTTCAGTGAACAGGAGAACGATTATAAGAAAAGAGGCTACTCTTACAGCTCTGGGGGCTAGTGGAGCGGTTGTATCAAAGCATTTTGATATTATCATAGGTGATGACTTAGTAGGGCTGGAAAATGCTAGAACTGAGGGGCAGAGAGCCACTTTAAAAGAGTGGTTTTACAGTGCCTTAAAGCCTACTTTAGAGCCTCATGGGGAGATACATATTTTAGGCACACGATATAACCCCTTAGATCTGTATGAGGATTTAATAAAGAGTGGGGAGTATGTGGTAAATGTTCAGAGGGCTATTATAAAGCTCAAAGATGGTACGGAGATAGCACTCTGGGAGGATAAATTTTCTCTGGCTAAGCTCATGGCTATAAAGCGTGAGAGTGGGGCTGTAATTTTTAATATGCAGTACCAGCAAGATACAGAACTGGCAAAGGGTAAGATATTCAAAGGAAAATATTTTAAATACTATGAGGAGTATAAAATTGATTATGATTTTCTCACAGCAAAGGTAAGAGTAAAGGATGCAGAGGGGATAGATAGCTGGAAAAAAGTAAAAATATACTTTGGTGTGGATCTGGCAATATCCGAAAAGCAGAGTAGCAACAATGATTATTTTGTGCTTATGATTGTGGGTATGGATAATGAGCATAATATTTATGTTTTGGAGTATGTGAAAGAAAGATTATCTTTTAATGCTCAGCTTACTACTCTATTGAGCTATGGGAGAGATAAATACCCTATGGTAGAGAGGATAGGCATAGAGAGTAATGCTTATCAACAGGCAATGGCACAGGAGGTAAGGAGGCTTAGTTTATTGCCAGTGCTTAATATAAATACCACTAAGGACAAGGTAACAAGGGCAATGAGGCGATCCGCCAACTTTGAAAATGGGAAAATCTATTTTAGAGCTGGTATGGATGATTTGGAGGAGTGCCTGTTACTTTTTCCAGAGGTAGATCATGATGATCTCTTTGATGGGTTGGATTTTGCGTGTACGATTGCAGATCAAGCCAGCCACATAGGAAACTTAAAACGAGAAGATCTAACAGTATAGCCCTCAAAGTAAGGGCTATTTTTTATGAAAGGAGATAGTGATGATAGAAAGACCTATTGACAAGGAATTTAATACAGAGGCAGACGGTACACAGCGGTTTAGTGCCAGTTTCTTAAATGATCTGGTAGATGCCCACACAAGAAAGATAGCTCCCAGATACAGGAAATATCAAAATCTGTATGAGGGGAAACACAAGATCCTCAATAAAAAGCCTAAAGATAAGAACAAGCCTAATAACAGGCTGGTAAATGATTTTTTCGGGCAGACCATAGATAACACAGTGGGCTATTTCTTAGGTAATCCTGTAATTCTTAATTACACTGAGCCAAAAGAGGAAAAGCCAGCGGTAGAGGTTGAGCCTGTAGATGTCGGTGTGGATATGGAAGAATTGGAAGATACAGCGGTACAGGATTTTATTGATTATCTTATGATTGATAATGACATGGAAGATGTGATTATAGAGTGGGGTAAGGAGGCAATGATTAAAGGGCTATCTCATCTCTTAGTGTATCAGAATGAGGAAAGCAAAACAAAGGTAATGAGGCTTAGCCCAGAGGATGTAATACTGGTTTATAAAAACTCCAGCACAAAGGAGTTACAGTATGCGATCCGCTTATATGATATTGATACAGAGGACACAGACAAAACTACACATTATGCAGGGGTTTACAGTGTGGGGAAAATGGAACTTTTTAAGAGCGTGGAAACTTCTACAGCTCCTCAGAGGGGTAAGGGTAGGGAGTTTGCCTCTTATGAGTTTGTGGAGGAGGAAAATATTATTTATGAAAGAATACCGATTGTAACCATGTATAACAATGAGGAGCAGATGAGCGATCTGGAAAAGATTAAAACTCTTGTTGAGGATTATGATAAAGTGCTATCCGATGTATCGGATGAGTTTAGCGTTTTCAGAAATGCTTATCTTATGCTGAAAAATATGATTGTGGGGGAGGATGGTAAGAAACAGCTCAAAGAGGAGGGCATTATTGAGGTAATGGAAAATGGAGATGTGAAGTTTATCACAAAGCAGATCCAAACAGATGCCTTAGAGAACCATCTTAACAGGCTGGAAAATAATATTTATAAGTTTTCGCAAGTGCCTAACCTCTCTGATGAAAATTTTGCTGGTAATCTCTCTGGGGTGGCAATCCGCTTTAAGCTCTTTGGGCTGGAAACAAAGTGTATTATCAAAGAGCGAAAAATGGAGAAAGCCCTAAGAGATTTTGTAAGAGTGCTGACAGTACCGATCCGAGTGAGTACAGGGCATGAGGTAGATATTGTAAACCTCAAAGTAGAGTTTACCAGAAATGTACCAAACAATCTTACAGAGCTGGTAGATACGGTTACTAAGCTGAATGGAACGGTAGATAAAGAAACGCTCCTTAGTCTGTTACCGTTTATTGATAATCCAAAAGATGTATTAGAAAAGCTGGAGGCAGAGAGCAAAAAACAGAAAGAGAATACAGATCCTTACTCACAGGAGAATATAGAGGCTGATAGCAATAATCTTTTCCCTAATTTTAGATCTTTTTTTGAGGGCAATGCTCAGACTGAGGAAACAGGGGAATAATGAGGGGAGGCTGTAAATAATGGCAGAAACAGGGTATATAAATCCAGAAGTAGCCAAAATGTACGGTATTCCTTATAGCCAGCTAACTCCTCAACAAAAGGCTATACTCCATGCAGACAGCAAGAGGAGAGAAAAGCTGATAAAAGAACGTGAGGAGGATGTTTTAAAAAATAACCGTAAAGCCTTTGAGGATGAGGCAAAAATGGAGAAAGTGTTAGGAGCTATTTATAAGGATTGCCAGAAACAGATCTTAGCAGATGTGGCAGAAACAGTAGCAAAGGTACAAAAGGCTGGGGGAGATTGGAGTTATGCTAATCAGAGTGCCTTAACACGATCCAGAGGGCTATTTGAGCAAATAGATGAGGAGATAAGAAAGCTGGGGCAGAAAGAGGAGGTTATCTTTACAGAGGGGCTATCTCATATCTATACCGATCAGTTTTTGAGAGAAGTGTATGGGCTGGGTAAGGTAAAGAATGTAACTATCAATCTCAATAAGCTCAATCCTACATATATCAAAAAAACTTTAGATTATCCTTGGAGCGGTGCTATGTTTAGTGATCGCCTCTGGAATGATAAGGGGAGGCTGGGGCAAAATCTGAGAGTAGGACTTACCCAGAGTATGATATTAGGAGAGGGCATACCTCAGATTACAGAGAGGATCAATAAGGGGATCAATACTTCTCAATATAACGCTGAGAGGGTAGCCAGAACAGAAACAAAGAGAGTAAGCTATGTGGCTCAGCGTGAGGTATGGGAGGGTAACGGTGTAACCCAGCTTAGGTATCGTTGTGCAAATGGGGGAGATAATAGGACTTGTCAACATTGTTTCGCATATAACAATAATGTATATACGCTGGGGGAAGAACCTACTCTCCCGATCCATCCTAACTGTAGATGTACCTATGTGCCAGTAGTGAGTGATACCTTTGAGGAGAATGAGTTAAATGAGCTTACTGGCTCTATAAGAGGGGCTGAAAACTACGAAAAATGGAAAGTAGAGCAGGATGCCCAGCTCAAACAGCAAAAACTTTTACAGGAGGCACAGGATAAAAAGAATGAGGTAGAGGATGCTGAGTTTAATCTGGCTTACTTGAAAATGTCGGCTGGAGATAATGGTAAGTATTCTGGTATCTGGTTACAGGATGTTACTCTTGATGATTATGAGCTGAAAAAGGATAAGATACAGGCTAAGAGAGATTATTTTGAGAGCCAGCTTAAAATTGCTACAGGTGCAGATTATGATAAATTCCAACAGCTTTTAGCCTCATTAGATGATTTTGAGGAAAAGGGTAAAGAGTATGCTCTCCAGAAACAGACTTTATCAAAGCTGAAAAAGGAGCTGGAGGTAGCAGAGAAAAAGGCTGGTATCTGGGTAGATAATCCATACTCACAGGAGAGAAAAGATAATGCTTACTGGTTTATGGGTACACAGGATGCCGATACTGTATTGAGAGGCGGTTGTGCTGAGGTATGGAGAAAGGCTAAAAAGGATGAGCGGTATGCTATCTGGGATTACACACAGGGTAGCGGAAAGTTTAATAGACCTCTGGCTGGATATGCTGGGGGCTGGTATAATAAAATAGGGGATAAAAAGGTTAGTATTGATTATGAGGGTGGTGGAGCTGAGATAAGAAAGATGACTACCCTTATTGATAGATCCTCTTATGATTTTGATATATGGCTACAGCGTGGATGCGGATCAGAGGCTATTGATAGTATGCTGGGTACAAGTGGTTTTGGCTCTATGACACATGATGAGCTACAGCAGTTTGTAGGTAGGACTGGTAGACAGTATAATTTTATCAGTACAGGAGTAGCAAAGGGTAAGGGCTTTTCTGGAGATGTGGTATGTAATATCTATGCTCCAAAGGGTACGAAAATGATGTATGCAGAGCCTTTTAGTTATTATAGCGGTGCTGAGTATCAAACAACAGATCCCGATCATTTATGGGATGGTAAGCGGAAACAGACAAATTTTGGTTATGAGAGTGAGATGATTATACAGCGTGGAGCTAATTACAGGATAACCAAAATAGAGAAAACAGGATATACTACTTATGTTGATATGGAGGTAGTGATTGAGGATGGTTACGATAAATTCCAGCAAAGGACTTATAAAGGATATGGAGCTTAGGAGGTAATGGGAAATGGATGAGAAAAGACAGAAAGAGATCGCTGAGGAGAGGCTTACAAGCTGGGCTAATAACGGTAAGGCTTGTGAGGGGTGTATATTTGCTTATGGAGATACCCCTTTTAGTGATAGCCCTTGTAAGGGGAGCTGTGAGGTGTATAAATACCCGAAAACAAAGCCAGACAGCGTATTTATTGATGGCAAGGCTTGTAAGTATCGTAGGGAGAAATAAAGGGGCTATATGAGGCGATTAGGGGCTACTGGCGGTAAATGCTGGTAGCCCTTTTTCTTTCGCTTAAAAATCTGGGGCAAATGTGATTATATTCCTTAAAAGGAGGTTTGACTATGTTTAGTGTAGGAGATATTGTTTATTTTGTGGAAACCAGAGGCAGAGAGTGTAGCATCCGTTATGGAGTGGTAACGCTGGTAGGGGCTGGAGAGTGTTTTATTGATTTTCTCAAATTGAGGGAGCATAGATATGTAAAAGGTATTCCTATTGATGAGTTTGAGGGTACTGAGTGGAAGAAAATACCTAAAGAGTGGCAGGATGATTACAGGAAGATAGAAACAGGGCTTATATACAGGCTTAGCAAAGAGGAGAAAGAACTTTTACAGGGTAAGCGGATAGATAACCCAGCAAATTTAAAGGAGCTATATGATAAGGGTATTCTGGTAACAGCGGATAAAATAAAGAATTGGAAAGTAGAAACAGAGGTAAACAGGAATAAAGAATACAGGATAGTAAGAATAATTCCAGCATGGACTTTAACCTATGGGGAGGATCATAGAACATATACGCATTTACCAAAGAAAGATATATTTACTACTTATGAGGAGGCAAAACAGAGAGTAGAGGAAATAAAAGAGCGGTGGAGGGCTGAGGATGTTCTGACAGATAAGGAATGGAGCATAAAAGAAATTGATAAAGTGCTAAGGCTTTTTGCTGATAAAGAAAAAGCAAAACGATGGAGGGCTAAACTCCTTAGTATGGATAATATTGAGGAGCTGGAGATAAAAAAGATAGATGAAAATACTGTTAAGTGGCGGTATTTTCATCCTAGAACAGAGTGGAAAGAGCTGGTAGTGTAAAAGCTACTGGCTCTTTTATTGTTATGAAAGAAAACTGAATAAAAATTGAAAAAATTTGTTTGTGAGTATGCAATCTAGCAAACATTTTATGACCCTAGATTATGGAAAGGGTTATGTACCTCAAAACTTACGAGGGTTGAGGATGTAAAACTTATTTTAAGGAGGTAAATAAAGATGGCTGAAAGCAATGCTATAACAACGGATGCACAGGTAACAGGGCAGGATGGTAAAGATACCAGCACTACCATAACAACAAATACTCAGAGCGGAGATAGCGGTACTGGTAAGGGTAAGGAAACTCCAAAGGCAAAGACTGAGGAGGAAATCAGAGCGGAACTCCAGAAAGAGTATGAAAAGATGGCAGATAAGCGAGTAACGGATGCTATCAAGAAAAAGGAAAAAGAGTGGGCTGATAAGCAGGCTAAAGAAAAAATGAGTGAGGATGAGCGTAAACAGGCTGAGGAGCGTGAGAGGCAGGAGGCACAAGCTAAGAAAGATTGGGAGCTTACTGTAAAAGGGCTGAGGCTGGATGTGGTGGATGCTGTGGCTGAGCTGGGGCTTGATGCTGGTTTTCGTAATTTGATTGCTGTAGAGGATTTAGCCACTATTGCCGATGAGGAGGAGCGGAAAACAAAACTCACAGAAAGAGTAAAGGGTATGAAAGCCCTCTTTGATGCCGAAGTGAAAAAGGCGGTAGAAAAGGAAAAAGCAAATTTCCTTAAAGGAAGTACACCAGCTACAGGATCGGGCAAGAAAACAGAGGATGCTTACGATAAAGCTAAAAAAGCTGGGGATGTAAAGGGCATGATTGGCGAAAAGCTGAATAAGCTCCACAACAATAATGATGAGGATTAAAAGGAAAGGTAGGTAAAGACAATGGCAGACATGGTAAAAAGATCGGATTTTTTACAGAATGAAGTAATAGATCTGGCTGATGAGATTAAGCTGGTATCTCCTACAGATACTCCCCTTACTACTCTTTTGATGGGCAGGGGGCAGACAGTACCAGCAACGGATATTACCGTTACATGGAGAGAGCGTAAGCTGAATGATCAGAGGGGTACTCTCAAATTAGAGGGTGCTGAGGCTGGGGATGCAATTAAATCCAGCAGAGGTAGCTTGTCTAATATTTGCCAGATTATTGAGAAAGTAACACAGGTATCTGGTACAGCACAGGCTCTTAATCCGAAAGGGATCGGTAACAGTTTTCAGTCTGAGGTATCGGATCGCTTGACGGAAACTAAGAGGGATCTGGAGTGGTATTTCATCAACGGTACTAAGACAATGGAGGCAGACAGCACTCCTAGACAGATGGATGGGCTTATGAACCTTGTAAATGACGAAAATGTTATTGACGGTACAGGGAAAACTTTTTCTGAGGAGCTTATCTTAGATGCATTGCAGGGAATGTGGGATCATGGTGCTAACGGTGAGTATTTTTCTTTTGTAAATGCCAGCGTTAAGCGTATGGTAAATGGCTTGCTGAAGAATGGTACAAATGTAAAGGTTGATATTGATAACAGCATGGATCAAGTGCTGGGTATTACAGTTGCTAAGATCCAGAGTGATTTTGGTGTGATTAACCTTGTGCTGGATCGCCACATGGTAACAGATGCTATGCTCACTGTGGACTTAGAACAGGTAGAGATTGCTGAGCTTAGGGGTACTTTCTATGAGGATCTTCCTAAGTCTGGGGATTATTTTAGAGGTCATGTACTGAATGAGAGTACAATCAAACTTCTCAATTCTTATGCTGGCTCTAAGATTATCAATATCGGAAAAACGGAATAAGGAGGTAAAGAAAGATGGCTAGAAAACCGAGTGCAGAGGCTAAGCAGGAACAGGTAACAGAAAATAATGAGGCTAAGCAGGAACAGACACCAACAGAGGCTACAGCCACAAATGAGGCTACAGCCACAAATGAGGCTACTGAGGCAGAGGCTAAGCAGGAGGAAAAGGTGTATAACTTTACATCTTCTAACAAATTTCTTACAGTAGCCTCTTTGGGTGTGCAGTTTGTAAACGGTAAAGCCTCCACAAAGGATATAACGGTGGCAAGGGCTTTAGCCACTATTTACGGTGTGGAGCGTGTCGAATAAGGGAG
Source organism: Roseburia sp. (assembly GCA_023664725.1). Lineage (GTDB taxonomy): Bacteria > Bacillota > Clostridia > Lachnospirales > Lachnospiraceae > Roseburia_B. The sequence goes on along the minus strand of JAMPFA010000014.1, from coordinate 27,116 downwards.
GGGGATCTCTATGGAGAGTTTGGATAGATGCAGAATTATCTTAGGACTTTCCAAAGATAACACTCCTAAGCTGGAGCTGGTACAGGTATTCTTAGAGAAAGCCAGAGAAGATATTGAGGCTTTTTGTCGAGATAATTTCATTGATGAGAGTGGGGCAGATGTGTTTCCAGCTCCACTTAAAAATATTATGGAGGATCTGGTTATACAGCGTTTTAGAAAGCTGGGGGCAGAGGGTAATACCTCATATACCTTAGCTGATGAAAGCGTAAATTTTGAGGATAAATTACCAGACACAGTTAAGCAACAGCTCTATTGTTATAGGCGGTTATTTCCCAGAGAGAACGCTAAGATGGTGGAGGCAGAAGGGGAGGATTGATTTATGGTTACTTTCCTCTTTGATAAAATTGTGGAAGTCAAAAGATACAGTAAAACGCTGGGGGAATATAACAGACCAAAACAGGAACTTGTGTTAGTCGGTACTTATGATTGTCATGTTACGGACGGATCAAGTAATACCTCTCAGCTCCAGCCTCAAAAGAAAAATATCACAGACGGAAACTTATATACTCATCCAGAGGCAGACATACAAAAGGGAGATATACTCTATGTGTACGAGAAAGATGAGTATGATAATAAGGTGGAAAGTACAGAATTTAAAACTATTGCTGATAAACCTTACAAAAAGCGTACAAAGTTGATAGTACCCCTCTTAGCAGAGAGTGAGGTATAAATATGGCTGATAGTGATTTTTCTGTAGATGGTTGGGATGATTTTGTAACAGCTTTTCAAGCTCTGGTAGATAGGTGGGAGGAAAAGAAAATAATCTTGCTCCAAAGGATAGGTAATATCATGGAGGAAGAAATAGCTCCTCTTATTCCTGTAGATACCTCACGTTTAGTATCTTCTTTTTCGGTAACGGTAGGAGGATCAGAAAGCGTAGAATACAGCACTAATGTAGAGTATGCCCTGTATGTAAATGATGGTCATGTACAGCACAAAAGATTTTTGCCAGTGCGGTATCTGAGTGCAGGGGGCAGACAAAAGTACATAAGGTACAGCGGTCAAAAGGGGATCATGTTAAAGGAGCGGTATGTGGCTGGTAAGCATTTCATAGAGGATGGTATGCAAAATGCTACTCCCAGAATAGAGAGGCTTATTGTTTCGTGGATGGAGCAAGCGTTTAGAGAGGCAGAGGGAGGTAATTTATGAGGCTATTAAATAGTGTTTGTAAAGTTATTGCTGATGCCTACTCTGGTGTGCCAGTATATATACAGGAAGTGCCGAGAGAATTTGAAAGACCTAGCTTTTGTGTGTCAAAGATAACAGATCCGAAAGCGATTAAAAACTATTTTTTGTATCAAAATAACCCTACTTTCCAGATTATATATTTTGGGGAGAGGGATGAGGCTAATCAAGTGTTAGCTGAGCCTCTTTATGAGGTAGAGGATAAGCTGGAGGAGCTTTTTCTTTTAGCTCTGGCAGTACCAGTTATTCCAAAAGCAGGAGTAAAGGAAAAGGAGAGATTTGCTAAGATAGATAGCTTTACCTCTAATCTGAGGATAAATGAGGGGGCTATCTATTGTAATTTGATCCTTAATTTTACTGAGAGTATCAATCATCCAGATAACCATGAGATAATTGAGGAGGTTGATATAACGGTAAGAGAAATTTAGTAAAGGAGGATTGTAACAATGGGATTACCTAGTATAGTTATAGAGTTTGTGAAAAAGGCGGTACAGGCTATACAGATCGGTGCTGGCGGTGTAGTTGGTATCATTCTAAAGGATGAGAAAAACACTGGAGCATTGATTATCAAAGGTGTAGACGAGATCCCCACTGATTTTACAAAGGAAAATCAAGAGTATATCCAGAGAGCTTTTCTGGGTGCTCCGAAAAAGGTTATTGTATATACCTTGCCTACTGAGGCAGAAAATTATAATGAGGCAACAAAGTATTTTGCTACTGTGAATGTAAATTATCTGGTGGGATCTCCAGACATCTCTACAGAGGAGGCTACAGCCCTTGCTACATGGTGTATGGGTATCAGAAAAAACACTCCGAAAAGACCTGTAGTAATCGTGCCAAAAACAGCCTCAGATAACAAGTGTGTTATCAATTTTGAGATTGTAGGGGCAACAGCTACAGATTGTATCAATGTAGAAGATAAGGTATATACAGAGGCTCAGTATTGCAGTAGGATCGCTGGCTTGCTGGCTGGGCTGGATCTGAAAGTGTCGGCTACCTATAAACCTCTTAGTGAGGTAACAAGTATTCCTGTGGTGGATAAGGATGCGGTAGATGAGGCGGTGGATAAGGGTAAGTTTACCCTGTATAACGATGGGGATCGTATCGTTATAGCAAGGGGAGTTACTTCTCTGGTAACGGTTACGGAAACGGAAACAGAGGATCTTAAAAAGATTAAAATTCTGGCTATACAGGATTTGATTGAAACGGATCTTTATTCCACTATCAATAAAAGCTATATCGGTAATTACTCTAACAGCTATGATAACAAGTGTTTGTTGGTTACAGCTATTAGGGCATACCTCAAACAGCTCAGCACAGAAGATGGCGGTAAAGGGTATATCAATGAGAATTACACAATGGAGATCAGTGTAGCAAAACACAAGATTTGGCTGGAGGCTCATGGTATAGATACCTCAGACATGGATGAGCAAGCAATTAAGGAGGCTAATACAGGCTCTTATATTGGCTTAGATGGTACGGTATCAATCCTTGATGCGATTGAGGATGTGGATATTACCATTACTAAGGAATAAGAGAGGAGGGATAACAGATGGCAGTAGAGGGTAAAAGAATATGTAACGGTACTTTTGGTGAAATCTGGTTAGATAGCGATCTTGTAACTGAGTGCTATAAGGCACAGGCAAAGATTGAGTTTAACAAAGAGGAGATCAAACAGTGCGGTACATGGGCTACAGACCATAAAACTACAGGGTATAAGGGTACAGGATCTCTTACTACTCACAAGGTATTTACTGACAGGGCATCAAAAAAGATCGCTGAAATGCTGAAAAATAAGCAGGAGGTTAGATTTACAATCATTAGCAAACTGGCAGATCCAGATGCTTATGGGGCTGAGAGGATTGCTATTTATGGTGTATCGTTTGATGATCTTACCTTGTTTGATTGGGAGGCACAGACACCGGGCGAAGTAGAGCATCCGTTTACTTTTACTACTTATGAGTATCTGGATCAGATTGAGCCTAGATAAAAGGCAATTAAGGGAGAGGAGAGGATTGTAAGATCTCCCTCCCTCATTTTTGTGTTTAAACATAGTAAAAAATTATTAGGAGGATATTAAAAATGATGGAAACAATGGATGGAATGGTAACAGAGAAAAATGTAGGTGTACAGGCGGTAACAGGGCAGGAAAATGTTTTAGTATCTGAGGCGGTAGCTCCTATAGGTGAGGAAGTGGCAGAGGAAAAGAAAGTACCTGTAAATGCTCTGGATCTTCTCTTGGGTGGGGATATGGATAAAATCAAACTCCCCACAAAGAGAGTAGAGATTACCAGATTATCAGAGGTTTATGGCTCTCCATTCTGTGTAACCCTACAGGCGGTAAGTGCTAGTAAGTGGGAAGAATTACAGGATATGGCTTTAAAGATACAGGGTAAGGATTTGGATATTGATACAAACTTGCTCCAGATCTTTGTAGTTATGGAGAGTGTGCTGGATGATAGCGGAAAACCTCTCTTTAAAAATAAGGAGCTTATGATGAAATTTGGATCTCCTACACCTAAAGAGCTGGTTAAAAATATTTTGCTCTCTGGAGAGATTGTTAGTATCTATGGGGCAGTATCGGATATTAGCGGTTTTAAGGATAGCTCTATTGAAGAAGTAAAAAACTAATTGAAACGGATGGGCTTACTAATCTCATGTATTATTACTGGGTAAATCGTGGGATCAGACCATCCGTTTTTTATTCCATGCCTAAAGGGGAACTTATGGTAATACAGGCTTTTTATGAGAAAGAATTGGAGGAAAGAGAGGAAGTACAGAGAAAAATAGACAGCATGAAATAAAACTTATTTTGAGTAAAGGGGGTGAAATGTGTGAGAGAGTTTGGTGCTAGATTAACGCTTAGGGATCAAATGAGCGAAGGGCTGAGGAGAAATGTAAGACAGCAACAGGAATTTAGCAGACAGGTACAAAACTCCAGACGAGCGGTGCAGGATTTAGGAAGAACCTCAGCTAACCCCAGAGTAGATGTAAATGATCGTGCTACTCCCAGAGTAAACAGGATTGCACAGGCTTTAAGATCTATGAGCAATGAGCGTTATCTGACAAGGGCAGAGGTACAAGATAGAGCCTCCCAAACTGTTTCAAACATTAGAGCAAGACTAAGAGAAATTGCTACTACTTACACTCCTATAGTGCGTATAAGAGATATGGCATCACAAGGCTTGGCTAGGATAAAGAATACTATAGGGGGCTTAGTGAGGAGAGTAATTACTCCTGTAATCAGAGTAAGGGATATGGCTACCAGAGGGATAAACAGGGTAAGGGTTGGGCTGGCTACTGTAGGTAGGATAGTTACCAGCCCTTTTGTGTCAATTCGTGATAGAGCCAGTGCAGGATTACAGAGGGTTGGAGGAACACTTAGGAGAATAGGTAGCACGATTGCCAGACCGTTTGTGTCAATTCGTGATCGGGCTACTCCTATTGTATCAAGCGTAATAGGAAAATTAAAATCAATCGGTAGTACGGTTGCTACAGCGATGGTAAAGGTTAAGGACGGTGCAAGTAAGGTACTTGGAAAGATTGGAGATACCTTAAAAACCTTAGCCAAAGGAGCTACCATAGCTTTAGCGGTAACTGGAGCTGGGGCATTAAAATCACTCTCTGAGGGAGCTAACCTACAGCAGAGTATAGGCGGTGTGGAAACTCTTTTTAAGGGGGATGCAAATACCGTTATAGAAAATGCTAACAAAGCATTTCAGACAGCAGGATTATCGGCTAATGAGTACATGGAAAATGTAACCTCATTTAGTGCCTCACTTTTGAGTAGTTTGAGTGGAGATACAGCTAAATCAGCACAAGTAGCGGATATGGCTATGGTTGATATGGCTGATAATGCTAATAAATTTGGTACAGACATGGGGAGCATCCAAAATGCTTATCAAGGTTTTGCAAAGCAGAATTATACCATGCTGGATAACCTCAAATTAGGGTATGGCGGTACACAGGAGGAGATGAAAAGGCTCTTATCTGATGCTGAGAAAATCTCTGGGGTTAAGTATGATATTAGTAATCTTGCAGATGTGTATAATGCTATCCATGTAGTACAGGAACAGTTAGGAGTAACAGGAACAACAGCAAAAGAGGCAAGTGTTACCTTTACAGGATCTTTAGCCTCCATGAAATCAGCTTTTACTAATCTCATGGGGCAGTTATCGGTAGGGGATGGGGAGGCAGTTGCAAGATCGATGGGCGATCTCTTAGATACAGCCTCTACTTTCTTGTTTGATAATGCTATTCCTATGGTACAAACAATTTTTGACAACTTGCCTAGTGCAATAGGTACAGCCTCTAAAAAGATTGTGCCGAAAATAAAGAAAAATATACTCCCTCTGGTAACAGGAATTAAAGATGGTATTTTTGATGCCTTAGCAGGAATGGGGGTAGATACTGGATTATTGGATCAGTTATCAAGCTCTCTCAAATTTGAGGGGCTGGGTAGCGGTGCTGGGGATATGCTGGGAACATTTAAAGAGGGATTTGTAACTACGATGAATACGGTTATATCCCTAATCCCTCCTGTAATATCAATGGTGCAGAGTGTAGCTCCTGTGGTTATGAGTATTATTACCACAATAAACAACGGTGTAAATCAAATGATACCGTATATAGTGCCTGTGGTAACTACTATTACAAATATCATAACTACAGCAATGCCAGTGATCCAGAGCATTATAACGATTGTGGTAAATGCGATTGTAGCCCTTATGCCTACTCTGAGCAGTATTTTTCAGACGGTAGGGGGAGCAATCCAAAAAGTATTATCTATGCTGGGTAGCCACATGGGGTTATTTCAAAAAGTGGTACAGACTGTGGTAACGGTAGTTGGGGCAGTATGGAACGCTTTAGCTCCTGTGATTAGTACAGCGGTGGATCTCATTGTAACAGTAGTTGATGGGTTGCTTACTGGAATTGAGGCGGTATTTGATTTTCTATCCCCTTATATTTCCCAGATTTGGAGTAGTATCTGTGGATTTTTCAACAGTGCAAGCTCTACAATCTCCAGTATTATATCCACACTGATAAGCGTATTTAATAGGCTGAAATCGGCAGTTTCTACAGTGTTTAACTCAATAAGCGGTACAATCTCCTCAGTATGTGGAGCAATATCTGGGGTTATCTCTGGAGTAGTCGATAAGATCAGTGGTTTTGTAGATAAAATTGGTGGAGCAATAAGCAAAGCTAAAGAGTTTGCTGAGGGCATTGCTAGTAAAGTTGGCGGTGCGTTAGGGTTTGCGTATGGTAAAGATCGTGTTCCATACGATAATTACCCAGCAAGGCTACATGAGGGTGAGAGGGTACTTACCAGAAATCAAGCGGATCAGTATGATAGGGTAATGAGTACCAGAGGCATCCCTAACAGGGCTATGGGTACTGGCATAATAGCCAGAGATAATACTCTTATAAATGCCCATCAAGGGGAGAAACTTCTCACAAAGCAAGAGGCTAGTGGAGCTGGCTCTGGGGGCAGTAAGAATTATACCATTAACTTTTATGATAGCCATTTTGAAAGCGAGGATGATGTTGATGGCATTGTAAGTAAGATGGTTAAGAGGCTGGAAGATGTAGAAAACAATGTTACTTAGGAGGTAAAGCGGTATGAATTTTTGGTTGAAACATACTGATAAAGATAAGTTTAAGCTACCAGTTACACCGAGATCTTTTGATGTGTCGGTAGCTCATAAAAATACTGTGGTAAATATTGTATCTCTGGGAGAGATTAACCTCTTAGGTAAAACAGGGCTGAGGAGCATTACCCTCAGCTCTTTCTTTCCAGCACAGGATTACTATTTTGCAAAGGCTGACAGGGAAGATCCAGATTACTATATAAATAAGCTGGAGAAATGGAGGAAAAGCAATACAATAATCCGTTTTATAATAAACGGTGTAATCAATATGCAATGCACTATGGAGAGCTTTTCATGGGGGCAACAGGACGGAACAAAGGATATATATTACGATATTACCTTAAAGGAATACAGGACAGTATCAACAAAGAAAAGGACACAGAAAAAGGTTAAGGCTACAAAACATAAGATCAAAAAAGGAGATACCCTTAGCAGGATTGCCAAAAAGTATTATGGTAAGAGCGGTGCTACATATAGGAATAAAATATATAAGGCAAATAAGAAAATTATAAAGAATAAAAACAAGTTACCGAAAGGGAAAACAATTAAGATCCCAGCCCTTACAGTGACTAGCTGGAAATAAGGGGGCGGTAATATGCAGATACGCTATACAAAGTTTACAGCGAAAAAAACTAAAGGAAAGTGGAAAATCAGTACAGCAATTTATAATATAACACAGTATGTTAGTGCTGTGGAGTGGGGAGGCTCAAAAGATGAGGTTGCAAGAAAAGTGAGCCTCTCTCTTATCAATGCTCCTAATGATCCAAACATAAAGGGTATTACACTCAAATTAGGGAGCATGATATATCTTTATGACGATGATAAAAAGGAGATTTTCAGAGGCTATATTATTGATAGGGAGCGTGGGAGCAATACGGTAGTTTCCTATGTAGCCTATGATCTTTTATACTATACCCTCAAAAGTAAGGCTACATATAAATTTAAGAAAAAGACAGCAGAGGCTATTACAAAGGCAGTATGTAAGGATTTGAAAATATCGGTAGGCTCTCTGGCTAAGACTGGTAAAACCGTAAAATTTTTAGTTAAGGATCGTAGCATTTATGAGATTATCATGGTGGCATACACTAAGGCTAAAAAACAGACAAAGAAAAAATATTATGTATATACCAGAAAAGGGAAATTGTGTGTAGGAAAGATTGAGGATGAATGGTTTAAGCTGGAGTTATCGGATAATAGCAATGTTATCTCTACCAGCTCAAAAGAGAGCTTGTCTGAGGTTGTAAACAGGGTAAAGGTTTATAACGAAAAAGGCAAGCTCTTAAAGGTTGTGAAGAATGAAAGCAGTATTGTAAAATACGGTATTTTTCAACAGACTTATACAAAAGAAAAGGGTGTAAATGCTACTACAGTAGCAAAAGGGATGCTTAACGGAATAACAAGAACACTTGAAATAGAGTGTATCGGTTATGTGGATTGCACTACTGGAAAGTGTGTTAGGCTGATAGATGCCACTACAGGCTCAGAGGGTAAATTTTATATAACAGCCGATACCCACACATGGCAGAATGGAGTACATACCATGAAACTTACCCTTGCTTTACACAATACGATGGATACTCAGAGTGCAGATTAAAGGAGGCGGTACAGTGGCTAGAGATGATAAGGATTATGCTAAGCTCTTAAAAATCATGAGGAGGCAGGGAGGCAAAGATAACCCTGTTTTATTAGAGCTTGGAGAAATGACAAGTAAAAATACTTGTATGGTGGGAGAGCTGGAGCTGGATGAGGAGGATCTGTTAGTCGCTGAGCCTTTAATTACAGGTTATCATAAAGCTGTAAATAATAATAATCCCTCTCTAAAAAATGATAATACTTTTGTAGAACCTCTGAAAAAAGGGGATGAGGTAGTTTTACTCAAAATAGAGGGGGAGGATGATACCTATGTAATCTTATGTAAGGTGGTGAGTTTGTAATGGGGTTATTTCCATTTTTTACGGATGAGGAAAGTGATAATCTGGAGCTGGAAGATCCTGTAATTGTAGAGGATGAGGAGGAGGCAACAGATGAACCGTATAGAGAGTATGAGCTGGATTTAGCAACAGGAAAACTCACAGGGAGGATTATAGAGGGTACAGATGCCATCATAGTATGGTGTGTGCTTACTCTCCATTCAAAGCGGTATGAATATCCTATATACTCATGGGATTATGGGGAGGAAATAAGCTCTATGATCGGTAGCTCCTATGAGCCAGATTTATTAGAAAGTGAAACAAAGAGAATGATTGAGGAGGCTTTACTGGTAAATGAGCATATCACAGCAATAAATGATCTGGAAATAACGCAAAACAAAGATAAGCTCCATGTAAGATTTACCTTAGAAACAGATCAAGGAGATGCGGAGGTGGAAACGGATGTATGAGGATAATAATACCTTTGAGGATATAATGGAGCGTACTCTGGCAAAGGTAGCAACAGATGTAGATAAGCGTGAGGGTAGTGTTATTTATAATGCGTTAGCTCCTACAAATGAGGAAATAGCTTATTTATATACATTGCTGGATGCCATTATAGAAAATGGTTTTGCAGATACAGCAGAAAGGGATTATTTGATACAGCGGTGTAAAGAGCGTGGCATTTATCCAGATGAGGCTACCTGTGCTATCCTCAAAGCAGAGTTTAATATGGAAATCCCTATAGGCAATCGGTTTAATCTGGGAGAGCTAAATTATGTGGCTATTGCCTTTATTGAGCAAAAAAATGTATCAGTAGAAAATGAAGATGGAGAAACAGAGATAAAAGCACTCTGGTATTATCAGTTGCAATGTGAGGAGGCTGGTACAGAGGGTAATACTCAGTTTGGAGTGCTGGAGGCTATTGATTTTGTTGATACAAATATGGAGGGATCGATTGTAGAGCTTTTAGTACCAGCGGAAGATGAGGAAGATACTGAGGCTTTAAGAGAGCGGTATCTCAATTCTTTTTCAACTACTCCTTTTGGCGGTAATCAAGATGATTATAAAGAGGAAGTAGGCAAGCTGGACGGTGTAGGCGGTGTAAAAATCATTCCTGTATGGGATGGAGGCGGTACTGTAAAACTGATTATCATAAATAGTAATTTTGAGGTAGCCAGTGAGGTACTTGTAGCAAATGTGCAAAATGCTATAGATCCTCCCCCACAAGGCAAGGGGGCAGGGTTAGCTCCTATAGGGCATACAGTAACGGTAGTAAGCTGTAGGGCTGATATAATTTCTATTTCTATTAGCTGTACTTTAGAGGATGGATATACTTGGGATGCAATCAGAGAACAGGTAACAGCAAATATTGAGGCATATTTTTTAGAAATCAGAAAAAGATGGGCGAATGAGGATAACTCAATCGTGAGGGTATCACAAGTAGAAAACTGTATTTTGAATATTGAGGGAGTAATTGATGTGCAAAATACAAAGCTGAATAATAAGGCAGAAAATTTTACTTGTGATTTTGAGGCTATGCCAGTGCTGGGGGTGATAACAAATGCTTAATGAGGATTATAAGGTAGAGTTATTAAAAAAGCTACCTGTATATCATAGGCGAATATACGAATACCAGCAGATAGCAAATGTGCAAACTCCAGAGCTGGAGAAATTACTGATAGCAATAGATTTTGTGCTGGATAATTGGTTTATAGAAACAGCCTCAGAGTATGGGTTATCCAGATTAGAGAAAATTGCTGGTATTACCTCAGCAATAGGGGAAGATTTGGAGGCAAGGCGGTATAGGCTATTTGTGAAAATGACAGAGAAGATCCCCTATACAGATAAAACGCTGGAGGAGTGGTTATCTTCTATGTGTGGAGGCTCTGAGTATTATGAGATTGTGAGAGATTATTTACACTATGAGCTTACAATAAATACCACTCTGGGAGGGGTTGGTGTATTTGATGAGATATGTAATGCTTTAGTAAAAATGATCCCCTGTAATTTGGTATTGACGGTACAGAATACCATAACGGATCATCTCTCTATGGGGCTATATTATGGGATGGCGGTAAGCGTGGCTATGAAACATACCATAACCCATGATATAAATATCTCAAATGCCCTCAATATGAGTTTATTAGAGGGTATGGGAGTTTCTGGAGGAAGTGTAAAAAACATAACTCACGATATTCATACAGGGGCTAACAGCTCCATGAATATGTATAACCCTATGGGAGTAAGCGTAAGCGGAAAATCGGAAATAACGCATGATATACACACTACAGAAAATCTCAATATGAGTTTATACAATGGGATAGGAGTATCAGACACAGAGGGGGTATCTGTATCACATGATGCAATATTCAAAGAAACTTTAACAGGTAATGCTACGGTGGTTATCCCCACTACTACAGCTACAATAATTACAATGGAATGAAAAGGAGGAAATAGAAAATGGGAAATTTTAATAGTGCAGTAATCACGAAAAAAGGGCAAGCGTTGATGGCTAAGGTTGTGGCTGGCACTACAAAGCTGAATTTTACTAGGATAGCGGTATCTGATAGTGAGCTGAGTAGTGATTTAGCCAGCTTAACAGGCATAGGAACAATCAGACAATCACAGGCGGTATCTTATGTAGAGAGGCAGAATGACAGCTATGTAAAGGTGGGTACAAGTTTTGTAAATACTTCCCTTACCTCTGGCTATTATGTAAGAAATATCGGGCTGTATGCTACAGATCCGCAAGAGGGGGAAATCCTGTATAGCATCTCAGTGGCAGACGAGAGCGAAAAAACAGCGGAATGGATGCCTCCATTTAACGGAGTGGGATCATCCAGCCTGTTAGTAGACCTTACAACAGCTATCGGTAATGCATCAAATGTAACTGTAGCAGTCGATCCTAGTGCGGTGGTTACAATTACTCAGCTTAATGCAGTAGTTAATGAAGTAAATACTCTGAAATCTTTTGTAGGGTATGATGATGCGGATATTTACGGTGTGGAGGTTGATTTTGCTAACAAGAGAGTGGTAAGGATTGCTGGTAATGAAAATCTGACAGCAGGGGCAGATTTTGATAACTTAAAACCTTGGATGCGTAGGCGGTGTAATCTGTCTGATGCTGGTACAGTAAATGCTTATCGTGGAGAGAGCGGATATAAAGAGGATGGCTCTAATGGTATGGTAATGGTAGAACAGCCGATCTTTTATGTTAAGACAGTGCCGATCAAAACTAAGCCAGCTACCAGCGGTAAAGGTACTGAGATTGTAAAAGCCAGATATTACATTAGCCCTACTCCAAAGGTAGGATTTAAGGCTCTGGAAGTTTTTAAGGATGAAAAGGGTATTTTGCAGGATAAAATATACCTCTCAGCTTTTGAGGGATCTGTTTATGATACATCGGCTAGTGCTTATCTGAAAAATGATGAACAGGTAGCGGATTTTGCCTCTGATAAATTATGCAGTATTGCAGGAGCTAAGCCAGCCAGCGGATCATCTCAGAATTTAACAAGGGCAAATGTGAGAAAGCTGTGCAATAACAGGGGTACAGGATGGAGATCTCACGATATTCTGGCTCTCTCTGTTACTCAGTGGCTCATACTGATAGAATATGCTACTATGAATACTCAAAAAGTTATCGGTAGAGGAGTATGTGATTATACAGATGATGGAGCTACTAATATGGCTCTTAATACTGGTGCTACTTCTAGTCTTGGTAATGGATCTGGAAATGCAGAGGGCGGTGTAAATGGTAAGTGTTCCGTATCTTACAGAGGAGAGGAAAATCTTTGGGGAAATATCTGGACTTGGTTAGACGGTATCAATATTTTAGCCAAAGGTGTAAATGATGCTTACATCCGTAAGGTGGGGCAGACTATGGCAGATGATACAATAACAGGTTATGATAACTTTGGTACACAGCTCTCTCATTCTAACGGTTATCAAAGTGCTGTAGGATATAATGAGGATTATCCAGAGTTATTTTTACCTACAGCGTGTGCAGGAGCGGATAGCTCAGATACTAACGGTGATTACTACTGGCAAAACACTTCCTATAACGGTTTCTTGGTTGCTGTATTGGGGGGTGTGTGGGATAATGGCTCTATTTGTGGAGCTTGGTGCTTGGCTGTGAATAGTGCCTCCTCTTATCGTTATCGGAATGTTGGCGGTCGCTTGCTGTATGTGCCTCAAACAAAGGTAGCGTAATCCTTTGAATGAGGAAAAGTAAATATTGTGAGGGTGCTAAGAGGGCTGTAAAAGGCTCTTTTTTAATCCCCTCACATAAAAAAAGAAAAACTTACAAAAACCTCTCTAAAACTTAATAATGTTTGTGATTATGTTCTGTGTAATGCAAAGGTAGCTATGAAAAAATTTCTTAATTGCTAAATTAGGGGGTAAATGGAATAATGGCTCTAATTGTGGAGCTTGGTACTTGAATGTGAATAGTGCCTCCTCTTATCGTAATCGGAATATTGGCAGTCACTTACTGTATGTGCATTTTATGAAAATATGTGTGTACCCACACTTGGAAATACCTAAGTGAGCAATAGTTACCTTGCCTCTTGGCAGAACATGAAAAGCCTCTTAAATTAAGGGGCTGGTAAAAAAGTATAGAGGAGTGCCTATATGCAGGAGAGATCCTGTAAACCGTTTTTCTGATTACTCGGAAGTGAGTACAGAGGGTGCTATGGTGGATAGCTGGCTCTCCTTTATGCACATACGAATATTTTTAAGGTTAGGAGTAGATCCATGAAAAATACAGGAGATTTGTTTTCTAAGATCTGTGATATGGATAATCTCAAAAAAGCCCACAAAAACGCTAAAAAGGGTAAGGGCTGGTATCAAGAGGTTAAACAGGTTGACAGGAATTTAGAGAAAGCCTTACTGAATTTGCAAAATAGCCTTATTGAGCATACATATAAAACCTCTAAGTACAAAGTTTTTTATAAAAAAGAGGGGAAGAAAGAGAGGGAAATATACAAATTACCGTATTTTCCAGACAGGATATGTCAATGGGCGATATTGCAAGTAATAGAGCCTTATCTGTTAAAAACCATGATAGCAGATACCTATAGTGCTATACCAAAAAGAGGAATACAGCCGATTATCAATGATTTAAGAGGCTATACCAAAGTGATTAAGAAAAATGGGGAGGTAGTCGGTAAGCGGTGGGTAAAGAGTATTTTAGTATCAGATCCAGAGAATACAAAGTATTGCTTAAAAATGGATGTGAGAAAATATTACCCCAGCATCTTACACGATATACTCAAACAGAGGTACAGGGAGCTTTTCAAAGATGAGGAGCTTATCTGGCTACTGGATGAGATTATTGATAGTATTAGCACTTGTCCAGCTACAGAAGAAAATCTGGAAATATTACAGCGGTTAGGTGTGTATGCAAATGTACTTATCTCAGATGATGGGAGAGAGTATGTAGACGGTGTAGGAATACCTATAGGAAACTACTTATCACAGTACAGCGGAAATTATAATTTATCTCCTTTAGGGCATTGGCTGAAAGAGGAGAAAAAGGTTAAGTACCTGTATTTCTACATGGATGATATTGTGATTTTAGGAGGCTCAAAGGAAGAATTACACAAACTCAAAAGAGAAATTGATGAGTTTATGGCAGTAAATTTAAAACAGGTATTAAAAAGTAACTGGCAGGTATTCCCCTCAAAAGTAAGGGGGGATTGATTTTGTCGGTTATCGGTTTTTTGGAGAGTATACGTTGCTGAGGAAATCTACCTGTAAAACTTTTAAAAGGAAAATGCTGGCTATATCGGCAAAAAGAGAAAATAATGTGAAACCCACTTACAGCGAGTGGTGTTCATTTAATTCTTATAAGGGGTGGTTAAAATGGTGTGATAGTTATAGGCTCTATCAAAAGTATGTAGCTCCTAATGAGGAATATATGAAAAATTATTATGAAACGGAGGTAAAAGGCAATGCAGAAATTTGTAAACGTAAGGAGTACAGCTCCAACAGTAGATCCTCTGGAGATTGATGAGTACCATGTTACTATTAACAAGGGTATTACAGAAATCCATGAGGAGGCTACAGGGGATGAGCTGGGCGGTGGATTTGATGGCTGGGAAATTGAGGAGCAAATAATCTATGAAAAGGATGAGTATATCAAAGTAATATCAGAGAAAAACAGCTCCTTAGAGGCACAGGCTACAGATATGCAGATGGCTCTAACAGAAGTATATGAGATGATGCTGTAAAGCAGGAGGGAGGCTACTATGGCTAAAATTTATGTGGAACTGATTAAAAAAGGGCTGAAAACTCTGGAGGATGTACCAGAGAAACTTAGGGTAGAGGTAAAGAGGCTCTTAGAGAATGAGGAGTAATTGATATGATTATCAGATTTTTCCTAAGAACTTTTTTAAGAAAGGAGGTTGCTACTATGGCTGTGATTTATGCTACCCTCATTGTTAAGGGGAGAAAGCGGTTTGCAGATGTGCCAGATGTTCTCAAAGAACAGGTAAAGCAGATTTTGAGCGATCTGGAAATTCCAGAGCTGGCAGAGGAGGGCTAAATACCCTCCTTTTATTATGTCAGAAAGGAGGAGCTACAGTATGACGGTAGAGGAACAAAAAGAGGTTGAACATAGGTTTACAGAGCTGGAGCAGAGAACAAGATCCAATACTCACAGGTTGGATGATGCAGAAAAAGCTATCCAGAAAAACAGCGATCTTATAGCTGATATAAAAGAGCTTGTAGTGGAAATCCGATATATGAGGGCGGATCTTAATGAAACTATCCAGAGGCTTAATACGTTAGAAAGCAGGGGCGGTGATAAGTGGGAAAAATTCAAGTGGCTTATCGTTGCTGGGCTGGTAACACTCATTTTAGGGTATCTGGCTGTACAGCTTGGAATTAAGTAGGAGGTGATCCGCTTTATCTCTTTACCTTATTTTGAGGTATCGTAATTAAATTATAGGAGGTTTTTAGTATGAATATCAAAGTTAGAGTTAAAAATCCTGTGTTTTGGGTACAGATTGTGCTTAGCATCTTAACCCCTATACTGGCTTATGCTGGGATTACAGCACAGGATCTTACAACGTGGGCTAAAGTATGGGAGCTTTTAATGCTGGCTTTTTCTAACCCTTATGTACTGGCTATGGTGCTGGTATCGGTGTGGAATACATTAAATGATCCCACTACAAAGGGGATTACAGACAGCGAGAGGGCGATGCAATATACAGATCCTCAGTAAAAGGGTTATCTGGGAGGGTGTAACAGCCCTCCTTTAATTATGTTGTGTAGGAGGTATTTTTATGGCTACATTGACAGCAAAGCAAAAGGAAGTAATCAGAAAAATCATTTATGCGGTGGAAACTGGAGGGCAAGTTTACGGTAAGCAAAATTACAGCTCTTTGATTGGAGCTGGGGCGAATTGTGATAATGAAAAGGCTATTACAATCGGTGCAGGGCAATGGTACGCTGGGGAAGCTCTTACCCTCTTGAAATTGATCCAGAAAGATTATCCTACTCAGTTTAAGGCTCTTGATACTGCTGGAGTATCAAAAGATTTTTCTAAGAGCTGGGCCACATACAATCTTTCCACAAGCTCTAAAAAAGCTAAGTGCATTGTGGCGATCATAGGCTCAGAGGTTGGAATTAAATCACAGGATAAGCTCATGGAAAGCCAGATCTCCAGCTATGCAGAGGCAATTTGTAAAAAGTATGGAGATATGGATGTGGGGGCTATTGCTGAGTGCATCAATATCAAGCATCAAGGGGGAGATAAGGCTCTTGAAAGAATTTTAGCAAAGACCAAAAAGCCTTATACAGCAAAGAGCATTTATACAGCCCTTTGTACAGATCCAGCGGATAAAAGCAATAACAATCAAGTGGGGGATTATGTTACAAGGCAAGAAAAAGTTTACTCCATGATTACCTCACATTTAGAAAGTAAGGAGGCTACAGAGATGACGGAAAAACAGTTAAGGCAGAAATATGTCGATACCCTCACAGGCTGGGTAGGGTGTAAAGAGAGTGATGGCTCTCATAAAAAGATTATTGATACATACAATAAAAATACTCCTCTCCCCAGAGGGTATAAAGTGCAATATACAGATGCATGGTGTGCTACTACTACCAGTGCTGGAGCGATTAAAGCAGGGCTTACAGCTATTATCCCTGTAGAGTGCAGTTGTTATTATTTGATTGAGCTGGCTAAGAAGATGGGATGCTGGCAGGAGAAAGACGATTACAAGCCCAGCATGGGCGATCTTGTCCTGTATGATTGGGATGATGGCGGTAAAGGAGATAATACAGGCACTCCAGACCATGTAGGAGGGGTTGTATCGGTATCTGGAAATACATTTAAGGTGATTGAGGGCAATAAAAACAATGCGGTAGACTACAGGGAGATGACAGTAAATGGTAAGTATATCAGAGGCTTTATTACTCCTAACTATGCCAGCCTTGCTACAAAAAAGGAAACCACTCAGAAAGAAACTACTAAAAAAGAGGAAACTACAAAAAAGAGCAATACCTCTTTGAAATTCAAAGTAGGAGATAAAGTAACCTTTTCTGGAAATGTGCATTATACCAGCTCTGGCAGGAGTGCTACAGGGCATAGCTGTAAATCGGGCAAGGCAAAGGTAACAGCGGTAAATGCTGGCTCAGCTCATCCGTATCACTTACAGGCGGTATCTGGAGGCGGATCTACAGTATATGGCTGGGTAGATGCAGATAAGGTTAAGGCGGTAAGCTCCAGCACATCTACTTATACAGTGAAAAAGGGTGATACTCTCTCAGCGATTGCTAAGAAGTATGGCACTACTGTAGAAAAGCTGGTAGCCCTTAACGGTATCAAAGCTAAGAATAAGATCAACGTGGGGCAGAAATTAAAACTCAAATAAGCTAACTCCATAATTTTTTACTATGTTTGGGCTATCGGTGTAAAAATCGGTAGCCCTATTTTTTAGTTGCTATCTTTATACAGGTGGTGTATAATTACTAGAAACTGAAATAACCCCTCAAATAGCCTCATACAGCCCTTTTATTTTTTAGGCTATAATTTATACACCTATGATATTAAAATGGCTTGCCAGTGCAAGGCACGAACTCACAGGGGCATTTCTACAGGAAAATATAAAGGAGGATTACAGGATGGCATATAGGAGAGTAAAAGATCTGGTAGATACTATTGGTATGAGGGCGGTATTTTATGCAAGAGTATCTACAGCAGAGGAGGCACAGCTTAACGCTATAGAATTACAGATAGAGGAAAACAGGGAGTGTATCACTAAAAATAAGTGGAAAAAGGTAGATGAGTACATTGATCGGAGTAAATCTGGTACAATGGTAAAGGGCAGGGATGAGTACCAGAGGCTTTATGAGGATTTGCTGGAGGATAAATTTGATATTATTGTGATAAAGGATATAGAGAGGCTTATGAGAAATGCCTTAGACTGGTACTTATTTGTAAACAGGATGGTAACTACAGGAAAGATACTCTATATGTATCTGGATGGAAAATTTTATTCTCCAGATGATGCACTCATAACAGGGATAAAAGCTATCATTGCTGAGGATTACAGCAGAAACCTCTCTAAAAAGCTCCATAATTACCATAAGGGCAGGATTGAGAAAGCCAGACAAGGGCAGGAGATCCCTTTGCAGGGGAGCGGTAATGTGTTTGGCTGGGATAAGGTAGATGGAAAATATGTGATAAATCCAGAACAGGCAAAAATAAGAAGGCTTATGTGTGAGGGCATTATGGCTAGAAAAGGCTCTACACAGATTGCCAGAGAGCTTAATGAGGCTGGGTACAGGAATACAGTAGGGAAAGAGTGGAAACCTATGGATATTCCTAAATTTGTGTACGATTGCAAGAATGTAGGTACAATGATAATAAACAAAGAGAAACATGATTTTGAGAGTAAACAGACTATTAAACTCCCAGAAAGTGAGTGGGTGTATGTGAAAAACGCTTTACCAGCTATCATAACTGAGGAGGAATGGGATTTGATTTGTAGAATACATAAAGAGAGGGTAGTAGAGCATGGGGTAGATCAGAGGAGCGGTAGGAGAGTAAGCGGTTTTTCTTTTAGCGGTAAAATCTATTGTGGGATTTGTGGGGCTACTTACTGGAGGAAACAGCGTACTACTAAGGAGGAGTATTGGGTATGCTCCACAAAGCAGACTAAGGGCAGGAAAACCAGAAAAAGAGATACAGCGAATGGGAAAAAGGGAGATATAAATGAGGGCGGTTGTGATAATGATAATATATCTTACAATTCACTCATGGATATAATGGAGATAGTGGCTGAGAGATTGCAGGCTAACCCAGACATTTTAAAACAGGAGGCTGTGGAATGGCTTAATTCCTTAAAAAAGCAACTATTGAAAAACAATGGAGGATATACAGATGCAGACCTCATAAAAGAGGAAAAAAGGAAAGATAAATTGCTGGATGCCCTCTTAGATGGTTTACTCACAAAAGAGGAATACAGCAAAAAGGCAGAAAGCATAGATACTAAGATTGAGGAAATAAAAGCAGAGATAGCCTCTAACAAGAGTAGTATAGAGGATATTGCAGAAATAGATAGAACGTTGGCAAATATTGATGAGGAAATAGCCTCATACATTGATAATACCACAAATAGAGTTAAGGTTAGCTTTATTTTAGAAAAGTTGGAGAGAGTAGAAGTGTACCCAGATAAGGTAGTGGTTATAATACCGTTATTAGGCAAAGGGATAGAAGTACATAAAAACTCAGTAGGTAGCTTGGTCCCAACGGTGCGGGGAAGACTACGTTTATGAAGATGGTAAGCGGGCTTTCCACCCCCACATCCGGGGAGCTGTCTTTGTTTGGCGCATCGGGCAGAGAGGCGAAAAAGTACCACAGCCGCATTGGAAATCTTATTGAGCAGCCAGGGCTTTACGATGGAATGGGGGCAAAGGAGAATCTTCATTTGAAATGTCTGGCTCTGGGAATCCATGAAAAGGGGTATGAGGAAAAACTTCTTGAGACGGTGGGATTAAAGAATGTAAAGGGAAAAAAGGTAAAGCAGTTTTCTCTGGGGATGAAGCAGCGTCTGGGAATTGCCATGGCTCTGGTGGGAAGGCCGGATCTGCTGATTTTAGATGAGCCGGTAAACGGTCTTGACCCTCAGGGAATTGCGGAGATCCGGGAACTCTTGCTTACCCTGAAAGCAGAAAAAAATATGACGATCCTCATTTCCAGCCACATTTTGGAGGAGCTTTACAAAGTGGCGGACACCTTTGGCATTATCCATAAGGGCGTGTTGATCCAGGAACTGTCAAAAGAGAATCTGGACAGGAAATGCAGCGATTACACGGAGATACGGACAGGGGACACAGGAAAGGCATGCCCTGAGGAGATGGGTTACCGCAATTACCAGGTCATCTCTTCCGACAGTATCCATATTTACGATACGGTTACAGGAATTGGAGAACTGAATATGGAGCTGGCAAAAGGAGGGGGATACTTCTACTGGTCTGGCAGGGATTTACACAGGGGAAGAGAATCTGGAAGTGGAGGGAAGTTTTGGGATTGCAGTGAAGGCGCCGGAGAAAGAAAATGGGGAGATTCCCACTTTTCTGGAATTTTACAATTCCGATGTGGCATCGGGGATTGTCCTGATGTTTTTGACGATCGGCTGTGTGATTTATTTTAACGGGGAGATAAAAAGTGGTTTTTTAAAAAATATTGCAGGGCAGACAAAGCATAAAACGGATATTTTTTTATCCAAAGTCTTTGTAAATGCCGTTTATGTGCTTGTTGCAATGGTGATTTACGGAGTGGTGCAGTTTTTTTCACTGTGGTTCCTGTTAAAAGATGAGTATGTGTTCCGATTTGGCGCAGAGAACATAAAGGAAACGGGAGCTTTGCTGCTGGTGATGTGCGTATTGTTTCTGGCATTTCTGGGAGGTATGTCGATGCTCACCACAGTGCTAAAGAGCACTGCAGCCAGCATCACAGTGGGAGTGTTTTTTTCACTGATTTACTATGGGCTTGGAGCAGTTTATTTTACAAAGAAAGATGTTGTGTAGAGGAAGTTTTATATGGAATGGTTATGGTTTGGAATACTTCTTGTGTCAATAGTTACGGTGGTAAAATACTGGCTGTATCGGCGGGAGATTGGCGATATCTGCCGTCAGATTGAATTTTTGCTTGAGGAGAGGACCAATCAGAGGGTTCAGACACAGCTGTGCAAACAAGAGATTGTTGACCTTGCAGACCAGATTAACCGGCTGGCTGACAGGCAGGAGGAGGAGAGCCTTTCCATAAAAAGGAAGGAGCAGCAGTTAAAGGAAACACTGACAAATATCTCCCATGACATCCGCACGCCCCTCACATCCCTGAAAGGATTTTTTGAGCTGTATGCAGGGGAAGAGGATATTGAGAAAAAGGAGTATTACGGCCAGACCATAAGAGAGAGGATGGATGATCTGTCGGTTTTGCTGGAGGAATTGTTCACCTACACGAAGCTGCAGAATGAATCTTATCAGCTTGCCCTAAAACGGCAGGATTTTACGAAACTGGTTTTGGACAGCCTGTTTTCTTTCTATGAGCAATGGAAAGAAAAGGGGATTTGCCCCAAGCTGTCAGTGGAGGAAAGTACGGCCATGGTTCTCTGCAGTGATATAGGGGTAAAGCGCATCCCATTGCCAGGGAACTGACCCTTCGCATGGGCGGGGAGATGGGGGCAAGGGTGGAAGATGGGAGATTTATTGTGGAGATTGTGTTTCCTTATGTTTGATAGAGGAAGTGTTGTAGTTTGGGCTAAATGTGTTGCTGATGGGGGTGGTCTGGCTGAGGCCGGGGTTTACACGCAAGGGGAGTTTTTGATATAATGCAGGTGTAACAAAGTACTGATGAAAGTCAATTTTAATGAGCAGGAAGAAAGCAGGTGATCATATGCCAACGAATGCAGAAGTTATTGAAAGCTTAGCACGGAAATTAGAACGGGCACGGATACTGAACGATTTGAAGGAGTGCAAAACACTGGAAGAGTATCAGGAATTTACGAAAAAATATGAAGCACTGTGTAATGATGATAAGATGTAAGATATTCTATGTTGTGCAGGATAGACGACGGGTTATAAGGAATCCCCCTTTGACGAAATGTGATTTGTCTATCTTGCACAACTCATATTCTGAAATACAGGGTTACAAAATTATTTGAAATAGGCAGAATATGTAAAAGGAGAAACACAAAAATGTGGAAAGACGATAATGATAAAATAGAGGAATTATATGTAAAGAAGAATAAAGACAAATTTCCTGCAATATGTCCTGTATGTAAAAAGAATGCTGCACATATGTATATGCATGTTTACAATAATGCAACAAGGAGAGGCGGTTTGTGGGTTTGGTGTAGTGAATGTAAGATATTTTCTCATTCTTCTGCTTATGTTCCAGAATATTGGGAAAATTGTTCGTTGGTGGAAATGGAGAAATTGTGTGCTATACCGGATTATTTGGATGAAATAAAGGATATAATTGATGCGCATGTGAACACGATAAGAAATTAATTTTTATACAAGGAGAATGTTATGAATATTGCTCAAAAGTATATGGATGGATTAAAAACGGCCTACTATGAAAATGGCATGAGAGAGCAGTGGGATGATTTTGAGGAGATAATTCATGGAGCCAGTGAAGAGGATATGGAAAAACTGAGGACGTTATATCCCGATATCCCGGACAATTTACTGCAATTACTGAAAATTGTGGATGGAACATACTGGAGAGAGTATGCGGGAAAAGAAATCGCTTTTTATCTTCTGGGTTCTGATGTGGAAGAGTATCCCTATTATTTGCTTTCTGTCGAGCAGATGAGGGATAATGAGGAATTAGACTGGCTGATGGATTATATTAACAGAGAATTTGGAGATGATGTTGAGATTGATGAAAAAATCACGGATAAGGCCGATGAAATGTGCTGGCTCCATTTTTCTGATTGCATGAATAACGGAGGGACATCTCAGCTATATATTGATTTTTCGCCATCACCGAAGGGGAAGAAAGGGCAGGTTGTAAGATACTTACACGATCCGGATGAGATTGTGGTTATTGCGGATAGTTTTGATGAATATTTGCAAATGTTGATGGAGAATGAGTATGATTTTATAACGGAAGAAGAATGATAGAAAATTGGGATGTATGATTTTAAGCATGATGTGAGTTCGGTATGAATATTGAAGAATTAGATGAATATGTCCTAAATGTTCTAAGAAAAAGTGGTTGGAGTGCAGACAGACAACAAAAATATGCATATGGTTCATCCGAATTGTCTAAAGCCTTTAAAAGTTGACAAGCAATATCCGTGGTGTGCAAACTTGTATGAACATGTTAAAAAAGAAGTTATATTTCGAGATTAATTTTTTATAAAAGATGGTAAGTTTGATTTTTCTGATACGCTTTCTGAAGAAGATAAAATAATGGCCAGAGAAAAGGCTTATCAAAATTATAACCCGCCAAGGCATATATTGGTAAAAGATTGTTAGGAGGATGAATTGATGAAAAAGACGATTTCTATGATGACAGAAGAGTTTGAAAATGAACAAACGGGAGAAAAAGTTGAGGGAATAACCATTTTTGTGGATGGTGTTTTTTGAAATTTCGCATATCGTTCTGGAAACTGAGGGTATTCACTTTGACACGTCTGCCGCCAAGCATCTGTATAATTCGTGAGCGGAGGCCGTCAAAATCCATATCCATATAGATTTTAAGGGCTTCGTAGGTTTCGGTGGAAGTCCAGTAATTTGAAAAAATTTTTCATATTTTTTCAAAAGTTCCTCAAGTACTTCTTGTTCCAGGTAGTCTGTGAATTTTCCGGGGGCAGATTCGCTTAGAAACTGCTGCATATTCAGAAAAATCACATCGTATTTATTCAGGTGTTCCAGATAGTTTTCCGCTTTTTCTATTTTAAGGCCATGGCATAAATCTGCGGAGTCGCAGCCACGGCTGTAATAGGCGGCAAGCATTTCTAAGGCCATGGATTTGCCGAACCGCCTGGGCCTGCTGACGCAGATAAAGGATTCCCTCGTGTTGAGCTGCTGGTTGGTGTAGGCGATCAGCCCTGTTTTGTCCACATAGATTTCAGAGCGTAAAGTTTTCCAAAAACTTCTATTTCCAGAATTTAAGTATATTCCCACAGTTGTACCTCCAAATCAAGATTACAGTTTTTCAATCTCACAGCTATGTTTCTTGGTGTCCCTGTCGTAGTTAATCCCCACCAGCAAAATCTCCCCCGCATATCCTTCCAACGCCTTTGTATACTGCCGCTCCTTTATCTGCCAGATGGCGGCCTGGGCAGTTTTGTCGCATTTTAATTCCACCACAAGGGCGGGCTTTTGGGAGGAGGGCAGGGGAAGGAACACAATGTCTGCAAAGCCACGTCCGGCGGGCAGTTCCCGGATCAGCTTGTAGGTCTGCCTTGCGCTGTAATAGGCAAGGCCGATGGCGCAGGCGAGGGAGTTTTCATCGTTGTAGGTTAAAATGGAGGAAACCTCTGTGTGCGCCAGATCCAGGGCGGCCGCAACCGCTGCCCCGCTGCCGGAGAGGGTGTCCTCCAAAAGCTTTTTTGACGCCTTTAGCACACGCATAACCTCCGGCCATCCCCCTACGCTCATGGCGTTTTCAAATTCCTCGATAATCTCCCTGTTGGGGATAAAGGTTTCTTTTGCGGCGGAATCGTACCCCAGATATCCCAGGTGGATTAGCAGCGTGAGTACGTCGTCCTTGGTGTGGAAAGTCTGCATGTCGTTTTGAAAGCTGCGGGTGTTTACCGGTATGCGTCCGCCCCCAAGCATGTGTACCATGTCCGATCGCAGTCCGTCAAAATCCATGTCCATGTAGACTTTTAAGGCCTCGTAGGTCTCTGTGGAAGTCCAGTAGTTGGAGCAGCGGCCGCAGCTTAACGCCTCCACCACCGATTTTGGGTTGTAGATGTGCTGAAATTTTGTAAAGCGGTATCCGTCATACCAGCCGCTGATTTCGTGAAAATCCATCTCATATGTTTCGCACAGATGCGCTACCTCCTGTTCGGTAAAGCCAGTGTATTCCTCCAGGGCTCTCTGGTCTGTCATGGAGTATTCCCGGAACATATTCAGGGCGGAGTGGGAGCCGTATTTTTTTACCGGGAGGATGCCTGTCATGTAGGCAAGGGCCACATAGGGCTGGTCTTTCAGGAGGTTTCGCAGAAAGTCCAGGTAGCTTTTGTGCAGATCCTCCGCCTCCTGCTTTTCTCGCATGACGCAGTCCCACTCGTCGATGAGAAAGATAAACTCTCTGCCGGTTTTGGCATAAATCTGTTCCAGTGCGGCGGCAAGGTTTGTCTCCTGTTTTGGAAAAAATTCCCCGTAAACCTCACGGATATCCGCTAGCACTGCCTGCTCTAAATAGTCTGTCAAATCCAGTTTTTTTGCCCTGCTTAAAAAACGCTGCATATTCAGAAAAATCACGTCGTATCGGTTTCGGTGTTCCAGATAGCTTTCCGCTTTTTCTATTTTAAGGCCACGGAATAAATCTGCGGAGTCGCAGCCACGGCTGTAATAGGCGGCAAGCATTTCTAAGGCCATGGATTTGCCGAACCGCCTGGGCCTGCTGACGCAGATAAAGGATTCCCTCGTGTTGAGCCGCTGGTTGGTGTAGTCTATCAGCTCTGTTTTGTCCACGTAGATTTCAGAGCGTAAAGTTTTCCAAAAACTTCTGTTTCCAGGATTTAAGTATATTCCCACAGTTGTACCTCCCAATCAAGTATTACCGTTTTTCTGTCCCACAGTTATCGCGATGTTTCCATCTGCCTTAACACAAAATCCGATCCCCTTGTTGCTGAAATCTGTGGGGAAGAGCTCATTTCCTTCAAGGGGAATTTCACGGTATTCCCTGCCACGGCAAAAGCAAATTTTATTTTGGTCATGGTAGTCAATAGAACGTCCATACATAATCGGATAATCAGCGTTTTCTGGCGCCGGCGCATTCCCGATAATCTCATATTCTCCATAAAAAAAGCGATTGTCCATTATGTATTGTGACGGGCAGCTTTGGAGCGTTTGCAGCTCTTCCACACTCACGTTTGGATTTTCCGTAATGATATGATAAACGGAAACGCAAAGAGGCTTTCCAAATAGAACATCCCAGAATGTTCCGCCGTCTTTGATAAATTTCCTTACATCCAATAAGATCCGTCCATAGCCATAGTTTCTACGGTCATATTTGAAACGGAAGAAATCTCCTTCTTTATATTTGCAATGTTTTCGTTTCCTGTGCGCAAATGATTGTATGTCAGCCAAGTCCACATCGGTGGTATCTTTTATCCATTTGTCCAGAAACTTTTGGAATGCGCCCTGTTCCATAGGTGGAATCCCCTCCTCTGCGGAAGAATAGTAGGTCTGCTGTGTGGTGTGGTTCGCTATCCGAAAAGTCCCTCCATCGTACTTGACATATACGCCGTAGGGCGTGCAGCGTTGAATGTTGACACCGTTTAGGCGTTTTGGTTTGCCCCTTTTCGTCAAGGGCGCAATCATGGTGCGGTTGTCCTGGGTGGGGAGCCGATAGGAATCTTCGCTAAAAAATCCGCTGTCGTAATTATATAAGAAGATCACCTTTCGGAGGACATCGCCGTCAAAAAACAGGATGTTTTTTCCCGTTGACAGTTCCGGTTTCAGACAATTGCTTGGGAGTTCAACACGCTCCCAATTCGGCTCGACAAGCTCCAGGCCGAGATATTTCCGCTGTTCGTTTGTCAGTTCCATTTTATTTTCCTTTCATCCGGTAAGATTCCAGTTTATTTATACCCTTTTTTTGGCCAACAATACTGACGTTTTGATTATATCACGATTCTCCCCTGTTTTCCAGTGACAGTTCAGCATTGCTTGCACGGAAATCAATTTGCTGAAGTGAAAATTAACAGTTCAGCCATCGTCAAAATGAATCATCAGACGGTTCAAGCTTACTTGCAAAAGGATGATGATTTATTTTGTAAGATGGGCGGAACGGTGCTAAGTCCCAGTGGGACTTGTTTAGCACGGACCGAAACTGTTACATAATTACAGGAAATTCATATGAATTTTATTGTAAACACGGACATTTTTCTGTATAATTAAGGTGTGGCAGGAGTAAGTGATAGTATTTTCTGTCATATCAGCTTGAACATTAGTAGTTCAAGCTGCATGGATTTGAGGAAACTGGGGTGATAAAGTGCAGGACGATGCAAAGCGGACACAGGAAGTCAAGGCAAAGCGTACCGCAAAAAACAGCGTGTTTTTAGACCTTTTCCAAGATAAAAAGAATTTGCTTGCGCTGTATAAGACA
>JAMPFA010000013.1 GCA_023664725.1 Roseburia sp. | reverse complement strand
ATTTATCTGAAACATGGGCACACTCCTTTTTATTTCTCTAGGCTAAAATTAATATTCTACATAAAATTACACATAATGTGCTTACCAGCGTTCTGCAAATTTTACATCTTTCGCAATTTTATCATATCTGGCAATTGATTTTGCAGTAAGCACAAACCCCATTGCGGCATAATGATCCACTGATAAAAGAATAAGCATGATTAACCTTTCAACTGTTCCAATGCAGGTACATGGATAAACAGAATTGCCATCATCCATCTTCTATAATCTTCATATGCATATGTCAATAAATACTATTCCCGAAATTCAAAGGCATTTTTTATATGAGTAATATCATCCCCCACAATCCCTATCACATCAAATCGACAAGGAATATCATTTGAAACACGGTGCTTTGCAATATAATACAACGCCGTCTTGCAAATCTTTCTTTGCTTCCTCAAATCCACCGCCTCCAAGGGATTTCCAAGCTTTTCGCTCTTCCGGTATTTCACCTCCGCAAACACCAGCGTATCCCCTTCTCTCGCAATAATATCAATCTCCCCAAAATGGCCAAAAAAATTCTTCTCTAAAATCTTATATCCCTGTTGACACAGATACTCTTCTGCCAACTCTTCCTTTTCTCTCCCGGTTTTTCTTGTACTCTCAGCAGCCATATTCCCCTTTCTCATACTCAAAACACTATCACTGCCATTCCAACTATCTCCTGTCAAAATTGTAATAAAAGCAATTCTTTTGACCTATAGACAAATAGCGAAAGCTTGCCCTGCGGTGACTTTTATCTTGCACAACGCCCGTTTCCAAAAAACTACATATTATTGCAATTTCGACCTCAGCCGATCCATATCATCCACAAACACTAATATCTCCGCCACAACCTCATACAATTCCGGCGGTATAGCATCCCCGATCTCCAATTTAGAAAGAGTATTTGCCAGCTTGTTATCTTTATACAAAGGCACGTCACTCTCTTTTGCCTTTTCAATAATCTTTTCCGCCAGCTCCCCTTTTCCCGTGGCAAGTATGGTAGGCGCCACATCCCCGGGATTGTAGGCCAATGCCACCGCTGTTTTCACATTGTCTTTTACTTTTTTCCTATTTTCCACTTTTTCACGCCCTGACATCAAAAGAATATCTATGCACCATTCCCCCTGCAGACGGCTGTCCTTTCAGGATCTGGTCTACAAAGCTGGGTGTCTCTTCCTGGGTATTGACCTGGATTTTTACCTGGTAGCCTTTTTTCGCCAGCCGCTCCTCCAGTTCATCCAAATGTTCCATAATCAGATCATAGGACAGATCGTCGGACAGATAAAAGTTGGTAGTAACCTTTTTCTGCCGCATCCGCACGGATACGTCCGTAGACCCCAAATGTTCCAAATCTAAGTGCAGAAATGCCGTCAAGTCCTCATCTTCCTCCCCCCGCCTTTTCCTGCCTGTATACACGTACAAGTCGCTGTGGGCATTCTGACCGGATAATTTTAAGGGAATTTGCACATAGGCATAGGTCTGGTTTAACTGATTCATAAACTGAATATTGTTGCGGATAGAAGAGGCAGTGTCCGAAAGATTCTGGGTATTTTGCCCAAAATTTTTTAACACCTGCTCCATCTGATCCATCTGCCTGTTTAACCTCTGATAAAGCTCATTTACCTTATTTTCTGCCTTTAGATCCTCCGGTTTTAACAGCCACTGTTCCTCCATCACACTGCGGAGCAGCGTGCGGTATTCCCGGCTGGACACCAACTCACTGAGAGCTGCCTTTGTAAAGGCATCCTTGCTGGAAAACGCCTCTGTGAGCAGGGATAAAAGTTCTTTGGAAGTAAGATTAGCATTTAATTTTCCGTCTTCAAAAACAGCCGGATTTTTGGACAGTTCCAGTATATTAGAAAGTCTTGCATCCAGGTTATTCAGCTGCTTTCCGCTTAAAACGTCCGTCAGAGGAGTTCCCTGTGTAGCTGCCGGAGTATGCTTTTCCTGCGCCTGGCTGACATTTTCTTCATTTATCACAATTTTGCCCTGGTTCTCTTCGCCTTTTAAGTTTTCTGCTGCCCTCTCTTTTGCGGCAGACATTTCCTCCGAAATTTTTTCTCCCTTGGCCATGTTTAAAAGGGCATCTGTTTTCCCCTGCTCCTCAGAAATTTTAATATTTTCTATTCCCTGAGCCTCGCCTTTGCCCTCCAGGACAGCTTCTGGGGACGCAGCGTTTTCTGTCTTCACAGCAGTACTCTCAGACAAGTTTTCCCCACTTCCCTCCCCCACCAAAATCTGGGCAATCTTCTGATTCAATTCCAGCATTTCACCAACGCTTAACTTCCCGCTTGTCATCTGCTGAGGCAGACGTTTCATCACAGACTCCAGCTGGTCAAGCACCGCATACTGGTCTGATTTATAATTTTCAAACTGTGCCGCCATCTCCTCGGTAATGGGAATCCCAAGCTTTGCCATCTGTACAATGTTGTTTACATCCATCCTTTCATTTCCAGACACCAGCCTTGCCATCGCAAGAAGGCTCTGCTTGTCGATTGGCATGGACTGCTCCATCATGGCATTTACCATGGTGAGCATTTTTGCGTTTGCCTGAAGACTGGCAGCATCAAGGGCCGCAAGCAGTGTAGGATTGCTTGCCACTCCGTTGGAGAAGGGGCGGATGGCAATCTGGGCGCCGTTGTTGGCTTTCACCTGAAAAAACATGGACTGCCCCACATTTACCGACACCCCCTGGTCAAGCCTGGCCTGGATCGTCTTTCCGTCCGGCAGACCCAAGGTGACTACGCCGTTTTCCATGCTGTTGATATTTCCCTCAAACACGTTGCCCACAGACATCTGCTGCAGAGGGGACATCACCTGCCTTATTCCCTGAGTTCCCTGGGCAATCTCCGTGCCAGTAGCAAGGTTTCTATTATATTGGCCAAGCATATCTGTAATCTGCATATCTATCCCCCCATTTTCATTGACAGCCATGCCGCAGGAACGCCACTCCCTAAGTCCCTTTCTCTTATAACTGTCACACAAAATTTCCAATAAAGCTTTTCCGGTGAATGGGTGACGGGCCATAGGCTTTTATCGCTTCAATATGCTCTTTGGAACCGTACCCCTTATTAGAGCTAAACCGATATTCCGGCATTAATTTATGGTACTCCAACATCAATCTATCCCTGGTGACTTTTGCGATAATGCTTGCCGCACCGATGCTGATGCTTTTTGCATCCCCTTTTATAATTGGCACCTGCTCTATTGCCACCTCCGGAATCCTTACCGCATCGTTTAATAATATATCGGGTGTTACACCGAGATTTTGAATAGCTTCCCTCATGGCTTCATAGGTGGCCTGCAAAATATTGATCTCGTCAATCCTCTGGGGAGATGTCATTCCAACCCCCACTGCCAGAGCCTGTTCCATGATCACATCAAAAAGCTCTTCCCTCTTTTTCGGCGACAACTGTTTGGAGTCGTTGATATAGAGAATCTCACAGTCCTTCGGAAGTATCACCGCTCCCGCCACCACCGGGCCTGCCAGGGGACCTCTCCCCGCCTCATCGATGCCGCAGATAAATTTTCTGTCTGCATATTTCTTCTCATAAAATCTTAGAACCTGCATTCTCTCTTTTTCCTTTTCCAGCTTTTCCAGGGATTTTCCTGCCTTTTTTATAAGATTTTGTACGCCGGTTCTTGCGTCTTCCCTGTACCGCTCAATAAGAAGTGGCAGATTTGTTGTTTCTGCCTGCTGGAACTCCTCCTTAATCTCACTGATTTTCTTTTGTGTACCCATTATCAATCCTCTCCCTTGTTAGACATATACACTATGATGTATTGGCTGGCTCTACATTGTGAAGCCAGCCAATACCTTATCTTTGAAACACCTTAATTTACGGCTCCTCCAGTGTTATCCTCCCAACCTTCCCACTCCGAAACTCATCCAGCAAAAGATTTGCCGCCTTACTATAATCCAACTCATTCCCCTTGCTTCGGCAATTCCTATTCTCCCCAATCTCCATCAGCACTTTAAGTGCATCCTCTTCCTCTGTAAGATGATACCGCTCAGAGAGGACCCCCGGATATTTCACAAGCAGAATCTTTATCAATTCCATTGCCAGCTCATCCGTATTTAAAATCTCATCTTTGATAGAGCCGATCAGCGCCAGCCGAAGCCCTACACTCTGATCTTCAAATTTGGGCCAGAGGATTCCCGGGGTGTCTAAAAGCTCCACACTCTTATTCAGGCGGATCCACTGTTTCCCCTTGGTCACTCCCGGCTTATTCCCTGTTTTTGCACAGGCTTTGCCCGCATAGGTGTTGATAAAAGTGGACTTGCCCACATTGGGGATGCCAACCACCATAGCGCGAACCGGGCGGTTTTTGATCCCTCTTTTTTGATCCCGCTCTATCTTTTCCCTGCAGGCTTCCAGAATCTGTCCCTGGATGGCTTTGATCCCCGCTTTGCTCCTTGCATCCAATGAGACCACAAAACAACCCTTTGACACAAAGTAATCCTTCCAGGCTTTTGTCACCCTCTCGTCCGCCAGATCCGACTTGTTCATTAAAATCAGCCGTGCCTTATTTTTCCCAAGCTCGTCAATGTCCGGATTCCGGCTGGACAAAGGAATCCTTGCATCCACAAGTTCTATGATCAAATCAATCAATTTTATATCTTCCTGCATCTGACGCTTTGCCTTTGTCATATGCCCCGGATACCACTGAAACTGCATAGCAAACCTCCCTGTCTACTTGATAAATCCCATATTCCCGTATGGCGACATGATAAACCATGCCTTGCCGATGATATATTCTTTCTTCACATTTCCGATATTGGCATAACGGCTGTCCTCGCTGTTATTCCGGTTATCCCCCAACACAAAATATTCATCCTGTCTAAGAGTGACAGGCTCCGCCGCCAGCTCCGCATCTAAGATCGGCGCAAATTCCTCCTCTTCCTCAAAGAGTTGGTCGTTGACATAAACTTCCCCATCCTTAATCTGCACTGTATCCCCCGGCACCCCTATGACACGCTTGACATAGTAATGGGATTTTTCATTACCGTTTGGCAGAAAGACCACCACATCCCCGGGCTTCGGATCTGCCAGAAGATAAATAAAGCGATTGATCAAAATTTCCTGTTTGTTTTCCAGAGTGGGAGCCATAGACTGCCCCACCACGCTGGTTCTAAGCCCGATAAAATAGACAAACACAAAGGCGATCACCAATACGATCATGCACTCTAATATCCAGGTAATCACTTCTTTAACAATAGGCACATTTATTTTCTTTTTTTCCCGTCCAAAATGCAGTCCGCTTCTTCTTCTCATATTTTCCTCAATTCTGTAATTGTATGGTCATTTTCTCAACCTGTGCTTTTTATGTAGAAACAAATAGTGGGATTTTATGAAAAAAACGGTATTCAACATAGCCATGAATACCGTTTTTACGAATTATTTTACCAGTTCTTTTACCTTTGCAGCCTTGCCGGAACGTCCTCTCAAGTAATTCAGTTTTGCCCTTCTTACTTTACCGTAACGTACCACTTCTACTTTCTCCACGTTTGGAGAATGTAAGGGCCATGTCTTCTCAACGCCTACGCCGTTGGAAAACTTGCGGACAGTGAATGTCTCACGGTTGCTTCCGCCCTGTTTCTTTAACACAACGCCTTCAAATACCTGGATTCTCTCACGGTTTCCTTCTTTGATCTTACCGTAAACTTTTACTGTGTCTCCCACACCAAACTCCGGTACTTCTGCCTTTAACTGCTCTGCCTCAATACTTTTGATAATTTCACTTGGGTTCATTTTGTTTCCTCCTATTTGTCCGATGTTCTTAATACTCCCATCTGTAGTAACAGAGGACCATCGCATACTTTACACAACTATCAAACTATATCATAAAACCTATCTATTTGCAAGAGTTTTTTCTTCAAATAAAAATTTCATTTAATTTCAGGCTCAAACTACCGGATTTTAGAATTTTTACAACAGAGTAAAAACAAACCT
The DNA here is from genome assembly GCA_023664725.1 of Roseburia sp. Lineage (GTDB taxonomy): Bacteria > Bacillota > Clostridia > Lachnospirales > Lachnospiraceae > Roseburia_B. The sequence continues at coordinate 34,742 of JAMPFA010000013.1, read as the reverse complement.
GTGTTCTGCAAAAATTCGTGGAAATAATTTTTGAATTGTAAGCCGGTTTTCTGGCGAAATTGCCGGATAAAGATTGCTGTATATACATATAAGAGCTTTCTTATACGAAGAAACAAAAAGATGAATGTCGTTTGATAAAATCAAAATATACTATACGAACAGAAAATGCAAGACAATTTTTAACTGTGCGTAAAATAACATGCTAAACTCATATCCTCTATTAATTTAGAACAAATGTTTGCTTTTTCTTTCCTTTTATGTTACACTGTTTAAAGATAACTATAAAACTAAGAAGGAGTTTCCCTATGACACCCGCCTCCACCATCTACCACATTGACGTAAACAGTGCCTTCCTGTCCTGGAGCGCCGATCATCTGTTAAAAGAACATCTTTTGGATGTGGATATCCGCACCATCCCCGCCGTCATCGGAGGGGACGAGAAAATGCGCCACGGCGTTGTACTGGCAAAATCCACCCCTGCCAAAAAATTTGGCATCGTCACCGGGGAACCTTTGATCCGGGCCAGAGAAAAATGCCCGCATCTTAAGGTCTTTCCTCCGAACCATAAACTCTACGCCAAACGTTCCCAGTCCTTTATCCGTCTGTTGGAAGAAGTGGCCCCCACTGTGGAACAGTACAGTATCGACGAAGCATTCTGCGATATGTCAGGCACAGAAAAACTTTACGGAAACCTGATAGACTACGCCAACGTGCTTCGAGAGCGGATCTACACAGAACTGGGCTTTACGGTAAACATTGGTGTCTCCACCAACAGACTGCTGGCGAAAATGGCCTCTGACTTTGAAAAGCCCTATAAGACCCACACCCTGTTCCCGGAAGAAATCCCCTCCAAAATGTGGCCTCTTCCCGTGCGAGATCTGTTTTTTGTGGGAAAATCCACAGAAAAAAAGCTTCATATGCTGGGGATCCATACCATTGGCGACCTTGCCGCCTGTGACCCCGACCTGCTAAAGCCCCACCTCCACAAACAGGGGCAGACTATCTGGAACTATGCAAACGGCAGGGATTTGGAATATGCCGCCGGACACGAAGCCGCAAACAAGGGCTACAGCAGTGAGACAACCCTTGCCGTGGATATGACAGATCTGGAAACCGCCAAAGTCATCCTTCTCTCCCTGGCCGAGTCGGTTGCAGCCAGAATCCGTGCCGACAAAGCCTATGTCAGCGTGGTAGGCGTCACACTGGTCACCTGCGAATTTGAAAAATATTCCCACCAGAAAAGCCTCTTTTCCCCCACCAACATTACGGAGGAAATTTTTGACACTGCCTGGGAACTGTTTACCCATATGTGGAAACATGAACCCATCCGGCTCATTGGAATTTCCACCAGCAAGGCAACCTCAGACCAGACTTATCAGTACGACCTGTTCCACAAAGAACAGTACGAACGACTCTCCAAACTAAACTCCGCCTTAGATTCCATCCGGAACAAATACGGCAGCAGCGCCGTAAAACGTGCCTGCTTTCTGGAAGAGAAAAACGGAGATTCGCCACACTAAAACTTACGGATACTGATGGCGTCATCGTCCACCTGTTTTCCGATGGAGCGTATCTGGACAAAATAGCTGTAATTTTCATCCACTTTTACCTCCACCCTGTCTCCCACCTTATGGCCGAAAAGGGCTTTTCCCATAGGAGACTCCCTGCTGATCAGCCCTTTTAAGGAATTTCCCCTTATGGTGGTGACAATGGTAAATGTCTCTGTTTCGTCGTCCTCCTCGAAATAGACTTCCACCGTGTTGTTCAGTCCCACCTCATCCTCTTTGGAATCCTCGGAGACCACTTTGGCGGTCTTTATCATCCGCTCTAAGTACCGGATCCGGCTTTCGTTCTGGTTTTTATCCTTCTTGGCAGCATGATACTCAAAATTTTCGCTGAGATCCCCGTGGGAACGTGCCTCTTTCACTGCCTCCAACGCCTCTTTGCGCACCACCAGCTTCCGGTACTCTATCTCCTCTTCCATTTTCTCAATATCTTTTTTTGTCAATTCATCATACATAATATTTTACCATCTGATACTTTTTCTTCCCGCCTCAAAAATAGCCACGGTGCGCTCTTTCACTTCCACCGGCATATCATCCACCGGCTCCCCGATGCCGCAGATAAATTCCTCCCGGTAGGTATCCACGATCCTGTACCACCTCATGTATTCCGGCAGCTCCGGAAGGGTAACCTGCAGAGGCTCCCAGTAGGTGTTGATGGCCATATAGATACAGTCATCCCTTCCCTCGGTACGGCCTGCGTACATAATCCCTATATAATGGGAATCTCCGCCAAAATCCGGCTCCCAGGGAACTACCCCGTGGGCACTCTGCTCCGGGAATCGGTAGCTGCAAAGGGCAGTATTTTTCCGAATGGGGTCATGATTCTTTCTAAAAGAGATCATAAATTTAAAAAAGTTAAACAGATCCCTGTTTTTTCTCAAAAGATTCCAATCCAGCCAGGATATGATATTGTCCTGACAGTAGGGGTTATTGTTCCCAAACTGGGTGTTTCCAAACTCATCCCCCGCAAGAAACATAGGAATACCACGGCTGCAGAATAAAACTGCTGTGGCATTTTTCATCATCCGAAGTCTGAGCCTGTTTATCTCCGGGTTATTTGTCTCCCCCTCCACGCCACAGTTCCAGCTTCTATTGTCATCGGCCCCGTCTGTGTTATCCCAGCCATTTGCCTCATTGTGCTTCTCATTGTAGGAGTACAGATCATGGAGGGTAAACCCGTCATGGCAGGTCAAAAAGTTTACGGAGGCTCCGCATCCCACACGCTCCTGATACAGATCGCTGGAACCGAAAATACGTGTTACCGCCGCTTCCGCCTTGCCGCCGTCTCCCTTTAAAAAGCTTCTCATATCGTCCCGGTACTTTCCGTTCCACTCTACCCAGCGGTTCCAGGAGGGAAAGGTGCCTACCTGATACAGTCCTCCTGCATCCCAAGCCTCTGCGATGAGCTTTACATCCCCAAGAATCGGGTCAAATGCCAGGGACTGTAACAATGGCGGTTTTGACATAGGGCTTCCGTCCTCGTTTCTTCCCAGAATGCTGGCAAGGTCAAACCGGAAACCGTTTACCCGGTAAGTGATCACCCAGTACCGCAGACATTCCATGATCATCTGCTGTACAATGGGATGGTTGCAGTTTAAGGTATTGCCACAGCCGCTGAAATTGTAGTAGAACCCTTCCGGTGTCAGCATGTAGTAAATGTTATTGTCAATTCCTTTAAAAGAGAAATAGGGTCCGTTCTCATTTCCCTCCGCCGTGTGGTTAAACACCACATCCAGATACACTTCAATACCGTTTTCGTTTAATGTCTTTACAAGATGTTTTAACTCATTTCCCTCATCATTGTGTTCCTGGCGGGAAATGTAGCTGGTATTGGGTGCAAAAAAACTTACTGTGCTGTATCCCCAGTAATTTAACAGCTTCTTATCTCCAATCTCCCTTGCCTCCCGCAGCTCATCAAACTCAAAGATAGGCATAAGTTCCACTGCAGTGATGCCAAGCTCTTTCAGATAGGGCAGTTTTTCCAAAATTCCCGCAAAAGTTCCCCTGTATTTCACCCCGGAGGAACTGTCCTGAGTAAAGCCCCGGACATGCATTTCATAGATAATGATATCCTCCATGGGAGTGTTTAACGCTTTGTCGTTTCCCCAATCAAAGTCATCCTTCACCACCCTGGCGTGATAGGGGTTCTCCGCATCTGTCTGTCTCTCCCCCCAGATCCTCTGTCCTGTCACTGCCTTGGCGTAGGGGTCAAGAAGCACTTTGTTTTTATCAAAAATAATTCCTTTCTCCGGCTGATAAGGTCCGTCCAGGCGGTATGCATACTCAAATTCCTCAATCTGAAGGCCAAACACGATCATGGAATAGACATTGCCGATCCTGTAGTTCTCCGGAAATGGGATAATAGTGTAAGGCTCCATCTCCCTGTTGTGGTAAAGCAACAGCTCACAGGCCGTTGCCTGATTGGAGTGAATAGTAAAATTAACGCCGCCAGGTATAGCCGTAGCGCCGTTAATCTCATACAATCCCGGCCTCACTCTGTATCCGCCGATCTCATCTAATGGTATCAAATGGTATTTTGTCTCTGCCAATACTGGTTTCATAACATCTGTTCCTCTCATTTTCTGCTGTATTATATATATTTCGGCCACAAAACAAAATAAATTAACACTAATAATCCAAGCCCGATCCTGTACCAGCCAAAAATTTTAAAATCATGCCTCTTGATATAGGCCATCAGAAAACGGATGACATAAGAGGAAACCAGAAAGGATGATGCCATCCCCACCAAAAGGATCCCCAGCTCTCCGTTCTGAAAAGAAAGACCGAATTCCAGAAGCTTGATAAGACTTGCCCCAAACATAACAGGGATAGCCAGAAAAAATGTAAATTCCGCCGCCACACTTCTTGAAATTCCAAGGAGTATCCCCCCAAGGATCGTCGCCCCGGAACGGCTGGTCCCCGGAAATACCGCTGCGATTAACTGGAACATGCCGATCCCAAAGGCCATGGAAAATGAAATCTCCGCTATCGAAGTCACTTTTGGCTCCCTGACTTTATTTCTGTTTTCGATCCAGATAAAAGCCACCCCAAAAAGGATCAACGCCAAGGCGATGACAACTGGATTGTAAAACATCTCCTCCACCACATCCCCAAACAGCAATTCCAGGATAACCGCCGGGATGCAGGCGAACACAATCTTCAGCCACATAAGAAATATGTCCTGTTTGATAAAATAGGGTTCTGTTTTGGAAAAAGGATAAATCTCCTTCCAGTAAAGGATTACCACCGCCAGAATAGCGCCAAGCTGGATCACCACCTCAAACATCTGAAAAAAATCCTTGGAGACATCCATGGTCACAAATTCATTCAGCAGAATCAAATGCCCCGTGCTGCTTACAGGAAGCCATTCCGTGATGCCCTCCACAATTCCAAAAAACAAAGCTTTTAACAATTCATCCACAATCTACCCCTCCATTCTACTAAAAAAGAGACTTTAAGCTTCTGCCCAAAATCTCTTATCCTTTGCGATTTTATTCCCAAAAACGGGCTTCATCCAAATAGGCTAATGTAAATTCTGTCCAACTGTAGTTTGACATATACTCTCCTGTATAAGAATTGATCGCCATCACATCCCCTGCCAGAAAATTGTAATAGTCACAGTTAAGACATGTGGGGTCCACCGCAAGATAATTCTATTTCCGGATCACGCAATGCTCTATCCCGAGTTCCTCCAATATACATACCAGATCCCTAAGCGCCGGTCTCTCATCATCTACAGCTATCAAATACATACCCATACCTCACAGTGGCAGGCTTACCTCATGTCCTCGTATCTTCTGAGCATCGGTATCAGTTTCTTACTGATCAGCACAATACCTGCCACCTGCACTGCACTCATAATAAGAGTCTGATATATTCTAGTGAAAAACAACGACGCAAAGGGACTTCCATAAAACAGGGAAATAAAAAAGGTATTTAACCCCTGACTTAACACAAGCTGAACAATTCCCACAGAGAGCAGCACATTGGGAAGCGTCTGCCTCTTCTTTAACAGCGCACCAAACACCACTCCCGTCAAAAATGCCGTCAACGTGAATCCTGGAAAAAATACTCCCACAGGAAACAACACTGCACTTAACACATCACCGATAGCTCCCACCAATCCTGCTGCCACAGGGCCGTAAAAGATGGCCGCCACAACCACAGGCACAAAGCAAAATCCAATCTTTAAGTTCCATGTGTGGATCGTGAAACGGGAAAGCACGATCTCTAAGGCCACCAGCACTCCGATCATAGAGACACAGCGGGCATTTACTTTTGTATACATGGTTTCTCCTCCTTATCATCCAAGCAGCTTTCTCATTCTATCACACTATCCCTTCCACTGCAACCCTATCCTTTCGGAATCCGCATAGAAACCACGGTTCCTTCCCCAAAAAAGAGGATCTCAAAGACTATTGCCTGAAATCCTCTTCTATCACTGTCATCCTATGATCATTTTTCCTGGGTCTCTACCCGCTGGGTGATAAAATCTTCCACTTTGTCCTTTGGAATCTTTAACGCAATAGACAATTCTCCATAGAGATTCTCCTCCGCTAAGTGCAGATACCTGGCATCACTGCTGGTTATCTTCTTCCCCTCTGCCTGTCTTGATTTTCCCCTCAAATACAATGTCTTGATCATGCGGACCCATTCCACACAACTGCAGGTACGCATGGCTTCTTTGTACTTTTCTTCCCGCAGCTTTTCGTCTCTTATCTGCAAAATGTCAATCTCTCTCACCCTGTTGATCAACTCGTCTGCTTCCTTTGCTGTCAAAATCTTTCTCATCAATACCTTTTCGTTGCTCACAGGAGTATACACCCTGCGGCCCTTGTCATATACCGGATCCAACGCATAATACAGCTTGTCCGTCTTCGTTCCAGGTGGAGCCATCTTTTTGATCTCCGCAACCTGGCACACCCCAGTGCTCCCGTAAATAATATATTCTCCTACTTCAAACATAAATCACCTCCGATATCTGACGAAACAAAAAGGAATCTCCTCCGAGACCCCTTCCCCATTGACTAGTACTATTATACCACACCCTTCCCTGAATTGTCAGTAACTTTTTTACAAAAAAATAAATTTTGTAAATATTTCAACAATTTCAACAGAGCTTTTTTGTGCAAAATTACATATAAAATAAGGACTAGCCCTTGGTCTCAGAGTTTGGTACAATACTTACAAAACAATCCAAGGAGAAGACATATGAAACAAAAAATAGAAACCATCCCTTTGATCAAAGCTTTTGAGGAAAAAGACGAGTGCCCCTTCTGCTGCTTAGAGCGTCAGGCAGAGCAGCATGCCCTGTCCTTTATCTTAGGTTCCGCCTACATGGAGGACGATATCAGGGAACAGACAGACAAAACCGGATTCTGCCGCCACCACTACAAAATGATGTACGATTACGGCAACCGCCTGGGCAGTGCCCTGATCTTAAGCACTCACATGAAAAAGCTGAACCAGGAAATGGCGCAGGAATTTAAACATTTTTCTCCGGCAAAATCCAATTTGAAATCCAAATTCCAAAAAACCGACGTAAGCCGGGAACCCAAAACTTCCATCGGCCAGTGGGTGACCAGGAAAGAACAGTCCTGCTACGTGTGCAGCCATTTTAACGATATCTACAACCGGTATTTGGAGACGTTTATGGATTTGTACAAGAAGGACAGTGATTTCCAGAAACTGTTTTTTGAGAGCAAAGGCTTTTGCCTTCCCCACTTTAGAGATTTGGTGGAGACGGCGGATGCCAAATTAAACGATAAGGAAAAAGGAACCTTTTTCCCGAAGGTTTTTTCTATCATGCAGGAAAATATGGAGCGGGTACAGGAAGATGTGTCCTGGTTTGTCCAGAAAAATGATTACCTCAACAAGGATAAGCCCTGGAACAATGCCACAGACAGTATCCAGCGCGCCATGCAAAAATGCGCCGGGGGATATCCCGCAGACCCGGTATTCCAGCAAAAACCTTAATCTTTATCATTTGCTCTATACATACCCGCACATAAAGAATGTGCAGAACTTCCTCTCATGGAAATTCTGCACATTTTCCTGTCTTATAAATAGTGATCCAGTTTTGCAGCTGCATCCAACAGCTTGTTCATCATATCTGCCGCCTGCTCTGCCTCTTTGCTGCTGGCAGCTCCGATATCGTTTGCCTCCAAAGTGCTAGCCGCCACTTCCTCGCTGACGGCGGAAATCTGACTGATACTCTCCACGATCCGGTTGTTGGCAGACCATATCTCATCAATCTGATCACTGATGGTCTGTACATTTTGGCCTAAGCCCGTCATCTTATCATTGATATCCGCAAACTGTTTTCCCGCAACAGCAATGCTCTCTTTTTCCTGGTTGGATGCCTGAAGTACCTGAGCCACGCTCCCCATGGTCTCATCTGTGTTGCTCTGCAATTGTGCCACAATCCCCCGGATGCTCTCTGTCAGCGTCCTGGTCTGCTCTGCAAGGATACGGATCTGCTCCGCCACCACGGCAAAGCCTCTTCCCGCTTCCCCTGCCCTGGCACTCTCTATGGATGCGTTAAGCGCCAGCATATTGGTCTGGCTGGATATGTTTACGATTTCCTCTGTGATGCTGCCCACCTCTCTGGCATTTTCAGCAAGCGTCTGCATCAGCCTCCTCACCTGCTCATTGGAATCCTCAATCACCTGGGACTGGGTAAGCAGAACTCCCATAGACTCCTGACCTTCCCGAATGGCATGAAAACTCTCCGCTGCCACTTCAATCATCTGGTCGGAGAGCTCCTTTGCATTGGCAATCATCTGCTGGATATTCCCCGTCATAAGCGTCTGCTCTTCAATGCTCTTTGCATTAGAGGCATTTCCATCGGAGATATCCCCAAGGGCACTGGCTGTATTCTCTGTAGCCGCCCGAAGTGAAGTGATGCGCTCTCCAGCAGCGGCAGAATTTTCCTTCACCACTGCGGCAATCTCTAAAACATCCGACAGCAGTGTCTCACTCTGGGTCTTTTCCTCATCCACCTGCCGGAGCCTGTCTGCATTGATCCTGTTGGAAATTTTTGTCACCTCGTAGGAAGCCAGAAGGAACAAGCCCATCCCCATCATCTGTAATAAGACATTCGACAGAGCGATAGCCTGGCCGGAAGGCATGGTGCCTAAATGAATGCGGTATCCCATAAATACAATGTTTATGAGAAACACGCCCACTGTGGTGTTCCGCATATATTTAAGGTCATAGTAAAGCATGAGGATGCCAACTAAGGGTACTGCCATAATAAACACAAGATCGCTCTTGGCTCCCATCATGATCACGGCATACAGCGCCCCGTAGGTTAAGACAATGGTATGCCTGAGCCATACGGATTCCTTTTTGACCAGGAAAACAATAATATTAATAACCGCTGTAAATACTGCCAGACCAGACACAAGAAAGGCAAATTTCCAAGTGATATTGCCGTCCAAAGCATCTTTCGGATATCCCAGCCCCATAAATATGGAAATGATCAAAACAATCATCAGTGCCAGACGGTTAATGGTGATCAGCCTTTGTCTTTCATATTCTTCATTGTCTCCCACTGAGACATTTGCTGTTTTCTGCTCTGCCATTCTTATCTCCTTATGTAATCCAAATTTCAATACAAAGTCCTGTTTCTATTATACCGAAAAAATTTTGCCATCGCAACGGCAAATTTGAAGCTTGAAAAATTCGTCTTCCATTATTTTACTGGCTAATGACTTTTTGTCTGCCTGTTAAAAATATCTTCGATCACATTCAGCATTTTTTCCTTCGTGATGGGTTTCAACAGATATGCGTCAGGCTTTAATCTAAGCACCGCTTTGATATCCTTCGACTTATTTTTCCCTGTGAGGATTATGACTGGAATATGCTTTGTCTCCTCACGGCTCCGCAAAAGTTCCAGCGCCTCTTTTCCGTTGTGCACCGGCATCTCATAATCCAGGACGATGAGATCCGGGATCCTTTTTCCGATGAGGAGTATTGCCTCCTTTACTGATGTGGCCATATCCGTGTCGTAAATCCCCTGAAACATCCCCCTTAAGGACCGGAGCTGAATGGCATTGTCATCTACCAAAAGAAGATGCTTTTTCCCATTGTCCGACGTATCTCTCTTCTGTCCTTTTGGTTCCACCGTTATCTCCAGTCTCTGGCAGATTTTATTCAAAAGCTCCTCATTTTCTGCCTTATCGGATAAGAACATAAACTGACTGCCCGCATCCTCCACATTCAGCTCCAGCTTCTTCCATCCCTCTTTCGTTCCAAGACAGATAACCGGGATTTTCCCATAATGAGCCGCCAGCTCTGAAATGATGCTCTTTTGAAACAGATTCCCGTCTTCCAGACCGATCAGCACCAGATCCGGCCTGTTCTTCTCCATGGCCGCCTTCACAGACTCCGTATTTTCCTCCGTACTGGCAATTTCAAAATAATCCGACAAATACCTTTTTATTCCCTGGGACACAACATTGATTTTTGCCACATATACAATTGATCTCATGTCTCTTTACCTCCCTCTTCCACAGACAAACCCGTCAAAATCCTGTCCACTGTTTCAAGCGCCCCTTCGATCTGAAGATTCCTTACCTGCATGGAAAGCTCATCCATAGATTCTTTCAGGCTCCCCTGGAATCTATATCCCCCCATCTCCTCCATTATGGCATCCATTGTATCATAATCCCTGTCATCCAAACTCACTGCGAGAAAGCGAAGCTGTCTTGTGACCAGCTCTAAAGGCACTTCTGATCTCTCCCTGTCCCCCCGGGCAAATACCTCCAATTCTCTGTAAAGACGCTCCATCTCCTCCAGCAAAAGGGGGTTTAGCATATGTATTTTTTCCGGACTGTTCTCCTCTGCTGCGTTTTCCAGCCACCTGGCAATATTTGACAGAGACAGATCCCCGATCATCTTAGAGGTGCTTTTCAGGGCATGTACCATAATCCGGTAAGCCTCCATAGCCCCTTCCTCCTCGATACTCTGCTCCAGTTCCTGGGCCTTTCTTCTGTCACTGCCCAGCGCATAGTAAAAGTCCTTCAGTGTTTCCTTAAGAAGGTTCTCCTGGGTGAAATGCCCACGGGCATAGTCCCAGTTGATCTCCGGGATCAGGGGAAGATTCTCCTCCCTGGTTTTCTCTTCCGCCTCTTCCTCCTGTTCCAAAAACTTTTCCTCCGGCAGCATATCCCGGATCAATTCCACCAATTTATCCGGAAAAATAGGTTTTGACAAAAAAGCGTCAAATCCCATTTCAAGATACTCTTCTCTTGCGCCGGCGACAGCGTTGGCCGTAAGCATGATGATGGGCGTATCCTTGCAGAGATTACCTGCCATATGTTTTGACCGTTCCAAAACTTCCAGTCCATCCATTTCCGGCATCATATGGTCGAGAAAGATCAAGTCATATTTCTCTTTTGCCATTTCCTCCAGACATTCCGCCCCGCTCTCCACGTCGGTAATCCTGATCTGTGTCTTTTTTAAAAGATGCCGGAATACTTTGCGGTTTAAGCTATTGTCATCCACCACTAAAACTTTGACCTTAGGTGCAAGAAAAGGGACATCATAGTGATACTCTTTTTGGGTCTGGCGTATTCTGCTCTGAAAATCTCCTATACCGGCCGGGTTTACAATCTTCTGCTCCAACAGAAAAGAAAATGTGCTTCCCTCTCCGGGAACACTTTCCACTTTCAGTTCACTTCCCATAAGATGTAAAAGATTTACCGTAATGCTCATCCCAAGCCCAGTCCCCTCAATGTCACGGTTTTCAGGCCCGCCTAACCGTTCAAACAGCTGAAACAGCCGTGGGATGTCTTCCTGGGAAATTCCCACTCCGGTATCTTTGATCTGAACGAAAAGTTTCCCCACATCCCCACTGGTTTCTTCCTTCAGGGAGAGAGTCACAGTTCCCTTTTTCGTATATTTTACCGCATTATTCAGCAGATTCACCAAAACCTGACGAATCCGCACATCATCCCCGAGCAGTGCGGAGGGCAGAGACGGTGAGACGGACACAATAAGTTCCAATCCCTTTTCTTTTGCACGGATGGCAACCATATTGACCACATCATTCAAAAGGCTGCACACATCGTACTCTACCGGCTGGATCTCCATCCTGCCGGATTCAATTTTTGACAGATCTAAAATATCATTAATAATGCTGAGCAGAGAATGGGCGGAACTCTTAATGTCCTGGGCATACTTTTTTACATCCGAATTTTCAGACTCCCGAAGCACCATCTCATTCATGCCGATAATGGAGTTGATGGGAGTTCTGATCTCATGGGACATTTTTGCCAGAAAGGTTGATTTTGCCTGGTTGGCGGTATTGGCTTTCTCCCGCTCCTGATCCGCTTCTTTTCTGGCCTGCTCAAGCTTGTTCATGGCGGCCGTAAGCTTCTGGTAATCCGGTGTCTCGATGGAAAACAGGATTGCCATAATTGCCAGAGATGTCACATACATACACAAAAGAATGTCCGGGAAAAACAGAATCTGAATCAATTCTCCCGCAAGAATGATCAGAACGTAAAGAAACGTGGTAAAAAACTGTTCCTTTTCCAGACGCTTATGGTAATACATCACATAGAACTCGCTGAATATCATAAAATATCCGGGTGCGAGACATATGGCAATGTAGAGGGCGCCGCGATGATACGCCCCCGCAGGATCAAAATAGAAAAAGTAACCAAACCATATATTCAACACAATCAGTAAGAGATATGCCACAAACACAATGCTGTTCAGCCGCAGGGACCGCACATTTTTGTCATCCTGGTCCACCAGGGCATACAGATATCTCATATAGGTGTATGCCGCCATGGCGGCTGCGACAAAATATACCGTACTGCAGAGGGTGTTGGCCACGGGATCGATCCTGTCCCCCTGATTTATGGTACATGCGCTGACAACATCCATAATATCGGCAATAAGAACCCAGAACACCATATGGCGAAATTTGATATTTGCACGGGAGGCATTGGGATATCGAATGATCAAATAGATCAGCAGTACGATAACATATGATATGGATGCCAGTTCAAAATATATATTATACTGCATTGCCTTCCTCCTATTTCTTTTTTACCGCAACGCTGCGTTTGCCGCTCCATGCCCCATAAGAAATTTTACCGCTGACGGACTCTTTCTGGTACATCCGCACCTGCACATAATATTTCTTCCCTTTTTTCAACCCGGAAATTGTTTTCTCCGTGCCGCTCACCTTCACTTTTTTTGCAGAACGCATGGATGATTTCAGGGAATAACGGATCTCGTACCCGCTTGCCCCGGCCGCTTTTTTTATTTTTACCGTGACTTTCCCTGCCGCCTTGCTTTTCACCGAGGAGATCTCCGCTTTTTTCGGCTTCACCTTTGACCACTGGGCATAATATGTCTTCTGCCCGGTTATCTTTACAAGCTGGGAATCCTCTATCCTGCTTCCCTTGCTCTTTTTTGTGTACCATCCGAGAAATGCATAACCTTTTCTCTTGGGCTTGGGCTGTTTGCCGTATTTCTTATCATAGGTCACAGTCACTTTTTTTGACGTCACTGATTTTTTCCCGATATAACCGCCGTTTGCCTGGTAAGTAACTTTGTAGGTATTGGCCTTCCATTTTGCATACAGCACCATATCCCTTGTCACCCCTGTGGAAAAATCATATGGACTGCTGTAATCCTTAGAGGTATACCACCCCACAAAAGTGTAGCCTTTTTTCACCGGAGTTTTCTGTACTGCCTGACTGCCCTCCTTAATACTCTGGGCCGCCAGGGCGCTTCCGCCGCAGGAATCAAATAAAACCTGACAGATTTTCTCCGGCTTAACTTCCTGTGGCGCCGGAATTTTCTGGTATTTTCCGTAGAGAGTCACACTGCTCTTTACAGGGCTGTAAAAGGAATAGAAATTGGTGCATTCCGGGTTTGTACACCACCCCGAAAATGTATATCCCACGGGAGGTGTCATAACAGGCTCTGTAACTCTTGCCCCCTCCAAAATCAGACAGGATGTGCCGTAAGATGTTCCGTCCAGCACAAAATCCACCTGGCAGACACCTGCTTTTAGCTGACTGCTCTCAAAATATCCATCCTGATAAGCCACTGCCACAATCTGCATCCCCGGAAATGCTGCAAAGGGCGCCGTATACTTTGCTGCCCTTTTCCGCCGGAACGGAGTTTGTTCATCTACAGTGTAATAAATGTCAGAACCGTATGATGTCATGATAATCTCACCGTTTTGCAGCTCTATGGAAGGCTTTGCCGTCCTTTTTACCGGAGCGTCCACAGTTTTCGGAAGATAGGGAACCCAGGATTCCTCCTCCCTATGGCTTACCGCATCCATACTATGGATTGCCTCTCTGCTTCTGTTAAAGTAGGTGTAGATCCAGTTGTCCTGCTGGTCGTCCCAGGTCAGATCCGTATAATGCCAGGTTCCTTCCAGATTCACCAGATTCCAGGCATGGGAATCGCTGATCATCACAGCACAGTCTATGCCGCAGGCGTTCATGAAAAGCATCATGGTCTGGGAATACCCAGCGCAGACTGTAGTGTCCGTACACAGCACACTGTAAATGGTCTGGTTAAATTTGTTTTTTGCCATGGTGTCAAAGTACAAGTCATAACCTACTTTTTCACAGATCAGATCGTGAGCCACCTTCTCTTTCATAAGAGGCGTCGTCTCCTCATTGATCTCCGAAAGCATCTTTTCAATCTGACATTTTATCTTTTCATTGGCCTCCGCCCGGTCTGCCCCCTTTGCAAATTCAGGGAAAACACTGAGCTGAAACTTGCTTTCCGCTTCGTTTTTATAGAAAGAATTGGTCAAAAAATAATACTGAGGCTTGGAATAGCGGAACATCTGGTACACCTGCCTCGCCTGTTCATAAGTCAGATCCGCATAGGTCAGCACATCCAGACGACATGTACCGTCACTGCTGAATTTTAAGTCTGCTGTCCCTGTGAGGAAGGTTTTGCACTGTTCATCCAATTGGTTCCAAAAGACCTTCTGCGCCTCCGTAAACTTTTCATGATCATAATAATATGTACTCTCATACTTTTCCCATTCATCTGCCGCTCGCGTCAAAGGAGTCTTTCTCGGAATGGAAGACGGGCGTTCACTTTCCGCTTCCGCCGCCGCAATCTCCGCCAACGTCAGTTCCAGCTCCTGGAAAGGCTCTAAGCTGCCATACAAAATATTCAAAGGCTCCCGGTCTGCCCCTGTCTCCCCGGCATCTTCCCGCATCTGTGCTCCGAAAGCTGGAACACTGAAAAAAGCCAGCCCGAGAGAAAGGCACAAAAACAAAAGGAACAAAGCTGCCGGGTTCCTTCCTGCTTTCCTGCCCCTGCTATTCTGAGATTTTTTGTACCGATACATCTTCATTTTCTTCATAAATCTGCAATACCGCTCCTTTTGCCAATGACGATTTAAAATCACCGAAAATCCTCATATGGCAGCACATGGTTTTCTCCTGCTGTCTTTCTGTCTGTATCTCCTGTATCACAATACCTGCCATCTTTAATGCCACAACCGCCCCGGACAGCTGATCCGAATCCTCCTTACAGGAAAATCCGATCAAAAGCTCTCCCTGAAAATCCAAAGTTTCTCGCAAATACTCCGGCAGCCCCATCTGAGAGTACTGATATGTTCTGCTGATAGTAATGATCTGTTTTAACAACATTTTATACTCCGGCATTTTATTCTCCGGCACATCCATAAGCCCTCTGGAAACCATCTCCGCTTCCCTCTCCGGCACATAGACTCTGCCTTTGGTTTTCTTTTTTTCCTCCGCCACCTGCCTGGAACACTCCATCCGCTTTAAAAAAAGTTCCTTCATCCGGGTATCAATACTATTGATCTCCTGCCTGATCTCATCTAAACTCATATCAATCTCCTACACTAACATAAACTTGCAGACTACCTCTGCAATTCCGTCTTCATCATTGGATCTCGTTATGTAATCCGCCGTCTCCTTCACTTCCTCCTGGGCATTTGCCATGGCCACGCCAAGCCCCGCCATCTGTATCATGGAACGGTCGTTAAACCCGTCCCCGCAGCAGATCATATGGGTCCGGTCCGTCCTCATGTAATCCAAAAGAATCCCAAGAGAGTAGGCCTTGTCAATAGACTGGGGCATCATCTCCAGGAAATACGGCTCTGACCTGAAAATATTTAAGCTGTCTCCAAATTTTTCCTGCATATGTTCCTGAGCCTTAAGCACCTGATCCGGCTCCCCCGTCAGCAAAAACTTATTTACTGGAAAATCCACCACCTTTGTAAAATCCTTCACCTTTCGCATGGGCATATGATTGACAAAGGATTCCAGGTCTGTGTATTTGTCCCCCTCACTTCCCAGTATGATCTCACTGTCATTGTAGGTAACAATCTGAAGCCCAAGAGCCATTGCCTCATTGTAAATTGGTTCTGTCAGCTCCACAGGAACCGTCTTGTCATATACCACAGAACCGTCTGCATAATTGATAATATGTCCCCCGTTAAAGGAGAGAATATATCCTCCAAATACATCCAGACGAAGCTCGTCCGCCAGACCTACCACCCCGCCTGTAGGTCTGCCGGAGGCAAGCACGATCTTCTTTCCCATACACTGAGCCTTCATTAAAGCGTCTTTTGTCTTTGGGGTAATGACTTTTTTTGAATTTGTCAAAGTCCCGTCTAAATCCAATACAATAATATAATATGCGTTCACAGTCTCACTCCTGTTTTATTCTTCTCAACGATAAAATATACGCTGCTATTTTCCCACAATCCTGGCAGTGTCGATAAACTCGTAGGGTGTCTGCTGGTACACATAGTAATTGAGCCAGTTGGAGTAAAGCGCATTGCCGTGGGATCTCCACAAAAGCTCCGGGCGCAGTTCTCCATCATCCCCAGGGTAATAATTTTTCGGCAATGCAATATCAATTCCCTTGGCAAGATCCCTCTTGTACTCCTTGTCCAAAGTCAGCCTGTCATATTCCGGATGGCCCATGACAAAAATTTTCCTTCCCTCATCTGCAATGACAAGAAACACGCCAACCTCGTCAGACTGTGCCAGAATCGTCAGATCTTTTACTTTCTCTATATCCTCTGTAAAGATTGCCGTATTTCTGGAATGAGGTGCAAAAAACACATCATCAAACCCCCGGACCAGGGGGACTTTCCTGTTTTTCACATGGTGGGGAAAAATGCCAAAAACTTTTTTCTCCAATATATGCTTCTGTATGCCGTAATGGTAGTAAAGCCCTGCCTGTGCTCCCCAGCAGAGGTACAGAGTTGATGTCACATGGGTTTTGCTCCACTCCATAATGGTACAGACTTCCTTCCAGTAATCCACCTCTTCAAATTCCATCAGCTCCACCGGGGCGCCGGTGATGATCAACCCGTCAAACCGCTGGGTTTTTACATCCTCAAAAGTCAAGTAAAATTTGTTCAAGTGACTCATGGAGGTGTTTTTGGACTCATGGCTGGTCACTGTCAAAAAAGTAATATCCACCTGCAGTGGCGTGTTGGAGAGGGATCGCAAAAGCTGTAGCTCCGTATCTTCTTTTAAGGGCATCAAATTTAAAACTGCTATGCTGATGGGACGGATGTCCTGGTGCATGGCACGGTGTTCGTCCATGGTAAATATATTTTCTTTTTCTAATATCTCTTTTGCAGGCAGATCGCCCTGTACACATATTGGCATAATAACGCCTTCTTTCTATTATTCTTCTGTCATTTTTATCAGATCTTCCTCGGAGATCACCGTTGTTCCAAGCTCTGCTGCCTTTGTCAGCTTGCTTCCCGCATTTTCCCCTGCCAGAAGATAGTTTGTCTTTTTGGAGACGGAACCGGTGACTTTCCCGCCGAATTTTTCGATCAGCCCCGCCGCCTCTTTTCGGTCCATACCTGGAAGAGTGCCTGTGATGACAAAGGTAAGCCCTGCAAATCGGTCATCTTCCCCCTGCTGTTCTAAGCATTCCATGTTAAGCCCGGACTCTTTCAGGCTTATCAGGAGCTTCTTGTTCTCCTCGTTGTCAAAAAACTTCCGGATACACTCTGCGGAGACTTCTCCCACATCGTTGACCCTCTGCAGTTCTTCCACATCCGCAATGGCCACCGCATCTATTGTCTTAAAATGACGCATAATAGTTCTTGCAGCCGCTTTTCCCACATTGGGGATCCCAAATCCGGTCAAAAGCTTGTAGGCGTCATTTTCTTTGGACTTTTCTATATTGTCTAATAATTTATCGGTATTTTTCTCTTTTCCAATCAGACCCTCCTCAATCATTTTTTCCCTGTGGTCCTTAAGGTGATAGATATCCGCAATGCCTTTGATATAGCCATTTCGCACCAGTTCCTCAATGTAGACTGTGCCAAAGCCTTTGATATCCATGGCATCCCTGCCCACAAAGTTTATGATATGCCGCTCCAACTGTGCCGGGCAATTCGTGCCGCTGCAGCGGATGTCTGCTGTCTCTTTTTCCCTGACAGCCGCTGCGCCGCAGACAGGACAGACCTTTGGAATCTGAAATTTTACCCAGTCCAAGGGGCGTTTTTCTTTTTTCACTTCCTTGATCTTTGGAATGATCTCACCGGATTTATACACGAAAACCGTATCCCCAATGCCCACATCCAGATCATCGATAAAATCCTGGTTGTGAAGAGTTGCCCTGGAGACGGAAGTGCCGCAGAGCCTCACCGGATCAAAGACCGCCGTAGGAGTAATCCTGCCTGTCCTCCCCACAGAGAGCTCAATGTCTCTGATCACAGACTCTTTCTCCTCCGGGGGATACTTGTAGGCAACTGCCCACCTGGGAACTTTTGAGGTGGCTCCCAGCTTTTCCCTGTCACTGTAACGGTTCAACTTTACCACCGCACCATCAATGTCATATCCCAGGCTGCCCCGGTTTTCCCCGATGGCTTCAATGGCCTCCCAGACTTCTTCCCCCATCCTGCAGATCCGGTAATCGTCTATCACCGGAATCCCCTGCCGTTTCAAAAATGCATACCCTTCCGTGTGGGTTTCAAATTCAATCCCCCGCACCTGCTGAATGTTAAAGATAAACATAGAGAGCTTTCTCTCTTTTGTGACGCCGCTGTCCAGCTGGCGAAGCGTTCCAGCCGCACAGTTTCTGGGATTGGCAAATGGCTTCTTTCCTAAAAGCTCCTGATTTTCATTTACCGCATCAAAGTCCGCATTTTTCATGTAGACTTCCCCCCGGATTTCCAGGTACTCCGGTTTATCCAAAAGATACTGCTTCACATCGGAAATCACTCTGGCATTTTCGGTGACATCCTCCCCGAAATTTATGCCGTCCCCCCTGGTCTCTGCAAGGCGCAATTCTCCGTTCTCATAGCGCAGAGCCATGGAAAGGCCGTCAATTTTGTATTCCACCACAAACTCCGGCTCTTCTAACTGTTCCCGCATCTCCTCCACAAAGTGCAGCACTTCCTCCTTGGAAAACACATCCTGAAGGCTTAGCATGGGCACATTGTGGCGGACTAAAACCCCCGCCTCCCGCTTTGCCTTCCCTCCTACCCGCTTTGTGGGGGAATCCTCTTTTGCCAGCTCAGGATTTTCCTGTTCCAGTTTTTTTAATTCCTGCATCATTTTGTCAAATTCATAATCTAAAATCTCCGGGCTATCTTCATTGTAATAGAGATTACTGTGATACTCAATCTGTTTTTTCAACTCTTCGATTCTTGCCTTTGCATTCATATAAAATAACACCTCCTGGTTTTTCCTTTTCTCCCACAACCTCTGGGAATCTGCCGTCACAATTTCTCCCCGCTTCGGATCACCGGATCATTGGAAGAATTTTGGATCATTTTTTTAAGCTTACTCCACTCCTCCTTCGTCACATCCCGATACGTTCCCTCCTGCAGGTCTCCCAGTTCGATGTTCATAATCCGGGTTCGTACCAGTTTTTCCACCCGGTATCCAAAATATTCACACATTCTTCGTATCTGTCTGTTATATCCCTGAGTTAAAATAATCTGGAATTTTCGTTTCCCTAAAGGTGTCACCTTACATTTCCTGGTCATCACCCCAAGCTCCTTTAAGGGCACGCCGCCCCTTATTCCTCTTATAAAAAAGTCTGTCAGGGGCTTGTTTACCGTGACAATATACTCCTTTTCGTGCATATTGCCCGCCCGCATCATTTTATTTACAATATCCCCGCAGTTTGTCATAAGGATAAGTCCGGAAGAATCCTTATCCAGCCTTCCTACAGGATAGATCCGTCTGGGATAATGGATAAAATCCACAATATTATTTTTTTCCCGCTTCTCTGCCGTACACACAATTCCCACAGGCTTATGCACAGCTATAAGGATCCTCTCCTGCTCCTTTTTCACTTCCCTGCCGTTAAAGCACACGCTCTGCCCCGGCAAAACCATGCTCCCCATCCGGGCAGTCAAACCGTCAATGGTCACCACTCCCCTCTGAACCTGCCTGTCCGCTTCTCTCCGGGAGCAAACTCCTGCCTCACTCAAAAATTTGTTGATCCTGATTTCCTCTCCCATACAAACGCTCCATACACCACACACAGAAAGACGGAGACTTTTCCCTAGTACAACATATACTAACAAAAGTCTCCGCAAATCTTTTATGCCAACTTGTTTTTCTTATTTTAATAAATCTGTTTTGATATACCCTACAAGGTCACCGTAAGATACTTTTGTCCATCCCTCGGCATAACTCATAACCACTGTTACCTTTTCTCCCGCATAGGCAGTCGCAACTTTCGCTGAATCCGTACTCATAGATTCACGAATGTTTACCGTTTCTTTTAAAGTAACTGTGCTCCACTCTGCCAGACCGTTTGCATCCTTTTCCCCGCCTGCGGCGCTGTCTGTAGAAGGCACTGCACTGCTGTCTGTTGAGAGATAGTCAGATTTTACATACCCCTGGGTTCCGTTACTGTAATCAATGCGGCTCCATCCGTCCTTTTCCTCTAAGCGGGTGGTCTGTGCCCCTACTTCCAGTTTTCCGATAATTTCAGCAGACTCACTGCCTTCTGCCCGAACATTTACGTTGTCAATTGCATATACAGTAACTGCTGCTGCAAGTTCTGCCGCCTTCTTCTCTTCCTCTGCCTTCTTGGCTGCCTCTTCCTCGGCTGCTTTCTTCTCTTCCTCTGCCTTCTTGGCTGCCTCTTCCTCGGCTGCCTTTGCCGCTGTCACCTGATCCACTTTCCAGACTTCGATCACAGCAGGAAGGGTAGTCTTTGCCATTTCTTTTAATTTCTCATCCGACTCAAGAGCCTGATTGTAATTTGCCTCCACCTGATTTGAAAGTGCAATAAAATCTTCCTGCTGAAGGAACTCGTCAATCAACGCTTTCACATCCGGCTCCAGCTCCTGCTCTTTATTTGCCAGATTGAACTGACCATAACGCTGATCCATATACAGGCTTCCGTCCTCTCTTGTGCGCACATAGAAGAAATCCAGTCCGGGAGCTGTGGTATCAATATCTTTAAATTTCATCTCTAAAGATACGGAGACGATGTAAGATTTGTCGTCAAGGCCTCCTTTTGTGTAGCAGGAGATATTCTCATACTGCTCTACCTGCTCGCTGAATACAGAAATATAACTTTTCTCCGTCTCGGACATATTCTCTGTCAAAGTTGCCAGGGTGTCCATATCGCCGTTGGCATAGGCGGTATAGTAATTGCTCACCAGCTCGTTGATCTGTGGATAAGCATCTTTGGCATAGTCCTCTGTCTTTTCTGCCTCCGTCGGCGCCGGCGTTTCCGTCATCGCCACCTGAGCCGGATCATTTGCATTGGGAGTGCCTGCGTTTCCCGCAGAACTTTTCACCAGAAACACAACCACTGCGATAAACAGCCCCGCCGCCGCAAGATAGCGCACATTCTTTGCGCAAAAACTAACTGCATTTGAAAAATCGTTGTGAACATTGCTGTTTTTTTGTGTTTTTTTTGCAACATTACTACTATTTACATTTGCGTTATTCTTGGTTCCGTTTGAATTGCTGTTCTGATTACTCATATTTTCCTCCTCTAATCTCCTGATAAACGTATATTTATATCTCACTCTTAAGTTTCATGCTTTATGTAATGTTTTCTTTTGTAACAATTTTGTAACAACATTTAGGATAGCAAACCCTATAGGAATTGTCAACCCATATTTGTAACAGAAATATGTAAATAATTTGTTGACATTCTGTGCATCCTGTATTATTATAATGTATGTTCTGCAACCGTAGTCTAATGGATAGAACGTTGGACTCCGACTCCAATGATGCGGGTTCGATTCCCGCCGGGTGCATATTTAGGGCTATGGAATGAAAATTTCTATAGCCTTTTTACATTATAACACAAATGGGAGATAAAGTTTATGAGTTTTTCATATTTGCAAAAATTACCAAGTCCCTCTGAAATAAGGGAGCAGTATCCTCTCTCTGGAGAGTTAAAAGCGTTAAAGGCAAAAAGGGACCAGATGATATCCGATGTGCTCACAGGGAAAGATGACCGTTTTCTGGTTATCATAGGACCCTGCTCCGCAGACAACGAGGATGCCGTTTTAGATTATGTCAGCCGCCTCACCGATGTCTCCGAAAAAGTGGCGGACAAACTGATCCTGATCCCAAGGATCTACACCAACAAACCCCGAACTACCGGTGAGGGATATAAGGGCATTGCCTCCCAGCCAGACCCGGAAAAGAAACCAGACATGCTTGCCGGTATGATCGCCATGCGGAAAATGCACATTCACGCCATCGAGGTAAGCGGTTTGACCTGCGCCGATGAAATGTTATACCCGGAAAACTGGGGCTATGTGGAAGATCTGCTCTCCTACGTGGCTATCGGTGCCCGCTCTGTGGAAGACCAGCAGCACCGCCTGACCGTCAGCGGCTTCGACGTGGCATCGGGAATGAAAAATCCCACCAGCGGCGACTTCACTGTAATGTTAAATTCCGTTTACGCCGCCCAGCATCCCCACCACTTTGTACACCGGGGATTTGAGGTGGAGACAACAGGCAATCCCCTGACTCATGTGATTTTGCGGGGAGCTGTGTCCAAACACGGAAACAGTGTCCAGAACTACCATTACGAGGACATTATGCGACTGATTGAAAAATACGATCAGATGGATCTGTTGAATCCCGCTGCGATCATAGATGCCAACCATTCAAATTCCAACAAGCAGTACCATGAACAGATCCGCATTGTAAAAGAAGTCATGCACAACCGCAAACTTTCCGAAGATATCAAACGCATGGTAAAAGGCGTTATGATCGAAAGTTACATTGAGCCTGGCTGCCAGAAAGTGAGCGAACACGTTTACGGTAAATCCATTACGGATCCCTGCCTTGGCTGGGAAGAATCGGAACGCCTGATCTACGAGATCGCAGAGATGAACGTATAGTCAATACCTCTCTTATGTGTAAAAAGGCTGTGGAAAGCGAAGTTGATCAACAGTGCTTTCCACAGCCCTTTTTTCTATTATATGTTTCGAATTATACTCCTTAAAATCTGAGGATTGATATAGCTCTCCAGAAATAAACCGCAGATTAAAAGCAGCATTCCACCAGCTCCAAACACAATCCACCCTGCACTCTTTCCTCTCCGCCTCTCCCCTATGGAATATTCCCTTCGGACCTTCCGCTTCTCCACAAGAAATCCATACCACAGACAAAGTATCGGCCCATAGCAGATCCAATGGGGAAATAGAAAGGCGGATACAAGCAAAATCCCCTTCACCCCGTAGCTGATAATGGACACCACAGAGAGGATTCCAATGGAAAGGCCAAGATATGCCACGTAACCATAAATGATCCACATCCCGATCCCGACACTCAAAATCAGCAGGAGAAGCGCTTTTGGCACACGCTCATAAAACAGATACACAAACAGCTCCCTGCCAGAGATCTCTGTGTACAGATAGCGGTTCAGATAATATTCTCCCATTGCACCTGTATCCCTGCCGGAGGCAATCCCCATAAAATTTGCCAGAAGCACACCGGCCATAAAAGAAATAAAAAACAGGTAGGTTCCTTTTTTCATCCCCCACTCCAGACAACCCTTTCCTTACACCTTATGCCTGCCAAGGTTTGCATATGCCAAAATTCCTGCCACAGTCTTGGCATCCTGTATCTCTCCCCTATAAATCTTGTCGCAGAGCTCCTTTAGATCATAAGTGACGATATCAATAAACTCATCATCATCCAGCTTCTGCTCTCCTGGTGTCAGATCTGTTGCCAGATACACATCGATAAACTCGTTGCAAAACGCAACTGTAGATTTTAACTCCAAAATCTTTTCCAGTTTCCCACAGCGGTATCCCGTTTCCTCCTCAAGCTCTCTTCTGGCGCAGATGGCGGTATCCTCCGTCACACTGTCCCTTGCTCCTGCCGGAATCTCAATAGTCACCCGGTCTAAAGCGTTTCTGTACTGCTTTACCATGATCAGTTTTCCATCTGGCAGAACAGCCACCACAGCAGCAGCTCCTTTTCTGTGTGCGATAAAATCCCATTTTGCTTCTCTTCCGTCCGGCATCTGGATATAATCTGTGTACATATCCACGATTGCGCCTTCCCTCTCCAGCACCCTTTTTGTTCGAACCAATTTTTGTACCATAATTTTCTCTCCTTATGCAAAGAACCGCTGTATGTCTTACATACAGCGGCTTTTCTTTTCACTTATTATTTCCTTATTTCGCATAATCTATCACACGGGACTCTCTGATCACATTTACTTTGATCTGTCCCGGATATTCCAATTCAGATTCAATCTGCTTGGAAATGTTACGCGCCAACAATACCATATCGGCATCATTGATCTGTTCTGGAACTACCATTACACGAATCTCTCTACCTGCCTGGATCGCAAAGGATTTGTCAACCCCTTTAAATCCATTTGTAATATCTTCTAACTGTTTTAATCTGTTTGAATATGTCTCCAGAGTTTCTCTTCTCGCACCCGGTCTTGCTGCGCTGATGGTATCAGCCGCCTGTACCAGACATGCGATCAATGACTCCGGCTCTACATCGCCATGATGTGCTTCCACCGCATTGATGATCAGTGCAGATTCCTTGTACTTTCTACACAGTTCCACGCCAATCTGTATATGGGAGCCTTCTACCTCATGGTCAACGGATTTTCCAACGTCATGTAATAAACCTGCACGCTTCGCAGTGCGGACATCCACGCCCACTTCACCGGCCAAAAGCCCTGCAATCTGTGCAACCTCAATGGAATGTTTCAATGCATTCTGTCCATAGCTGGTTCTGAATTTCATGCGTCCCAAAAGACGTACCAGCTCCGGATGGATTCCATGGACTCCTACTTCTAAAGTAGCAGCTTCCCCTTCCTCCCGAATCATTGTCTCCACTTCCTTTTTCGCTTTCTCCACCATCTCTTCAATTCTGGCAGGGTGGATACGTCCGTCCACAATGAGCTTCTCCAACGCAATTCTCGCAACTTCCCTGCGGATTGGATCAAACCCGGAAAGAACCACTGCCTCCGGCGTATCATCAATGATCAGATCCACACCGGTGAGAGTCTCCAATGTACGGATATTTCTTCCTTCCCTACCAATAATCCTCCCTTTCATCTCATCATTTGGAAGGGGGACTACGGAAATGGTAGTCTCGGCAACATGGTCAGCAGCACATTTCTGAATGGCTGTCACTACATAATCCTTTGCCTTTTTGGAAGCTTCCTCTTTCGCCTGATTTTCCATCTCTTTGATCAATTTGGCCGTATCAAGCTTCACATCATCTTCAACAGTTTTTAAAAGATATTCTTTTGCCTGCTCGGAGGTAAGTCCTGAGATTCGTTCTAGTTCCTGTACTCGTTCTTCATTCAGTTTCGCTACCACTGCCTTCTGTTTGCTCAGTTCCTCTTCCCTGGCAGCAAAGCCGGCTTCCCGCTTTTCTATGGATTCCAACTTTTTGTCCAAGTTTTCCTCCTTCTGCACGATACGCCGCTCATTGCGCTGAATTTCTGCACGCCGCTCTTTAATCTCTTTGTCCAAGTCATTTTTTGCCTTTATGGTCTCTTCTTTTGCTTCCAGCAAGGCTTCTCTCTTCTTGGTCTCCGCAGTCTTCACCGCTTCGTCGATAATTCCTCTCGCCTTCTCTTCCGCACTGCCGATCTTCTGTTCGGCAACCTTTTTGTTATAGGCAGAAGTGGCGTAAAACGTAACCGGGACCGCTATGATCAAAGCGACTACAACAGCAATAGCAACTATAATCTGCACTGGCACAGGAGCACCTCCTTTATTCAATTTTCATTGTACATATAACAAAACAAAGGTCTTATCTGTCATAAATAACAATAGTTAAATTTTATACTTATTTCCCGGTTATGTCAAGTACAAGCTTTCACATTTTATTGTGGCTGAAGTGAAAAGTTTATTTCCACTCCGCACATTTTATTGTGCCATTGTTTTCATCACAGGCAGAATGTCGCTGCTCTTAAATCCTCTGCGCATTAAAAACTGGTAATTTTTGCGGAACTCTCCCTCATCCCCGCAGTTTTTGGGAAACTGGCGTTTAAAGAGAAGTTCCTTGATCTGCTCTCTCTCGTCGGCAGTGAACACTTCCTCCAAGGCCGCATCAATGATATCCCCATCTATTCCTCTTCTCTGCAGATCGGTCTTTAATCGCAATCTGCTCCGCTTCCCCTGGTGGTATAAAACGAAGGTCTTAGCATATCGCTCATCATCTATGTAGTGATACCTCTTCACATAGGCCATGGCATCTTCAATAGATTCACTGGGATAGCTGTTCTGTCTGAGTTTATCCCGAAGCTGATATTCTGTCTTTTCCTGCCTCTCCAAAAGATGCATGGCCCGTTTTGTGGCACGCTTGCCCAGGACCTCATGTAAAATTTCCTGATAGACTTCTTCCGATATCTCGCTTCCTGTTTCTAACCCATAGGCCCGCACTTCTCCTGCGTATAACGGCAGTTTTATCTTATCATCAAGACAGAGAGTCCTGCGCCCTCTGTCTGACTTTTCTATAGATGTCACAACGTAACTCATGGCTTCATTTCACCCTCTGCCTCCACTGCCGGACTGTCTGAGATAGGCTCCGGCTTCTTTTCCTCTTTGCTCTTCTTTGCAGTGGATTTCTCCTTTGCAGGAGCCTCCTTTTTCGGTGTCTCCTCAGACACTTCTTCCCCCACCAGCTCATAGTGAACCCGGACTTTCCTCTCGATCTCCTCCATCACTGCCGGATTATCCGCAAGGTACTGCTTGGCGTTCTCTCGTCCCTGGCCGATCTTATCATTATTGTAAGCGTACCATGCCCCAGACTTATTCACAACACCGCAGTCACTTGCCAGATCCAGGATATCTCCCTCTCTGGAGATTCCTTTTCCAAACATAATGTCAAACTCTGCCTCACGGAAAGGCGGGGCAACTTTGTTTTTCACAACCTTGATCCTGGTGCGGTTTCCGATGACCTCCCCCGCCTGTTTTAATGCCTCAATCCTGCGCACATCAAGGCGCACGGAGGAATAGAATTTAAGAGCCCGGCCGCCTGTGGTAGTCTCAGGATTTCCGAACATTACCCCCACCTTCTCACGGAGCTGGTTGATAAAAATCACGATACAGTTTGACTTGCTGATCACCGCTGTGAGCTTTCTTAAGGCCTGGGACATAAGCCTTGCCTGGAGTCCCACATGGGAATCTCCCATATCCCCGTCAATCTCCGCCTTTGGCACCAGCGCCGCCACAGAGTCCACGATAATAATATCCACCGCACCGGAGCGCACCATAGTCTCGGTGATCTCCAACGCCTGCTCCCCGTTGTCCGGCTGAGATATGTAGAGATTGTCAATGTCCACCCCGATATTTCTAGCGTAGACGGGGTCTAAGGCGTGCTCCGCATCGATAAAACCTGCGATCCCTCCCCGCTTTTGCACCTCCGCCACCACATGGAGCGCAACGGTGGTCTTACCGCTGGATTCCGGTCCGTAGACCTCAATGACACGACCCTTGGGAAGTCCGCCAATACCCAGAGCGATATCCAGGCTCAGAGAACCTGTGGGAAATGCATCTACATTCATCTTGTTGGCAGCGGAATCCCCCAGCTTCATAACAGAACCCTTGCCGTACTGCTTTTCAATCTGTGAAATCGCTGCGTCCAACGCTTTTAATTTATCTTCTTTTGCCATTTTTTTCTCCTTTATACGAACTCATGTTCGTTTTTTTCTGCTCTTATAGTAGTATACTTTGGGGAAAATGTCAACATAAAAATTGAAAAAGAAATTCCATACACAAAAAGACAGTTGAGAACCAACTGCCTTTCAGTATAAATTGTAATGCTGTCTGTTGTCAAGAAATTCTTTGGCGGCTTTACGACAGTAGAGATTACATTTTTTCAATCAATTTCACCACCGCAGTGTTTGCATAAGTCAATGGCTCATTGTGCAGAAAGAACACCACCCGGCTGCAGGGGGCGTAAAGGGTCTCCAAAATATCCCCCTGGTAGGGGTCTATGATATTGGCCAGAACCTGCCCTGTCTCCACCGTCTCCCCCGCCTTCACCGCCGGCTCAAAAATCCCGGATTTGGCCGTCTTGACAAAAATCAGGTTTTCATCCCGGACAATTTTGGAATCCACAAGCTCCGGCACAGGGTACTTGATGATGTTCTGGCCGGAGAGGAAATTCATCACCGCCAGAACCGCCTGCCCTGCGCTTTTCGCATCAATCCGTGAGGTGCTCGTGGTGTAGAGGGAAAAGGCCTGGGTGTCCCACACCTGCCAGTTATAGTTTAACGTCGCCGTATCATAAGGCCTTACCTTTCGTATCACCACATAGGGCAGGCCAAAGCTCTTTGCCGTCTGGGGGCTGCTAAACCCCTGGTCCATCAGCCGCACGTGGGGGACAAAATCCCCCGGCATGTAAAAGGAGGTAAACTGGATGCCAAACCGATACTCCGAAACCTCACGAAACACCCCATCCGCAATCCGCTGGGTGGTTTCCCCCAGCTCATAGCCGGGAAACATCCGGTTGATGTCCGTGTTGTCCGTGGGCCAGAACCTTTTTTGTACATTGTGGGAATAGGGGTTTATGCAGGGGACAACCAAAATTTTATGCCCCGTCTCAATCCGCCCCTCCTCCTCCAGCTGTCGCAGCTTTTTGATCAGCCTGCTGCAGCAGTAGAGCTGCTGCACCTCATTTCCCCTGGCGCTGCCCACAATGCACACCGACTTCTCCCCTTCGCCAAACTCATAGCCCGTCACCCGCAGATCGTCCCGGTACAGCCCCTTCAGCTCATAGAGAACCCTCTTATTCATAGCCGCACACCTCCTTTTTCAACAGCCGTCCCATCAGGGATCCCTCCACCACAATCGGGTAATCCCGGATGGTAAAAAGCATCCCCTCCTCCGGGGCTCTCACCTCGTCCAAAACCCTGCCCAAAAGCGGGTCCGCAATCTGCCCTATAAGCTCCCCCTTTTGTAACCTTGCCCCGTGGCTGACCGTAGGCAAAAACACGCCCCCCACCGGCGCATTCAGATAGCAGACGTCCTCCGGGTCCCTGGAAATCATAGGCGTTCGCACAGGCCTAACCTCTCCCTCCCAGATTCCAAGATTTTTCATCACATGCAAAATCCCCTCCACCATCTGGTCGCCGTAGGCCTTTGTAATCCGCATCCCAACTCCCATCTCCACCACCAGCGTGGGCGTCCCGATGCGGTTTAAGCTGTAAGCAAAAGTGGATTCCAAAACGGTGCTTGCCCCGTGTACCCAGATAAAATCCACGTTGGCCTCTTTCGCCATTGGCACAAGGGTATCCTGGTGCAGCTCGTTAATCCGTATCTGGGGTATCTCCGTCAGATAAATATTGCTTGCGTGGATGTCAAACACGCAGTCGCTGCCCGCCACATCCTTCATAATCCGGGCAACCACATACTCCAACATGCTCCCGTCGATATCCCCCGGAAACAGGCGGTTCATATCCAAATCAAAGGCGGGAATCCCCCTGGTGATGGAATCAATTCCCAGGGGATTCATGGCAGGGTAAATATCCACAATCCCTGTTAAACACTCCCGCTGCCTTTGTATCCTTCGCTGCAGCTCAAAGCACACATACTGCCCCTCCAGCTCATCCCCGTGAATCCCGGTCACCACGCTGATTCGTTTCATCCCCTCCCGTGGCTCCTCCGGGGAAATGCGGTTTTTCCTGATTGCAAGGGACTCGTCCACCGGGAGCCCCACCTGCGCTATCGTCTTTATCATATCACTCTTTCCTTTCCGTCTTTTCCACCAAAACCTGGATGTCCTGGGACTGGGCTCCGCCGTTCCACATCAGCCCCCGGTTGATGGCGCAGTCCGCCGCATCCCTGCCGTGTCCCAGCTTTATGTAATGGTCCCACACCACACAGTCGTTGGTGGGGTCAAAGGGCACCCACACATCCCCCAGAAGGGCCTCCGCCCAGGCGTGGCTCGCCCCCTCCCCGATAATCAGCCCGCAGACATAGCGGGCGGGAATCCCCAAAAGCCGCAGCAGGGTAATATAAATGTGGGCGTAATCCTGGCAGACCCCCCTGCCAAGGCCCCAGGCCTCCTCCGCCGTGGTGGAGATGCCCGTGGCCCCCGGCGCATAAGAAAAATCCCGGTAGAGCCTGTGCATTAAGGACACGCAGATTTCATACTGATCTTTGCAGCCCGAAAAATCCATGGAGCGGCAATACCCCAAAAGCCCGGAACCCGCCACGCATTTCCCCTGGGGCATCAAAAAAATCCCCCCAAGCTCCCCCCTGTTTTTCTCCTCGTAGTCCGTCTGCAAAATTTCCACATCCCCGGATATCTGGAAGGCAAATCGGTTGTGGGGTTCATGCTCAATGCCGTAAATCTGCTGATTCCCAAAGGAATCCTCCCCAAAGCAGTACCGGGTTTTAGGCAGTATAGAAATCTTCGTCCCAAGCACATGCTGCCTCTCATCCTCCCTGGGGATGCATTTTATGGTAAAATAACATCTCCCGATATACTTCTCATACCCCAATTCCATCCTGTACAAAAAATGCAGTACCGTCACAAAATCACTCCTGACCTGTTATTTTCTTGCATCAGCGTTTCCTTAAATGATTGCCTCCACATTCGACACAATTTTATAGTAATCCAAATCGGGATTTTCCACAAGGGTTTTTACCATTTCCAGTTTCTCCTTATCGTAGGAAAGCCCACTTCGTTCCACCCTTGGAACCATCCGGTGTACCTCCCGCACCAGTTCCTTTTTGGGCATCCCAAGGCGCGCATACAGATCCACCCGCTCAATCCGCTTTCCCGCCTTAATCATGTTCCTCACCTGCTCCGAGTCAATCTGGTCGTCCGCAATCCCCCAGAAGGACAAAATATGGTCCATCAGATACTGCAGCTCGATCAGGGGGGATTTGCTGACCGCCGCCTTGTTCATGTCATAGATGGCAAGCTGGATGTAAGAGAGGGCCTCGGAACCGATGCTCTCCCGAAGTACAATGGCGTTGTCGTAAGCCCGGTTTAGGTTGCTAATAATGGAATCCGGGTTTTCTGGGTCAAAGGGGTAGCGTTTCAAAAAATCCTCCCTGGAATCATAGATATTTGGGATGTCCACATACGCACAAAACTTCTGGTAGCTGTCCTGCGCCTCGTCAATCATAGTGTCAAAGCTTTGGAAAAACACCCGAAGGGTGGTGTACACCCGCTCCGTGTACCTTCCCAGCCAATATAAATGTCCCGCCTGTTCTACTGATATAATACCCATGTGTCTTTAAAACCTCCTCCCTGAGATGAATTGACAATAAAAGAATCCGTGTTCCTGGAAAACCTGGTAAGCCCGCTTTTCCACACCATAGGCTCCTCCGCCATCAGGACAAAAGCCCGAAGGTCCGCCTTCCTTGGCACAACCTCCCCGTTTTCCAAAGTGTCCAAATCCTGGAAATCAATGACCTCCTGGGCGATAAAACGCCTTGGCTCCCGCTTTAAAAGCTCGATAAAATTCTGTTTCTGCCCCTTTGTCATGGTGTTGCCGAACACCACGCCGTAGCCCCCGGCCTCCGCCACATCCTTTAACACCAAATCGTCAAAATGCGACAGCACATACTTCATGTCCTCCTCATAGAAGGGCAGATAGGTGGGGGCATTGCTCAAAATCGGCTCCTCATCCAGATAGTAGCGAATCATTTTTGGCACAAAATAGTAAATGCCCTTGTCGTCCGCCACCCCGTTTCCCGGCGCATTGAGAATCGCCACATTTCCCTTGCGGTAAACCTCAAAAATGTGGGGAATCCCAATCAAAGATTCCGGGTTAAAATTCATAGGGTCTAAGTACTCGTCGGATATCCGGCGGTACACCGCCCCCACCCGCTCCCTTTTGCCATCTGCGGAAATATAGTAAAGCCTGTCCTCCTCTGCGATAAGCTCCGATCCCGTGGCAAGGTGGGCGCCGGTTTTCTCCGCCAGATAGGAGTGCTCAAAGTAGGCCGCATTGTACCGCCCCGGCGTCAGGATCACCGTATGGCCTCCCACATTCACATAGTCCATGGCCCGCCGCAGCAAATCCGCATAATTGCGGTTGTCCTCCAGACGGTTGTCGTGAAATGTCTCCGGCGAGCTCCTCCTGCACAAATCCCTGGCAATCATGGGGTAGGAGGCGCCGGAGGGCACCCGCAGGTTGTCCTCCAGTATGTACCAGTTTTCATCCTTCCCCTTCACCAGATCAATTCCCGAAATGTGGGAGTAAATCCCCTTCACCGGCAAAATCCCCTCACATTCCACCAGGTAGCCGCTGGAGGCAAAAATAAAATCCTCCGGGACCACCCCGTCCTTTACAATCTGCTTTTTGCTGTAAATATCCTTCAAAAATAAGTTTAAGGCCGTCACCCGCTGTTTCAAGCCCCGCTCCAAAACGGCAAACTCCTCGTGGCCGATCACCCTTGGAATGGAGTCAAAGGGAAAGAGCTGTTCCTTAAAAACATTGTTCTTGTAAATGCCAAATTTCACGCCGTAGCGGGCCAGCAACTCATTAATCTGGTCCGTGTGCTTTAAAAGCTCCATCTGTCTCATCCTGTTTCCTCCTCTCGTCAAATCCAGCAGGGAAGATTTTTCCCCTGCACAATCGAGTAGGGAAGATTTTCCCCTGCACATAAAAAAAGACGCCCTGCTCACGCAGAACGCCTTTGTTCAAATCCAGTATATTCTTTTTTCTATTCCCTGTCAAGTTTTAAAATTTCCCTGATCTGCTCCGGGCTCTGAACCCCAGACACCCTGGTGACAAACACCCCCCTGTCCATCAGAATCAATGTGGGGATGCTCATAATCTGGTATTTTAACGCCAAGGCCGCCTCCTCGTCCACATTGACTTTCCCGATTTTCACCTCGTCCCCCAGGTCTTTGTCCATGCCGTCCAAAATCTGGGACTGCATTTTGCAGGGCACGCACCAATCCGCCCAGAAATCTAAGAGAACCGGAACTTTAGATGCCAATACTTCCGTCTCAAAATTGTCGTTTGTTATAGTTATGATTTCCATAATAAACCTCCTGTCTATTTACTTTAACTTAATACTGGACAAATCATAATAATCTCTTACTGCCTTATTTCTCCAATCCTTTTTCTTATCTGTGATGTCATCAAAAAATAAAAGTGGCGGCCATACACTGTAAGAAGACACTACTACATCCTCCCCCATGCTATTCTCTAATATTGCCACCCGCTCATAAGCTTCATCTGAATAAATTTTCGCCTGTCCATCTGTCAACAATCCCACAGAATAAAAAACACCGGCCTCATTTCCTGATGTGAGCACCAGTCCCACAAACAGACAGCACGCCGCACAAATCCAGCCCTTTGAAAGTTCCATATCTTCTCTGTTCCTATCTATGGGAACTATTTTTTCCTGAACCCACCCACATAAATAAAATACATTTATAAATGTCAATAGAACAAAGGTAAAGTATACTACATTCAGCAGCCTTCCTGCACCAAAATTTCCCATCGCATAAAGCGGCGGGCAAAACATTGCACAAACTCCGCCAATGGAAAAGACCAAAACAAGAAGTGGATACGAAAATCTATAACCTGAGTCCTCCCGAAATTTTTTTACAATATCGTATATTACAGGAAGTAAAATCACAATGCACACAATCAATGCAATTCCAATCCAAGAATTAATATAATCTAATCCTGTCAATAAGGATGCTTTCACCGATTGAAATGCGGTATAACCATTTTCAAATTTACTCTGCCTTTTTGCCGTTCCCGGCGACGTAACATTAAAAATAAATCCTGCCACCATAACCAAAAGGACTGGCACATTCCACCTGTATTCCCTTGCTCTATTCAGTGCAAAACTTAAAATGCAAAGCAAGCACAAATACAAAATCCCAATAAATGCCGTCACATGATTTCCACCTGCCATTATAAAACCTGTTACACATCCGCCTATGATTCGTAAAACCTTACTTTTCAACTGATTTGTACGGCCTACTGACACAGTAATGCAAATCAGGATTTCCAGTAGTGAAAAAAAGAACACATAATTCACAGCTCCATTATACCAATAAAGCCCTTCCACAAATGATGGCATCCACTGTATCATGAGAAAACTCAGTGTACAGCCTACCGCCGCTCCTGCCAACTTACTGCCCTTCAACACATTGTGAAGCATATAAATGGAAAACAAAATGTTTCCCACAAAAATAACAGATATCATCAAAATTCCTGTTATCCCATAAAAACCTTCTCCAAAAATACCTGGCTGTAACGCCAACAAAAACGCAGACGTATACAACCCCTGCCACGTATACCAGTACTCTGCCGAAGTCTCCACCGCCGTTTTTATTACAGACAAAATAGAGCCGTTTTCCTTCCAGTCATGATATGTCTTTATGGCATAGGAATAATCATCTGCCGAAGGATGGTCATAAACAGATAACATCATGAGAGGCAGCACAGACAACACTGTCACCACAATGATACACCACAAATAAATTTTTTTCTCTTTTTTCATCGTATTCCCTTTAATTCCTTCCAAACTCCGCCAGCGCCAGCCCTTCATTTCTGTCCAGCACCATGCCCACACTCCACTCGTTGACAAAAATCAACAGCGGATTCCCCTTCAAATCCTGAATCTTTTTCATGTCAGAGGTGCCCACCAGTTTATCCATATCTATCTCTTTATTCTCAATCCACCGAATATGTTCGTGGGGCATATTCTCCAGCCGGATTTCCACATTGTACTCGTTTTCCAGCCGGAATTTGAGAACGTCA
>JAMPFA010000012.1 GCA_023664725.1 Roseburia sp. | reverse complement strand
TAGAAACCTCCGTTGATTTAAGTGTTTATTTTCAACCGCCAAGTTGAACACTCTAATCATACATCAGAGGTTTCTTTTTATTCAATTGGCATTATTTCTGAATTACAGAAATGCTCCTATTAATAAAACTTAATTATATATTTAAGCTAAGCATTGCAGGCACCAGTATGATTCCCATTACTAAAAGCATCATTAACATCATGGGGAAGAGCATTTTTGTTCCTGCCTCCTCCCCCAGCTTCCTTGCCAGATGCTTTCTCTCAGAAAACACCCGATCTGCCTCCTCGTTTAACCGTTCCATCAATTTTCGATTTCCCATTTGCTGGCAGGACAGGAGCAGGGATACCAGTTTGCGGTAAGGCTGCAGGCGGCAGACCTCCCCAAAAGACTGAAACGCCCTCTGCAGGCTCTTGCCATTTTCAATGTCAATCAGCATTTGATGGAGTGCGGCGTAAGCCGGGTGCAGCTTTTCCCGCCTGCCCTCCGGCAGCTTTCCATACATTTGATCCATTCTGGTAAATGCCGCCAAAACTGTCATCCCGGCTCCCAGCAACAGAGACAGCTTATTTACAAACTCAGGGTACTCTAACAGCATCCGCTTTTTTACTTTCTCCTGTTCCCGTATCCCCTGCTCCCTCTTGATATACCACAGTGCTATGGCTGCAAGTACTCCGCAGACAAGAATCTTTAGTTCCTGCTCCACATCCCGATTTACCAGTTCTGCTCCCGCCGCAGACAGGCTGCACAGCACTATGATCACGCAGGGAGCCCGTATGGCCTTCCCTGTTTTTTTGCCGCCAGCTTTTGCAAATACAATAATGGCCAGCAAAAATGTTCCTATTCCAATCATTTTCTTATACCTCGATTTCTACAATTTTTGCTCCCCAGAGCATTGCAAGCCCATAGAGGATCAATACAATAGTCATGACCAATACCCCAAAGGGGTTGCCATACAACATGCCGATAAACTCCGGCGAGGAAAATCGGAAAAACGCAAGTACCACAATGGGCACAACACTCATAACCTTCTGCTCCAAAACTTTCTGTGCGATAGTCGTTTCTATCTCCTCCGCAACCTCGGTCTTGTCACATATTCTTCGGATGGTAGTCTGAATGATCCCTAAGAAATCCCCTCCCCCCCGCTTGGCAAAACAAAATACTTCCACAAAGCTCTCAATGTCCTCACAGCCGCTTTTTTCTGCAAATTCTTTTAGGATTTTCTCTAAATTCTCCTGCATCCCAAGTCTCTGCTTCAAATTTCCAAGTTCCTCTAACAGTATAGATTTTTCCCCGTAAAGCTCCTTTACCTCCCTCTGGGATTCTACAAAGGCATTTTCCATGGAGTAACCTGCCAGAAGGGCACTGCTTATCCCATACATATAGTCCTTAAATTCCAGGTTCAACTGCTTTCTCCGCCTTTTCTCCTTAAACCCGTTGGCGAACAATAATGCAGGATAAAAAATCAAAATCCCCGCTGCCATCACCCAGATGCAGTCGTAAAACAACCAGGCAGTCACAAAGCTGATCCCACCCACAACCCCAAAGGTTGCAGCTATCTCCCATATATTCAGCCGCCAAACCCTGCGTTTTTCCACTTCTCCCGGTGGAGCAGCTCTCCTTTTTTTATCCATATTCCCTGTATCCTTCCTTCCCTCTCCCCAGTCTCTTTAAACTGGTATAGTGAATGCAGCTGGATCTCACCCTCCCGCAGTCCTGAAAGTTCTGCAATTTCCAAAAGTTTCCTGCTTTTATCCCGGAGCCGCCCCAGGTGGATGATCACATCAATTCCCGATAAAATCTGGCCTCTGACAGCCGCAACCGGAATATCCATTCCCATTAACACCATAGTCTCCAGTCGGTTTAACATATCCTTTGCACTGTTGGCATGTCCTGTCCCAAGGCTTCCCGAATGTCCCGTATTATTTGCACTTAAAAGATCTACCGCTTCCGCTCCCCGGCATTCCCCCACGATCAGCCGGTCCGCCCGCATACGCAGGGCTGTGCGTATCAGATCCCTGATCTCAATGGGCTTAACCCCGTCAAACCCCGTCTGCCGGGATTCCAGCCGTACCAGATTGGAAATCTCGTTTAGCTGCAGTTCCGCCGAATCCTCTATGGTAATGACCCGCTCCCCTTTCGGGATAAACTGGGAAAGGGCATTTAGAAATGTTGTTTTCCCGGTACCTGTCCCGCCGGAGACAAAGATGTTGTACCCTGACTTTACTAATTTCTCTAAAAAATCCACGACTTCCTCTGACAGAGACTGATATTCCAACAGTTTTTCCATATTCATAGGCTCTCTGGAAAATTTTCGGATAGAGACGGCAGATCCATCCAATGACAGGGGCTTTAGAACTACATTTACTCTGGAGCCATCCGGCAGTCTGGTGTCCACAATCGGTGAGGACTCATTTACCATCCGGTTTCCCCCTGCACAAATTGCCTGAATCAAATCTTCTAACTCCTCCTGATCTGCAAAATGCTTATGGTAGGGATGCAGCTCTCCCTTTTTCTCATAAAAGATTTTCTGCGCTCCATTTACCATAATCTCCGTCACTTCCTCATCTTCCAAAAGTTCCTGCAAAACCCCGAATTTGCGAAAAGAATGAAACATGTTTCTGGCGGTTGTCTTTCTTTTTTCCAAAGACAAAATCGCCGTCTTATCCGCTTTGGCCAACTCCTCTTCTATACATCCCACAACCTCTTCATCTGACAGCTCCCGATTGAAATCCATCTGCTCCAAAACATTTTCTTTTACTCTTAAATATAGCTCTCTCTCACTCAATTTCCTGCCCTCCCAGACAACTTCTCACATAATCTCCCAGAGATCCGTACAGACATTTTTCCAGGGTACATGACTCCTCCCCCAGCAAGATCCCCTCCGGCATAACTACATTTTTTAACTGGGATGCTATGGCATCGCTCTCCTTGTTCAGATACCCTAAAAACTCTTCCATGCGAAAACGGTTCAAATATCCCTCTTTTCCCAGACAATAAACTGTCTCAAAAATCGGAAGTATCTGGGCAAATCCCAAAAATGCCATTCCAAAGTCCACGATCACCACATCATATCCGCTGGTATTTTTCAGTCCTATAAATAATTCTTCATAAAGATTCTGGGGTATCTCTGACAAATGTTCCGGGTTCACCGCCGGGGGAATATAATCGAAATTGAGAAATGTTCTGCGAATCCGATGCAATCCTGCCTGAAAATCATGATCTTTCTGCATCATTCCATAGATAAGGTCTCCGATGTCCTCTCTGGCACAACTGTCAGTCACTCCATAAAAACCGCTGTTCTCCTGAAGATTCAAATATAATACTTTCTGCTGTTCTCCCAAAATTCCGGCCATCGTAAGGGAAAACAACATCTGGCTGCCGTGATGTACCGGGGAGTACACCCCCACCATCTTTGTGCGTCTGCCGGGAATCCACTCCTGCCTGGAGGGATTCTCCTGCCACAACAACGCCGATATCTGGGAAAAAATCTCTTCCGCCGACTGATATTTGGAAACGGCTGGCAAATGACTTGCAAATCCTGGTATCCCGTCCTCCCGAAACAGTATGATCTTTGTCTGAAGCATTTGAAGGTCTAACTCCTCTAGACACTCCCCCGTCACCAAAATAGCATCAAACTTTTCTGAATCCGCCGCTCTCTGATACATCTGTGTATCCCAGAAAATCCAAACTTTGAAAAAACATTCTTTTTTTCGGACAAGATATGCCAAGAGCTGCTCTAAATACTCCCGCTCCCTGTCCACCACTGCCACTTTTAACTGAACCAAAACAAACCTCCTGACTGTATAAGGGGTATACAAATAACTCCCATCCATCCCAGGAAAATGGCAATGGAAAATGCCATTTTTGATTTTGGTATTTCCTCCGGCAATTCATAGGCCACAATTTTCTGTTCTTTACATAGGCATAGCAGATAACTCCACGCATATTTTAGTTTCTTCCATCCATACTTATCTTTCAAAAGATAAAGCAGGGAAAGAACGCCGCCCACTATAAAACTGTACCAGATACACAAAAACAATTCCTCTATGGTAAGTATACCGCCTATCATGGAAAATAACTTGATATCGCCTGCCCCAAGGACATGCATGAGAAACAAAAGATAGAATAAGATTACAGGAACCGAAATGTTCCTAAGATACAAATAAATCCCTCTGACTTCATACTCCTGGATCTTACAGATCAATCCAAACAACAGTCCACATAAAATGAGCTTGTTGGGAACTCTGCCAGAGTGGATATCCTGCGTCACCGCAATGACAAGCAGAAAAAATAATATAATGATTTTCACCTCTCTGACCTATCACCTCTTTCGTAGTTGGTAGTTAGCATTATATGCCCTGAATTTTCATTTGTCTACCACTTTCTGAAAAATTTTCCAATTTTGTGAAATTGTCACAACATATTGTAAAAAACAATGCCGTAAAGCAGTCCCAGCCCGCCTGTACCAAGGGCTCCCACTGTCAAAACACTGATTGCATTGATCCCCACCGCACAGGCAATTCCCAGTTCTGCCAATGCCGTATTGCACAGATAAATGCCAATCACACCAAGAAATCCCCTGACCAGAAAGTTTAATAAAAACTCTGCTTTCTGCCGCAAAAGTCCCATAACAAGAACCAGAAGACAAATCCCAATGATTACCAGCATGCCGGTATTTTTATCCATTTCCATGTTTGTATCCCTCGTCCACTCTTTGGTACAATATATACTTTTTTTTGAAAATTATTCCTTTTTTTGTATAAACCAATAAGTAATTGACTATAATTTAAATATATTATTTTTACAAGAAGGCGGGGATGCTATGAAGCGAATTCTTGAAAACAGCATTTTTTGCGACAAGCACTATGCTGTGCTTTTAGAAGATCTGGATAAAGCCAAGGTGGATATGGATTCCGCTTACGCCAACCTTGGGAATGTATTGGACCAGGATCTTATCGACTGCTATATCTATGAACTTCAGTCTGTGCAGATGCGCTACAAATTTCTGTTAAACAGAGTAAAACAAATAGAGGATTCTTATGCAAAGAATCCTCTGGAAGCTTCTGGTACCTGATATGTCTCTGTCAAATCATGTCTCCCATATGTAATCCCGGCATAAACCTGCTGGGTATTGCGCATCAATGGTTGTGAGAAATCCTGCTTTGCCGCTTCCTTAAAAGCTTCATGCAGGTTCTCCATAACCATTTTTGCGTTATTTAAATCTTCTAAATCATTTTTGATCACTGACTTTGCCAAAGATTCCTTGGCAAAGACATAGAGCGAATAAAGATTTTTTGATACGGCATATTTAAAGTCAAGCGCACGGATCAACTCATCAATACAGTTCCCCGCTTTCCGCAACGACTCCTTAAACTGTTCCTTCTCCTCCTGTGAAAAGGCGTTCTGGGCATCTTTCACATACGCAAAGAAAATGTCATAAATCACCACGATCAAGCCGCCTCTGTTACACTGGGTAATCTTTCTGGTAAACTCTTTTACCTGCTCGTCTCTCATATGCTATACTCCTACTGCAATAACTGCAATACTGTCTGGGGAATATCGTTCGCCTGGGCAAGAACGGAAGTACCTGCCTGGGTCAAAACAGTATACTTGGTATACTCTGTCATCTCTTTTGCCATATCTGTATCTTTAATCCGTGAATATGCGGTAGTCACATCCTCTTCTGCCGCATCCAGGCTTTCCACTGCATATTCCAAACGGTTCTGATAAGCACCGATCCTGGAACGGATACCGCTGACAATGGCAATGGCATCATCCAAAACACTTATGGATTTTCCGCCGCCTTCCACCATAGTTACGTCCACTTCATCCAGGTACAGATTATCGCAGGAAATCTTCGGGATAGTAAACTTCATGGTCTGATGCTCATTTGCTCCAATCTGCAGCGTCATCTTTCCGATATCTGTCACTTCAATATCAATGTCCCCTGTCTGTCCTGCTCCTACCATAAATTCCATGGAAAATCCGGCTACATCTGTTACTTTGATACGATTTCCATCTGTAGCCACTGTTGTCTGGGCACCGAAACTGGATGTCAGATCTGCTGTAATTTCAATATTAGTTCCTGCTGTCGCTGCACCGGGAACTCCCAAAAATGCCTCCATTTCCGGTGAATCACATTTGATTTCAACTTCTGATTGAATACCGAATTTATTGCAAATAAAGGCAAGCTGGTCTCCATATTGATAAACGGACGGCTTCACCACGGGATTTCCGTCAGCGTCTGTCACAGGATTTCCTCCAGCATCTGTTACAGGCTCCGTCTTAAAGGTATACCCTCCTGTCTCCGGATACTGGACCAGATCCTGCGCTGCTCCATCAGTGTTAAATACATTTACGTTGCCCTTTGCCGCACCGTCTCTTAATTTTTGATAAAATTCTTCATTTGTCTCCTCACCCGTAAACTCAATTTCATATCCGTTTACTGTAACCGTTCCTTTGGGAACTGGTCCTGTTGCTGTGGTGGTAACCTCTGTTGCCTGGGTTGCTGGTGCACCGATGGTCATTTTATAATTTCCTGCATCTACCGCCTCAGTAACTGCCATGCGGGTCACATCAATGGGACTTGCCGGGTCAGAATATGCATAAACTCTTGTATCGGAACTGCCGTCCAACAATTTCTTTGTATTGTACTCTGTATCTCTGGCAATACGGTCTACCTCTTTCTTAAGCTCTTCAATCTCCTCCTGCATTGCCTCTCTATCCTCTAACATATTGGTATCGTTAGCTGCCTGGACAGACAACTCACGCATCCTCTGAAGGATATTGGTGATTTCTCCCGTAGCTGTATCTGCAATCTGCAAAACACTGATCCCATTTGACGCATTCTGGGATGCCTGTGCCAAACCGTCAATCTGCGCTTTCATTTTATCGCTGATGGCCATTCCTGCCGGGTCATCCTTAGCATGGTTAATCTTCAGTCCTGAGGATAAACGTTCCATGGATTGTGCGAGTCCGTTCTCGGAGTGAAGTAAATGTGAGTTTGTGATAACTGCTGACATATTGTGATTAATTTTCATAAATATCTACCTTCCTGTTTGTTCTGCAAAGTATATCGGACTAAACTTCCAGTTCCTTAACGCTTTCAATAAAGCTCTTTGCGATATTGTACAATCTGGCCGTCTGAATCTCATATGATTCGCTGTCTTTTTCTTCCCCGTCACCCATAGAAGTCCCCTGAGAAAACTTGTTTAGGTCCAGATCTTCCACATAAGCTGTCTGAAGAGTGTTCTCCCCTTCCTCCGACCATTTGCCGGTAATGTCTTTCACATGGGCTTCGATCAGATCTTTTGTCTCTCTGTTGTCCGATGCCACAAAGCCGGAGATCCCTTTTTCCTCTGCCCGGATGGCTGCCGCAATCTTGCCGGCTTTCTCTGTCTCAAACATAATCTCCACAATTCCCTTTTTCTTTGTGCCCCGGACAATCTTTAATGACAGATTGGTCACTTCATCTCCTACCAGCACAGGAATCGTATAATTTTCTTCCTCCGCCATTTTTCCTGCAATGGAAAGCTGGGTACTCATCAGCTTTAACTCCCGGATATCCATGCTGGTGATATGCTCCTTGTCGGCGATCATGGTTTTCATCACATTTTCGGCCGTCTCTGCCAGCACTTCCTGGGCAGCCGCCATCTCTTTCGGCGTCTTCATGGAATTTATAAACCGGGTTAAAATCTCCTGTTTAAGTCCCTCAAAATCCACTTCCTCACCGGAAAATACCTCATCTTTATTAAATAACTGACTGAATACCTGGTTGCGCCTGTTCATAAGGCGGTTTGCCGCAAGGACATTGTCCACCGTATTGGGCAGGTCAAGCCTGGACAGCAGACTGTACACCTGCTCCTCCGTAACAGCGGCCTGACGCACCTCTTTTGCCTGAGCCGCATAGTATTCCTGATCTGCTGCGGCCTCTTTTGCCGCTGTCTCCTGGGACATTTGAGACAATGCCTCTTTCATCTGCTCTGGCGTATAGTTTTCCCATTTCGGACTTTCTAAAAGCTTCTGCATTTTTACCGGAGTGAGAGTTTCCAGCACATCCTTCATGCAGTCTGTCTGATACGCTGTCTCAATCTGCTCCGTAATGGACTTGTTCACAGTGCCTTCCACGCCGGAAAACTCATCATCCACCATATATTCCATACCGCTCTTTTTAGAGCTTCGCACAGCAGTCAAAAGATTTCTCATGGTAAGTTCGCCGCCCTGAGCTATGAGTGCTCCGATGGCTGCCCCGTCTGTCTTTTCCACCTGGCTGATCAGACGGTAAATACCTATATAAGACTCCCGCTCCTCCTGGGAAATCTCATTATTGTGTTCCAGTTTCCAGAGATATTCACTGAACTTCTCACTGTCAGCCTCCGTATTTTCTGAACGAATGGCCTCCGCCTGTTTATTTAATGTATCCAGATCCGTATCCAGCGGATTGATGCCCTGGTGGATCATCTCCCGTACTGTTGCAGGCGTAAGATTTGAAAAGGCCCTCTGTACCCGCTCGTCCGCCGCTTTCATGGCCAGAACAGACTCCTCATTGATATCCAGGCTGTTGTAGGCTAAGATACGCACTGCCCTGCTGTTGGCTTCGTTTGGCTCTAAGCCCAGATCTTTTAATATATCCTCCACATTGGCAAATGCTTTTTTGATGGAATCCCCAAGATCTGCCCTGGGTTCTGTCATCAGGGCTTCATAGCTCTCATTTGCCTTATCCAAAGTTTCCTTTAATACGGTTCCCGCTTCATGCAGTCCGTTGATGGTATCTAAATTTTTTCCCTGGACACCTAAGAGATAGGCCGGCATCTCCTTTAAATCAGATACTTTCTGGGTAGTCTCCGCAAATAGCTCCGTCATACCATCAGCATTATCAACCCCTGCCTTTTCTCCCAGCAAAGTTTCATAATAACTGTTTTCCTGTTGTTTTAAGCTTTCTACCAACTCCTCTAA
Source organism: Roseburia sp. (assembly GCA_023664725.1). Classification (GTDB taxonomy): domain Bacteria; phylum Bacillota; class Clostridia; order Lachnospirales; family Lachnospiraceae; genus Roseburia_B. The sequence goes on along the minus strand of JAMPFA010000012.1, from coordinate 32,214 downwards.
GGGTTTGGTATCTATGGATATTCCCTGCTTCATCAACGCACGGTTTGCCTCGGTAGTCATGGCAAGACGTGTCTCCTCAATGATACGTTTCGCCTTTAAAAACCGATAGGCTTCATCGGAGATCTCTTTCCCTTCGGTTGCTGTCCCCGCCTCCGCAAGAACCTTTTTCGTGCTTGTCTGATCTAATTTCCCCTGTCTTCGAAGTTCTGCCGCCTGCTCTAAACTCTCTACGGTAATCTCAATATCATTTGCCGTCAGGTATGCAAGATCTTCATCGAAAGCGCTCATCACTACTTCCATAGCATGTTCTGCCTGGGCTTTCAGTGTATATTCCGGCAAAAGCATGGCATCCTCCGGCCGGCCGCCTTCCTCCACTGCCGTGGCCACAGCCTCCGCCAGATCTGACCCCTCCATGGGGAACTCTAAGCCCCGGAGCTTCTGCATATAGGAAAAATTGTCCGTGGTAAAAGCAATCCCGCTTTTAATCATCCATCTGCTGTCACTTAATGTCTCTTCATTTACCTGAAATCCTGCCTGAGTGATTACCTGTTCCATCTGCCCTGACAGTGAATCAAAATCAATCTCTCCGTCTTCCGGCGCCGCATAACCAGCACTCCCGGAAAATTCAGCCAGAAAAAGATTTGCAATGCTTGGGAGAAGTCCGTTATCCAACATATACTTTATGGCACCATCTGAGGGAGTGGAAAGCTCTTTTGCCTGATTTAACGCCTCCAAGCCCTCTGTCATATTCTCTTTTGAAGCGGGAAGATCTGCCTTTGCAAGTGCCTGCTCCAACTGATTGGCTGCCGCCAGACTTCCACCGATTGCCTCTAACTGCTCTTTGGATAGAGAGTCTCCCATGGCAGATACATCCACCCCCGCTTTTGCAAGCTGAGCTTTTATCTTATCTGTAACCGTTACAATGGTATTTCCGTCTGTCTCATGGATGGAGAATCCTTCCTCCTGCATTTTCTTGTAATCTTCCGGTGATAGAGTGTTGGACAAAACTGCCATCTGAGTTTTCCGGTCATCGGCAGACACACTTTCACTTTCTACTTTTTGCTGGAATTCCTGTATTGCGCTTTTTCCGGTAATATCTTCTTTGTCATAACCGCTCTGACCCACTTTCTGTGCCTTATCGTAAGCATCTACTTTGCTCTTTGCCACTTCCGAAAAAGAAGTTGTCACAGATGCTTTTGCAAAGGGCTGGTCTTTTTGAATTGTGGGGTCAAATACGCTGTTTTCTATTTTCATTTTCTGTTCCTCCGATATGCATGAATTGCCATGCCATGATACAATCTGTATTTTATTTCGGTTACTTTTTCTTGAAACTAAAGAGGAATCTAAACAAAAAAGACCACGCAGCAAAATCTACATGGCCTTTTCCACCCGATTCAATTATTAAACCTAATACGAAAACCTAAACACCGCAACCCCAAATGCCGGCAGAGAATACGCAAAGGAATAATCCCTTCCATCGCACTCCTCTTTCTTTGCCTTATAGCTGAGGGGACGTTTCTCCCCGCTTCCGCCAAATTTGGCATCGTCACTGTTTAAGATCAACTTATATGTTTTTCCTACAGGAACCCCTACCCGGTAATCCTCCCTGGCTACCGGAGTAAAGTTACAGACAAACAGCATACAGTCTTTTCCGTTTTTACTCTTTCGGATAAAGCTAAAAATACTCCTGTCGGCATCATTGGCATTGATCCATTCAAAACCATCCCATTTATGGTCTAACTCGTACATAGAAGGATATTTGCGGTAAATGTGCAAAAGTTCTTTCACATAATCCTGGATCTGTTTATGTTTTGGATTATCCAAAAGATACCATTCCAACTCTGTCTTTTCTGTCCACTCATGAAGCTGGGCAAATTCCTGTCCCATAAAGAGAAGCTTCTTTCCAGGATGGCCCATCATAAACCCGTATCCCACCTTTAAGTTAGCAAACTTGTCGTCCTCTAACCCTGGCATCTTGTTGATCATGGAGCATTTTAAATGCACCACTTCATCATGGGAGAGTACCAGAATATATTTTTCACTCTCGTTATAAGACATTGCAAATGTCATCTTATTGTGGTTATTTTTACGGAAATAAGGGTCAAGCTTCATGTAATCCAAAAAGTCGTGCATCCAGCCCATATTCCATTTCAGGGAGAAGTTTAATCCGTCTTCCTCCACGCTTCCTGTCACCTTGGGCCATGCGGTAGACTCCTCTGCGATCATCACTGCGCCTGGGTTGCGCCCGGTAATCAGGGTGTTGATGTGCTTGAAAAATTCTATGGCTTCCAGATTCTTGTTGTCCCCATATTTATTGGCAACCCACTGCCCGTCCTGTTTGCCGTAATCCAGATACAGCATAGAGGCAACGGCATCTACCCTCAGACCGTCCACATGGTAATGCTCTACCCAGAGCAATGCGCTTCCGATCAGGAAATTCTTTACTTGATTGTTGCCGTAGTCAAAAATCTTGGTTCCCCAGTCGGGATGTTCCCCTTTTCTGGGATCTGCGTACTCATAAAGCGCCTGTCCGTCAAAATCAGCCAGTCCGTGGGCATCTCTTGGGAAATGGGCTGGAACCCAGTCAAGAATGACACCAATATTGTTTTTGTGGAAATAGTTTACAAGCCAGGCGAAATCCTCCGGCGTCCCGTACCGGGAAGTGGGGGCATAATAACCTGTTACCTGGTAACCCCAGGAACCATCAAAGGGATACTCGGAAATCCCCATCAACTCCACATGGGTGTAACCCATCTTTTTCACATAAGCGCAAAGAGCTTTTGCAAACTCCCTGTAAGTATAAAAACCGTTGTCCTCCTGATGTCCCGGATGGCGCATCCAGGAACCGGGATGAACTTCATAAATACTCATAGGCTGCTCGTCCATAGTCTTTGCCGCAGTCCTTTTTTTCATCCACGCTTCATCTGTCCACTTGAAATTATCAATATCCACGATCCGAGAAGCAGTTCCCGGCCTCATCTCCGCAAAATTGCCATAAGGATCTGCCTTATAAAGTTTTCTTCCGTCCGGTGTCACGATGAGATATTTGTAGAGACTTCCACAGCCAAGTCCCGGCACAAACAGCTCGTAAATACCTGTGTCATATGGCTCCAAACGCTTCATCTCATGAGTCGTCTCATCCCAGTTATTAAACTCTCCCACAACAAAAACCTTGTCGGCATGAGGTGCATACAATGTGAAACAGATTCCTTCTTTTTTTCGTCTGACCTGAGGATGGGCTCCCATTTTTTTATAGATGTCATAGTGGGTCGCCTGTCCAAACAGATACATGTCTAACTCAGTAAAATTTCCCATTCTCTTTCCTTCTTTCCGGAATACCTGTAGCATCCTTTTTATTCTTCAAAATCTTTCTCTCTTAGAATAATATAATCATCTTCATTATAACGCCTTGAGGTGATAATTGAAAATGCTTTTTTAAAAGATTTTTTTTCTGCCCGTTCAATTGCCTGGTCTATGATGTCTTTTACTTCTGTCAATGTGGTAGCATGATCCAGCCTCTGGATATTACTGATCCGATTGTACAGCGCTAGAATACCCATGGCATCAATCTCGTAATCCAAATCATTGGCGTACGCCTTTCCAAAAGCCACCAGCTCGTCACTGGTGAACACCGGAATGACTATCTTTTCCGTAAACTTCTTTGAAAGACCCTCATCTTTGGAAAGCGCCTGATTTAATCCAGCCCGGGTATCCTCCATGATCACGAAAAGACCGCTGGTATCAGTTTCTAGCAGCAGAGAAAGCTTGACGGCTGTCTCCCTGTTCAACTCTCCTGCCTTTTCAATAATCAAACATCCGCCTGCTATCTTTTTTAACAGATCGGGAATATCTTTTCGATTTAACGCCTCTGCATCAATCTTGCCAATCTTTCCCTCCGGATGATTCACTTCCCTTTGAAGTGCCTTGACAAACGCCGTTGCCAGTACCGTTTTTCCACAACCGCTGCCTCCCTGTATCAACAGATTGCCTGTGGGAGAAACAGGGTTTCCCAAAAATTTTTCCGACACTCCGGTCAAAGCTTTACAGATCTGCTGCTCCATGCCGTCCACCGGAACAAAATAGGAAAAAAAAGCTTTCTGCTCTTCGCTTAACCTGGTAATAGCAGGCCGTTTCCTGACTTCCTCCGCATCTTCTCTCGTATTCTCCGCTTGACTGTCTAACGCCTTTGCCACCTCTTCCGGCTTTATTTCCCTGGTCTTCTGATCTCCAGTATCTTCCGCAACATCCTCCGGCAGCGGAATCTCCGGCAGCTCTGCCGTGACACTTGGAATGGGGATGGTGTCGCCTTTTAAAGGATCTCCCACAAATTCTCTTGCTGCCTGTGCCAGCTCTTCCTCGGTAAATTCCGGCTCTTCCTCAAGTGCCTCTGCCTCCTCCTTTTTCTCTGCCTCAATCATCTGTCTGGCAAGCATAGTCACATCATCTTCATCGTTCCCGGTTTCACTGGCAGAATCCTCTCTGGGACTGTCTGTTATGGAATATTCCGGTATTTCTTCTGACGGCTGTTCCACACTCTCCAGCGGATACCCTGTTGGTTCTTCCGCCGCATTCCCGGTGGGATACTCTGCCGTCTCTTCCATTTCATTTTCTGACGGATACTCTGGAATTTCTTCTCTATTTTCTACCGGATATTCTGGTGCCTGTTCTATTCTATTTTCCACTGGATACTCTGGCGTTTGTCCGCTTCCATCCTCCACCGGATACTCCGCAGATTGCTCCATGCCCCTTTTCCCCGGATATTTTGCTGCTCCCTCTGCGGCAAACTGATCGGGTACATAAGGCCTTAAACCGATCTGCTCATCAAAACTGGGTTTCGCCTCTTTGATCTTTCGCAAAAGTTCCGGCTCACCAGATTCTGGCTCTTTCTTTTCTTCCTGAACCCCTGCCGCCTGCAGACGGTCAATCTGCCTTTGGAGAATCTGATTCATTCCCGCAACGATCCTGCCTGCCCGCTCTGTTTCAGACAGGGCTTCCTTTGCCGTATCCTTTGCAAGCTCTGCTCCTGCCGCTGCAACTCCAAGTTCTCCTAAATATTCCTCTTTCAAAAGGTCAGATGGTTTCATACCCGCATCCAGCTTGGGAATCATATCGGAAAGCCGCTCCATAATGTCTCCGGCCTCCTGCAGCGCCTTCGCCTTTGCCGTCTCCAGTCTCTGCTGTTTTGCCATCTCCAGCGCTGTCTCTGCTGCCCGCTTGGTGCGCTCCCATTCATTCAACACATCCTCAATGCTCATCTGCCCGTTAATCTGAGGCTCCTTGGACTGCTCTGTCACCAGCATACTGATCTGCCCGTCATAATCCTCAGAGAGCATTTCCTTAAAGTTAATCCTTAAAGATGCGTCAATCTCTTCCTCTGTGACAACTTCCTCCGGCTCTTCTTCTTTTGCCTCGACAGGCATCTGCAGATAGGGAATCTCTTCTACCATCTTCTTGATATTGTCCATGGTATCTGTCACAGTCTCTTTCTCTGTGGCATCCATAATCTGCTGCATACTCTTTGCCAGTTCCTCCTGGAGATTGGAAGTGCTGAACCTGCCTGTATGCTCCTCCACCGCCGGTATCGTAATCTGAGTTCTCCCCTCATCCCGGGGATATACCTCCTTCACACCCTCTTTTTTCTGTTTAAAAGAACGGTATTTGTCTTCCTGGGATTTGGTCAGAGGCTGATACAGCATTTTCAGCTCCAATGCCCTCTCCACATAAATCCCGTCTCCAAACCATAAAATAAGCTCATCACAGGCCTCGATACACTGTGCGCTCATCCCTGCCTGGTGATAGAGATATGCCAGCTCATATGCCCATTCTTCCGTATATTCCACATCTTTTAGTTCTTCCAGTATACCGATCAGTGTCTGATAATCAGTGCCTTTTGCCTTACTTATTTTATATCGCAGTATATATTTCAGATTATCATGGGGCGCAATCTCAACAAACTCTTCGTAGTACTCCTCCGCCTCATCAAAATTCTGCATCTTGACCGCAATCTCCGACAGCCGGTATATGATCATCCTTCCAATAGGGGAACGGTCATATGCCATTAAAAGAACTTCTCTCGCCTCATCATAACGTCCTGTTTTGGAATAAATATCTCCTGCTTTAATCAGAAGATTCACATTTTTCACTTTTCGCCAGTTAATGGAATCTGCAAGCTCTGCTGCAGTGCGGTAATTCCCTTCTGCCGCCAGGGTTTTTATCTGATCCAATTTCAATTTGTACTCATATTTATCCACTTTGTGTCACCTCAAAAAGTGCTGTTTAACTTTTTCACTTCAATCTCTTAACTTTTTTTGGAAGAGCCGTACCGAAGTTCTTTTGTCTTAATGTCTATATTTTCCATCTCTATATAGTCCACGGTAGCCTCCGGAAGTTTCCGTTTCCGCAGCACATACGCCACTACTTCCCGGATCAAGTAGTAAATTACCGCAAAAGTAGGCACACCTAAGAGCATACCCATAAATCCGAACAGTCCGCCTCCCACTAAAATCGCAAACACCACCCAGAACGGGGAGAGTCCGGTTGAATTTCCCAAAATCTTGGGCCCGATAAAATTACCGTCCAGCTGCTGCAGCACCAAAACAAAAATCAGGAAATATACACCTTTAATCGGCTCCGCAAGGGCAATCAGGATAAAGCTTGGAACTGCCCCAATGTAAGGCCCGAAAAAGGGAATGATATTCGTCACACCTACGATCACTGCCACAAGCATACTGTAAGGCATTTTTAGGATCAAAAGCCCAATGTAACACAATACGCCGATAATGGCGGAATCCAGTATTTTTCCGCTGATAAATCCGCCAAAAATATCGTTGCTCACCCGCAGGGTTTTTGTAATATAATTGCCGATCTTTGTGGGAAAGACTGCGTACACAATCTTTTTCCCCTGGCCGATAAATGTCTCTTTGCTCATCAAAAGATAAATGGCGACCACAAGACCGATCAAAAAATTTACCAGTACTTTTACAACATTGACCACCCCGGTAGTGATGGATGTCACATAAGTATTAAGCTCCGGGATCAGCTGCTGCACCATATGCTCCACATTGTTGTTGAGCTGTTCAAATATAGTATTTAAGGTATATGCCAGCTCATCATCCCCGTTAAATATTTTTTCTACCCACTTTGACATAGAATCAATTTCCTGGGGCAGACTCTCCATCATATTCTGAATACTGGAGATCAACTCCGGGATCATCATATTTAACAGCAAAAAGATAATAAGCAGCAGAAAAAGGATTGCCCCTATGGTTCCTGTGGTGCGGGATATTTTTTTGGCCTGCCTTTTGCTCTTCACACGATCTTCCAACAGCGACATAATATTCCGCTCTAAAAACATCATAACCGGGTTCATCAGATATGCCACGATAAACCCAATAATGATGGGCTGCAGCACTTTCATCAGCTTCTGCCAGCCTTCCCGGAATCCGTGATACCGGTACAGTACAAAAAAGAACAGAATGCAGCAGCAAAATGTGACAAAGGTAATCAGTGCGATTACAATATATTTCTGCAAATCCCAATCCGGTTTTTGCCTTTTCCCATTGGATTTCCCGTTCTCCTCCAAAGTATGCCTCCTATACCCTGTTATAATTGATCAGACAGCCCTTTAAAATAATGTTCCTCTCATCGTCTGTCAGCTCTCCCAATGTCATCTTAAACTCTTTTAAACTGCCATCCTTTACCAGAACAGCTTTCACTTCACCGGATTTTTCCTCCACTGTCTTCTTGATATCTGGCAGGAAAATGTAGTCTCCGTTTGAAAAGGGAAGCTCTCCCTGGTCAATCAAAAGTGGAAGCATACCCCAGTTAATCAGATTGGAACGGTAACGCTTTGTGGCGTACTCATGGGCAATATTTGCCCAGCCTCCCAGCACCTTCTGACAGGAAGCCGCCTGCTCTCTGGCGGAACCATCACCAGGTTTCACTGCAAAAATCGTACTTCCGATTCCAAGAGCGCTCCTCTTCACACCTTCAAAGTTGGCGTGGATCACATCCATCACTTCTCTTAACTCCGGAACTGCCTCGCAGGGGCAGGTGTCATTTTCAATGGCTTTCTGCGCTTTCTGGATCTCTTTTGCCTTGCCCACATAGGAGGGATCTTTCCTTGACAGCGCAAACTCTGCCAGTCCCAGAGGATTGGAACGGTAGGAAGAAGTCTCACCGGAAGGGATCAGCTCATCGGTAGTTGTTACCGGGTCGTGAATCTCTGCCACGACTTTCAACAGCATATGCTCCGGCAGGGGACTCATCTTTGGCCAGTCCTTGATGTTTGGCCCAAACTGAATCTCCACAGAAGGATCTGCCTTCCCTTTGCTGTCAAATACCCGGTTTGCGTATATATTTTTGTCAAAGAAATATTTCGGCTTTGTAAAGTTCACATCCACATCAGTTGCCGATGTCAGATATCCCTTGTTTGCTGCTGTTGCTGCGATGGAACGTGCATCCATAAGGGCAACGGAAGCCACCTGGCCGTTCTGTACCTTGGAACCTTCACGGTTGGGGAAGTTCCTGGTGGAATGACGGATGGAAAATGCGTTGTTGGCAGGAGTGTCCCCGGCGCCAAAGCATGGACCGCAGAACGCAGTCTTCAGAACGGCCCCTGTCTCCATCAATGTTGCAGCTGCACCGTTTTTCACCAGCTCCATATAGACTGGCATGCTGGCAGGATACACGCTCAATGTAAATTCATCCGGCCCAATGCTGGCACCTTTTAAGATATCTGCTGCATCACAGATATTCTCAAATCCGCCTCCTGCACAGCCTGCGATGATTCCCTGATCTACATACAGCTTCCCGTTTCTCACCTTGCTCTTTAAATCCAGCTCCACAGCTCCGTCAAAACTTACCTGGGCGCGTTTTTCACAGTCGTCTAAAATATCCAGAAGATTTGCATTCAATTCCTCAATCGTATAGGTATTGCTGGGATGGAAGGGCATAGCGATCATAGGACGGATTGTACTTAAATCAATCTCTATCATACCATCATAGTACGCCGCATTTCCAGGATTTAACTCTTTATAATCCTCACTTCTGCCGTGGATATCATAAAATTCTTTTACCGCATCATCTGTTCTCCAGATAGAAGAAAGACAGGTGGTTTCGGTAGTCATAACATCTATGCCGATACGGGTATCCACGCTTAAATTGGAAACTCCCGGTCCCACAAACTCCATAACCTTGTTCTTCACATAACCGTTTCCGAACACTTCACCGATAATGGCGAGGGCAATATCCTGAGGTCCCACTCCCTTAACCGGAGTTCCTGTCAGGTAAACTCCCACCACTCCTGGCATGTTAATATCATACGTCTGGTTTAAAAGCTGTTTTACCAGCTCTGGTCCACCCTCACCCATAGCCATAGTGCCAAGGGCACCGTAGCGGGTATGGGAATCGGAACCCAAAATCATCCTGCCGCCTCCCGCAAGCATCTCTCTGGCGAACTGGTGGATGACTGCCTGATGAGGCGGCACGTAGACACCGCCGTACTTTTTGGCGCAGGTAAGGCCAAACATATGGTCATCTTCATTTATCGTACCGCCCACAGCGCAAAGGCTGTTGTGGCAGTTCGTAAGCACATAGGGAATGGGGAATTTCTCTAATCCCGAGGCCCTGGCTGTCTGGATAATTCCCACAAAAGTAATGTCATGGGAAGTAAGCTTGTCAAATTTAATCTGCAATTTTTCCATATTGCCTGAGGTGTTATGTTCCTTTAAAATACCGTAGGCAATGGTGTTTTTTGCAGCCTCCTCTTTTGTGACAGCATTCCCTGTCTTACTCTGGATTGCTGCCGCCGCATCAGAACCATCTTCCACAAGTTCTGTTCCGTTAATCAGATACACGCCATTTTCATAAAGCTTCATATATAAATTCTCCTCTTCCAGTCAAATCTCTTCTTTTCCTAATTGTCCTAAATTATAAAGCTAGCACCCGCAAAAGTCAACATCCATGCCAAAATCACAGGTTAATACTGGGAAAGACGATGGATACGGTAAACAGATCTCCGTCTAAGTGTACCACAAAGGTTCCCCCCATAAGATTGGTAAGGCTTCTTGCAATGGAAAGGCCAAGACCACTGCCCTCTGTTCCCCTGGACTCATCTCCCCTGACAAACCGCTCGCTCAAATCATTTTCCTCCGCCTTTAACTCCTGCTCCGAGATATCCTTCATGGAAAACTCTGCCCATCCCTCTTCCACTTTCAATTCCACATATACTCTGGTGTCTTTCAGGGCATATTTTGCTGCATTGTTGTACAGATTCTGCACCACCCTCCAAAGGCGACTGCCATCTGCTAAGATCATGACCGGCTCTTTTGGCAGCCTGGTGATTATGGTAAGACCTTTTTCCTCAAAAATCTCGTTAAACTCTCCCCCTGTCTGATAGATCAGCTCTACCATATTAATGGGCTGCATATCCAGCTCAATATTCCCGCTGGATATTTTGGAGACTTCCATCAGATCTTCCGTAAGCTGTTTCAGCCTCATGGACTTTTTCTCCAGGATATCCACATAATTTTCTATTTTCTCATTCTGGATATTTTCCATTTTTATGAGATTCACATAATTAATAATAGAAGTGAGGGGAGTTTTGATATCATGGGATACATTTGTGATCAGTTCTGTTTTTAAACGTTCACTTTTTAAATTCTCTTCCACTGCATTGGACAATCCCATACCGATATTGTTGATCTTTTCTGCCAGCGCCCTGCACGCTCCACTGTATTCCGATTCCACAAACTTGTAATCGATATTGCCGTTACTGATTTCCGTAATGCCATTGACAATCTGTATTCTCTGATTTTCCTGGCTTAAAACGCTGGTACCCACTACAAATATCTCTGCCAGAATCCCTGCATATGCCCACCAGTGCCCGCTGTGAAAGGCCTCCCAGCCAAAAAAGAGAGCTGCCGTTATGATAACTGCCATTCGGATCACTGTTCCTCTTTTATATTGCTGTAAGCTCATCCGCCTTTTTATGGTGCGATAGGCCCACCCCAGCAGGCTGGTGGAGACGAAAATATCCGCCTTAATCTTACGAACCAGACTGAGATACAAGGTCAAAAGAATCCCGTCAGAGATAAATACCAGGGTTCCAGACAAGATCAGGGAGCTGGCGATATCCCAGGATTTCTGCCCCAGTCTGGCACAGAAGGCAAACAGGGCAGATATATAGATAAGAAATACCGCAAGTTCGATTTCCATGGGAAAATAATCGATCCGGTACAGACGTATCTCTTCATCCTCGTCATTTCTGCCTGTGGCAAGAGTGAGATATATGATGCACAGCACAAAGCACATAGATGCTAAGATTCCAAGAAAAATCCCGGTTTCTATCCAGGGGAAATAGGTATAGTAGACATCCGCCGCTTCTTTGATCGCATCCTCCTTCGGCAGGTGGATATCCACCGCAACAATCAGCCCTCCGTTGTCCCCGCTGTTTTGGAAAAGACGCAGGATATTCCGCTGAAAATAATAGCTCTTTCCCTTGATATTGCCCTCAAAGGAAATACGGGAATCGTCATAATGTAGATAGCTTCCCAGATTTTTCGCATACTCTAACACTTCTTCTCTCTGGCCTATTCCCTCCAATTCCATATTGGTGTGGATGCCGCCACCGTTTTCATACCAGTAATAGAGATTGGTGTCACCCTCGTCAAACTGCATTTTATACTGCTTGTATTTTATGGTATCTTTCTCCGATCTCTCCCGGCCTCCCTGAAGTGCCAGATAATCCCCCAGCTCAATGAGTTCGCTGGACAACACTTTGGTAAAGTAACTGGAATCAAAAAAGGAGTCCGTCCCCACATCGCTAAGTGTAAACATACTCCTTCCAAATAAATTCACCAGCAGGGAAAATACTACGATCACAATAATCAAAAATACCATCTGCATCAAAACAGCCACTGTCTTAAATGCGTTGTTATAATGCGTATTGCCCATGCCAATCCTCCACTAAACTTTATCAATTTTGTAACCCACGCCCCACACAACTTTGATATAACGGGGCTCTTTGGGATTGATCTCAATTTTTTCCCGGATATGCCGGATGTGTACCGCCACCGTATTGTCCGCTCCTATGGCCTCCGCATTCCAGATTTTCTGGTAAATCTCACTGATAGAAAACACCTTCCCCTGGTTTTTCATTAAAAGTAGAAGGATATTGTACTCGATGGGTGTCAGTTTTACCGCCTCCCCGTCCACAGTGACCTCTTTTAAATCATCATTTAACAAAAGCCCTCCGCTCTGGTAGATCACTGCACCGCTTGCCGCCGCATTTCCAAGTTTTGTATAGCGGCGCAGCTGGGATTTCACCCTTGCCACAAGTTCTAAGGGATTAAAGGGCTTTGTAAGGTAATCGTCTGCACCGATATTTAAGCCCAGGATCTTATCGGAATCCTCCGATTTTGCAGAGAGCATGATAATGGGGATGCTGCTTTTTTCCCGAATTTTCAGTGTGGCGTGAATCCCGTCCAGCCGGGGCATCATCACATCAATGATCAGTAAATCCACCTCCCCTGTCTCCAGGATCTTTAAAGCTTCCTCCCCGTCGAAGGCTTTTAGAATATCATAGCCCTCCTGCTGCAGATAAATCTCAATTGCCTCCACAATTTCTTTGTCGTCATCACACACTAATATCCGATTCATTTTAAGTCCTCTCTGGCATTACATTTAAGTATTCTTCAGAAATCTGGCAAGCCCCTTCTTTTCCTGCTTGTCCTCAGGTTCTTCCCCGCCGATCCACTGAAAATATTCCGCATCCAGGCTCGCTTTCAAAATTGCCTCCATCTCCGCATCAATGGCGGCATCCTCTTCCTTTGTCAATTCCTGCCCCCTGGAGAATTTTTCATCATTGCCTGGGAATATTTCTTCCCCTCCGGGGAACATTTCTTCTTTTCTTGAGAATTTCTCCTCTCTCCGTGGAAATCTTTCCTCTTCCCTTGAGAATTTCTCCTCTCTCCGTGGGAATCTTTCCTCTTCCCTTAAGAATTTCTCTCCCCTGGCTTCCGCCAATGCCTCCGCTATGGTCTGTTTCCTGCCGATTACCCTGGAAGCAGTTCCTTTTGCCTGGGATGTTTCTTTTTCCTCTCCCTCTAAAGGAATCCCTGCCCGCCTGAAATATTCTTCGTTGATCTTAATCTCCGGTTTCTCATAAACCGGCTCATCCTTTATGATGGGAATACCGTCCGGTGTAAGTCCTGCCCGCTCAAAATACTCTTCGTTGATCTTAATCTCTGCCGACAATGGTACAAAGTCCGGTTCCGGTTTCTCCTTGCGCTGGTATTTTTCCGGCTTTTCCTTTTCTTCCTTTTTCATCTTCGCTTTTGCGATTTCCTTGTTTCTCTCCTCGATGATCCTGATATACTTGGAAGTGTCCTTCAGATCCTCCAACTGACTTTTTAACTCCCGCTGGTTGCTTCTGACTTTCTTTTTTTCTTTATCTATTTCCTTTCCAAAACCTTCCATGATCTGCTTCATGGATTTCCCCGCATTTTCAATAATATCCTGTATCCGTCCCAATGCATCATCCGTATAAAGCACAGAGGCGGCATAAATATCTTCCGCCTGTCGATTCGCTTCCCGGACTTTTTCTTCTCTTCGTCTCTCCGCTTCCCTCTCTCCTCTTGCCCTGCTCTGCTCCGTCACCTCATACTCGTCCATCATCTCACTGACAGCATCATTTAAGGCATCTAAAAGCTTTAACATATCTTTTTTATAAAGCAGAACATATTCTTCATATCCCGGCACCTCTCTGCCGTGGGAAACCATAACATGTATCTCCCGCAGCGTCCGCTCCAGTTTATCCTGTACGCTCATAAAATTCTCCTCATATGCAAATAAATTTTCCCTATTATCTAATAGTATAACATATTTTCTTTTAAGAATGGGATGGAATCCGGGATTTTTTCTTAAAATTTTATATATTTTTTCTTTATTTTTCTATAAATGAAATATCTCAATGGCACGTTCCAGGATTCCATGCATATGTGCGATTGCTGCGCCGTAGTTGGTCATAGGCACATTGGCATTTTCTGCACAGTTCAGACGGTATTTCATTTCCCGTTCATTTACCATACAGCCGCCGCAGTGGATTACCAGGGAATATTCCGACAAATCCTCCGGAAATTCTGTTCCACTAGAGAAAGTTAAATCAAGATTCTTTTTTGTGTGGTTTTTCAGCCATTTTGGAAGTTTTACTGTCCCGATGTCTTCGCACTGTCTGTGGTGGGTACAGCTTTCTGCGATTAAGACTTTGTCTCCCTCTTTTAATCGGTCAATGGCTTTTGCCCCCTCGGCCTGGCTTTTTAGATTTCCTTTATATCTGGCAAGGAGGATGGAAAAGGAGGTAAGGGAAATGTCCCTTGGAAGTATCCTGTCCACCTGGTCAAATACCTGACTGTCGGTAATCACCAGCCTGGGGGTTCTCTTGAGGACATCCAGTGCCCTTTGAAGTTCCGTCTCTCTGACAGTCACAGGAATTGCCCCCGCCTCCAGACAATCTCTGATTACCTGCTGCTGGGGCAAAATCAGCCGCCCCTTGGGAGCTGAAGCGTCAATAGGTACCACAAGCACTGCCAAATCCCCCGGCTCCAATAAGTCCCCCACCAACTTTCCCGGAGCCTTATCTTCAGGCTTTCGCTGTGCAATCCTTTTCTTTAACTCTTCTATATTTGTTTTGTTTACTGCGCTGACAAAAACTGTATTCTCTGGCTCTCCTGTGATTTGCAGTGCCTTTTCTCTCTCCCCATCTGACAGCATTTCTTCTTTATTGACTACAATTATATAGGGAATCTCTCTTTTTACAAATTCTTTCAATATCGGTTTCTCTGTCTCCCCAAAGTCCCCTTCCCTGCCATGGAGAAGGCACTCTCCGTCCACAACCAAAAGTCCAATGTCGGTTTTGTTTAACACCTGATAACTCTTTTTTACCCGGAGCTCTCCCATGTCTCCCTCATCATCCAGCCCCGGTGTGTCAATAAACACTACCGGGCCCAAAGGCAGAAGTTCCATGGATTTGCTCACCGGGTCGGTGGTGGTTCCTTTCTGCCCGGACACAATGGCAAGGTTCTGTCCGGTTATGGCGTTTAAAAGGCTGGATTTTCCTGCATTCCTCCTGCCAAAAATGCCGATATGAGTCCGCTCTGCCGTTGGTGTATCATTTAATCCCATGCTGTACCTCCCAACTCTGTCATTTTCATCCAACCAATACTAAAACCGGAAATCTCTTTTTCCAAGATGGATGTTTTCTATATATTCCCGGGCCTTATCTCTGACTTTTACATTGGGAATTTTTTGAAGTTCTTCTAAAATCAGTTTTTCCCCCACTACTTTTGTCTGAGGAGAAGCGTAATCCTCCAGATATTCTTTTAAGGTCATCAGGGCGTTTGGGTGGCAGCAGTTGATAATCTGTTTACTCTTTAGCAGCTCCATAAAGCGATCCCCCGTTCTCCCTTCCCTGTAACATGCAGTGCAGAAACTTGGCACATACGAAAGCTCCATGAGCCAGTGAAGCACTTCATCCAAGGTACGGTTGTCGCTGACATCGAACTGAGCAGAGTTCTCCTCCGGCGCCTCCTCCTTCACATAGCCCCCCACGCTGGTGCGGGAGCCGCCGCTGATTTGGGAAATTCCAAGTTTTAACACTTTCTCCCTTGTCTCTTTTGTCTCCCTGGTGGAGACAATCATTCCGGTGTAGGGAACGGCGATGCGGATACATGCCACAATTTTTGCAAATGTCTCATCTGATATTCCGTTGTCAAACACATCCGGGTCGATATCATCCGCCCGTCTCACCCTTGGAACGCTGATGGTGTGAGGACCAACTCCTCCATAGGCTTCCATATGCTCTGCGTGCATCAAAATTCCGGTAAAATCATAGCGGTAGTTGTTCAGGCCGAAGAGCACGCCGATGCCCATATCGTCGATTCCCGCCTTTCTCGCCCTGTCCATGGCCTCCGTATGGTAGGCGTAGTCGCTCTTTGGCCCGGTGGGGTGCAGCTCCTGGTAGGATTTTTTGTTGTAGGTCTCCTGGAAGAGAATGTAGGTTCCGATGCCCGCATCCTTTAACTTCCTGTAATCTTCTTCCGTTGTTGCCGCTATATTGACGTTGACCCGGCGTATCGCGCCATTTTTGTGCTTGATGCTGTAAACGGTATCGATGCACTCCAAAATATATTCCAGGGGATTGTTCACCGGGTCCTCCCCTGCCTCCAATGCCAGCCGCTTGTGCCCCATGTCCTGCAACGCCGTGACCTCCTCTATGATTTCCTGCTGGGTCAGTTTTTTTCTGGTGATATGCTTGTTTTTGGCATGGTAGGGACAGTACTGACACCCGTTAATGCAGTAGTTGGAGAGATACAAGGGGGCAAAAATCACGATGCGGTTCCCGTAAAATTCTAATTTAATTTTTTCTGCAAGCTCATATATTTTCTGATTTAAGTCCTCCAGCTCACAATCTAAAAGCACGATGGCCTCTCTATGGGAAATTCCCTTCATCTTAGAAGCCTTTTCCAAAATCTCCTCGATTAAGGCACGGTTGGCCTTATTTTTTTCTCCGTATTCCAGACATTCCAAAATTTCCTCATCACTGATAAATTCTTCCGCTCTGGGCGACATAACATTGTACATTGCTACAACCTCCTATTTTATGTTCTGTTTTATCGTTATAAATATGATTAAATTTATATTATATTTATCTGACATTCCTTGATTTTACCATGTTATGGCTGTCAAACTTATCAGCCTCGCACTGGATCCCCCCTGTCAACTGCCAGTTCATAGCCAATGAACTCCATGCGCCTGCCTAGACAATCTCGGCACTCCGCTGACTCATCCCCGGTACAGATTTTGTTGTCATAAAGTTCGTATTTTTTTCGAACTTTCACAGGGGACAGATTCGGCATCACCACATTGGCCCCGGCTAAAATCCCCTTTTCTCTGCCCTCAGGGTCAATGGTTCCAAGGGCCGTTGTGGCCGGGAGCAATAAATTTGGTTTTAACAAACGAAGTAATCCAAGCAAATACAATGTCATATCCACACTTCCCTGTGGTTTCCCTGAAAATGGAGTACAGTGATGGGGAACGAAAGGCCCAATCCCCACCATATCGGGCCAAAGCTCTGTAATAAACAGCATATCCTCCGCCAAAGTCTCTGTGCTCTGCCCGGGAGAACCCACCATAAAGCCGCATCCTACCTGAAATCCAATCTCCTTTAAATTCCAGAGACATTCCATGCGGTGCTTTAAGTTAAGGTTTGGGGGATGAAGCTTCCTATAGTGATGTTTTTCTGCCGTCTCGTGACGAAGCAGATATCTGTCCGCCCCTGCATGGTAAAAGCGGAGATAACTTTCTTTTTCCCTCTCTCCAATGGATAATGTCAGGGCACAGTCAGGATACCTCTCCTTTATGGCGGCAATCAGCTCCACCATTTTCTCATCTGTGTAATACCCGTCCTCTCCCCCCTGGAGCACAAAAGTGCGAAATCCCAATTTATACCCCTGATCACAACAGCTTAAAATCTCTTTCCTGGTCAGGCGGTAACGGCTGGCGTCCCTATTGTCCTGTCGGATTCCACAGTAATAGCAGTTGTTTTTGCAGTAGTTGGTAAATTCAATCAGCCCTCTGGTAAAAACCTTATTTCCATAGTACTGCCTGGACAATTCCCTTGCCCTTTGAAAGAGGTACTCCCTCTCCTGCCGGTTCTCTATAAGAGTTATCCACTCTTCCCTGGAAAGTTTGTGCTCCTTCGCCAATTTGTCAATCAGTCTTTTCACTGGATTCCTCCTGTAATCTGGCAAAGAGGGCTTTTGAGGTTATCCCTTTTAACATGCCGATTTTTCCTGTCATTGCGCTGATTTTGTCCGCCGGAGCGTCCACTGTCACGCTGATTAGGGAAATATTCCGTTTGGGGTAGGGCAGCCCCATCCGCCCGATAATGTAGGGGCTGTATTCATGTAAAATTTGATTTAATTTTTCTACACTCTCTTGATTTTCCACTACTATGGAAATCATCGCCACTCTCGTTTCCATGTTCCCTCCTGTTTTTGGGTAACAAAATAAGGCCATTTCCAGACCTGCTTGGAGTAAGGATTTTTTGTTACGCTTTCCTTGTTCCTCGCAATTTGAATGGAAATTTCCTAACACTGTTTCACCTGTGCCCGCAGGATTAAGATGTCCTTTGGGGGTAGGCGGTATATATTTTTCTCTCGCCTTATTTATTATACAAAATTAGTATTCTGATTTCAATAGAAATTGTTGTCTAGTACAACGAATATTTTCTACTCGTTCACCAACTGTTTTATTGATACTCTGCGAATTGTTTTCATCACTGCCCATGTACCAAGGAACATACAAAACGACGGCAATATAAGGCCCATTAATATTCCAGAAACAGAAGGGGCGAAAGGAAATTTTGTCAGCCCAAGCAATTTTGCATAGGGATTCAATATATTTGGAATGATATATACTCCTACAAGAGTTCCAAGACCCCCACCCGCTATCGCCGATATACAATTTCTGCACAAATAAATTTTTAACACCTGCCAGGATGTCATTCCAACCGCTTTCAGTAACCCGATCCGATTCTGTTCACGTTTGATTAGCAAAAATGTTAGATTCATTGTGATCAAAACAATAATAAATATTAAAATAGCCAAAATAAATCCAATTGCAGGCGCTAACACCCCTGTAAAGTTCTCCCCGTTTGACTTGGATGCAATAAAAGAGAATTCCCCATTATATTTTTCTGCCAGTTCTTCTGCATAATCCCATTTCTCAGAACTATCCTTTAACACTAACATATAATCCCCATAATGATTGTCTGCTTTTACAAACTCATCTAAATCATCTGTGACCATCCGAAAAACTTTCCCGGAATTGGAAAGTGTCTGAAAAATTTCTGTCACCTTATACTCCCCCACTTTTCCATTCACGGACAGTTCTATTTTGTCCCCCACTTCAAATCCATATTCCTCCGCAAGCCCAAGACCCACGCCTATCTGATTTTCCTTTTCCGGACGGCTTCCGTAAAGTGACCTGTCTTTTATCTTTTTATTCCAGGGCAATTCATAGAGTTCTGTTGTAATGCTTTGGTATTCGCTTTGATTTTCAGGCCTGTATGTGGCATATACTTTATTTACCCCATACGTATAATCTATCCTTGGATCTTTTTCCAGTTCTTCCACTACAGTACTCACTGGCGTATTTTTTAACGAAGAGACATAGATATCTGTTTTGATAAACCCCCATGCCTCCGGCTCTTTATCAATATTTTTTACAGCATTTAAACATCCCATGCAGACTATGGCAAGACTGCTGAACACCAGACACACTCCTGCAATATATCCATATCTCAGCTTTCTCTTTCTCATTCCCCTAGCAGCATAATATAGCTCAAAAGACACCAAACCATTATCATAACTCTTTCTCCTGCCTTTTTTCCTCGGCTGCCATTCGCCTTTTTTGATTGCGTAAGATGCATTTAAACCTTGTATCTTAATAATACTAAAAAAACAGATGAGTAAAACAACAAAATTTACAAGAAGCCACACAAAAAGCTGATGGCCGGCTATGCCCATAAAGACAGTCGTAATTATCCCTATATTCTCCAGTACTCCCAAAATAATTCGTTTGCTGAAGAAACCGCCTGCAACACTTCCAAGCGCTGCACCAAAAAAACTTATAATCCCATAACTGACAAGATATATACATATAATCTGTGTCCCTGTCATTCCCAATGATTTATAAATGCCAATATTTTTAACGTCCTCTTCCATATCACTTTTTACCAGAAATACAGTTAATGCGGCAATTGTTACAACCAGCACAAGACTCACAAAGCACAAAACTGCTCCCACCATCTCGTAAACTGCCATATATCCATTTTTGATTTTGTCATATGTATAAAGAGCGTTTCCAAGAGGCATGTGAAAGTATTCTTCTGTCTCACGGATAAAATTTTGCTCTGCCAGAGAACTGTATGTGTCAAATCTGAGTTCCAGATAGCTTACAGCATTATTTTCTGCTGTGGGAAAATCTGAAAGTTCTCCGTATCCGCACCACATTCTATATATATTCGTACCGCTGCTTCCAAAAACAGTATCCGTCACAATCTTTACCGCCTTCACTTTGACAGACTGATCTGCAAATCTCAGAGAAAACTCATCTCCCTCACTTAAGTGCAAAATATTTGCAAGCTTTTTTGTAATCCAGACCTCCCTCTTCCCAGGCATATCCGGTTTTGAATCCACCGGCAGCTTCGGCGACAGCATATCACTTTCTATTGTTTCAGGAAGCTCTAATACGATGCCATTGCTCAGCCTGATCCCATCTTTTTCCATATAATCTATGGTCTTGGTCTTTTCAGTAACTTGATATTCAAAGCCTTCTTGGGAATTATCAAGGTATTCCTTTACAAAATCTGCGGAAAACATTTCATTGCTCCACAGACAGCACAGATGCGCCCCCTCCATCTTTTCGTATGCACTGTCAAATACAGAATTTAATTTCTTTATAAAAACAAAGGCATTCACAAGCAATGCGGTTGTAATTAAGATACATATCCCCAGAAGAAGACTTGGTATTTTTTTCCTTTTCAGCTTCTTTAACCCGCACATAAAGCCTGCCTTCATATCTACCACCCTCTCTTTTGCAGGAACGTCATCAGTTCTTCTTCTCTTTGCCTATATATTTCTTTTGCATCTGTTTTGCCTGGCTCTTGTTCTGAAAATTTCAGTTCACCGCTGATACTCCCATCTTTGATATAAATCACCCTCTTACCCTGGACGGCCACTTTTATATCATGGGTGACCAAAACAATTGTCTGCCCTTTTTTATTCAACACATTTAGCAGTTTCATCACAATCTCTGCCTGTGAGGAATTCAGGCTGCCCGTAGGTTCATCGCACAGTAACAGTATGGGTTTGTTTACAATTGCCCGCAATATGGCCACCCTCTGCTGCTGACCGCCTGACAATTGAGACGGATACTTTCCCATATGGCTCTCCAAACTAAGCTGACGACAAAAATTTAGAATCATATCTTTTGCAGCATCTTTCTCCCCCTTTCTTTTTCGCTCCAGCATCACAGGCAGCATAATGTTCTCATAGACAGTAAGGTCGGGAATCAGGCAATATTGTTGAAACACAAGACCGATATTCCTCCGGCGGAAAATTGCCTTTGCCTTTTCGCTCATATTTCCAAGATCTCTGTCTTTATAACGTATCGTTCCCTCATCCAGGCTTTCAATCCCTGCCAGAAGATGTAGCAAACTTGTTTTTCCCGAACCGGAGGCACCCATAATAACAACAAATTCCTGTTCTTCCACTTCCAGATTCACATGATCGACAACTCTGCTTTCTGTGGTTCCCTCATCATATTTTTTTGCCAGATTTCTGGCCTCCATTAATTTTCCCATTCTCTTCTCCCTTCAAGCCGGGTAAGTTTTTTCCTGCTTTTGGGAAATAAAATACCATATCTGATTCTCCTTCACAATTCCTATGTCGCATAACGCTGATTTTTGTCGCATAATACCTACAAAACCTGCCACCGCCAGCTTCTTTCAGATGCATGGCAATGAAAAAGCCTGCCGCCATACGCAACAGACTCCATGTCTATATCTCAAAATACATTTCCACAACCAACATTCCTTCCCTATATAAATACGCTATTTCTCCCCCATTCCTATCCACAGCCCGTTTTACATTTTTCATGCCAAATCCGTGATTTCTTTTATCCTGCTTTGTTGTCCTCCCACTCTTTAGGGCATTATACATTTCCGGCGTGGCCGGATTCATAAACTGAAAAAAAACAGTGTTACCATGTGTCAATACCGAAACTCGAATCACTGCTTCATTATCCTGTAACTTTTCACACGCCTCTATGCCGTTATCCAACATATTAGAAAAAATCATACATAGATCATAGGTGTCCATAAAGTCCGGCTTATCCATTTTTCCCTCAAACTCTATTTCAATGCCTTTCTCTCTTATCTCCATCATTTTCTGGTTAATGATAATATCCAATATTTCATTGCCTGTATAGTATTTCCTGACTGTCAGCTCCTCAAAATGGTTTCCAATTGCCTGTAAATAGCCTAGGGCATCTTCTGTTTTTCCCTCAGCGAGAAACTGCCCAAGACATCTAAGCTGAGAAGATATGTCATGACGAAATCTGCGCATTTCTCTGTCGTTATCAAATATATTTTGAAAATACATCTGTTGAACATGGATAATCTCTTCTTTTATCTGATTTTGTTTTAAGTAATAGTCTTTGCTATACACATTAAATACCAGCAAAATAACACCGACAAAAGCTGTTCCCATAAAAATAGCCGTAAAGAAAAACAGCATATTGCTTTCCTTCTTGTTATTTATGTACTCTGGCATTACCGCAATAATTCCCATCAGCAAAATTCCGCTCCATACGATCAGAATAATTACCAGATATTGAAACCAGCTCAAAGCGCGAAAATAGATAATAAAATTCTGTATTACTTTTCTGTTTATGATATACAAAAGCAAGCCCGTTATGATTGCCGCAAAAAACAGACTGATCTCTCCTGTACTGGCAGAACTGGGCCCCCAGAGTTTTGGAAACTTCCGCCAGAAGATAATACCAATACTAAACACCAGACTCTCCACCATATTTGTAAGCAAATATACTGCTCCGAAATGAATCAGACGAGAACCTATGCTGCCTTGAAACAGAAACAAAAACAGAAATATATTTAAAATCATTAAGATAAAATCATACTGTTTTAGAAACAGAACTGCGGGTATCATAATCAGCAAATATGCTGCTGCCACTGCCGCATAGTTCTTTTTTTCTTTCACTCTGTCATGAAAAATTTCCTGGCCGATAAAAAACAGCTCCAAAGCATACACAACATAATAAACAATCATCAATATCTTTTCCGCCACTTATATTCCTTCTGCCTTTCTTCGTAAAAATATCCTATAAGTCTCCATAATCCTGTCCTTCCTCAACCTGCTTATTGTAACCCTTTTTCCATTATCCAGCAAAACTTCCTCCCCTTTTTTCTCAAAATATTCCAAATTGACTAAATAGGACTTATGGATACGGACAAAATCCTGTCCGGGCAATATACTCTCCCAGAATTTCATCGTTTTGCGCACCAGATATTCTCTTTTTTCTGTCACTGCCAGAGTGTATTTGTCCTGAGCCTCAACATATCTTATCTGTTTGACTGGTATCGCAAGGATTTCCCCATTCTCCTCTATTTCCAGAACAGCCCCCAACAGATCTGATAAAACTTTCTCCATTACCTTTTCAAACTCTTTCATACAAAGGGGTTTCACCAGGAAACTAACCACATTTTTCCCAAAAGCTTCCAGTACCCGCTCTTTGTGGCTGGTGGTAAAAATAATCCTAGTGTGTCTTTGGTTGGCTTCCAGATATTCCTTTATACAGATGCCGTCCTGTTCCGGCATTTCAATATCCAAAAGCAGAATATCACAGTTGAAGTCTGATGCCATGATTTCTCTTCCCGATGAGAATACATAGATATCTATTTTTTCCTCAGACTGTCCATTTTTTTCCAAAAAAGCCCTGCACATCATTAACATGCTTTCCCTGCTGGACGCTTCGTCATCGCATATCGCTATACTGAGTCCCTTTTCCATGTTCGCTGATTTTCCTTTCCAAAATGCAATCTCTTTTTAAATTATAATCTATTAAAAATAATGACGCAATTCTGATTCTATTGTACTAATGATACAGAATAAAATTCCATTCATTTTTCTACATCTTTTATTAAATATCAGAAAAGTTTAAGAATATCTTATGGAAAATATCTCCTTAAAAGCCTGTTATTATCAACTTCCTGCCAATCGTTGTCACTAATAAGATACTAACATCATTTCCACCAGCTGACAATGACCTCTTGTTTGCATCGTTTACAATATGCCGGAAGGTTTCTGATCACTGTTGTATTGTCCACTTTGACCATAGGAGTGCCACACGCCGGGCACCTAAGCCAGTTAGCCCTTGCAGATACAAAGTTATCTGGACGTTTCGGGATTGCTTGTGGCTCTTTCTGTGGCTTATTCATGCCCTTTTCCTGTTTGATGGTATCTCCTCACATAAAGACAAAAACAGACTGAAAATCTCGGATAAAATGTTTAAAATTTTGTATAGTATTGGCATTTTTATAGAATTTGTTATACTAAAGTGGTATCATGATTGCATATCAAGGAAAACGAGTACAATAAATGAGAAATTGGGAAATATTTGCAAAGAAGTTAAAAGAAATTAGATTACAAACTGGCAAAACCCAGAAGGAATTTGCTAATATGGTGGAAAGTACTGCCGCAACAATTTCTGCTTATGAAAATGCGACAAAGCAATCCTTAAGCAACTTGCCATCACGCACGGAACATTGACAATATAATACACTTACCAAGACAGCCGCTGGACGTGCTCCAACCCGATCCGGTCTTGTGGAAAGGGGTGGTTTGTATGGTTACATATTCCGACTTGTTTACCTTCATCATCATGTTATGTGCCGTCATTACGCTTGTTAATAAGCATAAAAAATAGCCGTCCTACCTGGTAAGTTAACGGCTATTCTTTATTACTAAATAACTTCTACCGGGTCGGTGAACGCACTCACCTTTCCGGCTGTCTTGTTAAGTGTATTATATACAATTCTCATAGATTTGTCAATAAAATACCGCCCCGGACGCCGGAGACGGCCGTATGAAGTCAGAGTGAATACTTTTATCAATGAATGGGGATTCCCCCAGTACGACGTACTGGGACGAGATGCGGATGCTGTGGGAGCATGTGGAAGATATACCCTATACAGATATCATCCTCATACTAATCTATACGGGATGGAGGATTATGGAACTGCTTACCATGACTACGGCAAACCGTAGATCTGATAAAGAAACCTCCGGCATGATACCGGGGGTTTTTCTTACTGGAATTTTGTCACTAATAAATCACTAATAAAATTTATCAACGTTTTTCAGTTTTATCCTAAATTGATGCAAACCCTCATATTTACAGGATTCTTTAAGTAAAATTTTATTGTGTCTTTTAATAAATATCAGAAAAGTTTAAGAATATCTTAATTGTATTTTTACTATCCCTGCTGTATAATCAGTCAAAACTAATATGACTTATCCTGTTAGGAGGTTTCATATGCGAAAACCATACTGGCTATTATCAATATCACTCCTTGCCCTGGCTTTAAGCGGATGCAGCGCAAACAACCCTGCTTCCATCAATGCCAATGCAGCGGAAAAAATTAGATCAGAAGAGACGGAAGAACCGGAAACCACCGCTGATTTCGAGACAAAGAATCAGCCTCATACCATTGTAAACCAATACAAGATCTCTGTCACGGATTTATCCTCCAACGGCACCTACTACGCAAAGGACGGAAAATCTCCGGTATTAGACGTGGATGTGTCCTATCCATCCATTTCCATTCCTGACAAGGAAGAGATATCCGAAAAAATCAACACCGCTCTTAAATCAGAAGTGGAAACTTTCTGGAATTTTGAGAATGAAAACGCCTCCTACGCCAGGGAGGATTTTGAAATGGCAGCAGACGATGAAAATTATACTTTTGAACCTTACACTGCCTCCTTCTCCTACACGGTAAAACGGTGCGACCCCCAGATTATCTCCATCGTGTTTTCTCAGTATGACTATACCGGAGGCGCCCACGGAAATCCCTGGCAGTACGGAGTGACATTTGATGCCGCCACCGGGAACAGAATCCAGCTGGAGGGCCTGAGCAGTGACTATTCTGCCTTTTACAATGTACTTTTAACAAACTTAAACCACCAGGCAATTCTCCCTGCTTACCAGGATTATATTTTCTCAGATTTTGCCGCCGACGTGGAAACTGCCCTTCTGAAAGACTCTGCTGCCTGGTACCTAGACAGCAGCGGCATTACATTTATCAGCAACCCCTATGTTCTGGGATCCTATGCCGCCGGAACCTTTGAATTTAACATTCCTTACAGTGAACTCAAGGGTCTTAAGGGCGCTTACGGATACAGCGGAAATTATATCCGCAAGTTATTCCCGGGAATTTCTGCCTTCTATGACATCAATACAGATGGCACAGAGGAAGAGATCTGTTATTCCATCACAAAGGATGAGGACAACGATTATACTTTATCCCTGATGGTAAATGGACAGGACTTTTCCAAAGAACTGAAAAAGCTTCATATCACCTATCCCTTTACCGGTGCCTACTATCTGGTTGACATTGATCCGGAGGACGGATATGTGGAGATTGCCATAACAGATGACAATTTTGACGGCAACCAGGAATTTACTCATTTCTTCCGTTACGCAAAGGACAAAACCATCAGCTACCTTGGCAATATCCCCAAAATTTACCATGAGGGCGAAATTATATGTTATAACTCCAACGGGAATCTGGTTTTACTAAACAGTGATGGCTCTCCTGTTGAATAGATATGGAAATACAAAAGCGGAAAACCCAATGACAAATGTCAAGGATTTCCGCTTTTATAATTGTAAAAATGCAATTATTTCCAGAAATCAATGGGTTCATAATCCCTCAGTTCCGCCAAAAAACCACGCTTTTGCAATTCTTCCTGAATCTGATCTAAGATTTCCTCCGACTCTGCGGTGACGGTATGGTAATGATAGTCGGAAGTCACATCTTTTAAGGACTTGGATTTCCCGCTCTTTAACTTCTCCATATACTCTTTGATTTCCCGTCTGGACTTTAGCCCCATCTCTACACGGATCACATTGTAGACCTTATGGTAGACAAACTCATCCTCTATCTTTCCGCCGTAATCCACGATCAGGTTTAACTCTTCTTCCATTTCCTGGTCTGTGTGGTGGACTTTAAATATTCTCTGGTTGGGTGAAGACTGCTTTAACAGATAGCCTTTGTTGGTGGATATAATGTCCTGGTTCTGGGCCCGCAGAAGTGCGATGTCCTGCACCACCACCTGCCGGCTCACGGCAAAATTTCTGGCAAGGGCAGTGCCTGACACTGGATTTGCCGACTGCCTTAATACGGTAAGCATCTCCTCCCGCCGTTTTTCTCCGCTCATATCTCGCCTCTTTCTATTATATCTGATGCAGATTTTTCATGGAAATGTCCATAATCGGTGCAGAGTGGGTCAATGCGCCGCTTGAAATATAATCTACCCCAAGCTCTGTCAGCCTCGAAATATTCTCCTTGGTCACATTTCCGGATATCTCAATTTCAGCTTTTTTATCTATCATCTGAATGGCCTCTCTCATTTCCTCTGTGGACATATTGTCTAACATAATGATATCTGCTCCGGCACTTACCGCCTCTTTTACCATATCAAGATTTTCCACTTCCACTTCAATCTTCCGAACAAAAGGCGCATACTCTTTTGCCATAGCAATTGCCTTTGCCACCCCGCCTGCTGCCCCGATATGGTTGTCCTTTAAGAGCACTCCGTCGGACAGATTGTAGCGGTGGTTGTTTCCGCCTCCCGCCCGGACTGCATATTTTTCAAAAATACGGTTGTTGGGGCTGGTTTTTCTGGTGTCCAAAAGTTTGATTCCTGTGCCCTCCAGCAATTTTGCAATGGAGTTGGTGTAAGTGGCAATGCCGCTCATGCGCTGAAGGTAGTTTAACGCCGTGCGCTCACCGGAAAGCAGTACCCGGATATCACCTCTGACTTTTCCCATCAGATCTCCCTTCTTTACCTTATCTCCGTCCTTTACAAAAAACACACTTTCCGTTTTTTCATCCAGAAGCTCAAACACCCTGGCAAAAACCTGTAGGCCACAGACAATTCCGTCCTCCTTGCAGACTAAATCCACCTCTCCCGGGGTAGAATTTGGCATCACTGCGTTTGTACTCACATCCTCGCTGGTGATATCCTCTTTTAAAGCGCTTATAATAAATTTGTCAACATTTAATTTCATTGTAATCGGATCATACATATGCTTCATTCAACCTCTCTATCTCATTTAATACATTTTCTTTGTAGCGCTTTGCCAGCGCCTCTGTGTCTTTGTACCTGCTAAGGTCAATATTTTCAAATTCCGGCAAAATCTCTTTGTTTCCCCTTGTTCTTGCAATCCGCTTTGCCGCCCGCTTTGCAAATACCAGGCTTTCCAGCAGGGAATTGCTGGCCAGACGGTTTTTTCCGTGAACTCCGTTGCAGGCGGTCTCGCCGATGGCATAAAGGTAATCCATAGAGGTGTGGCTGTCCATATCCACTTTTATCCCTCCCATAAAATAGTGCTGGGCGGGAACTACAGGGATGCACTCATGGAATACGTCGTACCCCATCTTGCGGCAGTGCTCCACAATATTTGGGAAATGGGACTCAATCTCCTCCCTGGGAATATGTTCCATGGAGAGCCACACATAGGGCATATTGTCCTTTTTCATCTGCTCTCTGATCTTTTCCGTCAAAACATCTCTGGGCAAAAGCTCGTCCACAAACCGCTCTTTCTTTGCATTGTAGAGCACTGCCCCCTCTCCCCGGACAGACTCTGAGATCAGAAATCTCCGCTCTTCTTTCACCTTTGAGTACAGGGTGGTTGGGTGGATCTGTATATAATTGATATGCTCTAACGCAATGTCATGGTCAAGGGAGACCGCTATCCCGTCCCCGGTAAGCTGGGGGAAATTGGTGGTGTGGCTGTAAAGCCCTCCGATCCCGCCACATGCCAGCACTGTCTCCTCTGCGGTAATGGTTTTTACCTCCCCGTCTGCGTCCCGCACTATGGCACCGTAGCATTTGTTATCCTTGCAGAGAAGATCCAGCATGGCGCAATGTTCCACAATCTCTATATTCTGCCGCTTTTTTGCCTGATTCCAAAGCTTGCTGGTAATCTCTTTTCCCGTAATGTCCGCATGAAACAAAATCCGCTTGTCTGAATGGCCTCCCTCCTTTGTAAAGCAAAGGCTGCCATCCTCCTCCCGCTGAAATTCCACTCCGTAAAAAAGCAGGTCTTTTACCGTCTCCTGGGATCCCCGTATCATAATGTCCACCGATTCCGGGTTGTTCTCGTAGTGTCCTGCGTGCATGGTATCCTCAAAATAGCTGTCGTAGTCCGACTCATCCTTTAACATACACATGCCCCCCTGGGCAAGAAAAGAGTCGCTGTGCTCCACTGTATCTTTTGTAATGATTTTTACTTTTCTTTCTTCCGGAATGTTTAACGCACAATACAGCCCTGCACATCCGCTTCCAATAATTAATATATCTGTCTTCATCTCATTCTCCGTAAGGCTTTATTTTGCCAGCTCAAGCATCTTCTCCAGAGGACATTTCGCCTCCTCCATCATAGCATCTGGCAGAATGAGCTCCTCTTGATCTTTAAGATCACTCAAAACTTCATGCACCTTATCTATTGTCACCTTTTTCATGTTTGTACAGACCTGTCCCTCCATAGCGGGATAAAATTTCTTGTTTGGGTTTTCTTTCAAAAGCTGATGGAATACCCCCATCTCTGTAGCGATCACAAATTCCTTTTCCCCGCTTTTTCCTGCAAAGTCTATGATTTCCGATGTACTTCCGATAAAATCTGCCTCATCTAAAATCTCCTGGGGACATTCCGGGTGAGCTAACACCAAAGCGCCTGGATGCTCTGCCTTCATTCCTTTAATATGATTTACCGTTATGTTTTGATGTACCGGACAGAACCCGTTGTGGAAAATAAATGTTTTTTCCGGCACTGATTTCGCCACAAAATGGGCGAGATGGTTGTCCGGGATAAAAAGAATCTCCTTCTCCTTCATCTTTTTCACCACCCGAATGGCGTTGGAGGAAGTGACACAGACATCCGACAGTGCCTTGACCTCCGCCGTGGAATTTACATAACAGACAACTGCCGCATCGGGATGCTCTGCCTTCACTTTTTTCACCTGCTCCGCTGTGACCATGCGGGCCATAAAGCAGTCCGCCTCCAAATCCGCCATATACACGTGCTTGTCCGGATTCAGCAGTTTTGCGCTCTCCCCCATAAAGCGGACGCCGCAGAATAAAATATTCTGCTGTTTCACTTCTGTGGCTTTTTTTGCCAAAGCATAGGAATCTCCCACAAAATCCGCAATCTCCTGCACATCACCCTCCACATAATAGTGCGCCAGAATTACCACGTCCTTTTCTTCCTTTAATGCCTTGATTTCTTCAATTTTACTCATGCTTTCCTCCATGGATATTTTTCCTGTGAAAAATAATGTTTAAGGCATTATAGCACACTATTTGTCACATGACAAGACAGTTGTATAGATTGTTGTAAAGTTGTCTGTATTACAGACAAAAAACCCGTATACTCTGTGCAAAATCCCAACAAAGTATACGGGTTCGATTTTTATATCTGTTATTTTTTGGCGGTAGTTAATGATAGCGTCTAAAACTCAACAATTTTGCACGCATGAACTCTTTTATCCGTATCATAGCTAATTCCCACCAGAAGGATTTTTTCTATACCTTCTTTTATCAATTTCTCACTGTATTCCCTTTCTTTCATCTGCTTAATTGCCGCTTCTGGTGTACTGTTCGCTTTTAATTCAATAATTATTCCCGGCAAATTTTTTCTCCTGGGATAGAAAATAAAGTCAGCAAAACCTTTTCCGCTTTTATCCTCACGCTCTACCTTGTACTTATTTCTTGCTGAAAGATATGCGAGAGTTACCACACATGACAAACTGTTTTCATCATTGTATTTCAGTATAGGAATCTCACTATTGTGGATGTTGTGAAGATAAGATACCACTACATCCTCTCTGCCATCTATTGTGGCTTCCAGTATTTCATGTGAATTTCGCACAAGTTCTGCTACATATTCAAAATCGTCGTCTCTTATTGCACTCTGAAACTCCAACATAAGTTCCTTATTTGGAATATCAAGTTTTCCATCATGATATGATAAAAGTCCATATATAATCATAGCTGCATATATTTCTTCCCTGCTGACTGGATTTTCCTGCCCGGCAGTATATTCTTTTAATATCTCTATCTTTACAGACATATGATTGACCATCTTTACCACATCATCACGGACTTCACCAATATTATATTTCAGGAAAAACAAGACCTCATCCATTTTCCCTGTCCTTGTCCAATAACTTTGGCAGCATCCGTCCTCCAATGCACATATCACAGAACGGGGATTATATAATCTCTCACCGTACCTTGCCATATATCCGTTATACCATTCCGAAATTTCATCCAATGTCAATTTCGATTGTTTCTTGCAAAGCATTTCCACTTCTCTCTGTGTAAATCCAAAATATTCCTCAAAACAGGAATCACTTAACATGGTATACTCCCGAAACATATTCAGTGCAGAACCGGTACTGTATTTTTTAATTGGCAATACGCCTGTCATATAGGCAAGTGCTACATAGGGCTTATCTTTAAGCAAATCCCGCAAAAATTCCAGAAAATCTCCCTGGTTTTCTTTGTATAAGTCATGGCTGAAAATATAATCCCATTCATCGATAATAAAAATAAACTCCTCCTCTGTGGCAGCCAGTAAATCTGTCAATTTTCGAAATCTTTTCTCCGCAAGTTCTGGATATGCTTCTTCTATATCATCCCTTAATGTCCCTTTGATCAATGCAATATAATCAGCATAAGTATTCCCGTCCTCCGGCAGGCTGTTTAAGCTGATACTAATGATATTGTACTTATTTAAATGAGTCTCATATTCTTCACTTTTACTGATATTTAACTTGTCAAATATTTCTTTTGATCTGTATGCCTTTCCGTAATACGCTCCAAGCATATTCAACACAGATGTTTTCCCAAAGCGACGTGGCTTTGTCACACACAGATACCTATTTTTGGTGTGAATGCGCTCACTTACCTTCTCAATCATAATGGATTTATCCACAAAGTATTTTTCACTGCTTAACATTTGAAAATCTTTATATGATGCATTCGTATTCAAATAGACTGCCACTTCATCCACCTTCTTTCAATATCTGCATTGTCTCTCTAATATCCAAACATTTGACGTATTTCTTCATCTGTAGGTTCTGGTTCCTGATTTTCATATTTCTCTTTCGTGTAATCACCAGAACCACCATGATCAAATTGTTCCAAAAATTTAAGCGTACCAGTTATACCTAAAGACTCCTTCAAAATGTTTATGTCTAATAAATAATTATCACTGCTATTTTCTAAATAGTGTCTGCTGATTAAGCAGATATTTGAAATTTTTGCTCTCCATATCTGT
>JAMPFA010000011.1 GCA_023664725.1 Roseburia sp. | reverse complement strand
TCGGTAGGACTCACCGCTTTTATAGGTTCCACTCTCGGTAGGACTCACCGCTTTTTACAGGAGTTAGGCTCCCATATGATAAGCTGAGCTTATCTTTATTTAATTTATATCGAAAAACTAACCTTATGTCAAGAAAATTTTTCTTCTGCCGATGGCACTGCCTCTGATTCAACTGAAAGAGTTTTACCATTATTCTCACCGAAAACCTGTGAGGCTTCGCTTTCCTGCCCTGCTGCCTGTTTTGTCCTGGATGTCTCCGTTTTCTTTTCAGCCTCTTTATCCGTATTTTCCTCAGCCTGGGATGCCCCCCGCATCTCCTCATTCGCTTTCCCCAGAATTTCCATCTGGGAAGCCTGGGCTTTTGCCAGATTTTCCTCCAATCCTGCAAGCTCCTCTTCTTTCGCCTGAGTATCTATTCCCGCCCGCTTATCCTGTTTGACCTCCGCCTTTAACACATTTGCCTGCCCTTCTATCTGAGTGGAAATCTGCTGCCCAGCATGAATCTGGCCCATTGCGCTTCCTGCAGAGATAAGCGCCTTCATGCTTGCCTGGGAAAGACCTCTCCCTTTTTTGCCGGATTTGCCTGCTCTGGTTTTCCCATTGCCCCCCTGTGCATCCTCTGTGGAAGATCTTTTTTCCTGCCGCTGCTGTTTTATCTGCTCCATCTCGTGCTGCCGCAGTTGGTTATTCAATTCCGCTATCTGCTTTTGAATTTCCTGACGCTTTTTCATTTTTTCTTCCAGACTTATTTCTTTGTTGGACGAAAGCTCTTTCAGCTTTTCCTGTGCACTGGCAATCTGATTCTTTATATTTTTACTGTAAGAATCTGATGCATGGGAAAGACCCATCTGTCCAACCTGTGTGTTTGTTCCTGAAATTCCATTAACTCTCATCGTTCTTCCTCCTGTATTCCATTTCTTTCACTTTCTATTTCGTCAGGCCCCCGGCCCTATAAAAGCGATTTGTAGTGGAAGAACCTTTTTGGGTTGTGAAGGCAAAAGGATTATTCCAGCAAAAGCATCACCGTCAATATAAATTTCCCTTCCTCCGCCTTCACAGCAATATCCCCCTGATATTTTCTGGCAATTTTTCTGATATTCCCAAGCCCATATCCGTGTCCCTGTTCTCTGCTTTTTGTCGTCTGAGGCAGCTCTCCACGCTGGTCCCACAAAAGCTCCCCCTCAAAACTGTTTTGGATCTCAATAAGAAACACGTTTTTCTCCCTGCTGGAAAAAATATGGATGAAGGGCTCTCTTCCATTCGTCCCCTCAATGGCATTGGTAAGTCCATTGTTCAAAATCACACTCATGTCAAAAGCATCAATGATTGTCTCTGTCCCAAAATAAAAATCACATCTAAAACCAATTCCTTTCTCCGCCGCCCGCTTCCACATTTCCTCCAGGATCACATCTGTCACCGGATTTTTGCTCCTTACATGAAAAAAAGATTCCTCCATAGTATCTGTCAGCTTTTTTGCATACTCCTCTGCCTCTCCCCACTGATTTTTCCTGTAGAGATTTTCCAATATCATAATATGGTTTCCCATATCGTGGCGGATGCTGCGGATATCATCATACATTTTTTCCACTTCACAGATATGGTTCCTCATATCCTCCATCTGCCCTGCCAGAACTGCATTTTCTCTCTCCTCCCTCTGCTTTTTCTTTATGGACCGGTAAAAGATAAGCACCGCCAGAATCATGCCGTAGGAGAGCAGATCATAAAATGCCTCAAAATAATCATATTCCCCGTGATTGAACCAGACGGTTGTCCCCAGATCCCTCTCATAGATATTCACAAAATAGCTTTCCAGATAATATGTCACCACAGAAAGAGACACCGGAAGAAGCATCAGAATCAATTCCTGACATGACATATCCTCCCTTTTATCCGTATAGACCCGGCCGGCAAGTTTTGCCAGGAAATACAAAAGCAGGCTGCGCAGGATAAAGTATGCTGTTTCCATCAGAAAAAACGAAGCCAGCTGTTTCTGTGGGCTCATGATGGGATTTCTTTCCAAAAATACATATGACAAAACTCTGTAAACCGACAGTGCGATCCCCTGGACAATATTCTTAAACATCAACAATAAGATTGCCAGAAACAATTTCTGTCTGACATTCCTTCTATCCGTCACATACATAGTCAGTAACATTGTCATACAACCGATACTGTAAGCCACGATTCCCCACATGTTATAGGGAATCACACTTAAAATCAACATGGAAAAAAAGTAAGATGCCCCAGTAATAAAGGCTGATTTTTTCTGAATTAGAAAGGGTTTTAAAAAACAGGCGTAGATGCCCGCTGTGGCAAGCAATGTTAAGATGCGAAAAAGCTCATTTACAATATCCCAGTAATACTCTAAATTTTCAATTGTTATATTCGTCATTTTTTTTCGCCCTTCTCCGATTATACTGCAGATACTGCTTTACAAACTCAGGGTACTTCTGCTTTGCCATAAGAACTTCTCCTCCCTCCAGATAGATTGTCCTGGCATCATATCGGACGATATATTTAAAATTCACAAGATACGCCCTGTGGGGACGAAAAAAATCTTCTCCCGCCTCTTTTTCCAGATCCGTCAGTTTCCCATAGTACTCTACGTCTCCCTTCTCTGTGTGGATCACCACTTTCCGGTTAAATACCTCCGCAAAAATTATGTTTTCCATAAAAACTTTCACATGACTGCTTCCGCTTTTCACAAAAAAATATTTCTTTTCTCCTTTTGTTTCCTCCACCACATGGTTCTTTTTTCCAATAGCCTTCGCAAGTACCCGGGCAAATTTTTCCCGTGAAAAAGGCTTCACTAGATAGTGAAACGCCTCAACATCAAAGGCCTGATAGACATAGTCTTCCATGGCGGTAACAAAAATAATCGTCACAGGATTTCCCGCTTTTCTAAGCTCTCTTGCCGCCTCCATTCCGTCGATTCCCTCCATCTGAATATCCAAAAAGAGGATGTCGATTTTCCCGGTATAAGAGAGCAGGGTTTTTCCGTCTTCAAACTGCACAATTTCCGCTTTGGCGCACACCTGCCTCGTATTTTGTTCCAGCCACTGGCGGATATTTTTTTCGTCGTCACAAATTCCAATTCTCATAAGCGTCACTTCCTGATGTTTAATATTTATATCGGAAAGAATACAGAAAAAGAGGCCCGCATGTTGCAGACGGCCTCTTTTATGTTGTGAAAAATAGTATTCTAAAAATCGAACCTTTTAATCTCGCAGTTCCCTATGCCCATTCTGGCATATTCCTGGTTTGTCATATCCTGAAAATAGGAACAGATGATTCTGGCAATGCCGTTGTGTGCCACCAGAAGATACGTCTTTTCCTCTGACTTTTCTTTCAGCTCATCCAAAAGATTATAAATCCTCTGGCCAAGCCTTAGCATAGACTCTCCGCCGCCATAGCTGTCTGCAAAATTCTCTTTGGATTTCTGAAACTCTTCTCCATCCCTTG
Organism: Roseburia sp.; assembly: GCA_023664725.1. Lineage (GTDB taxonomy): Bacteria > Bacillota > Clostridia > Lachnospirales > Lachnospiraceae > Roseburia_B. The sequence continues at coordinate 38,354 of JAMPFA010000011.1, read as the reverse complement.
CAGTGCCCTCATATCTGCCAAAATTCTGCTCCGTCAGCCGCATTTCCACTGACAGAGGCGCACCTGTTATCTCTGCGATATGCTCTGCCGTATCCCTTGCCCGAATCAACGGGGAACAAAGTATCTCGTCGAACTTTATATTTTCCTTTTTTATCTTTTTTCCCAGGGCCTCCGCCTGTCTGTGTCCCTCCTCAGTAAGGGCGATATCTGTGGCGCCGCAGATTTTATTCTCTACGTTCCAGATTGACTGCCCGTGGCGGACAAAGTAGATATGTCCCATTGCAAAAAACCTCCTGTAATTATCTGATGAAATTTGTGTTGGTCTTCTGCTCTTTTTCCGGCAGGCCAAACTTTTCTTTTCCAAGCTCTATACTCTTCATCAGAAATGCCATATTTCTTGCAAGGGTGCGCATCATCTGTAACCCTTCTTTGTCCTGTTCCGCTTCCTCTGCTTTATTTCCGTGGATACCGTTCCAGTACTGTCCGGAAGCTACCGGCATACCGCTGATGGTAAAATATTTGTTCAGCTCATCAAAGGTGGCTGTCAGCCCCCCTCGTCTGGCTGAGGCTGCTGCCGCTCCCACTTTCATGGTTTTGTCAAACCCGGTGCTGTAAAACAGTCTGTCTAAAACTGCGATTAATGTTGCATTTGCAGAGGCATAGTAAACCGGACTTCCCACCACCAATCCGTCTGCCTGCTCAAATTTAGGTGCAAGTTCATTTACAATATCGTCAAAGACGCATTTCCCTTTTTCCCTGCAGGAATTACAGGCGATACATCCTCTCACGTCCTGGTTTCCCACTGTGACAAGTTCTGTCTCAATACCGTTCTCCTCAAAAACCTTCTCCATCTCATGCAGTGCTGTGTAGGTGCTGCCCTTTGCGTGAGGGCTTCCGTTAATCATTAATACTTTCATAAGAATACCTCCATTACTGTCTGCCTTATTTTGCTATATCAACAAAAGAAATTATAGCATGCAAACAGATGCAGCGCAAGCATTCTGTTATCCCAGCAAAATAGTTCCTTATTTTGTCATGACACTCTAATCATCTTGTATTCCCTGTTTTTCGCTGTTATACTGAAAATAAAGCTGGAAAAGGAGAAGGATTTATGAACATGATCAAAGCGAAAGACTATACCCAGATGAGCCGCATAGCGGCAAATTACATTTTTGCACAGGTTATCCTGAAACCCAATTGTGTTCTGGGGCTTGCCACAGGTTCTTCCCCCATGGGCACCTACGAAGAGTTGATCCGGCGGTATCAGGCGGGGGATCTGGATTTTTCCAAAGTTACCAGTATCAATCTGGACGAGTACAAAGGACTTTCCCCAGAAAATGACCAAAGCTACCGCTATTTTATGGATACAAACCTGTTTAACCATATCAATATCGATAAAAGCCGCACCTATGTTCCAAACGGCCTGGAAACCGATACCAAGAAGGCATGCAATGACTACGATGCCCTGATTGAAAACTGCGGCGGGATAGACCTGCAGCTTTTGGGGCTTGGGAATAACGGACATATCGGGTTTAATGAGCCAGGTGCATTTTTTGCCAAGGGAACTCACTGCGTGGAACTGGCGGACAGTACCATAGAGGCCAACGCACGCTTCTTCTCCTCCATAAATGAAGTGCCAAAGCAGGCATATACAATGGGGATAAAATCTATTATGCAGGCGAAAAAGATTCTGGTGATTGTGAGCGGAAAGGGGAAGGCGAAAATTGTGAGAGATGCTTTTATGGGGGAGATTACGCCGAAGGTTCCGGCTTCTGTTCTGCAGCTGCATTCGGATGTGACGGTTGTGGGGGATGAGGAGGCGATGGCATTTTTATAAGCTAGCCAATATGTAACATTATAAATTCCAGTCCTCAAAAAATATGTGAAAGGATCAATAGCACTATGATTATTAAGAACGGCCTTGTATTTACAGAGGAACAGCAATTCCTCCCCCTAACTATCCAGACAGAGAACGATCTTATTATTTCTGTCAGCCCAAGTGAAACAGCCCCCGCTCAACGGAAGGATAGCGAACCTGTGATTGATGCCTCAGGATGCTATGTCATCCCCGGCTTAACTGACATTCATTTCCACGGCTGTGACGGCTATGATTTCTGTGACAATAGTATAGAGGCATATGAGGCCATTGCCGCTTTCTGTCTAAAAAACGGTGTGACTTCCATCTGCCCGGCCACTATGACCATGCCGCTGGAGACTTTGGAGGGAATCTGCAAAACTGCGGCCTCTTTTTCTTCACTACAGTCCCAAAAAGGGCTGGATACCGATTGTGCAGACCTAATTGGCATCCATATGGAGGGGCCCTTTATCAGCAAAGAAAAAAAAGGAGCACAAAACGAAGCGTATATCCTTGCTCCTGACAGCAAACTGGTGGAACGCTGGTTAGGCCTTTCCGGCGGATTGGTGAAGTTGATATCCCTGGCACCGGAAGTGCAGGGCGCCATTTCCTGTATCGAAGAATGCAGGGATAAAGCAGCATTTTCTATCGCCCACACCACAGCGGATTATGCCACGGCAAAGGCCGCCATGGAGGCGGGGGCAGACCATGTGACACATCTTTTTAATGCCATGCCCCCTTTCCATCACCGGGACAGCGGTGTGATTGGGGCAGCATTTGACACCGAAAACTGCTATGTGGAGCTTATCTGTGACGGTATTCACATTTCCGCCCCGGTAGTCCGGGCGGCATTCCGTCTCTTTGAGGGGCGTGTGATTTTGATCAGTGACAGTATGCGTGCCACAGGAAAGCCAGATGGCACTTACACTTTGGGAGGCCAGGATGTAACGGTGAGAAAAAACAGCGCAACTCTTTCGGACGGAACCATTGCAGGCAGCGTAACTCCGCTTTACCGGTGTATGCTTACAGCCGTCTCTATGGGTATTCCGCTGGAGACAGCTGTTGCTTCCGCTACCATCAATCCCTGCCGCTCTATTGGCATGGACAGGGAATACGGAAGTATCGCTCCCGGAAAAAAGGCCCATTTTCTTCTTTTGGATCAGGAGACATTACAAATCAAACGCATGATAAAAGGTAAACGTTAAAGTTTCATCTCTCATTTCCTATCTCCTTTCCACCTGCCCAAACCAAAAGCAGGAAACCAACAGACTAAGCAGAGTCACTGTGACAGCAATGCCTCCCCAAAGTCCGTAATCAACGCTGTTTGGCGTCATGCTCTCCGCCAGCTTACTGTACTCATTTGTCACTGTAAAAAACGGATACGCCATGGGGTACAAAAACCAGAATTTCGTATTTATCATCAGCACAGAGGGGACAATAGAGGCAAGCCCTACGCCGATAGAAAAAATCGGTGTCTGTATACAGACAGACAAAAGCCAGAAAATACTCAACATGGGAATTGATGATACATAAATCAACCCTGCCTCCTTAAAAACAAACAGCGGAGAAAGCATAAAATCATAGCTTTGGGTATGAGATACAATTCCCGCACTGATAAAATACGCAACCGCACTAAAGCAGATGGATACTGCCGCAAGGACGAGAAGTACCGCAAATTTCGCAAGACAGAGTTTTCCGGTATTTAAGGGCAGGGAAAGCATTTTTAAAATCCCACGATTTCCCCGTTCCGTCTGGCCGATCAGCACGGTACATACCACCATACAGGCTGGAAACATAAACCACGCCAGTCCCATAAATCCCTGGATTAGAAAATTGTTTTCCGGTGATATCCCGATATCCTCCATCTTGAAATTCACATCTCCATGAAAAATTGCCGGCAGCCAGAGAAACACAGCCGCCACAAGTAATATAAGAAAGATTCCAGAATGTCGGATTTTCTTAAACTCAACCTCAAAAAGTGTAATTAAATTCATGCTAATAACCTCCTGACTTTTAAAAATAGAATGGACACTCCAATCCCTGCCACACTTTCCGCTGCCGCTGCCATCAGGTAACTTTGCAGCGTCGTCTTCGCTGTCCCCGCAAATATCTGAAAAGGCATTGCAAAAGGAAACAGAGACAGTGCAAAATGATCTGTGGGGAACATGGATGCAACAAATACACAGATCACGCCGATTCCAAGAGAAATCCACATATTTTTGCAGGCGGAAGAAATCAAAAGGGCCAGCAAAACCGCCGGGACCAATAGTACAAAGCCATAGCCAAAATTCTTTGCCACCTCCCACACCTGGCCTGCCAAAGGTTCAAACCAGTATAGGGCGCAAAAAGCTGCTCCCAGCCCTTCGATGACAATCATTCCCAGGCATATAAAACACATCAGAATAAACTTTCCAAAAAACATCCTGCTCTCCTTTAAGGGGAGGGTACACATTCTCTGGATGGCATTGTCCGCATATTCCATATGGTACAAAAGGCAGGCTCCAGCCACGATAAGCAGAATATTTAACATGGCCATCATCTGCCAGTTGGCATCCATCAAAATCTTCACTGGCTTTCCTTCCAAATGAATAAACACTTCCCTGCGTACCGCCGTCTGCAGCACCGGGATACATGCCGCCAAAAAACCTCCCACAAGAAATGCCGGCACAAACCCCGTCCGTTTTATCTTTTTTAATTCCAGACCTCCTGTCATCTCGCACCACCTCTCTGGTTATTGTCCGCATCGATCATTGCCAAAAACGTATCTTCCAGATTGTCCGTGGGAAATCCTTTAACATGGGCATTGTTTTTAAGCTCTGTCAATGTTCCCTCAAACAGAAGGTGCCCGTGGTTTAAGATTCCAATGGTGTCTGCTATCAACTCAATTTCGGAGAGCAGATGGGAGGACACCAGCACGGTACAGTTAAATTTTTTTGGCAGGGAGCGGATTAATGTTCTGATTTCGTGGATCCCCACCGGGTCAAGCCCGTTGGTGGGTTCATCCAATATTAAAATCGGCGGCTCCCCCAGAAGCGCACTTGCAAGTCCCAGCCGCTGTTTCATGCCGAGAGAATATTTTCTCGCCAGCCGCTGTTTGTAGAAGGTAAGTCCAACCAGCTCCAGTGCAGAATCCACAGCAGATTTCGGCAGGCCCAGGATTTTTCTCACAATGTCCAGATTTTCCTCTCCGCTTAGATTCCCGTAAAACGCAGGTGCCTCGATCAAAGAACCCACCTCCCTTAAAATCTCCATACGATCTCTGGGATATTTTTTCCCGTCAATAGAAAACGTTCCCTCTGTGGGCTTTGTGAGGCCTAAAAACATTTTCATAGTGGTGGATTTTCCTGCACCGTTGGGACCAAGAAAGCCGTAGACACTGCCTTTTGGTATGTGGAGATTTATATTGTCTACGGCAATAAAATCTCCGTATGTTTTTCTCAGATTTTTTGTCTCGATTATATTCATTGATTTGCTCCTTTCCTGTTTCTACTTTCATTTTATAACCTCAACCTTGTGGTAACCTTCTTATCACCTTACATTTACCTTACATTTTAACAGGACAAAAGAAAACGGCAGATTATGTGATATAATGTGAAAAGAATATTGGAAAAGAGCAGGAGGCGCTTTATGGATGACAGCTATCTGAAAAATAAACGAATCCTTCTAGTGGATGATGAACCGGAGCTTCTGGAAATGGTTGTTTCTATTTTAAGGGCAGAAGGATTTTTGAATATTTCTACTGCAAAAAACGTAAAAGAAGCAGTTGCCGCAGCCGAAAACTTGAAACCGGAGCTTGCCATCCTTGATGTAATGCTGCCAGACGGGGACGGATTTTCTCTTATGGAGCAGCTAAGACAAAGTGGAGACTATCCCATACTCTTTCTCACTGCCCGTGGTGAAGACGAGGACAAATTCAGAGGATTTGGTCTTGGGGCTGACGATTACATTGTGAAACCATTTCTTCCAAAGGAACTGGTTTTCCGCATTCTGGCAATCCTCCGGCGAAGCTATAAAGATGAAAATCCTCTTGTGAGACTGAAACACAGCGAAATTGACTTTGCCAGTGCCCAGGTGGTGAAAGACGGTCAGTGCATCCCTTTAACTGCAAAGGAACACGATCTGCTCTCTGCCCTGTACCGAAACGCCGGGCGCATCGTAACCATTGACGCTCTGTGTGAAGCAGCCTGGGGAGATAATCCTTTTGGCTATGAAAACACATTGATGGCCCATATACGCCGCATCCGGGAAAAAATAGAATGGAACCCCTCCCGTCCCGAATCTTTGATCACGGTAAAAGGGCTGGGGTACAAACTGATTTTGGAGGAAAAATAGCATGAAGAGCATACCAAAACTGATCCGTCGGTTTCTTGGCATACTGATGATAAGTTTCATCCTTATTTTTATCTTGAATATTGTTTTACTGGTGGTCTCTACAATCGACCGAACTGCCAGCGGCGGCCCTTATACCCTGGCAAATGAAATAGGGGCGGCACTGAAAAAAAACGAAGAGGGATATGAACTGGATCAGACATCTTTAGAAACACTGGAAAAAGAGAATATCTGGGCCATCTGCATTGACGATGCAACCCATCAGGTTGTATGGCGCACAAAAAACACTCCGGATACCATTCCCCAAAGTTACTCTCTCTCTGACATTTCCAACTTGACCATGGGATATATACAGGACTGTGCCACCTACGCAGGTGCTGCCGATGGCGGCTTGGTGGTGCTAGGCTACCCGCCATACAGATACTGGAAACATTTATGGCCCACCTGGGACTGGACTTTTATTGCAAATCTGCCCAAAACTGTACTATTTGGCATAACGGCAAATATCATGCTGATCCTGCTCATTTATGTCATTGCAAATTCCGGTCTGTTACGGGCAGTGAAACCCATTGTAACCGGAATACAGGCATTGCCCACCGGAGAATATTTCCACGTAAAAGAGAACGGCTTGCTCAGCGAGCTTGCCATGAATATCAACCAGACTTCTGATATCCTTCTTTCCCAGAGACACCAGCTTCGTAAAAAAGAGACTGCCCGGGCAAACTGGATTGCAGGAGTCTCCCACGACATCCGCACCCCTCTCTCCATGGCCATGGGCTATGCCAGCCAATTAATGGAGGATGCCAGTTTATCTGATGGCCAGCGTCAGAAAGCCGCCTCTATCGTAAAACAGAGCCAACGGATCAAAAACCTGATCAACGACCTTAACCTGGCCTCCAAACTGGAATACAACATGCAGCCCATCAACACTGCCAGACAAAACATGGCGGCCATTGTAAGGCAGGCGGCAGCAGATTTTATCAACATGGGGTTTCCTGACAAGTATCAGATAGAATGGATTACCGATGAAACTTTTACCCACTGTCCTGTCAATGCAGATAAAGATTTGATCAAGCGGGCGGTCAGCAATCTAATTCAAAACAGTATCAGCCACAACGAGGCTGGCTGCAATATCTATGTATCCCTGAGGCAAAGTGAAAAAGAATGTATTATATGCGTGGAAGATAATGGCGTAGGCGTCTCCGATAAACAAATCGAGAGTCTTAACAATACCCCCCACTATATGGTCTGTGATACCAATACTACGGAGCAGAGACACGGACTGGGACTATTGATCGTGAAGCAGATTGCATTATCCCATGGGGGATGCGTCAGAATTAAGCGAAGCATCTATGGGGGACTTGGTGTGGAGATTGTTGTGCCCATGTGCCCCTGAGAGATGAATACATTGGAAAACGGAACTTTTATCTCTATCAACTGATCTCACAGTATCCTGACCCTGCACCCTTTATTGATGTTGTGGAAAAACTCCTGTTTCAATGTATGCGTTCCTATGGATAGGAATTTTTGCAGGACTGCGAGGTTCTGTCCTATTTTGCATCTTCCGGATCCTCTCACGCATTAGAAAAACTGAAAAAATGTTATGACAAATTGCTGCAGATCCTGTTAAAAAAACGGAAACGGACAAAATACGGCCCCCTTCCCGAGCTGGACCATTTTGAATCCCTGTGTATTTCTCTGGTAAGCATATGTCACATTGACAGAAAATCTTATATTATTCCGGCACCGACAAAGATATAAAAGCCTTTGTACTTTCCATGGAAGAAGAACATGCCACCGAAGAACAACGTTGGGCAGAAAGCAGAAGAACCTTTGCGAAAAATTCTGATGAGATATATGCAATTTTAAAAAACGGCGGAACCATCGGACAGGATCTGCCCTTATATCTGGCACGCCGGATCAAAGGATAAGGATTTCGCCTCAGAAGCCCTCTGTGCTCTAACTTATCAGAAAGATAAACGGGTGCGGGAATTTACCTTTAAACTTTTCCAGAAGGGCGGACATAAAGCTGAGGCTGTATCCATGCTGGCGACCAATTATGAAGATGCAGATAAGGATTTTTTTATAAATGCGGTAAAAGAAATTCCGGTTACAAATAAGGACAACGAATGGCATGGGGTATTTGGTGATGTGAGAGATTTATTTCACGGCCCGGCAAAATGCAAACCAAGAGAATTTCGCCTTATATGTATCAAAATACCTTCTGTTCATTCTGCCGAGAATATATTGTCAAGGAAATGGGACGCAGGCAAATGCTGAGACAAGAGAGCTATTGGGAGAAATGCAGTATGACTGCAATAATGAGATCAGGAATTCCCCTATACCTCCTTTACTTTTTCCTTGTATCTACAGTATAATCCCCGTTAAACTTTCCCTTACTCATCTTTTTCATTGAACAAATCTTCCAAAAACTGCTCAACATTAAACCTTTCCGTTTCCGCCTCCTTTGCTACTAAATCAATCCATCTCTTCATTCTATCTTCAAATCCTGTATTTGCTATATGCCATGTAACTGAAATAGTGTTATCATCTAAAGACATTACAATCTCTTCCACTCTATTTTTATTTGCCGCCAACTGTCCATATTTTTTAGGTAGATGTTCATATAAATGACCGTTTATCTCAAAGTCAATTTGTCCCCCTGCTGAAAACGGGTCTCTCATGGAAGAAGAAATAACTCCATGATTTGCAACTAACCAAAGAGTAAAACGTTCGTATTTATTAGGACTATTACTAAATAACTCTGGAAACAGTGCAAATCCCTGTGCAATCAACTCTTCTCTTTCTGCTTTAGCAAGTGTCTTCCACATACGTATCTTTGCAGGTGCATCCCCCTCGGTGGCATCTTTCCCATTCACCCACCACAAGGACTCTCCCGGTTTCAATATAGAACGGAAATATTTCACTACAGGTTCAATAGGATTATCAAGTTTTCGCATTTCATTATATGTGATGCCCATTTTATCAAAAATAGTTTCTCCCTTTTTCAATCCCATATCAATTTTATATCTAGGACTATGTGTTACAGCAATATCACATAGGCACTCCTCATATCGACGTGTTCGAAATTCTATTGGTTTATGCAATTTCCCAAACAAAATAAAAATATGTTCAACATCCTCCACTCTAGTTCCTTCGGCAACACTCCCACCTATCATTGTCCATTTATCATCCTTCGTAGATTTTACTTCCACTCCATAATACTTGGCTGCCACAATATCAGGAAATCTTTGACCACTGATAATCTCTATTGTATTTTCAAACTTTGTGCCTTTGGCAACAATATCAAGTGCCATTTTTACTTCCGATTCCAATTTCTGCGCACCTTTTGACAAATAGTATTCCGGCCTTGTTTTTGCCTTATCATTCATATATATACACATTCGCTCGCACAATTTCTCAAATTCTTCTAATGACGGCTCTTTATTCGTTGATATGATCATTTTTTCTCCTCCGCAAAGTATAAATTCCAATTTTCTTCAAGACGTTTTGCAATATGATATCCTAATAAGGGCGGAACAGCATTACCAATAATTTTATATGCTTCTGACCCAGATACCGATTTATTGCCATTCATAGCCGGAAGAATGAATTGATACTCATCTGGAAATGTCTGTATCCTTGCACATTCACGCACACTTAAACGTCTTTCTCTCAATCCTTTTTTTAATTCGCTTTGATGTTTTCCTCCATGTTCTTTTGATAACCTTCTAAATTCAATATTGCCATGATGTTCTGAACGAATCGTTGGTGCAAGTCCTTCTAAACATACTTCTTGCTGTCCCTGGCAATGCTTCCCCATATACTTCGCTTTTGAATATTTTTGCTGATTTATATCATGTGAGCATTCTGGTTCCTCGAGATCCTCAAGTGCCTGCTTTACTGTAACATATTTTTTCAACTGCTCTTTCTTTTCATTGTCATTAATATAATGTGTTATAAAAGGATACGGTGTATACTGTTTTGATATTTCCTCTTTGGATAACTCTTCTAATGCTTTCTGTGTAAGTGCCGACTTCTTAAATCCATAAAAGATCACACGTTCGCGACCCTGTGGAACTCCATAATTTCCTGCATTCAAAACTCTGGCAGGAATAACAATATATCCCCCATTACAAACAGATGCAAAATCTTGTTCTATCACTTCTTTTACATCTTTCAAATTAGTTAAGCCTTTTACATTCTCAGCAACAAATACCTTCGGTTTTGTAATAGCAATAACCTCTCGCATCCAAATATAAAGCTGTCCTCTATTCTCAATAGTTGGCATATCAACAGATACTTCTTTCCCATCATGTCCTTTGTGTGACTCAAATCCCATTCTCTTTCCCGAAACCGAAAAATCCTGACAAGGAAATCCTCCGATCAGGACATCAATATTTTTAGGAAAAATGTTAATCTTATTTTCTCTTTGTAGCTTTACTAAATCTACAATACTATCAAGATAGTAATTTCCTGCATCTATACCCTTTGCAGAAAAATAGTTTGTCCATGCTGCTTTCGCCTCTGGTTTAATATCATTGGCAAATACTGTATGAAAACTCGTCTTACCTAAATGTGTCCATCTCCCATCAATTTCATTAATAACCCATGTTGAATTAACCCTCGGATTGACTGAAGCCGTCAGCACATTAAAATCACCTTCAAACCCCAAATCAATTCCACCACAACCTGAAAACAAAGAAAGCACCCTCAACTGACGTATTGCATTCACCTTTTTCCCCGACTTCAACCTCTCTGGCTTTTTTGCACTAAATGGAATTAACCATACTCCACTTTCCTTAATAGCCCCACTTATTCTATTTTGATTGCATAATACTTGTACTCTCCGAGTTGTTATGTTCCAACGCTCAGCCGTTTCTATCGCTGTTAAATATTCCTGCATAATAAAGTCACTCCTTTTGTATATATTCTATTCGTTTTGACGAATCTTTACAACTATTTATTTACGCCAGTAATAGCATAGATATAGTGCTTTTCCTTTGAGGCAAGGGAAGATATAAAATCATTCCCTAAATAAAGTTCAAATATTGAAACTTCAGGTAACTTAATCCCACAATGCAAAGAAATATTTTTTCAGCATATCCAACGCCTCGTCTTTGCACTCATTTCTATACTGCTCCAGCTTTTGCTCCTCCTCCCGATATTTATCAGATATTTCCTTATACTCAGAAACCTCATCCATAAAGTGAATCGTCCCGCCGCCACCACGTTTATGATTCTCTTCCAGCTGTTCCTCCGTCTGCAATCTTTCTCCCCAGAATCCATATTTCTCTGCAAACTCATCAGATGCTTTCGAATATTCATCCTCATAAGGATTTTTCTTTGAACATACATCCTCGTCGCTTTCTTTCCACAGAAAAATCATCCGGTCAAGTATTTTATCCCACTCTTCGTGGCAGGTTTCATTCACCAGAATACCCTCATCATTGGTATAGTTTTCTCCGAGAAAATCCGGCGAACCATGACGATTATCTTTTAGATTCTGAAGCATATCAGGAAGAAGCGTCTGCAAATAACCATACATATCCCAAATATCTGAATCTGAATACCCACGTACAATTCGCTGCCTGCTCCATCTCAGGCATCTTTTTATATGCTTGATCTTTGCCCACAGTTTACATTTCTCTCCCTGACCACACATATTAAAATCATAACTGTTCCATATGTTGTTCGTTTTTTCAGGAAGCTCCTTCTTTTTATTCCGCCGTAACATAAAACACCTTCTTATCTGCTCCGGAAAATTACTGCTGTTTCTATATTCTATTCCAAATCTCATACCCCTGCCGTCTGGCAGAATCATATACCGGCTGCATATTCTTCTGGAGAATATGATAAAACTCTTCCTTTGTATTCCCCTTTCGATAAAGCTCCTGGCCTGCCCATAATGAATGCAGATTATCCCGATAACATGATTCAAATAATTTCCTTATGCCTGCCTTCTCATGGATAAATCCATATAAAAGATACTGATTCGCCGCAAACCTCTGAAAGAACGGATCCCACTTTGGAAGCCGGCTGCTTTTTGAAGAATTAAGGGATGCGTCCATGGGCATAAGATTCCATAATTCATCATTCATGACAAAAGACCATGGAATAAAATGATCCATATCATACTGTCCAGGAACCACCAGATTACCTGTAAACACATCCCTCACTTCACTAATTTCAAGAATCCCTTCCCAAAGTTTGCGGACATGATTAAGCTTGCGCATCTTCTCATCCATCGGCGCCAGCTTATACACAAGTCCCGGAACTTCCGGATTATTATTTTGCAGCCACTTTACTTTTTCGTACTGGATCCATCCAAGAATTGACACCGTATGATCCTGAATCATTTCCATCCAGGACGGTTGAAAATAAATCTCTTTTTTCAGCTTGCTCCCCATACCCAGCGTATATGGGAGAAGCACCACATCACGATTCACCTGCTCTATGTAAGCCGTCATCCTACGCACACTGTTCCATTCTGCCGCCGAATCCGCCTTTAAGAAAAATCCGGCCAGGGCACGATAGGGCACCATGTTCGTCAACTGCTCCTTTGCCGCTTTCAATTCCTTATTATGTTCTCTTATGGCATTCTTAATCTTTACCTTTGATGCATTTGACGAAAGCTCACTTAATTCTGAGAGCAGAATAACTGCTCTTTCCAAACCGTCCCTTACCTGACCGTCCGCCTGCATTCCACTGAGATGAATGTGAAACTCTCTTACGGAATACCAGGCATTACAGATCATCTCATCAATAACCGCATCAAAAGTTGTCTCTTTTACGCCCTCGGAGATAAGCTGTACTATCGCTTCCAACCAGTAAAACTTGTAGCAATAGGAAGGGTCCTTCATCATGTGCGAAAACCCCTCGATATCCAGCGTATTATAATATTTGCCGTCAATTTTCAGACTGTATCCGACTTTTGAAGTATCAAATTCAGCCATTTTTCATCACCCCTGCCTGGCCGGACATCCTCCGATATCCATAACTCTGTAATCTTAATATCCGCATCCGCCAGCTCCTTTTCCAATCCAATGGCATCTAAGACTATGGCAATCCCAGGCTTTAACTCTACATTTGGCAAAAAGCTTAAAAATGCAAAACCCAGGCCTCCGGCACGTTCTGGGCACTGATTCTTTCAATCCTCCCCAGGCTGTGAAACACTGGCGGCAGTGGCTTACTACTACATCCGCCTTACATACCCGCAAGACCCCTTCCCTTGCAGCATTCCCCGCTTCCATGGAAGTCAGGCTTCCTTTAAAAGAATCCATCGCTATTACAACTTTCATGCCTTCCATCTCCATTCTTTCAATCAGACCTGTACTCTTCTAAAATATTCTAATATGATGTTTGTTCTTTTACAATGCTTACACTGGAAATTATTGCTTGTATTCCAACTGTGGATTGATTATTATGAAATTGGATAAATAACAGAAATGTATGAGAGGAAAAAATATGTCAAAAAATGATTTTTATGTAATACAGGGAGAAGATTACAAGGAGATGGCAATCCGTATATTACAGGCCGCCAGACTAGCTGCAATTCGCAGGACATCCCCTATATCCGGTTGGCCGAGGAGCTGAGGGTGGGAAGCACCGATGTAAACAATGCAAATGTAATTCAAGTGGGCGGATGCCCGCCAAAGGCAATGGATATTGCTGCGTTTCTGCAGAAGCAGTGGGATTAATGACAGTTAAGTTGGAAAAACATACTCTGAGTTGTCTCCCGATATAAGGATTTTTACATAATCTATGCATCTCATGAGTTCTCCGAAAGCAATTAAAGAAACATCACCTCAATAATCCCCAATAGATTCGCCAAAAAGTGCGCCAGTGTACTAACATATGCATTGTCCGTTTTTCGGAAAATCATACCATAAAACACTGCATTGATAAATACAAACAGGATATCATACAATACAACGACCACATTTCCACGAGTAATATGACAAATTGCAAATAATGCTGATGAAATAATAAGCGCAGGAACGAAAGGAATTACTTTGGCAAGCTGTTTTTGAAAAAACGCTCTCCATGCTATTTCCTCCCCTAAAGCAGCTATTATAAGCTCTATAATAAGTATTGGTAATTTACCCAGCGCAAGGAAATCCGTTCTTCCTTTTAAATGCTCTATAAACTCTGGAACGAAAAAGTTTGCCAGTACAGTGCAGATAATATTCATGAACATTGGCATCATGATCAAAAGCAAAACCCTTTTATCTTTAAGCTGCCCAGGAACTTTTTTAAGATCCAGTCCGTCTCCGTTTCCTTCTGCTTTTTCTGTTTTCCATGTAATAAAAAATACGATTATTCCAATTATTAAAGTAACAGATGATAAACTTGGTGATTTTTGCGAAACGATAAGGCCTGATAACGAAAAAATTACCATAAAAACGATTGCGATCAGTGATGTTTTACTTATTTTACTCATTTTGCTTCCTCCCGTATTGCTAATATTGCACCTGTATATACCCGCTGTAAATGCGTCGTTATAAGTTTTTCATCATACTCTAAGGAGTTGTTTGCAATGATGCTGGCATATCCATGGACGAACATCGAAAGCGTTACAAAAACTTCTTTTACCTGTTCTATACTCAAACTTATTTCTTTCTGCATCACAGAAAGAACAGGTATCAGTTCCTGGGAATCTATCATTTCAAGCAGGCTGTTTTCGATGACAAATCCTGATTGAAAAAGAAAGCGGAACAAATGGGGCTCTTCAACTGCAAATCGAATATAATTCAACCCTATTCCAAGCATTACACCTTCCCCTGTTTCTGGAATATTCATCAGATATTCCGTATGGAACCGGTCCGTTTTTTTATAGGCTGCTCTTTTTAATTCCTCAATCGTGGCAAAATGATACATGACAGGCTGTGTGGAACAATTCAGCTTGTTTGATACTGTCCTTGCATTGATATTTTCCGCACCTATTTCCCGGGCAACCTCGAATGCAGCATCAATAACCATGTCTTTTGAGATTTTTGCTTTTGGAGGCATTGCTTTCTCCTTTTTTATAATTATTCATGTTATATAACGCAGATAATATTATAAATTGTATTATCCTTTTTGTCAATATCCTCATATTTAACATAATTTCTAATTTGGTTTTGCTGACGATAACAAAAAGGGATATTCCCATTCGCTATTTTGGAATATCCCTTCCTTCTTTTCTATATTTGCCAGCATCTCCTTACTCTGCCGCCTCAGCTTTCTCATACCACTCTTTTGCTTTCACAGAATCTTTTGCTACACCTAAGCCATTTTCATACATATAGGCTATATGTTCCATGGAAACAAAGTTTCCTAAATTCGCTGCCCTTTCATACCACTCCAGTGCTATTTTATAATCCTGCTCTACTCCCTCCCCAGATTCATACAAGTAACCTATCATATCCATGGCAGAACTGTCCCCTAAATCTGCCGCTTTTTCATAACACTCCAGTGCTTTGCCATAATTCTGCTCTACGCCCCTCCCACGTAAATATAAATAACCTAGATCATACATAGTCGCAGAAGTAAATATCTGGCTCTCTCCTTCTGCTGCTTTATTCAGGTATTCAAAAGCAGTCGCATAATCTTTTTCATCCCATGCGATCGTAGCGCTTCCATAATAACCATCCGCACAACCGGCTGCAATAACTTCATCAAACAATTCCTGAGCCTTAACAGGATCTTCTTCCACTCCGTGTCCAAAATAATACATAAAACCTAACAACGACTGTGCATAAGGATTATCCCCTGCCGCCTCATAATATGCCTTTGCCTTAGCATAGTCATATTCGGGACCTATATGCCAATCATACAACAGACCCAGGTATAAATTTGCTTCGGTCTTTCCCTTTTCCAATGCCTGTTGAAAATTATTCAAAGCCGCTTCATAATCGATTTTCTGCCCATTCAAACCATACAGACAAGCATACCCCGCTTCGTAATAATCATTAGCATCTGCTTCTGTTTTTTCTGTGGCAGATTTGCTATCCGTTCCTGCCTCAGCGGCCATTTCTGCTGCCTGCTCCCTGGCTTCTGTACTTTTTTGTGAGGGATTTCCACAGGCAGACAGTGAACTAATTGCCAAAACGCTGATAAAAATGGATGTGATTATTTTTTTCTTCATTTTCGTAATTTCTCCTTTCCATATGCTCTTAACATAAAATTAAAGGGTACAAACAGGTATGAAATGATTATACACATTCTTCCATAGTCATTCCGATAATATGATATTTTTCCCGTCACGTTCAATAGTTTTACCAATCACAAGAATATCTTTCCGTTTTTTCAATCACGTAATAAGGTGGCTCGTTAAAGAAATAAAAATCAGCGATAGAAACTACCGCTGATCTTTATTTCTTTCTCCGCTTTATGGCTAGAATAATACAAATAATAACACAAACAACAAATGCAATGTCAACTATTATTTTAACTGTATCATATCCCATTTTCCCATACCTCCCTTTTTCAATATTTCAACTATATTTTATCATATCTGTATTGATCCTGCAAGTTCTGCTATGCCATAGTTTGTGTCGCTGAAGTAAAAAGTTTATTTCCACTTTGATAGGGGCGGAGTGGATTTTAGTCTTTCACCTTCTTCCACTTCCACAAATGCTGTATTTAGTCTTACACTTATGATACCTGACAGCCATCGGCAAGGACAAATCCACTGTCGGCAAAGAGATCAAACTGCACAGGTCACTTACCCATAAATGTAAGATGCCCCTCGAATGCTCCAATTACAAAAAGTGCATCCATGGCCGCCTGTGTACTCCCGACTGTCCTGACTACATCCCTCCAGGAGGGACCGCTCCCCCGGCGCCTGCAACGGCTGTTCTGACTGGTCTAAATGCCGCTTTAATAAATACCAGTACTCTCCGGAAGACGCCCACTTGGATTACCGCACTACCCTTGTCGATTCCCGCCAGGGCGTTAACCTCACTGTGAACGAAGCCAAAGCCATTGCTTCCGTCGTTGCCCCTTTACTTAAACAGGGGCTTTCCCCTTACCAGATCTTAGCCGCACATCCGGAATTAAATATCTCGGAAAAAACTCTCTATAATTATAGGGGCTCTGAATTTATGTCTGCCGATGCAATGGAGACAAGCCCGGACGGCACAAGGCGCACCCGCCTCTTCTACTGTGACCCTATGCAGTCAGGCCAGAAGGGCAGCCTTGAAAACAAGCATATCGAGCTGCGCTATATCTTCCCGAAAGGGACCGATCTGGCCGCTTTAGGGCTGACAGGGCAGGATGCGCTCAATACTGCCCTCAGCCACATTGACCCTGCCCCGGCAGAAAAGCTTGGCGGAAAGAGCCCTCTGGAACTGGCGGACTTCATGTACCATGACCTGTATGAAAGGCTTGAAGCATTCGGTATTCATAAGATAGAGAAAGATAAAGTCTCCTGAAACCTTATCTTCTCAAAAAATAAATAAAATTTCCACAGATGGCTGTCAGAGCAGATCATATTTCCCATATATGAGGTGGAATTTAGTCCTACGCAGTACAAATGTTCGACTAAAGCCCGCCTTTTTGGCCTGCAATAAAATACACAGAAATCCTGCCAAAGCATCCATCTGATAGATAAAGTGTAACACTTATTTCTGCTTTTTTCTATAAAAACAGTGGCATTGACCCTTTCTGTAAGAGTAAATGCCACTTCTTTCTGAGACGTTTTCAAAGTGGAAATAAATTTTTCACTTCAGCCGAAATTTTTATGTCTAAAGCGTTTCCTCCTTTCCCTTTGCTTTGTCAATATCCGGCTTGTCTGCCAGCCCTGATGCAGGCATTCCGGCTTGACATACCCGGACTTAATATCATAAATCTGGCTGAAATGATTCCTTGTGTCCTCTGAAATGCCGAGAATGAAAATCAATGCCTTATGGTAACAGCCTGATACCTTGCCTGCCCTAACTTCTCATGTTCCTCATTTGCAAAAACCATGTGTGTTGTCGGCGCTCTGCGGTCTACGCTTCGCTCCGGTCGTTGCTGGACAAATGCCCTTAGTACGAATTATTTTGTTGAACTCTGAAATAGCTATTTGACACTTTTCGAGTATTATCGGGTACTGTCTAACCTAAATTTATGTTAGCAGGTGTGTTAGTAGACTTGGTTCAAACCCCTGAAACCCTTGATTTTACTGGCTTTTTCAATCGACTGTTCGCATTGTCGGGAAGAGCAATACATCCCTTATCGCTGGCGAATTCGTCATCATCATTACCATCCGGTCAATTCCAAATCCAATTCCCCCAGTAGGCGGCATCCCAATACTGAGCGCATTGAGGAAATCCTCATCCGTATGATTTGCCTCTTCATCCCCTGCTGCCAACAACTTCTCCTGAGCCTCAAACCGTGCCCTCTGGTCAATAGGATCATTCAACTCTGAATAAGCATTTGCCATCTCCCAGCCGTTCATAAAGAACTCAAAACGCTCCACATAATCAGGATTGTCCGGCTTCTTCTTTGTAAGGGGAGAAATCTCCACAGGATGATCCATAATAAAGGTGGGCTGTATCAAATGCTCTTCCACATATTCCTCAAAGAACAGATTTAAAATATCACCTTTCGTATGCCTGTCCTCATATTCGATATGATGCTCATCTGCCAGCTTCTTTGCCTCTTCCGTAGAATGAATTTCATCAAAATCTACATTGCCATATTTCTTTACCGCATCCACCATAGTAAGCCTCTCAAAAGGCTTGGACAAATCCATCTCGTGCTCCCCGTAAGTCAATACAAAAGAGCCTGTCACCTCTTTTGCCACGTAGCGGTAAAGATTTTCTGTCAGATCCATCATGCCGTGATAGTCTGTATATGCCTGATACAGTTCCATAAGGGTAAACTCCGGGTTATGTCTGGTATCAAGCCCCTCGTTTCTGAACACTCTGCCAATCTCATACACACGCTCCATTCCCCCTACGATCAGACGCTTTAAGTAAAGCTCCAGGGAAATACGAAGTTTCAGATCCTCATTCAGCGCATTAAAATGTGTCTCGAAAGGTCTTGCCGCTGCTCCTCCTGCATTGGAAACCAGCATAGGAGTCTCCACCTCCATAAAGCCTTCCCCGTCCAAGTACCTGCGGATGCTGCTAATCACCTTAGAACGCTTGATAAAGGTATTTTTTACCTCCTCATTCATGATCAGATCCACATAGCGCTGACGGTATCTTGTGTCCGTATCGGTAAGTCCGTGGAATTTCTCCGGCAAAATCTGTAAACTCTTTGACAGAAGGGTGACAGAAGATGCATGGACAGAAATCTCCCCGGTTTTTGTTTTAAACACTTCCCCTGTGATTCCCAGAATATCTCCCACATCATACTTTTTAAAGTCCTTGTAGGATTCCTCTCCGATGCTGTCCCTTGCCACATATGCCTGGATACTGCCCTTTAAATCAGTCACGTTGCAAAAAGATGCTTTCCCCATCACCCGCTTAAACATCATGCGCCCCGCAATGGTGACCGTCTGCCCTTCCATGGAATCAAAGTTCTCTTTGATTTCTATGCTGTGATGGGTCACATCAAATTTTGTAATGCGAAACGGGTCCTTTCCGTTATCCTGCAAATCCTGCAATTTTTCCCGCCGCACCTTCAACAACTGATTAATATCCTGCTCCTGTACATTCTTCTGCTCTGCCATTTTATCCTCCCGTTTTACAGCGAACGCTGAATTTCCAAGACCTTGTAGGACAACTCTCCTACCTGTGTCTCTACCGTTACGGTATCTCCGATCTTTGCGCCCATCAATGCCCGTCCCACCGGAGACTCATTGGAAATCTTTCCTTTCAGGCTGTTTGCCTCAGTGGAACCAACAATTTTATACTCCAGCTCTTCGTCAAACTCACAGTCTAAGATGCGGACAGTACAGCCAATGCTGATTTTATCCAGCTCTACCTCTTCCTCCACAACAACTTCCGCATTTTTTAAAATCTTCTCAATCTCTTCAATACGTGCCTCAATATCCCTCTGCTCGTCTTTTGCAGCATCATACTCTGCATTCTCGGACAAGTCGCCCTGCTCCCTTGCCTCTTTAATTTTCTGGGCAACATCTTTTCTCTTTACTACCTTTAAATCCTGCAGCTCATCCTCTAACTTTTTCAGTCCCTGATACGTTAAAATATTTTTCTTATCCATCTCTTTTCTACCTTTCCTCGTTATTCTTTACTGTAAAAAGCCTGTTCAAATTTATCGTAAACAGGCTGTTTCTCCTCAAAATAAATACCACTGACAATCATTGTATTATACCCGATAGGCAAAACAATGTCAATATTTCCGTCAATTTCCCATGGCCTTTTAAATACAGGGATATATATTTTATCCCCAAAGGACTGTCCAAAGATCAGTTCGTCTTCCCTTTCAAAATCCAGAAATACCATTTTCCCTTCCCTGCATTTCAAAAGATTTGCAAGGCAATCCTTCTCTTTTGGATAAATTTCCACAATAAGCCCCTGATCCTCATACATAGTATCCCTGTAGTCTTCAAAATATTCGGCATTGTCCGTTAAAATTGCCATGCGGTTTACATCTGCCCCAAGCTCTCCCGCCGCAAAAAGCGTTTTTTCCGGCTCCTCACCGTCCACAAGAACAGGATAAAAATCTCGGTAGCTGATCTGCTTCGCAAAGAGCACCGTCTCCATAATTTTTCGGATATAGGGAAGATAGGGATTGTCTCTCTTCTTCTCAGGCTCTTTCTCCCACTGTTTTGTCTCCTTTTTCTCAGTTATAAAACGCAGTTTTTCTTTTATCCATGCAAAAAAAGACTTTTTCACCATATATACCACTCCCGTCTATGGAGTATTATATGACGAAACCTCCTGAAATAGAGCCTTAAGCTCCTCAAAATTTTCCACTTCGTTTATCCTTCTCCGAAGTTTGGATGAATTGCGGTATCCCGCTGTATACCAGGCCGCATGTTTTCGCATTTCTCTTATGCCGATGTACTCTCCCTTATATTCTAAAAGCAATCTGGCATGACGCAAAAGCATATCTGTCATCTCCTGAAAATTCGGCTTTTCCATTTCCGTTCCTGTTTCCATATAGAAAAGGATCTGTTTAAAAATCCAGGGATTACCCTGAGCCCCCCTTGCGATCATAAAGCCGTCGCACCCGGTAAGTTCCTCCATGGCAGCCACATCTGCCCCGCAGGTGAGATCCCCATTGCCGATAACCGGTATTTTGACTGCCTCTTTCACCTTTCGGATAATCTCCCAGTCCGCTTTCCCGGAGTAATACTGCTCTCTAGTTCTTCCGTGGACCGCCACCGCCGCAGCGCCGGACTCTTCTGCAATATGTGCCAGCTCCACAGCGTTGACATGATTTTCGTCAAAGCCTTTTCGTATTTTCACCGTCACCGGCTTTTTTATGGCCTTCACTGTCTTTTCTATAATCTTTCCTGCTAAAACAGGATTTTTCATAAGCGCCGAGCCGTCCCCGTTGTTTACCACCTTTGGCATAGGACACCCCATATTGATGTCAAGAATATCAAAGGGCCGCTCCTCTATCTGCTTTGCCATCTCGCTGATCACATCCGGATCTGAGCCGAAAAGCTGCAGAGATACCGGGCGCTCTTCCTCTTCAATCTGAAGAAGCTCCTCTGTGTTTCTGTTTTTATAGAGGATCGCTTTGGCGCTTACCATCTCCATACAAAGTAAGCCCGCTCCCTGCTCCTTGCACAGCAAGCGAAATGGCAGGTCTGTTACGCCTGCCATAGGTGCCAAGATCAGATTATTTTTTAAGATAACATTTCCAATCTGTAAGGGTCTCATTTTCTTTCCCCGCTATCTCTGTTTTTCATAGATCAACCGCAGTCCTGACAGGGTAAGTATGGGATCATAGATATCGATGCAGTCTGTCTCGTTGGCAATGATCCTGCCCAATCCTCCGGTGGCAACAACCTTTACATCCCCATAACCAGACTCCTTGATCATATGACTTACAATATACTCCGTCTGCCCGATCTGTCCATACACAAGCCCCGCCTGCATACTGCTGATGGTCTCCTGGGCAAGGATAGACGAAGGTTTCTTTATCTCTATCTCCGGCAGCTTTGCCGCCTCGCTCCAAAGAGCCTGGGCACTGGTACGGATCCCGGGAGCTGTAACCCCTGCCACAAAAGCGCCTTTGCCATCCACCAGATCGTAGGTGGTTGCCGTTCCGAAATCAAGCACCAAAGCCGGACCTCCGTAGAGATCATAGGCCGCCACCGCATCCACGATGCGGTCCGCACCGATCTGCTTTGGGTTTTCCGTCATCACCCGAATTCCGGTTTTGATTCCCGGCCCCACAATCATCGGAGTAATATTCAGATACTTGATCACCGCACTGGTCAGGGAATGCATCACATTTGGCACCACGGAGGAAATGATCACCCCCTGAACATCTGTCTTTAGAATCTGGTTTCTCTCCAGCATGTCAATAATACTGATGCCATATTCATCTGACGTCCGAAGCTGTTTTGTGGTCATGCGAAATGTCGTCAGAAGAATTTTTCCATCAAAAATACCAAATGTAAAATTTGTGTTTCCCACATCTATCGTCAAGAGCATGCCGCCTGTTCCTCCTATTATTCGTAATAATCACTCAAATTCCCCGTATAAGATCACCCGATAAAACATTTCTAAGGATTCCAACAGCTCTCTTTTGTTTCGCTGCAACTCTTTTACTTTCAAAATGCTCCCGATCTCATCGTAGAGGTAATCCCCCTCATCCGCCGATGTGCGAAACTCCAGCTCTCCGCTCTCGTTATAAAAAACCTCCAGGATTCCTCCCACATCTTCCGTAAAGAGGACGCACATAATCTTTAATTCATCTTTCACACTCTGAGGAATCCCCTGAAATATGGGGTTCATATAAAATTTCCTATCGTATGCACTGGATGCGCACAGCACGATTTCCTGCTCTTCCATCTTCACCTGTCCTTACACATATCCATAAATCCCCCGGACAGAAACCTCCCCGGCAGAGACAAGTTTTTGTCCTTCTTCAGTCTCCACCACAAGCTCCCCTGTGTCAGTAATGCCCAAAGCTTTCCCTTCAAAAGATTTCTGCGGGTCTAACACCTTTACCTGTCTGCCCAGGTTCACAAGATACTCATTATATTCCTGACAGAGACCGGAAAGGTCATAGCTTTTGCAAAATAGATCATAGTAATATTCAAAACATTCACAAACTGCCTCGATCAATTCCGCCCGTTTCACCTCATCCTTACCTTCCAGAAAAAGTGAGGTTGCCATGGCAGCGATCTCCTCCGGAAATTCCATGTTTCTCACATTGATGCCGATCCCCACCACAACATAATGGATCTGGTCGATTTCTGTGCTGAGCTCCGCCAGAATGCCACAGACCTTTTTCCCGTTGATTACAATATCGTTGGGCCATTTAATCTGAGGGGAAAGCCCGGCATACTCTTTGATCGCTTTTGCAACAGACAATCCTGCAATTAACGTAAGCATAGACGCCGACTGAGGCTTTATCTCCGGTTTTAGCAGAATAGACATATAGACGCTGGTTCCCGCCGGTGACGTCCAGCTCTTTCCCCTGCGTCCTCTGCCTGCCTCCTGTCTGTCTGCCACTACTAACGTTCCGTGACCGCTTCCCTCATCCGCCAGCTGCTTCGCCCTGATATTGGTGGAATCTACTACACCAAAATAATATATCTCCTCTCCAATCCACCGGGTCTTCCTGCGGCTTTTTAACTCATCCCCATTTAAAACGTCCTCTGCTCCCGCAAGGCGGTAACCCTTATTGGAGACTGCCTCGATGACGTAGCCCTCCTGCCTTAACTTTTGGATTCCTTTCCACACTGCTGTCCGGGAAACCCCTAACTTTTCACAGAGATATTGTCCTGACACATAATCGTCAGCTCCCCGCAGTGCCGCTAATATTTCTGATTTCAATCTAAATCTCCTAATGTGGCAAGCATAACTGCTTTTATGGTATGCATACGATTTTCCGCCTCGTCAAATACTACCGACTGATTTCCTTCAAAAACTTCATTGGTAACTTCTATCTCACTGAGTCCGAATTTCTCATGGACTTCCCTTCCGATTGCCGTTCCCAGGTCATGAAATGCCGGAAGACAGTGCATGAATATGGCGTCACTCCCCGCAAGCTCCATTACTCTTTTGTTTACCTGATAGGGCATCAGCTCTTTAATCCGTTCTGCCCATGCTTCCTGGGGTTCTCCCATAGACACCCACACGTCCGTATAAACCACATCCGCACCCTTAACGCTTTCCACATCCTCGCTTAAAGTGATGACGGCACCTGTCTCCTCCGCAATTTTATTGCAGTAATCCACCAGTTTCTGTTCCGGGAAATAATTCTTTGAGGTACATGCCACAAACTCTATGCCAAGTTTGGCACATGTCACCATCAGGGAATTTCCCATGTTATAGCGGGCGTCTCCCATGTACACCAGTTTGATCCCCTTCAATTTTCCAAAATGCTCCCGAATGGTCAGCATGTCCGCCAGCATCTGGGTAGGGTGAAATTCGTTGGTCAGGCCGTTCCACACAGGGATCCCCGCATATTTTGCCAACTCCTCTACAATATCCTGTCCAAATCCGCGGTACTCAATACCGTCAAACATCCTGCCAAGAACTCTTGCCGTGTCCGCAATGCTCTCCTTTTTCCCAATCTGGGAGCCTGACGGATCCAGATAAGTCACATGCATCCCCAGATCATGAGCTGCCACCTCAAAGGAACAGCGGGTTCTGGTGCTTGTCTTCTCAAAAATCAAGGCGATATTTTTCCCCAAAAGATGAGTGTGGGGAATCCCCTGCTTCTTTTCCTTTTTCAATTTTTCCGCCAGATCGATAAGATATAATATCTCCTCCTGCGTATAATCCATCAGTTTTAAAAAATGGCGTCCCTTTAATGTCATACTTAATTACTTTCCTTTCCCACTTCTACAACGGCTTTCGCCAACCCCGCAATCCCCTGAATCTCCGAGGGAATGATAATCTTGGTCGCTTT
Organism: Roseburia sp.; assembly: GCA_023664725.1. Lineage (GTDB taxonomy): Bacteria > Bacillota > Clostridia > Lachnospirales > Lachnospiraceae > Roseburia_B. The sequence goes on along the minus strand of JAMPFA010000011.1, from coordinate 13,189 downwards.
GCCGTCTGCAGCTTTCGCAAAGGCCTCTAAACTCTTTAATTTCAGTACGCCATCATTGGGGTCTGCCTCTTTTAAGAAACGAAGACCGTCTGCATTTGCCTGCTGAATCTTAAGGATTGCCTCTGCCTGTCCTTCTGCCTCCCGAATAGTAGCTTCCTTGTGGGCCTCTGCACGTAAGATTGCCGCCTGCTTCTCTGCCTCTGCGTCAAGGATCGCAGATTCCTTTTTCCCCTCCGCCACAAGAATGGTAGATTTCTTCTCACCTTCTGCTTTCAAAATCGCTTCTCTTCGCTCGCGCTCTGCCTTCATCTGTTTTTCCATGGCATCCTGGATGGCTGCGGGAGGAATGATATTTTTAAGCTCCACACGGTTTACTTTAATACCCCAGGGGTCTGTTGCCACGTCGAGGGATGCCCGCATCTTGGTGTTAATTGTCTCACGTGAAGTCAGTGTCTCATCCAGCTCCAGGTCACCGATAATATTACGTAGTGTAGTAGCTGTCAGATTTTCAATAGCCATAATAGGATTCTCCACGCCGTAAGCAAACAGCTTCGGATCTGTGATCTGGAAAAACACTACCGTATCAATCTGCATGGTTACGTTATCCTTGGTGATCACCGGCTGGGGTGGGAAATCCACTACCTGCTCTTTTAAGTTGATCTTCTTTGCAATACGGTCTACAAAAGGTCTGCGGAAATGAATACCCACTCCCCAGGTAGCCCGGTATGCTCCCAGACATTCTACGATTGCAGCATGTGCCTGAGGTACGATTTTAATACAGCTTGCCGCTACAATTAATGCTATGATCAGCAAAATAATAATTACTATAAATGGTCCCATTTTCTGTCCTCCATAAAATATTTTCTGTAAGTAACATAGTACTATAAAATCAGGGAGATTACAACAAAATCTTGTAATCTCCCTGATCAGCTTTTTCGTTCTGTTTAGAAAAATACATTTCCACCTATAACCGTTCCACCGTAACCAGAACTCGCACTTCTAAACTGCAATGCGCCGTTGGTATTGTCTGCACCGTTGATGGCTTCCTGAGCTGCCTGTAAGCATGCGCTTCTCACGCCGCCTGCTGCCACATTTGCCACACTGCCGCTAAGTGCAGGTGGGAACTGCCCTGCCTGATAGATTACCCCTGAAATCGTTCCAGGATATCCGCCACTTCTCACACGGTTCATTACAACAGATCCTACTGCCAGCATGCCTTCATAGGAACCATTGCCTGCCTCACACTGAATCAATGCTCCAAGAAGAGTCACTTCGTCTGTGCTTGCTGACATCGCAGGTTTCTTTCCTGCCTTCTTTGCTTCTGCTGCTGCCTTTTCTGCCTCTTTCTGCTTTACTTCCTCAGCATTTAAAGCTGTACCAAGGTTTAAAGCTACATCCACGTAATCTGCGCTGACATATGCAGTGGAATCAGAAGTTTTTACTGCTACCCATCCCTCTACTTCCTCTGCCTCTTTATCTACTTTTAAACGGTCACCATTTGAGGCTGTGGTAATAATACCTGCCTCCTCGTTGGGTTCGCTTCTTAAACGAAGTCCGTCTGTATTCACCGTTGCATATACGCTGCAAACCTCGTTTGCAAGCTGGAATGCCTCATCACCATATACCAGATAATCATTCTTTACAAATCCAGTTACATTTCCGGAGGTAATCTCTGTCCACTCGTCACCGACTTCCACGATTTCTGCCACATCTCCCCGGTAAAACTTTCCGGCAAGATCTGATGTCTCATCCGGTGCAGTACGGATATTCATATCCTCCTCCACGTTAGCCATTACCTGATCAGCCCACTCTGCATTTTCTGCTTCCGGCTTTTCTTCTTCAGTTTTTGCTTCCTCTGAAGCTGCTGTATCTTCTTTATTTTCTTCCGGCTGCACTTCTCCGGCAATCTCTGTATTCTCTTCCGGCAAAACCTCTTCCTGATCTTCTGCCTTTTCCTCTGCTTCCGGCTGTACCTCTGCCACTTCAGCTACTGCTTCTGCATCCTCTGATACCTCTGCTGCCCTCTCCAGCTGCTCCTCGACATCTTTCATTTCCATAGCACTGTATACTGCCTGAGAAATTCCTGCTGTCTCACCAAGGTTTTCTGTAGACTTTTCTTCTGTCTCCTCAGACTCTTTCGCATTTCCCTCTGCAACAAGATTTCTCTCTGCCTTCTCGATGCTTGCAGTCACAAAGCTGTCCTTGGCAAAAGCATCTGCTTCCATTTTGTGTAATTCAGCAATAATCCCTGCTGTTCCTGTCTGCTCCAAAACAACAATACTTGTCTGCGCTACTGTTACGCTTTCTTCCGTTGAACCTGTCAATGCGGTGAATGTTGACATAACTACCATAGTCGATACAACTGTCATGCTCTCAATCACTTTTTTGTTTAGTTTCATCTTATAGAACCTCCAAGTGTTGTATTTCCTTTTCAAAACGTGATATCTCTTGTTTCACATTTCTATTAAGAATTATTACATTTATTACAAATTTGTTACAATGTGATACTAGCATAGACTTTATTCTTTGTCAAGTTTTTGGAAGATTTTCTTAAGATTTTATTAAAAAGGCTTTCCGACAAGCTCCAAACCCTTGTATTTTCAAGGTTTATAGAGATTTTTAATTCCTGTTTTTATAGGAAAAATCCCTATTTTTTACCAAATGTTCTAATAAAAATACAGAACCGTTTATGAAAAAACGGCTCTGTATCAAAAATATTACAAAATTATAATCTCTTTAATAATTCTTCACGCTGTGCCTCAAATCCCGGTTTGCCCAAAAGTGCGAACATGTTTTTCTTATAGCTCTCCACGCCTGGCTGGTTAAATGGATTTACACCCAGCAGATATCCGCTGATTCCTACCGCAAACTCAAAGAAATAGAACAGCTCGCCCAGATAAAACTCGTTCTGCTCCGGAATCTTCACCATCAGATTGGGCACGTTTCCGTCTGTATGTGCCAGAATAGTTCCGTTCATAGCGCTCTTGTTTACAAAGTCCATATCTTTTCCAGCAAGATAATTCAATCCGTCCAGATCCACCGGCTCTTCCTCGATGAGAATCTTTCCTCTGGAATTTTCAATATTTAATACCGTCTCAAACATGATCCTTGCACCATCCTGAATAAACTGTCCCATAGAATGTAAATCTGTAGTCAGATCCACGGATGCTGGGAACAATCCTTTCTGATCCTTGCCCTCGCTCTCTCCATATAACTGCTTCCACCACTCAGATACATAATGAAGACTTGGCTCATAATTACAGAGCACTTCGATAGCTTTTCCCTTGCGGAGCAAAATATTGCGGACTGCTGCATACTGTAGGGAGTCATTGTCCTCAAACTTCTGTTCTAAAGCCAGTTTCCTTCCCTCTGCTGCACCTTCCATCAGCTTGTCCAGATCAGCGCCGCTGACTGCGATTGGAAGCAGACCTACCGCTGTAAGTACAGAGAAACGCCCTCCTACATCATCAGGCACTACAAATGTCTCGTATCCCTCTTCTGTGGCCAGATTTTTAAGGGCTCCCTTTGCTTTATCCGTAGTTGCGTAAATTCGTTTTGCAGCCCCGTCCTTGCCGTATTTTTCTTCCAGTTTCTTTTTAAAGATACGGAAGGCGATAGCCGGCTCTGTGGTAGTTCCCGATTTGGAGATGATATTTACGGAGAAATCTCTGTCTCCGATCACATCCAACAGGCCTTCCAGGTAAGCGCCGCTGATACTGTTTCCCGCATAGTAGATCTCCGGTGTCTTTCTCGTCTCTTTGGAAACATTGTTGTAGAATCCGTGTCTTAAAAATTCGATGGCAGCTCTCGCTCCCAGATAAGAACCACCAATTCCGATCACTACCAGCACTTCGGAATCTGACTGGATTTTTTCTGCCGCCTTTTTGATCCTGGCAAACTCATCTTTGTCATAATCCACCGGCAGATCGATCCATCCCAGAAAATCGTTCCCTGCTCCGTCCTTTGCCACTAACTGCTTCTTTGCATCCTCCACCAGTCTGCTCATATAGCCCATTTCTTCTTCGCTGATGAAAGAAGCTGCTTTTGAATAATCAAATACTACCTTGCTCATGTGTGAACACTCCTTTGCACTATTCTATTTATTTTTCACTACTCATTATTTTAGCAAATACTGGTATAGGATTCAAGTACTAACTAAAACACATCCTGGATCACTTCCATCAAAAGTTCTGCGTCTCTTTGGCTCTGCAAATCCTCCCCTGGCCTCTGGTTCTGCCTTGGAGGCTCTTCCTCCTTCTTTCTCTGATATGTATGGATCTGCTGCAGATCTACTGCTTCTGGCTGCATCTCCTCCTCTGTCTCATCCTCCAGGATCCCATTCTCCGAGTCTTCCGATAAGACCACATCCAGATATCTTCTCACCTGTTTGCAGATTCCCCGAACATCTTTTCTCATTCGGGAAACTTTCAGAGATACGGATACCATTAAAAGCAGCAAAACGCCAACCACGATCATTTCCAACATAATATGGTTTTCTCCTATGTAAGTAAGCATTTTTTCCGGAATAATTTCCTTTTGAAACATAACTGCCTCCTTTTCACCTTTTCTACTGCTGCCGTCAACATCCATGTAGTTACCATCAACATAAATATAGCTGCCAACAACATGAATGCTGTACTAATTATAGAAAAAAAAATTCACCGTGAAAAGGGGACAGGCTCTGCTTTTCACCGCAAGTTTCCCCTAATTCCCCCGTCAAAACCTATGGTTTTCCCATTTCATATTTCTTTTGACACCAACTTCCCTCTTATTAATTTCTTGACTTTTCCCTCAGGGAGTATAATATAATGATAGAAGCTTAAACAGAGAAAGGTAGCAGGTTATAATGAAAAAAATTGTCCTCACCGGCGGCGGCACTGCCGGACACGTCACTCCAAATATTGCATTGCTCCCTGTGCTAAGAGAGCTATCCTATGAAATTGAATATATCGGTTCCTATCAGGGAATGGAAAAGGATCTGATCGAAGCTCAGAACATTCCTTACCACGGTATTTCCTCCGGCAAACTCCGCCGGTATCTTGACTTAAAGAATTTATCCGACCCCTTCAAAGTGATAAAAGGCCTGGGTCAGGCGTTCCGCCTTCTTGGAAAGATCAAACCAAATGTGGTTTTCTCCAAAGGCGGCTTTGTCTCTGTACCTGTCGTCCTTGCAGCTAAAATGCGCCGGATACCAGTGATTATCCACGAATCTGATATCACCCCCGGCCTTGCCAACAAGATATCCATTCCTGCTGCCAGAAAAGTGTGCTGCAACTTCCCGGAAACTTTAAAATACCTTCCTTCCGAAAAAGCGGTGCTGACCGGCTCACCGATCCGCCAGGAACTGTTAGAGGGTAATCCCGAAGACGCCCGTTCTTACTGCCATTTTAAGGCAGATAAACCCGTCCTTCTCATTATCGGCGGAAGCTCCGGCGCCAAAGTTATCAACGATACCGTGCGGTTAATTCTCTCGGAACTTTTAAAGGATTATCAGATCATCCACCTCTGTGGAAAAGGGAATTTAGACAACACTCTGATGAACACCGAAGGCTATGCCCAGTTTGAATATATCAGCCAGCAGCTAAAGGACATGTTTGCCCTTGCGGACATTGTAATCTCCCGGGCGGGGGCCAATGCGATCTGTGAGCTTTTAGCGCTGCACAAGCCAAATATACTGATTCCCCTATCTGCCGCTGCCAGCAGGGGAGACCAGATCTTAAATGCAAATTCTTTTGAAAAACAGGGATTTTCCTACGTCCTGAAAGAGGAAGACTTGACCAAGGACACACTCTTAGCCGCCATTCGACAGGTTGCTGACAACAAGAATACCTACAGGGATGCCATGGAAAAGAGCGGACAGATGGACTCCATCCAGACCATTGTGGAAATAATCGAAAATTATGCAAAGAAATAATAAGAACACTGCCGCATGAAAACATCTGATTTTCATGCGGTAGATTTTTTATGCTATGACAACTTTAAAGACGTGCAGATTTCTTTTATTTCTTCTTCCGTAAATGTCTCATGGTTCCACATCAAAATGTCATCATTCTTCATTCCCTTATATCTGGGAATCAAATGCAGATGGAAATGGAATACAGTCTGACCAGCCACTTCCCCGTTATTCTGCAAAAGATTGAAACCGTCGCAGTTTAACTTCTCTGTCATGTGTGCTGCCATTTTTTTTGCAAGCTTCATCGCTTTTCCTGCCACTTCCTCATCAATTTCATAAATATTTTTATAATGCTCTTTTGGAATGATCAGGGCATGTCCCTTAGACGCCGGGGCCGCATCTAAGATCACCCGAAACATATCATCCTCATAAATACTGTTCGTTGGAATCTCACCAGATGCCAGTTTACAAAAAATACAATTACTGTCTTTCATACTATATCTGCTCCTTTTCTTTTTCTGCCGGATAAACCGGTTTTTACTCAAAATTAAACACGGTATCTAACATTCTAAGTGTCTTAAAATTGCCTTTTGCCGTCATCTCACCTGTCATAAATGCCCGCTGGAATGTCTTTCTTCCCGCAACAATATTGTCCATCACCTCAGAACTTAATTTGGCAAAAACATCTATATTCTCCTCCTTGCCATAGTGACAGGACACCTCCTCGTTATTGACCTCTATGTAGAGAGGTTTCTGTTTCCCATCTATCATAAGCAGATATGTAGCCTGGAAGTCCTCCTGGGGTATAAAATGACTCTCCAGCTCCTTGATATACATGGTATCTTCTTCATCCTTGCTCTTGCCCAGGATATCCTTAAACATAGATGCCAGCTCTTCGATATCTTCTTTCTGCTTTTTCACATAGGAATCGTCTGATACATATTTGGATAACTGTTCACTCTCCTGAGGAGTCAGATCCATGGACTGAGTTCTAAGCACAGTCTGTTTCACCGCCTGATTGCTGGAAGGCAGTGCCTTGATCTTCTGAGAGATAGTGCGGTAAAGGCTCTCTGCCTTCTTTTCAATGATCACCGTGTACTCTTCGTTTAGCTCAAAGGTCACCAAATCCTCCACATAGCCGCACAGACCGGGACAGGGCTGTCCTCCCAACATCTCCCATGCATTTTCCAGGGACAAAACCCCCTCTCTCTCTCCATATGTAGTTGACATGACGATGGGCTGCATATAGAGCTCACTCATCAGCTCCTTATCGCCATAAAGCCAGCAGGCATCCAGAAACTGCTGCATATAGCCGCCGATTCCCAGCCACTCCACCGTAGTGGCCAGAATGATCCCGTCTGCCTCCTTAAAAGTGTGGGGCAGCGTGGAGATTTCATTTTTATGCTCATATATATTGTAGCGCTCCACATTGACCCTCAGTTCTTTTAATACATCCTCCATCTTATTTACCACATATAATGTAGGATCATCCAATAACCCTCTTCCTCCATAGTAAATGTTTATCTTCATATTGTCCTCCGTCTGGTACTCTTATTGCATTGTTATCTGCATTACTTATAGTATATAAATTTTTGAAGCTAAAATCAATCATTTCTATATATTCCCACAAGACAAAACACAAAACATAAGATAAACCCGCCTGCAAATCCCCCAATATGGCCCCAGTTATCCACGCCTACTGTGGAAAACCCGTTGTACAGATTCAACGCCAGCATGATCAAAAGTCCTCTTAACCGCAGATCCCCCACTTTTCCACGGTTAAAAATCGCTGCCGCTATCAATCCTCCCAACACGCCAAACACCGCTCCTGACGCCCCCGCACAGGCGACAGCTTCCTCTGCCTCCAGCTCTTTTATAAAGGACAGGGCACTTCCCGCAATTGCGGACAGGAGATACAGCATCAAATAGGGCAGTTTCCCAAGAAATTTTTCCAGACGCATACCTGTCAGGACTAAAATAAACATATTGTTAAACAGGTGTTCCGCCCCAAAGTGCAGAAACGCAGCCGTCAGTAATCTCCACCATTCTCCATTTTCCAGTATATAGGGAGCGTATGACGCTCCACAGACTATCATAAAACTGCTGTCATAAGTACTTCCCACCATCTCCTGTACCAGCCAGATTATAACATTTACCGCCACAATACTCACCGTAATCACAGGAATATTTTTCACTTGCGTTTCCATGCCATGAAATACCTCATTTCTTTTCCCACTGATTAAGATTATAAAGTATTCTTCCGTTTTTGCAAGTGTTACACAAAACGGTAGGCTTCCTCCGCAAACCGCACCTTATCATTTTTCGACAGTAAAACTTTTTCCTTGTAATTTAATGCTTTTCCGTTTAAGTATGTCCCATTGGTGGAATTTAAGTCTTCTATATAGTAATTATCCTCTTCCTTATAGATTATGGCATGATGACGGCTGACAGAGGAAGTAAAAATAACGCCGTTTGCCTCCCCTTCCTGGCTGCCCACCAAAAATACAGGGACATTTATCTTAAAATTATTTCCCCTTCCCTCTCCTTCATACCGAAGCTCCCCGAAAATCTCCTTACTCTCACTTCCCAAAAACACAGTGGGATTGGAAGATTCCTCCACAACCTCCTCCGGCTCAAAGATAAACTGTTCCTGCTCCTTTTTTTGTCTCTTTGGGATTTTATCCCATACATTGTAAAAACTATATTTTCTTTCAAAAAACTTCCCGGGAAATCGAAATTTTTCTTTCCTTCTTTCCGGTTCCTCTTTCCCCGATTCCAATGCAACTGGATTTTCCCATGTACTCGCAGATTCCGAAAAAACGCTTTTTTGCTCCTCCTGGCGAACATCCCGTGACATAATCTCTGCCAGTTCCGGCAGACTTATGCGCTCCATCTGGCTTTTCTCATATACTTTATAACAGACCTCAATATCTTTTTGTTCTCCGTGTTCCATGTGTTTTAAGAAAAATTCCATAAAGTCACTCAGAGAAGCTTCCAGTTTTTTCTGGCTGCCTGGGATATAACAAAAGGAAATCTCCTTTTCGTTATAATTCAGGTAGATCATTTCCGGGTCGAGACAAATTTCATCTTCCAAAAGCAGATATTCCCCAAGACTTTGGGATACCCGGCACAAAGATACAATAAAATTTTCCAAAAACTTTCTCCCCAGCTTATGAAAACGAGCATACCCTTCTAAATCATGCTTCCCGCTGATCTCATACCAAAACTGAACCTTTTCCCCCTCCTGCATTTTTTGTACAGGCAAAATACCTTTCACTGTATTTTCCCGCAGCATGGGAATCTGGTATCCCCACTCTGACGTCTGCGCTTCCCGTATCATATAACTCTTACCCTGACACCGTCTGTACTCCATTATTTTATTTCCTCCCATATATCTTTCGCCAGCTGCATCTTCCTGATCTTTTCCTCCGGCACAAAATCCTGTTTCCACACATAGGCAGATTCCTGTTTTACCTCTTTGTAACAGTCAAATGATTTGTAGACCGGTAAAAACATTGCCAGAATCATCAATGGCAACAACAATGTTATCTCCACTGTGTAAGACCCTTCCGCCCTCTTCATATCCCCACCTCACAATACTAAAATCAAAACATAGGCCAGAAACAAAAAGGGAATAAACGGCATCTTTTCCTTTTTATCCCGATGCAGAAAGAAAATTGCTATAAAAGCCCAGCATCCCGCAAGGAAAAAAGACAAAAGCATAAGGGCAAGGTTTTCTTCCACCCCCAGATATAAGCCTGTCAGCATAAATACCATGCCATCCCCCGGCCCTATCTTTCCTCTGCTAAGGATAGCAAACAGCAGGATCAGACCTCCGAAAACCATTCCCCCAAGCATACTGTAGATACTTTGGCTCTGGTATACAATATGACAGATCAGACCTGCCATTGCGGATCCTAAAGTTACCATCAATGTGATCTCTTTACTTTTTATATCCTCCAAGCTGTGAAATCCCAATGTTCCAAGCAATAAATAATGTTCTAACATTTACTCCCCTCTCTCATTCTCATTGGCAGCTCCCTACTTACCGCACTTACTACAGCTATGCCTGTCCCCTGCCTGGGACAAAAACACTGCATATACCGTCCTGAAAATTTTGCTGCAATCCCTTTTATTGTGATAACGATTGCCATAATCTGTCACATAGACTGCTCCTCCTTTTACATCCCTTTTGCACTTGCTGCAGGGATAGTATTTGCTGCCATCTGCATTTCGACTGGTTTTTATCCTGTCTCTTGAAATGCTCTTTACTTTCGGCTTCAGATAGGTGCAGTCCCTGCTTTTGTGATATGCCGAACCGGATGGAGTAATATATACAATTTCCTCTCCCCGCCCTGACTCCCCGGAATTTAAACCTTTTCCCGTCCACTTTCTGCATTTTACCTGCTGGGTAACAGAAATCTTGTGTGTTCCCAGAAGAAGTGTTGGAAATTTCATCTTATAGTCTGCAACAAGGGTAATATAATCCCCCTGAAATTCCGAGTGCAAAAGAGAAATCCCCAAATTCCCCCCGGTGACAAACTTCCCTGAAACTTTGTTTCCCTTTAAATTTTTCTCAACCAGAACCTGAGCGGCGATACTGTTTTCCGACAGTTCTTTTGTGGAAGACTCATATGCTGCTACCGACAATTCCCTGCCTGTCAAAATCAGTGCGTTATCCACAATCTGCTGCACCTGCAAGATGCGGAAGAAAAACAGCAGCATAGTCATAAAAGCCACAAAAAAAGGCAGCACAATCATCGCCTCCGCCATATAGGAGGACTCAAATTTTAGATTCCACTTTTTTATCCTATCGATAACAATAGCTGCTCTCCTTTTCAAAAATGTAACCTCCAATTGTATCTTCCCCCAAAAGAGAAGAAAATATCGTATCTGCACTGTACTCTGCCTGTATTTTCATTCGAAGAATCATGTGATCCATCTTTGCATAGTCATATCCTGATTTTTTCATGGTGTACTCCATCAGATCCATACAACGGTAAGATGCTGTCTTCGTGGATAAGACATAGAGAAAAGCCTGCAGGTAATCTTCATAACCCAGACCATGGTCTGCTCCGCTATAATTTCCCGACTCCACATCCCCGATATTTGCAAGATCGGTATTCCACTCTGCCGCCGTTTTCACCAAGGGAACTTTTCCTCCTGACAGCAAGATTTTTACATCGCAGATACTTTCTCCATATGCCCACACCGCCAGGATTCCCTGCTTTACCACCTCGATCAGAGGAGGATTGGCGCTGATGCCCGCAAGGGCTGTGGCAGCCGCCAACGCCTGTGCCTGTTTTGCCTCATCTGTGAACAGATAAGTAAAATTTGCGATCTCCCGGACAAGCAGAAGCTCTTTTACCACATACTCCAGATTCTCCCTGTCTGTTTTTTTCCCGGCAATCACATACTCTTCCCCGTAAGATAAACCTCCCGACACTCTTGGTTCCAAAAAGTTTCCGCCGTATCTCTTTATATATTGCTGCATAAAAATCCTGTCCGCTGTCCCTGTCTTTATTGCCCCGCCGTCTGTGCCCTTTTCGCAGCTTCTCTTTAAAAGACAATCTCCGATATCCACTGTTTTTTCCGACAGGACGGCTCCTTTGGGGAGAACAAGGGATAAGCCCCCCTGACTTCTAAGCTTGCGGTTTGCCTCTAAAGGATTTCCCCCCGACGCTGCCGCCGGGCTTTCCCCTTTCAGGAAGCCGAAAGGAGAAGGAGCCGCTTTTACGTCAGCTCCTCTTGTTAACCCCTGCTGTTGCGCTGCTTCCTGGGTCTCCTGCTGCTGTCGGATGCTATCTAAAGTAGATTCCGCCGGTGAAATTTTGTCCTCCGGATTCTCTCCTCTCTTTTTTGCATCCTGTATGCCTTTGATGCGGCCTAAAATCTCCTCTGCAGCAATCTCGCCGAATTTTGCTTTGTAAGCTGCCGCCGCCTGGCTCTGAAAAACTTTGCCTTCCCTGTCTGTGGCCAGCAGGCAGGTTTCCGCCGTCACCTCTTCCACCTGCATTTTATAAAAATTCCTTCCCCTGTTCCAAAGATTGTCATAGAGCAGCGCCTCCATTTCTTCCTCTCCCGCCTCTAAGGAAAAGCGGTCTTTTCCAAAACAACCGTCCAGCCAGAACATATCGTATTCGCTTAAAAGCACCGGCTGATACCCTGCAAACAAAGACTCCTCCGCCAGATTTGTATACTCCAACGCATCCGAGTCAAGACCGGAGAATCTGGCTATCTCTACTACTGTAAGAATAAAAGCTCCAACACAGGCAAGCAGCAGGGTAAAATAAATGCCAAGAGATGCCTGACACCGCCTCTTAAATCTCTCTGGCATTTGTATCCACCTTATCTAACAGTGTTTTCATCAACGGTTCCAGCTTATCTTTAAACAAAGCCACCAGTGCAATTAAAACCACCAGGATCAAAACAACTTCCACTACTCCATTTGCCTCTTCCTCGACAAAAAATCTCTTAAACTCTTTCATATGAAATCCTCTCTATACTTTCTTATATATTTTGCACAAAAAGCTTTTATTTTAGCTGTTTGTTCAATGGTTAATAAAGTTACAAACAATGACTCACATTTAATAATGGGCGTAAACTGTGTCATTTCAGGTCCAATGCACTTCGTTTTCCGGTCAGAAAGGTACACGAATAAAAACGTCATCCTTTTTATGAAGGCGAATCTGTGTCCCATTCTTCCCTATGGCTGCTAACCTCTCATGTCTAACAGGATCATCCATCTGTTTCCATCATGATCTGGTCCCTGCATACAGATGCTTCCCTGATCTCGGCATATACTCCACTTGGAAGATAGGAGGTTGAATACCTTCCATCTTTCACAAGCAGCGCTATCGTCTTTGGGTCTTTCAGATCACTCTTTTCAGGGCTGTTATCATCCAGTTCCACGCTCCTGTTGACCGCAAATGGATTCACTGTCACAAGCTGGACCCCATGGTCTTGCAGGAACTTCTGGAAGGTAAGCCAATAGCAACCGGTAGGCTCGCAGCCGACAATCACCTTTTTCATTCCGGTTTTATTCATGAGTTCTTCCGTCCATCGAAGGAAAGTAAGGAATCCCATGCCTGTGTTGCTGAACTTAAATACCCTGTGGGAGAGTTCAAAACCTCTCCAGTCGAATGCCCTGCAGAAGTGTGTCTGTGACCCGACATCAACCCCTACGATCAAAGTATTAGATGTTACTTGCTTTAGTCTGTCATTCTGTGTTAAATTCATGATAGAAACCTCCGTTGATTTAAGTGTTTATTTTCAACCGCCAAGTTGAACACTCTA
>JAMPFA010000010.1 GCA_023664725.1 Roseburia sp. | reverse complement strand
ATATTTAAGCATTTTATGAAATCAAAACTGTAATATTGATGACTAAATCATCATAGATGCATACAGGAACATCATCATCAAAACTGTATTGGGTTGATTTTTCATTTCCTTCAAAATCAAATACTGTGACGGCTTTTTTCTGAGGATTCACAATCCAGTACTCTCTAACACCGCAAAGGGTGCAGAGAACACTTTGCAGTTGCACTTTTTAACGTGGAGATAATTTTCGATTGCCATGCTAAGAGATGAACGATTCTTTGGTGTATAGTGGTTGGCGGAGTCATGTCATAAATCTGTCCGTCAATGAGTTCAGCCCTCTGTCCATCAGGCAGGGCATATATATCTTCAACTGTGTAGATTTTTTCCTGTGGTAGTGGCATAGGTGATTCCTCACTTTCCTTAAAATTTCAACTTGTTCCAAAATGGGGCAAGTTCAATATTTTTATCAGCTCTCATAGCCAATTTTTCTAAAAAAGTCAAATTATCCAACTACTTTTTGGTATTCTAAAATAAACACTGTTACTTGTCAAGTATAAAAATACCATGCGAGTACAACGAATACTAAGTATAGAGATTTCAGGGACTGTTTTTGTTCCTATATTTTTTTGCCGCCATATGATATAATCATTGTTGGTATTTGAAAGAGCTGTTTTGTAACACAGGAGAAAAATACGGAAGTAAAATTTTATGAAACCGTGGATGATCATCTTTTAAAGTTTGCCGTTATTATATCCCGATATAATGGGAAATGGTTTTTTGGCAAGCACAGATAAAATTACAATGTAAGTCAGGAGGAAAAGATATGCTGCATTTTGACAGTGACTATATGGAGGGGGCACACCCGGATATTTTAAAGAGACTTTCTGAGACGAATCGTGATAAGCATTCGGGATACGGAACAGATGAGATCTGTGAATCTGCAAGGGAAAAAATAAGAGCGGCCTGTGGATGCCCGGAGGCGGAGGTATATTTTCTGGTGGGGGGAACTCAGACCAACGCAACACTAATCCGTGGATTGCTGCGCCCCTATGAGGGAGTGCTTGCGGCGGATTCCGGTCACATCAGCACCCATGAGGCAGGTGCGGTAGAAGCCGGCGGGCACAAGGTCATCACCATACAAAACAGGGAGGGAAAACTGGATGCCTGCAAGGTAAAAGCGTATCTGGAACAGTTTTATGGGGATGAAAATCATGCCCATATGGTAAAACCGGGGATGGCGTATATTTCCCATCCCACAGAGTACGGGACGCTTTATACAAAAAAAGAATTGGAACAGCTTGGGGAAGTGTGCCGTGAGTTTAAGATTCCCCTCTATCTGGATGGAGCCAGGCTTGGGTATGGGCTGGCGGCGAAACATACAGATGTGACGCTAAAGGATATTGCAAAAAACTGTGATGCCTTTTATATCGGCGGGACAAAGGTTGGTGCGATGTTTGGGGAGGCGGTTGTCTTTCCCAGACATTTGACGGAGGACTTTTTTACCATTGTTAAGCAGAGCGGGGCACTGCTGGCCAAGGGGTGGATGCTGGGGATACAGTTTGACGTTTTGTTTACGGGTGAGCTGTATCAAAAGTGCGGGGAAAACGGTATTAGAACAGCGGCATTGCTTCGGAAGGGGCTGGAAGAGAAGGGATATTCTTTTTACATAGATTCGCCCACCAATCAGTTGTTTGTGATCCTGGAAAACAAGAAGCTGGAGGAATTGCGGGAAAAGGTTTCCTTCAGTTTCTGGGAAGCCTTGGATGAAAGCCATACAGTGGTGCGGTTTGCCACAAGCTGGGCCACAGAGGAAGAGGATGTGCGGGAGCTTCTGAGGAGTTTCTAAATGATGAAAGGTTACCTGATTGAAAAATACACCAACATGGGCAGTGCCTACACAACCACCAGACTTTTAGCGGAGGCAAAGTCCGCAAATATAGATCTGTCTGTTGTGGGAGTGGAGGATGTGACTTTAAAAAACGGTGCGCTGTTTCATCTGGGACGGCCCTTAAACGAAGCAGACTTTGTCATAAACCGCTGCAAATACGGCGTGATAAAAGACTGCATCAACGGGCTGGCAAAACAGCAGTACAACAAGCTGGAAGGGCTCAACCGTTTTGTTAATAAAGCCAATGAACTTTTGGCACTGGCAGGGGGAAGCCTTTGTTTTCCGGGATACATTTTGGGCAGGCCGGGGATTTCTTACGAAGAGATTGCAGATTTCCTGGGAGTGCCCTTTGTGGCAAAAGGGCTTTTGAGTTCCCAGGGGCGGGAAGTGTATCTGATCTCGGATAAAGAAGAGTACGAGAAAATAAGAAAAAAACACGGGGAAGAGGAACTGCTGTATCAGGAATTTGTAAAAAACAGTTACGGAAAGGATGTGCGTTTTTTTATGATACAGGGGGAAGTGGCCGCCTGTATGAAACGCCAGGCAAAAGAGGGTTTTCGGGCAAATTTTGCCCTGGGGGGCAGTGTGGAAAAATATGAGATCGACCACAGGATACGGGAAATCGGAAGGGAAATCTATAAGAAAACAGAGCTGGAACTTTTGGGAGTGGATCTGCTTTTTGGAGAGGAAGACTATGTATTTTGTGAAATCAACGTGACCCCGGGAATTGAAGGAATGGAGAGAGCCACAGGGGTGAATGTGGCGGGAAAGATCATAGGGCATGTGGGGAATTAAATGATGACGGCAGATTATATCAAACGATTATTTTTATTATTGCTCGCTGTGCTTCCGGTTTACATCATTCTTCGGAGATTTGTGGTAAAAGTGCGAAAAGGAGGCAAAGGAGAGGGCAGCGGGTTTTGGCTTCGGGAAACGGTGATGGCGCTGTTTTTTTCCTTTCTAGCGGTTCTGCTGTTTTTCACTCTCTTTGACGGATTGCGCCCAAAAGCAGATTTCTTTTCTCAGGGGGCGGCAAGAATCTTGAAGGGGGAAAAAATAAATCTCATTCCTTTTCGCACCATCCGGGAATGTTTTTATCATATGAGCCTAGACCGTTTTTTGATCAACATTATAGGCAACATTATCATGTTTCTTCCCTGGGGATTTTCCCTGCCTTTTTTGTGGGAAAAATTCCGCTCCCTGTCAAAGATGGCTGCATTGTCCCTGTTGCTTCCGGTATGCATTGAGACATCACAGATTTTTGTTGGTCGGACAGTGGATGTGGATGATGTGATCTTAAATTTCCTGGGAGGATTTCTGGGAGCGTGGATATATATGCATGGAAAGGAAGTTCTGAGATGTTTCGGACAAAACAGGAGGCCATAGATTTTATCTATGAGTCTTACTTAAAGGCGCAGCCTTATCAAAAATACAGCGCCCCGGATTCTAAAAAGAGAAATCCGGGGCTTACCAAAAAGCTTTTAGAGGATTTGTCATTTGGGACAAATATTGTGGTCACAGGCAGCAAGGGGAAAGGCTCTGTAAGCCATATGCTCTCCTTGGTCTTACAGTCCCAGGGAAGAAAAACCGGACTTGTCACAAGCCCCCATATCACAGATTTCTGTGAGCGGATCCGGGTGGATAAAATGAGGATTCCCGATGAAAAATTGGTGGAGTTGGCAAATAAACTGGAGGGGGAGATCCGAGAGATACAGACAAAACAGGGAGAGTATGTAAGCCCTGTGGGAATCATTCTGGCACTGGCTTTTTGCTGGTTTTGTGAGGAGGGGACAGATCTTCATGTGTTGGAGTGCGGCAAGGGCGTCCGCTATGACGACACAAGGAATGTAACCCATGATTTTGGCGTCGTTTTACCTATATTTGCGGAGCACACCAGGGAGCTTGGAAAGACCATAGAGGACATTGCCAGGGATAAAAGCAGGGTGATACAGCCAGGGCAAAAAAGTGTGTTTCTGGCAGAGCAGCCAGAAAGTGTCCGCCGTATTTTTTTGGAACGGGCAAGGGAATGTGACGTGGAAGTCAGGCAGTACGGAAAGGATTTTTTCAGCGAAAATATTGATTTTACCGAAGAGGGCATGAAGTTTGATGTGGTTACGGAAAAAAAGCGGTACTCCGACATAAAAATCCCTCTCCTTGGAACCCATCAGGGAGAAAACTGTGCCCTGAGCCTGGCTCTGGGAGAGGAAATCTGCGGAGACTTAAGGGAAAACGAGATGAAAGAGTTTTTGCAGACCATAGACTATCCCGGGAGGATGGAGCTGATCGACAGGAATCCTATTACTCTGCTGGACGCCTGCATCAACCGTCAGACAGTTCCCATGGTAAAAGAAGTGATTTCCCGGATTCCCCACAGAAAGCTGGCGGTGATCTTGGCTATACCGGAGGATAAGGATTATATCGGGGTGGCGTCTCTTATGAAAGAAGCAGTAGACATTATGGTGTTTACCTCCACAGGAAATCACCATTATCATTTTTCCGAAAATCAGGCCATAAAAGCAAGGGAAGAGTTGGGAGAAATCTTGTATGTGGAAGGGGCAAAAAATGCTCTCGCCTGTGCGAAAAAGCAGGGGGCAGACTGCATCTGTATCTTGGGGACAACATCCCTGATCACCGAATTAAAGAGCTGTTAAAAAATAACGAATGCATGTGTCTGCCTGATCGGACAGGTGATACATACGTCATTCCTTTTTCCCCAACATCCACTTGTAGATGGCGCAGCCAATAATGATCACATAGCCAATTACACTGTAAATATCCGGTATCTGGTCAAAAAAGAAAAATCCAAGGACTGCGGCAAAGATCACCTGGGTATAATCAAATACAGAGATTTCTTTTGCCGGGGCGAAGGTGTAGGCGCGGGTGATGCAGAGCTGTCCTCCGGTGGCGGAGATACCTGCCAGAAGAAGAATGATAAACTGGACCTTGCTCATAGGCTTAAATTGCAGGATAAGCCCCGGAAGGGTGACAAAGCAGGAGAAGAGGGAGAAAAACATGACGATAATAGGCCCGCGTTCCCCCATTTTTCCAAGTTTCCGCACAAAGGTGTAGGCAAGCCCGGCGCCAAGTCCCCCAAGGGCGCCGATCAGCGCATAGACAGAGGTCAGCTCAAAGGAGGGCTTGATGATAAAAAGCGCTCCAATAAATGCTGTGATAACTGCGATCCACTCTTTCACGGAAGCCTTCTCCTTTAAGATAAAGTAGGAGGCGATGATGGCAAAAAAGGGAGAGAGCTTATTTAACATGTTGGCATCGGAGATATTTAACCTGTCAATGGCGTAAAAGTTGCAGATTAAGCCTGCCGTTCCAAAAAAGCTGCGGAAAAACAGGGATGGAAGGCTTTGTTTTTTTATGAAAAATCCTTCGCTGCTTTTGGAGAGCATGACGACGGAGACAAGGGCCGCCACGGCGTTTCTAAAAAAAGCTTTTTCCATTGTGGGTAAGTCGCCGGAGAGCCGGACGAAAAATGTCATCAGGGCAAAGAAGAACCCTGCGCCTATGACAGAGAGGATCCCTTTTGTTGTGTTTTTTGTCTGCTGCATGATCTATCACCTTTATGAAAAATTTGGGATTTTAGAAACAAAAAATCCCACAAATATAGTATAGCAAAAAAATTGTGATTGGTGAAACTTTTTTGCCTTCTAATTCGTATTAATAGTAGAGAGGAAAATAAGTTATGACTAACAGACAGTTGGAAAACTATTTTAAAACTTATTATGCCCCGTGCTACCGGATAGCGTTTACACAGATGAAAACCAGATCAGATGCTGAGGATGTGGTGCAGGAAGTGTTCCTGCGCCTGTTAAAGTACCAGCCGGGGTTTGCGTCTTTAGACCATGAGAAAGCATGGATGATACGGACCACCTTAAATTTGTGCCGGGATGTGTTAAAGAGCAGGTGGAGCAGCACCATACGGATGGAAGAATTATCCATAGAGGATAAAAACAGTTATGTAAATCCCTATGTGGATAAGGACGAGACACTTTGGACTCTTTTGGAGCTTCCCCATATGTACCGGATCTGCCTGTATCTGTTTTATTATGAGGACTACTCCATAAAGGAGATCGCCCAGGCCATCGAGGAGCCGGAGAACACGGTGAAGACCAGGCTGAAACGGGGCAGGGAGATGTTGAAAAAGAAATTGCAGGAGGAAAAGTAAGATGACATTACATGGAATTGGAAACAAGTCTTTTATGGAAAAAATAGCAGGCAGCTACCAGAAGGGAAAGACCAGGGAAAATGAAAAGGATTTTGGCGGTGTGGCGGGTAATTTAGGTGAAGCGTCAAAAGAGCTGGATGAAGAGAGAGAGAAAAGGAGCACAAAGACAGGCAGTGTTCAGGTGGCTTACCACTCCGGCAAAATTTCCACCAAACTTGCGGTGAGCGATACGGGACGGATCCATATGGAATCTACAATGGAATGTGAGGCAAGGCATATTACATACGCCCAGAGTGATCAGGTGAAACTCTATGCAGTTTCCGGCTACACCTTAAAGGCAAAAACCGTTTTAGATGAGCACAAGGTTTACATTGAGCAGACAAACGAGGACGGAACCGTGCAGGGCTACATGGTAAATCCCTTAAAAGTCCCGGAGGACAGCACAAATCCGGTGGAGCTTTTGGCCAGGGAGTGCTGGGAGAATACAAGGGAATTGTTAAACGGCGGGACATTTACCGAGGTTACAGAGGAAGAGCCAAAAGAGCCGAAGACTTTTGAGGAAGCTTTGCTGGAGTTTTATGAATTTGTGGAGGAGCGGGTAAAAAACGGGCCGCCAAAAATCCAGACAGGAGGGGGAGAATTTTCCATAGAAGAGTGGGATAAACTCCTTGCGGAAGTGGACGGCGCACTGGATGCCTACAAGGAGGAACTCAGAGAGAGGATTGCCAAGCTCAAGGCAAAAGAACTTTTGTCCAGCGATACGGAAAAAACTGCCCTTGCCAATGCAAGTGATGCCAAGGATGAGGAAGAAGTGGAGGGTACGAAAGCGCCGGCAAGGGGCAGAGATTTTAAAAGATTGCTCGAGGGGGAAAAAGCGCCTTATTCCCATCTGGCGAATGATAATGGAGAGATTATTTACAATGGAGTGGTTTTCTACTGCGATTACAAGAAAAACCAGATTACCCTTGGAGATGTGTCGGACGAAAAAAATGTAATAACGGTTCCTTTGGCTGATGGAGGATGTCTGAAAGTAAACAGGGACAATCTCGGGGAGCTGACAAAGGCTATTGGGATGTTTTCACCAGAGGATGTGAATCGGATTTTACAGGCTATTGCTCAGGATAATATGGCAAGGGAGATGCAGAAGGAGATTGACGATATGGTAAATGGAATTGGCGTGAAGGAATCCGGAGAGTAATGTGAAGAAAAAACGTTTGTCCTTTTTAACTGGGGACAGACGTTTTTTCTGGAAGGATCACTGCAAAGTAATAATTTGCTACTGGAAGAATGTAGAAGGAGGGATCGCATGAGTATCCGTAAAGTGGGAGGGACATATGCATATATATAACCCCCAGACAGGGAGCCTCTCTACAGAGGTGGCGAAAGAAATTGTTGATGGGATCACTTCCTTTTACTATCTCAACGGGGAACGAATTCTGGAAGCTTCTACAGGAGGAGATTTCACATCTGAAGACATGCGTAGAGAAAGGGAAATTACCAGCCGGCTCCATAAAGCATATCAGCGCAAAGGCTACAATCCATTGGATAACAGCATCAATATTTCCGTGGGGGACGTGTATGACCTTGAAAATGGTTATCGGTTAAGGGTAAAGGCAAATTCTGTGGTAGTGGAAAAATATGGAGCAGAAACCTTCTGAGAGTTATAAGAAGATGGCGAAATATTTTGAACAAATATCTTTACAGCCGTTATCAACCTGGAAAGATTTGTATTGCTAAGAAGTGAAAAAGTTGCTATACAGAGTTCAGCAGTGCGAAAGAAAGTATCGCCGGGAAAACAATCCCGGCGGTATTTTTGTGTTTACTTACTTGACAAAACTTTGAATCAGTTTCAAAATGGTACTGATTGATGCATGAAAACATCCAGTACGGATGGCTGGATCAGGAAGATGGGAAGCATATAAATAAAATGAAGAATTTCCGAAAAGTGTACCGGACAATGTCCATGGAGGAGATTTTTCTTTTCAGGAATTTAATGCATTTATAAATCATCAACAGACAGGAACTTTTTAGGGAGGACATATGGACGCACCGAATCGATTATATGAAATCAATGATATGGTAAAAGCTGACTGCGGGGACTGCAAAGGCTGTTTTTCCTGCTGTCAGGGTATGGGGGAGTCCATTCTTTTAGACCCTTATGACATACATCTATTGAAAAATAACTTGAAAAAATCTTTTGAGGAACTTTTAGAGAGAGAAGTGGAGCTGAACATCTCAGAGGGCATGATTCTCCCCAATTTGAAGATGCAGGGGAAGGAAGAAATCTGTGGATTTTTAGATGCAAAAAGATGCAGTATTCATTCTTTCCGGCCAGGGCTGTGCCGCTTGTTTCCCTTGGGCAGACAGTACCAGGATGGAAAGCTGTTTTATTTTTTATTGGAGGATGCCTGTGAAAAGGAAAATCATAGCAAAGTCAAAGTGAAAAAATGGCTGGGAGTGCCGGAGATAAGAGATTACCAGCAGTTTTTGATCAAGTGGCATGATTTTCGTAAGGAATTTGCAGAGACGGGGATCAATCTGGAGGACGGAATAGCCAAAAGCAGGAATCTTTTTGTGTTAAAACAGATGTATGAGAAGGATTTTGAAATTGGAAGATTTTATGAAACGTTTGAGGAAAGGCTTTTGACGGTGAGAGAAGGTTGAGGTCAGTTATGAAAGCAGAAAGCAAAACATTTTACCGCTCCTTAGCGGCTTTGGTTATCCCTATTACCATTCAGAATTTTATCACAAATGCAGTAAATTCCGCAGACGTTTTGATGCTGGGCTACGTGGGGCAGACAGAGTTGTCAGCAGTGTCTCTGGCAAATCAGTTTCAGTTTCTCCTGTCTGGGCTGTTTTTTGGAATCTCCTCGGGAGTTACCATGCTCTCTTCCCAGTACTGGGGGAAAAAAGACACAGATTCCATTCAGGCGGTTATGGGTATCGCTATAAAGATTGCTTTTGTGATCACTGCGGTGATCGGGTTTGGGGCTGTTTTTATCCCGGAGATGCTGATGCGTATTTATACCGGGGATGAAACCTTGATTCAGATTGGGGCAGGGTATTTAAGAGTCATTGGAATTTCCTATGTGCTGATGAGTTTTTCACAGGTTTATCTCTGTGCCTTAAGGAGTATGGAGCGGGCACAGGCCAGCACCATTATAAGCTCTATCGCCCTGGGATTAAATGTAGTGTTAAATGCAGTGTTCATTTTTGGGCTTATAGGGATGCCAAAGCTGGGAGTCATCGGCGTGGCGCTGGCAACTGTGATTGCCAGGACGGTGGAGATTGGTCTGTGCCTTTTGGATGCCTTTCGGGCAAAGACCTTTCGGATCCGTCTTAATATTATGTTTGGAAAAAACAGGCTTTTGTTCCAGGATTTTTTAAAGTATTCTATTCCGGCATTGATCAATGACTGTGCATGGACCTTGGCATTTTCCATGTACTCTGTAATCATGGGGCATATGAATGCGGATATGGTGGCGGCAAGTTCTGTGGTGACCACGGTAAGGGATCTGTGTACCATTTTATGCTTTGCGCTGGGGGCAGGGGCTTCTGTCCTTCTTGGAATAGAGATTGGGGAAGGGCGTTTGGAGGATGCCAGAAAAGACGCTTCCAGGGCATGTCATGTGACATTGCTGGTTGGAGTTTTAACGGGGATTGTTGTGGTAAGCCTTCGCCCCATTGTTTTTGCCTGTTTTTCCCTTACGGACCGGGCACAGGATTATTTAAGCGTAATGCTGTGGATCAGTGGATATTATGTCATCGGCCAGGCGATGAACACGTTGGTGATCGCAGGAATTTTCCGGGCAGGGGGTGATTCCCGGTTTGGCATGATCTGTGATATTATTGTGATGTGGCTTATCAGTGTCCCGCTGGGATTTTTAAGCGCTTTTGTGTGGAAATTGCCACCTATGGCGGTGTATTTCATTTTGTGCCTGGATGAGTTTTGGAAGATACCTGTGGTGTATAAACATTATAAGGGGTATGGATGGTTACGGGATATTACAAGGACAAGAGAGGAGTAATGAACCATGAAGAAAAAGGGATACATATTTCCAGGAGCGCTGCTCTGTGTGGGACTTGCCCTGGCAAGTGGGTGCAGCACCAGTGAGGAGCGTTTGGAAAAGGAGGAAGCATATCGGCAGATCGGGTTAAATGCCATGGAAGAAGGGGACTATCCGGCGGCAGTGGAAGCCTTTAACAATGCCCTGGACCAGGCGAGAGGGCTTGGAGCCAATGAGGTGGATATCTGTTACTATAAGGCGGCTGCCCAGTTTGCGGGAGGCAGTGCCCAGGGTGCCATTGAGACATATGATGCGTTGATTGAGTATGACAAAAAGAATCCGGATGTATGGTTTCTGCGGGGGTGCGTATACTTAAAAAATAATGAGAGCGACAAGGCAAAAGAAGATTTTGACAATGCCATAAAGTATGCAGAGGATGACGAAATGTATCTTCATATTTACAACAGCCTTTCCGGGGCAGGCCGTGGGCAGGATGCGGAGAAATACCTGGAGGAAGCGCTTAATAAAAAGGCAGGCAGGACTGCCAGGAACTATACGGTAAAGGGGCAGTTCTATCTTTTGAAAGAGGATCTTTCTTCCGCCCAGGAGCAGTTGAAAAAGGCGGTGGACAAAGGTGATATAGAGGGGAATCTTTACCTGGCCCAGGTGTATGAGAGACAGGGAAAAACAGAGGAAGCGTCAGAGTGTATCAACGCTTATGTCGAAGAGTATCCCGAGAGCAGTGTGGCCTACAATCAAAAGGGATTAGAGCAGATGGAAGCAGGTAATTATGAGACGGCTTTAGAACTTTTTGGAGAGGGATTAAGCCAGCAGAAGGTGACAAATGCCAGGGAGCTTCGCAGCAACCAGATTGCGGCTTACGAGTACAGCGGGGAATATGAAAAAGCCAAAGAAGCAATGGAAAGTTATCTGGAAGATTACCCGGAGGATGAAGATGCCAAGCGGGAATATTTTTTCCTGGGAAAAAACAGGCAGGATACAGAGCAGGACACTGAGGCACAACAGGATACAGCACAGGACAGTGAGACAGAGACGGAAACAGAGCAGGGAACGATACAGGAGACAGAGGGAGCAGAAACAGGAGACTAGACAGGATTGGTATGAAAGATTTTATTGAAGTGGAAAAGCAGCAGGAAAAAGTAATTTTGGTGGGAATCAGTATGCAGGAGGGGGACGATGCCGAGGACTCCCTGGCAGAACTTTCCGAGCTGGCGGATACGGCAGGAGCCCAGACGGTTGGGATACTGATTCAAAAGAGAGAGGGCGTCCACCCCGGCACCTATGTGGGAAAAGGTAAAGTGGAGGAAATAAAGGAGCTGATCTGGGAGACAGGGGCTACAGGGATCGTGTGCGACGATGAACTCTCTCC
Organism: Roseburia sp.; assembly: GCA_023664725.1. Lineage (GTDB taxonomy): Bacteria > Bacillota > Clostridia > Lachnospirales > Lachnospiraceae > Roseburia_B. The sequence goes on along the minus strand of JAMPFA010000010.1, from coordinate 38,951 downwards.
GGCACAGTTAAAAAACCTCTCAGAACTTTTAGAAGTAAAGATTATGGACAGGACACTTTTGATCCTGGATATTTTTGCCCTTCACTCTTTTACCAGGGAGGGAAAGATACAGGTGGAGCTTGCCCAATTAAAATACCGTTCCAGCCGTCTGGCAGGGCTGGGAAAATCTATGTCCCGCCTGGGAGGCGGAATCGGGACAAGAGGGCCCGGAGAGAAAAAGCTGGAAATGGACAGGCGTTTGATTGGAAAGCGCATGTCCCTGTTAAAGCAGGAGCTGGAGGAAGTCAAAAGGCACCGTGAGATCACCCGGGGCAGCAGGGCAAAAAAAGGATTTCCGGTGGCTGCCATTGTAGGCTACACCAATGCAGGGAAATCCACTCTTTTAAACAAGCTGACAGAGGGGGATGTGCTGGAGGCGGATATGCTTTTTGCCACTTTAGACCCTACTACCAGGCTCTTGGAACTTTCCGGGAAACAGCAGATTCTTTTGACGGATACCGTAGGGTTTATCCGCAAGCTTCCCCATCACTTGATCGAGGCGTTTCAGAGTACCTTGGAGGAGGCAAAATATGCGGACTATATTATCCATGTGGTGGACGCTTCCAATCCCCAGGCAGAAAAACAGATGCATATTGTGTACGAGACGTTACAGAGACTTGGCATTGGGGACAAGAAAATCCTTACCCTTTTTAACAAGCAGGATCTTCGTCAGGATATGGAGCCGCTTCATGATTTTTCCGCTGATAAAGCCTTAAGTATTTCTGCAAAATTTGGCCGGGGCTTAGAGGAAGTCAAAGAAGTTTTGGAAGAATTTATGAGGGAGGATAAAATTCTGGTGGAGAGGGTATTTCCCTATGATAAGGCGGGGCTCATACAGTTGGTCCGCAGCAAAGGGGAGCTTCTGGAGGAAGAATATCAGCCGGAGGGCATCTATGTAAAGGCATATGTACCTATGGAAGTCTACGGAAAAATTGACTGATAATATAAGCAGGGAAAAAGGGAGGCAGTATGTACCGTATTTTTATGGTGGAGGATGACAGGGGAATATTGGATGCCATAAAGGGCAGAGGGGAAAAGTGGGAGCTTGAGATTTTGGAGGTAAAAAATTTCCGGAAAATTCTGGAGGAATTTGCACAGATGCAGCCCCATTTGGTGATTATGGATATCGGTTTGCCGGCTTTTGACGGATATCACTGGTGCAGGGAAATCCGAAAACTTTCCAGTGTTCCCATTATCTTTTTATCCTCCGCCTCTGACAATATGAATATGGTGATGGCAATGAATATGGGAGGGGATGATTTTGTGGCAAAGCCCTTTGATATCGATGTGCTCATCGCCAAGATTCAGGCCCTTTTGCGCAGGGCATACGATTTTGCTGTAAATATGCCGCTGCTTTCCCACAGAGGAGCATTTTTGCAGACGGAAAACTGTACCCTCACCTATCAGGACAAAGCCATTGATCTAACAAAAAATGAAAACAGAATATTATCCCTTCTTATGGAAAATAAGGGGAAGATCGTCAGCAGGGAGCGGCTTATGGATGCCCTGTGGGAATCGGACTGCTACATAGATGACAACACTCTGACAGTAAATGTGGGAAGGCTTCGAAAAAAGCTGGAAGAAAACGGCCTGAAGAGTTTTATCCAGACAAAATTTGGGGCTGGTTATTATATTGAGGAGGAGACAGTATGACCTTTGTGGGCTGTTACCTGAAAGAGCATTGGGGCGCTATTTTTTTGGAATTTTTCTTCGTGGGTATCTTTGCAGCAGTTTTTTCCCTGTATCATCTTCCCTTTGCAGCAGTTTTGTATCCGGCATTTCTCTGTTTTCTGGTGGGATGTGTGTATATGGGGGGACAGATATACAATGCCTATGTGAAGCACCAGAAACTGACGGCATTGTCGTCCCTGCACAAGGCGGCAGTGTGGGAACTTTTGGAGGATGGCTTTTCCGGGAAAAGGAATACCTTAGAGAAGGATTACGGGCAGGTCATCGAAAACCTGTGCAGGGAAATGCAGTCTATGGAAGATGAGACGGCTGCATTATATCGGGAGATGATAGGCTATTTTACCCTTTGGGTGCATCAGATCAAAACACCTATCGCATCCATGCAGCTTCACTTAAGCGGGGAGGATTCCAGGCTTTCCCGAAGGCTTTCCTCGGACATTTTGCATATTGAACAGTATGTGGAGATGGTTTTGACTTATCTTAGAATGGGGGACGGCACATCTGACTATGTGTTTCGGCCTGTGAATCTGGATGAGGTCATCAGAGAGAATATAAGGAAGCTTCGGGGAGATTTTATTATGAAAAAACTTGCCCTTGTCTATGAGTCAGTGAATGAGACAGTGGTTTCCGATGAAAAATGGCTTTCTTTTGTGATTGGGCAGATTCTTTCTAATGCTTTAAAATATACAAATGAAGGTTCTGTCACCATATCTATGGAAGAGAAGGGGATTCTTTGTATCAGCGATACGGGGATTGGGATTGCAACAGAGGATATCCCAAGAATATTTGAAAAGGGATATACCGGAGGAAACGGCCGTGGGGATAAGCGGGCCACAGGCATCGGGCTTTATCTCTGTAAGCAGATCTGTGACAGGATAGGGGCAAAGATCTCTGTGCATTCCCAGGTGGAACAGGGCACAAAAGTTGAGATAGAGTTTGGCGGCAAAGTCTGCCTGTAATTGTGACGATTTTGTAAGAAGTTTCGGGAGAAATGTAAGGAGATTCCATGGAATGCATTTCTCTCTTTTTGTTATGATGATGTCACTAAAATTAACCAGGAGGCATCAAATATGAGTATTTTAGAAGTAAAGTCATTGAAAAAAGTGTACACCACCCGGTTTGGCGCAAACCAGGTGACGGCTCTTTCAAATGTTAATTTTTCCGTGGAGAAAGGAGAGTATGTGGCCATTATGGGAGAGTCCGGTTCCGGAAAGACCACCCTTTTAAATATCCTTGCAGCGTTGGATAAGCCCACGGCGGGATCTGTTCTGTTAAACGGAAAGGATATCACCGGGATTTCCGAAAATGAGATTGCGGGCTTTCGCAGAGACAATCTGGGATTTGTGTTTCAGGACTTTAATCTTTTGGACACATTTACTTTGGAGGATAATATCTATCTTCCCCTTGTGCTGGCAAACACGCCCTACAAGGAAATGTATAGAAGGATTGTGCCCATTGCAACGATGCTTGGCATAAAGGAGCTTCTCCACAAGTACCCCTACGAGGTTTCCGGCGGGCAAAAGCAACGGGCGGCGGTGGCCAGGGCTTTGATTACAAATCCCCATCTGATCCTGGCGGATGAGCCCACAGGAGCTCTGGATTCCAGGTCATCTGATGAGCTCTTGCGGCTCTTTGCTGCTGTCAATCAGTCGGGGCAGACCATCCTCATGGTGACACATTCCACAGCGGCGGCAAGCAGGGCAAACCGTGTACTGTTTATCAAGGACGGGGAAGTGTTCCACCAGATTTACCGGGGGGAGGATACGGACGAGAAATTGTATGAAAAGATATCCGACACGCTGACAGTGCTTATGACGGGAGGTGGGAAAAGATGAGCAGAGGATTTTACACTAAACTGGCCCAGGCGGGAATGAGAAATAACAGGCAGCTTTATTATCCCTATCTTCTGGCAGGGGTCACCATGGTGATGGTGTTTTACATTTTTAGTTTTTTAGGGGAATCTGAGGTGGTGAGAAGCCTTCCAGGAAAAGAGGTTCTGCCATTGCTTTTTCAATATGGGGCATGGGCAATTGGGCTGTTTGCCATTCCCTTTCTCTTTTATGCCAATTCCTCCCTGATAAAAAAGAGGAAAAAGGAGCTTGGCCTTTACAATATACTGGGGATGAATAAAAAGAATATTTTTCAGGTGCTTTTTCAGGAGGCGCTTATCACCTACGCAGTGTCAGTGGCTGGGGGAGTTTTTGCAGGAATCCTTTTTTCCAAGATCACAGAGCTTGGCCTGGTAAATATTATGGACAAAGAAGTAAATTACAGGATCTATATAGAGTGGAAATCTGTATTGGCTTCCGCAGGAATGTTTGCAGTAATTTTTGTTCTGATTCTATTAAATATGCTGCATCAGATCCGCACCAGCAATCCCATAGAACTTTTGCACAGCGAATCCGCCGGGGAGCGTCCGCCAAAGAAACGATTTTTCCCCACTGTTGTCAGTCTGATGTTGATTGTTGCCGGCTATGTGATCGTGACAGATTTAGGAATTCCTATATCCTATCCCAGATTGTTTGCGGCGGCAGGCTGTATTACCGCAGGGACATTTCTGCTGTTTTTGTGTGCCTCTGTTTTCCTCTGCAAAGTATTGCAGGGCAATAAGGAATACTATTATAAAATTTCTCATTTTGTCACGGTATCCACCATGTCTTTTCGTATGAAGCGAAACGGAGCAAGCCTGGCAGCTATTTGTGTCCTGGTGACTTTTGTCTTAGTGTCTCTGACTTTTTCCGTATCGTTCTATGAAGGCTCCGTTGGTGCCATAAATGATCACTATCCCAATGATATTGGAGTGAGGCTGGAGGTTCCCACAGAAGAGATAAGAGAAGAAGTGGAACAGGGAAGCTACACAAAGGAGTACAGGATGGCGGTGGAGAAAGTCTTTGCCAATGGAAAAATTCAGGGGATGGAGGAGGTACAGTTTTATTCCGCCAATATGCTGGCGGTGATCCGTGAAAAATGTCTGGATTTTGGGCTGGATATGCGGGATACTTGGTTTACCCCGGGATTTTACAACGATTGGGAGCAGGGCAGTGACAAAATTGTAAATGTTCGGGTTATTTCTCTGGATACTTACAACAAGCTCTGTGATACCTCTTTTGCCCTGGGGGAGGATGAAGTTCTTGTGGCATCTCAGGAAGTGGGGTATTCTTCCCATGTGGTGCGCCTGATCAGCGGAGCCGAAGTAAAGGTAAGCAGCCTGGAAAAAACCATTCCCGGTATGGCAGAGGCCAGGATTAACGGGGATTCCATGGATGCCCACGGCTGTGAAGAGATGTTTCTGGTGGTGAGGGATTTAGCAGATTTTATGGGTGCAGAGGAGAATATCCTCCGGCTTTCTAAGGAACATGATCTGAACTACCAGTGGGAGTGCGGCATCCGAATGGAGAAAAATGAGACAGCTCAACAGGCAGTATATGAGGAACTGCAAATGAGTATGATGAAAGCTTGTGAAAACCCAGACGCTTTAGATGATATAGAAAATATCTGTTACTGGAAAGTGGCAAAAGGAGAGCGGTTTTATGCCCTGGCAGGAGGGCTCTTGTTTTTGGCAGTGATCATGAACATCCTCTTTGTCTTTGTGACGGCACTGATCATGTACTACAAGCAGATATCAGAGGGGTACGAGGACCGGCGGAGGTTTGAGATTATGGGAAAAATCGGTATGGCCACAGAGGAGATGAAAAACAGCATCCGCTCCCAGATGCTCACCGTATTTGCCCTGCCGCTTCTGGTGGCAGGCGTCCACATGGCTTTTACCTGGAATGTGCCCTACCGTTTTTTGCGAATGTCGGTGATAGATGATAAAATGCTGGTCTTAAAAGTTATGTGGATCTGCTATTTTGTTTTTGGAATCCTCTATGCCCTGGTCTACGCCCTTACCTCCAGAGCCTATTATAATATCGTGAAAAAGTGAAAGACATTTGTGAAGGTTTTCTTAATATATCCTTAGATGTGTTGACAGTATCTGGAAAAAAGCGTACACTTGTTCTGTAATTGATTACCATATTAAATGAAAGGCAGGAGAAAGAAAACATGAGAAGAGAAAAAAACAGCAAGAAAACAGTATGCCTGATGTTAGCGCTTTGCCTTATGGTATGTACCCTGATGATACCTGGGCAGGCTTCGGCCACTGTGATTCAGGGACAGGCAGGTGTAGGCCAGGTACAGGGTTTAAAGGCAGGAATCTGTAAGGCAAATAGTATCAATATCCGCTGGCAGCAGGTGCAGGGTGCATCAGGCTATGAGGTTTATCGGGCTGCGGCGAGAAACGGAAAGTATGTAAAGCTCAAAGATGTAGGCTCCGGAGGCTGGGCTTTTTTTAATAAGAAGAATGTGGCTTCGGGAACAGAATATTTTTATAAAGTCAGGGCTTTTCAGAAGACTTCCAAGGGAAGAGTTTACGGAAAGTTCTCAAAGATTTTGAGAGTTAATTCTAAGCTTGCCAGAAGTTTTCGGGTGACTGCCAGATACAATGTAAATGTCCGTAAGTATGCAGGAACCAGTTACAAGAGGCTGCTCACCGTGCCAGCAGGTACAAAGATGACGGTGCTGTGCAACGCCAAGGATAAGGCGGGGGCGAGATGGTACCGGGTGAAATTGAAAAGCAATAAGAAAGATTATACGGGTTATGTGAGAAGTGACCTGGTGAGGTAAAAATGAAAGAGAGTATGGCAGGGAGTATATGTCAAAACAAGGGCATACATTCCCTGCGATTTTTGTAATTATCTACTTGACAATATAAAGTAGATAAGGTAATCTAAAACCAAGCTACTTAGCAATGCAAAGTAGATAAATGCCTCCGAACATAGTGAGGGGGCGTTACATGATTAAGGGGGAAGTGGATTGGAGGAATCGCAGCTTTTAAAAGGCATATTGGAAGGGTGTGTTTTATCCATTATTGCGGAGGGGGAAACCTATGGTTATGAGATCCTCTCACGGCTGGCGCAATGCGGATTTGATTCATTGCTGGAAGGAACACTCTATCCGATTTTGACCCGGTTAGAAAAAAAGGGGCATATTTCCTGCCGCAGGGAAAAATCACCTTACGGTCCCATCAGAAAGTATTATTCCATTACCCAAGGCGGGGAGCAGGTGTTAGAAAGTTTTAAAACTAATTACCGTAAAATCACTGCGGCGGCAGACAGTATTTTAGAATGTTAAAAAATACTTTTTTGAATTGGCGCAGAAGAAGTGCTGTGCCTGGGAGGAGAATGGATGAGAGACAGTTATATTTTTTACACGGACAGGCTGGAAAAGGAATACCGCAATGTTTTCGGGCAGATTGAAATGTATGTTTCAAGCCGTTATGTGGACGAAGAGACAAGGGAGGAACGGTTAGGAGAACTTTTGGATATTTTTCTCACTGCTCAGCAGTCCGGAAAGTCTCCGGAATCTGTTACAGGGCATGATCTGGAAAAGTTTTGTGAGAATTTTTGTGGGGATTTTGGGGGCAGAAACACTTTTTTATATATGGCGGACTGGCTTTGCGTAATGACCTGTTTTTTCCTTATTGAATCTCTGATTGATATTGTACTCTTTTTTGCGGACAGTGAAATATATTTTTATCCGGCTGTTTTCCTTATGCCCATAACAAAAAATCTTGCAGGCTGTATCATCGGACTTATGTTTTCTATTATCGTTGCGGTGATATCAAATGCCATTATCAGGCAGAGCATGTTTCGAAAAAAGAGAGTTTCTGTGAAATGGCTGCAGTTTTTTAGCTGTGCTGCAGCTTTTTTCAGTTTTATCGTAGTGTTTGTGCTGGTGAGCAAAGAGTGGACTGTCGGTATTTCCTGCCCACAGATTGTGATATTCATCGCATCAGGGATTTATCTCCTCTGCTACTATCGCTTTCGCAAGAGGAAAAAAACAGAAAAGATCAGATTTTCAGATCTTTTAGTGATAGAATATGAAAAGACAATGCCTGAAGAAATGGAGAAAAAATTTCAGAAAGAAAATAGGAAAAGAAGAAAACATGGCAAAAATGAGATTACTTTTGATGGGTTTGTAGAAGAGGAAGAAAAAAGCTGGCAATTAGAGGATAAGATTAGTAATTGGATAGATATTCTGATACCTTTAGTGTGTTATATCGTGTTTTTTGTTGAAACATATCTAAATGGCGGATTTGATGGGATTTTTGATATGATTATTTTTATAGTTATTATGCTGGCACTTGGAAGTGCGATTATCTTTGGTATGAGGAGAATGAGCAGGATAAGTTTGACAGCCCGAAAAAATTGGCTTCTGGCATATCGGGAAAGTAAAAATGCAGAGGATAAAGAATAGGGAGCCGGTTAAGCCCCCCTATTTTTGTGTGGATATTACTTGTCTTTTAACAAATCTGTTCTGTTAATCGCCGCAATCAGCGCATTCACAGAGGCCTTGATGATATCCTCATCCATGCCGATGCCCCAGTGGAGCTTTTCGTGGACGGTGATGCCCACATAAGCCAATGCCCTTGAGGAGGAGCCTTTGGACAGGGCGTGTTCCGTGTACTCCGTAAGCTCGTAGCTGAACTTAAAATATTTTTTGATTGCCTTGCTGACGGCGTCCAAACGCCCCGTTCCGTTGCTTGTCACTGTGGAGGTGTCGCCCTTGTAGGAAATCGTAACTTCCGCATCAATGCCGTTTTGCTGTTTAAAGTGATATTCCGGTATATGGAAAGCGAAATCCACATCCCTGTAGGTTTCTTTGAAAATTTCATAGATCCGCTCCGGGGTAAGCTCGCTGTGCTCCTTGTCGGAAATGTCTTTCACAATATATCCGAATTCCTCTCTCATGCGGTCGGGCAGGTTGATGCCGAAAGCCTGTTTTAACACATAGCTGACACCGCCCTTGCCTGATTGGCTGTTGATGCGGATCACATCGGAATCGTAAGTGCGCCCCACATCTTTCGGGTCGATGGGAAGATAGGGCACTGTCCAATATGGATCCTCCCCGGATTCATGGCAGGCCATTCCCTTGGAGATGGCATCCTGGTGTGAGCCGGAAAATGCGGTAAATACCAGGTCTCCTGCATAGGGGTGGCGCATAGACACTTCCATATTGGTAAGTCTCTCATAGGTTTCCCGCAGATGTTTCATGTCGTGGAAGTTAAGCTTTGGGTCAACTCCGTGGGAGTACAGATTCATGCCCAGGGTGACAATATCTACATTTCCCGTGCGCTCCCCGTTGCCAAACAAGGTGCCTTCAATCCGGTCTGCTCCCGCCAAAAGTCCCAGCTCCGCATCGCAGATGCCGCTTCCCCTGTCGTTGTGGGGATGGAGGGATATGATCACATTTTCCCTGTATTTCAGGTTTTTGTGGAAATACTCAATCTGGCTGGCAAACACGTGGGGCATGGAGTGCTGCACCGTGGAGGGGAGGTTGATAATGGCTTTTCGCTCTGGCGTGGGCTGCCATACGTCCAAAACTGCATTGCAGACCTCTAAGGAGTACTCCGGTTCCGTTCCGGTAAAGCTCTCCGGGGAGTACTCGAAAGAGATATTTCCCTTCTCATTTTTTGCCAGATCGTAGACTAACTTTGCCCCGTCCACGGCAATCTTTTTGATCTCCTCCTTGGACTTTTTAAACACCTGCTCTCTCTGTGCCACGGAGGTGGAATTGTAAACGTGGACGATTACGTTGGGGGCGCCATCGATGGCCTCGAAAGTCTTTTTGATAATGTGCTCTCTGGCCTGGGTAAGTACCTGCACCGTCACGTCCTCTGGAATCATATTCCTCTCGATAATGGTGCGGAGGAACTGGTATTCCGTCTCGGAAGCGGCGGGAAATCCCACTTCGATATGTTTAAATCCCATGTCCACTAACATCTGGTAAAATGTGACTTTCTCCTCTAAGCTCATGGGCTCGATCAACGCCTGGTTGCCGTCCCGAAGATCCACGGAACACCAGATGGGGGCTTTATCCACCGCATCTTTTTTCACCCAGTCATAACAGTCCTCCGGGGGCATAAAATACATTTTTTTGTACTTTTCAAATCCTTTCATACAATATCCTCACTTTCTGTCTTTAAATATTTGTCCCATCACGAAAAAAAAGCCCTGCGCCTCGCTTTTAGAGACGTAAGACAATTTACGCGGTACCACTCTAATTCATGTAAAATCATGCACTCATCCGGTACGGGAACATACTCCTTATACCTTTCCCTCAGATAACGGTGGGATTTTCCGTCTGCATCTACTCTCACCAGCCCTTTCTATTAAAAAAAGCGCTTGTGGTTTCAAGCAGCAGCTCCAAGGTGAGTTCTCTGTGTATCCTCCACTGTCTCGCAGCAGCCGACAGCTCTCTGAGGTCAGATAGGACAGATACTATTCCTTTTCATCGCCTTTGTAAGCCACATCATACCACATCCAGGGCTTTCTGTAAAGAGAAAATTTTTGTGACTTTCCCTGTGGCTGTGATGGATTTTTTGCGCCCTTTTTTGGACTTGCATTTTTTCCTCAAATCCATTAAAATGCTTTTATCATTAATTCAATCGTTTTGCTAAGGCAGTTAAATATTCAATCGCCTCAGCAATATCACAGTATGTTAAATCTAATCTGCCGGTGGCAGAGTATATGGGCAAATCGCCTGTGGATTCACATGAAAATATTTACAACTAACGCTATTACAAAAAATAACCAGACAAGTGCAAAAAATATTGTAAAAAAAGGGAGGATGGCATATATACACTTTTGAGAATAGGTGCATCCAGGATTTGGATTTGTCCCTGGGGGATGGGACAGCGAAAATTGTCTTGAACACGAAAGGGACGATGGATGACATCAGCCCGGAAATGAAAAGATTGCTGAATTACATAGACGGACAGGAACCGGAGGACGATTTCACACGGGAGCTGGCGGAGGCAGTGGAGTCTGTCAGGAAGAATAAGAGATGGAGGTTGGACTATATGACGCTGCAGATGCATTATGATGAAAAGTATGAAGAAGGGTTAGAGCGAGGGCTTGAGTGGGGACGAGAACAGGGGATTAATTGGGGAGAAGTAAGAAAGCTTGTCAGCATGGTCTGTAAGAAATTAAAGAGAGGGTATATTGCGGAGAAAATAGCGGAATGGTTGGAGGAAGACTTGGAGATAATACAAAATATCTGTGTGGTGGCAAGAGAGTTTGCACCGGAATATAATGTGGAGAAAATCTGTGCCAAGATTATGGGGAGTGAACCAACACCATAACATAGGAGGCACGTTATTCAAGCTCTGCCAAAGAGCGGAGGCTTTTTCAATATGAGGAGGATTGTATCAAGAAAAAATTTTTCATTTGGTGTGTCGTGTCCTGTCTGGTGATGGGACTGTCAGGATGCGGCGGTCAGGATACCGGGGATTTTGGCGGACAGATACAGGAAACTGGGGATTTGGCCAAACAGGCACAAAAAGCCGATGAGAGTGAAGAGTCAGTATCGGAGCAGCCCTCTGTATCCCAGCCAGAAAGGGTATCCAAAACCAAGATACAGGCCCAGGAGCCCCGCTATGTGCCGATTGATGAGATAGAAACTTACAATCCGGAGATTATCACGCAGGAACTGCTGGATGCCTGCCAGCTGCCGGAACTGGACAAAGCCGGACTGCCTTACTGGACGGGATGCATTTTGGAGAATAAGATAAGCGTCAACTATGGGAGGGACAGTGAATGGGATTCCTACACGGCCGGAAACTGGTATTGGAACGAACAGGAAATCAAGTATCTGGCGGACAATGGCTTTAACTGCGTCAGGGCGGTTTACAGTTTGTCTTTCCTGTCTGACCCTGAGGATATGTATTCCATAAACGTGTCTGAACTGGAACAGGTAGACGAGCTGATTTCCTGGTGCATCAAATATAATGTCCATCTTATCCTTGCCCAAACAGGCCTGCCGGGAAAATGGAATCTGGATGGGGATGGATGGCGGGAGGATTTCGACTACTGGAACACCCAGGAAAATGTGGGCGGGAACCCGGAATTGTTTGTTTCCCAGGAAGTGCAGAAAGCATACAGGGCTTATTATGATATGCTGGCGAAACGGTACCAGGATATCCCCAATGGCGTTTTGAGCTTTGAGCTGGCTACGGAAGGGACATTGCCAGACGGAACGGAAGATCCTTCTGCCCTGTAGGCGGAAGTATTAGAACCGGTGGCGCAGACGATTTGGTCTTACACGCCAGACCGCATTGTGATTGTGGATGATGTGTGGGGGTGCGTGCCCCGGGAGCTGGCCGCCGCAGTGGTTTTTGAAACGGAGGCGGCAGAGCCCGTTTATGAAAGTGGCACGGTTAAAGTGCAGATTCCGGCGGGCGTTAGGCGGATTGGCATGGAGATTCGGGATGAAATCGGAATCAATTGGGTTATGCTTTCCTGGGACGGGGGAAAACGGCGTGTCGTTTGTCGCCACGGAGGTGGGGACGGATACGCAGTATCTGACGCCGGAGGAGTATGCGGCGTATCATGGAGTATTGCTGCGGGCTTACAAAGAAAATGGAATTGGCTGGATGTACAATGCCATACACAACATTTTAGCGCCCAGGGAGCTTATGTGGCTCAACAGTGAGAACAGTCTCTTCGAGGATTTCTCGGATGTGGAGGATATGCATGGTTATCAGGTGAATCATGATGTTATGAAAATGCTAAAGAGCTTCCAGTAAGGCGGCAGATTAGGATTTTTGGCTTGACAGACAAAGAAAAACCAGATAAGATATAAGCGTCTTGGAAGGTTTTTGCGGATGTGATGGAATTGGCAGACATGCAAGATTTAGGTTCTTGTGCCGCAAGGCGTAGGGGTTCAAGTCCCCTCATCCGCATCAAAAAAATCTATGGCATTTTATTGCTTTTTATGCTAAAATCTATTACACAGGATAACTGTGTATTGTTTTTTTATGAGAGTTTTTTGCATGGAAAGGCATGGTGGCAGAATATGAGCGACGTTTTCAACAACGAACTGTTCGAGGCCTTTGCGACGGCCTCCGACAATGTGTATATTTACGTGTGCGACATGCGGACCGATGTCTCCCGCTGGTCCAAGGCGATGGTGGAGTATTTTGGGCTGCCCGGGGAGTACCTAGAGGGTGCAGGCAATATGTGGCTGGAGTTTGTACACCCGGACGACAGGGATATTTACAGTGAAGATATCGAGGGAGTATTTTCCGGGAGAAAGCCCCATCACGAGTGCCAGTACCGGGCCAGGAACCGCCAGGGCGAGTATGTCTGGGTGGAGTGCAAAGGCAGCGTGATCAGGGACGATGCGGGAAATCCCCTGATATTTGCCGGGCTTATGACAAGGCTGGACGGCCAGAATAAGTACGACTCCCTGACAGGGCTTTTGACCACCCACGAGCTCCATCACTGCAGTTTTTCCCAGAGGGGCGGGACTGCGCTGCTCATCGGCTTAGACGGCTTTCGGAAGGTGGTCAGCAACTACGGTTACAATACGGGGGATGAGCTTTTGGTGGCGTTTTCCAGGAAGGTGAAGGAGTACTGCGAGAAGGACTGGAGGCTGTTCCGTTTCAGCGGGGATGAGTTTCTGGTGGTGGCCTTTGGCGCAGACAAAAAAAAGGCGGAAGAGTACTATGAGAAGGTGTGCCAGGAGACGGATGCCATAGAGCTGGAAAACGGACAGAAAATCAGCATTTCCGCATCCGCCGGGGCGGTGCTGTTTCCGGGGGATGCCGATTCCAGGGAGACCCTGATCACCAAGCTGGAGCACTCCTTAGAGTACGCCAAGACGAACCGCCGGGGTGCGCTGGTATTTTTCTCGGAGGAGATTGCGAGAAAGCACGAGAGGGGGCTTGCGCTCAGGGATGACTTAAACCGCAGCATCAAAAATGGATTTCAGGGCTTTGAACTTTTTTTCCAGCCTTTTGTCAGCACGGGGAGCGGCCTGATTGCCGGGTGCGAGTGCCTCCTTCGCTGGAAGGGGGAAAAGATTAAAGATTCCTACCCCATGGAGTTTATCAAGGTTTTGGAGGATTACGGCGGCATCCGGGAAGTGGGCTTTTGGGTGATGGAGCAGGCCATTAAGCAGCAGGCGGCATGGCGGCAGGAGTACGGGGAACTGCAGGTGAGCTTTAACGTGTCCTACCAGCAGTTTATGGATGACGATTTCGAGGAGAGGCTGATTTCCTACGTGGACAAATATGGCGTGAACCCCTCTTACATGATTATCGAGCTGACGGAGAGCTGCCAGGTGGATAAGCCCCAGGAGCTGGCGTCTCTGTTTGACCGGCTGAGGCAGCGGGGCTTTAAGGTGGCGCTTGACGATTTTGGCACGGCCTACGCCTCCCTTGAAATGTTAAAATGCCTTCATGTGGATTACATTAAGGTGGAGCACTCCTTTGTGCGGGAGCTCTCAGAGCCGGGGCATGACATTGACTATGTGATTATCGACAACCTTCTGGACATGTGCAGGCGGTTAGGCTACGACTCCATTGTGGAGGGTGTGGAGAACGGCAAGGTGGCGGATATCGTGGGGGAGATGGACGCAACGCTGCTCCAGGGGTATTACTATTCCCGCCCGGTATGCCGGAATGATTTCGAGAAACTTTTAGATGAAGATAAAAAGCATTAAAAAAACGGTCAGAACTGTTTGAAAGAAAGTTCTGACCGTTTTTATGCACACAGATGAACAAAGAAGACGTTAGAAAATCCCAGTGGGCCAGGAGTCTTTGCCTGATTCGTAGGTTTGATTCAGGTATTCTGCGATGTCTTTTATGGAATTTTCTTCAAAAGGAAATGTTTTCCGCACTTTTTTGTCTTCCTCCGTGGAGGCAAAATTGTAGGGGCCGGGCCAGGTATATATTTCAAAAATATCGCTGTCATTTTCGGCAGATTTTTGGATGACGTAGCGCATACCCCGCAAGCTTCCCGTGAATTTTTCTTTTTTATAAAATTGTATCGAAAGTAAATCCTGTGGTAAAATCATAAAAAAATCTCCTCCCCCACTATGTATATATATCATATGTATTGTGAAAGTCAATAAAAAAATGGATTTCTTTTGTCAATATGCAGAATTTGTATAAATATCCATGAAAATGATTTGATGCAAAAGTTGACAAAACAGGTACTTTTGGTGTATAAATTTATTAGGTTTTGCGACAGTTTAGTGAAGTAAAGCGAAAAATCGGAGTGCAATGCTGCCCCATTGCACTTTTATTTTTGTTAAAGACAAAAATAAAAGCCGCAGAAACTGCGGCCGGTGAGTAAGAAAAAAGGAGTGAGAATATGGCAAGATATGTAGTAAAGAGATTGATTCTGGCAGTAGTCACTATATTTATCGTCTGTGCGATCACATTTTTTGCGATGAATGCCATCCCCGGCGGACCATTTAATGCGGAGAAAGCGCCAAGCCCGGAGGTTCAGAAGGTGCTGGAGCAGCGATACAATCTGGATAAGCCGGTGGGAACCCAGTTTGTACTCTATATGAAAAATGTTATGAGCGGCGATTTTGGGGTATCCTTAAAGACAGGACGCGATATTGCGGAAATCCTCTGGACATCTTTTAAAGTGTCCGCAAAGCTGGGAGGAATGGCCGCTGTTGTAGCGGTCATCTGCGGAATTGTTTTGGGAAGCGTTGCGGCGTTAATGAGGAACAAGTGGCCGGACCGTGTGATCATATTCTTTTCCACCCTGGCTACGGCTACACCGAGCTTTGTGCTTGCCACACTTTTGCTGCTGGTGTTCTGTATTAAACTGGGTTGGATTCCCGTATGGTCGGCAACAAGCAACAATTATGTCCTTCCGGTGATTTCCTTATCTGTGTATCCAATGGCATACATAACACGTCTCACAAAGACAAGTATGCTGGACGCTCTGGGACAAGATTATGTCCGCACCGCAAAGGCAAAAGGTGTGTCACCGAATAAAGTGATCTTTAAGCATGCTTTGCGAAATGCCCTGATCCCGGTACTCACCTATGTGGGGCCAATGATTGCTTTTATTATCACAGGAAGTCTCGTGGTGGAGAATATCTTTACCATTGGCGGTCTGGGGTCAAAATTTGTATCCGGCATCACAAACAGGGATTACCCTATCATCATGGCAACTACCATGTTTCTGGCAGTGCTGATGATTGTGGCAAATCTGCTTACGGATATTGTATATAAGATCGTAGACCCGAGAATCACATTTGAGTAGGAGGATGGCCTATGTCAGCAGAAGAAAATAAATTACCGAAGCGCAATCCTTTCAGTGCGCAGATTGACCTGGCAAAATTTGAACCTGCCACGGATGAAGAAAAAAGACAGCAGGATGTTATGAGTGAGTCCACAACGTTTTTTAAAGACGGTATGAGACGTCTTCGGAAAAATCCATTGGCGATGGGAAGCATTGTAGTACTTGTGCTGATCCTGCTTTTGATCATTATTGCACCGAAGGTAGTGCCTTATACATATTCCGGCATTATCACTGTAGACGGTGTCAGGGATAAGTCGGCAAAGAATCTTGCACCATTTACTTACTCCCAGCTGGAGCAGAAGTATATTGACCAGGGTGGAGAAGTCTTCCCGCATATTCTGGGGACGGATGAGATGTGCCGTGACTATTTTATGCGTGTGGTTTATGGCACCAGAGTATCTTTGTTTGTAGGATTGTTCGCCAGTGCGCTGGTACTCATCATTGGCGTGCTGTATGGCAGTATATCGGGATATGCCGGGGGCCGGGTGGATATGATCATGATGCGCATTGTGGATATTATCTATTCCCTGCCGGATCTTTTGATGGTAATTCTGTTATCCGTGGTGTTAAGCCAGGTGATAACCTTCCAGCCGGGAAGCCTTATGGCAAGGCTTGGAAGCAATATGGTCTCTCTGTTTGTGGTTTTTGCCCTTTTGTACTGGGTTGGCATGGCAAGGCTGGTCCGTGGACAGATTCTTTCTGTCAAGGAAAATGAGTATGTGCTGGCGGCCCGTTCCATCGGTACAACATCAGGAAGGATCATACGCAGACACATTCTGCCAAACTGTATCAGTGTAATTATTATCTCCGCAGCATTGCAGATTCCCTCCGCAATCTTTACCGAGAGTTTCTTAAGCTTCGTGGGATTGGGAGTGCAGGCTCCTATGCCTTCTCTTGGAAGCCTTGCAAATTCAGCCAGGGATGGTCTGCAGAGTTACCCTTATAAGCTGGTGTTCCCAGCGCTTATGATCTGTCTTATCGTGCTGGCTTTCAACCTGCTGGGGGATGGACTTCGGGATGCCTTTGATCCGAAGCTGAAAGATTAGGAGGTAGGCCATGAGTGAGAATATATTAGAAGTGAAAGAGTTATGTACGTCTTTCTTTACGGATTCCGGTGAGGTAAAGGCGGTAAATGGAGTTTCTTTTAACCTGTCTCCGGGAAAAATCTTAGGAATCGTAGGAGAGTCCGGCTCCGGTAAGAGTGTGACGGCTTACTCCATTATGCAGATTCTGGCAGAAACGGGAAAAGTGGTAAGTGGAGAAATTTTGTACCGGGGAGAAAATATATTAAATTATGATAAAAAACAGTTGAAGGATTTCAGGGGAAAGAAGTGCAGTATTATCTTCCAGGATCCTATGACCAGCTTAAATCCGGTGTACACGGTGGGCAATCAGCTTATGGAGGGCATTCTGCTCCACACGGACCGGAATAAGGAGCAGGCAAGACAGCGGGCAAAAGAGATGCTTGAGCTGGTGGGCGTAAACGAGCCGGAGCGCCGGTTAAAACAGTATCCTTTTGAGTTGTCCGGCGGTATGCGCCAGCGTGTGATGATCGCTATGGCCTTGGCCTGTGAGCCGGATATCCTGATCGCCGATGAGCCTACCACGGCTTTGGATGTGACCATTCAGGCACAGATTTTGGAGCTGATGAAAGACCTGCAGAAAAAACTGGGTATGGCAATTATCATGGTTACCCATGACCTGGGTGTTATTGCAGATATGTGCGATGAGATTATTGTTATGTACGGCGGAAGAGTCTGTGAGAGAGGCACGGCGGAGGATATTTTCTATCGTCCGGGCCACGAGTATACCAAGGGGCTGCTCCGCTCCATTCCACAGGAAGATACCAATGACCGTTTGATTCCTATTGCCGGATCGCCGATCAATCTTTTAAATATGCCAAAGGGATGTGCTTTTTGCAGCCGCTGCGATGCAGCTATGAAAATCTGCCTGGAGGAGAGACCTCCAGAGATGCAGATGCCTGACGGACATTTTGCATCCTGTTGGATGAATGTGAAAAAGCAGTACGAAAATGAAAAAGGAGGTGCGAACAATGGGTAACGATAACGGATATCTTGTTGAAGTGAAAGATTTAAAGGAATATTTTCCAGTTCGCACTGGTTTCTTTGAAAAGACAATGTTAAAAGCGGTGGATGGTGTTTCTTTCCAGATTAAGCCTGGTGAGACACTGGGACTGGTGGGAGAGTCCGGCTGTGGGAAAACTACCGTAGGGCGAACTCTGCTCCATCTCTACAAACCCACCGGAGGACAGATTTTATTTGAAGGGGAAGAGGTAACGGAGAAAAATATCAATGAATACCGCAAGAAAATGCAGATGGTATTTCAGGATCCCTATTCTTCCTTGAACCCCCGTATGACAGTGGAGGATATTATCGGAGAGCCTTTGGATGTCCATAAGCTCTATCGCTCGAAAGCAGAGAGAAGAGAGAAAATACTTGGCCTTATGGAGACAGTAGGGTTAAATGCGGAGCATGCCACCCGTTATGCCCATGAGTTTTCCGGCGGACAGAGACAGCGTATCGGCATTGCAAGAGCCTTGGCAGTAAGTCCTAAGTTTATTGTCTGTGACGAGCCTGTCAGTGCATTGGATGTATCCATTCAGGCACAGGTGGTCAATATGTTTGAGGACTTGCAGGAAAAACTGGGAATGGCATATCTGTTTATTGCCCATGACCTTTTGATCGTAAAGCATATCTCTGACAGAATTGCGGTAATGTATCTGGGCAGGGTGGTAGAGATTGGGGATGCGGACGAGGTGTATCATTCACCCAAGCACCCTTATACCATATCACTTCTCAGCGCAGTGCCCATTCCAGATCCCAAGACTGCAAAAGAGAGACAGCGTATCATTTTAAGTGGTGATGTGCCAAGCCCTATGCATCTTCCAAGCGGATGCGCATTCCGTACACGCTGTCCCCAAGCGACGGAGAAGTGTGCAGCAGAGTGTCCGCCATTGACAGACAGAGGAGACGGTCATATGGTGGCATGCTGGAATCAATAAAGTTAAATTCAGAACCGTTGGTTCTGTTTTTATAAATATTTAGAAGTACCCGCAGGGCAAAGTACCCTTTAGGGGATAACTTATATCCACAGGGCACACGTGCCATGCCATGCGGGCAATATTAAGGAGGTTAAATATGAAAAAATTGACAGCAATGATGTTGGTTGGCTGTATGACTGCAGGTTTGCTTGCAGGCTGTGGCTCTTCCGGCAGCAACGACGCACAGACAGATTCAAGTGACAATGCCGCAGACAACACTGTGGCAGATGATGGAGCAGATGAAGGTGAGGCAGACGATGCAGGAGCAGAAGCAACCGGAAGCGCTGCACCGGAGTGGAAGCCTTACGATGATCTGATTGCCCAGATCAAGGCAAGCACAGACACCGTAGAGCGTGAGAAACTGATGCATCAGGCAGAGGATATGCTGATGGAGACTTACGCAGTGGTTCCGCTTTATTATTACAATGACCCATGGATGATGAAAACCGGCTTGGACGGCATGCGCACCAACCTTTTCGGTTACAAGTACTTTATGTATATGTCCGGTGTGGATGGAGCGTTAAGCCTTTGCCTGGCAAGTGAGCCTGCAAAGCTTGACCCGGCATTGAACAGTTCCGTAGACGGGGCATGTCTGGCGGCAAACAGTTTTGTCGGCCTTTACACTTACGGCGAGGAGGGAACACCGGTTCCGGCATTGGCAGAGGGCTATGACCTTTCCGAGGATGGATTGACCTATACCTTCCATCTGAAATCAGATCTGAAATGGTCTGACGGTTCTACTTTAAATGCACATGATTTTGAGTATTCCTGGAAACGTGCGGCAAATCCTGATACAGCAGCAGATTACAGCTACCTCTTTGATGTGTTTGCAAAAGAGGGGGATGAGATCGTAGTTTCCGCAACAGATGACAATACATTGACATGTACGTTGATCGCACCTTGTGCATATTTTGAAGATCTGGCATGCTTCCCTGTATTTATGCCGGTAAACCAGGCAGCAGTAGAGGCGGCAGACACAGACGGAACCAACCCGGGAGCATGGGCATCTGAGGCAGGCTTTATCAGCAACGGCGCTTATACCTTACAGACATGGAACCATGACGAGTCTATGGTATATGTGAAGAATCCGAATTTCTATGATGCAGACAATGTAACCGTAGATGAGCTTCACTATATGTTGAGTGCTGATGATACTGCAATTTATGCGGCATACCAGTCTGATGACTTACAGTTTATCGACACTATTCCAAATGATGAGGTTGCAAACCTGCTTGCGGCAAATGACCCGGAATTCCATGTATCCCCGCAGCTTGGAACCTATTACTGTGGATTTAACGTAAACAGTTCTCTCTTTGAGGGATTGACCGTTGAGCAGGCAAACAATATGCGTAAAGCATTGAGCCTTTTGATTGACAGAACTTATATTGCAGAAAATATCGGACAGACAGGACAGGAAGTTGCCAACACATTTATTCCGGCAGGAATGGCAGACGGCAACGGCGGAGAATTCCGTGCAAATGACGGCGATTATACTTTCCCGGATGAGGCTGCTGTAGGGTATTATGATCCTTCCGCTCCAAATGTTGAGGAAGCAATTTCCCTGTTAGAGTCCTGTGGATATGTCTTTGATGATGCAGGTATGCTTTCTGCAGATACACCTCTTGCTATGACTTATCTTACCAACGATTCTGAGGGTAACGTAAAGATTGCGGAAGCAATCCAGCAGGATTTTGCAGCAATCGGTATCGAGCTTACCATCGAGCAGCAGGAGTGGAATGTATTCTTAGAGGAGAGAAAAGCAGGAAACTTTGACTTCTGTCGTGAAGGATGGATTGCAGATTACAATGACCCCATCAACATGTTAGAGATGTGGACTACCGATTCTGGTAACAATGACTGCCAGTTCGGAAGATAAATAGCAATAAATTAAGAATGTTCTCCCTTTTGGGAGGTAAAAAACAGAGCCAGTTTTGGCTCTGTTTTTATGCCCACATAAGAAACATTTAACGGCTTTTTATGATTTTTTTCACATCGCTGTCATGTCCGATGACCATAAGGTGTTCCTCATTGTTAAAAATATAGTCCGCTCCCGGAAGGATCATTGTGTGCTCCCCCCGCTTTGTGCCGATAATGCTGATGCGGTATTTGGCCCGAAGGTTGATTTCTTTGATGCTTTTTCCAATCCATTCCGGCATGGGAAGGATTTCATAAATGGAATAACCGTCCTGTAAGTTAATGTAGTCAAAGATTTCGTCGGCGCTTAAACTGACCGCCAGCTTTTCCGCAATATCCCGGTCGGGGAAGATGACCTCATCTGCACCGTTCCTTAAAAGGAATTTGGCGTGGATATCCCGGTTTGCCTTGCTGATGACACGCTTTGCCCCCATTTCTTTTAACAGGCTGGTGATCTCTAAGCTGCTCTGAAAGTTGTTGCCGATCGAGACGATACACAGGTCAAAATTGGAGATGCCAAGGCTTTCTAAAACCTTCTCGTTGGTACAGTCACCGATTTTTGCGCTGGTGACATAGGGGAGCAGGTCTTCCAGTTTCTCCTCGCAGTTGTCCACGATCATAATCTCATTGTCCAGTTTGGAAAGATTTTTGCATAGATGGGAACCAAAGCGTCCCATACCGATCATTAAAATGGATTTCATAGTCATACTCCTATCCGATATTTATTTTTTCCACAGGCTGCATAATATGTGCAATTTTTTTCTTGTCCGTGAAGGACATGGCAAAAGATAAGCTGCCTACCCGTCCCAGGTACATCAGCAACGCCACGATAATAAGGGAAACGGTGTTTAAGCTGCCGGTAATTCCTGCCGTCATTCCCACGGTGCTGATGGCGGAGAATGTCTCAAACAGTGCGTCGATGCCATTTATATTTTGTATACAGCAGATGGCGATTCCCGCAGTGATCCCAAGGGAAATATTGATAAAAAATACGGAAGCAGCTTTGTGGATTGCCGAATCCTCCAGCCGTCTGCCAAATATTTCTGCCCCCTGTGTCCTTGTCAGGGTGGATTTTAAGTAGACCAGCAGGACTGCCATGGTAGTCATTTTGATGCCCCCTGCGGTGGAGCCTGACCCGCCTCCGATAAACATTAAGACAATGGTTAAGAGCTTGCCCCCGTCTGTCATGGCCCCGGTGTCAACGGAGTTAAATCCTGCCGTCCGGGGAGTGACGGAACAAAAAAATGCGTTTAGTATTTTATCTGCTTCTGTCATATCTGCAAAAATCCGGTTTCTTTCTATTATGTAGAAAAGTACTGCTCCGCCCAGGGTAAGTATCACTGTGGCCCAGAGGACGATTTTGGTGTGGAGGGAGTAGCGGCGGAAATTTAATTTGTTTTTCATGAAATCCGACCAGACGATAAAACCCAGACCCCCGATTAAAATCAGGAGCATTATGGTAATCAGTACCACGGGATGGCTGTTAAAACCAGTCAGGGAAGAACCCGGCCCATAGCGCCCCATCAGATCAAACCCTCCGTTGCAAAATGCGGATACAGAGTGAAAGATGCCGTAATAGATTCCCTGGAGTATGCCCATTCTTGGGATAAAGCAGGCGGATAGGATCAGCGCCCCACAGCCCTCAAAGAAGAGTGTGCCGAAGACGACCTGTTTGGTGAGGCGCACAGCTCCACGGATTTCTAAGACATTAAAGCTTTCCTGGATAAGCCCCCGCTGTTTTAAGCCTATTTTTTTCCTTAAAAGTAAAGATACAGTGACGCCTAAAGAGATAAAACCCAATCCTCCAATCTGTATCAGGCTAAGCAGCACGATCTGGCCAAAGAGTGACCAGTGGGTGAAGGTGTCCACCACGACAAGGCCTGTGACGCAGGTGGCGCTGGTGGCGGTAAAGGCTGCTTTGATAAAGGGCGTAGGTTCCCCGCTTCTGGATGCGATCGGCAGCATCAGAAGGAGAGTACCTGCCAGAATAATGAGAAAAAATCCCAGGGCAATCATTTGCGGCCCGGACATGCGGTTTTTTATCTTTGTAAACATAGTGAACCTTTCAAAGTAAATAGTGTTATGCCAATGAGATTATTATAGTGAAAAATTGGGGTGTTGTCTATTACTTTTTGACTTGTTGACCATCTGAATGAAATAAGATATAATAAGAAAACTACATGTATGAAAAGGCAAAAAGGATAAAAAACCGGGAAGGGAATATAATTATGATAGGAATTATCATATATCTGATCATCATAGGACTGATCATTCGCAAAGTTTTGAAAGATAAAAAAGTGGCAAAGAGGGCATCTTCCGCCAGAAATAAGCCCGCCCAGGCATACCAGTCCCAGGCCAAGACAGCCTATCAGACACAGCAGCAGATGCGGGATTTAAAACACCGACTGGAAAAGAAGTATAAATCTGCCCCACGTCCAATGAAAGAAAATCAGAAAAAAGAAAATTCGATTCTGCAGAGTGCAAAAGAGAATGTGGCTGAAAATAATATTGATTTTTTGAAAGAGGCAGATAAAAAATGGCATGAGACGGCAAAAACTTCACTGCCAGATCCAGGGGAGGACACAGATAGTTTAAAACAGGTGTATGACCTGATGACAATGGGTTACAGCGGAAACCTTTATTTTGAACGGGATTTTCTGTCGGAGAGCATGGACATGATCAACCGCATGGGCATGGCGGGGAGCAGCGTGGAAATGCTGGATTTTAGCGCAGAAGGAAAATTATAAGGAAGCAGGTAGAAATATGAATCGAAACAGACCAAAACCTTTTGAGAGATACAGGCATTTTAAGGGAAAGGATTATCAGGTTCTCTGCATGGCAAAGGATGCAGATACAGGGGAAGATGTGGTGGTGTATCAGGCATTGTATGGAGACTATGTCATTTACACCAGACCCATGTCCCAGTTTTTAAGTGAGACAGACCATGAGAAATATCCGGATGCCGCACAAAAGTACAGATTTCAGGAGATTTCCATGACGGGAAGTGGGGAATCTGCGAATGATTTACGGCAGCAGGCCAAAACGCAGCGTACCCTGCAGCAGGCCCTGCCTAAGAGCGGCATGCAGCAGACAAGTGTTCTGCGGGAAAGTGTCAGACAGACATCTGCTCCCCAGGATAAGGAACAGAGTTCCGGAAAACTGGAGATTGCAGAGCCAAGGCCCGGGGAGGCTGACCCTGCACTTCTGGCATTTCTGGATGCGGATACCATGGAAGAAAAATCCAATGTGCTGGTGTCCATCCGCCACAGGATCACCAACCGTCTGATCGATGATTTTGCAGTCACCCTTGATGTGGTAATCCCTGAGGGCAGCATTGACGTGAGATATCAGCAGCTGCTGAGCAGTATCCGCATGGTACAGAAATATGAGATCGAAAGGCAAAGATAGTTTATCCTATCCGATTGCTTTTTGGCTTAAAGTACTGTTGTGGTACTGATCTGAAAACGTGACGTCCTCTCCAAACCAGGGAGGAGGAACAAATGCGTTGGCCTCCTCCTCTGTCTCAAACTCCACCTCTGCCAACTGAAGCGGGGCAAGCTCATCCAAAAAAATATCCAGCTCAATGATATATCTTTTCTGGAAGGGAATGTTGTAGCGGATTTTGTGAATGAGAATACCGTCAGCTTTTGTCCGCAGATGTTGGTAAGCTTCCGCTGTCAGGGGGAGGTTGTACTCCTCGCGGATCATAAGCCCTTGGCCTTTGTAGGTTAGGGTGTAGGAGTCGGCTGCCTTTCGGATCCGCACAACGGGATCTGTACACAGATATCCCTGTTCCAGTTCCCTGTGGGGATACTCCTCGTAATTTTTGGGAAGATCTTTCACCAGATATTTTCGTTCAATTTCCATATGCCACCTACTTATATACAAGATGTAGTTTTACATCATCTACCACAGACTGGTCTTTAAAATAGCCCACAATGGCAAGGCCAAAATCGATGACAGTTCCCATGCCCCGGCTTGTGATCACATTTCCGTCTGTCACCACATTGTCTAAAAGTGTGGTGGCTCCTGTAAGTTTTTCTTCAAATCCGGGATGGCAGGCAGCTTTTTTTCCCTCCAGGATTCCGGCAGCGCCAAGGACAGAGGGAGCGGCACAGATAGCGCAGACCAGTTTCCCTTCGGCGGCAAACTTTTTCACAAGGGATACCACACCCTCGTGAGCCCCCAGATTTAAAGTGCCCGGCATACCGCCTGGGAGAATGATGCCATCCAGCTCTTCAAAATTTACATCTTCAAATGCGGCGTCTGTCTGAAAAGTGATATTGTGAGAACCAGTCACGGTGTTTGTCTTGTTAATAGAAATGGTAGTGATATCCATTTTTGCCCTGCGCACCACATCCACAACGGCGAGTCCCTCGATTTCCTCACAGCCGTCAGCCATAAAAATTCCTAATTTGCTCATAAAGCACCTCCGTGTAATATTGAAATTATTTAATGAAATGTCCTGCTTTTAGAGTATTTCTTTTTGGAAAATCTGTCAATGCTGTTTTGAGATTCTCTAATGAAAAATGGAATTATCGTGTGTCACGATGGACGGATTTATAAATATTATGCTGGAGAAATGCTGAAAGAAAATTTGCAAAATTTATATATGGCTATTTATTTCAAAAGAGGGTATAATGAAGAAAAAAATAGAAGAGCAGCTTGCAAAGGATGGAAAAATCAATTGAGTTAATAATGGGCATCAGCCATTATGGGGTGGTGCTTTTTTTATGAATTACAGCTAATGGATAGAGAAATAGTTATTGTGATGTTCAACATGAAATATTTCAAAAAACACTTAATGATTGTAAAAAAACGTAAACTGTGTTATAATAGATTCACTGTTAATAAACACAGGAAAGACAAAATCAAGAAGGGATGGAGAAAAATGAAAAAAGGAATTGCAGCGCTTTTGTTGTCTATGACGTTGACAATTGGCGCAGGAACGGTTTTTGCAGCAGAGCTTCCGGCAGAGAATGCAGAAGCCCAGGTAATGGATATGGAAGCCGCAGCGGAAGATGAAACCGCAGATAGAGCTGCCAGCTTCAAGGGAGATCCAGAGACAGAAGGCACGGGGACAGAGAACACAGTTTACAGTGTCACAATAAAATATGATGCAAATGGCGGTAAGGGGGAAGGGAGCCAGCTGGTTTCTTCAGATGCGCCGGCAAACCTTGCGATAAGTGGGATCAGCAGAAAAGATTATACCCTGACTGGCTGGAATACAAAGTCAAACGGCAAGGGAACTGCCTACAAAGCAGGAGCTGATCTGACATCTCTTGCGACAGAGAAAAACAACGGAAGCACGATTACATTGTATGCCCAGTGGAAACTTAATGCACCGAAACTGAAAAAAGTGGAATCTAAAAAAGCCGGTGCGTTAAAGATCAGTTTCAGCAAAATAAATGCAGCAAAGAGTTATGAGTTACAGTATTCCACAGCCAAAAATTTCAAAAAGAAAACCACAGTGAAATTGAAAAAAGGGATATCCAGCACAGAACTTTTTGAGTTTGTGCCAAACAAAAAGTACTTTATTAGAATGCGCAGCTATGATGGCAAACAGTATAGTGACTGGAGCAATATCCTGAACAAGAAGACAAAAAATGGAAAGACACTTGCAAATATTAAGTGTTCCACAGGAATTGAGGCTGACATTACCTTAAAAGGCAGTGGGTCAGGATGCCATGCAAAACTGGTTCTCCAGACACCGGTTTCCGCAGTTTCCTATGGAATCCAGTATGACAAACATGCAGTTGCCCCCTACACAGGTAAGGCTATGGCCCTGATTGAAAATATAGGCTCCAATGCGGCAGGCGGCCAGCGTTATGACAGACCGGGCAACAAGTCACTGAAACTTGGTAAAAAATACCATATGACATTGATCATCAATAGTAACGGAAAAGGAAGCGTATACCTTGACTATAAGAAGATTGGCAGCTTCAGCAATCCAAGTATGGCAAACCAGGCGGTGTATCCGGCAGTGGAAGGTGCAGTAAGGCTTAGCGGTGACAAAGTAGAAGCTGTATTTGAGAATATCAGATACACAAGAGGCGGCGTGGTTTCTAATGGTATTCTTCCTGGCGCAACAACTTATATCAATAATAAGGGCATAAAGGTTAAGCGGACAAATAATGAGAATACAGTTACGATCAAGGGAACAGGAAAGAATATTAAAGGTGACTGGGACAGTGACTACAATGGGGCTTCCAGTTCTTATATGTGGAATTAATGAAAAGAAATGGGTGGGAATTTTCCCATCCATTTTTTTGTTGAGTGAAAAACCGAAAAATGTATATACTGGCGAAACTTACCAAACATAAAATCAAGATTAAAAACCATACTATTTTCAGGATAAACAACAGAGTTTATCCAGGAGAAAAAACCGGCGATGCCGGAGATTACTTTGGAGGTAAAAAACTATGGCAAATTCAAACAACAGCAATAGAGTTGAGGTACCACAGGCAAAAGAGGCATTAAATCGTTTTAAGCAGGAAGTGGCATCTGAGCTTGGTGTTCCTTTGAAAGACGGTTACAACGGTGATTTAACTTCCCGTCAGGCTGGTTCCATCGGTGGCGAGATGGTTCGTAAAATGATCAAGAGCCAGGAAGAAAAAATGTCTTCTGGACAGTAATCGAAACAGTAAATGAAAACAAAAATAAGGCTGCAATGAGAGCAGCAGAGGCAGGGCCAGAAGGAAACATCTCTTCTGGCTCTACTTTTTTACCTATTCAATAAAAAATTTCCTTGTATTTTAAAAAGTCATGTGCTATAATACTAAAATGACTGTGAGACGGCGGAAGTATGCCCGTTTTGGTATATATCTGGTCTGCCGGATAGCGTGAATGTATACCATGGAGATATAGAAGGAGGAAAACAGGTATAATGAGTGTACAGGTAGAAAAATTAGAGAAAAATATGGCAAAACTTACAATAGAAGTTTCTGCTGATAAGTTGGAAGGGGCTATTCAGGCAGCCTACTTAAAAGAGAAAAACAAAATCAGCCTTCCAGGTTTCCGTAAAGGTAAAGTTCCAAGACATATGATCGAGAAAATGTATGGAGCAGGAATATTTTATGAGGATGCTGCAAATAAATTAATTCAGGAAAATTACGGTCCGGCGCTAGAGGAATGCGGCGAGGATATCGTGTCACGTCCTACTATTGATATTGTTCAGATTGAAAAAGGAAAACCTTTCATTTTTACGGCAGAAGTAGCAGTAAGACCAGAAGTAAAACTGGGCAAATATATGGGAGTGACTGTAACCAAGATCGATACTTCCGTATCGGATGCAGAGGTTGACGAGGCAGTTGAGAGAGAGAGAAACAACAATTCCAGAATGGTGGCAGTGGAAGACAGAGCCATCCAGGAAGGCGATATCGCAATTATCGACTTTGAGGGATTTGTGGATGGCGTTGCATTTGAAGGCGGAAAAGCTGAAAACCACTCCTTGGAGATTGGTTCTCACTCATTTATTGATACATTTGAAGATCAGTTGATCGGAAAAAATGCAGGGGAGGAGACAGAAGTTAATGTCACATTCCCAGAAGAGTACCAGGCAGAGGAACTGGCAGGAAAACCTGCACTGTTTAAAGTAAAGATCCACGAGATCAAAGCCAAGGAGCTGCCTGAGCTAGATGATGAGTTTGCTCAGGATGTATCTGAGTTCGACACCCTTGCAGAGTACAGGGAAGATGTGAGAAAACAGCTTGCCGAGGAGAAAGAGGCAGAGGCAAAGCGTGCAAAGACAGATGAGGCAATCCAGAAGATCGTGGATAAATCTTCCATGGATATACCGGATGCTATGTTAGAGACACAGATTGACGTTATGATCGATGAATTTGCCCAGAGGATTGCATCTCAGGGACTTAGCTTTGAGCAGTATATGCAGTTCTCCGGTGTTACTATGGACAAAATGAAGGAGCAGATGAAACCTGAGGCTATCAGCCGGATTCAGGGCAGCCTGGTACTGGAAGAGATTGCAAGGCAGGAGGATATCCAGGTTACAGAGGAAGACCTTATGGCTGAAATCGAGAAGATGGCAAAAGCTTACGGCATGGAAGCAGAAAAGGTTAATGAATTTTTAAGTGATATCCAGAAAGAGTCAATGAAGAAGGATATTTCTATTCAGAAAGCCATAGATTTGATTATGGACAATGTAAAAGAACGGGCAAAAGCAAAGTCCAAGAAAGAGAAAGAAGCAGCAGAATAAAAACAGAATAGGAATTCGGACAGACTGGTTTCTTACGAGCCGGTCTGTTTGGGGATTTAGGAGGCAGAAAATGAGTTTAGTACCTTACGTGGTAGAACAGACCAGCAGAGGAGAGCGCAGCTACGATATATATTCCAGATTGTTAAAAGACAGGATTATCTTTCTGGGGGAGGAAGTCAATGACACCACTGCAAGTATTGTGATCGCTCAGCTTTTATTTTTGGAGGCAGAGGATCCGGGGAAGGATATCCAGCTTTACATCAACAGTCCGGGAGGATCCGTATCTGCAGGATTTGGAATTTTTGATACGATGAATTATATCAAATGTGATGTGTCTACGATCTGCTGTGGTATGGCGGCCAGCATGGGTGCATTTCTTCTGGCAGGAGGAGCGAAAGGAAAACGTATGGCTCTTCCCAATGCGGAGATTATGATTCACCAGCCTATGGGAGGCATGCCCAGCGGAAGCCAGGCAAGTGATATGGAGATTACCACACAGCATATTTTGGGGACGAAGCGTAAGATCAACAAGATTTTGGCAGAGGAATGCGGAAAGCCTATTGAAATGTTAGAGAGAGATACTGACAGGGATAACTGGCTTAGCGCACAGGAAGCCAAAGAGTATGGTCTTATTGATATGGTAATTACGAATCGGGAGTAGGAAAATGGCAGGAAGAAGTTTTATTGGCGGTGAAGACAGGATTCGCTGTTCCTTTTGTGGGAAATCCCAGGAACAGGTACGCAAATTGATTGCAGGACCAAACGGAGCATACATCTGTGATGTGTGCGTGGATATCTGCGCAGAGATTATCGAAGAAGAATTTGCGAAGGATGAAGAAGACGAAGAGCAGGTAGAGGAGCAGATCAATCTCTTAAAGCCGGAGGAACTGAAAAGTTTCTTAGACGAATATGTGATTGGCCAGGACAATGCAAAAAAGGTGCTTTCCGTGGCAGTGTACAATCATTACAAGAGAATTTTGGCAGGGACGGATCTTGATGTGGAACTGCAGAAAAGTAATATTTTAATGCTTGGCCCCACCGGTTCCGGCAAAACCTATCTGGCTCAGACACTGGCTAGAATTTTAAATGTGCCTTTTGCCATTGCGGATGCCACCACATTGACAGAAGCCGGTTATGTGGGAGAGGATGTGGAAAATATTCTTCTGAAGATCATCCAGGCGGCAGATTATGATATCGACCGGGCACAGCACGGCATTATCTATATTGATGAGATTGACAAGATTACCAAGAAATCAGAAAATGTATCCATTACTCGTGATGTTTCCGGGGAGGGTGTTCAGCAGGCATTGCTTAAGATTTTGGAGGGGACGGTTGCATCCGTTCCGCCTCAGGGAGGAAGAAAGCATCCCCAGCAGGAGTTGATCCAGATTGACACTACGGATATTTTGTTTATCTGCGGCGGCGCCTTTGACGGCTTAGAGAAAATTATCGAGAGCCGTCTGGACGAAAAGACCATCGGTTTTAACGCCACGGTAAAAGACAGACGTGAGATGAATGTGGGAAAGGCTTTTAAACATGCTATGCCCCAGGATTTTATCAAGTTTGGCCTGATACCTGAGTTTATTGGAAGGGTTCCCATTACGGTTTCTCTGGATTCTCTGGATAAAGAGGCGTTAGTCCGCATTCTGACAGAGCCGAAAAACTCACTGGTAAAGCAGTATAAGATATTATTTGAATTAGATGGCGTAGATCTGCATTTCAATGCTGATGCGGTGGAGGCAGTTGCCGACAAAGCGCTGGACAGACAGACCGGGGCCAGAGGACTTCGGGCGATCATGGAAAATGTTATGATGGATTTGATGTATCGGATCCCGTCAGATACCTCCATCACAGAATGTACCATTGACAAAGCTCTTGTGGAGCAGAAGGGATATGTGGATTCTGTGGAGGAAGATGAGCAGTTGCTTTTAGAATCAAAAAGTGCTTAGCGAAACAGGAAAGTCTGAGAGACAGAGCTGTCACAGTAATACCTATGATTACTGCTGACAGCTTTTCTTCACAGGGGATACCCTACGGGTATCCCGCTATGGCCAGTGGCCGTTTCATAGGACAGATGACATTAGAAAAGAGGATTTTGCTTTGAGAGATACAAGTTTGACAATACCAGCAGTGGCGCTTAGAGGGATGACGCTTCTGCCGGGAATGGTGGCACATTTTGATGTCAGCAGGCCAAAATCCATCCAGGCGGTGGAGGAGGCAATGATGGGAGACCAGAAAGTTTTTTTGGTGACCCAGAAGGATGTGTCCGTGGAGGATCCCAATCAGGAGGATCTGTACCATATCGGGATGGTTGCCGATATCAGACAGGTCATCAAAATGCAGAATAATGTGATCCGTATCCTTGCAGAAGGGAAGGAGAGAGCGGAGCTGGCAGGCCTGATCCAGACAGAGCCCTTTTTCCTGGCGGAGATTTTTGAGTTTGAGGATGAGAGCGGAGATGCTTACGCTCCTGAGGTGAAGGAGGGGATGCTTCGGGCCATACAGGATATTTATGCGCAGTATGCGGCATTAAATCCCAAGCAGGGCAGGGAATTTGCCCGCCAGGTGGCGGAGGAGAGAAATCTGGAACATCTCATGGACATGATAGCCAATAATGTGCCCATCCACTATGAGGAAAAGCAGAAATTTTTGGAGGCAGTGACCCTGGAGGACCGCTACGAGGTTCTGATGGGTATGATTTTGCGGGAAGAAAATATTATCCGTATCAAGAGAGAGTTCCAGGAAAAGGTAAAGGCTAAGGTAGATCAGAACCAGAAGGAATACCTGTTGAGAGAGCAGATGAAGGTTATCCGGGAGGAGCTGGGAGAGGACAATACGGAATCCGATGTGGATCACTTTCTGGAAGCTTTAAAGAAATTAAAGGCAGACAAAGAAGTAAAGGGAAAAATTGAAAAAGAAATTCAGCGTTTTAAAAATATTGCTTCCAGTTCCTCGGAAAGTGCGGTGGCAAGAGGTTACATTGAGACACTTTTGGATCTTCCCTGGGAGAAAGTATCTAAGGATAACAAAGATTTAAAAAATGCGGAAAAAGTCTTAAATGATGACCACTATGGACTGGAAAAAGTGAAAGAGCGTATGCTTGAGTTCCTTGCGGTGAGGAATCTTACCAGCAAGGGGGACAGCCCCATTATCTGCCTGGTAGGCCCTCCGGGAACAGGAAAGACCAGTATTGCCAGGTCTGTGGCAAAGGCTCTGGGGAAAGAGTATGTGCGAATCTGTTTAGGAGGCGTGAGAGACGAGGCGGAAATCCGTGGACACAGGCGGACTTACGTCGGGGCAATGCCGGGGCGCATTGTCTCCGGGCTTCGCACTGCAGGGGTAAAAAATCCTCTGATGCTTTTGGACGAGATTGATAAGGTCAGCAGAGATTACAAGGGCGACACTTCTTCTGCGCTTTTGGAAGTGCTGGATTCAGAGCAGAACAGCAGGTTTCGGGATCATTATGTGGAGATTCCCATTGACTTGTCGGAGGTGCTCTTTATCGCCACCGCCAATTCTACCCAGGATATTCCAAGGCCTCTGCTGGACCGAATGGAGATCATCGAGGTGACCAGCTATACAGAAAATGAGAAAATGCATATCGCAGGTGAGCATCTTGTGAAAAAACAGTTAAAGAAAAACGGACTGAAAAAAGACCAGCTTACCATCAGCCAGGATGCCCTGTCTATGATCGTCCGCGGGTACACCAGAGAGGCAGGCGTCAGAAATCTGGAGCGCAAGCTGGGAGAAATCTGCCGGAAGGCAGCCAGAGAAATCTACGAGGGCGAAAAGAAAAAGGTGGCGGTCACCAGGAAAAACCTGGAGAAATATCTGGGAAAAGAAAAGTACAGCTACGATAAAGCGGGAAAGAGCGATGAGATTGGAATTGTCCGTGGACTGGCATGGACCAGTGTGGGAGGCGATACCCTGGAGATCGAAGTGAATGTTATGCCGGGAAAAGGGGAATTTCAGCTTACGGGACAGCTTGGAGATGTGATGAAGGAATCCGCCCAGGCAGGAATCAGCTATATCCGTTCCGTCAGCAAAGAATTTCATATCTCCAAAGAATTTTTTAAGGAATATGATATCCATATCCATATACCGGAGGGGGCAGTGCCAAAGGACGGCCCATCAGCGGGAATTACCATGGCTACCGCTATGCTCTCCGCCATTACAAAGCGGAAAGTCCGGGCGGATGTGGCCATGACAGGGGAGATTACCTTGAGAGGCAGAGTGCTTCCCATCGGAGGATTAAAGGAGAAGACACTGGCCGCAAAAAATGCAGGGATTAAGACGGTCTGTGTTCCCAAAAAGAACCAGAAGGATATTGAGGAGATATCCGATGAGATCAAGCAGGGCTTAAAAATTGTCTATGTGGAGACCATGCAGGATGTGCTGGATGTGGCGCTGGTATAGAGTTATGTCTATGCCTGAAAATTTGCAGAATGGAGGGAAAAATGGTAATAAAAAACGTAGAACTGGAGACTGTCTGCGGCGTCACCAGCAAGCTGCCGGATAATACTCTGCCGGAAATCGCCTTTGCGGGGAAATCCAATGTAGGAAAATCTTCCCTGATCAACGGGCTGATGAACCGGAAATCTCTGGCAAGAACCTCAGCCCAGCCGGGAAAGACCCAGACCATCAATTTTTACAATATCAATCAGGAGATGTATCTGGTGGATCTGCCCGGGTACGGCTATGCCAAAATTGCCGAGTCAGAAAAGAAAAAGTGGGGCAAAATGATAGAAAATTATCTCCACACTTCAAAGCAGCTTCTGGCAGTGTTTCTGTTGATCGATATCCGTCATGCGCCCTCCGAAAATGACAGAATGATGTATGAGTGGATGGTGTATCAGGGCTTTGCCCCCATTATCATTGCCACAAAGCTGGACAAGATAAAGAGAAGCCAGGTGCAAAAGAACGTGAAGATCATACGGGAGGGACTGAAGGTGGAGCCGGGGACGAAAGTGTTTCCCTTTTCATCCATGACAAAACAGGGAAGGGATGAAATATGGGATTACATGGACGAACTTTTATTAAAAGCGGCAGAGGAAGAGAATGAAGCATAAATATGGATTTGTAACCCTTCTTTTGTTTGCCGTGGCACTTGCAGGTTTTAGTTTTACCGGGATTTATGTGAGGAGTCAGGAAAAAGAGGAAGACGGATTTTTGGTGGTGACTTCCTTTTATCCCATGTACATTGCGGCGGAAAACATTGTGGGAGAAGCAGAAAATGTGACACTTAAAAATTTGAGCGAACCTCAGACCGGATGTATGCATGATTATCAGCTCACTCCTGAGGACATGAAGCTTCTCGGGGGGGCAGATGTGTTTATTGTAAACGGCGGGGGCATTGAGACTTTTTTGGCAAAAGTGGCGGAGGCTTACCCGGAACTTTTGATTGTGGATGCCAGTGCGGGCATTGACATGGAAGAGGATAACAGCCATGTGTGGATGAGTGTTCCAGCCCATATGAAACAGGTTGAGAATATCGCCCGGGCGCTCTGTGGTCTGGACGAGGAAAACCGGGAATATTATGAGAGACAAAAAGAGGATTACCTTATAGAATTGTCGGCATTAAAAAAGCGGCAGGAAGAAATCCGTTTAAAAATCCAGGGAGAAAAATTTATCTCTTTTCATGAGGCCTATGACTATGTGGCCAGGGACTTTGGACTTACGTCAACTCTTACTCTGGATTTGGACGAGGAGCGTCAGGTCAGTGCCGGGGAGGTAGCGGATGTTCTTTCTGCCATCAGGAATGAGGATATATCCGTGATCTTTGCGGAGGAGATCTACGGCAGTGAGATGGCTCAGACGGTAAAAAAAGAAGCGGACGTGACAGTGTGTTATCTGGAGACCATCGTCCGGGGGGACTATGAGCCGGACAGTTATCTTAAAAATATGACAGAAAATATCCGTTTGATCGGAGAGGCTTACGGGGTGGAATAGTATGAAAAAAATCAGAAAGCCCTGCGGGCTGCATTGTATAAAAATCAATCATTTAGGGGTGTGCTTAGGTGAGCAGGTGATTTTGGAGGATGTAAACCTTCACATCCACTGTGGAAGTTTAAATGTGATCATCGGCAAAAACGGGGCGGGGAAATCTACCTTGATCCGTGCCATGTTAAACGATATTCCCCACGAGGGGGACATAGAATTTAAGGACAGGGAGAATGGAAGGATCCAGAAGCTTAAGATCGGCTATGTACCCCAGAGTCTTAATATAGAAAAAAATACCCCGGTTTCTGTGTATGACCTGATCGCCAGCTATCACTACCGTTTTCCGGTATTTTTGAAAAAGAGTAAAAAGATACAGGGGGAAATCGAAGAGGCTCTTAAAATTTTTGAGGTGGAGGATTTGATCGACAGGCAGGTGTGCAAGCTTTCCGGCGGGCAGTTACAGCGGGTGCTCCTCGCCATGGCGATTATGGATGAACCCAATCTTCTGCTGTTGGACGAGCCGGTATCCGGGGTAGACCAAAACGGTATGGAACTTTTTTACCGGACTATGGAATACTTGAAAGAAAATTTTGACCTTTCGATCATATTAATTTCCCATGATCTGGATTATGTGCTAAAATATGCGGATCAGGTAATCCTTTTGGATCAGACAGTGGTAAAATCCGGAAGTGCAAAGGAAGTTTTTGTAAGTTCGGAGTTTCAGGAAATTTTTGGCAGGGAAGAGCTGCCGGGATATGTGTCAAAAAAACGGGAGAGAAGGCAGAAAGCGGGTGATAAGATATGGGATTAGACAGTCCGACTGCTCTTTTTCAATATGGTTTTATGAGAAATGCTTTTTTGGCGGTGCTGATCATCACCCCTCTTTTTGGAATATTGGGTACCATGATCGTCCATAATAAAATGGCGTTTTTCTCCGATGCCCTGGGACATTCCGCATTGACAGGAATTGCCCTTGGGGTGGTGTTTGGCGTGGGGAATACAAATCTCACTATGATCCTGTTTGCCATCGTGTTTGCACTGCTTTTAAATTATATCAGCAGCAGGGCGGCTGCAAGTACAGACACAATAATTTCTGTGTTTTCCTCCTGCAGTGTGGCTCTTGGACTGGCTATTTTATCCAGGGGAGGAAATTTCAGCAAGTATTCCAGCCTTCTGGTGGGGGATATTTTAAGCATTACTTCAAAGGAGATCATATATCTTCTGATAATTTTTACATTTACGCTGATTTTCTGGTGTTTTTGTTTTAATTATCTTCATGCGGCAAGCATTCACCGCACCCTGGCAAAAGGCAGGCATATTCCGGTGAAGCTTATGGAGAATCTTTTTGCCGTGGTGATGGCGCTTATCGTGATGCTTTCCATTAAGTGGGTGGGGATTTTGATCATCAATGCCCTGTTGATCCTCCCGGCGGCGGCCAGCAGGAATATATCGGAAAATATGCGGGAGTACCACTTTTTTTCCGTGGTTTTTTCTTTGTTTTCGGGGATTTTGGGTCTGTTTATCTCTTACTATACCAATGTGGCCACAGGACCTACCATTGTGATTATTGCGTCGGTGCTGTATTTTAGTACCTATTTGTATGCAAGTAAGAGAAACGTGTAAAGTGCTTTATATTTAAAAATCATAAAAATAAAAAGGAGAAAAAAATGAGTGGAAAAGTATTAGCAGTAGTTGCAGGATATGAGATCAGGGAGGAGGAGTTAAACAATCTGATTGCAAATTATCCTCCCGAGCAGCAGATCTATCTCTCCAATCCTCAGGCAAAAGATGAACTTTTAGAACAGTTGATCGGATTTCATCTGTTTGAAAAAATGGCAGAAGAGGAAAAGATTAAGGAGACAAAAGAGTTTAAAGAGACTTTGGAAAAAATGAAAAATGAGCTTGCAAGCCATATGGCGGCTACCAGTGTTATTGAAAGTGTAACGATAGACGAGAAGGAGATCAAAAAGTTCTATGAGGAGAACCCGAGTCAGTTTATTGCAGGGGCACAGGTAAGCGCAAAGCATATACTGGTGGAGGAAAAAGACCAGGCAGAAAAAATCGCAAAAGAGATCGCAGAAGGAAAATCCTTTGAGGCGGCGGCAAGAGAGTACTCTACCTGTCCTTCATCAGAAAAAGGGGGAGATCTGGGATATTTTGGAAAAGGACAGATGGTGCCGGAATTTGAGAAAGCTGCTTTTAATGGTGAGATCGGCAAGGTTATAGGCCCTGTGAAAACCCAGTTTGGCTTCCATTTGATCCTGGTGGAGGATAAGAAAGAGGAGAAGAAGGTTTCCTACGAAGAGATTAAGGACAATCTCTATTCTGAGCTTCTGAAACAGAAAAAACAGGAAAAGTATGCGAATACTGTTAAAGAATTGGAGGCAAAATACGGAGTGGAGAGAAAAAGTAATTAACTCTACTGAATGTTTGAGGTGATGTGATTTTATGGAATACGAGTTGCCGAAAGACCCGGCTATGCTTTTAAGTTATGTGAATACAGAACTCCGGGATAACTATGATTCTCTGGAGGAATTTTGTGCTTCACAGAATGTTTCGGACGAGAAGATCCGGTCTGCCCTTGACAGGCTGGACTATGCTTATGACAGAGAGCAGAATCAGTTTGTTTAGCCTCTGTCAAAAAGTAGATTTTTATCAACAGTATTAACCTTATATTTTGCCGGGAATCCGTAGCTTTATGAGAGATAAATTTTACAAAACGGCGGATTTCCCGGCAATTGTCATACTATTTCATTTCTTTTGATCTTGCCACACAGCTTCTCTGGGCAGAGATTATTGCATCCCGAAATCCTTTTTCCTCCAGTTTTGCCACAGCGGCAATGGTTGTTCCCCCGGGGGAGCATACCGCATCTTTCAATTCACCAGGGTGTTTCTCTGTCTCTAACACCATTTTCGCAGAGCCGAGGACAGCCTGGGCAGCAAATTTGTATGCCTGGTTTCTCGCCATGCCGTCTGCCACGGCAGCATCCGCCATAGCTTCGATCATTATGTACACGTAGGCGGGGGAGGAACCGCTGATGCCTGTCACCGTGTCCATCAGAGATTCCGAAACGATTTCCGCTTTGCCGAAACTCTCAAAGATACTCACGATTTCTGTCATTTCCTCAGAGGTCACATGGACATTTTTGCACAGAGCGCTCATGGATTCGCCCACCAGTGCGGGAGTGTTTGGCATTACCCGTATCAGTTTGATATCTTTGTCAAAAAGATTTTCTATGGTATCCATTGTCTGTCCGGCGGCAATAGACACGATCAGGGCATCTGGTTTCACCGCATCCCGAATTTCCGGGATCACACTGGAAAACAGATAGGGCTTCACAGCCAAAAAGACGATATCTGCATTCTTAGCAGCAGCGGCATTGTCTGTGGTACACTGGATCTTAAATTGCTTTTTCAGTTTTTCGCAGGTGGCGTTGGTACTGGCAGTGGCAGTGATATCGCCGGGGGTTGCAAAACCTGCTTTTAAAATGCCTCCGATAATGGCAGACGCCATATTGCCTCCGCCGATAAAGGTGATAGATTTATTCATAATTGACCTCCGTTGTAAAACCCAAAGAGAAAATACTTGAAATCTCTTTGCAGTAATATTATGATACTTACATAAACAGGAAGCACTTACTCCAAAGTGGATGCTCCAAGTTTAGGCACTTCCATAGTGCATTGTATCATGAATGATTCTAGATAGCAACAAAAATTATCTATCTATATATTTATTTATTCCATATAATCTTGATAACTTGGTGTGTTGTAATGCTGTTTCTTAATATTTTATGAAGATTTGCCAAGAAACTGCTATTTCTATCCAATATATGTTAACATGTATAGTAATCAGGAAGACAAAGCATTTGTGGCGTCATATTTATTCCTGCAAGCAATGAGGAAAATAGCCATGCTTGCATGGATATTTGACGAATGCCGCAAGGGT